>NZ_CP128540.1:717500-3117500 GCF_021283545.2 Pseudomonas alloputida | reverse complement strand
GAAAGGCCCAAGGGTCTTCATTGGTGGCGTATAGCTCGGCAAAATACTGTGGATCGAGGCTCATGACAGCTCCATTCAAAGGAACACCAGTTCGAAAGGTTGCAGAAGGCAATCCAGCAGGTGCGGCGGTAGCACCGGCGGCTGCTCGCCGTCCGGCTGCAGCTGGCTGGCGTGGGCGGCCAAGGCCTTGCGCTTGCGTGCCAGACGGCTTTCATCAAGCTGCACGCGGTGCGCACGGGGCCATGGCAGGCGCGGGTCGTCAGGCTCAGCCCAGTGCCAGGCCCAGACCGGTACCTCAGCCAAGTGCACCCCACGGGTTGCCGCCGCCTGCGCAGCGGCGCGGCCGACGGCCTCGTGATCGCAATGACCGTCACTGCGCCAGGTGGCCATCAGCAGGTCATCGGCGCGCAGTAACTGGGTGAGGTGACGGGTCAGAAACGCTTCTTCGCGCGGCAACTGGCCGTCCTTCAGGTGGAGCCTGCGCCAGTCCAGGCGTTCAAGGTCCAGGTCGAGCTGTTGCAGGGCCAGTCGGCTTTCCTGGGGGCGCTGGCGGCGCAATCGATGTTCGGTCCAGTGACTGGAGCCGGGGTGGCTGCCTTCGCCGTCGGTGGCGGAGATCAGCACCAGCTCATCCTCACGCCCCTTGAAGCCTGCCAGCAGGCCGCCAGCCATGAGAATTTCGTCATCCGGATGCGGCGCGATCAATACCAGCCGGCGCCCCGGCGGGCACAGTTGGCGTGAGTCGAGCCAGGTCGCACGCGCCAGGTGCGCGCTTTGCTGCCAGGCTGCCCAAGGCGTGCCGCCCGCGGACTGGATCAGGTTCTGGCTCATAGTTGCCACACCCCGGCTGGCAACTGGGCCAGCTGCTGGCCCAGCATCGCCAGATCACGCTCGGCGTGGCTCTGACGCAGGAACACCGGCAGGTCGGCGCTCAGCCGGGCAAAATGACTGCTGCGACAGAACGGCGTGGCCCCCAAGGCACGTCCGACGTGGCTTATGACCTGCTCTACGGCCTGTTCTACCTGGGCGCGGGTGCGGCGAACTTCGAAACTGGCATCCACACCGGGCTGTTGATCGATCCAGGCAGCACATTCACGCAGTGACGCACGGGCGCCATGCAACGCAGCGTCCACAGCGCCCAAATGCGCATCGGCATGCGGGTCTGGGCGAGGTTTGCGGCAATGTTCACGCAGGTAATCCGCCAGCGCCTCGGCTGCGCCGTACCAGCAGGCGGCGATACCCGCACCGCCTTGCCAGAAGCCAGGGCGCGAGAGGTATTGGCCTGGCGTGCCGATGAGCGTGCCTGGGGTATCGTTGAACGCCACCTCGACACTGGCGGTAGTGGCCATGCCAACGGCCTGCCAGTGCTCAATGTTCAGGCCCTGGCTTGGCTGTGACAGCTCGATTGCCACCAATTGCGGCTGCTCGGCCTCATCCCAGGCAGTAATCAGCGCGCGATCGATCTGCAAGGCACCGGAACACCAGGCCTTGGTGCCGTTGAGACGCACCTGGTCGCCGTCGCGCGCTGTGATGTGGACCCGCGCATCGGGTGGCTCTGCCGCCCACACGCCCCAGATGCCGTCGTTGGCGTGGTGCGCTGCGCCGCATTCCGCCAGGATCGCCAAGGCATCGGTATGGCCCTCATAGAGCTTGGCCAGTGCCAGGTCACAGCCGGCCACCCGTGCCAAGGTCTGCCAGCGACGCAAGGTGTTGCCTTGCCCCGGCAACGGTAGCAGGTCGAGGTGATCAGCTTGCAGCGCCTGGATCAGTTGCGGCAATTGGGTATCGAGGTTGAGCGGTAGCTGGCGTTCGCCAAAGGTGCGTAAAAGGCGGTCAAGGGTGGTCAGGTTGAAGTCCTGAACGATGCTCATGGGCGTGGCTCCCGGGTCGTGTCCAATCGCAGGGGCATCATCATTCGAGCCCTAGCTGCTTGCGCATGCGCGCGGTGATCGACTGGCGTACCTTGCCCATGTCGGCCCAAGGGTCGTCGACCTCCGCCAGATGCTCGTGCAGGTTGGTGATGTTCCATTGGTTGGCGGCCTTGATTTGCGCCAGTTCCTCACGCCAGATAGGTACCGATACTGGCAGCCCGTCACGGGCTCGCAGTGAATAGGCGCACGCCGTGGTAGCGCCCTTGCCGTTGCGCAGGTAGTCGATGAAAATGCGTCCCACGCGATTTTTCGGCCCCGACACCGCGCTCAGGCGCTCCGGAAACAGCTTGGCCAGGTAATTGACGATGGCGTGGCTGAAGTCCTTGACCTCGTCCCACCCGGCTCGCCGGGTCAAGGGCACAACCACGTGAATACCCTTGCCACCACTGGTTTTCAGGAACACCTTCAGGCCCAGTTCGTCCAGCAGGGTGAGGGTCAGTTGGGTCGCCTCCACCATGGCCTTCCAGGGCAGCGCAGGGTCAGGGTCCAGGTCGAGGACAAAACGGTCCGGTTTATCGAAATCCTTGTCTGTGGCGTTCCAGGTGTGCAGCTCCAGCATGTTCATCTGCACCGCACCCAGCAGCGTATCGGCGCGATTGATGACCATCGCTGCCTGGCCGGCCTCGGCCTTTTCGTAGCTGAGTACGTTGGGTATGTACAGTTGGCCCGCGTTTTTCTGGAAGAACAGCTCGCCGCCCAGGCCGTCCGGGGCGCGCACCAATGCCACCGGGCGGTGCTTGAGCTGTGGCAGGATCCACTGGCTGATGCCAGCGTAATACTCGGCGACTTCGCGCTTGGTCACACCCGTGGTGGGGTCGATGACCCGGTCGGGGTGGGTCAGCCGCAGTTCACCCAGGTTCTCAGACGCCTTGGCCTGCTTGTTGCGGTTGGATACAGTTTTTGCGGGCATGGCGCGCTCCAGGTCAATGGCGGTTGCCGCCTTGTCATCGCGCAGGCCGTGGAACACCGAATGGCGCACGATGCCGTCACGGGTCATCTGGGCAAAGGCGACTTCCGCCAACAACTGCGGTCGCAGCCAGTGCACACCACGCGCTTCGGCTCCGGCAGGCGGCGAGGGCAGGGCTGGCCTGGCGATTTCCAGGGGCTTGAGCCGCGCGTGGATGCTGGCCAGTGTCGTGGCATTGAAGCCGGTACCGACCTTACCGGCATAGCGCAGCTGGCCACTGTCGTTGTCGTGCAGGGCCAGCAGCAGGGCACCGAAGCCGCTGCGGCTGCCTTTGGGGTCGGTGTAGCCGACGATCACGAACTCCTGGCGTTGCTTGCACTTGAGCTTGATCCAGTCCGGGCTACGGCGGCCGCTGTAGACACTGTCAACTCGCTTGCCGATCAGGCCTTCCAGCTTCAGCCGGCAGGCACTGTCGAGCAGTGACTGGACAGGTTCGTCGAAGTCGGCGGAATACTTGATGACGTCGCAATGGTTGTGCTCAAGCAGTTGGCGCAATGTATTGCGGCGGTTCTGCAGCGGTAGCTGTCGCAGGTCCTGGCCGCCCAGAAATGGCAGGTCGAACAGGTAATAGGTGATGCGTTCGTCGTGCTCGGTATCGAAGGCGTTCTGCAACGCCTGGAAGTCAGCCATGCCATTCTCATCAGCCACCACCATTTCGCCATCGAGCCAGGCCGAGTCGATGCCCAGCGCGCGCAGGGCGGCAACCTGCCGGGGCATCTTGCTGCTCCAGTCATGGCCGTTGCGGGTGAACAGGCGGATGTCCTGGCCCTCGATGCGGGCCAGAATACGGTAGCCATCGAACTTGACTTCGTAGCGCCAGTCGCCGCTGGGGGGAGAGTCCACCAACGTTGCCAGCTGTGGCTGTAACTGTGCTGGCAAGGGTGCAGCCTGAACTTTGTCGGCGCGTTTACGGCTGCTGCGCGGGGCAGTGGCTTTTTTTGCAGCGGATTTGCATGGCACCAGCGTGCGCTCGCTGAGCACGCTGTCGGGCAGGGCCTCGACAATGCTGTACTCGGTTTCGCTGCACGCCTGGGCGTCGTGCGACTTGACCAGCATCCATTGTTCTTTCTTGCCGGCCAGGTGGGTGCGAAACAGGTTCCACACGCCGCCTAGCTTCTCACCCAGCAGGCGGAATCGCAGCTTGCCTTTGGCGTAGGCTTCATGCGCGTCGCCTTCAGGCTCCCAGATACCGCGGTCCCAGACGATCACGTCCCCTGCACCATAGTGGCCTTCCGGGATATGGCCCTCGAAATCGGCGTAGTCCAGCGGGTGATCCTCCACATGCACCGCCAGGCGGCGCACCTTGGGGTCCAACGACGGGCCTTTGGGGATCGCCCAGCTTTTCAGGGTGCCATCGAGCTCCAGGCGGAAGTCGTAGTGCAAATGACTGGCGTCGTGTTTCTGGATGCAGAACTGCAGCGCATGGGCCCGTTTGCCACGTTTGCGTTTGCCGCTGGGCTCGGGTGTGGCGTTGAAGTCGCGCTTGCGCGCGTATTCCTGCAGGGGCTTGGCCATGGCGGGCTCCGGGCAGATCAAGGTCTCTAAGGTGGGAGGCGCCGGCCGAGGCGGTAGTTCAAAAAACTCTGAATCTTCCGTGAGCTGGCGTAGTCGACCGAATGAAGCCACCTGATGGAGAACGCACATGACCCGACCCGATGCACCTAAGCCATACACTCCCACCGAAATCGATGACATCGAAGACCGCATGGGCAGCGTGCATGAGCTGGATTTCGATGAACGCCTGGAAGAGCGCGAAGGGCGTGTGGGCGACGAGCGACCGGCCGCCGAGGTCGACCGTGAGTTTCCCCCCCGGCGCGTGGCGCAAAGTGGCATGACCGGCGGCGAGGCGCTGAGTGACAGCCTGCATGAGGACAATGTCACCTACGACGATTTGAGCCCGGACACCCTGCTGGACGAAACCGGTGCCCGCGACCCCCACGAACCGGGCGGCAGTGGCGGCCCGGCAGACCAGCGTCTGCGCGAGGTGGATGCCGATGAGATCGGTGGCGGCATTGGCCTGGACGAGGCCGAACTGGCCCGATCCGCGCCGCTGGACGGGGTGCCCTGGACCGATGAAGTGATTGACGACGAGGAGAGCAAGCCATGAACGATCAACGCTGCGCGTGTACGCACTGTTCCTGCACTGTGGATGCCAATGCCTTGCAGCGCGACGGCAAGGCCTATTGCTGCGAGGCCTGCGCCAGCGGCCACCGCAAGGGTGAGCCCTGCCGGATGCAGGACTGCCATTGTGGTGAGAAGCCGGGCGAGAGCGCGGTGGACAATGCGTTGGATGAAACCTTCCCAGCGAGTGATCCGATCTCGCCCTGAAGCAGAATAGGCGGGCTGCCCTTGCAGGCGATCGCCCCGCCCTTTGATCTAATTCTGGGAGCGGGCTTGCGCTGGCTCCCAGCCTTTTGCCCTAGTGGGTCTGCCAGACCCCGTTATTTCGCTCACAGTCACTACGGGCCTGGCCGAGGCTCGGGGTATCGTAATAGTAAGTGATCACCCGCGCATCCTTGGGCAACGCCGGCTTCTCGCCACCTATTGCCTTGGGATTGGCCAATGCCTCGGGGGTCAGTGGAGCGATGCAGCTGCCGACACTCCCATCGGCGCACCGCGCTATTTTGCTCTTTTCGCTATTGAGCATGTCCTTGCTTTCGTTGCTGCATGACCAGTTGATCGCTTCGGCGGGTATGTTGCTGTAGCTGTAACAGGTGTGCCGCTCCACCGGCGTCACGGCGTCGCTGGAGGAGCGAGTCAGCACATTGCAAGCTTCGGCCCAGACCTGGCCGCTGGCCAGGCTGGCAACCATCATCATCAAGGCAGGAACACGCATTTTCCACCTCCAGGGCACAAGGCCCTCGTCAGGTCTGAGCAGGCTTGTCGCGCCGGCGCATGGCTTTGGCGCGTTTTTCCAGGATCAGGTAGGTCACCACTGCCAACAGCAGCGGAATCAGGTAGTACAACGTGCGGTAGCCGAGCAGGGCAGCCACCAGCGTGCCCTGGGCCATCTGACCATGCAGCAGGGCCAGAAACACCGCTTCCAGCACGCCCAGCCCCGCAGGGATATGCGCCACCACACCGGCCACACAACTGATCAGCAGGATGCCGAGAATCGACGGGTAGAACGCTTCGCCCGGCAGCAGCCAGAAGATCAGCAGCGCCATCAGTGCCCAGTTGCTGGCACCCAGCGCCACCTGGCACAGCGCCAGACGCAGCGAGGGCAGCGTCACTTCGTGGTCGCGCCAGCACCAGGTGCGCTTCTTGGCAAAACCACAGGCCAGCAGGTAGCCGCCCGCAATCGCCAGCAACAGCAGGCCGATCAGGCGCAGGCCTGTAGTGCCCACCGCCCAGTTGCCGGGCATCTCGACCAGGCCCAGGGCAAATACGGTGCCGGCCAGCAGCATATAGCCCATCCAGTTGGTCAACAGCCCCAAGGTGAGGATTCGTGTAATGGTCGCGGTATCCAGGCCCAGCCGCCCATAAAGGCGGTAGCGCAAGGCAACCCCGCCTACCCAGGTAGTGAAATTGAGGTTAAAGGCGTAGCACACGAACGCGACGGGCAATACCTGGCGGGCAGGTAGCGTATGGCCGGTGTAAGCCCGGGCCAACAGGTCGTAACTGGCAAACGTGAAGTAGCTGCACAACGCGATCGCCAAGCCGATGGCAAGGGTGCCAGGCTTGTAGGCGAGCAAAGACTGACGTACTTCGTTCCAGTCCAGATTGCGCGCCAGCAGGTACAGCAGCACAGGGATCAGGATCAGAAACGCGAGTGTGAACAGGCGTTTGCCCCACGTTTGCCAGCTTTTGCGCGCCATCAGGAGTTGCCCTCGTGCAAGTTGCCCTGGGGTTCGGCTTCCGGCTGCACCGAGCGCAAACGCTGCCGGTGCGCAGGGAACCAGCCCGCAATGCGCGGGAAGTGGCGGATCACGTGGAAGCACACGAAGATCAACGGTGCTCGCCACCAGTAGCCGCGAATCATGCGCTCCAGGGTGACCGGTTTGCATTGCTCGCTGGCCAGTGTCTGCAGATGCTGGTGCAGTTGCTGGTTGAAGGCCCGGTCACGAATGAACAGGTTGGCCTCCAGGTTGAACGACAGGCTCAGGGGGTCGAGGTTGCTGGAGCCGACGGTGGCCCATTGGTCGTCCACCAGTGCCACCTTGCCGTGCAACGGCCGCTGGCAGTACTCATGAATCTTCACGCCGTCGCGCAGCAGGTAGTTGTACAGCAGGCGCGACAGTGCGCGTACCCAGCGCATGTCGGGCTGGCCCTGCAAAATCAACCGAACCTCCACGCCACGCCGGGCCGCGTTGCGCAGCTCACGCATCAGCCGGTAGCCTGGAAAGAAATACGCATTGGCGACCACAATGCGTTGCCGGGCTTTACGAAACGCCTGAAGGTAGTGTGCCTCGATATCGGTGCTGCGCATGCCGTTGTCACGCTCGATCAACACAGCACTGCTGCTACCGGCGGGCTCGGTAACGGGGCGTACCGCACTGGGTGGCTGCAGCACGGGAGACATCAGGCGCTTACTGGCTGAATGTACCTGCGCCACTACCGGCCCAGTGACCTCCACGGCATAGTCCTGCTTGGCCATCGCACCAAAGTCGCCTAAATGGTCGGCGCTGTAGTTGATACCGCCGATGAAGGCCTGCTCACCATCGACCACCACGATCTTGCGGTGCAAACGGCGAAACAGGTTGGTGCGCATGCCCAACAAGCGGGGTTGTGGATCGAAGGCATGAAAGCTGACACCCGCGTCGGTCATCGCTGAAATGAATTCAGCCGGCAGCTCGGCTGTGCCGTAGCCATCCGCGACCACTTCCACGCGTACTCCGCGCCGGGCAGCCTCGATCAACACCTGCTGCAATTGCTTGCCCACTTTGTCGTCGAAGATGATGAAGGTTTCCAGCAATATTTCTTCCCGCGCCTGGGCCATGGCCTCGAACACGCGGGGGTAATACTGCTCGCCATTGATCAGCAACTGCACGCTGTTGCCGTCTACCCAAGGTCGGTTCACAGGTTGATCTCCGCAGCCAGTGGTACGTGGTCGGACAGATGCGACCACGGGTATTTGGACAGCACCTGGGCTGCGCCCGGCACCGCGTTTCGCAGGTAGATGCGGTCCAGGCGCAACAACGGCAGGCGCGCGGGGAAACTGCGCGCCGGGGTGCCGAAGGCCTCTGTCAGGTGTTCGCTCAGCACCGCGTCCGCCTTCAGCCGCCAGTCGTTGAAATCGCCGGCGATGATGACCGGCGCGTTGGGCGGCAGGCTGGCCAGCAGGTCGAGCATCAGCTTCACCTGGCGCTGCCGGTGGGCTTCCCGCAGGCCCAGGTGCACGCATACCGCATGCACCTCGTCATGGCCCGGCACCTCCAGCTGGCAATGCAGCAGGCCACGCTGTTCATTGCCCTGCACCGAAACATCCAGGTTGTTGAAGCGCCTGATGGGGAATTTCGACAACAGCGCGTTGCCGTGATCGCCATGTGGATACACAGCATTGCGGCCATAGGCAAACTGCGGCCACATGCTGTCGGCCAGAAACTCGTACTGCGGCGTTTCGGGCCAGGCAGGGTGGCGCAAGGCGTGCTGCTGGTGACTGCCGTGCACCTCTTGCAAGAACACCAGGTCGGCGCCGGTGGCCCGTACAGCCTCACGCAACTCGGGCAAGATGAAGCGCCGGTTGAAGAAGGTGAAGCCCTTGTGCACATTCAGCGTCAGCACATTGAGCCGGCGTACAGCGGTCACCTTGTCGATGATGCAGCGTGGGGCGGGCAGGGTCCGGTTCACAAGGCCACCTCCGGCACCACGCCTGGCTCGGTCATCAGCTCATGGTCCAACGACAGCTTTTGCAGCAAGCGCCTGGCGTCGTAGGGTGCGTGAACCTTCTGGTCGTTGTCGAAGTAGCAGTACACATCGCGTGTCGCACGCCGAGGCGGCGGCCCAGGCACGATCAGGCGAGCATCGTCGGCCTGGCGGCCTTCACTCCATTGCTGGATACGCTCCTTCCAGCGGCGCAGCGCGCGTGCGGTATAGCCGCTGCTGTACAGCTCTACATCGCCGTGCAGACGCATGTAGACGAAGTCGGCAGTAACGTCTTCGACATAGGGCCATTTGCCGGCGCTGTCGGCAACCACCAAGGCCACGCGGTGCTTGCGTAACAGCTTGACAAACGCTTCGCAAAGGAAGCTCTCGTGGCGGATTTCCACGGCGTGACGCAAGCGAGCATTGCCCTTGATGGCAAGGCTGCCATTACCCTTCAGGCGCTCGGCGCAGCCTTGGGCGCGTTCACGGGCCGCTTTGCGTGTGTGTGGCAGCAGCTCCAGGAACCGGGCAAAACGGTCTTCATCGAACTTCATGCTAGGGGGGAACTGCCACAGGAACGGCCCGAGTTTTTCGCCCAACAGCAGCGGGCCGGAAGCGAAAAAATTGGCCACGGGCTCTTCGATTTCCTTCAACCGCCGGACATGGGTGATATAGCGCGGCCCCTTGACTGCGAACACGAAGCCTTCCGGCGTTGCTTCACGCCAGCCCAGATAGCGCTCGGGCGTCTGCAGGCTGTAGAACGAGCCATTGATCTCGATGCTGTTCACCGCCCGTGAAGCGAATGCCAGTTCATCGTCCTGTTTCAGGCCTTTGGGGTAGAAGTCCTTGCGCCAGGGGCCATAGCGCCACCCGGAGATACCGATGCGAATATCGCTCACGCTGCCGTCCTCACTGCCGGTTCCTTGTTCGGTCGCTCTGAAAGTGCGACCGGCAAAGGCCGGCGAGGGTTCACAACGCTTGACCAACGGAAATGCTGACGCCGAGTTGAACTTTGCGGCAGTTGGCGTCTCCACCGCATACCCGTTTCATGGAAGGGTGCCAGGATGACATTCGAGCGTTTCGCCCACCGCCAGAGGGCCGGGTTGGGCGACGATGGGCAAAAGATCAAGCAATGACCTGCCACCCGTGGAGGCAAGCATGGCCAGACATATCATCCACTTCACCGGACCGATCAATTCGTCAACCTGCGGCAACCTGATCACGACCTGCTCGCGGGCATTGCAACAGGGTGCCGAGCTTCTGCAACTGAACATCGCCACCATGGGCGGCGAATGCAGCTATGGGTTTACCCTGTACAACTTTCTGCGGGCATTACCCGTGGAGGTGCATACCCACAACCTGGGCACGGTGGAATCCATGGGCAATATCCTCTTCCTTGCCGGAGAGCGACGCACGGCTTGCAGTTTCAGCAAGTTTCTTTTCCACCCGTTTCATTGGACCTTGCATGGTTCGGTGGACCATTCGCGGATGTCCGAGTATGCGATGAGCCTGGATTACGACCTGCGCCTGTATGCGCAGATCGTGGCGGAGCGCACGAAAGGCGCGGCCGAGGTTTTGGATGTACCGCGTTATCTAATGGCCTATCCAAGGATACTGGCGCCGCGGGAGGCGCTGGAAAACGGGATGATCCATGAAATCGACGAGATGCCGATCGCGTCAGACGCAACGCAGTGGAGTGTGCACGCCTAGCTTACCGAACGGACGCCGCAGTGCTCGCGTCACAAGCCAGCAAGGAGCGGATCAGGGCCTTGATCTCGCCCTTCACCACAGCCACCTGGTCCAGGTGGGCAAAGCGGCAGTCGGAGATCTCATGCCGGGCCTTGGGCTGCGGTGCGTCGGCAAACTCCGCTGCGAACACGTAATGCATCCGCTCTGGCGTTTCGTGGCGCATCAACAAAATCAGCGATTCAGCCTTTAGCCCAGTCTCTTCAAGCAACTCCCGCTCGGCGGCCTGCATAGGTGTCTCGCCGGGCTCGATCTTGCCGCCTGGAAGGGTCCAGGGCGCGTTGGGCTTTCTTACCCACAACCATTTGTGGCGCTGCTTGCCATGCCGGCAAATGATTGTGGCGCGATGCTTGACTGGCTTCATTCAGGCTCCTGGGCAATTCCTTCATTGCATGAAGTTTCGGCCCTGGCTGGCAATAAACGTTGCGTTGAAGCTGACGAACGGTCACTTCCAGCACGCAAAGAGCCTGCCTGCCTGTTTTTAGTGCCACCGGTCAGCTGATTGTAAAACCATTGAGCACAGCGACCGATCGGGGGCTCGGAAGCTAGGCATGGCATCGATTCATGCGATCAGCCAATCCATCGCAAGGAGAAACGACATGGCGCAGGACCAAGAGCGAACCCGCCAGCGCGGCGGCACCAAGGAAACCAACTCAGGTAACTTTGCCAATGACCGCGAGAGGGCATCGCGCGCTGGCCACAAGGGTGGCCAGGCATCTGGCGGCAACTTTGCCAACGACCGCCAACGGGCATCGGAAGCCGGTCGCAAGGGAGGGCGCAATAGCCACGGCGCAGGCCGCAACCAGTGAGGGGGCTTTCGCTGAACGACAGCTCCCCATAGGTGCCCAGCAGCGATTTCGGGGTAGCCGCCCCGGAATCGCGCCATGACATTTTGTTAGACAAAATTTTGAATCTTCTGGCCACCGCCCGATCAATCAAAATGTCATCCATGGAGAAGAGGAGGCCCCCTGCGATGCCTAGCCCACAGCTGTACATAATCGATTACAAACTGCATGACCAACCGCGCAGTTTCATCATCCGCCTGGAACGCCTGGACAATGCCGAGGCCTGGCATTGGGCAAGTTGTGATGCGGGCATTGGCATCATTCCCAAGTTCGGTCGCGAGAAAATCAGGAAGGTCAGTCGGCCGATGGCCGAGCGTTACGGCATTACCGCCGTGAGCTGGCGGATTTCGGGGAGCAAGCCCAACCAGTCGGTGGGCGATCCGGCGGCGATGGTTTAACAGCTCGCCTGCAACCGGTAAAAGAAACTGCAGGAACGGACGTGCCCGCTCCTGCAGTGTACGCTGACACTCCTAGTGTCAGGCGCCAGACTCAGGGTCGCTGGCCGGGACGCCGGGACGATTTTCCTCATCATCAGTCACATTAGGGTCGGTATCCGGGTCGTCTGCCCGATCATTGCGTCGATCCGGCTCCAGCTCCGGCCAGTCATCTTCAACATTGCCGCCACCCATTCGCAGTAGGGAATTCATGGTGCAGTCCTCGTTCATGATCCTTATGAATTAAGAGCGACAGGTGCACGCCAGAGGTCCACTGAGCATTGGCAGTCGCTGACCAACGGTTTCAGATGCCTGAATTCTTCACTGCAGCCAGGTACGTGCATCGATCCCAAGTGCCTTGAGCACCTACCGGCCTCTTCGCGGGTGAACCCGCTCCTACGAGGGAGCTGTGCAGTGCCGGTCAGAGACGGCTTGCCCGAGAAGAGGCCAGTGGCTTCTACACATCATGCTGGTTTTTTCAGCACCAAGGTCAGGATGTCATAGCTGGCCACCAATTCACCCAGCTGATTGGTTACTTCCACATCCCACGCCACCACCCCCTGCGGCTGCCCCAGCGGGCTGGTCTTGCCCTGGTCGATCTTGCGCTTGCAGGTCAGGCGCGCCTGGATGGTATCGCCAATGCCCACCGGGTTGATGAAGCGCAGGGTGTCCAGCCCATAGTTGGCCAATACCGGTCCGGCGCCGGGCGACACGAACAGCCCGGCCGCTGCCGACAGTACGAAGTAACCGTGGGCAATGCGTTTACCGAACTGCGAGGCCTTGGCGGCGATTTCGTCGAAGTGCATGTAGAAATGGTCGCCTGACAGGCAGCCGAAATTGACCAAGTCAGCTTCTGTCACGGTGCGGCGATGGGTGAGCAGCGACTCGCCGACACGCAGCTGCTCGAAGTAGCGACGGAACGGGTGTACTTCGGTTTCGATCACTTCGCCGCCGCGCACGTACTCGCCGGTGACCGCCGTGAGCATGCTCGGCGAGCCTTGTACTGCAGCGCGCTGCAGGTAGTGCTTCACCGCACGCAGGCCTCCCAGCTCTTCACCACCGCCGGCGCGGCCCGGGCCACCGTGCTTGAGCTGCGGCAGCGGCGAGCCGTGACCGGTGGACTCCTTGGCAGCCTGGCTATCGAGCACCAGCAGCCGGCCATGCCAGGCAGCAGCCACCGGGATAGCCTTGGCGGCCACGCTGCGGTCGGCGGTGACCAGGGTCGCCACCAGGCTGCCTTTGCCACGGGCAGCCAGTGCCAAGGCTTCGTCGAGGTCGTCATAGGCCATCAGCGTACTGACCGGGCCGAACGCTTCGATATCGTGGGCGCCGCCCTCGGCATGCGGATCGCGGGCCTGCAACAAGGTTGGCGCAAAGAACGCGCCTTCAGCCACGCCTTCGCCCCGCGGGGCAAAGCCATCGCTGGCGCCGAACAGCTGGTCACAACTCTGCAGCAGGCTGCGCACCCGCTCGCCGACATCGCGCTGCTGGTCATGGGAGGCCAGGGCGCCCATGCGCACACCTTCAAGCGACGGGTCGCCAACCACGACCTTGCTCAGGCGCTCGCGCAGGCGGGTGGCAACGGCATCCAGGTGCCTGGCCGGGACGATCGCACGGCGTATGGCGGTGCACTTCTGTCCGGCTTTAGTGGTCATTTCACGCACCACTTCCTTGATGTACAGGTCAAACTCTTCGCTGTCCGGACTCACGTCCGGGCCGAGGATGGCGCAGTTGAGCGAGTCGGCCTCGGCGGTGAACGGCACCGAGTTGCGAATCAGGTTGGGCGTCACGCGCAGTTTCGCGGCAGTGTCGGCGGAGCCGGTGAAGGTCACCACGTCCTGCCCCTGCAGGCGGTCGAGCAGGTCGCCGGTGCTGCCGATAACCAGCTGCAGGCTGCCTTCGGGTAGCAGGCCAGAGGCATTCATCAGGCGTACCACGGCCTCGGTCAAATAGCTGGTCGAGGTCGCCGGCTTGACGATGCAGGGCATACCGGCGAGGAACGTCGGGGCAAACTTTTCCAGCATGCCCCAGATGGGGAAGTTGAACGCGTTGATGTGCACCGCAACGCCTGCCCGTGGCACCAGGATATGACTACCGGCGAAATGGCCTTGCTTGCCCAACGGTATGGCTGGGCCCTCGTGCACCAGGTTACCCGACGGCAGCTCGCGGCTGCCGATACCGGCATAGGAGAACAGCGTGGCGTTGCCGCCTTCGATGTCGATCCAGCTGTCAGCCCGGGTGGCGCCGCTGTGGTGCGACAGGGCGTAGAGCTGCTCCTTGCATTCGGCCAGGTACAGGGCCAGGGCTTTGAGGCGTTGGGCACGTTGTTGGAAATCCATGCCCATCAGCGAAGCAAGGCCGCGTGCACGCGCGTAGTCCACAGCTTCGGCGAAGTCCGGGCGCTCTTCATGGCTGTAGGCCAGTACGTGGCCGTCGAGGGCGCTGCGCAAGGCCTGGGCGCCGTGCTGGCCTAGCCAACGGCCGGCGATGAAACTTTGCAGAGTAGGGGCGGCAGACATGCTGTTCTCCATGCTGTTCAAAAAGTGGGGGGCGCTGTTACCACAGCGCCAGGGTGTAGCCGATGATCAGGCGGTTTTCGTCCACGGCGTTGGTCAGGCCGTTGCCGGAGCGGAAGGTGACATTGCGCCAGCGCAGGCTGACGTCCTTGAACGGGCCACTCTGGATGACATACGTGATGTCGGTGTCGCGCTCGCGCTCACGGCCATTGGTCACGGTGGCAGTTTCCGCGTGGCGACCGTCGGTATAGCGGGTCATGAAACTCAGGCCGGGGATGCCCATGGCAACGAAGTCGTAGTCGTAGCGCACTTGCCAAGAGTCCAGCCCGGCGCGGGTGAAGGTGTTGTAGGTGACCAGGTTGACGGTGAACGGGTCGCCGCCGTTGACGAACGGGAAGGCGCTGTCACCGGACATCTGCTGCCAGGTGGCGGTGAACTTGTGCGCCCGCACGCCCAGGGTGAACATGGCGTTGAAGTTACGGTTGTCGATGTTGCCGGCACGCTCGGCACCGTCGTTGCGGCTGTCGAAGTAGCGCAGGTCACTGCGCAGGCTCACACCTTCTGCCAGCGGGCGGGTGTCGATCAGACCGACGAACTGCTGACGGTAGATGTCCTGGAGCTTGGCGTAGTAATAGCTGACCGTGGTTTGCGGGGTGATGGCGTAGCTGCCACCACCAAAGTCCAGGTGGTCACTGCTGGCAGCGCCATAGCCGATGTCGTCGCGGCCAGAGGAGTCACGCAGGTTGGCCTTGGTCAGGCGTCCGGCATTGAAGGTGAGGCCATCGAGGTCCTGACTGGTGAGCAGGCCACCCTGGAAGCTGGACGCCAGCAGGCGGGTGTCGTTGTACACCACCACCGGCAGGATCGGCTGCAAGGTGCCCAGCCGCAAGGTGCTCTTGGACACACGTACCTTGCCGGTCAGGCCCAGCTCGCTGTAGTCGTCGACCGGTTCGTGACTGTTCGGGCCAAAAGGCAGCAGGCCGGTGTTGCGACGGTCGCGGCTGGAGTCGAGCTTGATGCCCAACTGGCCCAGGGCATCCACGCCAAAGCCGACCGGGCCCTCGGTAAAGCCCGATTCGAGCTTGGCGGTAAAGCCTTGGCCCCATTCCTCGGCCTTGGCCTGCGGGGCGTTGCTCTGGCGGAAATCACGGTTGATGTAGTGGTTGCGCAGCTCCAGGCGTGCATGGCTGTCGCCGATGAAGTCGGCCAGCGCGGGCATCGGCAGGGCAACGGTGGCCAGCCAGGCGGCTGACAGGAAGTGTGTGCGGTTCATTGTTGTTGTTTTACCCGACATGTCTGTTCGTCCTTGAAGTCAGTGTTTGCTGGCGCCAGCCGCGCCGATACCGGTCATGGAGCGGATGAACTGGCCCAGGTAGCGACCACGTTCTTCAACGGCACGTTCGGAGGTATCGGTAACCGAGAACACCCAGGCACTGAGGAAGGCCAGGCTCATGGAGAACAGCGCAGGGTTGCTGTAGGGGAACAGCGCCGTTTCGTTGTGCAGCACGTTGACCCACACCGCCGGGCCCAACACTACCAACAGCACCGCCGAGACCAGCCCGGCCATGCTGCCGCACACCGCGCCACGGGTGGTCAGGCCTTTCCAGAACATGGAAAGGAGCAGCACCGGGAAGTTGACCGAAGCGGCCACCGCCAGCACCAGGCCGGAAAGGAAGGCAATGTTCTGCGACTCGAACATCAGGCCCAGGATCACCGCCAGCAGGCCGATGAGCAACGTGGCAATGCGTGACACGCGCATTTCCTCTTGCTCGGTCGCCTTGCCTTTGCGCATCACGCAGGCATACAGGTCGTGGGACACCGCCGATGCGCCGGACAGCGCCAGGCCAGCGACCACAGCCAGAATGGTGGCGAAGGCCACGGCTGAGATGAAGCCGAGGAACAGGTTGCCACCCACGGCCTGGGCCAGGTGCACGGCGACCATGTTGCCGCCACCGATGATGGCGCCAGTGGCGTCGCGGTAGGACGGCTCAGTGCCGACCATGACGATGGCGCCAAAACCGACAACGATCAGCAGCAGGTAGAAGTAACCAATGAAACCGGTGGCGTAGAACACGCTCTTGCGTGCTTCCTTGGCATCACTGACAGTGAAAAAGCGCATCAGGATATGCGGCAGGCCAGCGGTGCCGAACATCATGCCCAAACCGAGGGAAATGGCGTCCACCGGGTTGGACAACAAGCCGCCTGGGGCCATGATCGCCTGGCCCTTGGCATGCACGGCCACCGCACTGGCAAACATGGCCTCGGTGCTGAAGCCGAAGTGCTTGAGCACCATGAAGGCCATGAAACTGGTGCCTGATAGCAGCATTACCGCCTTGATGATCTGCACCCAGGTGGTGGCGAGCATGCCACCGAAGGTGACATAGGAAACCATCAGCACCCCGACCAGCATCACGGCGTACAGGTAGCTGATGCCGAACAGCAGCTCGATCAGCTTGCCAGCGCCGACCATTTGCGCCACCAGGTACATCAGCGCCACCACCAGGGTGCCGAAAGCCGAGGTCAAGCGCACTGGGGTTTGCGCCAACCGGTAGCTGACCACGTCGGCAAAGGTGTACTTACCCAGGTTACGCAGGCGCTCGGCAATCAGGAACAGGATGATCGGCCAGCCCGCCAGGACACCGAGGGCATACAACAGGCCGTCGTAGCCGTTCATGAACATCATCGCGGAAATGCCCAGGAACGAAGCGGCACTGATCATGTCGCCAGCGATTGCCAGGCCGTTCTGCATACCGGTCAAGCCGCCGCCGGCGGTGTAGAAGTCACTGGCCGAGCGGGTGCGCAGGGCAGCCCAGCGGGTGACCAGCAGGGTGAAGCAGACAAACACCATGAACATCGAAATGGCGGTCCAGTTCATTGTGCGCACTCCTGCTTGACCTTGTCGTTGAGCGGGTCGAGCACGTTGTTGGCGCGGTGCACATAGATGCCGGTCAGGGCAAAGGACAGCAGCACCATCAACACGCCCACCAGCATGCCGACCGTGGTTACGCCGCCGCTGAGGGACTGGCCGAGGGTGCTGGGCGAAAACGCAACCAGCAGGACGAAGCCGTAGTAGACCACCAGCATGGCCAGGGTCAGGCTGCCGTTGAGGCGGCGCTTGCGCCGCACCAGGTGCTGGAAATCGGGGTGGTTGGCGATGCTTTCTATGCGTTCGGGTGTCATGGCAAGCGATCTCTTGGTTTTGTAATTGTTGTGTTGAGGTCACGCGGGGTATTGCGTTGTTGCTTAGGCCCTCTTCGCAGGTAAGGATGCTGCCCCAAGGCCCTGTAGGAGCGGGTTTACCCGCGAAGCAGCCGACTCGGTCTACAGCTGGTCAAAGTCCAGCACCACCTTGTCACTCACCGGGTAGGTCTGGCACGACAGCACATACCCGGCCGCCACTTCGTAGTCTTCGAGGGCATGGTTGCTGTCCATCTCCACTTCGCCCTCGATCACTCGGCACTTGCAGGTGGAGCACACGCCGGCCTTGCACGAGTAGGGCAGCTCGGCGCCGATGGCATTGCCGGCGTCCAGCACGTTCTGGGTGTTGCGCGGCAGGTCGAAGCTCAGCGCCCGGCCGTCGCTGATCACGGTGATATGGCTAAGCGCCGAATCCACCTGGCGTGCCGCCTCACGGGCTTCGCGGCGGGCCTCGCTGCCGGCGGCGGCGAACAGCTCGAAGTGAATGCGTTCCTTGGCCATGCCGTTGGCCTGCAGGCTGTCACGCACGGTCTCGGTCATCGCCTGCGGGCCGCAGATGAACGCCGCGTCCAGGCCGGCAACGTCCAGCCAGCGCGAAAACAGCTGGCCGCATTTGTCGGCGTCGATGCGGCCGTTGTACAGGTCGACATCCTGCTGTTCGCGGCTGAACACGAAAATCAGGTTCAAGCGGTCGAGGTAACGGTTTTTCAGGTCTTCGAGCTTGTCGCGGAACAGCGCCCCCGAACTGGAGCGGTTGCCGTACAGCAAGGTGAAACGGCTGTGCGGCTCGCTGGCCAGCGTAGTGGCGATGATCGACAGTATCGGGGTGATGCCGCTGCCGGCAGCTACCCCCAGATAGTTGCCCTGGCGAGCCGGGTCCAAAGGCACGAAGAAGCTACCCGATGGCGGCATCACTTCCAGCTGCTGACCGGCCTTGAGCACTTCATTGGCAAACGCTGAGAAGCGCCCGCCCGGCACGCGCTTGACGGCCACGCGCAGCTCGCCGTCCTGCACGGCGCTGCAGATGGAGTAGGAGCGGCGGACTTCTTCGTTGTCCAGCTGGGTACGCATGACCAGGTACTGGCCCTGAGTGAAGCGGAACTGGCCCTGCAGGTGCTCGGGCACATCGAAGGCAATCGATACCGCATCACGGGTCTCATTGCGCACTTGCTTGATGGTCAGGCTGTGAAACTGGCTCATGGTGGTCTCCACGGCTCAAATGCATTTGAAATAGTCGAATGGCTCCAGGCACTCGCGGCAGCGGTACAGCGCCTTGCAGGCCGTGGAGCCGAACTGGCTGAGCAATTCGGTATGGGCGCTGCCGCATTGCGGGCAGCACACCTGGGGGGCTTCGCCGAGCAGGCTGCGCTTGCTGGCGCTGCCTTGCGGCGGCGCAATGCCATAAGCGCGCAGGCGCTCGCGGCCCAGTTCGGTGATCCAGTCGGTGCTCCAGGCCGGGGTCAGCCGGCGCTCCAGCTCTGGCGCGCTGAAGCCGGCCTGTTCCAGCGCCTGGCGGATATCCCCTTCGATGACTTCGGTGGCCGGGCAGCCAGAGTAGGTCGGGGTGACCACCAGGTGCAGGTGGCCGGCGCGCCAATCGACATCGCGCACGATCCCCAGGTCGACCACGCTGACCACCGGCACTTCAGGGTCCATGACCTGGCCCAATACCGCCCAGGCACGGGCCACGTCGTCGCCTTGCTGTGCCCGTGCGCCGCGGTCGCCGGCAATCAGTTCACCAGGTTGCATCGGGGTAGGCCCTTGGCAGGAACTGCATTTCGGCCAGCAGCAGGCCCAGATGCTCGGTGTGCAGGCCTTTGCGGCCATCCAGGTAGAAGTGGCTGGCGGCCTTGGGCAGCGGCAGTTCGACCGAAGCAAACGTCGCGGCGACCTGCTTCAGCCAGGTGGCGCCGACGGTCGCTGGGTCGGCGGCGATACCGCATTCCGCCAGACGGACTTCGTTGTCGCTGCCAGCAGCGAGTTCGACGGTGAAGCGCCACAGTGCCGGGACGGCGGCGAGCATGCGCTGGCGGCTGGCATCGGTACCACCGCCCAGACGTTGTACCCATTCGCTGGACCGGCGCAGGTGGTAGGTGACTTCCTTCAGGGCCTTGGCGGCAATCCCCGCGATTCGCGCATCGCTGGACTCGACCAACCCCTGCAGCACGGCGAAGTGCCACGCGTCGTAGAGGAACTGCTTGGTCATGGTCACGGCAAAATCACCGTTGGGTTGCTCGACCAGCAGCAGGTTGCGGTAGGCGCGCTCGTCACGGCGGAACGCCAGGGCATCGGCATCTCGGCCATCGTCGAGCAGCTCGGCGGCATACTCCAGCCAGTTGCGGGCCTGGCCGACCAGATCGAGGCCGACGTTCATCAGGGCCAGCTCTTCCTCGATGGCCGGGGCACGGCCACACCATTCGCAGAGGCGCTGGCCCTGGACCAGGGCGCTGTCGCCGAGCAACAGCAGGTAGGGGATAAGGGCTTCTTTATGCATGGCCCACCTCACATGTGTCCGACTTCGTCGGGCAGCTCGTAGAAGCTGGCATGGCGATAGACCTTGTCGTCCGAGGGGGCGAACAGCGGGTCTTTCTCGTCGGGAGAGGAGGCGGTGATCAGCGCCGAAGGCACCACCCACAGACTCACACCTTCGCTACGGCGGGTGTAGAGCTCGCGGGCGTTCTCGATGGCCATGGCGGCATCGGCGGCGTGCACGCTGCCGACATGTTTGTGGTTAAGGCCGTGCTTGCTGCGCACGAACACTTCGTAGAGGGTCCAGACAGACATTTTCGATCTCCGCATCTATCGCCGCTCAGGCGGCGTTCTTGTTCTGTTGCTTGCGCGCATAGGCCACTGCGGCCTCGCGTACCCAGGCGCCGTCCTCGATGGCCTTGCGCCGGGTGGCGACACGCTCCAGGTTGCATGGGCCATTGCCCTTGATCACTTCGTAGAACTCGTCCCACTGGATTTCGCCAAAGTCGTAGTGGCCGCGCTCGGCGTTCCACTTCAGCTCAGGGTCAGGCGCAGTGCAGCCAAGCAGTTCCAGCTGCGGCACGGTCTGGTCGATGAAGCGCTGGCGCAGTTCGTCGTTGGTCTGGCGTTTGATCTTCCAGGCCATCGACTGGGCGCTGTTGGGCGAGTGTTCATCGCTCGGGCCGAACATCATCAGCGCCGGCCACCACAGGCGGTTGATGGCGTCCTGAACCATGTCGCGCTGGGCTTGGGTGCCCTGGCGCATCATGGTCAGGAGCATTTCGTAGCCCTGGCGCTGGTGGAAGCTCTCTTCCTTGCAGATACGGATCATCGCGCGGGAGTAGGGGCCGTAAGAGGTGCGCTGCAGTACCACCTGGTTGACGATGGCGGCGCCGTCCACCAGCCAGCCCACAGCGCCCATGTCGGCCCAGCTGAGGGTGGGGTAGTTGAAGATGCTCGAGTACTTGGCCTTGCCGCTGTGCAGTTTGGCGATTTCTTCGTCGCGGTCAGCCCCCAGGGTTTCCATGGCGCTGTACAGGTAAAGGCCGTGGCCGGCTTCGTCCTGAATCTTGGCCATCAGCTGCAGTTTGCGCTTGAGGCTGGGGGCACGGGTGACCCAGTTGCCTTCGGGCAGCATGCCGACGATTTCAGAGTGGGCGTGCTGGGAGATCTGCCGGATGAGGGTCTGGCGGTAGGCCTCGGGCATCCAGTT
This sequence comes from Pseudomonas alloputida, assembly GCF_021283545.2. Classification (NCBI taxonomy): domain Bacteria; kingdom Pseudomonadati; phylum Pseudomonadota; class Gammaproteobacteria; order Pseudomonadales; family Pseudomonadaceae; genus Pseudomonas; species Pseudomonas alloputida. The sequence continues at coordinate 3,096,376 of NZ_CP128540.1, read as the reverse complement.
CTTGGCTTCGATCTTGATTTCGGCGTCGATCTTTTCCTGGAAGTTGCGTTCCTCGGGGGACATCTCTTCCAGCGACTTGATGCGCTTGACTCCGGTTTCCACTAGCTGTGCGTACATGTGCTGCGACTCCTGCTAAGGCATGAGTCATTTGTAAGCGATACAAAACATAACGTCAAACACATTTATGTGTATCAAGTAAGATTTGTGTATCACGTTTACAGCCAAGAGGGCTGTCGGGCTGCAGCGTATGCCCGGCAGAACGCAGGCAAAAAAAAGCCCCGGACAATGCCGGGGCCGAAATGGCAGCCGAATGGGTCAGCTGGCCAACCGTCTGTCGAACACGTGGCACGCCTTGCCCTCGGAGCGCTTGAGCGTGCCGCAGGGCTGCAGGTGCACCTGGGTGCTGATACCGATGTAAGTCTTGATCTGCTTGCTCAACTCCCCGACAACCAGCTTGCGCTGGCCCTCGTCAAGGTGCTGGCACTCTGCACGCAGCTCCACGTGCACCTGGACACTGTCCAGATTTCCATTGCGATACAGATGAATCTCATAAAGCTCAGAAAGCTGTTTTATTTTTAGCACCTGTTCCTCGATCTGAGTCGGGAACACATTGACCCCGCGAATGATCAGCATGTCGTCACTGCGGCCGGTGATCTTGCCGATCCGCCGCATCGGCCGAGCGGTGCCCGGCAGCAGCCGGGTGAGGTCGCGGGTGCGGTAGCGCACCATCGGCAATGCCTCCTTGCTCAGCGAGGTGAATACCAGCTCGCCCAGTTGGCCATCCGGCAGCACTTCGCCGGTGGCAGGGTCGATGATTTCGGGATAGAAGTGGTCTTCCCAGATGGTCGGGCCGTCCTTGGTCTCTATGCACTCCATTGCCACCCCGGGCCCCATGATTTCCGAAAGGCCGTAGATATCGAGGGCATTGATGCCCATACGCTGCTCAATCGAGCGGCGCAGCTCATCGGTCCACGGCTCGGCACCAAAAATGCCCAGGCGCAGCTTGAGGTCGTGCGGGTCGATGCCCTGGCGCTCGATTTCATCAGCCAGGTTGAGCATGTAGGACGGGGTGACCATGATGATGTCGGGGTGGAAGTCGCGAATCAGCTGCACCTGCTTTTCGGTCTGGCCACCGGACATGGGGATCACGGTGCAGCCCAGGCGTTCGGCACCGTAGTGCGCGCCGAGCCCGCCGGTGAACAGCCCGTAGCCGTAGGACACATGCACCTTGTCACCTTTGCGCCCGCCGGCCGCACGAATCGAACGGGCAACCACATTGGCCCAGGTGTCGATATCGTTCTGGGTGTAGCCGACCACCGTCGGCTTTCCGGTGGTGCCACTGGAGGCATGCAGGCGCACCACTTCTTCCTGGGGCACGGCAAACATGCCGTAGGGGTAGTTGTCGCGCAGGTCGTTCTTGCCGGTGAAGGGGAACTTCGCCAGGTCTTCCAGGCACTTGAGGTCATCAGGGTGGATGCCGTACTCGGCAAAGCGCTGGCGGCACAACGGCACATTGTCGTAGGCGTGCTTCAGGCTCCAGCGCAGACGCTCCAGCTGGTGCTGGCGCAGGGCATCGACGCTGGCGGTTTCCATCGGGTCCAGCAGGGCACGATCGGCATCATGGTACATGTTCATGGCTTCACTCGAATTGTTCTTGTACGCCGCGCGCCAGCGGTTGCAGGCCACGCGGTGAGTGTCATGGAGGCAGCATATACGGCTGCGTTCAGTTCGGTAACAAGCGCAGGGTCTGAACCGCTCAGAGGCGCTCGATGATCATGGCAATGCCTTGGCCTACGCCGATGCACATGGTGCACAGGGCGTAGCGGCCGGCCGTTTCTTCAAGCTCGTGCAAGGCAGTGGTCACCAACCGGGCACCGCTCATGCCCAGGGGATGGCCCAGGGCGATGGCGCCGCCGTTGCGGTTGACTCGCGGGTCGTCGTCGGCCAGGCCCAGCTCGCGCAACACGGCCAGCCCTTGGGCGGCAAAGGCCTCATTGAGTTCGATGACATCCAGGTCAGCCAGTGCCAGGCCGGTGAGCGCCAGCACCTTGCGGGTCGCAGGCACCGGACCAATGCCCATCAGCCTGGGCTCAACCCCGGCCACCGCCATGCCGACGATGCGGCCGCGGGCCTTCAACCCATGGCGGCGGGCCGCGGCGCTGCTGGCCAGCAGCAGGGCGCAAGCGCCGTCATTCACGCCGGAGGCATTACCCGCCGTTACGCTGCCGCCTTCACGAAACGGCGTCCCGAGCCGAGCCAGCTGCTCCAGGGTCGTGTCGCCGCGCGGGTGCTCGTCATGCTCGACCACTTTGGCTGGGCCTTTGCGTTGCGGGATTTCGACCGGCACGATTTCCCGCGCCAGGCGGCCGCGGGCCTGAGCTGCTGCGGCTTTGTGCTGGCTGCGCAGGGCAAAGGCATCCTGGTCGGCGCGCGAGATGCCGAACTGTTCGGCCACGTTTTCAGCCGTTTCCGGCATCGAATCGATGCCGTAGGCGGCCTTCATCAGCGGGTTGACGAAACGCCAGCCGATGGTGGTGTCGAACAGCTCGGCCGCACGCCCGAATGCCTGCTCCGACTTACCCATCACAAACGGTGCACGCGACATGGACTCCACACCACCGGCCAGCATGAGCCCCGCTTCACCGCAGCGCAGGGCACGTGCCGCATTACCGATGGCATCCAGACCGGAACCGCACAGGCGGTTGATCGTGGTCCCTGGTACTTCGAGTGGCAGCCCGGCCAGCAGGCTCGCCATGTGGGCCACGTTGCGGTTGTCTTCGCCAGCCTGGTTGGCACAGCCGAAGATAACGTCATCAATGGCTTTCCAGTCCAGTTCGGGGTGACGCTGGATCAAGGCTTTGAGCGGGATGGCCGCCAGGTCGTCGGCGCGCACGCTGCTCAGGGCCCCGGCATAGCGGCCAATGGGCGTGCGCACGGCGTCGATGATCAAGGCATCGGCGTGGGTCGGTTCATTCATCTTGCGTCTCCTGCGCCAGCACGGTGCCGCGCACTTTGTAGGATTTGCCATGGAACATCGCCACCAGCTCACCGCGCTGGTTGTCGATGCGCACGTCGTACAGGCCGGTGCGGCCTTTGCGGCTGACTTCGCTGGCGTGGGCGGTGAGCACGTCATCGCGCAGCGCCGGGGCCAGGTAGTCGATGGTGCAGCCCAGCGCCACCGTGGCCTGGTCGTAGCTATTGCAGGCGAAGGCGAACGCCGAATCGGCCAACGCGAACAGGAAACCGCCATGGCAGGTGCCATGCCCCTGGATCATGTCGGCACGTACCGCCATGCGCAGGCTGGCCCGGCCCGGGCCGGCATCCAGCAGGCTGATACCCAGGCCCTGGGTGGCCGGGTCGCGGGCGTACATGGCGTCGGCACAGGCTTGTGCCAGTTGCTCTTCAGTCATGTAGGGTGCCTCCTTTGGCTTCACAGCGGCGTAACAACAGGGAAGGGCGGTAGCGGCTCTCGCCATAGCTGCACTGCAGGTTGTCGAGCACGCGCAGGGTATGGGCAATACCGATGTTCGCCGCCCAGGCCAGCGGGCCGCAGGGGTAATTGACGCCGGCGCGCATGGCCAGGTCGATGTCGGCGGCGCTGCCGACGCCCTGAAGCACCGCATCGGCGGCCTCGTTGGCAAGCATTGCCACGGTGCGCAGTACCACCAGGCCGGGCAGGTCGGCGACACCGGTCACTTTCAGGCCGGCACGCTGCAGCAGGGCTACGGCCTGGTCACGGGCGCTGTCGCTGGTATCCGCTGACCAGCTGATGGCAATGCGCGTGGCGCTGCTGTAGTCCAGCGCAAGGTCGAGCAGCACCAGGTTGCGCAGCCCGTCCTCACGGGCACGTTGGCTGGCCAGGCGGCCGTCGGACAGGGCCAGGGTGGCGTCGCCCACCTGGATCAGGCCACTACCGGCGCGCTGGGTCACGGCAATGCCGCTTTGGCGAAGGCGCTCGACCAGCGGCTGCATCACCCCCAGGTTGCCCTCGACAACGCAGGCCTCTGCGCAGGCGGAGCTGTGCAGTTCGGCCGGCTGCGGGCGCTCGACGCCTTCGGCATAGCGATAGAAGCCTTGGCCGGTCTTGCGCCCCAGGTGACCGGCGTCTACCAGTTCCTTCTGCACCAGCGAAGGCTGGAAGCGGAAATCGCCATAGAAAGCATCGAATACGGAACAGGTGACAGCGTAATTGACGTCATGGCCAATCAGGTCGGTCAGCTCGAACGCCCCCATGCGGAAGCCACCCGAGTCACGCATCAGCGCATCCAGGCTGGCGCAATCGGCGGCACCTTCCTGCAGCAGGCGCAGGCTTTCGGCATAGAACGGCCGCGCTACCCGGTTGACGATGAAGCCCGGTGTAGAGCGCGCATGGACCGGCTGCTTGCCCCAGGCCTGGGCAGTGGCGTAGATGCATGCGGCGACTGCAGGGTCGGTTGCCAGGCCCGACACCACCTCGACAAGCGCCATCAGCGGTGCCGGGTTGAAGAAGTGCATACCGACCACGTGCTGCGGGCGTTCAAGGCCAGCGGCGAGGCTGGTGATGGACAGTGACGAAGTATTGCTGGCAAGGATACAGTCGGCCGCGCACAGGGTTTCGAGCTGACTGAACAGCGCCTGCTTCACCTGCAGGTTTTCGACGATGGCTTCAATCACCAGGCCGGCATCTGCCAAGGCTTCGAGTGTATCGACCGGGCACAGGCGGGCATTGATCGTTTCGCGTTCAGCGGCCAGTAACTTTCCTTTGTCCACCAGCCGGGCCAGTTGGCGATCGATACCCGTCACCGCCTGGGCGGCAGCACCCGGGCGGTTATCGTAGAGCTTGACGGGGTGGCCGGCCTGGGCCGCGACCTGGGCGATACCGGCGCCCATGGCGCCGGCACCGATCACCGCCACCTGCACATTGCTTGCGAGTGCGGCCATTTTCAGCGCCCCTTGAAGGCTGGCGTGCGTTTGTTCATGAAGGCGTTCACGCCTTCGCGGTAGTCCTCGCTGCGCCCTGCCAGGCGCTGCAGGTCGCGCTCCAGCTCCAGCTGCGCCTCAAAACCATTGTCGAAACTGGCATTGAGGCTGCGCTTGATCAGTGTCAGGCCGTAGGTGGGCTGGGCGGCGAGGTGGCGGGCGAGGGTGAGGGCTTCATCACGCAGCGCTGCATCATCCACCACGCGGTAGATCAGCCCCCATTGCTCGGCCTGTTCGGCGCCAAGGCGCTCGCCCAGCATGGCCAGCGCCTTGGCCCGGGCCATGCCGACCAAGCGCGGCAGCAGCCAAGTACCGCCGGAGTCCGGCACCAGGCCGATCTTGCAGAAGGCCTGGATGAAACTGGCCGAGCGGGCGGCCAGCACCAGGTCGCAGGCCAAGGGAATGTTGGCACCGGCACCGGCCGCCACGCCGTTGACCGCACATATCACCGGCAAAGGCAGGTCGCGCAGGGTGCGCACCAGCGGGTTGTAGAACTTGTCGATCGACTGGCCCAGGTCTGGCATCTCGGCGCCTGGGGCAACGTTGCGGTCGGACAGGTCCTGGCCGGCGCAGAAGCCGCGGCCTTCAGCCGTCAGCAGCAGCACCCGCGCGTCACTGCTCTGGCGCACTTGTCTGAGCGCTTCGCGCACCTCCAGGTGCATGGCCGTATTGAAGCTGTTCAGCTGCTCGGGGCGGTTCAATGAAAGGAAGGCAACGCCGTCCTCGATGGAAAACAGGATGTGCTGGAAAGTCATGACAGACTCGCTCCGTCAGTCGAGAGAATGAAGTTCAGCGCCCTTGGAAGCGGGCCTGGCGCTTTTCCTGGAAGGCGCGGATGCCTTCATCGCGGTCGGCGGTGCCCGCCAGCAGGGTGAAGGCATGGCGCTCGAAGCGCAGGCCGCTGGCCAGGTCGGTATCACCGGCCTTCAGTAACGCCTCCTTGGCCAGGCGCACAGCCAGCGGCGCTTTGGCGGCGATGCTGCGGGCAACCTGCATGGCGCGTTCTACGGTGAGTTCGGGCTGGGTGATTTCGCTGACCAGGCCGGCCTGCTGGGCGCGGAGGGCAGTGATGGCTTCCCCCGTCAGCACCATCTGCATGGCCAACGGCTTACCGACGGCACGTAACAGGCGCTGGGTGCCGCCAGCACCGGGGATGATGCCAAGGTTGATTTCCGGCTGGCCGAAACGGGCGTCGGTACTGGCGATGACGATGTCGGCGCACATTGCCAGTTCGCAACCGCCACCCAGGGCATAGCCGTTGACTGCAGCAATCAGCGGTTTGGCGAATGCGGCGATGCTTTGCCAATGCGCTACGCGCGGGTCATTGAGGATGCCGACCAGGTCGCGATCGGCCATCTCGCGGATGTCGGCGCCTGCGGCGAATGCCTTGGCGCTGCCGGTAATCACTGTGGCACGGACATGCTCGTCGTTCCCGGCAGCCTGCAGCGCAGCGGCCAGTTCTGCCAGTAGCTCGGTGCACAGGGCATTCAAGGCCTCGGGCCGTTGCAGGGTAATGAGCTGAACGCCATGTTCGGGCGCCTGCACATATATATCGCGGCATCTCGGGTTCCTCTGGCTGCACGCACGGCACATCGCTTGGCCGGCATTTTTTGGAATTGTTTGCAGGGACGTAATGCGGGATCACGACCAGGTGTGGTCAGTATATGCTCTATGCGATACAATAATGCAAGGCGCAAAATGTTTTCGCGTATCTCTTTTTTACTTTTCTATGATCACAGCTCCAGTGCAATGCTTGCTGAAGAATCGTTTAACCTTTGCATTTTCTAGTACTTACAGCGGGTTTTTGCCTTGCAGCATTAATTCAACACAAGTGATACACGATTGACGACCAAACAGCATCTGATACAAGATCGACTGACATTCCAAATCATTTCGAGAGTGTTGCCATGCCTTGCTATCGACTGGACGGCCTGACGCCTGTGGTTCACCCGACAGCCTACGTGCACCCCAGCGCAGTCCTGATCGGTGACGTCATCGTCGGCCCCCGCTGCTACATTGGCCCGCTGGCATCGCTCAGGGGCGATTTCGGCCGCATCGTGCTGGAGGAGGGCGCCAACTTGCAGGACACCTGCGTGATGCATGGTTTCCCGGGGGGCGACACCGTAGTGGAACGTAACGGGCATGTCGGCCACGGCGCCGTGCTGCACGGCTGTCGCGTCGGCGAAGATTCATTGATCGGCATGAACGCCGTGGTGATGGATGGCGCCCATGTAGCACCTCGCTGCATCGTCGCGGCCACCGCCTTCGTCAAAGCTGGCTTCGAATGTGCGGCGCAGAGCCTGGTGATGGGGTCGCCAGCCCAGGTCAAACGCCCACTGAGCGAGCAGGAGCTGGCCTGGAAACAGCGCGGGACGGCGGAGTACCAGCACCTGGCGCAGCGCTGCATGAACAGCATGGTCGAATGCCCACCGCTGGCCGAGGCAGAGCCGGGGCGCCCGCGCATGGAAGACACCGGGGTCAGGCCCAAGGGCCAGGCAAGCGCATGAGCCTGGCAGCGACACGCAATGGCCAGGCGGCCCGCCGCACAGGTATAGTCGGTGCTTTATCCGCGCACAGTTCGCCCATGAGCAATCTCGCACCACTGAACCACTTGATCACCCGCTTTCAGGAGCAGACGCCAATCCGCGCCAGTTCCCTGATCATCACGTTGTACGGCGATGCCATCGAGCCGCACGGCGGTACAGTCTGGCTCGGTAGCCTGATCAACCTGCTGGAGCCGATCGGCATCAATGAACGGCTGATACGCACGTCGATCTTTCGCCTGACCAAAGAAGGTTGGCTCACTGCAGAAAAGGTGGGCCGACGCAGTTATTACAGCCTGACAGGCACTGGCCGTCGGCGTTTCGAAAAAGCCTTCAAGCGCGTCTATAGCCCGAGCCAGCCAGCCTGGGACGGGGCCTGGACACTGGTGTTGCTGTCGCAACTCGAGGCGGGTAAACGCAAGGCCGTGCGTGAGGAGCTAGAGTGGCAGGGGTTTGGTGTCATGGCGCCGAACCTGCTGGGTTGCCCACGGGCAGACCGTGCCGACCTGGTGGCCACGTTGCATGATCTTGAGGCGGGCGACGACAGTATCGTCTTCGAAACCCACACCCAAGAGGTACTCGCGTCCAAGGCGATGCGCGCCCAGGTGCGGGAAAGCTGGCGTATCGACGAACTGGGGCAGCAATACAGCGAGTTTATCCAACTGTTCAGGCCGCTGTGGCAAGGTTTGAAAGAGCAGCCGTTGCTGGATGCCCAAGATTGCTTCCTTGCGCGCACGCTGCTGATTCACGAGTACCGCCGCCTGCTGCTGCGCGACCCGCAACTACCCGACGAGCTGCTGCCAGGGGACTGGGAGGGAAGGGCTGCGCGACAGTTGTGCCGTAACCTCTACCGACTGGTGTTTGCCAAAGCCGAAGAATGGTTGAATGCAGCGCTGGAAACAGCAGATGGCCCATTGCCGGACGTGAGCGAGAGTTTTTACAAGCGTTTTGGCGGGTTGGCTTGAGGGGAGTGCTCGCCTCACAGCGCCGCGGCCAACATTCACGGCGTCGAGCAGGGTGCCTTCAGGGGCCCTTGGCCTCACATTCACCGCCACCTTGTTCGAGCGCCATGAGTGCAGGCATATCAAGAATTTCTACCAACCTGCCATGCAGGTCGACGATACCCAGCGCGCGCAGACGGGCGACGGATCGGCACACGGTTTCCAGGCGTAAACCCAGGTACGAAGCCATGTCTTCACGAGACATCCGCAACATGAAGCCATGGGCAGAGTAACCGCGGCTGACGAAGCGCCTGGAGAGCCCCACCAGGAAGCTGGCCAGCCGCTGTTCTGCAGTCAGGTTGCACAGCATCAGCACACGCCCGTGCTCACGCACGATCTCCCGGCTCATCAGGCGATTCAGGCTTTGCTGCAGGTCCGGAAACTCACGCGCCAGGGTTTGCAAGCGGCGATAGGGAACAGGGCAGACTTCGCTGTCTTCCAGGGCAATGGCGTCACAGACATGGTGCTCTGTGGCGATGGCATCGAGGCCGATTACATCGCCCGGCATCCAGAAGTTGATCACCACGCCTTGCCCCTCGGCGGTGTTCAGGCTGGTCTTGAAACTGCCGCAGCGTAAGGCATAGAGCATGGTCAGCGGATCGTTGGCATTGAACAGCGCGGCGCCCTTGCGAATGCGCATGCGTGGGCCTATCAACGCGCCCAGGCAGCTGTTTTCGTCAACTGGCAGGCCAGTGGGGAGGCACAGGCCGCTTACCCGGCAATCCATGCAGTGGTTCACCAGCGGTTTCAGGTGAATAGGGTTTGCCTTGGACAAAGGGTTGGGGGAGTCGAGCAGGGTGACCTTCAGCTGGCCAGGCATTTTCAGGCCTCCTTCGCATTACGGAGGCCCCTTTGGGCCCCCGTGCCATTACGCGCACCGAGCCCGACGGTAACCCCGGTATGGGGCGACCAATCAGCAAGCATGTCCCGCGAGTGGGGGGCATTGAGGCGGCTTGTAAGCCGTTCGACAAACCGCTCGGCTTCGGCAGCCGTACTGAAACCCACCCGCCAGTCATCCATGCGCACCCAACAGCGTCCCTGCTCAGTATTCTTCTCGACGTAAACGTTCATCAGGGCCTCCAAAGCATGTATCGGTAGACAATGCAGAATGAAGGCGTCCCTGCCGGCAGCGCAGGTGAAGCTCAGGGCGTTAACGCCATGGCACGCCTGCGGCGCCTGAGGTGAATGTTGATATGGCTACAGGGTGCGCCAGCGCAGTGTCGAGACATTGATCGGCGTCAAGTTCTTGCGCCATGGGCAATGCCATTGGTCGGTAGGTGCCTTGAGTTGATAAACATCAAGTTCGCAACGTGTAGCTGGCAGATGCTCTACCTACGTATCGCAACCTCAGAGGTGTGCCATGGAAACTCCGCAAAGACTGCTGCTGATCGCCTCCCCCCTGATGCGCCGAACCCCGGTCTATGACCGGGCTGCTGCGCTGGCCAAGGCCAAGGGAATGGCGCTGCACATCGTCGCTTTCGACTACGTGGAAGGGCTTGCCACGGCGGGCCTGGTGAATGACCAGGCGCTGGCAGTCATGCGCGAGGGTTACGTGCAGCAGCACCGTGAATGGCTGGAAACCCAGGCGTTGCCGATGCGGCGCAATGGTGTCACCGTCACAACCGAGGTGGTGTGGGTGCAGCAGCCCTTGAATGAGATCCTGATACACTTGCGTGAGCAACCGTTTGCCATGCTGATCAAAGAGCTCGAGCATGAGCCTTGGTGGATGCGCGCAATGTTCACTTCGCTGGATATCCAGTTGCTGCGCGAAACGCGAATACCCTTGCACCTGGTACACAAGGCCAGCCATGCGTTGCCACGCAGGGTTCTGGCGGCGGTGGACCTGTCCAGGCCGGAGGATCAGTTTGAAGGCTTCAACGACCAGATCATCAGCGAAGCGCTGAAGCTGACATTGCAGTGCAATGCCCAGATCGAGTTGCTGTACGCCTACGATTTGGGTTCCATGTACCTGGACGCCGGCGGCAGCCGGGAACATTCGTTCCTGTTCGATTCAAACGATGCCCAGACCTTGCATGACGCTCAAAGCGCTGCCTTCCAGGAGCTTGCCGAACGCAACGGCATCGCCGTCGAACACCGCCATATGCGCATAGGCGACCCGGCAAAGGCCCTGGCGATGTTCATGGATAACAATGATATCGACGTACTGGTCATGGGCAGTTATCACCACCGTGGCATCGGCTGGTTCATCGGCAGTACTGCCGAGCGCGTTATGCATCGGTTGTCCAGCAGTGTGCTGGTGATTTCTCCAGAGCGCTCCCAAGGCTGAAGCACAAGGCCCGCAAGGGCCTTGTCTTTTCAAGGCCGCAGGTCAAGTTCGTGCAGAATCTCGCTCACATCGCCGCCGGGGTAGCGGGAGGTGAAGCCCAGTGCCTTGACCAGCCGGTGCATCGCGTAGTTGCTGGCCAGGTCCCTGGAGACCATGCACTGAAAGCCATTGCGTCGTGCGGCTGCAATCAGGTGTTGCATCAGGCGCTTGCCCAACCCCTTGCGCTGCCAGTCTTCGCTGACCGCCACTGCACATTCGCAACGTTGACTGCCTGGTATGCCCGCATAGCGGCTGACGCCGATCTGTTGCAATTGACCGTCTACATGAACCAAGGCGACATAGGCCATGCGTTGGTGGTAGTCCACGGGCATGTCTTGCGTGTCCAAGCTAGGCAAGCCGCCGCTGAGTCCGGCAATGAAGCGAAAGCGCCGTGATTCATATGCGATTGTGCTCAGAAAACGCTTGTCCCGTTCGCGGTCCTCCTCGCGCAGTGGGCGGATCAGCACCGCCGAACCGTCCTTTAGGTTTTCGACCCAGTGTTCGCAGGTCTGTGGCTGTGCTGTCTGCTGCCCGTTCATGACGCCTCCCGTTGCCTGATCAGTGTCTGGTGCAGCTGTTTTAACGTGGCGGGCCGGTTCGGTTCTGACAATCATCAAGTTCAGGCTGGGTAGCGGTTTTCTGATCTGCATCAAGCAGCAGCGATCCTGCGCGCGGAATATCGTCAGCATCACACCCACTGACGAAAGCGCGGAGGTTCACCATGGGGCAATATCGACAATTGCTGGTGCTGCTGACCGAGGTCGATCCGCATTCCGCCGCTTTGCGCCGAGCCCTTGCCTTGGCGCAAGTCAGCGGCGCCAGCGTGCATGTGCTGGGCTTGTTCGAGCCAAGCGAGGAGCACCTTCTGCGCGAAGAGCGGCTGAACGAGGCCGATATCAAGCGCCAGTACCAGCATTATCGCGCTCAGTTGACGGGACTGGTCGAGCGGCATCGCGGCAGCGGTACAACGCTGACAGTCGACAGCCTGAATGCGGAGGATATCCGCAGCCAGGCGATCGATTACATCAGCGAACAGCAGCCCGATATGGTCATCAAGGACAGCGAAGCTGCGTCGGCCCTGGTGCGCATGTTCGGCACCCCACTGGATTGTGCGCTGATGCGAGGTTTCAAAGGCGTCAGCCATTTCGTGCCGGCGGCGGCCGTTTCATTGCCGCGGCGTGTGCTGGTCGCCGTGGATACTGCGTTCAGCGAGACGCCTGCCGTCCAGGCGTGCTTCAATCGTGGACTGATTCGTGCTGGCCAGGCGCTGGCGTTACAGTGTGACGCGCACCTGCATCTGCTATCGGCCTACAACCTGGCAGGGGTATTTGCCTCGGACATGAATGTCTCCCAGGCCTGGATCGACGAGATGCGCGAGGCACTGCAGGAGCCATTCGAAGCGCTGGCCGATGCCGAAGGCGTCGCGCCGGACCGCCGACATTTCATGGAAGGAGGCCCGGTACAGGTGATCCGGGAACAGGTCGCGTCCCTGGACATCGACGCGGTGGTGATGGGCGTGGTGCAGCCCAAAGGCCTGGACAAACTATTGGGAGACACCACCGAGCGTATCGTCAGCCGCCCACCGTGCAGCGTGCTCGCCGTTCATCCCCAAATAGCCGAAAGTTGGGAGCCTTGGCCATGCAACTGACATTTCTTGGCGGCACCGGCACCGTGACCGGCAGCAAATTCCTGTTGACCCGTGACAGCACGCGGGTATTGGTCGACTGCGGGCTCTTCCAGGGTTTCAAGCAACTGCGCCTGCGCAACTGGCAGCCGCTGCCCCCGGCGTTGCGGGCGCTTGATGCGGTGGTGCTGACCCACGCCCACCTTGACCACAGTGGTTATTTACCTGTGCTGGTTCGGGAAGGCTACCGCGGGCCGATCTACGCCACGCCGGCGACTTGCGCCTTGGCGGAAATCCTCTTGCTCGACAGTGCGCGGCTGCAGGAAGAGCAGGCCGAACATGCCAATCGCCACGGTTACTCCAAGCATGCGCCGGCGCAACCGCTCTATACCGAGCAGGATGCCAAACGTGCCCTGGCACTGTTTCGGCCCGTAGCGTTACACCAGGTGACCATGATCGCCGAGGGCATGGAGTTGCTGTTGCGTACCGCCGGACATATTCTGGGGGCGGCCACGGTCCAGATCAGCGCCGAAGGGCAGACCGTGCTGTTTTCGGGTGACCTCGGCCGCCCTCAGGATCCGATCATGCGTGCGCCTGAGCTGGTCAGGACGGCGGACGTGCTGTTGATCGAATCTACCTATGGCGATCGCCAGCATCCCGCCGAATCGACCGAGCAGTACCTTGCCAAGGTCATCAACGAAACGCTCCTGCGTCATGGCATTACCCTCGTACCCTCGTTCGCCGTTGGCCGCGCCCAACTGCTCATGTATTACCTGTACACGCTCAAGCGCGACCGGCTGATCCCTGATATCCCGATCTACCTGAACAGTCCGATGGCCACCGACGCCACCGCCCTGTACCAGCAGTACCGCAGTGAGCATCGGCTGACCGCAGCCGAGTGCGCCGCCATGTGCAGAGGCACGCACATCGTCCGGACGGTCGATGAGTCCAGGCACCTGGACCAGCTGCGCGAGCCCGCAGTGATCATCGCCGCCAGCGGCATGGCGACCGGCGGACGGGTGCTTCACCACCTGAAGGCACTGGCCCCAAACCCGCGCAACAGCATTCTGTTCTCCGGCTTTCAAGCCGGGGGGACGCGGGGTGCCGATATCGTCGCGGGCGCCCACAGTGTGCGGTTGCACGGCGAGGATGTGCCTATCCGTGCACAGGTGCATGCGATGGAGAATCTTTCTGCGCACGCCGATGCTGATGAAATCATGGAATGGTTGCGCGGGTTCACCCGGCCACCCCGTCAGACCTATGTGATTCATGGCGAGCCACACGCTGCCGACACCTTGCGGCGGCGGATCAGCCTCGAACTCGGCTGGCAAGTGTGCGTGCCTGAATATCAGGAAACGGTTGCCATTGACCCTGTTCGCTAGAGGCTGTTTTCCACGCAACATCACCGAGTATCAAGGCTTTTCATACAGCCCAGGCTGGCACGGGAGGTATTCATGAACACACAAGCTAGGGCGAAACTCAGAGCGTGGTTGCATCGCCCCAAGGGCAGCCTGGGTTGGATCGTAGCGATCCTTGTGTTACTGCTCGCCGCATCGGCCTACCGCGGGCTGAGCCCGACCTGGCGCCTGCCCCTGCACAATCCGGTCGTGATGCTGGCCTTGCTGACCTTGAGCGTGGCGCTAGGCTGGGCGGTGCAGCGGGGCGTGAAGCGCACCGTTGGCAAAGCCATTTTCAACGGCCAGGAGACAGGCTGGCAGGCCAGACTGGCGTTCCTTCGCTCAGTGGCTCGGGAATCGAACATCCTGCTGGTGGTGCTGTTGTGCCTGGCCCTGCTGGGCACAGGCACCTTTTGGCTGGCAGGGCGCTCAGTGACGCAGATCGTGGCGAACTGCGAGGCCAACCTGCAGGCTCAAGTGGATATACCCGAAGATGAAAAACTCACCGCGCTTCTCGGCAAACCGGTGTGCACGTGCCTGGCGCAGACCTTCATGGAGCGCAACGGGGTGCTGCGCATGGCCTTGTTCGAAACCCCCATGCAGGAAGTGAGCGGCTTGAAGGTGCTCACCGCGGATGATGAGCAGCGCTGTCTTGAACAGTTCGACCTGCTGCCCGAGGAGCCCCAGGCAACCGCGCCTTGAGCCGGCCCGCCTGTGGGTGCCCTGGTGCTGGACGCCGCAGCCGGACGACTGAACCGCCGCTATTTGGCTTTCCAGTACTTCTGCATTTCCAGGAAGAGAAACGAAGCGGTCCAGGTGATCAGCACCAGGCCGGTCAATGCCTGCAGGCCGGTCAGGTATTTCAGGTGCCCGCTCGGGGTGATGTCGCCGAAACCGATGGTGGTATAGGTGGTGAAGGAAAAGTACACGCAGTCCAGGAAACTCCCGTCGAAATTGCCGCTGAGTGTGCCCCAGCCGTCGGCATGGGCCATCAGGTAATACACCAGGGCAAAGCACCAGACCTCAATGGCATGGGCCAGCAGTGCGCCGAACACACCCGCCACGATGCGAAACCGGCTCCAGAGCTTCAGGCGGGGTAGCCAGTCATTCAGGCGCAACAAGCATTCGTAGTGAATGATCACCACCAGGATCACGACCAGCATGTTGATCAGCGTGACAGTGAGCATCGCCTGCACTCTTGCCCTGATGGGCGGTTCATTTCAAGTTGTCGACCAACGCATGGATGGTAGCTCATTGGCCTGCGGCAGCAACGGTAGGATTTCTTCACTAGCAGGTGCAAAGTGGCACCTGGGGGGCATTGATATTTATCAAGAACGAACCAGCACCTGCTTCGATAATGACATCGCATGCAACCCAGGCAACGCGCCGGGAGGTACCCATGACGCCGTATCGCCGGATTCTGCTTATCATGACCGAGGCCCAAGCCAATGCCGCGCTGTCCCGGGCCATGGCCTTGTCTGCGGCGTCCGGTGCGAGTTTGCATGTACTGGGCATCCATGAATCTGGTGTACTGCGCCTGCCTCACGAATTGCAGGAAGCCCCACTTCATTCGGCCTCGTTCATGCATTTCAGTACCGAACTCAAAGCACTGCTGGATGAGCAGTCATTCGTTGGGGCTCGGCCAGGTTTCGAGGCAGTTGAAACCTCCAATCCGCGTGATCAGCTGCCAGCGTGCATTGCCCGCTACGCACCTGATTTGGTGATCAAGGGCTGCCCGGGTCACTCCCTGCTCGAGCAGATCGCTCGGACCTCGCTCGACCAGGCGCTGCTGCATGGGAGTGAGACGCCATTGTTGTTCGTACCGGCGGATGCCCCAGCCATCCCCCAGAACATTCTGGTCGCAGTGGATGTCGCCAACCCGTCGCCACACAACGACGCCCTCAACCATGCCCTGGTCGCGGCAGGTCAGCAACTGGCGACTCAATGCAAGGGGCAGTTGCACCTGCTCTCGGCTTACGACCTGCCCATCGCCATGCTGGCCAACCCTGACCTTGCCGGCCCTTGGGTAAACCAATTACGCGAGTCACTGCAGCTGCCTTTCGATGCGTTGGCCGATGCACATGGCATCGCCCACACGCACCGGCATTTCAGCGAAGGTGCGCCCCTGCGCGTGATCAAGTCCTACATCGCCACGCTGAAAATTGATGCAGTGGTGGTCGGCACCGTGCAGCCCAGGCATTGGGCCAAGGTGATCGGCGATACCACCGAGCGGCTTGTCAGCCATGCACCGTGCAGCATCCTGACGATCAGGTCTGCGCCCGCCAGCTGACTTCATTAAGATGGCATCTTTTTTGTCTCTGATTCGACAATGGAGCGCTGAGATGTTTGTTGATATGGCTGCCTTCACGCCGTGGTCGGTATTGGCAGGCGGGGCATTGATCGGTTTGGCCGCTGGGCTGTTCGCCGTTGCGAACGGGCGCATCGCGGGCATCAGCGGTTTGCTCGGTTCGATGCTGCAAAGTGGCGGGGAAGGGCGAGGCGAAAAAGTGTGCTTTTTGCTGGGACTCCTTGCCGCGCCACTTTCCTGGCAACTGTTCTCAGAAATGCCTCCCGTTCATTTCAGTGTGGCGCCTTGGCTGCTTATGGTCTCGGGAATTCTGGTAGGCCTCGGTACCCGCTAGGGCAGTGGCTGCACCAGTGGCCATGGCGTTTGTGGCTTGTCACGCCTGTCGCCTCGCTCTGCAGTGGCGACGCTGTGCTTCATGGCAGCAGGTTTTGCCACGGTCTTCGTGGTCAGGCATATACTTTCAGGAGCATGAAATGAAGCGGATCAGTGGCTTTATCGCAGGGTTGCTGTTCGGCATGGGAATATTGCTATCCGGCATGGCAAACCCCGCCAAGGTGCTGGGGTTTCTCGACATTGCCGGGCAGTGGGACCCGTCGCTGGGACTGGTCATGGTGGGTGCGATAGGTGCCGCACTGTTGCCGATGACTTGGGCGCGACGTCATACCACGGCCTTGCTGGGAAGTAAGATACAGCTGCCTGCCAGGCGCGACATCGACCGTCGACTCGTCGGGGGGAGCCTGGTTTTCGGCATAGGCTGGGGGCTTGCCGGCGTATGTCCGGGGCCGGTGCTGGTGTTACTCGCCGGGGGGTACTGGCAAGCCTGGCTATTCGTGCTCGCGATGCTTGCCGGTATGGGAGTGTTTAATGTTGCGGAAGCGTTTCGCAGCCGTCATCAGGGCAGGGTTTGACGGTAAACAATTGAGTTCTGATCGATATCAGAATAAGGCACTTACTGAGTGTAACTCTACTAAATGAATATTTAGCGTAGTTATTCCTTGTGCTCATATTATAAGGGCAGGGTAGTTCATCTGTTGAGCTAGGGGTAGCTGATGCGTTATCGCTAACGCCACGTTTGCACGCTAGCGTTCAAGAATGAGCTACCTCCGGCGGCAGTCACCACCAACGATCACCATTTAATGACTCACTTTCCAGGCTGGATGCTTGAAAGCGCCCGTTACTACCTTAAGGTCGCTGAGCTTCTAGACGCCCAAAAACTCCCGCATGTCGCCATGATCAATGCAGCGATCGGTATGGAAATCCTGCTGAAAAGCTTTATTTCCGTGCCAGATCAGCACGAAGGTACGTCCGGCGAAACCTATAAGCTTGATGTCGAAGCACTCAAAACGGCTCACCAATACCTGCAGTCAATCGGCAGGATTCCACCCAAACAAAAGCGTGACGCTCACGATCTGCTGACACTGTTTCACGCGATGCCTGCAGCTATTCGCGAGAGCCTGGCCCTGAACAGCCAGGAACACTCATTCGAGCGGTATCGCGATGTGTTCACCAACAGCCGGTATCAGTACGAGTCGGCCAGCTGGAAATTTGCCGATCCAGTGCTGATGGGGTTGCTGCGGTGGACGTTGGCCAACGTGGTTGGTTACTACAAGTGTGACGCTCAGTTAAAAATGAAACTTCCCTCGGCACCCTCTAGCTTAGGGCTTTCAGCGAGGTCATCAACTAAAAATGATTGTTTCTCTGCGTCAAATGCCGCATTTGATCATTTCTCAAACTTAAGCGCTCCAGCCCAGTAATCATAAGGCATCCACTGATGCTAGCCGATCACTTATAAATGATCATTTTATAACCTATTGATAGAGCTAAAATTTTTATCTGAATTTTTAGATGCTCCATTCGCGAATGATCATTTTTAGTTGGTCTCCAATCCCCAGCCAGGATCTACTCTATGGCAAAATCCCACATTCGTTACAGCTTCAGGTAGCTGAAAGCTCTGTTTTCGCATAGTTTGCTTGATTTTTTTTCATGCATGCCACTGCTTTGCATTAGCGACGCTCTCGTTAATGAATCAAATGCCCTATTTTCATATAATAGATATAAATTGACAAGTTTGAAATTTTCTTTTGAAAACCACTACTTATCTGGTGGCCTAAAACTTGCTTAAGGCTAAGTGGCTTTTTTAGGCGTCAATACTCATTATTTGTTTAGAGCTGCATTGGAGTGATGCTCTTTTTTGACGTGTGCTCGCAAATCGGTTTAACTTCGACAAAATTTCAAGTGCTGAGAATTTGAATGAAAAGATTTGTGAACAAGGGAAGTCTCGTCAAACATTCAGAGAACGCATACCGTGTCATAGAAGTATCCAAGGATGGCTCTGTCACTCTGGAGAATCTGGATGCGGGGAATACTTTCAGTGTTCCATTTACAGAAGTTTCCCTGCTTGAGACAGAAGGTGCACGTGAGGAATACATCACCGACCGCCGACTTGCTTGGCTTGAACAATCAAAAAGCAATCCAGTGGAAATGCAAGTAGCAATAACTCGTGCAGAGTGCATCGATCGATTGCTCTCAGGTAAAATCTCCCGTGCGAATTTGTTATTAGAGCTTGAAATATCCGTACCTACTTTGACACGCCTTCTTAGACGATATGATCCTGAGTTGGGTGCAGTCTCTTTGATGCGAAACGTTCGCGGTAGAAAAGCTGCAACTCGCATGCTGAGTCCTCTTCATGAACAAATCATTGAGGATGGGATAAAGCGATATCTCAATAAGACCAAAAAACTTTGCACTTTTACTGAGATGTATGAATATGTAGAATCAAAATGCGTTGTGAATGGCCTAAAGCCTCCAAGTCCGAATACAATAAAAAATCGGTTGGAGTCTTTTGGTGATCGCGCAATTTATTCTATAAGGCGTGGCCGTGAGGCGATGCTGCAGAAGTTTGAAATGAAACCAGGGTCTATAGATGTCGAAACTATTCTATCTATGGTGCAAGTCGATCATACAAAAGTCGACGTAATCATCAGGGACTCGAACGGCTTGCCGCTAATGCGGCCTTGGCTGACTGTAGTCATAGATCTTAAAAGCCGGATTGTTTTGGGCTATTACTTAGCGCTGCATCCTCCAAGCGCATTGAGTGTCGCCATGGCGTTGTTGTCTGCCTGTTACCCAAAAAGCGAGCAGCCGATGATGATGG
The DNA here is from genome assembly GCF_021283545.2 of Pseudomonas alloputida. Taxonomy (NCBI): domain Bacteria; kingdom Pseudomonadati; phylum Pseudomonadota; class Gammaproteobacteria; order Pseudomonadales; family Pseudomonadaceae; genus Pseudomonas; species Pseudomonas alloputida. The sequence goes on along the minus strand of NZ_CP128540.1, from coordinate 3,077,064 downwards.
GGGGAGGGATAGGAACATTGCATCGTTTTTGGGGTACTCCAGTCGCAGTGGGTACTGATAACGCTGCAGAGTTTACTTCGGACGAGTTTGCAGCCGCTTTAGGACTCTACGATATAGAGTTGCTACTGAGGCCGATTGGTAAAAAGCATTACGGTGGACATGTCGAACGGCTCATTGGTACATTGATGGGTAAAGTGCATATGCTGCCAGGGACTACCTATTCAAATGTCTTAACTAAAGCAGATTATGACTCTGCTAAAGAGTCGGCGCTGACATATCAGCAACTTTGCAAGTGGTTTGCGGATCAGGTAGCTATATATCATGGGCGTGCTCACGAAGGTTTGGGGCGTCGATCTCCTAGTGAAGTGTGGGATGAAGAGATGGCGAAACTAGGGCCACAGTATATTCAGCCTATACCAGGTGATTTTCGAACTTTTGCTTTAGATTTTTTTCCGTCTTTTACGAGGACTGTGCAGACGAAAGGGGTTGAGTTTAAAGGGGACTTCTACGTTTCATCTGTAATCCGAAGGTTAGTAGGGCAGCGCCTAACCTTCAAATACAACCCTCTAAATCTCGGGAAGATCTGGCTTCGCTTAGAGGGCAGGTATTATGAGATACCGTATTCAGATATAACCAAGCAGCCTATATCTTTGAGCGAGTATTATGCTAGTAACAGATCAGGCAAACGTCGCCGTGGAGAGCTTATCGACCCAACGCTTCACGAACTTAGGCTTCAGGCTCACGATGATATTGATAATGCTGTGGCAGAAGCTAAGCGCGTCAGACAGCACATTGCAAAAAAAGCTCACGGCGTGGGAATAACGGCTCTACTAGAAAATAAGTCGTTTGATGATTCCGGGCTCAAACCACTTGCTGCTGATCAGGCCCGTAAAAAACTTGACTGGAAGGGGTAAATTTATGCCGTTCGAACATATACATGAAAGCCGCCGTTTCGCAATGGAATTGTCTGATCAGGAACGTATGGACTTCATACGGAAAGACGTACTAATTTCCACGGAGCACCTGAGGAACGTCAAGCTGATTGCCTACAACATGATTCATATCCCAAGAGGATGCATGGAGGCACCTTGCCTTGTAGTAACGGCTGGCAGCAATTACGGAAAGTCTACCATTTGTAACGAAATCAGAGGTTTGAACGAGGATTGGTGTCGTAAGATTCGTTATGTGAATTTTGTACGGGACACAAGAAATGTTCGAGTCCGACCGCGGCCCGGCGAGAAGCTGATGATTGCATTGGGTTTGGATCCTGGTAAGACGGGATTAGACATTGGAATGGTAATGGAATACTGCCTCGCAAATGATGTCAGGGCAATTTTTATGGATGAGTTCCAAGACTCTATTCTGCAACTTTCCAATCAGGAGCAGTTGGCCTTCTTGTCAATGCTGCGAGGTATGTGTGGCCCGCCCACATATATGAGCTTTTTTGTATTTGGTGTGGGTGAGGCTCTAAATGCCTTGCAGTTCGACCCACAGTACGTCCGTCGGTTTGAGAAGTATGAAGTGACACCATGGCAGCAGGTAGATTCAGAATACCTCAATTTCCTCGATACTTGGGAGAGCATTATGCCCTTAGCAATGCCCTCTCGATTGTCCTCTGCGGAACTCAGCAGCGCGATTTACAAAAAAACGGAAGGAGTCGTCGGTCGCATTTGCGACCTACTCAAAGCAGCAGGAGCTTATGCTATTTCGTCTGGAATTGAGAAGATTACAATTGAGGTTTTGGAAAGGGCGGGCAAATCGAAATGGCTCCAAGAAATTCCAGCTAACCAAAAATGAGAGTTTTCCGGTGCCCGTTACAGAGACAAGCTAGACTTTCGGTAACAAGAGCTCTCCTAGATAAGGATCTGATTTTATTGCGAGGGGCGCCACTGTCTGGGAAGAGCATAGTCTTGTCTGTGTTGTTTTCGTCGATGAACGATCCGAAGTGCCTATGGCCGATAGTGATTCGGTCACCGCATGTGCATGTAGGTAAATCGTTAAGGCTTGCATTTGCTCATGCATTAGGCTTGCCAAGCTCTGTTGTGTGCTCTTCACCTAGAGCGCTAAATAGTGTACTACACGAACTCAACAGTAAAGACGCTGCGGTAGTGCTCGCTATTGACGATATTGATATATTTTTTTTAGGGGCCGCAAAAGTATACCAAGATGCTTGTGATTTTATATTTTATCTCTCCAAAAGACTCTCCCGCTTAAAAATTGTGGGGACTTTTTCTCGGTTCGAAAAAATCAGAAGCATCGCTAAAGACCTGAGGATGGAGAATCATTGCGTGCTTGAGTTGCAGTGCTGGCCGGCTACCACTGAATTTTGTGATTTTGTAAAATATGTGGGAAAAAATTTTGGACTCAGTGAGCATCAGGTTTCCGACAAGGCTTTTTTGCAAGCCCTGTTTGAGTCAACGCGCGGAGCGACTGGTGCCATTTTGACAACCATCAAGATATTAGTCATGAGTGGAGTGTTTGAAGGCGGGGAAGTTGCAAGCCCCGTTCACCTTGGGCAGCTTTGGAGGTTCTGATTCTTGGATATTGTTGATAACCATAAAATAGTTATAGGCGAGACCATTCTCTCTTGGGTGTATAGAGGCCTATCGTTGGGCTGCCTCAGAAATCCACACTTATTCCGTGCTGCCATTCAAAAGGCAGTCAAATCTGAGTATTGCGAATCAGGCGAGGTTTCAAAGTGGCCAATGCATTTAGATTCAGACATAGAATTTGATGCATCAAGCGAGTTGGCGTGCCTTTATTCTGAAATCTACAATGTATCCATCGATGTCATTCGAATCTATTTTGGGGGTGACAAACTACCCTTGACAAACTTACTCTATAGGAGTAATTCATGTGAAGACTGTCTATCTCACAGCTTTATGGCAGTTAGGTTTCCAGTGTGGAAGATAAATTGGTGTTACCTCACTTCTGCATATTGTCCAATTCACCTTAAAGCCCTCCGGTCACCATTCACTCAACCACCTGTCGAAAGTCGTATGTGGAATTGCTATCTACATACTTTGCAATTGGGACTTAACCCGGTAAATTATGAAGAAAAACGATTGGCCCTCTTGGTGGTGAAGGCTCAGTCATGGGTGCAAAGACGTATTGTAAACCACCCCGGAGAATCTGACGTGTTACATACTCTTTATGGGCTATTTTTGAGTAGACGTACGTTATACGCAGTTGAGGGGGTCGCCGCATCAGGTTTTGCTCATCCCCCCAGATCACCCTGCCGCACGCATCTAGATGTCCTCGACCGGATAGATTATGGGATGCACTCTGCCAATGGCACTCAGCGGGGTGGAGCGCTTCTTATGATGGGGTGGCTTTTAGAGCTGTTCCCAACGACTGACATTAACGGTGCAATTCGAAGTAATCGCATGGTAAGGCGTGCATTACCTAGAAGCCCTCGCATGCTCGGCTTTTTAGCTGCGCGCATATTTATTTCACGAGAAGAGGGTGAGTTAGTCGCAAAAAAACTGCAACCGCTAAAAAACTATAATATTAGGAGCATCTGTGATTTTTTAGATTCACTTAACGCCGGCGTGAAGTCTCTGAGATGACCGCTTATGGACGGCGGTGGTTAGGTCACTCAATCTTACTGTTTCGCCAAATTCGACCAACAGTTGTCTGGTGGATGCCTAGTTTTCTCGCAACCTCACTCTGACTTAAACCCTGATCACGATAGATCAATGCTTCTTGGGTGATTTTATCAGGAAGGCTCCTTCCTGCCTTTTCTCCGACAAGCTCACCCTCCGAGAAATGTTTTGGCATGCCGGCAACGATGCCCAGCGCATCAAGCTGCTGAATCTCCTTTTTCAGTGCCGCACGACGCTCCCCAATGGACAACTGTTCGTCGTAGCTTGATGCCACCATCAACAAAGCTATCGGATCGAAGGATAGGGCTTCAGCAATGCTGCCTAGCATCTCCAATGTAACGCCGGTTTTGGCGTTTTCCAGTCGCTGAAGGTGGCGAGGCTCAATCTTGGTCTTGATCTTTGCATACAGCTGATCACGAGACATCCCGCGGCTGGCGCGCGCGAGACGCAGCACTGCTGCGAGGGCTTCCCTCGATACCATGTCAAATCCCCAAAAGTGAGGATAAGGCCATATTGATCCTATGCACGCCATGACATATAGTTCATGGCGCGCATAGGATGGCCACCTTGGGTCTCGCAACCCGCGTGGAGTCTAAGGCTAGCGCTAGCGGCCTCCAGCCAACGAATGGCAAAAAATGACGATCATGGTCGGAAGTATGGCCTTCAGTGACCGTTGCGTGTGGACTATCCCGTCGTAGGGAGTTCCCCCTCATGCGACCAGCAATGCTAGGAAGAAATGTGTTTTTGACGAAGAGCGATGAGCTCCAAGGGAGATTCAGGATTGAGGACTCAGAAGTCCTGTTCTGGAAATCCATCAACCTGAGCCGCTGCACGTATGTGTTTCTGGTCGAAGGGGTAGGCTTCGATGCAGGTGCCCTTGGCCCTACATCACAGCTTGTGTGTGACGTATCAACGATCAAGTCACTCTGGGAAAACGGATCAGCGGAGCTCCTGAACGTGCACAGGGTGTACGTGATTCCTCCACTGGCCCTACGCAAGACCGGTTGCTACATGGAGCCGCTTTCTGAGATCCGAATCAGCGGTGGTAGCGAGAGGTCTCCTGTCTATGAGTTCGTCACAGACACAGGTCATGTTTTCAGCAGCGACGAGGTCTGACGATGGCTGTAACGCTGGAAGAGGTTAGTGAGTTTTTCTACGGGCAAGGGAAGGTTGTCTCGGGATGGGAGGGTGACGATGGCGAGCTGATAGAGCTCGCTCAGGCGTATCACCCGGGTAAGCCGTATTGCTTGGTGCGTAAGTGGATCGTTGCCGACCTGCAACTGTCACAGGCAGAGCTGGAACGATTGAAATCTGAGGCGGTACAGCCTTTGGTGCTTTTTGCTCATGAAGTTGTCCGAGACAGTCGCAATCGATTTGCCCCTGGGCACTGGGTGCGCAGCAACTTTGGAATCTCGCACCGCCAGCCATGCATGTTCGAAACCAGGAGCACGGTTTACCTTCTGCTAGGTGATGGTTGCAGGAAGCGCGCTACCCTCGACACGGTTTTTTCACTGCGTCCCTAGCTCAATCCGAGAGCTAGCCCGACTTCCCTTCGGAGAAGCCTTGGAGAAGCGATCCATACAATGCCGCTCGGAGCGTGAGAGAGCTGATGAAGGTTTTGGTGTATTCAGATTTGCATTTGGAATTTCGGGGCTTCGAGTCACCCCAAGTCGACGCCGATCTGGTGGTGCTCGCTGGAGACATTTCAGTGCGCGGTCAGGGCGTGACCTGGGCGAACCAGACTTTCGCTTGCCCGGTCATCTACGTCCCCGGGAACCACGAATACTACAAAGGCGGACACCTGGATCGTACGCTCGCCAAGATGAAGGTGGCTGCGGAGGAGCATGTGCATGTCCTCGAAAACGAATGCCTGGTCATTGGTGACACCCGATTTTTGGTGACTACCGCTTGGACAGACTTCACCTCAACCGGCGATTACAAAACTGCAATTTACGAGTGTTGGGAGTGGATGAATGACTTCAGGGTTATCCGGAGCGGGGAGGGTTTCAGGAAGCTTCGCCCCGTCGATCTCATCGCCCGGAACATTACCGCTCGCGAGTTTCTTGCCACAGAGCTCGCTAAGGACTTCGAGGGAAAGACGGTTGTGGTTACTCACCACTGCCCGATTCAAGAGATAGCAGGTGATGGACACGTGGGCCATCTCGGTGCTGCGTATTTCAACCAGTGGAATGGCTTAGTTTCGCAGGCTGATGCCTGGATCTTCGGTCATACCCATCACGCGGTCGACACGGTCATTTCCGGCTGCCGACTCGTATCGAACCCTCGAGGCTATCCGGGCGAGCGCACCGGTTTCTCGCCGGATTTCACCATCGAGATTTGAATTGCCGTAGGGCGTTGCTCAAGCGACGAGCACCAGCGGCAAAGTAGGAACAACGAATGTCAGACGAAGTCGTCATCGAATACCACGTCAAAGAGCTCTCGGATTTTCAACTCAACAGGATCGCTCGTGCCATGGCTCAGCAGTACCCCGTGCCGATCACTGCCTACCTGAGCGATGTGTTCATCTCGTCAGAGTGCGCCGCAGGAATCGTCTTTGGCCACAACGATCCAGGGCCCCACGAGCAGCATGCGGACGGGCACATTTTGCAGACCGCGCCGATCTACCAATTGCGAAGGTTTGGCAGGTTCTGGGTGGCGTCTACGAACAGCGGCAACTACGTGCTGGCGACGTTCAATAGAGGGTCGGGAAGAGCGAGCTTGAGGGCGCTTATTGAGGTTGCTGACAAGCCAGGGCAGCCAGCTGTTTAACGGAAATGCCAGGCGCCTCCGTGCGCTGGAGTACGTCTTTACGTTGGAGATGACCGTGTCGAGAGGTAGGTGCGCAAGGCGACTCGCCGCCGGTGAAAGCTGCTCAGGATTTTGAAGTCCCGAAGGCGGTCGTTGCTGAGATACCCGGCATCTACTAGGCCCTGGATGTAACCCTCGGCTTTGCCGCGAGCTTCACGCAGGTCTCCTTCCGTGCTACTTAGGTGGATGTCATCAACAATCAGCTGCCAGCGCCGACTCTGGCGATCACCAATCGGGTCGTCGGAGAAGGTTGGGGCGGTGAGAAGAGTTTCGTAGTAGCCAGAAGCAGGTGGATTGCTCAAGTACAGCGCTCCTTAGGTTGAACCTACCTAAAGGCTAACACGCGCAGATTCAATCGCCTGTTACTGGTTGGCCCATAGGTTGGTGTCTCTTGAGAAATGTACCGAGAGCGCCATCGCAGAGGAGGTAGAACATGGTTAAACGGCGAGCGCCGCTTTCCACTTCCAAGATCGTCAATGTCTCGCCATCAGCCATGCCCAGCACGGTAGCCAAGGCGATGCAGATTGATTTCGATTCGGAGGTCACGGCGTACCTATCCTCGGTGGAGTATGGGCCGCATGAGCTCTTCCTGAGAGGAGTAGTCTTCGGTGACCGAGAGCGGCGTTTTGATGACGGTGATCCCATTCGCACCTCCAACATCGTGACTTACGAAGAGCTCAAGGGATACGTAGTCGCGCGCACCCTCAACAGCACATACGTTGTCTGCGACTGGGCGGCAGATGGTGCGAGAGGGGGCTCGAAGGCTCAGCACTAGTAATACCAGCTGAGCTTTCAACCAGGTGATTCACCAACTGGCGGCGGCGAGGGGGAAATAGCAGATGAAGGTCGTTAGCGAGACCGATCCAAGGTAACCGTCTGGCCAACTCACCCCTCAGCACACAGACCAGCTCGGACAAGAACGGGTGGAAAACAAAGCCTTGCCCGCAGGTATACCCATTGAATAAGCCTGTATCTGACGTAGGTCATGCAGAGCCTGCCAGCGGGTCGCAATCGACGATGGCTTCATTGTATACTTCGGCTCCGCATACCCCTTGAGCTACAGGAACATCAGCATGACTGTACTCCAAACGATCTACTGGCAGCCTACGCCGCCTTAGCGCTACGCCCCCTCGCAACAACCTGCTTCCGCTAGCCTCGCTCGCGGGTGCTCACTGCTGTACGCCTGGTTTTACACCTTAAGCACACAGCAAAAAATCCTCAAAATTTGAATTTGTATCGATTCGCTCGCCACTCCCTTGGCGTGCGCGATGCTTTGCCTTGGATATTTATATGCTGCAAAAACTTAGACAAACGTGGTTTTCCAACGTCCGTGCCGACGTGCTCGCGGGGCTGGTGGTCGCACTCGCGCTGATCCCGGAAGCCATCGCCTTTTCCATCATCGCCGGGGTAGATCCCAAAGTCGGTCTCTACGCCTCCTTCTGTATCTGTGCTGTCATCGCCTTTGTCGGCGGGCGCCCCGGAATGATCTCGGCGGCGACAGGCGCCATGGCACTGCTGATGGTTACGCTGGTAAAAGAGCATGGACTCCAGTACCTGCTGGCCGCGACGCTACTATGTGGCGTACTTCAAATCCTTGCCGGCTACCTGAAGCTCGGCTCGTTGATGCGCTTTGTTTCACGCTCGGTAGTCACCGGCTTCGTAAACGCATTAGCGATTCTGATTTTTATGGCGCAATTGCCTGAGCTGACCAATGTCACCTGGCATGTCTATGCCATGACCGCTGCGGGCCTGGGAATCATCTACCTGTTCCCGTATGTACCGAAAATCGGCAAGGTGATTCCCTCTCCATTGGTGTGCATTCTGACGCTGACTGCCATCGCCATTTACCTCGGTTTGGATATCCGCACCGTCGGTGACATGGGCCAACTGCCTGATACGCTCCCGATCTTCCTCTGGCCTGAAGTTCCGCTGAATTTTGAAACCCTGCGCATCATTTTCCCGTACTCGGCTGCGTTGGCAGTAGTGGGTCTACTCGAATCAATGATGACCGCGACCATCGTCGACGACCTTACCGACACCACCAGCAACAAAAACCGCGAGTGCAAAGGCCAGGGTGTGGCCAACATCGCTGCCGGCATGCTTGGCGGCATGGCAGGTTGCGCCATGATCGGCCAGTCGATCATCAACGTGAAATCTGGTGGCCGCACCCGTCTCTCGACATTGTGTGCCGGCGTTTTCCTGCTGCTGATGGTGGTATTTCTTGGCGAATGGCTCTCCAAAATCCCTATGGCGGCACTCGTGGCTGTGATGATCATGGTGTCCATCGGCACCTTTAGCTGGGATTCCTTGCGTAATCTGAAAGAGCATCCGCTGTCGACCAACCTCGTCATGGTGGCGACCGTCGTGGTCGTCGTGGCCACTCACAATCTGGCTTACGGCGTACTGGTAGGTGTGCTGCTGGCCTCCCTGTTCTTCGCAAACAAGGTCGGGCACTACCTGGATATCAAGAGCACTCTTGAAGAGACGAAATCGCATCGGACTTACCGCGTCGTGGGCCAGGTGTTCTTTAGCTCTGCGGACAAGTTCACTGAGGTTTTTGACTTCAAGGAGGCGCTCAACAAGGTCACCATCGATCTCACACAGGCGCATTTCTGGGATATCACCGCCGTCGCAGCGCTGGATAAGGTCGTGATCAAGTTCCGACGCGAAGGCGCTGAGGTTGAAGTGCTCGGTCTCAATGAAGCCAGCGCGACAATCGTTGACCGCTTCGGCGTGCATGACAAACCCGGTGCCATCGACAAGCTCATGAGCCACTAAAGAGAACGACAATGACCCGCGTAATGGCATGCATTGATAACTCACAATCCTCATTGGCGGTCTGCGATTACGCAGCATGGGCCTCGCAACGACTCAGCGCTCCCCTGACCTTGCTTCATGTGCTGGATAAGGAGAAATATCCTGCATCCGCTGACCTCAGCGGCAATATCGGTCTCGGTAGCAGAGAACATCTGCTGGAAGAGTTGGCCATGCTGGATGCGCAGCGGGCAAAACTGGCGTTGGAGCATGGGCAGCACATGCTTGAAAAAGCTCGCGAGCGAACAGTTCACTCTGGCGCCATGTCACCTGATATGAAGCAGCGCCATGGCCATCTCGTCGAGAGCCTGAGCGATCTCCAAGACGATATTCGGTTACTGGTGATTGGAAGAGTCGGTGAGGACAGCACGCGCAGTGCCCAAAGTCTTGGCAGCCAGATTGAAGCGATAGTCCGAACTATCCACCGCCCCACCCTGATTACAACCAGCCATTTCAGGAAACCTGAAACGGTCATGGTGGCATTTGACGGCAGCGCAACAGGCCACAAGACCTTACAGATGCTTGCTTCAAGCCCGCTGTGCGAAGGCCTGCCAATTCATATCGTCATGGTTGGAACGGATTCTGAAGACAACCAGAACGCGCTGGAGAAGGCACGAACCACGCTTGCGTCTTCCGGCTCGCTGGTGCATTCCGAGATCCGCCCAGGCGAAGTAGAGTCCACACTGCATGCGTATCAGGCAGAGCACGGCATTGACCTCTTGGTCATGGGGGCGTACGGGCACTCACGCATCAGGCAGTTTCTGATAGGCAGCACGACCACGACGATGCTGCGTACATCCACTGTACCCTTATTGCTGCTTCGCTGAGCCAGTTCCACTGGCCACAGTATTTCCAGAACTGAGGAAATACCGTGGCCACCCTGGACGATGACTAACTGATCTTGCCGCTACGAGACCACATGCAACTCATAACTGAAATTGTTCACCCCGAGCTGAAATCCAAGCAGGGCAGAGTATTCCGTCGACATGCAGCTCGCGGCATCGTGATGCGGGGTGAACAGATCCTGTTGCTGTTCACCGAGCGCTATAACGATTTCAGCTTTCCTGGAGGCGGCCTTGATGGTGACGAGGACATTGTCGCAGGCCTGAAGCGTGAGCTTGAGGAAGAGACTGGTGCTCGTGAAATACAGGTGCTCCAGCACTACGGTTACATCGAGGAGTACCGGCCCTACCAAAAGCCACAGTACGATCTGATGCACATGACCTCGCATTTTTATCAATGCGAAGTAGCGCCCCAGCTAGAGCCGGTGAGAATGGAAAGCCACGAAATCGCTAATGGTATGCGGCCTGTCTGGATCAACCTGCATGAAGCCATCGCACACAATGAAGCCGTCATGCAGCGTCACGAGTCTTCGATGGGGCAGTCAATTCTGCGCGAAACCTACATGCTGAGAAAAGTCGCTTCCGAATTGTTGATGCCAATCAGCCTTTGAGCTGACTATTTGGCGAAGTCCACTTAGCCTGCCTCAGGCAAGCATCCAATGCTGCGGGAGTAATTGCGTGATTTCGCTCGCCCGCTGTGTCGGAAGCCGCATCAGTACATCCTTGAGATAGGCATACGGATCGTGCCCATTCATACGCGCCGACTGGATCAGGCTCATGATTGCCGCCGCCCTTTTTCCACTGCGCAGCGACCCGGCAAATAACCAGTTCGAGCGCCCAAGCGCCCACGGCCGGATCAAATTCTCGATCTGGTTATTGTCGATGGGCACAGCACCATCTTCCAGGTAGCGCGTCAGCGCTACCCAGCGTTTAAGGCTGTAATCCAGGGCCTTGGCCGTGGCCGAACCCTCGGGCACAAGTTCGCGTTGGGCCAACATCCACTCATGCAGTTTTTCAGCGATGGGCACCGCTGTTTCCTGACGTAATCGCCAGCGGGCTTCGTCGCTCATTTCCTTGGCGTGTCGCTCGACTTCATACAACCCGCCAATCGAGTGAAGCGCCTGCTCCGCCAACTGGCTTTTATTGGCTGCATGCAGGTCGAAGAATTTGCGGCGTGCATGGGCCATGCAGCCGATTTCGGTGATGCCCAGCTCGAAGCTGGCCTTGTAGCCGGCGAAGTCATCGCAGACCAGCTTACCGTTCCACGTGCCCAGGAAGTTACGCGCATGTTCGCCGGCACGGCTGGGGCTGAAGTCGTAGACCACGGCCTTTAGGGCCGAGAAAGGCGTGGTGCTATAGGCCCACACGTAAGCGCGGTGGGTTTTCTTTTCGCCTGGTGCGAGCATCTGAACCGGGGTCTCATCGGCGTGGATCACGCCCTGGGCCAACACATGCTCACGCAGCGCATCGACCAGAGGCTGGAGCTGCACACCGGTCTGTCCGATCCATTGCGCCAGTGTCGAACGGGCGATGGGCAGTCCGGCCCGACCAAAAATCTTCTCCTGCCGGTACAGCGGTAAATGGTCGGCGAACTTCGCCACCATCACGTGGGCCAAAAGGCCTGCGGTCGGGATGCCCTTGTCGATCACTTGGGCCGGTACAGGCGCCTGGATCAGTGTTTCACACTGACGGCACGTCCATTTTCCACGCACATGCCGCTCAACTGTGAACACGCCCGGAGTGTAATCGAGCTTCTCGCTGACGTCTTCGCCGATTCGCTGAAGCTGGCAGCCGCACACGCACTGAGTATTCTCTGGTTCGTGACGGATCACGGTTCGCGGAAACTGCGGCGGCAGTGGTGCACGCTTGGGCTTATGACGTGGCTCGGCCGGTGCGGCCGGCGGATTGGCTGCCTTCAGCTCGGCTTCGATAGCTGCGATATCGGTATCGAGCAGATCATCAAGCAGACTGCCTTGGTCGGGGCTCAGTTGCTCGCTGCGCTTGGCGAACTTGTGTCGCTTGAGGATGGCGATTTCATGAGCCAGTTGCTCGTTGACCGTTTCGAGGCGTTGGATTTTCTGGCTCATGGAGTCGACCTGGGACAGCAACTGCATAGCCTGTTCGGCCAAGCCGCGCAGCTGTTCCGGTGTCATCTGGTCGAGATTGGGCGAGGAAGTCATGCCGCTGATTGTGTCAGAGCAGGTCGTCAACAGCGATAAACCGATGGGCTAATGGCAGGGGCTAAAGCACTGTGATCGCGCTGCCTGCGCCGACCCGCTGCCACGGCAAACCCAGTACCAAGGCTTGAAGTTGCTCGTTATCGAGTTCGACTTCCGATCCGTGACGGATGCCGGGCCAATGAAACTTGCCTTGGTTCAATCGTCGCGCTGCCAGCCAAATGCCCACACCGTCATGCACCAAGACTTTCATTCGGTTGGCACGGCGATTAGCGAAGAGGTATGCGCAGTGCGGCTTCGCCACACCGAACACCGCGATCACCCTGGCCAGCGCGGTCTCGGTACCGGCGCGCATGTCCATAGGCTCGGTGGCAAGCCAGATGGCATCGATCCGAATCATTCCAACAGGTCTCGCAGAAAGGTGGCACAGGCGACAGCGCTTTCGGTCGGCCAGTTCACTTTGACGGTGCCACGCGGGTGCTGGATTTCAATGCAGATACTTGATGAAGCTGCCTGCGAATGTCCTCCGGCTAGCGGCAAGGGCACTGGAATGAAAGCAGGTTGCAGCGCCATAGTTTTGTTCGTGAGTACCCTAATCCATTTATGTACGAGGTTCGCGTTAAGGCTGTGCTTCTGCGCGACGCTGGCAATCGATGCGCCGGGCTGGGCGCACTCTTGGACAACTTGGGCCTTGAAGGATTTTGAATAGGAACGGCGTTGTGACTGCATGGAAAGACCCGCTTAAAAGGCTAGAAATGGTGTCCACTTAAATTAGGTGGACACCATCGCCTTTGGCGTCGGGGTCAGGAAGGTGAGTTGGCCGGACGGTTACGTTGCGATCGCATCCTGGCTATCCGGCGTCTTGGCGGAAGTCTGGCATCCCAAGCGCCTCATGTTCGCAGGGGTCTTTCTGTGGCTCCTGTTCCATGTGATGTTCCTAGCATTTGGCCTCGCGGAGAAGAACTTCGCAGTTATGCTCGCAGCCTACGGCATTCGGGGTATCAGCTATCCCATGTTCATCTATGGCTTTGTCGTCTGGATCACCATGGTGGTTTCTCCGGAGCGGATGGCCTCAGCCATGGGCTGGTTTTGGACAATGTTTGCTTTAGGGCTGGGTGTCTTCGGTTCATTCATCCCTAGCATCACTATCCCAATCCTTGGCTACATGGGTACGCTGTGGATGGCGCTCGCCTGGGTAGCATTGTCTGGTGTGGTGTTAGTGTTTTTGAAAATGGGCGTACGGAGCGCTTCGGCGCCCCGAGTGCCGCGCAAAAAGCTCAGCGAGCTCTCCAAAGCCATCACCATCCTTTACTCCAATCGCAACGTCACATTGGCGGTGATTGTCAGGATCATCAATCAGCTATCGCTGTTCGGTTTTGTGGTTTTCATGCCGTTGGTGTTCACGGACGAGTTTGGCTACACCATCGAGCAGTGGCTGCGAATTTGGGCAATGCTCAGCGTCACTGCGGTTTTCACGAACGTCCTGTGGGGCAATGTAGGTGACCGGATCGGCTGGCTGAAAGTTGTCCGCGTTGTCGGCTGTCTGGGATGCGCTGTATCGGCCTTGGCCTTTTTCTACCTGCCAGAAATGTTCAAAGGCAACGTATGGGTAGGAATGGGCGTGTCCGCACTCTTGGGTGTAACCATCTCCGGCTTTGTTCCCATGTCTGCCTTGTTCCCAGCTCTGGAGCCAGAACACAAGGGTGCAGCGGTTTCTGCACACAATCTATCGGCGGGGCTGAGTCACTTCATGGCGCCAGGTCTGGTGGGGGTGATCATGGCACTTTGGGGAGCTGCCGCTGTTGTTTGGACGTTCGCCGGCTTGTATCTCCTGGCTTTCGTCCTGGCTTGCTTCATCAAAGTCGAGCAACCTGGTCTTACCCGACCCGATCAAAAAGCTTCGCTTCGCACGCAGGCAGCCCATTGATCCTGAGATTGAGGTCGGCCCCTTTTCGTGTCTGACCTCGATCCCTTGAGGCGCTGCTATCTCGCCTAGGCAGACTCCTGCTTCGGCATGACTGCTTCCATGATGATTCATTATGAAGACTATGACAGTTGAACCCTGCACCTTGATGATCTTTGGTGCACTGGGCGACCTCGCCCTGCGAAAGCTATTCCCTGCGCTCTACCAGCTGGATCGTGCCGCCTTGCTTTGTGCTGGAATCCGCGTGCTCGCCTTGGATTCCAGTGCAGGAGAGGGGCTAGTTCAGGTCAACCGGATCGTTGAGCAACTACGTAAACACGTGCCTTTGCACGAGCAAGACGAAGAAGTCATTGGGCGCTTGGTGGATCGCATTGCGTATCAGTGCCTGGATTTCACTCAGCAGCACGACTATGGACAGTTGGCAGAACGACTAGGTGAGGGTGGTCAGTTGATCGCCTACTTCGCCACGCCGGCATTCTTGTACGGTGGAATCTGTGCAGGGTTGGCAAGCGCCGGGCTCGCCGAGCGTACCAGGGTAGTCTTGGAGAAACCGATCGGTCACGACCTCGCATCCTCTCGCGTTGTCAACGAGGCGGTCGCGAAATTTTTCCCCGAGGATCGTACCTATCGGATAGACCATTACCTGGGCAAAGAAACTGTGCAGAACCTCGTGGCTTTGCGGTTTGCCAATAGCTTGTTTGAGACCCAGTGGAATCAACACCACATTTCGCATGTCGAGATCACCGTGGCCGAGGAGGTCGGTATTGAGGGGCGTTGGGGCTATTTCGACAAAGCCGGGCAGTTGCGGGACATGCTCCAGAATCATCTTCTCCAGCTACTGTGCCTGATCGCCATGGATCCCCCGAGCGACCTATCCGCAGACAGCATTCGGGACGGAAAAGTGAAAGTACTCAAAGCGCTGGTTCCAATTGGGCTTGCGCAGTTGAGCGACAGCGTCGTTTGTGGGCAGTACGTTGCAGGTAATTCGTTGGGGTGAGTTTTGCCGGGCTACCTGGAAGAAGAGAATGCGAATGCTCAGAGCGATACTGAGACATTCGTTGCGATGCGAGTTGAGGTGCGAAATTGGCGATGGGCAGGTATGCCGTTTTACCTGCGGACGGGTAAGCGGATGTCAGAGAAGCAGTCACAGATTGTCCTCCATTTCAAAGCACCACCTCACTACATCTTCGCTCCCGCTCAGCGCCCTCTGGTGGGTAACAAGCTCATCATCCGCCTGCAGCCGAACGAAAGCATCGAGCTTCAGGTAATGACCAAGGAGCAAGGTCTGGACAGAGGGATGCAACTGCGAGGAGGGCCGCTTCAGTTGAATCTAGCCAGCGCTCCGGGTCGCAATCGAATCCCTGACGCCTACGAGCGGCTGCTTCTGGAGGTCATGCAGGGCAACCAAAATCTGTTTGTACGCAAGGATGAGATTGAACATGCCTGGACATGGTGCGACCAGCTGATTTCTGGATGGCAGCAACAGGGCGATCGCCCTAGGCCATACCAGGCCGGTAGCTGGGGGCCATCCGCAAGCATAGCCATGATGGCAAGAGATGGGCGCAGCTGGTACGGCGACTTCTAGATCAAGGCAAGGAATCGATTTCGAATGGCCCATGCTCAGCATGGCGCTATCTGTCTCCGCGAAGGAAGCTATAACCATGTTCCAACAGCATCATGTTCCAGACGTTACTTCTCTGTCCGCCTGGCAAGCGCTCACCCACCATCGTGCGGCAATGGATGGCTTCAGGATGCGCGAAGCCTTCAGTGCCGACCCGGGGCGATTCTCAGAGTTTTCACTTTCCAGCTGCGGCCTGTTCTTGGACTACTCGAAAAACTTGATCTCCGCCGAGACAAGGAAGCTGTTAGTCAAGCTTGCGCGAGAGACAGGCGTGAGCGAAGCGATCCAGCAGGTAGTCCGGGGGGAGCAGTTCAACCAGTCGGAGAAACGCCCAGTTCTTCACACCGCATTACGTCGGCCGGTTGGAGAGGTTTTGGAAGTCGGCGGGCATAACGTCATGCATGACGTCCATGGTGCACTCGCGCAGATGACCGACATCGTCGGTCGCATTCATCATCAGCTCTGGCGCGGGTACAGTGATAAAGCTATCACCGATGTGGTGAACATCGGCATTGGCGGATCCTACTTAGGGCCGCAACTGGTCTCTGAGGCGCTCCTACCGTACACACATCAGTCAGGCGTGCGGTGCCACTACCTGGCGAACATCGATGGCAGTGAGTTCTGTGAGCTCACCGCGCGGCTCAATCCTGAAACCACGCTCTTCATCATCTCCAGCAAGACTTTTGGCACCCTGGAAACCCTGAAAAATGCCCAAGCCGCGCGCGAATGGTATCTGGCGAAAGGAGGGAGTAGTGAGCGGCTGTATCGGCATTTCATTGCCGTCACCAGTAACCGCCAGGCGGCGGTCGATTTTGGCATCCGCGAGAAAAACGTCTTTCCGATGTGGGATTGGGTAGGGGGCCGTTACTCGCTGTGGTCGTCAATAGGGCTACCCATTGCGCTCGCAATTGGGATGTCGAATTTCAAGGATATGCTGGGGGGGGCCTACGCAATGGATCGGCATTTCCAGGAGGCGCCATTCGAGGAGAACATGCCGGTCATCCTCGCGATGCTGGGCATCTGGTATCACAATTTTTGGGGCGCCCAGACCTACGCCTTCCTGCCTTATGACCACTACCTGCGAAATTTTGTGAAGCACCTCCAGCAACTGGATATGGAGTCGAATGGAAAGAGCGTCCAGCGTGACGGTCGGCCCGTTACCTGCACAACTGGCCCTGTGATCTGGGGAGGTGTTGGATGTAACGGGCAGCATGCTTACCATCAGCTCTTGCACCAAGGCACGCCTCTTATTCCTGCGGACTTCATCGTTCCAGTGGTGAGTCACAATCCCGTTGCAGATCACCAGCAATGGCTATACGCCAATTGTTTGTCCCAGAGCCAGGCACTGATGGTTGGCAAGACTCACGCCGAGGCCGAAGCTGAATTGCGAGCGAAGGGGATGACAGAGGGTGAGGTGCAACGGCTTGCCCCTCACAAAGTAATTCCTGGCAACCGCCCGAGTAACACGCTGGTCATGGACATGATCAGCCCGAATCGGCTCGGTGCCCTAGTGGCGCTCTATGAGCACAAGGTATTCGTCCAGGGTGTGGTATGGGGGATCAACTCCTTTGACCAATGGGGAGTGGAATTGGGCAAAGAGCTTGGCAAGAACGTCTATGAACAATTACTAGGTCAAGGCGCAGAGCCCGGTGATGACGCATCCACAGCAGGCCTTGTAGCTTATTTCCGCAATCGTCATCGCGGCTGACACAGCGTGGGCGTGCATTCTTTGTCATGAACCACGAACTGGCCCCCTTGCGGGCCAGTTTGCGCCTGCGCACATGAACTACTGCTTGTAGTACGTGTCCTTTTTTACGATTTTCCCATTTGCAAATTCCCACAGATCGCAACCAAGCGTGTTGAGCTTGCTCCCATCTGGAAGATTGGCGACGACCCGGAACTCTGATACGGCTTTGCTGCCGTTAACCCAGGTTTCCCCATCCACCCACTGGATATCTGGGCAGGCCGTGAACCGCGATCGCAGTGCGGCCTCAATGCTTTCTTTACCTTTGAAACTTGATCCACGACCTTGGTTGCCACTTGCGCTGACCATCTCACCATCATCACTGAAATAAGTGAGAATTTTTTCGATGTCGTGCCGATTAAATGCTTCAACGATCTCATCAATCAAAGCAACGGTAATACCAGTCATGCAACCTCCGAATGTATTGAAATGCAGTGTGCCCGCCACTTGGAGTGGCGGGCTTGGCGCTTAATTAGATCTGAGGGGTAGTGTGCTCTTCAGGCTGGAAGGTTTTCTCTGAGTGGTCATAGCCGCCTTTGCCAGAAGGGATAACAATGATCCGAGTAACAATCAGGAAAACAAGGCTTGCTACGCCAGCGGCCAGAACAGAGGCTGGAACCAGCGGGTAAGGGTAGTTGGACGTGTAGGTAAGCGGGTTCAGGACGTAAATGTAGGTGGCAATACCAGCAATCATGCCAAACACAGCGGCTGGATTGAAGCCTTTCCAGTATCGGTAGCTGGGCTCGCTTTCGTCAAACAGGCCTCGAACATTGATCTTGCCCCGACGCAGCAAGTAGTAGTCAATGATTTGAATGCCACACAGCGGCGCGAACCCTACGCCAATGAATGCTAAGAAGGTGGAGAAGTTGCTGAAGAACAAATTAGGAATGGCTAGGCCAATAACGGCTATAGGTGTAATCACCACCAGCAGCAAGACCTTCCATGAGATTTGCTCCAATTTTTTGTAGTGCCGCAGCCCCAGGGCCGAGCAGTAGATACCCGCTACGGCGGTGCCCAGGTTCGCAGCGGTCACAAACGCAAGGGAAATGATCGCATAGGTTGGCCCGCCCACCGTGCGTAACCATTCCGAAGGATCCGATACCTTGAGCACGAGAACGCCCGCAACACCAATCAAGCTCAGCGCGGCAACCGATCCGCCCAGGCCAATCAACGCTGGTACGGCAGCTTTTCTTCCATTAGGAACCATCCGTGACATGGCGCCAACGTAGGGCCACCAAGACAGAGACGACGCGATGCCGAGCTCCAGGCCTGTCACAAAGTTCCACAGCGGATCGGGGGAGGCGTACACAGGCTTGGCCAGGGACAGGTCTTCCCAACGCTCGTTGACAATGATGTAAAGCATCCATATGCCGACGAACACGTGAGCGACGAGAATCTTGGCGACTCTGTCGACCCCACCAGAGCCTTTTATCAGTAAGAGCATGACCAGCACACAGGCGAACAAGGTTGCGCAAGGTTCAATGATTCCACTCTGATCCGGCGTAGCAAGACCGACCGCGACAAAGAACTGAGCCGCCGACTTCCCAAAGAAAATGAGCAGCAAGCAGTTCCAGCCAAGGATCGAAAGGAATTGCAAAGTTGCAGGGATTATCCAACCCCTAGAGCCAAACGCCGGCTTGCTGGATGCGATCGAGTCAACACCAAATCGACAACAGATGGGTAAGGCTGCGAGCACAGTGATCAACATCCCAAACATACAGCCAGCAGTGAGTGCTGCGAAGCCCTGCTTGAAATTCAGATAATAGCCAACGTATTCGCCAATGATGTAGCACCAGGTTGCTGCGCCCGCCGTCGTGAGAGCAATCAACAGCTGCCAACTGCCCCAGACTCGCTCAGCGGGTAGTAAAGGCCATGCGGATGTGTCCGCAGCAACGTCTAACGTATGTTGCTTGCTCATGCCCACCCCCACGCTGCAACGGCTGCGGGGAATACTACGCCCAACGCAACGAGCCAAAACCATGCAACGGAATCAAAATCCGATCCTTGATTTTGCTCTTGCTCCAGCAAACTAATTCTTCTTTCGAGTTCGATCGGTAATGCACGCATTTCTAAATCTCCTGCAACCTTTTCTTGTGAGAGCCGACCATTACTGGTCGGCCGAATTGGCAGTTAACAGGTAAGGTTAAGAGCCGTACGTCCTTGTGTGAGTACGTATTCCACTTTTATTTTTCTAAGATCATCTACGGGAACTTCAAACGGATCTTGGTCAAGCGCGATAATGTCGGCAAGTTTGCCTGGAGTGATACTTCCTCTGATATCGTCTTCGCCCATGGTCGCAGCGGCATCAAGGGTATGCATGCGAAGGGCCTGTTCCAGCGTGACTGCTTGCTCTGGATCGATGTAGTTACCGGAGTAGGTCTCCCGCTTTACGCAGCACCAGACACTGAAGAGGGGGTTTGTAGCCTCTCGCTCCGAGCCGATCCACACATCAGAGCTACCCGACAGTCGCCATCCTTGAGCAATCAGGTCTTTGAACGGGAAACGTCCAATGCGACCGGTATCACCGAGGTAATCAGGGAAGTACTCCCCGAAGGTGTAGATGAACACCGGCTGGGGTACCGGGATGATGCCGGCTGTTGCCCAGGCCTCCATAGTTTTCTGCCTAGGCATGAAGTTGCCTGCGTGCTCAATCCGCATGCGTGTGCGACCGCTGCTGGCGCCACCCATGGACTGGACTAATTCACACAGCCACTCCTGAGCTCGATCACCGTTCGCGTGGACTGCCAGCTGTAGCCCACTCTTTTGGGACTGCTCGTAGGCACGACGGAAAAAGTACTTAGGAAATGCGATCTCGCCACATTGGCCATTCAGCCCAAGGTATGGGCAGCTGACAGCAGCGCTTTTGGCCGAAAATCCGCCGTCTGCGAAGAGCTTAATGCCTTGCATGCGGATCATGTGCTCGGATGCTTTTAGCTCGAATTTGCTCCGCCAGTTACAGGCATCATCGAGCTCCATGGTGCCCGGAGCCCAGATATAGACGCGCATCGCCACGGGCAGTGTTCCCTCACAGGCCATCTCATCCATGCACTGGATGCCCTCGACGGTCTCAGAGATCTCTCCAATTGTTGTTACGCCGAACCGGGTGAAGTAATCGAACAGACCTTCCTTGAGTGCGCTCTTGAGGGTTGCACGATCGCAGCCAGGGAAGGGGAGTAACGTATCCATTTCCTTGACTACCCCTGTAGGGTCGCCATTGTCGTCGCGCTCGACGATAGGAAGGCCGGTGACGCTGAACTCGGGCGCCACATAATCTCTGTCGATGCCAGCGACTTCCAAAGCCTTGCTGTTGAGTACGGTAATATGCCCCCCGGCGCGTATAGCGATGGGGTGCTCAGTACTGACGGCATCTAATTCGGCTTTGCTCGGTAAACGGCCTTCTTTGAGTTTGCGATCAAAGAACAGGTTGCCTTGGCCAACGATCCATTCGCCTGGAGCACGCTCGTCTCGTGCTTTCGCAAACAAGCTGCAGACGTCAGCGATTGAGGAGCACTCCGGCGCACGGCAATCGATGGTGTTGAAAGTCGTCCTGCACACGACTTCCGCATGAGCATGGACATCTACGAACCCGGGCATGAGGGTGCGATTCCCAAGGTCTGTGACGACAGTGTTCTCAGTGCGGAACTGATCGACCTCATCACGGCGAATCAGCCTCACGATCCTGTCACCTCTGATGATTACCCCTTCAGCCTGCGAGTCAGCATCTGGGCTCATGGTAATCACCTTACCGCCAAGAAGGATCCTCTCGGACGGTGCCTCTCTCTCGATCATCGTTACGTCTCCACTGCGGAGGTTCAAAAAGGCTAACGCGAAGGCGGATACCACAGCACTATCCGCCGGTCAGCTACGGAAAAAACTTTTTCCAATCTTTTAAATTCCGCTTTTGTTTTTTTTCTTAACGAGATGCTACATAATCAGCAACGAAAGGGGATGTCAATGTCTTTTTCCCCTGTCGGTCGGCGTGCTGCCGAGCGACAGCACTGCACGACCAGCTGATGGAGCCGACACGATGAAAATTCCGGTCACGGTACTGACGGGCTATCTGGGAGCGGGCAAGACCACCTTGTTGAGGAAGATGCTTGCGGATCCCAGGGGGAGGCGTTACGCCGTTATCGTCAACGAGTTCGCTGAGCTTGGGATCGACTCCGAATTAATCGAGAGCAGGGACGAGCAGGTCATCCAATTGAGCAATGGTTGTTTGTGTTGCTCAGTGAGGGGGGATCTCTTGTCGAGCCTGGAAGCCCTGCTCGAAAAGGGTGGCTTCGATGCGTTGATCATCGAGACAACGGGCCTCGCGAATCCTGCGCCGATTGCACAAACCTTCATGCTTGACGATGACCTGAACGATGAGCTGGTGCTTGACGCGGTGGTCTGTGTAGTCGATGGCGCCCACATCCAAGGCTACTGGAAACGCCATCCGGAAATCGTCCAGCAGCTTGCCTTCGCTGACGTCGTGCTACTGAACAAGATTGAGCAGCTTTGTGATGACGACGCTGAATCCGTTGATGCCCTGCTTCGCAAACTCAGTCCTTCAGCCAAGCAGTTTAGAACGAGCCATTGCGCGGTCGACGTGGGATCACTGTCTGGCTTCAGCGCATACAGCTTGAAGGATCTGGAAATCACAGGTGCTGACCACCGGTTTCCTGTGCTGCTGCATCGTCACGATCAGCATGTCGTGAGCGTGTCTCTGACCACTGACAAGGAGGTGGTGCCAGACCGATTCATGGGGTTCATACAGGCCTTGCAGCGCGAGTACGGAGAGGATCTGTTGCGATACAAGGGGGTTCTAGCGCTGACCCACGAGCCTCGCAGGTTTGTGTTCCAAGGCGTGCAGGCGATGGCTGACGGCGACGTTCAGCGGCGCTGGCATGACGATGAGCCACGCACCAGCAAACTCGTCTTCATTGGTCGAAACCTTGATTCCGACGCCTTGCGCAGCTCTTTCGAAGCCTGCCTGCAGTAGCACAACCCCGATCAATCTCCTAAAACAAGAGCGATAACATGCCATTCAACACAATCGAAGAAATCATTGAGGATGTTCGCCAGGGCAAGCCCGTGCTTTTGGTGGACGACGAAGACCGTGAAAATGAAGGTGATCTGCTGCTCGCGGCGGAGCTGTGCACGCCGGAGATGATCAATTTCATGGCCAGGGAGGCGCGCGGATTGATCTGCCTTACCCTGACTGAAGAGCATTGCACTCGGCTGGAGCTCAAGCAAATGGTGCCGAACAACGGGACGGTGTTCTCCACCGCTTTCACCATGTCGATCGAAGCCGCACAGGGCGTGACGACAGGGATTTCAGCGGCAGACCGTGCTCATACGGTACTAACGGCAGTGCGGCCCGGAGCGAAGGCCAGCGACTTGGTACAGCCTGGCCACATCTTTCCCGTCCAGGCTCGGGATGGTGGTGTACTGACCCGGGCGGGTCACACCGAAGCTGGGTGCGACCTTGCGCGCCTCGCAGGGCTGACTCCCGCATCGGTTATCGTGGAGGTAATGAATGATGACGGGAGCATGGCCCGACGCGCAGACCTGGAGCAGTTTGCTCAGAAGCACGGCATCAAAATTGGGACGATTGCTGATCTCATCCACTATCGATTGGCGACCGAACGTACCGTGGTTCGTATCGGTGAGCGTGAGCTGCCCACGGTTCACGGTAACTTCCGCCTAGTCACCTACGAAGATGTTGTCGAGGGTGGTGTTCACATGGCATTGGTCATGGGTAAGCCGTCTGGCGATGAGCCCGTGCTGGTCAGGGTGCATGTCATTGATCCTCTCTGCGACCTTGTGGGCGCAGATTGCTCTACACCGAGCAGTTGGACGCTCTGGAGTGCGCTAGAGAAAGTAGCCGCTGAAGGAGAGGGTGTAGTGGTGGTCTTGGCCACCCATGAGTCGTCTCAGGAACTACTGGAGCGTGTTCCTCAGCTTTCAAAGCCCAACCGCAAATCTCAGCGCGCCCATTCCCGCACCTATGCCGAGTTGGGCACAGGCGCTCAAATCCTCCAGGATCTGGGCGTACGAAAGCTCAGGAACATGGGGTCTCCAGCCAAGTTCCTCGGGCTGGCTGGGTTTGACTTGGAAGTCGTCGAGGTACTGGCGGGTGAGGTGGAAGCCTAGTACTTGCCCATTCAACGAGGGGGTGGATAATACCCGCACCTGCCCCCTAGACCTGCTGAGTATATGAATACTGCCGATCTGAACGAAGCGCCCGTCATCACACGACTTCAGCCTAAAGGACAAGGCCCGCTTTCAGAGCAGCTGTTGTCCGCCACTGATCGAGAAATCATTGCCCATCTACAGGAGGATGGTCGACGCCCATTTGTCGCCATCGCCCGCGAGTTGGACATCTCAGAGCGCACTGTCCGCAACCGTGTGCATCAGTTGCTGGAGCAGAACGTAATCCAAATCGTTGCGCTGACGGATCCGGCGTCTCTAGGGTATCAAGCAGGTGCATTGGTTGGCATCACTCTGGATCTCTCCTGCTCGGCACCAGAGGTGTCTGAGGCATTGATTGAGATCGCAGATGTCGATTACGTCGTCACGACAACGGGGCGTTTCTCCATCGTTGTTGAGATTATCTGCACCGACATGGCACGCATGCAGCATGTCCTCTTCAAGGAAGTGGCAGTACTGCACGGCGTTAAGGGCATTGAGGTTTTCCCTTACTACAGCGTCTTCTACCAGCGCGCACAATTCTTCGGGCGTCCGCCGGCAGCTCAGCCTCATGGGGTAGTGAGCAAGGAAATGGACGATGTCGACAAGAAGATTGTGCGCGAACTTAGCCACGATGGCCGAGCGCCTTTGAAGAATATCGCTGTAGCCCTGGGCATTTCGGAGTCTCAGGTCAGGGGCCGGCTAAATGTTCTGGTTGAGTCTGGGCTGCTCAATATCATGGCGATCACCAGCCCAATGAACCTTGAAGATCGAGCCCTCGCATGGACGGCTATCACCGTGCGACCTGGCGTTCGGGTCAAGGATGTTGCTGAGCGCTTGCGTGCGATCGAAAAAGTCTCCTACATCACCATCTGTGCGGGCCGATTCGATTTGTTCGTTGAAGTGGTCTGTCCCTCCAGGCATGCCCTGTTCGAGCTCATCGACGATCAATTGCGAATGGTGGAGGGCATCGAGCGGATCGAAAGCTTCCCCTACATCGACCTCCTGTATAAGCGACTAGGCTCCGACAAAATCTGAATCCGAAAAAAAGCCGACCTTCTGGTCGGCTAAAGAGGGTGACGGATTGCCTGAAGAACCCTAAGGCTCTTCAGAGGAGCAACGCACGCTGATCAGTTGCAGTTCGTCCAAACGGTCTTGGTCTGAAGGAATTTCTCGATGCCTTCAGCTCCGTTATCGCGACCATAGCCAGACTGTTTGTATCCACCCCAAGGTGCGGCACAGTCGAAGTTGCCGTAGGTGTTGATCCAGACGGTACCAGCCTGCAGTGCTCCAGCGACCTGGTGGGCCTTGCCCACGTCTCTTGTCCAGACCCCAGCAGAGAGACCAAAGCCGGTATTGTTGGCCCGGGTGGTGAGTTCATCAATGGTCTCGAACGTCTGGATGACCAGCACCGGCCCAAAGATTTCGTCAACTACTACCTCACGGCTATCCGAAGCATTCACCAGAATCGTCGGCTCCAGGAAGTGGCCGTCAGAAAGCGCGCCTCCTGCCTTGTTACCACCCATCACGCATTCGACGCCTTCGGCCTTAGCGCGCTCAACGAATCCGCTAACCCGTGCAAATTGATCGGCGGAAATCAGCGGCCCCAAGGCAGTGTCGGGAGCCAAACCATGCCCAAGCTTGAGCTTGGCGGTTTCTGCCATCACCGTTTCGAGTACGCGCTCGTAAACTTTGCGCTCCACCATCAAGCGAGAGCCCGCTGCGCAGACTTGACCGGAGTAGAAGAAGATTGCCATTGCTGCCGTAGCCGCCGCCTTGTCGAGGTCAGCATCGGCGAAGATCACGTTCGGGTTCTTCCCACCCAGTTCCATCGAGACATGCTTGAGGTCACTGGCGGCAGTTCTGACGATATGCTTACCCACCGCTTCAGAGCCGGTGAACGCGATCTTCGCAACGCCAGGGTGTTCGACAAGAGCCTGGCCTGCGATTTTGCCGAAGCCAGGAAGCACGTTGAGCACACCCGGAGGGAGGCCGGCTTCGATGGCAAGCTTCGCGAGGAATAGTGCCGACAACGGGGTTTGCTCGGCAGGCTTCAGTACGACAGTGCAACCTGCAGCGAGCGCCGGAGCCAGCTTGAAGCAGGCTTGGCACAGGGGGAAGTTCCACGGCACGATGGCAGCAATTACACCCAGCGGTTCGCGTCGGGTATAGACATGCATATCGGGTGCACTGACGGGAATAGTCTGGCCGTGGAGCTTGGTTGGCCAGCCCGCATTGTATCGAAGCGCGCCGATAGCTAGCTCGACGTCCACGGCTCGAATCTGGGCGGCAGGCTTGCCGCTGTCCAGGCTCTCGATCTGGGCCAGATCGTCGCCATGTTTCTCGATGAGGGCTGCAAGCCTATGGATGACCGCTTCGCGGTCTTTAGGCAGCATCTTTGCCCACGGGCCTACAAGTGCACGATTAGCGGAAGCAACAGCAACTTCGACGTCTGCGATACCCGCTTCAGAAACATTTGCTATGAGCTGACTGGTCGCAGGGTCGAAGGTCTGGAAAACCTTCCCTTCACAAGCATCCACGAACTGGTTGTCGATCATCAGCTTCATGGGTTGCTTGAGAAACGCCTGAACGGTAGGGCTCAGGTGCTTCAAAGGATCCAGTGGTAAATTCATGGCAAGGCCTCACTCTAATTGTTAGAAGCTTTCGAATTCGCAGGTGAAGATCCTGCAGCCGCCCGTGGCGAAGCGAGAGACATCCTCAACCGCCGCAATTCCCTCAGGAGATGCCAAGGACTCATCGAGTTCAGCCTGGTTGCGGAAGGTCATAATCGCGACGGTGTGCCACTCCTGTGGCGCGCTGGTCGAGCCACTGATACTGGCTTCGAGGGCGACGAGGTTTGGCATTTTCTTCACGAGTGGAATGTGAACGTCTCGGTAGTGGCGCTCAAACTCAGCTGGGTTTGACGGCAATTCGTAGACCACGACGACCCGCTTCATGGCTGTGCGGCCGCTTGTGGAACGGCGAACATCTTGCGGCGGTGATACAGAAGCGGCATCTGCTGCGTGTTATGCGAAATGTGCCGGATGCAGCCGGTAACGATGAGGTGATCCCCACCGGGGAGAACATCGGCGACTTCACACGCCAGTGTGCACGCCGCGCCCGGGAGTGTTGGCAGACCCAGTTCGCCCGACTTCCACGCGATGCCATCAAACTTGTCGGTGCTCTTGCCGGCGAACAGCATCGCCAGGTGCTCTTGTCCTGCACCCAGCACATGGATCAAAAACGGCTTACCCCGGGTGAGGCATTCCAGTGTCTTCGATTTGCGGTCAAAGCACGCCAACATCATGGGTGGAGTCGCCGAGAGCGAGGAGACAGCAGAGAGGGTGGCACCCACGGGATGGCCTTCGTCATCCCAGGTCGTGATAACTGTGACTGCTGCTGGAAAATCTGCCATCGCCTCCTTGAAAACCTGCAGGTCGATATCTGGCATCTCAAGGGGCTGCTGCAACTGAGCCTGGCTCATTTCGCACCTCCATTGATGGCTGGCATCACCTCGCGACCGATCAGTTCGATCGAGCGCATGATGTCCTCGTGGGGGATGCCATCGATGCGCAACAGTATTTCGTCGATCCCCATCTGCTGAAGCTGACGGATGCGTTTGATGAAGTCATCCGGATCACCAACCATTACCGATGGGGTCTCGGAGATCAGGAAGTCCATGTCGCCTTCATGCTCCAGCAAGCGCAGCATGCGTCCGTCCAGGTACTCGTAAGAGCCCTTCTTACCGAGAGGGGCGTACAGGTCGATGATGAATTTGAAGTAGCTCGTCGTTACGTCACGAGCGATATCCACGGCACGCGCGCGAGTGGTATCACAGAACGCCGTTGCTACGTACAGGCCGGCTTGCTCGGTTCGGCGCGGGACGCTGCTCTTGTGAGTCGCAAGGCCGGAACGGTAGGCGTCGATGCACTCTTGCAGGTAATCGAACCCGAAGTAGTTTTCGAAGCTCAACACGCCAATGCCACGCTCACCTGCGTTGCTGTGCGTCTGGACGCTCGATGCCGAAACGTAAATCGGAGGGTGCGGGGTCTGCAGTGGGCGAGGAACAACGGTGCGCGGCGGAATGTTCCAGATCGGCCCATTGTGCTGGAGCGTCTCATCAGCAAAGGCCTTGATGAGGACTTCCATACCGTCTTCCCACTGCGCACGCGTGGTGCTCGGATCAACGCCGAAAGCTTCCAGCGTGACCAGGTTGTTGGAACGCGCGGTGGCGATCTCGGCCCTGCCGTTCGAGACAATATCCAGCGTAGAAGTGCGCTCAGCCACCAGAATTGGATGGTTCCACTGGAGCATTACTGCGCACATGGTGCGCAGCTTGATGTCTTTGGTCTGGGCTGCAATGGCGGCGTACAGCACTTCAGGCGCCGACACCGTGAATTTTGGTGGGTTGAAGTGCTGCTCTGAGGTGCCCCAGGCATAGAAACCAAGCTTATCGGCCAGGCATGCCTCAGCGATCATTTCCTGATAACGCTGAGCAACGCTCACGCCTTGCATGGTTTCGCCTTCTTGCAACAGGCTGATCTTCATTTTTCGTCTCCCATTGGGCTTTTGTTTTCCGGTTTCAGCAGGCTATACCCAGACGAGAGGCGTATTCAAGCATTATTTTTCACTTTATTGCCGTCTTCCGTTATTTTTACGGCTTGCGATTACCGGAAAAAGCGTCCGAAAGGCTCTGCGTTTCCGGTTTGCCCAGGCGGCAATCGATGAGGCGCGAATTCGAGTGATAGAGGGGGCCGTTAGCCGAAGTGTTGGATCCGGTTGCCTCAGGTGATCCAGTTACCACTGAGAGTCGCCAGCACCCTCAGGGGCAGGACATGTAGGGCAGGCAGGTCGTCCGGGCGAACGAGAGAGAAAACAGGGGGAAGGAGAGGGCATAAGCTGCCCAGGCAAGTCTCACCCGCGAAGAAGTGTCTTTGCACCTAGGCCAACTTGATGAGCTCAGCAGATCAACAGGTCACTTGTGAACTGCGTTCTGGAAGCTTTCCAGAGCCTCCCACAGTCCGCGCATGGTTGGATTGTCATTCTGCACAGCTGAGTAGGAGCGGATCTCCAGCTCCGTGCTCCAAGTGCTGCCACCGACTTGAATCAAACGCCCTCGCGAAAGCTCTTCCTGTACGGCGCTTTGCGGTAGCCAGGCGATGCCATAGCCCTCGACAGCCATGCGCATAAGCAACATGGCCATATCCGCTTCGTAGCAGCGCTCTAATGCGACAGGCACACCTGTACCCGCTATCAGGGTGTCTACGACCTTCCCAAGAAAGGTCGAAGCGGTGTAGGCGAGGTAGGGCACCGGTGCTGAACTGCGGCCTGGAAGCTGGTATTTGGGTCTGCCGTCCGCCGCTGGCGCTGACACCGGCATGAAGGATTCGTGACCCAGGGTTAGGCTTCTGAAGTGCGCAGGATCCAGGAGGATGGGGGCTTGTGGATGGTGATAGGTGATCATCAGGTCACAACTGCCTTCTTCGAGGGCGACCACCGCATCATGGATGTTGGCCGCAACGACGCGCGCGTTGAACTGATCACTGTGAGCTTGGAATTTGGAGAGCCATTTTGGAAGGAACGTCATTGAGAGGCTGTGGCCAGCGGTGATCTGAATCGATCTCCCTGGCATCCGTTCTGCGTCCCTCAGAGCAGACCTCAGTTTCATCAATCCCGCCATCGCTTCTCGACCTTCCTTGCAGAAGGCAACCCCGGCTGTGGTTAGTTGAACTGGATACGTGCTTCGGTCAACCAACTCGACCCCCACCCAGTCCTCCAGTGACCTTATCCGGCGTGACAGCGCGGACTGAGTCACGCTGCGAACCTCAGCAGCCCTGGAGAAATTTTTCCATTCGTCTAACGCCAATAGGTCATATAACCATTTGATTTGCATGGTGAGTTTCTGCTGGGAGAACGTCTCCTTACTCTAGCTGAGCAGACCACTCCGATGTATTCCGAAAGCGCATAGTTTGATCCTGAATCCTCATCAACTCACACCCGGTGCTGCCATAAGATCGAATCCTGGCTGCAGCCATTTGCTGCCGCGTTTCTGCCAAGTCACAACACCAACAACATTGCTTGAGGATTACTTCCGTGAAGAACAACAAGCTTCCGCGCCGTATCGCGGCCGGCATTATTTTAGGCGTTCTGGTCGGTTGGGCCTGTCATGACCTGTCTGCTGATGCAGAGCATGCCAAGCAGCTGGCAGGTTACTTCTCCCTGGTGACCGATATCTTCCTTCGCATGATCAAGATGATCATCGCGCCCCTAGTTTTCGCCACATTGGTTGGCGGCATCGCCAGCATGAGTAGCTCCCGGTCGATTGGCAGGATCGGTCTGCGCGCAATGGCGTGGTTTGTCACTGCTTCGGTGGTTTCTCTGTTCATCGGGATGGCACTCGTCAATATCTTTGAGCCGGGCGTAGGGCTGAACCTCGATGCTTCCCACCCGGCTGCGGTAACTGCGGTAGGCACGGGTGACTTCAGCCTGAAGGCCTTCATCGGCCATGTCTTCCCAAGAAGTATTGCTGAAGCAATGACCAACAACGAGATTCTCCAGATTGTGGTGTTCTCGCTCTTCTTTGGCTTTGGCCTGGCTGCAGTGAAGCGGGCGGGGCACACCAACATCGTCGACAGCATCGACGAGCTGGCTAAGGTGATGTTCAAGATCACCGACTACGTAATGGCTTTTGCACCGATCGGCGTGTTTGCAGCCATCGCTTCTGCCATTACTACCCAGGGTCTGGGTTTGCTCTGGGACTACGGCCGTCTCATCGCTGAGTTCTATATCGGGATTGCTGTGCTGTGGGTGGTTCTGTTTGCAGCGGGTTTCGTGTTCCTCGGCCGCTCGGTCTTTACGCTTGGGAAATTGATCCGCGAGCCAGTGCTGCTTGCCTTTTCCACTGCAAGCAGCGAGTCGGCCTACCCTAAAACCATGGAGGCGCTGGAGAAATTTGGTGCACCCAAGCGGGTCTCTAGCTTCGTCCTGCCGCTGGGCTACTCGTTCAACCTTGATGGCTCGATGATGTATCAGGCGTTCGCCATCATGTTCATTGCCCAGGCCTACAACATTGACCTGAGCTTCACCCAACAGCTGTTGATCCTGCTCACGCTGATGGTCACCAGCAAAGGCATGGCGGGCGTTGCGCGTGCGTCTATCGTCGTCGTGGCCGCCACACTCCCCATGTTCAACCTACCCGAAGCCGGCCTGCTGCTCATCATCGGTATTGACCAGTTCCTGGACATGGCTCGCACCGGTACGAACGTAATCGGGAACAGCATCGCGACTGCAGTGGTGGCGAAATCCGAGCCTGTTGAGGATGAGGAAGACGACGCAACTGTTGCGCGCAGCGATCAACCGCTTCCCGCTGGCCAACCGGCTTCCATCGCCTGAGGATCAAGAAGTGACGAGTCTGAATAAGTCAGCCCCTACACCAGCTTCACCGCGTAAGCTCGGTATCGTTGGAGGGCTTGGTTCGCTCGCGGGTGGCGACCTTTTCTACAAACTGGTTAAGTCCCGAGCTGTCATGGAGAACCAGGCACGCTTCCACTTCCTGTTCGAACAACAGCCCTTCAAGGATGTGCTGTTGCCGCTCGATGCGAAGGCCAGCATGACGTCCCGGAAGTTCTACGTGTTTCAGGTGTGCAAATCATTTGAAGAGAGTAGGGTGGATGCGATCGTGCTGCCATGTTTCGCGAGCCATACCTTCCTGGCAGAGGTACAGGAAGAACTGAGCTTGCCGATCATCGACATGATGGACGCATTGGTGCAATCCATCGAGCACGTACTCAAGCCTGGCGGCAAAGTAGGGGTGATTGCTTCAGACTTCGTTCGCAATTCCGGCCTGTTTGAGTCACGCCTTGGCGGGCAGTACGAGGTCGTTTACCCCTCCGATGAAGCCCAGGTGGAGCTGATGACGTCCATGTATGGAACTGCCGGCATCAAGGATGGACACCTGGACGGGGTAGCTCTGGAGGGTGTCTACCGGGCATGTTTGTCACTTCAAGAGCAGGGGGTGAGCCTGATTGCTCCGGGCATGACGGAGCTGTCACTGGTCGCCCAGGATCTGCAGCGTCGTGGCCTGCCGGTACTGGATATCAACGAGATCTACGCGAGCTTCGCTACCGCAGAACCAGGTTCATCGCCTACGCCGGCGTTCAAGTTAGGAATAGTTGGCGGCGTGGGCCCAGCGGCCACGGTGGATTTCATGGGGAAGGTTGTGGCAGCAACGCCCGCTGGCCGCGATCAGGATCACATCAAGATGGTGGTCGAACAGAATCCGCAAATCCCAGACCGCACGGCCAATCTTCTGCGAGAGGAAACGGATCCGACGATGGCCATGTATTCCACCTGCAAGCGTCTTGAGAGTGCAGGTGCCCATGCGATCGCCATACCCTGCAACACCGCGCATGCTTTCGTTGATCGCATCCAGCCGCACCTGAGGATCCCGATCGTGAACATGCTGATGGAGACCGCCAGATGGATTTCTCTGCGCTACGGTAGGAATAAGGTGCTCGGTTTGCTGGCAACCTCCGGCACCGTACAAAGCCGTGTGTACCACGATGCGGCGCATCAGGCAGGGCTAACGATCATTACTCCTGGAGTGGAGTACCAGAGCATGGTCATGGAGTCGATTTATGGTGAGCGAGGGGTCAAGGCGGGACACACCCAAGGGATTTGCAGGACGCAGTTGCTGGTGGCGGCAGAACATCTGGTAGAGCTGGGTGCAGAAGTCTTGATCCTCGGGTGTACTGAATTGCCGCTGATTGAGGCTCATAACGAAGCGTTCGAGGTGGGTGGAAGAACTGTCGCATTGATAGACCCCACCACCATCCTGGCTCAGCGCTGTGTAGCACTCTCATCGGAGCGACCAGCAGACCTGGTCGAGTCGGAGCTGTAGCGCTGGGAAGGGAGCGTTTTACGTCGACTGTGCTGTTGGTACCGGCACAGTCGACGGCATTGATTCAAACGGATGCTCAGGTTGTCGCTCTCTGGCTTCACAAATGGGTTCAGCGCTTAGGATTGGTAGCTCTTTGCGAGGCGTTCAAACACCTGAATGCCCGAAGCAATCACCTGATCGTTGAAGTCGTAATGCGGGTGGTGCAACGGCATGGCATTACCGTCACGATTTGCCCCAAGCCAAAAATAGGCGCCTGGGCACGCCTGCAACATGAAGGCAAAATCCTCTGAGGCCATAGAGGCAGGCCCATTCCATTCGACACGCTCAGCGCCATTCAGCGCGATACCGATGTCCCGTACTCGTGCGGCGCAGTCAGGATCGTTCTTCGTCACAGGGTAGCCTTCGCGGTAGATCACGCTGCCGGTGCCCCCAAAGGACACAGGAAAGGACGTGGCCATGGAGCGGATCATGTTTTCCACTTGCTCACGAACCGACTGATCGAGGCAGCGTACGGTACCTTTTATCGTAGCGGTCTGAGGGATGACGTTGTAAGCACTCCCAGCCTCAACCATCGTGACACTCAACACCACTGAGTCCAGCGGTGAGATGCGCCGGGAGGTTATGGTCTGCAGAGCAGAGATAAGCTGTGCCGCAATCATGACCGGATCGATGCCTTTTTCCGGCATGGCGGCATGAGCTCCAGATCCGCTAATGCAAATTTCAAACGTGTCTTGGGAAGCCATCATCGCGCCGGGATTTACCGCGATTAGCCCTTCCTTCAGGCTGGGCCAGTTATGGAGGCCGTAGACGGCAACCATCGGGAATTTCTCGAAAAGACCATCCTCGATCATTTTTCTCGCTCCGGCGCCCGTTTCTTCCGCCGGCTGGAAAATGAAGTGGACATTGCCTTTGAAGCTCGAGTCACTGCAGAGGTATTTCGCAGTGGCGAGCAGGATCGCAGTATGACCGTCGTGACCGCACGCATGCATACAACCAACATTCTTTGATTTGTAGTCAGGGCTACCTAGCTCCTGTAGGGGCAACGCATCCATATCAGCTCGTAGCCCAATGAACGGGCCGCTACCGCGCGCCAGGGTAGCAACTACACCTGTCCCACCTAAGCCAGTGACAACCGCCAACCCGAAGCTCTCCAACAGCTCAGCGACTACCGTGCTGGTTCGATGTTCCTGGTAACCAAGCTCCGGATGCGCATGGAAATCGTGCCGCCAAGCTCGCGCCTGATCCACGATGTCGCTGAAATTGAAATTATCTGGCATGGGCATATTTCGATCCTTTTGACTCATGTTCATCCGGCGGTGTCACTGGTTGTCAGAGGCGCAGCCTTCTAGCCAGCCACGGCCTTAGCGTTACCTGTTGAAGTTGATGGCCAGAGTGTGTTGGTTACAGAGCGATCCAGGTCGTTTTGAGTGAGGTGTACTTATCCAGGGCATGAAGCGAGAGATCCCTGCCATTACCCGTTTGCTTCACGCCGCCAAACGGAGTTTGAATGCTGACGGCATCTACGGTGTTGACCGATACGGAGCCCACTCTCAGCTGACGTGCGACACGATGGGCGCGGCTGAGGTTTTCGGTGAAAACGGCGGCTCCAAGGCCATACACGGAGTTGTTGGCGATCTGGATCGCCTCGTCCTCGTCGTCGAACTCGATCACAGCCAGTACCGGCCCAAAGACCTCTTCCTGGGCAAGTGTGCTGTCCGGTTGGACTTGGTCGAAGATCGCGGGAGCGATGTAGGTGGTGCCGAGGCCACGATCAGAATCCGAAGTCAGGAGCCGCGCTTCTGATTTCCCGATGGCTATGTAGTCCCGAACCCGATCGGCGTGTTTCGGTTCAACCAGGCAGCCCATGGTCGAAGCAGGGTCAAGCGGGTCACCCGGGACATAGGCTTGCGCTGCAACCAACAATTTCTGAATGAAGGCATCTTTGATGCTGCGGTGTACAAGCAGTCGCGACGTGGCAGAGCACACTTCACCCTGGTTGAACAAAACGCCTTGGGCTGCGAGCTTCGCGGCTTTCTCCAGATCCCCGCAATCCTCAAAGACGATGTTCGCGCTCTTACCGCCGCACTCAAGCCACACAGGTTTCATGTTGGATTCGGACGCATAACGCTGGAAGAACTTTCCGACTTCGGTTGAGCCAGTGAAGGCCACGCAGTCGATGTCAGGATGCCGGCCTATGGCCTGACCTGCGGTCTCTCCAAGCCCTGGTAACACTTGGAACACACCGTCAGGGATGCCCGCACGCTGGGCCAGCTCTGCCAGTTTCAGCGCGGTCAAAGGCGATTGCTCAGCGGGCTTCAGGATGACGCTGTTGCCCGCTGCCAGGGCAGGTGCACATTTCCAGGCGGTCATTTTCAACGGGAAGTTCCACGGCACCACTGCGCCGATGACGCCGAGCGGCTCGCGTGTCACCGTGGCCACTACGTCCTTACCGATTGATGCGACTTCGTCGTAAACCTTGTCGATCGCTTCCGCGTACCACTGGAAAACCTCGGCAGAGGAAGGGACATCCAGATCGTAGGCATCAGTTACCAGCTTGCCCATGTCCATCGATTCCAGCACAGCGAGTTCTGCACGGTGCTCCATGATGAGCTGAGACAGTTTGAGCAGGACACGCTTTCGCTCGGAGGGTGGGCATTCTGACCAGCTACCACGCTCGTAGGCCTCACGAGCGTAAATGACAGCCGCATCAACATCCTCGGTATTGCACGATGCGATATCGGTAATCTTCAAACCTGTCGATGGGTTTATGCACTCGAACGTATAGCCAGAGAGTGATTGAACGAACTTTCCATTCAGGAAGGCTCGATTCTGAATTTTCAAGTTTTTGCTAAGTTCCAACCATTGGGCGTGGGTAAACCGTTCAGGTACAGTCATGTGCCATCCTCTTGAATTTTTTAGGCAGCTTTGTGAAAAGTAAAAAATACTTCTTATTTATTATTGAGGGCTTTCGGTGCTTACGTGCATCGCTCGCCTGGTTTTTCAACTTTCAAAAGCGATGCAAGCCACATGCTGCCCAGATAGAAAGCAGACAGTATCCAGCAAACTCCGCTGAGCCCCAGAGAATCTTGGAAGAGGGTGAACATGAGCGGGCCAAACCACATGCTGACCCCTGCACCGAGGCTTAGGCTCGCGAGCATCGCGCCCTTGTTTTGGGGGGAGATCAGGGGCATCAAGGCGGAGAGTGGAACGAAACCGGATAGCCCGATACCCCAGAATATGCCGTTGATGGCGACAGGCCAGAGGTTGCCCGGGAACCAGAGAGGTAGGTAATAGAAAAGAGGGGTGGTTATCGCACACACCAGCCCACCCATGTACATGATGGTTCTACGGTGGCCGAAGATGTCCCCGAAGAAGCCGGCCACGAGGTTGGCGATAATGTTGCTCATGAAGATGATGCTGAGCAGGTACAGCCATTCTGAAAGGACGAAACCGCCCTGGGCCGTGTAGAAAAACGGCATCACGGGCATGAACCCGTATAGCGACGCAGTGTTGATCATCCGAGTGAGTGAGCCAGCCGCCGCCTTAGGTTGGCGCCAGAGGATGGTCAAGCTGCCTATCAAAATTTTGATTTTGCTCTCGTTACCAGGCTTCAGCGGGCTTCGGCCGGTAGGCTCAGACATGCCCAACAGCGCCAGGAGTCCGCCGGCAGTGACAAGGATGAGGGAAAGCCAAAAGGTATTGATCTCACCGATGCGCGGAATGCTGAAGCTCGCCACCAGAGGTGCGATGGTCATCAGTCCAAGCGTATTGAAGAACCAAAACCAGCCCATGGAAGAGCCCAACATTTTGGTAGGAGCGGCGGCGGCGATCCAGCAGAGAAAACCGTAAGCAAACAGCGGGTAACCAAAGCCCCGTATGCCGTACAGGATCATCATCGCATGGTAATTTAGCGTTGCCAGGCCCAAAGCGATGAATGCTATCTCGAATATGATCCAGATGATGAGGCCTGCCCACATTACCTTGGCTGGCCCATAGCTGTCTGAAAGGGCGCCAGAAAGCCACGCGGAGATGGAAGCGCTTACTCCGTACACGGTGAAGAGAAGAGCAACCTGATTCGGAGTGAAACCGTTTTCTTTCAAAAATGAAGCTAAGAATCCAAGCTCAATGCCATCGCCAACCATGAAGAAAGTGAATCCGATAAAACCCATGAGTAGGGGAGCCGGAATTCCTATGCGATAGACTATCTTGCTGAGTGACGTGTTTGTATTAGTTTTCACGTATTCCACGATGGATCTCCTACCGGCGTCAGGCACCTCAATCGAAGATAGATTGAGGCGCTTCTGAAATATTTATAATTCTGTCGCGGTTCGATCTACGATTACGATTTTCGTAGCGGCAAGGTATCCATCGCTAGAAGTGTGTCCTCGTAGGATCGTATGCCGGCATCCGAGCCGAGTCCCGTCGCAACCAGGGCGCCGCACGTTGTCGCGAACCTGGCACATCCTTCAAGATCCATCCCTTTCGTCAGGCCGGTGATGAAGCCTGCGCTGTAAGCGTCCCCGCACCCGGTCGTATCACGAACCTGAATTACGTGAGCAGGAACATGGAATCGAATGCCATCTTGAGTGGCAACCAAAGACCCGTCCGCTCCGAGGGAAATGGCTACGACTTTGGCCCCCTTATCCAGGAAGTAGTCGGCGCAGTAGTTCACATCGCTGTTACCGCACAAGACGGCGGCCTCGTCGATGCTGGGCATGAAGTAGTCCACCCAAGGGAGCACGGGCGTTACGAACTGGAGGGTTTCAGCACCAGCCGAAATCAGATCGTAGGTAGTGATCCGACCCAGCTTCTTCGCCGCTTTCATGAACTCAACTGTTGGCGCGCCATCCACCTTGGGCAGGAGACCGGTGCCACCAAAGTGGACGATTCTGGCATCCAATGCCTTGGCTTGTACTTCAGGCGTGAGCTCGAACTCTGTTGAAACGCCACGCACATGGAACACTGGCCGTGACCCATCAGGTCGGATGGTCAAGATGGTCGATGAGGTAGAAATACCCTTGAATCGAGTCATCCCCGAGGTATCGATGTGGTACTTGGCCAAGGTATCCATGATGAAGTCGGCTTTCTCATCATCACCCACAGCCCCCACAGCAATGCAATCGAGCCCCAGCTTGGCTGCATCCACCACGCTGCCACCTGCGGTACCCGCCACGGTAAGGCGAATCTCGTCAATGAAGCAGCAACCGCCACCTGGTGGGATGGATTCAATCGGAACCCCAAGAATGTCGAGGGCGTAGAAACCAGTGAAGCTAGCGTCGTAGTACGCAGGGGTTTGATTATCCATGGTGCTTCTTCTCTTTAAGACCATAGGTGCCCCATTTCTTGAGCACCGCATCGATCTGATCTTTGGTGAGCAAAACTGGCTCTCCGACTTGAAGGCACGCGTGGTACTGACGAGCCAGCACCTCCACTTCGAGCGCAAGCCACAATGCTTTCTTCAGGGTGCTGCCAGTGGCAATCATGCCGTGATTGGCCATCAGGCACGCCTTGCGG
Organism: Pseudomonas alloputida; assembly: GCF_021283545.2. NCBI lineage: Bacteria > Pseudomonadati > Pseudomonadota > Gammaproteobacteria > Pseudomonadales > Pseudomonadaceae > Pseudomonas > Pseudomonas alloputida. Next base: position 3,038,945 of record NZ_CP128540.1, on the reverse strand, counting down.
TCTTGCAAGGCCGCCAAGGTGTAGTGCGAAAGCTCTTCCGTCCCGTAGGTTGCGTAGGGGACACAGGGAATGGAATCGCCCCCGGCAGCAGCGATCATGTAATGAACGGGTGGGATGGGCTTGTTCAGAATCGCCAGCGTCGTGCAGTAGATGGGGTGCGCGTGCACCACTGCGTTCACGTCCTTCAGCTCCCGAAGAATGTCCAGGTGGAACCGCCACTCGCTGGAGGGTTCCATGCCACGACTGGCAGTCCATTCGCCGTTCATTTTCATTTCAACGATGTCACCTGGCTGCATCACATCGTAGGGAATGCCGGAAGGAGAGATCAGCATTACGTCGCCGTAGCGGACGCTGACATTGCCTGAAGTGCCCTGATTGATGCCCAGGGCCGTCATCTCTCGGCACGCTTCCACGACTGCCTCTCGGGCCTGCCAGATATTTTCAAATTCCATATCTTGCTCCAGGAAGCTGTTACCAGGCGGTGTAGCCACCGTCGACCGAGAGGATTGCCCCAGTGATGTAGCTGGCAGCATCCGATGCCAAGAACAGCGCAGCGCTCGCCACTTCAGCTGGATCGCCACAGCGGTTCATCGGGGTGCAGTCCAGCCACTTTTCAAAAAGCTCAGGATTGCTGCGTGCCTGGAGGGTCATATCGGTGGCGATGTAGCCTGGCGCTAGCGCATTGACCCGAATGCCATCGTTTACCCACTCACAGGCCAGTGACTTGGTCATCATGTGCACCGCAGCCTTGCTGGCGATGTAGGCGGTACCGGATTGCGGGCGATTGACGATCTCACCGGACATGGAGCCGAGGTTGACGATACTTCCGGATTTTTGCTTGGCCATGATTCGGGCAAATTCCCGGCAGCACCAGAAATTGCCGTTGACGTTGACCTCCATCATCCGTCGCCAATCGTCATCGCTGACCTCGAATGGTGGAGTGATCTTCGAGATGCCGGCGCAGTTCACCAGCACATCCACGCGCCCTGAGCGGGCAGCGATGTCTTCAGCGCAGGTTTTCACGGCGGCTGAGTCCGTGATGTCCAGGCGGTAAAAATGAGCCTTGCTGCCCAGCTGGGACGCCGCAGCATCGCCAACCTGCGGGTCAAGATCCAGTAGCCAAACTGTGGCACCGAATTCGGTCAGCGCTTCCGCGACTGCGAACCCGATGCCTCGGGCCCCACCAGTGATAACAGCTACTTTCCCGGTAAAATCAAACTTAGATTTGTACATCTAATCCACCTTTATTTTTTTGATTGTCTGTTGATTTTGGCGAGCAAGGGCAGGGCGCATCATGGCGATGCACCTCTGCTGAACTCAAGGCAGCGTGATACAGCTCCTCCGCTGCTCAAGGAGAGCTTTGCTGACAAAACGGTTTAGGCTGAGCCTGGGTTGCTGGTCGCGCGGCAGTGCATACGAGGAGCGGTGAAAAACGAAACGATGGTCAAGCCAGGCTACGAGGGCTCCAGGGTTTGAGAGCTGGGCTGAAGCGTGGTCGAGCAGTGAGAGCCTGTACTTTCGCATCGGTGTTCTCCTGGACAAGCCCCAGCGGATGGGGCTACGAGCACCGTGTCACCGGTGCCTTTGGGCTCTGGTTATGACCAGACACGCTCTGGTTATAACCAGGATTTTTGCCGTTGGAAAGCGTTTTTGAAAAAAAATTGTGCTAGGCGGCTATCGGAAGGGCCTAGGCCGATTTCTGCTGGACAAAATCGATTTTTTGAAATATACGCTGCGGTTCTCGGGTGGAAGTGATTGATATGAGAGCATCGGAACAAGACAAGGACGCTGGAGCTATTCACGCTCTGCTGGAGCAGGCGTCTCCAGTAGACAGAACCAGTTCATTGCCGCTTTGGGTTCAGATTAAAGAGCGCCTGCTTGGCGTGATAATGGACGTATCAGTGCAGGCGAACGCTCGACTGCCATCCGAGAACACCTTGTGTGATTTATTGGGAGTATCTCGCCCAATCATTCGAATGGCGTTAGATGCCTTGGTCACACAAGGCTTGATAAGCAAAGTGCCTAGGCAAGGGATTTTTGTTTCTCAAAAACGGCAGGAAGTGGACTACGTTTCCCACAACAAAGGACTTTTTGGCGAAATCGCTAAAGGCTATAGCGTTACCACAAAAGTTCTCCTGGTAGAGCGAGCTAACCCCACGGAAGATGAGGTGAAAAAGCTTCAGCTACCACCTCCAGCCGACGTGTTACGTGTAAGGCGAATCTACTACGTAGATGGTGTAGCAACAGCCGTCTCAACTCTGCGCCTGGCAGGTCATAGAGTGCCTGGCATAGAGGCATGGATAAAGGACAGTGTGTCCGTCTATGGCATTATGCAGGAACGCTTCAGTTTGACCGTCACCGACTCTGAGCGGTGGTTTGAAGCAGTCATGCCAACCAGGGAGGAGGCTGAGCTTTTGGGAATAACCACAGGCCAGCCTTTGATAGGCATTGAGTCGATAGGCCGGACTAAGGACGGGCTACCCATTGAGTACTACAACACCGTCTATTCAACGACTAAGAGCCGGCTGCGAGTGACAGCGGGATAGAGCGGATACTTAGGTTAAGCAGACACGGGCTAGTTGCATTTGTTCAGAGGCGTTGCCGCTGCTGCCACCTTCAATGGACTGCAACGGCGTCTCAGATATCCTTCCGATAAGGAATTGATCATATCCACCGTGCTTCAGGTGTTTTTTTCCCTCCCCCTTGTTCTTGCGCATCGCCCCGTCGACGCAAATTTTTTGTTACGTTTGCAGCCTGCGCCCTTCGTAGTAACTGCCTGGCAAGGCGTATGACCCTCTGCTAGCTTTTTGCCACGACCAACGTCCAGGAGTGGGCTAGATGCAGGCGCAGGTGGATATCCGTTCATGGCTTCTTAAGCAAAATGACTGGCTTCAGGAGGCAGCAGACCGGCTGCTGAAGAAGGGCGAAATTGATGCACTCGATGTCGCGGATCTCACCGCGCTGATCAAAACACCAGCCGGTAGTAAGCCGTCATCACATCGCACGTTTGCCGAGTTAAGTCACCGCCATACCGTCCAGGATGAGCTGAGGCTCATCCAGATTGGCGAGGTTGCAGGCATCGAGAACCTGGAGCCTCGCAGGCCTCTGGAGTTCGGCTCGCACAACCTCTCTGTTATCTATGGGCACAACGGATCAGGCAAATCCAGCTACACCCGCATCCTGAAAAAGCTTTCAGGAAAACCCAGAGCTGCTGAGCTCAAAGCCAATGTCTTTAAAGCGGCCCCTCCAGCGAGTAGGTGCCAGGTCACCTCTGAGCTGAACGGCCAACAAAGCGCGCACGAATGGCACGTTGGCCAGCCCCTAATCGAAGCGCTGCGCAATATCGACATTTTCGACAGCGACGAGGCGAGCCACTACCTGACAGCTGAAAGCGCTGCCACCTACATCCCGTCTATCGTCGGCTTGTTCGAAAAGCTCGCCGTCGTCGTAGAGCAGGTGAGGGATGCCCTAGCAGCCGAGCAATCCAAGCTGGTTACAACCTTGCCCCAGATGCCTGCCATTTATGACGGCACGCCAGGTAAGCGTTTTTACGAGAGCTTGGGGGCAGTGACGCCAACCGTGTTGAATGAGGCATTGACCTGGAAGCCAGAAGAGGAGAGCCAGCTTACTGCCTTGATTGAGCGCTTGAAGGCAGAAGATCCAGGTGCTTTGGCTGTTCAGCGGCGACGCACCAAGGCGGAATTGCAGAAAGTTATCAGCGCGCTGAGTGGTGGCGCCGAAGCCTATTCTGACCAAAGCCTTAATGCGATCAGGGGGCTCAGGCAATCAGCCCAAGAAAAACGGCAGACCGCACTCGAAGGGGCCAAGATCAAGACAGCAGAGCTCGAAGGTGTGGGGTTACCTACGTGGAAGGCCATGTGGGAGGCTGCACGCGCGTTCTCAGCCTCGCCGTATCCGCACGATCAGTTTCCGGTCACCCATGACCAGGCGCGCTGTCCTTTATGTCATCAAACGCTGGATGAGCAGGCACAGCATCGACTTCAAGAGTTTGAGGCCTTCGTCCAGGGCAAGCTGGAAACAGATGCCAAAAACGCAGAATCGCTGTACGACAAGGCCTTAGAGCAGCTGTCGAAGATTCCGGCAGAGCAAGAGATCACCACTCAATGCGAAGCAGCTGGACTGGGCTCTAAGGAGTGGTCTGAGTACCTCAAGGCGTTTTGGCTAACAGCATCACAAGCCCGGGCCGCACTGCATGCCCATGAAGCTGTGCATCCAGCACAACCAGTTGCCCCTCAGGCCGAAACAATCGCGTCGCTTACGGATTACGCAGGGCGCCTTGACGACGAGGCTGCTCAGTACGAAGCGGATGCTGTGCAGTTCGATAGGGCACAGGCGAGTAAGGAAAAACTGGGTCTGGAGGCGCGCAAGTGGATTACCGAGCAGGCAGTTGCTGTGCGTGCAGAGGTCGACCGGCTGAAAAAATCGAAGGCCTATGATGCTTGGAAGGCACTCACCAGCTCGCGGGCGATTTCCACCAAGGCAGCTGAGGTGACCCAGGCGGTAGTGACTGAAGCGTATGTCGGGCGCTTCAATCAGGAGCTGCGTGCGCTTGGTGCACACCGTATCCAGGTCGAGTTAATCAAAACCAGAGCGCGAAATGGTGTGGTGTTGCACCAGGTTCGACTCAAAGGTGCTCAAGACGCGCGCACCCAGCCTCAGGGAGTATTGAGCGAGGGAGAGCGCCGCATTATCTCACTCGCGGCGTTTTTGGCGGACGTGTGCGAGAAGCCAGGGGCAGCTCCCTTTGTTTTTGACGATCCTATTTCTTCTCTTGATCACGAGTTCGAATGGGCTGTCGCTTGTCGTCTGGTGGCGCTGGCGCAAACAAGACAGGTCATAGTCCTCACGCACCGACTGTCGTTGTACGGGATCTTGGAAGACCTGGCTCGCAAGGTCAGCGATGACTGGAAGTCCAAGCATTACCGCGCTATGCGAATCGAATCTTACGGCGGAGTTGCCGGCCACCCGTCTGACCAGGATGTATGGAATGCGTCGACCAAGAAGGCGAACAACATCTTGCTGACCCGGCTTACGGAAGCAAGAAAGGCCGGTGATGTCGGTGGCGCCGACGCGTACCGGGCCTTGGCGCAGGGAATTTGCAGCGAGTTTCGTAAACTCGTTGAGCGATCGGTTGAGGAAGACTTGCTCAACAAGGTCGTGCTCAGGCACCGGCGGGGAATCCAGACCGATGGCCGACTCCGAGCTATCCAGGGTATCCAGCTGGAGGACTGCAGGCTGATCGATGAGTTGATGACGAAGTACAGTTGTTATGAGCACAGCCAGTCAACTGAAATCCCGATGTTCATTCCTGAGGAGGCTGAGCTGAGGGTTGATCTCGAAGCGTTAAGCGTCTGGCGGGAACAGTTAAGCAAGCGGCGCGACGCTGCGGCATAACAATACCCCCCATGGGGCGCCTTAGGTTTTAGGCGCTCCTTTCCCATAGCCTGCAATATTCTTAGAAGGGCAGCTCAGCCTGCCCTGATCCAATCGCGTTCACAGGATGGCCAGGCCGTCCAGGCCTCCGGCGCGCGACGACTGTATGACCTATGGATTCTGGAGGAGGGCTCAATGCACTGAGCTCTGGCAATCCACCATCACTCGTCAGTGCGCGGATTTCATCGCTCAGCTTTGATATCAGCGTGGTTGTCGGTACGCCAGTGTCTTCGCTCACTGTGAGGGTAAGCAGAGCCAAAGGCGAGAGCTCAAGTCTGTCGCTCAATTGCTCCAACTTGTCCAAGGTGATACTGGACTTACCGCTTTCTAGCTTTGACAGGTATGTCCTGCTCGTCGTGTCGGCGAATCCACGTTGCGTGATGTTTCGCTTGCTGCGTAATGCCCGCAGTACGGTGGCAAATGACGATTTCAGGGGCATGGGATTTTCCTCGCATCCAAACGATCATTGCACATGATTTTTCACCTTCTTCCTCGCCGAGATGACGCCCCACCCCTTAACGGAGATTGATTGCCACTGGTGCGCCCGGGAGCGGATCCGTACCGATGCGGGGCCACATGCGTCGACCTCGACCAGTGGCTAGCGTAGCACTGTTGAAATATACAGTATTCGAATTTATCCTTCGCGGAGAACATTTGTACTCTTGTCACGATGAAGGCCTATGGCGCATGCGCAAACCAAGTGATGACGATCTGCTCGAACCTTTTTTCACTCGTGAGGAGCTGCTTGAGCAGCGTTGTGACCTGCTTGAGTCCGAGCTCGCGGAGCTGGGGGATGAGCTGCAGGCGAGTCGCGAAAAAATATCGACCCTGGTGCTGATGTGGTCAGGTGTTACGTCTGAGTTGAGGGCGGCAGAGGCAGAAATCAGCAAAATGAAGCTCCAGCCTCTCGCTTAGCGATCATGATCGATCTCTCCTGCGTTGTAAGCGGCCAGGCCGCCAAAGGAGCTGCTCGCGTCGACGTACCTCAGCGCAGATTTCATATCCTTCCAGCCGACATAGCTCATAAGGCCTTTAATGTCCCAGCCATTTGCCGATGCCCAGGTTGCAAAGCCACGGCGCATCGAGTGGCTGCTGTATGCCTGCGCAGGTATGTCGGCTTCTTCCAGGATGCGCCTGAGCAGCGGAATCAGGCTGCTCGACTTGAGCCCTTTTTCTGACAGGTTCCCCCATCGATCAAGCTTACGAAAGATCGGGCCCTTGGAAATGCCGGCCACCGTGATCCAATTGATGTATGCATCAACCGGACAAAGCTTTTTAAGGGCAGGGGTGTGGAACGTCGTGCCTTGATGGGCGCGATCCGCTTTGGTGTAGGGGAGGTAAAAAGTGATGCCAATGCCGGCCTCGGCCTGGGTATCCTCGATCTGAAGACGGGCCAGTTCATCACTCCGAAAGCCACGCCAAAAACCGATGAGTAGTAGGGCGGCATCGCGGCGGTACCTCATCAGCGCCCGATAGTCTCCCGACTCGATCGCTTCTCCTGCTTTGCTATTCAGCCAATAGACGGCCTTCTCAAGGTGACGCAACTGAAGCGGCGCAGCCTGCTTCTGTTTGGCCGGGTGCACGACGCGGATGCCCTTGAGCATCTGCCGTACCTGGGGGGCCTTGGTTGGATCGGGGAAGCCCTGGGTGACATGCCATTGGGCAAGCGCTGCCAGGCGCTGACGCAGCGTGCTCAGCGCCAGCGATTCCGCATATTCCGCGAGATAGCGAACGATTCCCTCAGCTGTAGCAGGCAGGAATCCTCCCCATGCCACTTCAAAGTGCTCAATCGCAGCCCGATAGCTTTTGCGCGTGTTTTCGCGCTTGCCTGCCGTCAGGTATCGCTGCGCCTTGTCCATCTGCCATTTCCTGCCATTTGTACCGGGTCTGGAGACGATTCTCGCCGATTCCGGGCTATAAGAACAAATAATCCCCTATTATTTATTCTTGTAAATCCTACATTTTTCAAGATGTAAATTGAGTAAGATGTCACGTAGATACATGACATGTAACCCAGTACGAAATCGTAGGAGAGACCATGGCGCGCGGCGGCATCAACAAGGCATTGGTACAGAAAGCGCGTGCGGCGCTGCTCGCCCGTGGCGTTAATCCGAGCATCGATGCTGTGCGTGTTGAGCTGGGTAATACCGGCTCTAAAACAACGATTTCCCGGTATCTCCAAGAGCTGGAGGCTACCGATACCCGCCCTCAATCTGACCCGAACCGCTTGAGTGATGAGCTCATTGGGATCGTAGATCAGCTATTGAAGCGGTTATTGGAGGAGGGGAATGCTGCCCTGGCGCAGGAGCGCAGTTCGCACGAACAGAGCCAGGCGGCGCTGTACAGGCAGATCGAGGGGCTTGAGGAAGAGCTGAAGCAGGCTCAGCGAGAGGTGGCGAGCCGAGACATCGCGTTGGCGAGCCAGGCTGAGGAACTGAGCACCACGCAATCGTCACTGCAATCAGAACTCACCCGGAACGCGCGCATCAGCCAAAGCTGCACTGATCTTGAATTGCGGGTACAGGAGAAAGACGAGCAGGTTCGCTCCCTGGAAGAAAAGCACGCTCATGCTCGTGATGCTTTGGAGCACTACCGCAACGCGATCAAGGAGCAACGTGAGCAAGACCAGCATCGCCACGAGACTCAGCTCCAGCAACTGCAGCATGAACTGTTGCAGCTTCAGCAGACCCTCATGGTGCGACAGGACGAACTGACCAGACTAAACCGTGACAACGAACGCCTGCTGGGTGAAGCGCGCCAGCAGAGCAAGCTCGCGCATCAGAACCAGGACACACTGAAGCGCTTGGAAGGGGATCTGGGCTTGGCAAACATGGCTGCAGCGCGGGCAGAGGGAGCGAAAGATATGCTCCAGGAGCAGTTGGTGATCGCCAGGAATGCGACAGAGATTGCGAGCGCCGAAGTCGCACAGCTCAGAGCGACTTCGGCTGAGCTCAGCCAGCAACTGACAGACGCCAGGAAAGCTCTGACGGTTGTTCAAGGCACTGAACCTGATGACGGCGATAAGCAAGGGTGAAAAACGAAGGACTTGCTCCGCGCCAAATCGGCCAAACAGGCATCGCAGAAGGCCTGTAAACCTAATTTTTCACTTGTTAACCACCGAGGTTTACAAGTGAAAAAATACGTTTACAAGCCGATATTGTCAGGTCACTGACTGCTCGAAGGGCGACTGCTGCGTGCGCCTCTGATGATCGGAAGCAAACGTCTCTTACCGATCGGCCAAGCGAAGATACCGACGCAACTGCTCCCCTAGTGCCTCGAACACCTGAACGATCCTGTTAACTTTGCGCAGGTCGTTGTGCATTGCGACCCACACGTCTACCTCAAAGCCAAAATCGTGCGGCAGCACATGTATGAGGTCGTGCGATTTTGCTATTTGCGTCGGGCAGAGTCCGAAGCCTAAGCCCGCTTTCAGAGCGGCCAGCTGAGCGAGGTGATGATCAGAGGCGATGGCGAAATGCTGGTCGGCATCGCACAGACCGGCGTCGACAAGCCGACGCAAATCCGCTGAGCGTCTGTCCGGCCCGATCAGGGGCCGCTGGCGCAGCGACATTAGAGAGGCTGGATTACCATAGCGCTCCAGGCACCCGGCACTGGCATGGATGCCAACCCGCAAGCTGCCGACACGCCGCACCGTGATATCAGCTTCATTGGGCCGCATCAGCCGCACCGCAATATCCGATTGCAGCCTGGCGATGTCTTCAAGCGCGTCGCTTATGCTCAACTCAAGTTTGAGCCCGGCGCGTTCGTAATGGAAAGGGCGCAGCAGGTCAGGCAGTACCTCAACGCCAAGCAACTCGCCGCAGGTCAGCCGGACTGTACCGTGATCCATCGACGCTTCAGAGCTGGCCATGCGGTTGAAGGTTTGCGCGGCCAGATCCATGGCCTCCACATGTTCGATCAGGCGCTGCGCTCCGGCAGTGGGTGTCAGCCCTTGAGGTGTGCGGGCGAACAGACTCACACCGAGAGCGTGCTCAAGATGGTCAAGGCGCCGGCGCGCGGTGGCCTGGGCGATACCCAGCAACTTCGCCGCGCCGCTTAGGCTGCCAGAGCGCAACACGGCAAGAAACACACGCTGGCTTTCCCATTCAATGCCGCTCATACATTCTTTGCCAACAGTTGCTCCTAATTTGCTCTTCTGCCCGAGCCCGTGAAAAAGCGATCATTCACCCACATTTTTCCGGGCGTCATTGTAAGGAACTAACGCATGAGAATCACCGGTCAGTGCCGATGTGGGCAAGTCACCATTGAGATCGCGGCGCAGCAATTGCCGCCGCTGTATGCCTGCCACTGCTTGAACTGCCAACGCTGGAGCGGCAGTGCTTTTGGCCTGCACATGCTGAGCGCAGCTTCAATTGTTCAGGTGTTTGGTGAAACGGCGATCTTTAAGCATGAACACCAAGGTCAGACGTCCACCCAACATGCCTGCGGTAAATGCCATACCCGGCTATTCAACGAGACTACGGCAGCGCCCGGCATGCGTGTGGTACGGGCCGGCATCCTGGAAGGCTCTGAACGTTTCGAGCCGATTGCGCATATCTGGACACGGCGCAAGCAGCCATGGCTGGCGCTGCCGAAGACTACCGCGCAATGGGAGGAGAGCCCGACGCCCGAAGCATTTGCTGCCGCGCTAGGGTAAAAGTGCTTGCCCCTGATCGTTGCGGTTGGAAATCCTCGCGGTACAGGTGATCGCGCCCGCTAAAAAGTAGGCGGGCACCATCGCCCTTAACCCTGGATTTTAAATGGTGTGTTCACCCATCGCTGCCTCCGAATCCAGCTTGCTTACCCATCCGATTGAATTTGGACACGGTGCGTGACGCAGATGCAGTTCAAGTCGCTGTTTTCTGCGGGGCGCATAGAGCTCAGGCTGCGGGGGGCTTGCTAGAACTACCCGATGAGGACATTCGGCGACCGGCGCATTTGAACGCCCTTGCCATCCAGAGGCTGTAGTGCAATGCGTCCTAAAGGGAGCGGTCTTCGTTTCGTGATAAGTGGCCCAATGCCTAGACGAGCATCAGACCACACCGGTGGTGGCGTCAGGAGCGATCGTCATCCAGCAACGCTACAGCTCGGACGAAGCCTGCGGACGCATGCCTGATTTTGTAGGGGAAGCATGAGATCCAGAACCCAGATGAAGGGAGTTGCTCCAGGTTCGCCAGCTTTTCCATTTGACCGTAGCCTATGTCACGACCGGCTTTGTGGCCCTCCCAGACAATTGATGCATCCCCAGTCTGTGCGAAGCGCTCGCGGGTAAACTTGAAGGGCGCATCCCAACTCCATGCGTCCGTACCAACGACCCGAACCCCTTTTTCAAGGAGGTATAGAGTGGCATTGCGCCCCATCCCAACACCCGCATCGAGATAGCCAGGCTGCCCAAAAAGGCTTCCGGCGCGGGTATTGATCACTACGATTTCCAGTGGCTGAATCTCGTGATCGATGCGCCTCAATTCAGCCTCTACATCGGCAACGCTCACGACATACCCGTCTGGCAAGTGGCGAAAGTCCAATTTGACGCCTGGCTTCAAGCACCACTCCAGAAGCAGCTCATCGATCCCGTAGGCGGGCTTTCCACCATCCGTTGTCGAGGCATAGTGCCAAGGCGCATCCATGTGCGTACCGCTGTGCGTGGTGATACTTAGCCGTTCTGCTGCCCACGACTCGTTTCCAGGCAAATCTTCCTTGCGAAGCCCTGGGAACATCGCGGCCACCTCTGGCCACCCCTGCTGATGATCCATGTAGTCAATCTTGGGCAGTAGGGGTGGAGGATCCGTATAGGGGTTGTTGTCCAGGCTGACCGAGAGGTCGAGCATGCGAAATTTAGCCAAGTTCATGAGTAGTAATCCCTACTTCCGTGCTCTTGGGGCGAGTGAAGGGTGGGTACTTGCCGAGTGCGTTCCGAATCAGCTGGGCAGCCGAGCGATCATTCCGAAAGCCGAATTCGCGGGCGCGTGTGGCGCGCAGAGGAGGCAGGCTCCCGAACAGCGCCTCAAGCTGGGGGTCTGGATTGAACCGGATGTTTTTACTGTTCTCAGCGCCGAATCGCGATGCAAGAGCCTCAAGGATTTCACTTATGGAGAGCTGCAGAACTGGCAGTTGCCAGATTCGATTCCCCTGAGACTCGCTCAATTCTGCAGCACGGATAAGGTTGTCCACACAGCAGCTTGCCGACATCCACCAGCAGGTTGCTTTAGGTGAAACCGGGCACTCATAGGCTTCGCCAGCCGCATAGGCATGCAGCAAGTCGCTCATGAAGGCGGACTTCAACCCGTTCGGCTCCTGCGGGCGGGCCACGATCCCAGGCAGGCGGACAACGCGTCCGTCCAGCTCACCCCGGCGCACCAGATCTTCGATGCCGATTTCGACCATCCGCTTGTGTGCCGCATAGGACAGTTGCGGATGCGCAGGTTGAGACTCATCCATACGAGCCGGTAAATCCCCTCCATAGACCGCAACGCTGCTCGCATAGACCAGGACAGGAGGGCGCTGGCGGTTTCGGAGTTGCTGGAGCAATTCCAGGCTGGCTTGCAGATTGACCTGGTAGCCGAGATCGTAGTTGGCCTCTGCTGCACCGCCTGGAATGCTGACCAGGTGGAAAACAACATCGATGCCATCCGCTAGTACTCGCCGCAGAAGCGCAGGATTGGTGATGCTCCCTTCATGCCGGCGAAGACGGCTATCGTCAGGAAGGCCATCGGTAGTCTGGTCTACGGCAAGAATGGCTTCGATCTTTTGTCCGCGCAGTTGGCCTTGCTGCAGCAAGCGCTCGACGAGCTCGCGACCGACGAAGCCATTAGCTCCGCTGATCATTACACGCATGGCGCACCTCCTTGCACAATTCGCTGGTCGATCGGCCCGAAGAGTGCGCTACCGTCGGCGCCCTTCGCCTCCATTCGGACACGATCTCCGAAGCGCATAAACGGAGTGATGGGTGCACCGTTAGCAATGGTTTCAATCGCTCGACGCTCAGCGATACACGCTGACCCTACGGAGCGATCGTTGTTGGAGACAGTACCTGACCCTACAAGGGTGCCAGCGCTCAGACGGCGGGTGCGCGCAGCATGAGCAATCAGCTGGTGGAAGCCGAAGTGCATTTCACCCCCGTGCGGGTGTCCGAACCATTCACCATTCCACTCCACGTTCAGAGGCAGATGCACCCGACCATCTCCCCAAGCATCACCCAGTTCGTCTGGAGTCACGGCTACAGGCGCGAAGCTGCTGGAGGGTTTGGCCTGGAGAAAACCAAAACCTGTTTTCATTTCGCGTGGGCCGAGGGCACGCAAGCTGACGTCGTTCAACTGAAGCACTAAGCGGACATGGCGCAACGCCTCGTCTGCAGGGCATCCCATGGGAACATCGTCCAGCAGCACCGCAAACTCACCCTCGAAATCGATGCCGTCCGCTTCAGAGGGAAGCGCAACGTCTTCATTCGGGCCCAGGAAGTCGTCACCCGCACCCTGGTAGATCAACGGAATGGTGTCGGCGTTCTCGATCGGCTCCAGGTTAAATGCTTTCTGCATCAACTTGCCGTGGGTCAGGAAGCACGAACCATCTAACCACTGCCATGCCCTGGGCAGGGGAGCCATCAGTTGATCAAACGTGAGCACGAACGCGTCGGCAGCGTCACCAGAATTCAGCTGGTGGTACAGGGACGCCAGGTGCGCTTCAACATTCGCCCAATTCTCCAGTGCCGCCTGCATTGTGGGCGCTGCCTGCCCTGCGATAACTGCATGCTGCAGATCTCGGGAAACTACAATCAGCGTCCCGTCCCGGGTATCGTCGTTGAGCGTAGCGAGCTTCATCCCAGCAGCTCCTGCAGTTCAGGTGCGTAACGTCCGTCAAGCAGGATGAAGACCATCCGCGACATCTGTTCAGTACGGTTGCTCCAGGCGTGATTGGTGCCGCGCTGGACAACGATGTCACCTCGCTTGAGGTGCACTTCCTCTTCATCCAGCACCAGCCATACCTCGCCCTCAGTGACGATGCCGTAATCGAGCGTCTCGGTGCGGTGCATCAGCTTGTGCTTCGAGTCCGCTTTCCCGGTGCCGGCGTGAGACTCACCAATTTCTGCAAATGCAGCGGCAGCATCTTCGGCACTGACCTGGTTCTGTACGCTATCTGGCGGAATGTCCACGACGCGGATAACGCTGCCCAGCGGGCCAGGGCTCAGTTGAAGTGGCTGAGAGGTCGGGTCATCTGCGTTGTCCAGCGGCGCAGGGGTCGTCGCGCTGTTCCAGACTTCGTAGAAGACGGTGCCTGGCACTGCTTTAAGCGGGAAGTTGTTCGGCGTTGGCGCGCTGCTGGCGACCACCGCAAGGCCTTCACCATTGTGACCGGTTACCACACGCTTGAAAGTAGGAAGGGTTTGCATAGGATCTCCTTTAGTTTCCGTCACCGATGGTTGTGCCACCATCGACAATAATGTTCTGACCACTGATGAATGCGCCGCCCGGCGAGGCCAGCAGCAAGGCAACAGCAGCTACTTCCTCCGGGCGTCCAACACGGCGAAGCGGCGTCAGTGCGAGACGGCGCTGCATAACTTCGGCGTTATCGGTCAGGGGGCGAGCGAATTCGGTTTGAATCACACCGGGGCTGATCGAATTCACCCGAATGTTTTGCGGCCCCCATTCGACCGCCAGGTTGCGGGCGAGCTGCGAGAGGGCCGCTTTGGAAAGGCCATACAGACCGAGCGCTTTGTTCCCGCGCACGCCGGCAATGCTTGACATGAGAATGACGCTGCCACCGCCATGCTCAGCCATGGCGGGCAGTAATCCATTGGTGAGCCAGATAGCACTTCGCAGGTTCACGTTGAGGGTCAATTCCCAGTCTGCATCGCTCGCCGAGCTCATCGCCCCTAAGTGCGGCGCTACGCCGGCATTGCACACCAGGACGTCGATGCGCCCGTAATGCTTGATGGCCTGAGCAGCCAATGCATGCACCTCGTCTTGCTTGCTCAAATCAGCAGCAATCCCAATGGCATCAATCCCCGCATCATTCAATGTCTGGGCGACGCTAGACGTTTCGCTGTGACTTTCACTGCTCACAATTAACTTGGCGCCCGCTCGCCCAAGGGCATAGGCGATCGCAAGGCCTATTCCTCGTGTAGCACCGGTGATAAGCGCCGTTTTGGCACTAAGAGAAAAGAGTTCGTTCATACAGCACCTGTGCCTGAATAATCTGAGCGATGGGCGTCAGTCCTAGGCCGCACACATAGCGTCGCCTGCAACTGACAGCCCACCGAGCCTTTCAAAGTCGCTACGCCCACGGCACTGCCTTGTGCACTTCACTGCAAGGTGGGGTTTGAGTGTGCTTCTGCTCAGGAACAGCAACCGCTGATTTTTCAGGCGAACGCTGAGGCAGTAGGAAATAGGCCAGGGCAGGGAGGAGGATGAGGGCGCCGACCATGTTCCAGATGAACATGAAGGCAAGCAGCACACCCATGTCGGCCTGGAACTTGATCGGAGAGAAGATCCAGGTACCCACACCGATTGCCAGGGTCACCCCCGTCAGCATCACGACCTTCCCTGTGAAGAGCAGTGCTTGGTAGTAGGCTCGGGACAAGCTGGCGCCTTGACGCAGTTGCGCCAGGACGATGCTCATCACATACAGTGCGTAATCGACACCGATGCCGACGCCCAGGGCGATGACGGGGAGGGTGGAGACCTTGACCCCGATCCCCAGTGCCACCATCAAGGCCTCACAAAGAATGGAGGTGAGTACAAGCGGAAGAACTGCGCAAACCACGGCCCTCCAGGAGCGGAATGTCACCAGGCACAGCAAAGTGACCGCGCCGTACACCCACCAGAGCATGTCATGGTTGGCCTTCTTCACAACGATGTTGGTCGCCGCTTCGATCCCTGCACTCCCAGCAGCCATCAGGAATGTCGCGTCCTCCGAGGAGTTGGCCAGGGAGAAGCGCTCCACATTCGAAACCACGTCGGTGAGGGTGTCAGCCTTGTGGTCTTTGAGGTAGGCAAAGACTGTCAGGAGGCTGCAATCATCGTTGTACAAGCCGCGAGGAGCGCCCGCAGTGACCATGTTCAAGGTCGCTTGGTTGTTCACCAGCTCGTACCATTTCGGGTTGCCTTCCGAGAGGCCAACCAGCACACGCCGATTGAGCAGCGCCAACGAGTTTGTCGAATCTACGCCTTCAAGCCCGCGCAATTGCCAATCCAAATCGTCGACTTTCTTGAGGGTGCTGAATGCCGAACATTGCCCCGGTGGAGTCTTGATCATGACCGCAAAGAGGTCACTGCTCGCACCGTAGTGTTGGGTGATGAAGAGGTTGTCCTGGTTGTATCGAGAGTCAGGTCGCAGCTCAGGTGCCCCAGCATCAAGATCGCCGACCTTCAACTGCAGGCTGATCGCGTAGCCTGCGACGGCCATTGCAGCAGCAACGATGACGCAGGCTGTTGCCCAACGTTTGCGGGTGAACAGATCAAGGAAGCGCCATACCGCATGCTTGTCCGCGCCAGACGCCTCAGCCTCTTCTGCACGCAAGCTACGCCGAGCAGCTTTAGGGCTTACGCCGATGTAAGAAAGAACAATGGGCAACAAGATCAGGTTGGTGAAGATGAGTACCGCGACACCAAGGCTCGCAATCACTGCCAAGTCTTGGATCACTTGAATCTTGATGATCATCAGAACCGCGAAACCTACGGCGTCGCACAGCAGGGCGGTCAGGCCAGCCAGGAACAGCCGACGGAACGTGAAGCGTGCAGCCACCAGGCGGTGCATCCCGCGCCCGATGTCTTGCATGATGCCGTTCATTTTCTGCGCGCCATGGCTCATACCGATGGCGAATACAAGAAACGGTACCAACACCGAGTAGGGGTCGAGCTCGTACCCCAGCATCGGAAGCAGACCCAACTGCCATACCACGGCAACCAGCGAACACATGACCACCAGAAAGGTGCTGCGCACGCAGCGGGTGTACCAATAGAGCACTGCAGCGGTGATCAGGATGGCCACGCCGAAGAACACCAGGATCTGCTTCAAACCATCGATCAAATCACCCACGACCTTTGCAAAGCCCGTGATGTGAATCTCAACACCCTGAGACTGGTATTTGGCACGCAGCTGCTCAAGCTCATGAGCAAAGCTGGTGTAGTCCAGTGGCTGACCATCCGGCGTCTGCGCCAGCAGCGGAACATAGACAATGCTGGATCGCTGATCGAAGGCAACCAACTGGCCAATTTCGTTCGAGCGTTCAACGTTTCGTTTCAGCGCCTCCAAGCTCTTGGGCTCACCATCGTAGCCATCAGGGATAACTGGCCCACCTTCGAGACCTTCCTCTGTTACCCCCGTCCAGCGCGTAGACGGTGTCCACAAGGACTTCATGGCAGCGCGGTCGACACCCGGGAGCAGGTAGACCTCATCACTGATCTGCTCAAGGACTTTGAGGTATGTCTTGTCGTAGATGCTGCCCTGGGGATTGGCAACTGCGATGCGCACGGCATTACCCAGGCCCTTGAGTTCGTCGCGGTGCTCCAGGTAATTGACGATGAACGGATGCTCGCGCGGGATCATCTTCTCGAAGCTGGCGTTCAGCGTCAGGCGCGTGGCCTGCCAGCCCAGGAGCAGAGTAGCGGCAATGCAGAGCAACAGTACCAAAGCACGATTGTTGAACAGCGCGCGCTCCAGCAGGGAACCTGAGGCACTATTGAAGTCTTCGAGATTGCCCGAAGGGGGAGCGGAGGAGGTTGGTACATGCATGGCTTAATCCGCGATTTTGGAGAGGGAAGAAGGCGCAACACGTTGTGCTCCGGCTACACCCACAGCAACCAGGTTGCCGTCGGGCGTGGCTGTCACAGCACTGAGCGGAAGTCCTTCAGATACAGCGATGGGTTCAAGCTTCAAATCCTTGAGGCCGCCTTTCAGAACCATGCCGGTCTGATTGGTCAGGAGCAGCTGCTCACCCTCAACGCGAATGGCGTTAAGAGATGCCGGAGCAGGGGTATCGATCGCGTTGAAAGTGGCCCCGTCATCGTCAGAAGAGAAAAGCTTGCCTCGCAGGCCTCCGACGAGAAGTCGTCCGCTGGGCAGAATCGCGGCTGCGAAGTAGCTCCCATCGTAGGAGCCTTGGAGTGCACTGAAGCTGGCGCCGCCATCCGTAGAGCGGAGCAGAAGGCCCTGCTCTCCAGCGATCAGAATCTCGTCGTGGTGGCGAGCCATCGCGTAGTAATGCAATCCACGAGGATTCGGGAGATCCCCCATCTTGGACTGCCAGGTTTTCCCTCCGTCACGGGTAAGCAACGCAAGCCCGTAAGCGCCGACAACGATCCCGTTGTGGGCATCGCTGAAGTTGATCGCCAGAAGGGGCTTGTCAGCGCCATCCGCCGACAAACGCTGAGCGGAGGCAAGGCGCTTGGCGTCTCCAGAATGCTCAGCGGCCTGGAGCTCGATCGCTGCAGCCTGCGTGCCGTCCAGCTGTACTTGCCAGCTCGCCCCAGCGTCCGCGCTATGCAGCACAACGCCGGAGTGACCAACGGCCCAACCATTGGAAGAGTCCACGAACTGCACGCTGGTCAGCGTAGTGCTCACAGGACTTGGAGCTTGCCGCCAGCTCAGGCCGTTATCATCAGACAGCAGTACAACGCCGCGCTCGCCCACGGCAACCAAACGAGCGCCGGCGTGATCGATGTCCAGTAGCACTGCATGCAATGCTTGAGGCCCGAGCACTGAGGCTTGGGAGAGTCCATCATTGGCCCCGGCTGGCGCGACCATCGTGAGTGAGCAGCTTGCAAGCAAGAGCATTCCTGAGACTATCTTTTTCATCTCGTAAAACCTTTCTTGTTCTTATAAGAAGCAGGCGGGGCAAGCGCCCCGCCAGCATCAACGAACTCCTTCGCCCGCCATTGCGTCAGCGGTGAAAACCGAGTCCTTGTATGGCGGCACGATGCGGTACTGCTCGTTCTTGCCTGCGTAAACGTCGCCCACGAACCAGGATCCGGAGAGCAGGTCGTAGAAGCCGTTGGTCAACGAGGTGACGCCTGGGAGGTCAGGCAGGACAACCGGGGAAGTCCACACCACCTTTGCGAGTTGACCACGAGCGTCGTATCGATCACCCAGGACAGCAGTCCAGGTATCTTCATCGAGGTAGTAGGTGCTCTTCGGCATGACGTGGCGCGCGCCGCTTTTCAAGGTCGCTTCAACTACCCAGACGCGGTGGAGCTCCCAACGCACGGCATCAGCTTTCATGTGGTGCGCATCGAGCAGGGCCTCTGGGGACGATGCGGTGAACACCCGGTTCGAGTTGTACGGGATGTACATCTCTTTCTTGCCGACGAGCTTCCAGTCGAAACGGTCAATTCGGCCGTTGAAGACGTACACCTCGTCAAAGCTCATGACGCCAGCAGTGGCTGGGGTAGGGGTGTCGCAGCAGGCATTAGGCAGGCGGCGAACGCGTCGTTGGCCAGGCAGGTAAGTCCAGGCGGCGGAGTTATCGGCATTCAGGTTTTCAAGGCCAGTGATGGCTTCACCGGCGCGCAGTGGAGGGCCATCGTTGGTCATGCGAATCGACCAGAAAACACCTTTCTCCGGACTGAAACCTGGCAGGTACCAAGGCATCTGCAGATCAGCTCGCGAATCGTTGGTCAGCACGTGCTTCCCATCGGCAGTGGTCAGATACTGCGTGAAGCTGGAGTGCCAGGAGGCTCCGCGCCAACGCAGCAGATGGTTCCAGATAGCCTCTGCACCGTTCTGAGGAATTGGGAATGGAATGCCGCCTGCCGCACCCTGAGGCATTGGCCCGGAAGCACCATCCACCAGCTTGCCACTAGTCGCGTTAGCGAAGGTCGCGTCGTAGACCGATTGCGGTGCTGCAGCACTGCGGTGCGTTGGGTAGACGACAACCTTGTAGGAGTCTGGGTACTTTTTCAGCATCGCCTGGATGCCTGGGGTCAACTTGTCTGCGTACTGAGCCATATTCTGGGCAGTAATGGTCAACACAGGCTGATCGCCGGCATACGGATCGCCTCGCTTACCGCCGTCCTTGTAGGCAGCATCGACTTTGGTGAGACCGCCAGTCCAAGCAGGGATGCTGCCATCCGCATTGCCCGCGCGTTCTCCCCCAAGGGGCGTCAGTGTCGATTTCAGTGTGGCCGCTTGGTCAGCCGAAACCGCAGCCATCGACGCATGGGAGAAGAGCAGCGCAGCACTCAAGGCAGTAAGAGCAGCAAGAAACTTTTTATTGTGGTTCATCGAGACATCCTCGGTCAGAAGGTGCGACTGACAGTAAAGGCGATGAAATCGCGGTCTTTTAGCGGCTGTTCAAAGGTGTAGTGGTTGTTTTCGTCCAGGAAAGTGTTTTCTGGGCCGTAGTAATGGGTGTACGTCAAACCCAGGTTCCAGGTGTTCAGGTAGTTGCCCTTGATGCCGATGTTGATATCGCCACCATGGTCAGCGCCAAAGCCGGTACCCAAGGCCCCGGAGGCGCCATTGGTGTAGCTGAAGCCAACAGGCACAGAGACATCCAGGCCTGACAGGAATTGGCGATACATGGGCTCGTACACCACGCGCAGGCTTGTCGCATCGCGATCGGCATTCGGGTCAAATGCGTCCTTGTTTTTGGTGACGCTCATGACCCTGTTCCAGGCGATTTCACCGAGGAACGTCGCCTCTTGAGAAATGAAGTTAGGCTCCATGCTCGACAGCCACGAGATGTTGGCGTGCAGCGTCCGCCCAGTTGCATACAGCGGGTCGGAGTCGTTGTTGATCGCTTCGCCAACTGCCAGCGTGCGCTGACTGGTGGAGGCCAACGGCTGATTCCAGCGAGTGGAAAGCTCACCAGCAATGTTGTAGTTGCCAAGGGTCGTGGAGAAGCTCGCACCGAAGGCTTCAATACCCTCTGGATAAACCCAGTAGTACTCACCCGCTTTGCCTGACTGCGGGTTGAGGTTGGCGAAGTCTGGGCGAACGTTCAGTTGCGGACTCTTGTCGTGGAATCGAATGGCATAAAGGCCCCAGTCCACCGACTCGGTTCTCCAGCGAAGCTGAATACCGCCTTGCCCGGAGTCCTTAGCCTCCTTGTCGTTCCCATGGTAGAAGGCCAGTGGCTGAGCACCAGGGAACAGGGGCGCGCCAATGAACATGCGCTCATTGCCGTCGCCAAAGTTGTCGGAGCTGGAGAAATAGCTTCCTGCGCCAGGCAGGCGGTTCGCTTCCCACTCGAATTGGTAGTAAGCGCCAATGGACACATCTGGCGTCAGCTGGAGCTGCCCGGATATCTGCTGAACAGGACGGATCAGCTCTTTGAATTGGGTGTTCGGTACCGAAAGACCCTTCACAACGTCAATTGGCGCCATGCCGCCGGCGATACCGTTCATGCCGTAGAAGAGGCTCTCGCCCCATTGCATGGCGTACTGACCGACACGCCCAGTTACTGGCATGTCGCCTATTTCAGTTTTGCCGAAGATGAATGCATCGAGCAGCTCACCTTTACGCCCGTGCAGAGTACGGGTGTCGTCGGTGAAAGCGTCATACCTTACTGAATAGCTGTTCGAGCGCGTGGGGTCGTTATTGTCATTGCCCTGGTTGTAGACATCGTCATACCAAGCAGCGCCACTCACACGTGCGCCGAAATTTTGGTAGGTGATATCCATCTCAGACAGGAGATCAAGGCGATTGGAGATCAGGCCTTTGTTGAAGTTGCGATCACCGTCATCCTGGTTCAACGCGGTTTGACCTTCAGTCAGCTTGTCGCTCTGACTCTTGGTACGCCAGGCTGCACTGTATTTCAGGGTATTGTCCCAACGCACCCGAAGATCGGGGTTGCCAGTTTCAATTTCAAACGCATGTACATCAGGAAGACCAGCCGTAATTGCGAGGAAAGATGTGGCCAGTGCGAGCGGCTTGAGGGGCGGTAATTTTTTCTGGGGCGAGCGATTGCAAGACAGCATTTAAGTCACCTCATTATTGTTCTTGTTTGTCAGTGTTGGCTTTGAGTCAGGTGCATCAGGTTGCGACCTGATGCACCCCAGAATTCATACCGGTTGCGCTGTGACCTCAAGCATCTGCTTCACCAAAGCAATGCGGTCGAAGTCGCGGTCTTTTTGAATCTCTTTTTCGCCGGCAAACAACGATCGCTCGCTGATGTATTTGCAGCGCTCAAAACGGCGAGCCATGAATCGATCCAACTGTTCCGCCAGCGTGCCACCGGAGGTCAGCTCCTCGCTGAGGACGATGGCGTCTTCGATCGCCATGCCGGCACCTTGGCCGAGGTGAGGAGTGGTGGCATGCGCGGCATCACCAATCAGCAGGATGCGGCCGGCGAACCACTGCTCATCAACGAAGACGGCTTCGAGCGGCTTGTAGACGACCTGGGTGTTGTCGGTGATCTGTTCACGCAGTTGTTCGATCAGCCCACCAAAGCCTTCCAGGCGCTTACGCAGCTCTTGGGCAAGATGGTTCTCGTCCATCCAAGGATTGCCTGGCTCATGGGAGGTGGTGAACAGGTACATCAGGTCATCTGCCAGTGGGACAAGACCCGCGTTGCCGAAGGGGCCCTGGTAGTTGGCCAGGTGATCGATCTCTGGAGACCGAGGGAAGTTGTAACGCCAAACAGCTTGGCCCGTGAACTTCGGACGGTATTTGTCACCGAAAACCAGAGTTCGTACTTTGGAGTAGAGGCCATCAGCACCCACAACCAGCGAGTAGCTACCCTTGGTGCCGTCGGTCATGACCACGTCGATGCTGTTTGCGTTCTGTTCGTAACTTTCAATCGACAGGCCCAGGCGTACTTGGGTACCAAGCTCGATGGCGGTTTCGCTCAGCACCTTGTGTAGCGCGCGACGCGAGATTCCAACGTTGGCTGGGTATTGAGGCCCGGCGAGGCGCTGGCCTGGAATGCGAACCAGGGGCACGCCGTCGGTGTTGTAGATTCCGACATCTTCGAATGCATACGCGGCGTCAAGGTAGGCATCAAGCAATCCCAGCTTGGCCATCTCGCGTACCACGTTGCTTTGCTGAATGATGCCGACACCGTAGACAGTCCATTCGGTTTTGATCTCGACCAGGTCGACCGCGATCCCTTTACGGCGCAGCGCAATAGCTGCGCACAGGCCACCGATACCACCACCAACGATCAGGACTTTTTCGATATTCATGAAAGTACTCACGTGTTGTTCTTGTTTGGCTCAGCCTTTACAGAGGCGGCCTTTTTCGTGGTTAGGCTGAGTTTCCCCAGAGACGACCGATTTGACTAATCGAGTCCTCAGATGCGACCTATCGCGCTGCGCGATACCTCGATAGGCTGACCAAGGCTGTCGATCGAAAGGCGAACCAGCTCGTCCTCACACTTGAACTCAAGCGCTGTTAAAAACTTCCCCAGGCATGGGCCGTAAACGCAAAGCCCTGTGTCCGGCATGAACTGCGCTCCATGCGCGTAACAGATGACCCGCTCCCCATTGGCTGAAAGAAACCGATCCTTTCGGTACTCCAAAGGCACATCCAGGTGAGGGCAGCTGTTGCGATAGATGCGCACCTCTCCCTGATGCTTCAGAGCAAACACAGTCGCGCGCCCAGACTCGAACGGATCGAAACCCAGGGCGGTGCCTTCTTGCAGTTGCTGGAGCGGGCAAAGCACCACGCTACGATCCATGGCTCACTCCTGCTTCGGAGGTGGCCCACCTGGTGCCCATTTGTCGCGGGAGCTAAAGAGGAAGAGCTGAGAGTTATCAGCGGACATCGGAGCATGGCGGGCAGCCCAGGCGTCATCGTGCTTGTCCATATCGGCGTCGTATTCGATATGGCAGCCCAGAGGGCTGTTGAAGTACCAGAACCAGTTGGAGCCGAAGAGGTGGCGGCCCGGGCCCCAGAAGCTTGTCCAGCCTTTCTGCTGCAGGCGATAACCAGCCAGGAGCACTTCTGTGCCGCTGCCCATGTGGAAGGTGAAGTGTTCACAGCCTTGCATGTGAGGCGGCGTCTGGATCATGAACAGGCAGTGGTGGTCATCCATGCCGTTCGTGCGCATGAAGGGGCCAACGCCGATGAAGCTGTCAGTGGTCACGAAGCCCAGGCGATCTCGGTAGAACGCTTCACCTTTAGCCACATCGGGAACGAAGTACACCACGTGGGAAAGTGACCGGGGCAGGGCGACCATGTCGGGAGTGATGCCCAGCTGGTTCATCGGGCGTTGCGGTTCACTGCCAGGCGCATTGGTGAGGTCGGCAGGCGCGCTGAACGGACGGCGGCAGGTAACCTGGAAAGCGATGGCAAAGCCAAGGTCATCGACAGTGTGAAGGGCGCCAGCAGCATCCCGATGCACCTCGCGATCTCGGCTCAGCTCATCTTCGATCGCGGCCAGATCGGCAGTGCTTTCTACGCCATAGACCGTCTCCCTGAGGGAAGGAGCCGGGCCCATCGCAGGAGGGAGGGATGAGTCATCGGGCTGACGGATGATGATGGCGGTTCCGTCCAGGGCCTCGAAACGGCCACCTTCGGCGTCCAGGTGAACTGGCTTCAGTCCGTAATCACGTAGGCAATCAGCGCAAGCTTGTAAATCGTCGACGCCAAAAACCAAGGCATCAAGTCCAAGGATCTTCATGGAAACCACTCCGTTGAAATTATGATCCGGCAGCTGGGCCGGTGGTGGTCTCTGCGGTAGGCATGCCGCATGACGCGATTGAGAGTGCGGTCAGGTTTTTGAACTGACTAATCGCAACTTGGGATGCCTACCATCTGCGAACTCGATACATGGTCGCAAAGCAAGGAAATCCGGGAGTGGGGCGGTGGTGTAACAAACGGCCTCTTGACGTATCGATTATGGCGGACGAAGGTATTTCAAAAATAACTACAATCACAAGGATGCATCGCAATGCGATTCCACCACTTGGATTTGAATCTGCTCGTGGCCCTGGACGTGCTCCTGGACGAGCAAAACATTACCCGTGCTGCCGAACGCCTTCACATGACCCAGTCCGCCACAAGCGGCGTACTGGGTAGGCTTAGAAAATACTTCGGGGATGACTTGCTTGTGCAGGTAGGCCGCACCATGCAGCCGACCGCCTATGCGCTTGAGCTGGCAATCCCCGTCCGTGAAGTACTGCTGACCATCAGCTCCTCTATCACTGCGAAACCTGTTTTTGATCCCTCTACCAGCAAGCGACACTTCCGTTTGGTCATGTCGGATTACCTGATTAGTGTTCTCTTCTCGCGGGTGATTCAACGCATTCATCAGGAAGCCCCAGGGATCACCTTCGAGATGTACGCGCCAGGGGAGCAGTCGGTGGAGATGGCCAGTCGCGGCGAGATCGACCTCATGTTTGTTCCAGAGCGGTACTGCATCGACGGGCATCCCTCGCAGCTGCTGTTTGAAGAGGAGCACGTGTGCGTCGTCTGGAACCAAAACCCGCTGGTAGGCGAGACCCTGACCTTGGAAAAATACATGGAAATGGGCCACGTATCTGTCGGTTTCGGCCGCACTCGCCAGTTGAGCATCGAAGAGTGGTTCGTGAACCAGTACGGTTTCAAACGCCGGCTTGAGGTGATCACGAACGACTTCAACACGCTACCTCAGTTGCTGGTCGGCACTCATCGCATTGCCACGATGCATCGCAGGTTGGCGGAGCTTTATTCGCAATATCTGCCGTTGCGTATTCTCCCGCCACCGGTGGAGCTCCCGGTGATGAAGGAGATCATGCAGTGGCATCGCAGCATGGACAGTGATCCCATGCATCGTTGGCTGAGAGAGGCAGTCCGAGCGTCAATCCTGGCACTGGATCAAGCTTCAGCGCCCGAGCCGGCCGCAGTTCCTGAAGCTGCGCACTGACTAACAAACCGGAAACGGCGTGGTTTTCAATGCAGGCATCGCGTTTCGCGATACCTTGCATCCCCACTCGCGATTGGCCAAAACGGAGCCTGCTCAATAACGTCCTTCTCTGATCGTGCCTGGTGTACTTCCCAGCCCCGGGTTCACCTTCCGACTGAAAAGGAAAATAAGAAATGTTCCGCTACTTCCCCACCAATTACGTTTGGAACCTGTCTGTCGACCTCGCCATCGAGATGGGCGCTCGCATGGGTGAGATCGAGGAAATGTGTGCGCCGTTGCAAGAGGCTGCGAAGCAGCCAGACGCAGCCGGCACCGCAGCATTTCGTGAAACCTGGTCAAAAATGGCAGACAAGCTCTGCGGCCTGGCTGAAGAAGATGAGGCTGCAGGCCGCTTGCTGTCGGCGGGCGAGAAGTACAACCGGGCTGCCACCTACTACCTGACCTGCGAGCGCCTGCAAGCACACGGAGCTCCAGGGCGCGAGGCTCTCTACAAGCAGTTCGTGAGCACCTTCGCACGTGGTATTTCCCTATCCAAAGAAAACTGCGAGCGTGTAGAGATTCCATACGAGGGGAAAGTCCTCTCCGGGCTCTTCGTGCGCGCTGAAGGCGTGAACGGCCCGGCCCCGGTTCTGCTGCAGGTCAACGGCTTGGACTCGACCAAGGAAATGAAGTACCGCGTGGGCTTGCCGGCCTGGCTCGCCAAGCGGGGCGTGTCTTCGCTGCTCATTGACCAACCTGGCACTGGTGAGGCCCTCCGCCTGCATGACCTCACCGCCCGCTTCGACAGTGAGCACTGGGCGAGCCGGGTGGTCGATTGGCTGGAAACCCATCCTGAAGTCGACTCCAAGCGCATCGGCATGGAAGGTGTCTCGCTGGGAGGCTACTACTGCCCAAGAGCGGTGGCATTTGAACCTCGATTCGCGTGCGGCGTAGTCTGGGGTGCAAACCACGATTGGCGTGATGTTCAGAAGCGTCGCCTAGAGAAAGAAGGCAGCCTGCCCGTTCCTCATTACTGGGCACATGTTTGCTGGGTATGGGGCGCCAAGGATATCGAGGACTTCATGCCAATCTCCGAGAAGGTTCACCTCGACGGGATCCTGGATCGCATCAAAGTGCCGTTCCTGGTCACCCATGGCGAGAAGGACTCTCAGATTCCGCTGAAGTGGGCTCATCGCACCTACGAACAACTGATCAACAGCCCTAAGCGCGAGCTGAAGATCTTCACCGATCGTGAGGGTGGGGTGCAGCACTCCAGCTTCGACAACAGCATCAACGCGGGCCAGTACATTGCGGATTGGGTCGCCGAGACGCTCGGTGGCCGCACCTCCTGAGGCATTTGCTGGCTTGAAGGGTGGGGTGGCTACGGCCACCCTTCTTTGGCTTTCTAATAAACCGTTTGAAGCCCTGAGTAGGTGTAGGAAACTCATAGACGAGCTGGCGCGGAAGGACTCCGAAGAAGTACTGACTGCCGGCGCCACCGCCCAAATACAGAGCTGCTCACGGCGCCTTGTCCTAACTCACCAACAACCATGACCGCAGGGCAAGAACAGTTGCGCAGGCTCCCCCTTGAGCAGCGCGCTGACCTGGCGCAAGAGGGTAAGCGTACGGGGAATACGCCTTGCGTAGATCAGCCAGGCATCCTGGGAAATTGCACCTCTCTTGACCAAGCGTTTGCATTGCACTTGACCACCTGTTGGCATCGGATTTGACCAGCCAATTGCATTGGATCTGACCACTCAAAGCACGGCGTAACTGAATAGCTACAAAAACGATGTGGGCGGCATCATCTGCGGCGTGCCATCAATGATGCACATCCAGCCCCAGGTTTTGAGTGCTGGCGTCTTGTTGAACTCTTTCACCAAATCGGCGGCGATCTGCCCTATGTCGATCTGCAGTGCGAACTGCGGCCGCATCGCGTGCATAACATCTACCCCCACATCGCCGGCCAGAAGTTCGCACATCAGTCTGGTGCGTAGCTTCCAAGGAGTTCTTTCCGCGTCGTTCCGGATGCTGAAAGACCATGGTGTCCAGATGGGCCGACGCGCGGCAGTTGGTCGAAGAACGCCAGTGAGCCTGCGCCCAGGGTTGCCGTGAAGGCAGCCGGCAAGCTGAACTTCACCACAACCGACCAATCAGTCTGCTGGGCCATCAGCCCGAGCTTAAAAAGATTGTTGGCGAAGTGCACCACGGCGGTGGCCGCAATAGCGAGCTGCAAGGGGAAGAAAAGGGCAAATACTGGCATCAGCGCTGTCCCTTGACCGAAGCCAGAGAGCAACGTCAGCCCTGAAGCCAGCAGTGCCGCAAAGCCGATCAGAATGAGTTCCATGATGGTCGACCTCAATTATCGATTTACGCTATCGTACATCGATAATTTCATCCAACCCTGTCACAGATCAAGTAATGACCATGACTGAGATCACCAAGACTGACCGTAGCCCTTGGGCTGTTTTTTTGATCTTCCTCTGCTTGGGGCTCACCTCCTTCGGCGGCCCAATCGCACACCTGGGCTATTTCCGCGATGAGTTCGTGGTGCGTCGACAATGGTTGAGCGAGCGCAGCTATGCGGATCTTGTCGCCCTTTGCCAGTTTCTGCCAGGGCCGGCCAGCAGCCAGGTCGGTATCGCGCTCGGTCTGTCGCGCTCTGGCTATCGCGGCGCGCTGGCCGCGTGGCTGGGCTTCACCTTGCCCTCCGCAATTGCCCTGATCCTCTTCGCACTCGGCATCGCCAGTTATGGTGATGCCATGCCTGCTGGCGTGCTGCACGGTTTGAAGGTGGTGGCCGTGGCAGTGGTCGCCCAGGCGGTCTGGGGCATGGCGCGCAATCTGTGTCCCGATGCACCGCGTATTTCCATCATGGCGGCGGCGACCTGCTTCGTGCTGCTCATACCCTCTGCCTGGGGGCAAGTGAGTGTCATCATCCTTGCAGCCATCGTCGGCCTGCTGCTGTTCAAACCGCAACAGGGAGAGGCCCATGATCCACTGCCGATCAGCGTGCGGCGTCGCGTTGGCCTGTTCTGGCTGGCGCTGTTCTTTGCTCTTCTGCTGGGGCTGCCGTTGCTAGCAGCTGTGTTCCCGAATCAGACATTGGCGATGGTGGATGCCTTCTACCGCGCCGGCTCGCTGGTATTCGGTGGCGGGCATGTCGTGCTGCCGCTGTTGCAAGCTGAGGTCGTACCAACAGGCTGGGTCGACAATGATGCATTCCTCGCGGGCTATGGTGCGGCGCAGGCCGTGCCGGGGCCTCTGTTCACCTTTGCAGCCTTTCTCGGCGCCTCGATGAACCAAGCACCAACTGGCTGGCTTGGCGGCCTGATCTGCCTTCTGGCGATCTTTGCGCCGTCTTTCCTGCTGGTGGTGGGTGCCCTGCCGTTCTGGGAACACCTGCGCCGTAACCTGCGCACGCAGGCTGCACTGCTCGGCATCAATGCGGCCGTGGTCGGCCTGCTGCTGGCTGCTCTCTACCAGCCCGTGTGGACGAGTGCGATTCATGGCCCGCAAGACTTCGGCCTGGCCCTTGTGGCACTGGTGGCGTTGATGTTCTGGAAGCTGCCGCCGTGGCTGGTCGTGCTGGGCAGCGGTATCCTAGGCGGGCTGTTGAGCATTGCCCTGTGAGAGGCGGCGAATGACCGACAAAGACCTCTACGGCGGGTTGATCCGCCTGCACATCCTGCACCACGCCGCCGAGGCTCCCATCTTCGGGCTGGCCATCATCGAAGAGTTGCGACACCACGGCTACGAGCTTAGCGCGGGCACGCTGTATCCGATGCTGCACGGTCTGGAAAAGAAAGGTTATCTGCGCTCGCACCATGAGCGTACCGGGCGCCGTGAGCGACGCATGTACGAGATTACCGATGAAGGCCGAGTCGCGTTGGCGGATGCCAAAGTCAAGGTCAGGGAGTTGTTCGGAGAGTTAATCGAAGGGCGCTGATGGCCTTATCCGGAGTGCCTGCGGCCAGCTACTTGCTTTCATGACCGCGCACTGACCGAAAGCAGTGGTCTATTAGCTACGTCCGCTTTTGGCCGATTCTGTTGAAAAAGTCGACCATGGTTTCCGCAGCAGAAAAGTATGCGTCCGAGATTGAAATCTTTACTTTCGGCAGAGGCTTCCGGACTCAGATTTCACGTAGCAGTGTGCAAAAAAGGCGTTTTAACCAGTCAATGACCGGGCTGTTTGGGCGAACCGACTTTTTCAACAGAGTCGGTCGATTTCTGCCGGTCAGGGCGTACCCGTGCGCGGTTCAAATTCGATGCAAACAACTGGTCAAGTCGAGTGCAAACGGGTGGTCAAGTCCATGCAATTACGCAGCATCCACTGATGCGGCAGTAGATGTTCGATCTCACTAGCTTTCTGCGTCGGCAATCGCGTCAGTACATCCTTGAGATATGCGTACGGATCATGCCCGTTCATGCGTGCCGACTGGATCAAACTCATGATCGCTGCCGCTCGTTTGCCACTGCGCAGAGACCCGGCGAACAACCAATTGGAGCGCCCAAGCGCCCATGGTCTGATCGTGTTCTCCACCGGGTTGTTGTCGATGGGTACGGCACCATCATCCAGGTAGCGCATCAGCGCTACCCAGCGTTTCAAGCTGTAATCCAGAGCCTTGGCCGTGGCCGACCCCTCGGGCACGAGGTCGCGCTGAGCCAGCATCCATTCATGTAACTTCTGTGCAATGGGCGCCGCTATTTCTTGGCGTAATCGCCATCGTTCTTCATCGCACATGTCTTTGGCCTGCCGTTCGACTTCGTACAGCCCGCCGATTGAGTGCAGCGCTTGTTCGGCCAACTGGCTTTTGTTCGCTGCATGCAGGTCGAAGAACTTACGGCGGGCATGCGCCATGCAGCCGATTTCGGTGATATCCAGGTCGAAGCTGGCCTTGTAACCCGCGAAGTCATCACAGACCAGCTTGCCGTTCCAGGTGCCCAGGAAGTTGCGCGCATGTTCGCCGGCGCGGCTGGGGCTGAAGTCGTAGACCACCGCCTTGAGGGCCGAGTAAGGCGTCGTGCAATAAGCCCAGACATAAGCTCGATGCGTTTTCTTCTCTCCGGGAGCCAGCATCTGCACCGGAGTTTCATCGGCATGCACGACTCGCTGAGCCAGCACCGCTTCGCGCAGTGCATCCACCAGCGGTTGTAGCTGTACGCCAGTTTGGCCCACCCATTGAGCCAGCGTTGAACGCGGGATCGCCAGGCCTGCACGGCCAAAGATCTTTTCTTGCCGGTACAGCGGCAGATGGTCAGCGAATTTGGCTACCATCACATGCGCCAGTAGGCCTGCGGTCGGGATGCCCTTGTCGATCACCTGGGCCGGCACCGGTGCTTGGATCAGTGTTTCGCACTGGCGGCAGGCCCACTTTCCACGTACATGCTGCTCAACGGTAAACACGCCAGGTGTGTAATCCAGCTTCTCGCTAACGTCTTCGCCGATGCGCTGAAGCTGGCACCCGCAGACACACTGGGTGTTCTCTGGCTCGTGACGAATGACGGTACGTGGGAACTGCGGCGGTAGCGGCGCGCGCTTGGGCTTTTGGCGGGGTTCGTCCGACGTTGGGGCGGGACGAAGCGCGTTCAGTTCTGCCTCGATAGCCTCAAGGTCGGTGTTGAGCAAGTCATCCAGCAAGCTGCCTTGCGCTGGGCTGATCTGCTCGCTGCGCTTGGCGAACTTGTGGCGCTTGAGGATGGCAATCTCGTGAGAGAGCTGCTCGATGATCGTCTCGTCACGATGGATTTTTCGCGCCATGGTGTCGACCTTCGACAGCAACTGCGCAGCGAGTGCGCGCAGTTGTTCGGGTGTCATTTGGGCGAGATTGGGCGAGGAAGTCATGCCGTGGATTTTACCAAAGCGATCCACCTGCCACAGCTGAAAAGCAAGGCTAAATCACTGTGATTGCGCCGTTAGCGCCAACTCGCTGCCATGGCAAACCGAGCACCAGCGCTTGAAGTTGTTCAGCGTCGAGCCCAACTTCCAAGCCGCGATGAGTGCCAGGCCAGTGAAACTTGCCTTGGTTCAAACGCCTCGCGGCAAGCCAGATGCCCACGCCATCGTGCACCAGCACCTTCATCCGGTTGGCCCGGCGGTTGGCGAACAGATAAGCGCAGTGCGGCTTCGCCGCACCGAACACAGCGACCACGCGGGCCAACGCAGTTTCGGTGCCGGCGCGCATGTCCATGGGCTCGGTGGCTAGCCAGATGGCGTCGATGCGCATCATTGCGAGAGGCTGCGGATAAAACGTGCGCAGCCGTCCGGGTCGGAGATGGGCCATTTTACCGTGATGGATTTGTCGCCCAGCGACAGTGCGATGACCACGGCTTCATCAGCTTGCCGTTTAGGAATCGGTTGCAGCGGTACAAACGCGGGAAGTGGCGCGACGGGTTTATCACGGTAAATCGGCAGCCACTTGCGAATCACGTTGGCATTGATGCCGTGGCTGATGGCGACGCTGGAAACTGAGGCACCGGGTTTCAGGCATTCCTGCACGACCTGGGCCTTAAAGGGTTTGGGATAGGAGCTTCGTTGGCGCATGGAAATCCTAGCGATAAGGGTGATCGCGTCCGCTTAAAATAGGCGGACACCATCGCCCTTAATTCCGGATTTCTGAAGGTGTGTTCTCTGGCCGCTTACGCAAGAGGTTGTGCCGCGCGATATGCTCATGGGCCTCGAGCTGCACGGCTGTAACGATCAGGCTGAGTAAGAGTAGGGCATCGCTATCCAATGAGCTTATAGGCCCCCGTTAAATTGGGAGCGTACCTCTCGGCGATGCGCGGAATACATTTAAACATCTGGCCGGATGCGAGTGGAGGTGCCTGCAGCACAACTGCCGTGGAAATACCTGCGCACGATCTTCAGCGCCGCGATGAGATGAAGCACGGGGCGTGGAGAGTTTTGTGGAGCATTTGGGCTGCGAAGGAACGCAACACACTGGCCTAGAGGTGGTTAGCAAGGTACGAGCATGACGAATCGCTCAGTTCTCCGTAATATGTTGGCACATCGCCATACAGGAGTTTCAGCGTAATGCCTACAGCCTCCATCTCCGCATACAAGGCAGTTTCACCCCTGCTCGCAAGAAACGCTGTGCCGAGAACAGGTACCGACAATCTGCCAGGCTATTACTCGACTCAGCACGATATGTGGGTTGTTGAGACACCTAATGGTACTCAGCCAGTTATTGCTCGTGGGGCGCTGGACGAGCTTCTCACCAAGACGAAGGTCAATAGTGAAGAGGATGACGACTCATTCGTGACGCTCGAAACGCTCACAAAAACATACTCCAAGCCCGAAAGTGACGACGATCTGGCCTCCAAGGGGCAGGCCCCTCATCTGCTCCAGCTGATGACCAAGACAGATACGGTGATCGAGGAGGATGACACGGGTGACAGCTATTGGGAAGCCTCTGCGGCAAGCGGTACTGCCGGGCGCGCTGGAGAAGGTGATGTTCACCTCACGGCTGCAGCCATTGACCGAAGCAGATGCGCCTGCGCTTGGCCTTGCCCCGTTGATCATTCAGGCTGAAGTGCCAAAAAAATATGATGTTCGCGTCACTGTCGTTGGCGCTCAGGTGTTCGCCACCGCCATCTGGTCTCAGGATAACGAAGAAACCGAAGTTGACTGGCGACGGGGTAGCCGGCCTGACTTACGACACGAGGCCATTAGCTTGCCCGTTCAAGTGGCTGGTCAATGTCGAGAGTTGGTGCACCGTCTGAACCTGCGGTATGGCGCTATTGATCTGGTGTGCGCCCCAGATGAAAAGCTGTGGTTTTTGGAGATCAATCCAAACGGTCAGTGGGCCTGGATCGAAAATCAAACCGGGTACCCAATTGCTGCGGCAATCGTTGATGAGTTGGAGATGATCCGAAATGGCCCGCTTTGATAGGCAGTTGTTTTGGCCGACCCTAGTTCCACCTACGCCTGAACAGGTTGCAGCAAATGACCAAATGCGCGCCGGGTGGAAAGCATCCATCAACGACGGCAATTGGGATCTGCAGAGCGAAATAGCGCTGGAAGAGGCGCGCCGGATGTACGACGCCGAACAGGAGCGTCGTAAAGGTGCTGACACGAAAGCAGGGGTCTATCTTGCGGCAGTAACCGCACTCATCCCGGTGTTGGTGTCGTTATTGCCGACTCTTTGGAGCGACAAGACCAGTAAAGCCCTTGGCGCCCTGTCGCTGGCGGTGTTTGCGCTTGCAGTGGCGTATGTCCTTCGAGCGGGGTACAGCGCGTTCTGCGTACTGCGCGTGAGCAATGCCCACACGGTGGGAGCCGGCGACATTTCGCGTTGCTGGAGCACGCAACAACCCGCCGCGAGCTTGGCTAAGTCTATCGCTATCAAAGTCATCGAAAACTACCCGGGCAACAACGCCAAGGTGAGCCATATCAAGCTGGCGCATGACTACCTCCTGCGAGCGTTTTTCGTTTTCACCGTGCTGCTGGCTGTACAGGCTCTGTGGCCTTGCGCGGCATGGGTGGTAGAAGAGATTGCCAAGCTCATGGCTCCCGAGGCGAGACGACCGTTGATGATGTGCTTTTCCTGACTAAGCACTGCAAACGAGCAGACCTAGCTCTATGTCACTGTGATAGTACAGGTGGCGCGGCTCGAATCCGGCTATTTAGCAATTTATGAAGAAGGGATGCTCATGTATTTACGTACGCTGGATGTTCAGGGCTTCAAATGCTTTGGGGAGACGTTCTCGATCGAACTCCATGACGGCCTGAACGTTCTGGTCGGCGAAAACGGGGCCGGCAAGACTGGCGTAGTTAGCGCGATACGACAGCTCTTCAATGACTCCGAGTCGGGCAAACGGGTTATCAGTGAGCGTGATTTCTACAGGGGGTTTGGCAAAGATGATGTCACGGCTGAGGAGATCAAAATTCAGGCGACCTTCTCCGGTCTCGACAAGAACGATGTCATCGCGTTTGACACCTGGTGCGGCAACCAGCCCGAGGCAAAACTCACGTTCACGGCACTAAACCAGGAGTCTCGTGGCAGGTTCAAACACCATACTTACGGTGGCCACGAGTACACCAAAGCGTTTGAAACCGAGAAATTGGACTATGTCCACTGCGTTTACCTACCGCCGTTACGCGACGCTGAAACCAAGCTTAGAGAAGGACGCCAGTCTCGCCTCGCGCGCCTGTTAAAAGCGCTCTGCCGCAAGGACATAGAAGCCGCCAGAAAGGCTCGTGTGCTGCATCCGCTGGAGCAGCATGTTGGGGACTTCAATCGTCAGCTATCAGAGAGCGATCAGTTTGCTATCAAAGCCGCCAACCAGCGAATTGGCGAGAGCCTAAAAGCTGCCCTGGGCGCTCATCTCTCTCAGGGCACAATGATCCAGTTTTCGGAAGTGAGCTTCTCTCGAATCGTGGAAGGGCTGAGGCTCCTGTACTTTCCAGACTTGAGCAAGGCTGACGCAGCACAATTTCGTGCGTTGGAAGAAAACAGCCTGGGCTACAATAACTTGCTGTACATCGCTTCTATTCTGGCAGAGCTGACCTACGAAGCCGATGCAGGGCAGGGCGAGAAAACGTACCTGCGCCTGCTGTTAATCGAGGAGCCGGAGGCGCACCTTCATCCCCAGCTTCAGCTCCGGCTCCTTCGGCATCTCAAGAAGGCTGCTGAGGCTCGCGGAATGCAGGTGATCATAACCACCCACTCGACTGTGATCACCGCTGCCGTATCCGTAGATCACGTTATCCATCTATCCAACCTCAATCGCCCCAAGGCTGTCCCCCTCAAGAACTGCGGTCTGCCCACGCAGAGCCGACAATTTGTGGACAGGTGGCTTGATGCGACGAAGTCGAACCTGCTGTTCGCCAAAGGCACAATCCTAGTCGAGGGCATAGCGGAGGCGATGGTCTTGCCGGCGCTCGCCAAAATTGTGCTGCAGCCCTTCGGCGAGGGACGAAACTCCCTGGACGACTACGGTGTGTCGGTTATCAATCTGGGCGGAATCTATTTCAACCATTTCATGCAGCTGTTCTGCAACGTCAAAGCCGAGCATCAAGGTGAAAACATCCCTGTCAGGTGCTCAGGACTGACCGACAACGATCCTCCAAAGTCAGTGATTGAGGACGATGGTGAGGGCGGTCAAAAGAGCGCTCCATTTCTGCCCCATGCAGACAACTGTATTGTCGGCGACAACCCGGCGCTGGGGTTACAAAAGCACATCGGCCTGTCAGAGTTCGCCCGGCTGTTTGCGGGGAAGTACAAAACTTTCGAGTACGATATCGCAATGGAAGGCAACAACCTCAAGACAATGCTGATCGTCGCTGCTGGGCTCTGGGAGGCCCAGAATGGAACCGTGGTGAAAGGCCTAAAAGCAGACGCGAAACTCGATTTTGCTGCCATGAGCTCCGCCCAGCGGGCGCCCTACGCCGGCGCACTACTAGATCGTATTGACTCCGATGACATTGGCAAGGGTATTTACGCCCAAGCCTTCGCAGATGTACTTGAGGCAAATGGGGCCGGCTTTGTTGTGCCGGTGTACATCCGCCAGGCCATCCTCTGGGCGTGCGGTCTGGAAGAGGCTGCGGCCTGATGGCGGCGCAGGATAAGGCAGCTCAAGCGGCTGCAGCCGACATCGAGTTCACCGACCAGCAGCAGAGATACATTGATGCACCGCTGGATAGGCACGTGTACCTGAGAGCCTGTCCAGGCAGCGGAAAAACTGAGGTAGTGGCCGCCAAGGTATGCAAGATCATCCAGGAATGGAACCATCACCCTTCTGGGATCGCTTTGCTCACCTTCCTCAATAGTGCTGCCGACGAGCTCCAGAGCAGGGTATATAAATACCTGCGCGAGCCAATGGGCTTGCCGCACTACATCTCCACCTTCGATAGTTTCGTGCTCACACACCTGCTATCGAGTATCGCCAGCGAGATCACAGGCTTTCAAGGCCGGGACGGCGACTTCCGCATTCGGATCATCGATAAATCAGCTGATATCTACCGCACGCGGAACAAGATCTGCGGGCGTACCGTTTCAGCCTGTCGCTACAACTACGATAAAGGATCCAAACGCTTCGTCTTTTCGACCAACGATCGGAAGTGGGATAACGAAGCCAACCTCGCCCAACAGGACGAGGCCGACCAAAAGACACTGTTGACGAACAAAAAGCGGCTTTGGGCCGCTGGCTTTGCGACCTACGGTGACATCGATATTCTCGCTTTGGTCGGCATGCAAGAAGAAAAATTCAAAGATTACTTCTCGCGTATTGCACGCCGATTCCCGTTGGTGATCGTCGATGAGTGCCAAGATTTGTCGGCTGAGCAGCTTTTGATCGTCAAAAGGCTGAGCCTACTAGGCGTAAAATTCCATTTTGTAGGTGACCTTAACCAGTCAATTTATGGTTTCAGGAAGTCGAATCCAGCAAGCGTGCGTCGGCGCATGGAGGAGCTTGGCTTCGAGGAGTACGTCCTCAACGAGAATTGGCGAAGCAGCCAAGCCATCGTAGATGTCTGTTCCAACATTCTTCAATCCGACCGTGTGGTGGGAAATCCCCGTATCGCTTCAGTAAAACCGAGGGTCGTCGAGTATCAGAACTGCCCGTCGGAGGTGCTTCCAGCCATTCGAGAAATGAGCCTGATACATGACAAGGTGGTGATCGTTGCGCGAGGATATACAACACTGCAGCGTTTACGTAATGGTAGAGCTTTCGAGGGCATCGAGCTGCTGGCGCTGGCCTGCCTAAACCTCAAAGCAGGCAGGTTGACGGACATACCGCAATGCCTGGAAACATTCGGTAAGTGGCTGGCGGCCCGACTAGAACTGCAGGTGACGAAAGCAGGCCCTTACTGCCCTATGGATATTGAGTCAAAACTGGCGTGGCGTGTATTCCTTCACGACGGCCTCCAGTTCTTGGTGGAACACGGCGTAGGAGATGGTAATCAAACTTGGTCGGACTGGGCCAGGGCAGCAAAAATTGCGCTTGGAAAGCTGCCAGATCAATCATTCGTACCTGTAGAGGTGCGTAAGCATTTAGAAGGGCTGAGAGGCCTTAATTTGCGAGCCCGTTCTGGGCAGGGGAAGATGCTGATCTCAGAAAGGTTGGCCGAGGTACCTGATGTAGTCGCCCAAGGTGACTGCCTGCGTTTCGAGACGATTCACGGCGTCAAGGGTGAAACACACGACGTGACTGTGGTTGTATCGTCACAGAAACCAGGCGTGCATCTGTCGCACTGGAAGGACTGGCTGCGTGACCGGACTTTCGAAGCTGCGAGATTTGCCTACGTGGCGAGCTCGCGGCCGAAGCATGTGCTGATTTGGGCAGTGAAAAAATTGAAGGCTGAAGATCGGCTAGTGCTTGAAGGCCTGGGATTCGAGCTCCCGTAGATGATTAAGTTAGGGGCGGCCAAGCGTTAATCGCGATGGGGAGGCGTTCCACAGGGTCAAGACACCGCAAGGCGGCTTGATTCAGGACAGCCGTGGGGCTAGGCGCTTAGCATCGCGTGAAGTGCGGTGACCATCCTGAATGAAAACCCTGCCCGGAGGCCCATAGCGCTCAAAGTCCAGGAGCTTGCACACGAGCAGCTGGGCCAGTACCCCGAAGCAGTCCAGGTCTATGAGGAAGCGCTGGCTTTGAATCCAAAAATTGGCGTTAAGCGCAGGCTGGCTTCAGTGGGTAAGCGGATCAAGACTTCGTAGCGGGGGCCGCGACTCATTGTTGCACCCATTTACACCCATTCGCACACCCCGATGACGATCACTTGCAAACCGCGATTGGCGCGATTCAGAAGTGTCGTCTGAAAGGGGGCGGCCTGGAGCTAGCGAGGAAATTGCGTCTTACCATCCAATCATCGGTCTTCAACGTATCCAAGATCGGCGCTAATCTTGGTGGAGCACTCACGCAGCAATGCCTCAAACTTCTCCGTTGCGCCGTCAGGATCCATCACGGCATCTGGGCCTGACAGGTTGATTGCAGCCGTCACTGTCCCTCGGTGATCTTTGATAGCCATGGCAATCGCGGTGGAGTAATCCGAACGATGCAGCACCCATCCTCGCGCCCTGTCAGCCTCTACCATCTCTTCAAGCTCAAGCTGAGTTCGTGGAGCGGGGGGAGGGTAATCGTCCAGACGGATGTGTTGGTAAAGCGCGGCAAGCTCGGCCTGGTCAAGGCCGGTGAGGAGCATCCGACCAATCGCAGTGCAATGGCATGCGATGCGGGTGCCAACTGGAATGTTCACGGATAATCGCTGAGCCGCAAACGCTCGATAGACATAAAGGCTTTCCGTGTTCTCCCGCACACTCAAATGGCAAGACAGTGAAGTGCGATCACGCAATTCATTGAGATGAGGCATCGCCACATCGACAATGTCGCGGCTGGCGAGGTAACTGAAACCATCGCTAATGACGCGGGCACCGAGCTCATACTGGGTGTTGCGTTTGTTCAAGTAGCCGGTGTCGGTCAACGTGAACAATATTCGGTACAGCGCGGAGGTGCTGACATTCAATCGTTCGGCAACCTCCTGCATGCTCAGGCTGCGCGTTTGGGCGTTGAACAGGCCGAGCACAGCAAGCCCTCGGGCGAGGGCAGGTACGCTGTAGTCGGCGTCCTTAACAGGTGCGTCATTCATCGTTTGTTGCTCTGGCCGGGAACGGGTGAACCATTTCGTGAGTGCTGCCTACGACCATCCGGGACGTGGTCTGTTTCAGCTCGTAGTCAGCACCGCACTACCTGAATCGATTAAAAAAGCAC
The DNA here is from genome assembly GCF_021283545.2 of Pseudomonas alloputida. Taxonomy (NCBI): domain Bacteria; kingdom Pseudomonadati; phylum Pseudomonadota; class Gammaproteobacteria; order Pseudomonadales; family Pseudomonadaceae; genus Pseudomonas; species Pseudomonas alloputida. The sequence goes on along the minus strand of NZ_CP128540.1, from coordinate 3,000,019 downwards.
GTCGATTTCTAGAGTTCTACCATCGAACTCGGCCATCGCATCCATCACAGCGCCTTTGAAATATTCGAGCGAAGCACGATCACAGAGGATGTGAAAAATCGTGTCCGATGCAGAGCTGACATTGACAACAATCACATTGATTCTTGCCGCCGATGTCTGTGCAACAGCGCCTTGTGTAAACGCTGAACTGCGCAGATCAACCCCACACAGTTTTGCCATGACCTCAGCCGTGTGAACGCCGCTCAACTGCAGCCACGCATGGCTGTCCTCGCGAGGCAGAAGGTAGTTGGCTTGGTGATCCATCTCCCAGCGAGCTTCTTCATCGGCAATGCGCTGGCCTTTGTCTCGCAGGCTGCCCAGGATCAAATACTCCGTCTGCGACAGACGTGCCACTTGGCTACCGTCCGATTGAGTAACGGAGTGGTTGGGCTTACCAGGAAGGCTGAAGCCTCGTGCCTGCAGATATTCGCCACTCTGAGCACCACGAAACCCTACCCTTGGAAGCTCCGTGAGATCCACTAGCGCACATTGCTGGAGTAGGCTACGCCCGATTTCATTGAGATTGGACATATCAGAGCTCCTGGCGCTGGTTGTCTGGATCGAAGAAGGGGAGCTTCACGACGGTTGCCTGGACGACCACACCATCTTCTACTCGAATCGGGATCTGCTGTCCCGGTGTGCTTTGATCGAAGGCGGCATAGGCCAGGCCGATGATCTGATCAAGGCTTTGGGAGTATTCACAAGACGTCACATTGCCACTGATGTCCGCCCCCTTGAGCACGAGATGGCCCTCAAGTGGTTGCGGGCTTTTCTTGGGCAGCGTGAACCCCACCAGCTTGCGTTTTTGTGGCTGCGCTTCGAGGATATCGACGGAGCGACGCCCGACAAAAAACGACTTGGTACGGCTGACCGCCCACCCCATATCGATTTCGCTGGGGTGGGTCATGCCGTCGGTATCCTGACTGATGATTACATGGCCTTTTTCAAGGCGCAGGAGACGCTGGGTCTCGACACCAAACGGACGAATGTCGAAATCCTTGCCGGCCTCTATCAGTGCATCCCAGAGCTTCAGTGCATGGCGCGCTGGTACATGGATTTCGTAACCCAGTTCGCCCACAAAGCCCACACGCAGGAGCCGCGCCTTAATCCCGGCTACTGTGCCTAGACGAACCCCTAGGTATGGAAACCCTTCGGCGGACAGATCAAGATCCGAACAAACTTTTTCCAGCACCTTGCGCGAGTCAGGCCCCGCTACGTTGACTGCTGAGATTGCAGCCGTGACGTTGGCGATGTCGACGTTGAGACGCCATTGCGCGTTCCACTTGAGTATCTGTTGATAGATGCGATCTACGCCGCTGGTGGTGGCGGTGACGTAGAAGTGATTCTCGGCAAAGCGCGCGCAGACGCCATCGTCGATCACTACCCCGTGCTCGTTGGTCATCAGTGCGTAGCGTGAGCGACCTACAGGCTGCTTGAGAAACGCAAAGGTGTACATACGATTGAGGAACTCGGCAGCATCTGGGCCGCGCACGTCCAGACCGCCCAACGTCGAAACGTCGATGATGCCGACCTTCCTGCGCACATGCAGCGCCTCGGCCTGCATGCATTTGTCGCGCTCATTCGGTTTGCCATAGTAGGCAGGACGCTGCCATATGCCGGCAGGCATCATTTTTGCCCCTGCTTCCAGGTGACGGCGGTGCATCGGTGTCTGGCGGTACGGGTCAAACGCTCGCCCTGCAACATGGGCCAGTTTCTCAGCCTCAAATGGAGGACGCGCTGTTGTTACGCCGGTCTCACTGACGCTGCGTTGGGTCGAAGCCGCCACCAGCCGAGCGGTTGGCAGGGCCGAGTGGCGCCCTTGAGAGGGCCCCATGCCCACCGTGGAAAAACGCTTGACCAGTTGCACGTCCCGATAACCGATCTTCGTGGCGTTGATGATATCGCGCACCTGCAAATCTTCGTCGAAGTCGACAAAGTCCTTGCCTTTGGGGTGCGGGAAAATCGGCCATGGGAAATTGACTTGCGCTTCTGGGCGCAGCGGCAGTGGCTTGACGTCGATGACCAGACCTAGCGACGAAATGATTTCGTGGGCTGTGCGAGTGGCATCAGCGAGCACGTTGTCCAGTGCGTGGAAGCCATGGGCGGAACCTGCAACGCTGAGATTCTTCGGCAGGCCGCTGAGGGTGAACTCAGCCAGTTGATCGTCATAAGACAGCTTGCCGCCGGCTTGGCACAGCAACTGGTAGACCGGCATGTAGCCGCCGGACATGCAGAGCAAATCGCAATCCAGGTGAAAGCTGCTATTGGCGACCTGGCCGTGGCCGGTGATTTTTCGGATATCGACGCCACTGACATGGCGCATGCCTTTTTCATGCAGCGCCTCAAATACAGTGCTGCTGAGGTGGCAAGTGATTCCGCGCTGTTCCAGTGCAATCAGCAACGCGCGATCAGCGGGATTGGTACGCATGTCCACCAGCGCTGCAACCTGAACACCTTGCTCGTGCAGATCGAGTGCTGCGTAGTAACCGTCGTCGTTCCCCGTGAGTACCACTGCGCGTTTGCCAGGCTTTACTGCGTAGAGTTTCATCAGGCGCTGGGCTGCGCTGCTGAGCATTACCCCGGGCAAATCGTTGTTGCGGAAAATCACTGGCTGGTCGAACGAACCGCTGGCGATCAGGCACTGGGTGGCGCGCACTTTGTACATGCGTTTGCCCTGAATCACCGGCAGATAGTTATCGGTGAACCATGCGTTGCACGTAGCTTTCTTCAGCACTTGAATGTTGGCATGGCCTTCAACAGCGTTGATCAGCTCGCGGCGTAGGGTATCAGCACGATTGTTTTCGACATCGAAACGGGCATAGGTCAGTGAGCCGCCCAGAATTGGTTGTTGCTCAATCAACAACACCTTCGCGCCTGCATTGGCCGCAGTCAGTGCCGCCTGCAGTCCAGCAGGGCCAGCGCCGACGACGGCCAGGTCAGCGAACAGGTAGGCCTTGTCGAAATACTCGGGTTGGAATTTGAGATCCAGCACGCCGAGCCCGGCCTTCTTTCGAATAATTGGCTCCCAGAGTTTCCAAGCACCCTTGGGCTTGTAAAACGAGCGGTAGTAGAAGCCCACCGGCATGAACTTGGAGAACTTGCCAAGATACGCGTCTTTGTCGTTGTCTAGAGTACCGTTGAAATTTTGCCCGGTTACCTGCACACCATTTTCCAGCAGGTGAGTGTCGGCCAGTACGTTGGGCTCGTTCGGCAGTTGTACCAGGGTGTTGGCATCTTGGCCGGCCATGGTCAGCGGGCCGCGCGGGCGGTGGTATTTGAACGAGCGCGAGAGCAGGAAACGACCATTGGCGAGCAGGGCACTTGCGATGCTATCACCAGCAAACCCCTGATACGCCTTGCCATCGAAGCTGAAATGAAGAGGCTGATTGCGGTCGATCAACAAGCCCATGGGAGCGGGTAGGCGGCTCATTGCGCGGTCTCCTTGGCGGGGGTGAATTCAACGCGGGTGGTGAACAGCTCTTTGGGGTCGAAGGTGCGCAGGATCTCGTCGCTACCAGTGTGGCGTTCCGCCAAGAACCAGTAGCTGGAGGGGTTGTGCATCCACCACTCGCAAACCACGCCCAGCGTGTCATCGCTGTTGAACACGTAGTCGGCCCATTCGGCATCGGTACAAGTCTGCGGATCGGGCATCTGCTTGAACTCACCTCCATAGGTGAACTCGCTGATGTTGCGCGGCCCGTTGAGTGGGCAATTCATCACTTTCATGTCTTGCTCCTCAGTGGCTGGCCGCTGTCGCGCCCATCTCGTTGACTTGTTGGAAGGTTGAGAAACGCTCGAGGCCGAACGGCTGGATCAATTCAGGTACCTTGCCCCCACTGGCGACGAGTTCAGCCATGGTCTTGCCGCAAATGGGCGTAGCCTTGAAGCCCCAAGTGCCCCAACCGGCATCCAGGTAATAGTTCTTCACCGGGGACAACCCCATGATCGGGCTGTAATCCGGAGTCATGTCGGTGATCCCGGCCCACTGACGCATCAGCTTGGCATTGGCCAAGAACGGGAACATCTCGATCGCGTGTGCCAGCAGGCTTTCTTTCAGATCCAAAGTTGAGCGTGTGTTGAACAGCGGGTACGGATCCGAGCCACCCCCAAACACCACTTCGCCACGGCTGGTCTGTTGCACGTAGCAGTGCAGGGCAGAGGAGCTCACCAACGGGTCAAGGAATGGCTTGAACGGCTGGGTCACCATGGCTTGCAGAGGGAATGTCTGGATCGGCGAGCGGATACCCGCTTTCTTCATCAACTGCGAACTCATGCCCGCCACTGCCTGCACTGCGCAGCCGCACTTGATGGTGCCGCGATTGGTTTTAACCGCTTTGATGGTGCCGTTCTCGATCACCAGCTCCTGGACTTCGGTGAGCTGATGGATTTCCACGCCGCGCTTAGCAGCCTGTTTGGCGTAACCCCATGCCACGGCGTCATGACGGGCAGTCGCGCCGTCTATGTGCCAGAGACCTGCGATAACCGGAAGATGCCCAGGATCGAGGTTGAGTGTCGGCACGAGCTCGCGAATCTGCTGACGGTCGAGCATTTCGGTGCGACCGCCGAAGTGCTTGTTGACCTCGGCACGCTGACGGAACGAGCGCACGGTGGCGTCAGTGTGGGCGAGCGTCAGTTGGCCGCGATGGGAGTACATGATGTTGAAGTCGAATTCGTTGGACAGACCTTCAAACATCCGCACTGACTCGGCATAAAAGCGCACACCCTCGCTAGTGAGGTAATTGGAGCGGATTACCGCTGTGTTGCGCGCCGTGTTGCCGCCGCCCAGATACCCCTTCTCTAGCACCGCAATATTGGTGATGCCGTGGTACTTGGACAGGTAGTAGGCGGTTGCCAGGCCGTGGCCACCGCCGCCGATGATTACCACATCGTAGGAAGGTTTGAGCTCCTTGGGAGCAGGCAAATCTACTTCGACCGGGTATTCAGAGCTGAGCCCGTATTTCAGGAGATTGAAAGGCATGCGGCCTCCGAGGAAACGCGTTGTGCATGAGCCTGCTGAACCGCAGCGGTAACGGTGTTCTTCATTAGAAACGCAATGGTCATCGGCCCAACGCCGCCGGGCACGGGAGTGATGGCCGAAACCTGGGGCAGTGCGCTGTCGAAGTCGACGTCACCAACGAGCTTGCTGCGACCGTCTTCGTCGATGCGATTAATGCCAACGTCGATGACCAGTGCTCCCGGCTTGAGCCAGCTCGCATCAATCATCCGAGGTCGACCGACGGCGGCAACGACAATATCTGCCTGCCGGCACAGGGCCTTGGCATCGATGCTGCGGGAATGCACCACAGTGACCGAGCAATGCGCTTGGAGCAAAAGAGCGGCCATAGGCTTGCCGACGATATTGGATCGCCCGATGACCACTGCATGTTTTCCGCTTAGGTCGCCGCAAGCCTCTTCAAGCAGATGCATGCAGCCGCTGGGGGTGCATGGCGTCAGTACGTCGCGCCCCTGGCTCAACCCACCGACGTTTTCACTGTGAAAACCATCTACGTCCTTGCCGGGGGCAATAGCCTGTAAGGCGCGCGTTTCTTCAATGTGCTTGGGGAGGGGGAGTTGCAGCAGAATTCCATTCACCGCCTTGTCTGCATTTAGGTCTGCAATCAGCTTGAGCAATTCTTCCTGCGAGGTTTCCTCACTCAGGCGATATTCGAGGGATTTGATCCCCGCTTCTTCTGCACGGAGGATCTTGTTGCGCACGTAGACCTGGCTGGCAGGATCTTGCCCGACGAGTATCACAGCGAGCGCGGGGAAGATGCTGTCGGCTCTCAGTCGGTCGACGTCTTCTCGAACCTGCTTCATCACACGGGCTGATGCCGCTTTGCCGTCAATCAGTTTGGAGGTGCTCATCGGAAGATCACCGTCCTGTCGTCGTTCAGGAAAACCCGGTGCTCAAGGTGATATTTGACTGCTTTGGACAGGGCAACGGTTTCAGTGTCGCGGCCGATGGCGACCAGATCGTCTGGCAGATACGCATGGTCAACGCGCTGCACTTCCTGCTCGATGATCGGGCCCTCGTCCAAATCGCTGGTGACGTAGTGAGCTGTCGCGCCAATCAGTTTCACACCGCGCTCATACGCTTGGTGATAGGGCTTAGCACCCTTGAAACCAGGCAAGAACGAGTGGTGGATGTTGATCGCGCGTCCCGAGATCTGCTGGCAGAGATCGTCAGAAAGAATCTGCATGTAGCGGGCAAGGACTACGAGGTCAGTCCCGGTCTCGTCCACGACTTTCATCAGCGCGGCCTCCTGCTGAGCCTTGGTCTCCTTGGTCACAGGCAGGTAGATGAATCGAATACCTTCGCGCTCGGCCATAGGGCGCAGATCAAGATGGTTGGACACGATGGCGGTGATCGTCATGTCCATCTCGCCCTTGTGATAGCGGTACAGCAGGTCGGTGAGGCAGTGATCGAATTTGCTGACCATGAGCAATACGCGCATCGGCTGGCGCGTGTCGTAGAGCTCCCACTGCATGCCGAACGCTTGTGCGACGTCTTCAAAGCCGGCTTTGAGCTGGGCGATGTCGCCTTCGTGGCCATCGTTGAAGCGAAATACGGCCCGCATGAAAAATTTTCCGCTCAACTCATCGTCGAACTGCGCCATCTCACCGATATAACAGGCGTTGCCCGCTAGGTACGAGGTCACTGCCGCAACGATGCCGGAGGTCGCAGGACAGCTGATTTTGAGAATGAAATGGTTTTTTTCATGTTGCATGATCAGTCCTCAGATGTGCGCGGTGTGGATTCCGGCAATGGATTCATCGGTAAAACTTGGATTTGTCCGCGAACAAATATTCACAAAGGGAATTAAATATTCTGGATGGGGGATTTATAGGCGAATTGACCCGTCACGTCTACACGACTGGGAAATAATTTTTACTGGCAGGAATTTCAGGGGGAGGGTTGTAGCTGGGGGGAGTCAGGCGAAACCGAGTCCAGGTGCCGCCTGGACTCGTGGTAAAGCGGGTGATCAGGCCTCTGCGGATGCGTAGTTCATGATCGACAGGAGGCGAATCGGGACGCTTACCAGCTTCTCCGGGCCATGAGGGATTTCAGCATCGAATGTCAGGCTGTCACCTACTTCCATGTGATAGAGCTGGTTGCCGTGGCGGTAAACCAGCTCACCTTCCAGCAGGTGCAGAAATTCAGTGCCTGGGTGAGAGAAGGTCGGAAATTCTTCGCTAGCGTCATCCATGGTCACCATATAGGCCTCGAAGCTTTTCTTGGGCCCACGGGTGTGGTTCAGCAGGTGGTAGGTATGGCCTTTCTCGGTACCACGACGAACTACCTCCAGCCCTTCATCATGCTTGACCAAAATCGCGCTGCTGTCCTGCTGGTCATACTGGCTGAACAGTTTCGACATTGGCATGCCGAGCACGTCGCAAAGGCGGCTCAGGTTTTCAAGGCTGGTCGACACCTGAGCGTTTTCGATCTTGCTCAGCATGCCCTGGCTGATTCCGGCTATGCGCGCGACGTCTGCAAGCTTCAATTCTTGCGCCTGACGCTGTCGTTTGATCTGGATGCCCAGGTACTGCTCAAGCTTGAGCTTGGGTTGGCTTTCGTGTGTGTTCATGGCTCGCACCAATTCCGTACAGTAAAATTATTTTCGCACAGAGAATGTGCAATTTTTTTGGCGTCTGTTAGGATCGCTCATGTTTATTCGTCACGGGAAAGATATTTTCCCATAAATAAGGCAGGAAGGCCCCTCCTGGCATCGACTTTTTCGGTAGCAGGTGAGAGTTGGCAAGCTCGTTGCATTCCTAATGGGAAACTAAATTTCCTGATCGTAATAATCAGATCGGGCAACCAATCAACCTCCCACCATGAATTGCTACAGCCAGGAGTCATGTCCATGTTGCCACAAGAAATACAGCGCCTGATCGAGACACACGGAATCAAGTATGTCCTGGCTCAGTTCGTAGATATCCATGGTGCAGCCAAAACCAAATCAGTACCTATATCGGGACTTGAAATGGTTTCCGAATCTGGGGCTGGGTTTGCAGGGTTCGCGATCTGCGGGATGGGTATGGAGCCGCACGGCCCTGATTTTATGGCTAAAGGTGATCTGGCATCGCTCACACCAGTTCCATGGCAGCCAGGCTACGGTCGTGTGGTATGCATCGGGCATGTAGAAGATAAGCCTTGGCCGTACGACAGCCGCTACGTTCTGCAGAAACAGGTCGAGCGCTTGAGTGATCGTGGCTGGTCGCTGAATACAGGGCTGGAGCCTGAATTCAGCCTTTTCAAGCGCGACGAGCAGGGCAAGCTGCAGATGGTCGATGCCAGCGATGATCTGGACAAGCCGTGTTACGACTACAAAGGGCTGTCCCGCTCGCGTGAGTTTCTTGAGCGTTTGACCGAAGCACTGCAGCCGGTGGGTTTCGACATCTATCAGATTGACCACGAAGACGCCAACGGCCAGTTTGAGATCAATTACACCTACAGCAACGCCATGGAGTCGGCGGATCGGTTCACCTTCTTCCGCATGGCTGCCGGTGAGATTGCTAACGACATGGGCATCATCTGCTCATTCATGCCAAAACCTGATCCCAAGCGTGCGGGCAATGGCATGCACTTCCACCTGTCGATCAGCAGCGCGACCAACAAAAACCTATTCCACGACGCGAGCGACCCGAGCGGCATGGGCCTGTCGAAAATGGCCTACCACTTCGCTGCAGGTCTCCTGGCGCATGGCCCGGCCTTGTGCGCCTTCGCCGCCCCAACGGTCAACTCCTACAAGCGTCTGGTGGTGGGCAACTCTTTGTCCGGAGCGACTTGGGCTCCAGCCTTCATCGCTTTCGGCGCCAATAACCGTTCGGCCATGGTTCGTGTCCCGTATGGCCGCCTGGAGTTCCGGCTGCCGGATGCTGGCTGCAACCCATACCTGGTGAGCGCGGCGATCATCGCTGCAGGGCTTGACGGCATCGACCGCAAGCTGGAAATCGACCAGGTCTGCAACGAGAACCTCTACAAATTGAGTCTTGAGGAAATTGCTGCTCGCGGCATCAAGACCTTGCCTCAGTCGCTGAAAGAAGCCTGTGATGCGCTTGAGGCTGACCCACTGTTCGCCGAGGTGCTTGGCAATGAAATCGTGGGAGAGTTCATCAAGCTCAAGCGCATGGAGTGGGTGGAGTACAGCCGTCACGTCTCGGACTGGGAAGTGAAGCGCTACACCGAATTCTTCTGATTTAGCCAGTTTAACCAACCATTTCTGACTCCCTGCCAATGGGTAGGGGGTCTCATGCCTGGGAGTTAACGATATGTGTGGAATTGTGGGGCTATACCTGAAAAATCCGGCGCTGGAGCCCCAGCTCGGCAAACTCTTCGAACCCATGCTGGAGGCCATGACTGATCGAGGCCCCGACAGTGCTGGCTTCGCCATTTACGGCGACGAAGTCGCTGATGGCTGGATCAAGTTGACCTTGCAAGCAGCGAACGATGACTACGACTTCAGAGCGCTGGTAGGCGCACTGGAGGGCAAGCTCGCAGCGTCTTTGGACTGGTTCCAAAACGCGAGTGCCATCGTTTTGAAGATCAAGGCTGAGGAAGCAGCCGTACGTTCCGCTTTGGCCGAGCTGGCCCCGGGCGTGCGCATCATGAGCGCCGGCAAAAGCATTGAGATTCTCAAGGGTATGGGCTTGCCAAAAGAGATCTCTGAGCGCTTCGGCTTGGGTTCGATGAAAGGTAGCCACATCATCGGGCACACCCGCATGGCGACTGAAAGCGCTGTCACTATGGAAGGCAGCCACCCATTCTCCACCGGGGCCGATCTGTGCCTGGTGCACAACGGCTCACTGTCCAATCACTTCCGTCTGCGTCAGGAACTGCGCCGTGAAGGGATCAAGTTCGACACCGAGAATGACACCGAAGTCGCAGCCGGTTACCTGGCGTGGCGTCTGCAGCAAGGCGACAGTCTGAAGACCGCCTTGGACAGTTCGCTCGAAGCACTGGACGGCTTTTTCACCTTCGCAATTGGCACCCGCAATGGATTCGCCGTGATCCGAGATCCGATTGCTTGTAAGCCGGCAATTCTTGCCGAAACCGACGACTACGTCGCAATGGCTTCGGAGTACCAGGCGCTGTCGAGCCTGCCAGGCATCGAGAAAGCCAAGGTCTGGGAACCTGTTCCGGCCACCATGTACATCTGGGAACGCGAGTCGGCTTAAGGAGCACGCACATGAAAACTTTCGATCTTAGCAACACCACAGTGCGTGACCTTAACCAGGCTCTGCACGATCAAGCGAAGACCCTTGAGGAAAGAGAGTGGGTCGTCACTCATCCTGGCGGCGCGCACAACATCGCCGTCGGCGTAAACGAAGCAGTGTCCGTGGATATCCAGGGGCATGCCGGCTACTACTGCGCCGGTATGAACCAGAAGGCTTCCATCACTGTGCACGGGAACGTCGGCGTTGGTTGCGCTGAGAACATGATGTCTGGCTATGTCCGAGTAAAAGGTAGCGCTTCGCAAGCAGCGGGCGCTACGGCTCATGGCGGTCTGCTGGTGATCGAAGGCGACGCCGGCGCCCGTTGCGGGATCTCGATGAAAGGGATCGACATCGTGGTCGGCGGCAGCATCGGCCACATGAGCTGCTTCATGGGGCAGGCGGGACGCCTTGTGGTGTGCGGGGACGCTGGTGATGCGCTGGGTGACTCTCTGTACGAGACGAAGATCTTCGTCAAAGGCAAGGTCGAGTCGCTGGGTTCTGACTGCATCGAAAAAGAGATGCGCCCGGAGCACATTGAAGAGTTGCAAGCGCTTCTGAACAAAGCCGGCTTCAACGAGAAAGCCAGTGACTTCAAGCGTTACGGCTCGGCTCGCCAGCTGTACAACTTCAAAGTCGACAACGCCTCCGCGTACTGATTCAGGAGCAAGAAAATGAGCGAGAAAACCACTCCAGTCCTGCGCGAGTCGGCCACCTTTGATCGTCTGACTATCCAGGAAATCCAGCGTGCCGCCGAGACCGGCATCTATGACATTCGCGGCGGTGGTACCAAGCGCAAGTTGCCGCACTTCGACGACCTGCTGCTGCTCGGTGCGAGCGTCTCGCGTTACCCGCTGGAAGGCTACCGCGAGAAATGCGGAACGGATGTAATCCTCGGTAACCGGTTCGCCAAGAAGCCGATTCACCTGAAAATTCCGGTGACCATCGCTGGCATGAGCTTTGGTGCGTTGTCGGCCAATGCGAAAGAAGCACTGGGGCGCGGCGCAACCATTGCTGGCACCAGTACCACCACTGGCGACGGTGGCATGACTCCGGAAGAGCGTGGTCAATCCCAACATCTGGTTTATCAGTATCTGCCTTCGCGTTATGGCATGAACCCAGATGATCTGCGCAAGGCCGACGCCATCGAAATCGTCTTGGGGCAGGGCGCCAAGCCGGGCGGCGGCGGTATGCTGTTGGGCATGAAGGTGACCGAACGTGTGGCCGGTATGCGTACCTTACCAATCGGTGTTGACCAGCGTTCGGCATGCCGTCATCCGGACTGGACTGGGCCTGACGACCTGGCGATCAAGATTGCCGAGATCCGTGAGATCACTGACTGGGAAAAACCGATTTACGTGAAAATCGGGGCCAGCCGTCCTTACTACGACGTCAAGCTGGCAGTGAAGGCCGGCGCCGATGTGATCGTGCTTGATGGTATGCAAGGCGGTACCGCTGCGACTCAGGAAGTCTTCATCGAGCACGTCGGTATCCCAATCCTCCCGGCTATTCCGCAGGCGGTTCAGGCGCTGCAGGAGATGGGCATGCACCGCAAGGTGCAGCTGATTGTCTCCGGCGGCATCCGTAACGGTGCAGACGTTGCCAAGGCAATGGCACTGGGTGCCGATGCCGTGGCCATCGGTACAGCCGCATTGATTGCTCTGGGTGACAACCACCCACGCCTCGACGATGAACTCAAGAAGATTGGCTCAGCGGCTGGCTTCTACGATGACTGGCAGAACGGTCGTGACCCGGCAGGTATCACCACGCAGGATCCGGAGCTTTCAAAACGTCTGGATCCGATCGAAGGCGGTCGCAGGTTGGCCAACTATTTGCGTGTCCTGGTGTTGGAGGCGCAAACCATGGCCCGAGCCTGCGGCAAATCTCACCTGCATAACCTCGATCCTGAGGATCTGGTGGCCTTGACCGTCGAATCCGCCGCTATGGCTCGCGTGCCGTTGGCAGGGACTTCGTGGATTCCAGGTAAACAATACTAAGCGTCCAACCAGCGTAGTAACCCGCGCAGCCCGTGACGGCAATCTGTCTGCAACAGAAGTGTTGAGGACACAGCGCCATCACGGGCTCAAGCGCTCCTACATTCAGACCATTCTTGATTTGAACCTTCAAAGAGGCCTAAACGGCCCAGCGCTTGATCACCTCGCTTTCTGCCAGACACTTTTCCATTCATCGCAGGAGCTTCCACAATGGTTAAACGTCTACCCGGCAAATCTCTTCTTGCGTTGCTCGTGCTCAGTGCATCTATACCTCTGGCACAGGCGGCAGATGCACCTTCATTGAACACCGGCAGCACCGCTTGGATGGTTATGGCGGCCGTCCTGGTACTGTTTATGTGCCTGCCAGGGCTCGCGCTGTTTTACGGCGGGCTCGTGAGGGCAAAGAACATGCTTTCGCTGTTCACTCAATGCTTCGGTATTGCGGGTTTGGTGGGGGTACTGTGGGTGATCTATGGCTACAGCATGGTGGTAGATACCACCAACATGGTTGAGGGCGAGGTCAGCTTCAATAGTTTTGTGGGCGGACTTAACCGCGCGTTTTTGGCAGGGATGACGCCAGAAAGTCTGGTTGGCGAAATTCCTGAAGGGGTGTTCGTCACCTTCCAGATGACCTTCGCCATCATCACTCCGGCGCTCATTGCTGGCGCTTTCGCCGAACGCATGAAATTCTCGGCCGCGCTGCTGTTCATGGCGATTTGGTTCACCCTTGTGTACGCGCCAGTGGCGCACATGGTATGGGGTGGGGCAGGGGCTCTGATGCACAACTGGGGCGTGCTGGACTTCGCTGGCGGCACTGCGGTGCACATCAATGCTGGGGTCGCTGCGCTGGCAGCCTGTTTGCTACTTGGCAAACGCAAGGGATATGAAAACTCACCCATGCCTGCGCACAACCTCAGTCTTACCATGGTCGGCGCTGCCATGCTCTGGGTTGGTTGGTTTGGATTCAACATTGGCTCTGGAGGCGGCCTCAATGGTCTTTCAGGGATCGTAATGCTGAACACCCAGCTGGGCGCGTGTGCCGGTATTCTGGGCTGGATGTTCACCGAGTGGTTTCGAGTGGGTAAGCCGAGTGCTCTGGGCTTAGCCAGTGGTGCCCTAGCTGGCCTGGTCGGTATCACTCCGGCCTGTGCGTATGTGGGGGGCGGCGGCGCACTGGCGATCGGCCTGCTTTGCGGCGTGTTCTGCTATCTCAGCGTGACCGTGCTCAAGACGCGCCTTGGCTACGACGACAGTCTGGACGTATTTGGCTTACACGGTATCGGCGGGATGATCGGTGCCGTGTTAACAGGTGTTTTCTGTGTACCGTCGTTGGGCGGATTGGTTGAGAACGTCACCATGGCTGACCAGGTAATCGCGCAGGTCAAAGGGGTGGCATTCACAACGGCCTACTGCTTCATTGCAAGCTGGATCATTCTCAGAGTGTTGAAGGCCGTCGTTGGGTTGCGGGCACATGACTCCGTTGAGGAAATGGGTCTCGACCTCGGTGAGCACAATGAGCGGGCTTACAATCACTAAGTAACGAGTCTGCGATCAAGCTGATCCCAAAACTTGACCGCTAGTGGAGGTTTTTTCAGGTCGCTGTACAGACAAAGCCTCAGTGCATCTCGCGCATCGGGGCTTTGTTGTTTCTAGGACTGCGAGGCCTGCAGATGGCAAAAGTTCTTCTGCCCTCAAGGGTATCAATCGTACGGCCACTCGTATCAATGGCCAGAATCCCGAAATTGCGTACACGAATGCCTTAGAGCTGGCTGTAAGACAGTCGGGTTTGCTAGGGAAGGTCTGAAGTAGCCCTGTATTTCCGGTCGACTTCAGCCCTCGCTGCTTTTGAAAGCGGGCCGTCGATCAAAATCGACCAGATAACCCGCTCAGTTCTCCGTTTTTGGCCGCCGCGAGCACCTCGCAGCAGCCATTTTCCGCATTACAGGTGCACCTTTCCTGCGGTAGTCAGCAAATGTCGGCGCGCCATCCATAGGTTCGACAGCGCGAACAGCGTCACCAGCTGAGCGGTGTTCTTGGCCAGGCCACGGAAGCGCACCTTCACGTAACCGAACTGGCGCTTGATCACTCGAAACGGGTGCTCGACCTTCGCTCGCACTTGTGCCTTGGCCTTCTCGATCTTGCGCTTGGCTTTGTACAGGGCGCTGCGTTTATCGAGCTTCTTGTAGGTGCTGCGGCGTGCTGCGACCTGCCAGATCACTTCGCGGCCAGCATGTTCGGGGCGCTTTTCGACGCCGGTGTAGCCGGCATCGGCGCAGACGACGTTCTCGTCACCGTGCAGCAGTTTGTCGACCTGGGTGATATCCGCCACGTTGGCTGCCGTGCCTACCACGCTGTGTACCAGCCCCGACTCATCATCCACGCCGATGTGCGCCTTCATGCCAAAGTAATACTGGTTCCCTTTCTTGCTCTGGTGCATTTCCGGGTCGCGCTTGCCGTCCTGGTTCTTGGTCGAGCTGGGCGCGTGGATCAGTGTGGCATCGACGATAGTGCCCTGGCGCAGCGACAGGCCGCGATCCCCCAGGTAGCCATTGATTACGCCGAGGATGCCGGCTGCCAGCTCATGTTTCTCCAGCAAACGACGGAAGTTGAGGATGGTGGTTTCGTCGGGAATGCGCTCCAGGCTCAGCCCGGCGAACTGACGCAGGATGGTCGTCTCGTAGAGCGCTTCTTCCATGGCCGGGTCGCTGTAGCCGAACCAGTTCTGCATCAGATGGATACGTAACATGGCCATCAGCGGATAGGCTGGACGACCACCTTCACCCTTTGGGTAGTGTGGCTCGATCAGGGCAATCAATCCCTTCCACGGCACCACCTGATCCATCTCGATCAGGAACAATTCCTTACGGGTCTGCTTGCGCTTGCCGGCGTACTCGGCGTCGGCGAAGGTCATCTGCTTCATGGAAAAACTCGGCTGGCGGGATCGGCGTATTTCACCAGATGCGGGAAGTCTTTTTCAGACCTTCCCTAGGCGCCCATGACTGTAGGCATTGTGTTCATGCCGACATTAAGTTTGATCTCCCCAGCCGCGTCTGTTCGAATCCGGTACTGAAGGTTTGTTCATCAATCCAAAGCTTTAGGGTGGCGGATTTCGAATCTGATGTCGTTCGAACCTACCAACCGCGTTGGCTGTTGCTCGGATTGCTCGACAACCAGTTTCGCGAATTGCATCAGGTCTCGGATTGCTTCAGTTCCGGATCTATTTAGATAGAAGCCTTTGATGCCAATAGCTCGAGGCCCATCTCGATCACAGCGCGGCGAATCGCCGATCATTGCTACTTGAGCCGCACCGCCGAACAGGTGGCCAGGCACAATCCCAAGATCATGGCACACGGCGCGGTAGATCGCTGGGTTGGGCTTGGTGACCCCGAGCTCGTAGCTGAACGAATAGGCGTTGATATCTGGCAGTAGCTTCTTCACTGCCGGCCCGTAGGGTGCAGCGAGGTTGCTGCAGATGGCGGTAGCTACGCCGTGCTCATGAAGGAGGGCGATCGCATCGCATGCATCCGGGAACACCTCGATCGACTCAATCTCGCGTTGAAGGTCAAATTCGATCTCAGCCATGCGTGACGGTGTAACCTGGATGCCGAGGATGTCAGCAGCTTCTCGAAGCCCTGCATCAATAGTCATCAGTTCATGGAGGTCGCCTGGGCTAGGGCGCCGGCCATTCTTCGCGCCTTCTCGCAGCAGCCGGCGATACGGGTGCATGGGTGTCCCGATCCGCAGGGTTGTGCCGAAGGCGTCAAAGATCACTGCTGTGATTGCCATCCGTATCTCCGTGGTCGACCTGGCGGGAGCGAGAGTACACTAAGCCCTCAGATGAAGGATGCCAAATCATCGAGGCTCAAGAAGTGAAGAGAACAGTGTTGGGTATGGCCGAAGCGGGCGAGCCGCTGCTCAGGCAGGCTCTTGAGGCAATTCGAGCTCATAACGACGCCCTGGCTAATGGACTACCAGCAGTGGAAATCGAATGCCTTCGACTGGAGGCTGATCATCTCTACCAGACAGTGATCGACTACCAGTTGCACAGCGCCGTCACCCTGGGTGAGTCAGTTCATTGATGGAGGCGAAACTGTGAAGATTCGCCAAATCCGTAACGAAATCCGGTTGGTTCCCCGCTTTCTCATCGAGCAACCGTGACGGTATGCAAGGAGTTGAGCAGGGCCGATCTTTTAGTCCGCGAATGCTAGCTCCGCCTGCCTAGACTCCCTCATGCCTGCGTGAGTCGTCTTAGGGGCGTTCATGCGAGGGCGGCGAGCAGCGTCGAGTCCTTCCACTTTGATACGAAGGCCTGGAAGCCCACCATCGCGCTGCAGCTCTGCAAGCTCTTCCGTTAACTCTGACATCAGGTCTACAGGCGTTCGACCTGTGTCTTCACTGAGTGTCAAGGTAAGGAGCGTCAACGGACTGAGTTCGAGCCGGCGACTGATCTGTCCGAGCTTATCCAGGGTGATGCTGGATTTGCATAGCTCGAGTTTCGAAAGGTACGTACGGCTTGTTGTGTCGGCGAAGTCACGCTGACTGATGTTGCGCTTGCTGCGGAGCGCGCGGAGTACGCTGGCGAAAGAGGTCTTTAGAGTCATAACGCAGATTTCCATCTGCCATCGCTGAAGATATTTAGCTTAGCCGAGCGGCACAGATGGTAAGGGCAAGCTGTCTAGGCGGCCTCGAGCCGTCTCGTAGATATCACCAAATGAGAGACAACAAGCGGAGCGCGCCGGCGTGACGGATGGACGCCCGAAGCGACGAGACGTCGCGTACGACGATGGCTCGGTTCACGACAGCCGGCTCCGAAAGGACACGCCCACGCCCTCGCGGTTACCTGTCGTAGTAGAATCCTCTGAACTGACGTTCTGATCGTCTTTGTCGCCGGCACATGACGCACTTTAAGGAGCAACACCTGTGTTCAGGACGTTCATGGATTTAATCTTTGTGGTGAGCGTTGCCTTCACTGTGCTCGCGTTCGTTTTGATACCCTGCATGATCCTGAGTCTCGGAGTGTTGCTCATGCTCGGCATCGACGACAGGTTTGTGAGCCCTGTTGTGGCTTACATTGCATTTCCAGAGGCCGTCATCATCAGCGGGTATCTGCTGCTTCACTACTGGAGGCAAATCACCGAAATCATCAAGTCGATTACACCATGGTGATATAGGAATGCGTGGGGAAAACGAGTGATTTGGTTTCTGGGTGACGTACATGGGCGCTTTGATCATGTCATCAGGTTGGTGAAGCGTGATCGTCCTGAGGCAGTGGTATTCCTGGGTGACCTCGAATGCAGTTTGCCCTTGGACATGATCCTGCGCCCGATCTTAGAGCTGACAGAGATCTGGTTCATTCACGGTAACCATGACACGGATCGTCCAGCCTATTGGCATAACCTCTATGGCTGCGGCCTCTCTGATCGCAGCCTGCATGGCCGTGTTGTGGAGATTGCTGGCCATCGCCTAGCAGGGCTGGGGGGCACCTTCGAGTCGCAAGTCTGGCTACCAGGTAGCCCTGATACCGGCATCCAGAATTACGGAGACTTCCTTGAGCATCTAGCGCTCAGGCCACAGCAGGCAGATATACTCGCGACGAAAAGGCAGCACGCGCTGTCAGCAATTTACCCCGATGATTACTTCTCGCTCGCAATGGAAAAGGCGGATATTTTGGTCTGTCATGAGGCCCCTAGCTGCCATCCCTACGGCTACTCAGAGATCGATGAGCTCGCCCAGACAATGGGTACAAAAATGGTTGTGCATGGGCATCATCATGACTCTCTAGACTATAGGTCTGAATGGTCAAAGCTGGGGTTTGAGGCTAACGGCGTTGCGTTCAGGTCGGTCATGGCTGTAAACGGCCAAGTCATCCTCTAACTGCTATACGGTAGCTAATGTCGCAAACGGAGCGCGCCGGCGTGACGGATGGACGCCCGAAGGGTCGAGACGTCGGCGTACGACGATGGCTCGATTCACGACAGCCGGGCCTGGCAGGGCACGCCCTCATCGCTCTACAGAGCTTTCAACGTTCGCTCCAGGGTTTGATGCTCCCATGTCGATAGCAGAGCAACCGGATCTGTCCGATTACCTGGATCGAATTCCCAGAGCTGACCATCAGGGCTCACACATCGCTCGCAGTAGTCCAGCTCATCACAGTCGTTGTAAATCGTGATCCGCCATCCCTCTACATCGACCTCGAAATGACAGGTGTACAGCTGCTCCCAGGACTGGTTGCCAACCTTGGTCATAGTCCGGCGTCCGAGCACCACCTCTCGCAGCACCTGGCAGACTTCGCGGGCCGTCAGCGCGCCTAATGGCGTGTCGTTGTGGTTTTCTGTATTCATGCGCAGTTCAGTCCCTCCCTTATCCAGTCGGGCGCACCACAGTGAAGGCGCATTCTCTCGAGATCAACCTCGGATAGCCACCTACACAAATAGGCGATTGAGTGTGCGGGTTAGATCAAGCCCTGCATTAACAGAGCGTTCCAAGGCTTACTTCCTCAAAAAATTTTCAGCTCGCATGCTTGGTAGCCAATAGCGCTTACCGTCCTTAGCCATCGATCAAGGATCAAAAAATTCACGGAGGTGAGGTAACTCTTTTTCTGGGTCTTCGGCGAGCCGCTGGCGTACAGCGTGTCGATAGCTCCTATGCCAGACCTGCTTGTCAAATCGCTCACTAGTGGCGGTGGTGATGCCGCATATGGTGTTTTTGCGTCGGCTTCTGCTCATATGGTGTCAGCGTCGATGAAGCACGCAGGTTCGCGTGCTTGCTCTGAACTGCAGAACAGATCAGGTTAACACGAGAAGCCTCAGATCCCCCCATCAAGCGGCTGCCCGGGCGGATCTGACTGCTTGGTCGTAAGGAGTACAAATGTACTCGGCATCCAGCTGCAGTCTTCGAAGCGTTTTGAATGTCCGTCATGTAACCACACACGAGATCTGCCCTATGCATCCAACAACGCCAGACGGTCGCTACTTCGTCGTCAAAGGTCAGCTCTGGCGCTGCAGCAACCCCGCGCTGCCTGTTGAAAAGCGTCAGCACCTGGTACACGACTTGATGGAAGCCCGGCGAGCCGTGAAGGAAGCCAAAGCACTGGATGATGAAGACAAGCTGCATGCCGCTCGAGCAGCGGTGGACTTGGCGAAAGTGGCACTAGGGGAGAGGGGCCCGGTGTGGTGGGATGACGGTAGCCCGGACTACAACCGCCAAAAGGCGATCAACACGCCTTACGCTGACTGGTACTACTTAATCGATGAGCAGCAGTGAACATCCTTGCGGGTCTGGCAGGCCTGTAAATACAAGCCTGCGCAGCCAACTACCGATCGTAGGTGCTGATCCTGTAGATGGTTCCCTAGCAAGGTAGACGCACTTAGCTTCTCGATCCTTAATCAGAATCAGACTGAAATTGCCAAGCGTAAAAACGCGCGTGCGCAGTGTCATAAGTAGTATCACGAATTGAGGGATACAGCTCAACCAACGACATTGATTGTGCAGCTTGCACCAAACCTGTTTCCCTAATCCATGAAAGAGTTGCACGACAAAAGGATGAGTCATCAGACACTACTTCGCCACCCAGCTTAATTTTCACCATGACCTCGGAGCACACCTGCTTAAAAAGCAAGTTGGCATGGCGACTACTTACCCCAGGCCTACCGCTCTGGGTGGAAATTAGAGGGGTAGGGTCGCGATCCAGAGGTATCAAATCAGTTCCAACATGGGCCCTGTATCGGGCAACCCATCGGGTAACATAGTCCCTTGAAATGCAGACCCGCTCCAATTCGGGGTATCCTTCAACCCTTAAGCCATAAGTTCCGTCTTTACGTTCAAACAATGAATTTATAGCCAAATTCGCACCAAATCGGTCAATGTCAGCGGGGCGCAAGAAAAGATGATAAATACTCATCAACAAAAATAGCTTGCGCTCAAATTCATCATCGTTAATCGCCAGACTTTCAGCTGCCTCGACAAATAGATTCCAATCGCTGATAGAAAAGCTCTTGGCACCATTATGAATGGCCTCACGACCGGAGTAGTGCTTCGAACGATGCAATGAGCCAGCGGGATTTATATCAATTAAATCCTCCGCATAAAGAAATAGGTAAAATGAATTGATAACAGCCAGCTCAACGGCTAAAGAAGCATAGCCTGATATCCTTGCCCCACTAACTTCCTCGCGAACCGGGCCTGTTCTGAATGGCCTCCAGAATGCATTAACCACAAATACTTTTGAAGTACGTTTGTTTGAGGCACGCCTCAAACGCTTTTCCGGCTGCTTGGCTACCCAGTCATCAGGTGGGCACAAGCAAAAATCCATAAACGCTCTAATATCTTGCTCGTCGAGCTGTATGATTGGCTTTTCTACGACTAACAAACACCACAGCAAAAGCTTTTCAATTGCAGAGCGGTAGATGCCGAATCGACTACCCAGTGCATGCTCAAGCAAAAACGCTTTGACTAGCGAGTAACTAGACAAGGCGGCGCAACGGATATCAATCCCATCTAATTTCTGCCTGACCTCAGAGTTTTCCTTATCTAGGTCGTGAGTGTTCAAGCCTTGAAAATCTTTCAAGCCAAAAAAGCAAGGAAACGGCGGCACATCCATTTTCCAATCTCCAAGCAACATGAGTTCAGCCACGATCCTTCATTGAGAGTTTCTGAATCGAATAGGCTCTCTGATTATCATGACTGCTATAATAAATGTTCTGAGTAGTGGCAAGACTGCTATGACGAAGATCTGCTTGCAAATCTTTCGGATCTCGGAATGGTGCATCGAAGGTCGCTGCTGTATGCCGCAACCAGTGGGTGGTGGCAACGCCTAAATTTTGGATTTCTTCCTCATGGCGGCCTTCACTAACCATCCGGTCGATTGCAAAATCGAAAACCTCTCGCATGATAAATCGCACCATACGTGTTGAAAGCCCAGCTTTGCCATTAAATGTCATCAGAAGTGGCGTAGATTCGTTATGCAAGGGCAGGGGGCTTAACCCTAAGTGCAGGCGATATCGTTTGAGGTAAAGCTCCACGTAGTCTGCTCTGACAGCGATTTTCCCCGCTTTGTTTCCCTTGCCAATCACATGGAACCACCAGTTACCCTCATGATCCGGACGAAAATCCCCCATTGAAGGCTGCCAATTGTCGCGACCGCAAAGATCTGAAACCCTGAGATACATCGAGAACATTGTCGCAGCTATATATAGTGAGCGTTCATGCCGTTCCGGCTCAGAATTCGCCATCGACTCTGCTGCTTCGAGCACGTACTCCCATTGAAGAGGTGTAAGAGACCTGGTCGTTAACTCTTGTACTGAGCGATTTTTAAATTTCGATTTTTGTTTTATGGCCCGAAATGGATTCACTACTGTGCAAACCCCTTCGTCAATGGCGTATTCATAAAGGCTACTGCACACCGAAAAAATCTGCGCGATGCTTCCGGCAGTCAGTTTGTAGCAGTTGGCCTCGCGTGATGTTGCAAAGGGCCTCCAATCGGGATTGGGAGCTATGCTGTAATTTTTGCTCAGATAGCGATTTCTTACAATTTTCCCGATCCAACCCGGAGGCGGACTCATACAAAAATTAAGAAACTCTTCTGCATCAGAACGACGCAGATCAAGCAAAGGTCGCTCACGAATCAGCAGCGACCAGAGTAGTAATCGTTCGGCATGGGTGCGGTAAGAATTGAACGTTGCCTCATTACTAGCATAGGACTCCAGGAAGCCGCGTACTGCCTCATACCCATCGAGGGCGCTCAGCCGGGAGTCGAAGCCAGCCAGGTATTTCTGAACCGCAACTACAGTTGAATCATCCACATCATCTGATACTGAAACAAACCAGCGATAGGTACCAAACAAAGGGACAGGCGTACATGCGTTATTTTTCATAAGTCCCAATCACTTCCGGTTCTGACACTTATCGGAAATAGGGGAGGCATCGCCCCCAAAGCATAGGGCACACACACTGAGATGCTTCATCAAAATCACCTTGAATCGAATGCACGATATGAAGCTTCTACGAAGCTTCACTCCAGGAACACTGTATTGTCAAGCCTCTACATAGCCTGCCCCGCACGGCTAATCACTAACCTAAAGACCGAGTTGATCACTTTTAAAGTAAAAATGATCACTCCTCTCTTGCCCATTAACGATATAGCTAGGCTCAGCATCTGTCGGCAATGTCACTTGAAAATGATCAGCACGTCAGAAGGGCTAGCCTTCCATCTCTAGAGCAAACCACCCCTATAACTCGACTAAATGACTATTTAGTCGAGTTAAGTAAAGACTGCACCCAGCAACCACAGGGTGGGGCATGGATGCGCCATTAAATCGTCAAGCGCTAAGCGCGCTGTGATCAATACGCAAAGACGATCGCATTCAACAAAATACGACCGCAACGCTAGGCCAACCTGATGATCATTTTTGACTGACATTGCGGTGTACCGCTTTCCCGCCTTCAATCTTGTGATCCTCTAATTTCGTTAATTGATCACTAAAAACTGAGGTTCGCGCTGCATGCCTACTATGGTAATCATTTTTAAGATTTGATCATTTTTCCCGACACTGAGCCTATTAATGATCATTTCTGACTGTGCACGAATTCACCAATCGAATTTGGTGATCCACCTGCAAATCTATCCAATTTTCAGCTTCCCATGAGCACAATGATCAAAATTGCTCCTGCAATGATGATCAGTGCTGTCATGCACGCCAGTGGCTAACTCCTTGAACATTAAGAGAAATCCGCAGGCTTGAGCCGAATCGGATGGTTTTTGTGCATGGTCAGGATTTCGTGAGCGTCACAACAAGGAACGAGGCTCGCAGGATCCGTTCGTGCTGTGTTACATCGCTGAGGTCCAAGCTTGATCTGCGGCCCAGTAATCGAGGCCCGTGGCCTGGCTTTAAATCTGCCCACCCACGGCCCCGGTAGCTCCATACCAAGGTGCTCATAATGCATATTATGTTAAATATCGTGCTATGTCATAGATGTTCGTGCGCTACCTAGGCTGCAGATTCGACAGCCCCGTTTTGGCATCCACTCTTTCAACGGTCCATGTCCTGGGTGTTCACAGCGACCCCAAACATTGAGGTGGCTGCCAATGATCCGGCCTGAAGATTCCCGCCGATGTCACTGTGCTCGGCAGTGATGTTCTACGAGGGAAATAAAGTTCAGTTGAAAACAGAAGGCGAAGCTGCGCTAAACCGGTGAACCATTTACATAGCCGACACGTCCACCGCAAAAGAACAACGAGTCGACAGATAAATGGCAAGGGATCCCGTATTGGCCGTGCTCGGCTATCTCAAAGACCACCATCTGGTCCTTACCACCGCCGAGTCCTGCACAGCAGGCTGCATGGTCGCTCTGCTAGCGGCATTCCCAGGCACAGGCGAGGTACTGGAAAGCGGCTACGTCGTGTATTCGCCCTCCGCCAAGAAGCGTCTGCTAGGTGTAAGCGCGGAAACCATCGAACGGTACGGGCTGACCAGCGAACCAGTCGCATGGGAGATGGCCCTAGGGGCGTTGAAGGACAGCGATGCCAATGTCGTTATCGCAACTACAGGTTTAGCCGGGCCTGACCCAGCATCTGGGGTTCTACCCGGCACGCTTTGCTTTGCTTGGGCTTTTGCCGGCGAACCGACAGCCCTGTTTACCCGTACCCAGCGTTTTTTTGGTGAGCGAGCGCAAGTCATGCATGACGGCGCCGTCTATGGACTGACGCGCCTGATCCATTATCACGAGCGCTGGCTTCGTGGGGAGCGCGCTTGAAGGGGCAGGTAATGACAGGCAAGAAGGCGACTTTCGACATCGAATACTGCAGGCGAACCCCTCGACTACCCTCCTCCACCTTTTGCGTGAGCACTTGGATTACGCGGTATGAGCCCAATCCTCAACGAAGGTGAGTACGTCTTCTGCACCAAGGCATTTACGCAGTCCCATCATCGCTGTGCCACATCTGAGTCAGTTGACCACCCGCCACCCAGGGCGAGGTAGGCAGCAATAGCAGCACGCGCTGCTTCAGTTTGCGCAACTGCTCGGAAATCCGATGTCCTGAGAAGCTGCTGATCTGCGTTCAGAACGTCTATCAAACTGGCTACACCGTTCTGGAATGCTACGAAGGACGAACGTCGTGCTCGCTCCAGGGATACCTCACCGCGTTTGAGCGACTGTGCCTGCGCTTGCCGATTGATCAATGCAGACAAAGCTGTTTCAACATCTTCCGAAGCCTCCAGCACAGACTGCCGATAGATGGCCAGGGCTTCGGCTTCACGTCCTTTGGCCTGGTCTATCTGCGCGTTGATGCGGCTAAAATCAAAGAGTCTCCACCTCAAACCGAGCAATACGGCTGATTGGTTGGCATCGCCCGTGAAAAATGTTCCGCCAGAGGTAGACGCACTGCCGATCAGCCCGCCTATCGAGAATTTTGGGTAATACTCACTGATCGCACTGCCGATCATGGCATTGGCAGCCATGAGCCTGCGCTCAGCGGCGATCAGGTCGGGCCGACGGCGGAGCAGATCGGAAGGTTTGCCGATTTGCGCAAACGCAGGCACCTGAGGGATTGACGAGGCAATTGCCATCTGGGCGCGGTGGGTACCTGGCGTACTGCCAAGCATGACATCCAAGGCGTTGAGAGCCGCATCCAGGCCCGCACGCAAAACTGGCACGGTTGCCTCGACTTGAGACAGTTCGCCTTCGGTTTGACGAACCTCGTAGTCAGGCGCCAGACCTTTGCGGTTGAGCAGGTTGACTTTGGCCAGAAGGTCTTGCTGTGTCTTCACCTGGTTCTGAGCAATGGCCAGGCGCGCCTGCAGCCCCCTCACGGTGGTGTAGATATCGGCTGTTTGCGCGGCAACGGCAAGACGCGTCGCGATTGCCCCCGCCTCGGAAGCCTGGTACTCACCGACGGCTGCTTGCCGATCACGCCGCAGCCCACCAAACAAGTCGATTTCCCAGCTTGCTTGCAGATTGAGTTCATAGCTGTTGCCGTAGCGGTCATAGTCAGGCGTTGAGTTCAGCAGCTGGCCCAATGGCGTTTCAACGGATTGCCGTGAGCGTGCAGCTTGACCATTGATACCCGCGGACGGCACAAGCGCCGCGGTCGCTGAGCCCAGTGCTGCGCGAGCCTGAGCTACGCGGGCCTGTGCCTGCGCCAACTGCAGGTTTTGCCCCAGCGCCTCGGTCACAAGCCTGCTCAACAAAGGATCTCCAAATCCTTCCCACCAGACATCGAGGCTGCCGACCGATGTGTCGCTTGCAGTCAACGGCTGTGCATCCGCGACGTAATGATCGGCCAGCGCAACCTCTGGCTGTTTATAATCCGGGCCAACCATGCACCCTGCAGTGAGACTGGCGCTCAACAGCAGAGCAATCGTTCGGTAGGGAAGCATGATGATTCTCATAGACCAAGAGGAGGTGTGACCATATTATATTTTGGTCACACTCTGTCAATCAGTTCCAGGATGCTTCAAAAATGAGTAAATCTTCTCCACCCTCGCCGGCGCGCGGGCCAGCCGACCACGACGTGAGGGATCAGATCATCCAGGCTGCCATGGAGCACTTCGCCCATTATGGGTACGACAAGACCACTGTTTCTGACTTAGCCAAATCGATTGGCTTTTCAAAGGCCTACATCTACAAATTCTTCGAATCCAAACAAGCGATCGGAGAGGTGATTTGCTCCAGTCGGCTTGCGCTGATCATGCAGCGCATTGCGACGGCCACCAGCGACGCCCCGACTGCATCGGAAAAGCTGAGACGTCTATTCCGAGCGATCGCTGAGGGCGGAGCTGACCTTTTCTTCCACGACCGGAAGCTCTATGACATAGCGGCAGTGGCATCTCGCGACCAATGGTCGTCGGTCAAGTCTCATGAGGCCAATATCAGTAAGGTCATTCTGGAGATCCTGACACAAGGCCGCGACGCAGGAGAATTTGAACGCAAGACACCCCTGGACGAACTGACACTGGCGATTTTTCTGATCATGAGGCCATACGTAAATGCCGCGCTTCTTCAGCACAACCTGGACACGCTTCAGGATGCGGTCGTCCAACTGCCGGCTTTGATACTCAGAAGTCTCGCCCCTTAGCAGGGTGTGACCATTGACAATATTGGTCACTGGTAGAAAAATGGGATTCCTATATCGCCTTTTGAGAAAGGGATCCCATGCGCCTGCGTCCTGCCGCCATAGTCGGTTGCTTACTCCCACTCGCCCTTGTCGCTTGCGGGGACTCTTCACCTGGAAAAGACCCGAGAGACACACCGCCGGTCGTGAAAGCGGTCTCGGTACAGGACGCGTCAGCCCTTGCACGTTCGTTTTCCGGAGTAGTGGTCGCTCGCACACAGAGTGACCTAGGCTTCCGAGTATCCGGAAAAATCCTGCAGCGCCTGGTCGATACCGGGCAAACAGTCAAACGCGGTCAGCCCTTGATGCGCATGGATCCGGTGGATCTGAATCTACAGGCACGCGCACAGCAAGAGGCCGTAACTGCCGCTCGGGCACGGGCCAAGCAGACCGGTGACGACGAAGCTCGATATCGAGGGCTGGTTGCCGATGGCGCGGTCTCGGCCTCGTCCTACGACCAGATCAAAGCTGCGGCTGATGCTGCGAAGGCGCAACTCAGTGCCGCGCAAGCTCAGGCTGACGTTGCCAGGAACGCCACCGAATATGCGGTATTGCTAGCCGACGCCGATGGTGTGGTGATGGACACGCTGGCCGAACCGGGCCAGGTCGTCAGTGCTGGTCAAGCGGTTGTAAGGCTGGCCAGGGCCGGGCAACGAGAAGCTGTCGTCTACTTGCCAGAAACACTTCGACCTGCGCCTGGCTCGACTGCGCTGGCCACGCTATTTGGCAAGCCTGCGCAGGCCGTACCCGCCAAACTGCGCTTGCTTTCAGATGCAGCAGACCCCATCACGCGCACATTCGAGGCCAGGTACGTGCTCACTGGGCCTCTGGCGAGCGCGCCATTGGGTGCAACCATTACGCTTGAGATTCCGGATACCGATACGGATTTCGAAGCGAAGCAGATACCCATCGGCGCACTCTTTGACCCGGGTAACGGAGCTGGGGTTTGGGTGATAGCAGGCCAGCCGGCCAAGGTGTCATGGCGCGCTGTGGAAGTGCTAAGTGTCAGTGACGAAAAAGCGGTCGTGAAGAGTGACCTGCACGCTGGCGATCGGATCGTGGCACTGGGTGCGCATCTGCTGCGCGATGGCGTCGAGGTCATGGAACAGGCTCAAACAGCTCAGGTCATGGGGCACCAACCATGAGCCAGCTGCGTTTCAACTTATCCGCGCTCGCAGTACGCGAGCGATCAATCACCCTCTTCCTGATTGTGCTGATCGCCTTCGCCGGCACGCTGGCCTTTTTCAAGCTGGGCCGTGCAGAAGATCCGCCCTTCACCGTCAAGCAGATGACGATTATCACTGCCTGGCCCGGCGCCACTGCGCAGGAAATGCAGGATCTGGTGGCCGAACCGTTGGAAAAACGCATGCAAGAGCTGCGTTGGTATGACCGTACCGAAACCTACACCCGACCTGGGTTGGCGTTCACGATGGTGTCACTGCAAGACAAGACACCACCTTCGGCGGTTCAGGAGGAGTTCTACCAGGCACGCAAGAAAGCGGGTGATCAGGCCAAGCTGATGCCAGCAGGCGTCATTGGCCCAATGCTCAATGATGAGTTCTCGGACGTGACATTCGCGGTCTACGCGCTCAAAGCCAAAGGCGAACCGCAGCGCCAGTTGGTACGCGACGCCGAAACACTGCGCCAGCAGTTGCTGCACGTACCGGGCGTCAAGAAGGTCAACATCATCGGGGAACAGGCTGAACGGATATTCGTGTCCTTTTCCCATGACCGCCTGGCCACGCTCGGAATCACGCCACAGGACATTTTCTCGGCCCTTGACAACCAGAACGCCCTGTCACCGTCGGGCTCGGTCGAAACGCAGGGGCCACAAGTGGTGGTCAGGGTTGACGGCGCCTTCGATCAACTGGCAAAGATTCGCGAAACCCCTGTGGTCGCCCAGGGCCGCCCCCTGAAACTGTCGGATGTGGCCGACGTTGAACGCGGCTATGAAGACCCCGCGACGTTCCTGGTGCGTAACGATGGCGAGCCAGCCTTGCTGCTTGGCATTGTCATGCGTGAAGGCTGGAACGGCCTCGACCTTGGCAAAGCCCTGGAGGCCGAAACAGCCAAAATCAACGAAGGCATGCCCTTGGGCATGACGCTCAGCAAGGTCACCGATCAGGCGGTGAACATCACGTCCTCCGTCGACGAGTTCATGATCAAGTTTTTCGTTGCCCTGCTGGTCGTGATGCTTGTCTGCTTCCTCAGCATGGGCTGGCGTGTCGGCGTTGTCGTCGCAGCCGCGGTGCCATTGACACTGGCGATCGTATTCGTGGTGATGGCCGCAACAGGCAAGAATTTCGACCGGATTACGCTGGGTTCGCTCATCCTGGCCTTAGGGTTGCTGGTCGACGACGCAATCATCGCCATCGAAATGATGGTCGTGAAGATGGAAGAAGGTTACGACCGCATCAAGGCTTCGGCATATGCCTGGAGCCACACGGCAGCCCCCATGCTGTCCGGCACACTGGTTACCGCCATCGGATTCATGCCTAACGGTTTCGCCCAGTCCACTGCCGGCGAATACACCAGCAACATGTTCTGGATTGTCGGCATCGCCCTGATCGCATCCTGGGTGGTGGCGGTCGCGTTCACCCCCTACCTGGGCGTGAAGTTGTTGCCTCGAATCAAGACGATTGAAGGTGGTCATGCCGCTATTTACAACACCCGTCATTACAACCGATTCCGCGCTTTGTTGGGCTGGGTGATCGCACATAAATGGCTCGTGGCAGGCACCGTGGTTTCGACATTTGTGGCCGCCGTGCTTGGCATGGGATTGGTAAAGAAGCAGTTCTTCCCGACCTCAGACCGGCCCGAAGTGCTTGTGGAGCTGCAGATGCCTTATGGCACCTCCATCGAACAGACAAATGCCACTGCGATCAAGGTAGAGTCCTGGCTACGTCAGCAAGAGGAGGCAAAGATTGTCACCACTTACATCGGCCAAGGCCCGCCCCGCTTCTTCCTGGCAATGGCCCCTGAGTTGCCCGACCCGTCCTTTGCCAAGATTGTCGTCCTGACCGAAAACCAGGGCGCTCGTGAGGCCCTCAAGCATCGTCTTCGGGAGGCAGCCTCCGAAGGTCTGGCGCCCGGCGCTCAAGTGCGGGTAACACAACTGGTATTCGGGCCCTACTCCCCCTACCCGGTCGCCTATCGGGTGATGGGCCCGGATGCCTCGCAACTGCGTCAGATTGCAGCACGCGTCCAAAGCGTGCTGCAGGCGAGCCCCATGATGAAGACCGTCAATACCGACTGGGGCCCGCTTGTTCCCACCCTTCACTTCTCCCTGAATCAAGATCGCCTGCAGTCGGTTGGCCTGACGTCCGCCTCGGTGTCGCAGCAGCTTCAGTTCCTGCTCACCGGTGTGCCGATCACGTCGGTCAGGGAAGATATCCGCTCTGTGCAGGTTGTAGGGCGTGCCGCTGGCCAGATCAGACTCGATCCTGCCCAGATCGAGAATTTCACCCTGGTAGGCTCGAACGGTCAGCGCGTTCCGGTTTCGCAGATCGGTGATGTGAGCATTCGCATGGAGGACCCCATCCTCCGTCGCCGCGACCGAACGCCCACCATGACAGTGCGGGGTGACATCGCGGAAGGGCTGCAGCCGCCTGATGTATCCACGGCGATCTGGAAAGACCTCCAGCCCATCGTCACGCAGCTGCCTGCGGGCTACAAAATCGAAATGGCAGGCTCTATCGAGGAGTCGGCCAAGGCCAGCCAGGCTATCGTCCCTCTCCTGCCTATCATGATCGCCCTGACTTTGTTGATCATCATCCTGCAGGTGCGCTCTATCTCGGCGATGGTCATGGTGTTTCTGACTTCACCGCTGGGGTTGATCGGCGTAGTACCCGTATTACTGCTGTTCGGCCAACCGTTCGGCATCAACGCGTTAGTCGGCTTGATCGCGCTCTCCGGGATTCTGATGCGCAACACCCTCATCCTGATCGGGCAGATTGACCACAACCAGCTTGAAGGACTTGCGCCCTTCGATGCCGTGGTCGAGGCCACAGTGCAACGCGCACGCCCAGTCTTGCTCACGGCATTGGCAGCCATCCTGGCCTTCATCCCCCTCACCCACTCGGTGTTCTGGGGCACCTTGGCCTACACCCTGATCGGAGGCACGTTCGTGGGCACGATCATGACCTTGGTGTTCCTGCCGGCGATGTATTCCATCTGGTTCAAGATCCGCCCCAATAGCCGCATTGCCAAGCCAGAAGCTGCAGACCGCGCCTGAGTAGACATTGCCTTCAACCCGTGCGCGCCCGATGCAATTCGAGGCGCGCTCATGATCCAACGAGAGGTCGAAATGACTCACAACGTTAATCAAAAGCGCATCGTGGTGACCGGCACCGGCGTTGTCAGCCCGCTGGGCTGCGGCGTAAAGGAAGTCTGGCGGCGATTGCTGGCTGGGCAGTCCGGGATTCGCGCGCTTGCTGGCGATGTCGTCGAAGGCACTGGCGTGTCAGTGGGCGGCAGCGTGCCCACATTGGCCGAGGATGCAGTGGCAGGCTATCAACCCGAGCGGGTCATCCACGCCAAGGAACGCAAGAAGATGGATCGGTTCATCGAGTTTGCGCTGGTAGCAGCGGATGAAGCATTGCAGCAAGCCGGCTGGAATCCCGAGCGTCAGGCTGAACGCGCGCGCACCGCCACCATCATCGCATCAGGCGTCGGTGGCTTCGGCGCCATCGCAGAGGCGGTGCGCACCACTGACGCACGTGGCCCTCGCAAGTTGTCGCCCTTCACGGCGCCATCGTTCCTGGCCAATATGGCAGCGGGTCATGTCTCCATACGCTATGGCTTCGAAGGCCCACTTGGGGCACCCGTCACAGCCTGCGCTGCGGGGGTGCAGGCCATTGGCGACGCCGCTCGGCTCATCAGAAGCGGCGAAGCGGATATCGCGATCTGCGGTGGCGCCGAGGCGGCAATTGATCGTGTGACGCTAGGCTGCTTTGCGGCTGCACGAGCGCTCAGCACGGGCTTTTCGGATAGCCCTGAGCAAGCCTCCCGTCCTTTCGATAGCCAACGGGACGGGTTTGTCATGGCTGAAGGGGCTGGCTTGCTGGTGATCGAGTCGCTGGAACATGCGCTGGCCCGTGGCGCCAAGCCGCTGGCCGAGCTGGTCGGCTACGGAACGAGCGCTGATGCCTATCATCTGACCGCTGGCCCCGAAGACGGAAGCGGTGCCAGGCGCGCCATGCAACTCGCGCTGCAACAGGCGTCGATAGCGCCTGGGGACGTGGACCATATCAATGCGCATGCGACTTCGACCCAGGTTGGCGACAAGGGTGAACTTGCAGCAATTCGCGCCGTATTCGGTAGCGGCAGCGGCGTGGCGATTACATCGACCAAATCGGCCACCGGCCACCTCCTGGGGGCGGCAGGCGGTGTCGAAGCCATTTTCACGGTGTTGGCGCTGCAAGATCAGATCGTTCCACCCACGCTCAACCTGACTCAGGTCGATGATGCTGCGCTTGGCCTTGACCTGGTTGCACGAATAGCCCGTGAAATGCCCATCGAATATGCCTTGTCCAACGGTTTCGGATTCGGTGGTGTGAACGCCAGCGTACTGTTCCGCCGCTGGGAGGCCAACGTATGAACAGCCGACTCGAAACACACGCCAACGAAGCTGAAGGTGATGCTCAGAGGGCCAACGTCCTGACGGCCAAGGTCATCCTGTTACTGGCAGCACTCGCTGCCATCAGCAACTTGTCCACCAATATCATCCTGCCCGCTTTTCCTGAAATGGCTCGACAGCTCAACGTCTCATCCCAGGAACTCGGGCTGACGCTCTCCAGCTTTTTCATTACGTTCGCCTTCGCCCAATTACTGGTAGGGCCGCTTGCCGATCGCTATGGCCGCAAGCGGCTGGTAGTAGGTGGGTTGATGATTTTCGTGGTGGGTACGTTTTGGGCGGCTAACGCCGCCACACTCGACATGCTGATCCTCGGACGGGTAATCCAGGCCATTGGCGTGTGTGCCGCCGCGGTGCTGGCCAGAGCCATCGCTCGCGATCTTTATGAGGGTGAGAACCTGGCACGCGCGTTATCGCTGACGATGATCGCTGCCGCCACAGCGCCAGGCTTCTCACCTTTGATCGGCAGTATGCTGAACACCACTTTGGGGTGGCGCGCACTTTTCATAGCCGTCGGCATGTCGGCAATCCTTATCGCGCTGTTCTACCTCAGAGGGATAGGTGAAACCCTTCCTGCCCATCGTCGGGTGACTCAATCAGTACCTGCGATCCTGATCGCATACGGCAAATTGGCGTCCAACCGCCTCTTCATCTTGCCCGCACTCGCGACCAGCCTGCTGATGAGCGGCTTATTCGCCTCGTTCGCCGCTGCGCCGTCAATCTTGATGGAAGGCATGGGGCTCAGCTCGCTCCAGGTGGGCCTGTATTTCGCGGCAACTGTCTTCGTGGTCTTTGCCGCTGGCTTGGCTGCTCCTCGCCTGGCTCACCGTTGGGGTAGCCGCGCCATCACCTTGTCAGGCCTCGCGACTGCGTGTACGGCAGGTGCATTGCTGCTGGTCGGCCCAAGCAATCCAAGCTTGGGCTGGTACTCATTGTCGATGGTGCTTTTCCTATGGGGTATGGGTATTGCCAATCCGCTGGGAACGGCCTTGACCATGACACCGTTCGGGAAAGAAGCAGGACTGGCGTCAGCCCTTTTGGGCTTCCTGACCATGGCGATCGGAGCAGTGTCGACCTGGATGGTTTCCACGCCGAAGTTCCCCACGATTGCCGTACTGGGTGCCACTCAAACCTCGGTGTGCTTTCTGGCAATGGTGCTTTTCGCTTGGTATGTCAAACGTAAGGCAATTGTCAGGTAGGAGTATCTCTGCATGAGGTTTGCTCCTGCTTCGCCTGGGATGTGCAAAATCAACTGCATGGCCCGGGCAGCAGCGGAGGCGACCGCTTTCACGCCTTGAATCCTAGGCGATCCGGTCATCGCGCTCACGCAGCAGCCAGCGGCCGTAATTATTCAAGAAGCATTAGCGGACGCTCGGGTTTTCCAAAGCGAAAGCAACACGCCGCCAATCAGCAGGCCGATTGTAATGCTCAACGATATTTCGGCTGGCACTTTACCCACAATGTCATGAAGGAAAATTTTCGAGCCGATAAAGACAAGCACCAGAGCCAGCGCATATTTAAGGTAAACAAAGCGACTGATCATGGCAGCCAATGCAAAATAGAGCGCTCGCAAACCGAGAATGGCAAAGATGTTCGACGTATAAACGATGAACGGATCCTGTGTGATAGCAAAAATCGCAGGCACGCTGTCAACAGCAAATACCAAGTCTGCACACTCAATCAAAATAAGTGCAAGGAAGAGCGGTGTCACCCATAGAATTCTTTTTCCTGACGCATCGGGCAAGCGAATCACAAAGCGTTGAGCGTGCAATTCTTTGGTGATGCGTAGGTGTGTGCGCAGGTAGTTGACGAAACGGTTGTTTTCCAAGTCAGGCGCATGATCGACGCGAGCGAATAGCATCTTGACCCCGGTGAAGACCAGGAACGCGCCGAAGCAGTAAAGTATCCAACTGAACTGGGCGATGAGCGCAGCCCCAAGGCCGATCATGATAGCCCTCAGGACGATAACCCCCATGATCCCCCAAAACAATACTCGGTGCTGGAACTCCCGAGGAATGGCCAGGAAACTGAATATCAGGGCAATAACGAAAACGTTATCCATTGACAGGGATTTTTCAATCAAGAAACCCGTCACATAGTCCATGCTGGCATCGCTGCCTTTCTGGAAATACACCCAGACCGCGAACAGAAGGCCCATACTGATGTAGCCCGCGGACAGCAACAAGCTCTCTTTTACTCCAATCTCCCGATTCCCGCGGTGGAGCACACCTAAGTCAAGCGCCAACAGTGTTAGCACAACAGCGAAAAAGGAAAGCCAAAGCCAGAGGTCAGTACCAAGAACGTCTTGGTAGAGATACGTACTAAGGGCAGACATGAGCCCCTCCTGTATAGTCGTAGTTGAACAACTATGACTCCGACATGGCGGTATAACCGTCAGAGGGGCCCGGCGTCACGAATAAAGAATTTATCGAGCGCGAGTAGGCTGCAAGTAGAAAACATTTACAAATCTTGTCCATGACAAGCTAAAACGCTTGCAGTGAAAAACTAACTTCGCACACCTGATTGCACCAGCCTCATGGGTGCCCCGCACGTTATCAACGCATTCATTGGAGCAAAGCGCCGCTCGCTCGCGTCGATCTGATACAGCGCCTTCCGTCGGTCAGAAGGCACCCTCCCCCGCACGCCATGCCGAACATAGGGTGAACAATCCAAAAAGGCGTTTCACCATGACACCAGCAAAACCTTTTACGTTACTGCTTGCACTTTGCCTGGGCTGCGCTTCAGCACTAGCTTCGGCCGCCACAGACCTGAACCATCAGCGCGCCCCAGGCATGCAATCGAACGACAATGGACAAATGAACGGCCAAGGCGCAGCGACTGGCTCGGGAACACCCGGCGATGGCATGGGTACGGGTGATGGCGGCACTGACGACAATGGGACGGACAATACCGGCGGTGACGGTACCGACAGCGGCTCGGGAACCGGCAGTCATGGCTCTGGTAGTAGCGGCACAGGCGCGGGCGGTGGTGGCAGTGGCTCAGCCGGAAGTGGATCTGGCGCAGGTTCCGGCAGTTAGCTGAAAGGGCCTCAGTTCTGCCCTGGTTTTCAACCGTTCATGCAACCCATGCAGGAGGAAATACCATGCCACGCGGGGACAAAGACAAGTACACGGACAAGCAGAAACGTAAGGCCGAGCACATCGAGCAATCTTACGAGGACAAAGGCGTGGGCAAGGATGAAGCCGAAGCTCGCGCCTGGGCCACCGTCAACAAACAATCCGGTGGCGGTGAAAAACACGCAGGCTCGGGAAGCCGGACACCGTCGCACGTGAAGAAGACCGCACGCTCGGATTCGGCCAAGCGCGCCGCTGAATCTCGCCAGGGGCATTCGCGGACGTCGCACGCGTCGCTGGAATCGCAAAGCAAGGAAAGCCTTATGAAAGAGGCACGCAGCAAAGACATCAAGGGGCGCTCGACCATGACCAAGGCCCAGTTGATTGAAGCCCTGCAAAAACACGGGTGACGGCCAGATGTGATCGGCAACTTGGCAAGCCGGCTGAACGTTTGCTCAACCGGCCCGGTCGCACAACAGAGACGCAGCCGGCTGCGCGAACCCTGACCGTGAGGACCTACCATGAGCGCGATCTCTCCCAATGGGGCTGAAGAACACCCCATCGGCCTGACCCTGAATGGTCAGCGCCTGACACTGCAGGTGAATCCCTGGACCACCCTCCTCGACCTTTTGCGCGAGCAGTTGGACCTGGTCGGCACCAAGAAGGGTTGCGACCATGGCCAGTGCGGGGCCTGCACAGTGCTGCGCGATGGCAAGCGCGTCAATGCCTGCCTGACTTTGGCCATCATGTGCGACGGGGCCGAACTGGTGACCATCGAAGGGCTGGCCAGCGGCGACGTTCTGCACCCCATGCAGCGTGCATTCATCACCCACGATGCTTTCCAGTGCGGTTACTGCACCCCGGGGCAGATCTGCTCCGCAGTCGGGCTTGCCCGCGAAGGGCGCGCCTACACCCGCGAGGCCATTCGCGAACAGATGAGCGGCAACCTTTGCAGGTGTGGTGCATATAGCAACATCGTCGCTGCGGTGGAAGAAGCCCTACCGTTGATGACGGACCTGGCCCCGCCACAACGAGGGCCGAATCCATGACGCCTTTCAGCTACCACAAGCTCGCATCAATCAGCGAAGCCGTGAGCCTGGCTGACGCCAGCTCACACTTCATTGCCGGCGGCACCAACCTCGTCGACCTGATGAAAGAAAACGTGGTTCGCCCCAAGCGCCTGATCGACATTTCCGGCCTTGGGCTGAACGGCATCCACCCCACGTTGAACGGTGGCTTGTTGATCGGCGCATTGGTGAGCAATGCCGACCTGGCCTGGCACCCGATGATCGAGCAGCACTATCCATTGCTGTCGGACGCCATCCTGGCTGGGGCATCACCGCAGTTGAGGAACATGGCCAGCACCGGTGGCAACTTGCTGCAACGTACCCGTTGCTACTACTTCTACGACACCGGCACCCCCTGCAACAAACGTGAACCCGGCAGCGGATGCCCGGCGCGTACAGGCTCGAACCGTATCCACGCGATTCTCGGCGCCAGTGATGCCTGTGTCGCGACCCATCCCTCGGATATGTGCGTGGCATTGGCTGCGCTCGAAGCCGTGGTGCATGTGCAGGGGCCGCGCGGAGAGCGCCAAATACCTTTTGCGGCATTCCATCGCCTCCCCGAGGACACCCCGGAGCGAGACAATCAGCTGGCAATCGATGAACTGGTGGTCGCCATCGAGCTGCCGCCCCCGGTGTTCGAAAAACATTACCGTTATCTGAAAATTCGCGACCGCGCCTCCTACGCGTTTGCGCTGGTATCGGTCGCCGCAGCCTTGAGCTTCGATGGCCAGGTGATCCGGCAAGCTCGCCTGGCGCTGGGCGGCGTTGCTCACAAGCCGTGGCGAGACCCGGTTGTGGAGCGCATGCTGGCCGGCCAGGCGCCTTGCGAAGCGCTGTTCACCCGGGCTGCAAAAACGTTGCTGCAAGGTGCAAAACCTCTGAGCCACAACGGCTTCAAGGTCACGCTCGCCCAACGTGCAATTGTGCGGGCATTGGATGACGCGGCGCGCGGCGCCGCTGACGGGGGGCCACGACCATGATCAAACCCACACCGGTAGCCGGTACGTCCCTGGACCGCGTAGACGGCGTGGCGAAGGTCACCGGGCAGGCGCGTTACGCGGGCGAATACCCCGAAGTGGGCCTGCTCCATGGCAGCGTCGTGTCCAGTACCATCGCCCGAGGTCGGGTACTCAACATCGACAGTACGCAAGCGATGCGCGTGCCCGGGGTGATCGCCGTGCTTGATCATGGCCATCGTCCACATATTTCCAGTTATGACGACGACTACAGCGACGCCGACGCCGCGCAGGGGGCGCCGTTTAGGCCCTTGTTCGATGATCGAGTGCTCTACAACGGTCAACCGTTGGCGCTGGTGGTTGCCCAAACCCTCGAACTGGCCCGGTATGCAGGTTCGCTGATCAGGATCGAGTATGCCGAGGAGGCCCACCAGACCGACCTTGGCGCATGCCAACAGTCGCATGCAGCACCCGCAGAGACACCGCCGCCGCGTGGTGACTTTGCTGCGCAGTTTGCCCGGGCCCCAGTGCAGGTGGATGCCACCTACCTGACAGCCAACGAGTACCACAACCCGATGGAGCCCCATGCGTCAACCGTACTCTACAAAGGCGACGGCACGCTGGAAATCCACGACAAGACCCAAGGCACACAGAACTGCCAGGACTACCTGCACAAGGTGTTTGGCCTGCCCAAGGCAAATATCCGCGTGCGCGCGGCATTCGTCGGCGGTGCCTTCGGCTCGGGCTTGCGCCCGCAGTACCAGTTGCCACTGGCCGTGATGGCGGCGTTGCACCTGCAGCGCTCGGTGCGCGTCACGCTGACTCGCCAGCAGATGTTCACCTTTGGCTACCGGCCCCGCACCGAGCAGCGCCTGCGCCTGGGTGCTGACGCAAACGGGCAGTTGCTGGCGATCGCCCACGATGCGCTCGGCCAGACCTCCCGCTTCGAGGATTTCACCGAGCACGTGGTGGAATGGAGTGGCATGCTCTACCAGTGCGACAACGTTGCCCTCAGCTATCGCCTGGCCTCGCTCGATGTGTACACCCCGCTGGACATGCGTGCGCCTGGCGCCGCGTCGGGGATGATTGCCCTGGAATGCGCCATGGATGAGCTTGCCTGTGCAGCGCAGATTGACCCGCTTGACCTGCGCCGGCGCAATTTTGCCGCCAGCAATGCCAACGAGGGCAAGCCCTACTCCAGCAAGGAACTGCTGACGTGCTACCGGCAAGGTGCCGAACGTTTTGGCTGGCAAAACCGTAATCCGCAACCGCGCAGCATGCGCCATGGCAACCAGCTGGTCGGCTGGGGGATGGCCGGCGGCGTCTGGGAAGCCATGCAGATGAAGGCCAGCGCCAAAGCGCGCTTCGATGCCCAAGGCCACCTCACCGTCAGCAGTGCCACCACCGATATCGGGACCGGCACCTATACCGTCATGACGCAGATCGCAGCCGACGCGGCTGGCGCCAGGGTGCAGGATGTCACCTTCGTCCTGGGAGACTCTTCACTGCCCACCGCACCGCTTCAGGGCGGATCGTTTACGGTGTCGTCGGTCGGTTCGGCCGTGCGCCAGGCCTGCCAGGTACTGCGTACCAAAGTGCTGGAACATGCGCGCAGGATGTACCCCCAAGTGGCCAGCACGGCCCGGGAGCAGATCATTTTCGCCGATGGCTACCTGCACGCGGGCAGCCATCGCCTGGCCTTGGCGGACATCATCGCCAGCGCCCCCGAAGGTGAGTTCGAAGTGCAAATCGACGCCGAGCCCGGCGCCAGACGCCAACCGTTCTCCACCGCTACCCATTCGGCAGTATTCGCGGAAGTCCACGTCGACGAGGACCTTGGCACAATCAAGGTAGTACGGGTAGTCAGCGCTGTTGCGGCGGGACGAGTAATCAACCCGAAAACCGCGCGCAGCCAGATTTTGGGAGGCGTGGTGTGGGGGGTGGGTATGGCCCTCCACGAAGCCGCGCTGACCGACCATCGGTTGGGCCGCATCGTCAACCACAACCTCGCGGAATACCACATCCCGGTGAACGCAGACAGCGGGGATATCGAAGTCATCTTCGTTGAAGAGCACGACGACATCGTCAACGAGCTGGGGTCCAAGGGCGTGGGCGAAATCGGCGTCGTCGGGGTGGCAGCCGCGGTGGCCAACGCGGTCTACCATGCCACGGGCAAGCGTGTGAGGGAGTTTCCGATCACGCTCGACAAACTGCTGAAAGACAACAGTCAGGTATGAGTAATATCTGTGCATGAGGTTTGCGCCTGCATCGCCGTCGGATTCCCGCTCACTGGGCGTCGGTGGCTTCAGGCGCAGGCGGATCAATGCGCTCGATATTTCCCAGAACCAACGCTCGCCCGGCAAATAGACCGCCGGATGTTTCCAGGGCAAAACGTGCGGCATCGCGTGTGCGCACCTCGTCGGTCACCGCGTCAGCTTCAACGCTCGAGGCTCCCAAGGTCAGCACGGCCTGGCGGCCAAGCAGCAAGGAGGATTCAAAGGTTTCCCGCACGATGTAGTCGGCATCGTGCTTGACCAGTTCCAGCGCGTGCTCGCGGTCAAAGGCGCGTACCAGCACCTTCACCTGCGGGCAATACTGCCGCGTGCTTTCGACGATGCGTGTCGCGGCCTTCTTGTCATTCACGCACACAATGATGGTGCGGGCGTGACGGGCCCCGGCAGCATGCAACAGGTCATGCCGGGCACCATCACCGTAATAGACCTTGAAACCATAAGGCTCCACGGCGCGGATCACCTCGGGGTCCATGTCGATGATTGAAAGCTTGGCGCCATGAGCGAGCGGTGCCTGACAAGCGATCTGGCCGACACGGCCAAACCCTATGATGAGTACATGGCCTTGGAGATTCTGTGCCGGCTCCACACCGTCCATGGAAACCGCCCGGGGCCGCGCGAAACGCTTGAGCAACAGAAGGTTCACCGGCGTGAGGGCCATGGACAGCACCACGATAGCCGTCATGTTGGCGTTGATTTCGGCACTGACGACCTTGAGTTTCAGCGCTTCGGTAAACAGCACAAACGCAAATTCGCCCCCCTGCGCCATCAGCACGGCGCGGTCCAGCGCATCGCCATGCTGGCTTTTCGCTAGGCGCGCGACCCCATAGATGCACAGCGCCTTGACCACCATCAGCGCCAGCACGCCAGAGCTGATGAGCAGCCAGTTCCTGGCCACCACCTGCAGGTCCAGCGCCATGCCGACGCCGAGAAAGAACAGCCCCAGTAACAGTCCGCGAAACGGTTCTATGTCAACCTCCAGCTGGTGGCGGAAGGTGGACTCCGACAGCAGCACACCGGCAACAAAAGCTCCCATCGCCATCGACAGGCCGCCGATTTCCATCAGCAGCGCTGCTCCTAGCACCACCAGCAGCGCCGCCGCAGTCATCACCTCGCGCGCCCTGGCTTGGGCCAGTACCCGAAACAGGGGGTTGAGCAACCACAACCCGATGATTACCAGTGCGCTGAGGGACACGGCTGCGATAGCCATGCGCTGCCACAGGGGTGAGGTGGGTTCGGGCACCGCTGCAGTCGGCGCCAGAAATGCCACCACCGCCAGCAAGGGCACTATCAGCAGATCTTCAAACAGCAGAATGGACACGATGCGTTGGCCCCTCGGCTCGGTCAAGTCACCCCGCTCCGAGAGAACTTGCATGACGATGGCAGTGGATGTGAGTACAAAACCGGCCGCGCAGACGAATGACACCTGCCAAGGGAAACCAAAGGCCTTGCCGACGACGGTGAGCAGAACGGCACAGATCAACACCTGCAGGCTGCCCAGCCCAAAGATCTGCGCCCGCAGCGCCCACAGATGCGAGGGATTGAGCTCCAGGCCAATCACGAAGAGAAACATAACCACGCCCAATTCGCCCACATCGATGATGGTGTGAGGGTCATTGACCAGTTGCAGCCCGAAGGGCCCGATCATCATCCCCGCCAGCAGGTAACCCAGCACCGAGCCGAAACCGATGCGCTTGAGCAGTGGCACGGCCACCACGGCAGCGCTGAGCAACGTGATGACACCCAACAACAGTCCTGCGTTGCCTTCAGCGGCCATGGCTTCGACCCTCAGCCCCTGTCAGGACCGGTTATGGAGAAAGTACCGGACGAATTATCGCTGGGCGTCTCAGTTCGCCTGGGATGTGCAATATCCACTGCATGGGAAGCGGCAGCTTCCGGTGGAGCAACTGAAGAAACACCCGCCCGCAGGTAGGTCGCGGGCGGGTAATACTGGTGACGAGGGGCTGTCCCCTAGCCTTCGCGAACCTCGATGCGCCTGCCACTCGCACGCGCTTGCTTGGGCAATTCGATACGCAGCACACCGTTGTTGCATCTGGCGCTGGCCTGCTCGGCAATGACCTCGGCAGGAAGCCGGAAGGTGCGCCGGAAACTGCCAAAGGTGCATTGCCGGACGCGATAATGCCCATTGCCCTGCTCCTGCTCGACGCGCTTTTCACCGCGAATGATCAGCGTATCGCCCCGCACCTCCAGGTTCAGGTCCTCCTTGACCATTCCAGGTATCTCAAGGCGAACGACGATCCGCTCACCATCCTCGTAAAGATCGCCGGCCAGCAGCCCCCAGTTCGAGGCAAGCGCCGGTGATGAGGCCGCATCCTGCGACTCGCCCCTGCTCCGCCTCACTGGCGTGAAGCGCGTCAAGGCCTCGCTGGTGCGATCGCGAAGCTGACGCCAGCCCTCGCCCAGCGAATGCCAGGTTTCCTCCAGGCCATGTCTGAGTTCAGCTAGTTTGTCCATGGGTCGTCCTCCACACGCTCAAGGCCCTACGCGCTTTTCACGACGATCTTGCGCGGCTGGGCATGTGCATGTTTGGGAACACGCACGTTCAGCACGCCGTCCCGTAGCTCAGCGTCGATTCGGGTCGTATCCAGCTCGGAGCTCAAGGTGAAGGCTCGTCTGAATCGCGACAGCTGGACTTCAGCGTAGACGGCCTCCAGCTGTTCGGACAACTGCGGCATGATCTCCCCTTCCAGCACCAGCGTGTCACCCTCCACATTGACCACGAGATGATCCTTGGGCCCCCCGGGAAAGTCGGCAAACAGCTGGATTCCGTTTTCGTCTTCGAAGACATCGACGCGCGGCAGCAGTGTTTGGGTTTCAGTTTCGCCGCGCACGACTGCTTGCTTGTCGTTCATGGTGATTCCTCCTTCAAACCTTTGCTGTTACTGGATGACTATACGCTTGGGCTGCAGCGCTTCCCGCCGCGGCAGGGAAATGCGCAGGACGCCGTCGCGGTAGTGGGCCTCGACCTTGTCGGTATCGACCTGATCATTGAGGCTCACGGTACGCTTGAAGGGACCTGCATAGCGCTCGTTGGCGTACACGGAGCAATTGCCCTCCTGCGTGCTGCGCGCGGGCCGGCGCTCGCCGGAAATCGATAGCAGGCCTCGGTGAATCTGCAGATCGATGTCGCTCGGGTCAACGCCGGGAACGAAGGCGTAGACCTCCATGCTCGATGGCGTGCTCGCGACATTGATGGCAGGAAAAGCACCACTGGCCAAGGCACGAATGCTGCCTGGGCGCCCGAGCCCCGTTCCCAGCACATGTTGCAGTTCGCGCTGGAGCTTCTCGAACTCGGCAATCGGATCGCTCGACAGATTAAGAAGGGACTCGTACATGACAATCCTCCTTCCAGCTGACTGAAATGATCTCGAACAGGAGGCGCGAAGCGCCGGGTTTCGGCCCCTGATGACGGAATTATGTGAGCAATCTGGAGGTTTTCAAGCCCCGGTTTGAACGGATATGGAATTACACATCCGCGCTCTTTTTCCCGTTCAATCTTTGCCTTGGCGCCATTCACACAGGGCCTAGGCAACTCGATCATCTCGCTCACGCAACAGCCAGTAGGTCAGCCCCAGGGCCAGGGTGGCGCCAGCGAGCGCCGCGACTTTGGCCGGGCTGACATCGGGATCAAGGATCACGATCTTGCGCGACAGCGCGATCAACCCGATCAAGAGGACCGTCTTGACCTGAATGATGCTGCCATGGCGCAAGACAACGCGCACGATGGAATGCTTGAATTCCATCGCGATCAGCAGCGTCATGACCATACCGAACACATTCTGGAAGATCCGGTGGTCCAGCGGATTGAACGCATCGATGATCAGCAGGCTGAAGACTATCTGGATCAGCTGTACCAGCGACACCACGATAACCACCGCGATCACCAGCGAAAGAATGTGAGCGACGATCTGCTCGAAACGCTCGTAAAACGTCAACACCGCCCACTCGCGACGCAGTCGCATGCGCGTGGTCTCGGGCTCATCGCTGTCCTTCATGCCTCACCTCTTCAGCAGCAAGATCATTGCAACGAGAAACCGCAGCCTTCGGCCTGCGCTTCACGCATTTTCACTGTCGAGCTCTTTGGCCGGCGCGGCTTGCCGGCGGTCGAACCCGACCCGCTCCGCCTTGTCGTCCCAGCGCACATGGGCGTGATCACCCTTGCCAATGCCGCCGCCGAGCATTTCACGTGCCAGTGCCGTCTCCAGCTCGCTGCGGATCAGTCGCTTGAGCTCGCGGGCACCGAATTCGGGCTTGTAGCCGACTTGCGCCAAGTGATCGACCAGTGTCTCGTCGAACGTCAGCGTCACGCCCTGGCTCGCGGCATTGCGGGCTACGCGCTCAAGTTGCAGGCCAACAATGTGG
Organism: Pseudomonas alloputida; assembly: GCF_021283545.2. NCBI lineage: Bacteria > Pseudomonadati > Pseudomonadota > Gammaproteobacteria > Pseudomonadales > Pseudomonadaceae > Pseudomonas > Pseudomonas alloputida. Next base: position 2,956,258 of record NZ_CP128540.1, on the reverse strand, counting down.
CGGATCTCCTGCTTGCCCAGCGCATGGAAGACGATGATCTCATCGATTCGGTTGAGGAACTCGGGGCGAAAGTGCCCGCGCAGCACTTCCATCACCTCGACCTTGGTCTTCTCGTACTCCTCACCAGCCGCTCCAGGCGCCTTCAGCCGCCGCTGAATAATGTCGGAGCCCAGGTTGGACGTGGCGATGATAATGGTGTTGGTGAAGTCCACCACGCGCCCCTTGCCATCGGTCAGTCGCCCGTCGTCGAACACCTGCAGCAGGATGTTGTAGACGTCGGCGTGGGCCTTCTCGATTTCGTCGAGCAGCAGCACGCTATAGGGCTTGCGCCGGACCTTTTCGGTAAGCTGGCCGCCTTCGTCATAACCAACGTAACCCGGAGGCGCGCCCACCAGCCGAGCCACGGAATGGCGCTCGCCATACTCTGACATGTCGATACGCAACAGGGCGCTCTCGTCGCCGTAGATGGTTTCGGCCAGCGCCTTGGCCAGCTCGGTCTTGCCGACACCGGTGGAGCCCAGGAACAGGAACGTGGCAACGGGCTTGCTGCCTTCGCGCAGCCCAGCGCGCGACAGCCGAACCGCGTCCGCCACCGCACGCACCGCCTCGTCCTGCCCCACCAGGCGCTCATGCAGCCGCTGCTCCAGGTGCAACAGCTTCTCGCGCTCCTCCACCGTCAGTTCATTGACCGGAATGCCGGTTAGCCGCGAGACGATTTGCGCCACATGTTCCGCCTTGACCTCGGTGCTGCCCGAGCCGCGCTCGCGCTCCCACTCCTCGACCCGCTGCTTGAGTTCGGCCTCCGTGGCTTCGACGCGCTTGCTGATCTGCGCCGCATTGTCATATTGCTTGCGCGAAGCCGCGTAGTCCTGCTCGCGGCGCAACTGGTGCAACTCCGACTCCATTTCCTGCACCGCAACCGGACGCGCCGTCGCCGATAACTTGACGCGGGCGGCAGCCTGATCGAGCAGATCGATGGCCTTGTCCGGCAGAAAGCGCGCGCTGACGTAGCGGTCGGACAGTTCGGCGGCAGCGATGATCGCCTCCTCGGTGATGCTGACCTTGTGGTGCGCTTCGAAGGTGTCGCGCAGGCCGCGCAGGATCATGATGGTCTGCGCCACCGTTGGCTCGGGCACCACGACCGGTTGGAAACGCCGCTCCAGCGCAGCGTCCTGCTCGATGTACTTCTGGTACTCGTTGAGCGTCGTCGCGCCAATCAGGTTCAGCTCACCACGCGCCATCATCGGCTTGAAGACGTTGGCCACGTCCAAGCCGCCTTCTCCACCGCCCTGGCCTGCCCCGACGATGGTGTGCACTTCGTCGATGAAGAGAATCAGCTCGCCCTGATGCTCGGCGATTTCCTTCAGCACCTTCTGCACGCGCTCCTCGAACTCGCCTCGGTACTTCGCGCCAGCCACCAACGAATTGATGTTCAGTTCGACCAGGCGCTTGTCGCGCAGCGTCTCGGGCACCTCGCCGGCCACCATGCGCTGCGCCAGCCCCTCGACGATGGCCGTCTTGCCCACGCCAGGCTCGCCGATCAACACCGGGTTGTTCTTCTTGCGCCGCGCCAGTACCTCAATGGTGGTTTCGATTTCCTGTGCCCGCCCGATGACCGGGTCCAGCTTGCCATCGCGCGCCATCCTGGTGAGATCGCGCGAGTACTTGTCGAGCTCCGGCGTTTCGGTCGGTGCCTCGGCGCGACCATCCTCTGCACCCTTGCCAACCACCTTGCTGACGCACTGGCGCAGGGCCTGCGGCATAAGGCCATAGCGGCGCAGCAAGTTGGCGGCCAGCCCTTCGCCCTCTTCGGCCAGCCCGATCAAGAAGTGCTCGGGGCCTACGTATGCGTGCCCCAACTCATTGGAGGCGACGAAGGCGCGACTGAGCGCATCCTTGACCCGAGGCGACACGCCGACTTCGCCTTCAAATGGCTTGTCGCCGCGCTTGGCTTCGGCTTCGATCTGGCGCTTGAGCTCATCAACCTTGATCTTGAACTGGCTCAGGATGGTCTTCACCACGTCGCTGTCGGCCAGCGCCAATAGCAGGTGTTCGGTGTCGACTTCGGACCGACCGAACTCCGTGGCACGCTTGGCGGCTTCCTGCAACAGGGCCTCGGAGTGTTCGCTGATGCGGCTGGCCAGCCCGCTGCTGCGGCGGCGTGGCGTGCCGGACGCTGCGCGGCCAGGTTCCCCAGACGACGCTTCAGCCACTTCATCGGCATCCGTGGCAACGGATGCCGAGTCTTCTCCGATGCGCAGCAAATCGCTGCCCATGAACTCTTCGAACAAACCGCTGCGCGAGCCGAAAAGGGCTTCCAGTGGGGAAAGGGTGCGTTTTTGCTGGCGCACCAATTGGCGGTAGTGATCATCACACAACAGCATGATGCTGTGGCGGCCATTGACCTTGGCCTCCACCCGTGTCGTGGCGGGTTGGCCACAGACCTGGCATTGTTTGCTGGCCATGCGGGCGCTCCTTGAGTCATTGAGATGACGAGATGGAGCCTGCCGCAGCACCTCGTCTGCTGATGGGCCTTCGTGACGACTTCAACGAAATCTCCGAGTCAGCTTCAATTCGGAGTCGAACGGCTGTGCTTCGATGCACCCGCTTCGCGCTCCTCGAGGATGATCGTCAACAGCCCATTGTCGAATGGGCGCTTGATCAAAACCTGATCGGCATCGTCAGGCAGGTTCAAGGGTGGCGGGCAACAGCCGTAGAGCGTTCGGCACGAGGGAAGGCGCACTTCTGCTGCTCTCGCAGCAGTCGGGCGTGATCGGGATGTCCTTTCCTTGAGATGGGGCCATTCGAAGGAAAGCCAGTACTGCATCCGTGATGTCCAGCGCCAGCTTCAGCACGCCTGGTAGGCAAGCGCGGGTTGGCGAGCGACGAAAACAGATGCGCCCAGGCCCAAGGAACTTTCGCAATGCTGGCTAAAGTCTGCGCCTGGTAGTCCGAAAGTCAAGCAGTATCTGCGATCGGTTCAGAAACAGTCAGCGGGCAGGCCGAGGCGAGCCGAGTTTAGGCGCACGCGCTCCATCTGATACGTTCTTTTATCATCCACCTGAGTCTTTTTCGTGGAAGGCCCACTGCTTTATAAGTTTTCGCGATCGGGGTGCGATCGGACTGTACCCGGGCACTCAATTCTCCAGCCGTTCAGGGAACCGGAAGGCCTCGCAAGTACTCAGGAACTCCCATGAACACCTCCTGCACGAGCTATCACAGCATGGCGCTTTCCGAGTCTCAGCGCGACATACTCGGTATGATTGCGACCAATCATCAACTGCACGACATCCTCACCGCCATCTGCTTGATGATCGACGCCCAGGATCCCGGCACACTGTGTTCGATACTGCTCACCGATGCGCAAGGCAAGCATTTGCTGAAGGGCGCCGCGCCTGGCCTGCCGCCTGCCTACAGCGATGCAATCCATGGCTTGCCCATCGGGCCTCAGGAAGGTACGTGTGGCACAGCTGCATTCCGCCGCGAGCTGGTGGTGACAGCGGATATAGCCCGGGATCCGAGCTGGGAGCGTTTTCGCAGTCTGGCGCTAGGGTACAATCTACGCTCCTGCTGGTCGTTGCCATTACTCTCGCATGAGGGCTCCGTTCTTGGGACATTTGCGCTATACCAGGATCAAGCGATTGCGCCAAGCGAGGTGCAGATCCATCGGCTGACCTGCGCGGCGCAACTGGCTGCCATTGCGATCCGGCATGAGCGTGACGGCCAACGTCTGGAGGAAAGCGAACAACGGTTTCGCTCATTGTTTACCTACAACCCCAACCCGGTTTTCGCCCTTGACAGGGCGGGCAACATCCAGAGTGTGAACCCAGCTGGCCTGAAGCTTAAAGCTGGCGCGGCAACTGATCTTGTCGGCCATCATTTCTCCCACCTCGTGTTCGAAGAAGACCTGCCGAAAGTGAATCAGCATTTTTTCGCGGCCCGCGCCGGTGAGCCGCAGCGATTCGAGGCAAGGGTGCGCGACGAGAGCGACGACAAGCAGTTGATCATGGATATCGCTAACCTGCCAATCATGGTCAATGGCGAGATCGTCGGGGTATTCGGCATCGCGCGGGATATCAGCAAACAGAAGCATTACGAGCGCCAGTTGAGTATCAATGCCAGCCATGACGGGCTGACGGGTTTGCTTAACCGCCTGTCTCTGGAAGACCGGCTTGTCCAGGCGTGTCGCAGCAGCCGTCAACGTAAAGTTCAACTGGCGGTCATGTACATCGACCTGGATGGATTCAAATCCATCAACGACTCCATCGGGCACTACTTCGGCGATCAAGTGCTGATCGAGGTGGCACAGCGCTTGACCCAGCAGGTCCGTCCGGCTGATACCGTCGTGCGTATGGGCGGCGATGAGTTTGTCGTTCTGCTGACGGACCTGCTTCGTGACGAAGACGCTGTCCCGGTGGCCGAGCGACTGCTGGCCAGCATTGGCAAACCCTACTGTATCCAGGGTATTGACCTGCACGTGAGTACCAGTATCGGTATTACGGTAAGCGATGGTCACATCGAGCAGCCGATGAAGTTGATCCAGCAGGCTGACATGGCCATGTACAAAGCCAAGCAACAAGGTCGGAACAACTTTCAATGGTACACCAGCGATCTTAACCATCGCGTTTGCGAGCACAGAAGCCTACGTAATGACCTGCAAAAGGCTATCAAAACTCAATCGTTCAGCCTGCATTATCAACCGCAAATAGAAGCGCGCACGCGTCGGGTGGTCGGGATCGAAGCGTTGTTGCGCTGGGAGCATCCGGTTAGAGGGTTCATCTCTCCAGCGGTTTTCATACCGGTGGCAGAGGACAGTGGTCAAATTATCCCTCTGAGCCTTTGGGTACTCGATACGGCGTGCGCGCAGTTGCGCGACCTATGTGATCAGGGCTTCAACGGTATCTCGATGGCCGTAAATATTTCGCCGATGCATTTCCAGTGCGGTCAGTTCGTTGAATGTATCCAGGCAGTGTTGAGCAAGCATGGGCTCAGCGCTGGACAATTGGAACTGGAGATAACCGAGTCACTCTTGCTGCATAACGTTGAACAAGCAATCGCAACCTTGCACCGCCTCAAAGACTTGGGTGTACGCATTGCGCTGGATGATTTCGGTACGGGGTTCTCCAGCCTGAGTTATCTCAAGTGCTTGCCAATAGACAAAATCAAGATTGACCGCTCCTTTATCCAGGACATCTCGACGAACCCACACGATGCAGCAATCACTCAAGGCATCATTTCGATGGCCCATCATCTCAGCCTGTCAGTGGTCGCTGAAGGTGTGGAAACTGCGCCTCAGGTGAACTTCCTGGAAAGGGGGCGCTGCGATATTCTCCAAGGCTATTACTTTGCGAGACCCATGTCGCATGAGGCGCTCAGGACTTTCTTGGCCGACTAGTCCACCGCCATGGTGATGTCCTCGGCTCGCCGGGTTGATATTTTCGTGCTGCTTTGTAAGCGATGCCTTCGTTGCCGGCGCTGTGACAGGCGGGGGAGCCCCCACCTGCATGCCTGCGTTATAGGCGTCAGCGTTGGATGCCAGCACGATATGCTGACATTTCCCTCTTCTCCACATCCCGTTTGTCATAACGTAACAAGCGCCCAGAGTTGCTGAGCACCAGCAATGTACTGAAGCAGCGCCTTTTCGTTCATCCAGGCCAGCATCAGGACTTCGCCGATGTCATGCTGCTGGGTGATGGCGGGGATCAGCCCCAGGGGGTTCCAGGGTATGTGGCGAAGCACATCGGTCAAGGCGAAGCGGCTTCCCGCCTGTGCCTGCTCAAGGGTAAGGAACATGATTTGCAACCTGCGATAGATGTTATGTTATAACACTTACAACTTAGCAGATTACGCCGCTACTGTTCATCTTTTCCACTTGCGCAGGAGAGACGCCATGACCGAAACATGCCAGAACCCGACCATCGAAACCTACGCCGACACCGAACTGGCCTGCCTGGCAGGTGCCAAAGCGGCGCTCTACCGTTGGGCCGCGACCGTGGCCACACGTGATGTGGATCAGGTGCTGGCGTTGTACGCACCTGATGCGATCCTGGTTCCGACCCTGTCCAACCAAGTGCGTGACTGCGACGACAGCCGTCGCAACTATTTCGAGAATTTCCTCGCTAACGACGGGCTGGTCTGTGACATCCAGTTGTTCAAGAAGCGCGTCAGCCGCAAGCTGGGGACCGTGGTCGTTGGAGGCCAGTACACCTTCGTCTTTCGTGACGACGGCGAGCAGCGGGTAGTGCCAGCGCGCTTCCTGTTCACCTTCGAGCGGATCGACCAGCAGTGGTTGATCACTGGCCACCATTCCTCCATCGAGGCATGAGAGGCATGACCTACTTCGCGAGCTCAACGGGCGCGTTCCCGGCCACGCGTTTGCGCCGTAATCGCGCTGACGAATGGACGCGTCGTCTGGTCGCTGAAAACAGCCTGTCTCGCGATGACCTGATCTGGCCGGTTTTTCTCAAGGAAGGCTCAGGTACACGCGAGGCGATCACCGCCATGCCGGGCCAGGTACGCGTCAGCCTGGCCGAACTGCCGGATCACGTAGGCCGGGCGGTCGAACTGGGCATTCCGGCCATTGCCCTGTTTCCCGCCACTCCAGTGCAGCGCAAAGACAGTGAGGGCACCCACGCCCTCGACGCGGACAACCTGATCTGCCGCGCCGCCAGGTTGCTCAAGGCCACGTTCCCCAACCTTGGCTTGATCGGCGACGTCGCACTGGACCCCTACACCGACCATGGCCACGACGGCGTGCTGCGCCAAGGCCGCGTGGCCAATGACGAGACCTTGCAGGTACTGGCGGCCCAGGCTGTGGTCCAGGCCCAGGCCGGCATCGACACCTTGGCACCTTCGGACATGATGGACGGGCGCATCGGCGCGCTCAGGTCCGCGCTGGACCTGGCCGGGTTCAGCGATGTGCGTCTGATGTCCTACGCCGCCAAGTACGCGTCCGGCTTCTACGGCCCGTTCCGCGACGCGCTGGGTTCGGCGGCCGCGCTCAAATGCGACAAGCGCACGTACCAGATGGACCCGGCCAACAGCGACGAAGCCCTGCGCGAAGTAGCGCTGGACCTGCAAGAAGGCGCCGACATGGTGATGGTCAAGCCCGGCATGCCCTATCTGGACATCATTCAAAGGGTCAAGGCAACCTTTGCCGTGCCGACATTCGCCTACCAGGTCAGCGGTGAATACTCGATGCTCAAGGCAGCGATCAATCATGGCTGGCTGGATCCCCGCACGTTTGAACGCCATCAATGCCTCCAGGATGAGCTGCACGGTAAATGCGCCGCCTGTACTCGCCGTGATGCAGGCGAGGACTGAGCAGAGCCGCACGCATGCGCACCACCCTTTATCATGAAGCTTCCCGATGAGCACCCCTGCCCCCCATACCAACGAAGCCGCGCGGCTGCCCGTCACTGTACTTTCCGGCTTCCTCGGAGCCGGCAAGACTACCTTGCTCAACCATATTCTGAACAACCGCGAAGGCCGGCGAGTCGCGGTGATCGTCAACGACATGAGCGATGTGAACATCGATGCCGCACTGATACGCAAGGGTGGCGCCGAGCTGTCACGCACCGACGAAAAGCTGGTGGAGATGAGCAATGGCTGCATTTGCTGCACCTTGCGCGAAGACCTTCTGCTCGAAGTGGACCGTCTAGCCAAAGAGGGTCGTTTCGACCAATTGGTCATCGAATCGACGGGCATCTCCGAGCCACTGCCGGTGGCGGAAACCTTCACCTTCGAAGGCGAGGATGGCCGTAGCCTCAGCGAAGTGGCACGCCTCGACACCATGGTCACCGTGGTCGATGCCTTCAATTTCCTGCGCGACTACAGCTCGCGCGACAGCCTGCAGGCACGCGGTGAATCGCTGGGCGAGGAAGACGTGCGCACCGTGGTCGACCTGCTGACCGATGAGGAAATGGCCCAGGGACCGGAAGGCTGGATAAAGCTGACCAACCCCTTCCCCGGCTGGAACTGATTCATACGCCTTGCTGCCACGTGCAAGGCTCCCACCACTGGATATACATGATGAGCTCAGCATTACCCGACGTTTCCGTCACCGACCTGGCCCCCAGCCTCAGCCCGCTGCAATGGGTCGGCATGCAGGGTATCGACCTGCCGGTAAGGATCCAAGAACCGACCTACCAGCGTGAGCTGCACGCCCGGGCGGATGTCCAGGTCGACCTGCCGGCACCGCATGTCAAAGGCATTCACATGTCCAGGCTGTATCGCCTGCTGGACGCCTGGGGGCAGGCTGCGGCGGTGTCGCCGGCAAGCCTCTTTGCGCTGTTGCAGGAGATGATCGACAGCCATCAGGATTGCGAAAGCCGCAGTGCCAGGGTGCGCCTGGATTTCGACTTGCTGGTTCGCCGCCCTGCACTGGTGACCGAGGGCCTCTCTGGCTGGAAGTCGTACCCGGTTCACGTGCTCGCCACGAAGGTCGGCGGGGCGCTGAACCTGAGTATCGAGGTCAGGATCGGCTACTCCTCGACCTGCCCGTGCTCGGCCGCTCTCTCCCGGCAGTTGATTGAGGACGGCTTCCTGCGAACCTTCAAGGACCAGCCACTGCTCGAAGTCAGCGCCGTCGCGCAGTGGCTGCGCAGCAACGCGTCGCTGGCGACGCCACATAGCCAACGCAGCGAAGCTCGAGTGCGCGTCACGGTACCTGCCGATGCCCCGGATCTCGGGTTGCTGGCCCTGATCGACCACGTCGAAGGCGCCTTGCGCACGCCGGTTCAGACCGCCGTAAAACGGGCTGACGAACAGGCTTTCGCAGCACTCAATGGGCAGAACCTGATGTTCGTCGAAGACGCTGCGCGGCGTATTCAGGCAAGCCTGCACGGTTACCGCGATAGCCAAGTGCACGTTCGCCACCTGGAAAGCCTGCACCCGCACGATGCTTCGGCCTGGTCCGCCCCGCAGGCCGCTGCGCCTGACCAACAAGAATCATTTGCAACCGGTAATGAACGCTAACCACTAGCGTTACGTTATTACATCTAATAACATGCGCATCCCAACACATGAACATTTCCTCATCAGGATTCATTTGTCAGGTCTGACGCAAGGCGGGCCGCTCTACTCGCAAGGGTTTCTTGTCATCTGTGATGCAGCACGGCCCGAAGCAGGGCGCGGCATCGATGTTGGCATCGAGTGCAGCCTGCACAGCCTACACCGTGGAGCCTGATGGTGTACCCGTTGTGATCCCCTTCGAGCTCGTGGACAGTGCCCAAGTCAGGACGTATCCAACAATGCAACGTTATAGCGTGAAAAACGGAGACTTTACGTGAACCCTCGTGCCCCCCTTCTGGCCGGCCTGACGCTGGGCTTGTTCGGCCAGCCGATTTCAGCGGCACAACCCTTGCTGCTGAACGAAACCTCCATCACCGACGCCTACCTCGAAGAGCGCGCCGACGGGCCGGTGCAAGGCTATCGTGCCAATCGCTCTGCCACGGCCACCCGCACCGATACCGACATCCGCGACACGCCGCAGAGTATCGACGTCGTGCCCGCGCAGGTGATCAAGGACCTCAACACCACCCGCATCGACCGCGCCCTGGACTTTGCTGGCGGCGTCTCGCGGCAGAACAACTTCGGCGGCCTGACTTTCCTCAACTACAGTGTGCGCGGCTTCACCACGGGCGAGCTGTACAAGAACGGTTTCGCCATCAACCGCGGCAGCTACAGCTCGCCGGACACCTCCAACATCGAGCGCATCGAAGTGCTCAAAGGCCCGGCTGCCAGCCTGTATGGCCGTGGCGACCCTGGCGGACTGGTCAACATCGTCACCAAGCGCCCCCAGGCCGAAGCCTTCAGTACCCTCACCCTCAGCGCAGGCAGCTGGGATCGCTACCGCACCGCCCTGGACGCCAACTCGCCGCTGGACAGCGAAGGGAATCTGCTGGGCCGGATCAACCTCGCTGTCGAAGACAACGACAGCTTCCGCGATCATGTCGGCAGCGAGCGCCGTATCGTCAGCCCCTCCCTGAGCTGGCAACTGTCACCCGACACCCGACTGATGATCGACACCGAGTTCTCCCGCACCGAGTCGGTGTTCGATCGCGGTATTCCGGCAGTCAACGGCGAAATGGGTTCGGTCAAGCGCTCGACCTTCCTTGGCGAGCCGAATGACGGCGAGATCCGCAACGACAACCAGACCCTCGACGTGGCGCTGGAACACGTGCTCAACGACAACTGGAAGCTGCGCCTGGCCAACCACTACACCCAGGGCACGCTCAAGGGCAACAGCTCCGAGCCCCAGGCCCTGGTGAGCACCACCATCACGCGCTTCTATCGCGAACGCGACTTCGAATGGAACGACAACATCACCCAGGCCGAGCTGCACGGGCAGTTCGAGCTGGGTGGCTGGCAGCATCAGACCCTGGTGGGGCTGGAGTACGAAAACTACCGCAACAGCCAGAAGTACCCGCAAAGCGCCACGTCCGCAGCGTATGGGCTGGATATCTACAACCCGGTATACGGCAAGCCGAAGCCAGCCATCACCCGTGCCAACGACTTCTTCGAGCACACTGAAAGCTACGCGATCAACCTGCAAGACCAGATCGCTTTCACCGAGCGCCTGCGCGGGTTGCTGGGCGTACGCCTGGAGCGCTTCGAGCAGACCTCGCAGAACCGCACCACGGGTCTCAGCAACAGCCAGGAAAAGGACGTTGCCACACCGCGCATCGGGGTGTTGTACCAACTGACCCCGCAAGTCGGCGTGTTCGCCAACGCATCCACTTCGTTCAAACCCAACACCATCGGCACCCAGGGCCAGGTGTACAAGCCTGAAAAGGGCTTGGGTTACGAGACCGGAGTCAAGCTCGACCTTCTCGACAGCCGCCTGGGCGCGACCATCGCCCTGTTCCATATCGACAAGGAGAACGTCATCACCACCGACGCCCTTGGCGAGAGCGTGGCGGCGGGCGAAGCGCGCAGCCAAGGCCTGGACCTGCAGTTCAGCGGCCAACTGACCGACGCGTTGCGAGTGATCGGCGCCTACGCCTACATCGACGCCGAGGTCACCAAAGGCGACGCAGCCCTGCCCAAAGGCAGCGACTTGCTCGGCATCGCCCGTAACAGCGGCAGCCTGATGGGCGTGTACGAATTCCAGGACGGGGCCCTGCGCGGCTCGGATGTGGGCGCAGCGGTGAACTACGTCGGCGAACGCTCCGGCCAGGCCGGCAGCGACTTCACCCTGGACGCCTACAGCACGGTCGACCTGCTGGCGCACTACAAGGCCAGCGAACAGGTCACCGTCGGCCTTAACCTCAACAACCTGTTCGACCGCAAGTACTACGAACGCTCGTACAACAGCGCTTGGGTGCTGCCCGGGGAGCCACGCAACTTCAGTGTAAGCCTGACCCTGAGCCTTTGAACCGAGGAACCATCATGCATCCATCGCTGAAAGTCGCTTCCCTGTTGGCCCTGATGGTCAGCGTCAACGCAGGCGCCCACGGCCTGTGGACCGAGGAGCGACGTGGCAATATCGAGGCCGTGTACGGCCACGGCGCCGAGGATAACGCCTACAAGGCGGAAAAGATCAAGCGCGCCTGGGCGTTCGACGTGACCGGGAACATGATCCCGGTCACGGTCGAGCGCCTGGCGGATCATGCCGTGCTGCAACCACTTACCCCGCCTGCGGCACTTGCCGTGCTGCTGGACAACGGGCCTTGGTCACAGCGCCCGGACAAGCAATGGGTCAATCAGGATCGCACCCATGTCAAGGATGCGATCGCCTCCACCCACAGCTTGAAATACAGCCTGGCGATCTACCAGAGCGGTGCACGCCTGCCGAAACTGGACATGCTGCGTTTGGCGATCGTTCCCCTGAGCGACCCTCTGCAAGTCGGGCCAGGCAAGACGCTGGAAGTGCAGGTACTGCTCGATGGCAAACCGGCTGCTGATATCCCGCTGCAGGGCGATTACCGGGGAGCCCCTCACCAGGTCAGCGCCACCACCGACAAGCAAGGCCGGGCACGTATTACCGTACGCAATGAAGGACTCAACATCATCGCGGCCCAGGCTACCCTGCCAATGGCAGACGGCAGCCCCGTGGCCCAGCAGAGCCTGTTCAGTTCACTGTCGTTCCTGGGTAAGCCGCACCACGAGTAAACTAAGCGACATACCTCGGCCATGACGGCCGAGGTATGGCAGTTGGAGGCGTTCGGAATGAGTGCCTGCAACCAGCATCCGCACCATGACCATTGGCACAAGCCCGGCTGCGGCCACACGGCAATCGAACACGATGGGCATGTCGATTACCTGCATGATGGGCACTTGCATCACATGCAGGCGATCATGTCGATGAACACACTAGGTCGTTTTTGCCGAGCCCCCAGCGCTAATCGAACAGGTCAACACTTGCGGGCGCTCCGCGGGCGCTACCACCGGGGCAGCAGGCATCCGGTATTGGTTCTCCCACTTCGCCACCACCAGAGGCGCCAGTGCGTTGCCCAAGACATTCAGCGCCGTGATCGGCATGTCCATCAAGCGATAGACTCCGGCGATGAATGCAATACCTTCCACAGGCAGGCCGGCACTGGTCAGCGTAGCGGTCAAGATCACGAACATGGCCCCCGGGACGCCGGCTGCGCCCTTGGAGGTCAGCACCATGATGATGATCAGCATCGCCTGGTCAGCCAAGCTCAGGGGAATTTCATACAGCTGCGCGATGAACAGCGTACCGATGCCCACGAACAGCGATGCGCCATCCAGATTGAAGGAATAACCCGTAGGAATCACCAACGTAGCAATCGAACGCGGCGCACCGTAGGCCTCGACCTTTTCAATCAGCTGGGGCATGACAGTCGCCGAGGCGGCAGTACTGAACGCCAGGATCAACTCATCCTTGATCGCATTGATCAGGTCGAAGATGTTGATCCCGGCAACCTTCGCGATGCCGCCCAGCACGACTACGCCGAACAGAATGACCGCGACGTAGGTGACGGCAATCAGTTTTGCCAGAGGCAGCAACGCGGAAAGCCCGAAGTTGGCGACCGTCACGCCGATCAGGCCAAAGATCCCGATGGGTGAGTAGTGCATCACGATATGCGTCACCTTGAACATCGTCGCGGAAATGGCATTGACTACCGCGATCAACGGCATTTTCTTCTCTTTGTCCAGAGCACTTAGCCCAAAGCCGAACATGACCGAGAAGAACAGGACAGGCAGCAGCTTTCCTTGCGCCATTGCACCGACGATATTGTCCGGGATGATGTTGAGGATGACTTGACCAAACCCAGTGTTCTCCGAGGTAGACGGAAGCGAGAGCGTTTGGGTGTTTGCCAGGGTCGTCAAGTTGGCACCTACGCCTGGCTGCGCAAGATTGCCAACCAGCAGGCCACACAATTGCGATGCTGGTCACGACGAAGAAGTAGAACAGGGCTTTCACCCCGACCCGCCCTATCGCCTTGCTATCACCATTGCCTGCGATCGCGCCGACCATGCACGCGAATACGAGGGGTACGACAATCATCTTCATCATCTTGATGAAGATGTCGCCGACGGGTTGTAAAAGGCTGCTGATTATCCAGGCTTTATACTCGGGAAAGAAATTGAGAAGTGCCCCCACTACAACCCCGAGCACAAGACCTGCAATAATTCTAGTCACCAGACTAGTCTTTGCCATACGTCCTCCAGTTATTATAATTTGGACTGTACATTGGCCGGCAAAAATGCCAAACACATCGTTGGAGCCTGTTATTTTTATTGAGTGGCCACTCACCGATACACGCCTCTTATCTCACGCAGACAAAGCGGGAGGCGCGTCCCGAAGGTTTATGCCAATCAGGTGGCAAATACACCTTCAAAGTCCTTGAACCCTTTGATCTCGATCGGGTTGCCACTGGGGTCCAGGAAAAACATCGTTCGCTGCTCCCCAGGTTGGCCCGGGAATCGTACAACCGGCGGTATGTCGAACTGCACGCCATGAAGCGCCAGGCGGTCTGCCATCGCGAACCAGTCATCCAGATGCAGCACCAAGCCGATATGCGGCATCAACACTTCATGGTCGCCGACTTTACCAGTACGGGTAGTTGGAAAAGGAACACCTTTGTGAAGCGAAATCTGGTGACCGAAGAAATCGTAATCCACATAAGTTTCACTCGTGCGGCCTTCTTTGCAGCCGAGAATGTTACCGTAGAAGTTACGAGATGCTTCGAGATCTGTAACATGGTATGAAACATGAAATAACGATTTCATAACTGACCTCTTTGGTTTCTGATAGAACTTTCGGGGAGGTTAGCGTAGCCTCGCGCAAGTGCTAAAGCGCATTTTTCCATCTCTCAGCGAAAGGAAATGTTTTGGACACTCGATTTCTCGAAAGCCTGATGGCAGTGATAGAGACTGGCTCGATTGCAGCGGCGGCTCGACGGGAAAACCTGACAGCACCTGCAGTCAGCCAGCGTATACAAGCCCTCGAGAAATCGCTGGCGTGCGAACTCCTGAACCGAAGCGCACATGCTGTCGAACCTACCGAGAAATGTCTGTCGTTGCTGCCGAAGATTCGAGATCTGATCCAGGGGGCAGCAGAGCTGAAAGAGGATCTGGACACCAGTAGCCTGTCGGGGTATCTCAAGATCGGTGCGATCTCTACAGCGTTGACAGGCATATTGCCAGAGGCCATGAATCAGCTATCAAGCATTGCCCCGCAACTGAGGCTACGCATCACGCCAGGGGACTCGCGCAGTCTTTACGAACAAGTAGCCTGCGGAGAGCTCGATGCGGGAGTCATGGTATGTCCGCCCTTCAGCGTCCCCAAAAGCATTCGTATACAGGTTCTTCGAGAAGAACCCCTGATGCTTTTGACCAAAGACCCCGTTGACAAGCGCGACATCCGCTCGACGATTCTTGGTCGAAACCTGATTCGATATGACTCACATGCCTGGGGTGGGCAGATTGCCCAGCAGTACTTGAATGACAATGACCTGCAGCCCGATGTCCTCTGTAATCTGGATGCGCTGGATGCTATCTACATCATGGTCGCCAAAGGCATGGGGGTGTCTGTTGTCCCACTCTGGGCGGGATTGAAGACTGACGACCTACAGGCAACGCCAGTGTCGGACGCTGACAGCTACATGCGCCAGGTAGTCCTGCTTCACAAGGCCAACCCCAGAAGGCCCAAGGCGGTGGAGGTTTTGAAGGTACAGCTTATGAATAACTGCAGCTCCCCATAAGGGCCTACACTCTCGGCAACAGGAGGTGTTCATGATAGCTCGCTGGCGTTGGTTGGCTACGCGAATTGCCAAGCGTCTCTGGTTCAGAGCAACGCTTTTCTCCCTGTTGGGGGTGGTTACCGCGCTACTGGCCATGGTGTTCAAGGATGCAGTGCCGGTCAGCTTGCCTGCACGTATCGGTGCAGATGCCGTTGACAAGATATTGGGCATCATCGCCTCCAGCATGCTTGCCGTCACGACGTTTTCGCTCAGTACAATGGTCTCGGCCTACAGTGCCGCCAGCAGTGGCGTAACCCCGCGCGCCACTTCGTTGGTCATGGAGGACGCCACGACCCAGAACGCTCTGGCGACCTTCATCGGGTCCTTTCTCTTCAGCCTCGTCGGCATCATTGCACTGAGCACCGGAGCCTACGGTACACAAGGTCGTGTAGTGCTTTTCACCGTGACGATTGCAGTGGTGGTCCTGATCATCTACACCTTGCTGCGCTGGATTGATCACCTCTCCAAACTAGGGCGCGTAGGCGAGACGATCGACCGTGTCGAAAAAGCAGTGATCAAAGCCATCGAGCAGCGTGTTGAACACCCGTTTCTGGGCGCTGCAGCCTACCCGCCTGACCTCAAGCTTCCTGGGGTAACCCATGAAGTGAAAAGCCGCCAGACCGGCTATGTACAGCACATCGATGTCCTCACGCTGAGCAAGATTGCAACGCGCACCGAGATTCGAATTTTCCTCGAAGTTCTGCCTGGCACCTTTGTACATGAGGGTATGGTGGTGGCACGGGCCTTGGCCGTGAATGGCGAGCCGCTCGATGACACTGGCGCGCTGGACATCGAGATGCTCGCTGCCGTGACCGTCGGCCTCAGGAGAACGTTCGAGCATGACCCGCGCTTCGGGCTTTCGGTGTTGTCAGAGATCGCCTCGCGAGCGCTTTCTCCAGCGGTAAATGATCCCGGTACAGCCATCGACATCATTGGCCGCGGCATTCGCTGCCTGACGTGTTGGGGGAAACTGCATCCCGTGGCGCAAAGCACGGATAACAAATGCCCGCAGGTCTATGTTCGTGCACTGCTGGCGGATGACCTGTTTGACGATTTTTTTGCGCCGATCAGCCGGGACGGCGCGGCTTTGCACGAGGTCAATCTGCGCTTGATCAAAGCCCTGGTCAGCCTGGCGCGCATCAATCCCCGCGCATTTCAACCCGCCTGCAGCCGGCATGCCGCGCGCTTGCTTGCACACGCGGGCAGTGGGCTTGTACTTCAACAGGACAAGGACGAACTCCGCGCGCTCGCTGCCGAACTCATCGGTGTTCAATAAGTCTCGTGCGCCTGTACCCGATTGAATATTCGTGCTTGAAAAATCACCCTGTTCAGATGCATCAGAAGATGTAGAATCCCTCGCCAACCTCCCAACCTGATCATTCAGTTTTCACGCCGAGTCCCGCCATGAAGCTGGCCCACCACACACGATCACATGTCGCCTGGGTGCTGTATTTCAGCATCCTGTTCGTCTCGTTGCTGTGCGCCATGGGCCATGGGCAAATGGCCGGGTTGCGCCTGGCTGGTATGGATGATGCCGCCTGGTGCACGGCCGACAGCAGCGGCATGGTCCAAGGTGAGCAAGACTTCAGCGATCCGACCCTGTCTGCCGGCGGTGACTGCGTGATCGCCAGCCTGTTCAGCGCCACACTGCTGGCCGTCTTTTTCGGCCTGCTGACCCTGCTCGCCGGCGAGCCGGGCAGCCCCTTACCCAACCAACCTCCGCCACGCCTGCCCAAGCAGCGCTGGCCACTGGTCAATCCCCGCGCCTCTCCCGCTTCGCTTCTCGCGTTCTGACATCGCCACGTCCCCGTGCCGCCTGATCGGCAGCGGGCGTGTGCTCACCGATTTCAGCCAGGAAGCCTTGCATGTTCCGCATGACCACTTTGGCGCTGCTCGTTGGCAGCGCAACCTGTGCCTGGGCGCAGGATGACACCCTGACCCTGCCGGCCAGCAATGTCACGGCCACAGCCAATCAACCCAAGGAGGCAACCAGCCTTGACCTTGATCGCCCCATCGAAAGCGGCTCGCGGCTGAACCTCAGCGCCAGGGAGAACCCCGCTTCCATCAGCGTTGCCGACCGCAAGACCATGGAGCGCATCGGCGCACGTAACTTCCAGGACGCCGCCAATGCACTGCCCGGGGTTAACGCCTCGGCTCCGCCCGGCTGGGGGGGATATGTGGCGTACCGAGGGTTCAACGGTGCCCAGATCAGCCAGTTGTTCAATGGCATCAATTTGCAGTATGGCGGCGCGGCGCGCCCGGTGGGCGCCTGGATCTATGACCGCGTCGAATTGCTCGGCGGGCCGTCCTCCTTCCTCAACGGCAGCGGCGCTGTCGGTGGCAGCCTCAATTTCATCACCCGGCTGGCAAGCCGTGACGAAGACACCTTCGAAGGGCGCGTCAGTTATGCACGCTACGACACCATGGAAACGTCGGTTGCCTTCAACAAGGCGCTGAACACGGGCGACGGCCCACGCCACCATGCGCGCCTCGACTACAGCCGCACCAGCACCAACGGCTATATCGATCGCCAGGAGAATGGGGCCGGCAACCTGGCCTTCTCGCTGCTTAGCGACATCAACGAGAAGCTCTCGCACACGCTGGCCATCGAATACCTGGAAGAGCAAGAGGACAGCCCTTACTGGGGCACACCGGTATTGCAGCCACTGGTCGGTACCTTGCACATCGACAAGCACAACCGTTTCAACAACTACAACGTCGAAGACGGTCGCTACGAGCAGCGCACCCGGTGGCTGCGCTCGATCACCGACTACCGCTTCGACGACAACACCCAACTGCGTAACACCTTCTACCACTACAACGGCCAGCGCGATTACCGCAATCTCGAGGTGTATCGCTACAACGCCGACAACAGCGCCATCGCTCGCTCAGGCGGCTATCGCCAGCGGCACGACCAGGAGGTCAACGGCGACAAGCTGGAGCTGACCCACCAGGGCCAGTTGTTCGGCCTTGCCAGCGACTGGGCGTTCGGCATGGACTACAGCACCAACCAGCAAACCAACTACCCGCTGTCCAAGGGGGCGTTCGACACGGTTGACCCGAACGGCTTCGAACCCGGGCACTTCCTCGATATCCCCGGTATGGACGCGCCCATGACCAAGGGCAGAACCACCACCACCGACACCACCTCGGCCTTCGTCGAGAACCGTACCCGCCTGACCGATCAACTATCATTGATCACCGCGCTGCGCTACGACCATATCGACTTCGACGTGGTCGACCATGTGGCGCGAGCCAGGCTCGACCGACGCTGGGACGCCATCACCGGTCGCCTGGGCCTGGTCTATGACCTGACCTCCAACGTCACCCTGTACACCCAATACAGCAACTCGGCCGAACCACCAGGCGGTACCCTGACCAGCGCCTCGATCAGCCAGGTCGGCGACTTCGACCTGAGCACCGGCCGTCAGGTCGAGGTAGGCAGCAAGTTCGACTTCCTCGACGGCCGCGGCTCGGCGACGGCAGCGGCGTATCGCATCGTGCGCAAGGATATCTCCGTGCCCTCCTCGACCGTGCCCAACACCACCGAGCAGGCGGGCCAGCAGACCTCCACCGGCATCGAGCTGGCAGCCTCCTTCAAGGTCACGCCCAAGCTGCTGGCGGCGGGCAACTTCAGTTGGGTAAATGCCGAATACGATGAATTCAACGAGACCATCGGCGGCGTGGTGTACTCGCGCAAGGGCAAGAACCCGGTCAACATCCCCGACCGCGTGGCCAACCTCTGGTTGACCTACGACCTGGCGCCCGGCTGGCAGGTCGGGGCCGATGCCCGCTATGTCTCATCGGTGTACGCCAACACCGCCAATACCGCATGGGTACCGTCGTACACCGTCTACGGGCTGTCCATGACCCACGACCTGGACAAGCACGTGCAAGTCAGCGCGCGGCTGCGCAACCTCACCGACGAGGTGTATGCCCGCTTCATCCACCAGACCAACACCCAGTACTACCTGGGTGAACCGCGCAGCCTGGAAGTCGCTGTGCAGTGGCGCTACTGATGAGCGTGAAGCGCCAGCTGTACCTGCGGCACCGCTGGCTGGGCATCGTCGCCTGCCTGTTCATGGCGCTATGGTTCGTCTCCGGGGTTGTCATGCTGTACGTCGGCTACCCCAAGCTGACACCGGCCGAGCGCCTGGCCCACCTGCCGGCTTTGCCGGCGGGGTGCTGCGCCGAGTTGCCCGAGCATTGGGCGCAACAGCCGCTGAAGGCGCTGCGCCTGACCAGCCTGGGCGGGCGCGCGCACCACCTGCTGGAACTGGCCGACGGTCGCCGCGTCATCCTCGATGCCGCCAGCGGCGAGCCTCTGGCTCGGGCCGACGCAGCCTGGGCCCTGGCCAATGCCCGGCAGTATGCCGGTGAGGCCGGGCTGGCTTACCTGGGCACCGTGGACGAGGACATGTGGACCCACTCCAGGGCATTGGATGGCGACCGCCCCTTGCATCACGTGCAGGTAGACGATACAGCCGGCACCTGGCTGTACCTGTCCAGCCGCACCGGCGAAGTGGTGCGTGACGCCACCGCCCAGGAGCGTGCCTGGAACTGGGTCGGTGCATGGCTGCATTGGCTCTATCCGCTACGGGGCGGGTTCGGCTTCGACAACGGCTGGCGTACCCTGGTGATCGGCCTGTCCCTGGGCGCAACGGTCATGGCGCTCCTGGGCATGACCGTTGGCATACTGCGCCTGCGGCTGCGCAAGCGCTATCGCAGCGGCTCGTGCAGCCCCTACCCTGGCGGCTGGCTGCGCTGGCACCACATCGGCGGGCTACTGTTCGGCACGGTGCTGGTGCTGTGGGTATTCAGCGGACTCATGTCGATGCGCCCCTGGGGTGTGACCGACAGTCGTTCGCAGCTGGCCCCACAGGCGCTACGTCAGGGGCCGCTACGCGCGATGGATATCGGCCAGACGGTTGCCCAGGCCATGGCCAGCCTGGGCCGGGAGCCTGGGTTCAACCCTGTCGAAATCCAGTGGCAACGCCTGGGCGGCGACACCTTCCTGGTTGCCCGCAATGCCGCCGGCGATAGCCGGATTCTGGAAGCCGGCGCGCCGCCGGCGCGGGCATTGTCCGAACAACGCTTGCTGACAGCAGCCCGTGCGATGGCGGCAGGCGTCGTGGTACAGGCCAACTGGCAAGGGCACTATGACGCCTACTATTTCACCCGTGACGCCCAGAGCATGTACGGCTTCCAGAGCCGCCCACTGCCGGTACTGCGCCTGCGCTTCGACGACCCCGCCAGCACGTGGGTCTACCTCGACCCGGCCAGCGCAGAAGTGGTCGCCAGCCACGATGCCAGACAACGCGCCGGTCGCTGGCTATTCAACCTGTTGCACAGCTGGGATCTGCAGCCACTGCTGCAAAGGCCGGTGTTACGCGAAGGCCTGATCATCGCCTTGAGCATCGGCGGCCTGGTGGTTTCACTCAGCGGCGTCGTACTAGGCTGGCGAAGGCTACGCAGAATGACCGCTCGAGTTCGCGGTTGAGCCTCCTTTCGTGTTTCGCAGCGGCCTGAGCGAGTGCCGCTGATCACTGAAAAAACAAAAGCCGGGACGGTAATGCGCCCCGGCTTTTGTTTGAGCCGATGAAAACCCTGCCAAGAGTAAAACACCGGATCAGCTTCAACGTAGCACGGCACCTGCAAGCCGCCACCCTGCGACGGTTCGCCGCACCCTGCCAGCCAGACCGGTAGATGAAGCCCTGACACCGCACATGCGTCAGAACGTCGCACCTGACAGGGATAACCAGGCTCTTAGACTCTGCCTTCCAATAAAAAACCTGAGAGGTCGGTCATGAAGAAAACACTGGCAATGCTTGCTTGCCTGGCAACCGCCAGCCTGGCTCAAGCAGCCCAGGACCCGGAGGCGGTCTTCAACCGCGCTTGCCAGATGTGCCACAACGGGCAATTGCCAATGGCGCCGAAGAAAGGTGACCACGAGGCCTGGAAGCCACGGCTGGCCCAAGGCAACGATGTTCTGGTGAAGCACGTCACCGAAGGCTTCAACGCCATGCCGCCGCGCGGCCTGTGCATGGACTGCACCGCCGACGATTACAAGGCCGTAATCGACTACATGTCCAAGTGATTCGTGCGCCAGGGACGCGCCAGGTACTGTGCGCCCCTGGCAACCTAGTCGCACCTAACCATGATGGGCGGCGTTGCTAGACCCGCGCCTCGCCATTTTCAATCACAGCGAACACCGGGCAAAGGACATGCATCGAGCAGCAGGACGTCGCCGCACACTCAGCTGGGGCCTCTACGCCTGCGTGCTGTTCGCAGTGCTGCATTGCGGCCTGGGGCATGGTCAGGCCGGCGGCTTGATGCTCAACGGTGCAGGTGGCACTTTTTGTGGCCACTTAGCGACTGCGGCCAGCGCGGTCAGTTTCGGCAAAGGGCTCGGCGCCACCTTCGCTGGCGTATCCACCATCGATTGCCCGCTGTGCAGCCATGCGGGCCTGGCCATCACCCTGCAGTTGCTGGGCGTGGTATTTGCCCCACGAGCCTGCAAGCCCTCACTTCCCATCGTCCCCGCCACCTGGCCTCGCCTACGCTGGCCTGCAGCCAATCCCCGTGCCTCCCCCGCCCTGCCCTGAATCAGCCCGATAGCCGCACCACGCCCTTGGCGCTTATTCACATGGGGGTGTCGCCGGGTGCGCGGACCACGGCTCGCCTTGCAACTTTTGCATTCAGGAATACCCAGAGCAATGAAGAACAAGACAATCTGCTGCGCAGCCGCACTCGCCCTTTCCAGTGGTACCGCACTGGCCCAGACCGACAGCGTGGAGCTGCCCGAAACCACGGTGGTCGACACTTCGGTCATCGACCAGAACACGGTCGACAGCTTCGGCAGCCTCACCACCGTGGTCGGCCAGGAGCAGATCCGCGACCTCAACGCGCTCGACCTGTCCTCCGCGCTGCGTCGTACACCCGGCGTGGTGGTGTCGCGCTTCAACCCGGTCGGCTCGTTCGGCGGTGCCGAAGGCGGCGCGGTATACATCCGCGGCATGGGTGCCAGCCGCCCGGGCAGCGAGATCAAGACCTACATCGATGGCGTTCCCTTCTATATGGGCGTCTGGGGCCACCCGCTGCTCGACCTGCTGCCGATCAACGCGATGCAGAGCATCAGCGTGTACAAAGGCCCGCAGCCGCAGAAGTTCGGCAACACCTTCGCGGCCATCGACCTGACGCCCAAGGTTGCCGAGCAGGGCGACAACCACCATGGGGAGCTGCAACTCACCGGCGGCAGCTTCCGCACGGCCACCGAACAAGCCAGCCTGATTGGCCGCGAAGGCGATTTCGACTACCACACACCCAGGCACGTGCCCATGACATGGGCGTCTGCATACTGCCACGGTTTCTGGTGTAACGGTCTGTCGCAGCCTGCGCGGCGTAATGGCTTAGCAGTGCAGATCGTGGACTTACCCGGTCGCGGGCAGGTCCAGCAACTGTTGCTGCACTTCGCTCTCGGCCTTTTCTACCAGCTCAAGAATGAGCCGGCAGCGCACCAGATAACGCTTGCCGGCTTCGGTCAGCGCGATGCGTCGGGTGGTGCGGTTGAGCAGGCGAATGTGCAGGTGAGCCTCCAGGTTCGACAGCATCCGGGAAACGCTGGCCGTGGTGGTGTCCAGGTATTCGGCCGCACCCGTCAGGCTGCCAGCCTGAACCACGCAGTTGAACGCGCGCATGGCTTGAAGTACATCCATCGTCGGTAACCTCATGTTGGAGCTTGGGCAAAGGGTGCAAGGACGGCGGCCGGCCACCGTCAACTGATCATGGTTTAGCCGGGCACCGGCAGCCAGCGCCTGAAGCTACCCGCGCCTTTGCCATCGAGCGGGCTCCAGGAGAACTCCCAGGACGGTGGTGGCAAGCCCTCCCCCTCCTGGGGCGTGAACGGGGTCGAACGGAACCCCGGCTTCCACTCCACGATCCATTCAGTCATGGGCTGCCACGCGAGGATCAGGCCACGGGCCTGGGAAACATCGGTCGTTACCCAGAGCGCAGCTGCCGCCACCATGAACGCTTCAATATGCTCTTCGGTCACCCGGGCCTGGTACGGCGAGCTCAGCAACCAGCGGCAAACGCTGATGTAGTACGTCCAATCCAGCGCCGGATGGTGTCGGTAGGCCCAAGTCATGAAGCGTCGGAACAACTCAAGCCCCTCTGGCGGGTCGAGCTTCAGCAAGCCTGGGCAAACATCGAATAGCGTGTGCCAGTAAGGCAGCAGGCGCGCATCGAGGTTGACGAAGCTGCGGGCATTGCAGGGGTAATCGGGAAACGGCAACAGGAAGTCGCCAGTGCGCGACGGGCGAACGGAGGGCTCCAGCAACGCTGAAGCGTTCAGGGTACGAGACATCGTGTGCTCCGGGGTACGGCTAGCCATCGGCAGGCCGACGCCCCGCTTTTAGCGGGTGCGGCCTGGGTCCTTGCAGGTCAGGCGATCACTTTCGGGGAGGCACGGGGGTTGATCGACGGCCAGCAGTGCCGGGGCGAATGCACCAGAACAGCGGGTTGCTGGTCGACAGGCAGCACAGGCAGGGCAAAGGCGGCCAGAATCAAAGAGGCAGGCAGTGGTGCAGGGCCGCCTTGGGCGCAGCAGCAATGCCCGGGGGCGGACGTCTTCGGGCTAAGTTTGCCGTCCTTGTCCAGCATGGCCGGCTGTACGCCGCCCGACGAGCAATAACTGCCCGCCAGCAACTGCGCCAGGCTCAGGTCGCCCAGGGTACTGGCCATGGGCAATGCCAGTACCTTGAGCAGCATGGCAAGCAGCGCCGCGACCCAGAGGTTATCCCAGGTGCGTGCGCGCAGGCCGCAATGGCGCATGTTCACGCCTCGCCAGGTAGCGCGGGCGTGGAGATTCGACAGGTCATGAGGGCTTCTCTCCAACGACGGTCAAACCAACCGGCAGGCGCATACCTGAGCATGCACCGTGAATCCGGCGTGTTAATGGCAGGCACAGGCCCGCCACGGCGCCTAGGCGCAGGTAGCGTCAGAGAGGTGAAGCGCGAGGGTTGGACGACGGCCAGCAATAGCGCGGAGGCGCTTGGCTGCGGACCTCGCGCATGATCGGGCGGCGGTTGGCACTGGCCAGCAGCCAGGCGACACCGATCAGGAATACCAGGGTAAGAAAAGCCGCCGAGCCCATCGGGCAACTGAACGGAATGCTCAGGTCGCCCGCCAGGGCGCCGTCCTGCTTGGCCTTCAGTGAGCCGGTATCGCCACCGAGGCTGCAGAACGCACCGCCGAAGCCATTCAGCGCCAGCCCCAATGCCTGCCCGTGGGCAAGGCCACAGCCAAGTACATTGAACAGGACACAGAAGTACAGTGCCCAGGCAATGAGGGGACGGTTTGAAGGCAGACGGTTCATGGGCGGCGACTTTAGCATCGAAACCGGCCCCGTTGAAGCATCACCTCCGCCCCCGCTGGCCTACCCGCAAATCGCCGCCCGCTGGTTCAGCATGCACAACCTGCTCTGGTTCATGCCGGTGCCGATCCTGGTGCTGGTGACGTGCTACGGGCTGCTACGTGCCGTGGCACGCAACGCGCACTACACGCCGTTCTTGCTGACCCTGGCCCAGATTTTCCTGGGCTACAGCGGCCTTGGCATCAGCCTGTGGCCAAACATCATCCCGCCGTCGATCAGCATCTGGGAAGCCGCAGCGCCGCCCCAGAGCCAAGGCTTCATGCTGGTAGGCACACTGTTCATCCTGCCCAGTTCGCTTGGCTGATCCGACTGTTCATGATGGCCGCCGGCATGCGCAGCCATTGAGCCCTCGCCGTGGTGCGCCTGCGACAAAAAGGCGCACCACGGAACTTGTACAGCCCGCAACGGATGCGGCTTAATGCGCGCCATATTCGCTCGGGTGACTCATGCTTTCACGTGCACGTGCACATCTTTGTCTGTTCGCCTGCCTCGCCGTGCTGTTCAACCTGCTGGCGATGCCGCTTGACCGTGCCTTGCAATCACCCCGCATCGACAGCCAATCGCTGATTCTCGGCAGCTTTTGCAGCCTGCACGGTGCACAGAGCCTGCCCAAGTCACTGCTGGCCCAGCTCAAGGCCGAGCTGCCGCAACTCGATGATCAGCAGGACATGAAACACCAGGCTGGCGACTGCTGCTGTGGTCACGCCGGGCATGCCTTGCTGGCCAGCGACTATTATCGCCACCTGTTCCCCCGCTTCTGGCCCGACGCACTGTTGCTCAGTAACAGCCACAGGCTGTCGCTGCCGCGCGAACAGTGGCCAAAGCTCAACCCCCGCGCCTCTCCCCTGGCCTGACCCGTCGTTTCTTGCCCACAGCTGCCCCGTGACCTGCGGTGCGCAGCCTTGCCCGACTGTCTGACCAGGAAACCTTCCATGCCTGCGTTCCGTTGCACCGCACGCGCTGTCCTGTCCGTGCTCGCTGTGTTCAGCCTCAGCCCGCTGTCACTGGCCGTTGCCGAAACTTTGCCCATTGAAAACTCCACCCTCACCCTTGGCGCGGTCAACGTGACCAGTACCGAAAGCGGCCCGCTGGCCACCAGCAGCGTGCTCAGTTCGGTGGACATCCTGGGGGGCGATATCCTCGAAAAGATGCCCGTGACCTACAGCTGGGAACTGTTCAGTCGCGCGCCAGGGGTGATGCTGACCGAGTTCAACCAGGGCACCACCTCGGGCAAACTGTCGTTTCGCGGCTTCAATGGCGAAGGCGAAGTGAACGCGGTCAAGTTGCTGATCGATGGCATCCCCAGCAACACCAATGACGGCAACATGCCCTTCATCGACTCGGTGTTCCCCATGGACATCGACAGCATCGAAGTGGTGCGCGGCACCAGCGATCCACGCTACGGCCTGAACAACATCGCCGGTAACGTCAATATCAACACCCGCACCGGCGGCAACTACAACAAGGCGCGCCTGCGCTACGGCAGCTTCAACACCCGCGAGGTGCAACTGGCCAAGGGCATCGAGACCAGCAACTGGACACAGAACTACTTCTTCGCCCGCCAGCAGGTCGACGGCTACCGCGACCATGCCGACACCGAACGCTACAGCTTCGGCGGCAAATGGTTCTATACCCCTGACGATGGCAGCTATCGCCTTGGTCTGATCGCCCGCCACTACGAGTCCGAAGCCCAGGAGGCCGGCTACCTGACCGAGGATGACGCCCGCCATCATCCGCGCATGAGCAATGACTACAACGCCACGGACAAAGGCACGCGGCGAATGAACCAGGTCAGCGTGCACTTCGACACCGACCTGGCCGAGACCCTGTCCTGGTCGGCCAAGACCTACCTCAACACCTATGACGACCGACGCTGGACGCAGTACTGGCGCACCAGTTCACAGCAGGAACGCGACACCTACGAGGATCAGTACGGTGCCATCACCTCGCTGACCTGGCGACCACAGGTGGACTGGCTGCACGCCTTTGCGCTGGAAGGTGGCAGCGATATGCAGAAGCAACAGAACCGCAGCGAACGCTACCGCACCGTGGAGCGTGTACGCCAGGCGCAGACACGCGACCAGGACTTCGACTTCAACACGGTCGGTGCCTATGTACAGGCGGAGATCGAGCCGTTCGAATCGCTGAAGATCGTGCCGGCCTACCGGGTGGACAAGATCAGTGGCGACTTCACCAACAAGATGACCGGGCAGGACTACGACATCAACGACTACGGGCTGATCAAGCAGCCCAAGCTCAGCATTGTCTATTCGCCGTGGAAGTTCGCCAGCGTTTACGCCAACTGGGGCCGCACCTTCCAGGTCGGGACGGGCGCCGCAGCCTACAAGGTGCCGCCGCGCAACGAGGACCTGGACCCGTCGATCAACGAAGGCTGGGAAACCGGCGTCAAGTTCACCCCGGCCAGCTGGGTCGATGGCCGCGTGGCCTATTGGCGTCAGGACGCCTCTGGCGAAGTGAGCCGTCGCCTGAACGACCCCAGCGGCGAGTCGGACAACGTCGGCGAAACACGCCGCTGGGGCTATGACCTGCAGGTCAACCTGCACCCGGACGAACGAACCGAGGTGTGGATGTCCTACTCCTGGCAGTACTCCAAGATCCTTGAGCCCAGCAGCGCGTTGCCAGGCAGCAAAGGCCAGGAAATCGATCACGTGCCACACCATCTGTGGAACACCGGCATCAGCTACCAGGCCACTCCCGCGCTGCAACTGACTGCCTGGGCGAACGGGCAGACCAACTACTACCTGGAGCGGGAGAACACCCAAGGTACGTATGGCGGCTACGTACTGATGAACCTCGGCGCGACGTACAAGCTCAGCGAAACCATGAGCGTGGACCTGCAGTTGAAGAACCTCACCAACCGCTACTACGAGTACGTGTGGTACGACCCGGACGGTGCGGATGCTTCCCTGCACTCCCCGGGTGACGGTCGTGCCCTGTATGCCGGGCTGACGTTGGACTTCTGAGTAACGGCCCTTGGGCCGATCGCGTCACGAACAAGTGAGGCAACGCCTCAGCGCACCTTCGGCTGCCCCGGAGCCGGGATCACCTGCACCTGGCCATGTTCCACGCCGCGCTCAACCATCAATTGGCGAGACAACTCGCCAATTCGGCCGCTTTCGCCCTGCAGCACCGAGACCTCCAGGCAGTGGCCGGCATCCAGGTGCACATGCAGGGTGGATCGGGTCAGATCGTGGTGGGCGTGCAGGGTCTGGTTGAGCCGTCTGGGCAGTTCGCGGGTGCTGTGGTCGTACAGGTAACTGACCACCGCCACGCAGGCGGCATCGTCCGGCAAGGCTTCAGACTCGCGCATCCCCGCACGCAACAGGTCGCGGATGGCCTCCGAGCGGCCCTGGTAGCCTTGGGTCGCCACCCGCCGATCGATGACGTCGAGCAGCTCTTCATCCAGCGTGATGGTGATTCGTTGCATTCTGTAACTTCCGGTAAGATGATTTCACGTAGACATCATACCCACCACACTTTAGCCTACGGCCTCCGTGAAAGTGGGGGACGCAGTGTGAAGCAGCAGCCTGGTAAACGAAAGCCCGCCCTGTGGGGCCTCCTTCTTCTTGCTGCGTGCGCTGCTGCGCCGGCCAGCCGCGCCGCCGAGCAAGGGCCGCAGCTGGTGTACTCCTGGCCTGTGAATGCCGGGCCGCTCGACCCGCGTGGCTATTCCCCCAACCAGATGTACGCCCAGGCCATGGTCTATGAACCCCTGGTGCGCTATACCGCCGCGGGTACGCTGGAGCCATGGCTGGCTGAGGCCTGGCAGGTTTCGGACGACGGCAAGACCTACACGTTCACCCTTCGCGACGGCGTGCGCTTCAGCGATGGCACACCCTTCGATGCGCCTGCGGCCAAAGCCAACCTCGATGCCGTCCTGGCCAACACTCAGCGTCACCGCTGGATGGAACTGGTGACCACACTGGACCACGTTGAAGCGCCTGAGCGCCTGACCCTGCGCCTGGTCCTCAAGCACCCTTACTACCCGACGCTGATGGAGCTGGCCCAGGTTCGCCCATTGCGCTTTGCCTCGCCTCAGGCCAAACCCGGCCAACCGGCCGGTACCGGCCCCTGGATGCGCGCCGAATCACGCCTGGGCGAATACGACCGCTTCGTGCGCAACCCCCAGTACTGGGGGCCCAAGCCGGCCTACGGCGAGGTCATGGTCAAGGTCATTCCAGACCCCAACAGCCGCGCGCTGGCCCTGCAGGCCGGCGAGGTCGAACTGATCCAGGGCGCCGCCGGCGAGATCACGGCCGGCACGTTCGTGCGCCTGCGTGACCAGGGCTATGCCACCGCACTGTCGGCACCGCTGGCCACCCGCACCCTGGCGATGAACACCGGCCGTGGTGCTACCCGTGATCTGGCGGTACGCCAGGCGATCAACGAGGCGGTGGACAAGCAAGCCATCATCGACAAGATTCTCTACGGCCTTGAACCCCGGGCAGATACCCTGTTCGCCAGCAACATGCCCTACGCCGATATCGGCCTCAAGCCCTACCCTTACGACCCGGCGCGCGCCGCCCATGCCCTTGATGCTGCCGGGTGGACGCTGGCCCCAGGCGCGTCTGTGCGCAGTAAAGGCGGCGAACCCTTGGCCATCGAGCTGGTATTCCTCGGCACAAGTGCCTTGCAGAAGAGCCTGGCCGAAGTGCTGCAGGGCGAGCTGGCGAAAATCGGCATCCACATCGACCTGCGTGCGGTTGAAGAAGGGGCTTTGGTGCGGCGCCAACGCGACGGCGACTTCGGCATGATCTTCGCCGACACCTGGGGCGCGCCCTACGACCCGCATTCGTTCGTCAGCTCCATGCGCTACGCCGGCCATGCCGACTACATGGCCCAACGTGGGCTGGCAATCAAGGACGAACTGGACAAGCGCATTGGCCAAGTGCTGGCCAGCACCGACGAACAGCAGCGTGCCGAACAGTACCGCTTCATCCTCACCACCTTGCACGAACAAGCCGTCTACCTGCCCATCTCGCATCTCACGGCCATCAGCGTGCGCCGAGACTCGGTGGCCAAGGTCCAGTTCGGCAGCACCTTGTTCGATGTGCCGTTCGAAACCATGACGCCAAAACAGGGAGACTGACATGTTGCGCTACAT
The DNA here is from genome assembly GCF_021283545.2 of Pseudomonas alloputida. Lineage (NCBI taxonomy): Bacteria > Pseudomonadati > Pseudomonadota > Gammaproteobacteria > Pseudomonadales > Pseudomonadaceae > Pseudomonas > Pseudomonas alloputida. Next base: position 2,926,485 of record NZ_CP128540.1, on the reverse strand, counting down.
CCTGTTGCGCCTGGCGCTGCTTGTGCCGGTCATGCTTGGCGCTTCGTTGCTGGTGTTCGTGCTGCTACACCTGGGCAGCACAGACCCGGCGCTGGACTACCTTCGGCTTTCGCACATTCCACCGACCGACGCCGCCATTGCCGAAGTGCGCCATACCCTGGGGCTGGATCGTCCGCTGTATGCGCAATACCTGAGCTGGCTGTGGAACGCCGTGCATCTGGACTTCGGCATCTCCTACATCACCGGCCGTCCCGTGCTCGATGACCTGCTCTACTACCTGCCCGCCACCCTGCAGCTCGGCGGCCTGGCGTTAGCCTGCACGCTGCTGCTGTCGATCCCCTTGGGGCTGTTGGCGGCCCGCTGGCAAGGGCGCTGGCCCGACCACGCCGTGCGGGCAGTGACCTTCCTGGGGGTGTCCATGCCCAATTTCTGGCTGGCGTTTCTGCTGATCGCGCTTTTTTCCCTGTGGCTGGGCTGGCTGCCGCCGCTGGGGCGTGGAGGGGCCGGGCACCTGGTGATGCCGGTGCTGGCGATCGCCCTGATGTCGATGTCGATCAACGCCCGCCTGCTGCGTGCCAGCCTGCTGGATGCCGGCGGGCAGCGGCACGTCACCTATGCCCGTGCCCGCGGCCTGCCCGAACGGCATGTCTGGCGTGACCATATCCTGCGCAATGCCTGGCTGCCGCTGGTGACGGCCACCGGCATGCACATCGGCGAACTGCTCGGCGGCGCACTGGTGATCGAGACGATCTTCGCCTGGCCCGGCGTTGGTCGTTTTGCGGTGTCGGCAGTGCTTAACCGCGACTTCCCGGTGATGCAGTGCTTCACCCTGCTACTGACCGGCCTGCTGATGATCTGTAACCTGATAGTCGATGTGTGCTACGCCTGGCTTGATCCTCGCAGCCGGCTGGAAGGGGTGAACGCATGAGTGTGCACGCTGCCCTGCGTCAGCCATTGCTGCTGCGCCGCCCCAGCCTGATGATCGGCCTGGCCCTGGTCGGCCTGCTGGCGGTGCTGGCGCTGTTCGGCCACTGGATCGCCCCGCATGACCCCGACCTGGTCGACCTCGGCCAGCGCCTGCAGGCGCCAGACGCCCGTCACTGGCTGGGCACAGACCACCTCGGGCGCGACCTGCTTTCGCGGTTGATCGTCGGCACGCGCCTGTCCTTGGGCAGCGTGATGCTGACCCTGGCGCTGGTACTGGCCCTGGGGCTCGCGGTCGGCGGTGTGGCCGGGTTCGTAGGCGGGCGCACCGACCTGCTGCTGATGCGCCTGTGCGACATGTTCATGACCTTCCCCACGCTGGTACTGGCATTTTTCTTCGTCACCTTGCTGGGCACTGGCCTGAGCAACGTGATCATCGCCATCGCCCTGTCCCACTGGGCCTGGTATGCGCGCATGGTGCGCGGCCTGGTGATTGCCCAGCGCGGCCGCGAATACGTATTGGCTTCACGCCTGGCCGGCGCTTCACGCTGGGCGCGGCTGCGCCAGCATGTGCTGCCCAATATCGCCGGCCCGTTGCTGGTGCTGGCAACCATGGACATCGGCCACATGATGCTGCACGTCTCCGGCCTGTCGTTCCTTGGCCTCGGGGTGGCGCCCCCCACCGCCGAATGGGGCGTGATGATCAACGACGCCAAGGAATTCATCTGGACGCAGCCACAACTGCTGCTGTTGCCAGGGCTGATGATCTTCTTCTCGGTGATGGCCTTCAACCTGCTGGGCGATGCGCTGCGCGACCGCCTGGACCCTGCACAGGAGCGCCATTGAATGAGTCCGTCGGTGCTTGAAATCCGTGGCCTTCGCATAGAAACCCAGGCCGGCGTGCTGGTGCATGACGTTGACTTGCAGCTGCGCCGCGGCGAAGTCTGCACGTTGGTCGGTGCCAGCGGCTCTGGCAAATCCCTCAGCTGCCTTGGCTTGCTCGACCTGCTACCACCTGGCCTCGCCCGCACCCAAGGACAACTGCTGCTCGACGGCCAGCCGCTGGCTGCAAGCAGTGTCAGAGGTCGCCTGACCAGCCTGGTGCTGCAAAACCCGCGCAGCGCCTTCAACCCGGTGCGCAACATGGCCAGCCATGCCATCGAAACGCTCAGGCAACGAGGCATCACCAGCGCGGTAGCACGGGCGCGCATGGCCCACTGCCTGGATGCTGTCGGCTTGGCAGACACTGAGCGAGTGCTGCAATCGTTCGCTTTTCAGCTCAGCGGCGGCATGCTGCAAAGGATGATGATCGCCCTGGCGCTGATGGCCGAAACCCCATTCCTGCTGGCAGACGAACCCACCAGCGACCTCGATGCCCTGAGCCAGGCGCGTTTTCTCGACCTGCTGATGGAGCTGGTGCAGGTGCATGGGCTGGGGGTATTGCTGGTGACCCACGATATGGGGGTGGTAGCGCGCTGCGCAGACCAGGTCGCGGTGATGGAGGCCGGCCGCATTGTCGAATGCCAACCGGCCCATGAGCTGTTCCAGCGCCCCGCCAGTGCCACTGCCCGCACCCTCCTCCACGCACACCAAGTCCTTTGCCGGAGCCAACCATGAGCTTGCTGCACGTCCACCACGTTGGCCACCGTTATCGTACAGGGGGGCTGCTGCGCAAACGCGGTTGGCTGCAGGTACTCGACGGTATCGACCTGCAACTGCACGCTGGCGAATCCATCGGACTGCTCGGCAGCAGCGGCAGCGGCAAAAGCACGCTCGCACGGCTGCTGCTCGGGCTGGAAAAACCGGCCCAGGGCCAGGTGAGCTTTGCCGGGCAGGATGTCAGCCAGCTCAAAGGTGAGCAGGCGCGCGCCTTTCAGCGCACGGTGCAACTGGTGTTCCAGGACGCCCCTGGCGCCTTCAACCCGCAGCGCAGCATCGGCTGGAGCATCGCCGAGCCGCTGCGCCATCTGACCGACATGGATGAAGCCGCCCGGCAGGCGCGCACCCTTGCACTGCTGGAGGAAATGGGCCTGCGCGCCGAGCATGCCCAACGCCTGCCGCAGCAGTTGAGTGGCGGCCAGTTGCAGCGTGCCAACATTGCCCGGGCGCTGGCCGCCTCGCCACAGCTGGTAGTGCTCGACGAAGCGTTGTCGAACCTGGACCGGCTGTTGCAGCTGCAGATCCTGCAGCAGCTGGAAGCCCTACGCCAGCGCAGCGGCACCGCTTTCGTGCTGATCAGCCATGACCTGAGCCTGGTGCAGTACTTCTGCCAGCGGGTTGTGCTGCTGCACGGCGGGCGCATCGTGGAGGAACGCCCCGTCACGCACGACCTGTGCTTTGCGCACCCCGTGGGCCGGCAGCTGCAGGCGGCGGTGTTGCCTGTGCGCCCGCAGAGGAGGCCATCACCGCAAGGCCTGCCAACAGCTGCACACTGACACCACAGACTGGCTTTCGGATCGTCGGAAAACAGGCTATGTTCACCAGACTGATCTGCGCGCATAACCCTGTTCAGCCAAGACCGACTCCGATCAAGGAAACGATCCATGCAGTGACGTGAAATGCTGGAAACCGTCGCGGGTGCCGTAGCCTTGGCGATGGGCACATTGTCGTTACACGCCCACAACGCCTGCTGACGCCGGCACTCGAACGTGGCGAACGGCATCACACGTGAACGCCATGGCCTTTTCCAAGGTGCCATCAAAGTGCCAGAATCTGCTACCGTTCACCAGTGCAGCGCCCGCCATGACAGACCTTGATCCTCATGATGAAATAGCGCATTACGTACGGACGGATCGGCTCGAACAGCTGTTCGTCCAGTCAGCGCCTGCGGTGCTTGGCAGCTTCCTGGCCGCCGTCATGCTGTGCTGGTTGGGCTGGGAGCGTTTCGACCCGCAAAGGGTCATGGTCTGGATGACGTTATTGGGCGTGTCGACCGGCGTGCGTACCGCCATGTTCTTCGCCTATCTGCGAGCACCCGCCAACCAGCGCACGGCCGAACGCTGGGAGTGGCGTTACTGGGTCACGCTGATGCTGTCGGCGGCTATCTGGGGCTGGGGCGCCTTTGCCGTAATGCCCGCAGACGACGCGCTGGGGCAGACGCTGATCATGCTGTTTGCCGTCGGCATGTCTGTCAGCGCGGTGTCATGCTACTCCTCCTACCGCAACATGACCCTGGTGTCGATGGGCCTGGTCTTGCTGCCTTCTACGGGCTGGCTACTGTTGCAACCTTCCACGCTGCAACAAGGGATAGCCTTGGCGGTGCTGGTGTTCGCCTGGTTTGTGGTCAGCGCGACGCAAAGCCTGTCCTCGGCATTGACGACGGCCTGGCGCCTGAAACACGAAATGCAACGCGCGCATCGGCTGGCCATGGTGGCCTCGTGCACGGACGAACTGACCGGCCTGAACAACCGACGTGCTTTTTTCGACAATGCTTCGGCGCAGCACGTCCGGTGCAGGGATGCGGGTACATTCATGGCCGTGTTGATGCTGGACGTCGACCATTTCAAACAGATCAACGACACGTTCGGGCATGCCGCAGGCGACCAGGTGCTGCAGCGCATCGGTGCAGCGATCAGTGCCAGCCTGCGTGACAACGACATTGCCGGCAGGCTGGGCGGCGAGGAGTTCGCCATCCTGCTGCCCAATACGCCGCCAGACACGGCGATTGAGGTTGCCGAGCGCCTGCGGGCCCTGATAGCCAAACTGCGTGTGAATGATGAACACCCGGTCACCGCAAGCATAGGTTTAGCGTTCGCGAAGGCCCCTGCCACTGAGCTCGGCGCCTTGCTCAGCAGTGCAGACAGCGCCATGTACCTTTCCAAGGTATCGGGCCGTAACCGGGTCACGGTCGCCGAACCGGAGCAGGAGGCATTGCGCAAGCAGCACTAGCCCCCCAAGGAAGTGCTATGCAGGGTCCTGGGCTGCAGCCTCACCCGGCTCCGGGCGTTGCGTGCGGGTTCGGTGTTTCAGTAGCGCACGTGCCGCCAACGCCGCGAGCACCAGGCCTGGAGCCGCGGCCATCAGCAGCCCCCCCGCACCTGCACCTGCTGCAAGGATCTGCCCGGCCGCCAGAGGACCGGCCATGGAACCCAGGCGCCCCACCGCCACCGAAGCGCCCAAGCCCGTTGCGCGCACCTGGGTCGAATACAGCGTCGGCGCCAGCGCGTACAGCACCAACTGGCCACCAATGGCGCAATACCCTGCAGTGAACCCGGCCAGCAACATCAGCCCGAAACTGCTCGACAGCCCCAGCCCCGCCAACGACGCCAGCATGCCGGCGTAGGCGATCAATACCGCCCGCCCGGCAAACCCGCGGTCCATCATCCGACCGGTCAGGAACGATCCAGCCGCCCCACCCAGGTTGAACAGAATCTGCACGGCGCCCGCCTGCGGCCGGCTGAAGCCTTGGCCGATCAACAGCGACGGCAGCCAGTTGAGCAACATGTACAACACTGTCAGGGTGAAGAAACATGCCACCCACAGCAACAGCGTGCGGCTTGCCTGCTGCGGCCCGAACAGTTGGGCAAGCACACCTTCGCTGCCAGCCTTGGCAACGCCTTGGGCACGGAATGCCTGGGACTCTTTCAGCCAGATCATCAGCACGAAGGCGATCACGATCGGTGCGATGCCGCCGACGTAGAACACCGTACGCCAACCGTCGCCCACTCCGGCCATGCCGATCAGCGACGCAACCGCCCCGCCCAGCGGCACACCACAGTAAGTCAGGCTGACCGCCGTACTCCGCAGACGCTCAGGCGCCGCCTCGCTGGCCAGGGCGATCAGGATCGGCAACGCCGCCCCCAGCCCGAGCCCTGTCATCAGCCGCGCGATCAACAGCGAATCGTAGGTCTGGGCATGGGCGGTCCCTAGCGAGAAGCCGCCAAACAGCAGCACCGCCACGATCAGGATCGCTTTGCGGCCAAAGCGGTCTGCCAGCCAACCGCCGATCAGTGCGCCGGGCAGCAACCCCAGCAACCCGGCACTGAATACCCAACCGAGCATGGCAGGGGTTAGGTTGAATGCCTTGGCCATGTGCGGCGCGGCGATGCCGGTGGCCTGCAGGTCCAGCTCTTCCAGCAAGGCAACGAGAAAACACAAGCCGATGGTGAGCACGGCCTTGCCCGATGACGCGCATGAATGATGCATGTGTGGCCCTCTGTTGTTGTTATCGGTCGGGTGGTCAAAGGCGGAACGTGGCGCGTACTGAGACAAACGACGAATCTTCGCCGCCAGCCTCCTTGATGGCCGTGCCCACGTCGTAGTACTTCAGGTCAAGGTCCAGGGTCAGGTTGGGAGTGGCAAGCCAGCGCGTGCTGGCGCGGTAGATGATACCGACATGGCGACCCGTGCCGCGGGTGTTGGCCAGCATGCTCATGCCGGGCATGTACACGCCGTCTTCCTCACGCTGTTTCCACACTTCGAAGATGCCGGGCTCGATGCGCAGCGTGCGCCAGGGCGAGAAGCCGAAGGTCGGCCCCACCACGATGATGTTGCTCAGGGTGGTGAGGCTGGCTTCGCCATAGACACCATTGCGTGGGTAAAGCGGGTCGAAGGTGCCGACTTTTCCGTCGCCCAGGTCACTGTCGCCGCTTGCGGCATCGATGCGCATGGCCAGGCGCGGTTGCCAGGGGTGGGTGAAGGTGAAGCCGCTGTCGCTCGACAGCGCCCAGGCGCGGATCGACGCGTTGCCCAGGTGGCCGGTCTGCCCGACGAGGTTCCAGCTCCAGTCCAGTGCCTGATGGCGGCCGAACAGCCGCGTGCCGAAAGTGTAGCGCTGCTCGTCACCCGACTCGCCGGCCAGGGTGCGGTCGTCGGTTTCCAGGCCAAAGGCTAGCAGGTCCATGTTCCACGACGCCGACAGCGGCAAGGTGCCGTAGAGGCCGTAGAATTTGATGTTGTTGTTGCTGCCATCGTCCCAACTGTCTTCACCGGTTTTCAGCGGGCGCACAGCGAATGCATCCAGCTTGCGTCCGTCCTTGAGGTTGAGGCTGGCGCGCACGCCGTCGAAGCTCAGGCGGATGTTCGGCGCGTCGCGGTAGGTGACCAACACCTGGTCGCCGAAGCCCATCTCCTGGCGACCTACGCGTGTGGTATAGCGCCCGGCGGCGAAATCGTGGTTGAAATCGACGAAGGCCTGTCGCACTTCATTGCGGCTTTCATCATTGGGCGAGTACAAGTCCTTGCCAAAGGCACGGGTATTCTCGACCTGGACGAAGGTACGCACGGCATCGTCGAACAGGTGCAGGTCGGCATGGGCCTGCAGCCGTTGCTGCAGATAGGAATCGTCGTTCAGCCCGCGCAGGCCAAAGAAGGGTTTGTCCGAAGCATCGGCCCGGTAGCGGGCCTCAGCCCCGAGTTGCAGCCAGGCCGACTCTGACAGCCGATGGTAGCGCAGGCCATCGAAAGGGGCAGTGGCCTTGGCGGGGTCGTCGAGAAAGCGGTAGTCCTCGATCCAGCGAGGGGCCCCTGGCCTCCCCGGCCGGCTCTCTTCAAGCGGGCTGGCCGCGTAGGCGGAATGGCACAGCGAAAGCACCATGAGGGGCAGGCATACCCCGTTCAACGGCTTGATCATCAGAATTTCCCTTAACTTGTTTTTATAATTGTTCTTACAAACTGGATAACTCTGTTAACGATTATTTTTGTTAACCATATGCGCCGTCAATAGCGTTTTGCCGTGTACAAGGAATGATCAGCATCAAGCGTTCGCTAATCGCACACTTCTGCAGCGAGCGGCTGCGGCATTCATTCATCCGTCGCTAGAATCCAGTGGCGTGCTGTCTATTCAGAGGCCATGCGCAAAATTCGAGTCCATTACAAAAACAAGAGCCCCCCCATGAATTGCCTCCACCCCCTTGCCGCCCTCGGCGTGCTCATGCTCGGTGCCAGCCACGCCATGGCCGCACCAACCGTTAAACAACCAAACATTCTGCTGGTGGTCGCTGATGACCTCGGTTTCTCTGACCTGTCGGCCTTGGGCAGCGAAATCCAGACGCCCAACCTGGACAAACTGTTGGCCGACGGCCGCCTGATGCTCGATTTCCACGCCGCGCCCAGTTGCTCACCGACGCGGGCGATGCTGATGTCCGGCAACGACCCACACCTGGTCGGGCTGGGCATGATGTCGGAGACGCGCAAGCGCCTGCCGGCCGGCGCAGAGGTACGCGCCGGTTACGAAGGCGTGCTCGGTGCCAATGTCGCGACCCTCGCCGAACTGCTGCATGACGCCGGCTACCGCACCTACATCGCCGGCAAATGGCACCTGGGCATGCAACCGGCCCAACAGCCACACAACCGCGGCTTCGACCAGGCCTACGTGCTGCTCGAAGGCGGCGCGGCACACTTCAAGCAGGCCAACATGGACCTGCAGTCGAACTACAGCGCCACCTATCGCCACAACGGCGAGCCGATCGCGCTGCCCGACGACTTCTATTCCACCACCTGGTACACCGACCGCCTGATCGACGCGATCGACCAAGGCAAGGCCAGCAACAAACCGTTCTTCGCCTTTGCCGCCTACACCGCGCCGCACTGGCCGCTGCAGGCGCCGGATGCGTACCTGGCGCAGTACCGAGGCCGCTACGACCAAGGCTACGAAGTCATCGCCCACGAACGCCTGAAGCGCCAACGCGAAGCCGGCCTGGTGCCCGCCGACTTCTCTCTGCAAGCACAACTGGAAGGTGTGCCGAGCTGGGCATCGCTGAGCGATGAACAAAAACGCCAGTCCGCACGCACCATGGAGGTGTATGCGGCCATGGTCACGGCGCTGGACGCCGAGGTGGGGCGCCTGGTGGAACACCTACGCAAGACCGGCGAGCTGGAAAACACGATGATCCTGTTCATGTCCGACAACGGTCCGGAGAACGCCACCCGTGTCGACCCCGAGTGGATCAAGGCAAACTTCGATAACCGCCTGGACAACTACGGCCGCCGCGATTCGTTCCTGATGATCGGCTCGGCCTGGGCCCAGGTCAGCGCCCTGCCCAGCCGTCGCTACAAGATGACCACCTACCAGGGCGGCATCCGCGTACCGGCCTTCGTCTACTACCCGGCCACCATCAAGGCCGGCCGCAGCGAAGAGCTGGCCAGCGTCCGCGACATCATGCCGACCCTGCTGCAACTGGCCGGTGCGCCGATGCCCGGCGTCAAGTACCGCGACCGCGATATCGTGCCGCCGCAAGGCACATCGGCGCTGAACTACCTGCAAGGCAAGGACAGCCAGATCCACGCCCATGACGAAGCCTTGGGGTGGGAAATCAACGGCAGCGCCTCGTTGCGCAAGGGCCCGCTGAAGCTGGTGTGGGATGCCACCGACAGCAAGCCGAGCTGGCACTTGTATGACCTGCGCAAGGACCCTGGCGAGCACCACGACATCGGCGCAGGGCACCCCGAGCAGGTGGCGCTGATGCTGCGCGACTGGAAGGCTTATGCCCAACGCGGCAACATCGCGATCGATGCCGACGGCCGTCCGGCCAGCCCGATCCTGGTCAAGCCGCAATGATCGCCCGGGCAGCCGGCTGCGCAGCACTCGCCACCGGCCTGCTCGCCGCCGCCTATGCCGTGTGGCCGCAAGCCCCGGCGCCGGCGCTGCTGTGTACGGGCTACAGCGGCCTGCCCGCGCAGCGCCAAGGCCCTTGGCGAGACGGCATGGTGCACGTGCCGGGCGGCGAGTTCAGCTTTGGTTCAAGCCGCTTTTACGACGAAGAAGGCCCGCCTCACCCCGCCAAGGTGTCCGGCTTCTGGATTGACGTGCATCCGGTCACCAACGCCCAGTTCGCGCGCTTCGTCAAGGCCACGGGGTATGTCACCCATGCCGAGCGCGGTACCCGTGTCGAGGACGACCCTGCCCTGCCCGACGCGCTGCGGATACCGGGTGCGATGGTGTTTCATCAGGGTGCGGACGTGCTCGGCCCCGGCTGGCAGTTCGTGCCCGGCGCCAACTGGCGACACCCGCAAGGGCCGGGCAGCAGCCTGGCCGGGCTGGACAACCATCCGGTGGTGCAGATCGCCCTGGAAGATGCCCAGGCCTATGCCCGCTGGGCAGGCCGCGAACTGCCCAGCGAGGCGCAGCTGGAATACGCCATGCGCGGCGGCCTGACCGATGCCGACTTCAGCTGGGGTACCACCGAGCAGCCCAAGGGCAAGCTCATGGCCAATACCTGGCAGGGTCAGTTCCCTTATCGCAATGCGGCGAAGGATGGTTTTACCGGTACATCGCCCGTGGGTTGCTTCCCGGCCAACGGCTTTGGCCTGTTCGATGCCGGCGGCAATGTCTGGGAGCTGACTCGCACGGGCTATCGGCCAGGCCATGACGCACAGCGCGACGCCAAGCTCGACCCCTCAGGCCCGGCCCTGAGTGACAGCTTCGACCCGGCAGACCCCGGCGTGCCGGTGGCGGTAATCAAAGGCGGCTCGCACCTGTGTTCGGCGGACCGCTGCATGCGCTACCGCCCCTCGGCACGCCAGCCGCAGCCGGTGTTCATGACGACCTCGCACGTGGGTTTCAGAACGATTCGGCAATGAATGGCAACGGCGTGGCGGCCGCGTCGATGGCCGCCACCTGCCGGTCGAGGTCGGGCAGCAGGTAGCCGAGGAAGAACCCAACGCTTTCCTGCTTTTCCCGGCGCTGCGCCGCCCCCACTGGCAACGCCTGGATGCAGCGCGCGCTGCGGGCCCAGGCGAAGGCCTGCAGCACCGTTGCGCACAACTGCAGGAAGTCGCCTGCGGCGCGGTACGGAAATTCGGGATCGCCCGCGGTCATCGACAGCACCTTGGCCAGCGCTGCCTCCAGCGTGTCGCACGCACTGCCCAACGCGGCGGCGGCGGCGCCAGCGTCCGCAGCGGCCTCGGTACGCAACTCACTCAACAGCAGGGCGAAACCTTCCCCCCCATCGCCCAATACCTTGCGCAGCATCAGGTCGTTGGCCTGTATTTCGTTGGTGCCTTCGTAGATCATCGCGATGCGGCTGTCGCGCAAGGTCTGCTCGATGGCAAACTCCTGGGTGTAGCCATAGCCACCCAACACCTGCAAGGCCTTGCTTGCCAGGCTGAACCCCTGCTCGGTGAAGGCCGCCTTGACGATGGGGGTCAACAGCGCCGCCAATGTCGCAGCCTTCGCCCGTTGTGCAGGCTCGACGGCGGCGTCGGCGATATCCAGCCACTGGGCCGTCCAGTAGGCCAGCGCGCGCATCCCCTCGGTACGCACCCGCAACTCCAGCAAGACCCGACGCATGGCCGGGTGCAGGTGGATCGGGTCGGCGCCCTGGGCGCCCCCCTTGGCCCGCCCCGGGGCACTCATCTGGCGCCGCTCCAGGGCATAGTCGCGGGCCTGTTGCCAGGCGGCCTCAGCATGCCCCAGCCCTTGCAGGCCAACATGCAGACGCGCGGAATTCATCATCACGAACATCGCCGCCAGGCCGCCATGGGGCTGGCCTATCAACCAGCCCCGGGCCCCCTCCAGGCGTAGTGCACAGGTGGCGCTGCCCCGGATGCCCAGCTTATGTTCCAGGCCGTCGCAGTACAGTGTATTGCGCTGGCCATCCTCCAGCCATTTCGGCACCAGCAACAGCGAGAGCCCGCGGTTGCCGGGCGGCGCATCCGGCAACCGGGCCAACACCAGGTGGAGTATGTCGCGGGTCAGGTCGTGTTCGCCGCCAGAGATGAACAGCTTGTTGCCACTGACCGCGTAGCCACCGTCGCCACCGTCGCCCAGGGGCACGGCGCGGCAGCGCAACAGGCTGAGATCGCTGCCGGCCTGGGGTTCGGTCAGGCACATGGTAGGCAGGGTGGCACCACTGACGATGCCCGGCAGATAGCGCGCCTGCAGCTCGGCGGATGCATGGGCTTTCAGGCACAGGTAGGCACCGTGGGCGATGCCGGTGTACATGGCCCAGCCGTGGTTGCTGCCGAACAGCATCTCTTGCAAGGCCGCCTCCAGCACTAACGGCAGCCCTTGGCCGCCAAGCGCCGGGGCGCATGCCAGCGACGGCCAGCCACCGTCGACATAGGCGCGATAAGCCGCCGGGAATCCGTCCGGGGTGCGTACCTCCCCGCCCTCCATCTGGCAGCCCTGGCGATCGCCCGAACTGTTCAAAGGGGCCAGCACCTGCTCGCAGAAACGGGCCGCCTCTTCCAGTACCTGGGCCGCCAGGTCGAGGTCGACGTCGGCATATGCCGGTAATTGCGCCCAGGCCTGATCGGCCCGCAGCCAGTGTTGCAGGACGAACTGCATGTCGCGCAGGGGCGCCTTCCAGGTCATCGGATACCTCCGGGTCAGGCAACGAAATGAGGGTTTTCGATCAGCAGCGCCATGCCTTGGCCACCGCCGATGCATGCCGCTGCGATGCCATAGCGCAAGTTGCCGTCGCGCAATTGACGGGCCAAGGTGTGGACCAGGCGCAGACCTGTAGCGGCCAATGGGTGACCAAGGGCGATAGCGCCGCCATGGACATTGAGCTTGTCCACATCGAGTTCGAGCGCCTGGGCCACCGCCAGCACTTGGGCGGCCTGGGCCTCGTTGATTTCCAGGCGGTCGATCTGCTCCAGGCGCAGGCCGCTGCGCTCGAGCAGCAAGGTAATGGCCGGCGCCGGCCCGATGCCCATGAGGCCGGGCGGCACGCCAACAGCCGTGGCCATCAGCAAGCGCGCCAAAGGCGGATGAGTGCAATCGGAGTAGCGCGTGACCAAGGCTGCCGCCGCGCCATCGACCACCGCGCAACTGTTGCCAGCCGTCTGCACGCCACCGGCGTGCACCGGGCGCAGTCGGGCCAGTGCGGCCGCGTCGGTAGGCCGTGGGTGGCTGTCCTGGCTGACCTCACTCACGCCACGCGGCAATGCAATGCCGCGTGGCTGGCAGCCTTCTACCTCCAGTGCCTGCGCGGTGACGCTGACGATTTCCTCGTCGAACCAGCCCTGCACCTGGGCTTGCAGGGCCCGCTGATGGCTGCGCAGGGCCCACGCGTCCACCGTTTCACGCGCCAGGCCATAGGCACGGGCCAGGTTTTCCGCAGTACCGATCATGTCCACGCCGGCAGCCGGGTCGTACAGGGCTTCCCAGAGAAAGTCCTTGAACCCGACCGGCGCCCCCAGGCGAAAACCGCCCCGGTGTTCATAGGCCGCGATCGGATTGCGCGACATCGACTCCGCGCCCACGCACAGCACCTGGCGGGCGCCACTGCGCAGCTGTTCACCGGCCTGACGCAACAGTTCAAGGCCCGTGCCACAGATGCGCTGCACCGCCAGTGCCGGTACCGCCTGCGGCACGCCACAGTAGAGGCCGACATGGCGTGGCAGCATGTAGGCGTCGAAGCTGGCCTGAGCCATGCTGCCGGCGAGCACACTGTCTACCGCCTGAGGGGCGGCAGCTGCACGTGCCAGCACCGCGCGGCCGGCCTGAATGCCCAGGTCGATGGGCGAGATCGCGGCCAATGCGCCACCCAGGTCGACCCAGGGCGTGCGCACCATCTGGACGATGGCCGTGTCCTCGAAGACGGTGCACAGCCCGGCCGCACTCAAGGCCGCACCTTGGCGTGCAATGCGTCGGGGTCTTCGCCACGGTACAGCGCCTCGACCTGAGCGGCGCGCCGCTGCAGCACGGCGCGCTGATTGATCGAGCCCTTGTCGGTGATTTCACCGGCGTCGATCGACGGCGGCTCGGCCAGCAGCGACAGCCATTCGATACGGCTGGCGTTGCCTTGGGCATCGCGGTTCAAGCGCTCCAGCCAGTCAGCGAACCAACTGCGCACGGTGTCGTTGGCCAGCACCCGCGCATCGCTGGCATCCTCTGCCAGCCCGGCCAGGCGCCGACACTCGGGCAGACGCGGGAACACCAGCAGGCCCAGGCATTCACGGTCCGGCGCGGTGACCACGATGTCCTGTACGTAAGGCGAGCCCTCCAGCACTGCGCGGTTGCGCAGCGGCCCGACACTGACGAATACCCCGGACGAAAGTTTGAAGTCCTCAGCGATACGGCCATCGAACATCAGGCCAAGCTCGGGCTGCCTGGCATCGGCCAGCTTCAACGCGTCGCCCGAACAGTAGAAGCCCTCCTCGTCGAACGCCTCGGCGGTCTGCTGCGGCGAGCGCCAGTAGCCCGGCATGATATGCGGGCCACGGAAGCGCGCCTCGAGCTTGTCGCCCACCGGCACCAGCTTCACTTCGCAGCCAGGTGCCGGCAGCCCGACATAGCCGGCCATCGACAAAGGCCCGGTGGTGAAGGTGCACGATGGCGAGGCTTCGGTCATGCCAAGGCCGGCCATCATGCGGATGCGTTCGCCACAGTGTTGCTCGGCAATGCGGTCCAGCCGGTCCCAGACGCTTTGCGACAGGCCTGCGGCGGCAAAGAAGAACAGCTTGATGCGGGCAAAGAACACCTCGCGTAGCGCGGGGTCCTGCTCCAGTGCCTTGACCAGTTCCTCCCAGCCCTTGGGTACGGTGAGGTAGGCCGTGGGGGAAATCTCGCGCAGATTGCGCAAGGTCTCGGCGAAGCCTTGCGGGGTCGGCTTGCCGGCGTCCAGGTAGAAACTGCCCCCGTTGTAAAGCACGATGCCGAGGTTGTGGCTACCGCCGAACGTGTGGTTCCACGGCAGCCAGTCCACCAGCACCGGCGGCTCCTCGGCGAACGTCGGAAAAGTCTGCAGAAGCATCTGCTGATTGGCGCACAGCATGCGCTGGGTGGTGATCACCGCCTTGGGCAGCTTGGTCGAGCCCGAGGTGAAGAGGAATTTGGCGATGGTGTCCGGCCCGGTGGCGGCGAAAGCCGCATCGGCCGCCGCCAGGTCACCCGGTTGCAACAGGCTGTCGAAGCTTATATGGGGGCGACCTGCGACCTGGCCACGCACGCTGATCACGCCGACCGAATCGTCCAGCACCGCCTCGAAGGCGCGCTGGAACGGCTGGCTGTCGCTGACGAAGACCACTCCGGGGGTGAGCACCTCGCAGACATGGCGCAACTTGGCGAAGTCTTGCGACAACAGCGCGTAGGCCGGCGACACCGGGCAATAGGCAATACCGGCATACATGGCGCCGAGGGCGATTTGCAGGTGTTCGATGTCGTTGCCGGAAAGCAGCGCCAGCGGGCGCTCGGCACTGAGGCCCAGTCCTAGCAAGTTGGCGGCGATGGTGCGCACATCGGCGAGCATCTGCACGTAGCTGATCGAACGCCAGGCACCGTCTGCCTGGCGTGCCGCGATGAAAGTGGTGTCCGGGCGCACCTGGGCCCAATGCACCAGGCGCTCGAGCAGGCGCGCCGGCAGCGGCGCCAGTGGCTCGACAGGTTGCATGCGCAGCACGTCGTCGACGTGACTGACCTGCACCTGGGGATGCCCGATGGCCACCTGGCGGTAGCGCGGACGTTGGCCAGGGTCGGTCGACCCTGAGCGGGCTTCGTTATTCACGCAGGTTGCTCCTTGTTCTTGTTGTACATCCTGCCGCCGCCCGATATGACGGGGCGGCGGTCATCTTGCCGGAGGTCTGGGCCTGCCGCGGCTAGATGGGATAGTGACGCGGGCCGTGCTGGAGGGTGACCCAGCGCAACTGGGTGAACTGATCGATGGCCGTGCGGCTGCCGAAGCTGCCATAGCCGCTGGACTTGACCCCGCCAAACGGCATCTGCGCTTCATCGTGAACGGTCGGGCCGTTGATATGGCAGATACCCGACTCCACCCGTTGGGCCAAGGCCAGGGCGCGGCTGGTGTCGCGGCTGAAAATGGCCGATGACAGACCGAACTCCGAGTCGTTGGCCAGCTGCAGCAAGGCTTCGTCGCCTTCGGCGCGCAGTACCACCGCCACCGGGCCGAAGGACTCCTCGCGGTACAGGCGCATGCTGGCATCGACGTTGTCGAGCAAGGTCGGTTGCAGGATGCTGCCTTCCAGCTGGCCGCCGCTGACCAGGCGCGCGCCCTTGGCCACGGCATCGTCGATCAGTGCCTTGATGCGCTCGCCGGCCGCTGCGCTGACCAGCGAGCCGAGCACCGAGGTGCTGGCTTGCGGATCACCTGCACGCAGCCCGGCGATCTTCACCGCCAGCTTGTCGACGAAAGCGTCGGCAATACAGCTGTCCACCACAAGGCGCTCGGTGGACATGCAGATCTGCCCCTGGTTGAAGTAGGCACCGAAGGCCGCCGCTTCGACCGTGGCGTCCAGGTCGGCATCGTCGAGCACCAGCAAAGGTGCCTTGCCGCCCAGTTCGAGCAGGGCCGGCTTGAGATGGCGGGCCGCCAGTTCGCCGACGATGCGCCCGACGTGCGTCGAACCGGTGAAGTTGACCCGGCGTACCGCAGGGTTGGCGATCAGCCGCTCGACGATGGCGGGGGCATCCTGCGGCGCATTGCTGATGACATTGACCACGCCGTCGCCGATGCCTGCATCGTGCAGCACCTGGCCGATCAGCCGATGGACCGCCGGGCTCAGCTCCGAGGCCTTGAGCACCACGGTGTTGCCGCAGGCCAGCGGCATGGCAATGGCACGCGTGGCCAGTATCACCGGGGCGTTCCACGGTGCGATGCCCAACACCACGCCGCAGGGCGCGCGCAGGGCCATTGCGAAGCTGCCGGGAACGTCCGAGGGGATCACTTCACCGGTGATCTGCGTGGTCATGGCTGCAGCCTCGCGCAGCATGTTGGCGGCCAACTTCACGTTGAAGCCATACCAGTTGGCCATGGCCCCGGTTTCACCGGCGGCGGCGATGAACTCGGCGGCCCTCGCCTGCAACAGATCAGCGCCTGCCAGCAAGCGGCTGCGCCGCTCGCCCGGTGCCAGGGCGGCCCAGGCCGGAAACGCCGCGCTGGCAGCAGCCACCGCGGCATCGGCATCGGCCAGTGTGGCGGCGGCAGCCTGCGACACCACCTCGCCAGTCACCGGGTTACAGCGCTCGAAGGTTCGTCCATCGCTGGCGGGGCGCGACTGCCCGCCAATCAGCAAAGGCACCTGCAACATGCTCATTCCTCTTGTTGTCGTTATAGAGAAATACCCGCGGGCTTTGGCGCGGCACACCGCCGCCCGCGGTGCGACTCAGCGCTTGTAGGCCTGCAGGCCTGGCTTGATGCTCTTGTCGTCGAGGAACTGCTTCATGCCCTGCTCGCGGCCGCCGGTAGTGTCCAGCAGGCGCGACTGGTCGAGCTTGGCGTAGAGGTAGTCCTCGTTCTGTTCCCAGGTCAGCTCGCGGCAACGCTTGAAGCCATTCTTCGCGGCACGCAGCACCACCGGGTTCTTTTCCAGCAGGTTCAGCGCCAACTCGCGGGTGGTTTCACGCAGCTCGGCCAGCGGCACACTGTCGTTCACCAGGCCCATCTCGGCAGCCTTGCGACCATCGAAGGTCTTGCCGGTCATGATGTAGTACAGCGACTGACGATGGCCAACGGTATCGGCCATGGCCTTGCTGACCAGGTTACCAGGCGGGATGCCCCAGTTGATTTCCGACAGGCCGAAGGTCGCTTCGTTGGCGCAGATCGCCAGGTCGCATGCCACCAGTGGGCTGAAGCCGCCGCCGAAGCACCAGCCGTTGACCATGGCGATGGTCGGTTTGGCATACAGACGCAGCAACTTCCATTGCCATTGCGAGGCTTCGCGACGAATCTTTTCCTGGAGGATTTCCGGGCCGGCGTCCACCTCGCGGAAGTACTCCTTCAGGTCCATGCCGGCGGTCCAGGACTCGCCGGCACCGGTCAATACCAGCACGCCAGCGTCAGCGTCCTGCTCAAGGGTTTCCAGCACGTCGACCATTTCCCGGTTCAGGGTGGGGCTCATGGCATTGCGTTTTTCCGGGCGATTGAGGGTCACCCAGGCGATGCCCGCTTCCAGTTCGACCTTCACGGTGGTCCAGCGGCCTTCGTATTTGCTCATGGTTCTGCACTCTTGTTGTTCGAGGTGATGGGGCCACGCTAACGGGTCAAATTAGTTATGTCAATTAACCATTAACAATTTTATCTTTGTCCTGGGGTTAGGCGCGCTGCCTTTTTCCAGAACCTCTCTAGCCGAATCGCATAAGGACAGGCAAAATAGGTAACTTTATTACCCATGATCGAGGAGCATGAAACCTGATGGCTAGGTCTGCCCGTAGTACCGACGACGCTTGCGTGGCTGCTCCTGTGGGAGAAGGGGTGCTTGAAGACTTGATCGGCTACGCCTTGCGACGCGCGCAATTGAAGCTGTTTCAGAACCTTATTGCCCGGCTCTCGGCCCATGACCTGCGCCCGGCCCAATTTTCCGCCCTGGCGATCATCGACCAGAACCCCGGGCTGATGCAGGCCGACCTGGCGCGTGCGTTGGCAATCGACCCCCCGCAAGTCGTGCCAATGCTGAACAAACTGGAAGAGCGCGCGCTGGCCGTGCGCGTGCGGTGCAAACCGGACAAGCGCTCGTATGGGATTTTCCTGAGCAAATCGGGCGAGGCCCTGTTGAAGGAGTTGAAGCACATCGCCGCCGACAGCGATCACCAGGCGACATCCAACCTCTCGGATGACGAAAGGACTGAACTGTTGAGGTTATTGAAGAAAATCTACCGGGACTGACTCAGTCAACCCAGCGTGGTGAAATCCGATCGACCTGTTGCGCCTCTTTGACGTCCCAAGAAAGCACCTTGGCAAATCAACCCAGAGGCGAGGTACTCATGAACGACCGCATCATCGCGTTTTTCACCGAAACCACCGTATTCGGCATCTCCATTCTCAATCTGCTGGTGGCGCTGACAGTCGCCACCTTGGTCTTCCTGGTCGCCCGTGCCGCCATCAGTTTCCTGATGCGCCGGGTACGGCGCTGGTCCGAACACGAAGGCCCACTGAGCCAGATAATGGCCAAGGTGCTTTCCGGCACCAGCAACTTTCTGTTGTTGCTGGCCTCCTTGCTGGTGGGCCTGAGCATGCTCGACCTGCCCGAGCGCTGGCTGACCAGGGTCAGCAGCCTGTGGTTCGTGGTCGCGGCCTTGCAGATTGGCCTGTGGGCCAACCGCGCCATCGGCCTGGGCCTGAGCCGTTACTTCGCCCGCCACCGTACCGACGGCCTGAACCAGGGCAGCGCACTGGCAACCCTTTCAGCCTGGGGCGCGCGGGTCCTGTTGTGGTCAGTCGTAGTGCTGGCGATGCTGTCGAACCTGGGGGTGAACATCACCGCCTTCGTCGCCAGCCTGGGCGTGGGCGGCATCGCAGTGGCGCTGGCTGTGCAGAATATCCTTGGCGACCTGTTCGCTTCGTTGTCGATCGCCGTGGACAAGCCGTTCGAGATCGGTGACTTCATCGTCATCGGGCCCCTGGCGGGCACCGTTGAGCACGTCGGCCTCAAAACCACACGCATCCGCAGCCTCGGCGGCGAACAGATCGTCATGGCCAACGCCAGCATGATCAGCAGCACCATCCAGAATTACAAGCGCCTGCAAGAGCGTCGCATCGTGTTCGAGTTCGGGCTTTCCTACGACACGCCCACCGAGGCCGTGAAGAAAGCGCCAGCCATCGTAGAAGACGCCATCAAGGCCCAGGAGCAGGCGCGTTTCGATCGCGCTCACCTGCGCGGCTTCGGCAAAGAGGCGCTGGAGTTCGAGTGTGTCTACATCGTCCAGGACCCAGGCTACAACCTTTACATGGACATTCAGCAGGCGATCAACTTCAGGCTGCTGGAGCGGTTCTCGCAAATCGGCGCCAAGTTCGCCGTGCCGGTGCGCGCGATCAAGGTCACGGCATTGCCAGAGGCGTCCGGCCTGCATGGCCAGGCTCGCGAAGGCCTGAGCATCAGGGGCGCTTGATGCTGGCAACCTGCCCGGCTCGCCAGATAGGTGCACCGCAGGGCGTGCACATGCGCACGCCCTGCCCGCGCTGAAACGCTATTTCAGCGCCGCGGTGAAGCTGTCTTTCAGCACCTCAAGAAGGAAGTCCGCATTGGCCCGGCTGAAAATCATCGAAGGCCGCATTTTCAGCACGTTGTCATGCGGGCCTTCGGTGCCGATCAACACGCCGCGCTCCCGGGCACCATCAGCCACTTTTCTGGCCAGGGCCGTGGCTGGCGCCTTCGACTTGCGGTCAGTGACCAGCACGATGCCGAGGAACAGGCCCAACCCGCGCACATCGCCAATCACGTCGAATTGCTGCTGAAGCTTGCGCAAACCCTCGAGCAGGTAATGGCCGACACTCAAGGCGTTTTCTTTCAACTGGTCGCGCTCGATTGCATCGAGTACCGCCAGGCCTACCGCGCATGACACCGGGTTACCGGCGAAGGTATTGAAATACTCCATGCCGTTGTTGAAAGCATCGGCAACCTCGCGCGTGGTCACTACCGCCGACATCGGGTGGCCGTTACCAATGGGTTTGCCCATGCTGACGGCATCCGGGACCACGCCCTGGGTCTCGAATGCCCACCAGTGGCTGCCGACCCGGCCGAACCCGACCTGAACCTCATCGGCCAGGCACAGCCCACCTTCGGCTCGCACCATGGCGTACACCTCCTTGAGGTAATGTTCGGGCAAAAACACCTGCCCCGCCACGCTGGGGATCGACTCGGCAATGAAAAACCCAGGGCGTTTGCCTGCCTTGCGCATGGCGTCCAGCTGCTCTGCCACCGACTCGGCAAAGCGCTTGCCGTGCGCTTCCACGGGCCAGTGCTCGGGGGCGTAGTAGCTGTCCGGGACCACGGCCTCGTAAACATGCGCCGCCCTGCCCTTGCCCGCCTTGCGCTTGTACTTGTAAGGGCTCAGATCGATCAGTTCCTGAGTGGTGCCGTGGTAGGCCCAGTCCAGCACGATCGCCTGATCACTGCCTGTGTAATTGCGCGCCATACGCAGCATCAGGCTGTTGGCCTCACTCCCCGAGCAGCCAAAGGACGCTACGCAAAGGCCCTTTGGCAAAGTGCCGGTCAGGCGTTCGGCGTATTCGACGATGTTGTCGTGCAGGTAGCGGGTATTGGTGTTGAGCAGCGCAGCCTGGCGGGTCAAGGCTTCGACCACGTCGGGATGACTGTGGCCCAGGTGGCAGACGTTGTTGAAGCAGTCCAGGTAGGCCCGCCCGAAGTTGTCGATCAGCCATACGCCATCACCGCGCACGAACTTGATCGGATCGGTGTACGAAATGGACAGGTTAGGGAGCAGCAGTTCCTTGCGCCTGGTAATGATCTGGGCCTTGGTCATCCCCTGCTGGCTGTAGGTCTCTGGCGGGATACCGGCCAGGGCCGAGGCATCGGGGAACAGGTCGGCCCACGCTTCGCGGTACGCTGGCTCACCCACGCCAATGACCTCGCACGCGCGCAACTGGGTATCGGTGACCAACTGCAGATGCAGGTGGGGGATCCAGCCGCCGTTCTCGTGATCGCTGCCCATGTAACCGACCAGGTCGCCGGCTTCGAGCTTGTCACCGGCCTTCAAACGGCTGAGCGCCTCGTGGGCCATGTGCCCCCACAGTGTCAGAAATGGCGGGCAACCGGGCGGGGTGTGCTCGAGCATCACCAGGCCGCCATAACCCAGCGGGTCTGGCTCGACCTCGACGCTTCTGACGGTGCCGGCAATCGGTGCGTACAGCGGCGTACCTGCTGGCATCAGCAAATCTACTCCCACATGCAGGGTCCGGTGCTGCCCCTTGATGAAGCGAGACTCAAAGGCGCTGTCGGTATAGACGGCACGTACCTCGCCCCATGGCCCGATGCCCAGCGGGGCCTTGTGCGCGGCAGAGAATTCATTCCACCACCGCGTCGCATCTGCAGGGCGCTGCTGGGCCGAGGCAATGGTCATCTCATGGCTGGCATCGCCAAACGGCGCGATGACCTTGTCGAGAATGGCGGCTGACGGGCGCACCAGGTCGGCAAACGACTTGTGGTTGTCGGCAATCCAGCGGCGGACTTCCCCCGCACCTTCGATGGCATCGAAACCACAGGCCTTGCGCAAAATGCCGGTGGCCAACCGTGGGTTCATCGAATCGAGCTGTTCCAGTAGACGCCAGGCAGGCGCTTCACTGATCGCCAGGTAGGGGTTGTCGTCTGTCTGATCCTGCCGGGAAGCGGAGAACGTCACGCTGATGACCAAGCGCATGGCAATCAGGTTGAACAACACATCAAGTTCTTGCGCTTGCAACGGGTACTTTTCGTGGAAGCCGGCCACCAGCGCAGCAGCAGCGCCGATCGGGTCGTCCATGTCGAGAATGGCGTACGCGCTGGCGATCGCGACCTCGGCAATCAGAACGGTGTGCACCGCATCGCCAAAATCGATGAAGCCAGTCACGCTACGGGGCGTTTCGGCATCGACCAGGATGTTCCAGTCGTTGGCATCGTTGTGGATCACCTGGGCGCGAAGGGAAGCCAGTTTAGGCTGTACAGTCTGTTCGAACCGGGCGATGAAGCGCTCGGCAACGGCCCGCCGATCAGGGTCCTTGATGCAGTGCAGCCGCGAACGGGAGCGCGCAGCATGGCGTAAGTCCCAGTCCAGGTTACGGACTGCGCCCGGGTGCATGAAGCCCTGCAGGGCACGGTCAAGTTCACCGAGTGCCTGGCCGAAGTTTCTCATCAACGCCAAAGAGCGTCTGGCCTTGGCAAGTGGCGTGCCGGCCAGCCAGCTGACCAGGCGCACAGCGTGCTGTTCACCGGTGCTGCTGGCCACAGACGGCAGGTAGTCGCCCGTCACGCTGGCCCGCAGGTGTGGCACGCCCAAATGCGCGCCATGCACGGCCAGGTGATCGAGTAGCGCGGTTTGAAACTCGCTTTCTACCCTGGGCTCGCTGGCATTGACGATTTTCAGTATCCAGCCTGCATCTACGCCAGTCTCCAGCCGGTAATTGCGATCACGCTCCCCATCCAGGGGCGTTGCAGTGCCGGTGACATTGAAGAAATCTTTTGCAAGGCCCTCTGCATCGCTTGCCGAAAACCGAGGTGCCGGGTGGGAAAGGTCTGTCATATCATCAGGTTCCGAGCGCGCTGATTGTTTTTCAATAGCTTGTCATGCGCCGCCGAAACGGACACCCTGCATACGGTCGGGCGCAACAGGCATTATGCCGGTTCCGACCGGCATAATGACGGCAAGCTTATCAAGGGGCTGCAATGCGTGACCTGGACGCTAAAGATCGCGAGATTCTTGAGGTACTTTCGAAGGACGCGCGTATTGCGCTCAAGGCGTTAGCCGGCCGCATAGGCCTTTCCCGAAGTGCCACCACCGAGCGTGTCGCCAACCTTGAACGCAGCGGGGTCATTCGCGGTTATCGCGCTGACATCGGCGAAATAGACGCCAACGTGATACGCGCGATCTTGCTGGTGACGTTGCAGCGCACGCCTGCCATGGGGCTGCTCGACCAGTTGGCAACGGACGCGCGCGTACGGCGGGTTTCGTCGGTGAGCGGTCAGCTCGACCTGGTGGTTGAAGTGGAGACCCGAACGATCGACGACCTCAACCAGGTACGTGACAACGTGGCACGTCACGAATCAGTGGATGACATTACCACGTCGGTAGTCCTGCGCCGTGATATCGACCGCCAGGGCGCCTGATACCTGCAGAGGCAGTAGACAGGCCGTACTCACCCAGGCCTCACAGGTGTCGAAGCACGCCCTGAATCTCGCCTACGACCTGTCGCGTTGCCTCGTCGACGGTCCCTTCATTACGGCACAGCACCCAGCCTTGTTCTGCAACCGCACGCTCGAACGCCTCGGTACAGGCAACCTGTTCATCCAGGTTATGGATCACCGTACTGCCCAACCCACGCGTGCGCGCCGCGGCCCTCGCCCATGAGGTTTCAGGCGTTGTGACAACCCCGACATGCAAATCGGGCACTTGCACGTTTCGTTCGAGGTTCAGGCGCAGGATCTTGTCAAACGGCACTGTGCGGCGAAACGCAGCGTCAGAGGGGTACCAGCGGTCAATCAGGATGATGCTGTCAGCGGGCTGCCTGGGCAGTACATGTCGGGAAATCCAGGCTCGGCTTTCAGCGAAGCGTTCGCAAACCTTGAACTCAAGGTCCTGGCAAGGGCTTCTGGAAAGCTGGTTGACCAGGGCCATGGTCTCGCCCCGGTGAGGATCATTCTTTCTTTCGCAAAGGCGGATCACCTTGTTCCCGTCCAGCCGTAACGCTTGAGTGACGGCCTCCAGCAGCGTGGTCTTGCCGGTACCCTTGGGCCCATCGAAGGAAATAAACAGCGGGCGGTTCATCGTGCAATACCAGTTGGCTCAAGCGCGGGATAAGACCATTGATCGTAGCTGCCTTCAAGCGATTCTCGACGGGAGTACATCCGTACTCCACGCTGTGATCAAAGCATTGCCTTGGGAATGGACCGGCATTGCCCGACCCGCCATCCCCAAGGCGTGCAATGCCTGCTAGGCTGACGGACGATGGCGGACCTGCAGCCCGCCTCCCCTTACCCACAGGCACGGGCCAATGACCTACAACCCCCAAGTAAACCTGACCAACTGCGACCGCGAGCCCATCCAGATTCCCGGGAGCATCCAGCCCCATGGCTGCCTGCTGGCCTGTGATGCCTCGGCGACCGTAGTGCTGCGCCATTCGGTCAACGCCCCACAGATGCTGGGTGTAGCAAACGATATCAATGGTCAGAAACTGCACGCGGTGCTGGGTGACGAGGTCACGCATACGCTTCGCAACGCACTTGCCCGTACCCGGGATGCCTCGCGTCCCGCGCTCAGTTTCGGCGTGACGCTGCCCAACGGCGCGGCCGTCGACATCGCTGCCCACTTGTACAAAGGCACGGCAATCCTCGAATTCGAGCCCGCCGGGGCGAGCATCGCCGAACCGATCGAGCTGGCCCGCACACTGATTGCCCAACTGCGCGAAATCGACCAGACCCACAAGCTGTTCCGCGACGCCGCCCGCTTTGTCAGGGCGGTGCTCGGTTACGACCGGGTGATGATCTACCAGCTAGGAGCCGACGGTGCCGGCAAGGTGGTTGCCGAGTCCAAGCGTAGCGACCTCGAAAGCTTCATGGGCCAGTACTTCCCTGCCTCCGATATCCCCCAGCAGGCCCGCGCGCTCTACCTGCGCAACCCGATCCGGGTAATCTCCGACGCCCAGTTCAATACGGTCGCCATCAACCCGGTGCTCGACCCCTCGGGCGAACCGCTCGACCTGTCCTACGCGCACCTGCGCAGCGTCTCGCCGATCCATTGCGAATACCTGTGCAACATGGGCGTGGGCGCCTCGATGTCGATTTCCGTCATCGTCAACGGCGAGCTGTGGGGAATGATTGCCTGTCATCACTACGCACCGCGCACGCTGGCCATGGGGCAACGTGTGGCCGCCGAGATGTTCGGTGAGTTCTTCTCCCTGCATATCGAGACCCTGCGTAGCCGGCAAAAACTCGAAGCCGCCGTGCGCATCCACAAAGCGCTGGACAGCCTGCTGCGCGACGCCAACCAGGCGGCGGACATTGATGGGTTCTTCCACGCACGCCTGCCCCGGTTGATGTCGCTGATTCCCTGCGACGGCATCGGCATGTCGCTGCTAGGCCGCTGGTCGTGCGCAGGGCTGGCGCCGCCCCAAACGGCCGTGCCTGATCTGCTGCGCCTGGCAGACATGGTCAGCGAAGGCCGAATCTGGGCGTCCAATCGCCTGTCGACGGTGCTTCCGTCGGCCCAGGCGTATTTTAATGATGTGTCTGGTGTGCTGATTATTCCGATGTCGCAACACCCAAGGGATTACTTGATCTTCTTCCGCAAGGAGGTGGTCGAGACACTCGATTGGGCCGGGGACCCGAACAAGACCTATGACAGCGGCGCGTTGGGCGACCGCCTGACGCCCCGCAAGAGCTTCGCCATCTGGAAAGAAACCGTTCACCAGCAGTCGCTACCCTGGACCGAGCAGGACCGCCAGTTTGGCGATGCCATCCGCACCGCTATCGTCGAGGTGGTGCTGCACAATAGCGAACTGCTCGCCAGTGAACGCGCCAAAGCCGACGTGCGCCAGCGCATGCTCAACGAAGAGCTCAACCACAGGGTCAAGAACATCCTGTCGCTGATTGGTGCACTGGTTGCCCATCCGACCCCGGAGAGCCAGACGCTGCAGGACTATGTGGCAACGCTCAAAGGGCGTATCCAGGCCTTGTCGTTGGCCCATGACCAGGTGGTGCGCGGTGACGGTGGCGGGCGCCTGGCGAAGCTGCTGGAGGCCGAGCTTTCTCCCTATCGCACGGCTGCCGACGTGATCGAGTTGCAGGGCCCGAACGTCATCCTCGATGCGCGCGCGTACTCGGTCATGGCCCTGGTGCTGCATGAACTGGCCACCAACGCGGCCAAGTATGGTGCGCTATCGCGGGCTGGCGGCAAGCTTTCGGTGAGCTGGGCAATCGACGCCAGCAACGCCTGTGCCATCAGTTGGCGGGAAATGGGTGGGCCAACGGTACGCCCGCCCAGCCGCAGCGGCTTCGGCACGGTGCTGATCGACCGCAGCATCCCGTTCGACCTGGGTGGCACCAGCGCGGTGGAATATCACCCCGAAGGCCTGCAAGGCTTTTTCAGAATCCCGGCCAAGCACCTTTCCGTAGCCGAAGCGGCAGAAACCGCTCTCCCGGCCACGCCTCTGGCCCGTGCGAACGGTGCGTTTGCAGCGCGCTCGGGCTTGTGTGTGCTGATACTCGAGGATCAACTGGTGATTGCGGTAGGCCTGGAGCAAATTCTCAACGATGCGCAAATCAAGGACGTGATCACCGCCAGCTCCGAGGACCAAGCCATGCAACTGCTTGGCAGCCACAAGCCGGACGCGGCAATACTGGATGTCAACCTGGGCACCGGAACCTCCATTTCCGTAGCGGATGAGCTGGTTCGCCGGCAGGTTCCGTTCCTCTTTGCCACCGGCTATGGCGACGGCATCAGCATTCCCGAGCACTTGCAGCATGTGCCCGTCGCGCGCAAGCCTTATGACGCCAATGCCATTCTGGCCAGCCTGCAAAGCCTGCTTGAGCTGGGGTGAATGGGATACTGAAGCAGCCTTGTATTGCGAAAAGGCCCGTAAAGCCGACACATTACCGTCAGCTATACGGGCCTCTTTGCAGCACCAGGCCGCGCCGGCAAAAAGACGGCGCCGGCCTGTCAGGGCTTACACCGCCAGGGCGCGCTCACGCAGCTCGCTGTTGAGGATGCGGTCGTTCTCGCTGTAATCGACCGGGCAGTCGATCACGTGCACACCTGGGGTCTTGATGCAGTGCTCCAGCAGCGGCAGCAGGCCTTCGGCGCTTTCCACGCGGTGGCCGTTGGCGCCGTAGGCTTCGGCATACTTGACGAAGTCCGGGTTGCCGTAGTCCAGGCCGAAATCGGTGAAGCCCATGTTGGCCTGCTTCCAGCGGATCATGCCGTAGCCGTCGTCACGCAGGATCACCACGGTGATGTGCATGCCCAGACGTACTGCAGTTTCCAGTTCCTGGCTGTTCATCATGAAGCCGCCGTCGCCACACACCGAGATTACCGGGCGGTCCGGGTGCACCAGGTGCGCGGCCATTGCCGATGGCAGGCCGGCGCCCATGGTCGCCAGGGCGTTGTCCAGCAGCACGGTGTTTGGCTTGTGCGCTTTGTAGTTGCGGGCGAACCAGATCTTGTAGATGCCGTTGTCCAGGGCGACGATGCCTTCGGACGGCAGTACACGACGGATGTCAGCCACCATGCGCTGTGGGTAGACCGGGAAGCGGTCGTCGTCGGCGCCTTCGGCGATCTGTGCTTCGTTGGCTTCACGGATGGCCATCAGGCGGGTGAAGTCCCAGTGCGACGTGTCGTTCAGTGCTTCACTGATCTGCCACACGGCGTTGGCGATGTCGCCGATCACTTCTACTTGCGGGAAGTACACGGCATCGACTTCGGCAGAGCGGAAGTTGATGTGGATGACTTCGGTGCCGCCACGGACCATGAAGAACGGCGGCTTCTCGATCACATCGTGGCCGATGTTGATGATCAGGTCGGCGGCTTCGACGGCGCGGTGAACGAAGTCGCCCGACGACAGCGCAGCGTTGCCGAGGAAGCGCGGGTGGCGCTCGTCGACCACGCCTTTACCCATCTGGGTGGTGATGAACGGGATGCCGGTCTTGTCGATCAGCTGCTTGAGGACCTTGGCGGTCATCTTGCGGTTGGCACCGGCACCGATCACCAGGATCGGATTACGCGCGTTCTGCAGTTTCTCGACGGCAGCTTCAATGGCCACGTGCTCGGCCAGCGGGCGGCGGTGCAGGCTGCGCGGGATCGGCAGCGCGTCGGTCTGCTCGGCGGCGATGTCTTCCGGTAGCTCCAGGTGCACCGCACCCGGCTTTTCTTCTTCGGCCAGGCGGAAGGCTTCGCGCATGCGGGCCGGGATGTTGTCGGCCGAGGCGAACTGGTGGGTGTACTTGGTGATGGGGTCCATCATGCCGCACACGTCAATGATCTGGAAGCGACCCTGCTTGGACTTCTTGATCGGCTTCTGCCCGGTGATCATCATCATCGGCATGCCGCCCAGGTAGGCGTAGGCGCTGGCGGTCACCAGGTTGGTGGCACCAGGGCCGAGGGTCGACAGGCTGACGCCGGTCTTGCCGGTCAGACGACCGTAGGTGGCAGCCATGAAACCTGCAGACTGCTCGTGACGGGTCAGTACCAGCTTGATCTTCGACTTGCGCAGGGATTCGAGCAGGTCGAGGTTTTCCTCACCGGGAATGCCGAATACATACTCGACACCTTCGTTTTCCAGGCATTGCACAACGACATCGGCGGCCTTGGCCATTTGGGGTACTACCTCAAAATCTTTGTGGGATTGCAGATTTATTAAGCTGCGTGACTGAGATGTTGCAGGATGTCTCAGTGGCGCGCATCGTAGGCCCTCTGGTTAATAATAATAAATATATTGTTATGATGCTTAGCATCACAGTTCGTTATGAATGCATCCCGCATGAAAGGTAGCACCCCTCAATGAACCTCAAGGCATTGCGCTGCTGTGTCGAAATCGTCCGGCAAGGCAGCTTCACCAAGGCCGCGCAGCACCTGCACATCGCCCAGCCCGCGCTGAGCATGGCCGTTACCCGGCTGGAAGAAGAACTGGGGGTAACCCTGTTCAACCGCACCACGCGCAAAGTGATCCTCACGGCAGAAGGCGAGCAGTTCTTGCCGCGCATTGCCTCTGCCCTGCGCGAAATGGACGTTGCCCGGCAAGAGCTGCGCGACATGGCTGACCTCAAGCGCGGTGAAGTACGCCTAGGTATCCCGCCGATGTTCGGCCTGCACTACGTCCCCGGGTTGATGAACGCCTTCCGCAAGTCGTACCCGGGCATTGCCATGACCGTGTTCGAAGGCAGTGCCGAAGACATTGGCCATCGCCTGGAGCAACGGGAAATCGACCTGGCGCTGCTGGAGTCCCGGCGTGTACCGCCCGACAAGGAGTCGATCCTGCTGGGCAGCGACGAGATGCTGGCGTGCATGCACCCGGATCACCCCTATGCCGGCAAGGCCTACCTCACCGCCGAAGACCTGCGCAATACCGACATGGTGGTGTTCGATCGCACCTTCGTTCAACGCCATCTTCTGGATGCGTTCTTCGCCGAACATGGCATCACTTACCAGGTGGCGCTACAGAGCAACTTCGTCTCGCTGGTGGTGCAGGCCGCGCTGGACAACATGGGGGTGGCGACCCTGCTGCGCTCGGTGCAGCAACGCACGCCAGGCATCGTCGGCGTGCCGTTCCGGCCAGCACAGCAGATGAGTTTCCGCTTGTGCTGGCGCTCGGGGGAATACCTGTCGCTGGCCAGCAAGCGGTTCATCGACTTTGCTGCACAGACGCATTACCTGGAGCGGTGAGGGCCAGTCTTCTGGGCGAGATGAGCAATCACCTGCTCCGCGGCACGCCCCAGGCAGCCTTTGAAAAAGTGATTGGCACCGGCGTATACCGACACTGCCCGTTGTTCAGGGCCAGCCCATTGCAGCAGGTTGGCCAGCGGTGCCATTTCATCCTGTTCACCCTGCAGTAACAGGCAATCCCCAGGCAGCGGCAATGGCTCGTAATAGCGCCCTCCCGGTACATCCCCCACCGGCAGCCCCATCAATGCGACTGCCTGCAACTGCCCTTCCAGCGCACAGGCAACCCGGGCGAACACGTAGGCCCCAAAGGAAAACCCGACCAGGGCTACCGGCAGCTCGGGCTGTTGCTGGTTGAAGTGACGGATGACCGCGATGCAATCCTCGGCTTCACCGATGCCCTGGTCGTGCGTGCCTTGCGTCTGCCCCACCCCACGAAAGCTCGGCCGTACCACTTGCCAGCCGGCTGCACGCAGCTGCCGTGCAAGGGTCAGTGGCACGATATGCCGTGGGCTACCGCCCAGCAGCGGTTGCGGATGGCTGACCAGCACCAGCCCTTTGGGTGGTCCGTCGGGGTAGTCGATCAACAGCTCGATCTGGCCGACGGCCCCATCGATAAGCAGCGGGTTGCGCGGGGTATCTGACATTGCAGTTGTCCTTGTGAACCGAATGTGTGGCGCGTGTACTCACCGTTTGCCGAGCGTTGGCGCGTCACCGCCCGCAGTCTAAAAGAGCAGGCGTACCCGCTGCCACAGGATCCCGTCACTTCAGCCAGGGGCGTAGCAAGCGCGCCCGTACTGAGCAGGACACGGGCTGCAACGTCGCGGAAGCCGGGGCAGCATCCTCGACGTTGCAGCCATCGATTGACTATTATCCCGCCTTGAACGTTTCAGCATGTTTCAATAGGGATACAGATGTCAGTCCAGGAACACCCCCCGCTCCCCAGTAAAAACACCGTCGCCAAGATGGAAGCCGCCATGGCACTGGGCAGCTTTGCCATCGGCACCGGCGAATTCGCCATCATGGGCCTGATGCCCGACATTGCCAGCAATTTGCAGTTGAGCGAACCGCAGGTGGGCCATGCCATCAGCGCGTATGCGCTGGGGGTAATGGTTGGCGCCCCGACACTGGCCATTCTCGGTGCCAAACTGCTGCGCAAGCACATGCTGCTGCTGTTGATGCTGCTGTATGCCGTGGGCAACCTGGCCACTGCCTTTGCCCCCTCGTTCGGTGGCCTGGTCGCATTTCGTTTCATCAGCGGCCTGCCCCACGGCGCCTACTTCGGCATTGCCGCAGTGGTGGCCTCGAGCATGGTCGCCAAGGATCAGCGCGCGGGGGCCGTTGCCCGGGTGATGATGGGCCTGACCTTGGCCATGTTGCTCGGCAACCCGGTTGCCACCTTCCTGGGCCAGTACTTCGGCTGGCGTTCGGCATTCGTGCTGGTCGGCGCGATCGCCCTGTGCACCATCGCCCTGGTCTGGCGTTTCGTGCCCCAGCGCCACGACGAAACACGCAGCGACCCGCGCAAGGAGCTCCAGGCCTTTGCCCTACCACAGGTATGGATGGCGCTGGCCATCGCTTCGATCGGTTTTGCCGGCATGTTCTGCGTGTTCAGCTACCTGGCACCGACCATGCTGCAAGTGACCCAGGTGTCGCCACAGTGGATTCCGTTCGGTCTGGCGGCGTTCGGCGTGGGCGGTATCGTCGGCAACATCGCTGGCGGCAAGCTGTTCGACCGCCTGCAGTTCCGCGCCGTGGGCTTGGTACTGATGTGGTCGGTCGCCGTGCTGCTGTTCTTTACCTTCGCCGCCCAGGCGCTGTGGAGCCTGCTGCTGGGCATCGGCCTGGTGGGCACCATGATCGCCTTGGCGGCACCGCTACAGATCCGCCTCATGGACATTGCCCATGAGGCGCCTAGCCTGGCAGCGGCGTCCAACCATGCGGCGTTCAACCTGGCCAATGCCCTGGGGCCGTGGCTGGGAGGCATGGCGATCACTGCCGGCATGGGCTGGACCAGCACCGGATACATCGGCGCCGCGACTGCGCTGGTTGGCCTGGGCATTTACCTGGTGGCGCGGCGGATGAAAGGCGGGCATTGAAGCCGGCATGGTCATAAAGGGTTACCCTACCCCTTTATGCACCCGCCACTGCCGAGTCATTCATGTTCGATTGGGAAGACCTGCGCCATTTCTCCGCCTTCAGCTCGGCCGGCTCGCTGTCGGCTGCTGCCAAGACCCTGGGTGTCGACCACGCCACCGTGGCCCGGCGCATCGCTTCGCTCGAGGCTTCGCTCCAGCTCAAGCTGGTCGACCGACGTCCCCGCGCTTATGCCCTCACCCACGAAGGCCAACGTGTTGCGGAACTCGCCGAGCAGATGGCCATGTCCTCTTTTGCCCTGGAGCATTTCGCCAGCGCCGGCCAACAGACAGTGGAAGGCGAAGTGGTGCTCTCGGCACCACCGGCGCTGCTGGGCAGCATCGTCGCCCGGCGCCTGGGCGAGCTGTACCAGCGCTACCCACAGCTGCGCCTGAAGCTGGTAGGCAGCAAATCCAAGGCATCCTTGGTCCGCCGCGAAGCTGACATCAGCATCGCCCTGGCCAGGCCGACAGAGCCAACTCTGGTGGTCAGCCTGCTGGGGCACCTGGATTACCGGCTGTATGCCTCGCCCGGTTACCTGGCCAGCGCAACGGTCAGGCGCTACATCGGCTACGACGAGTCTCAGGCCCGTTCCCCACAACAGCAATGGCTCAACCTCCAGGCCGGCCAGCAGCCGTTCGCATTGCACAGCAATGACCTGCGCATCCAGGCCCAAGCCTGTGCCGGCGGCATCGGCATCGCCTGCCTGCCCGCGTTCATGGCACAGGAACACGGTCTGAAAGAAGCAGGCAGCGCCCAACAGACAATGAGCATCGAAATCTGGCTGGCCGTGCATGAAGACGTGCGCGCCACACCGCGGATCAAGGCGGTTACCGACTTCCTTCAGCAACAGGTGCGGCCGCTGCTACGCTTGTGAATTCTTGCAGATGGCGCATGCATCAATACGGAATTTTCGCCCAACCCTGCCAGCGTTAGGCTAACTCCATCACTCACGCCCTTGAAGGAGACGACGATGCAGTACGTAAAGCTGGGTAGCACTGGGCTGGACATTTCAAGGCTGTGCCTGGGCTGCATGACCTTCGGTGAACCCGACGCCGGCACTCATCCCTGGACCTTGGGCGAAGACGCCAGCCGGCCGATCATTCGCCATGCCGTCGAGCAAGGCATCAACTTCTTCGACACTGCCAACAGCTATTCCGCCGGCACCTCGGAAATCATCCTCGGCAAACTCCTGAGGGAGTTTACCCGCCGTGAAGAAACCGTGATCGCCACCAAGGTGTTCTTCCCTGCCAACATGTGGGAAGGCGCCAGCCGGCCCAATGAGCAAGGCTTGTCACGCAAGGCGATCATGGCCAACATCGACGCCAGCCTCAGCCGCCTGGGCACAGACTACGTCGACCTTTACCAGATCCACCGCTGGGACTACCACACCCCCATCGAGGAAACCATGGAAGCTCTGCATGATGTGGTCAAGGCCGGCAAGGCGCGCTACATCGGTGCATCGTCGATGTATGCCTGGCAGTTCGCCAAGGCGCAGCAGGTAGCCGCCAACCATGGCTGGAGCCGCTTTGTGTCGATGCAGAACTACCTCAACCTGATCTACCGCGAAGAAGAGCGAGAGATGATCCCGCTGTGCCTGGATCAAGGCGTCGGCCTGATGCCCTGGAGCCCGATGGCGCGCGGCCGCCTGACACGACCGCATGGGCAGCAAACCCAACGCACGCGCACCGATGTATCCGGGCAGTCGTTCTATGAAAAGACCGAGGTGGAGGACGGCCGGGTAATCGATGTGGTCGAGCAGATCGCCAGCGAACGGGGGGTGCCGATGGCCCAGGTTGCGCTGGCCTGGGTGCTGGGTAGGGCCGGCGTCAGCGCCCCTATCGTCGGCGCTTCGAAGCCCGCCCACCTGGACGATGCCCTGGGCGCACTGTCACTGCAGCTGAGCGAGGACGAAGTGGCGCGCTTGCAGGCCCCTTACGTTCCCCACGCGGTCACCGGCTTCAAGTAGCAATGGCTTGCGGCAGTTCGATGCGCACCCGCAAGCCCCCTGTGGCGGCGGCCAGCGCGGTGATGCTGCCACCGTGCAAGGCGATGGCACGCTGGGCGATCGCCAGCCCCAGGCCGAAGCCATCGCTGCTGTCGGTGCCACGGTCGAACGGTTCGAAGATGCGCTGCAGGCGCGCCGGGTCGACGCCCGGGCCATGGTCGCTGACGCACACCTGCAACCATTGCCCACCTGGTGCCGGTGCGGCCTCCACCAATACCGCCGTGCCGGGCTTCGTGTAGCGCACGGCATTGCGGATGACGTTCTCGAAGGCCCGGTACAGGAGTTCTTCATGGCCATGCATGAGAAACGCGCCCTGAGCCAGCAAGGACACCTGGCACTGCTTCATGCCTGCCTCGAAACGGGCATCCTCGACGATCTGCGCCAGCAGTTCGACCACATCCACGCTGGCGAAGTCACTGTTGCCTTGACGGGACTGGGCACGGGCCAGGGTCAGCAGTTGCTCGATCAGGTCGTCCATGCGCCGCGACTCGCGCTCGACCCGCTCCAGCATGTCGGGCCGGTCGGGTTGCTGGCGCATCAGGCCTATGGCGGCATGCATGCGGGTAAGTGGTGAGCGCAGCTCATGGGAAATATCATGCAGCAGGTTCTGCTGGGCCTGCACCAGGGCCTTGAGCTGGCCGGCCATGCGGTCACAGTCCTCGGCCAGGTCGACGATTTCGTCACGGCGCTTGCCCAGCCGCGGCCTGACCCGCACATCGAAACGGCCTTGGGCAACCTGGCCCATGGCCTCGCGCAGCCAGGTCAGCGGCCGGGTCAGGTAAAAGCTGCACAACAGCGCGAACAGCGCGCTCATCACCGCCCCAGTCACGAACGGGCCAAGGTTGCGTGGGCGCGGTGCCATACCGACACGGGTGGCCACCGAAGCGCGCAGCACCAGTGGGCGGCCGTCACGGTCGAGCAGTGCCTGCTCGAAGCGCGCCACGTGCACCGTTTGGCCAGCCAGCAAGCGGTCTTGATCGTCGTAAAGGCCTACTTGCACATCCTGCGGCTGTGGCGACACGTCAAGCAACTGGCGGCCGGCCCGCTCGCCATGCCGTTCGAGCATTTGCAGCTCGGTGGCCAGCAGCGAACGCAGCCCGGGGGTATCGCCGCGCAGCTCATTGAGCATGAAGGCCCCCGCCCCCACCAGGAAGGTCAGGGTATTGGCAAGCCAGAAGGCCAGGAACAGCTTCCAGAACAGACGCCGGCGCATCATTCGACGATCAGCATGTAGCCCATGCCGCGCACGCTCTGGATCCAGCTGCTGCCATCGGCACGCGGGCCAAGTTTTTGCCGGATGCTGCTGACGTGCACGTCGATGCGTCGGTCATAACGGGTCAGCGGCCGGCCCAGGGCATTGAGCGACAGGTCCTGCTTGCTGACCAGCTGACCGGCCTGGCGCGCCAGGGCTTCGAGCAGGCTGAACTCGGAGCCGGTCAATTCCAGCGTGGCTGCGCCCCAGCGCGCCTCGCGCCGCCCCGGCCACATTTTCAATGCGCCACTGCGTACCTGTTCAGGTACCTCGGGCGCGCTGGTTTCACCCATCAGGTATGGCTGCACGCGACGCAGTATTGCCCGCAGGCGTGCCACCAGCTCACCGGGAGAGCTGGGCTTGGGCACATAGTCATCGGCCCCCAGCTCCAGGCCGGCAATGCGGTCGATGTTGTCACCGCGTGCTGTCAGCAGCAGCACCGGCACCTGACTACGTGCACGCACGCGGCGCAGCACCTCGATACCGGAGATGCCTGGCAACATCACGTCCAGCACCACCACCTGGAAATGGCCGGACAACGCCAGGGTCTCGCCTTCCTCACCCGTGTCCGCGGCCGTTGCCTGGAAGCCTTCGCGCGCCAGGTACAAAGAGAGCATTTCAGTCAGTTCGCGGTCGTCGTCGACCAGCAGCACAGGGATCATCAGGGCCAGATATCGCAGTTGCAGGGGGTGCAATGATCGCCCTGCAAGCCGGCACTGTCACTGCCGCCCGGTCGGACTTTACACATCTTTACCCTCGGCTAACCGCGCCGTACACAGCCCGCCCGTATCCTCATCGCCCGCTGCTTGCGGGTCGCCCGCGCTTGCTGCCCTCCGAATCCGCTTGTCTGGAAACCCCGATGAACTACCCGCGCCTGTTGCTCTCCATCCTGCTGCTGAAAGCCACGTTGGCCCAGGCCTCACCGTTCAGGATCGCCGACATTCGCGTCAACGGCCTGCAGCGGGTTTCCGCTGGCAGTGTGTTCGGTGCCTTGCCGCTGAACGTCGGCGACCAGGCTGACGACCGCCGCCTGGTGGACTCGACGCGTTCCCTGTTCAAGACCGGGTTCTTCCAGGACATCCAGTTGAGCCGCGATGGCAATGTGCTGATCATCAACGTGGTCGAGCGCCCGTCGGTGTCGAGCATCGAGATTGAAGGCAACAAGGCGATCAGCACCGAAGACCTGATGAAGGGCCTGAAGCAATCGGGCCTGGCCGAAGGCGAGATCTTCCAGCGTGCCACCCTCGAAGGTGTGCGTAACGAGCTGCAGCGCCAGTACGTGGCCCAAGGCCGCTACTCGGCCGAGGTCGACGCCGAGGTGGTGCCGCAGCCGCGCAACCGTGTGGCGCTGAAGATCAAGATCAACGAAGGCACCGTCGCCGCCATCCAGCACATCAACATCGTTGGCAACAACGTATTCGATGATGAGACCCTGGGGCAGCTGTTCGAGCTGAAGACCACCAACTGGCTGTCGTTCTTCAAGAACGACGACAAGTACGCCCGTGAAAAACTCTCCGGTGACCTGGAGCGCCTGCGTTCCTACTACCTGGACCGCGGCTACATCAACATGGACATCGCCTCCACCCAGGTGTCCATCACGCCGGACAAGAAGCACGTCTACATCACCGTCAACATCAACGAAGGCGAGAAATACACCGTTCGCGACGTGAAGCTGTCCGGTGACCTCAAGGTGCCGGAAGACCAGGTCAAGTCGCTGCTGCTGGTGCAGCCGGGGCAGGTATTCTCGCGCAAGGTGATGACCACCACGTCCGAGCTGATCACCCGCCGGCTGGGTAACGAAGGCTACACCTTCGCTAACGTCAACGGCGTGCCGCAACCCAACGACCAGGACCACACGGTCGACATCATGTTCGTGGTCGACCCGGGCAAGCGTGCCTACGTCAACCGCATCAACTACCGCGGCAACACCAAGACCGAAGACGAAGTGCTGCGTCGCGAAATGCGCCAGATGGAAGGCGGCTGGGCGTCGACCTACCTGATCGACCAGTCCAAGACCCGTCTTGAGCGCCTGGGCTTCTTCAAGGAAGTCAACGTCGAGACCCCGCAGGTGCCTGGCACCGACGACCAGGTCGACGTCAACTACAGCGTCGAAGAGCAGGCCTCCGGCTCGATCACCGCCAGCGTCGGTTTCGCCCAGAGCGCCGGCCTGATCCTGGGTGGTTCGATCAGCCAGAGCAACTTCCTCGGTACCGGTAACAAGGTATCCATCGGCCTGACCCGTTCGGAATACCAGACCAAGTACAACTTCGGCTTCGTCGATCCCTACTTCACCGCCGACGGTGTCAGCCTGGGCTACAACCTGTTCTACAACAGCACCGACTACAGCGATTACTACGACGATGGTGTTTCGTACTATGCAATCAACAGCTACGGCGCCGGGGTCAGCTTTGGCTACCCGATCAACGAAACCTCGCGCCTGACCTACGGCCTGACCCTGCAGCACGACGACATTTCGCCCGGCACCTACAGCGCTGACGAGATCTACGATTTCATCTCCCGCGAAGGCAAGAGCTTCAACAACCTCAAGGCGTCGATCGGTTGGTCGGAATCTACCCTCAACAAAGGCGTACTGGCCACCCGGGGCCACTCGCAGAGCCTGACGCTGATGGCTACCACCCCTGGCAGCGACCTGTCGTTCTACAAACTCGACTACAACGGCCAGGCTTTCCTGCCGGTGACCAGCAACACCACGCTGCGCCTGCACACCAACCTGGGCTACGGCAACGGCTATGGCTCCACCGACGGCTTGCCGTTCTATGAAAGCTACAACGCCGGTGGGCAGGGGTCGGTACGCGGGTTCAAGGACGGCACCCTCGGCCCGCGCAGCACACCGGCTACCGGGGCCTATTCCAACGCTGGACAGGCTTACTATTCCGACCGCGACACCGATGTGCTGGGGGGCAATATCCTGATTACCGGCGGTGCCGAGTACCTGTTCCCGCTGCCCTTCGTGAAGGACCAGAGCCAACTGCGCAGCTCGGTGTTCGTCGATGCCGGCAACGTGTATGCCGACACCTGCTACCTGTCCACCACCCAAGGCTGCGGCAGCGTCGACCTGGCGCAGATGGCTGTGTCGCTGGGGGTTGGCGTGACCTGGTACAGCCCGATGGGGCCGCTGAGTTTCAGCCTGGCGGCGCCATTGAAAAAGCCGGATAACGCCGAAACCCAGGTGTTCCAGTTCTCGTTAGGGCAGACCTTCTGATGCTGCTCTTGAAATGAACCGCGCAGCACGGGGGTTGAGCATTACCCGCTTTTACCCCCGCTTTACCCAAGTTGACAGTCACCTTGCCTAAGCTGGCCAGCACTCGAACCCCGCCCAGCAGGACACCCTCATGCCTCCGTTCACACCCTGTTTCCCTACATCACTGCGCGAAAATGAAATACCCGTCGCCCTGCTCGATCTGGTGCAGGAACGCCTGGCCACCCTGCTTGGCCCACGCTTCACG
This sequence comes from Pseudomonas alloputida, assembly GCF_021283545.2. NCBI lineage: Bacteria > Pseudomonadati > Pseudomonadota > Gammaproteobacteria > Pseudomonadales > Pseudomonadaceae > Pseudomonas > Pseudomonas alloputida. Next base: position 2,887,999 of record NZ_CP128540.1, on the reverse strand, counting down.
GTGGTACTGGGCGGTAGCGGCAACGGCGATGGTGTCAGTCATTACCACCTGGCAATCCAGCACAACCAGAGCGGGGTTTCCCTGGAGGACTACGGTGACGTCGGTGCCGGTTTCGTCGAGCACCTGCTGCGCATGGGCACCGAGGTGCGGGACATGCTCGACTCAGCCACATTCAGCCGTATGGGCAGCGACGACCCTGGCCGACCATTGGTATGGCTCCGCGAGCTGGTCAGCCCCGGGGAAACCATTACAATGCCCGGCCCAACCTGAAATATGTTTTCCCCATGAAATCACTGCTTTACGCCGTAACCTTATTATTTTCCTTTACCCTCCCCGCTCTGGCCAACCCGCCGGCCACCTTCACCGAAGCCAAGGTGGTGGCCAAGCAGAAGGTCTACCTGGACCAGGCCAGCAGTGCCATGGGCGACCTGTACTGCGGTTGCAAATGGACCTGGGTGGGCAAGTCTGGCGGGCGCATCGACGCTGCCTCGTGTGGTTACCAGACACGCAAGCAGCAGAACCGTGCCGAACGCACCGAGTGGGAACACATCGTGCCCGCCCACACCTTCGGCAACCAGCGCCAGTGCTGGAAGAACGGCGGCCGTGAGCACTGCGTGGACAACGACCCGGTGTTCCGCGCCATGGAGGCCGACCTGTTCAACCTTTACCCGGCCGTGGGTGAGGTCAACGGTGACCGCAGCAACTTCAACTACGGCATGGTCACTGGCAATGCCGGCGAATACGGCCAATGCACCACCAAGGTCGATTTCGTCCAGCGCACCGCCGAACCGCGTGACGAAGTCAAAGGCCTGGTGGCCCGCACCACGTTCTACATGTTCGACCGCTACAAGCTGAACATGTCGCGCCAACAGCAACAGCTGCTGATGGCCTGGGACAAGCAACACCCCGTGTCGGCCTGGGAGAAAGAACGCGACCGGCGCATTGCCGCGATCATGGGCCATGCCAACCCGTTCGTAAGCGGCGAACGCAAGTGGACTGCCGGCTACAAGCCGGTTGGCAGCGGCGTGGTAGAGGCGGTGCCGGTAAACGCAGCCAAGCCAGAGGCCAAACCAAGCCTGGCCAGCGCCGGTTCGGTCGGCGCCGTGCTTGGCAACCGCAACAGCCACGTCTATCACCTGTCAGTCGGCTGCCCGGGCTACAACCAGGTTACAGCGAAGAACCAGGTTACCTTCGCAAACGAAGGTGAAGCGCAGGCAGCGGGGTATCGCAAGGCAGGCAACTGCCGCTGACCGTTTCAAAGGCTGCGCGGCCCCTGTGGGAGCGGGGGCGCGTCAGCCGTTGACCAGGTTTACCGGCCGCTCACCGGCCAGCGCGCTGAGCAGGTTGTCCACCGCGCAACGCGCCATGGCCTGGCGGGTTTCCTCGGTCGCCGAGCCGATATGCGGGGTCGCTACCACGTTATCCAGCTGCAACAGCGGCGAGTCGATCGGCAGTGGCTCGTGCACGAACACGTCCAGCCCCGCACCGCGGATGCGCCTGGCCCGCAGCGCTTCGATCAGCGCCTGCTCATCCACCACACGCCCGCGTGAGATGTTCACCAGTATTGCGTCAGGCTTCATCAACGCAAGTTCCCGTGCGCCTATCAGGCCTTCGGTGCTGGCGCTCAATGGCACCGTCAGGCAAACGAAATCTGCCTGCTGCAACAGCTCATCCAGGCTGCACTGGCATGCGGCATAGCGTGCTTCCACCTCGGGCTTGGCACGCTGGCTGTGATACAGCACGCGCATGCCAAAACCAGCGGCCGCGCGCCGGGCCAGGGCCTCGCCAATGCGGCCCATGCCGACGATGCCTAGCGTCTTGCCATGCACATCACTGCCAAAATGCGCCGGCCCCAGGTTGGCCTGCCAACGGCCGTCACGCACCCAGTTCGCCAGCTCCACCACCCGCCTGGCGGTAGCCAGGATCAAGGCAAAGCCTGTGTCGGCCGTGGTTTCGGTCAACACGTCGGGCGTGTTGGTGAGCATCACACCACGCCTGCTGAGTTCAGCAATGTCGTAGTTGTCCACGCCTACCGAAACGCTCGACACCACTTCCAGTTGCGGGGCAAGGTCGAGCAGGCTGGCATCCAGGCGCAGGCTGGCCCCCAACAACCCGTGCGCCCCCGGTAACGCATCGCGCAGGCGGGCCAGGGCATCGGGCTGGGTGGTGTCCACCCAGGTCACCTCGACGCGATCTTGCAGGCGTGCCATCAAGTCGTCGGACAGGCGTTTATACAGGACGATTCGCTTCTTCATTGCAGGTTTCCTAATGGTTCATGGCCAGACGCGAGCTATCGCGCTTTGCCCGGCCAGAGGTCTGGGAAGTATTGAGCGCAGCGGTAAGCGCCACTGCAGTCAGCAGCGCACCACACATGAACAGGTAAGAGGCGCCGGGCCCGCCCGTAGCCCCATTGAGGTAGCCCACCAGCCACGAGCCGCCAAACGAGCCCAGCGCCCCCATGCTGTTGATCAGCGCCATGGCGCCGCCTGCGACGTTGGCCGGCAGGATCTCGGGCACGATCGCGAAGAACGGGCCATAAGGGGCGTACATGCAGGCACCAGCGACCACCAGCAATGCATACGACAGCCAGAAATGCTCGCTGCCCAAGGCGTAGGAACCATAGAACGCCAACGCGGCAATCAGCAGCGGCGGCCAGACGAAGCGCTTGCGCTTTTGCAGGCGGTCGGACGCCCAGGACACGCCCACCATTGCCAGCACCGCCGCCAGGTAAGGCACCGAGGCCAGCCAGCCGGCCTGCACGATATCGACGTTCGCCGCCTGCTTGAGGATCGACGGCAGCCACAGCACGAAGCCATACACGCCGATGCTCCAGCAGAAGTACTGCAGCGCCAGGATGATCACTTGCGGCGAGCGGAACGCTTCGCGGTAGTTCTTTACAGGCTTGATACCCTGCTGCTCGGCAGCCAGCGCCTGCGCCAGGGCGGCCTTTTCCTGCTCGCTCAGCCAAGCCACCTGGGCCGGGCGGTCATCCACCAGGCGCCACCAGAAGAACGCCCAGATCACGGCAGGCAGGCCTTCGATGATGAACATCCAGCGCCAGTCGTAATGCTTGATCAGGTAACCGGACACCACCGACATCCACAGAATGGTCACCGGGTTGCCCAGCATCAGGAAGGTGTTGGCGCGTGAACGCTCGGCCCGGGTGAACCAATGGCACAGGTACACCAGCATGGCCGGCATGACCGCAGCCTCCACCACCCCGAGCAGGAAGCGGATGCCGATCAGCATGTAGACGTTGCTGACCATGCCGGTAAGCGTGGCAAGGCCGCCCCACAGGATCAGGCAGACGAAGATGAGCTTCTTCACGCTGCGCTTTTCAGCGTAGATGGCGCCGGGCACCTGGAAGAAGAAGTAACCGAGAAAGAACAGCGCACCCAACAACGAAGACAGCACCGGGGTGATGTGCAGGTCTTCGGCCATGCCGGAGGCGGCGGCGAAGCCGTAGTTGGCGCGGTCCAGGTACGCCAGGCTGTAGGTGACGAACACAATCGGGATGATGTACCACCAGCGGCGAGGTGCCAGGCTTTGGCTTTGCATGGTTTGTTTCTCCTGAGCTTGTTGTTTTTGTTGCAACAGGTGATTCGGGATCGGCTCATGCGCTTCTGCGCAGGTCGTAGGCCTCCAGCTCATGGCGCAGCGGCAGCCCTTCCATGTCGCCACGCGACTGCACGGCACGGCTGCCGCACCAGTTGCCGCGCGCTACCGCCTCGGCTACCGGACGGCCCTCCAGTAGCGCGCTGAGCACACCGACGGCAAAGGCATCACCTGCACCGACGGTGTCCACCACGCGGCTGACTGGCACGGGGGCTACCTGCCCTTCGCCCTTGGCGCTGCGGAAGTAGGCGCCAGCGTCGCCCAGCTTGATCACCACCAGTTCCACCCCTTGGTCCAGGTAGAACGCGGCGATATCGGCCGGGGTGTGCTGACCGGTCAGCAACCGCCCCTCTTCCAGCCCCGGTAAAACCCAGTCGGCCTTGGCCGCCAGGGCATTGATTTCACGCACCATGCTGCTTTGATCGGGCCACAGCGAGGGGCGCAGGTTGGGGTCGAACGATATGCTGCGACCGGCTGCGCGCATCCCGTCCAACAGCGCGTGGGACAGCGCCCGACAGCTGTCCGACAGCGCCAGCGGAATACCGGTAGCGTGCACGTGGCGAGCCTGCAGCCAAACGGGGCTCACCATCGCAGCTGACAGCCTGCTGGCCGCCGAACCGCGGCGAAAGTACTCCACTGCCGGGTCGCTGCCATCCTCGCTGCGGGCCTTGAGCTGAAAGCCCGTCGGGTAGTTGGCATCCACCTCGACACCGGAACAGTCCAGGCCTTCGCAGCGCAAGCTGTCGAGCACGAAACGGCCCAGCGAATCGTCACCAACCCGGCTCAGCCAGCGCACCTTGAAGCCCAGCCGCGCCAGGCCGATCGCCACGTTGCTGTCGGCGCCGGCGATGCGTTTGCCAAACTGCCCGACACCGGCCAGGTCACCGGCTTGCTCGGCGACGAACATGGCCATGGTTTCGCCGAAACACAGCACGTCATGTTCATGCATGGTCCAGCTCCTGCGCAGCGCCCAGTGCAGAAAGGTGACGCACCTGGGCCCGGGTCAGCGCCAGCAGGTCTTCGCCCACCAGGGGGTACTCGACGGCGCGCACCACGCCCGGCGCGAACTCGGCCATCAGCGCTGCCCACGCTTGCAGGTCCGCTGCTTGCGGCGGTATGGCAACCAGACGGCCATCGGCCCGGCGCTGCACAGCCTTGCAATGCACATAGCGCACCCAACGGCCTAGCTGCCTTGCAGCTTGCGGCGCAGGCTCGCCCTGCCACTGCCAGTTACCGATATCGAACGTCATGCCCAGGCGCAGCCCAAGCGGGTCGACACGCTGGAAAAACTGCAGCATCGGTTCGATCCTGCCACCTTGTGCGGTCTGATCGTTTTCCACCAGCAACAGAGGCCCCTGCGCAGGCAGCAGCGACGCCAGGGCCGTCACATCGCAGTGCTCATCGAAGTGCCCCAAGGAAACCTTCAGCGCCACTGCGCCAAGCGCCCGGGCTATTTCCAGCTTCTGCACCAGCAGCGGGTCGGGCACGCCTTGCGCGGTCCACAGTTCAAGGGGGGTGGAGTACAGGCATTCCAGGCGCAGCGCGGCAATGACCCTGCCCAGCGCAGCTGCGTCCGGTGCGCTGGCGAACAATTCTTCGCGCAATTCGACGCGGCTGACGCCAGCGGCTGCCAGCAGGTCCAGAAACTGCTCCTGGCCACGTTGGCGCACAAAGTCGGCGCCGTAGCTGGAGAGACTGATGGAAACGGGGTTCGCTTGCATTGTTCTTGTCCTTATGAAACCGGTTTCATTTTTGATCAACAGCAGGCGCAAGCCTGCCGTTTTCTTACTGGGGTTGGGTTGAACCGCGGATGATCAGGTTGGCCTTGAAGTCGATGCGCCGGGCTGCGCCGCTGTCGCCGCGCAAGCGACCGAGCAGGCTTTCGAAGGCCGCCACGCCGATACGCTCGGTGGGCTGGGCCAGTGCGGTGATGCCTTTGCCGACCAAGGGGTACCAGTCGAGGTCGTCGAGGGCGATCAGCCCGACATCGGCAACCAGGTTGCGCCCGGCCTCGAGCAGCGCCCGGGTGACCGCCAAGGTGGCAACGCCGTTGAAGGTGAAGATGGCTTGCGGACCATGACCACTGTGGGCAAGAAACGAAGCCAGTTGGCCCTGCAGCCCGGCGCCGATTTCCAGTACCTGCTGACGCATGCCTGGCCGTCGGCTGATCGACGCGCCGAATGCCTGCACCCGCTCCAGGCGTGAACTGGTGCCATCGAGGGGTTCGCTGACCGCCAGGATGTCGCGGTAGCCCTGGGCTTGCAGGTGGTCCAGGGCCTGCTCGACTGCGTCAGCATTGTCCAGGCCGACAAGGTCCACATTCAGCTCGGGCAATTGGCGGTCGACCAGCACCATGGGGATGTCACGCTGCAGGTTGAGCAGCTCGCCGGGGTGGTGGCCGAGCGTGTTCACGATCAGCCCTTCGACGTTGTAGCTCTGCAGGGCCACCAGGTGGTGACGCTCCTGCTCGTCGTCGCGGTTGGTGTTGCACACCACCAGGCTGTAACCATGCTGACGGCAGGCGGTTTCCACGCCGTGCATCACGGCCACTGAATAGGGGTTGAGGATATCGGCCACCAGCATGCCGATCAGTCGCGTCTGGCCGCGCTTTAGGCCGCGAGCCATCTGGTTGGGGCGATAGCCGAGGCGTTCGATGACCTCTTCCAGCCGCTTGGCCGTGGCTTCGGCCAGCAATTGGCGGTCGCCACCGATGTAACGGGAGACGGTGGCTTTGGAAACGCCAGCAACACGCGCCACTTCACTGATGGTGACCCGTTCGCGGGTATGGGCAGGCGCGTCGGTCATGGGTTTTCCTTATGATTGTTTTAATAGTGATGAAACCGGTTTCAATACAGCAAAAATGCGCGGGTTCGTCAACAGGCCGTTGGTCGGGCACGAAGACAGGAAATGTTAAATCGCATTAAGAATATTGCATAGGCCATTGATATTAATAGATTTAGATCTACGGGATCGGGATTAGGGATGGCACAGGCTTCGCCCGTGTTCGCGGGTAAACCCGCTTCTATCAAACAAAAGATAACCCACTGTTCTTTCTAGCGAAAAAAACAGGCGCGCGGGGTCAATGGCGGCGAAGTGTTCACTCTTCTATACGTGGTCACAGCAAGCTGTGCCGACAGGGATTAACGCCGATGCCATTTGGGCCACTCTCTCATTCGGGAGCAAAGCAGCACACCAGTGCGGTCTACGGCCTCTTTCCCGCGCATTGGGAACCATAGCAAAGTATTCGGCGGCTGACCTACCCGGATCAGTCGGCGAATGCTTTTCTAGATCTCGATGTCAGTGCAGATCTGACGTCATGCGCATCCTGTTTGCTGTGCGACAGCGCAGCCCGGAAGGGCTGGGTGATCTCTCATCAAACAAAATGCAACCCATTGTTTTCTAAGCACTCAAGCGGCCACCAGTTGATACCCCAGTTTCCGGGCTTTGCGAAGCAAAGCCCGGACCTGCCGGTCTTGGCTTCTGGCTTCGAACTCCTCAAGACCTTGTTCAACATAAGCCTGCTTCTTGGTTAACAGGTTGTACACCAGACGTGCCAACTGATGCGCAGTGGCTTTGATGGCGCAGCTGGTATCCATTCGAGTCAGTCTGGCTCGGTGCGATGCGCCAATGAAACCCTTGTCGTTACGGGCATTGGATGCAGCCTGCTTGAGTGCTTGCGCTGCTCGATTGACTATTTTGGGCCCACCACCTGCCAGTCGATGACCGCCGGAAATTCGGGTAGGGGGAGCCAGTCCCAACCAAGAGCAGAAGTGCTGTGAGGACGGGAAGCGTGATAGATCTGTACCGATCTCCCCTGCCAGCACTAATGCAGTGTCCACCCCAATGGTTGGAATTGCGGTTAGGTCCACGCCAAGAACTTTCCACAAAGTCTGATGCAATACAGTCTGTTGGGCGCCGTTTCGGTGTGGGCTCCGTAAAGGCTTCTTGGATGGCTCTGGCTTGTTTTGCAGCACCGGCAACTGCTCTAACGCGGCTTTTATGGCGTCGTCACAATCTGCAATTTGCTGCTCCAGGAAGTCATAGGCAGCCAATTCCTGAGTTAGCGCATGCAAATGCTCGCGCCGCCAATTGCCATGAAGACTCCGAGCGACAGCCTCCTTGCCTGCCTTGATGCGGCGGTCGGTTAGTTCAGCCAGTTGCACTGGGTCCCGTTCACCTGCGCAGATGGCCCGCAAAATCTTCATGCCAGTTACACCGGAAATATCACTGATGACATTGGCCAGCTGGATGTTCATTTGGCTCATGGCCTTTTGCATCCGGTTCAGCGTCTGCGCCTGGTCTTTCACTTTGGAAGCACGCTGCCTGACCAATGACCGGACGCAGCAGGTCAGATCATCGGGGCGGAATGCGCCTCTGAGCAGTCCATGAGTCATCAGCTGCCAGATCCACTGGCAATCCAGCACATCTGATTTACGGCCCGTGATTTGCCGAGTTGCTCTGGCATTGACGAGATAAACGTCAAAACCGCGCTCGCTGAGAATCTCGTAAATTGGAATCCAATAAACCCCCGTGGATTCCATGGCAACGACCTTGATCCCCAGGCTTTCAAGCCAGTTAGCCATCTTGAGCAGGTCGTCAGTAAAGGACGTGAACGACTGGACGGGATTTTCGTGCCGGGGATCGACCGCCACGAAATGCTCTCGACCACCGACATCGATCGCCGCGCAATCGGGATGGACGACGGTAAAGCGTTGCTTGGAAGGCTTGCGCGCCATGATGAATCCTCGCAGGATAAAGGGCGCGCGGGGCACACGGTGGCGAAAGGGTTCACTCTCTCATACGTGGTCACAGCTGAATCAGCTGATGCCTACAGGGACTTCACGCCGATACCGTGCGGATCACTCTCCTACGCGGGTGTGCAGACACACACCAGTGCTGGCTACGATCTCTGTCCCGCGCACACGAACCCTAACAAAGCAAAAGGCGGCTGGCCCTACCGGGCCAACCGCCTTTTCTTTTTCAAAATGTCAGCGTCGCTGCGGAACTGAAGCCGTACACCTCATGTTTGCTGCGCGACAGCGCAGCCCGGAAGGGCTGGGTGATCTCCTACGGGCGAGGGCGCTGAAAAACACGTCAGCGAAGCGACTTTACATCACCGGCGGTGACGGCACTGCCTTGGTTACCCCAACTGCTGCGAATGAAATTCACCACCTCGGCAACCTCCTGGTCACTCAGGCGCCAGCCGAAAGCCGGCATGGTGAAGTTCGACGGTGCACTGTGCGTTGCCGGTACCGTGCCACCGGCGAGCACCACATGGATCAGCGACGTGGCATCCGCAGTCTGCACCACCGGGTTGCCGGCCAAAGCCGGGAACACGCGGGTGTAGCCCTGCCCGTCGGTGCGGTGGCAGGCCGCGCAGTTGTCGATGTACACCGCCGCCCCAGGCTTGCTGTCGTCACCCTTCCATAGCGCATCGGCTACCTGCTTGTCGTACACATGTAGCTGGTCATCCGGATTACTCGGCGGCAGGGTTTTCAGGTAGCGGGCGATAGCGGTCAGGTCGGCATCACTCATGTGCTGCATGCTGTGCTCGACCACATCGCTCATGCCGCCGAACACGGCGCTGCGATCACTGCGCCCAGTCTTGAGAAACTGCACCAACTGCGCTTCGCTCCAGCTGCCCAGGCCGTCTTTGTGATCGCCGATCGCCACGCAGGTTCTTGGCAATCCAGCCTTCCAGCGGCGCGCTGCCGGCCAGAAACTGCTCGCCATCGGCCGCACTCAGAGCCTTCTCCTGCATGGTCAGCGCCCGCGGCGTATGACAAGCGCCACAATGCCCAAGGCCCTCGACCAGGTACGCACCGCGGTTCACCACAGGGTCAGCTGTCGCCGATGCCTGCCAGGGCTTGGCCTCTGGTGCGAACACGCCGCGCCAGATTGCCAGTGGCCAGCGCATGCTCAGCGGCCAGGGAATGTCAGAGGCCTTGTTCGCCTGCTCGACAGGCGCCACGCCCTTCATGAAATAGGCGTAGAGCGCCTGCATGTCCTGCTCGCTGACCCGCGCATACGACGGGTATGGCATGGCCGGATAGAGCGTACTGCCGTCCTTGCCGATCCCCCTGCGTACGGCCTGGTCGAAGTCTTCGAAGCTGTACTGGCCAATGCCACTGGCCGCCGGGGTGATGTTGGTGGAGTACACCGTGCCAATCGGCGTTTCCATCGGCAACCCGCCGGCAAAGGGTTTGCCGCCTTTGGCGGTATGGCAGGCCACGCAGTCACCGGCGCGGGCCAGGTACTCGCCCAGGCGTACCTGCGCATCGTCATTCGCTACGGCCTGTGCAGCCGCACCGGCGCCCAGCACCAGGGTGGCGATCAACAGTGTCTTCATGCTCATCGCTCCTCAAGCCTGGACCAACGGACCGGGGTTTTTCAGGTACTGCTCACGGATGGCGCGGGCCGACCAGTACGTGAGCGCAGCCACCAGCCCGGTCGGGTTGTAACCCAGCCCCTGCGGGAACGCCGAAGCCCCCGGAACGAACACGTTGTGTACGTCCCAGCTTTGCAGGTAGCGGTTCAGTGCACTGGTCTTGGGGTCAGTGCCCATGATCGCCCCACCGTTCAGGTGGGTGGTCTGGTAACTGGTGGTGTTGAAGTGGTCCTTGACCTGCTTGCCCAGCACGGCAATGGCCTTGGGGTTCATCGCCTGGGCGATCTTGCTCAGCTTGTCGACCATGAACTGGTTCATCTTGATGTCGTTTTCCTGCCAGTCGAACGTCATGCGCAGCAGCGGCTGACCGTAGGCATCGCGGTAGGTGGGGTCCAGGTCCAGGTAATTGCCACGGTAGGACTGGTGTGCGCCGTGGGCGTCCATCGACACCTGGTGGGTGTAGTAGTCGGCCGTGGCTTTCTTCCAGGCACTGCCCCAGGCCGGAGTGCCCGGCGGGTTGGAGGTACCGGCAATCGGCCGGCTGCCGGCCTGGTTCACCCACATTGGCGAACCGCCGACGAAGCCGTGCGGGCCATGGTCGAAGTTGTCGGCGTTGAAATCGTCGATGGCAATGCCATTGCCACCCGCGCCGATGAAGTTGTTGGTGTAGGTGTCCTTGTCGAAGAACGCCTTCACTGTACCCATGTTCTGATAGGCGAAGTTACGCCCGACCACACCCTCGTTCTTTACCGGGTCGTAAGGTTTGCCAATGCCGGAAAGCAGCATCAGACGCACGTTGTTGAACTGGAACGCCGCCAGAATCACCAGCTCTGCCGGCTGCTCCACCTCGCGCCCCTGGGCATCGATGTAGGTCACGCCGGTGGCCCTGCGCTTGCTGTCGTCCAGGTTCACCCGCAGCACATGGGCATTGGGCCGCAACTCGAAGTTGGGCACCTGGCGCAGCGCCGGCAGGATATTCACGTTGGGCGAGGCCTTGGAGTACATGTAACACACGTAGCCGCTGCAGAAACCGCAGAAGTTGCAAGGCCCCATCTGCGCCCCGTAGGGGTTGGTGTATGGCCCCGACGTGTTGGCCGACGGCAGGTTGTAGGGTTTGTAGCCCAGGCTGGTGGCAGCCTTTTCGAACAGCCTTGCCGATACAACGTTCTTCTGCGCGGGCAGCGGGAACGGGTTGGAACGGTCCGGCGCATAGGGGTTGCCGCCCTTCCCTTCACCGACCACCTGGCCTTTGACGGTCCAGGCCTGGCCTGAAGTGCCAAAGACCTTTTCGGCAAAGTCGAAATAGGGCTCCAGCTCTTCGTAACTGACGCCGAAGTCCTGGATAGTCATGCCTTCGGGAATGAACGTGCGCCCGTAGCGCTCTTCATAGTGGCTGCGCAGGCGCAACTCGACGGGGTCGACCCGGAAGTGCACACCCGACCAGTGCAGGCCCGCGCCCCCCACGCCCTTGCCCGGCAGGAATGCGCCCAGCTGGCGATTGGGCAATGCCACGTCATTCACGCTATGGCGGACAGTGACGGTTTCTTTCGATACATCGACGAACAGCTTCTTGCGCACGCTGTAGGTCAGCTCATCGATCACCTGCGGGTAGCTGCCTTCGGGGTAGGTATCCTGCATCGGCCCCCGCTCCAGGGCTACCACGTGCAGCCCGGCCTCGGTCAGCTCTTTGGCCATGATCGCACCGGCCCAGCCGAAGCCGACGATCACCGCATCCACTTTGTTCAACACCGTCGCCATGCCTCAGGCCCTCTCACCACGGATCGATACAGCCGGGAACGGGTAAGGCTCATTGCGCTCGACCCAGTCCATGAAATCGGCGCGGGCGCCGGGGAAGCCGATCTGAGTCCAGCCGACCATTCCTTTGTTGCCGCCATGAATCGGGTCGCAGAAGAACCCTTCACGCGTGTTTTGCACCAGCAGGCTGAAGAACACCTTGGCCGGAACGGATTCGAAAACCAGCTCTCCTGCCTCCAATTTGCTGAGAATGCGGTCCCGGGTAGCGCTATCTTGCGCAGCAAAAACCTGTCCACCATTGGCCTTGCACCAGCCATCCACGGCAGGCGGTAGATTTGTTGCGGGCTGAGCTGCAGCTGGTAGCCCAGTTCGGGCGGGGCGTCGGCGTTGAACGGCCCTTGCATGTACCACTGTGCGCCAGTCGCGTAGGGGGTATTCATCTGGCGGTCGATGAACTCGGCGGCACCCGCTTCGAGTGCCCCTGGGCCAAGCTCATCGGCCGGGATGATGCGCGACACGGCAGCCTGGACAAAAGCCCACTCCTCGGCGCTGAAGAATGTCGGTCGATAGTCGCCCGCAGGTGGCGTGGCGGGCACGTTCGGTTGCTGTTGCGGGGCCGCAAGCAGCTGGCTGGCGCCTGCGCCAAGGCCCGTGCTGGCCACGGTAACGACAGGGATCAGGGTCAAGGTCTTGCGCAGAAAATCCCTGCGCGGGTTGTCTGGGGCATGCTCAGGCATTGCGAATCCTCATCGGCTGTGGGGCGGCCTTGATAAGCGCCATCTGATTTTCAATTGAGAGGTGATCTTGATAGGCCATCAAGAGACAGCCGAATAATCTAGCGCGTTCAGAAAGGTTTTGAAACCGGTTTCATGCTTTGCCTTCCCTACCTGTACAAAACATCATTTTTTTGACAAGAAACACTTAAAAACAACTTTTAGCGAAACTTCTTACAACGCATTAGGAAGTTTCAATCTGTCTCAAAAATTGATTCCTCGTTAGGCTTCAAACTTTCGCAAATGCTTGCGCCCGGCCGCATGGAAGTAGGTGCACTGCGAGTGTTTGACCTGCCAAGAGACGAGGATCAAGGATGCCCAAAGAGTCCGACCGCACTGGCAAACCAGTGCCCGCCCACCAAAAGCCAATCCTGCTTGAAGACACAAATGAAACCCCACGGCCTCCTGGTGGCGCGGGTCCTGAATACGCAACAGATCTGACCAGCTACCCGGCCGACCCGGACTTTCAGCTACGCGGCGGCTACGACAACCTCATGCTCGACGCGGCAAGCCAGCTGTTCGGCCTGGTCATTCGCCTGCGCACACTGGATGACCTGCCCAACATCCAGTTCGTGCACAAGACCGTGCAAACGCAGATCGGTACTATCCGCGAGGAAATGCGACAGCACGGCTATTGCGCGGTCCATCAGGAAGTCTATTCCTACGCCTTGTGCCTGCACCTGGACGAGGCCGTGATGACCCGCCCCTGGGGCCAGAACTCGTGCTGGAGCCACGAACCGCTGCTGAGCATCTTCCACGACGAAACCCAGGGCGGCGAAAAGATCTTCGTGCTGCTCGAGCGCATCATGCAATCGCCAAAGGAATTCCAGGATGTGCTGGAGTTCCTGTACTTCTGCTTTTGCCTGGGCCTGCAAGGCAAATACGCCCTTGACCCCAAGGGCGATGAAATCCTTCGCGCGTTGATCAGCCGGATGCACAAGGTCATTCGCCAACTGCGTGGCCCCACGCCGGAAACAGTGAGCGACCCCTATAGCAACGTCGTCCATTGCCCCCACCGTATGCGCCGCTGGCAGTGGCCCTGGTGGACCCCGCTGGTCATCTCGGTCATCGCCATGGTCTGCGCCTACAGCTACTACAGCTACCGCCTCGACCTGCTAACCGCCGAAGTCGTCGAATCGCTCAACGCCATTCTGCAGCAGTAACGGGGGACGCCACATGCCCAGCCAATCCGATCTGCGCTTCACTTTCCAGCCGCTGGTTGGCCGTAGCGAGTTTGAGGTGGTGTCGTTCGAACTGGACGAAGCCATCAGCTCCCCGTTCCGACTACAACTGGAGCTGGTCAGTTTCGAAGACGATGTCGACTTCGCCCAGCTCCTCGACAAACCGGTGCTCTTCACCCTCTGGCAGGGTGAGCGCCCGTTGCGCTACGTGCACGGCCTGGTCAGCACCTTCAGCCAGGGAGAAACAGGCTTCGATCGCACCCGTTACCGGGCACTGGTCGAGCCCGTGCTGGCCCGCGCCGGGCTGCGCTCGAACTGGCGCATCTTCCAGCAGAAAACCGTGCCGCAGATTCTCGAGATCATGCTCAAGCGCCAGGGCGTGAATGCCTACGAGCTCAAGTGTCTCGACCCGCATCAGGTGCGCGAATTTTGCGTGCAGGCCGGTGAAACAGACCTCGACTTCATGGCCCGCCTGGCCGCCGAGGAAGGCATTGTCTACCGCTTCGACCACACGCCGAAACAGCACTTGCTAATCATCACTGACCGGCTGCTGGCGCTGGGCCAGATCAGCCGGGGGGCCATCAAGACCGATGATGAGGATGAAGGGTTTCACAATGACGACGTGGGCCCCGATCAGGTGCTGTACCGATCCGTTGGAGGCGGCGATCAGGCCAGGCCTTGCCTGCGGCGCTTGCGTTACAGCGAACAGGTTCGAACAGCGCGGCAGGTGCAACGGGACTACACCTTCACTCATCCACAATACCGTCAGGAACACCAGGCTTACGACAATAGCAACACCCATCAATCGCTGAACTATGAGCGCTTCGACTACCCCGGCCGATACAAGCGTGATGCGGTCGGGGTTCCGTTCACTGCCACCCGCCTCACGGCCCTGCGCCATGATGCACGCATTGCCGAAGTGGAAGGCGACGATGTGCGCCTGCAACCGGGGCTGAGCTTCACCCTCATCGAGCACCCGCGTGAAGACCTCAACGTGCACTGGCGCACGGTCAGCGTGCATCACGAAGGCACCCAGTTCACCAGCCTGCAGGAAGAGGCCGCCGACTCGCAGCAAGGCACCCGCTACAAACAGGAAGCATTGCTGGTTCCCGGCAGGACCGAATGGCGCCCGGCCCCCCTGCCCAAGCCACGCATCGACGGCCCGCACATGGCGACGGTGGTCGGGCCCAAGGGCGAGGAAATCTATTGCGACCAATGGGGCCGGGTGAAAGTGAGCTTTCCTTGGGACCGGGAAAGCGAAAACAACGAGTTCAGCTCCTGCTGGGTGCGCGTGTCGCAAGGTTGGGCGGGGGGCAGCTGGGGTTCGATGGCCATCCCGCGCATCGGCCAGGATGTGATCATCCAGTACGTCAACGCCGACCCGGACCAGCCGATGATCACCGGGCGCACCTATTGCGGTAACCAGTTGCCGCCCTATGACCTGCCCGAGCACAAGACGCGCATGACCATCAAGAGCCAGACCCATAAAGGCGAAGGCTTCAACGAGCTGCGCTTCGAGGATGAACTGGGTCGGCAGGAGGTGTTCATTCATGCCGAGCGGGACCAGAACAACATCGTCAAGCACGACGAAACCACACGCGTGGGTAACGATCGTACCGAACGCGTCGAACGAGACGAGACGATTTCGATCGGTCAGGACCGTCGCGAAGACATTGCCCGTGACGAGTCTGTTGGCATCGGCCAGAACCGGGTACACGAAATCGGCAACGACGACAGCCTGAGCATCGGCCGCAACCACAGGATCACCACAGGCAAGGACCGAATCGAACAGGTAGGGAACCACCGGCAGGACATCACCAAGGCAAACCACACGGTAGAAATCGGCGGCCACCGCGAACAGGTCGTTGCCGGTCACAGCACGTTGCAAACGGGCGAAGCCATCCGGCACACCACCAAGGTTTATGACATCCAGGTCAGCGAAAGCCTGACGATCCGCAGCCCCGCAGGGCTTTTGAGAGTAGACGGCGCCGGTATAACGCTGGACGGCCTGGCGCTGGCCTTCAAAGGGCCTGTCAGCCAGCAGGCTACGGGTAGCAATCGCGTCACTTCAACGTCTGGCGTACCAGCGCCTGGCGAACCCATTTGCCTCAGCTGCCTGCTCAAGGCGATCGCCGACGGCCACACCATCATTCGCATGGAAGGAGCAAGCTGATGCCCAGCCCATTTGTCAGAGCAATGGTCGATGTGCTGCGGGCATCCGATCACTATCGCCTCAGCGCCATCGTGGAAATGGCCAATTTGACACCCAAGGTGCAAGAACAACTGACCGGGCACTACACGGGCCGCTGCTGGCCACTGCTGCAGCAAGCCCAGTTCAGCAACCTGCGGACAGCAGGCCCTTGGTTGTTCGGTTCGCGCCTCGGTTCCGATGTCTCGGCCCAGTACGACTTCCAGTGGCAACTTGAACAAGGTGCTGCTGGCGCCGTGTGCGGCTGGATAGTCAGCGCGCTTCCCGCTGCCCGGCTCGCCGGACACTTGAGCCACGCCAACATCGTCACGGGCACGGACGGCCACTCGTACCTGTTGCGCTTCCACACCGCCGCGGCTCTGCTAGTGCTGGACAGGCACCGTGAGCTGCCTGGGGTTAGCGAATGGCTGGCCCCCATCCATCACTGGTGGGCCCCCGTGGCGCACCCGAGCAAGCGGTTGTGGATGCAGATATCCGGCGGTGATCAGCCTCAATCCACGCACTGTCCGCCAATCACGTTGAACGAAGCGTGTTGGGCCGAACTGGCGGGTGACCCGCTGAGCTTTCAACTTGCCGAGTTGCTCAAGAACGAGCAGTCCTGCCCGTCCTTGCACGCTGCCTGCCACGGCACACGGGTTGGCTTGATTCAGCACTATCTGGATCAGGCGCGCGCACAAGGCCTGGGGCGAGAAGAAGACCTTATCAGCTATGTGCTGATGCTGGCTCGTGGTGGCGAACAGCTCAGTAGCTCGCCAGCCTGGCAGGAGGCGATTGCCGCCACGCGCGAGCAGCAGACATCCCTGATGGACAACGTGCAGCGCTGCCTGCGCACCAAGGACTGAGGCACAACACAACCATGGACTCACTCAGCGAAACCCTCGAACTATGCAGGCGCATCACCTCCGGCTACCGCCCGGCCCTGCGCAACAGCCCCGTCGCCGACTGCACCCGCCGCTTCGAACTGCTGCCCCTGCGCTACGCCGCCGTCGGCGGCAACCCGGCACAACGTGCCCGCCTGCCCAAATTGCCGAGCTATCTCAGCCCGTTCCAGGAGGTCGGCGAGCTGACCCATTCCAGCTACGCCATCCGCCCTTTGCGCGAGGGCTTTCTCTACCTGCTGATCAAGCGCCATAGCGCGCCGGCCTACGAATGGCACAGCCAGTACCGCGTGGCACCCAATGGTTCGCTGCTGTACATCAGCGCCGACGCACCGTGGGAGCCCGCCCCCCTCACTGGCAATCTGGATGACATCATCCGCAGCTTCGGCTGGACCATCACCCTCTACGACCTCGACGACATCCAGGAACTGCGTCCGCTTTTTAGCCCTTCCCCACTCACTCCGCGCCTGCTCGACAACTACCGCCTCCTCGAAGACGAATACCGCAACAGCCTGCCCGCCATCGATATCGCCCGCTTCATCCAGCCCTCCGACGCCCCGCCGCAGCCCCATGTGCTCAAGCACGACCAACTGAACTGGGTAGCCGACTTCAAGGCCCAGGACGATGCCGACCTGCAGGCGCTACTGGACCTGCAGCCGTTCAACAACGACCAGATCGTCTCGCCCCACGCCTCACGCCTGGCCCTGGCGCCGCCGGTGAACCAGACCAAACCCCGTGGCGCCGCCATCGTCATCGAAGATGCCATCGGCATTACCCAGGAGCTCAACGCCTGGCGCAATGCCGCCGTCGATGATGTGAAAACGAAATGGCTGGAACGCACCGTTGAACCCGGCGTGGACAACGAGCGCAAGCTTCTGGTCGCGCAGTCGTTCCTGGAAATCGAAAAACTCTACCCACAGATGGTGGCCGAGGAGATCGTCAAGCGCGAAGTCATGGCCGAAAAAGTCCGCAACCAGCTCCACCTGCATCCCGAGATCTACTTGTTCTCCGAACGGGCCAGGCAACAGGCCGATGCCCATGATGAACGCCTGAAGCCGCACATGGCGCAGTTCGAGCGCGGCGTCCGCAGCAAAGTCCAGGCCCGTCAGGATGCCGGCGAGTTCCGCAAGCGGTTCGATCAGAAATACGGCCACCTGGTCGACCGCCAGGCCATGCACGATCAGCTCGACGGTTTCGAGCAGGCCATGCAACACGCCCAGCAAGCCGCCGAAGACCGCGCCAACGACCATACCCGCTGGGTGGTCAGCGAACGCTTATTGCAAGCGCTGGACCGCTACGACAACGCCGACCTCATCAACGGCCTGGCCTTTGCCGAACAGACCGGCCAGTGCGTGATCGGCATGGAGTTGAGTGAAGGGGGCACGAAGGTACTGGACCACTGGTGGCGCAGTGACGTGGCAGACCGGGGCAACCTGGCAATACGCGGCATCACCTACAACCAGGAGGACCTGCGGGAAGAACTGGCGGCGCTGCTGGAAGCCGCCAAGGCCGAACCGCCGTCAGCGTCATCCTTCGCCCTGCCGGAAGCGCTTGCCAGGCAAGCCCATGCCGCTGCCAATGCCTTTGGGCGCATCAACACCCTGTACGAACAGATGCAGGCACAGAGCAGCACGGCCAGCATCGGCCTGTATGCCTGGTACGTCGCGCTGGGGCGGCAAGTGCTGCGCACCGCCACCCCCAACAGCATGGACCGCGCGCTGCACCAGGGTTTGCGGCTGACTTTGTTCGCTTCGGTGCATGAAACGGCTGTCGATATTCGCCTGAGTGAAGCTGCACGTAGCGGGCAGCCCATCAACCCACAACGCAGCGCAGGCCAGGTATCAAGGTACCTCGACCAGGCTTGGGCTGAAGGGTTGATGCAGGCCCGGAACAGTGACTTCTACAAAGTGCGTGTTTCTGGGCTGGTGTGCCTGCTGGAGGGGATGCTGATGGCCTTCAAAGCGCGCGAATTGCCTGACAGTGATGCGCGGGTGAAGACCGAACTTCTGGCGGCCGCGATGACTACGGCTGCGGCGGGCTTCGAAGTTGGAGCCAGTTACGTGGATCAGGTGGTCGCGCGGTACGGCGCGAACAGTGTGACCGGACGAGGAGCAGCGGCCGCTTTAGGGCGTTTGAAACTATGGGGCGCCAGTTTAGCTGTGACAGGTGGTTTCGTACTCGCCTGGTGGGACTTCGCCGATGCGGCTCAGCAGTTAATATACCGCCAGCAAAACCTTACCAAACATAGTACCAAAAAACCTGGAACGCTGGCACTTGCATACGCATCGCGGGCACTGGCAACTATTACAATCTCGCTGGCGGAAGCAGGAACAGCCATTGCAATCGCAAAACCTCTTTTTGACCATCTATCTCAGAATGCCAAAACAAAACTTGTGAGAATGATGACAACATCCATGGGCGCGCTCGCCAACAAACTGGGAACACAAGCTGCTCGCCTACTGCTTGCACGTTTAGTATTAGGTGCATTTTGGATCGGAGTCATCCTGACACTCATAATCTACATTCTGGAAGATGACGCTTTAGAGAAGTGGTGCAAACGTAGCTGCTTCCGAACTCATAAAAATATCAAACCCTATGAAGAGCAGGAAGAACTGAGTGCCCTACACACTGCTATCGGCGAGGTTTTATAATGTATCTTATCGAATGGGGATTCTGGCAGATGGCAACTCAGTCAGAAGCTGCACGTAGAACGTACGAAGCAGGGATGACACCAGCAGAAAAGCGCGCAAATAGAGATTTTTATGAAGGCGACCTGAATGAAGAGATTCACTTTTCCCGGGTAAGTGAAACACCCCTCATACGCGGCCCTGTTTATGCATTCAATGAAACCCACATGGAAATGCGCTGTGGCGGCTCAGAAGAGAAGCGCGGCCTCATTACGCTAGTCACGATCGGCGGGGTGCTGCCTGGGATAATTTTCGGAACCGGCATAGCTGTCGGTTCCATCTGGCTTGATATCACTCAACCTTATTCAATCTCCTTTATAGCAGTCATACTTACAGCTCTATTGGCTTCAGCTTCAGGCGCAGCATTGTATTTTTACCTGAAGTACGGCGTAAAAATCTCGCGACTGGAAATGCTGACCAGTCGGCATCTACTCATTCGCTTCAATCGTATAACTCAACAGGTCCACCTCCACCGCCCCAGCTACTGTGGTGGCATCGTCACCTTCCCCTGGAAAACAACCGGCAGCACGGGCATTCGCCCAGAAGATGATTCGCTAAGCGTTGGAGTAAGACTCGGTCTAATCTGGCACCCCAGCCGCACCGGCCTGCCCCACATGGAAATGGCCCTGCTCGGCAAACAAGGCCAAGGCGGCAGCGAACTGCGTGATGAGTGGGAATTCATCCGCCGTTACATGGAAGAAGGCCCGCACGCCGTCCCCCGCCCCCGCCTGAGCACCCAGCTACCCTCACCCATCCAGGCATTCAGCGCCCAGTTCGAAGGCCTTGGGCGTTTCTTCCGCAAGAGCAGCTGGCTGTTCAAAATTGCGCTGCTGTTTGTCTGGCCCGCTTTCGTCATCATCGGCACCGGCCACTGGCTCAGCCTGCTGCTGTGCTGGCGACCGCGCTGGCCGAAGGTCATCCGCGAGGCCGGCCTGCCCGGCAAGCCAGTCCCACCCGTGACAACCCTGAGCGACTACCCTCCCGCAATCCAGGCACGCCTGCTCGCCAACGCCGACCGCTGGCAGCTCAAGCCCGGCAAGCGGCCGGCGAAAAAGCCACGCAAAACGCGCAGATCCAAAGCGCAAGCGAAACCGGCTGCGCCCAACGAAGATTGTGTCTGAATTCAGAATTCGAACGTGTACCCCACGATCACCCGGTTCTCATCCGCTGCATCGGCAAAATTCGAGCGCATGCTCGCATTGCGCCAACGCAGCGACACATTCCTGAGCGCCCCCGACTGCACCACATAGGAGATATCCGTAGTCCGCTCCCATTCCCGCCCCTCTCCGTCGCCAGCGGCCAATGCCCTGCCCTTGACGCTGGCAATGCGTTGCGGGTCCACCTGATCGCCCTTTACATAACGCACGTTGAACGTCAGCCCGGGGATGCCCACCGCAGCAAAGTTGTAGTCGTAGCGCAGCATCCACGCCCGTTCGTTGGCCAAGGCAAATGTGCTGACCTGCTGTTCGCTGAACAGGTAGGTATCGGTGCCCCCCACGTAGGCATATGCCGTATCCCCACGCACTTTCTGATAGCCGCCACTGAACGTGTGGCCCTGAACGCTGTACCCGAAGTTGGTACTGAGGGTCTGATTGTCGACTCCGCCCAGCAACGCCCGGCCCTGCTCCCTTGCATTGAACCAGCGCCACTCGGTGAACACATCCCCCGGCCCAAGTCGGGTCTTGAACTTAAAACCGGCAAAATCACGCCGGAACAGGTCTTCGAGCACACTGGTGTGAAGGCTGAGGGTCAGGTTGTTCAACGGCTGGTAATCGACGCCGGCGTAGCGCAGACGATCACTGGTGACCGTCGCCGAATAGGCCCCTTGCTGCGCCATGGCGGTCAGGTCCTCATAGTCGGTGGAGTCACGCAATTTGGTGGCATCCACCTGCAGAAGGGTGAACGTAAACCGGTCCAAGTCTTTGCTCACCAGTTGCACACCGTTGAACCACTGGGGGAACAAGCGGCTGCTGTTGGACGCCAGCAATGGCAGTTGCGGGCTCAGGCCCCCCGCCTTCAATTCGCTCTGCGCCAGCCTGGCCTTGAAGGTAGCTACGGCCTTGGCGTAGTCATCCGCGGCGCGTTTGTCGCTGCCTCGCGGCAACAGGCCGGAACCGCTACGGTCAGGCGAGGAGTCCAGCTTGAGCCCCAGCATGCCGGCTGCGTCCAGGCCAAAGCCAACCACGCCGTCGGTATAGCCAGACTGCAAGCGCAGCATGAAGCCCTGGGCCCATTCACCGCGCCGCGATTGCGTGGCGCTGTCACCGTGAAAGTCGCGGTCGAAATAGAAATTGCGCAGTTCCAGGCTGCCACTGCCGTCATGGATAAAGGCAGCCTGGGCGGTTTGACAGGCGCAGTAAAGCGCCGAGAGCACCAGCGATGCTCGCCGAAAGATCACGATCATTGGTATGCCTTGTGCTTATTCTTGTTGTTGTTCGAAGACTCAGCGCCAATCAGCTTTTGGGGTTGCGCACGTAACGCATCACCACCAGGCATGCGACCAGGATCAGCGGCGCGATTGACAGCATGCCCATGTAGGTACTGTCGGTAAGGTCATTGATCTTGCCCACCATCACTGGTGCAACGATGCCGCTCAGCTGTCCCACCGAGTTGATCGCGGCGGTGCCGGTGGCAATTGCCAGCCCCGAGAACGTCGACTGTGGAATGGTCCAGAAGATCGGGATAGCGATAAAGGTGCCCGCAGTGGCCAGCACCAGCGCGGTCATCATCGCGAAGGGAGAGTCGGAGAACAGGCACGCCAGCAGGTAACCGACGGCGGCCGCCAGCAGGCAGTACACCAGATAGCGCTTGCGCTCGCCGGTGCGGTCGGAGTGACGAGTCAGCAACACCATGCCGATGCACGCTACCGCATAGGGCAATGCCGACAGCACGCCAACCCAGAGCATGTCTTGCACCCCCGAGGACTTGATCAGGTGCGGCATCCAGAAATTAAGCCCGTAGGACGCGGTTTTGACCACGTAGTAGATAAACGCCATGATCGCCACTTCACGGGTCAGCAACACCCGCCAGATCGAGCCGAGTATCGGTTTTGCGGTGCGTTTGTCCTGGGCAAGGTTCTCCGCCAGCAGGTCCTTCTCCTCGCGGCTCAACCATTTCGCCGCCTCGATATCGCGGTCCAGCTTCCACAGCACCAGCAGGCCCAGCAGCACACACGGCAGCCCGGACATCAGGAACAACCAGTGCCAGCCAGCGAGGCCTAACACGCCGTCCATTGTCCCCAGCAAAAAGCCCGCAGCCGGGCCACCCACCGCTCCGGCCAGCGGCACCGCCAGGAACCACAGGCCATTCATCTTCGCCAGGTGCTTGCGCGGGAACCAGCATGCCAGGTAGAACAGGATCGCCGGGCCGAAACCGGCCTCCATGACGCCGATCAGAAAGCGTAGGAAGTACAGCGTGTACTGGGTATAGGCAAATACCAGCGCAGCCGTCGCCAGGCCCCAGGACACCATGATCCGGCAGATCCAGGCCGGAGCCCCGTAGCGTTTCAGGCCAAGACTGCTGGGCACTTCGAACAGCACGTAGCCGACGAAGAACATGCTCGCGGCCAGGCCGTAGGCGGCATCGCTGAGGCCCAGTTCCTGCTGCATTTGTGTCTTCGCAAAACTGATGTTGATGCGGTCGAAGTAGGAGAACAGGAAGCAGATGATAGCCAGCGGCATGATGCGCCAGGCCACACGGCGGTATAGCAGCAGCTCATTGATGTGACTGTCGTTGCGCTCACGCGCCAGTTCGCCGGTCAAAGCAACCATGGTGAATCTCCATTCTTGTAATTATTGGAGAGCAGCGACGCCTCGAAGGGCGCCACCAGCAGGTTTTTTAGCGAATACGGATCAGCTTTTCCTTGAAGCTCTGGCCTTTTGCGACGTACTCGGTCGCATTGCGCTGCATACCGGCGATAGCTTCGGCAGTGAGCTCGCGCACTACCTTGGCAGGTGCGCCCAGGATCAACGAGTTGTCGGGAAACACCTTGCCTTCGGTGACGATGGCGCCTGCACCCACCAGGCAGTTGTTGCCGATGACCGCGCCATTGAGCACCACCGCCTGAATGCCGATCAGCGCGCCATCGCCGATGGTGCAGCCGTGCAGCATGGCCTGGTGGCCGATGGTGACACCTTGCCCCACTGTCAACGCAAAGCCGGGGTCGGCATGCAAGACAGCACCCTCCTGCACGTTGCTGTGCTGGCCGATACGGATCGCTTCGTTGTCGCCCCGTAGCACGGCCTGCGGCCATACGCTGACGCCTTGTTCCAGGGTAACGTCGCCGATGACGCTGGCATCCTCGGCGATGAACGTTTCCGGGTGCAGGTTGGGTGCAAGGTTGTCATATTGGTAGATCGCCATCTCAAGGCCTCCTCAAGCCGCGTCGTCTGTTTTCAGCACGCCCGCCGCACACAGCTGGGCAATGTGCGCGTCGCTGTAACCCAGTTCACGCATCACTTGGCGGGTGTGCTCACCAATCCTCGCGATCGCCCGCCGTGGCTGCAGGCGCTGGCCGTCCAGTGATAGCGGCAATAACGGCATCGGTGTGTGGCTGCCGTCTTCCAGTTGCAGCTCGGCCATGCCACCGCTCTGTAGCAGGTGGGGGTCCTCGAAAAGCTCTTCAGGGCGGCGGATCGGCGCGAAAGGAATGCCGTTGGCTTCCAGCTGCAACGCCAACTGCCCGGCGTCCAGCGGCGCAAACACCTCGGCCAGGTGCGCCAGCAGCCGTGGCCGCTGCAACACGCGGTCGTTATTGCTACCAAGGGTCGGGTCATCAAGCAAAGCGGTCTGCCCCAGTACCCGGCATAACGCGTGCCACTGGCCTTCCCCTGTGGCGGCGACAAACATCTGCTCGCCACCGGCAAAAGTGAACACGTCATAGATGGCCCAGGCACTGATGCGGTTCGGCATCGGCGCTGCGGCTTCACCGGTGACCACGTACTGCTGCATATGCTGGGCAGCCAGCAGCACGCAATTCTCGTACAGGGCACTTTGCACCTCACGGCCCCTGCCGGTGCTGTGGCGCTCGTTGAGTGCGGCCAGCACGCCAATGGCGCCGAACATGCCACCCATGATGTCGTTCACCGAGCTGCCTGCGCGCAGCGGGCGCCCCACCGGCCCTGTCATGTAGGCCAGACCGGCCATCATCTGTACCACTTCATCCAGCGCCAGGCGGTTATCATATGGCCCGCTGAGAAACCCCTTGTGCGAAGCGTAGATCAGCCCTGGATTGCGCTGGCACAGTGCGTCGTAGCCCAGACCCAGCTTCTGCATACGCCCGGGCTTGAAGTTCTCGATGAAGACATCGGCGGTGTCGATCAATTGCAGCACGGCCTCACGGCCCTCGGGCGTTTCAACATCGACAGCAATGCATTGTTTGTTGCGGTTGAAGGTGCGGAAAAAGCCCGCCCCTGCGCCCAGCAAACGGCGTGTGCCGTCGCCGCGTACCGGCTCGATCTTGATGACTTCGGCGCCAAGGTCGCCAAGGATCATGCCGCACGTCGGGCCCATGACCATATGCGAAATCTCAACGACACGGATGCCGTCCAAGGGAAGTCTGGACATTGTGATGCTCCTCTTGCGGGCAATTCAGGCGTGGCGGTGTGTGTTGGCGAAGTTGAGCGGCAATCCGGCCCGGGCGATGAAGCCGTAAAGTGGCTCGCCCGGTAGCGCTTCGCTTAGTACCTGCCGGGTTTCGATTAGCGCAGGCAAGTCGATGCCGGTGTCGTAGCCCATGCTTTGCAGCATGAACACCAGGTCCTCGGTCACGGTATTACCAGACGCGCCAGGGGCGAACGGGCAGCCTCCCAGGCCCGCCAGGGAGGCATCCAGTTCCCCAATGCCCTGCTGCACCGCCACCAGGCTGTTGGCCAAGGCCAGGCCCCGGGTGTCATGGAAGTGCGCGGCCTTGAGACGGTCGCCTGCAATCTCCCGTACGGCCTGAAGCACCATTGCCACCTGGCCCGGATTGGCATAGCCAGTGGTGTCCCCCAGGGAGACCAGGTCGCAACCGGCTTCGATCACCTGGCGGGTCAACGCACACAGGTCAGCCAGCGGCACCTCGCCCTGGCGGGTGCAGCCAAAGGCCACTGACATGCCGGCCACGACTTGCACCCCATGCAGGCCCATTTCAGTACGCAGCTGGCACATGCGCCCCAGTTCCTCGACCATCTCCACTGGCGTGCGGCGCACGTTGGCCAGGCTGTGCGCCGTGCTCACCGATACCGGGGCGACGATGCGGTGTGCCCCCGATTCAAGTGCGTCCCTTGCGCCACGAAGGTTTGGAGCCAGCACGGTTACTTGCAGGTCCGGGTACGTGAGGGCGTGAGCCACCACTTCGCGGGCATCGGCCATCTGCGGCAGCAAGCGTGCCGGCACGAACGACGCGACTTCCATATGGCGCACGCCGGCGCCGTAAGCGGCGTCGATCCAGCGGCGTTTGGCTGCTGTCGGCATGATCACTTGCAGGCTCTGCAAGCCATCGCGCAGGCCGACTTCATTGATTGTTATTGTTGTCATCGCGGTCTCTCTGTCTGAAGCGTTGCGCCAGACTAAGAGCTGGATGACGGGCAGAAAAGACGTGTTTCGCGGGCTGATCCATCGTCAGCCACGATGGATCAGCCCGCGCCCTGCCAGGCCGGTGCACGCAGCAACAGGTGGTCAAGCAGGCGCCGAGCCGACAGCGAGAGCGTGTGCCGGTCGCGCATGCAGATGACGAATTCACCAAGCGCCCAGTCGTCAGTCAGCGCAATGACCCGCAGGTCGAACAACGCCGCATAGCGGGACACGGCCTCTTGCGGGAACACCGCCAGGCCAAGGCCAAACTGCACCAGACGGTATGCCGCGTCGAACGACGACACGTACGAACGAAAACGCAGCGCCTTGCCTGACTGTTCGGCGCTTTTACGCATGAAAGCGTTCAATGTGGCAAAGGCCGATAGCCCCAGGTGGTCGTAACCCAGGGTTTCCTCGAAGGCAATCTGGCTGCGGCCGGCCAACGGGTGGTCAGCAGCAACGACCACGGCCAGGTGATCCTGCCGATACGGTACGAAATCCAGGTCACCCACCGCCATGGATTTGCGGCAGATACCAAGGTCTGCAGTGCCCTCGGCCACACCACGAACGACATCGGCGCTGAAGCGCTCTTCGATATCGGCCTGGATGAGTGGGTATTCCAGCATGAACGCTGACAGTTCTTCGGGCAGAAACTCCATGATCGACGATACATTGGCCAGCACCCGCACATGACCACGCGCGCCGTGGGCGTATTCGCTCAGCTCGCTGTCCAGGCGTTCCATGGCGCGGGTCATTTCCCTGGCATGGCGCAGCAGTGCAAGCCCCGCCGGGGTGGGCTCCACGCCGCGCTTGCTACGTTTGAGCAAGGCGGTGCCAAAGCGCGCCTCAATGTCTGAAATACGTTTACTGACGGCGGACGGCGCCATGAACGCGCGCTCGCCTGCGCGGGCGATGGTGCCTTCTTCGCAGACGACGATGAACAGGTTCAGGGAAAGGTGGTCGAGGGGTTGCATCGCTTGGCTCGGCTTGGGGAAGGGACCGCCGTAGCACTGTAGCAAAAACCGCATTGGCTTCTAAAACCGGGTTTGAATTACCGGCCCCCAATCCCCAACCTTGGGGGAACGCTGCCCACCGCCAGCGGCTGGCATAAAGCCCTACTGAGAATCTGTAGCCCCTGCACCATAAGGCCTGCAAAGCATTTTTCAGGTGTTGGCACAGCTCTTGCCGATCTCCTCCCAGACGCCCCAAGTCCATGGGCCCGTTTGCAGGAGGAATTGACTCATGCACCGACCGATACCCCACCCGCTGGCAGTGGCGATTTTCGCCGGCATGCTCCAGCTTCCCGCGCAAGCCGCCTTGAACGCTGTCGATCCAGGCGCTTACGTCCCAGCCAATGGCGGCTTCCCCGCCTGGTACCAGGACAGCCACGGTCGTACCCTCGACCTGTGCCTGACCAAGGCCGTCAGCTCCCGGGTCGCAGGCGCACCTGGCGCACCCTCATACATGTGCACGCTACTGCCCACACCTGGTGTGTTCGACGATACCCAACCCATCGTCTTCCCCACCAACTTCCCTGACGAAGCGTTCTGGTTCACTGCCGACGCTGCAATCGTCGACGCTGCGCGTGGCATCGACCTCAGCTATGGCACGGCGATCGAAGCGGCATTCGCTGCCGAAGAACCTGTCGAGGGTGACCAGGTCAGCTTCGCCCGGGTCCGTATCCGGGTCGACGTTCCCACCGCGGGCACCTACGTGGTCACCCACCCCTATGGTGTTGAAGTGTTCGATGTGCCCGTTGCAGGGCGCCGGGCGATCAACATGACCCGCGACATCGGCATCGCCGGCGCAGGCGACTTCACCGGCGCACTCAAGGGCGATGTCGGGCCGTTCCTGCGCAGTGTCAACGGCCCCTACACCGAAGGCAACGAGCGCTTCATTGGTGACCCGAACCTGGAAGAACGGGTAACGGGCAGCCCATTCAACACCAACTACGTCCGCATCGAAGGCCCTGGTGGCATCGACCTGCGCACCGAGCTGTTCGCTGTCTCGGGCAAGCTTTCCGAAGTGGCCCTGCCAACCCCGCTGATGCCACAACGCAGCACTTACTCACGCCATACCGAGAACGGCGACCTGATCGCCCAGCAAGACATCTTCGTGTTGGCCCCGCCGCCACCGGCAAGCGTCACCCTGACCAGCCAGACCCCCAACCTGAGCCTCACTGAGGCCAACGGCACCGGCGCCTGGTACGCCCAGTCAGCCCTCAACCCGGCGGCCGGAACCATCGTGACACTGTCCGCTGACAACAGCGTGGCAATCCCGACCAGCAGCCTGACCACCAGCAACGTTCCCCTGACCGACCTGGTCACCATCACGCAGGCCCAGTACCGCCTGTCCACCGGCGAGCTGACCCTGGTGGCCAGCACCAGTGACGAAACAACACCTCCAGTACTTACCGCACATACCGGCAACGGCACGCTGATCGGCAACCTGGGCGGTACCGGCGCCGTGAAGACGTTGAGCATGACCCTCTCGCCCATTCCGCCGGCCAAGGTGCAGGTCACCAGCGCCAACGGTGGTAGCGACTCCGAAGACGTGGTGCTGGTGCCATGAACAGACAAAGGCTCAGCCTTCAAGGAGGCAGCATGAACACTTGGTCGCGCCGTGCGCTGTTGGCCGCCGGTTTCTCTCTTACCGTTACCAGCGCCGCGTTCGCCGCGCTGTCTGATGTCGATCCGGGGCCCTACACCTTCGCCACAGGTGGCTATCCGATGTGGTACAAGGACAGCCTCGACCAATCCCTGGAGCTGTGCCAGTCGCGTGCCACCAGCACCCGTGCGCCAGGCGCACCCGGGGCGCCCGCCTACATGTGCACCTTGTTGCCCGAGCCCGGGGTCTATGACGATGCCCTGCCGCTGGTATTTCCAGATAACTGGCCACCCGAGATGTTCTGGTTCCTGGCCGAAACCTCGATACCACAAGTCGGTAACAGCGGATATGAGCTGGAGGTCTACGTTGCCGGTATAGAGGCAGCCTTTGCTGCTGAAAACCCGGTAGACGGTGATCAGCAAAGTTTCGCCCGCATCCGTATCCGCGCATCGGTCCCACGCACCGGTACCTACACCATCACGCACCCTTACGGGGTGGAGACGGTCAACGTCACCACGGCAGGTCGTCGCGCGATCAACATCACCCGGGACATCGGTATCGGCGCTCCGGGCAACTTCCAGGGGGCGCTGGCGGGGGCGATCGGCCCTTGGCTGAAGGGGGTTGGCGGGCCATATACAGAGGTCAACCCCGACACGGGCACCACCGAAACCTTCATCGGCGACCCCAATATCACCGAAGCGGTCACGGGTAGCCCCTTCAATACCAACTTCGTGCGCATCGAAGGGCCCGCGGGCGCCATTCAGACCAACACGTTCACCGTGTCTGGCAAGGTGCTGGACCAGCGAGCACAAACCCCGGTCACCCTGGAGCGCGCCACCTATTCGCGCAACGGCAGCGGCACCCGCGTGGAAGTGTTCGCCAAAGCCCCGAGTGAGGCCAGCCTGTGCATGCGCAATGGCCTGGCACTGATCGGCACGCCGCCTTCGCCTTGTCAGTTCACCCTGACTTCGGACAACAACGGGTTGTTCTTCAGCCAGCAGTTCAACCAGTCGGTGCCGCCAGCGGTGGTGGTTGTCACCGCCAGCAACGCAGTCGGCGGCACCCAGCCGACTGCGCTCTCGAGCAAACTCAGCGACGTGGTCAAAGTCAGCACCGCACGCTATGACTGGGCCAACAAACGTCTGTTGATCGAGGCCAGCTCCAGCGACGAAGTAGCGGTCCCCGACCTGCTCGCCCAAGGCTACGGCCGCATGTCGAAATCGGGCACGCTGCAAAGCATCACGGTCAACGATTTGGCTCAACCGCCCGCTACCGTTACGGTCAAGTCTGCCCATGGCGGTAGTGATGTGGAGCCGGTGATCGTGGTCGGCAGCGCCCCGGTCGAGGCCGCCAACCAGCCACCGCTGGCCCAGGCCGATGTTGGCAGCACTAGTGTCGGTGTACCGATCACACTCAACCTGCTGCTGAACGACAGCGACCCGGATGGCGACGTGCCGCTGACCATCAGCGACCTGACCCAACCCGGGACCGGCCTTGGCGGCGTCGTGCTGAACGGCACCACCTCGGTTACCTACACACCGCCGACCGGGGCCACACAACCGCTGGTAGCCAACTTCAGCTACCGGGCGGTGGATGCCAAGGGCCTGAAGTCGGAACCGGCCACGGTCACCATCAACGTCGCACCTAACCAGGCACCGACTGCCAACCCGGAAACCGTCGCCACCTTGGGCGTGCCATTGACCATCAACGTGCTGGCCAACGACACCGATCCAGAAGGCAACGTACCGCTGAGCGTGGCCAACATCACCCAGCCGGCCGCCGGCCGTGGCACGGTCAGCACCGACGGCACAACCGTGACCTATACCCCACCGGCCACTGTAACCACAGCCTTCACCACCACCTTCACCTACCAGGCACGTGACTCACTGGGGGGTCTGTCCACCCCAAGTACGGTCACCGTCAACGTGTCGCCTCGGCCTGCCGCTGAAACCTTCGCCGTCACGACAGCCACGGTCACGGCGCGCTCCAACAACCGTTACAACTGGGACATCAGTGGCACCTCGTCGGTGACCACCGGCAATACCGTAACCGTGCGGGTAACCACTACCACGGGCGTCCAGACCTTGGGGACGGCCACGGTAGCGCTGACCGGCCGCTGGCGCCTGGTGGTAAGCAATAGCACCACGATCATCCCGACTGCGGCACCGACGGCGACGATCACCACCAGCCAAGGCACCACGCGCACCGTCAACGTAGTCGTGCAGTAAAAGCCGGAGGCTTCGATGAAACGGCTGTACTCCCTGTTGCTCTGCCTGGCCCTGGCGGGCCAGGCCTGCTGGGCAGAGGACCTGATGGACAATGCCGACCTTGCACCCGGCAACGACCTCGGTGAACCAGTGATCATCCGCCTGCTGCCGGCCGGTGCCGGCCAGGCTGCGGTGATCGAGCAACAAGGGTTAGGCAACCGCGCCGCCCTCGACCAGAACGGTCAGGCCCTTCTGGGCCGTATCGTCCAGTCCGGCGGTGCCCAGGAAGCGTACATCTTGCAGGAAGGCAGTGACCTGATGGCCATCATCAGCCAACAGGGAAATGGCAACAGTGCGTCGATTCGCCAGAGCGGCAGCAGCAACAACGCCGCCATCGAGCAGATCGGCAACGACAACAGCGCCAGCATCGTGCAGTCCGGCTCAGGGCTCAACAGCTCCGTGACCCAGGCTGGCAATGGCCAGCATGTTCAGATCACCCAATACCGATAGACCTGGAGGCACCACCATGTACAAGCTCGCTCCGTTAAGTGCCGCTATCGTCCTGGCCCTCGCAGGTCAGGCCATGGCTGCTGACAGCACCTCGTCCCAGACCCAGGACGGCAAGGAAAACATCGCCGAAGTCTCTCAGACCCAGGCATCCTTCGCCTCGGCCACCCAGAACCAGACTGGCATGGGCCACAACCACCTCGCCGTGCAGGCCGAAAGCACCAGCGATATCCAGCAGAGCGCCACCGGCCAGTACAACGCCGGCTACGCCGAGCAACTGTTCGAGAACGGCAGCCAGATCACCCAGCACGCCGGAGGCAGTTACAACGATGCCTTCGCCAGCCAGTCGCTTGGGTCGAACAACGAATCGCTGCAAACCCAACAAGGCGTCGGCAATAAATCCACCGTGTGGCAGGACAGTCAGGAAGGCAGCAAAGCCACCAGCGGGCAATCCGGCCAGCGCAACGAGGCTTTCATCGAACAGACCTTCGGTGGCAGCAACAATCGCAGCACCGTCAACCAGACCGGCCAGGACAACTACGCCACCGCCGAGCACCTGAACCATGTCGATGGCGATATCCAGGTCTATCAGGAAGGCCACGACAACTGGGCCTATGGCGACCAGCGCGAAGGCACTGGCGGCACCATTGCCATTGGCCAGTACGGGGGCGGCAACTCCGTGGAAGTGTGGCAGGACACACAGATCGGTAGCCAGGCCTCCGTGGTCCAGACCGGCCAGTCGAACGAAGGCTATATCGACCAGAGCTTCGGCGTCAGCAACAAGGTCAGCCTGTCGCAGCAAGGCAATGCCAACGCCAGTTGGTCGGACCAGTTCGAGACCAACAACTCGACCACCACCATTACCCAGACCGGCAACAACAACCTGCATTTCACCTATCAGAACGGTGAAAACCTCAACCTGACCATCAACACCCAAGGCAATGGTAACAGCATCACCGCCAGTAACTGGAAAGGCGCCAAGATGGGTGGCCAGTTCGGCACCAACCAGAACGCCACCATCAACCAGGCTGGCAATGGCAACGGCGTCAATCTGACCCAGAAGGGCGCTGACCAACTGGCCACGCTGACCCAGACGGGTAAAGGCAACCAGATGTCGACCAAGCAGGATGATGTCAGCAACGAGCTGTACTTCGAACAGAACGGCACTGACAACATTCTGATCGCCGACCAGCGTGGGACCGACAACTATGCCTACGGCAGCAGCCAGGGCACCGGCAACACCATCACGCTCGACCAGTCCGGCTATAGCAACCAGAGCTACACCAACCAACTCTACGGAAGCGGAAACGAAGCCACCATCAAACAGACTGACAGCATCAACGTCGCCTACGTGACCCAGGGAGGCCAAAGCAACAAGGCGTTCGTCGACCAGAGTGGTGTCGCCCAATCCGCCACCATCACCCAGCTGGGCAGCGCGAACCTGGCCACTGTGACCCAGCAGTAAACCGCTCCCCCTTGAACCGCGGTGCTCCTCTCCCTGGTGCCGCGGTTCCTTTTTCTGTCATCCCGCCCTCTGCCATCGTTCGATCCGGCCGGCGCGTGTAATCCCCTGACGTGTAGCTGTCGGGTACAATGGCAAACCGCTCGAAGATGTGCAGCCACATGATCCAGTCCGACCTCGACCTGTTCGGCCCCCAGCCGCAACGCCTGGCCAGCCACACCGTGCTGCTGCCCGGCTTCGCCCTGGCCGAAACCGAGGCGCTGCTCGATGCCCTGCGTCCGGTGCTGCGTGCTGCGCCGTTCCGGCACATGTACACCCCAGGAGGCCTGCGCATGGCAGTGGCCCTGACCAACTGCGGTACGCTGGGGTGGGTGAGTGATCAACATGGCTACCGATACAGCCCCAGCGACCCAGTCAGTGGCCAGCCCTGGCCCGCCCTGCCCCCGGTTCTGCTCGCCTTGGCCTCCCGCGCCGCAGCCATGGCCGGGTTTGACGGTTTCGTGCCGGATGCCTGCCTGGTCAACCATTACCTGCCGGGCACGCGCCTGAGCCTGCACCAGGACCGCGACGAGCAGGATTTCGGTCAGCCGATCGTGTCGGTGTCGCTGGGCTTACCGGCGGTGTTCCTGTTCGGCGGCCTGCAGCGTGCCGACAAGGCTCAGCGCATTGCGCTGAGCCACGGCGATGTGCTGGTCTGGGGTGGCGTAGACCGCTTGCGCTTCCACGGCGTGCTACCGATCAAACCCGGCGTGCATCCGCGCCTGGGCGAACGGCGTATCAACCTGACCTTGCGCAAGGCGGGTGCCTGAACAGGGGCCGTCATCTGCCACCCAGCGCAAAACAAGATGAACGCACATGAAACACATTGAACATCTTGGCCAGGCAAGCTTCGAATGATAAGCCGCCTTTCTTTTGTATGGAGCCTGCCATGCCCAACCCGTGTGGTTCTTCGAGCCGTTGTAACGGAGCCATGTACCGATGAAGATGCCTGGCCGCGCACCCAATGCTTCGCTGCAACTCGATTACGTACGCGACACCCTGTTCGGCCCGGTGGCGCAACGAGTGGAATGCCAATGCCAGCTCGCCGCCCTCAACCTGCAAGGTCGCCCAGGGCTGCGCCTTCACGTTTGCCCCCCACTGCCTGACAAGATCGACCGAGCTCACAGTGTGGCCTTCGTCTGGGATGGGCGGAGTTATCACGGCGTGGTTCGCGAGAAGGGAAAGTGCGGCGACGGTGGCCTGAACCTGCTGCTGGAACTGCAATAAGCCGATCAGCGGCGGCCGTGGCCACGCTCGTGGCTGCTTATACCCGGCCAGCCTGGGCTGACCGGGGCACGACAGGCGCGCTCAGGCAATCGCCTTGAGTGGCGCCGGGTGGCTATCACGCAACGCATGCAGCTGCTCCACCAGGTTGACCAGGTCACGACAACTGTTGAGGTCTTGCAGCGCGACCCCGTTGAGGGTCACGCCTTGGTCGAGATCCTGGCCCTGGCCCAGGCGGATGGTCAAGTGCGCGCCATCCGGGCAACTCACTTCACAGCGGTCTGGCAAGCAGGCCTGCTCGATCAGTTGCCGCATCTCTAGCATAGAAACGCCTATCAACGACATGGTACGACCCTCTCTGTGGGATGGCCTGTTGTATGGAAGTACGCCTTTGTCGGGCGGGGCGCCAATTGATATTGCGCATGCTCGGCCAGCTGACCATGCTCCCCGGCAATGAGCATGCGGGGAATCCTCTAGCACCTTAGTGGAAGATTCCCCGCGGCGGCCGAGTGTTCGAATGCATTAGCAGACTTAACGACGAGTGGTCTCGGTCAACTAGGCGTTGGCCAGGCCCCAGCCGGGAAAGGCCAACCAATTGCATCAGTGTGCGGCGCCTCCCCTCTCGTCCTGCATCTGCCCAAACCGCCCGGCATGGAAATCATCGAACGACTCGGCAATCTCCGCCTGGCTGTTCATCACGAACGGGCCGTAGCCAACGATCGGCTCGTCGATCGGCTCACCGCTGAGCAGCAGCACACTTGCGCCGTCCAGCGCCTCGACGCCTACATCTACACCCTCCCGGTCGAGCAGTACCAGGCTGGACGGGCCTGCTTCGCGCTCGCCGTTGATTCGAACGTTACCACGCAACACCACCAGCGCCGCATTGCGACCGGCAGCAACCGGCAACTGCAAGGCCGCGCCGGCGTTGAGCCGCAAATCCCACACGTCCATCGCGGTGAAGGTTCGAGCCGGACCCTGGTGGCCGTGGTAGTCACCGGCAATCACCCGCAAGCTCCCGGCATCACCGTCGAGCGCTACCACCGGAATGTCGCCGGCCAGCAGCGTCTGGTAGCCGGCCGCTGCACGCTTGTCCCGCGCCGGCAGGTTCACCCACAGCTGGACCATTTCCAGCGTGCCGCCACTGCGTGCAAAGTCGGGGGAATGAAACTCCTCATGAATGATGCCGTTGGCCGCCGTCATCCACTGCACGTCACCTGGACCGATCAACCCGCCAGCACCGGTGGAATCACGGTGCTCCAGTTCACCTTGGTAGACGATGGTCACGGTCTCGAAGCCGCGATGCGGATGCTGGCCTACGCCGCGTCGTGCTCGGGTCGGGGTGAAATCATGCGGACCGGCGTAGTCCAGCAGCAGGAACGGGCTGATCTGGCTGGCCAGGTTGTCGTAGGTGAACAGGCTGCGCACCGGGAAACCATCACCCACCCAATGGGCGTGGGGGCTGCGGTGAATACCCAGAATCGTTTTCATGAGAAGGCTCCTCACTTGGTTGAGGTAACCTTATCAATGATGCCAATCAAGCGGTAGACGGCTGAAATGGCATGCATCGTCCCACCTGCAGAACAGTCAACCCTGCAAGAAATCGAGCACCTGCTCGGCCGCCATGGCCGGGTCTTCCTGCATGAAACAGTGCCCACCAGGAACTTGCCGTGCGGTCACATTGCGGTTCAGCAGCGCCAGGCGATTTACCGAATGTGGCACAAAGGGATAGGTGTCTTCGCCATACAACACCCGTGTCGGCGTCCTGATTGCGGCCAGACTGGCCCACATGCGTTTAGGGAATGAGCTGAAGATCTCCACTTCACGGCTGGGCCGGCACTTGAGCACCACGGCCTCGCCACAATCACCGATGGCATGCTCGACATAGGCCTGCAGTGCCGCATGGGTCCAGCCTTTGAAGATGCCGCGCCCTTCCAGCGAGGCCAACGCCGACTCGCGATCGGGCCAGTGGCTACGGCGGCTGGCGGCCTTGCGGGCCAGGGCGTGACGCTGATGCAGGCCGACCAGGGCTGCCGCCCCCATCACACCGATCATGCGTCGGCTGAACAGTACCGGGTCGAGCAGCACGGCACGTGCGAACAGTTGCGGCTCACTGCCCAGGATCAGCCCCGTAAGCACGCCACCAAAGCTGTGCCCTGCGGCAAACCGCTGTACGTCGCCATACTCGCCACGTCCGCCCTGAAAGGCCTCAACCGCCAGGGCAGCGGTGCGGTTCCAGCCGCGAAACACCCCACCATGATCACTGTCCCCATGGCCCTGAACGTCGCAGAGCCACAGGTCGAAATGCTCGCCCAGGCGCATCAGCAACGGTTGGTAGGCCAGGCAACAGAAGCCATTGCCATGCAGAAAGTGCAGTAGCGGTTTGCCACTGGCCGGAGTTCGCCAGCCACGCAGGGTGAAACCTTCGGCGCATTCGTGGGACCAGGGAATCAACTGCATCGGCTTACTGTACTCTCGGGGTCAGGAAAACGCTGATTCTACAAACAGCAGCGGGTACAGGGAAATCACCAGCAACAGGGCCATCACGACATTGAACAGCATCAGCCAGCGCGAATTCTGCAACAGGTTGCGCAGGGCGCGGCCGAACATCACCCATACCCCCACGCTGGGCAAGTTGACCAAAGCGAACAAGGCCGCAATGACGATCACGTTGGTTACATAGCCTTGCGCTGGCGTGTAGGTGGTAATCGCCCCTACCGCCATCACCCAAGCCTTGGGGTTGACCCACTGGAACGCCGCCGCACCCCAGAAGCCCAGCGGTTTGCGGGCACTGGACGCGGCCGTGCCGACCGGCCCGGAAGTGGCGATCTTCCAGGCCAGGTAAAGCAGATAGGCGGCGCCAGCGTAGCGCAGCACCGTGTACAGGGGTGGCCAGGCCTTGAATACCTCACCCAGCCCCAGGCCGACGGCCAGCACCATCATCATGAAACCAAAACTGATACCCAAGGCATGAGGGACCGAGCGGCGCACGCCGAAGTTCACCCCCGAGGCCAGCAACATGGTGTTGTTGGGGCCAGGCGTGATGGACGATACGAAGGCAAACAGCACAAAGGCAGTCAGCAGGTCGGCAGAGGCAAGCATGGCGGGCATTCCACTTTCTTTATAGGTGCTGTCACACTACCGGAGCCGCCACTCCCAGCGACCGTTACAGTTTGATTAAATTACACAGATACAAATCACTGTATCGCCAATCCGGACCAAGGAAGCCGTCACCATGAGCCTCACCTTTCGCCCTGCCGTGCGTACCGATGCCGAGCAGATCCTCACCTTCATCACCGAACTCGCCGAGTACGAACGCGCCCGCCACGAGGTGGTCGCCACCCTTGCCGACATCGAGCACAGCCTGTTCGACGAAGGCAGCACTGTGCACGCCCTGATGTGCGAGCGTGATGGCCGTGCAATCGGCTTTGCCGTGTACTTCTACAGCTACTCGACCTGGCTCGGGCGCAATGGCATCTATCTGGAAGACCTGTACGTAACCCCCGAACATCGCGGCGATGGTGCCGGCCGGCAGTTGTTGCAGCACATTGCCCGCGAAGCGGTGGCGAACAACTGTGGGCGCCTGGAATGGAGTGTGCTGGACTGGAACGAGCCAGCGATCGGCTTCTACCAGAAACTGGGGGCCGAGGCGCAGGATGAGTGGGTGCGCTACCGGCTGGATGGCGACAAGCTGGCGGCATTCGCCCGCGGGTGATCGCCCGGTTTCTGCACTTCTGCCTGCTGGAAGAAGACTTCAGGCCTGAGCCTGTCGTACCTGCTGTTCGACAGCCTCGCACGCTGTATGACATTGACGCCAAGCCCGCCCCATGCTCTCCTTATGCCTCGCGTTCAGGTGCCCCTCAGGGGGTGAAACGGGAAACCGGTGCGTCCCAGGCCCTTCAGCAGGGCCGGACAATGCCGGTGCTGCCCCCGCAACGGTAAGCGAGTGAAGCGTCTGTACCACTGTGCCTCGTAGTACGGCATGGGAAGGTGACGCGTTCCAGGAGCCCAGCTCTTCCTCGCAAGCCCGGAGACCGGCCTGGCGTTCATGAACACCCCGCGGTGGGCGGGCGCTGTTGCATTCCCTTGGGCGACCACGTCCGGGGCTGCCGCGCTCGCCTATTGCCCACAAAAAGCAGAGGATCGCGTCATGCCCGTCACCAGCGCCAAACAACACAGCCTTGCTACCCCCGTTACGCTCAGCCAGCGTGTAACCATCGCCGTCGGTGCCAGCTTGCTGGGTCTGTGCCTGGTCTACTTTGCCGGGTTCTCGCACATCGAGGCCGTGCACAACGCCGCCCACGACACCCGCCACAGCGCCGCCTTCCCCTGCCACTGAGTACGCCTGATGATCACGCGCATTGCCCGTACTGCGGGCTTCAGCGGGCTCCTTGCAGCCCTGTTGCTGACCTTGCTGCAAAGCTTCTGGGTGGCTCCGCTGATTCTGGAGGCGGAAACCTACGAGTCCTCGGCCCCGGCCGTGCACCACGAACACGGCAGCGAAGTTGCCGCTCATGAACACAGCGCCGAAGCCTGGTCGCCGGAAGACGGCTGGCAGCGCGTGCTGTCCACCACAGGCGGTAACCTGGTGGTTGCGGTCGGCTTCGCCCTGATCCTCGCCGCCCTGTACAGCCTTCGCGAGCCCAAACGCGCCGCCACCGGCGCATTGTGGGGGTTGGCTGGCTTCGCCGTGTTCTGCCTGGCCCCAACCCTGGGCTTGCCACCAGAACTGCCGGGTACGGCGGCCGCCGACCTGGGGCAACGCCAAACCTGGTGGGTCGGTACAGCCAGTGCCACAGCGCTGGGCCTGGCCTTGCTGGTGTTCGCCCGCCACTGGCTGCTGAAGGCGCTGGGCGCCGTGCTGCTGGTCATTCCCCATGTAATCGGTGCACCGCAACCCGAGGTGCACGAAAGCCTGGCCCCTGAAGCATTGGAAACCCAGTTCAAAGTCGCCTCCTGGCTGACCAACGCCGCCTTCTGGCTGGCCTTGGGCCTGCTCAGCGCCTGGCTGTTCCGCCGTTCCAGCCAGGCTTGATGCCTGCCTTCTATGCCGGTTTTGGCTGCCGCCGGGGTTGCCCGGCGGATACCTTGCAACGCTTGCTGTGCCAGGCCCTGGACAAACAGGGCCTGGCATTGGCTGACCTGCGCGGTATCGCAAGCATCAGCCTGAAGGCCGACGAGCCCGGCTTGTTGCAACTGGCAGAACACCTCGGTTTGCCGTTGGTGCTGTACCATGGCGCGCAACTGCAACCCTATGAACCACTGCTCAGCCACCGTTCCGCCGTTGCTCACCGGCACAGTGGCTGCTGGGGCGTAGCCGAAAGCGCGGCTCTGGCCCTGGCCAGCCAGCGGCAGGGTACGGCCAGGCTGCTGCTGACGCGCCAGGTACTGGGCCCGGCGACGCTCGCCCTGGCCTGCTGAGCGTTTCGCCCCCTCTTTCTTGCCAGGACTTTGCATGACCATCTACTTTATCGGTGCCGGCCCCGGCGACCCGGAGCTGATCACGGTCAAGGGCCAACGGCTGATTCGCCAGTGCCCGGTGATCATTTATGCCGGTTCACTGGTACCCGCCGCCGTGCTCGAAGGCCACCAGGCCGAAACCGTGATCAACAGCGCCGAACTGCACCTGGAACAGATCATCGCCGCCATGCGCAGCGCACATGAAAAAGGTCAGGATGTGGCCCGGGTGCACAGCGGCGACCCCAGCCTGTACGGCGCCATCGGTGAGCAGATTCGCCACCTGCAAGCGCTGGGCATCGATTACCAGATCATCCCCGGCGTTACCGCCACGGCAGCGAGCGCCGCCCTGCTCGGCTGCGAGCTGACGTTGCCTCAAGTGGCGCAGACCGTGATCCTCACCCGCTATGGCGACAGCTCGCCCATGCCGCCGGGTGAGCAGTTGGGTGACCTGGCGCGCCATGGCAGCACCCTGGCAATTCATCTGGGGGTCAAGCACCTGTCGCGCATTGTCGCTGAGTTGATGCCGCACTACGGCGCGCACTGCCCGGTTGCGGTGGTGCATCGGGCCACCTGGCCAGACCAGGATTGGGTGTGCGGCAACCTCGGCGATATCGTCGAACGCGTAGCGGCCAAGGATTTCCGGCGCACGGCGCTGATTCTGGTAGGCCACGTCCTGGGGGATACACCGTTCGCCGAATCGGCGTTGTACCGTGCCGGGCATGCCCACCTGTACCGACCTGGCGACTGAACATTGCCAGCCTTGCCTCGGGCGTAGCAGACTCCGGGTTCCCGCCTGCGAACAGGAGTCATGCCCATGCTGGAACTACGCCCCAACTGCGAGTGCTGTGATGCCGACCTGCCGGGTGACAGCCCCGACGTCATGATCTGCTCCTTCGAATGCACGTTCTGCCGTGCCTGTGCCGAAACCCGCTTCCAAGGCCGCTGCCCGAATTGTACCGGGCAGTTGGTAGCCCGTCCGACGCGGGTCGGTCAGGCATTGGCCAACAACCCTGCCTCCACGCTGCGGATACACAAACCGCACGCTGCCTGCGCCTGAACAACTGCAAAGCACCGGCATCACCGCTGTTTCAGGGTGATGTCTTTCCTGTTTCTTGTAGGACTTTTCAACAATAAGCACTGGGGATTTCAACACTTCTATACTCGGCATTACCAAACCTCGGGAATGGTCGTATCGTGCAGCGCTTCCGATAACCCCACTTGCAGACGTATTCCTGAGTGTTCCAGGAAGCGGACCACATCCCTACAGGAGTTTTCCTCATGACAACCGTGCTGATCGTCGACGACCACCCTATTGTCCGGCTGTCGTTGCGCCTACTGCTCGAGCGCGAGCGCTTCCATGTCATCGGCGAGGTCGGCAATGGCAGTGAAGTGGCTCAGGTAGCCCGCGAACTGCGCCCGGACGTAGTCATTCTCGACATCGGCCTGCCCGGCCTGGACGGCATGGAAGTCATCAAGCGATTGCAGAGCCTGGAGCCGGTACCGAAGATCATGGTGCTGACCGGCCAGGCCACCGATCTGTATGTGCGTCGCTGCCTGGATGCCGGGATAGGTGCCTTCGTCACCAAGGAAGAGGACCACGAGGCCCTGCTGTTCGCCCTCAAGGCCCTGACCAAAGGTTATTCGACCTTTCCGCAAATGTCGGTCAACAGCAACTCGCTGGAGAGCGAGCCAGTGCGCCTGGCCAGTCTCTCCAACCGAGAAATGGAAGTGCTGCGGCGCCTCGCGCGCGGCGAGAACAACAAGAACATCGGCACTTGCATGAACCTCAGCGCCAAGACCATCAGCACCTACCGGGGCCGTATCATGGAAAAGCTCAAGACCGAGTCACTGGTGGAAATGGTCGACCTGGCCAAGCGCAACAGCGTCTATTGAGCGCTCGGCTGCCATGAAACAGTTGCTGGCGAGCGTCCTTCTGGCTATCGGTCTGGCCAACTCCACGGAACTGCAGGCCAGCAGTGAACCACGCCATCTGCTGGCGCGCTCGATCAGTGCCGCTGCCCCACTGACGTTATCCGGCGATGATCGCCACTGGCTGAAACAACGCGAACGCCTGGTAATGGGCAGTGCGCGCCCCGATTACCCCCCGTTCGAAATCAACGTCAGCCAGCATGACTATGAGGGACTGAGCGCAGACTACGCCGGCATCATCGGCGAACAGCTGGACATCCCCATTGAAGTACGTCGTTTTGACAGCCGTCACGAGGCCATCACTGCCCTGCGTGATGGCCGTATCGACTTGTTGGGTAGCTCCAACGCCTTCGAGGCGGCGGACGCCCAGCTAAGCCTCAGCACCCCCTATGCCGACGACCTGCCAGTGATCGTCACCCGTGAAGGGCGCAGCTTGAAAAGTACGCCCGAGCTCGCCGGCCTGCGCCTGGCGATGGTCGATCACTACCTGCCGGCCGTCAGCGTTCGCACACTGTACCCCAAGGCGCAACTGAGCCTGTACCGCTCGACCCTGGCCGGGCTCGCTGCCGTGGCGCTGGGCGAGGCAGACGCCTATCTGGGCGATGCCATCAGCACTGACTACATGATCGGCAAAAGCTTTCAGGGCACGTTGAAAATCGACCATTTCTCCCAACTGGCCCCAGAGGCTTTTGCCTTCGCCATCGCCAGCGACAACCCGCGCCTGCATCGGCTGGTGGACAAGGCGCTGTCACGCATAAGCGAAAGTGAACGCCTGAACATTCTGCGCCGCTGGAGCAGTGGTAACACCAGCCTGCTGCTGCAGCGCCACCTCACCGCCTTGAGCGAAGAAGAAGAATCCTGGATCACCGCCCACCCCACTATCAGCGTACTGGTCAATACCTCGCTGGCACCGTTGACGTTCAACGATGCTCAGCACCGCCCTAGCGGGATCACCCTGGACCTGCTCAAGCAGATCTCGCTGCGCACGGGGCTGCAGTTCACACCCGTCGAGAGTGCTTCATCGCAGGCCATGATCGACCGCCTGGTGCGGGGCGAGGCACAGATGATCGGGGCGCTGGGCTATGGTGCCGACCGCTTGAAGCAACTGCGCTACACCCGCCCCTACCTGGTCAGCCCGCGCGTGCTTGTTACCCGCAACGACGGTGAATCACCTGCACAGGCCAAGGCCCTGGATGGCAAGCGCATCGCCTTGGTGCGCGGCTCACCGCAGCAGGCCGTTTTGCAACAGCGATACCCGCAGGCCGAGATAGTCGAAGTTGACAACCCACTGGGCCAGATGGAGGCCGTGGCCAACGGTGTTGCCGACGCGGCCCTGAGCAGCCATATCAATGCTGCCTATTACATCAGCCATGTGTTCAAGGACCGTTTGCGCATCGCCAACATGCTCGACGACGCTCCGGCCATTGCCGCCTTTGCCGTAGCCGCCGACCAGCCCCAATTGCAGGCCATTCTCGACAAGGCGCTGCTAAGCATTCCACCTGAAGAACTGGACCAGTTGATCAACCGCTGGCGCACCAGCACACTGGTGAGCGACAGCCCCTGGCGCGACTACCGCACCCTGGCTTTGCAGGTGCTGGTGCTGTCGGCCCTGCTGCTGGCCGGGGTGGTGTTCTGGAACAGTTACCTGCGCAAGCTGATCAACCAGCGCACCGAGGCACAGCACGCGCTTCAGGCACAGCTCGCGCTGAGCCGCGGGCTGCTGGAACAGTTACGCCAGGCCAAGGACGATGCCGAACAGGCCAGCCAGACCAAAAGCACCTTCCTGGCCACCATGAGCCATGAGATCCGCACCCCGATGAATGCCGTGATCGGTCTGCTGGAACTGGCCCTGGAAGATAGCCGCAGCGGCCGCAGCGACGCCCAGACCTTGCAGACCGCCCATGATTCGGCCATTGGCCTGCTTGAGCTGATAGGCGATATTCTCGACATTTCCCGCATCGAATCCGGGCACATCAGCCTGCAGCCAGTACCCACCAATCTGGTCGAACTGGTGCGCGCCACGCTGCGGGTGTTCGAAGGCAATGCCCGGGCCAAAGGGTTGCATCTACACGGCGAGCTGCCTGCAGAGCCGGTATGGGTGCTGGCTGATCCACTGCGACTCAAGCAAATTCTGTCCAACCTGATCAGCAACGCAATCAAGTTCACCGACCGTGGTGAAGTGCAGGCATGCCTGCTGCTGCCCAAAGTTGCCGGCCACGGCATTCTGGCTATCGAGCTGAATGTGCGCGACACCGGCATCGGCATCAGCCCCGCCGACCAGGCCAGGCTGTTCAGTGCCTTCGTTCAGGTCGATGGCCCGAGGGCACGTCAAGGGGCAGGCCTGGGGTTGGTCATCAGCCGTACCCTGGCCGAACTGATGGGCGGCGCCCTGAGCCTTCAGAGCGTCGAGGGTGTTGGCACCCGGGTACAAGTCAGCCTTCGGTTACCTGTCTGCGAAGCACCGGCACAAGCGGACCCGCAACTCACCACACATGAAAGTAACAGCGGCCCGCTCAATATCTTGGTGGTCGACGACTACCCGGCCAACCTGCTTTTGCTGGAACGGCAACTGCAAACCCTGGGGCACCATGTGACACTGGCGGAGAATGGCGAGATCGCCCTTGCACGCTGGCAGGAAGCGCGCTTCGACCTGGTGATCACCGATTGCAGCATGCCGGTCATGGACGGGCATGAACTCACCCGGCGCATTCGCAGCCTGGAGGGCGAGCGCGGCCTGCCAGCAGGCCGTATTCTTGGCGTGACCGCCAATGCCCAGGCCGAGGAGCGTACTCGCTGCCTGGCCAGCGGCATGGACGAATGCCTGTTCAAGCCGATTGGTCTGCGCACGCTCAAGACCCACCTGCC
Organism: Pseudomonas alloputida; assembly: GCF_021283545.2. NCBI lineage: Bacteria > Pseudomonadati > Pseudomonadota > Gammaproteobacteria > Pseudomonadales > Pseudomonadaceae > Pseudomonas > Pseudomonas alloputida. Next base: position 2,843,661 of record NZ_CP128540.1, on the reverse strand, counting down.
CCAGGTGCGCCCTCAGCAGCCGTCGCCGGAGCCTTTCCATAGTGGGTTCGACCTGGCCGAACTGCGTCACCTGACCCAGGACGACGAACAGTTGACGCGGCATTTGCTGGAGCAATTGTCGATAAGCGTCGGTGAAGATCTGGCCGCCCTGCGTGCCTTGTCAACAGACGCCCCTGATGAAACCGTGCGCGCCCTTGCCCACCGCATCAAGGGTGGCGCCAAAATGATCAGGGTGCGCACTGTGGTCAAAGACTGTGAAGCTATCGAGCACGCCCACGCAAAAGGGCTGCCGACCGTCGAACAGCGCGCGCAACTGCAAGTCAGCCTGCAGGCACTGCTTGACGAGATGCGCGAGGCGCTCAATGCAATTGCAGCGTCGAGGTTATCTGGCTGATGGCATCCACGACGTGCCGTGAGCCTTGCTGGATTTCCATGATCACCGTCCCCGCCTCATTGGCCAGCGCCACGCCGTGACCGGTGCGGTTGAGGCTCGATTGCATGCTGGCCACTGCCAATAGCGACAGGTCGTGGTTCTGCCGCACCACATCGACGATTTCCAGGGTGGCCTTGCTGGTTCGCGCGGCCAGGTTGCGCACCTCATCGGCCACCACGGCAAAGCCGCGCCCGTGCTCGCCGGCACGCGCTGCCTCGATGGCTGCATTAAGGGCCAACAGGTTGGTCTGGTCGGCGATGCCCCGAATGGTCAGCACAATCTGCCCGATCACATCCGACTGCCTGTTTACCGCGTCGATACTGCGCGCAGCGTCGTTAAGCTCCTGGGAAATCTGCTCGATTACCTGCACCGCCTGCTGCACCACTTCGGTCCCCTTGCGCGCGCAGGCATCGGTCTGCACCGAGCTGGCATGGGCGGCATGGGCGGCGCTTTGCTGGGTGCAGACCTGATGGGTGATGTCGCTGGCAAACTTGACCACTTTGCACAGGCGGCCCTTGCTGTCGAAGATCGGGTTGTAGGAGGCCTCCAGAAAAACGGTCTGGCCCTGCTTGTTGACGCGTTCGAAGCGGTGCGAGTGGTATTCGCCACGATTCAGCGAAGCCCAGAACTCTCGGTACTGGGCCGATTCGCGTTCATGCGCCAGGCAAAACAGCCCGTGGTGGCGGCCAACCACTTCATCGAGGCGGTAGCCCATGGTGTCGAGAAAATTCTGGTTGGCCTTGATCACCCGGCCTTGGGGGGTGAACTCGATCACCGCCATGGAGCGGCTGATGGCCTTGAGCAGGCTTTCGCTCTCGTGCTCCTGCACCACCCGCTGGGTGATGTCCGACGCCACCTTGATTACGCTGGTGACTTGCCGGTGCTCGTCCAGCACGGGCATGTAGCTGGCTTCCAGCCAGACCTCGCGCCCCGCCTTGTCGATACGCTCGAACGTACCGCTGATAGCCTTGCCCTGCCCCAACTCGCGCCACAGTTGCTGGTACTCGGCGCTTTTTGCATAGTCCGGCTCACAGAACAGCCGGTGGTGCTTGCCACGCAGCTCGTCGGCGCTGTAGCCCATGGCCTGGCAGAAGCGCTCGTTGGCGTCGAGAATAGTACCGTCAGGGGCGAACTCGATCATCGCCATGGAACGGCCGATAGCGGCCAGTTTGGCTTGCGCATCGGCCAACGCCTGGCGGGTGCGCTGGATTTCTGCCAAATCAGACTTGCGATGGAAATCGAACATGTCGCGGGGCTCCCTATGCGCGGTTTTCTGAGCATAGATCGCCGTTGGCAAGTCGTGGCATCTACAGCGCCTGTAGGAGCGGGTTCACCCGCGAACACCGGCGCAGCCAGTGCCATGCCCCGCGTCGCCTGCTTCGCAGGAAAACCCGCTGCACCTTCGTTTCGGGCCAATCATTCCTGTGGGAGTCGCGCGAGAAGGCCTTGGCGGGCACTCTCAGGTGCTCTCGCGCACCATCAGCTCAAAGCCCAGATCCTGCTGCGCATTCGTCACCCGCTTCCCATCCAGCAACGCCAGCAGCGCCTGTGCCGCGCCCCGCCCCACCGCAGCCCGCGGTGTGCGAATGGAGGTCAGCCGTGGCACCATATGCGCCGAGGCCGGGAGATCGTTGAAACCGACCATCGCCACCTGGCGTGGCACCTCCACCCCTTGACGCAAGGCCTGCAGCACCGCGCCCTGAGCCAGGTCGTCGTTACAGAAGAAGATACCGTCGACATCCGGCGCCTGCTGCATCAGCTGGCTGAACAGCACACTGCCCAGGGCAATCGACGATGGCTCCGGGGCCAATACCTCCAGCTCCGCAGCCTGCAAACCAGCCTCTGCCAAAGCCTGACGGAAACCCTCGGCACGCTGCATCACCCTCGGGTCCAGCTGCGCGGCAATGAATGCAAGGCGCTTGCGCCCGCGCTCGATCAGGTGCCGTGCAGCAGCACGCCCGGCCTGATGCTGCGAGAAGCCGACCGACAAAGCCCCTGGCTCGCCATTGAGCTCCATCATGTGCACACACGGCACGCCGCTGGCAACCAGCATCTGCCGGGCAGCATCGCTGCGCTCGAAGCCGGTCAGCAAAATGCCGCAGGGCTGATAGGCCAGGTAATTGCGGATCAGGTTCTCTTCTTCGGCAAGGTCGTAATGATAGTTGCCGATCAGCACCTCTAGCCCACGAGGGCGCATGACCTCGTGAATGGCCTCCAGGGTGTCGATGAACAGTTGGTTGGACAACGACGGGATCAACACCACCACCGACTGGCTGCGTGCCGAGGCCAGCGCCCGGGCGGCCGGGTTGGCCACATAGCCAAGGTTCGCCGCTGCGGCGATGACCTTTTCCACCAGGTCAGGCGCAACGGTGCTGACCCCACGCAAGGCGCGCGAAGCGGTAATCGGGGAAACCCCGGAAAGCCTGGCAACTTCGGCCAGGGTGGGACGACCTGTAGTTCGGGAGCCGGTGCGGGACATGAATGTTGTAATTTTACTACTTGCAAGGAGAGGGAACGGCCACTAAGGTAGCGCTGTCTCAGGATGCAGGCAATGTAATCTTTGGTAGCAGCCACCACGCGCTCGCCACCAGGCGTCCATACTGCGTAAGGACAAGACCAATAACACCGGGGAGGTGGCTGTTCGTCATCGGCGAGACAGCGCTATCTCACCCGCAGGAGGTACTGATGAATTCTCCCCTGTCCGCCATTGTGGTGATGGGCGTAGCCGGTTGTGGCAAAAGCTGCATCGGCGCCGCCATCGCTGCCAGAAGCGGCGGCCGCCTGATCGAAGGCGACGCTTTCCACCCTGCCGAAAACATCCGCAAGATGAGCGCTGGCATCCCGCTGGACGACAGCGACCGTGCCGGCTGGCTGGTCCGCCTTGGTGAAGAGTTGCAAGCCACCACCCAGGCCGGTGAACGCCCGATCCTGACCTGCTCGGCACTCAAGCGCCGCTACCGCGACACCCTGCGCGATGCCATGCCCGGGCTGGTGTTCGTGTTCCTCGAACTGTCGCCTGCCGAGGCCGAAAAACGCGTGCTGGCTCGCCCAGGGCACTTCATGCCGGCCAGCCTCATCGACAGCCAGTTCGCGGCCCTGGAATCGCCACGCGGCGAGCCACTGACACTTGCACTGGACGCCACCCAACCGATCGAAGCACTGGCCGAAGCGGTGGACCACTGGCTAAAGCACTGCGGTGAGCCGGGCCTGGCGCAAACCGCCTGACCTCGGCGGCATTTCCGTCTCACCAAAGACAGCGCTACCCCAACCCGTAAACGCGGCAAAGACTCCAAAAAGCTACGCCCAAAACAACGATAAGACCGAGGCCTTCAAACCATGTTCGGACTGGCTACTGATACCTTCCTGCTGCTCGACGCGCTGGTTACCATCGTCGGGCTGATCCTGCTGATCACCCACTTCAAGGTTCACCCCTTCGTCGCCCTCACCCTCGCGGCCGGCTTCCTGGGCCTGACTTCCGGCATGCCGGTGGCCAAGGTCATGAAATCGTTCCAGGACGGTTTTGGCGGCGTACTCGGCTTCGTCGGTATCGTGCTCGCCCTGGGCACCATGCTCGGCAAGCTGATGGCCGACTCCGGTGGTGCCGACCAGATCGCGCAAACCCTCATCCGCGCCTTCGGCAAGAAGAACGTGCATTGGGCGATGATGTTCGCCGCCTTCCTGGTGGGCATCCCGCTGTTCTTCGAAATCGGCTTTGTGCTGCTGATTCCACTGGTGTTCATCGTCGCCCGGCGCTCGGGCGTCTCGTTGGTGAAAATCGGCATTCCGCTGCTGGCCGGCCTGTCGGTGGTGCACGGTCTGGTGCCACCACACCCGGGCCCCTTGCTGGCGATCGGCATTTTCCACGCTGACATTGGCAAGACCATCTTCTACGGCCTGATCGTCGCACTGCCCACCGCGATCATCGCCGGCCCTCTGTTCGGTAACTTCATTTCCCGCTACATCCCGGGCAACCCGTCCCAGGAGCTGATGGACCAGATCGCCAAGGACTCCGATCAGGGCAACCTGCCAAGCTTCAGCATTACCCTGATCACTGTACTGCTGCCGGTCGCGTTGATGCTGCTGAAAACGTTCGCCGACGTGGTGCTGCCTGCCGAGCACATCGTGCGCCAGTGGATGGACCTGATCGGTCACCCGATCACCGCCCTGCTCGCCGCCCTGTTACTGGCCTTCTACACCTTCGGCTCGGCCCGCGGCTTCAACCGCCAGCAGATCATGAAGATGCTCGACCAGAGCCTGGCACCGACTGCCGCCATCGTGCTGATCGTCGGCGCTGGCGGTGGCTTCAAGCAAATGCTGGTGGATACCGGCGTAGGCAACGTGATCGGGCAGATGGCTGTCCAGGCAGAAATTTCGCCGATCATGCTGGCATGGCTGGTGGCGGCGGTGATCCGCATCGCGACCGGCTCCGCCACGGTCGCCACCATCACCGGCGCGGGTATCGTGGCACCGGTGATCGACCTCGTGCCGGGGGTGAACCGTGAGCTGTTGGTACTGGCCACCGGTGCCGGCTCGCTGATCCTGTCGCATGTGAACGATGCCGGTTTCTGGCTGGTGAAGCAGTACTTCAACATGACCGTGGCAGAAACCTTCAAGACCTGGAGCATGATGGAGACGATCCTGTCCATCGTCGGCATCATTTTCATCATGTTGCTGTCGCTGGTGGTGTGACCGTTGATCGGGGTAATGGCACGTTGACGTTCCGGGTAAGGCCAAAGGGAAGTATGAGCCTTACCCGTACAGCAAAGGAGCCTGCCATGCCCCGCTCAACCCTCCTGTCGATTGCCCTGCTCGCCTCGCCGCTGGCCTTTGCTGTCGGCACAGGTCCGACCTACCCCGACGACCCGCACAATACGGCGCCACAACCCGGCGTGGACAGCACCCTCAACCCGATCGAGAAGCCCTTGCCGCGGGCCACCGACCCGCGCATACAGGGCAACGAACCGCAAAGCCCGCCAGCCAAGCAGAATGACAACCGCGATCTGCCGGGTATGGAGGGCAGTGGGTCGGAAGGTACCGGCCGGCAAGGAGAAGGCAGCTCAGGCACAGGTAACCCCTGACGACACGGCCTGTACTACCACTGACGCTTGTCAGGCCGGGTCAGCCCCAGCTTTTCGATCCGGTAACGCAGCATATCCCGCGACAACCCAAGCATCCGCGCCGACTTGGTCACGTTCCAGTCGGTGCGGTCCAGGGTCTTGCAGACAAGGTCACGCTCCATGTCAGGCAGGCTTGTCCCCGGTTCTGGCTCGTGCCGCGGCATTTCGAACATGGCCGCCATCGGCTGTTGCGCCAACGGCTCGTCAACCAAGGTCATGCACAGGTTCAACTGATGCGCTTGCACCACCTCGTTCGGCGCCAGCAACACCGTCTGCTCCAGCATGTTGCGCAATTCACGCACATTGCCAGGCCAGCTATAACCGAGCAGCAGGCTTTCGGCCTCGGCCGAAAAGCGCAGGTTCGGCTTGCCATAGCGCCGGCTATGGTGGGCAAGGAAATGCCGCGCCAGTAGCAGGATGTCCTGCCCACGCGAATACAGGCGCGGCACCTTCAGGGCGATAATGCGAAGGCGGAAGAACAGGTCACGCCTGAATTTGCCCTGCTGCACCATTTGCTCCAGGTTACAGTTGGTGGCGCTGATCACCCGCAGATCGACCTTGCGTTCCTTCACGGCACCAATCCGGCGGATGCTGCGGTCTTCCAGCAACTTGAGCAGCTTGGCCTGCAGCACCAGGTCCATTTCGCCGATCTCGTCAAGGAACAAGGTACCGCCATCGGCAGCCTCCACCAGGCCTACCCGGCGTTCCTTGGCATCGGTGAACGCGCCCTTCTCGTGGCCAAACAGTTCGGCCTCAAGCAGGTTGGCAGGGATCGAAGCGCAATTGAACTCGATGAAAGGCCCTTTACTGCGCGAACCATCGAAATGCAGGGCACGGGCCACCAGTTCCTTGCCAGTACCGGTCTCGCCTTCGATCAGCACCGGTGGCAGGTCGTCACTGGCCATGCGCCGCTCGGCATCGAGCACCTGGCGCAGGGTGTGCTTGAGGGTGAGCATCACCGGCGACTCGCCGATCAAAGCCTGCAACCCGGACTTCTGCGCCTCGCGCTCCTGGTAGAACGACAGCGTGCGCTCCATGCGCTCGGTAGCCAGGGCCTTGTCCAGGGTCAGTTTGAGCTCGGCCAGTACCACCGGCTTGGTCAGGTAATGAAAGGCGCCCTCCTTCATCGCCTGCACGGCATCTTCGACATTGCCGTAGCCGGTCATCATGATCACTTTCAGGTCCGGCGCCTGGGCCACCAGCGTGCGCAGCAGGTCGTGCCCGCTCATGCCTGGCAACGAGTTGTCGGTCAGCACCGCGTCAGGTTGCGCCCGCTTGATCTGCTCCAACGCCAGCTCCGCGCTGTGGCACACGATGACTTCGTAGCCCTTGAGGCTGAGGTAAGTGCGAATGTTGTCGGCAAGGATTTCATCATCCTCGACGACCAGGATGCTGTGCTCCATGTTCCCCTCCCGCTGCAATATTGAATGTAAGGCTGACGCGGGTTCCTTCCTCTTCGCGGCTGCTCAGGCTGACCGAGCCGCCAAAACGTTCCATGATGCGTTTGACCAGGGCCAGGCCCACACCGAGACCACCCTGCTTGGTCGTGAAGAACGGTTTGAACACCATCCGTTCCTGCTGCTGGCTCATGCCTTTGCCGGTGTCGGTCAGCACGAACTCGGCACGCACGCCTTCTTGCACATTGACCTGGGCATTGAGCATCCCGCCAGCGGGCATGGCCTCCAGGGCGTTGGAAAACAGGCTGTTGAGAATCTGCGTAAGCTGCAGCGGCTGGCTGACCACCCACTGCACGTCAGGCCCTTCGAAATGGAAACGCACGCCGTTGCGTTCGATCTGCTGGGCGAAGGCCAGGTGGGTGTCCTCGATGGCCGCCACCAGGTCCACGGCCTCGGGTTCGTCACTGGCCGGGCGCAACGACACCAGCAGATCGCGCACCCAGCGCGACATGCGGTCGACCTGGCTGATGATGTCAGTGATGTTCTTCTGCGCAGCAGCGTTGGCGGTTTCCTGGGCAAGTTCGGCGCTGGAGCGTATGTTGGCCAGCGGGTTACGCATGCTGTGAGCCACTGCCGACGACATTTCACCCAGCGCAACGTAGGTTTCGCTTGCCACCAGCCTGTCCTGCTGCAGGTGCAGCATATGTGCCGCCCGGCGCACGATCCAGAACAGGCCGAAGTAGATCAACGCCCCACCCACCAGTGTCGAGGCCCAGATCAGCACATAGCCGCGCTGGATGCGCCGGATGAGGTCTTGCGGCTCCTTGTAGATTTCCACCATGGCCAGTACCTGCTCACCCTGGCTGTCGAACAGCGGGATGTAGTTCTCGATGAACAGGTAGCGTGGTGCGCGCTGAAACTTCTGCTCCTCACGATCATCCGCAACCTTGTGATAGCTGGCCGACACCGCCTTGCGCGAGCGGAAGGCGCGCTCAAGATCGCCATCAGCCTCTATCCGCTTGCCAATCAGCTCCACGTTGGTGGACCAGACAATGGTGCGGTCGCGGGCATAGACATTGGCCAGCAAGGTGTCCGGCAGGTGCTCGACATGATCGAGGAACTCGATCCGGGTCGATTCGGCCAGGGCCGGGGTGACCTGCAAGTGCTGCAGGTCCAGCCGCGGGTCCAGCAACTCGCCCATGGTGGTGCCAGGCGGCAATTGCGAATGCCGCACTTCGGCCTGGGCCATTGCCTGAATGAACTGCGCGGTAAGCATGGCATCGCGCTCCACGCTGTCGCGCACCACGAAGCGCGTCGAAACGTAACCCAGCCCACCTGCCACCGAGGTAATGATCAACAGGCTGATCACCGAAAACCAGCGCAGCAGGTTGAATTCACGCAAGGGTACGGGCCGTCCGCTGGCGGGCGCATTGGCCTTGTCGGGCACTTCGTCTTCCAGCATCTGCATCGCGTGGTTCCCGCGCAGGGCGTACGTTCAGAACTGCATCAAGGCCAATGGCAGCAGCCACTGGGTAGCAATCCACCTGGGCAGTCGCAGCTGCCATTTGTCGCGTGTCGCGCTTCACAAACTTCGCTGCAAAAACTTGGCCAGCAGAAACATTCCAAATTAAAAATGTTATTTTTCAGTAGGTTGCCATAACTTATTAAGATTAATTAGAGGATTAACCCCCACATTTGGGGGATTATCACCCAAAAAACACAAATCCTTTTCATATCAACATCTTACTGAACAATCCTGATGTCATTTAACGAATTCACGCCAGTCGGAAACTTAACGAAACCCTTGTGCCATGGCCTTCACTGCTGCTGAGCCGGACCGTACCGCCGAAACGTTCCATGATGCGTTTCACCAGCACCAGCCCCACCCCCAGCCCACCCTGTTTGGTGGTAAAGAACGGTCGAAAAGCCATACGCTGCTGCTCTTCGTTCATGCCCTTGCCATTGTCGGACAGGCGCAAAGTCAGGCTGCGCCGGTTGTGACGTACCACCTCGATACGCAACCGCCCGCCCTGCTCCATCGACTCCAAGGCATTGGCAATCAGGCTACTGAATACCTGGCGCAGCAATACCGGGTGCCCCAACACCTGCACGGCCGGTAAGGGTTGCAGGTCCAGGCTTACCCCGCTGCGCGCCAGCGGCACAGCGTAGGTCTGCAGGCTTTCCTGCAACGCCTGCGGCAAGTCCACTGCCAATACCTCGTCGTTCAGCGGGCGCAGTGACTGCAGCATCTGGCGGATCCATTGCGACATGCGATCGACCTGGCTGATGATATCGTTGACCTGGCGTTGCGCCGGGCCTTCGTCGAACGCCTGGGCCAGTTCGGCACTTGAGCGGATGCTGGCCAGCGGGTTGCGCAGGCTATGGGCCACCGCCGAAGACACCTCACCCAGTGCCACGTAGGTTTCGCTGCTGATCAGTCGTTTCTGCTGCACCGCCAGCAGCCGTGCGGCGCGGTGCATGATGCCGTAAAGGCCGACATAGACCAGTGCAGCGCCGACCGTGATAGCCAACCAGATCAGGATCAGGCCACGTTCGATGCGTACGATCAGGTCGTGGGGCTCCTTGTAAATCTCGACCATCGCTGTGACCCGATCGCCATCGGCATCGAACAGCGGAATGTAGTTCTCGATGAACAACTGCTTGGGCGGGGTGATGAACTTCTGCTCGGCGCGCGCCTGTTCGAAATTGTGGTAGCTGGCCGAGACCCGCATCTTGTACTCGAAAGCCTGATCCAGGTCTTCGTCGCCTTCGATCAGCTTGCCGATCAGCGCCGGGTTGCTGGACCAGATCACTGTGCGGTCCAAGGCGTAAATATTGGCCAGCAGCATATCGGGCAGGTGAGCGATATGGTCAAGGAACTCGCCACGGGCCTTGCGCCGGGCTTGCGGGTCGACGTCGGGCAAGTTATTGCGGTCGGTGCGCGGGTCGAGCAGTTCGCCCATGGTCCGCACATTGGGGATCGACACATGGCGCACTTCGGCATCGGCAATGGAGGTAATGAACTGTGCAGTGAGTAACGCATCACGCTCGACGCTCTCGTCGATGATGAAGCGGCTGGAAATCAGCCCCAGCCCGGCAGCCACCGAGAGAATGATGGCCAGACTGACCCAGGCATACCAGCGCAGCAGGTTGAATGGCTTGCGCGGGGCGGCCAGCTCGCTACCGGCAGGCACTTCAAGAGTGACGGAACGAGGGGCGACGTCCATAACGGACTCCTCAGCTGGGCACCTTCAGAAGGTTATAGCCCAGACTTGGGGAAACCATAGTATTAAATTGATGGCATCCGCCGAAGGGTATTTGACCCCTCCTCACTTCACCTACCCGAAATAGCCTGAGGGTGGCGCGGCCCCTGCGGAAATGCGTGAGCTGCACGCCCGTTGTTACAAAGACGAATCATCAGTCAACCCTTGCAACTTTCGATACTCCCGCAGCACCGTCGGCACATAGCGCCGTGTCTCGGCAAACGGCGGCACGGCACCACGCCGCAGCACAGCATCCGGGCCGGCGTTGTAGGCCGCCACGGCCAAGGTGATGTCGTTGTCGAACAGGGTGAGCATCTGCTTGAGGTAGCGCGCCCCGCCCTGCACATTGTCTTCCGGGTCCAGGCGGTCTTGCACCCCCATCTCGCGGGCTGTGTCTGGCATCAGTTGCATCAACCCCACTGCACCCGCCCGCGAACGGGCTTTGGGGTTGTAGCCGGACTCGGCCTTGATCACCGCGTGCAGCAGCGCCGGCGGCAGGTTGTGGAGGCGCGCAGCCGTGGCGACTACCTCGGCGTAAGGGCGGCCGGTGATCATCTGCGCTTTGACCGGGCCACCCTGGGCCAGCGGCTCGCTGATCACCTTCTCATAGTGTCGCCCTGGTCGATGGACATTGGTCAGTACGTAGCCACCCTTGGCATCGATTGAGATGTACACATCGGCCTGGGCAGCACCTGCCGCCAGCCAGATCAAACCGATAATGAGTCCACGCATGCCGGTCGCCTCTTCGTCGTGGCCCCCGATGTGGGGGAAATGCCCCGGAAAACCCGAGGACAGTCACCACGACGCAAGCACTGTGCCGCTTCCTGTGCCGCATGGCGCAAGGCCCCGAGGCAGACGTGCACGGCTGTTGCATGGTGCATGTCAACGCTTGTCCCCATGCAGTGGAGGGTTTCACCATGCAGCGCAGAACCAACCCGCAACGTGGCTTCACTCTGCTTGAACTCCTGGTGGTCCTGGTGGTACTCGGCCTGCTGGCCGGCATCGTCGCGCCCAAGTACTTCAGTCAGCTCGGCCGCTCCGAGGCCAAGGTAGCGCGGGCGCAGATCGAGGGGCTGAGCAAGGCCCTGGACTTGTATCGCCTGGAGGTCGGCCACTACCCCAACAGCGAACAAGGCTTGCAGGCGCTGGTGGTCGCCCCCAGTGGCGAAGCTCGCTGGACCGGCCCGTACCTGCAGAAGGCCGTGCCGCAAGACCCGTGGGGCCGCCCTTACATCTACCGGCAACCCGGCGAGAACGGCGGTGAGTACGACCTGCTGTCGATGGGCAAGGACGGCCAGCCGGGTGGCGATGGCGAAAATGCCGAAGTTACTAGTTGGCAGTAAGGAGAGCGGCCATGCGCTACAGCCTCAAGGCCCTGGGTAGGCAGGGTGTGGTGCAGTTGCAGATCGACGCCGAGGACGCCGACCAGGCCCGCCGCCAGGCCGAAGACCAGGGCCTGCGTGTGCTCAGCCTGCGCAGCAGCGGCGGCGCGCTGCGCGGCATGGCCTGGCGCCGTGAAGCGGCATTCGACCTGGTGCTGTTCAGCCAGGAACTGTCAACCTTGCTCAATGCCGGCCTGCCGCTGATCGACGCACTGGAAAGCCTGGCGGAGAAAAGCCCGGCAGCGACAGCGCGCAAGGTGCTCGCCGAGCTGGTGCGTCAGCTGTACGAGGGCCGCTCGCTGTCCCAGGCGCTGGGCCAGCAACCGCGGGTATTCCCGCCGTTGTATGTGGCGCTGGTGCAGTCCAGCGAACGCACCGGTGCCCTGGGCGACGCCCTCACCCGCTACATCAGCTATCGCCAGCGCCTGGACCTGGTCCGGCAGAAGCTGGTGGGTGCCTCGGTCTACCCGTTACTGCTGTTGCTGGTGGGAGGCGGTGTGGTGCTGTTCCTGCTCGGCTATGTGGTGCCGCGTTTCAGCCAGGTGTTCGAAGGCATGGGCACCGAGCTACCCTGGCTGTCACGGGTGCTGATGCAGGTCGGCCTGTTTCTGCATGCCCAGCAAGCGCCACTGGCGCTGGGCACCGTCGGTGGGGTCGCGGCGCTTTGGCTGCTGCGCCGGCACCCGCGTGTACGGTACTGGGCCTCCTGCCAGCTGCGGCGCCTGCCCGCACTGCACCAGCGCCTGATGATGTACGAGCTGGCGCGTTTCTATCGCTCGCTGGGCATTCTGCTGCAAGGCGGCATCCCCATCCTCACCGCCATGGGCATGGCCCGCGGCCTGCTCGGCAACGCAGCAGCGCAGGGCCTGGAGCAGGCCAGCCAGCGGGTGGGCGAAGGGCTGCCGCTTTCCGATGCTCTGGCGGCCGGGCACCTGGTGACGCCGGTATCCCTGCGCCTGCTGCGCGCAGGCGAGCAGTCTGGCAACCTGGGCGAGATGCTGGAGCGCTGCGCCGACTTCCATGACCAGGAAATCGGCCGTTGGGTGGAATGGTTCGTCAAACTGTTCGAACCGCTGCTGATGACCTTCATCGGCCTGCTGATCGGCCTGATCGTAATCCTCATGTACATGCCGATCTTCGAGCTGGCCTCAAGTATTCACTGAATGGCCAGGCCCAGGCTTTCGCGTAACCTGAAGCCCACACAGGCGGTGTTCTGCGCCCAACCCGGGCCGCCATCGATAGTTGATCCCCACTTATCATTCAGCGTGATATTAACCTTCGTCCCGTTCGATTCGTGCCTCGCGCGCAACACACTCACACTCCGCCCACTACTAATACATTGGCGGAGTTCTCCATGGAACAATCACTCAAACCTTTGCGCTTCCCCCTCGCTGCCCTGGCAGTGGTGGTGATCAGCGCTTGCGGTCGAACCCCCGACGCCGTGCAGGCTCCCGCTGCGCCGAAGGTAAGTGTGGCCAAGGTGATCGAACAACCGATCACCGAATGGGACGAGTTCACCGGCCGCCTCGAAGCCCCGGAAACCGTCGAAGTGCGCCCGCGGGTCTCCGGCCAGATCGACCAGGTCGCCTTCACCGAAGGCGCCCAGGTCAAGAAAGGCGACCTGCTGTTCCAGATCGACCCGCGCCCGTTCCAGGCTGAAGTCCGCCGCCTCGAAGCCCAACTGCAACAGGCCAAGGCCACCGCCATCCGCAGCGCCAACGAAGCCCGCCGTGGCGAGCGCCTGCGTGACAGCAACGCCATCTCCGCCGAACTGGCCGAATCGCGCAGCAGTGCCGCCGCCGAAGCCCGTGCCGGGGTCGATGCCATCCAGGCCCAGCTCGACCTGGCGCGCCTGAACCTCAGCTTCACCCGCGTCACCGCGCCCATCAGCGGCCGAGTCAGCCGCGCCGAGTTCACCGCCGGCAACATCGTCACCGCCGATGTCACCCCGCTGACCAGCGTGGTGTCCACCGACAAGGTCTACGCCTATTTCGACGCCGACGAGCGCGTGTACCTCAAGTACACCCAGCTGGCCCGTGAAGGCCAGCGTAGCCAGAGCACTCCGGTATACCTGGGCCTGACCAACGAAAGCGGCAACCCGCACCTGGGCCAGATGAACTTCGTCGACAACCAGGTCAACCCGCGCACCGGCACCATCCGCGGCCGCGCGGTATTCGACAACAGCAACGGCCAGTTCACCCCGGGCCTGTATGCGCGCCTGAAGCTGGTCGGCAGCGCCCAGTACGACGCCATGCTCATCAACGACGAAGCCGTGGGCACCGACCTTGGCAAGAAGTTTGTGCTGGTCATGGACAAGGACAACAAGGCCACCTACCGCGCCGTGGAACTGGGACCGAAGCTGGAAGGCTTGCGCATCGTGCGCAGCGGCCTGGGCAAGGACGACCGCATCGTGGTCAAGGGCCTGCAGCGCGTACGCCCTGGTTCGCCGGTAACCCCGGAAGAAACACAGATGGCCAGCGAGCAAACCCTCGCCGCCCTCGCCCAGCAGCGCCAGGCCCTGGAGGCCAGCAACCCGGCGCCGAAGGTGGCGGGCAACAACGTGAAAGTCGCCAGCGCCCAGGCGCCACGCGGTTAAGGGACCCTACCGATGAACTTCTCGAAATTCTTCATTACCCGGCCGATCTTCGCCGCGGTGCTGTCGCTGGTGCTGCTGATCGCGGGTTCCATCTCGCTGTTCCAGCTGCCGATCAGCGAATACCCCGAAGTGGTGCCGCCCACCGTGGTGGTGCGCGCCAACTTCCCCGGCGCCAACCCCAAGGTCATCGGCGAAACCGTTGCCGCGCCGCTGGAGCAGGCCATTACCGGTGTGGAGAACATGCTGTACATGTCCTCCCAGTCCACTGCGGACGGCAAGCTGACGCTGACCATCACCTTCGCCCTGGGTACCGACCTGGACAACGCCCAGGTGCAGGTGCAGAACCGCGTCACCCGTACCCAGCCCAAGCTGCCCGAGGAAGTGACCCGTATCGGTATCACCGTCGACAAGGCCTCGCCTGACCTGACCATGGTCGTGCACCTGACCTCGCCGGACAACCGCTACGACATGCTCTATCTGTCCAACTACGCCATCCTCAACATCAAGGACGAGCTGGCGCGCCTGGGCGGCGTAGGCGACGTGCAGCTGTTTGGCATGGGCGACTACTCGCTGCGCGTCTGGCTGGACCCGAACAAGACCGCTTCGCGCAACCTGACGGCCAGTGATGTGGTCGCGGCAATCCGCGAGCAGAACCGCCAGGTGGCCGCCGGCCAGCTGGGCGCGCCGCCTGCCCCAGGCTCGACCAGCTTCCAGCTGTCGATCAATACCCAAGGCCGCCTGGTCAACGAGGAAGAGTTCGAAAACATCATCATCCGCGCCGGTGCCAATGGCGAGATCACCCGCCTGAAAGACATCGCCCGGGTCGAACTCGGCTCCAGCCAGTACGCCCTGCGCTCGCTGCTGAACAACCAGCCGGCGGTGGCCATCCCGATTTTCCAGCGCCCAGGCTCCAACGCCATCGAGATCTCCGACGAAGTGCGGGCGAAAATGGCCGAGCTGAAAAAGGACTTCCCGGAAGGGATGGACTACAGCATCGTCTATGACCCGACCATCTTCGTGCGCGGCTCCATCGAAGCGGTGGTGCACACCCTGTTCGAAGCCCTGGTGCTGGTGGTGCTGGTGGTGATCCTGTTCCTGCAGACCTGGCGCGCCTCGATCATCCCGCTGCTGGCGGTGCCGGTCTCGCTGATCGGTACCTTCGCGGTCATGCACCTGTTCGGTTTTTCACTTAACGCGCTGTCGTTATTCGGGCTGGTGCTCGCCATCGGTATCGTGGTGGACGATGCCATCGTCGTGGTGGAGAACGTCGAACGTAACATCGGGCTGGGCCTGAAACCGCTGGAAGCCACGCAAAAGGCCATGAGCGAAGTGACCGGCCCGATCATCGCCACCGCCCTGGTGCTGTGCGCGGTGTTCGTACCTGCAGCGTTCATTTCCGGCCTTACCGGGCAGTTCTACAAGCAGTTCGCCCTGACCATCGCCATCTCGACCGTCATTTCGGCGTTCAACTCGCTGACCCTGTCGCCAGCCTTGGCCGCGGTGCTGCTCAAGGATCATCACGCACCCAAGGACCGTTTCTCGCGGTTCCTCGACAAGCTGCTGGGCAGCTGGCTGTTCTCCCCTTTCAACCGGTTCTTCGACCGGGCCAGCCACAGCTACGTCGGTGGCGTGCGCCGGGTCATCCGCTCCAGCGGCATCGCCCTGTTCGTGTATGCCGGCCTGATGGGTCTGACCTACCTCGGCTTCTCGTCCACGCCGACCGGTTTCGTGCCGGCCCAGGACAAGCAGTACCTGGTGGCCTTCGCCCAACTGCCGGACGCGGCCAGCCTCGACCGTACCGAAGCGGTGATCAAGCGCATGAGCGAAATCGCCCTGAAGCAGCCTGGCGTGGCCGACTCGGTAGCCTTCCCGGGCCTGTCGATCAACGGTTTCACCAACAGCCCCAACAGCGGCATCGTGTTCACCCCGCTCAAACCATTCGATGAGCGCAAGGACCCGAGCCAGTCGGCGGCAGCCATCGCAGCCGCGCTGAATGCCCAGTTCGCCGACATCCAGGACGCCTACATCGCCATCTTCCCACCGCCGCCGGTACAGGGCCTGGGCACGATTGGCGGGTTCCGTCTGCAAATCGAAGACCGTGGCAACCTGGGTTACGAAGCGCTGTACAAGGAAACCCAGAACATCATCGCCAAGAGCCACAACGTCCCAGAGCTGGCAGGCCTGTTCACCAGCTACCAGGTCAACGTGCCACAAGTCGATGCCGCCATCGACCGGGAAAAGGCCAAGACCCACGGTGTGGCGATCACCGACATCTTCGACACCCTGCAGGTTTACCTGGGCTCGCTGTACACCAACGACTTCAACCGCTTTGGCCGCACTTACCAGGTCAACGTCCAGGCCGAGCAGCAGTTCCGCCTTGATGCCGAGCAGATCGGCCAACTGAAAGTGCGCAACAACCTTGGCGAGATGATCCCGCTGGCGACCTTCCTCAAGGTCAGCGACACCTCCGGGCCGGACCGGGTCATGCACTACAACGGCTTCATCACTGCCGAGATCAACGGCGCTGCCGCCCCGGGCTACAGCTCTGGTCAGGCGGAAGCTGCGATCGAGAAGCTGCTGAAGGAAGAACTGCCCAACGGCATGACCTTCGAGTGGACCGACCTGACCTACCAGCAGATCCTCTCGGGCAATACCGCATTGCTGGTGTTCCCGCTGTGCGTACTGCTGGCGTTCCTGGTGCTGGCCGCCCAGTACGAAAGCTGGAGCCTGCCGCTGGCGGTGATCCTGATCGTGCCGATGACCCTGCTGTCGGCCATCACCGGTGTGATCGTATCGGGTGGCGACAACAACATCTTCACCCAGATCGGCCTGATCGTACTGGTGGGCCTGGCGTGCAAGAACGCGATCCTGATCGTCGAGTTCGCCAAGGACGAACAGGCCAAGGGCCTCGACCCGCTGGCTGCGGTACTGGAAGCCTGCCGCCTGCGCCTGCGGCCGATCCTGATGACCTCGATCGCCTTCATCATGGGTGTGGTGCCCCTGGTGTTCAGCTCCGGCGCAGGTTCGGAAATGCGCCATGCCATGGGGGTGGCGGTGTTCTCGGGGATGATCGGCGTGACCGTGTTCGGCCTGTTCCTCACCCCGGTGTTCTTCTTCCTGATCCGCCGTTTCGTCGAGCGTCGCCAGGCCCGCAAGGCTGAACACGCTCAAGTGCTGGAGAACCACGCATGAACCTGCTCAAACCCTTGACCCCAAGCCTGCTGGCACTGGCCCTGGCGGCCTGTGCGGTAGGCCCGGACTACCAGGCGCCAGCCACCGAACCTGCGCAATTGAGCAGCGATGTGCAGGCCAAGGCCTACGACCGTAGCCGCTTCGAGAGCCTGTGGTGGAAGCAGTTCGACGACCCGGTGCTGAACCAGCTGGTGCAGGCTTCGCTGGACGGCAACCGTGACTTGCGCGTGGCCTTCGCCCGCCTGAAATCGGCCCGTTCGATCCGCGAAGACGCCGAAAACGACCCGTTCCCGGTGGTCACCAGCCGTGCCAGCAGCGATCTCGGCAAAGGCCAGATCCCCGGCCAGACCACCGAGCGGGTCAATAGCGAGCGCTACGACCTGGGCCTGGACATGGCCTGGGAGCTTGACCTGTTCGGGCGCATCCAGCGCCAGATCGAAGCCAGCGAAGCCCAGGAAGCGGTTGCCGCCGCCGACCTGCAACAGTTGCAGGTCAGCCTGATCGCCGAACTGGTCGATGCCTACGGGCAACTGCGCGGTGCCCAGTTGCGCGAAAAGATCGCCCTGGCCAACCTGAAGACCCAGCAGGAATCACGCACCATTACCGAAACCCTGCGCGATGCGGGCGTGGGCAATGACCTCGACGTGGTGCGTGCCGATGCGCGCCTGGCCGGGGTCGAAGCCACCGTGCCACAACTGCAAGCCGAACAGGCACGGGCGCGGCATCGCATCGCCACCCTGCTCGGCCAGCGCCCTGACGCGCTCAGCGTAGACCTGTCGCCCAAGGCCCTGCCGGCCATCGCCAAGGCGCTGCCGGTCGGTGACCCGGGTGAGCTGCTGCGCCGCCGCCCGGACATCCGCAGCGCCGAGCGCCAGCTGGCGGCGGCCACCGCCAACGTTGGCGTGGCCACCGCCGACCTGTTCCCGCGCGTCAGCCTCAGTGGCTTCCTCGGCTTTACCGCCGCCCGCGGCTCGCAGATCGGCTCTTCGGCGGCCAACGCCTGGGCACTGGGCCCGAGCATTACCTGGGCGGCCTTCGACCTGGGCAGCGTGCGGGCCCGCCTGCGCGGCGCCAAGGCCGATGCCGAAGGGGCACTGGCCAACTACGAACAGCAGGTGCTGCTGGCACTGGAAGAGTCGGCCAACGCCTTCAGCGATTACGACAAGACCCAACAGCGTCTGCTGTCGCTGATGCGCCAGAGCGACGCCAGCCGCAAGGCTGCAGAACTGGCCTCGATTCGCTATCGCGAAGGTACCGTGGACTACCTGGTACTGCTCGATGCCGAACGTGAGCGGCTAAGTGCTGAAGATGCACAAGCTCAGGGTGAAGTCGACCTTTATCGCGGCATCGTCTCGATCTACAAGGCCCTGGGTGGCGGCTGGCAACCGGAGACGGTGGCCAGCGCGCACTGATTCCACTGCCTCAACGACTCCTTTGGTTGGCTCCTCCCCCAACCGTTTGCCCCGCAGGCCATGGCCCGCGGGGCTTTTTTATGTTTGCCATCGTATTCACCCCAATACGCAGTGCATGGAATGCCACCGCAGGCCTGGCGCCTGGCCAACGGCGTGCCCGGTTCGGTTGCATTTACCCCCCGGCTGGCCCAAGCTCTGCCCTTCCCGCCGCCACGGATCGTCCGATGCCCAGACGCAACCGCTACCTGATCGCCCTGCTGTTGTCGATTCTGGTATCGGCCCTGTTCGGCTACCTGTGGCGCGACGCCCCGCCAACCCCGCCGACCTTGCCAGCACACAGCTACGCCAAGGCGCTGCGCCAGGCTCACGACGGCCAGCCCGGTGCCGCACGGGTGTTGTACCAGCAATTGCAACGTAACGACCTGCCTGCGATCCGCCGTGCGGCGCTGTACGCCGAGTTGCCCAACTACCCCTCGCCGCAGGCATTGAAACTGGCCCGCCAGGACCTGGAACATGCCGAGCCGCTGGTGCGTCGAGCGGCCATTGCCAGTATCCGCCGCCTGTTACCGCCAGCACAGCGCAGCCTGGTACTCGGCCCGCTGCTGGACGACAGTGAGCAAAGCGTGCGTTTTGCCGCCGTGGATGCCCTGCTGGGCCTCGATCCCGACGCCATCGGCCTCTATTTCGGCCCCCTGCAGTCAGCCCTGGAGCAATACCAGCAAGCCCTGGAGCAACAGCCTGAAGATGCCGACGCCCAAGTGCACCTGGCGCGCCTGTACCTGCACGAAAACGACTACACGCACGCCGCTGCAGCCCTGCAGCGAGCGCTCGCGGTTGCCCCCGGCAACCTCGATGCCCTGGCGACTCAGGTACGCCTGCTCGAGCGCCAGGGCCACCACGACGCCTCCCGCCAGGTGCTGGGCAAAGCCCTGGCGCTGAGCCCCGACTCGGCCTTTCTGCAGTATGAGCTAGGGCTTTGGCTGAAGCGCCACGAACAGCGCGAGTATGCCTTGCTGGCCCTGTCCCGCGCCGTCGAACTGGACCCGGACAACGCCGATTACCGCTATACCCTGGCGGTCACCCTGCATGAGCTGGACCAGCTCGACGCCGCCCAGAAGCAACTGGAAACCGTGCTCAATCGGCAGCCAGCCAATCGCCGGGCACGGGTGCTGCTGATTCAGTACTGGAAAGAGTCCGGCCAGTTGCAGAACGTGCAAGTATCGCTCGCCGAGCTGGAGCGCCAGAACCCGGACGACCCTGCGCTGCAACAGGGCCTGTAGGCAGTGCCTGGATTCAGTTGAACCCTGAGCCTGCGCCAGGGTCCAGTGGGTATCAGGCCACCCTGAAGGAGAGTCGTTTTGGCCAGTTCGTTGGCGCTGGATGAACGTGCCTTGATCCTCGCACCGCCACAACTGGCGGCGGATACCTCACGTCTGTTGTCTTCCGCCGGCATCAACAGCCTCTGCGCGGTCGACCTTGCCAACCTGCAGGCGCGTCTGACCGAGGGCGCAGGGTTGGCGATCATTGCCGAGCAGGTGTTCAGCCAAGGCCCAAGCACTTTGCTGCAGGCATTCATCGACCAGCAACCGAGCTGGTCGGATTTGCCCATCGTGCTGCTGACCCAGGGCGCCTGGTCGGCCGCTGGGGTGAATCATCATCCAGTGGGCAATCTTCTCTGGCTGGTCACGCCCTACGAAAATGCCCAGTTGCTGCACATGACCCAGTCCGCGCTGCGCAACCGGCGGCGACAGTACGTGACACGTGATCAACTCCATGGCATGCAGCAGCGCCTGGACAGCCGGCCTTCAACGCCGGAAGAAGTGCAGGACCGCGGTGAGTTCGCCCGCTGCCAGGCACGCAAGATGGAGGCCATCGGCCAACTGGCCGGCGGCGTCGCCCATGACTTCAACAACCTGCTCACCAGCATCAGCGGCAGCTTCGAACTCATCCAGCGGCGCCTGCGCCAAGGCCGCAGCGACGGCCTGGATGGCGTTCTGTGCATGGGCCGCGAGGCCGTTTCACGCGCCGCCCGCCTGACCCACCGCTTGCTTGCCTTCTCTTCCCGTCAATCGCTGCACAGCCAACGTATAGACCTGCATACCTTGCTCAAGGCAGAACGCCTGGGCGCTCGCCTGAGCCCGTCGATAACCCTGCAAGTGCACGCGGCCAAAGACCTGTGGCCCGTGGAGGCGGATGACCAGCAGTTGCAGGAGGCCCTCGACAACCTGCTGCTCAATGCGCGCGAGGCCATGCCCAACGGTGGCCTGCTACGCATCGAGGCGAACAATCATCACATCGCCACCGAGCAAGCTGCTGACGGCGCTTTGCGCACTGGCGACTATGTGCGCCTGCGAATCACCGACAGCGGCCAAGGCATGGCGCAAAGCACGCTGGAGCACGCCTTCGAACCCTTCTTCAGCACCAAGGCGACCGGCCAAGGCATTGGCCTGGGGTTGTCGATGGTGTACGGTTTCAGCAAGCAGTCCCATGGGCATATCACCCTCAGCAGCGAGATTGGCCAGGGAACCCAGGTGGAGCTGTATTTGCCACGCCATGTCGATCAGGCCCTGTCATACAGCGAACCGGTGCCAGCCAGGCAAGACGGCTGCAGCCGACACGTGCTGGTTGTCGAGGACGATCCCCATGTGCGCCAACTGCTTTGCCAGGCGCTGGGCGAAAACGGCTTCCCCTGCCAAAGCGCAGCCGACGCCAATGAGGGACTGAAGGTGCTACGCTCGGCACAACCGGTGGATTTGCTCATCACCGATGTGGGCTTGCCCGGCATGAACGGCCGACAACTGGCAGAAATTGCCCGCAGCCTGCGCCCACGATTACCGGTGCTGTTCATCACCGGTTACGCGGAAACGGCCATGGCCCGCGAAGGCTTCCTGGGCGCTGACATGCACCTGATCTGCAAGCCGTTCGAGTTGCAGCAGTTGCAGGCTCGAGTGACACACATTCTAGGTAAGCCTTGAAGCGCCTTACACGTCAAGCAGGCGTAGCGCCTCATCGGCAAGATGCGCCAGCGAAAACGGCTTGTTCAACAATGCCGTGCCCGGCTGATCGAGCAATTGCGCTTCAATCGACTGATCCGCATAACCGGTGATAAACAGAATTTTCTGCTGTGCAAGCTGCATGCGCATGGCCTTGGCCACTTGCCGGCCACTGAACCCACCCGGCAAACCGATATCGGTGATGACCAGATCGAAAGGGCCGCCATGGCGAAAGCGCTCCAGTGCGCTATTGGCATCGCCCACATCCGTGACGTCAAACCCACGCTCAGTCAGGTATTCGCGCATGACCGCGCGCAGATCAAGCTCGTCATCCACCAGCAGCAGGCGCTCACCCCGTGCCATGCGCTGCGAAAGCGGTACCGGCGCGGGCTCATCCGGAACCGGCTCATGGCTCCTCGGGAAAAGCATGGAAACCCTGGTGCCCTGCTCCGGCGTCGACTCGATCCAGGCATACCCCCCCGACTGTCGGACGAAGCCATACACCATCGACAGGCCAAGCCCGGCCCCACGCCCGAGAGGTTTGGTTGTGTAAAACGGTTCGAAAGCCCTGGCGATATCCGCCGCGGCCATGCCATGGCCATCATCCTCGACATGCAAGGCCACATAGTCGCCCGGCGGCAAGCCACCTTCATCCGGGAAAAACGCGGTCAGCCGTTCGTTGACGCTGCTGATGGTGACATTGCCCTGTTCCAGGCACGCTTCACGCGCATTGGCACACAAGTGGATCAAGGCATTCTCTAGCTGGGGTACGTCCAGGCTCACTGCCCAAGGTGCAACGTCCAGTTGCCAGTGCAAACGCATCTCTGCCCCCAGCGCCCGCAGCAACAGGGGTTCGCTCAGACGTAACTGCCGATTGAAGTCCAGTGGCCGAGGGGCCAATGGCTGATGGCGGGAAAATGCGATCAACCGATGGGTCAGGTCCATGGCACGCTGCACCGAGTCGCGCGCAACGTCCACGTAGGCCTCCACACGCTCCAGCCGCCCCTCCTGCAGGCGCCGCTGCAGCAGTTCGAGGCTGCCGCCGATACCGGACAGCAAGTTGTTCATTTCATGGCCCATGCCGCCCGCCAACTGGCCCACCACCTCCATACGCTCACTGTTGTGCATCAGCGCCTCTGCCTGACGCGCAGCCTCTTCACGGTCTGCGGTGATGTCCCGGCCAACCGCCGTCAGGAGGCTGCCGTCAAACCTCGCACTCCAACGAAACCAGTGGTAGTGACCATGGCGGTGTCGCAGGCGGATCTCCAGCTGCTCCGCGTGGCTGCATTGGAACAGCCCGGACACTGCCAATCGTACTTCGGTACGCTCTGTCGGGTGCACCAGCTCCATCACCGACATCGCCTGCACCTGCTCTTGTGTCCAGCCCAGAATGCGGTACCAGGCCGGGTTGGCGCCATGCAGTTTCAATTCTGGGGTGAGCATCATCATCGCTTCGCGCGACAGCAACCAGAACTGCTCTCGCTCGGCCACATGCTGCGCAACCTGGCGTTCAAAGCTCTGCACCTGCTCACGCCAATGGCGGTGGGCCTCGACGCTGGCCGTGGTCTCGATCACCGTATGCAGAAACCCCGCCACGTTACCGAGTTCATCGTGCAGGGGGGCATAACCGAATGCGCACCATAGTGGTTCAGCGCCTTCACTGCGGACGATACGCAGGGGTGGGTCCTCGACAAAATTCGAGTGGCCTTCCAGTGCCTTGAACACCCAGGGGCCCACTGCAGGCCAGATATCACTCCACAGGGTATCGAACGCCATGCCCAGCGCATCCGGTAATGCCCGCAACGCCCGGTAGCCATTGTTATGCACCACACACAGGTCCGCCCCCCAGACCACTGCACATGGGAAAGGTGACAAATGCATCATGTCCACGGCAATGCGCAACGAAGCAGGCCAGCGCGACAATGGCCCAAGCGAGGTACGCCACCAGTCGAACTGCGCTATCCGCTCCCCCATCGGCTCGATCGATGGCAAAACAGGCGACTGCAGGATGACCTGCGGCGCGGGCTCGCATGGCTTACCGTTAGCGACCAATATCGTGACTCCAGCAATGCTCAGGGTTGACCACAGCGCCGCCAAGCCTGGCACGCTCGCCCGTGGATGGATTCAAGTTAGCACAGCACGTCCGGCACACCATGGCGGACTTGCTGGTGGCAGCTATGCTATTTAGGTTTTCCCTCGGGCCAGGGAGCACCGGCCCATTCAGGTTGCCGACGGGAGCAGGGTCATGAGCAAGAAAATTCTGGTGGTGTTGACCAATACAGCGAAGTATCCAACCCTCAAACGGGCGACCGGGTTGTGGCTGGGTGAAGCCGTTCACTTTGTCGAGAAAGTCGAAAAGGCCGGCTACACGGTCGACTATGTCAGCCCACAGGGCGGTTACGTTCCCGTCGACCCGCACAGCCTGCAGATGGCCCCGGACCTGGACTGGCAGTGGTACGACGACAAGCGCTTCATGACGCGTCTTGGCAGTACCTTGGCCCCAGGGCAGGTGAAGGCTGACGAATACAGCGTCATCTATTACACCGGTGGGCATGGGGTGATGTATGACTTCGCAGACAACCATGCTCTGCAGGACCTGGCACGCAAAATCTACGAAAAAGGTGGCATTGTCGCAGCAGTCTGTCACGGCGTAGTCGGCCTGCTGAACATCAAGCTGAGTAACAACTGCCTGCTGCTCAAAAACCGCAAGGTGACCGGCTTTTCCAACATAGAGGAAAAACTGGCCGAACTGGACGACGTAGTGCCGTTCCTGACGGAGAACGAACTTGGGGCGCGCGGCGGTGAGTACAGCAAACATGATGAGCCGTGGAAGCCGTACGTGGTCGACGATGACAGGCTGATCACCGGGCAGAACCCCGCTTCCACCGCCTTGCTGGCCGAGGCAGTGCTGAAAAAGCTCAAGGGCAGTTAGCTACATCAAGGCGCTCGCTTTCCTACCGCTTCAACTGCAGCCGGACTACAGCAGCCCGGTCAGCAAATACATAGGCTCAGGGCTCAGCTGTTCACCTCGGACAGTTTCAGAGCGGAGAACTATTAGCCTATGTCGAAAATCATGCACGCGGGGCGCAGCATGGTGGAGCTGCTGCTGCTCATTGCAGTGGCGCTGGTGCCTGTGGTTTCCGGTTTGCTGGTGATGGCTTTCCAGCTGGAAGCGAAACTTGCGGAAAACGCCAGCATTTCAGTTCAGGAGGCGGTTTTCAGCGTCGACAGTGCACTGGACAGAATGCACGAGACGGCCCTGCGCACCCTGCCATTTGCAGGGGAATCTTGCGATAACGTCAAAAGCGCCTTGCAGGACCAGGTTGCCATCCGCTCCATGGTCAGGTCGCTGACCTTGCTCAAAGACAATCAACCCTACTGCAGCACGGCTTCAGGTTCGCTGGAGCATTATTCATCATTCGCGTCGTCCGGCCAGCGGGTCGCACTGTCCTACGGCCCTCCTGACACGCGCCAGAAGCTGCTGGTCGACTTTCACCAGAAGGGCAAAAGCCATAGCATCATCGTGACAGCCTATGCCATGCAGATTCGCAATGAACTGGATGGATTTCTGGATGGGCTGACACTGCTGGTCGAATTTGGCGACCGCTACATATGGAGCAATGGTGACAGCCGTGACCTTGAGCGCCCCTCACAGTCCGAATTCTTTACAAGCGCCATGTCGGCCAAGTATGGATACACGGTCAAAGGTGGCTACCCAGAGGGTTTCACCGCTCAGGAAATACGCCAGTCGGTGCTGCAGATCGTCCCCTCGCTGATGCTGGTGGGGATCGTGACCGGCTCGATCGTCTACCTGGCCCTGTTCAGGGCACGTGCCAACAGGCGGGGTACCGCCGCCGAACGAACATGACGACGACGGTACTCCAGGGGCGATCAGTCTGTGCTCAGCACGCCGCGGCGTACCTGGTCACGCTCGATGGATTCGAACAGCGCCTTGAAGTTGCCTTCACCGAAGCCATCGTCACCTTTGCGCTGGATGAACTCGAAGAAGACCGGGCCAAGCAGGGTTTCCGAGAAAATCTGCAGCAGCAGGCGCTTGTCTCCGGGCTGCGAGGCGCCATCGAGCAGGATGCCACGCGCTTGCAGTTGGTCGACCGGCTCACCATGGCCCGGCAGGCGCTCTTCGAGCATTTCGTAGTAGGTTTGCGGTGGCGCGGTCATGAAGCGCATGCCCAGCCCCTTCAGCGCATCCCAGGTCTTGAGCAGGTCATCGGTCAGGAAGGCCACGTGCTGGATACCTTCACCGTTGAACTGCATCAGGAACTCTTCGATCTGCCCTGCACCCTTGGATGACTCTTCGTTGAGCGGGATGCGGATCATGCCATCAGGCGCAGTCATGGCCTTGGAGGTCAGGCCGGTGTATTCGCCCTTGATATCGAAGTAGCGGATTTCGCGGAAGTTGAACAGCTTCTCGTAGAACCCGGCCCAGTAGGCCATACGCCCACGGTAGACGTTATGGGTGAGGTGGTCGATGATTTTCAGGCCGGCCCCTACCGGGTTGCGATCCACGCCTTCGATGAAGTTGAAGTCGATGTCGTAGATAGAGCTGCCTTCCTCGAAGCGGTCGATCAGATAGAGCGGTGCCCCCCCGATACCCTTGATCGCCGGCAGGCGCAATTCCATCGGGCCGGTTTCGATTTCTACCGGCTGAGCGCCCAGTTCCAGGGCGCGGGCATAAGCCTCATGGGCATTGCGCACGCGAAAAGCCATGCCACATACCGACGGGCCGTGTTCAGCGGCGAAATACGAAGCGATGCTCTTGGGTTCATTGTTCAGGATCAGGTTGATGCCACCCTGGCGATACAGGTGCACATCCTTGGAACGGTGGGTGGCCACTTTGGTGAAGCCCAGTATCTGGAATACAGGCTCTAGTACGCCTGGGGTCGGCGAAGCCAGTTCGATGAATTCGAAGCCCATCAGGCCCATTGGATTTTCAAAGATATCAGCCATGTTCGTGTTCTCATCTGCAGCGAAAATTATTGATTGCGTGGGATGTGGAACAGGAACGGCGGTGAGCACGGAATGCCCCGCACGCTACGGGCGAGGTAGTCACCTATGATCAGCTTGAACCCATGGTATGTCATATGGACCCATCTCGGCGGGCTTGATCCTTCGGACGTGAAGGACCTTATTGTTGTATTCGTAAATCGATTCTACATTGCGTAAAATGGTTTGTCGCGTTTTAGTTGCTCGTACGCGGCGACAAACGGCTATCCTCTCGTTTTTACTCCATGATAGTCAGATCAGCATGCCCCTTACCGTCAAACGCCGCGCCGCACTCAGCTGGCGCACGCTCTTGCCCTGGGTCGTCGGCGTGCTGCCGGTCATGTGCGGCCTGGCCGTGATGAACTGGCAGGTCGAACGTGAAATGCAGGCCAGCAGCCACGCCACCACCCGCCAGGCGTTGGAGCACGTCGAACACATCCTCGACAACCTGTCCCGTGCCGCCAATTCGCTACTTCCACTGACTGACAGCCCATGCGAGCAGGCCCAGCTCATGCTGCGGGCCCAGGTTACCCGCAATGCCTTCGTGCGCTCGACCAACCTGTTCAGGCACAACAACCTTTATTGCTCCTCGCTGTTCGGCGAGTTCGAAGAACCGGTCAATCCTGGCGATTACGTCGACGGCAAGTTATGGCTGATGGACGGCAACTCGGTTACCCCGGGCCACCCGCTGCTGGTCTACCGTGCCAGCGACGGCGACCACGGTGCAATCACCACGGTGGATGGCGACCACCTGCTGACAGCACTGCGCCTGATCGGCCCCGATGAAGAATTGCAAATCCGCGTGGGCGACGCCTGGATGGGCAAGGACGGCGTGGTCCACAAAGGCGCCTCCCCTGCCGCCGCCAGTGCCAACGTGCTGATAGGCTCGACGCGTTACCCTTTCAGCGTGCAGGGCGGCTACAGTGCCGACAAGCAAGGCCAACTGTTACGCAGCCACTACCCTGGCCTGCTCAGCCTGCTGCTGATACTGGGTGCCCTGGCGGCGCTGGCATGCCGCTGGCAGATTCGCCGCGCCACCTCACCGCGTGCCGAACTGGACCGTGCCCTGCAGGCCGATGAATTCCTGCCGTATTTTCAGCCAGTGGTGCGCAAGGGCGATTACCGCTGGGCCGGTGCGGAAGTGCTGATGCGCTGGCACCACCCACGCGAAGGCCTGGTTCGTCCCGACCTGTTCATCCCCTATGCCGAACATAGCGGGCAGATTGTCGCCATGACCCGTGCGCTGCTGACACATACCGCGCAAAGCCTGGCGCCCTATGCCGGCCTGTTGGAAGACGGCTTCCATATTGGTGTCAACATCACCGCTGACCACTGCCGCGACCTCAGCCTGCTGGATGACTGCCGCACGTTCCTGCAGCACTTTCCGCCCGGCCGGGTGGTGCTGACCCTGGAACTGACAGAGCGCAAGCTGATCGAGCCTACGCCGGTCACCCTTGAGTTGTTCGAAAAGCTGCATGCCATGGGCGTGATGATTGCCCTCGACGATTTCGGCACCGGCCAGTCGAGCCTCAACTACCTGCGGCAATTCAAGGTCGACTACCTGAAGATCGACCAGAGCTTCGTTGCCATGATCGGCGCCGATGCGCTGTCAGTGCACATACTCGAGACCATCATCGAGCTGTCGGGCAAGCTGGACCTGGGCATCGTTGCCGAGGGTGTGGAAACCGACCTGCAGCGCGACTACCTGGCCGCGCACGGGGTGGACTTCCAGCAGGGTTACCTGTTCGCCAGACCCATGCCGGCCGCCCAGTTCCTCGAAGCCCTGGCCACTCGCCCGGGCGCAACGCAGTTGCCGCAAGATGCGCCCCCTGAGATCATGCGCGGCTGATCAACCCGCTCAATTCCCGTATTCGAGGCATTCGTTTCAAAAGGCATTGTTTCATCGGTCATGGCGTCCTGCCTGTTCGCTGTGATGTACTTCTATACCTCCCTGCTCAAGCCACTCGATGGCGAAGAAATCTTTGGCTGGCGCACCCTGCTGACACTGCCCTGCCTCACCTTGTTCATGCTTGTCTCGAAAGACTGGAAGCGGGTGGGCGAACTGATGGGCCGGGTAAAACGCACGCCGGTGCTGTTGCTCGGCATGGTCGGCACGTCCTGGCTGATGGGGGTGCAACTGTGGCTGTTTCTCTGGGCGCCCCTGCATGGGCGCAGCCTGGAAGTGTCGATGGGTTACTTCCTGCTGCCACTGGCCATGGTCCTGACCGGGCGGCTGGTATATGGCGAGCGGCTGTCACGCCTGCAGACGGTAGCCGTGGCCTGCGCCGCACTGGGCGTGGGCCACGAGCTGTACCAAAATGGCAGTTTTGCCTGGGAAACCCTGCTGGTAACGATCGGCTACCCGGTCTACTTCGTGCTGCGCCGACGCTGCCGCACCGACAACCTGGGCGGCCTGTGGTGTGACATGTGCCTGCTGCTGCCGTGGGCGCTGTACTTCGTGATCCAGAGCCCACTGTCCAGTGCTGACCTGCAAGCACACCCCGGGCTGTACGTGTTGGTACCGATCCTTGGCGCGATCAGCGCTTCGGCGCTTATCGCCTACGTGCTGGCCAGCCGCATGCTGCCATTCAGCCTGTTCGGCCTGCTCAGCTACGTCGAACCCGTGCTGCTGGTAGGCGTGGCGTTGCTGCTGGGCGAAACCATCGGCCCGGATCAGTGGCTGACCTACCTGCCAATCTGGGCCGCAGTACTGGTGCTGGTGCTTGAGGGCTTCAAGCACCTGCTACGTCAGCGTCGCCGTTCGGTGTAAGCCGAACCTGGCGTACCCGTCGCTCTTCAACCGCCTCCACGGTCAGCATCCAGCCATTCCAGGCTAGCCGGTCACCGACCATCGGCAGGCGGTCCAGCAAGCTCATCACCAGGCCCGCAAGGGTCTGGTAATCTTCGGTAGCACGGGCGCTGAAGCCAGTACGCGCCTGCACCTGGCTGAGGTTCAGCGCACCGCTGACCACAAAGCCTTCCCCCTCCTGAACGATGCCCGGGCCTTCAACCTCACTGGCATCCGGCAGCTCACCGGCAATCGACTCAAGGATGTCGGTCATGGTCAACAGCCCGGTGAAGTCACCGAACTCGTTGACCACGAAGGCAATATGGGTCGACTGACCGCGCATTTGCTCCAGGGCATTGAGGATGCTGAAGCTCTCCAGCAGGTTCAACGGCGCCCGGGCCATGCTTTCCAGGTCGGGCTGGCTGCCCGAGAGCAGTTCCTTCAGCAGTTCCTTCTTGTGCACAAAGCCCAAGGGCTCGTCCACGCGACCATCGCGGATCAGCGGCAGGCGCGAGTACGGCGAATTGGCCAGGGCCTGGGCAATGGCGTCGGCCGGTTGCGCCAGGTCGATCACATCAACCTCGGCACGGGCAGTCATCACCGTACGAATAGGCCGCTCGGCCAGGTTCAGCACGCCGCTGATCATGACCCGCTCACGGCGGTCGAACAGCACCTGTTCCCCGCCGCCCTCGACCAGGTCGGCAATCTCCTCGCCGACCTCGTCAGCCTCGACCCGGCGGCCGCCCAGCAGGCGCAGCACGGCATGGGCAGTACGTTCGCGCAACGGCCTGTGCTGTTGCAGGCTGCGCTTGCGGCGGGCACGGGCCAGCTGGTTGAACAGCTCGATCAGGATCGAGAAGCCGATGGCCGCGTACAGGTAGCCTTTGGGGATATGGAAGCCCAGGCCTTCGGCGGTGAGGCTGAAACCGATCATCATCAGGAAGCCCAGGCACAGCATGATCACCGTGGGGTGGGCGTTGACGAAGCGGGTCAGCGGCTTGCTGGCAACGATCATGATACCGATCGAGAAGATCACCGCGATCATCATCACGGACAACTCATCGACCATGCCGACCGCCGTGATCACGGCATCCAGCGAGAATACCGCGTCCAGTACCACGATCTGGGCAACGATCGGCCAGAACGCGGCATGGCGCAGCGTGCCACTGGCCTGGGTTACGTGACCTTCCAGGCGTTCGTGCAGCTCCATGGTGGCCTTGAACAACAGGAACACACCACCGAACAGCATGATCAGGTCACGGCCAGAGAAGCTCTTGCCGAACACTTCGAACAGCGGTGCGGTCAGGGTGACCATCCACGAAATGCTGGCCAACAGGCCCAGGCGCATGATGAGCGCCAGGCTCAGGCCAATGACCCGCGCGCGGTCGCGCTGATGGGGCGGCAACTTGTCGGCAAGGATGGCGATGAACACCAGGTTGTCGATACCCAGCACCAGCTCGAGGACGATAAGCGTCAACAGGCCTAGCCAGGCCGTGGGGTCGGCTAGCCATTCCATTAGTGGGTACTCACGTGGGACACGTCACAAGGACGGGGGAAGGATGGCCAGAAAGGCCGAAGACTGGGGGGCTCCGCGAAGGTGCTCATATAGACCTTGATAACAAATTGGGAGAACGATACTACAAGCACAGCAGGTTTCTGTAGTAGCGCAAAACTATTACAAAACCTGTAACAACCCTGCATCGCCATTAGCCCTGCAGGCGCGGGTTGTGCGCAGGTACTTTTGTTCAATACATCAGAACGCCAGCCACGCGAGGATAAGGCCTCCCCAACCACGCGGATCTTCCTCATGAGCCTATACCTGTCCATGGCCGCCTTCGCCCTTGCGGCCTCGATCTCCCCCGGCCCGGTAAACATCGTCGCCCTTGGCAGCGGTGCCCGCCATGGCCTGCGCGCCAGCGTTGCCCATGTGGCCGGCGCCACGCTGGGGTTCTGCCTGTTGCTGGTGCTGGTCGGGCTGGGCCTGCATCAACTACTGTTACGCTGGCCCTTGCTGGGCCTGATGTTGCACTGGGGCGGTGTAGCGTTTCTGCTGTACATGGCGTGGAAGCTGGCCAGTGACGACGGTAACCTGAACAACGCACAGCCTAGCCAAGCCCCTTCAGCCTGGCACGGCGCAGCGATGCAGTGGCTGAACCCCAAAGCCTGGTTGGCAGCCGTTGCCGGGGTGGGTGCCTACACCGGCGGTGAACAGCACTTGCTGTGGCTGTTTACCTGGATCTACGGGCCGATCTGTTTCATCTCGGTAGCCTGCTGGGCCTGGGCCGGCAGCGTGATTCGCCAGTACCTGGACAACCCACGCCACCTGCGCATGCTCAATCGGAGCCTGGCCGTGTTACTGGTCGCCAGCGCGGTTTACCTGATCCTTTAAGGCTTGCACGGCTCCTGCAGGAGCGCCCAGGCTAGCGACGGCATTTCTGTAATGCCCCGGTGTCGCCGCCAGGTGCTGTTTGAATGCCCGCTGCAGGTGTGCCTGATCAGCGAACCCGGCCTCCTGTGCAACTTCAGCAATTGAGCGGCCCTGGCGCAACTGCGCCCGGGCCAGTTGCACGCGCTGGTCTAGCAGGTAGCCATGCGGCGTCAGGCCGAAGCGTTGGCGAAAGGCACGAATCAGGTAGGACCGAGACAGGCCGCAAGCCCCGCAGATGTCCTCGAGGCTGAGCGGGTCACTGCGATGGGCGCGTATGAACGCTGCCGCTGCATCCAGCCGTGGGTTGCCCTCGCCACCCTCGCTGGCATTACCGCCAAGCATGCCCGGCAACTCGTGAAACAGGGCCGCCAGGCGGGCTTCGCGATCAGGCAGCCTGGCATCGAACAGGTCGGCAAAGGCCTGCAACAGCCGCCGATACAACACAGGCGAGCGGCTCCAGGTCTGCGTGGGCAGGGTAAAACCCACTGCTTGCAACCAAGGCTGATCGACGAACAGCATCAGGTAAGACCAGGGTTCCCCGGCAACAGGGTTGCAGGTGTGCACCACGCCTGGGTTCATCAACACCGTGGTACCCGCCCCAACCTCAACGCACTGGTCACTGTTGATGTAAGTGCTACGTCCCCCCGTGATCACCCCGATGGAGAAACTCTCGTGAGAGTGCGCGGCGTAGCACACCTTGCGCCCGTCCCCTACCTGTCGGGCTTCGACGAACGGCAAGGCAGGGTCGCGCCAAAACCGTGATACCTCGATCATCCTCTACTGCCCTGCCCGCCGCTGATCCATGCACGGATACTACACATTTATCGAGGGAACAGATCCAACGTGCGCTCCACCTCGTCAATATCGATCCGGAAACCATCGCCTTCCGGTAGGCCTACCACAAAGCCGAAATGCTGGTGATCACGATCCGTCAGGTATTTGTAGTAACTGACGAAACGGTTCGGCGGCTGCAAAGTCAGCAGACAGCCTCCCGCCTGCAGCACATTCACGCCATGCACCAACTGGCTACCCTCCACCCCGATGACCACTTTAGCCCCGGCGCAGGCCGCGACAATACTCGGCACATCGGACTTCAGCGGGTTGACGATGCGAAAACCGCGGGTCGTGCGCAGGTGTTCGGCAAGCTCCAGCTCGTTGCGCAACAGGCGCAGATCACCATCACCGCCCCGCAACAGGAAAACCCCCGGGTGCTGCGTGTGCGTCACATGCGACAGCAGCTTGTCACCCATGGCTCGGTAGCGAGCATGCCGGCTGCGGTTGTTGCTCTGGTCATCGAACAGCACCAGCTCACGGAAGAACGCACTGCGCAGGCGCAAAGGCTTCATGTCCAGCCAGTCTTCATAGGCCGGTGCCTGGGTGAACAGCGGATACCTGGCAGAGGGGGCGGTGGTCACCGGGATGCCCTCGTTGCAGGCCAGCGCATAGGTCGGGCAATCTTCCATCAGCCAGGTGCCGAACCAGGCGTTACCGTTTAGCGTGCAGTAGATCGCAGCGCGGTCGATTTCATGGTCGATGAGGATGGTCGGGAAGGTACTCGGCTTCTGTGACAGCCAGTGGCTGGCCTTGCCCTTGTACAATGCCCCATCGACCAGCCATACATCCTTGATCAGGTAGCCACGGGTTGGCCCTTGCAACGTGTGGATACCTCCCGCCATGGTCTGCGCCGGGTGCACGTAGGGGTAAAACCGCTTGCCTTCCCAGCCCGTCACCCGATCCAGCTGGCCAGGCAGGAAAATGGCCGGCGGTGAAACCGTGGCTTCGCCCGGGGCAATGTCCCAACTCTTGGTGGCGACGCTCTTGAGATCGATCGCCGTTTTTCCACCCAGCCGTTTGCGCGCCATGTATCGGTAGGCGGCCAAGGTCCAGGTGTGTTGCCTGGCTGCGGGCGATGCACTGAACTGCGAGATGTCGCTTCCCATGAAGCGTCCCCCCCTGATGACGAAGACTGGAGCCCGGCGCCCGGCGCCAGATCAAAGCATCCCTGGCAGTTACTCAACTACTCGTGACTCTTTCCATGGTGGGCGGTGACTGCAAGCTGGCGTAACGGCTGCGCAATGTTTCCACAAACGGTTCGCCTGCCCCGCTGCCTCCGTAGAGATAAATCTTGTGCAGGCCACCAAACACCATTTCGTGATAGCGGCTGGCAACTTCCTCATCGCTTGGGCCATCGGGGAGCCCCAGATGCAACGTCAGCTTGTCGCCTTCGACCGCGAACATCGGCGTGTCCCACAGGAACTTTGCCGTACCGGTCTTGGGCAGGCGGACAAACAGGTACGCATGGTTACCCAGCGAGTCGATATCACCACCGCGGCGGCGTTTCCACTTCAGCAGGCCGTCGTCCGGGCGCGCCAGACACAGGCCGATGTCGTAATAATCGAAGCCCTGTTCCAGTGCCCATTCAAGCGCCATGAAAGTGGTGATCGAATTCACCTCGCGCAGTTTCTTCGCATCGGAAAACACCGCCTCGCAATAGCCAAAGCGCAACGTGCTCCAGTAACGCTTGCCGCTGCGTACCACTTCACACCCCAGGTGGCAGCCAATCACCTCATCGCCCAGCATGATCAAGTCAAGCCGGCCGACACTCTTGGCAATACGGAACACCTCTTCGGTAGGAAACTGCGCGGCATGAATGCCCTGACGGGCCGAAGCATAAGGGCGCAGCAGATCCCGGTCGGCCATGGCGATTTCTTCGTCCGAAAGGGCTTGGCGCATGTGATAAAGCGGCCGGTTCTTGCGAATGCTGCGCCGCAGTTCGCTGTCGTAGCGGGCAGTGATGTCTTCCAGTGGGCGCCCCAGCGGCACCACGGCGCTCAGGTAGTGCGGCACTGACAGCGACCCCGACGTGGGCATTTCGCTGATGACCACGACGTGGCTGGCAGCCGCCGTGGCACTTGCACTGTCCACGATCGAGGCGCTGCCCTGGCCCTTGCCACCGATCAGCAGCTTGGCCATTTCCCGTTGCTGCTTGCGGCCGATGTAGAGGATTTCGTACGGGCTCTCCTGTTGCGGGCGGAACCTGGCGACTTCCCAACGCCAGAGACAGGCACGCGCCAACATTTCTCGCACTTTGCTGGCCAGCAGCCTGATTTCGTAGCGCAGGGAGGGCGACAGGAGCTTGCGCGCCACAGTCGTCAAGGTCTTTTTCATTTCTTCTTCGACGTCCTTTGAAGTGCACTGTTGGCCAATCGGAACAAGAGAAAAAACCCGGCAAAAACACTTAACACTTTGATTTTTATTGTTTTACTTGAAACTTTACTATCACATTCAGTAACAATTTAAGATGCCTGCAAACGCTTTGGCAAGCGGCTTCTGGCTGACTTTTGATCAAGTTTCATGGCGTCAAATTCCCCGCATCAGACCAATGCTCAACACAACTTTTGCTATAACCATGCCCATCAAGCGTCCGCTGGCTACTTCGCTATCAATGAGAAACCTTTAAAGCCTACTTGCATCAACGCCTTTCAGTTCGCTGACTGCTTGCCGGTAGGCATTGGCGGCCATGTTGAACCAGACTGGTGTTTTTCCTGCAGCCAGTGCATGCTCGTAGCTGAAACGATTCAACTGACTTGAAAACCGCCCTTTGATGTGAGGTGCAGTACCCATGGACCGTTTGCTCGATTCACTCTTCCCCAGCGCCGAGAACATCCCGGAAACCTGGCGCCTGGGAGCCCCACTGGAACAACGCGACTACCTGGTCAACGGTGAGCTCAGGCGCTGGGACGGCCCATTGGCCACGGTGCGCAGCCCGGTGTGGCTCAAGCAAGGCGACGAAGAGCATCAGGTCATACTGGGCAGCGCCCCGCTGCTGGATGCCGAGACCGCGCTTACCGCCCTCGATGCCGCCGTACAGGCCTATGACAAAGGCCGTGGCGCCTGGCCGAACATGCGCGTGGCCGAGCGTATCCAGCATGTGGAATCCTTCCTCGCGCGCATGCGTGAACAGCGCCAGGCCGTGGTCAAGCTGCTGATGTGGGAGATCGGCAAGAACCTGAAGGATTCGGAAAAGGAATTCGACCGCACCTGCGACTACATCGTCGACACCATCAACGCCCTCAAGGACCTGGACCGCCGCTCCAGCCGCTTCGAGCTGGAGCAAGGCACCCTCGGCCAGATCCGCCGCGCCCCGCTGGGCGTGGCCCTGTGCATGGGGCCCTACAACTACCCGCTGAACGAGACCTTCACCACGCTCATCCCGGCGCTGATCATGGGCAACACGGTGGTGTTCAAGCCGGCCAAGTTCGGCGTACTGCTGATCCGACCCTTGCTCGAAGCGTTCCGCGACAGCTTCCCGGCAGGCGTGATCAATGTCATCTATGGACGCGGCCGGGAAACGGTGAGCGCGCTGATGGCCAGCGGCAAGGTCGATGTATTCGCCTTCATCGGCACCCACAAGGCCGCCAGCGACCTGAAGAAACTGCACCCACGCCCGCATCGTCTGCGCGCCGCACTGGGCCTGGACGCCAAGAACCCGGGCATCGTGCTGCCCCAGGTCGACCTCGACAACGCTGTCGAAGAGGCCGTCACCGGGGCGTTGTCGTTCAACGGCCAACGCTGCACGGCACTGAAGATCCTGTTCGTGCACGAGGATGTGGTCGAGGCCTTCCTCGACAAGTTTCAGCACAAATTGGCGGCGCTCAAGCCCGGCATGCCGTGGGAACCTGGCGTGGCGCTGACACCGTTGCCCGAGCCTGGCAAGGTCGACTACCTCGATGGCCTGGTTGCCGATGCGACGGAAAAGGGCGCGCGCGTACTCAACGAAAATGGCGGGAATAGCCGCGGCTCATTCTTCTACCCGGCCTTGCTGTACCCGGTCAGCCGGGAAATGCGCGTGTACCACGAAGAGCAGTTCGGCCCGCTGGTACCGGTGGTGCCCTACCGCGACCTGCAGACAGTAATCGACTATGTGCTGGACTCCGACTACGGCCAGCAACTGAGCCTGTTCGGCAACGACCCGGCCACCATCGGCAGCCTCGTCGACATCTTCGCCAACCAGGTCGGGCGCATCAACATCAATGCTCAGTGCCAACGCGGCCCTGACACCTACCCGTTCAACGGCCGCAAGAACAGCGCCGAGGGCACGCTATCGGTGGATGACGCTTTGCGTGTGTTCTCCATCCGGACGCTGGTCGCCACCCGCTTCCAGGAGGCCAACAAAGCGCTGATCAGCGAGATCATTCGCAACCGCCAGTCGAGCTTCCTGACCACCGACTACATCTTCTGACCGCCGCGCTTATAGACAATCGATCTAGCGTCACTGTCGATTTTCCATCTGGGCGAACGACTCTAAGCAACAGGGCGCCTTTCGGCGCCCATTGCACAGGAGAGTCGAACATGGCAGTCAAACCCATCCCCGAAGGCCAGCACAGCATCACGCCCTACCTGGCCATCAACGACGCCGCCAAGGCCATCGAGTTCTACAAGCAAGCCTTTGGTGCGGTGGAAATGTTCCGCCTCGATGCCCCAGGCGGTCGCGTTGGCCATGCCGAACTGAGAATCGGCGATTCGTCGCTGATGCTGGGCGACCCTTGCGACATGGAAGGCGGCCTCACCGCCAGCCAGAAGCTCAACGGTGCGGGTGTTGGCCTGCACTTGTATGTTGAGGACTGCGACAAGGTCTACGCCCAGGCCCTGGCCGCCGGGGGCATCCAGTTACATCCCTTGACCGACCAGTTTTACGGTGACCGCAGCGGCACCCTGAAAGATCCGTTTGGCAACATCTGGTTCGTGTCCACCCACAAAGAGGACCTGACCCCCGACGAGATTCGCGCCCGTGCCGCGAAGATGTTCGGCGGTAGCCAAGCGACGAGTTGAAAGCCGCGCGACTTTGCTTGAAGCTTGAGGCTCGTAGCTTGGAGCTGCTTCATGCGAATCATCGACAAAACCGCCACCCAGGTGCGCAGCCTGACCCCCGCTGAAGAGGAACTGCTGGTCGGCTTTGCCACCGGCAGCCTCGCCGGCCCGCGCCTGCTACAGGCCAACCAGCTACTGATGAAAGTACGCAACGCCAACCAATGGCTGGCTTGCGACTGCCGCAACGATGCCTTGCCGGTGCTCAATGTCACCCTCAACGGCAGCACCGGCACACTTTTCCTCAAGAACAACCCGGGCACCGCCGAGCACGCGCCTGGCTGCCCGTTCACCAAGGACGAGCGGGAAGCCGCCGAACGTGAAAACGACCCCGCCCCACCCGCCGCCTGGCTGCCACCCGATACACCCTTGCGCCTGATCAGCGACTTCCGTGCTGGCACGGCCGGTGGCGCCGGCGATGGCAACGACAGACGCGAACAGCAGCGCCTGCTGTCACTGCTGCTGACCTGGATTGAAACCAGCGGACTCAACCTTTACGCCACCCACCTGAAGAAAGACCTGACCACACAGTTTGCCGAGTTGCGCAGCGTGGCCAGCCGCTATCCGCTGCTGGAGCGGGTGCCCGCCAGCAACTACCTGGAAACCCGCCTGGACATGAAGCACATGATGATGCTCAAGTCCCGCCTGCGCGAAGCCTCTGTGTTCGGCAACCACCGCCGCCACGGTCTGCTGCTGGACTGCATCGACCAGCTAAAAGGGCGCAAGTTGTTCAACAACCGCAGCGAGGACGGCTTCGACTTCCAGGGGCATCACCTGTACTGGGGCGGGAGCCGCACCACCGGGCCGTTGCTGGCGCTGATGATCTACTCGCCTACCAGCGCCGGAAGCCATTTCTATGAGCTGATCCATGTGGCCAGTGTGCCCGTGCTGTCGCGCGCGCACCTGTTCCCGGTGTACCGCGATGAAGAGCGCGAGCCGCTCAAGGCATTGGTGTCGCTGATCGACTGGATGGCCAGTAAAGGGGTGAAAGTGCAGATGCGTCGCCCCGTGATCGGTGGGCAGGTGATGGATGAGCTGGTGCTGACCTCGGACCAGGACCGGGTGTTGTCAGTGTCGCTGCTGGAACAGCCCATCGGCCCCGAGCCGGATACCGAGAACTTCAAGCGCTACGCCGACTTCAAAAGCCTGGAAACGTTCCGCAAGTTCGTTGCCGGCTTTTTCATGCGCGAGCGTTGAAATTGGCTCGCGCAGTTCCCTGCAGGAGATCGCCCTGCCCTTCGGGCGGGGCGGTCACGCAGCGAACACAGGCGGCAGGCGGCTAGACAGGCGTGCATTGGCCGCACAGGCGCGTCAGCCCAGGAACAGCTTGTACGCCGGGTTGTCAGTCTCGTCCCAGTACCGGTACCCCATCTCGTCCAGCGTCGACGGCAAGCCCGCCAACTCGTCCGCTGGCACTTCCAAGGCAGCGAACACCCGCGCCTCCGCCGCACCATGGTTGCGGTAATGGAACAGGCTGATGTTCCAACGCTTGCCCAACCGCTCCAGAAACCCCAGCAACGCCCCTGGCCGTTCGGGGAACTCGAAGCGCAGTACCCGCTCATCAGCCCCTGACGCGGCATGTCCGCCGACGGTATGGCGCACATGCAGCTTGGCCAGCTCGTTGTCGGTCAGGTCCAGCACGCTGTACCCCTGCTCCCGCAAGCTGGCCAGCAACTGCTCACGTGGGTCGTGCACCGGGTGGGTCTGCACGCCCACGAACAGGCGCGCCTCCTTCCCGGGGTAGAAGCGGTAGTTGAATTCGGTGATCTGCCGCTTGCCCAGTGCGTGGCAAAAGGCCCGGAAGCTGCCCGGCTGCTCCGGAATCGTCACGGCGATGATCGCCTCGCGCTGCTCACCCAGCTCGGCCCGCTCGGCCACATGGCGCAAGCGGTCGAAATTGACGTTGGCCCCGGAGTCGATGGCCACCAGGGTCTGCCCCTGCACACCTTCACGCGCCACGTACTTCTTGATACCGGCCACGGCCAAGGCCCCGGACGGCTCGGTGATCGAACGGGTGTCGTCGTAGATATCCTTGATCGCCGCGCACAGCTCGTCACTGCTCACCGTCACCACCTCGTCGACGAAGTGGCGGCACAGCTCGAAGCAATGGGCGCCGATCTGCGCCACCGCCACGCCGTCGGCAAAGGTGCCCACCTGCGGCAGGATCACGCGCTCGCCGACGGCCATGGCAGCCTGCAGGCAGTTGGAATCTGCCGGCTCGACACCGATCACCTTCACGTCAGGGCGCAGGTACTTCACATAGGCGGCGATCCCGGCGATCAAGCCGCCACCGCCCACGGGCACAAAGATCGCGTCCAACGCCCCAGGGCGCTGACGGAGGATTTCCATGGCCACGGTACCCTGCCCGGCGATCACATCCGGGTCATCGAACGGTGGCACGAAGGTCGCGCCTTCGCTGTCGGCCAGCTTCAGTGCGTGGGTCAGCGCATGCGGGAAGCTCTCGCCATGCAGCACCACATGCCCGCCGCGCGAACGCACGCCTTCCACTTTCAACGATGGCGTGGTGGTGGGCATGACGATGGTTGCCTTCATACCCAGATGCGATGCGGCCAAGGCCACGCCCTGGGCATGGTTGCCCGCCGAAGCGGTGATCACCCCGCGCTCACGCTGCACATCGGTCAGTCGCGACAGGCGGGTGTAGGCACCCCGGATCTTGAACGAAAACGTAGGCTGCAGGTCTTCGCGCTTGAGCAACACCTGGTTGCCCAGGGCGGCAGACAAGGCCGGGGCCGCTTGCAGGGGCGTTTCAATGGCCAGGTCGTACACCGGCGCCGCAAGAATGCGACGCACCTGCTCCGACAGCAGTTGCTGGGGGGTGACGGTAGTACGAGGGACACTGAAGCTGGTCATCGATGACTCCTTGGCTATTTTTACGTTGCCCAAGAGTCAGAGAGAAAAAACCCGCCTCCAGGGCGGGTTCGGTGCACGTACGCGCTAGCCCGCCAAGCTGATAATGGCGGTAATAATAATGGCGTTCACGTGCGGGAATGTATTCATTGGGGTAGGAACTTAGCCTGCCTCGCAGCCGAAAGTCAACACTTGGCCTGCTGCGCCGAAAGCGGCACATCGAACACCTTGTCGAAGCCCCACTGGAAGACAAAGGCGTAAACGAAGAAGAACACGAACAACGCCAGATTGGTCAGCAGTGCGGCCCACAGGCTCACGTCCAGCCAGTACGCCACCAGCGGCAACAGGATCACCACCAGCCCACCCTCGAAGCCCAGCGCATGCAGCAGGCGCCGCAGGAAGGTGCGCTCACGTTTGGGCTGGCGCGCTTCCCAACGTTCGAATACCCAGTTGTAACCCATGTTCCAGCTCATCGCGATGCCTGACATCAGCACCGACAGCACGGTCGACTGCGCCATGCCGGCGCCGAACGCCAGCTCCAGTGCGGGCGCCACACAGGCGACGGCGATGGCCTCATAGAGAATGGCCTGGACGATCTTGCGGGCCTTACCTTGCATGTTCAGCTCCCTGAATGAACGACCTGTAAAGCTACAAGATGCAGCCCGCAAGAAACAGCCCGAAATTTGGACAATCCCGCGTTCGGCTGCTTGTATCTATTCCGTACATGACAGTGACATCTCCTGCACCTTCGTCGAGGGAACGAGCGAGGATAAGACGATGGCCCACTCTGCCCTGCCGGTGGCTGACACATGAGCCTGGTATTCATCGATTTTCTCACTTACCTGCTGTTCGGCCTGAAGCTCCTGGCGATCACCCTTGCCTCGTTGATGTTCCTGCTGGGCCTGGACGACCTGTTCATCGATCTGTGCTATTGGGGGCGCACGCTGATCCGGCGTTTTCGCATCTACGGCAAGTTCGAAAAGGCCGATGAGAAGCGCTTGTACGAAGTCCCGGAAAAACCTTTGGCCATCATGGTCCCTGCCTGGAACGAAGTTGGCGTGGTCGGTGAAATGGCGCGCCTGGCCGCTTCGACCATCGACTACGAGAACTATCAGATCTTTGTCGGCACCTACCCCAACGACCCGCAAACCCAGGCTGACGTGGACGCGGTGTGCCTGCACTTCCCCAACGTGCACAAAGTGGTCTGCGCCCGCCCCGGCCCCACCAGCAAGGCCGACTGCCTGAACAACATCATCGACGCGCTGCTGCGCTTCCAGCAGGACGCCGGCATCGAGTTCGCCGGTTTCATCCTGCATGACGCCGAAGACGTGATCTCGCCGATGGAGCTGCGCCTGTTCAACTACCTGCTGCCGAGCAAGGACATGATCCAGATCCCGGTGTATCCCTACGCACCGGAGTGGAAGGGCTTCACTGCCGGCCACTATGTCGACGAGTTTGCCGAAAACCACGGCAAGGACGTGATCGTGCGCGAAGCGCTGACCGGCCAGGTGCCCAGTGCTGGCGTCGGCACCTGCTTCAGCCGCCGCGCCATCAGCGCACTGCTCGAGGACGGTGACGGCATCGCCTTTGACGTACAGAGCCTGACCGAGGACTACGACATCGGC
The DNA here is from genome assembly GCF_021283545.2 of Pseudomonas alloputida. Classification (NCBI taxonomy): domain Bacteria; kingdom Pseudomonadati; phylum Pseudomonadota; class Gammaproteobacteria; order Pseudomonadales; family Pseudomonadaceae; genus Pseudomonas; species Pseudomonas alloputida. The sequence continues at coordinate 2,801,295 of NZ_CP128540.1, read as the reverse complement.
TTTCGCCTGAAGCAAAAAGGCATGAAGTGCATTTTCGCCCGCTACTCCATCACCGACCCGGCACTGACCCTGAAGCAGGATTGGCGCCCAGGCATGAGCCGCGAATTCTCCCAGGTGATCTGTGTGCGCGAGCACTTCCCGCGTGACTGGCAGCATGCCATCCGGCAGAAGTCGCGCTGGATCGTCGGCATCGTGTTCCAGGGCACCAGCAACCTCGGCTGGAGCCGCAAGGGCGCGCTCAACTATTTCCTATGGCGTGACCGCCGCGGGCTGTTCGCCTACCTGCTGAGCTTCCTGGTCAACCTGTTACTGCTGGTGTTGCTGGCCATGTGGCTAGTCACGGTCATTGCGCCGGAGTCGTGGCGCTTCATGTCGATCCTCAGCGACAGCTGGTTGCTGTCGACCCTGCTGTGGCTGAACGGCCTGATGCTGCTCAACCGGCTGTTCCAGCGCGCCTGGTTCGTCACCCGCTTCTATGGCATCGGCGAGGGCCTGCTGTCGGCACCGCGAATGATGTGGAGCAACTTCGTCAACTTTTTCGCCAACCTGCGTGCACTGCGCCAGGTAATGGAAATGGGCGATTCGCGGCGCGTGGCCTGGGACAAGACCACCCACGAGTTCCCCGCCATCGCCACCCCGGCTCGCACACCACTGGGCCAGCGCCTGGTGGCCAAGGGCCTGATCACCGACGAACAGTTGCAGCAGGCCATCACCAGCCCGGTTCGCAGGCGCCTGGGCCGCGAGTTGCTGCTGCGTGGCTGGCTGAACAGTGAGCAGTTGGTGGCCACCCTGGCCGAACAACTGGACCTGCCCTGGGCACCGCTGAACCCGTTCAAGCTCAGCCCGCAACTGATCGCCAAACTGCCGCGCAAGCTGGCCACCCATTACGGCGTATTGCCCGTGGACGAAGACGGCGGCACCCTGATCCTGGCCAGTGAAAGCCCGGTCAGCCAGGTGTCGCTGGGTGTGATCAGCCGCCAGCTGAAACGCCCGGTCAAGGCACGCCTGGCCCCCCAGGGCCGGGTCACGCTGGGCCTTCGCTACCACTACCCGAGCCCCTGGCAGCATCAAGAAACCCGAGACATGCTGGCTGTGCTTGAACGCCACCAGGACGATGAAGCGCTGCTGGAGCGGGTCAGCCATCACCAAGTCATGCTAGGCGCGCTGCTGCAGGTGCGCGGCATGGTCCCTGTCACCCTGTTCAACCAGGCGTTGATCGACTTCGACCCCGAACACCAAAGCCTCGGCGAGCACCTGATTGCCCGCGGCATCATCACCAGGCAGGTGCTGGAGCAGGCCCTGATCGAACAGGCCAGTGAACAACAAGTGGCGATTGATCTGACCCGGGAGGTGGCATGAAGCCGCGTTTTTCCCTTGCTTTCACTGGCCTGCTGCTGTGCTCCGCCGTCCTGCCCGTTGCCGCTTCGGCGCCGATGACCGACTTCCAGCGGTTCACCAGCTTTCCGTTCATGGACCGCAGCTATCGCGAGGCCAGGAAAGACAACTGGGCTGAAGTCGAGCGCCTGACCCGCCATGTGCTGGGCCGGGTACCGAACAACGACGAAGCCCGCGCCCTGCTGGTCGAAGCCCTGGCCCACCAGCGCCGTTACAAGGAGGCCCAAGCGCTGGCTGAACAGCTAGGCGACAGCCCCGAATATGCCGACGCGCTGCTGGAGCTGCGCCTGACCTGGATCGAGCAGGACCCGCCACCGGCCAGCCAGGTGGAACAATGGCTGGCCGCCAGCGACGGCAACCACCGGGTACAGCTGTGGCAGGCCTACAGCCTGAGCCTGGCCAAGTTTGGTGGCGCCGCCAAAGCGCTGGACTGGCTCAACCAACTGCCGCCCGGTGGGGACGGCCAGGTCCTGCGCCTGGCCCGGGCCACCTTCGCCGAACAGCTGCGCAACTGGAAAGAAACCATCGAGCAACTGCAGCCGCTGGCCGACACAGGCCAGTTGCCTGCCCAGGACTGGCAACGCCTGGCCAATGCCTATATCCAGCAAGTCGACGAAAAGGGCCTGACTGCGCTGCTGGCCCACGCCCCCTCCCCCGCAGCGGCCAACCAGACGCGGCTGGCCATGGCCAACCGCGCCATTGCCGTCGGCCACCACCAGCAGGCCCAACGCTGGCTGCAGTCGCTACCGCCTGATCAACTGCAGCAACCCGAGCAGCGCCAGCAACTTTGGCAACTGGCCCGCGAAGGCGACGATGCAGCGCTGGTGCGGCGCCTGAGCAACGACCTGCAGCGCCCCTGCCTTGAAACGGTCGACTGGCTGTCACATCAAGACCCGGACCTGGCCCGGGAACAGTTCAAGGCCTGCCCCGCCAACGCCGACCCTCAGGCCTATGCCGTGCTCAAGCAGCGCCTGTATGGCGCCCCGCCGCAGCCCCCGCAGCCGCGCACCGCCGCAGAATGGGAACAACGCTATCGGCAGACCGGCGACCTCGCCGCCCTGGAACAAACCACCTTCCTGTTGACCGAACAGGGCCACGGCGATCACGCACGGCACTTACTGGAGCAAGCCTACGACCGCCACCAGGGCCGCCTCGGCCCATCGCTGCTACAGCGTCTGGCCAACCTGTATGCCCGTGACGACGGGCCCCTGGACAGCCGCCGCATGCTCGGCCTGATACCCCGGGTCAACGCCGACACCCGCGCCCAGTTGCTCGGGCGGCTGGCCGAGGCCGGCCAGTGCGATGCCGTGCGCCAGGCAGTGCCGGCCACCCCGAGCGAATCTGGCCAGTACCGCGCCCTCGGCCGTTGCGCCATGCCCGACCAACCGGGTGAGGCGGTGGTCTACTACCAGGCTGCCGAGCGTTTGGGCGACCCTGGCAACCGTCTACCGCTGGCCTACGCACTCGAAGCGGCCGGCGACTCCGAAACCGCCCAGCCGATCTGGCGCAGCCTGCCAGACAGCGCCTTTACCGATAATGCCCGCCTCACCGCTGCCCGCGGCGCGCTGAATGCAGGCGACGCCGATGCAGCACGCCGCTACTGGGACGCTGCCGCGCACCAGAGCGCTGATGACTGGGCGCTGGGCGCCGCCATCGCCGAGCGCCAAGGTGACCCGCAGGCCGCGCTGGGCTTCCAGCGCCAGGCTCTGGCGCACAGCCCGCGCCCCGACCACTACTACGCCGCATCCAGCACCGCACAACTGGCCGGCGACAGTGCGCAGAGCACCGCCTGGCTGGCCGAAGCCGTGCGCCTGGCCCCCGACCAGCCGCGCTATCGCGCCGACTACGGCATGCGCCTGGCTGGCTCGACAGACAAGGCTCAGCGCATGCAATCGATCCCCTACCTTGAACACGCCACTCACGACTTCCCCGAGGACTACCGCCTTGGCGAAACACTCGCCTTGCGCTACGACGAACATGCCGACAGCGCTGCGGCACGCCGCGAACTGCGCCGCATCCTCGACGTAGAGCAGAACCTGGTCGACGGTGATGACGAATACGGCAGCCTGGAGGCACGCAAGTACCGCCAGCGCCGCGCCCACGAGAGCCTGTCACGTCGCGACACCATTACCCTGGCCAGCACCTGGTCGCCGGCCGGCACCTCGACCAACGACAAGTTTCTCGACAACGGCCAGCGCAGCGGCAGCTCGCGCCGGGCGCAATCGCAGAACGTGCAACTGGCCATGTGGGACCATGCCCTGGGCGAGGAGCCCAGCCGCAATGGCAGCACCCTGTCAGTGTATGGCCGGGTACTGTTCGGCGGCCAAAGCCGCACCGACTATGCCCAGAGCATGGGAACCGGTGTCGGCTTGCGCTACAAGCCGCTCGGCCAGGCCAACCTCAACCTGTATGCCGAGCTTTACCACCAGCGGCAGATCGACGAAGCACACTATCGCGGCCTCAGCCTTGGCCAGTTACTGAGCCCGGCCAAGGTCGGCGGCAACTGGGGCGATTTGCGCCACCACGCCGAATCGAGCAATGACCTGCTGCTGCGCGCCACCGCCTCGTTCCTCGACCAGGGAGGCTGGCGCAATGATTGGCGCATCGATGAGGACGACTGGAACGAACGGTTCCTCTACCTCGATGCTGCCTGGTGGACCCGCGCCGGCGACCATGCCTGGCTGTCGCGCTACCAGCAGGGCCACGCCTGGAAGCTGCCGGGCAGCTCGCCGCAAACCCTCATGCCCTACGGCTTTGTCGAGTTCTCCAGCCAGGACCCCAGCAACGACTGGCGCCAGGACGCCCGCGCCGGGGTTGGCGTGCGCTGGCAATGGTGGTTCGACGACGACCGCTACAACGCCTACCGCGGCTCGCTGAAAGTGCGTGCCGAGTACCAGCAATCGCTGGGCGGTAACCTCTACGAGCGCGCCAACGGTGTGCTGGTCGGTGCGGAGATGACCTTCTGATGCGTACGCTCATCGCCTTCTGCCTGCTGGCCCTGTGCCTACCGGCCACCGCTGACCAGCGCCTGTTCTACCAACCCCTCAACCGCGATGCCAGCGTCACACCCGCCCAGTGGCAGCAACTGTGGCAAGCCACCGCGGCCCAAGGTGGCAAAACCCTGATCGTGCAATGGAGTGCCTATGGCGACAGCGATTTCGGCGGTGCCCAGGGCTGGCTGGCCAACAGCCTGCGCACCGCGCGTGCCGAGGGCTTGCAGCTGGTGCTGGGGCTGTACATGGACCCGGCCTACTACCAGCGCCTCGACGAGCTGGATGGCGAGGGCCTGAACAGCTACTGGAAAGCGCAGCTGGGGCGCTCGCTCAGCCAGTACCAGCAACTGCGCCAGGCCTGGCAGTTGCCAGTGGACGGCTGGTACCTGCCCATGGAGCTGGACGACCAGCATCTGCGCGAGACCGAACGGCGCGATGCGCTGTACAGCCAGTTGCAGGCCTTCAACCGCCAGTTGGACAAGCCGTTGCATATCAGCGCCTTCAGCACAGGCAAGCTGACGCCGCGGGTCAATGCCGTCTGGCTGGATCAACTGGCCGGCTTGGGCTTGACTGTGTGGTGGCAGGATGGCGCCGGCACCGGGCGTTTGCCGGCGTTGGTGCGTCAGGGTTACGAGCAGGCGTTGCCGTGCCGGGTGGGTGTGGTGCGCGAGGCGTTCCGCCAGGTGAGCGCGCCGGAGCAGGCGTTTCGGGCGGAGCCCGCCGAGCCCAGGGTGGGTAGCGGGTGCCATGCCGAGGCAGTGTTTGCCTTGCGCTACCGGCCCTGGGCCCGGGGTATCTTGCCACAGCAATGAATTACCAGGGCCGGCCTCTTCGCGGATAAACCCACAGGTCCCCCACACCGTACGGTCCCTGTAGGAGCGGGTTTACCCGCGAAAGGTCCAAGCCTGAAAAAGTAGTAGCCTCAGGAGCCCACCGATGTTCAAGACCATCGAAGCCCACATACGCCAGCAGGTCGCGCCCGCCGCCCTGCGCGCCGAGTTCCGCCAGCACGAATTCGAGTCCATGCGCTCGTTCTGCCTGCTGGTATTCTCGATCAGCGTCCTGATCTGGCTGGTCTTCGACCTGATCGTCAGCTTCCTCGGCGACCAAGGCTTCACCTGGCTGTCCTTCCTGTTCATCGCCCTGCTCGGCAGCCTGATCGTAGTGCTGCATTTCACCCGCCGCAGCCATCACTTCGACGTGCTCAACCTGCTGTTCATTACCGTCATCACCCTGGGCATGCGCCTGGTGATCGAAGGCATCCCGATAGCCCTGCGCCCGGTGTGGTTGGTGCTCGGGGTGTCCACCGTGCTGTATGCCATGTCGGTGCTACCGGTGCGGCGCTGGTCATTCTTCTGCGCCATGGTCATCACCTGGGTGATGCTTAATCCGTTCTACCACACCCGCATCGAGCCCGATGCGCTCGAAGGCGCCATGCTGATCAGCTATGCCGTGTTTCTAAGCGGCCTGGTCAGCTACAGCTACCTGCAGATCCGCAAGGCCAAGCTGCACAATTTCTACCTGTCCAAGGTGTTGCTGGAGCAAGCCTACGTCGATGCCCTGACCGACATTCCCAACCGCCGCTCGTTCATGGCCCAGGCCGACCGCCAGCTGCGGATGGCGACGTCCGGGCAGTACCTGGCCATGATCGATATCGACAATTTCAAGCGGGTCAATGACCGTTTCGGCCATGACGTGGGCGACGAAGTGCTCAAGCGCGTGGCCCTGCATATCAAGACAAGCATGGCCGATCAGGCGTTTGCCCGGCTGGGAGGTGAAGAGTTCGCGATCTTCTTCGAAGGGCTGGATCAGCAAGGGGCCGAGCAGCGAGTGGCCGCGCTGTGCCAGCGCGTGCGCGAGGACGCTGGCGAGCACCCGGTCACCATCAGCATTGGCCTGGCCAAGGTCGACCGGGGAGAGAGCCTTACCACCGCGCTGGTCCGCGCCGATCAGGCATTATATGAAGCCAAGCACACTGGCAAGGACCGCTTTGTGTCGTGGTCCAGCGAGCTGGCAGAGCAGGATTAGCAGGCCCGTCTCTTCGCGGTTGCTGCGCCCCTATCCGCCGGCGGGCAAACGAATCCTGAACTGCGCCCCACCCAGCGCCGACTGCGCCAGGGTCAAGGTGCCACCCTGCCCCTCGATCGCCCGCCGGCTGATGGCCAACCCCAGGCCAAAACCACCGGTGTTGCGATCGCGACTGCGGTCCAGACGGTAGAACGGCTGGAAAACCCGCTCGCGCTCCTCCACAGGGACGCCAATCCCGTCATCCTCCACCGTCAGCAGGCAGGCGCCATCGGCTTCCAGGCGCAAGCGCAGCAGCAGGCTTTCATCGCAATAGCGCATGGCATTGCGCACCAGGTTCTGCACCGCGCGCGCCGTCAGTCGCGGGTCCAGTACAAAGCGCGGCAACTCACCCTCGGCCCGCACCTCCCACTGGATACCCCGGCCATCGAGTTCCTCGGCAAAGCCCCCAAGCACACTGTCGACCAGCTCCAGCAGCGATACCTCCACCCGCTCCCGCGCCTGGTCGGCGTTGTACAACCGGCTATAGGACAGCAGCTCCAGCACCAGTTCATCCAGCTCGCGCACATGCCCGACCAGTTCCAGCAGGCGCTTGCGGCTGGCTGGCGGCACTTCGTCGAACAGCAGCACCAGGCCGAAGTCCAGCCGGGTCAGTGGCGTGCGTAACTCGTGCGATACCGCATTGAGCAGTTCACGCTGCTGGTTGACATGGCGTTCCAGGTCACTGGCCATGGTGTCGAATACCCCGGCCAGTTCACCAATGTTGGAGTGAGGCGAAATGTGCGTACGCTCGGCCATCTGCCCCTGGCCCAGGCGCCGAGCGGTCTCCTTGAGGCGCTCCAGATCACGCCAGTGCGGCCAAACCCACAGCAGCAGGCAACCCAGCATGGCTGCACCAATCAACACGGTCACGCCCCACGACAGCACGTTGATGTCCAGCGGGTCTGGCGGGGAATGCAGGCGTATCAGCCACTCCTTGTCCAGCGGCGCCAACACCGTCTCGTAATAGCCCCACTCGGCAATGCGCACTGCGTACAGACCCTGCTCCAGGCGCGCCTGCTCCTCATCGCTCAAACCGGCCTGATCCCTGCGCAGCAGCTGCAGTTCCAGCGGTGCGAAATCACTGGCCAGTTCCTGCTCCACCGCTGGCCACTGCTCGCGCGGAGCCTGGCGGAACTGGCGCACGATCAACGCTTGTACACCCTTGGCCTGGTCCAGGTTGTAGGCCATGAACCGGTCGCGGAACAGGCCGACGATGGTGTCAGGGATGAACAGCAACGCGCCGGTGTAGGCGACGATGATCACCAGGTACAACCGCACCAGGATCTTGAGCATGGCCGATCAGCACTCCCACTCGACACGGCTGAACAGGTAGCCCTTGCCCCACACGGTCTTGATCTTGCGCGCTTCGCCGGCGTTGTCGTCGAACTTGCGCCGCAGTTTGGAAATGGCCACGTCAACGGAGCGATCGGTGCCATTGAACTCGATGCCACGCAGCTGTTGCAGGATACGGTCGCGGTTCATCACCTCACCAGCATTGCGCGCCAGCACCACCAGCAGGTTGTACTCACCGCTGGACAGCTCCACCTCCTCGCCGCGCCAACTCACCGTGCGCTCGGCCAGGTCGATACGCAGGCCACCAATCAGGATCAGGTCGTTGTCCAGGCGCGGTTCGTTGACACTGCTGCGGCGCAGCAGCGTGCGCACCCGGGCCAGCAGCACGCGTGGCTCACAGGGTTTGGTCACGTAGTCGTCGGCCCCCATTTCCAGGCCTAGCACCTGGTCATGGCTATCGTCGCGGGCCGTCAGCATGAGGATTGGCAGGGTCTGCGACTCCTGGCGCAGCAGCCGGCACAGCTGCAGGCCATCGATGCCCGGCAGCATCAGGTCAAGGATGACCAGGTCAGGCCTTTGCCGACGGTACTCGTCCAGCACATGATCGCCCCGGGCGATCACCTGGACATGGAAGTCGTTGCGTTGCAGGTAGCTCGCGATCAGCTCGGACAGGGCGCTGTCGTCTTCGACCAGGAAAATGTTCGGCATAGGTGCTTGGGCGTCTGGGTTGAAGTAAGCCTGTGGCGAGCGCTTCGCGGGTAAACCCGCTGCTGCAGGTCCCCGTAGGAGCGGGTTCACCCGCGAAGAGGCCAGCACAGGCCCATGCAGAATATAGAACCCAACCACTCGACAGGATCATTCTTCACACTTTTTCACACTCGCCCTACAGGTATTAACAGCCGCCCAGGCAGCGTCTGCCTTAGCATATACACGGTCATCATCGGAAGATCCGCATGCCTACTACCCTCTCCCCGTGCCTGCGCCCGTTGGCGCTCATGGCCTTGCTGAGCCTGTCCCTGGCCGGCTGCAGCGACAGCGCCGAGCCAGACGAACAGGCCCCCACCGCGCAAGTGCGCGTAGAAACCCTGCAACTGCAGCCACTGGCCATCAGCAGTGAACTCAGCGGCCGTATCCTCGCGCCACGCACCGCCGAAGTGCGTGCGCGGGTCGCAGGCGTGGTGCTCAAGCGGGTGTACCGCGAAGGCAGCGACGTCAAGCAGGGTGATGTACTGTTCCTGATCGACCCGGCGCCGTTCAAGGCCGACCATGACAGCGCCCGCGCCACACTGGCCAAGGCCGAAGCCACCCGGTACCAGGCGCGCCTGCAAGAGCAGCGCTACCGCGAGCTGGTCGACGACAAAGCCGTCAGCCGCCAGGAATACGACAACGCCAAGGCCAGTTTCCTGCAGGCCGATGCCGAAGTGGCCGAAGCCAGGGCGGCGCTGGAGCGCGCCCGGCTGAACCTCGGCTATGCCACCGTGACCGCGCCGATCTCCGGCCGTATCGGCCGCGCCCAGGTCACCGAAGGCGCGCTGGTCGGGCAAAACGAAACCACCCCGCTGGCGACCATCCAGCAGTTGGACCCGATCCATGCCGATGTCACCCAGTCTACCCGCGAGCTCAACGCCCTGCGCCGCGCCCTGCGCGCCGGCGAATTGCAGCAGGTGGGCGACGGCCAGGCACGCGCCACGCTGATCCAGGATGACGGCAGCGCCTACCCGCTGCCGGGCAAGCTGCTGTTCTCCGACATCAGCGTCGACCCCAGCACCAACCAGATCACCCTGCGCAGCGAGTTCCCCAACCCGGACCTCGACCTGCTGCCAGGCAGCTACGTGCGGGTACGCCTGGAGCAAGCGGTGCAACCCAAGGGCCTGAGCGTGCCGCAACGCGCCATCCTGCGCGACAGCGCCGGTGTGCCCAAGGTGCTGGTGGTAGACCAGCACGCCCGGGTCAGCGACCGCCAGGTTGTACTGGGCAGCGCCCAGGGTGACCGCTGGATCGTCAGCGAGGGCCTGGCGGCCGGTGAGCGGGTGGTGGTCGAGGGCCTGCAGCACGTCAAGGCCGGTGACCAGGTGCAGGTCGACAACACGCCCGCTGCCCCACCCATCGCACAGCATACCGGCCAGTGAGGGCCTGATTCATGCCGCAATTCTTCATCGATCGCCCGGTATTCGCCTGGGTGGTCGCACTGTTCATCCTGCTGGCTGGCGCGCTGGCCATCCCGCAACTGCCGGTGGCCCAGTACCCCAACGTGGCACCGCCGCAGGTGGAAATCTACGCCGTGTACCCGGGTGCCTCGGCGGCGACCATGGACGAAAGCGTGGTCAGCCTGATCGAACAGGAGCTCAACGGCGCCGACAACCTGCTGTACTTCGAGTCGCAGAGCAGCCTGGGCAGCGCCACCATCACCGCCACCTTCGCCCCGGGTACCCACCCGGACCTGGCCCAGGTCGACGTGCAGAACCGCCTGAAAGTGGTCGAGTCGCGCCTGCCGCGCCCGGTCACCCAGCAGGGCCTGCAGGTGGAGAAAGTGTCCACCGGCTTCCTGCTGTTGGCGACCCTCACCTCCGAAGACGGCAAGCTCGATGAAACCGCGCTGTCGGACATCCTTGCACGTAACGTGATGGACGAGATCCGCCGCCTCAAGGGCGTCGGCAAGGCCCAGTTGTATGGCTCCGAACGGGCCATGCGCATCTGGATCGACCCGCGCAAGCTGATCGGTTTCAACCTCACGCCCAACGATGTAGCCGAAGCCATCGCCGCGCAGAACGCCCAGGTCGCCCCTGGCAGCATCGGCGATCTGCCCAGCCGCAGCACCCAGGAAATCACCGCCAACGTGGTGGTCAAAGGCCAGTTGAGCAGCCCCGACGAGTTTGCTGCCATTGTCCTGCGTGCCAACCCGGACGGCTCCACGGTCACCATCGGGGATGTCGCCCGGGTTGAAATCGGTGCCCAGGAATACCAGTACGGCACGCGCCTGAACGGCAAACCGGCCACGGCCTTCAGCCTGCAGTTGTCACCCGGCGCCAACGCCATGGAAACCGCTACCCTGGTACGGGCGAAGATGCAGGACCTGGCGCGCTACTTCCCGGAAGGCGTCAAGTACGACATCCCCTACGACACCTCGCCGTTCGTCAAGGTGTCGATCGAGCAGGTCATCAACACCCTGTTCGAGGCCATGCTGCTGGTGTTCGCAGTCATGTTCCTGTTCCTGCAGAACCTGCGCTACACGCTGATCCCGACCCTGGTCGTGCCAGTGGCATTGATGGGCACCTTCGCCGTGATGCTGGCCATGGGCTTCTCGGTCAATGTGCTGACACTGTTCGGCATGGTGCTGGCCATCGGCATTCTGGTCGACGATGCCATCGTGGTGGTGGAGAACGTCGAGCGCATCATGGCCGAAGAAGGCTTGCCGCCCAAGCAAGCCACGCGCAAGGCCATGGGCCAGATCAGCGGTGCAATCGTCGGCATCACGCTGGTGCTGGTGGCGGTATTCCTGCCCATGGCCTTCATGCAAGGCTCGGTGGGGGTGATCTACCAGCAGTTCTCGCTGTCGATGGCGGTGTCGATCCTGTTCTCGGCGTTTCTCGCCCTCAGCCTGACCCCGGCATTGTGCGCCACCCTGCTCAAGCCCGTGGCCAAGGGCGAGCACCATGAACGCAAAGGCTTCTTCGGCTGGTTCAATCGCCGCTTCGAAAGCATGAGCAACGGCTACCAGCGCTGGGTAGTGCAGGCGCTCAAGCGCAGCGGCCGCTACCTGCTGGTGTACGCGGTGCTGCTGGCGGTGCTGGGCTACGGTTTCAGCCAGCTGCCTACGGCGTTCCTGCCTACCGAAGACCAAGGCTACACCATCACCGACATTCAGCTGCCGCCGGGCGCCAGCCGCATGCGCACCGAACAGGTAGCCGCGCAGATCGAGGCGCACAACGCCGAAGAACCGGGCGTGGGCAACACCACCTTGATCCTCGGCTTCAGCTTCTCCGGTAGCGGGCAGAACGCGGCGCTGGCCTTCACCACCCTCAAGGACTGGTCCGAGCGCGGCGCCGACGACAGCGCCCAGTCGATCGCCGACCGCGCGACCATGGCCTTCACCCAGCTCAAGGACGCGATTGCCTATTCGGTACTGCCGCCCCCCATTGACGGCCTCGGTGAGTCGACCGGTTTCGAATTTCGCCTTCAGGACCGTGGCGGCATGGGCCACGCCGAGCTGATGGCAGCCCGTGACCAGCTGCTCGAAAGCGCCAGCAAAAGCAAGGTGCTGACCAACGTGCGCGAAGCCTCGCTGGCGGAAAGCCCGCAGGTGCAACTGGAAATCGACCGCCGCCAGGCTAATGCACTGGGTGTGTCGTTTGCCGATATCGGCACGGTGCTGGACGTGGCCGTGGGCTCCAGCTACGTCAACGATTTCCCCAACCAGGGCCGCATGCAGCGGGTGGTGGTGCAGGCCGAAGGTGACCAGCGCAGCCAGGTCGAAGACTTGCTGAACATTCACGTGCGCAACGACAGCGGCAAGATGGTGCCACTGGGCGCGTTCGTGCAGGCCAGGTGGGTCAGCGGCCCGGTGCAACTGACCCGCTACAACGGTTACCCGGCGGTGTCGATCTCAGGCGAGCCTGCCGCCGGCTACAGCTCGGGCGAGGCCATGGCCGAAGTCGAGCGGCTGGTGGCGCAGCTACCGGCCGGTACCGGTCTGGAATGGACCGGCCTGTCACTGCAGGAGCGGCTGTCCGGTAGCCAGGCCCCCCTGCTGATGGCGCTGTCGCTGCTGGTGGTGTTCCTGTGCCTGGCAGCGCTGTACGAAAGCTGGTCGATCCCGACTGCGGTGCTGCTGGTCGTTCCGCTCGGTGTGCTCGGTGCGGTGCTGGCGGTGACCTTGCGCGGCATGCCCAACGACGTGTTCTTCAAGGTTGGCCTGATTACCCTGATCGGCCTGTCGGCGAAGAACGCCATCCTGATCATCGAGTTCGCCAAGCATCTGGTTGACCAGGGCGTGGACGCCGCCGACGCCGCCGTGCAAGCGGCCCGCCTGCGCCTGCGGCCGATCGTGATGACGTCGCTGGCGTTCATCCTCGGCGTGGTGCCCCTGGCCATCGCCAGCGGCGCAAGCTCTGCCAGCCAGCAGGCGATTGGCACCGGGGTGATCGGCGGCATGCTCAGCGCCACCCTGACGGTGGTGTTCGTGCCGGTGTTCTTCGTGGTGGTGATGCGCCTGTCCGGGCGACGCCAGGCGCATGACAGCGACGGGCAACCCGTGCCCCGCGAAAGCTGACTGGACAAGCCCCGCCTGAAATGGGAGGGTTCTCGGCAATGACTGCCCGGAACCCTTTTTCATGCCTGACGCACTCCCCCCCTGCTCCATCCTCATTCTCGCCGGTGGCCGCGGCCAGCGCATGGGCGGCCGTGACAAGGGCCTGGTGGACTGGCAAGGCGAGCCGTTGATTGCACATGTTCATCGAGCGGTGCGGCCACTGAGCGACGACCTGGTGATTTCCTGCAATCGCAACCAGGCGGCATACCAGGCATACGCCGACCGGTTGGTGGGCGATGCAGAAGCCGACTTCCCCGGGCCGCTGGCGGGGGTGATTGCCGGGCTCAGGGTGGCACGTCATGCGTGGGTGGTGGTGCTGGCTTGCGATGCGCCGCTGGTTGATCGCGAATTGATCGAGGGCCTGCTGCGGTTGGCAGTGGCCGGTAACAGCGCGGCAATGGTGCGTCAGGGTGGTTTCTGGCAGCCGATGTTCAGCGTACTGCCCAAGCGGGTGTTGCCGGTGCTGGAGCAGGCCTGGGCAGCGGGTGAGCGGAGTTTGCAGAAGGCCCTGCTGCGCGAGGCGGTGCAAGGGCTGGAGTGCGCCGAGAGTGATCGCCGGCTAAGCAACTTCAACAGCCCGGAGCGGCTGCAGGACTGAGGGCATGACACCGTTAACACAGGTAGTTCACTGGCCAGCAGGGCCGCCCTTTCGCGGGTGAACCCGCTCCTACGGGCGAGCGCGCAGGCGGTTCAAATCTTGGGCAAGGCCGTTGCTTTCAGCTCTTCGACACTGATCTCGCGCATCCGGAATTTCTGCACCTTGCCCGTCACCGTCATCGGGAACTCGTCGACAAAACGGAAATACCGGGGCACCTTGAAGTGCGCAATCCTTGCCCTCGCCCACTCACGCAACTCTACCTCACTGACAGCATGCCCCGGGTGCAGCCGCACCCAGGCCACGATCTCTTCACCGTACTTGCTGCAGGGCACGCCAATCACCTGCACATCGGCCACCGCCGGGTGGGTGAAGAAGAACTCCTCCAGCTCGCGCGGGTAAATGTTCTCGCCGCCGCGAATGATCATGTCCTTGCTGCGCCCGACAATACGCACATAGCCCTGCTCGTCCATCACCGCCAGGTCGCCGGTGTGCATCCAGCCCTCTGCGTCGATGCTCTCGGCGGTGGCTTTGGGGTTGTTCCAGTAACCCAGCATCACGCTGTAGCCGCGGGTGCACAGTTCACCGATCTCGCCACGCGGGACAGTGTTGCCTTCAGCGTCCACCACCTTGCTCTCCAGCCGGGGCTGGGTGCGACCGACGCTGGTCACGCGACGCTCCAGGTCGTCAGCGGCACCGGTCTGCAAGGACACCGGGCTGGTCTCGGTCATGCCATAGGCAATCTGCACTTCGGCCATGTGCATCTCGCCAATCACCCGGCGCATCACCTCGATCGGGCAGGTCGCACCGGCCATGATCCCGGTGCGCAGGCTCGACAGGTCGAATTCACCACGCTGTGGATGGTCCAGTTCGGCAATGAACATGGTCGGCACGCCATACAGCGCAGTGGCTTTTTCCTGCGCCACTGCGCGCAGCGTGGCCAGCGGGTCGAAGGCATCGCTGGGGTAAATCAGTGCGCTGCCGTGTGTCATGCAGCCAAGGTTGGCCATGACCATGCCGAAGCAGTGGTACAGCGGCACCGGCACCACCAGCCGATCGTGCTCGGTAAGGCCCAGGCTTTCACCGACCATGTACCCGTTGTTGAGGATATTGCTGTGGCTAAGGGTGGCCCCCTTGGGGAAACCGGTGGTGCCTGAGGTGTACTGGATGTTGATCGGGTCGTCGCAACGCAGTTGTGCCTGGCGCGCGGCCAGGGCCTCGCCGCTGACAACCTCGGCACGGGCCTGCAATGCGTGCCAGGCCAGAAACCCCGGCGGTGGCGACAGCGCCAGGCTGACCACGCCACGCAGTTCGGGGAACCGCTCGCAGATCAGCGCACCCGGTTGGCTGCTGGCCAGGCCCGGGAGCAGGCCCTGCAGCATGGCGTGGTAATCGGACGTCTTGAATGCGTCGGCACAGATCACCCAGCGGCAGCCGGACTGGCCAAGGGCATAGTCCAGTTCGCTGGAACGGTAGGCCGGGTTGATGTTGACCAGGATCGCGCCAACCTTGGCGCTGGCGAACTGGGTAATGCACCACTCGGCGCAGTTGGGTGCCCAGATGCCAAGACGGTCACCGGGCTGCACGCCCAGGGCCATCAGCGCGCGGGCGTGCTGGTCGACGGCATCGGCCAGTTGCCGCCACGTGTAGCGCAGGGCCTGATGGTGAACCACCAGCGCCTCACGGTCGGGGAAGCGGGCTACGGTGGCGTCGAAGGCGTCGCCGATGCATTGGGTCAGCAGGGGCTTGTCCTGGGTGCCCTGGGTGTAGCTTGGCTGGGGCATGGGCGTTCTCTTGCTGTTCTTGTGTTTTCTGTGCTGGCCTCTTCGCGGGTGAACCCGCTCCTACACAGGAGGCGCCACATTTGGGGCCTGTGGAGGTTTTCGTCGGCGCGGGTTTACCCGCGAAGAAGCACACACCGGTTTAGCGAACGAACACCTGCGGCGTCGTGGTAGACATGTCACCACCCGGCAACTTGATGTTCTTCACCTTTTCCAGCGTATCCGGGTTGAACACCGCCAGGTCGTTGAAGGTGCCGCCCAGGTAAAGCTTGTCGCCCTTCTTGTCGAACGTCACGCAGTAGTAGGTGTGCTCCAGATTAGCCGCCTTGATCAGCTTGCGCTGTTTGATGTCGTACTTGGCCAGGCGGTTGAGCACGCCGTAGATCTGGTTCGGGTCTTTGGGCGAGCGCAGGCCGGTGAAGTACAGCTCGGTCAGGTCGGCGAACTCCTGGGTGTGGGTCTTGCCGGTCTTCAGGTCGATGCTCAGGTAGCCATACAGCGGTTCGGCGGTGGCCGGGTCCTGCTTGTCATCCTTGAACCTGGCAATGGTGTACAGCATGGTGAACTCATGGCGCGGGCTCTGGTGCGGCCAGAAGTACAGCACGTCCGGGGCGCTGTAGCCTTTGCGGTTCCAGTTGCGCAGCGGCAGGGCTACCGAGTATTTGCCGGTCTTCACGTCCATCTTGTAAATGTCCGGCCCGGCAACGTACAGGCTGCCATCGTCGGAGGCGCGCATCAGGTACACCTGGCGCGGCATCGGGAAGGTGCGTACGGGTTTGGCCTGAAGGCCATCAGCGGTGCTGAACACCTCCAGCCGCGGTGGTTTGACCACGTAATGGTCGTTCAGCCTCTGGGTCGGGTTGACCGTGGCATACACCTCTTTGCCGTCTGGGCTGATGGCGAACGAATAGATCGACCGGCCGACTTCACCGGCTACGCTGGACAGGTTGGCGTGGAAGGTGTTCTTGCAGGTGTCCAGGTCGATGCCGTAAATGTCGCCGTAATGGTTGTTGAGCACGTAGGCGGTGCGGTTGTCCGGCGCCATCATTGCGGTGCCAGGGCCGAACTTGTCGGGCATCCGGCAGCTCTTGTAGACCGTGTCAATGGCCACATCGACCACATGCAGGTTGTTCGGGTAGTTGGTCACGATCATGTATTCGTGGCCAGCCTTGAGTGCCGGGCCAGTGTCGTCGGCCTGTGCCTGCCCGGCGCAAGCCATGGCGGCGATGGTGAGCGCCAATGGCGCGCAGCGTCCAGCTTTCATGCGGTTTCCCCTTGTCATTCTTGTTGGGCCGTCACTTGTCTTTCGGGAACACGGTGCCGAGGTTGCGCCAGTCCTCTGCCGAGTTGGACGCCTGGGCGTTCCAGTCCTGGTAGGTGCTCATCATGTCCGGCACCTGGGCCGGCCACCAGCAAGGGTCGGAACAACCATAAAGGTCAGCCTCCATCGGCTGGCACAGCGAGCTCACGCCGCCAAAGGCGTCCACCTCCCAGCCTGGGTCGGTAGTGGCCGTGCAGCCTGCCACCGCGCTCATTGCCATCACTTCTTCGACACGGTCTTCGGCGGCGGCCTGCTCCAGGATGCGCGCCTTGTTGTTCAGGGGCTTCAAGTGCTTCATGTCAATGCGCCTTCCGCGGGGTGATGTAGCGATCGATGAAGGCCGGGTTGACGGCCATGATGCGGCTGTAGACTTCAATGCCGAAGTCCACCCAGTCGCGCATCAGTTCGCAGTAGTGGTAAGTCGGGTGCTGCGGGTCGCCGTAGCGCGCATAGCTTTCGTGGTAGCAGCCGCCGGAGCACAGGTTGCGAATACGGCAGCTTTCACAGCCGGTGTTGCTGCGGTCCAGGCGCTGCGACAGGAAGTCGTTGAGCTGCGCCTGCTTCACGCCCTGGTGCACGTTACCGAAGGTGGGCAGGCTGGAGCCGGTGAAGCGGTGGCACAGGTTCAGCTCACCTTCGTGGTCCACCGCCAGCATCTTCAACCCGGCGCCACACGGCAGGGCCTTCTTGTGGCCTTCGTGGATGTCGGTGATCAACTGGTGCAGGTTGGAGAAGCCGATGTTGCGGTGCTCCAGTGCCGCTTCCAGGTAGCGCCGGCCGAGTGCCTTCATGTTGGCGAAGACCTGCACCAGCTCTTCGCCAGTGAGGTTGAAGTCGGCCATGTCGCCAGAGGTAACCGGGGCAAAGCCGACCTCGGCGAAACCCATTTCGTTGAACAGGTGGTTCCAGATGGTTTCAACGTCGGTAATGCCACGGGTCAGCGTGACCCGCGCCCCCACCGGCCGGCTGGTGTAGCGCGACAGCAGCAGGTCGGCCTTGCGCCGCACCACGTCATAGGTGCCCTGCCCGCCCACGGTGATACGGTTGCGGTCGTGCACGGTCTTGGGGCCATCGATGCTGATCGACAGGCCAAAGCGGTGGGCGTTGAGCCAATCGATGATTTCTTCGGTCAGCAAGGTAGCGTTGGTGGTCATGATGAACTCCACCTGCTTGCCCGCCTCGGCGAACCGCCGCTCGCAGTAAGCCACCATGTGCTCGATCAACGGCCGGTTGGACAGCGGTTCGCCACCGAAGAACACCACGCTGTAGCGCTGCTCGTTGGGTGATTCCTTGAGCAGCATCTCCACCGAGGCTTCGGCGGTGGTGGTACTCATCTTCTTGCCGGCGGAAGGCTTGTCCAGGTCTTCCTTGTAGCAATAGGTGCAGCTGAGGTTGCAACCGGTGTTGACGTTGAGCACCACGGTGTTGAGCGCGGTGCGCTCGACTTGCCTGAGGGCGATTTCCGGGGTCAGCGGCGAGCCGTCGCTGACCAGCTCCAGCGCGATCAGTTCGCGCAGGGTGTCCTGGATATCCTCGCCGGCAAACTGCTGGCCAAGGCGCTGCATCAGCTCCTCGGCCGAGCAGCCTTGCTGGCGCAAGGTGTCGATGATGCCGCCGGTCACCGCGTCAGCGGTGAACAGCGAACTGCTGGGGATATGGAACAGCATGCGGTCGGCATCAACCTGTACTTCGTGCAGGTTGCGTTCGACCAGGTTCAGTAGTACGCCCATGGCGACCTCCCGATAATCGATCCGTTGGAAAACCGTTGCAGCCTGCCGTTACGGCAGCGGCGGGTTGTTCCAGCGCTGTACGGTGACGATCATGTGCCCTTCGCCGGTCTGGCCACCGTCGGCCAGCGTGGCGATGACCTTCAGGTTACCGGCGTTGTTGGTCATCATCTTGCGCTCAGGGTTGGGCCCGGCACCGCCTGGCACGAACACACCGTCGGCCTGCATCTGCCCGGCGAACTTGACGTCTTCATCCTCGACAGCACGCTCGTTGAACGGCTCGACCTTCCAGCTGGCCGGCAGGTAGCCGATACGCAGCGGCTGGCCATTGGCATCCTTGCCCCAGGCTTCGGCCTCGAAACGCCCCTGCACTTTCGGCACGGAGGCACCGTTCTCGCCAATGCGCGCGATGGAGAACGCCGGCACGACCTTCACTTCGTCGACCTTGTCGTAAACCGCCAGGTTCACGCCCTTGAGCGCACCTACCGCCACCTCGCGCAGCCCTGGCCTGGCATCGGACGCGGCGCGGGCCTTGACCCTTACCAGGGTCGGGGTCTGCTCCAGCACTTCGGTCACTTCCACCCCGGCACCCAGTTCCGGCTTGCCAGTCAGGCCGCTGCCAACCAGGGTGATTTCGCTTTCGCCTCCAGCCTTGATGAACGCCGGTTGTACCGCCAGCAACTGCGCCTTGCCTTCTTTTACGGCGCTGAAATGCAGGCCGCGCTCATCGTGATCGGCTTCGAACATACGGCCTTTCATCTCGCCATCCAGCGCGGCGAACACCTGGCGCAGGTTGGCATCGCCAACCTTCACATTGCCCCGCCATTCATAACCGTTGTACAGGATGGCCGAGCCGCTGCCGTTGAACGGTGTACCGTCGGCGTAAGCGCCCTTGACCTCGACCTTGAAGGTATCGCCCTCTCCGGCCGTGACGCTCATCACCCCACGTACATCGCCCTTGGCCAGCATATGGCCGCTGAATGCCCACTTCCCCGGCAGTACGTCCGCCTTGGGTTTGGCCTTCTGCCATTCGTCCCAGGCCGCGCTATCCATCGGGAAGCGCTTGGCAAGGTCCGGCACCACTTGCTGCAGGGCGATCGGCAGCCAGTCGCGGTCACGCGCCTGGGCCTGGTATTCAAGGGACGGCCATTGGCCAAGGTGGAAGTGGACCAGGTGTTCCCACTCCTTGGCCGGGCGCCGTTGCAAGGCGACACGGGCACCCGAGTGGCAACGGCCACAGGTCTCGCTGAGCTGGGTGTCGAAGTGCTCGACAGTATTGAGCCGACGCTCCATGGCGTAGCGCACGCCATCGGTTTCGCTGGGCGCCAGGCCCTGTTTGTCGGCCAGGTATTTGACCAGCGTGCGACGATCGTCGTCGCTGATCTGAAGGCCATGCATCACCTGCATGCGGGCGATGCTCATCAGCCAGCCTTCCGGTGTCTTGCGCTGGTGGCTGATGCGGCTATAGGTGTCGTTGCCTTCGGGGATATGGCACCCCATGCACTTGTTCTGCAACAGGCTCGGGCCCTGCTCGGCCGCCATGGCCTGGGTGCTCAGCAGCGCGGCGGCGACCAGCGCCAGTTTGCCCGCATGCCGCCGGAGTCGAGTCGTCTTCAAGGTCAGACCTCCACGGTTGTTGTTCTTATCGTTTTCGCACGCTTTGGTACAGCAGGTGTGCATGTGACGGTTGTGATACAGGAACTGTGCCAGTTAGGGTAAAAGCGTTTTCTTTCAACCCTTTAAGCGGTTTTCGGGGCTTGGCCAGGAGCCGGGATGGCCATTTGCAGCGTGCCATTTCGCGACAGGGTGTTTCATGTTGAGACAGGGCCCGCGAAGAGGCCGAACAGGCACTGTTTCACCACCGTCTCACAGCGTCTCAATGTGCAACAGCGCAACCCGGCAATCGCACCTTTGCGCTCAGGCAAAACCCAACGCCCACAACGCTTTGCGGCCATCTGCCCAGGTTGGCACGGGCATTGCGCCAGTGCCCGTCACATCCAATGACAAGAGGCACAGCCCCATGCTTTCCGAACTGCCCATCCTGCCCGCCACCCGCGCCTTTCTCGAACGCAAGCTGAAGATGCGCATCGGTGCCGACTGGCAGGACGCCGCCAGCGGTCGCACCCTGTCGTTCCGCAACCCGGCCACCGGCGAAGTGCTGGGTGAAGTGCCTGCCGCCGAGGCCGAAGATGTCGACCGCGCCGTGCGCGCTGCACGCCAGGCCTTCGACGACTCGCCCTGGAGCCGCATGCGCCCACGCGAGCGGCAGAACCTGCTGTGGCGCCTGGCCGACCTGATGGAGCGCGATGCGCGCCAGCTGGCCGAACTGGAATGCCTGAACAATGGCAAGAGCGCCGCCGTGGCCCAGATGATGGACGTGCAACTGGCCATCGACTTCCTGCGCTATATGGCAGGCTGGGCCACCAAGATCGAGGGTAGCACCGTCGAAGCGTCCATGCCGCTGATGCCCAACGACCAGTTCCACGGCTTCGTGCGCCGTGAGGCAGTGGGCGTGGTTGGCGCCATCGTCGCCTGGAACTTCCCACTGCTGCTGGCCTGCTGGAAGCTCGGCCCGGCACTGGCCACCGGCTGCACGGTGGTGCTCAAGCCTGCCGATGAAACCCCACTGAGCGTGCTCAAGCTGGCCGAGCTGGTCGACGAGGCCGGCTACCCAGCCGGCGTGTTCAACGTGGTTACCGGTACCGGCCTGAACGCCGGCGCCGCGCTCAGCCGCCACCCCGGCGTAGACAAACTGACCTTCACCGGCTCCACCGAGGTCGGCAAGCTGATCGGCAAGGCGGCCATGGACAACATGACCCGCGTCACCCTGGAACTGGGCGGCAAATCGCCGACCATCGTCATGCCCGACGCCAACCTGCAGGAAGCCGCAGCCGGTGCGGCCACGGCGATCTTCTTCAACCAGGGCCAGGTGTGCTGCGCAGGCTCGCGGCTGTATGTGCACCGCAAGCACTTCGACAATGTGGTGGCCGACATCGCCGGGATTGCCAATGCCATGAAGCTGGGCAACGGGCTGGACCCGGCGGTGCAGATGGGCCCGCTGATTTCAGCCAAGCAGCAGGACCGCGTCACCGGCTACATCGAGCTCGGCCGCGAACTGGGCGCCACCATCGCCTGCGGGGGTGAAGGTTTCGGGCCTGGTTACTTCGTCAAGCCGACGGTGATTGTCGATGTGGACCAGCGTCACCGCCTGGTACAGGAAGAAATATTCGGGCCGGTGCTGGTGGCGATGCCATTCGATGACATCGACGAAGTGATCGGCATGGCCAACGACAATCCCTACGGCCTGGGTGCAAGTATCTGGTCCAACGACCTGGCCGCTGTGCACCGCATGATCCCGCGCATCAAGTCCGGCTCGGTGTGGGTCAACTGCCACAGCGCGCTGGACCCGGCGCTGCCGTTTGGTGGCTACAAGATGTCTGGCGTTGGTCGTGAGATGGGTTCAGCGGCCATCGAGCATTACACGGAGCTGAAATCGGTGTTGATCAAGCTCTGATCCTTTTTCCTGTACCGGCCTCTTCGCGGGTAAACCCGCTCCTACACCAGGTATCACATGCCCTGTAGGAGCGGGTTCACCCGCGAAGAGGCCGGCACAGGCAACAAAAAAACAACAATAAAAACCATGGAGCAACCCCATGAGGCACACACTCGCCTGCACATTGGCCCTGCTGTTAACCGCCCCCGCCAGCCAAGCCTACGAGCTGTACAACCACGATGGCACCACCCTCAACGCCGACCTCGAAGCCCTGTTCGGCGTCTTCCACAGCGACGAAAGCTTCAACCAGGCTGGCAACCGCCAACCCGGCAGCACCGCCTGGCAGGAAGGCTACGTAAAATACGGCCTCAGCGGCAGCCAGACCCTGGCCGATAGCGGCACCCTCTACGGCGCCTTCAGCCTGCTCAGTTCCGCCACCTGGGGCGATGGCGACGCCGCCGGCCTGACCCTGGGTGACGAACGCCGCACCGCCATCGAAGACCTGTACCTGGGCTGGCGCTCGGCCAACCTGTTCCCGGCGCTGGGTGAAGATGGCGTGGACATTTCCGGTGGCCGCCAGGTCGTCACCCTGGGTGATGGTTTCCTGATTCAGGGTGACCCGGTCAACCTGGGCAAGGTCGACCTGGGGGCCAACTTCGACCGCGGCGGTGCCTACTACCTGGCCGCGCGCAAGGCCTTCGACCGCACCGCCGTGCTGCGCCTGGGCGGCAACCAGGGCTGGCGCGGTGACCTGATGTGGTTGAAGTCCGACAACCATTACCAGGCCGACACTTCCCTGGCGGTAGCCAACCTGGAGCACGTCGCCGATACCGGCACCGTCGGCCTGAGCTGGATCCGCGGCCTCGACGTGGACCAGCGCTACGCGCAGATCATGGGCCTGGAACACCGCGACGGCATGGACACCGCCAGCTTGCGCGGGCGCGGCAACCTGGGCGTCAAAGACCTGGAGCTGGCCGCCGAGTACGTGACTCAGGACAAGACCGACGGGCGCGAGAATGCCTGGTACCTGGAGGGCAACTGGACCTTCTCCCAACTGCCCTGGTCACCCACCGCCACCTACCGCTACAGCCGCTTCTCCGAAGGCTTCGACCCGCTGTTCTATGGCCTGAGCCGGGGCTACGGAACCTGGTTCCAGGGTGAAGTGGCAGCCAACTATGCCGGGCCCTTCAACAAGAACAGCCAGGTGCACCATGTAGCGCTGAAGGGCAAGCCACGGGACAACCTGACCGTCGGCGCGCTGTACTTCGACTTCGACACGCTGGACACCGACCAGGGCAACCTTGGCGGGCGCGAACTGGACCTGTATGTGGAATGGATGGTCAACGACCACCTGCTGATCAGCCCGGTGGTTGGTTTCTACAAGCCGGAGCGCAGTGCGGCCAATAGTGGTACGCAGCTGGGTGGGCGGGATACCGGGACTTACCTGCAATTGATTGTCGGGACCTTTTTCTGATCCGACATCCTGGGGCTGCGAAGCAGCCCCGGCAATCTCAAACCAACCCCTGCTCCCCCAGCCACCGCCGCACGCTCCTCTGCTGTTCACCCGCAAGCCCCGACAATACCGCCTCAACAGGCCGCCCACTGCGTATTTGTCGCACCACCGGCGCCAGTTCCACCCCCTGCAAATGCCAAACCCCCAGCGGCTGGTCCGCCGTCACCACGACCTCGGCTTCATCCACCAGCCCGTCACGCAGCACCGGCCGCCGCTCAACCCGCACCGCTTGCCAATCAGGCGCCTCATGCAGGGGTTGCGCATCCGGCCAACCCTGGCGCCGGGCCCAGAACGGTTGCCCCACCCGGCTTTGTTCCTGGGCATAGAAATCCCGGCCAATGCGGGCAAAACGCAAGAACAGCTGCTCGACCCGCTGCTGGTGAAACTGCCGCGCCAGCTCAGCCCGCTCAGGCCTGCGCAGCAACGTATTGATCACCACTGGCGCCTGCAATGCCGAAGAGAGCGACTGAAAAATCCCGTTGCCCGACAGCGGGTCAACGGCCATGGCGGCATCCCCCACCCGGATCCAGTCCTGCCCGACACATTCACCCGCCAGAATGGCGGTACTGCTGCGTGCGTGCACCTGTGCCGGTATCAATGCCTGATCGTCGAACAGTTCGGCGACCAACGCGCTGCGGCCCCGCAACGTCACGCAGTAAGCTGCCAACCCAGCTTTCCCCGGCAGCCCGGCAGCCTCCTGGGTGACTTGCCAGTAACAGCGGCCATCTTCCAGCCGTGCCATCCACGCCCAGCCATCCTCCAGGCTCTCCACCGCCGACGCAGGCGCACCGGGGCTACCCTGCCAGACATTGAGCAGGCTGACCGTTTCCGGCCCACGCAGGCGGTCTGCGGCCAGGGGTGCCTGACGGCCTCGGGCCTCGACCAGGAAATCAGCGGTCAGCACCTGCCCATCGTCCAGGCGCACATGATGACCGCCCCCCTGCACGACCTCACGCACCCGCCCCTCGACCACACTCACGCCTGCGCGCTGAAGGTCTTCGCGCAGCGCTTGGTCAAAACGTTGCCGGTCGAGCAAAAACTCCTGGTTCATCTGCAGATGCTGGCCGTTCCAGCGTACCTGGCGGGTGGCCGGCATGGCCGCCTGGCTCAAGGCCCCGCCAAGGCCTGCATGACGCAAGCCCTCCAGCACCCGCTGCGAAACGCCTTCAACTGCCGCGAAACGGCGCCACTCCGACACCACTGTCACGGAGTAACCCAGCCGCCGCAAGCCAATGGCCGTGGCGGCACCCGCAGGGCCGGCGCCCAGCACCACGATGCGCAGCTCAGCCATGGCGGGCTCCTCGTCGCTCGGGCCCTTTGAAGGCCGCATGCTCACGCAACCAGTCATGCACCTGCTGGCGGTCCATCCCCTGGGCATCACGCAGCAAGGCGGCAATCTTCCCGCTCAACGCCGCACAACCCAGGCTCGCACCCGCCCGCTCACCCGCGCCCACGTAAGCGCCAAAATCCGCCTGTCGCGTACCCAGCCACGACCACTGGCCCGGTGCACAGCGGGCATCGCCGGTGACCCGAATGACGCCTGGGTAGCTGGCCGGGAACACCGGCCCACCCTGCGCCGGGCTGGATGCACACAACAGCACACCTGCGGCCAAAGCCTCGGCACAGGCCTGGTGCAGCACGGGCCGGTCCTGCTGCAAGCCCAGGCTGAGGTTGACCAGCGTGGCTCCCGACTCCACCAGCCACAGCAATGCGGCAGCCACCTGCAACGCACTGGTGCTGGCCTGGGCACTGAACACCTGGGCCACCAGCACCGACACAGGACCGGCCTGGTGTTGCAAGCTGGCGAGCACCGCACTGCCGTGCCCAAGTTGGTCGGGGAGCATTTCACCTTCGCGCAACTGGCCGTCTTCCAGCCAGAAACGGCGGGCGTCCAGCAAGCCGTTGGCCTGCTCCGGCGAGCAGCCGCTGTCGATGATGCCAACGCGCACGTCAGTGCCCATGTTTGATCACCTCCTGCGCCAGTACCTGCAACTGGCCGTCATGCAGTTGCAGCTGCAGGTCGGCATCGGCCAGGGTCGAAGCCCGGTGGCTGATCAGGATGCGCGTGCGGCCGGCGAACAGCTGGTCGATGGCCGCGATCACTTCACGCTCGGTGGCCTCATCCACTGCCGAAGTGGCCTCGTCCAGCACCAGGATCGCCGGGGCCTGCAACACTGCACGAGCAATGGCGATGCGTTGTTTCTGGCCCCCGGACAACTGCTGGCCGCGCTCGCCCAGCAAGCCATCCAGGCCCAGCGGCAGGCTGTCGACCAGGCTGTCCAGCCGCGCCAGGCGCACCACCCGTTCCAGTTCATCACGGCTGGCCTCGGGCACGCCATAAGCCAGGTTCTGCGCCAGGGTGCCACGGAACAACACGATGTCCTGGCTGACCACGGCGATTCGCCTGCGCAGCGCAGCCAGGTCAAGGTCGCGCAGGTCGACGCCGTCCAGCAGGATGCGCCCGGCGTCCGGGTCGTAGAAGCGCTGAAGCAGGTCGATCAGGGTTGACTTGCCCACCCCGGAGGCACCGCTGATGGCGACTTTCAGGCCACCCGGGATGCTCACCTGCACGTTGTTCAGTACCGCACCCTGACGCCCCTCATGGGCAAAGCTCAGCGCCTCCAGGCGCAACTCGCCGGGGCCATCGGGGATGGGCTGCGGGTTGGCGGTCTGATGTACTGCTACCGCTTCCTGCTTCAATTCCATCACCCTTCCCAGGCTGACAGCCATGCGCTGCACCGCCACGTACAAGCCCAACAGGCTCTGCACCGGCCCAACCGCCATGCCCATGTAAGTAGAAAAAGCGATCAACGCGCCCAGTTGCCAGGTGCCCTGGATCACCCACCAGCCACCGACCAGGAACGCACAGGCGCGGCACCACGAGGTGAGCGTGCCGGGGATGGCCTGGGTGAAGAATTCGGTCACCTGCACCTTCAGCAGCTGACGCATGTAACCTTGCCCAAGCTGGTCCAGGCGCCCTGCTTCCCGGCCTTGCTGGCCGGCCGCCTGAATGAACTTCATCGCCGGCAGGGTCTCGACCAGGAAAGACGACACATCCGCCGAGCGCTCACGCAAGTTGCGCACTTCGCGCTCCACCTTGCGCCGCATCCAGCGCAGCCACAGCACTTCGATCGGCACCAGCAGCGCCAGCAACAGCGACAACTGCCACGACAGCATCAGCATCAACGTCACCGCGCCCACCAGGCCGATCACCGCCGACACCGCCGAGAACAGCGAGTCCACGGCAAAGCGCTGGATCTCTGCCACATCGCCATCCAGCCGCGAAAGAATGTCGCCGATACGCCGCCGCCCGTAAAAGGTCGGTGACAATTGCTGCAGATGGCGGTAAAGGTCGTCACGCAGGGCAAACAGGATGCGCCCCGACAAGCGCGTATGCAGGTAGCGGTTGACCCCAGCCAGCACAGTGCCCAGCAGGCCCGCGCCGATCATGATTGCCGCCATGTGCCAAAGCGTTTGGTAATCCTTGGCCAGCAGCCCCTCATCGATCAGGGTCTTGACCAGCCAGGGTTGCGCCAGCGCCAGCAGCGATGCACCCAGCGACAAGCTGAGCAACAGGCCGATGGCACGCCGATGGGGGCGCACGAAACCATACAGCCAGGCCAACGCCTGGCGCATGAGTACAGGGTCGCTGGAATCCACCAGCCTTGCGAACAGGCCGCCCACGTCAGCCGCGCAACTGCTTGAGCTTGCGGTACAGCGTCGCCCGGCTGATACCCAGTGCCGCGGCGGCGGCCGAGACGTTGCCCTGATGGCGCGCCAGAGCACCGCGGATCTGTTCCAGTTCACTGTCCTTGAGGCTGCCGGAGGGCGCTGCGCTGCTGGCCAGTTCGTCCAGCAGGCAGTCAGTAAGGTGATCAAGGGTCAGCACCTGCTCGCCATCCTCGCGCATGGCCAGCGCGGTGCGTACCACCATTTCCAGCTGACGGATGTTGCCGGGCCAGTCGAAGCCTTCGAGCAACGCGGTCAACGCCGGGTCGAGGGTTACGCCACGCGCATCGGCCTTGTCCAGCAGGCCCTGGATGATCGCCGCCAGGTCGTCGCGTTCACGCAGGGCCGGCAGGCGCAGCGACACACCGTTGACC
This sequence comes from Pseudomonas alloputida, assembly GCF_021283545.2. NCBI lineage: Bacteria > Pseudomonadati > Pseudomonadota > Gammaproteobacteria > Pseudomonadales > Pseudomonadaceae > Pseudomonas > Pseudomonas alloputida. The sequence continues at coordinate 2,773,706 of NZ_CP128540.1, read as the reverse complement.
CGGTAGAACAGGTCTTCACGGAAGTGCTGCTCCTGCACCAGGCGCTTGAGGTCGCGGTGGGTGGCGCAGATCAGCGCCACGTCGATGTCCTGCTCGTCACCCGCCCCCAAGGGTGCTACGCGGCGCTCCTGCAGTACCCGCAACAGGCGTGCTTGCAGGGCGAGCGGCATGTCGCCGATTTCGTCGAGGAACAGCGTGCCACCATGGGCCTGCATCAGCCGCCCGACCATGCCGCCCCGGCGCGAACCGGTGAAGGCGCCCTCACGGTAGCCGAACAGCTCGGACTCGATCAGCCCTTCGGGAATGGCCGCGCAGTTGACCGCCACAAACGGTTTGTCGGCACGCGGGCTGGCCTGGTGCAAGGCCCGAGCGACCACTTCCTTGCCGGTACCGGTTTCGCCCAGCAGCAGCACTGGCAAACCATTGCCCAGCCCCTGGCGAGCCATGCGCAGGTTGCGCGCCAGGCGTTGATCACCTCCGGCCAGAGCATCGAGTGCAGGCGACTGTTTGCTCAAGGCCGGCTTGCTGGATGGTGTGCTGGGGGTTACCCGGCCATGGCGCGGCAGCTGTAGGGCACGGAAATAGAACTCGCCCTTGGCGGTCTGCACGCTGCTGACCCCGCCCTGCCACAGGCGAGCGATAAAGGCCGGGGAACGTTCGCCCAGCAGGTCGGTGCTACGCCGCCCAATCAGTTCGTGACGCGGCACCTGCAACAGCTGGCAGGCACCGTCGTTGGCAGCCAGCACTTCGCCGTCCAGGCTCAGGGCCAACAGGCCGTGCCAGGCACTGTTGAGGTACTGCGGGCGGCTGTGGAAGGCCAGCACCAACTGGTCCGGGTGGCACAGGCCAAACAGGCGGCTTTCAATGTTGCCCGCCGCCAGCATCAGGGTCGACAGGCTGTCCTGCGGTTGCGCCATCACCCCTTCGCGGGTGATGTCGAGCACGCCGATCACCTCGCCGCGCGGGTCGCGCAGCGGGACGGATGTGCAGGAGAACGGGCTGAGGCGGTCGAGGTAATGTTCGCCGCAGTTGATCAGCGTCGGCCGGCCTTCGACCACGGCCGTGCCGATGGCATTGGTGCCGCGCAGCGATTCGCTCCAGCAACTGCCCGGGTGCAGATCGCGCAGGCCTTCGCGTTGCAGCACGTGCTTCTGGCCTTCGATGGCCAGCACGTTGGCCTGGGCATCGCCGAGGATGACGATGCCAGCCTTGCCCTGGCGCGCGACCAGGTAGTCGAGTTCGGGGGTAACGGCATCGATCAGCAGGCGGTTGCGCTCCAGCAGCAGGCGCAGGTCATGGCCCTGTTCCAGGCCCAGGCCGACCTGTTCGCCCTGCAGGCAGTCCAGGCCGTGGCCCAGGCTGCGGCGCCAGGAGGCGTCGATCTCGTCGCGCAGCATCCCTAGCGGTAGTTCGCCTTCGCTGGCCAGCTTCAGGCGGGCCTCGCGGGATTCGTGCAGCGGGTCGTGGGCGTTTGTTATAAGTTGTCGCGCCATTTTCTACTCCGGCTGTGCCCCGCAATGTGACGGGGTACGGGCTTGGGAATTTTCCGCAGTGTGCGGGAGAAATGGCTGGGCGTCATCTGGTAGTGGATGGATTGGGGCGTAGCTGGCCAGGTTAATTGAAGCTGGCGCAATCCCTGTGGAAGCTGGCTTGCCAGGGTTCGCACCAACCCTGAGGACTGCGCTGTACCTGTGGGAGCGGGCGAGCCCGCGAAGAGGCCCTCGAGGTCAATCAGGGATATCGATCGATATCACCAATAGCCAAGCCCCGTCAGGCACTCGACGCCGCCTTCCGCCCAGCCAGTTGCTGCCTCTCATCCAGCAACGCCTCCACCACCGCCTTGGCCGAATCCAACCCATGGTCATTGCTCAACAACAGATCACGGCAGGTGCCCTTGGCCAGTTCCAGCGCCTTGAGGTTGGTCGCAAACGCCCCTTTCAGCAGCGTGGACAGGTGCACCAGCGCATCTTCGTAATCCACGCCGGAACGAACGGCGAACAACGGTGGATGGCTGCATTCGCAGGTGGAGAAACTGGAGGCCGCCGTGGTGGCGCGTACAGGAGGATCAGGTAAGCCTTTTGTCATTGTGTCGCTCCTTGATTCACTGGAGTGGGCAATTCGTGCATCGGATAGCGGGCACGCATTGCGCTTCACGAGTTCAATGGGTTATGGCCGAAACTTAGGACTTTTGCTCAATCCACCGTTGCCAAATCACCCAGAGTCAACTGTCAAATCTATCAGTCGCCCAAGAGATATTTCTCGACCATACTCCAGCCAAAACCTCGGTAGATCTCAATGACCAGCCCGCAGCATCTACGACACTTCTACATGCATACGCACTTACACTCGGTGCTGACAAGCGCTGCCAGCGCTACGTTCTTCCGTGACAGCTCCGTAGTACTGGCCGAATTATTGTGTGAAGCCAATCAGACAGCGACCACGCTTGTAGGCTCTGACATGGCCAGATCACCCATAACCCGCAGTACGGAAAACACCTCCTTACCGCAGGCTTACACCTCATACGGCTACGAGCAACCGCCAGAGCCCACGCTCAAATTAACGGGTTTTACCGGCCAACCCCGATCAGTATCTGCACATTTATACCTGATGGGCAGTGGGCGCCGTGCCTATAATACTGCCCTCATGCGCTTCTGTTCTCCTGACTATCTAAGTCCATTTTCGAAAGGTGGGATCAACGCTTACGTTTACTGCAACAATGACCCCACAAATTACTCAGATCAATCGGGTCGCGTCAGGACACCTCACCTAGGTACCGCCCACGCCTCTGCCCCTCTGAAACAGATAGCCCCGAGAAGCAAGGCCATGCATAAAACACGCCCTACCACGAACCATGTGGAATTTGAACTTGTCGAAGAACTTATAAGCAAACAACATGACTCCGATGCTACGATACTAGAAAAAGCAGGCAGCGGGGCCGTGACAGACATGCAGTTAACTAATGATCAAATAAACTCCGCATTCCAGCCATACACGCCAAAAACCGGGCCTCAACTATTTATAAACAAAAAACACCACCCAAACATTACAACCACTGAAATTGACGCCCTCAGACACCATAACCAAAACACCTCAGAAGCGATCTCAAATAACATCTTAAACCACTGGCTAACTGCTCGGACACTCAGTCTACGCACCGTAACCTTTCTAACAGACGAGGGCATACCCCTAAAGGAAGCGGTAAAAATTGATGGCCGTCTTAAGAACAGATTGCAAGCTATCCGAAAAAATCTAAGGCCTCGCTGACAAAACTTTAAAATAGCCTACTGCAAATATCTTATATCACACTACTCTTCTAGAAATTTTCCGATCAAGTCAACACAGACCGCTCGACCTGTGCTGAAATCGCCCTCCGTTCAGCCACCCCAACAAGCCTTGCCCATGGGTCAGATGGGCTTTTCCGATTTCGAATGCGCCGGTAAGCGCAAGCAAACCCGCCGTGAGCGTTTCCTGGCCGAGATGGATCAGGTCGTACCGGGGAGCGGTTTGCTCGCATTGATCGAACCGCATTACCCAGAGGCCGGCGGTGGCCGCAAGCCGTACTCACTGGAAACCATGCTGCGTATCCGCCTACTGCAAAACTGGTTTTCGCTGAGCGATCCGGCCATGGAGGAATCACTGTACGAAATCACTTTGACACGCCAGTTTGCTCGATTGACGCTCAGCGCGCCGATTCCCGAAGACACGACGATCATGAATTTCCGGCGCCTGCTGGAGAAGCATCAGCTCGCGGCAGGGATTCTGGAAACCATCAGCAACTAACTGCAATACACAGGCCTGTCGTTGCGTCAGGGCACGAACGTCGACGAAAACGCCGGAGCGATTCCCTATCAATCCGCACCATCTCATTCGGGGACCGTCCCCCTCGCGGGCCATATACCAGATCCTCTTTGAGCGCCGGAGGTGATATTAGGTAAAACTGTGAGAGCCACTGGCATGGATTAACCCGGGGGCCCACACACCCCAACAGTAAATGTCAACTGTTAAAAATAACGATTGCGGCACGTTATTCACTAATCTATATATACCTACAATATTAAATAAACCAGGGGCAATGATCGATGCTACGCTATACCCCCTATGGTTGGCACATGGCGGCTAACCACTCAACCCTCGCATTCAACGATCAGCCGTTCGATAAAACATCCGATGGATATTTACTCGGGAATGGTCGGCGCGGATACAAGCCGCGCTTGATGCGCTTTTGTTCGCCGGACAATTTAAGTCCATTTCAATCAGGCGGCATCAACAGCTACGCCTACTGCCAAGGAGATCCGATCAACTTTGTTGATCCAAGTGGCCATTCCGGCGTTCTGCCACTACAAATTCTGGCCGCGCAAAAATTACCGCCTTCGTCAAGGCCAGGAAATTTAAGAGCATCCAACCTGCGGTCATCCCAATTAATGTTTGATGATTACATAAAACTATTAAACAACAAAAAGCCAAACCTGTATACCATGGAGACTCTCGAGATATTCAAGGGACCACACACAGATATCATGATCCGAGAGTCGGCACGTGATGCTTTCATTTCGGCTAGAAGCAAAGATTTCAGCCATCTAGTAATAAAGGAGCACCGAGACCGCTTAATATTAGCAGGCATCGACAAAGTGACTTCAAAGCAACGAGACCAAGCTAGAAATGCGATATCTCTTGGCACCCCACCGACAGACCCTGAAATCATACCACTATACCGTGGATTGCTTGAGATCCGTAACCTATATGGCCCCCCTACAGTGGGTTCCACTACTCTAATCAGCAGGCCAAGTGCGCTTCACGGGCGCAACTATCAGGAGCAGGTAAAAATACTAAGAAACAGCATGCACTCATCCCATTTCAACACCTCACCAACTCAATGAAAGCCGATCGCCTAGCCGGTAGCTTATACTATTGCCTGCATCGAATAAGCTAAAGTCTCGAAATGCTTTAGGAAAACTCCAATCAAGTTGCCCGAAACCTGAAATTAGCAATGTTTTCAAGAAAATTCAGCACAGGTCAGGCGGCCTGTGCTGAATTGATCAGAGCTTCCCTAACAGTCAATCACGGCTGCTGATTCTGGCTCAAGAACTTGTCCACCGTGGCTTTGCCATCAGCTGGATCCCCCGCCACCTGCCACAACCGCCGCTCGATCCCCTGCGCCAGCAAGTGCCCCACCGCCGCTTCGATCGCCGACAGCACGCACAACTGCGCCGGTTCATTGGTGGTATACCCCACCTCGGCTTCCAGCAGTTTCTTGAACTCGATGAACTTGAACACCCCGGCACTGCGCCCCACCGAGTAGATGGTCTTGCTGGTCATCACGTTGGCCAGCACCTGCCCGGTGCGCACGTCCACGGCGCGCAGGTTGACGGTGACCTGGTCCACCCGGTACTCGCGAGAGATGTCGATCCCCAGGTAGCGGGCGCCCTCGCCGCCGCTGCGCACGTTGGTGTCGTAGGCGATGATGCCGCCTTCGAGCATCAGGTTGGCGGCCTGCAACGGGGGCAGTTCGCCCATGATGTTTTCCGCTACATCCGGCTTTTTCTGCGATGCACGGATGATCTTGCGCTCGGTCAGCAGGTTCTGCAGCCCTTCACGCTCCAGCACCACGAACCAGCCGCTGGCACTCAGGGCGTCCATCAACATGCTGGCCGCGCCTTGGGTGACGCTGGTGGAGAACGAGCTGGCCGGGGTGGGCTTGTACTGCCCGGTCTGGTCGCGGAAGCCGTACACCACGGCCATCAGCCGGCCTTTGGGGCGTGGCATGTTGATCAGGTCGTAGTAGGTCGAGGCCCTTGGGGTCAGGGTCGGGGTTTCCGAGTCCTGTTCAGCGGGCATCGGTTCGCGCAGGCCACAACCTTGCAGGCCCAGGGCGGTGAGGATCAGCAGCGTGCTCAGCAGACGTTTCATGGTGTTCTCTCCCCAACATAAAAGCCCTTCCCTCTCAGGGGTTCAGGCCGCTGACCTCAATGATCGAAATTTCTCCTGTGGCACGATCGGTGACCTTGATGCTCAAGGCCCCGGAATCGTCGATGACGTCGATGAGAAACGCATCGGTCGCCATGCTGCCGGTGTTGCCGTTGCTGATGTTGTCCAGCAACTGCGACAACATCCGCGACTCCAGCTGGTTGCTGAAGCGCTCAAGGGCCGTGGTGCCAGTAAAGGCCGAGGCACGGTCCTTGAGGTCCGGGTCGTCGTAGTCGTTCTGCGCCTGGGCGTTGTTCAGCAGCCAGGTGCCGTTCAACGGGTTGCCGCCAAAGGCCGGGTTGACCGGGGTGTACACCAGCTCGGTGGCCTGGGCAGCACAGGCGCTGGCCAGCAGGCAGGCGGCAATGCAACGTGGAATGCGGTGGTTCATAGCTCGTCCCTCTCCAAGTCGGTGGTGTCCTGTAGCAGGCGTTGCAGCTTGCGTTGAATGATCTGCTGCTTGACCAGGTCGGCGGCGGCGACGGCCTCGTCTTTGAGCTCGGTGGTATTGGGTGGCAGGAAGCGGCGGTACACCACTTCACGCTCGAACTCCACCATCACCAGGCTGCCCCAGCGGGCATCGGGGCGTTCGCGTACCACCAGGTTGAAGTCCAGACGGCTGGTGGCACGCAGGCGGTCGGCGAAGTAGTAGTAAAAGTCGTGGCCGATGTGCGAGATGGTGTTATCGACGATAAAGCCCTGCATCTCGTCTTCAGCACCCGCCCTGGCGCAGGTGGTCACCCCTGCCATCAGCAGCAGGCCCAGGCACAGCGCAGCCAGGCGCTTCATGGTGTGTCTCCCGGGCCTGCATTCGTCTGCACACCGCGTGCACTTTCGGTAAAGGCCTGCTCGGCGACGAACTGCCAGTCGCTGTAGTGCTCCATCCCCTCGAACCCGCTCCATTCGGCGCTGAAGCCACTGCGCTTGAAAGGGGTGGCGTCCGAACGGCTGTACACTCCGGTGATACGGCCATCGATCGAGCGCAGCAGGCCCCATTCGTGGCTGTTGCTGATCGGGTCAGGGTAAAGCCTGCGAATGTGCCGTTTGGCCTGCGGGTAGCGGTTGTCCTGTAGCAGGTCGGCCAGATCCTGGGGGTACTGGGCCAGCCCTGGCGAGGCGCGGTAGTAGCTGCGCAAGGCTTGGGCATACTGGCTGCCGACCCACAGCAACTGGCGTTCGCGGTCGCGCTGGGCGGCGCTCGCCCAGATCGTGCCGGTGGCCGCCAGGGCCACGCTGCTGACCGCAATCAGCAGCAGCACCCCCAGGTATGTAAAGCCGCCGTTGGCCTTACCATTCAGCGAAGAGGCTGCCATCACGCGCCCTCCCTGTGGCACCGCTCTTGATGTCGGCCACGCCGCCCGCCACACCCTCGGGCGGCGGCACCAGCTGCCAGGCATCGCTGCGCTCGGTGATCGGGTCGACCGGTGTGTTGCGCAGGTAACGTTGTTCCACCAGTTGTTCCAGCGAGTCGGGGTAGTGGCCGGTATCACCGTAGTAGTGGTCCAGCGCCTCGCGCAGCACTGCCAGGCTCTGACGCAGGGTGGCCTCGCGCGAGCTTTCCAGGCTGTTGAAGTAGCGCGGCATGGCGATGGTCATCAGCGTGGCGATGATCGCCATCACCACCAGCAGTTCGATCAGGGTGAAGCCTTTGCTGCGTTTCATGGCTGTCACCATTGCCCGTAAGGGATATTGTTCAGGCCTTTGCCGCGGGCCCTGGAATACACGTCGAACACGTCTTCGCCCTCGCGCGGGTTGTCGGGGCTGCTGTCGTAGGCGCGCAGGCCCCAGCCGCCTTCGTCTTCATCCTTTGCCGCCACCAGCGGGTCGTGCGGGATACGCCGCAGGAAGTAGAACTTGGCGCCCTTGGCACTGCGCACATCGCGCACGCCCTCTACCAGCACCTGCAGGTTCGGCGGGTAGCCACTGCTATCGACGCGCTTCTCGATGTAGCCGGCGTCGAAGGCCCGCTTGTAGGCATCGATGGCGTCGCGAATCTGGTACAGCGCCTCGCGCAGTTGCTGCTCCTTGCCGCGGCGTACCACCGTTTCGGTCAGCGGCGCGGCCATGCTGGCGAGCAAGCCGAGCAGTGCCAGGGTCAGCACCACCTCGATCAGGCTGAAGCCTTGCATGCGACGCCGGGCGCTCATGGCCGGGGGCTCCCGTTGACCGGGGCGACCGCCATCTGGCTGTCCACGACCGGTTCTTCAGTGGTCGGCGCATTACCAGGCACGTCCATCGGCGGCAGTGGCGCCATTTGGCGCACCTGCATGGCCGACTCGGTGCCCGTGGAAAACTCCATGTCCGACGGGCTCTGGTACGGCAGGTTACGCACGATGCGCGGGGTGATCGCCAGCACCAGCTCACTCTTGCTCATGTCGTCCTTGTTGCTGCCGAACAGCCGGCCAAGGCCCGGGATGTCGCCAAGGCCGGGAATCTTGTTGCCACTGGCGTTGTGGTCGTTGCGCACCAGGCCGGCCAGCACCTGGGTTTCGCCGTCGTGCAGGCGCAGGCTGGTCTGCGCGTTGCGGGTGTCGACCTGGACCGGGATGGTGCCCTGGCGGGTGGCCTCCAGCGGGGTGGCGTTGCTGACCTCCAGCGCCACCTTGATCGCCACTTCGTTGTTCAGGTGCACGGTGGGCTGCACTTCTAGCTTCAGGCCGACGTCCAGGTAGGTGACGCTCTCGGTAATGACCGGCCCTTGGGTCGACGGCACCGAGGTGGCGCTGATGATCGGTACCCGCTGGCCGATGTGGATGCGCGCTTGCTCGCGGTTGCTGACGCGGATCACCGGGCTGGCCAGGGTGTTGATGTCCTTGTCCTGGGCGTTGATCTTGGCCTGCGGCGCCGGCGCAATGCTGATGCGGCTGGAATTGATGCCCTTGAGCTGGTCGAGCACGCTGACCGGGTTGCCATCGTCGCTCAGCACGCCGAAGGTGTTGGGCCATTGCAGGCCAAGGTCGAGGATGCGCGAGGTGGCCACCTCCATCACCTCCACTTCCAGCACCACCTCGGGGTTGGACTGGTCCTGCGACTGCAGCAGCTTCTCGGCCATGCGCACCGCGTCCGACGTGTCGCGCATGGTCAGGGTGTTGAGGCGCTCGTCAACGAACACGTCGCGGGTCTTGAGCATGGTCTTGACCATGTTCAACGCGGTGTTGGCGTCGATGCTGGTCAGGTAGAACGTGCGCATGACCAGTTCCTGGTAGTCCTTGGTCTTCTGCGGCGAATCGGGGTAGACCATGACGGTGTTGTCGTTGACGATCTTCTGGCGCAGCTGGTTTTGCTCCAGCAGCAGCGCTATCGCGTCCTCGATGCGCACCTCGCGCACGAAGATGGTGGCTTTCATGTCCGGGCGCAGGTCCTTGTCGAAGATGAAATTGATGCCGGCCACCTGCGACAGCACTTCGAAGATGGTCTTCAGGTTGGCATCGCGAAACTCCAGGGTGACCGGCCGCTCCAGCTTGCTGCGCAATTGCGGGTACGGCTGCGCGGTGCGTGCCTGCACGTTTTCGATGTCGCTGCGCAGGGTCATGCCCTTCTGGTTCTGCGGGTCCAGACGCAAGACTTCGCGCATGTAGCGTTCGGCACCGAACAGGTCGCCCTGGCGCAGCGCCGCCTGGCCAAGCGCTATGCGTTCGTCCAGGGTGCGGATCAGCTCCAGCTGGCGAATGCCTTCCTGGGCGCGGCGGTTGTTCGGCTCCAGGGTGAGCACCCGGCCGTAGCCCATCCGGGCATTGGCGAAGTCATGGCGGACGCGGTCGCTGTCGGCCTGGCCAATCAGGGCCTCGACCGCCGCCTGGCGGCTGTGGGCCAGGGCGATATTCAGCTCTGTATCACGCGGATCGTCGCGCAGGGCCTCTTCCAGGCGAGCGATGCCGGCCTCGTACTGGCCCTCTTTCATCAGCTGGTCGCTGTCCTGGCGAACCGCACTGGAGCCGCAACCGGCAATGGCCACGCACAGCGCCACGAGCAGAAACGGAGCAGGCTTGCACAGCTTTGACGACTTCATGGTGCGCTCCCGACAGACAAGGTCTGCGACTGGTGCAAAGGCAGGTAGACCAGGTTCAGCTCGTTGGCCGATACCCGATCGAGGCGATAGGTGTCTTCGATCACGTCGCCTTGGCGCACGACGTAGAGTTTTTCGCCGCTCTGCAGGAAGACCTGCAGGTCGTCGCGGTCACCCATGCGGCCGATGAACTGGAAAGGCAGTTCCGGGGCCGTCGGGGCCGCGGCGACGACAGGTGCGGTCATCACGGGTTGTTCGGTGACCGTGGCCAGGGTTTTGGGTTGGGTCCATTGCTGGGTTGGGAACAGGTCGCGGGAGGCCTGTTCCGGCCCTTTCGCGGGCAAGCTCGCGCCTACAATGGACGCAGCGCTTTCTGTTGTAGGAGCGGGTTTACCCGCGAAGGCCGCGACGCCATCGTCCTGGCCAAACCAATGGTCCGGTGCCCAGGCCAGCGCCGCGCTCACGCCGAGGAAGCCGGCCCAGATGACTGCACGTTGTGTGTTCATCACGACCTCGACAGATAAAGGGTCATGCGCAGGCGGGCATTGAGCTCGCTGTCGCCGATGCGCTTGCGTTGCAGCTCAAGGTCTTCCAGCACCAGCGTCGGCAGTTGCTTGAGCAGGCCCTTGATAAAGCCGCGAATCTGCGGGTAGCTGCCGCGCACTGGCAGCACGATCTGGTAGCGGGCCAGCTGGGTCTTGGGGTCGATACCCAACGCGTATTCACCGCGGGCCAGGCTGATGCGCTCGGCGCTGGCCAGACGGTACAGACGCTCGATCAACTCGCTGGCCTGGGGCTGACCGGGCAGTTGCTGGCGCAGGCTGTCGAGGGCCTGCTGCTCGGGCTGGACCGCAATCTTCAGCTCACCCCGCTTGACACGCCCTACCTGTTCGCTGGCCTGCGCTTCGGTGACACGCAGTTCGCGTACGCTTTGCCATTGCGGCAGCACGCCGGCACACCCAACGCCAATGGCGAGCAGGCCTACGGCTACGGCAGCCAGGCCTACCGGGCCGACAACGCGCAGGCGCTCCTGGAGGATCAGGCTGCTGAACGATTCAAGGGCGCGCATGGCCGGTCTCCCAGGTGGCGGTGAGGGTGAAGCGCACCGGGTGCTCGGGCCGCGCAGCGAGTACCTCGTGGTTGAGCAGCGATACGTCGCTGAGCTCATCGCTGGCTTCCAGCCGCTGGTGGTACTGCAGCATCGCTTCGAGGTTGCGTGCCTCGGCGGCAATGCGCACCTGGCCCTTGCGCGCATCCGGCGTCAGGCCGAGCAGCGCGACGTCGTCCTGCGGCATGGCTTCAAGCATGGCGAACAGTTGCTGCCAAGGACGTTGCAGTTGCTGCGACACACTGCGCATTTGTGCCAGGCGCTCAGCCTGCTCCCGGCTGGCAGCGCTGTTCTTGGGTTGTGCGATGGCCGGGCGGCGGCCCAGTTGCAGTTCCAGGCTATGGACGTTGGCTTCCAGCGCCACTTGCTCGGTCTGCAAGCGTTGCTGCAGCAGCACCAGGCCGGCGACCATGGCGCAGGCAAGGGCGAGCAGCGACCAAACCAACGGTCCGCTGCGCCGTGGCTGGAATTCCAGGTCGAGGCGGCGCATGTCAGGCCACCGCCCGCCACATGGCGCACAGCGGGTCGGCTTCGCTGGCCGGCTGGCACAATTGCACGGCCGCCAGTTGCGGCACGTCGCAGCGGCCCGGGGCATGCAGGTACACCCGCGGCAGGTGCTCGCCGTACAGCTCACAGGTACGCTCGATCAGTGCTTGCAGGGCCTGGTCGCTGTCAGCGCAGCCTTGCGCCAGCACTTGCTGCCAGGCACCGCCGGCGGCCAGCAGCAATACACTGCGGCGCGGCTCGGCCAGCACGAACAGAAAGTCACCCTGCTCCAGCTGTGACCAGCAACGGTTGTATGCAGCCATCAGGTATGGCTGCACCGAGCGCAGGCTCAGGCGGCTCTCCCGGCCCAGTGCCTGCAGCCGCTGCAGCAAGGCTTCGGGCAGCGCCGTGGCGATGCGGGCGGCACCGGCAGGCTCCGGTGACAGCACGATGCGCCAGTCGTCTAACGGCTGCCCGTAGAGGTTTTCGAAGCAAGCGCGGGCATAGGCGTCCAGCTCGCGAGGGTGGCCGATGGCGTCACTCCAGGGCACCAGGCAGAAGCGGCTGTAACGGGCCGACAGCAGCACCCGCAACTGGGCGCCACGTACCGCATGCTCGGCCAGCAGTGCAGCAAGTGCATCGACGGCAGTTTCCCAGGCCGGTTGGGGGACGTCGCTGCCGAACGCGCGGCTGCCCAGCCATTGGTGGTGGTTCTTGTGCCAGCGACCCAGGCCGACACCCTCGGCGCCCAACACGGCGCAGTAACGGTCAGATGAATGTGACACGGTTGATCTCCTCAAGGGTGGTACGGCCATCGCGGACCAGGTCCAGGGCCGAGGCTCGCAGCAGGCGCAGGCCGCGCTGGCAGGCAAGCGTCTTGATCTGCGCCAGCGGGCGGCGCTCCACGATCATTTGCCGCAGGTCATCGTCCAGGTGCAGCAGTTCGGCAATGGCACTGCGGCCTCGGTAACCACTGCCACGGCAGTGGCCGCAGCCCTTGACGCGGACGAACGTCCAGCCGGCCACCCCCTCGCGGGTTAGGCCTGAGCCATACAGGGTGTCGTCATCGTGTTCGCAGGGCGTGGCGCAGTGCGGGCAGGCCAGGCGAATCAGGCGCTGGGCCAGTACCGCATTGAGCGCGGAAACGAAGCTGTAGGGGTCGACCTGCATCTGGCTGAAGCGGCCAATCACGTCGAACACGTTGTTGGCGTGGATGGTGGTGAACACCAGGTGGCCGGTGAGCGCCGATTGCACGGCAATCTGGGCCGTGTCGGGGTCACGGATTTCGCCGACCAGGATCTTGTCCGGGTCGTGACGCAGAATCGAGCGCAGGCCGCGGGCGAAGGTCAGGCCCTTCTTCTCGTTGACCGGGATCTGCAACACGCCGGGCAATTGATACTCGACCGGGTCCTCGATGGTGATGATCTTGTCCACACCATGGTTGATCTCGCTGATCATGGCGTACAGGGTGGTGGTCTTGCCGCTGCCTGTAGGGCCGGTGACCAGGATCATGCCGTAGGGTTCTGCCGCCAACCGGCGCAGGGCGCGCAAGGTTTCGTCGGCAAAGCCCAAGGCTTGCAGCTGCACGCCGCTGACCCGGTCGGACAAGTCCTGCTTGTCGAGCACCCGCAGCACGGCATCTTCACCGAAGATGCTAGGCATGATCGACACCCGAAAGTCGATTTGCCGGTCGCCCACGGCCACCTTGAAGCGGCCGTCCTGGGGCACGCGTTTTTCGCCGATGTCCAGCTCGGCCATGACCTTGATGCGCGAGATCACCTGGTCGGCGAAGGCGCTGCCACTGGCCTTGCCGGCACCGTTGAGCACGCCGTCGATGCGGTACTTGATGGTCAGGCCCTGGCCAGTCATGCCCAGGTGGATGTCGCTGGCGTGCAGCTTGAGGGCGTCGTACAGGGTGGAGTTGACCAGTTTGACCACGCGGCTCTGGTCTTCGCTGATACTGGCCAGCGACAGGCGTTGCAGCGGGTCGCCCTCGCTGCTGGCTTCGGCGTCGTGGTCAAGGGCATCGACTGCGTGGAAGCTTTCTTCATGACGGGCCAGGAAGGTGGCCAGGTCGGCGGCGTGGGCCAGGTAAAGCGGCGCGCCTTGCAGTACGTCGTCGATCCAGGCCAGGCGAGCGGGGTCGAAGGGGTCGGCGAACACGCCCAGCAACTGGCCGCCTTGCTCGATCAGCACACATTCGCGCTTGAGGCACTGGGCCAAGGCCAGCTTGTCGAAGCGTGGGGTGCTGGCCAGCAGGCTGTGGCTGTCGAGTACGGGGTAATGCAGGGTCAGGCCCAGGCGCCGGGTGAAGGTGTCGGGGGTGTCGCAGGCCAGGCGTTCCAGGCAGTCGAGCAGGCGCTCGTCAGTGGCTTGCAGACGGGCCTGGGCCAGGAGGTCGCGGGGGTAGGCGGAAATTTTTGCTGGGTTCTTCGCGGGCATGCCCGCTCCCACAGGTACATCACAGGTCTGTGGGCTGCATACATCCTGTGGGAGCGGGCATGCCCGCGAAGACGTCGGTGCAGGCTTTGCAGATTCCGGGGTTGCATCGAATGCTTCTGGCATGGCCTGCGACTCCGCTCAGGGGCGCGTCGCAGGCTGGCTCGGCCAGGGGTGCGGGCGCCGCTATTCCCCTGTGAGCAGTTGATCGTCGTCGGGCCCTGGTGGCTTGGCGCCGTTACGGCGGCGGTCGGCCAACACCCAGCTTCCATCGTACAACTGCAGGGGGAACGATTCGTTCCTGTTCTGGCGTCGTTCGACGAACCCTTCGGCCGGGTTGTCCGTGGCCCTGCGCCGGCGCTCGATGCCCAGCAGGTCGAAGATCGCACGCGCCAGCTCCATCAGTGGGAACGGCTTGAACAGGACGTGACTCACTCCGAGTTCGGCGGCCCGCTCACGCACCTCGACGGTGGGGTGGGCGGTGATCAGCACGAAGTGGCATTGCCTGTTCTTGCGTACAGCCTCCAGAACCTGAAAACCTTCCATGTCGGGCAGGCGGTAATCCAGCACAACTACTTGCGGTGCCAGGCTTTCAGCCTGTTCGATACCACTGGCACCGTCGTGGGCAACATGAACTTCCAGGCCTTGCGCCTGCAGATACGCTTGCAGGTTTTGCGCAAGAGTCTGTTCGTCATCGACTACCAATACTCTGTTCACCAAGGTCGACTCCCAAATACTGCCCGGTTCCCCGGTCTGCGAAGTACGCCCTTGTAGAGACTTGAGCAGGCTTCGTGCCAGGCGTGAATAGTCATGTTGCACCACTGTAAATCACTGATTTTACTAAGGTACCGGCCAGCAACTGACAGACGCTGAACAGGCACACCCAACCCGTTCCCCACAAGCGGGGAAAATGATGGCATATTGCCAAACCTTAATTCCCCAGCATTGGGGGAAGCGCCCTCAACGGCCTCAGTCGGCGATTTCCACTTTAGCGGACTCGCGCAAACGTTGGCGCACGGATTGGCGCGCCTGCGCCTCCCGCTGCCCGATGAGCGTTGCCCGAGCCAAGGCCAGGCCGTGTTCGCGTATGACCAATGGATTATCACTTTGGTTCTGCGCTCCTTGCAGTCTGTCCTGGTTGGCATCAAAAAATGCCTCCACTTCGCCCTCGCTCGGCGCGTCGACTGCGCTGAGCAGGGCGTACACTTGCTGGGCCGCCATCTCATGCCGGGTGTATTCAGTGTACTGCGCCCTGTCGAAGCCCGCCTCTGCCAGTCGCCTTTCGAATAACGCCGGGCTGCCAAATGCCGCTTCGATCTCGCCAACCTGCGCCGACACTTGCTCATCGCTGACAGCAATACCTTGGCGTTGCGCTTCCTGCCACAACAGCTCCTTGTCGATCAGCTCGTCCAACGCTTGGTCGCGCAGGCGTTTATACAGGCCTGGGTTGCGGATGCTGGTCACCGCCCTACCCTGGGCGTCCAGATACTCGCTGAAGTAGCGCTCCAGGCGCATCAACCCGATCTCGACACCATTGACCCGCGCCGCCGGCACATCGGCCCAGCTCACGCTGGTCAGCACCAGCAACAGGCACAACCACACGATCCGCATGACAACCTCCGCTCAAGGGCTGGCCGGCACTGGCCGGTAGGGGCTGACCGAAGTAAAGCGTGGCCCGGGCAGGGCCACCGCCACCACATGGGCACCTGCCATGCCCTGGCGGCGACCAGGGCCAAAGCCCAGTGCCGGGGTCAGGCCGGTGGGCACATCGTGCAGGCCTTCGAGCGCAGCAATCAGTTGCTCGCGGCTGGCATCCCGTCCAATCTGCTTCAGCGCTTCGCTCAGCAGGCGCAACGCGCATAGCGTATTGACCTGCAATGACGCCTGGCGCGGATCCAGGCCCTGGCGCTGCTGCAGCCCGGCGAGCGCAGCCAGGCCTTGCTCGGTCCAGTCCTCAGGCACGTAGGGGTAGGCCAGAAACAGCCGCTGCGACCACTGCGCCGGCAAGCGCGCCACAGCGCCGGCTACCTGACTGGAAGCAGCGAACAGGTAGGGCTCGCGGCCGGCCACCTGCAACGCCGCCGCCAACTCGGCAAAGGCCTGGGCGCGGCCAAGGAAGACGATGCCCTGCCCGTCCACCGCCTGGCCGTCGAACGCCTGGATAGCGGGTGGCGCCCAGCCCTGCTGTCGTAAACGCTCGCGCACCTGCTCGGCCAACGCGGCGTGTTCGTTACCGGCATACACCACACGTAACTCATCCGGGGCTAGGCCCAGCGCCACACGGGCGTGCTCTGCCAGGCTCAGCAATTGCTCGGGCAAGCCGGGTAGCGGGTCGAAGACCTGTGCGCTGCCGCCGCTACGCGGGGTGCTGCCGACCATCGGCACGTTCTGTGGCGCCAGCAAGGTCGTCAGGCGCTGGTCGAGCATGGGCGCCAATGGCGCGATCAGGGCGAACACCCGCTTTTGCTCGAGCAACTGTTGCAAGGCGCGTTCGGCACTGACCGGGTCGGAACCTGGGTCTAGTACGACCAGTTCCAGGCGCCGCCCGTGAATGCCGCCTTGCTGGTTGAGTTGACCCACGCCGTCTTCCAGCACGGCACGCACCACCTGCCCGGCTTCGGCCAGCGGACCGCTCGCGGGCAGCAGCGTGCCAAGGCGCAGCACGCCCTCCTCCACACCAGGGTCGCGTTCATCGGCCAAGCGTTTGAGATAGGCGGTGAGGTTGCGCTGGTCGGCCAAGGTCAGTTCGAAGCGTGGCATGGCCGGGTCGAGGCGATTGCCAGCCGGGTCGATGCCCTGCTGGATGGCCCGCGCCAGGCTGCTGTCGGTGTAGGCCGGATAGCGGCGGCCGTTGGCCTCGCGCGGGCCCTGACCGAGTGCCAGGCGTTGCCAGTCGAGGCCGGGGGGGCGCACACCGCCTTCGGCACGGCCACGGCCGTCGTTGCCATGGCAACTGGCGCAGGGCAGCACGCTGGCGGGGACTGTGATATCGCTGGCGCCGACCCGGGCTTGCAATTGAGCGTCGCTACTGGAGACGCCCTCGCGGTAAAGGCGTTTGCCTGCTTGTTCGTGGTCGGTCAGGTCCAGGGCCAGGGCTGAGGTCGAAGTTGCCATGCCAAGCACGCAGGTAAGCCATATCGCAAGCCCTGTGGGAGCGGCCTTGCGTCGCGAAAGGGCTGCGCAGCAGCCCCGGCAGTGGCAGCTCAAGCGCAGAAAGAGGGGAGCGCTGCGCGCTCCTTTCGCGACGCAAGGCCGCTCCCACAAAAGCGGATGCCACAGAGGCCAATTCCCCAGGCGGCCCATGATACTCACCGACCGGCCAGCGGCTGGGTCAACAGCTGCATGCGCTGGGCAATCGCCGCTGGCGGTGCATCCGGGCGAATCTTGCTCCAGCGTTTACCTGCAACATCACCGGCAATCAGCTGCGTCGAATGCTGCTCGGGACTCGGCAGGAACTGCCCTATACGGCCAAGCACCAGGTCGACATTGGCCTTGTCGCCGGTCAGGAACAGCCAGTTCGGCCCATCCACCCCCTGCTTGGCGGCGAACGCCTTCAGCGCCTCGGGGGTGTCGTTCAGCGGGTCACTGCTGATCGACACGAAGGTCACCTGGGCGGCCAGCGCTGGCCCCATGGCCTCGCGCACCTCGCGCAGCTTGCGGGTGATCAACGGGCAGGCATCGGTGCAATGGGTGAAGATCACGTTGAGCATCACCACCTTGTCCTTGAGCACGTCACTGTAAAAGCGCAGCTCGCGGCCATTCTGGTCCTTCAGCACGGTGTCGGTGAACCAGGTCTTGGCGTCGCGGGTACCGCCACCACTGGCCATCGCCTGCGGTGCTGGCTGCGGCTCGGGGGCTTGCGGCGCATGGCCTTCGTGGGCGAACGCCACCGACGTGAGGATCCACAGGCAGCCACCCAGTACCAGCCAGTCGAATGCCCGCATGCCAGCGCGGTGGGAGGTTGCAGTGCTCATGGTTGCACCTCGTGATGGTCGGCAATGGCGGTGCTCTTGGCATGTACCCGGCGCGCACTGAGGCGGTTGATTTCATCGATCAATACGCCCGGGTCGGTGAAGCCGTAGTAACGCGTCCAGTGCCCGCTACGCCCGTCACCCACCAGTATCAGCGGCGGGTGCTGGCTGAGGTCGGCGTTGAAGCTGCCCAGCCCCTTCAGGGTTTCGGTGATGGCGTACGGGGTACCGGTCAGCCAGCTCCAGCCCGGCCCTTTCTGGAATGCCTTGGCATAGTTTTGCAGGCGCTTGGCGTCGTCACGCTGAGGGTCGACACTGATCGACACCAGGCGAACCTCCTCGCCTACCCGGCCGCCCAGCTGCTGCTGGACCTTGCCCATGATCGACGACACCACCGGGCATACCGTGGTGCAGCTGGTGTAAATGAAGCCCATGACCACCAGATGGTCACCCACCAGGTCTTTCTCCAGGCGTACCGGCATGCCGTCCTGGTTCAGCAGCGACACATCGGCAAAACGCACACTGGTCTTTTCCTGGTGCGCCGCCGGGGGCTGCCCGGCATGGCCGTCATGCGCGTGACCGGCGTGGGCCATGGCCAGGTGGCTGGCGAATGCCAGGCTCAGGGCCAACAGTGTGCAAGCAGGCTTGGCGTTCATCGCACATTCCTCACGTCAGTCTGGGAAGCGTTGGTTGCAGCAGCCGGCAGAACGCGCAGGCTGGTGTAGTTTTCTTCGGCAAACTTGCGCCCCAACGAGGGCGACTGCACATGCAGGTACCAGGCGCCGGCCTCAGGCAAGTTCAGCGCCGCCTGGTAGACCCCCTCGCCCACCTCTTGCAACCGAAGGTTGCGCGGCATCGACGATGGCGCCAGGAAGTAGCGCAGGCTCAGGTCGTTCAGGCCCAGGCGCGGCTGCCCGTCGTCACCGACAATACGCACCCGCGCGGTGAAGTCGCTGTGCTGCGGCAGCGGCTGGTCGAGGCCGATGAACTCGGCACGCGCACCTTTGCGTTCGCCGGCACTGGCACCTGCGGCCACCTCGGTGCTGAAGCAGTGAATGATTTGCGGCTGGTTGAGCAGGAATGCAACGTCGAACTTGCCGGCGGCGGGCAGCTTCACTGTCGAGCCATACACCCCGGGGGCCACTTCGCGCAGGCTGCGATCAACGACGATGGCGGCGCGGGCCTGGTGACCGCGGTTGTTGTAGCCGGACATCGGTGCATTCATGCCTTCGGCATAGAAGTAGGTGGTGTTGTCCACCGGGTTGACCACGAACACCGAATTGTCATCACGCGATACCGACAGCCCCTGGGCCAGTGGCAGGTCACCGGCCTGGCGCGGCGCTGCCGGGCCAGCCTCGAAGCCTTGCACGATGGGCGAACGCCCCTCGCCCAGGCTGGCCAGATTGATCATGCTCACTTTCGGCGAGGCCAGGCCACGCACATAGGCATAGCCTTTGGTGAACGTCAGCTGGTACGGTTCGGCCGCCACCGGGATGTGGTGGATCAGCTTGTCGGTACTGGCGTCGATGACCAGTGCCTGGTTCTCAAGGGTATTGAGCACGATGCCGTAGCGGCCATCATGGCTGAAGCGCATCGGCCCCAGGCCCTGTTCAGCCTGGACCGTGTGGCGCAACTGATGGCTGCGGGCATCGAACACCCGTACGCTGCCCTCCTCGCCATCGACCACGTACACGGCCTGGGACAGCGCCGAATAGCTGACCGACAGCGGGTGCGGGCCCACCTTGATGGTCTTGGCCAGGCGCATTTCCGGGATGTCGATGACGCTCAGGGTGCCGCTGTCGCGATTGCTGACGTAGGCATAGCGCGAGTCGGCGCTGAAGGCGATTTCGTGGTGCCCGGTACCGGTGTTGAAGTGCTTCATGGCGCTGCGCCCCGGCACGTCGATCACTGTTACCCCACCTTTGGCCGGGTCGCTGCTGTTGTTGCCAACCCACAGCCGATGCTGGTCCGGCTGCAGGGCCACGCGCAGCGGCTGGTCGCCGGCGTCCAGGTCGGCCACGCGGGTGAAGGTTTCGGTATCGATCACCGAGACCTTGCCCCGCTCGGGTATCGACACGAAAACCTGCTTGTCGTCGCTGGTGGCCGCCCAGTCCATGGGCCGCCCTGGCAGCTCGATGCGCGCCATGGTGCTGGTCACGCCCCCCACCGACACCGTCGGGTCGATCACTGTCAGGCTGGCGTCATTGTTCAGCATCAGCAAGAAGTAGCTGTTCAGGTCGAGCAGCGGCCGGGCCCCGATGCTGCTCTTGAGAAACAGCGCGACCCGCGCCTTGCAGCTCTGCTCGCGGTCCCCGGCCGGTGCCGACTGCGCCGGGTCGATCCACGCCCCCGGGGCCATACCCGACAGCGGTTGGCCACTGGTCTGGTCGCTGAGCTTGAAGCGGATGTTGGCGAAGCCGCCCTCCTTCAGTTCGCCGCCGGCCAATGGCCGGGCCTCGAACTCCACGTTCACGCCGTCCCGGCTGAGCCGGTGCAAGGCCTGCGAGCCACCCCGTTCCTGCAACAGCTCGCGCGGGTCGCACCATAGCTTTTCGTACGCCACGCCCAGGCCGATCAGCGCTACCCCCAGCACTACCCCCAAGTAAGCAGGGCGAGTCTTTTTGTTCATGCTCGCGTTCCCCTTCCGTCACTGCGCCGGGGCCGTTGCCGGCGGCGCTTCGTTGGTCACCCGCAAGATCCCCCACAGCCCCGAGAGGTTGCCGTAGGCGGCGTAGTCGCGGAACAGGTAGTCACCCGCCACCGCGTTGGCACCGCCGGCACTCGGCAGCATGAAGCTGAAGTGAGCCGCTGGCAGTACGCTTTCCTGCGCACCGATGTACATGGCCATCGGGTTGTAGCCAAAGCGCACCGAACCGATACCAGGCAGGCTAATCGGGTAACCGTCCGCATCGCTCTTCTCGGCCTGGTAGTTGTGCAGTGGCCATACGTGCCCGTCCAGCTGGTAGACCATGCCGCGGCTGCCACCACTGGGCATCACGATATGGTTGCGCACCGGTTGGCCAGGCTTGGCGTACAGCACCGGGGTTTGCGGGTCACCACCAACCAGGGCGTTGGCGTAGGCCATGTGGGCGTTGGGTACATCACCAAAGCCCAGGCCATTGGCGCGGCCGAATGGCGAGTCGGGCGCCATGCCGAAGCGCAGCCACAACGGTTCGGTCTTGTAGTTGACCGCCATGTTGCCGTTGTCTTGCGGATCACCGGCAGCGCCGTTGCCTTCGGTATTGATGCCTTCTACCGGACGACCATCGGCCCAGCGCATGTTCAGTGCGCGCTGCCACACCGTGACGAAGTCGCGGTAGTCCGGCTGGCCGCTGACCTTCACCGTGGCCTGGGTACGGGTAGCAGTATCCTCGGTCCAGGTGGCGCTTTGCGGCAGGATGCTCATGGCGCCCACCAGGCCTTTTTGCGGCTGCTTGATGAAGTCTGACGGGGTCAGGTTGAGGCCGCCGAACTCGATAGGCGTGGTGTTTATGTTGTCCACTGTGCGGCCCAGCTGCGACACCGGTTTGCCTTCACGCTCCAGGTGGCCGGCGTAGTACTGGTACTCCTTGGTCGGGTAAGCGCCGCTGGTGCCGGCACGTGGTGGCACGGTCTGCACCGGGTTCAGGCCAACGTTGGCACCGTCTGACTTGGTGATGTCGTAGGCCAGCAGTTGCGCATGCAGGCCCACGTGGCTGGACGGCCGCATCAGGTTGTTGGCAAAGGCGGTGGAGCCTTCGCTGTCGAAGCGGTCACGCTTGACCACGTTGTGCATCACTGCAGTGCTCGGCAGGTCGGGCATCACCAGTGGCAAGCGGTTCTCCAGGGTGATGCTGATGCAGTCGCCGGCATTGGCGCGCAGTACCAGCGGCTCTACCGGGACACCCGCCTTGAGCTTGCCGGTGGTGGCATCAAGGTCAGCCTTGCGCACGTACAGGATCGCGGTCGGGTCATGCAGCGGCGCACTGTGGCCACCGATGGTGAAAGGCTCCCCATCTTCGGGGTCTACCCCACTCACCAGCGGGATGGCGGTTCTACGGCTGTTGAACACCAGGGTGCCGCCGTTGGCCTTGAGCGCGCCACCCACATGCTGGCCGATGCCCGCCGGGTCATTGATGCTGACGCCATTACGGTTTTCGAGGATGTCGTTGGCCAGCGCCGCGACGATCTCGTAGTTGCGCTTGACCGTGGTGCGGGTGCCGATGCCGTTAGGGTTGGCCGTGGTTTTCGGGCAGATGCCGTTGAAGTTCACGGTGTTGCGCATGGCCACCGGCTGCGGGTTGTTGGGCAGCGGGAACAGGTCTGCACGCTGCGCGGTGTAGTTGCGCATGATGCCCCAGATACCGTTCCAGTAGCCTTCAAGGGCGGCGTCCAGCGAGTACAGGTAGTCGCCGTTGGTGGCTGCCGAACTGGAGATCATCGACACCGGCGCCATGAAGCCCAACTGCTCGGAGATGCCGATCATTTGCGACGACTTCCAGCCCGAGTTTGAGCTGCTACCGAAGCCAGAACCGTTCTGCAGCCATTTCACGCCGTGCAGGGTGACGTTATGCTCCTCTTCATGGCCACCGGCGTGCATGCGCAGGCGTACGTTGTCGCCGGAATAGGTACGCAGCAACGGGGTGAACGGGTCGCCCGGCTCGGCGCCAGCCGTGTTGATATGCGGCGGGAACAGCGTAGTGCCGCCGGTAGGGCCGACTGCCGAGGTGATCGCCGATGGCGACAGGTTCATCGCCGGGATGGCGCGGTCGGTACGGGTTTGCAGGGCATAGCTGAGGTCGCCGGCCAGGCCGTCGGCCTGCATGCCACGCTTGCCGTCCGGGCCGACCTTGTTCGGGTCATACACGCGCAGGGCCAGCGGCTCGTTGCGGTAGTTGACGACGAACATCCCCGGGTCATCCACCGAGATCGCCTGCGGGCATGGCCGGCTTGGGCAGCCCGGGTTGAGACCGCCGCGTTTCTCGACGATGGCTTCGAGCAGGTTCGACGCCTTGCCGCGCACGGGCGGGTTGATGGCGTAACGGAAGCTGTCGGCAGTGGCCGGGTACGACTGGGCATTGGGAATGCCGTCCGGCCCTGCGCCTACGTACACCCCAGCTTCATAGGCATGCTGGAAGTCACTGTACTCCAGGAAGAACTCGCGGTAGCTGTCGTTCTTGCCGTCGCCATCGTGGTCGCCGGTCTTGATCACCGCCTGCCACGAGGTCGGGCCGCCGTCCTGGCGCGTGGCCGGGTTGTACAGCTGCTCGCCGGTTTCGGCGTGGTACCAGGTGGAACCGGCCGGTTCGGCCAGCACGGTGGCATACAGGCCCAGTTGCTGGTGGGTCGATGGGCCAAGGTGGTCATGGGTGAAGATGGTACCCAGGCCACGGTCGACGTTATGCACGTTCACCAGCGGGTCAGCGAACCAGCGCTGCATGGCTGTACGCGCGCCCAGCCAGTCGGCGCGACCAAAGCGCCCGAAGTACGGGTGCTGTCTGGCTTTCGGGCAGGCAGCGGTGCCATCGCGGCTATCCCCATCAGTGCAACCGTTGTAAGTCCGAATGGCCTGTACGCGCTCGACCACGCTACCGGGCGAGAGAATGCCATCTTCATAGTTCCAGCCGTTGGCCGAACCGTCGGCAGCGGTCAGGTCCCACTTGGGCAGGTGGATGTGCTGGCCGATCACGTCGGTTGGGGTGCGCACCTGGTAATCGTCCATCTCATAGACGTTCGGGATCAGGTTGGTGTGCTGGTACATCGCGCAGTCGAAGGTGTTCATACGCATCACCAGCGGCTCTGGCGGGCGCTGCTTGGTAATGACCGGCCAGGCGTCTTCCCACAGGGCAATGATGCGTGCCTGAGGGAAGTGGTAGCCCACTTTGTTGTACACCGCGTCGAACTGGATGTTGGCCCCTTTGTAGATGCGTGGGCGGTCGGCAGTGAAGGCCGAGGCGCCACGGAAGTTCACGCCCGTCAGGCTCTCTCCACTGTTGAACTCCCCAACCCCGGAAGACTGGGTCAGGCGTTTTCCACGGTCATCCATGCAGGGCTCGTAGAACGGCGCACCCGCAGTCGGCAAGGCGCCGTTGGTGCGGAACGCGCTGGCCACTGGCTGGCTGCCGGGGATCAATGCATAGCTGGGGTGTTCACCCATGGCGTGGAACTGCATGGCTGCCTGCTCGACATCGGTGCCCTCTTCCGGCAGGTAGATGGGCTTGGCCTTGTGCACGACCTTGGTGAAGTCCAGTTTGGTGGTGGTGGTATCCGCTACGCCACCGGCGGAGACGCCGTCCAGTGCATGGCGGCCAAGGCCGCCGTCCCAGCCATCGACCTGGTTCGCATCCAGGTTGGCCCACAGGGCTTTACCACTGTCTTTCAGTTGCCGGGCCAGGGCCGGGTCGAGCATGTCCAGGGGCGGGGTTGGCGGGCGGTTGCCCACGCTGCTTTCCATGCCACCGATCCAGAACGGGTAGCCTGGGTTTTTCAGCGTACCGTCGGCATTGCGGTTGGCCTCGGTGCGGTCAACCAGCGCCAGCGAGCCCACGGCCTTGCGCACGGGCGCCTCACTGGCGTGGTCGTCATCATCCTCGTCTTCGTGGTCATCATCGTTGGCGGCAACCAATGCTTCGGAAAGCTTGGGCACGACCACGACTTTGCCGGGCATGGGCGCCATGGCCTTGCCGGGCAACGGCACGATGGCCGGAATCGGCGTACCGGCAACGATCTCGCCATCGGGCAGGGCCCGGGCGCCAACGGCCGGCTTACCGCTACGCAGGGCAAACGGGATACTGTGGAAGCCATTCTCGCCCTGCCCGCTTACCTCCAGGCGCGTGCCTTCTTCGAACACGTCATGTACCCGCCACATGGCCCACATGCCCTGGGCGAAGTGCGGGTAGAAGTGACAGTGGTAAATGGCATCGCCGGCAACGCGGTTGCGGTTGCCCGAACCACCGTTGGCGATTTCGTAGGTGTAGCCGACGCCGGCGCCGATGCCTTGGGCATCGATGTAGTCGGAGTTGTCGTCATTGGGGTTGAACAGCCACTGGTGGCCGTGCAAGTGGAAGATGTGCTGCTCGTGCCCGTTGTGGGTGTTGCGGAACTTGGTGAAGTCACCGATATAGCTGTGGTGCACATTGGCAGGCTCTGAAGGGTAAAGAGCCATGCTGGCCTTGACCCCGACGGCGCTGGCCGGTGGCACCTCGCCCGGGCGGATGTGTTCCAGGCCGACGTTGGCCGGTACATCCACCAGGGTGCCTATGTCGCCGACTGTGTGGGCGCTGAGGAAGAACTCTTCATAAGCACACGACAGGCAGTCGTGCATCGGGCCCACCCCCAAGCGGTTGGCCACCACTTCGGCACCCATGCCACCAGAGCCGTAATTGATCATGAACGAATCGCGCGCCGGCTCCAGCACGTGGCCCATCACAGGGTCGGCCCAGTAGCCAGGGAAGGCCTGGGTACCGGCAACCTCGTCGGCGAACTGCGAGGCGAAATCACGGAACGCTTCCAGTCGGTTGGGCAGCGCCGGGTTGCGTTTGCCCGCGCTTTCCAGCGGGTAAGTGGATTTTGGGAAGCTGCCGTCGGGGTTGGGGCCCATGACGATGGCATCGGTTTCGCTGCTGATGATCTCGTTGCCGTTGACCATGGCAATGATCGGTTTGCCGGCCTTGCCTTCGGCGATCCACGGTTCGACCTGCGGATAACGGGCTTCGTAGTCGATCACGGGCTGGCCGGTGGCGGTTCGCCCCGTGGTGGCCAGGCGCATTTCTTCTTCAGTGAGGGTGTTGCGGTAGGTACGGCCCAGTTTGGGCACGACCACCACCTGGCCGAACAGGCCGTTGGAGACGTTGCCCGCCGTGCCCTCGCCGCCGAACGTAGCGGCTTTGCTGGTGGCGGCGAAGGCCCCTTCGCGCTCGGCATACAGGGTGTAGCTGCGGGTGCTGCCGGGGCTGACGAAGAAGTTGCCGTTACGCCCGGTATAGGCGGAAATATCGGCAATGCTGTTCACCGCCTGCATCCCGTTGACCTGGAAGCCGACCATGCGCTCGGCCACCTGCTCGTCGGCGACAAAGCCCTCGCCGCCTTCGTTTTCAACCTCCGGCCCCTCTTCCTCACCCTCAGGCTGTTCAGCCTCGATACCGTGCTTGTTGGGGTTCGCCTTGTAATCCAGCAGGTTGGTCAGGTTGACCGTGAGGCAGTCACCGGCCGCCACGCGCAGCACGATAGGCCGCGGGCGCTTGTCCGGGCGCAGGGTGACCTTGCCCGGTACCGCGGCCCCGCCCATGCTCAGCGGGACGAGCTTGTCGTCCACCACATCCTCGCGCAGGGCAAACATCATGCCGTTGGCGTTTTGCGCGCCAAGGCGGTTGAACATCAGTGGCTGGTCCAGTGCCACCACGTTGGCGACCAGGGTGCGCTGGCACTGCACAGCCGCCTCGCTGGTTGCTTCCCAGCCAAGCAAGGCCAGTACAAGTGATGACAGGATGGGGCCTTTGAGCGGCGTCGACATGCTGCACCTCCGGGACACAGGATCTCTGCGGGGAGCTGGAGCAAGGTGTGTGCCAGAAGAAAAGTTCAATATTAATCAATAACTTGTACGATCAACCGCAACGGATTGGGGAGGATCCCCCAGCAGGTTCCCCCGAATCGGGGGACGGAATCCCGTGGGGGCAAAGGCTGCTCCACAAGCGCGCGCTGGCCTCACACAAGGTAAAAACGCACGGTACCCTTGCACAATTGTCGATTGTGCAAGGCAAATTCGCATGCCAGGATCCTGCGATCCTCCAGCGAACTCCAGACTTCACTTGGAAAATCAATAACAAAGCAGGGAGAACGCAATGACTGCACACGCTCATACCCCGGCAGCAACAGACCATGTACTGGCCGAGGTCCGCAACCAGATCGGCCACCTGACCCTGAACCGCCCAGCCGGTCTCAATGCCCTGACCCTGGACATGGTGCGCAGCCTGCGTCAGCACCTGGACCAGTGGGCCGACAATCCGCAGGTACGCGCCGTGGTCCTGCGCGGCGAAGGCCCCAAGGGGTTCTGTGCCGGTGGCGATATCCGCTCGCTGTACGACAGCTTCAAGGCCGGCGACACGCTGCATGAAACCTTTTTCGTCGAAGAGTACGCCCTCGACCTGGTCATCCACCGCTACCGCAAGCCGATACTGGTGGTGATGGACGGCTTCACCCTCGGTGGCGGCATGGGCCTTGCCCAGGGCTGCGACCTGCGCGTGGTCACCGAGCGCAGCCGGCTGGGCATGCCCGAGGTCGGCATCGGCTACTTCCCGGACGTGGGCGGCAGCTACTTCCTCTCGCGCCTCCCAGGCGAGCTGGGCATCTACCTGGGTGTCAGCGGTGCCCAGATCCAGGCGGCCGACGCCTTGTATTGCGGCCTGGCCGACTGGTACCTGGCCAGCGACCAGCTCGCCGCCCTCGACCAGGGCCTCGACCAGCTCGACTTCAGCGACCACCCGCTCAAGGACCTGCAAAACCTGCTGGCCAGGCTCGGTACCCAGGTACTGGATGATGCGCCACTGGAAAAGCTGCGCCCGGCCATCGACCACTTCTTCGCCCTGCCCGACCTGCCAGCCATCGTCGAGCAACTGCGTGCGGTGAGCATTGGCGACAGCCACGCCTGGGCGGTGGCCACCGCCGATCAGCTGGAAACCCGCTCGCCTCTGGCCATGGCGGTTACGCTGGAGATGCTGCGCCGAGGGCGCGAGCTGGGCATTGACGACTGCTTTGCCATGGAACTGCACCTGGACCGCCAGTGGTTCCAGCACGGCGACATCATCGAAGGCGTGCGTGCCCTGATCATCGACAAGGACAAGCAGCCCCGCTGGAACCCGCCGACCCTGGCCGCGCTGCAAAGCCAGCGGGTCGAACAATTCTTCGAAGGCCTGTGAGCCCGGGAGTACACAGATGCAAGACCTCGAACTGAGCGAAGAACAGATCATGATCCGCGACATGGCCCGGGACTTTGCCCGCGGCGAAATCGCACCCCATGCCCAGGCCTGGGAAAAGGCCGGCTGGATCGATGATGGCGTGGTGCGCAAGATGGGCGAACTGGGCCTGTTGGGCATGGTGGTGCCCGAGGACTTCGGCGGCAGCTACACCGACTATGTCGCCTATGCCCTGGCCGTGGAAGAGATCTCCGCCGGCTGCGGCGCCACCGGGGCGATGATGAGCATCCACAACTCGGTAGGTTGCGGCCCGCTGCTGGCCTACGGTACCGCCGAACAGCAACAGCAGTGGCTGCCTCGCCTGGCCAGCGGCGAGGTGATTGGCTGCTTCTGCCTGACCGAGCCCCAGGCCGGCTCCGAGGCGCACAACCTGCGCACCCGCGCCGAGCTGGTGGATGGCCAGTGGGTCATCAACGGTGCCAAGCAGTTCGTCAGCAACGCCCGCCGTGCCGGCCTGGCGATCGTCTTCGCAGTGACCGACCCGGAGCTGGGCAAGAAAGGCCTGTCGGCGTTCCTGGTGCCCACCGACAACCCTGGGTTCAAGGTTGACCGCAGCGAACACAAGATGGGCATTCGCGCCTCCGATACCTGCGCGGTCACCTTCGACAACTGCCGCATTCCTGCCGCCAATATCCTCGGTGAGCGTGGCAAGGGCCTGGCCATTGCCCTGTCCAACCTCGAAGGCGGCCGTATCGGCATTGCCGCCCAGGCCTTGGGCATCGCCCGCGCCGCATTCGAAGCGGCGCTGGTCTACTCGCGTGACCGCATACAGTTTGGCAAGCCGATCAACGAACACCAGAGCATTGCCAACCTGCTGGCCGACATGCAGGTGCAGGTGAACGCCGCACGTTTGCTGATCCTGCATGCCGCCCGCCTGCGCAGTGCCGGCAAGCCGTGCCTGTCGGAAGCGTCACAGGCCAAGCTGTTCGCTTCGGAAATGGCCGAGCGGGTGTGCTCGATGGCAATCCAGGTGCATGGTGGGTACGGTTATCTGGAAGATTACCCGGTGGAGCGCTATTACCGGGATGCGCGGATTACCCAGATCTATGAAGGGTCGAGCGAGATCCAGCGGATGCTGATTGCGCGGGAATTGAAAAACTATCCGCTGTAACGCAAAGGCAACGCGGTTTTTGGGGGAGCGGGCGACGCGGTGGAGGGCACCGGCTTTGCCGGTGTTCGCGGGCGCGCCCGCTCCCACAGGAATGTCACCGCGGCAAACTTCTCGCCTCAGCGCCAATACCGCGCATCATCCACCACCCTGGCATGCCCCTCGAACAGCGCCGGCAGTTGCTCCTTGAGGTAGTCGATCCAGGTGCGCACCTTGGCGTCCAGGTAATGGCGTGACGGATACATCGCATACAGCGCACTCTCCCGCAGCCGATACGGTGCCAATAACCGGCACAAGCGTCCCTGCCCGATCGCCTCGCTGGCGGTGTAGAACGGCAGCAGGCCAATGCCCATGCCCAGCTCGCTGGCCACCAGCATGGCGTCGGCGACGTTGGTAGAGAAACTGTCGTTTGGCGCGATCACGCACTGGTCAACCCCTTGCGGGAACACCCAGTCGCCTTCGTACATCGGGTAAGCCATGCGCAGGCAGCGATGGCCGTGCAAGTCTTCGGGGCGCTCCGGTACACCGTGGGTGTCCAGGTAGCCGGGGGCCGCGCAGGGGATGCTGAAAATATTGCCCAGCGGCACAGCGATCAGTTGCGAATCCGGCAGCGCACCGTCCACGGTGATCACCACGTCATGCCCTTCGGCCAGCGGGTCGGGGTTGCGCTGCGACAGCGTCAGCTCGATCACCACTTCCGGGTAAAGCATGTTGTAGCCGGCCACCAGCGGCATCAGCAACAGCCCCATGCCGTGCGGGCAGTGCAAACGCAGATGGCCGCGAGGCGTAAGGTGCGCCCCTCGCGCCTCGCCCACGGCTTCTTCGGTCAGCAGCATGATCTGCCGCGCACGCTCCAGAAACCGCTCACCCGCCTCGCTCATGCGCAGGCGCCGGGTGGTGCGGTGCAGCAGGCGGGTCTGCAGCTGGTTCTCCAGCTCGGCGACGATGCGCGAAACCTGCGCTGCAGAAATATCCAGAGCATTGGCAGCTGCAGCGAAGCTGCCACATTCCACCACCCGGGTGAAGGTACGCATGGCATGCAGCATGTCCATGAAGGGGTGCTCCTTGTTTTATTCCTGCATTAAAGGAAGGAATCTATCACGGTTTAGCCCATTTATTGTGGATGACCAATGAATAGATCATTAGCCATCCATTAAAAAAGGAGCCTGTCATGAAACGCTCGATCGCCGTCCTTGCCATTACCGCTGCCTTCGCCTCGTTCGGTGCTTTTGCCGATGCAGGCAATAACCAGCCAGTCAGCAGCCAATATGAATACGGCATGCCGCTGGACGTGGCCAAGGTCATCTCCATCACGCCAGCCAGCAACGCCGCTGACTGCCAAGTGGGCACCGCGCACATGGTGTACGTCGACCATCAGGGCCAGAAGCGCGAAATCGACTACCGGGAAATGGGCAACTGCTCGCAGCAGTGAGTCAGGCCAGCACCTGGGTGATCCAGCCCACTTGCTGATTGAAATCGTCGATCTTCGCCTGAGGCACCGCATCGCGGGCCCGCTGGAAATTGGCCAGGGTCTGCTGCTTCTGCCGCAGCATGCGCCGCCACTTGACTACAAACGCCTCGCTTTTTTCCTGCATCAACACGGGGCCGAAGTACAGCTGTTCAGCGCTATACACCCCCCTGCCCGGCTCGGCGACGATGATTTCGTAGTCGAAGCGGTTCTCCCGCAGCAGCTCTTCGCTGACGATCTGGTAGCCATTGCCCGCCAGCCACTGGCGCAGTTCGCGCTCACCGCCATTGGGTTGCAGGACCAGGCGCGTGACGCCGCCAAGGCGCTGCTTGCCGGCCTCGAGGATTTCGCACATGGTGTCCCCGCCCATCCCGCAGATGCTCACCACCGAGATACGGTCTTGCGGCTCGACCGCTGTCAGCCCATCGGCCAAGCGCACGGTTACCTGCTCTTGCAGGCCGTTTCTGCGCACATTGCGCTGGGCCGAGGCGAACGGCGTCTGTGCCACTTCACCCGCTACAGCGGCCTCGAGTACGCCACGCAGCATCAAGGCCACCGGCAGGTAGCCGTGGTCCGAGCCAATGTCGGCCAGGCGCGCCCCCTGCGGTACATGGGCGGCCACGCGCTCCAGGCGCCTGGACAAAGTCTGTTCGTTCAACGTAAACCTCTGGTTTTGCAATCGCCCGCGATTCTGACGGCGAACGCCGCGCATTTCAAACGCCGAGGCACCCTCGACCGGGCTGGTGTGCTCGCGTAGGCTTGCCGTTTTCCTTCCGTTGCAAGGCAGACACACCATGGCACATGCAGACATCATCTACACCCCGGACCCGGACGCCGAGTCGATTTCCTCGGACGTTGCCGAGTACAACGGCGTGCTGGTCACCACGCAAATCCCGACCCACGCCGATGGCAGCCTGGAACTGGGCGGCATCGTCGAGCAGAGCGAATGCACCCTGCAGGCGCTGAAAGTGGCCCTGGAAAAGGCCGGTAGCGGTATGGACCGCGTGCTGCACCTGACCATCTACCTGACCGACATGGCCGACCGCGCAGCGTTCAACGAGGTGTACCAGCGCTTCTTCAGCAAGCCCTGGCCGGTGCGTGCGGCGGTGGGTGTGGCTTCACTGGCCTTTGAAGGCATGCGTGTGGAAGTGACGGCGATGGCTGCCAAGCGCTGAGCTGCGCTTGTGGGGGTGCGCAGCGCCCCGACATCGCTGATTGGTCGCAAAATCGCCGGGGCCGCTCTGCGGCCCTTTCGCGACGCTAGGCCGCTCCCACAGTTGCGCGTACCCGCAGCCAATCCCGCACCTCTCGGCACCCCAATGATGCCGCCAGCCCGTTTCACCGCTACAATGCCCGCCTAAACCGTGACAGCCCGAAAATATAACGACATGTCCCTTCCAAAGAATCACCTGGAACTGCTCAGCCCTGCCCGTGACGTGGCCATCGCCCGTGAAGCGATCCTGCACGGCGCTGACGCCATCTATATCGGCGGCCCGAGCTTCGGCGCGCGCCATAACGCCTGCAACGAAGTCAGCGATATCGCCGAGCTGGTCGAGTTCGCCCATCGCTACCATGCACGCGTGTTCACCACCATCAACACCATCCTGCACGACAACGAGCTGGAACCGGCGCGCAAGCTGATTCACCAGCTGTACGATGCCGGCGTTGACGCGCTGATCGTGCAGGACCTTGGGGTGATGGAGCTGGACATCCCGCCAATCGAGCTGCATGCCAGCACCCAGACCGACATCCGCACCCTGGAACGGGCCAAGTTCCTCGACCAGGCCGGGTTCTCGCAACTGGTACTGGCGCGGGAGCTGAACCTGCAGCAAATCCGCGCCATCGCCGCCGAAACCGATGCCGCCATCGAGTTCTTCATCCACGGCGCGCTGTGCGTGGCGTTCTCTGGCCAATGCAACATTTCCCATGCGCAGACCGGCCGCAGCGCCAACCGTGGTGATTGCTCGCAAGCCTGCCGCCTGCCCTACACGCTGAAAGATGACCAGGGCCGCGTGGTTGCGTTCGAGAAACACCTGCTGTCGATGAAGGACAACAACCAGACCGCCAACCTGGCTGACCTGGTCGATGCCGGCGTGCGCTCGTTCAAGATCGAGGGCCGCTACAAGGACATGGGCTATGTGAAGAACATCACCGCCCATTACCGCAAAGAGCTCGATGCCATCCTTGAAGACCGCCCTCAGTACGCCCGCGCGTCCAGTGGCCGTACCCAACACTTCTTCCTGCCCGACCCGGATAAAACCTTCCACCGCGGCAGCACCGACTACTTCGTGACCGACCGCAAGGTCGATATCGGCGCCTTCGACTCGCCAACCTTCACCGGCCTGCCGGTGGGCGTAGTGGAAAAGGTCGGCAAGCGTGACATGCAAGTGGTCACCGACGTACCGCTGACCAACGGCGACGGCCTCAATGTGCTGGTCAAGCGCGAAGTGGTGGGCTTCCGCGCCAACATCGCCGAACCGCGTGGCGAATTCGAAGAAGACGGCCAGAAGCGCTACCGCTATCGCGTCGAGCCCAACGAAATGCCCGAAGGCCTGCACAAGCTGCGGCCCAACCACCCGCTGTCGCGCAACCTCGACCACAACTGGCAACAGGCCCTGCA
The DNA here is from genome assembly GCF_021283545.2 of Pseudomonas alloputida. Classification (NCBI taxonomy): domain Bacteria; kingdom Pseudomonadati; phylum Pseudomonadota; class Gammaproteobacteria; order Pseudomonadales; family Pseudomonadaceae; genus Pseudomonas; species Pseudomonas alloputida. The sequence continues at coordinate 2,740,586 of NZ_CP128540.1, read as the reverse complement.
ACGCACCTCCTCCGAACGCCGGGTCGGCGTGGAGTGGCACGCGGTCCTGCGCGAGCAGCGCTTGATGCTTACCCTCAGCAGTGAAGAAGGCGTGAGCGTGCAGGTGGCCCTGGACGGCCCATTCGGCGTAGCCAACAAGCCGCAGCAGGCACTGGAGCAGTTGCACGACCTGCTCGGCCAGCTGGGCACCACCCTGTACCACGCCGACCGTATCGAACTGGATGCCCCACAGGCGTACTTCATTCCCAACTCGCAGCTCAAGGCCCTGCGCCGCGAAGCCATCGAGGCACTGACTGCAGCACGCGTGCAGGCGCATCCGCGTGGCGGGCGCAAGGCCGAGACCACGCCACCGCCGGTGTACCCCGAGTCGCACCTGTCGTTCCTGGCCAACGTATACAACCAGAAGGCCCGCGACTTCTACCACCGCCACGGTGTGCAACTGATCGATGCGGCCTATGAAGCGCATGAAGAACACGGCGAAGTGCCGGTGATGATCACCAAGCACTGCCTGCGCTTCTCCTTCAACCTGTGCCCCAAGCAGGCCAAGGGCGTGACCGGCGTGCGTACCAAGGTGGCACCGATGCAGCTGATTCAGGGTGACGAAGTACTGACCCTGAAGTTTGACTGCAAGCCGTGCGAGATGCATGTGATCGGCAAGATGAAGAGCCACATCATCGACCTGCCGACCCCGGGCAGCGCGGTGGCCCAGGTGGTGGGGCATATCAGCCCCGAAGACTTGCTCAAGACCATCCCACGCGGACCGCACTGAGTTCGCCGGGCAGGGCCTCTTGGCCGCTAAACCGATGTGTGTCCACCCCGATCAGGTGTAATCGATGGACTCGCCCCCGCCGAGGCATCACAGTGCCACGGTGGTGTTCGAAGAAGCCAACGGCAGCGAGGGCGAGACCATGAAAAAGCATAGTTCGAAACACGATTCCCTGTCTTCCACTGATGTGGAGCTTTGCACAACCATCTGCGTAGACCTGGCCAAACAGGTCTTCCAATTAGCAGGCGAGGACGCTACTGGTCGGGTGATCTACGAAGATCGCATCAAATCCCGCCAAGCGTTCCACGATTTCCTGCTCAGGCTGCCAACGACCGTGGCCGTCTTGATGGAGTGCGGTCCAGGTGCGCAAGCCTGGGCCAGGCTGCTGCAGGCCAAAGGTAATCCGGTTCGCATCCTGCCGGCGCAACGTGTCGCCGAACATCGCAGCGGTGCAAAGAACGATCGTAACGACTGCTATGCCATTTTGCGTGCCGGTCGCGATACGAGCATCGCTTCGATACCGATCAAGAGCACCACAGCACTGGCTATTCAAGCGCTGCACCGTATCCGGCGCGGTAACATCAAGCGACATACCGCGCTGGGTAATCAGATCCGTGGTTTGCTACTTGAGCATGGCGTATCCATGCCCCAGGGCGATGCCGCGATCAATAAGCATGTGCCTCAGGCGCTTGAGGATGCTTCCTTGCCTCTACCCGACCTGTTGCGCGAGTTGCTCGATGAGTTGCTGATGGACTGGTTGTCTCTAGGTGAACGCATAACGGCGCTGAGCCGCCGGCTCGAAGCGACCGCCCAAGAGGATAAAGTCGCTCAGCGGCTGATCACCATTCGCGGCGTCGGCCCTATCATTGCCACGGCGATCGTGGCGAAACAGACCGACCCCAGCCGCTTCGCCAGTGGCCGAATGTATTCCGCCTTCTTCGGTATCGTGCCCGATCAGCACAGCAGCGGAAACAAAATCAGATTGGGCAAGATGAGCAAGCGCGGTGACGGCTACATACGCAGCCTGATGATCCAGGGCGCGCATTCCGTCTTGAGCCAGCTAAGGCCTGATTCCGATCAGCCAGATGATCGCCGCCTCTTGCGCTGGCTATCCCGCCTTGGGCGCAAGGAGGCGGCGATCAGGCTGGCTAATCGAAATCTGCGGATTATCTGGGCCCTGTTACAGAGCGATCAGGTTTACCAACGCAAACCGAACGAAAAACCGGAGGCGGCTATGAGCCTCTGACCAACCGGGTAATGCCACCGGGGCGCTAGGCGCTCCAACCCCTGCTAGTGAACATTGACCCTAGGTAAGACCGTCGCAGACCGATGCCTCCGCTCCTACAGGCCTGATAGTGGCCTCAATGTAAACGGCACACTGCGAGCTCACCACGATGTTGGCCAGAAGCAAAAAGCTTCCTCGAATAGGCCTGATACATAGATGCAACCGGGTTCCTATGGTAAGCGTCCGGCGAACTCACCTTCCGAACTCCAGCATTAAGGGCGATGGTGTCCGCGTATTTTTAAGCGGACGCGATCACCCTTATCGCCAGGATTTCTATGCGCCAACGAAGCTCTTATCCGAAACCGTTCAAAGCCCAGGTCGTTCAGGAATGCCTGCAACCTGGCGCAACCGTGTCCAGTGTCGCCATCAACCACGGCATCAATGCCAACGTCATCCGCAAATGGCTGCCGCTCTATCGAGATCAGCCCGCAGCGGCTTCACTACCAGCTTTCGTCCCGCTAAAAGCCGCACCTAAACGGCCAGTCGAAGCGTCAGTGATCATCGAGTTGCCCGTGGCCGGGCAAGTGATCACGGTGAAATGGCCAGCCTCGGATCCCGAGGGTTGTGCGCAATTTATTCGGGCTTTCGCTCAATGATCCGCATCGATGCCATCTGGCTGGCCACCGAGCCGATGGACATGCGCGCTGGCACCGAGACAGCATTGGCCCGGGTGATTGCGGTGTTTGGTGCGGCGAAGCCGCACTGCGCTTATCTGTTTGCCAATCGCCGGGCTAACCGAATGAAAGTACTGGTGCACGACGGCGTGGGCGTCTGGCTTGCCGCGCGGCGCCTGAATCAAGGCAAGTTTCACTGGCCCGGCATTCGTCATGGCTGTGAGGTCGAACTCGACAGCGAGCAACTCCAGGCGTTGGTACTGGGTTTGCCGTGGCAGCGAGTCGGCGCGGGTGGCGTGATCAGCATGCTGTAATCGCCGGCCATTTGACCGGTCTGCTTGTCGTCGCATCGCGCCTGGTCTGGCACAATCGGCGGCATGACTTTCTCGCCCAATCTCGACCAGATGACCCCGGAACAGCTTCGTGCCTTGGCGGCACAGGCGTTGCAGTTGCAGTCTCAGGTCGAGGCGATGAGCAAAAAGATCCAGAACGATGAAATCCTCATCGAGCAGTTCAAGTTCGAAATCGCCCTGCTCAAACGCCACAAGTTTGCCAAGCGCAGCGAGCAAATCAGCCCGGCGCAAGGCAGCTTGCTGGACGACCTGCTCGATACAGACCTTGAAGCTATCGAGGCCGAGCTGAAACAGCTTCTTCCCGCTTCGTCACAGGCCGAGCCACGGCAATCGCCCAAACGTGCACCATTGCCGCCGCAGTTTCCGCGTACCGTGATTCGTCACGAACCCGAAAACACCCAATGCGCCTGTGGCTGCCAACTTCAACGCATCGGCGAAGACGTCAGCGAGAAGCTGGATTACACGCCAGGGGTATTCACGGTCGAGCATCATGTGCGTGGCAAATGGGCCTGCCGTCAGTGCGAAACACTGATCCAGGCGCCGGTACCGGCGCAGGTTATCGACAAAGGTGTCCCGACCGCAGGCTTGCTGGCCCATGTGATGGTGGCCAAGTTTGCCGATCACTTGCCGCTGTACCGGCAGGAGAAAATCTTTGGCCGCGCCGGGCTGGCGATTGCTCGCTCGACCTTGGCCCAGTGGGTCGGACAAACCGGTGTGCGACTCCAGCCACTGGTCGATGCACTACGTGAAGCGGTGCTGAACCAGGGCGTGATTCACGCTGATGAAACCCCGGTGCAAATGCTTGCGCCGGGCGAGAAGAAAACCCACCGGGCCTATGTCTGGGCCTACAGCACGACGCCGTTTTCGGCGCTCAGCGCGGTGGTTTATGACTTCAGCCCAAGCCGTGCTGGCGAACATGCGCGCAACTTCCTGGGCGACTGGAACGGTAAGTTGGTCTGCGATGACTTCGCTGGCTACAAAGCCGGTTTTGAGCAAGGCATCACTGAAATCGGCTGCATGGCCCACGCCCGTCGCAAGTTCTTTGATCTGCACGTAGCGAATAAAAGCCAGCTGGCTGAACAGGCCCTGCACTCGATCAGCGGTTTGTACGAGGTCGAACGCCAAGCGCGGGACATGAGTGATGAAGATCGTTGGCGAATACGTCAGGAAATGGCGGTGCCAATCCTCAAAACACTGCATGACTGGATGTTGGCCCAGCGCGACTTGGTGCCCAACGGATCAGCCACGGCTAAAGCCCTCGATTACAGCCTGAAACGCTGGGTAGCGCTGACGCGCTACCTGGACGATGGGGCTGTGCCCATCGACAACAACCAGGTCGAGAACCAGATACGGCCCTGGGCACTCGGGCGCTCGAACTGGCTGTTTGCCGGGTCGCTACGCAGTGGTAAACGGGCCGCTGCAATCATGAGCCTGATCCAGTCGGCGCGTATGAATGGGCATGATCCGTATGCCTATCTCAAAGATGTGCTAACTCGGTTGCCAACACAGCGGGCCAGTGAGATCGGGCAGCTGCTGCCACATCAGTGGGTGCCTGCCTAACTTACGCAAGGTGAGTTGGGCGGACGCTTACTTCCTATGTTCAAAAAAGCAGCTAGACAGTGTGGGCGAGTCCATACATAGGAGCGGGTTTACCCGCGAATACGGTAGCCGCGACAATGGTGAACGGCAGGTGGACATTGGCTAGTAGGCCCGGCTCTTTCGCGGGTAAACCCGCTTGTATGGTAGGACTTGAAGGGAGGAGGAGGGCCATAACTCGCTTCTGACTGTTCGCGCAGTACAGACCGTAGGAGAAATCACCCCTCCTCCTTTCAACACCCAAGCGCCGATAAGGAATGCCTCGCGAGCAAGCGACAATAGAAGCAAGCCTGCGCCAGGGTGTGCCCTTCAAGTCACACTACGCTACAAGGAGCAGCTATTCATGGCAATGTCCGCAATCCCAATCGAAGCTGGCGTGGACACCTCCAAAGATGAACTGGTGATTCAAGCCGCTCCGAATACCAAATCCTTCGCCATCCCTAACACTCCGAAAGCAATCAAAGCCTGGCTCAAGACGCTGCCCAAAGGCTCAGCGCTGGCCATCGAAGCGACCAGTACCTATCACATGGAAATGGCGGAGCAAGCCCATGCTGCGGGCTTCGCGGTATACGTTATCGATGGGCTGAGGCTGAGTAAGTACCGGGAAAGTGTTGCTATACGGGCAAAAACAGATGCCCATGATGCCGCTTTGCTCGCCCGCTTCCTGAGCAACGAGCGGGGCTCTTTGAAGGCTTGGACTCCGCCACCAGCCGGGCATCGTGAGATCCAGGTGCTGCTGCGCCGCCGCGCCAAACTTGTAGCAGTGCGCGGCATGCTGCGGATGAGCTTGTCGGGCGACAAATTGTTTGCCTCAGAACTCAAACGTGTTGAGGAAGTGCTCGAACGCATAGAGCTTTCGCTGGAAAAACAGCTGCGTGCGGTGATCAAGAAGGCGGGGCTTTCCGATCAGATGCGCCGTGTTCAGAGGCTTCCGGGTGTTGGTTTCTTAACGGCTGCCGGCCTGGTGATGTCCTTCATGCGCGGCGAGTTCAAGAACAGCGACGCCTTTGTCGCTTATCTAGGCATGGATGTAACGGTTTCCCAATCCGGTAAATGGGCAGGCAGAGGGAAGTTGAGCAAGCGCGGAGACTCGGAGGTCCGTAGACTCCTGTACAACGCCTCGATGAGCGGCAGTCGAACCGCGACCTGGAAGCAGTATTACGCCCATCACCAAGCCCGGGGGAAGAAAACCACTCAAGCCTTGGTGATCCTTGCACGTCGCTTGGCTCGGCTGGCCTTCGGCCTGATGAGGCATCAGGCCGACTGGAAGCCCGAGATATATACCGGAGGTGCCAAGCCGGCCAGCTGAGGCTGGGGCTGCAACGCAGCCCGCCCAAACTGACGGGCAGTATCCAATGCTGGGGAGAAATTCTCTGGCACGCTGACTCGTACCTCGAGGTTGCTGAGAGAGGCCGATGGCGTTTTTACTGAAAATTTGCCTCCGGCCATAGAATCTCCTACAGGGGCTTGTGGTTTCCCTTTGAGAGCGCCGCTCAGCGTATCTGGTGCTTGTGCAACAACCGATAGAACGTCGGCCGTGAAATGCCCAGCACCTTGGCTGCCACGCTCAGGTTGTCGCTGTGCCGGTTGAGCACATCGCACAGTGCCTGGCGCTCGGCGCGCTGCTTGTATTCTTCCAGCGTGCCCAGCGGTTGTTGTTCCGGGTCGAGCAGCTGCAACCCCAGGTCTTGCGCCTCGATCTGCCGCCCTTCAGCCAACACCAACCCCCGGCGCACGCGGTTGGCCAGTTCGCGCACATTGCCCGGCCAGTCATGCCGCCCCATCGCCGCCAGGGCATGGTCGCTGAACGACCGTGGCCGACGCCCGGTCTCCACGCTGTAGAAATGGGCAAAATGGTTGGCCAGCATCGACAGGTCACCATGCCGGTCGCGCAACGGCGCGGTCACCACCTGCAAGACGTTCAGGCGGTAATACAGGTCTTCGCGGAAACGCCCTTGCTCGATGGCCCGCTCAAGGTCCACATGGGTGGCCGCCAGCACCCGTACATCCACCGGTATGGGCTGGCTGCCACCCACCCGCTCGATGTGCTTCTCCTGCAAGAAACGCAGCAAGTTGGCCTGCAATTCCAACGGCAGGTCGCCGATTTCATCAAGAAACAATGTGCCGCCATCGGCCGCTTCGATACGCCCGGTCTTGCGCTGGTGAGCACCGGTAAAGGCGCCCTTCTCATGGCCGAACAGTTCGGACTGGATCAAGTGCTCGGGGATCGCCCCGCAGTTGATCGCGATGAACGGCTGCTCGCTGCGTTGCGACTGGCGGTGCAAGGTGCGCGCCACCAGCTCTTTGCCGGTGCCGCTCTCCCCGCGGATCAGCACAGGCGATTCGGTGGGTGCCAGTTTACCCAGCAACTTGCGCAACTCGCGGATAGGCCGGCTTTCGCCGAGCAACTCATGGGTTGCCTCATCGACCTTGACGGCCCCCTTGCCGCGCAAGCGCGCCATGCCGAAGGCCCGGCCCAGGGTTACCTGCACGCGGGAGACGTCGAACGGCAGGGTATGGAAGTCGAAAAACCACTCACACACAAAATCACCGAACGCCGGCATGCGCAACTGATCGGCGCTGAGCACGGCAATCCATTCGGTGTTGCTGCGCTTGATCATGTCCTTGACCGCGTCCGGGTGCCTCAGGTGCGAAGCCTGCAAGCGCAATAGCCCGACATCGCACGTGTGGTCCAGCGCAGCCCCGAGCATACAGCTGTCCACATCCCAGCCTGCGTTGCGCAGGCCAGGTAACAAGCGGTGGCAATCGTCGCAGGGGTCGACGATAAGCAAACGGCGTTGAGCGGCAGGCTGCTGCATGACCGATCCTTGGCGCCAGTTTTTGGTTTTTTGAAGTAAAACAGCAAGTTGTGGCGCCCGTTTAACAGTAGCAACGAAGTTGACGGTTCCCAGTACCGTCTGTCTGCCGAATCATTTTTTTACAAACCGCCACGGGAATTTTCGCACTTTATCGACATCACATGGCGGCGCAGGCAAGAACAGCGTCGACCCTGAAAAAAATTTACAGCCAATGTGTGACTTACCCACGAACAACGAGCATCAGTAGACATAACCCCGCGCTGCACTTCGCGATCAATGAGGCGACTTTGAAGCAACGCGGACTTCACTTCGATGTTTGGGACCATAGAGAGACCGAACCATGAATGCCCCGCTCCGTGTCAACGAAGCACTGCTGATTGCCGACCACGCCTTCGAACCTTTCCAGTGCGTAGCCTGGGATGCACCCAACGGTACTGGTGAACTGAGCCTGGCAGTGATCGACCGGACCAGCACCCGCATCGGCGCCAAGCAAGTGTCGTCGCGCATCTACTCCGACCCGGCCCAGTGGGCCAGCCTGATCGAAGAAGTGCGCGCCGAATTGTGTGAAAAGGGCTACGACCTGCAACCGTGGTCGATGCCGAAGTAATATCGGCCAGCACAACAAGTGCGTGCATGGTCACGCACTTGTACAACTTCTCTGTTGCTGTTGTGGCAACTTTCCCAATTGCGACAAAGTGTCGCAACCTGCCAGTTCAATCCATCACCCTGAATTGTTGCAAGTGCTGGTAATCAGCCTGCAATTGTTCTGCCAGACGCTGCGCGCGTCCCAGGCGCACGGGCGCCAGTTCCATATCGACCAACAACGTGGCGCACGGCATCGGCTGCACGGTATTGCTGTGCTGCAGGCGACCGTCGGTGAACACCAGGCAACGCAAGGCCTCTTGCGGATGGGCTCGCTGCCGCGCCTGTAGCCAGTGCCGCGCCTGTTCCAGTGCGGCGATCAGCGGCGTGCCCCCACCTGCTCCCAAGGCCTGCAGCCAGGGTTGCAAGGCAGCGGATGCCTTCAGCCCGTGGCGCTGCCACTGTGGTGTGCGCCCGCTGGCAGTCAGCAGGGCCAGGCGGGCGCGTTGTCGATAGGCTTGGTCGAACAACGCCGCCAGCAGCCCTTTGGTCTGCGCCAGCGCCTGATGGCGCCGGGTTGAAGCCGAGGCATCGACGATCACCAGCCACAACTCAGCAGGCCTGCCTTGGCGCTGCTGCCAGCACAGGTCCTGTCGCTGGCGTGGCCGTCCTTTGAGCAAGGTCGGCAGCCAGGCTACCCGGCCGGCCGCCGCATTTCGCACGAGGCCACGGCGGGTACCGTTCTGCTTGCCTATGCCCGCTCTGGCATCCGCCCCTTTGGCTGGTGGCTGGGGGATGCTCAGGGCTTTTTTGCCCAGTTCGGCACCTCGCGGCGGGCGCCGCTGGCTACCGGCTGTGCCGGTAATGCCCCCCAGTCGCCCTGCCCGCCCCGCTCACCCGGGTTGCCGGCGCCAGGCTGCTGGTCAGGCGGCTGTGGCGCCGACGGCGGGCTGGCCTGGGGCGTCATACGGCGGCGATGGCGCAGGGCGAATTCGGCCACCGCCTCGACATCCACTTCTTCGATAGCTGCAGCCCCACGCCAGGCACAGTGGGCGCGCGCAGCGCGCAGCCACACCAGGTCGGCGCGCAGGCCGTCCACGCCGGCGGCGTAGCAGCGCTCGGTAATCCAGGCAAGCGCCTGGTCATCCAGGGCAATGTCGGCCAAGGCCTGGCGCGCCGCGTGGCAGCGCTCGCGCAGTTGCGCCTGGGCCTGGGCCCAGTGTGCGCAGAACGCCTGAGGGTCATTGTCGAAGGCCAGACGGCGGCGAATGATCTGCTGCCGGGCCTCGGGCTCCGGCAAGCCCTCCAGCGCCACGTTCAAGCCGAAACGGTCGAGCAACTGCGGGCGCAGTTCGCCCTCTTCCGGGTTCATGGTGCCGATCAGTACGAAGCGGGCGCTGTGCCGGTGCGAGATACCGTCACGCTCGATGCGGTTTGTGCCGCTGGCAGCCACGTCAAGCAACAGATCGACCAAGGTGTCGGGCAGCAGGTTGACCTCATCGACATACAGCACACCGCCGTCGGCCTGGGCCAGCACGCCCGGGGAAAACTGCGCCTTGCCCTGCCCCAGCGCGGCATCCAGGTCGAGGGTGCCGACCAGCCGCTCTTCACTGGCGCCCAATGGCAAGGTGACGAACGGGCCTTCGCCAAGCAGGTCGGCCAGGCCACGGGCCAGGGTGCTCTTGGCCATGCCACGCGGCCCTTCGATCAACACACCACCGATCCTGGGGTCGATAGCGGTCAGGCACAGCGCCAGCTTGAGGTCGTCTGCACCGACCACGGCCGCCAGCGGAAATTGTACGGGTTCACTCATTTCAAGCCTGTTCCTCGCCATCGAGCAGTTGGTCCTCAAGGGCTTCGCGGTAGTCGCCCGGCGCCTGCCACAAGCCGCGCTGCTGGGCCTCCAGCAGGCGCTCGGTGAGGTCGCGCAGGGCCTCGGGGTTGTGCTCGCGCATGAAATCGCGGGTCGCCGGGTCGAGCACATAGGCATCGGCCAGCCCCTGGTAATGATGGTCGTCGATCAGGTGCGTGGTGGCGTCGAAGGCGAACAGGTTGTCGACTGTCGCAGCCATCTCGAAGGCACCCTTGTAGCCGTGACGCTTGACCCCGTCGATCCACTTGGGGTTGAGCGCACGGGCACGGATCACCCGGTTCAGCTCTTCCTTGAGGGTACGGATGCGCGGTCGGTCGGCCTGGCTGTGGTCGCCATGGTAGCTGGCCACCACCGCCCCGGACAGGGTTTCCGAGGCCGCCAGCATGCCGCCCTGGAACTGGTAGTAATCGTTGGAATCGAGCAGGTCGTGCTCGTGGTTGTCCTGGTTCTGCAGCACCGCCTGCACCTTGGCCAGGCGCTGGGCGAACTGGGTGCGGGCCGGGGTGCCGTCGTCGCTGCCGCCGTAGGCATAGCCGCCGTGGTTGAGGTAGACCTCTGCCAGGTCGTCGCGGCTGTGCCACAAACGCCCGTCGATGGCGTTCTGCACCCCGGCACCGTAAGCGCCCGGTTTGGCACCGAACACCCGCCAGCCAGCCTGGCGTGCGGCCTGCTCGGCATCCACGCCTTGAGCCTGCAGCGCGGCCCGCTCGCTGCGCACACGGGCGGCCAGGGGGTTGAGGTCGTCCGGCTCGTCCAGCGCGGCCACGGCCTGCACGGCGGCGTCGAACAGGCGGATCAGGTTACCGAAGGCATCGCGGAAGAAGCCGGAAACGCGCAAGGTCACGTCCACCCTGGGGCGGTCGAGCAGGCTCAACGGCAAGATTTCGAAGTCGTCGACGCGCTGGCTGCCGGTGGCCCAGACAGGCCGCACGCCCATCAGCGCCATGGCCTGCGCGATGTCGTCGCCGCCGGTGCGCATGGTCGCCGTGCCCCACACCGACAGGCCGAGCTGACGCAAATGATCGCCGTGGTCCTGCAGATGGCGCTCGAGGATCAGGCTGGCCGAGGCGAAGCCCAGGCGCCAGGCTGTGGTGGTGGGCAGGTTGCGCACATCCACGGTATAGAAGTTGCGGCCAGTGGGCAGCACATCGAGGCGCCCTCGGCTAGGCGCACCACTGGGGCCGGCGGGCACGAAGCGCCCGGCCAGTGCCGCCAGCAGGCCATGCATTTCCGCCGTGCCGCAGGCGTCCAGGCTGGGTGCGACCGCTTCACGCAGGGCCTGCACTACAGCGTGCACCGGTTGCCACTCACTCAGGTCGGGTAACTGTGCCGTGCCCTCCAATGCCTGCCCGATCACCTGCAGTGCCAGCAGCTCAAGGCGCTCGCGGGTGTCGCCACAGGTGCGCCAAGGTTCATTGCTCATGGCCTGCAGCTGTTCAGGGCGTATGCCCTGCCACGGCTGCCCAAGGTCGCAGTCGAGCGGGTCCCAGCCCGGCACCAGTGCTTTGGCCAAAGCCCGCAGCAGGCTGGCATTACCCCCACGACCGTCGCCACGCTCGACCCGCAACAACGCCAGCAGCGTATCCAGGCGTAGCCGCCCTTCAGGTGACTGACCAAACACGTGCAGGCCATCGCGAATTTGCGACTCCTTCAGGTCGCACAGGTAGGTATCCAGACGTGGCAGCCATAGTGCCGCATCGTCCAGTTGCCCTTCCAGTTGCAATTCACGGTCGATGTGGTTGGCCTTGACCAGCTCGAGGATGTCACGCTGCAACTCGCGGGCACGTCGAGGGTCGAGCAACTGCGCTTCATAGAACTCGTCGGCCAGTTGTTCCAGGTGGCGCAGCGGGCCATAGGTTTCGGCACGGGTCAGCGGCGGCATCAGGTGGTCAATGATCACCGCCTGGGTGCGGCGCTTGGCCTGGGCACCCTCGCCCGGGTCGTTGACGATGAACGGGTAGATGTTCGGCAGCGGACCCAGCAGCGCGTCCGGCCAGCACTGCGCCGACAGCCCGACGCCTTTGCCGGGCAGCCATTCGAGGTTGCCATGCTTGCCGACGTGGATCACCGCATCGGCGGCAAATGCGTGACGCAACCAGAAGTGAAATGCCAGGTAGCCGTGCGGCGGCACCAGGTCAGGGTCGTGATACACCGCGCTGGGGTCCACCTGGTAGCCCCGCGCCGGCTGGATACCGACGAAGGTCAAGCCAAAGCGCAGGCCGGCAACCATCAGCCGGCCGCTGCGGAACATCGGATCCTGTTCGGGCGGCCCCCAGCGTTCCAGCACTGCCTGGCGGTTGGCCTGCGGCAGGCGCTCGAAGGCCACCTGGTAATCGGACAGGCTCAGGCTCTGGGCACAGGGGCGCTGGTCGAGGTGGTCGAGGTCGTTGGTCACCCCACCGAGCAGCTGATGGATCAGTTGCGTACCGCTGCCCGGCAATTCGGCCAGCGGGTAGCCTTCGGCCTGCAGCGCCTTGAGGATGTTGAGTGCGGCGGCGGGCGTGTCCAGGCCGACGCCATTGCCAATGCGGCCGTCGCGAGTCGGGTAGTTGGCCAGCACCAGGGCCACACGCTTCTGGGCATTGGGCAGGCGGGCCAGCTCGACCCAGCGGCGGGCCAGCTCGGCGACAAAGTCCATGCGCTCGGGGTGGGCGCGGTAGCAGACAACGTCGGACTGGCTGCGCTCGCTGCGCCAGGCCATGTCCTTGAAGCTGACCGGGCGCGTGATAATGCGCCCGTCCAGCTCCGGCAATGCAATGTGCATGGCCAGGTCGCGCGCGCCCAGGCCCTGCTCGCTGGCTTCCCAGCCAGGCTGGTTGTCCTGCGCACAGATGGCCTGCAGCACCGGGATGTCGCGGCGAAACGGGCGCAGGTTGGGGCGCTCGGGGCTGGACAAGGCGAAACCGGTGGTATTGACCAGCACTTCGGCGCCGACCTCGTCCAGCCAGGCTTCGACCTGTTCCAGGCAGGCGCTTTCCTTGAGGCTGGCCACGGCGATCGGCAACGGGTTCAGGCCGGCAGCCTGCAGGCGCTGGCAGAACACGTCGATGAAGGCGGTATTGGCCGCTTGCAGGTGCGAACGGTAGAACAGCAGCGGTGCCACTGGCTGCTCGGGGTGCCAGTGTGGGTACCAGTCCTCGAGTGTCGCGCTGCCCTTGGCGGGGTGATAGACCGCCGTGCGCGGCAAAGGCTGCGGCTCGTCCCAGGCATAGTCGCGGCCCAGCCATTGGCTGGCCAGGCAGTTGAACAGGTTGATGGCGTTGGCCTTGCCGCCCTGGCGCAGGTAATGCCAAAGCCGCTCGGCCTGCTCACCGCGGACGTTGCCCAGGCTGGTCAGCTCCGGGTCCGGGCGGTCATCGCCCGGCACCAGAATCAGCTGCACGCCACGGGCGGCCAGCTCGACCAGTTGTTCGACGCCGTAGCGCCAGTAGCCAACGCCACCGTGCAGCGACACCAGGATGACCTTGGCGTGGCGCAGCACCTGGTCGACATACAGGTCGACCGAGGCATGGTTCTGCACCTGCATCGGGTTGGCCAGGCGCAAGCTGGGAAAGTCTTCGGGCAATTGCTCTGCGGTGTCGGCGAGCAAGGCCAGGTGTGAATCGCCGCTGCAGAGAATCACCAGCTCGGCGGGTGTCTGGCCGAGGTCGGCAATGCTGTCATCCGGTACGAAACCACCGGGCTGAGTCCGCAGCAGGTGCATGGGTCAGGCGCCCAGCGCCTGGCGCAGGCGCGCCTCCAGCTGGGCAGCATCGAGGTCCTGGCCGATCAGCACCAGGCGGGTGATGCGCGGCTCGTCGGCGCGCCAGGCGCGGTCGAAGTGCTTGTCGAAACGGGTGCCCACGCCTTGTACCAGCAGCCGCATCGGCTTGCCCGGGATGGCGGCGAAGCCTTTGGCGCGCAGGATACCGAACTCCACCACCAACTGGGTCAATGCATCGAGCAGCAGGCTTTCGTCGGCTTCAGGCAGGTCGATGGAGATGGAGTCGAAAGCGTCGTGGTCATGATCGTCATGATCGTCGCCATCGTGGTGCGAATCGTGGTGGGTTCGGCGGCCATCGATATGCGCCTCGGACTCGGCACCCACGCCCAGCAGCACCTCCAGTGGCAGCTTGCCGCTGCTGGCCTCGATCACTTTCACCGCCGGCGGCAGTTCTTCGGCCACCTCGGCACGCACCTTGGCCAGGCCTTCGGCGTCGATCAGGTCGGCCTTGTTCAACACCACCAGGTCGGCGCTGGCCAGCTGGTCAGCGAACAGCTCGTGCAGGGGCGATTCATGGTCCAGGTTAGGGTCGAGCTTGCGCTGGGCATCGACCTGGTCCGGGTAGGCGGCAAAGGTGCCAGCGGCCACGGCCGGGCTGTCGACCACGGTAATGACCGCATCGACGGTGCAGGCGTTGCGGATTTCCGGCCACTGGAACGCTTGTACCAATGGCTTGGGCAGGGCCAGGCCGCTGGTTTCGATGAGGATGTGGTCGAGGTCGCCACGGCGGGCTACCAGCTCGCGCATCACCGGGAAGAATTCTTCCTGCACGGTGCAGCACAGGCAGCCGTTGGCCAGCTCGTACACACGGCCGCTGGCTTCTTCCTCGGTGCAACCGATGCTGCACTGCTTGAGGATTTCGCCATCGATGCCCAGTTCGCCGAATTCGTTGACGATGACCGCAATGCGGCGCCCCTGAGCGTTGTCGAGCATGTGGCGCAGCAAGGTGGTCTTGCCCGAGCCGAGGAAGCCGGTGACGATGGTGACGGGGAGCTTGGCCAGTGTTTTCATGTCGCATTGCCCTTGGCAGTGTGGCGCGGGCATGCAGGACGACAGCCGCGGGCCAGGCCGGCCGGGCTTGTTCGCCACCGGATCACCCCGCCCGGTTGAAAGTCGAAAACGTGACGAGGCAGGTCTCCTGGCTTGCACCGTTCCATGTCCCCGTTCGGGCTGGCGGGATGACGCCTTCCCGCGCGTTGGCGCAGTGGCTGTGTCGATCCGTTGTCGGTGCTTACAGTTGCGGGGGCAGCCGCGGCTTGTACCGCGTTCCCGTCTTAGCTTCGGCCAGGCCGAAGAACCTCGAAGTGGCAAGGCTACGCAGTGGCTGGCGGGTGGTCAACCATTGCTGCGGGGCCGGTCGACAACGCTGGGCGCAAGTGCGTTACAGTGGCGCCTTATCCACGGTCAAGGACGCACCATGCCCCTCGCCCCCGCCATACCTGTCCTGCGCATATTCTCGATCGACAAGGCCAAGGAGTTCTACCTCGATTTCCTGGGTTTCAGCCTGGACTGGGAGCACCGCTTCAGCCCGGACTTGCCGTTGTACATGCAGATCCACCGTGATGGCCTGATCCTGCACCTTTCAGAGCACCATGGCGATGCCTGCCCTGGCTCGACCGTGTTCGCCCGCCTCGACGACCTGCACGCGCTGGAGCGTGAATTGCAGGGTAAACAGTACGGTTTTGCCCGGCCCGAGGCCGAGCGCCTGGATTGGGGCCTGCAGATGCAGGTGTGGGACCCGTTCGGCAACCGCCTGCGCTTTTGCCAGCAGATCGATGACGAGGCCAACCCGTGAAGGCATTGGGCAAACGCGAAATGGGCCGCCTGGAGCGGGAGTTGGTCGCGTGCCTGACCGACGCCTGCGAAACCGCCAAGGCGGAGATTGTCGGCTTCAGTTGGCTTACCCATCGCCTCGACCCCGAGGACTTTCCGGGCAGCCTGCGTATTACCTGGGTATTCGAGCAAGAGGCCGATAAAGCCGCTGCAGTGGCGGGCGACGCAAAGGCACGTATGCTGGCACTGACCTGCCAGGCATTGGACCACGCCGGAATACAGCTGGACCATCCCGCTTGGCATGTACGCTATGACAGCGAAGAGGCCTGTGCACGGGTGCATGGCGGGGACTGGGGAAAACGCCTGCAGGGGCATTGACCCTGCGGTTTGACGATAGTATCGCTTCGCACCCTATCAATTCGTGACTGGCCGTTCCCGATCCGCCAAGGATGTATTAAGGTGGCATGGTGCGCATAT
The DNA here is from genome assembly GCF_021283545.2 of Pseudomonas alloputida. Taxonomy (NCBI): domain Bacteria; kingdom Pseudomonadati; phylum Pseudomonadota; class Gammaproteobacteria; order Pseudomonadales; family Pseudomonadaceae; genus Pseudomonas; species Pseudomonas alloputida. The sequence continues at coordinate 2,724,685 of NZ_CP128540.1, read as the reverse complement.
AACAGCAGCCCGAGCGATCGGGCACTTGCAAGACAATGAGGGTGTCATGAGCAACGAAAGCATTAATTGGGACAAGCTGGGTTTCGACTACATCAAGACCGACAAACGCTACCTGTCCGTATGGCGCAATGGCGAGTGGGACAAGGGCACCCTGACCGAAGACAACGTACTGCACATCAGTGAAGGCTCCACGGCCCTGCACTACGGCCAGCAGTGCTTCGAAGGCCTGAAGGCCTACCGTTGCAAGGACGGCTCGATCAACCTGTTCCGCCCGGACCAGAACGCGGCCCGCATGCAGCGCAGCTGCGCACGCCTGCTGATGCCGCACGTGCCGACCGATGTGTTCATCGAAGCGTGCAAGCAAGTGGTCAAGGCCAACGAAAAGTTCGTGCCACCGCACGGCAAAGGCGCCCTGTACCTGCGCCCGTTCGTGATCGGCACCGGCGACAACATTGGCGTGCGCACCGCCCCCGAGTTCATCTTCTCGGTGTTCGCCATCCCGGTTGGTTCGTATTTCAAGGGCGGCATGAAGCCGCACAATTTCCAGATTTCCAGCTTCGACCGTGCTGCCCCGCAGGGCACCGGAGCGGCCAAGGTCGGTGGCAACTACGCTGCCAGCCTGCAGCCGGGCGCTGAAGCGAAGAAGGCCAACTTCGCCGACGCCATCTACCTCGACCCGCTGACCCACACCAAGATCGAGGAAGTCGGTTCGGCCAACTTCTTCGGCATCACCGCCAACAACGAGTTCGTCACCCCGAAATCGGCCTCGGTACTGCCAGGCATCACCCGCCTCTCGCTGATGGAACTGGCGCAATCGCGCCTGGGCATGACCGTGATCGAAGGCGATGTCGAGATCAGCAAGCTGGACCGCTTCGTCGAAGCCGGTGCCTGCGGCACCGCGGCCGTTATCACCCCGATCGGCGGCATCGAGTACAACGGCAAGCTGCACGTGTTCCACGACCTGGAAAAGGTCGGCCCGGTTACCCAGAAGCTCTACAACGAGCTGACCGGTATCCAGAGCGGCGATGTAGAGGCACCGGCAGGCTGGATCGTCAAGGTCGCCTGAAACGCATCAGCTGTATGAAAACGGGGCATGCCAGCAATGGCATGCCCCGTTTTTTCATGTGTTTACACGGCCCCCTCGTAGGAGCGGGTTTACCCGCGAATAGGCCACACCCGCCAGCCAATAATGCCTGGGAGATCACCGTTGTCAGTGCAGCCGCATTAGCGGGCAAGCCCGCGCCGGGTGACAGAATCATGCCACACGCCGCTGCACCAGCAGGTGCCGGGCTTTGTCGAACGCCCAGTTGTAGACCACGGTGTAGGGCAGGATGATCACGAAGAAGCCCAGCTCCACCATGAATGCCTGCAGCAGCGAAATCTCCAGCATCCAAGCCGCCACCGGCAGGCACCACACCACCAGGCCGGCTTCGAAGCCAAGACCGTGCACGAAACGCGTACTGGCCTTCCAGTTGATGCGTTCGGTTTGCACCCAGCGATCGACCAGTACGTTGTAGACCATGTTCCACAGCATGGCGATCACCGACAGGGTCACCGCCAGCGTGCCCGCCGTTGCCAGCGACTTGCCCATGATCCAGGACAGCAGCGGCGCACACAGCAGTACCGCAAAAACTTCATAGCCAACGGCGTGGACCAGGCGTTCGGTGAAAGACACGTTTTTCATTGCACATTCCATCCATTGCGGGAGTCGTGCTTCCCATTTTCTTTGATAGAACTGATACTCGCGACATAGCTACCATCGGTTTTATCAATACCATGCGTTACTCTCCCGAAGCTCTGGTCGCCTTTACCGAAGCCGCCTCACTCGGTTCTTTTTCTGCGGCGGCGCGCAAGCTGCGCAAAAGCCAGTCCACTGTCAGCATCGCCATCGCCAATTTCGAGGCCGATATCGGCTGCCCGCTGTTTGACCGCAATGGCCGCCACCCCACGCTCAATGAGGCGGGCAGGCAGGTGCTGAGCCATGTCGAAGCAATTCTCGAGGCCAGCGCCCAGCTCGATGCGCTGGCAGTGCGACTGGCGCAAAATGTCGAGGCGCTGGTATCTGTGGTGATGTCGGACAGCTACAGCGTAACGTTCCAGGGGGCGGTGATGACTCGTTTCGCCCAGCACTACCCCCATACCGAGCTACGCTGCGGCCCGGCGGAGGACGCTGATGTAATCGAGATGATCCAGCAGGGCCTGGCCCATGTCGGCATCCTTGCCACACAGCCCGGCTACCCCGCCGACGTGGCCGTGGCGCGCTTGCCGGAGCAGGCAGAGTTCGGCGTGTATGTCGCCAGCGAGCATCCGCTGGCAAGCCTGCCGCAAGTACAGGCACAGCATCTGGAGAACGCCCGACAGCTGTATATCAAGACCTATGCCCCCAGCCTGCACCACGGCCGTGGCCAAGCGTGGTCGGCACCGGATTACCTTACCCTGCTGGAGTTCGCCGTACGCGGGTTTGGCTGGGCCGAGCTGCCCAGGGCGCTGGTAAAACGGTTTGGCAACGAGCTGGTGGAGTTGCAGATAGCGGGCTACCCCCGGCGGGTGGATATGGATGTGGCCTGGTCGAGCCGGCGTGCCTTGGGGCCGGCCGGGCAATGGCTGGTGCGACAGATGTTGGGGCAATAGTTGTGTCGCCTGCCCGAACTTGAAGTGCGCCCAGACACAACAACCGGTACACCCAGCGACAAGCCTTCCCCCCACCCCGCCCCTTAGCCTGTCACCACGCGCCGCCCCGCCGCGGCACGCACCTAAAGCACAAGAACAAACGTTGGTGACCTATGCAGACAGTAGATCCGATCACCCTTGCGGTTGTCCGGGGTGCGCTGGAGACAGCGCAACGCGAAATGACCCTGACCCTGGAAAAGACCGGGCGCTCCAGTGTGTTCAACCTCGCCCACGACTATTCCAACTCGCTGTTCGACCACTTGCCGGAAATGATCCTGCAGGGCCAGGACATTCCCATCCACCTGGGCTCGCTGATCCCGGCCATGAAGTGCGTGGCCGAGTTCTTCGGCGACGACATCGCCGAAGGCGACGTGATCTACCACAACGACCCCGCCTACAAGGGCAGCCATATTCTCGACTGCTGCATGTACAAACCGGTGTATTACCAGGACGAGCTGGTGTTCTGGACCGTTTGCAAGGGCCACCTGACCGACATCGGCGGCCCGGTGCCGGCGGGTTACAACCCCGATGCCAAGGAGATCTACGCCGAGGGCCTGCGCATTCCACCGGTCAAGCTGTGGGAAAAGGGCAAGCGTCGTGAGGACGTGATCAACTTCATGCTCACCAACATGCGCGCCCGCCCTTATCAGGAAGGTGACCTCAATGCCCAGTATGGCGCCTGCAAGGTCGGCGAGCGGCACTTGCTGGAGCTGCTGGACAAATACGGCGTGGCACAGGTGCGTGCCTGCATCGCCGAACTGAAGAACATGGCCGACCGACACATGCGGGCGCTGTTGCGCGATGTGCCGGATGGTGACTACAGCGGCACCGCCGTGCTCGAAGATGCCGGCCACGGCCTGGGTGAACTGGCCATCACCGCCCATGTGCAGATCCGTGGCGACCAGGCCCATGTGCGCATCGAAAGCCCGCCGCAGGTGCCGTACTTCATCAATTCCTATGAGGGCAACTCGGTATCCGGGGTGTACCTGGGGCTGATGATGTTCGCCCAGGTGGCGCCGCCTTACAACGAAGGCCTGTATCGCTGCGTAACGGTCGATGTCGGCCCCAGGGGTACGCTGTGCAATGCCGAGGAACCCGCGCCCCACGTCAATTGCACCACCACGCCGATGGAAACCCTCGCCGATGCCGTGCGCACTGCGCTGGAACAGGCCTCGCCACAGCGGGTAACGGCCTCCTGGGGGCATAGCAGCGGCATCAACATTGCCGGCCGCGACCCGCGCAACGGCAATAGCGAGTACGTGACGATGGTGCTGGCCTCGATCATTTCCGGAGCCGGTGCCAACAAGGTGATGGATGGCTGGCACGCCTGCGGCCCGCTGTGCTGCTTCGGGGCGCTGATGAGCGGTGATATCGAGCTGCTCGAACACGCGTATCCGGTGCTGATCCACCGCTACAGCCTGATGGCTGACAGTGGTGGCGCCGGTGAATTGCGCGGTGGTTCGGGCACCCGCCTGGAGATCGAACCGCTGGACCACGCCATGACCGTGGTCGGCTTCGGCGAGGGCCGCCAGTTGCCCACCGCCGGTGCCGCCGGGGCTCGCAATGCCCTGCTCGAGCCCAAACTGGGCCGGCTGATCCATCGCCATGCCGATGGCCGCGAAGACCACTACACGCAGAACCCCATGCTCACCCTGCAGCCCGGCGAACGCATCATCAACATCAACCCAGGGGGTGGTGGCTACGGCGACCCACTTCGCCGTCGGGTCGCAGCAGTACTGGAGGACGTGCGCAACGGCCTGGTCTCGCCACAAGGCGCAGCCCTGGAATATGGCGTGGTCCTCGATGCCGATGGCCAACTGAACGAAACAGCCACCCGCCTCGCCCGCGCCCCACGCTAACCGGAGAACACGCATGCGTAACCAATATCGCCTGGGCGTAGACGCCGGCGGCACTTTCACCGATTTCATCCTGGCCGATCGCGACGGCGGCGTGCAGCTGTTCAAGGCCCCGTCCACGCCCCAGGACGGCACCCTGGCCATTCGCGCCGGCCTGGCACAGATCGCCGACGCCACCGGGCGTAGCCCGGCCGAACTGATCGCCAACTGTGACCTGTGCATCAACGGCACCACCGTGGCCCTCAACGCGCTGATCGAGCGCACCGGGGTCAAGGTGGGCCTGCTGTGCACCGAGGGGCACGAGGACAGCCTGGAAATCCGCCTGGGGCACAAGGAAGAAGGACACCGCTACGACGCCCATTACCCGCCGGCACACATGCTTGCCCCACGCCACCTGCGCCGCCCGATCGGTGGCCGAATCCTTGGCGATGGCCGTGAGCACAGCCCGCTGGACGAAGCCGCCATCCATGCCGCCATCGACTACTTCCGTGCCGAAGGCGTGCAGGCCGTGGCCATTTCCTTCCTGTGGTCGGTGCGCAACCCCAGCCACGAACAGCGGGCCGCCGAACTGGTACGGGCTGCCCTGCCGGAAGTGTTCGTCTGCACCGGCTGCGAGGTGTTCCCGCAGATTCGCGAATACACCCGCACCTCCACCACCGTGGTCAACGCCTACCTCAGCCCGGTAATGGCACGTTACGTGGCGCGCATCGACAACCTGTTCCAGGAGCTTGGCGCACAGCAGCCAGTACGCTACTTCCAGTCCAACGGCGGGTTGGCGCCCGGGCACCTGATGCGTGAGCGCGCCGTCAACGCGATCAACTCCGGTCCGGCCTCGGCACCACAAGCCGGGTTGGCGGTAGCGAGGCCGTTCGGTATCGACAACGTCATTACCGTGGACATGGGCGGCACCTCGTTCGACATCACCCTGACCAACGCCGGACGCACCAACTTCAGCAAGGACGTGGACTTCCTGCGCCAGCGCATCGGCGTGCCGATGATCCAGGTGGAGACCCTGGGTGCCGGCGGTGGCTCCATCGCCCACCTGGACGAGTTTGGCATGCTCCAGGTCGGACCGCGCAGCGCCGGCGCCATGCCTGGGCCGGTGTGCTACGGCAAGGGTGGCCGCGAACCCACGGTCACCGACGCCAACCTGGCTCTTGGCTACCTGCCCGACGGCGCACTGCTGGGCGGCAGTATCCGCCTGAACCGCCAGGCCGCGCTGGACGCCATCCGGAGCAAGATCGCCGAACCGCTGGGCATCAGTGTGGAACGCGCGGCATTCGGCATCACTACCCTGGTCAACCTGAACATGGTCAACGGCATCCGGCGCGTATCGATCGAGCGCGGTCACGACCCGCGTGACTTCGCCCTGATCGGCGCGGGCGGTGCGGCGGGCATGCACGTGGTGCGCCTGGCCGAAGAAATTGGCATGCACACCGTGCTGATCCCCAAGGTGGCCTCGGGCTTGTGTGCGTTCGGCCAGATCCTGTCCGACGTGCGCTACGACCAGCTCACCAGCCTGTCGATGCGCCTGGACGCCGGGCACGTCGACCTGGCGCAACTCAACCAGGCCCTCGCCGAACTACGTCAGCAAGGCCTTGCCAACCTGCGCGAAGACGGCTTTGGCGACCAGGCCAGCAGTTGCCACTACACCCTGGAGATGCGCTACCTGGGGCAGATTCATGAGTGCAGTGTGGACCTGCAGCAGCACAGCCTGGACGAGGCAGGGCTGGCCGCGCTGATCAGCCGCTTCCACAGCCGGCACCAGACCCTGTACTCGTACAGCGAACCCGCCAGCCCGGTGGAGCTGGTGAACCTGGAGTGCTCGGTGATCGGCCACCTGCCACGCCCGCCGCAACCCGAGCTGCAGGGGCCGGCCGAGCCCCCCGCCCCCACCGCGCAATCCGTCCGCCCGATGCTGTTCAGTGCCGACGGTGAATGGCAGCCCACACCGGTGTTCAACGGCAACCACCTGTTGCCTGGGCAGACCGTGCATGGCCCCTGTGTGATCGAGGAAGACACCACCAATATTGTCCTGCCACCCGGCTGGCAGGCTCGCCTGGAGCCTTCGGCCACCTACCGGGTGACACGCGGGGGTTGATCTTGCGGTCGGCGCGCGCCGATCATGGGCCTGATAACCGCCCGGCAGTTTTGCGCTGCCGGGCGGTTCGTACAATAACAAGAGCTGCTTGAGTAGCTTGCCTGCAGTTCCTTTTTTCAATGCTGCCCTCTTTGAAAAAGGACCCACCATGCCCACAGAACTCTCGACCCACGGCTGGCCACAGCCAGAGCGCCAGGTACGCTGGGCCGAAGCCATCAGTGACACCTATTTCCCATTGAGCCTTGAATTTGCTGCCGGACAGCCGTTCGATGGCCACCTGCAGCGCTGGAGTACGCCGAGCACGCCGCTCAGCCTGTCGCGCCTGCGGTCCAGCCAGCTGGGTTACTCACGCAGCAAAGCGCACATCGGCCAGGACCATGAAGCGTTCTACCTGGTGACCGTGCCGCATGGCAGCGAGGTGCACTTTGAACAGGACGGCCACCAGATCAGTTGCAGCCCGGGCGGTTTCATCGTCGAGCGCGGCGATGCACCCTACCGCTTCCACTACGGCACGCAGAACGACTTGTGGGTGCTCAAGCTGCCCGAGCGTGCGCTCAAAGCCAACCTGCTGGGGCACAAGCGCTATACCCGGCATTGCTTCGACGCCCGTCAGGGCCTGGGGCGCATCTTCGTCGAGCAACTCGACCTGTGTGCCCGCCATTTCGACACCAGCCCCCCGGCAGCCCGGCATTTACTGCTGGAACAGGCCTCCGCCACCCTGCTGCTGGCCTTGCAGCAGGATGAGCGCGTGCTGGGCAGCGAAGGCAGCAACCTCAGCACCCTGCACCTGACGCGGGTCGAGCAGTACGTGCAGCAAAACCTGGGTGACCCCGAGCTGTCGCCACAAACCATCGCCGGCGCCTGTGGGCTGTCGCTGCGTTATCTGCACAAGCTGTTCGCGATCACGCCCTACACCCTTAATGAGTGGGTACGCCTTCAACGCCTGGAGGCCGTGCACCGGCAACTGCGCGACCCGCATTGCCACCTGGCCATCGGCGAACTGGCATTTCGCTGGGGTTTTGCCGACCAGGCGCAATTCACCCGCGCGTTTCGCCAGCAGTATGGGTGCACGGCGAGCGAAGTGCGGGCTACGCGTACGCACTGATAAAAGCTACGGAAACGTGCCCGCTTGCACAGGGGCCGCAGCTGCGTTGGCTGTGCGGGCTCAATCCCCCGCCGCCACATCCACCACTTTCCAGCTGTCATCCGGGTCGAAGCGTTTCATCTCCTTCGCCAGCCTGTCGCCATGCGGCCCGAGGTCTTTCTCGAACACTTGGCCGTCATGGCTGATCATGAAGCTCATCACCCCGGTGTCGTCGTACTTGGCCGGCCAGGCGACCATGGCGAAGCCACGGCTCATCTGGTTGCCGATCAGGTAGCTGTAGGCACCGCCCGGGGCGGATGGGCCCTGTGCATCCAGGATGCGGAAGTGGTAGCCATACCAGGCGTCACCGACCACATCCTGGCCGAACAGCGGGCCCAACGGGCTGACGTCACCGTCGCCATCGTCATCCCAATACAGCCCGTCATGCTTGCCCGGCTCGCTGAAAATCTTCTGTGCGTACTCCAGCGCACCATTGCCGTTATGGTCCTGGGTCGCGTAGTCCATTTGCGCATCGTGATAGGCCAACAGCGACTGCAGAACACCCAGCTCGTTGCGCCCGATACGACGGGCGCGGATTTCGGCACTGCCCGCCTTGAGGTCGAAGCGCCAGCCCTGGCTGGTTCTGGTCAGCGGTATGGGCAAGGTCCAGTGACCGGCGCCCACCGCCAGGATGGCCTTGCCCTCGCCTGACATGTCGATGCTGTGCTGTGCGCGATACTGCTCGAGAAAGGTATCCACATCGCTGCGTTGCACACCACCGCGCGGTATGTAGGTGCGCCAGTCATCGCCCAGCAACTGGGCCAGGCGGGCTTCATCAGGTTTTTCCTGGCCCAGCGCCGCGACAAAGGCTTCCACGGCCTTCTCCGGCGTTGGGAAGGCTTGCTGGGCAGCGGCCACGAACGACCAGGCCAGACCTGCCGTCAGCAGCAATGCAGCGAGTGTTGGGCGCTTCATCGACGGCCTCCTGCGCCGCGACGCGCGGGCGCACTGGGCCGGGAGATCGGGTGCCCGGCGGCACGCGACGCACCGGGCCGCTGAGCGAACGACTGGCTGGTACGGCCGCGGTTGGCCTGCACGCTGGTGCGCGACGGCGAGCGCACACCGTCGAAGGCATTGTTGCGGGCACGGCCTGCCGTATTGGCAGGACGGCTCTGCGCCGGCTGCCGCACCTGGCCGTCGCCCTGCCGGCGTTGATTGGCCAGGTTGCCGTTCTGCTGGCGGCCTTGGTCATTGCGGGTATCCTGCCGACGGTCAGTAGCCCGCGCGCCATCATCCCGGGACAGCATGCGGTTGCCGTCGGGACTGCCTGCCTTGGCCTCGCGCATTTGCTCGCGGGCCTGACGGTTACTGGTAGCCGGCCGTTCGATACCTGCGCGGTCCATCGATGCCCTGGCTTTGTCTCGGGCCTGGGCCCGTTGGGCGTCGTCGCCGCGGAACGCGGTGCGCTGAGTGGCACCGTCCAGTTGGCGGCCATACTGCTGACGGCTGCGAGAGTCGCGGTATGGCACACCGTCTCGGTTGGCGGAATTGTGCTGCCATTTGTTCTGGTTGTTGGTGATGCGGTTGTTGACGTTGAGGTTGTTGTAGCGGTTGACGTCAATGTCGATGTCATTGTTGTCCCAGTCGCAATCGCCCCACAACGAGGCGACAATCGCCACGCCGGTACCGAAGGCCAGGCCGGCCACCAGCGCGGAACCGGGGTAGTACATGGGCGGCGAGGCCGGGTAGGCCCAGGTGCCATAGGTGGTGGTCGGGTTATAGCTGGGCACATACACCACTTGCGGGTCGGCCGGCTCGATGACGATGGTGGTGGGCGGGCTGCTGGCCGCTGCCCCTTGGGTGCTGCTGCCGCTGGCGGCTGGCGCAGGTGCAGGTGCGGTCTGCACGGTTACATTCTGGTACTGGCTGCTCTGCAGATTGCCGGCGGCCTGCGCCTGGTGGCGCAAACGCTGCACGCTGCCCATGACATCATCGGGCTGGGCGAGGAAAGCATCGCCCAGGCGCTGCACCCAGACCGGGTCCTGGCCAAGCGTTGCCAGCACCTGCGGGAAGGCCACCAGTGCCTGTACGCTAGGGTCCCAGGGCTGCTTGGCCACTTGCCTGACTGCATCGTCGCCGGTGGCCTTGGGGTTGGCCTTGGACCAGGTCACGGCTTCATTGACCTGCCCCGGGTAGGTTGACGCCATCAGCACCTGAGCCAGCAACTGATCAGGGTACAAGGCAATGGGGGCCAGCATCTGGTCCAGTTGCTCCTGGGAGAACACCGGGTCCTTGGCTACGAGCGTGGCAGCGGAAGGCGCCGGATCCGGCGCGGGCACGTCTGCGGCCTGCACCAGGCCAGGGGCAGCGCTCAGGCAAAGCAGTGCCGACAGGAAAGCAAACAATGGCATGCGCATCGCTTATCCCCATGAGGTCAGACCGCGTGGGTTAAGGGTAGCAATGGCAGTGCTTTTGACCAGACGAGGGGACGCAAACTTTTCGCGCTTCAAAGGTGGGATGGTTGATGCGTTCGAGTCTATAGGTGGACTTCGCTGGAACCGTCGATAGTCACTATCGAGCAGGGCAATTTCTACCGAACGCTGTGGCCGCATAACCTAGCGCCATCCCCACGCTGCTTCCTAGACTGCCCTGGAGCTAACCGATGAACACCTTGGCCCGCCAGCTGTCCGCCACCCTTGTCGCTTCTGCCATCGCCGTGATCAGCGGCTGTGCCAGCCACCCTGAACTGCGCCCGTACACCGCCGAGGAAACTCGCCAGTTGCAACTGGAAGCCTTGCAGCGCCGCGGCCTGTCACTGGACAATTACGAGCAGCAACGGCGGGTGATCCTGCGTGCCGGTAACCTGCCTGTCGTGACCGAAGCTGCCGACGCTGAACCTTCGACCAAAGGCTGAACGGGCTAACCGGCGGTTCCCTCCCTCCACCTGCGCAGGTATCCTCTACCGCTCAACCGCAAGCCTTCCAGGACGGAGACCATGATCAGGCCCCTTCTGTTGCTGAGTGCTGCGCTGCTTTTAAGCCCCGCGTCGCAAGCCCAGCAGATGAAACGCCAACTGGGCGATTTCGACTTCACACTCGGCACCACCCCCTCACGCAGCATGGCGCAAGGGCTTATCTCACCCAGTGCCGTTGGCGCATTCCATGGCGGGCTCGACCTCAGCCACCCCAATGGCTGGTACCTGGGCCAGTACGCCCCAAGCATGGGCGTCACCCCCAACTCGACCCTGCGCCTGGACAGCTACCTGGGCTACAAGCACCATTTCGACAGCAGCCTGGGCTACGAGGTAGGGTTGATCCATTACAGTCAGCCCAATATCGCAGGCCCCGACAGCTACGCCCTGTATGGGGGGATCTCGGTGCTGGGCAGCCGCTTCGGCGGGGCGCTGCGCGACAACCCCGACAACCGCACGGGCACGCTGTTCGCCGACTTCGGCCATCTGCCGATGTTCGACGTCGACTTCACCGTCAAGCTCGCCCACCACCGCCTGGGCACGCCGTTCACCATTGGCGATGGCAGCCAGGTGAATACCTTTTCCGATTGGTCGCTGGAGCTGTCGCGGCCCTGGCTGGGCATCGACCTGAACCTAATCTACAGCAACTCCAGCCTCAGTGGCGCGAGCTGCGATGCCTATTCGGGCATCAATACCTATTGCGACAGCGTGGTCACATTCAAGGCCCAGCGCAGCTTTTTTTAACGGCGCGGCGCCAGCGCCAGGGCAATGCCGCCCAACACCACCACACAGGCGATCAACAAGCGCAATGACACCGGTTCGCCAATCAGGGCAACCCCGCCCAGGGCGGCAATCAGCGGCACACTCAGTTGCAGGGTCGCCGCCTGTTGCGCACTGATCTGCCTGACCACGCCATACCAAACGGCATAGCCTGCGCCAGAAGCCAGCACACCGGAACCCAAGGCATACAACAAGCCAAGCGGTGTGAGGTGCGGGCCGGCACCCAGCAACAGCATTGGTAGCAGCAGCACCAGGCACGGCAAGCTGCGGGCAAAATTGCCGACAGTGTCGGCCAGCGGCCTGGGCGAGCCTTTGCCCAGTAGCGTATACACCCCCCAGGCCACACCGGACAGGGCCATCAGCAAGGCACTGGCCAACGGCGGCGCCGAGACGCCAGGCAACAGCAGCACCAGTAGGCCGGTAAAGGCAATCAGCATGCCCAGCAGCATGCGTACCGTGATGTGTTCGCCCCTGTACCACGCGAAGCCGAACATAGTGATCTGCACGGCACCGAACAGCAACAACGCCCCCACCCCTGCCCCCAGTTGCAGGTAAGCCGCAGAAAACAGGAACGCGTACAGGAACAGGGCCAAGCCGCCCCACCAACTGCCGCCCATGGTGTGCACCGGGCTGCGCAGGCGAATCAGCAACAGCAGAAACAGCGCTCCACTGGCCAGGCGTACCGCGGTGAAGGATACCGGGTCGATGGCCCCGTCTTTCAGCGCCAGCCGGCAGAACACCGAGTTGGCGGCAAACGCCACCAGACTGAAAAGGGCAGGCCAAAGCCAGGCGCTGGTCTTGCGGTCAGTAAGCGTGGTCGTGCCTGTACTCATGGTGTGGTCACCTCTGAGTGGGATTGTTGTTATAGCGGCATTTAGTCAGGACCGGCACCGATATACAAGGAAGAACCACCGTGAGGATGGCACCGGCTACGCCGGTGTTCGCGGGTAAACCCGCGCCCACGGGCGACCGAGCCGGCTTTTCAGGTTTTGAGCAAGACGGCGGCTACTGCTTCGATCTCCACCAGCATGCCGTCCAGTGCCAGCCGGGGCACCGGTATCAGCGTGCAGGTCGGTTTCATGTGCGCTCCCCAGGCCCTGTCGGCCTCAGCCACCCATTGGTGCAGGCGCGCTTCGGAGTGCTCGACAATCAGCAGGGTCAGCTTGAACACCTGGGCCAGGCTGGCACCTTTCGACGCCAGGGCCCGCTCCAGGTTGGCCAGCGCCTGCCGGGCCTGTTCGGCGAACACAGGTGACAACTGGCCCTGGCTATCCTCCCCACCCTGACCGGCGATGAACAGCAGACGGCTGTCAGCGCGCACTTCGGCGACATGGGAGTAGGCGTTGCCACTGGGGTCGTAGAGGCCTTCGGGGTTGCTTAGCTGGAATGCGCTTGATGGGGTCACGACAAGCCCTCGCTCGGTTGGAAGAGCGTCGGAGTATCGGACCTTAAGTTAACTCGAGGTCAAGCCTGAAGTAGGACATTTCGTACAAGGCATCGTCATGTTGGAACCAAGCGTGTGTTTGCGCAGCGGCTGTCAGGCCTTAGATTGCAAAGCCCGGCATGGAGGCCTTTAACCAAGAAGGAAAACCAATGAGCAAATTTGATTTTCAGCTGGCCTACACCATCAAACCGCACAACCCTGCGTACGATGAAACCGATGCGGCACAGGCACGTCTGCATCTGCGGGAAAAGCTCGGCCTGGACACCGTCGAGCACATTGAAACCACGCTGCTTGGCATGATCACACTCAATGGCACCACCCTCGCTGACCGCAAGCGGGAGGCTGAAAAGCTGGTCCGCGATTACATCCATGACGCGCTCAAGGAACTGCGCGTACTGTCCACCGTGAAGTTCTACGGCTGCCTGATGGTGGACGGGCTGGGTCCTGCCATGCGTTTCGACATCCTGCCCAAATGACCCTCGACGGCCTCAGGCGCCCCCGCGCCCGAGGCCGCAAACCGTCATTTTTCCTGCAACACCGCCCTGCCCTTCACCGCCCTCGGACCGCGCCAGGCCCAGAACAGCAAACCGGGGAAGGGTGCGTAGACCACGAAGACGATCCACAGCATCTTGCGCTCGGCGCGCCGTTCACTGCCGATGATGTGCCAGATGGCCCAGATCTCCAGCAGAATGACCAAGGCCGCGATGATGATCCAGATCGTACCGATTTCCATGAGCGCTCTCCCAATGGCATGTATTGGGTTGGGTTGCTGCAAGCGCTGAGGGTTCAGATTGATTTGACTCACCGCGCCTCTTTGCAGGCGCGGCGATAGGGCCTCATTGCCGTGGTGCATTCTCCAGTGCAGCCTTCAACGCCGCTGCATCGGTGAACGCCCGCTGGCTGACCAGCACGCCCTGCTGCAGTTGCAACCACTGCACCTGGCCCTCCTGCCCGGGGTACCGGCTGGCCACTCGCCCATCACGGTCGAGCAGCACCCGGTAGCTGTAATCGCGCATGGCCGGGACCGCGAACAGTTTGCTGATCAGCGCAGGCATGCGCTGAATGTCGGCCACGAATACAGCGGCGCGTGCTTCCAGGTAGCCCTTGGGCTGCTCGGCCAGTGCCGCCTTGACCAGCTTGGCACCGTCCATATCGCGCGCCACCAGTAAAATCTGCGTGTCGGCACCAAGGCTGTAGGCCTGGTCGTACTGGTCGAGCAGTGTAAACGGGGCGAGCTTGTCGCCCTGCTCCAAGGCGTTGGCCAGCAACGGCAACAGGCTGAGCAACACTACAGCGGCATATCTCATCAGGCGCATCCTCAATGACGGGAGGTCAGCATAGCGGTAAAGCACCAGGACAGGCTGGTTTGCCTGAACACGACCTGTAATACGACACAGCCACCGGGGAGATTGTCTTTCCTCCGGGCACCGTCCACACTCTGCGGGCCAGCCAGGAAGCGGAGTTCAGAGTGCCCACGCCACGCCAGTTCAGCCAAAAGACCAGCACCAGCAACATGCTACGGCTCAAAACAAGCGGCGCCAATGCCCAGGCGCCCTATCGGGTCGACTTCATCCTGCTCGAACACTTCTCGATGGCCAGTTTCACGGTGGCCATGGACGTACTGGTCACGGCCAACCTGCTACGTGCCGACAGCTTCCAGTTCACCCCGCTGTCGCTGGACGGCGACCGGGTGCTCAGCGACCTGGGGCTGGAACTGGTGGCCACCGAGCTGTCCGCTGCGGCGCTGAAGGAGCTGGACCTGCTGGTGGTCTGCGGCGGCTTGCGCACACCACTCAAGTACCCGGAACTCGATCGCCTGCTAAACGATTGCGCCGCCCACGGCATGGCCTTGGGCGGCTTGTGGAACGGCGCCTGGTTCCTTGGCCGTGCCGGGGTGCTGGACGACTACGGTTGCAGCATCCACCCCGAGCAACGTGCCAGCCTGTCGGAGCGCAGCCCGCAAACCCGCATCACCCCGGCCAGCTTTACCCTCGACCGTGACCGCCTCAGCGCCGCCAGCCCCAATGGCGCCATGGAGCTGATGCTGGGCCTGGTACGCCGGCTGTATGGTGATGGCCTGGCCGAAGGCGTCGAGGAAATCCTTTCATTCTCCGGTGCGCGCTACCGCCAGGTGGGTCCTGGGGCGAAGAAGTCCATGAGCCTGCACCTGCGCACCATTGTCGAGCTGATGGAGAACAACCTCGAGGAAACCCTCAGCCTCGACCAGTTGGCCGCCTACAGCGGGCGCTCGCGGCGGCAGATCGACCGCCTGTTCCAGGCCCAGCTGGGCACGTCGCCCCGGCGCTATTACATGGAGCTGCGCATCACCAAGAGCCGCCGGCTGCTGCAGTATTCCGACCTGTCGGTGATGGAAGTGGCGGTGGCCTGCGGGTTTGTCTCGGTGTCGCACTTCAGCAAGTGCTATGCGGCGTATTTCGGCTACCCGCCGTCGCGCGAGCAACGGCTGGGCGAGTGACCGAGGCCCTTTGAGCCAGCCCAGGCGCTCGAGCAATCTCAGGTACGAGGCTCGAGCTGGATGTACCGCAACACCGCATCACAGATCATGGCTTTGTGGCGCAGCTTTATTTGCTCATCAGACAGGTCGATCTGGAAGATCTCGCCAAAGGTATGGCGGTTCGACACTCGGTAGAAGCAGAACGAGCTCATCAGCATGTGCAGGTCGATGACCTCGATGCCGGCGCGGAACACGCCTTCCTGAACGCCACGGCGCAGGGTGTTGCCCAAGGCCTCCAGCACCAGGCTGCTCATTTCGCGAATGGCCGGCGACTGCTTGACGTACTCGCCATAGTGGATGTTTTCGGTGCAGATGATGCGCACGAAATCGACGTTGCGGTCATGGTGATCGAAGGTGAACTCCACCAGGCGGCGGATCGCCTGCTCAGCCGGTAACGACTCCAGGTCCAGGCTCTGTTCGGTCTTGCGGATATCCCCGTACAACTTCACCAGGCACTCGCAATACAGCTGCTCCTTGCTGCCGAAGTAGTAGTAGATCATGCGCTTGGAAGTGGCGGTGCGTTCGGCGATGGCGTCGACGCGGGCGCCGGCCAGCCCTTGCTGAACGAACTCGTTGATGGCGGCCTGGAGGATGTCCTCGCGTGTTTTCTCAGGGTTGTTCTTGCGCGTTTTGCGCCCCCCTTCGGTTTCAGGCTGGCCGAGGCCGACTACGGAATCACTCATACCCACTCACAGGCTGTTTATTGGAATGCCGGGATTATCCGTTAGCGCGGCCATGCAGGGAAGCACGCTGTTGGTCGGGTAGCCATCATGCCTTGGCCATCGGCAAGCCTTTCGCGGCCCATGGCCGCTCCTGCAACGATAGACGCCAAGCCATACAAACAAAAGGATATAAAAATAACAAAACAATCTAACAAACTGGAATATATAAATTGAAAGCCAAACGCCACCTCCTTAGTCTGGGCAGATCGACTCTCACCCGATTCAAGGAGCAATGCCCATGCCCAAACATGCCTTCTCCCCATTACGCCGTCTGCTGATCGGCGGTTTACTGGCCAGCGTCGCCAGCGCCCTGCTGCCCTGGTCCGAAGCCATTGCCGACGACGCCAGGACACTGCGCATCGGCTACCAGAAATTCAACAGCATCAACATCCTCAAAGGCAGCGGCGCCCTGGAGAAGGCCCTGGCACCGCAAGGTGTGAAGGTCAGCTGGCATGAGTTCGCCGCCGGCCCCCAGCTACTGGAGGCATTGAGCACCGGCGCCATCGACCTCGGCCACGCAGCCGATGCCCCCTCGGTGTTCGCCCAGGCCGCAGGCAAGCCTGTGGTCTACCTGGCTGCCGAACAACCCTACCCACGCGGCATCGGCCTGGTCGTGCGCGAGCAGGACCACCTGGCCAGTGTGCAGGACCTGAAAGGCAAGCGTGTGGCCACGGGCCGCGGCTGGAATGCCCAGTACCTGCTGGCCGTAGCCCTGCAGCAGGCTGGGCTCAGTTACAAGGACATTACCCCCGCATACGTCAACAATGCCGCCGATGCCGTGGCCGCCCTGCAATCGGGCAGCGTGCAGGCCGTGACCCTTTGGGACCCGTTCCTCGCCGCCGCAGAAAGCCAGCCAGGGCTGAAGAACCTGCGCGACGGCAGCGGCCTGTCCAACAACCGCACCTTCTACCTGTCCACAGCCAGCTTTGCCGACCAGCACCGTGCTCTGCTGAAAACCTTCTTTGCCGAGCTGGGCAAGGTCAGCCAGTGGGCCAACGCCAAGCCTGCCGAAGTGGCCGCGCTGCTGGCACCGCAGCTGGGGATCAGCACCCAGGTGCTGGAAGTGGCCAGCGAACGGCGCAACTACAACGCCGTCGCTATCACCCCGCAGATCGTTGCCGAACAACAGAAGCTGGCTGACACCTTCCAGGGCCTGGGCCTGATTCCACGCAAGCTACAGGTGGCCGAAGCGGTCTACCCGGCCTCTGTGTTGCCTTGAACGGAGCGCGCTGACCATGCCTCGCCCGATCCGCTTCAACGCCTTCAGCATGAACGCTGCCAGCCACCAGTCCCCTGGGCTGTGGCGCCATCCGCGCAACACCAGTGTGGCGTTCAACCGCCTGAGCTACTGGACCGACCTGGCCCGCCTGCTCGAACGCGGCCTGTTCGACGCCCTGTTCATCGCCGATGTGCTGGGTATCTACGACGTCTATCAAGGCAGCCCGCAAGCCGCCCTGCGCGGTGGCGTGCAGGTGCCGGTCAATGATCCGCTGCTGCTGGTGCCGGCAATGGCCGGGGTGACCGAACACCTGGGTTTTGGTGTCACCTTTTCGCTGACCTACGAACACCCCTACCCCTTCGCCCGGCGCATGTCCACGCTCGACCACCTGAGCAATGGCCGGGTCGGCTGGAACATCGTCACCGGGTATCTGGACAGCGCTGCGCGCAACCTCGGCCTGGCGCGTCAACGGGGCCACGACCAACGCTACGACCTGGCCGAGGAATACCTGCAGGTGCTGTACAAGCTGTGGGAGAAAAGCTGGGACGACGACGCCGTGCTGCTGGAGCGTGAAAGCGGGCGCTATATCGAACCCTCGCGGGTACACCCGATCAACCATGTGGGCGAGCACTTCCAGGTGCCCGGCATGCACCTGTGCCAGCCATCGCCGCAACGCACCCCGGTGTTGTTCCAGGCCGGTGCGTCGGCACGCGGCCAGCAGTTTGCCGCACGGCATGCCGAATGCGTGTTCATCAGCGGGCCAACGCCGACGGTGCTGCGCCGCTACGCCGACGGCATCCGCCAGGCCTGCGAAGCGGCCGGGCGTGGCCGTGACGAAGTGCTGATCTACGCCCAGGCGCTGTTGATCGTCGCCCCCACGCGGGAAGAGGCCGAGGCCCGCTTTAACGACTATCGCCGCTATGTCGACCCGGACGCTGCCCTGGCGCTGCTGTCTGGCTGGACCGGTATCGACTTCGCCGGCCTCGACCCCGATGCACCGATCGAGTACGTCGAGAACGATGCTGGCCGTGCCGCCCTCGCAGCCTTTACCGCCGCCGACCCCACTCGCCGCTGGACCGTACGCGAAGCCGCCGAGTTCGTTGGCCTGGGCGGTCGCGGCCCCGTGCTGATCGGCGCTGCCAGCGAGGTGGCCGACCAGCTGGAAACCTGGCTGGACCATACCGGCATCGACGGTTTCAACCTGACCTACGCCGTGCAACCGGACGACCTGGCCAATGTAGTCGACCTGCTGGTGCCCGAGCTGCAACGGCGCGGCCGCTACCCGCTGAGCTACACCGAGGGCCCCCTGCGCCACAAGCTGTTCGGCCGCGGCGGCCAGCTGCCCGAACGGCACGTTGGACGTCAGGTCAGCATTCAGTGATCAAATACCGGGTATTCCAACATTTAATTTGTGGATGCCACGCACTCGACCCTATTCTGTGGCCACATCCCCTGCGCCGCACCGGCCGGTGCGGTTCAAGGCATGGGGAGAGAACAACAAGTCGAGATCGTCCATGTCGAACCATTCATACTTCGCCCCCCACGGTGGGCACCCGGCTCAAACCGAGCTGCTGACTGACCGTGCCATGTTCACCGAAGCCTATGCCGTCATCCCCAAAGGCGTGATGCGTGACATCGTCACCAGCCACCTGCCCTTCTGGGACAAGATGCGCATGTGGGTTATCGCCCGCCCGCTGACCGGTTTTGCCGAAACGTTCTCCCAGTACATCGTCGAACTGGCCCCGGAAGGCGGCAGCGAGCGCCCAGAGCTGGACGCCGATGCGGAAGCCGTGGTGTTCATCGTCGAAGGCGAACTGGACATCACCGTCGAAGGCAAACACCACACCCTGGTACCTGGTGGCTACGCCTTCCTGGCCCCGGGCGCCGAGTGGAGCCTGCGCAACAACAGCAAGTCCAACGTCACCTTCCACTGGCTGCGCAAGCACTACCAGAAGGTTGAAGGCCTGGACGTACCGGAATCCTTCGTCACCCACCGCGACAACGCCACCGTCATCGAGATGCCGGGCACCGAAGGCCGCTGGAAAACCACCCGTTTTGTCGACATGGCCGACATGCGCCACGACATGCACGTGAACATCGTCACCTTCCAGCCGGGCGGTGTGATTCCGTTCGCAGAAACCCACGTGATGGAACACGGCCTGTACGTGCTGGAAGGCAAGGCGGTGTACCGCCTGAACCAGGACTGGGTCGAAGTGGAAGCCGGCGACTTCATGTGGCTGCGCGCCTTCTGCCCGCAAGCCTGCTACGCCGGCGGCCCAGGCAACTTTAGCTACCTGCTGTACAAGGACGTGAACCGTCACGTACACCTGACGCTGAACCCCAAGCGCTAAGCCCAGGCTGATGCCCGCAAGCCCGCCAACCTGGCGGGCTTTCTGTTTGCCGCGCATACTGAAATACCCACCCTTGCAGGGTACCGGCCATGAACCGCTGCCTGCTGCTCGCTGCCTTGCTGCTGTGCACCTCTGCCCTGGCCGCCGATGACTGGCGCCTGGCCTACGACCGCGAAGGCATTCGCGTTTACGTGAGCAGCGCAGGCGCCTCGTCCTACCAGCAGTTTCGTGGTGTCAGCACCATGAAAGCCAGCGTGCGCACGCTCACTGACCTGCAGGATAACCTGCGGGTGGCCTGCAAGTGGCTGTACGCCTGTGACCAGATGCGGCTGCTGGATGTGGAGGGTGACAACACCTGGGTGTACCTGACCACCCAGCTGCCATGGCCGGCGAGGCCGCGGGACATCGTGCTGAAAGTGACCAGCGAACGCCTGATCGACGGTACCCTGGTACGCCACCTGAGCGCCGATCCCGACAGGATCCCCAAGGTTGACGGCCTGATCCGGGTAGAGCACCTGAGTGGTGTGTGGCAGATGAAACCACTGGGTGACCGGGTGACCGAGGTGACCTACCAGTTGCAGGCCGCCCCTGCCGGGGATGTGCCAGGGTGGCTGGCCAACCGGTTTGTGGTGGATACGCCGGTGGTGACGTTGCGTACGTTGCGAGCGGTGGCTGAGCGCCAACCTTGAAGTGCCGGCAGGCTGCAGACCGACTGCAGCAGGGCCGGCAGCTTTTTGTGCAATACACCTGGCAAAAGGCCTGGCTCCGCGGTCACATCTTGTAGGTCGAAAGCAGGATGCTGGTCTCGGTGTTCTCGATATGCGGGATCGAGCGGATGGCGTTCAGCGCCCGGTCGAACGCTTCGAGGGTGTCGGCGCGCAACTCTGCCATCAGGTCCCAGCGGCCATTGGTGGTGTGGATGGCCACCACATTGGGATGCCCGCGCAACGCGTGCTTGACCTCTGCGGCATGGTGGCCGCTGATGCCGATGCTGGTGATTGCCCGCACTCCCTGGTCCAGCGCATCGGAGCGCAAACGTACCGTGTAACCGATGATCACACCCTGCTCTTCAAGCCGGGTGATGCGGTTGTGCACCGTTGCCCTGGCCACCTTCAGCTTCTTCGCCAGGGTCAGCACAGGGGTACGTGCGTTGTCCCGCAACAGTGCAATCAGTTCCCGATCGATCGTGTCCATAAGCCCGCCAAATAATCAGATTGCTACGCTAGGTTGGCAGATTGTCCAGAAGCCTGACGAAACTGACAACCTGCCTGCTTCCGATTGACGCAACCTGTCATCAAAATGTTCATGCGGCTTCACTTCGATAATCTCAAGCGCTGACCCCGCACTGCTGGGCAAGCGCACAATAACAAGGTGCAAGAGCATGACGTATTTCATTGATGTTCCAACCATGTCGGACTTGGTGCATGACATTGGCGTAGCGCCGTTTATTGGCGAGCTTGCCGCTGCCCTGCGGGACGATTTCAAACGCTGGCAGGCGTTTGACAAGTCCGCGCGCGTTGCCAGCCACTCGGAAGTGGGCGTGATCGAACTGATGCCGGTCGCCGACAAAAGCCGCTATGCCTTCAAATACGTCAACGGCCACCCGGCCAATACTGCACGCAACCTGCATACGGTGATGGCCTTCGGTGTACTGGCCGATGTCGACTCCGGTTACCCGGTGCTGCTGTCCGAACTGACCATCGCCACCGCCCTGCGCACCGCAGCGACTTCGCTGATGGCAGCCCAGGCACTGGCCCGCCCGAACGCGCGCAAGATGGCGCTGATCGGCAACGGCGCGCAAAGCGAATTCCAGGCCCTGGCCTTCCACAAGCACCTGGGCATCGAAGAAATCGTCGCCTACGACACCGACCCGCTGGCCACCGCCAAGCTTATCGCCAACCTCAAGGAATACAGCGGCTTGACCATCCGCCGGGCCAGCTCGGTAGCCGAGGCAGTGAAAGGCGTGGACATCATCACCACGGTAACGGCCGACAAGGCCTACGCCACCATCATTACCCCCGACATGCTGGAGCCCGGTATGCACCTGAACGCCGTGGGTGGTGACTGCCCTGGCAAAACCGAGCTGCACGCCGATGTGCTGCGCAACGCGCGGGTGTTCGTCGAGTACGAGCCACAAACCCGTATCGAAGGTGAGATCCAGCAGCTGCCGGCGGACTTTCCGGTGGTCGACCTGTGGCGCGTGCTGCGCGGAGAAACCGAGGGCCGCCAAAGCGACAGCCAGGTCACTGTATTCGATTCGGTGGGCTTCGCCCTCGAAGATTACACCGTACTACGGTACGTACTACAGCAAGCCGAAAAGCGCGGGATGGGCACCAAGATCGACCTGGTGCCGTGGGTGGAGGACGACCCGAAAGACCTGTTCAGCCACACCCGAGGCCGCGCTGGCAAAAGGCGTATCCGACGGGTTGCCTGATATTGAATCGGGTTGGTCGAAAGTGTGTGTGTGGGCTTTGGGTCATGTACAAGCGCATCGACCACAGATCGTCAGATCCCACCGCCCGCCAGCAACTGCGTCATCACCTCAGCCAGCGCCTTGACCATCACATCCGCCGTCGGCCGGTGCACGATGACGATCTCATAGCTGTCGACCTCCGGCAGCCCTTGCCCGGCCCCCAACACCCTGTGCTCGCCGGTGGCCGCCCTGGGCGGCAGCAAGCTGATACCCATGCCATCGGCGACCGCAGCCTGGATGCCACTGAGGCTAGAGCTGGTAAAGCTGATGCGCCAGCGCCGGCCCATGCCTTCGATGGCGTTGATCATGTCCTCGCGGTACAGGCCGCGTGGCGGAAAGGTGACCAACGGGATCGGGTCCAGCTCGAAGGCGGGCGTGCGCGCGCTGTCGATCCACTGCAGACGCTCTGGCCAACAGGCCACGCCCTCACGGCTGTTGCGCCGCTGCTTGAGCAGCACCAGGTCAAGTTCGCCATTGTCATAGGCCTGGCTCAGGTCACGGCACAAACCACTGGTCACTTCGAGCTTCACCTGTGGGTGCAGCCGGCTGAATGCCGACAGTGCATTGGTGGTACGCCCGCCCACGAAGTCCTCGGGCACGCCAAGCCGTACCGTGGTGCCCACCATCGCCCCGGCCAGGGCTTCAAGCATCTGATCGTTCAGGGCCAGCATGTGCCGGGCATAGCCGAGCAAGGTCTGCCCGGCGTCGGTCGGCAGTACGTCACGGTTGCCCCGCACCAACAAGCGGTGGCCGACCATGTCTTCCAGGCGGCGCACCTTCTGGCTGATCGTCGACTGGGTCGAATGCAGCCGCGCGGCAGCGGTGGTGAAGCTGCCGCAGTCTGCCACCACGACAATGGCGCGCAGCAGGTCGAGGTCGAACAGAGCCCTATTCGATTTCACGCTGATAGACATCTAGATATTCAACTACTGAATGGCAAGTCTGCGTTCTATCACGGCTAGTCACCGAGGGCCACTCCTTCCCGCCGGGGATCGGCACCGCCTGACCAACCCTCGCCGCTGCGCTGGATGATCTGCATGCCGCTGGTCATGGTCATCGGTGTCACCTCATGGCCCCAGGCTGCCAACTGGCGGATCAGCGCCGGGCTGCTCAGCCCTGCTTCCACTTCGGTGCCGGCATTGCGGCTGCCGAAGTTGGGCAGGTCGGCGGCCTGCTGCGGGTCGAGCCGCCAATCCAGCAGGCCGACCAGTGCCTTGTTCACGTAACCGATGATCTGCGAACCACCCGGCGAACCGAGGCTCGCGACAAACTCGCCCGTGGCACGCGAGAACACCAACGTCGGCGCCATGGCCGACAGCGGCCGTTTGCCCGGCTGCACCCGATTGGCCACAGGCTTGCCGTGCTCGTGGGGGATGAACGAGAAGTCGGTCAGCTGATTGTTGAGCAGGAAGCCCTTGACCATCAGGTGCGAGCCAAATGCGGCCTCCACCGAGGTGGTCATGGCCAGGGCCTGGCCGTTGTCATCCACCGCACTGAGGTGAGAGGTGGAGATGCGCAGTGGCGAGCGGTCGGGCGCAAGCGCCAGGTCCGCTCCTTGCGGCTGGCCCGGACGGGCGCGCTTCATGCTGTGCTCGCCGATCAGCGCCGCGCGGCTGGCCAGGTAAGCAGAATCGGTCAGGGCCTTGACCGGGACGGGCACGTAGTCGTTGTCGGCCAGGTACTGAGCGCGATCGGCGTAGGCCAGGCGCTCGGCCTCGGCGATCAGGTGCACGGCCAACGGCGGGGCTTCCAGGCGGGCCGGGGACGAGGTGGCCAGCGGTCGCAGCGCTGCCAGGTCGCGTTGCGGCGCGGTGCGCTGCACGGCGTCGAGCAGGCCCAAGGTCTGTAGCACGGTCACCCCACCCGATGAAGGTGGCGGCATGCCGCAGATCTGCCAGGCCTTGTAGGGGCCGCACAACGGCTCGCGCTCCTTGGCCTGGTACTGCTGCAAGTCCTGCAACGACAGATACCCGGCATTGGCATGGCCACGCACCTTGGCGACAATGGCTTCGGCAATTTCACCGCTGTAGAACACCTCGGGCCCCTGTGCGGCGATCTGCTCCAAGGTCTGTGCCAACTCAGGGTTGCGCAGGATTGTACCCACGGCCAGCGGCCTGCCCTGTTCATCCAGGAAGTAACGGGCCATTGCGGGTGAGCGGGCAATGTAGGGGTCCCCGGCCAGTAGTGTGTGCAGGCGCTCGGAAACCGCGAAGCCGTTGCGTGCCAAGGCGATGGCCGGGGCGAACAGGGCGTGCCAGGGCAACTTGCCGTGCTGCTCGTGGGCCTGCTTCAGGGCACGCAGCACCCCGGGCACGCCCACCGACCGCCCACCGATCTGCGCCACCCGGAACGGCATGGGTGTGCCATCGGCTTGCAGGAACAGCTTTTCCGTCACCGCCGCAGGTGCTGCCTCACGCCCGTCGAATGCCTGCACGCGCTTGCCATCCCAGTACAGGATGAACGCCCCGCCGCCGATCCCACTGGACTGTGGCTCGACCAGTGTCAGCACCATCTGCATGGCGATGGCGGCGTCAATCGCACTGCCGCCGGCACGCAACATCGCCCGCCCCGCTTCACTGGCCAGCGGGTTGGCTGCGGCGACCATGTGCCGGCTGGCGTGCACCGGCTGCAAACCGCTGCGGTAGCCGGAGGCCAGTTCCGGTGGCGTGGGCAATACCTGGTCGGCACCGACCGAGCCGCTGATGGCCATTAGGCACAGCGTTCTGATCAGTGGGATAGAGAACTTCATCGCTTGCTTCCTGCCTCTCTTTATTCAGCAGGGCACTGTGGGCCAGGAGTGGACCTGACTTCAAGCCTTTGCGCAAAACGTCCAAGGGGCTGCAGTGCACATCAACAGGTGTTCTGCGTGCTTGAGATCGAGCAACGTCCACACGGCACTCAATCCTAAAAGCGCCACAACCCGCACCCCATGCCCCCGCGTTCGATAGGCGACGATTAGTCTACGTCTGTAGACACAATGTTCCACTTAGCTGAGGATCCCTCCATTACAAATTTCAGCCGGCCGTCAACCACGGTCAACCACCGGGTCGTGGGCCCGAAGATTTCGGACTTGAGGCTCTGCCAGATTTCGTAATGGTTTCCCACTTTGCAAAACGTGATTTTGGCCCCTTCAGAGCTAGTCAGTTCTACCCACCCACTGTCATCGTTATCTAGACTGTCATTCTTAAAAAACGCGCCCTCATCCAATGTGTCTCTCGTGTAGAGGTACTTGCCCTTTTCAGTTGAGCTTGAGACGCGAAGATACCCCCCCCACCTTTCATCTGCGGACCAACCGTCGACCACTTCGAACTTTAGTAAAGGCTGGGCTTTCAGTTCATCGGCCATATTGATACCCAAAGTACCGTCGCGCCTGATTAACACGAAGCGGTCGGGACTTAAGGAGGGAGAATACCGAAAATCCGGCAGTTCAAATTTAGCACTTACAATTTTGTGCACCAACAAAGCGTAGTTTCGCCAGTACGCTTCATCATCGCGGGGGAAAGTATATCTAATGTATTTCTGAGCATCATCTTCATCGGCGCTGAGGGCCTGGACGGCTTGAACGACCTCGTCCAAACGAGATTCTATCGCTGGATCTAACGCGTATTGACGGGCCTGTCGCTCAAGAGCGTCGATCTTGATTTGAAGCGCCTCCACCTCAGCTGGAGACTCTGGTGTCTCAGGCTCCAAGTCATGAGGCACACTTGAAATAGATACATTCCTCAACTCGCCCCACGGGCCCCACTCACTCACAGGGTCTGTAAGATCTGCTTTGGCGTGTCTGGCGTTGTAAAGCGCCTCCTGATCCTCCTTGGGGAGCATTTTTTCCCGTTCCATCTGTAAAAATTGCGCTTTCAGTTGTTCAATGTCGTCTATTTTGGATTTCTCATGGTCGGCTTCAAGCTGCGCCACTTCCTTCGGATCAAGTGTCTCGACCAGGTAAGGCGCGTGTGGATCATGGAAGATCAAAAAACTTGTGGTGGGGAGTTCGCTCATCGTGGTGCCCTCTCTACGTTCCATGTTAAAAGACAATCGACACTCCACCTTCTACCGCAAGCACTTATCCGGGGTGGCCTCTGCACCATATCGAAATAGCGGCGTCGTCACCACTGACATATATGCCAGTTGCCAACGCTTAAAATCAGTCATCCATTTTCAGCGCGAAGCTTACTCTGAGCACAGCAGCCTTGTACTGCGAAGCGTCCGGACAAACTGGAGAGTATTTCGCCAGTGATGGCCTCTTCGCAACACAAGGCTGTCCTACCCAGGCTTGGTGAAAAACGCCTGACCCGTAGCTCGCAGCCCTCAGGCAACTTCCTCGAACGGCAGCCCCACATAGTTCTCGGCAATGTTCACCAGGCCCGCCGGCGAGGTCAGGAAGTACTCGCGGTCAGCTTCCTGCATCTTCTGGTCCCAGGCGTCCTTGTGGCTACCGAAGTCATGCAGCAGTTGGGTCATGAACCAGCTGAAGCGCTCGCCCTTCCACACGCGGCGCAGTGCCAGCGGCGAGTATTGCGCAAGCAGGTCGACGCGCCCTTCGTGGTACACCTTGACCAGAATGCGGTACAGGTAGTTGACGTCGGAGGCCGCCAGGTTAAGGCCTTTGGCACCCGTAGGGGGGACGATGTGCGCCGCGTCCCCCACCAGGAACAGGTGACCATACTGCATGGGTTCGACCACCAGGCTACGCAGCGGCGCAATACTTTTTTCCAACGCGGGGCCTGTGACCAGGTCCGCCGCCACCTCGGCGGGCAGACGGGCTTTCAGTTCGTCCCAGAAACGCTCGTCAGACCACTCCTCGACCCGATCCTGCAAAGGTACCTGCAGGTAGTAGCGGCTGCGTGTTTGCGAGCGTTGGCTACACAACGCGAAACCGCGCTCATGGTGGGCGTAGATCAACTCGTGATTGACTGGCGGTGTGTCCGACAGCAGGCCCAGCCAGCCAAACGGGTAAACCCGCTCATACTGTTTCAGCACGCCCTCCGGGATGCTCTGCCGCGAGATACCGTGGAAGCCGTCGCAGCCGGCGATATAGTCGCAGTCAATCCGCTGCACCCGGCCATCCTTTTCGAACGTCAGGTAGGGCTTCTCGCCTTTCAATTCATGCGGCTGAACGTTGGCGGCTGAATAAATGATCGGCGCACCACTGGCTTCGCGGGCCTGCATCAGGTCACGGGTGACTTCGGTCTGGCCGTAGACCATCACCGTCTTGCCGCCGGTCAGGGCTTTGAGATCCAGACGCTGGCGGCGCCCGCCAACCAGCAGTTCAACCCCCTCGTGCACCAGGCCTTCACGGTCCATGCGCTCGGCCACGCCAGCCTCGCGCAGCAGGTCGACCGTGCCTTGCTCTAGCACCCCGGCGCGGATGCGGCCTAGTACGTACTCGGCAGTCTGGCGTTCGACGATGATGTTATCGATACCGGCCTTGTGCAGCAGCTGGCCCAGCAGCAGGCCAGACGGACCTGCACCAATAATTGCAACCTGAGTTTTCATTGTTGTTGTCTCTGTTCGGACGATACCGGCCCGGGACTGGCAGCGGGGCGGCATCTGCTGTTAGGGTTTGCCATTGCATTTTTACTGGCAGAAAACGCCGTTTAAGTGTGCTATTCCATAAAAAACCTGCACTTTTACGAAAAGCGTTCGATTAACGGACAGGCCAACCCCAGATGAAATCCA
Source organism: Pseudomonas alloputida (assembly GCF_021283545.2). Classification (NCBI taxonomy): domain Bacteria; kingdom Pseudomonadati; phylum Pseudomonadota; class Gammaproteobacteria; order Pseudomonadales; family Pseudomonadaceae; genus Pseudomonas; species Pseudomonas alloputida. The sequence continues at coordinate 2,696,823 of NZ_CP128540.1, read as the reverse complement.
CCCTCCCCGGCGTCCCGTTGTTCAAGCTGTATGGCGAGAATCAGGCCTGGCCCGGCACCGACCTGCTGCACTGCGAGTCGATCCCGGCACGCAGCCGCCTGCATCACTGGGAGATCAAGCCGCACCAGCATGCCGAGCTGTTCCAGCTGCTGTATGTACAGCGTGGCCAGGCCCAGGTGGAGATCGAGGGGGTGCGCAGTGCCATCGGCGAAGCGGCGATCCAGGTCGTGCCACCGATGACCGTGCATGGCTTTCGCTTCAGCGCCGATATCCAGGGCTATGTCCTGACCTTTGGTACTGCCCTTGTAGCGAACCTGGAACAGCGCCTGGGCGCGCCACTGACGGTGCTGGCACAACCTGCGTGCTATCCGTTGGGCCGTGACCGCGTGCACCTGCGCAGCCTGGTCGACACCTTGCAGCGGGAGTACCAGGGCAGTGCCCCGGCTCGTGCAGCGATGCTCGAAGCATTGGTGACCGCGCTGATGGTGTGGATCAGCCGCCGTCAGCAGCAAGGGCAGGCACCGCGTAACCGTGATGAACGTGACCGGCTGTTGCTGGGGCAATACTTGCGCCTGGTCGAAGCGCATTACCGCGAGCATCTGTCGGTTGAAGCGTTTGCCGCGCGGCTAAATGTTCCGAGCTTGCAACTGAACCAGCTGTGCCGGGCGCTGAGTGGCCAGACAGCGTTGCAGGTGGTGCACCAGCGGTTGTTGCTGGAGGCGCGACGCAACCTTATTTACACGCGGATGAGCATCGGGCAGTTGTCGGACAGCCTGGGGTTTACCGACCCGACCTACTTCGCCCGGTGGTTCAAGCGCTTGAGTGGGCAAACGCCCAATGCGTATCGCAGATCAGGGTTGTCGGAATAATCCTTGCCGGCCTCTTCTTGACGTATACGTCAACCTACCCTCAGGATATCCGCATACCCCACGCCGAGCCCGAGCATGAGCACTCAGACCTACAGCATCTCCGACCTGTCCCGCGAGCTGGACATCACCACCCGCGCTATCCGCTTCTACGAAGAACAGGGCCTGCTCAGCCCTGAGCGACGTGGCCTGGAACGCATCTACTCACCGCGCGACAAGGTCAGCCTGAAGCTCATCCTGCGTGGCAAACGCATCGGCTTTTCCCTGGCCGAGTGCCGCGAACTGATCGAACTGTACGACCCCACCAGCGGCAACCTCAAACAGCTCAACAGCATGCTGGCGAAGATCGCCGAGCGCCGCGCCCAGCTGGAGCAGCAGATGCTGGACATTCACCAGATGCAACTGGAACTGGACACCGCCCAGGAACGCTGCGAACAAGCCCTGGCCGCCACCCTGAACAACAAAGACAACCGCTGAACGCCACAGGAAACCCGCCATGTCCTTGCCCAAACACGTCCGCCTGGTCGAAGTCGGCCCCCGCGACGGCCTGCAGAACGAAGCCCAGCCCATCAGCGTTGCCGACAAGGTACGCCTGGTCAACGACCTTACCGAAGCGGGCCTGGCCTATATAGAAGTGGGCAGTTTCGTGTCCCCCAAGTGGGTGCCACAGATGGCCGGCTCTGCCGAGGTATTCGCCGGCATCCAACAGCGCCCCGGTGTGACGTATGCCGCACTGGCGCCAAACCTGCGCGGTTTCGAGGACGCCCTGGCTGCCGGGGTCAAGGAAGTAGCGGTGTTCGCTGCCGCCTCCGAAGCGTTCTCGCAACGCAACATCAATTGCTCGATCAGCGAAAGCCTCAAGCGCTTCGAACCCATCATGGACGCTGCGCGCAGCCACGGCATGCGCGTGCGCGGGTATGTGTCGTGTGTGCTTGGCTGCCCTTACGAGGGCAAGGTCAGCGCCGAGCAGGTGGCCCCGGTGGCCCGCGCCCTGCACGACATGGGCTGCTACGAGGTCTCGCTGGGTGACACCATCGGCACCGGTACCGCAGGCGACACCCGACGCCTGTTCGAGGTGGTGTCGGCCCAGGTACCGCGCGAGCAGTTGGCCGGACACTTCCATGACACTTACGGCCAGGCCTTGGCTAACGTCTATGCCAGCCTGCTCGAGGGCATCAGCGTATTCGACAGCTCGGTAGCCGGGCTGGGCGGCTGCCCTTACGCCAAGGGTGCTACCGGCAATATCGCCAGTGAAGACGTTGTGTACCTGCTGCAGGGGCTTGGCATTGAAACCGGCATCGACCTGGGCCTGCTGATAGCCGCCGGCCAGCGCATCAGCGGCGTGCTGGGCCGCGACAACGGGTCGCGGGTAGCACGGGCGTGCAGCGCACAATAGGTCACACGGGTGTCACATTGGTGTGGGTGAAGTGTTACCTCCCGCACATTTCACAGCAAAAAATCGGGTAACAGGGAAACAAATCGGCAGAATTTCAGGCTGGGTGGTGTCGACCAAAAATCTTAACTCATTAATTTTAAAGGGTTTTCAAAAGTTGGCACGCACCCTGCTATATCTCTGGTACAACAACAAAAAAAACGCGATACCCAATAAAAACAACAGGTAACGGCTCTGACATAACAAGAACAACACGGCAGAGGCGTAGCAAGCAGATTTTTTTGGAGTCGACACGCTTTTCAGGGGTTCGCCCCGCGGTCTGGCACAGAACAATAAAACTACCTCAAGGTAGGGGCAGCCAGGTTCGGATCAGCAATGATGAAAGCAGGTCAGCGCTCAAAAAAATACGTTTGCTCTTGACCCCGCATGGGGGTCGCCCGCAACACCAGGACAAGCCGACAAAAACAACAATAGGCCGGTCCCAATAATAAAAAAAGAGCAGGCAACAACGCTTTGAGGGGAGCTTCGGCTCCCCTCAGTGCTTCCTGCCCTCTTCCTCCTTCTGCTTCTCCTCATCCTGCCCTTCGACCTTCTCCACCAGCAACGGCATCGTGCCCAGTACCAGCAGGGCCAGTACCGTGCTGATCAGCGCCGTGGCTTCGCGCCCCATGCCAGCCGCCGTGCCGATGGCAGCCGTCATCCATAGCCCGGCAGCGGTCGTCAGGCCCTTCACATGACTGGTGTTCTGGCCGTTACCCTTCAGAATGGTACCCGCACCGAGAAAACCGATACCGGCAACGATGCCCTGGATCACCCGACTGAGTGCCTGTTCATCGGCCCCCGCCATGCTCGGTGCCAGCATGAACAGGGCAGCGCCCAGCGACACCAGCATGTGGGTACGCACCCCGGCAGACTTGCCCTTGTGTTCGCGCTCGAAGCCCAGTACTGCGCCAAGCACAGCAGCCATCAGCAAGCGCACAAGGATTTGCGTCACCTCGCGCTCATCGGTGACATCGGCGAATTCCGCCTGGATTGCTTGCCAGATGACGTCCATCGCAGTTGTTTCCCCTGCTTGAGCTTTATGAATCCGCCTGCCACGTCAGAGGCCTGCCCTATGCAAGGTTGACCGTCACACGTACTGCAAAGTGCCGCTCAGCTTGCTGATGCAGCAACTGGCCCCTGACCGTGGTCCACCCTGTAATCACCCCGGGAGGACCCCACCATGCCCATTGAAGTCGACGAAACCACCCGCCGCTGCACGCTGATCGGCGAAAACCTGCGCATCGAGGGCGAAGGCCCAGACATCGAGATCATCACCGACGAGCAGTTGCGCATGTCGGTGGCCGTACTGGCCGGCCAACGCGTGCCCATTACCGAAACCGAGGCCGATGCACTGACAGTGGCGGGTGCGGTGGATAGCCGCAGGCATCTGAAGGCCAGCGCGCCAGGCTCGGTGATATGAGGCCTGCCGGGGCTATGCGGCAAATCTGATATGGTTTTTATCGTAAAATCTGAACCTGTGCTGATAACAGCTTCAGCGCCATAGTGCTCATGCCTGATCGAGGCCTGATGAGCACCGAACCATGAACGATAGAATCCCTTTTACAGAGATCGCCACCGCCCCAGCCAGCATCCAAGCACGACGCACCGACAGCGGCATCCATACCCGCAGCTTTACCGGGCTTTACCGTAACCTGCGCATCGGCTTTGCCGGCGCCCTGTTCGTGCTGTTCTTCGGCACGGCCTGGCTGAACTGGAACGGCCGCCAGGCCGTACTGTGGGACCTGGGAAACAGCAAGTTCCACATCTTCGGCGCCACCTTCTGGCCCCAGGACTTCATCCTGCTGTCGGCGCTGCTGATCATCTGTGCCTTTGGCCTGTTCGCCATCACCGTCTACGCCGGTCGCGTCTGGTGCGGTTACAGTTGCCCGCAAAGCACCTGGACCTGGCTATTCATGTGGTGCGAAAAGGTTACCGAGGGGGACCGCAACCAGCGCATCAAGCTGGCCGCGGCGCCCTGGAGCCTGAACAAACTGGCCCGTCGCACGCTCAAACACAGCCTGTGGTTGGCCATTGGCGTGCTCACGGGGCTGACCTTCGTCGGCTACTTCACCCCGATCCGGCCACTGGCCGCAGAATTGCTCACCTTGCAACTGGGTGGTGTGGCACTGTTCTGGGTGCTGTTCTTCACGGCCGCGACCTATATCAATGCCGGCCTGCTGCGTGAGGCGGTGTGCCTGCACATGTGCCCGTATGCGCGCTTCCAGAGCGTGATGTTCGACAAGGACACCCTGGCGGTCGCTTACGACCCGCGTCGTGGCGAGGCCCGTGGTCCGCGCAAGAAAGGCAGTGACGTCGGTGCCCAGGGACTGGGCGACTGCATCGATTGCACCCTGTGCGTGCAGGTGTGCCCCACCGGCATCGACATCCGTGATGGCTTGCAGATGGCTTGCATCGGCTGTGCCGCGTGCATCGACGCCTGTGACGGGGTAATGGACAAGATGGGTTACGCCCGCGGCCTGATTGGCTACAAGTCCGAGCACAGCCTGCAAGGCGGTACCACCCACTGGCTGCGCCCGCGCCTGTTGGGCTACGCTGCCGCATTGCTGGTCATGATCGGGGCACTGGTGGTGGCACTGCAGATGCGCCCGATGGTATCGCTGGATGTGATCAAGGACCGCGGCCTGTTCCGCGAAAACGCCCAAGGCCAGATCGAGAACATTTATCTGCTCAAGGTCATCAACAAGACCGAACGTACCCAGCACTATCAATTGCGCCTGCTGGACGCTGACGGTTTCACCCTGCAGGGCAGTAGCGCACTGGTCATCCCAGCTGGCGAAATGAGCGAACTGCCGGTGTCGGTGGCAATGCTCGCCGAGCGCCCGAGCAGCAGCTCGCAGACGCTGAGCTTTGAAATCAGCGAGCGTGACGACCCCGCTATCCGCAGCGTGGCGCACAGTCGCTTCGTCGCCCCCATGAACCGCTGATCCCTTACACTCACGCCACCTTGCCTGCCAGGCTTGGACAGAAGGCCAGAATGAAACGCTACGAACGCTTCGCCGATGACATTGCCGAACTGATCCGCTCCGGGGTGCTGGGCCCCGGCCAGCGCGTGCCGTCCGTGCGCTACGCCAGCCAGACCCACGGGGTCAGCCCGTCTACCGTGTTCCAGGCCTATTACCTGCTGGAACGGCGCGGGCTGATCCGCGCCCGGCCGCGCTCCGGGTATTTCGTCAACGCCCACGTTCCGCGTCAGTTCAGCGAGCCGCAGGCGCTGCAGCCGGTGAGCGAGTCTACCGATGTCGACGTCAGCGCCTTGGTATTTTCGATCCTCGACTCGATCAAGGACCCCAACACCATTGCCTTCGGCTCAGCCTTTCCCAGCCCTGAACTGTTCCCGCTGCAACGCCTGTCCCGCTCACTGGCCAGTGCCAGCCGCAGCATGGACCCGCGCATGGTGGTGACCGATCTGTCCCCCGGTAACCCGCAGTTGCGCCGGCAGATAGCCCTGCGCTACATGGTCGGTGGGCTGATGCTGCCGATGGAAGAGCTGCTGATCACCAACGGCGCACTGGAGGCCCTGAACCTGTGCCTGCAGGCAGTGACCCAGCCGGGCGATCTGGTCGCCATCGAGGCCCCGGCCTTCTATGCCTGCCTGCAGGTGCTGGAGCGGCTCAAGCTCAAGGCTGTGGAAATCCCCGTGCACCCGCGCGAGGGCATGGACCTGGGGGTGCTGGCGCAGACCCTGGAAATGCACCCGGTAAAGGCCGTGTGGTGCATGACCAATTTCCAGAACCCGGTGGGTGCAAGCATGCCGGAGGCCAAGAAACAGGCCATGGTGGAGTTGCTGGCGCGCCATCAGGTGCCGTTGATCGAAGACGACGTGTACGCCGAGCTGTACTACTCGCAACAGGCGCCCAAACCCGCCAAGGCCTTCGACACTCAGGGCCTGGTCATGCACTGCGGCTCGTTCGCCAAAAGCCTGGCACCGGGCTATCGCATTGGCTGGGTGGCCGCCGGGCGCTTTGCGCAAAAGATCGAGCGGTTGAAACTGATGACCTCCCTTTGTGCTTCCATGCCGGCCCAGGCGGCCATCGCCGACTACCTGCAACACGGCGGCTACGACCGCCACCTGCGCAAGCTGCGCTACGCGCTGGAGGGCCAGCAGGCCAACATGCTGGCAGCCATCGCCCGCCACTTCCCGGCGCAGACACGGGTCAGCCAGCCTTCCGGCGGCTACTTCCTGTGGCTGGAACTGCCCGAGCAGATGGACGCCCTCAAGCTGTTCCACATGGCCCTGGCCCAAGGCATCAGCATCGCGCCCGGGCCGATCTTTTCGCCCACCCGACGCTTCGGCAATTGCATCCGCCTGAACTACGGCAGCCCCTGGCATGACGGCGCCGAACAGGCCATGGAAACCCTCGGGCGGATCATTCGCTCGTTCTGATAGCGAGGGGCCCGAGCGGCGACTATAGTTGCTGGTTTCGATCATCAGGCCCTCGTCATGCAGCCAGATACGCTTGCGTCCTTTGCCCGATTGCAGGCGCGCGTCGCAGAACTGGAAGCACGCCTGGCAGCGCGCGAAGACAACGTTCAGGCGCATGACAGGCTGCTTGGAGAACTGCTCGACAACAGCGTGGCCAACGTGTTTGCGGCCGACCGCAGCATGCGCCTCTTGGCCATCAACCGCACGGCGCGCGAAACCTTCGAACGTTACCGAGGCTTCGTGCCGCAGGTTGGCGACTACGTACCCCAGTTCCTGACCGATCAACCCGACATCATGGGCCGCCTGGCCCCGATATGGCCGCGCATACTGGCAGGGGAAGCGTTCATCGACACCGTCACCTTCGGGCTGGACGACGCACCACGCCACTACGAAATTCGCTACCACCCGTGGCTCGATGCTCAGCAGCGAATTCAGGGCGGCTACCTGTTCGCCTATGACATCACGCAGCGCGTGACCGAACAGGAACGCCTGCAGCAGGCCGAAGAAGCACTGCGCCAGGCGCAGAAGATGGAGGCGGTCGGCCAGTTGACCGGCGGGATTGCCCATGATGTCAACAACCTGCTGGCCAGCATCCTTGGCGCGCTGGAACTGGCCGGGCAACGTCTGGTGCAGCAACGCCTGGCGGACACCACACAGCTGCTTGAACTCAGCCGGCACAATGCCCAACGCGCCGCAGCCTTGGTGCAGCGCTTGCTGGCATTCTCACGGCAGCAGACGCTGGTCCCGCAACGGGTCGATGTGCAGCAACTGGTGGCCGGCATGCACGACCTGATCAGCAGCTCCACCGGCCCCTATGTCGACTACCACGACCAGACGCATGCCGGACTCTGGCCTATCCGAATAGACGCACAGCAACTGGAAAACGCGCTGCTCAACCTGTGCATCAACGCCCGTGACGCCATGCCGCTTGGCGGCACCTTGAGCATCGGTTGCGCCAATGTCGAAGTGCAAGGCGCCGAAGCCAGGCAACTGGGCCTGGCCGCTGGCCGGTTTCTGCGTATCCGCGTTGAAGACACCGGCATGGGCATGTCCAAAGCAGTGATGCAGCGCGCCCTTGAGCCCTTCTTCACCACCAAGCCGCTCGGCCAGGGCACTGGCCTTGGGCTGTCCATGGTCTACGGCTTTGTGCGGCAATCCGGTGGCCAGCTGGTCATCGATAGCACGCTTGGCCAGGGTACGGCCATCAACCTGTATCTCCCCTGCGATGAAAGCATCGCCGCCGCTTCACCCAGCCCCCACGTCGAGGGGCCTGCGCCTGCGGCCTCGCTTCAGCAGCGCGTGTGCAAGGTGATGCTGGTGGAAGACGAGCCGGCCCTGCGCCTGGTCATGCTGGAGGTATTGCTAGACCAGGGCCATGAGGTTCAGGCATTCGAAGATGGCCGCCAGGCATACAAGGCCTTGCAGGAAGCCCCTGCGCCGGACTTGCTGATCACCGATGTCGGCCTGCCAGGGGGTATCGATGGCTACCAACTCGCGGACGCCTGTCGAGGTATTGCACCCCATGCAGCGGTGCTGCTGATCACAGGCTATGACCTTGCGCACAGTACGGCAAAAGCGCGGCCCCACCGGCGCACCGAATTGCTGGCCAAGCCCTTCGATCTGCAAGCACTTGCCCAGGCGCTTGAACGGCTGCTGGGGAGCACCGCCCAGTCGCCCTGAGTGGCTATTCGCCTGCAGGTGAACACGTTAAAGTCAGGACTTTTCATTGGCCGGACGCAGGCATGCCTTCTCGTGATCTGAACTCACTGCGCCAACAAGTCGAAGACCTCCAGCGACAGAACACACTGCTGGAGCAACGGCTTGCAAGCCTCCAGGCGCACGACCAGGACTTCTATCGCTCACTGTTCGACACCATGGACGAAGGCTTCTGCATCATCGAGTTCTTCGATGGCCCCCATGGCCCCCTGAGTGACTACGTGCACGTGCTGGCCAACGCAGCCTATGCCAAACACGCCGGCATCCCCAACGTGGTGGGGCAAAAACTGCGCGAGATGGTGCCCGATGAGGCGGATGACTGGGTGGCCCGCTATGGCGCGGTGCTTCGCACCGGCGAACCGCTGCACTTCGAGCAGGAACTGATTGCCACGGGCCACGTGCTGTCGGTGACCACTTTTCGCATAGAACCTGCCGAGAAACGCCAGGTAGCGGTGCTGTTCAAGGATGTCACCGAACGCCGGCGTGCAGAGCAGGCCCTGCAGCGCCTGAACGAAGAGCTCGAGCAACGGGTGAATGCCGCACTGGCGGAGCGCCGCTTGTTTGCCGAGCTGGTCGATCATAGTGTGGTCAATGTGCATGTGGTCGACAAGGACCTGCGCTGGCTGGCGGTCAATCGCCAGGCCAGGCATGACTTCCACCTGCTATACGGGAGGACACCCGAAATCGGCGACTACCTGCCCGGGTTGTTCGAGGATGGCACCGCCGGCCAGACGCCTATTCTGCCGATGTGGCAGCGCGCCCTGGCAGGCGAGCAGTTCATCGAGATCGGCACCTTCGGCAAGCCCCCCGCGGTGCGTCATTATGAGTTGCGCTTCAATGCCTTGCGCGACCCCAAAGGCGAGGTACAGGGCGCGTTTCTGTTCGCCTATGACATCAGTGAGCGAGTGCAGGAGCAGGAACGCTTGGCCAAGGCCGAAGCGGCGCTGCGCCAGGCACAGAAGATGGAGGCCGTAGGCCAGCTCAGTGGCGGCATTGCCCACGACTTCAACAATTTGCTGGGCGGCATCCTGGGCGCCCAGGAGTTGATGCGGCAACGCCTGGACCAGTCACGCTTCGACGCCCTGGCGCCCTTGCTGGAGCTGTCCAGCAGCGCGGCGCAGCGGGCCTCTTCGCTGGTGCACCGGCTGCTGGCGTTCTCCCGCCAGCAGACCCTGCAACCCTGCTCCACGCAAGTGGCCACCTTGGTGGCCGGCATGGAAGACCTGCTGCGCCGCACCATCGGCCCGGCGATTACCCTGAGCAGCCGCTTTGCCAGCCAGCTGTGGCCGACCTTCATCGACCCTCCCCAACTGGAAAGCGCCTTGCTCAACTTATGCATCAACGCGCGCGATGCCATGCCTGCCGGTGGTGTGATCGAGATCATCGGCGACAACCTGCTGCTTGACGACGAGCAGGCCGTGGCACTGGAACTGCCGGCCAGCGAGTTCGTGCGGCTGAGCATCGTCGACAACGGTAGCGGCATGTCGGCTGAAGTTGTCGAGCGCGCAGTCGAGCCGTTCTTCACCACCAAGCCGATGGGCCAGGGTACCGGCCTGGGTCTGTCCATGACCTATGGCTTCGTGCGGCAGTCGGGTGGGCAATTACGGGTGCTGTCGGTGCCTGGCGAGGGTACCCGCATCGAGCTGCTGTTACCCCGCCACCACGAGCAAGCCCAGGCGCCAATCAGCAAACCTCCGCGCACGCTCTTGCAAAGAAGCAGCGAGGCTGCAAAACGCATTCTGTTGGTTGAAGACCAGACGGCCTTGCGCCTGGTGATTGGCGAAGTGTTGGAAGAGCTGGGCTATCGGGTGGACGCCTTCGAGAACGGTCCGTCTGCCCTCACCCACCTGCAAAGCGGCGAACGGCCAGACTTGCTGCTGAGCGATGTCGGCCTGCCTGGCGGCCTGAATGGCCGCCAGGTAGCTGAACGTTTCCGTGAGCGCTACCCGGACCTCAAGGTGCTGTTGATCACCGGCTACGATGAGAGTGCGGCGTTCAGCGACGGCCAACCGCTGCAAGGTACGTTGGTGTTGACCAAGCCGTTCGAACTGGAAGCACTGGCAGAGCGGGTTCGCGAGCTGCTGGAACCTTGACGGGCGCTCAGCGCCCGCCGCCCAGGTCGATGAGGCTGCCGGTGGCATAGGAGGCTTTGTCCGAAAGCAACCAGAGGATGGCCTCGGCCACTTCCTCGGGACGCCCCCCTCGGCCCATGGGCAAGCCAGGTTCGAGCTTGCTGACGCGGTCCGGGTCACCCGAAAGCGCATGGAAACCGGTATGGATATAGCCTGGTCGTACGCCATTGACGCGCACGCCCTCGCCTGCCACTTCTTTGGCCAGGCCGATGGTGAAGGTGTCGAGCGCGCCCTTGGAGGCGGCATAGTCGACATATTCGTTGGGCGAACCCAGGCGTGCGGCTACCGATGATACGTTGACGATGGCCCCGCCTTGCCCGCCATGCCGGCGCGCCATGCGCAGCAGGGCGTGCTTGGCGCAGAGCATGGGGCCGACGACGTTGGTCTTCATGACGTTCAGTAGCCGGAACTCGGACATGTCCTCGACCCTGCTCTGCTGGCCGATGGTGCCGGCGTTGTTGACCAGTGCGGTGACGGGGCCGAGCTCGTCGTCGACGCGTAGGAACAGCTGGATGATTTCATCTTCGACGCTGACGTCGGCGCGCACCGCGATGGCTTCGGCGCCCAGGGCGCGGACCTGGCTGAGGATGGCTTCGGCGGCCTGGTCATCGGCGTGATAATTGATGCAGATGCGGTAGCCCTGGCGGGCGGCCAGCAGCGCAGTGGCGGCGCCGATACCGCGGCTGCCGCCGGTGATGACAATGACGTTCTCCATGGGTTTGCCAATGGTTTGGGGAAGGGAACATCGACAATAGGCGAAATCGCGCTGCGTTGGAATGACGAACATCAGCACAGCCAACCCTCTGCTTTTGATCTGGCTTTTGATCTGGCTTTTGATCTGGCTTTTGATCTTGATCTTGATCTTGATCTTCGCGACTTCAGGAGGCCGAACGCAGGCCTTGCGGAGGCAGGTGACGGGCATGGATGCCCGTCAAGCGCTGAGGCCCCAGGATGGGGCCTTCGGCGCGGTCCTGCCGGGAGCAAGGCCGGAGTGAGGGAACCCCGGAGCGCAGCGCAGGGGCCGGATGATGGGAGCGCAGCGTTTTTTGGTTACTTTTTGTCGCGTTTGACAAAAAGTGACTCGCCGTAAGGGCCATCCCTTTCAAGGTCTTTTGGTTTTGGCGGCTTTGATGACCCGATCCGTCGAAACATGAGCATGTACAGCCGTCCCTTGCACCCAGGCCTTCGCTTTGAGCACCTTGGGGCCTCGTGGGCTTTTCGCAACCTGTCTGGGCTGGATGTTTCTGGCCAGCTCCAGCAGGCGCTGAGCCAGGTTTTCCATCGGAACAACGGGCATGTACTCGGATGGCAGGGCAATCTGCATGCCTTCGTAACCCCCTCTGATCTGCACCGCCAAGTGATAGATCGAGGCTTCCCAATTCTCGGGCAAGGCATCGCGGTGAGCCTGTTCAACACTTCGCTTGAGCAAGGCCAGAACGTTGTATGCCAGCACGGCAGTGGTGAATCCAAGCAAGGCGGCTCGCGGACTGCCGAGGGTTTCAATTTCACTTTCCAGAATTGCTTCCAACCGCTGGAACATCCCTTCAATGCTCCAGCGGCGCCGATAGAAGTCTGCGATCTGTTGCGCACTGATGCTCTCGGGCAGGTTGCTCCAGAACATCAAGCTGTTATCACCTGAGTCGTTTGGTGAATGAAGCGTTAACTCGACACGTCGCCAGCGGTGCCCGCCTTTTACTTCGATGGATTGCTCGCGCACAGTGCCTGTGGCGACGGGCATCGGTGCTTGCCACTCACCTTCCTGGATCAAGCGTGGATGCTTGGCCTGCTGGCGAATGACAAATGATGTCTTCACCTGTTCGCACGCCTCCATTACAGGCAGCGTGCAGTAGAGACGGTCAGCGATCCAAACCTGATTGGTCTTTGCTTCAGCCAGCAACGGCAAAACACAAACTCGTTCGCTTGCGTAGGCGTCCTCGCACGGCTGGAGGTCAATTACCTGATCCAGGTCGGGGTCGTAAACCACCACCGAAAACCCGGGGCGAGCCGCTCCGCGCTCTTGGCGCAACGCGCCAAGACGCTTTTCGGTAGAGGCCAAGTGGCTGCCATCGACCACCCGAACTTGCCAATCAGGAAGCATGGCTGAGCAGCCCAACTCATGGATTGTCGGCGCCAAGCGCTGCGCGCAGCCTGTCACCAGAGCACGCAACAGGGCAGGTTCGGTTCGACTGATCTTGTCGTACAGAGCTGCCAGGCTGACGGGAAGGTCGTCCAGTTGTCTTGCCGCAGCATGCAGCGATGGCTTCAAGCCCAATGAAACAAGCGACATCAACTTGATAATGGTCGAGAACAGCAGCTCGCGAGAATACTGCCGTTGGCGGTGCTCCTCGAAAACCTGATCGACCCACTCCGGCGCAATGGCCTGCTCCAAGGCAAGTTTGGCCATTACGCTGGCGGGTGCTTTTTTCTCGAATCGCGCTAGTACATCAGCCCACATCGCTCGGGTCTTCCTGACTGGATTTCAGCGAATTCTACCGAAGACCTTGAAAGGGATGGCCGTAAGGGCGAAAAGGTGAGTCAGCGTCGCCATCGCAAACGGACGGTTCGCTGAGTCAAAACAGACGAGTTCGCATCTTGCTTCTTGCTTCTTGCTTCTTGCTTCTTGGATGTGGGCATTCACATCGAGTAGGTATTCATTCACGCAGGTGGCGCATAGTCACCCTTCCGCCCTTACGGCCATCCCTTTCAAGGTCTTCGGTAGAATTCGCTGAAATCCAGTCAGGAAGACCCGAGCGATGTGGGCTGATGTACTAGCGCGATTCGAGAAAAAAGCACCCGCCAGCGTAATGGCCAAACTTGCCTTGGAGCAGGCCATTGCGCCGGAGTGGGTCGATCAGGTTTTCGAGGAGCACCGCCAACGGCAGTATTCTCGCGAGCTGCTGTTCTCGACCATTATCAAGTTGATGTCGCTTGTTTCATTGGGCTTGAAGCCATCGCTGCATGCTGCGGCAAGACAACTGGACGACCTTCCCGTCAGCCTGGCAGCTCTGTACGACAAGATCAGTCGAACCGAACCTGCCCTGTTGCGTGCTCTGGTGACAGGCTGCGCGCAGCGCTTGGCGCCGACAATCCATGAGTTGGGCTGCTCAGCCATGCTTCCTGATTGGCAAGTTCGGGTGGTCGATGGCAGCCACTTGGCCTCTACCGAAAAGCGTCTTGGCGCGTTGCGCCAAGAGCGCGGAGCGGCTCGCCCCGGGTTTTCGGTGGTGGTTTACGACCCCGACCTGGATCAGGTAATTGACCTCCAGCCGTGCGAGGACGCCTACGCAAGCGAACGAGTTTGTGTTTTGCCGTTGCTGGCTGAAGCAAAGACCAATCAGGTTTGGATCGCTGACCGTCTCTACTGCACGCTGCCTGTAATGGAGGCGTGCGAACAGGTGAAGACATCATTTGTCATTCGCCAGCAGGCCAAGCATCCACGCTTGATCCAGGAAGGTGAGTGGCAAGCACCGATGCCCGTCGCCACAGGCACTGTGCGCGAGCAATCCATCGAAGTAAAAGGCGGGCACCGCTGGCGACGTGTCGAGTTAACGCTTCATTCACCAAACGACTCAGGTGATAACAGCTTGATGTTCTGGAGCAACCTGCCCGAGAGCATCAGTGCGCAACAGATCGCAGACTTCTATCGGCGCCGCTGGAGCATTGAAGGGATGTTCCAGCGGTTGGAAGCAATTCTGGAAAGTGAAATTGAAACCCTCGGCAGTCCGCGAGCCGCCTTGCTTGGATTCACCACTGCCGTGCTGGCATACAACGTTCTGGCCTTGCTCAAGCGAAGTGTTGAACAGGCTCACCGCGATGCCTTGCCCGAGAATTGGGAAGCCTCGATCTATCACTTGGCGGTGCAGATCAGAGGGGGTTACGAAGGCATGCAGATTGCCCTGCCATCCGAGTACATGCCCGTTGTTCCGATGGAAAACCTGGCTCAGCGCCTGCTGGAGCTGGCCAGAAACATCCAGCCCAGACAGGTTGCGAAAAGCCCACGAGGCCCCAAGGTGCTCAAAGCGAAGGCCTGGGTGCAAGGGACGGCTGTACATGCTCATGTTTCGACGGATCGGGTCATCAAAGCCGCCAAAACCAAAAGACCTTGAAAGGGATGGCCCTTACGGCGGGTCACTTTTTGTCAAACGCGACAAAAAGTAACCAAAAAACGCTGGCTCCTATCATCCGGCCCCTGCGCTACGCTCCGGGGTTCCCTCGCTCCGGGCTTGCTCCCGGGAGGACCGCGCTGCAGGCCCCATCCTGGGGCCCAGCGCTTGACGGGCATCCATGCCCGTCACCTCCCTTCGCAAGCCCTGCGCTCGGCCTCCTGAAGTCGCAATCCGCGGCGCCTGGGCTATCGCGCGCTTAGAAGCAAAATCAAAAGCCGAAGCGAGAGCGAGAGCGAGAGCGAGAGCGAGAGCGAGAGCGAGAGCATCGGGATCTTGCCTTGATTTTAGCTCAATGCCCCGCCGATGCCGGGCCCGCCTTAGCGGTAAAGGGCGGCTTGGCGAACCACACCAGCAGAATCAACCCGGCAAACACCCAGCTCATCAAGGTGAAGTAATCCACCGTCGACATCATGTAAGCCTGCCCGTTGAGTATCTGCTCCAGCTGCGCATAACTCTGCGGGCTGGCCCCGCCCAACTGCTCAAGGGTATGCCGCGTCGTCGGGTCGAACTGGCTGATGTGCTCGCTCAGGTAGGCATGGTGCTTATCCGCCCGACGAATCCAGATCCAAGTGGTCAACGAAGCCGCAAAACTCCCGCCCAAGGTTCGCAGAAAAGTCGCCAGCCCCGAACCGTCGGCAATCTGGTGCGGCGGCAGATCGGACAGCAGAATGCTCAAGGTCGGCATGAAGAACAACGCCACGCCAATCCCCATGAACAACTGCACCAAGGCCACGTGCTGGAAGTCCACCTCGCTGGTGAAACCGGCACGCATGTAGCAACTGGTGCCGATCGCCAGGAACGCCAACCCAGCCAGCACCCGCAAGTCGAACCGGTGCGCATATTTGCCCACGAACGGCGACATGATCACCGGCAGCAAACCGATCGGCGCCACCGCCAGGCCTGCCCAGGTCGCGGTATAGCCCATCTGCGTCTGCAACCACTGCGGCAGGATCAGGTTGATACCGAAGAACCCGGCATAGCCCCCGACCAGCACAATGGTGCCAATGCGGAAGTTGCGGTGCACAAACAGGCGCAAGTTGACCACCGGGTGCCGGTCGGTCAGCTCCCAGATCACGAACACCGCCAGGAACACCACCGAAATCAGGCTGCCGACAATGATGAACGACGATTCGAACCAGTCCAGATCGTTGCCCTTGTCCAGCACTACCTGCAAGGCACCGACGCCGATAATCAGGGTCAGCAGGCCAATGTAATCCATCGGCTGGCGGCTGGTGACCACCGGGCGCGTGCGCATCTGCTGGCGCACCACGGCAGCAGCGAACAGCCCGATGGGCACATTGATGAAGAAGATCCATGGCCAGCTGTAGCTATCGGTAATCCAGCCCCCAAGAATCGGCCCGGCAATCGGCGCCACCACCGTGACCATCGCCAGCAGCGCCAGTGCCATCCCCCGTTTTGCCGGGGGGTAGACAGCAATCAGCAGGGTCTGGGTCATCGGATAAAGCGGTCCGGCGACCACGCCCTGCAAGACACGAAAGCCCACCAGCTCGGGCATCGACTGGGCAATACCGCACAGGAACGACGCCAGCACGAACAGCAGCGTGGCCCAGATGAACAGCTTCACTTCACCAAAGCGCCGGCTCAGCCAGCCGGTCAGCGGCAAGGCGATAGCGTTGCTGACCGCGAACGAGGTGATGACCCAAGTGCCTTGCTCGTAGCTCACCCCCAGGTTGCCGGAAATGGTCGGCAGGGCTACGTTGGCGATGGTGGTGTCCAGCACCTGCATGAACGTCGCGAGCGACAGGCCGATGGTGGTCAGCAGCAGACTCGGCGGCGTGAACTGGGCAGCGGCGTTGTTGCTCATCGTTGCGCCGTCTTGCCGGTTGCGCTGTTCTCGTGAATCAGCCGGGCGATCAGGTTGTCGGCTTCCATCAGCTGGTGGTCATACACCTGGGTGGTGTAGCTGGCCTTCTGCGGTGGCTGCTGGGCCAGGGTCGGGCCGCTCTGGTCATGCAGGTCGACTTCAACCACGGTGGACAGGCCGATACGTAGCGGGTGGTCCTTGAGCTGGTCGGGGCTGAGGTGGATGCGCACGGGTACTCGCTGGACAATCTTGATCCAGTTGCCGGTGGCGTTCTGCGCCGGCAGCAAGGCAAAGGCGCTGCCGGTGCCCGCACCAAGGCTGTCGACCGTGCCGCTGTACTTGACCTCACTGCCGTACACATCAGCGGTGATTTCCACCGGCTGGCCGATGCGCATCTCTCGCAGCTGGGTTTCCTTGAAGTTGGCATCGATCCACACCTGATCCAGCGGGATGACCGCCATGGTCGCGGTGCCCGGCTGCAGGCGCTGGCCCAACTGGACGGTACGCTTGGCGACGTAGCCGGTGACCGGCGCGACCAACGTGGTGCGGGCGTGGTCGAGGTAGGCCTGGCGCAGGTCGGCAGCTGCAGCCATGACATCGGGGTGCGAGGACACCACGGTGTCGTCGACCAGCGCGCTGCTGGTGCTGAGCTGTTGCCGCGCGCTGTTGACGGCAGCCTGGGCAACGCTCAGGTCGTCACGGGCGTGGGACAGTTCTTCTGCGGCAATCGCACCGCTGTCAGCCAGCACCTTGCGCCGGTTGAAGTCCTGTTGCGCCTTGCGCAGTTCGGCTTGGCGCGTTTCCAGTTGAGCCTTCAGCGAGTCGACGTTGCTGTAAAGCCCGCGCACCTGCCGCACGCTGCGTGCCAGCTTGGCTTCGGCGGACTGCAAGGCCACTTCGCTGTCGGCCGGGTCGAATTGCAGCAATACCTGGCCGGCATGGACCAGGTCGCCGTCATCGGCCCCGATGCTGGTAACGGTGCCAGCGACCAGCGGGGTGATTTCCACCACGTTGCCGTTGACGTAGGCATCGTCGGTGCTTTCGTGCCAACGCCCGACAATGCTGTACCAGGCCCAGGTGCCGACCCCGGCAAGGATCAGCAGCAACAGCAGGCCAAGCAGCCAAGCCTTGCGCTTGCGCGACGGCTCAGGCGCGACGGAGGGAGTCGGGGTGTCTGTGGGAGTGGCCATGACAATACCTTGGATAATTCGTTACAGGGTTCAACGGTCGCCGAAGCGGCGGATCGTCAACGGGTCGCCAGCACTGAGCAGCACCTTGGCCAGCAGGCCTTCCAGGGTCTTGAGCTCTTCAGGTGCCAGCACGCCGCACAACTCGTTCATGGCGGCGGCGCCGATTTCCGGCAGGCGGTTGGCCAGGCGCTGGCCGTCGGCGGTGAGTGCCAGGCGCACCTGCCTACGGTCGTCGGCGCAGCGGTTGCGCACGATCAGCTCCTTCTGCTCGAGGCGGTCGAGCATGCGGGTCATCGAACCGCTGTCCAGGCCCAGGTAACGGCACAGTTCGGCCGGGGTATCCACCTGGTACTGGGTGACGATGATCAGCACTTTGAACTGCGCGGCGGTGACGCCCTCTGACTCCAGGTGCCAGTCAAGAATGCGGTCTTTGAGGATCGCTGCGCGGCCAAGCAACATGCCGATGGCGCAGGTCTGAAAGTTTTCGGGGGAGAAATGGGCCATCGTTGACTGCTCAGTTAAGTGTGTAGAAATATTACTGCTTAGGCAGTTAATGTCAAAGCCTTCATTAGGCAGCTATGAAATATTCGTGTTTTCTGCCGGTCCCACCGCCCCCGCAGGCGCGCCCTGCGGCCCATCGCGACACACAAGGCCGCCCCTGCCAGGGCCTGCGTAAGGGCGGTTAACGTGCTCGCAGGCCCAGCGCCTCCACCGCCCCGCAAGCAATGGCCATTCCCACCAGCTCTGCGAGGCTGCCCGCCTGCAACCGCTTCATCACCCGGCCTCGGTAAAGGTCCACGGTCTTGACGCTGATGCCCAACTGCTCGGCAATCTCGCGGTTGTTCAACCCTTGGGCCAGCGGTACGAAGACGTCTCGCTCACGCGGCGTCAGGCCGTCGATGCGCGCCTGCACCAAGGCCAGCGCCTGATCGCCCTGTCGCGCCAGCCCGGCGTGCTCCAGCGCAGCCTGAACGCTGTCGAGCAGCAACTGGTCGTTGTAGGGTTTTTCGATGAAGTCGCAGGCGCCGGCCTTGAACGCCCGCACCACGATCGGCACATCGGCATGACCGCTGACGAAGATCACCGGCACCATCAGGCCACGCTCGCGCATCGCCTGCTGCACAGCCAGCCCGCCCAGCCCCGGCATGCGCACATCCAACAGCACACACGCGGGCCCATCATCGACGCAGGCGTCGAGAAACGCCTGCCCGCTGGCGAACGGCAAGGCTTGCAGGCCCACCGACTGCAGCAGCCAGACCGTAGAGTCGCGCATACCCTGGTCGTCATCGACCACATACACTTTTGCTTGCAACACTGCCTCCCCTTATTCCCTGCTGACTGCCAGCCGGCAGCACAGTACCAGACCGCCGTTGTCACCCGCCCGCGCCCACAGGCTGCCACCGAAGCCTTCGATCAGGCTGCGGCTCATGCTCAAGCCCAAGCCCAGGCCGTCGGCCTTGCTGGTGGTAAACGGCGTGAAGATTTCATCCAGCCGCTCGGGTGCCACGCCCGGGCCCTGGTCAGCTACCTCGACCAGGACCCCATCGCCATCGCGCGCCGCGCAGAGCAGGATACGTGACGGCCGCTCCCCCTGCTGCTCGCGATTGGCATCGATGGCATTGCGCAGCAGGTTGAGCAGCACCTGCTCCAGCAGCACCCGGTCGGCATACACCAAGGGCAGTTGAGCGCTCATGCGAAGCTCCACCTGCACCTGGTCCCGCGCGGCTTCCCAGGCGCACAGGCGCATGGCTTCGCCGGCCAGCTCGGCCACGTCCAGTGCCTGCAGGCGGCGCGGCCCCTTGCGCAGGAAGGCACGCAGACGGCGGATCACTTCGGCGGCATGGGTGGCCTGCTCGCTGATACGCTGCAGGCCCTGGCCTACCCGCTCGCGCGCCTGGGGATCACGTTCCAGGCCCTGCAGGTAACGCTGACTGGCGTTGGCATAGTTGACCACCGCGGCCAGTGGCTGATTGATCTCGTGGGCGATGCCCGAGGCCAGCTCGCCCAGGGTAGCGAGGCGGGCACTGTGCGCCAGGCTTTCCTGCGCTTCGATGCGCAAGGTGATGTCGCGGGACACGCTGACCACCTCCACCACCGCACCGGTGTAGGTCTCACGGATCGCCCGGCTGGCGATTTCGAACCAACGGTAGCCTCCTGTCGCCTGGCGTACCCGGCAGGTCATCGTGTGGTAGCCGTCCTGGTCCAGCGCGGCAGCGGCCTGGCGCAGTACCTGACGCCGCTCGCGCGGATGCAGCAGGGTATGTACAGGCATGCCACGCAGCTGCTCGGGCCACAGGCCGAGCAGGCGGTAGGCTGCCGGTGAGGCATCGAGAAAGCGGCCATCGGGGCTGTGCCGGGAAATCAGGTCGGTGGTGTTTTCGATGATCAGCCGATACAGGCGTCGGGCGCGGTTGGCTTCGCGTGCGCCATGGCGCTCTTCACTGGCATCGCGGCAGCGCCCCAGCACCTGTTGGCCCTGGTTGTCCGGCATGAACGTCCACAACACGATGCGTTCGCCGACCTGCACTTCGACATCGCTGATCGCCCGATGCTGACGCAGACAGGCACGCACCAGGGCGGCGCAATTGGCCGGCAGCCAGCGAGCCAGCTCGGGCCCTTCGGCGACCCAGGCCTGCAATGCCGGGTTGAGTGCCAGCGGGTTTGCATCACTGGTCAGCAACAGGCTGGGTTGTGGGTCTTTGGCAAGCAAGGGGTAAGCAGTGTCATCCACAGTAGGCGGCCTGTTTTTATAGTAGTTTTACTATATTGCTATAGTCGATATTCCTAATACCATAGCGACTCGCGTAAAACTGCGACAGAGGGGGCGGCCCACCGTCCGCCCCCTGCACCCTGAACAGAGCTAACAATCAGCCATCGGGGGCCAGGTGCACAGGCTGCGTCTGCCTCCCTTACAGGATTACCGCATGTCGATCTATGCCCAGGGCCTGATGCCCGCTGCCGTCAACCATGTCGCCCTCACCCCGCTGAGCTTCATCGAACGCACCGCTGCCGTTTACGGCAACTACCCGGCCGTCATCCACGGCGCCATCCGCCGCAACTGGCAAGAAACCTACCAACGCTGTCGGCGCCTGGCCAGCGCCCTGGCCGGCCGTGGCATCGGCCGTGGCGACACCGTGGCAGTGATGCTGCCCAACACCCCGACCATGCTCGAGGCGCACTTCGGCGTACCCATGACCGGTGCCGTGCTCAATACCCTGAACGTGCGCCTGGATGCCGAGGCCATCGCCTTCATGCTGCAGCATGGCGAGGCCAAGGTGCTGATCACCGACCGCGAGTTCCATGCGGTCATCGAAGGCGCTCTGGCACTGCTTGAACACCCGCCGCTGGTGGTTGATGTGGATGACCCGGAGTACGGCGAAGGCCGCGCGGTCAGCCAGCTGGACTATGAGGCCCTGCTCAACGAGGGCGACCCGGAATTTGCCTGGGAATGGCCCGATGACGAGTGGCAAGCCATTTCGCTGAACTACACCTCCGGCACCACCGGCAACCCCAAGGGCGTTGTCTACCACCACCGCGGTGCCTACCTGAACGCACTGGGCAACCAGATGACCTGGGCCATGGGCCACCGCCCGGTGTACCTGTGGACGTTGCCAATGTTCCACTGCAACGGCTGGTGCTACCCCTGGACCATCACCGCCCTGGCCGGCACCCATGTGTTCCTGCGCCGGGTCGACCCGCAGAAGATCCTGACCCTGATCCGCGAGCACAAAGTCAGCCACCTGTGCGGTGCGCCGATCGTGCTCAACGCGCTGGTCAACATGCCCGAGGCGGCCAAGGCAGCCATCGAGCACCCGGTGCAGGCCATGGTCGCCGGCGCCGCACCACCGGCCAAGGTTATCGGCGCCGTGGAGCAAATGGGCATCAAGGTCACCCACACCTATGGCCTGACCGAGGTCTACGGCCCGGTGACCGTGTGTGCCTGGCATGACGAATGGGATGCGCTTTCGCTGGAAGAGCGTGCGCGGATCAAGTCTCGCCAAGGCGTGCGCTACCCGACCCTCGACGGCCTGATGGTCGCCGACCCGCAAACCCTTCAGCCAGTACCCCGCGACGGCGATACCCTGGGCGAAATCTTCATGCGCGGCAACACGGTGATGAAGGGCTACCTGAAGAACCCTGAAGCCACCGCCGAAGCCTTCCGTGGCGGCTGGTTCCACACCGGCGACCTGGCCGTGTGGCATGCCGACGGCTATATCGAGATCAAGGACCGGCTCAAGGACATCATCATTTCCGGTGGCGAGAACATCTCCACCATCGAGGTCGAAGACGCCCTGTACAAGCACTCGGCAGTACTGGAAGCCGCCGTGGTGGCACGCCCGGATGAAAAATGGGGCGAAACCCCGTGCGCCTTCGTTGCCTTAAAGCCAGGCCGGGAGGACACCCGTGAAGCCGACATCACCAGTTGGTGCCGCGAGCACCTGGCCGGGTTCAAGGTGCCGAAGACCGTGGTGTTCGGCGAGCTGCCCAAGACCTCGACCGGCAAGATCCAGAAGTACGTGCTGCGCGACCGGGCCAAAGCCCTCTGATGCCATAGCCGCTCCCCTTCAGGCGCAGCACACGGCTGCGCCTGAAGATTCAGCGCACGCCCAACCCTCCCTTACTATTGCAAGAGCTGCCGATGACCACTTATTCCGCCCCCCTGCGCGACATGCGCTTCGTCCTGCATGACGTGTTCAACGCTTCGGGCCTGTGGGCCCGACTGCCCGCCCTGGCCGAACGCATCGATGCCGATACTGCCGACGCCATTCTCGAGGAAGCATCCAAAGTCACCGGCCAGCTGATCGCCCCGCTCAGCCGCAACGGTGACGAGCAAGGTGTGTGCTTCGACGCAGGCCAAGTCACCACCCCCGAGGGCTTTCGCGAGGCCTGGAACACCTACCGCGAAGGCGGCTGGGTCGGCTTGGGCGGCAACCCGGAGTACGGCGGCATGGGCATGCCAAAGATGCTCGGCGTGCTGTTCGAAGAGATGCTCTACGCGGCTGACTGCAGCTTCAGCCTGTATTCGGCATTGAGCGCAGGCAGCTGCCTGGCGATCGATGCCCACGCCAGCGAAGCGCTCAAGGCCACTTACCTGCCACCGCTGTACGAAGGCCGCTGGGCCGGCACCATGTGCCTGACCGAACCCCATGCCGGCACTGACCTGGGGCTGATCCGCACCCGCGCCGAGCCTCAGGCCGATGGCAGCGTGCGCATCAGTGGCAGCAAGATCTTCATTACCGGCGGCGAGCAGGACCTGACCGAGAACATCGTCCACCTGGTGCTGGCCAAAATGCCGGATGCGCCCGCCGGTGCCAAAGGCATATCGCTGTTCCTGGTGCCCAAATTCCTGGTCGAGGCCGACGGCCGTCTGGGCGCGCGTAACGCTGTCCATTGTGGCTCGATCGAACACAAGATGGGCATCAAGGCCTCGGCGACCTGTGTCATGAACTTTGACGGTGCCATCGGTTACCTGGTGGGCGAGCCGAACAAGGGCCTAACAGCGATGTTCACCATGATGAACTACGAGCGCCTTTCCATCGGCATACAGGGCATCGGTTGTGCCGAAGCCTCCTACCAGAGCGCCGCCCGATATGCCAACGAGCGCCTGCAGAGCCGCGCAGCGACTGGCCCGCAGGCACACGACAAGGCGGCCGACCCGATCATCCACCATGGTGATGTTCGGCGCATGCTGCTGACCATGCGCACCCTCACCGAAGCAGGTCGGGCGTTCGCCGTCTACGTTGGCCAGCAACTGGACGTGGCACGCTATGCCGAAGACGCTGGCGAGCGCGAGCATGCCCAGCGCCTGGTGGCACTGCTGACACCGGTGGCCAAGGCATTCTTCACTGATAACGGCCTGGAAAGCTGCGTGCTTGGCCAGCAGGTGTATGGCGGTCATGGCTACATCCGCGAATGGGGCCAGGAGCAACGGGTGCGGGACGTGCGCATTGCACAGATCTATGAGGGCACCAACGGCATCCAGGCCCTTGATCTGCTGGGGCGCAAGGTGTTGGCTGACGGTGGCCAGGCGTTGGCCAGCTTTGCCAGCGAAGTGCGCGCCTTCAGTGTAGATGCGCCCTTGCACCGCGAGGCCCTGCAGGCGAGCCTGGCGCGGCTGGAGGCCACCAGCAGCTGGTTGCGGGCGCAGGCTGGCGAGGATGCCAACCTGGTGAGCGCGGTAGCGGTTGAGTACCTGCAGCTGTTCGGGCTGACGGCCTATGCGTACATGTGGGCGCGGATGGCGGCGGTGGCGCTAGCCAAACGTGATGAGGACGACGCGTTTCATGGCGCGAAGCTTGCCTGTGCGGCGTTCTATTTCCAGCGGGTCTTGCCGCGGGGGTTGGGGCTGGAGGCGAGCATTCGGGCCGGTAGTGGCAGCCTTTATGGGCTAGAGGCCACACAGTTCTGACCGGTGGGTTGCCGACGCGCTTGTTGCAAGGGCAGCCGTGTGCTGCGAAGAGGCCTGCAAACACTGACCTCTTCGCAGCACCAGACTGCCCCGGAAGCGATTGCAGGCATCGTTTTTTGCCCGCGAAGGGTTCTCAAACACTGAAAAACCGTGGCTAATCCGACGAAAAACCGGCACAACTGATAGTCATTCGCCATTACATTGGTTCTCGGGAGCCCTCCCGCAAGGGTAGAATGCGCAAAACCCGGAGCCGCAATGAACCACGACCGCCTCAATCCCAACCCAGACGATGCCATCACCGACGCCGCAGCGCATTGGTGCATGCGCCTTCACGCCGAAGATTGCACGCAGGCCGAGCGTGAAGCATTCGCTGACTGGTTGGCGGCCGACCCGCGGCATGCCGAAGAATATCAGGCGATGCTGGAAATCTGGCAAACCGCCGACCTGCTCCCGCGCAGCGCCACCGTCATCGACTTCAACCCACCCGCCAGACACGCCGCCCGCCCTCGCAACTGGCGGCCGCTGGCGTCTGCTGCGGCCATCGCCCTGGCGGTGCTGCCGCTGGCCGGCTGGATGGGGTGGGAACAGGGCTGGTTGCCCAACCACTATCAGCACTTCGAAGCCGGTGACCGCATGCAGACCGTGGAGCTCAGCGACGGCAGCACGGTACAGCTCAACCTCCACACCGAACTCACCTTCCTCAACTACAAGGACCAACGCCAGGTCACGCTCAAGCGCGGCGAGGCGTTCTTCAAGGTGCGACACGACAGCAGCCACCCGTTCATCGTGCGTGCCGGCAGTGGCCAGACCCGGGTCACCGGCACCCAGTTCAACGTGTGGAAGTACCAGGACCAGGTGAAGGTCACCCTGGTGGAAGGTTCAGTGCTGGTGTCCAGTGAGGGCAGTGCCGGTGGCTACCGCCTTGGCCCTGGCATGCAGGCCAGCTACCACAAGGGCGACTTCGAGCCGCAGCTGGAGCAAAGCGACGACTATGGCAACAGCCTGGCATGGCGCAGCGGCAAGCTGGTGCTCGACAACCTGAGCCTGGAACAGGCGCTGCCGGTGATCAACCGCTACCTCGACGCCCCGCTGCTACTGGCCGATGCCAGCACCGGCCGCATTCGCATCAGCGGCATCTACAACACCCGGGAAGTGGGGCGCCTGGTCAACAACCTGCCCAAAGTCCTGCCGGTCTACCTGACCCGCAGCAAGGACGGCAGCACCGTGCTCAATCGCATCTCGCCGCCGCCCGGCAAGGGCTGACGCCCTCCCCGCCTTACAAGGTCATCGCTGCCAACCAGCCGAACGCCATCAACGGCAGGTTGTAATGGATGAAGGTGGGCACCACGGTGTCCCAGATGTGGTGGTGCTGGCCATCCACGTTCAGGCCCGAGGTCGGGCCCAGGGTCGAGTCCGAGGCCGGCGAACCTGCATCGCCCAACGCACCGGCAGTACCGATGATGCACACCGTAGCCAACGGGTCGAAGCCCAGTTGCACGCACAGTGGCACGAAGATCGCGGCCAGGATCGGCACGGTGGAGAACGACGAGCCGATCCCCATGGTCACCAAAAGGCCTACCAGCAGCATCAGCAAGGCACCGACGCCCTTGCTGTGGTCGATCCACTGCGCCGAGGTTTCCACCAGGCTCTTCACCTCACCGGTGGCCTTCATCACCTCGGCAAAGCCGGACGCGGTAATCATGATGAAGCCGATCATGGCCATCATCTTCATGCCTTCGGTGAACAGATCGTCGGTCTCTTTCCACTTGACGATGCCCGACAGCGAGAAGATCAGGAAACCGACCATGGCACCGATGATCATCGAGTCCAGCAACAGCTGGACGATGAAGGCTGCAGCGATGGCCAGCCCAGCCACCAGCAAGGTCAACGGGTTGTACTGCACGCTCACCTGCTCCACCTGCTGGATGCGCGCCAGGTCATAGTCACGTTTCTTGCGGTAGCTGATGAACACCGCCACCAGCAGGCCGACGAGCATGCCGGCAGCCGGGATGGCCATGGCATGGGTGACGTTGACGCCGCTCACATCGACACCCGCGCGGGCAACATTGGCCAGCAGGATCTCGTTGAGGAAGATGTTGCCGAAGCCCACCGGCAGGAACATGTACGGGGTGATCAGGCCAAAGGTGATCACACAGGCGATCAGCCGGCGGTCGATACGCAGGCGCGTCAGCACGTACAAAAGAGGGGGTACCAGCAGCGGGATGAACGCAATGTGGATGGGCAGGATGTTCTGGGACGACACGGCCACCGCCAGCATCAGGCCGATCATCAGCCATTTGACCTTGCCGCCCTTGGCGTCGCCCCGCCGGTCGATCATGCCCAGGGCGCGGTCGGCCAGTGCATGGGCCAGGCCAGACTTGGCGATTGCCACGGCAAAGGCACCCAGCAGTGCATAGGACAAAGCCACCGTGGCACCACCACCGAGGCCACCGTTGAAGGCCTTGAGCGTGCCTTCGATGCCCAGGCCGCCCACCAGCCCACCGGCCAGGGCGCCGATGATCAGGGCGATGACCACGTGCACGCGGGACAGGCTGAGTATCAGCATGATGCCGACCGCGGCGATCACTGCATTCATGGTTGGCTTACCTCATTACGACAGAAAAAAGCGCGAACTCTGAAGCAGTGGGCGGCAGATGTCAAAAGCGCCTTGATGCGGCGCGTTAACGGCGGACAAATTTAAATTGAATGTTTGAATAAAGAAAAAACGGCAGGGGCCGATATTGTGGGAGGCAGCGAGGTGCCTGGCCGGAGCGCTTTGGCACCTCTCGGCCCCACCGCAGATACAGCCATAACCCTTATTGCCAAAAAGGGATCCGCCCCCATGCCTTTGCGACAACTTTCCATCCAGTGGAAGATCACCCTGCTCGCCGGTCTCTGTCTGGCCGCTATCGTCACCTTGCTCGTCGGCCTGTCGCTGTACCGCATGGATCACAGTTCGGACCTGGTCAAGGCCAGCAGCATGCAGATGCTGACCGAGGCGGCGCAGTCGCGTATCGAGTCACAAGGTGAAGTGCAAGCGTTGAACATTCGCCGCCAGTTCATGGATGCCTACCAGTACGGCGCCGGCTTCGCCCGCCAAGTGCTGTTCCTGCGCGAGCAGGCCGAAAAGCGCTTTCTCGATGCCTTCGACCTGCGCGAGGACATGACCCGCCAGGTACGCGCCGCACTGCAAGCCAACCCCGACCTGCTCGGCCTGTCACTGGTGTTCGAGCCCAATGCCCTGGACAACAAGGACAGCCTGTTTGCCGGCAAGGCAGAATTGGGCAGCAACGAAACCGGGCGCTTTGCCCTGTACTGGTCGCAGCCACGCGCCGGCCAGTTGACCTCGATGGCCCTGCCCGAACATGACATGGCCAACACCGAGATCGGCCCCAGCGGCCAGCCGGCCAACACCTGGTGGGTATGCCCACGCACCTCCGGCAAGGTGTGCGTGGTAGAGCCGTACTTCTACGACATCGATGGCCAGCAGGTGCTGATGACCAGCATCGTGTTCCCGCTGGCGGTCAACGGCAAGATCATTGCCACCCTGTCCATCGACATCAACCTCAATAGCCTGCAGGCACTGAGCCAGGAGGCCAGCCGCAGCCTCTACGAAGGCCGCACCACGGTCGGCATTCTCACCCCGGTCGGTCTGTTGGCTGGCTACAGCGCCGATGCCAGCAAGCTGGCCCAGCGCTTCGACCAGGTAGACCCGACCAAAGGCGCCGAGCTGGTGCGCAAGCTGGCCGATGGCAAGCTGACCACCCTCCACGACCGGCAGCGCTTGAAGGTGCTGGCGGCATTCCGGCCAATCCCGGACGCCCAGCCCTGGGGCGTGCTGCTGGATGTGCCGGAAAACGCCCTGACCGGGCCGGCCGAAACCCTGAAGCAGGAACTTGACGCGCTCAATACCAGCGGCACCTTGCTGGAACTGAGCCTGGGCCTGGCCGCCGCCATTGTCGGCCTGCTGCTGGTATGGCTGATGGCCCGCGGCATTACCCGGCCGATCCTCGGCGTGGCCGCCATGCTCAAGGACATTGCCAGCGGCGAAGGCGACCTGACCCGTCGCCTGACCTACCAGAAACAGGACGAACTGGGCGAACTGGCCGGCTGGTTCAACCGCTTCCTCGACAAGTTGCAGCCAACCATCGCCGAGGTCAAACGCTCGGTGCAGGCCGCCCGAGGCACGGCCGACCAGTCCTCGGCGATTGCCACCGAAACCAGCGCCGGCATGGAGCAGCAGTACCGCCAGGTCGACCAGGTAGCCACCGCCTCCCATGAAATGAGCGCCACCGCCCAGGACGTTGCCCGCAGCGCCGCCCAGGCTGCGCAGGCGGCGCGCGATGCCGACCAGGCCACCCGCGAGGGCTTGGCGGTAATCGACCGCACCACCAGCAGCATCGGAGCCCTGGCCGCCAACATGAGCGACACCATGGCCGAAATAGAAGGCCTGGCGCAGAACAGCGAGAAGATCGGCTCGGTACTGGAAGTGATCCGCTCGATCGCCGAACAGACCAACCTGCTGGCGCTCAACGCTGCCATCGAAGCTGCCCGCGCCGGAGAGGCCGGCCGTGGCTTTGCCGTGGTCGCCGATGAGGTGCGCAACCTGGCCCAGCGCACTCAGGAGTCGGTGGAAGAAACCCGTCAGGTCATCGAAGCCCTGCAGAACGGCACCCGCGAAGTGGTCGGCGCCATGGACCACAGCCACCGCCAGGCCCAAGGTGGCGTGGAGCAGGTCGGCCAAGCCGTCACGGCATTGCAGCGCATTGGCCAGGCGGTGACGGTGATCACCGACATGAACCTGCAGATCGCCTCTGCCGCCGAGGAGCAAAGCGCGGTAGCCGAGGAAATCAACAGCAACGTGGCGACCATTCGTGATGTCACTGAATCCCTGTCTGGCCAGGCCAACGAGTCGGCGCGGGTCAGCCAGTCGCTGAACAGCCTGGCCAACCAGCAGCAAGCGCTGATGGACCAGTTCCGCGTCTGAAGCGAACGGGGCCACGCCAGTGGCCCTGAAACTGACAAAACCTCGTCGTCTACACTTGCCCCACTGCCAAGGTGTGGCGAACGACGAGGTTTACATGAAGAGCATTTCAACGCTGCTGGCCGGGCTGCTGTTGACGGTGGGTTTGGCCAGCACCGACAGCGCCGCATCGGCAGAGCAACCTGCGCCTATCCATTTTGGTGCCATCGGCTGGGAAAGCGGCGCCCTCACCACCGAGATCCTGCGCCTGATCGTGGAGCGCGGCTACGGCTACCGCACCGACACCCTGCCTGGCAGCACGGTCAGCATGGAGGTGGCCCTGGCGCGCAATGACCTGCAAGTGATCGCCGAGGAATGGGCCGGGCGCAGCCCTGCCTGGGTCAAGGCCGAACAGGCCGGCCAGGTATTCGCACTGGGCGATACGGTCAAAAATGCAGAGGAAGGTTGGTGGGTACCGGCCTATGTGATCGAGGGCGATGCCGCACGCAACCTGAAGCCCGTGGCGCCTGAGCTGCACAGTGTCGAGGACCTCAAGCGTTACCCGCAGGTATTTTCTGACCCCGAATCGCCCGGTAAAGGGCGTTTTCTCAACAGCCCAAGCGGCTGGACGTCTGAAACCGTCAACAGCCAAAAGCTCAAGGCCTATGGCCTGGATGGCCTTTACAACAACTTCCGCAGTGGCTCCGGCGCCGCGATGGACGCCGAGATCGGTTCGGCAATCCGGCGCGGCAAACCTGTGCTGTTCTACTACTGGAACCCGACCCCGCTGATGGGGCGCTACAAGCTCATCCGGCTGGAAGAACCCCCGTTCGATGCCCAGGCCTGGGCCACCCTCACCGACCCCGCCAACCCCAACCCGAAAGGCAGCCGCTCGCTGCCGGCAAAGTTGTCGATTGGCGTGTCCAAAGCCTTTCGCGAAAACTACCCAGACCTGGTCAGCGTGTTCGAACAGGTAGACCTGCCCATCGATCGCCTGAACAAGGCCCTGGCCGTCATGAGCGAAAAACGCACGCCCCCGCGCGAAGCCGCCCTGACCTTCCTGCGCGATAATCGCGAGGTGTGGAAAGCCTGGCTGCCGGCGGACATCGCCGCCAAGGTCGAGGCCAGCCTGTGAGCAGCGGTTTCCCGCAGACCCTGCAGTTTTCCTTTGCCGACAGCATCAACCGCCTGGTCGACTGGTTGGTATTGAACTACGGCGACCACCTGCGCAGTTTGTCTGACCAGTTGCTGCAACTGCTGGTCGGCCTGGAGAACCTGTTGCGCCTGTTGCCTTGGTGGCTGTTGTTGTTGCTGGTGGGTCTGCTGGCCTGGCACGCCAGCCGCAGCCTGCTGCGCAGTGCCGTGCTGGTCGCGCTGCTGGCCCTGATCGGTATGCTCGGGCTCTGGGACAAGTTGCTGCAGACCCTGGCCCTGGTGCTGGTCAGTACCGGTTTGTGCGTACTGGTGGGTGTACCACTGGGCATCCTGCTGGCCGCCCGGCCACTGGCCAGACGGCTGCTGTTGCCGGTCCTCGATGTGATGCAGACGCTGCCTGCGTTCGTTTACCTGATCCCGGTGCTGATGCTGTTTGGCCTGGGCAAGGTGCCTGCCGTGTTCGCCACGCTGATCTACGCCCTGCCGCCGCTGGTGCGGTTGACCGAACTGGGCCTGAGCCAGATCGACCCCTCGTTGCTGCAGGCCGCACACGGCCTTGGCGCAAGCCGCTGGCAGCGGTTGCGGCGCATCGCCCTGCCCCTGGCGCTACCAAGCATCATGGCCGGGCTCAACCAGTCGGTCATGATGGCCTTGTCGATGGTGGTCGTGGCGTCGATGATCGGCGCCCGTGGATTGGGTGAAGATGTGCTGGCGGGAATCCAGACCTTGAATGTTGGCCAAGGGATGGAGGCCGGGCTGGCAATTGTCGCCCTGGCCATGGTGATCGACCGGATCAGCCAGGCCTATGGGCGTAGCAGTCGCTGAGCCGTATCGGCAAGGCCTGGAAGCAGCCTTGTGCTGCGAGAGGGCCGGGCCTGACAATACGCCTCTGTCAGCTGAGAACCGGACCTCAACCGCATGTCCCTGAAAGCCCTGCGCACCTTGGTGACCATCGCCCGCCACGGCACCTTTGCCCGCGCCGCCGACCTGCTCAGCCTCACCCCCTCGGCGGTCAGCCTGCACATCAAAACCCTCGAAGACGAACTGAAGGTGACCTTGTTCGACCGTAGCCGCAGGCAGGTGGTACTGACCGAAGCTGGCCAGTTGGCGGTGGCCCGCGCCGAAAGCCTTCTGGCTGCCTATGACGAACTGGCCGATGCCCTGGCCAGCGGCCCAAGCCTGCGCGGCCGCTTGCGCCTGGGGGCGATCCACACGGTGCTGGCGCGGCGTTTGCCCAAGGCGCTGGTGTGGATCAAGGCCCATCACCCGCAGCTACACATCAGCGTGGCCTCGGGCATGTCGGCGGAGCTGGCGCGGCGCGTGGAAGACGGTGAGCTCGATGCAGCGATCACCACCGAACCGGTCAGCCCTTACCCGCAGAACCTGGACTTCACACCGCTGTTCGAGGACCGTTTCTGGGCCATTGCCAGCCCTGAGCTGGCCGGGTATAGCGTGCCGCAGTTGCTGGCCAGCCAGCCATTCCTGCGCTTCGACAAGCGTGCCTGGGCCGGCCGGCAGATCGAGCAGGAACTACGCCGCCAGCAGGTGCAGGTGAGCGAACTGATGGAACTGGACAGCCAGGAAGCCCTGGCGCGCATGGCGGTGATGGGCCTGGGCGTGGCAGTCATCCCCATGGCGGATGACGACCTGCAACGCTTGCCACCCGCCACCTGCCTGCCGTTTGGCGAGCCGCAGCTGACCCGGCGGGTGGTGTTGCTGGAGCATGAAAAAAGCCAGCGGCGGCATTTGAGTGCGGTGTTGAAGACCGCCCTGGAAGCCTGACACCAGGCTACTCCAAAGCGCGATCTGCACCCACCAACATGCATTTTTCCTCAACGGTCACTCAAGAAAACAACGTTTTTACAGATTGATCCGCCCCCGTAGTCTGTGCACGTACCCGACCACGGAATGCTGACCATGCTGCACTTGCTGCTGACCACCCTGCTCCCCATCATCCTGCTGATAGCGCTGGGTACCTTCCTGCGCCTTCGCGGTTTTCTTGCCGAGAGCTTCTGGCCTGGCGCCGAGCGCCTGAGCTACTACGTCCTGCTGCCGTCGCTGTTCCTCCATGGCCTGGCCACTGCCAACCTCGATGGCATACCGGTGCTGGGCATGGCCGGCGCACTGATGCTCTCGACCCTGGCCGGTGCCGTATTGCTGATGCTGTATCAGGGCGCGGCGAACCATGAGGGTGCCGACTTCACTTCGGTGTTTCAGGGCGGTATCCGCTTCAACAACTACATCGGTGCCACCCTGGCTGCGGGCATCTACGGCAGCGCCGGGATTGCCCTGGCGGCGGTGGCCAACGCTGCCATCGTGCCCTTGGTCAACCTGCTCTGCGTACTGGTGTTTGCCCGCTTCAGCGCCCGTCACAGTTCGCCCGCCACGGTGCTTCGGGCGATCTTCGCCAACCCGTTGATCGTCGGCTGCGCAGGGGGGCTGGTGCTACGGGCCACGGGGCTGGGCTTGCCGGCCGGTATCGACGCCACGGTCAAGGCCTTGGGCCAGGCCGCGCTGCCGCTGGGCCTGCTGTGTGTCGGCGCTGCCCTGGGGGGCGCCAGCCTCGGCCAGCAGGTACGGCCGCTGATGGCAGCATCGGCGTTCAAGTTCCTGGTCATGCCACTGACCACCTGGGGCGTTTGCCGGCTGTTCGGCCTGAGTGGCCAGGCAGCGGTGGTGGCGGTGTTGTTCCAGGCGCTGCCAACCGCTTCGTCGTCTTATGTCATGGCCCGGCAAATGGGCGGCAATGCGCCACTGATGGCTACCCTCATCGCCCTGCAGACCGTGGCTGCGGCCGCCACCCTGCCTTTGGTATTAATGCTTACGCTTGGCTAGACTGAAATTCTGCCCACTGCCTGGTAATGTGCCCATGCGCCTTCACTTGATGCTGATCGGCTTGACCTCGGCCCTGCTCGCAGGCCCCCTGTACGCCGCTGACCCGGCCAAGGCCGCCGTTGCCGAGGACAAGGCCGCAGTGCTTGAAGAAAAGGTCGTCGAAGATGCGCCGCCCCCCAGGAAGGCAGAGAAACTGACCCCAGGCGAAACGCAGGCAGTGGACCCGGCTGGCCAGGCGCCGCTGGATGACAGCATCACCTGTCTGGCACGTACCATCTACTGGGAAGCCAAGGGCGCCGACGCCAAAGACATGACCGCGGTGGCCAGTGTGGTGCTCAACCGCCTGGGCCACGATGGCTTTCCCGATACCATCTGCGCGGTAGTCAAACAGGGGGTGGAGACCAAGGCCTGTCAGTTCTCATGGTGGTGTGACGGGCGCCCGGACCAGGTGGAGGAACCGCAACGCTACGACGTTGCCAAAGAGATCGCACGCAAGGCACTCAACCAGCAGTTGAAAGACCCCACCGGCGGTGCGTTGTACTTTCACGACCGCACGGTGCGCCCCGACTGGGCGAAGGCTTATCGCAAGACCGCGCAGACCACCCACTTCCTCTTCTACAAGCCGAACCAGACGTTGGCCCATTGACACGCAAACAGCTGACAACGCTGGCCCGATGCGAATGACTGGCACCTGACCGCACTTTTCCACTGGCCTGGGGTCTACTCCCTCTTTTGCCGCCAGTAACGATTGCCGGTGTTTTCATTGCCTTGCACGACCTCGGGCCAAAAGCCCCGGGCTTGTGTAGGATGAGCAGCGCACACCACGACGCTGCCAGTCATAGGGAGATCCACATGCGCGTCCTGACATCCGTTGTCGCCTTGTCACTGGGCCTGGTCGTTTCGACCGGGGCGCTGGCAGCCACCGGCGAAGAGGCGCAGTTGATCGATTCGATCAATGTCTACCGCAGCAAGGCCCAGCCCTGCGGTGGCGAGGCGTCGTTGGAACTGCCGCCGCTCAACAGCGACACACGCCTTGCGCTGTCGCCAGAGGGCACCCGCGACCTGCAACAGGCCATGACCCGCGCCGCCTACCCCATGGTCAGCGTCCAGGCCATCAGCCTGTCGGGGCCACGCGACGCACGCGCCGCCATGCATGCCATCGAGGAAAGCTTCTGCCAGGTGGTGCTCGACCCGCAATTCGTCGATATCGGCGTCAGCCAGGAGGGCCGCGACTGGCGCATCGTGCTGGCACGGCCGCTGCTCAGCGGCCGCCTGGGCGACTGGCAGGCCGAGGGACAGAAGGTGCTGCAGGAGGTCAACGCCGCGCGCAAGGTGCCACGGCAATGCGGCGGCCAGCCGTTTGCCGCCGCCCCGCCACTAAGCTGGAGCACAGTGCTGGCCGGGGTCGCCGCCAACCACACTCGGGCCATGGCCAACCAGAACTTCTTCGACCACATCGACAAAGATGGCCGCACACCCGGTGACCGGGCGGAACTGGCCGGGTACCTGTACCAGCAGATCGGCGAAAATATCACCGCCGGGCGTGACACCGCGCAAAAGGTCGTCAACGGCTGGCTGGACAGCCCAGGGCACTGCGCCACGCTGATGAATCCGGACTTCCGTGAACTGGGCGCTGCCTATGCGATAGACCCCAAGAGCGATGCAGGGATCTACTGGACAGGGTTGTTCGGGACGCCGCAGTAGATCACGTGAGCGGGTAATGACCTGCACGCAACTGCAGGGCCGTACACCCAAACCGACGCCGCACGCACTTGCCAAGGTAGCTGGCATCACCCAGGCCCACCTCATCGGCAATCTGCGCCAGGCTGTGGCTGGAGTTGAGCAAACGCCAGCGCGCCTGCTGCAAGCGCATCTCCAGCCACCAGGCCTTGGTGCTCATACCGTGGCTGGCCTGGAACTGCCGGTCCAGTTGACGCCGGCTGATGCCCAGTTCTGCGGCCAGCTGCTCCACGGCCAACGGCGTGCCCAGGTGATGGCGCATCAGTGCTTGCGCCCGCTGCACCTGGCGCCCCTGACAAGCACCCAGCTCCAGCGAGCGCAAGGCGTGACGGCTGTCGCGGGTCTCGTCCACCAGCATGTCAGCCAGCCCTTTGAGCGCACGGGTTCGCCCGCAAGCGCGTGACAGTAGTGCAACGGCCAGATCTATGGCGGCGGTGCCACCGGCGCACGTGATGCGGTTGCCATCGATGCAGTACAACTGCTCGCGCAACAGCTGCAACTGCGGAAACGCAGCACGAAACTCGGCTTCGTGACGCCAGTGCACCACCACTTTGTGCCCCTGCAGCAGGCCGCAGGCAGCCAGCAGGAAGGCGCCATTGTCGACCCCCACCAGCTTGACACCCGCCTTGGCGGCCTGCCTGAGTAACGCCTGGTAACGTGGCGCCAGCGCCGCGGTGGCCATGGCACTGCGACCGCCGAACACCACCAGGTAGTCGAATAGGTCAAGGTCGAGCTGATCGGCAATGGCCTCGACCTGCAGCACCGCGCCACTGCTCGACGGTACCGGCTCGAGGCTGAGCCCCGCCACCATCCAGCTGCAATAGCGTTGTTGGCTGTAGTCCTCGTCGTCGGCGCTGAAGCGCAATTTGTCGAGAAAGGCGCCAAACGGCAGCAAGGCAAAATCCGGTAACGGCATGATCAGCAAGCGGATGTCGAGCGGCATGAAACCACGTCCAGAAAAGACCCTTTTATGACCAGATAATACTCTTTCAGCGTGAGCGTTGCGCCATAGACTGTCGCCCTCTCTCGACCAAGGCAGTTTTCAACATGGCACTGGACACCTGGCTCATCTACCTGCTGGCCAGCATCGGCCTGTCGCTGACCCCGGGGCCCAACAGCCTGTTGGCGTTGACCCATGGCGCGCTCTATGGCGCACGGCGAACGCTGTTCACCATCGTGGGCGGGGTCTTGGGTTTCAGCGCCCTCATCGCCTTGACCATGTTCGGCCTCAGCGCACTGCTCCAAACCTCGGCGGCAGTGCTGAGCGTCCTGAAGTGGGTGGGTGGGGCTTATTTGATCTGGCTGGGCATTCAACTATGGCGCAGTCCAGGCCTGCAGCTGGAACTGACCGCGCACAGCGCGCGGCTGGGCAATGCCGGGCTGTTTCGCCAGGGCCTGCTTTCGGCCATGGCGAACCCCAAGGTGCTGCTGTTCTATGGTGCCTTCCTGCCGCAGTTCATCGACCCACAGCGAGGGCTGGTGCTGCAATTTGCGGTGATGGCCGCGACCTTTGCCAGCGTCGAGTTTCTGGTCGAATACCTGCTGGCGCGCCTGGCGTTTCGCATTCGGCCATGGCTGGCCAAGGGTGGCAAAGGTTTCAATCGCTGCTGCGGGAGCCTGTTTGCCTTGATTGGTTTGGCGCTGCCGCTTGGCCGATAGCGGGCCCGCGAACACGGGCGAAGCCCGTGCCCTGCACCGCGTAACGGTTCAACCCCGGCGTGCTTTGAGTAGAAACACAACCAGCGCCACACCCGGCAACCCCGCCCCCACCAGTGCCACGCCTTGCCAGCCAAACTGGCTGAACAGCGCACTGGCCACCGCCGACCCCAGCGCCCCGCCGAGGAAGATGCTGGTCATGTACACCGCATTCAGCCGCCCGCGGCTGGCCGGGTCCAGTGCGTACACTTCACGCTGGCCGATGACCATGTTCATCTGCACCGCAAAGTCCAGCAACACGCCGGTAAGGCCCAGGCCAATCACGCTGTAACCCGGCACTGTCAGCCCCAGCAACAAGGCCGCCGGCGCCAGCAAAAGCGCCAGCAGCGAAGCGGCGCGGGCATGCCCGGCATCGGCCAGGCGGCCGGCCAAGGGCGCAGCTACGGCGCCCACCGCGCCGACAAGGGCGAACACGGCGATCTGGCTTTGTGACAGGCCATGCTCCCCGGCAAGCGCCATCGGCACTGCCGTCCAGTAAAGGCTGAACGCTGCAAACATCAATGCCTGGTACAACGAACGCTGACGCAACAGTGGATAACGACGCAGCAGTGTGAGCAGCGACAGCATTAGCCCGGTATAGCTGGCTTTGTGCTCGGGCCGCCGCTGCGGCAAGGTCAATGACAGCAACAGGATGATCGCCAGCATTACCCCGGCGGCGCCAATGAACACCGCACGCCAGCCGAAGTGGTCGGCCACCACGCTCGACAGCGGTCGCGCCAGCAGGATGCCCAGCAACAAGCCGCCCATGATGTTACCGACCACACGACCACGCTGCTGTTCCGGCGCCAGATGCGCCGCCAGCGGGATGAGCATCTGCACCGACACCGAACTGAAGCCGATCAGCAGTGCGTAACCCAGGAACAGCTGCCCCTGGCCACTGCTGCTGGTGCCTGCCAGCAGTAGACTGACGCAGGCCAGGACCGCGGTGGCCACCATCAGGCGGCGGTTCTCCAGCAGGTCGGCCAGCGGTACCAGCAATAACAGGCCCAGGGCATAGCCCAGCTGAGTGAGGGAAACGATCAGGCTGGCATGCTCGGTGGACAGCCCCAGGTCCGGGGCGATCAGCCCGACGATGGGCTGGGCGTAGTAGATGTTGGCGACGATCGCGCCGCAGCAGAACGCCAGCAGCACTACCAGAGCCCGGCTCAGGCTGGCGGCTGCCGGTTGCGCTGTCGCAAGGTAGGGGTTCATGCGAAGTTCCTCGACAAGGGTGGGGTATATGCCGGCCACCTTACCCATGGACGTCAGCACCGAGAATCCGGCGGTGGCGCAATGCGGCTTTGCGCACTGCGCAACACTAGTGACCGTGTATGAGCAAATTTTCGCAAAAGTCGATGAATGCGTTTACCCGCCGTGAGCCCCGGTGGTTGGGCATATACAGGGCGTTGATGCTGCTATTGGCTGCGCCAGGACTGGCCTGCCAGTCGGGGAATATTCGCTGCAGGCGCCCTGCCAACACATCCTCGCGTACCAGCCAGTCGGCCAGCAGTGCGATACCACTGCCTGCCAGTGCCGTTTCACGCAACATGTCGGCATTGGCGCTGCGCAGTGGCCCACTTACGTCCAGTTCCAGGCTGTCCTGGCCACAGGTCAGGCGCCAGGGGCGCGCTTTCTGACCATAGCGAAAACGCAGGCAGGCATGGTCAAGCAACTCCTGGGGATGCTGCAGTGGCTCACGCCCGGCCAGGTAGGCCGGGCTGGCCACCAGCCAACGCTGAAAACCGCCGAGCCGGCGGCACACCAGCTCGTCATTGGGCGAGGGGTCACCCAGGCGAATCGACAGGTCATAGCGCCCGTCAAGCAAGTCGTCCAGGCGGTCGCTGAGGTCGATGTCCAGTTCCAGTGCCGGGTGCTGCGCCAGGAATGGCCCCAGGTGCGGGGCGATGACCCGCCGGCCGAACTCCACTGGCAGGCTCAGGCGCAGTACACCCACAGGCTCCTCGCCGCGATCGGCGATGCTGGCATCCGCCTCGTCCAGTGCTTCAAAAATGCCCCGTGCCCGCTGGTAGTAACGGGCGCCAGCCTCGGTCAGGCTGACCTGGCGCGTCGAGCGGTTGAGCAAGGTGGCGCCCAGCGACGCTTCCAGGGCATCGACCAGACGTGTCACCGACGATGTCGCCAGCCCTAGCCTGCGCGCGGCAGCAGAAAAGCCTTGGGCATCGACAGTGGCCACGAACATTTTCATCGCCAGAAGCTTGTCCATGTTCAGCCCGTCTTCCAAAACTCGGAAAGTTCTTACAAACAGCCGGGCGGGTCAAGCCGCGCGCGCCAAGGCGATTGCGTCCATAGTGGAATCCACCCATTTCCAAGGAGGCTTACCATGACCCTGAACAACCTGCTGACCGCCCTGCCGCCCTGCGACCCCGCCAGCGCCGAACGTGTCGACGAACTGCTCAGCCGCCCTGGCATCCGCGTGGAGCGTATCGTCTCCAGCGGGCAGGCCAGCCCACCCGGCTTCTGGTACGACCAGGCCGAAGGCGAGTGGATCATGTTGCTCAGTGGTGCTGCCGCCCTGCGTTTCGAGCACGAGCACCACACCCGCCTGCTGGCGCCGGGCGATTGTCTGGACATCCCCCCGCACGACCGCCACCGCGTGGAATGGACCGCGCCCGGCACGGCCACCATCTGGCTCGCGGTGTTCTATAGCAGCAGCACCCCATGGCCTGCCTGAAGGGGCCATGCCTGCCCGTGCACAAGGCGCAGTTGTCCCGTCGCCGTGCAAGGTTGGGCTTACGACCAAAGCATGAATACAAATCGAAGACGCGTCATAAACGCCTCGTTCAATGCGTTTTTCAGCACCTTATCTATACTTTTGGCCACATCTTCGTAAGTTCAGCCCTGCGACAATCAGCCTCGCTCAATTATGTACCAACTTGTTAATTAGCAAGCTAAGGGCTTAAACTGCGCGCATTCCACCTGCTGAGATCCCTGGCATGAAAGAAACACCGCGCGCCTCTGGCGCCACAAACTTCATCCTGGTCGGCCTGGGCGTGATCATCGCCCTGCTCGGCCTCCTCCTCGCTGCCGGCGGCGTCAAGCTCGCCGGTCTGGGCGGTTCCTGGTACTTCCTGATCGGCGGCTTGGCCATGGCCATCGCCGGTGTCCTCATTGCTCGCCGCAAGAAGGCGGGCGCCTGGCTGTATGCCGTGTTCCTGGTCGGTACTGCCATCTGGGCACTGATCGATGCGGGCCTGGTGTTCTGGCCGCTGTTCTCGCGCCTGTTCATGTTCGGCGCAATCGGCATGGTCGTGGCGCTGGTCTACCCGCTGCTGGCGCGTGCCAACGGCGCCAGCGCCGGCCGCGGTGCCTACGGCGTCGCCGGGGTAATGGCCGTGGTACTGGTGGTCGCGGTCGGCAACATGTTCGTTGCTCACCCAAGCGTCGCGCCCACCGGCAAAGGCCCGGGCATGACCCCGGTCGAAACCGGCAAGGAACAGAAAGACTGGGCCCACTACGGCAACACCGAAGGTGGCAGCCGCTTCGCCGCGCTTGACCAGATCAACCGGGACAACGTCAACAAGCTGAAAGTGGCCTGGACCTACCAAACCGGCGACGTTGCAATCAGTGACGGCAACGGTGCCGAAGACCAGCTCACCCCGCTGCAGATCGGCAGCAAGGTGTTCATCTGCACCCCGCACAACAACCTGATCGCACTCGATGCCGACACCGGCAAAGAGTTGTGGAAGAACGAAATCAACGCCCAGTCCAAGGTCTGGCAGCGTTGCCGTGGCATGGCCTACTTCGACGCCACTGCCGCCATCGCCCAGCCAACCCAGCCGAACAGCTCGCCGATCACCGGCGTTAGCGTAGCGGCCGGTGCCAACTGCCAGCGTCGCCTGCTGACCAACACCATCGACGGCCGCCTGATTGCCGTCGACGCCGACACCGGCGAGTTCTGCCAGGGCTTCGGCAACAACGGCCAGGTCGACCTCAAGGCAGGCCTGGGTGATGTCCCGGACTCCTACTACCAGCTGTCCTCGGCACCGCTGATGGCCGGCACTACCGTAGTGGTCGGCGGCCGTGTTGCCGACAACGTCCAGACCGACATGCCAGGCGGCGTGATCCGTGGTTTTGACGTGATCACCGGTGAAATGCGCTGGGCCTTCGACCCGGGCAACCCGGAAGACCGCCAGGCTCCGCAGGGCGACAAGACCTACGTGCGCAGCACCCCGAACAGCTGGGCACCGATGTCCTACGACCCGGCAATGAACACCGTGTTCCTGCCGATGGGCTCGTCCTCCACCGACATCTACGGCGTTGAGCGCAGCAAACTGGACCACACTTACGGCGCTTCGGTGCTGGCTTTGGACGCCACCACCGGCAACCAGAAATGGGTGTTCCAGACCGTGCACAACGACCTCTGGGACTTCGACCTGCCCATGCAGCCAAGCCTGATCGACTTCACCAAGGACGACGGCCAGTCGGTGCCTGCGGTGGTGATCGGCACCAAGGCCGGGCAGATCTACGTGCTCGACCGCGCCACTGGCAAGCCGCTGACCCAGGTCGACGAAGTACCGGTCAAGCCAAGCAACATCCCGAACGAGCCGTACTCCCCAACCCAGCCCAAGTCGGTGGGCATGCCACAGATCGGCGCGCAGACCCTGACCGAATCGGACATGTGGGGCGCCACCCCGTATGACCAGCTGCTATGCCGCATCGACTTCAAGAAGATGCGCTACGACGGCCTGTACACCGCGCCGGGTACCGACCTGTCGCTGAGCTTCCCGGGTTCGCTGGGTGGCATGAACTGGGGCAGCATTTCTACCGACCCGGTACATGGCTTCATCTTCGTCAACGACATGCGTCTGGGCCTGTGGATCCAGATGATCCCGTCGCAGAACAAAGGTGGCGCGGCTTCCGGTGGCGAAGCACTGAACACTGGCATGGGCGCGGTACCGCTCAAGGGCACCCCGTATGCCGTGAACAAGAACCGCTTCCTGTCGGTCGCCGGCATTCCATGCCAGGCACCGCCGTTTGGCACCCTGACCGCCATCGACATGAAGACCCGCCAGGTGGCCTGGCAGGTGCCGGTAGGCACCGTTGAAGACACCGGCCCGCTCGGCATCCGCATGCA
This sequence comes from Pseudomonas alloputida, assembly GCF_021283545.2. Classification (NCBI taxonomy): domain Bacteria; kingdom Pseudomonadati; phylum Pseudomonadota; class Gammaproteobacteria; order Pseudomonadales; family Pseudomonadaceae; genus Pseudomonas; species Pseudomonas alloputida. Next base: position 2,655,157 of record NZ_CP128540.1, on the reverse strand, counting down.
CCTGCCGATCAAGATCGGCCTGCCAACCCTTGGCGGCACCCTGTCGACCCAAGGCGGCCTGGTGTTCATCGCAGGTACCCAGGACTTCTACCTGCGCGCCTACGACAGCAGCAACGGTAACGAAATCTGGAAGGCTCGCCTGCCCGTGGGCAGCCAGGGCGGCCCGATGACCTACGTCTCGCCGAAGACCGGCAAGCAGTACGTGGTGATCACTGCTGGCGGCGCCCGCCAGTCGACTGACCGTGGCGACTATGTGATTTCTTACGCTCTGCCGTAAAACCGCGTCGCCTGCTTCGCGGGCAAGCCCGCTCCTACAAGGCCCCTGTAGGAGCGGGCTTGCCCGCGAATGCCCCTCAAAGACAACCCGAGATTCTGTAATGCCATCCGCAATTCGCATCACCCCCACCCTGCTGCTGGCCCTGGCCAGCACCACTGCCCTTGCCAGCGACGATCTCATGACCCGCAGCACCCTGACCGGTGACTGGGGCGGCCTGCGCCATCAACTCGAAGAAGACGGCGTCAAGATCACCGGCGACTACAGCGGTGAAACCGCCTACAACGCCCACGGTGGCCTGCACCGTTCGGCGCGCTATTCGCAGAACGTCAAGCTGGGCGTGCAGTTCGACCTGTCGAAACTGTACGGCCTGGACAACGGCGGCAAGGTCCAGCTGACCATCAACGACCGTCGCGGTAACAGCGCCTCGGAAGACCTGGTCGGCAACCGCCTGCCAATCCAGGAAAACTACGGTGGCCTGTACACCCGCCTGACCGAGCTGAGCTACGAGCGCACACTGTTCACCCCGGCGCTCAACGTCAAGCTGGGCTACATGGCCATGGGCAACGACCTCGGCGGCCTGGACAGCGGCATCCTGTGCAATTTCATGAACGCCGGCTTCTGCGGCCACCCGCTGAACATGTCGGGCGGCAGTGGCTGGACCAATTACCCCAACGCCCACCTCGGCGTGCGCGTGAAGTACGACCTGTCACCTGCCTGGCAGTTGCGCGTGGCGGCGTTCAACGTCGACCCCGAAAGCAACGGCAACTCCAGCCGCGCCTGGCACCTGGGGCCCAAGCACACCACCGGCACCGTGGTACCGGTAGAACTGGTATACAAGCTGCAGGGTGAACTGCCAGGCGAGTACAAGCTTGGTTACTACTACGACAGCTCTGATGTGAAACGCATCGGCAGCGATGATGAAGTGTCCGGCCGAGGTGGCCATTACCTGCTGGTCGACCAGGCGGTGTGGAACGACCAGGCCTCCCCAGGCCGAAGCCTGCACGCCTTCGGCCAGTACTCGGCGTCGAGCAAGGCCGCTTCGCCGTTCACCAAGTGGTATGGCGCCGGCGTGGTGCTGTACAAGCCGTTCGAAGGCCGCCCGAAGGATACCGTGGCACTGGGTTACGGCCGCGCCGTACCCAACCCGCGTAGCCGCGATGTGCTGGAAGATGCCGCGTTCAACGCGGGCCAGCAGTTCCCGGACATCGACAGCGCCGAACAGTTGATCGAACTGAGCTACGGCTACCAGGCCACGCCATGGCTGAACCTGCGCCCGGACGTGCAATACATCATCGAGCCAGGGGCGTTCTCGGGCAAAGACATCGACAACGCACTCGTGGTCGGCCTGCAGGTCAAGGCGACCTTCTGAACCGCCGGGGCCGCACTGCGGCCCCATCCGCCGGCGCAACCCTCAAGCCTGTTTGAGGTAGTCCACCAGCCTCAGCAGCATGGCATCACAGCCGCGCAACTGCTCGACACTGACAAACTCATCCGGCTTGTGGCCCTGGTCCATGCTGCCAGGGCCGCACACCACGGTGGGGATGCCCGCCTGGTCGAACAAGCCACCTTCGGTACCAAACGCTACCGTGCCGAACGTATCCGAACCGCTGAGTAGCGCCACCAACCGCGCAGCCTCGCTGTCTTCCGGTGTCGCCAGCCCCGGATAGGCACTCAGCGGCGCCAGGCGAATGGCGCTGGCGGTATTGACCTTGCGCATACGCGGCAGCAACTCGGCTTCAGCATAGGTTTGCAACTGGTCGGCGACCGCCTGCGCCTCGAACCCGGGGAGCGCACGCACTTCGAAATCGAACTCGCACTCGTCCGGCACGATGTTCAGCGCCCTGCCCCCTTTGATCACGCCGGCCTGCACCGTGGAGAACGGTGGATCGAAGCGCTCGTCGTGATGAACCGGCAGTGCCAGGGCCTCGCCGATTTCACCCAACTTGCCAATCAGTTTCGCCGCATACTCGATGGCGTTCACCCCATACGGCGCGTACGCCGAATGGCACGCTGCGCCCTGCACCTGGCAACGCATTGCCAGCTTGCCCTTGTGCCCCAGTACCGGTTTGAGTTCGGTGGGTTCACCGATCAGGCACAGCCGTGGTTTACACGGGCGCTGTTGGAGGGCAGCCAGCATCGAGCGCACGCCCAAACAACCGACTTCTTCGTCATAGGAAAACGCCAGGTGTACCGGCATGCGCAACGGCTGCGCGAGAAACGCGGGCACAGCAGCCAACACCGAGGCGATAAAGCCTTTCATGTCGGCCGTGCCGCGGCCATACAGGCGGCCGTCACGCTCACTCAGGGCAAACGGCTCGACTGTCCAGGCCTGGCCATCCACCGGCACCACATCGGTATGCCCAGACAGCACCACACCACCAACATCCCTGGGGCCGACAGTGGCGAACAGGTTGGCCTTGGTGCCCTCCGGGTTATGGAACAGCTCGCACTCCACCCCCAGCTCGGCCAGGTAATCACGGATAAAACCGATCAGCGCCAGGTTGGAGTCGCGGCTCACCGTGGCAAAGCCGATCAGCCGGGCCAGCAGCGCGCGACTGGCAAATTCACTCATCGCCCGGCACCCCATAGCTTGGCGCGGCGGTCGGGTTGAGGGCGCGGGTGACGTAATCCTGCATCTGCGGGCGATAGGCTTGCCACAGGCCATCGAGCACGCCGATCGGGTCGCTGTCGGCCCAATCGACGCGCAGGTCCACCAGCGGCCAGGTCAGCTCGCCAGCAATCTTCAGCGCCGCCGAGTGCACGGGCCCGGCTTCGCCACCCGCTGCCATCGCCGCGTGCATGGCTGCCAGCAGGCGGTCGGCCAGGTGGCCGCCGGCCTGTTCAAAAGCCAGCACCATGGCTTCGATCACCTGGGTCGAGGACAGCAGGTTGCCAGCCGCCGCGCATTGTTCGCCGGCCATTGCATGGTGTGTGCCCAGTGCTTCCCGCCCGGTGAACAGGGCCACCTGGCCGTGGCTGTCGATCACCGTGACCTGGCGGTACTCGCTCCAGCCATTGGCACTGAGCACCCTGTCCAGCGCAGCGGCGGGCGGCAACTGGCCATGCTCCAGGGCATCGAGAATCTGCGGGCCCAGCGCCGGCAGGGTGATGTTCTGGGTCGAGACTGCGCCCACACCGGCACGCACCCAGGGGCAACGAGCACCCACGGCGATGCTCGACGAGCTGATGGCGATACCGACCTGGCCGGTTTCCTGGCAACGACCAATGATGGAGAACGTCATGTCATGGTTCCTGTTGTGCTGTGCGATACACGGCATTCTGAGTGGAACCTTCGGGCGGGCGAAACGACCTTTTTCCGAGGGGGTAGGCAGGAAAAAACTATGCTCTAGGGCCCGCTCTCTGCACCCGCTCGAAAAACCACGCCACCCACCCGGCCAACCTGCCCCACAGGCCAGAAAACTCAAGGCCTTCGCCGTTTTATCGGCAAGTACCAGCTAAATACTATTTTCGCCATTTCCACGGCATCCCTAGTCTGGCTCCAGGCAACGGCGGTCCTCCAAACCGACCTGACAAAAACCGCCTGAACAAGGGCTCGGACATGACACTGAACAACCTCGAAATCGACACCCTCGTCGTCGGCGCCGGCCAGGCCGGCGTGGCCATGAGCGAACACCTGAGCAAGCTTGGCGTGCCGCACCTGGTACTGGAGCGCAACCGCATCGCGCAGGCCTGGCGTACCGGCCGCTGGGACTCGCTGGTCGCCAACGGCCCGGCCTGGCACGACCGCTTCCCGGGGCTGGAATTCAACCTCGACGCCGATGCATTCGCCGGCAAGGACCAGGTGGCCGACTACTTCGAGCAGTACGTACGCAAGTACAACCTGCCCGTGCGCACCGGCATTGAAGTGAAGCGCGTGGTGCGTAACAGCGACCGCCCTGGCTTCACCATCGACACCAGTGAAGGCGTGATTCGCGCCAATCGCGTAGTCGCCGCCACCGGCCCGTTCCAGAAACCGGTGATCCCGGCCATCGCGCCGAAAGACAGCAACCTGCACCAGATTCATTCCGCCGCTTACTTCAACCCAGAGCAGTTGCCTGAAGGCGCGGTACTGGTGGTCGGTGCCGGCTCTTCCGGCGTGCAGATTGCCGAAGAGCTGATGCGCGCCGGACGCCAGGTGTACCTGTCGGTCGGCGCCCACGACCGCCCGCCGCGTGCCTACCGCAACCGCGACTTCTGCTGGTGGCTGGGCGTGCTGGGCGAGTGGGACGCGGAAATTGCCAAGCCCGGTCGCGAGCATGTGACCATCGCGGTCAGTGGCGCCCGTGGTGGCCACACCGTGGACTTCCGTGCCCTCGCCCACCAGGGCATGACCCTGGTCGGCCTGACCCAGTCGTTCGAAAACGGCGTCGCGCGCTTCCAGGACAACCTGGTCGAGAACATCAATCGCGGCGACGACAACTACCTGGCCCTGCTGGATGCGGCCGATGCCTACATCGAACGCAACGGCCTGGACCTGCCGGAAGAGCCCGAAGCGCGCCAGCGACTGGCCGACCCGGAGTGCATGCGCAACCCGCTGCAGCAGCTGGACCTGGCCAAGGCCGGCGTCAGCAGCATCATATGGGCCACCGGTTACGGCGTGGACTTCAGCTGGCTGCAGGTAGACACCTTCGATGCCAACGGCAAGCCCCAGCACCAGCGTGGTGTGGCCCGTGAACCTGGCGTGTACTTCCTCGGCCTGCCGTGGTTGTCGCGCCGTGGTTCATCGTTCATCTGGGGGGTGTGGCACGACGCCAAGCACGTCGCCGGCCACATCGCCACACAACGCACCTACACCGCCTACCGCGACCGCGAGCAACGCGCAGCGGATGAGCAGCAAACCGCCAAGATCAGCAATGTCAGCACCCTCGGAGCCCACTGATGCCTACCCATACTCGCATCCGCATGTTCAACACAAAGGAAACCTACCCCAACCAGACCCTGGACAACGACTTGTGTCAGGCCGTGCGGGCGGGCAATACCATCTACGTGCGCGGCCAGGTCGGTACCGACTTCGAAGGCAAGCTGGTGGGCCTGGGTGACCCGCGCGCACAAACCGAACAGGCGATGAAGAACGTCAAGCAACTGCTTGAAGAAGCCGGCTCGGACCTGTCGCACATCGTCAAGACCACCACCTACATCACCGACCCGCGCTTCCGCGAGCCGGTGTACAAGGAGGTGGGCAAGTGGCTCAAGGGCGTGTTCCCGATTTCCACCGGGTTGGTGGTGGCCGGGTTGGCCCAGGCCGAGTGGCTGATGGAGATCGACGTGATCGCCGTGGTTCCCGATCAGCAATGACCGCAGGCCTGAATGGCGGGTGGTGACTGCCACCTGCCGTCCAGCCACGCCTGGGTGCCCCCGGGCCGCGAAAAGCGGCCCCGGCGCTTTGAGCTAGAAGCCCAAGGTTGCCGATAACAGGTAAGTACGCGGCGTGGAAAGGGTCAACCCCGGCTCACTGTCATCCGACGCCCCCGCCGAGCTCCAGTAGCGATCATCGAGCACATTCTCGACACTGGCCCGCAAGGTAACCTCGGTGGCGTCCACCTTGAAGGCGTAACGTGCGCCCAGGTCATAACGCTCCCAGCCATCGATGCGCTTGCTGTTGTTCTGGTCCAGGTACTGGGAACTTGAGTGAATGCCGCGCGCTGTGAAGGTCAGGCCGTTCACCCCTGGCACGTCCCACTCAGCCCCCAGATTGACGTTGTATTCGGGCGTGGCCGGCGCGCGGTTGCCATCGTAGGCACCGCCGACGGTGTCGGTCAGCTCGCTGTCGATATACATCACCCCACCCAGCACCCGCACGCCCTGCACCGGCTCACCGAACACACTCAGCTCGATGCCGCGGTTGTCACGCTTGCCATTGGGGCCGAACACCCGCGAGGTGGGGTTGGTCTCGTAGGCCGGCTGGCGAATGCGGAAGGCGCTGGCGGTAAAGGCCACCTGGCCGAGGTCGTACTTGGCCCCCACCTCGATCTGGCGGCTGGTGAACGGCGGGAAGATCTGGTCTTCGTTGATCGAGGTCGATGGGGCGATCTTGCCTTGGCTCAGGCCCTCCATGTAATTGGCATACAACGAGAGCTGGTCGGTGACCTTGAGCAGTACGCCCCCAGAAGGCGAGACCTTTTCTTCGTCATAGCCGGTATCGCCTTTGATGCCGTCGCTCCAGTCATCCACCTGCACCCGTTGCCAGCGCGCACCCAGAGTCAACAGCAGGCGGTCGTCAAAAAAGCCAAGGGTATCGGCCAGGGCCACGCCGGAGAAGCGGTTTTCCGTGTAGACCTCGGGGTCGAGGCGGGTTGGCGTACCGGGTGTCGGTGCGGCCACCGGGTCGTAGAGGTTGCTCGGCGCCGAGGCATAGCGCGCCCCGCCGTTGGTGAAGTCCATGTAGTAATAGGTGGCGGCCAGGTTCAGCTCGTGGCTCACCGGCCCGGTATGGAACCAGTGACGTAAACCAGCCATGGCGGTGCGCACCGACTCGTCCCGGGTAAAGTCACGCGGCTGCACGGTAAAGTCGCCGGCATCGTTGGTGATCGACACGTTATGGCGCAGGAAGTCATGGTTGCTCTTGCGCGCGCCAACCGCACCATAGGCCAGCAGCGATTCGCTGATATCGTACTCGGCGTTCAGCGCACCGAAGGTGTCGTTGGTACGCGCCTTGCTCCAGGCCTGGGCGTAGTTGTGGCGTACGTCATTGGCATTGGGCACCTTGGCATTGGCACCGACCAGCACACGCTCCTGCGGGGCGTCAGTGTCGCGTTCGGTGTGGCCAAGGTCTGCCGAGAGACGCAGGCGCTCGCCTCGAAAATCCAGGCCCAGCACCGCCATTTCGCGGTCGACGCGCTGGTGGTCCCATTCGGTATCACCGGCCTGCTTCACGCCATTGAAGCGCACGCCGAACTGCTGGCCTTCACCAAAGCGACGGCCGATGTCCACTGCGCCGCCAGCCTGGCCGGCCGAGGCGTAGCTGCCGGTGAATTCGGTGATCGGCTTGTCAGCGGCTCGCTTGGGCTGCACGTTGATACCGCCGCCCACGCTGCCACGCGGTGAAATGCCGTTGATCAACTGGCTGGGGCCTTTGATGATGTCGACCCGGTCGGCCATTTCCATGTCGATCGAATAGGTCGGCAAGATGCCATAGAGACCGTTGTAGGCCACATCACTGTTGAACAGGCTGAAGCCGCGAATGGTGAACTGCTCGAAACGCCCGCCCGCCGGGTTGGTAGCACGCACTGAAGGGTCACTGGCAATCAGCTCGCCCAAGGTGCGCGCCTGTTGGTTCTTGACCAGGTCGCTGGTGTAGCTGGTGATGCTGAACGGGGTTTCCATGAAGTCGCGCGAACCGAGCAAACCTTGTGCCCCTTGGCGTGCCACTTGGCCACCGGCATACGGCTGCGCTTCGTTGCCTGCGGCCAGGCCGCCGACGATGCGGGTGGGGGCGATTTCAAGCGCGCCACTGGCCTGAGGGGCTGGCATCAGGGTGAAGGCCCCCTCACCCACTGGTAGCGCCTGCAGGCCGCTACTGCGCAGCAACTGGTTGAAGCCTTCATCGACACTGTAACGACCGGACAAGCCGTTACTTTGCCGGCCCTCTACCAATGCCGGGTCCAGCGAAAGGCTGACACCGGCCTGGTCGGCGAAATGGGTCAAAGCGGCACCCAGGCTGGCTGGCGCCACCTGGAACGTACGCCGGGCCGGCTCATCGGCCCAGGCGGGTGCACACAACAGCAGGCTCATCGCGAACAATGGATGTGCTGCGCGCGCCAGTGGGCGCAGGCGGCAAGATTTTACTGCAGGCATTGAACAAGGCTCCCCTTTTATTTTCTCCTACCGGTAATGACCGGCGAGTGAAAAAAAGGGGACAGTCTCATGATCGATTTTCTCGTGCGGTCAGGCTCACCCAATAACGCGTGCGGGTCTGCACCTGCAACGGCAGGCTGGCGGCGAGCAGGGCCAACACCCGGTCGGTGTCGTCAAGGCGGAACGTGCCGGTAACACGCAAGCGCTCCAGTTCTGGTGCCCAGCGCAGTACGCCGGGGCGATACCTGCGCAGTTCGTGCAGCAACTCGCCCAGCGGTCGGTCGTCCAGCCGTAGCGCACCTTCGCGCCAGCCCAGTTGCCATGCGTCGAACGCTTTGACAGGGCCAACGCCGGCCGCCTGCAAACTGGCCTGTTGGCCGTCCTGTAGCATCACGGCTGGACCCCGCAACGGCTGCAGGCTGACCGCCCCCTTGATCGCCGACACCCGGCAGGCCTCATCAAGCAGGCGCAGGCACGCCTCGCCCTCACTGAGCACCACCCGGCCGTAAGGCACCTGCAAGGTGAGGCTCAGGTTAGCGGGCACGCTCACGGCCACTTCACCGCGCAGCAGTGCCACGCGGCCTGCACCCAGCTCGATATCGACCGCACTGTCGGTGTTCAACTGCAACAAGGTGCCGTCGCTCAGCAGTGCCTGCCTGCGCTCCCCGACTGCGGTGCGCATGTCGGCGGTCCAGGCATCCAGCGGCAGCTCACGGCTCACCAGCCAGGCCACCGGCAACAACGCCGTCACACCCAGGGCTTGTTTGAGCAATGCCCGACGACCGGCATCCGGACGATCCAGGGCGGCCATCGCCAATGCGCCGGGCAACCCGGCAAATCGCGCTCGCAGCAGTGATGCCTTTTGCCAGGCGTCTTCGTGCAGGTGACTGCTGGCGCGCCATTGCGCCAGACGCTGCAGGTCAGATTCGCTTGCGTCGCCAGAATCCAGTAATGCCAGCCAACGGGCTGCAGCACGCAGCGCCTCGCGGGTTTCTGGGGTGTGGGGGCTCATTGCAACTCGGCCAACAGGCAATGTTCGTAAGCCTGCGCCATGTAGCGTTTCACTGAGCGCTGGCAGACGCCCAGGCGCTGGCCAATTTCGGCGTAGCCCAAGCCTTCCAGCTGGCTCCAGAGAAAGGCCTTGCGTATCGCCGGCTTGAGGTCGTCGAGCAATTCATCCAGTGCTTGCAGGGTTTCGAGCAGTACCCAGCGCTGTTCTGGCGACGGCACGTGTTGCTCGGGCAACTGCGCCAACGCATCAAGGTAGGCCTGCTCCAGGCTACGTCGCTGGTGGAAGTTGCTGAGCAAACGCTTGCCCACAGTCAGCAGGTAGGCACGCGGTTCGCGTATGTCTGCCAGCGGCTGGGCGCTGGCCAGAATGCGCAGAAAAGTATCCTGGCTGAGGTCGGCGGCATCCCAGGCATTGCCCATACGCCGGCGCAGCCAGGCTTCAAGCCAGCCGCGATGCTCCCGGTACAGGGCAGGCAGGCCAGGCTCCGGTGGCGGCGCGGCGTCGATCATGAGGAGGGTCCTGCGGCGGAGTAAATAAGATTAATTCTAATTTACATCACACCACAGAACCAAGCGGTTTGTTACCGGTCAGGCAATGGCTTCATCGACCAGCACTTGTGCTTCCTCCACCAGACGCTGCAAATGCGCCTCGTCGATGAAGCTTTCGGCGTAGATCTTGTAGATGTCTTCAGTACCCGACGGGCGCGCGGCGAACCAGCCATTGGCCGTCATCACCTTAAGCCCGCCAATCGCCTGGCCATTGCCTGGGGCGTGGCTGAGGATCTGCACGATCGGCTCACCGGCCAGCTCTGTCGACTTCACCTGCTCCGGCGCCAGCTTGCTCAGCAACGCCTTCTGCCGCGCATCGGCCTTGGCCTCGACACGGGTGGCGAACGGCTTGCCCAGCGCCTCGGTCAGGTCGGCATAAGCCTGGCTCGGGTTACGCCCGGTACGGGCGGTCATTTCGGCGGCCAGCAAGGCCGGGATCAACCCGTCCTTGTCGGTGGCCCACACCGAGCCATCGCGACGCAGGAACGAAGCCCCTGCACTTTCTTCGCCACCAAAACCGAGCGAACCGTCGAACAGGCCCTGGGCGAAGAACTTGAAGCCCACCGGCACCTCATACAGATCGCGGCCCAGCCGTTGGGTAACGCGGTCGATCAGGCCGCTGGAGACCACGGTCTTGCCCACGGCGGCGTCACTGCGCCACTGCGGGCGGTGGCGGAACAGGTAGTCGATGGCCACGGCGAGGTAGTTGTTGGGTTGCAGCAGGCCGTCAGGGGTGACGATGCCGTGGCGGTCGTGGTCCGGGTCGCAGGCGAAGGCCACGTCAAAGCGCTCGCGCAGACCTATCAGGCCCTGCATGGCATACGGCGAGGAAGGGTCCATGCGGATCTGACCATCCCAGTCGACGGTCATGAAGCGGAAGGTCGGGTCGACCTCGGTGTTCACCACTTCCAGGTCCAGCTGGTAGTGCTTGGCAATTGCCGACCAGTAGCGTACCCCTGCCCCGCCCAGCGGGTCGACGCCCAGGCGCAGCCCAGCGCCACGGATGACATCGAAATCGATGACGTTTTCCAGGTCGGCCACATAGTTGCTGACGTAGTCGTGGCGGTGGGTGGTCGGCGCCTGCAGCGCCTGGGCATGGTCCATGCGCTTGACGCCCGCCAGATTAGCCGCCAGCAGCTCGTTGGCCTTGCCCTCGATCCACTTGGTCACGTCGCTGTCGGCCGGGCCGCCGTTGGGTGGGTTGTACTTGAAGCCACCGCTTTGCGGCGGGTTGTGCGACGGGGTGATGACGATACCGTCAGCCAGGCCCTGCGTGCGGCCGCGGTTGTGGCAGAGGATGGCGTGAGAAACCGCCGGCGTAGGCGTGTATTCGTCATCCTTGGACAGCATCACCTGCACGCCGTTGGCGGCCAGCACTTCCAGGGCGCTGGCGGTCGCCGGCGCTGACAGGGCGTGGGTATCGGCGCCAATGAACAGCGGGCCATCGATGCCTTTTTCCTGGCGGTACAGGCAGATCGCCTGGCTAATGGCCAGGACGTGATACTCGTTGAAACTCAATTCAAGCGAACTGCCCCGGTGCCCCGAGGTGCCGAAGGCCACGCGCTGGGCCGCCACGGTAGCGTCTGGGCGGCCCGTGTAATAGGCGGTAAGCAGCCGGGGAATATCGACCAGCACGCTGGCCGGAGCCGGCTTGCCTGCCAAAGGACTGAGCGTCATGCAAAAACCTCGAGTTCAACGGATGTTGGTGTTGGAACGTGCAGTGTACTGAGAGTTGCAATGCCGTGCGATGGGGGCATCAAAGAAACCCCAGGCCCTGCAGGGTATTGCGCATCCCGCCCAACCCTATGACGGTCTAGAGTACAAGCCATACCCCTTGTGAACGAGGCTCCATGGCTTTCCATCGTCTGACCCGCACCCACCCTCGCCTGAGCCTCGCCGCTGCAGTCGGCCTCGCTGGCGCCTGGCTGATCCCCGCCGGTGATACCGTGCAGCACATCCTCGCTGGCTGGAACCTGGGGGTGTGGCTGTACCTGCTGCTGGTGCTCTACCTGAGCTGGACAGCCAGCCCGGAAAAGGTCCGCAAGGTCGCCGGCGTCGAAGACGAGAACGCCGGCCTGGTCCTGCTGACCGTGTGCATCGCCGCCATCGCCAGCCTTGCCGCGGTCACCCTGCAACTGGTCTCCAGCCGCGGCCTGCAAGGCACGGCCCTGGCCGTGCACTATCTCTACACTGGCCTGACCGTCGCCGGTTCCTGGCTGCTGATCGGCTGCATATTCACCCTGCACTACGCCCGCCTGTTCTACACCGGGCAAAACCACGAACCCCCACTGCGCTTCGCTGATGGCGAGCGCAACCCGGATTACTGGGACTTCCACTACTTCTCGTTCACCATCAGCGTGGCGGTGCAAACCTCAGACGTGGGCGTCGCCGGGCGTGGGTTGCGGCGGGTGGTGCTGGCGCATTCGCTGGTGGGCTTCGTGTTCAATACGGCGATTCTGGGGTTCACTATCAACATCGCCGCCGGGTTGCTGGGTTAAGCAAGCCGCTCGTCTGAAAAACCTGCGCGTCGAACGTCCGCGAAAGTCACCAAATTCGAAGGTTACCTGGCACCTTGCGGCCGGGAAAACGTTTGCCATGCAGCCAGCCGTCACACTGCGCCCATGACAAGGGTGTGACCAGCGTCATGCATTCGCACATTTGTCGTACTTGCAAGCGAAAATTGCGCCTAGCAGGTGCTATCTTTAGTTTCCCGGCGGCCGCATCGATGTGGCCACCCGCTCATCACGTCCAGGTACGGACAAGGAGGCTGGCATGAACAAGATGACGTTCCCCAACGCCTGCCAGGTGATGCGCTGGCATTTCCATCCGTTGGGCTTCGAGGCCAGCATGGATGCGCCACGCAGCATGGTCGCGCGGCTGTTCGACCGCGCCAGCGGTGAAACCCTGCTGGCGATTGCGGGTATCCCCTGTGCAGCGATCATGGCCGCCGCCGATGTAGAGCGCATCATCGAGGCCGTCGAGGCGGAAATGGATGCCTTCATACCCGCCTTTACCTTGCGCGATGCAGTCTAGCCCGCAGCAGTGAGTTCCGGGCCCATGGCCTGCAACTTGCTCATGAACTGCTCGGCCGGCACGGGCTGGCCCAGCAGGTAGCCCTGCAACGAGTCACATCCCAGACGGGTCAGGAAGTCCTGCTGCTTGTCGGTTTCAACCCCCTCGGCAACGATACGCAGGCCCAACGCCTGGCCCAGTGCGACGATTGCCGAAACAATCGCTGCATCGTCACTGTCCTGCTCCAGATCACGTACGAAGCCGCGGTCGATTTTCAGCTCGTTGGCTGGCAGGCGTTTGAGGTACATCAGGCTGGAATAGCCCGTACCAAAGTCATCAATGGACAAGTCCACGCCCATGTCGGACAGGCGCTGCAGCACGGTCAGGCTGGCATCGGCATCGTGCATGGCGGTGGTTTCGGTAATTTCCAGTGTCAGGCAGTTGGCTGGCAAGCCGTTCTGCTGCAGGGCGCGGGCCACGCTGTCGACCAGACCGGCATGGCAGAACTGGATGGCCGACAGGTTCACCGCCATGCGCCAGCCATGGTGCCCCTGGTCCAGCCACTGACGCATCTGACGGCAGGCCTCAGTGAGTACCCACTCACCAATGGGGATGATCAGCCCGGTCTTTTCCGCCAGGCCGATGAAGCGGTCAGGCAGCAGCAGGCCCTGCTGCGGGTGCTCCCAGCGCAGCAACGCTTCGGCACCGATCGGTTGGCAGGCCTGGGCGTCGAACTTGGGCTGGTAATGCAAGCGGAACTGGCGCTGCTCCAGCGCCAGGCGCAAGTCCTGCAGCAGCTGCAACTGCTGGCGCGCATTGCTGTTCATCGACACATCGAAGAAGCTGTAACCGTTCTTGCCGGCGCTTTTGGCATGGTACATGGCAGCGTCGGCGTTACGCAGCAGCTCGTGCTGGTCCTGGCCGTTGCCCGGATACAGGACGATGCCCAGGCTCGCCGACAGTTGCAGGTCGTGCTCGGCCACGCGGAAAGGCCGGGACACCAGGTTGACCTGCTTGACCGCCACGTCCATGGCATCGTTCGGCTCCTGCAGCTCCACCAGCAGCACGAATTCGTCGCCGCCAATCCGAGCCAGCGTGTCCTGGCTGTGCAGGTGGCCGCGCAGGCGGGCCGCCACTGCCTTGAGCAGAAGGTCTCCAATATGATGGCCAAAGGCATCGTTGACGGGTTTGAAACCGTCCAGATCAATGAACATCAGGGCAAAACAGCCGCCCTGCTCCGCCACTTTGGCGATGGCCTGTTCGATGCGATCGGCCAGCAGGGTACGGTTGGGCAGATCGGTGAGGGTGTCGTGCAAGGCCAGTTGGGTCAGTTCCTGGTTGGCCAAGGTCAGCGAACGGGCCAACTCGGCTGTACGTGCCTCGAGACGCGCGTCCAGCACCGAAGTCAGCAAAGCCACTGCCAGTACTGCCAGCGTGGTGATCAGCACTAGGTAAACCAGGCTGTCCCCCTGCAACCCGCCGCCCAGCGCGCCGCAAAAGCTGCCCTCGGGGAAATTCGCCGCTGCCATGCCGGTGTAATGCATGCCCACGATGGCAACGCCCATGACCACCGCCGCCAGGCCGCGGATCTGCCGTACATAGGGGGTGTGTCTGCGCAGGCGGAACGCGATCCACAATGCCGCCGCCGAGGCGCCTACGGCAATCAGCAGCGAAGCACCGAACAACGTCGGGTCGTAATCGATGCCCGGCAGCATGCGCAGGGCAGCCATGCCGGTGTAGTGCATGCAAGCGATACCGGCGCCCATGATCAGCGCGCCAAACCCCAACTGCAGCGCTGGCAGGCTCGGCTGGCTGACCAGCCACAAGGCAAAGCCCGAGGACAGCACAGCGATCAGCAGCGAGAACGCGGTCAGGGCCAGGTCGTACCCCAAGTCGATGGGCAAGCTGAAGGCAAGCATGCCAATGAAGTGCATCGACCACACGCCGATGCCCATGGCCAACGCACCGCCGCCCATCCACAGGCAGGCAGCGCGGCCCTTGGCCGTGGCGATGCGGCCGGTCAGGTCAAGGGCGGTATAGGATGCCAGGATCGCCACGCACAGCGAAATCAACACCAGCGAAGAGGAGTAGCTACCGGTCAGCATTGAGAGTTCCAGCGCCGGGAAAGGGGGCCCGGCAAAAGCTGACGATTGTACTCAAGCTTAAGCGAAACGCACGGGGTTTTTGCGAATGGGAATGGATCCAATAACCCCAGCGCCCCGCCCTTGCGCGTGGTCAATTCTGCTCGGCAAACGCCTGCTCTGCATCCCAGCCGCCGCCCAACGCAGCCACCAGTTGCACACTGGCCACCAGGCGCCCTTGCAGCAGGTTCAGCACGCTGCGCTCGTTGCTCAGCGCCGTGGTTTGCACGTTGACCACATCCAGATAGCCGATCAGCCCGGCGCGGTACTGGTTCTCGGTCAGGCGCAACGACTCGCGGGCAGCATCAAGCGCCTCTTGGCGCACCACGGCTTCATCGCCATACACCTTCAGCTGAACCAGCAGGTTTTCCACTTCCCTGAAACCGTCCAGCACGGTCTGGCGGTACTGCGCCACCGTCTGGTCATACACGGCCACCGTGCGGTCGACCTCGGCGCTGCGTTTGCCGGCGTCGAACAGGGTCAGCGCCAGCTGCGGGCCTACCGACCAGTAGCGGTTGGGCAGCTCGATCCAGTTGCTGAAGCTGCTGCTGGAATAACCGCCACTCATGCTCAGGCTGAGGTCCGGGAAATAGGCTGCCCGCGACACCCCGATGTTGGCGTTGGCCGCCATCACGTTGCGTTCGGCTGCAGCGATGTCCGGGCGCCGCTCCAGCAGCTGCGAAGGCAGCGAAACCGGTATTTGCGGCAACGCGGGAATCGCCTTGCTGTCGGCCAGGGCGAAGTCGGCCGGAGCCTTGCCCAGCAGCACGGCGATGGCGTTTTCGAACTGCGCACGCTGCCAGATCAGGTCAATCAGGTCAGCCTGGGTACTTTTGAGCTGCGTACGGGCCTGGGCCACGGCATCCGGGCCGGCGACACCGGCGCGGTACTGGTTTTCGTTCATTCGCAGCGAGCGCTCATAAGCCGCCACGGTGGCTTCCAGCAAGCGCTTCTGCTCATCGATCACCCGCAATTGCAGGTAGTTCTGCACCAGTTCCGACTGTTGGCTCAAGCGGATCGACGCAAGGTCGGCGAAACTGGCTTCGGCACTGGCCTCGTTGGCATTCAGGGTTTCGCGCAGCTTGCCCCACAGGTCGATCTCCCAGCTCACGCCCAACTGCGCGTTGTAGGTGTTGCGAATGCCGCTGCTGTTATTGGACAGGCTGGAACTGGAGCTGCCGGTGCCCTGCGCCGAGCGGTTCTTGCTGGTGCTCAGGTCCAGGCTGGGGAACAGCGCCGCACGGCTGCTGCGCACCAGCGCCTGGGCCTGGCGATACTGGGCTTCTGATTGCGCCACGGTCTGGTTGCTGCGGTTGAGCTCTTCGACCAGCGCATTGAGCCCAGCATCGCCGTAGATTTCCCACCAGGCGCCGCGGGCGATGGCGTCGGACGGCGAGGCCTGGGTCCAGCCTTCGGCGTGCTTGAACTGCGCCGCCGTGCTGTTCAGCTCAGGGCGGTGGTAGTCGGGGCTCAGGGTACAGGCACTGAGCAAGGCCACGCACAACCCGGCACCGAGCAGGCGCGAGCCACGGCCACGGGTCAGTGCTTGCAGGGCACGGTGAAGTGGGGTCTGGGCAAAAGTCATAGCGGGGTTTCCAGAGCGGCGTCGGTACGCACGCCGCGCCAACGGTTGAAACGGTGGCGCAGGCGGTCCAGGTACAGGTAAACCACCGGCGTCGTATAAAGGGTGAGGATCTGGCTGAACACCAGGCCACCGATGATGGTCAGGCCCAGCGGCTGACGCATTTCTGCGCCTTCAGCCTGGCTCAGCAGCAACGGCAATGCGCCAAGGATTGCCGCCAGGGTGGTCATCAGGATCGGCCGCAGGCGCAGCAGGCAGGCCCGGCGGATCGACTCTTCCGGCGAAAAGCCCTGATGGCGCTCCAGCTGCAAGGCCAGGTCGATCATCAGGATGGCATTCTTTTTCACCACCCCGATCAACAGGAACAGCCCCAGCAACGAGATCAGGCTGAACTCGCCACCGGTGACGTACAGCGCCAGCAAGGCACCGACGCCCGCCGAAGGCAGTGTCGATAGAATGGTCAGCGGGTGAATGTAGCTTTCATACAGAATGCCCAGCACCAGGTACACCAGCAGCAGTGCGCCAAGAATCATGAAGGGCTGGCCCTGCTGGGTCTGGGCAAAGGCATCGGCAGTGCCGCCGAGCTTGGCAATCACCTCCTCGGGCAGGCCCAGTTTGGCCACCGCGCGCTCCAGTGCCGCCATGGCCTGGTCGGGGCTGTAGCCCTCGGCGACGTCGAAGGCGATGTCTTCCGAGGCGAACTGGCCTTCGTGGCTGACCCGGTCGTTGGCCAGGCTGTTCTCGTAGTGGGCGATGGTCGACAGCGGCACCCGGGCGCCGTCGGCGGTGATCACCTGCACTTGCTCCAGCGTGCTCGGGTCCCAGGCGTATTTCGGGTTGATCTCGAGCACCACCTGGTACTGGTTGAGGCTGTCATAGATGGTGGAGATCTGCCGCTGGCTGTAGGCGTTGTTCAGTACTGCGGTGACCATGTCCATGTCGATGCCCAGGCGCTTGGCCTGGTCACGGTCGACCACCAGCGTCACCTGTTGGGTACCGGCACCATCGCGGGCGTCGATGGCGGTCAGCTCAGGCAGTGCACGCAGCGCCGCGACCACCTTGGGAAACCATTCGCGCAACGCCGCCAGGTCGCCGCTTTGCAGGGTATACAGGTACTGAGAAGAGGTCTGGTCACGCCCACCGCCCCCCAGTTGCAGGTCCTGGTCGGCCATCAGGAACAGGCGCCCGCCGGGCACTTTGGGCAGTTCCTTGCGCAGGCGCTCGATCACCTTCTGCGCGTCGATCTTGCGCTCGCTGATCGGTTTCAGGCGCACCAGCACAAAGGCGTTGTTGGTACCGCTGTTGCCACCGATGAAACCGGCGACGCTCTGTACTGCCGGGTCGGCCAGCAAGGCGCGGCGGTAGATTTCCATCTTCGGCTGCATCACCGTGAACGACAGGCCGTCGTCACCCCGGATGAAGCCCATCAACTGGCCGGTATCCTGCTGGGGCATCAGCGTCTTGGGCACCACCACGTACAGGGCGATGTTGATGCCGATGGTGGCCAGCAGGCTGAGCAGGGTCAGCCGCTTGTGGCGCAGGGCCCAGCCCAGGCTGTGGTCATAGGCAGCAACCATGCGCTGATGCAGCGTGTCGCTCCAGCGCTGCAGGCGTGTCTGCTCGG
This sequence comes from Pseudomonas alloputida, assembly GCF_021283545.2. Classification (NCBI taxonomy): domain Bacteria; kingdom Pseudomonadati; phylum Pseudomonadota; class Gammaproteobacteria; order Pseudomonadales; family Pseudomonadaceae; genus Pseudomonas; species Pseudomonas alloputida. The sequence goes on along the minus strand of NZ_CP128540.1, from coordinate 2,637,167 downwards.
CCTGTTGCGGCTTGAGCCAGCGGGCGCAGAGCATCGGTGTAAGGGTGAGCGACACCACCAGCGAGACGATGATCGCCGCCGCCAGGGTGATGGAAAACTCCTGGAACAGGTTGCGCACGATGCCGCCCATGAACAGGATGGAGACGAACACCGCCACCAGCGACACGTTCATCGACAGCAAGGTGAAACCCACCTCCTTGGCGCCCAGGAAGGCCGCCTTCATCGGTGGCTGGCCGTTCTCGATATGCCTGGAGATGTTTTCCAGCACCACGATGGCATCGTCCACCACCAGCCCGGTGGCAAGGATCAGCGCCATCAGCGACAGGTTGTTGAGCGAGAAACCGCACACGTACATGACTGCGAACGTGCCCACCAGCGATACCGGCACCGCCAGGCTGGGGATCAGCGAGGCGCGCAGGCTGCCGAGGAACAGGTAGACCACCAGGATCACCAGCACCACGGCGATCAGCAGGGTGTGCTCGGCCTCTTTGAGGGTGGCCTTGATCACGGGCGAGCGGTCCATGGCCACGTTCAGTTGCACGCTGGCAGGCAGCAACGACTGCAGTGCCGGTAGCTGCGCCTTGATCTGGTCGACCGTTTCGATGATGTTGGCGCCGGTCTGGCGGTTGACCACCAGCAGCACCGCTGCCTGGTCGTTGAAGAAGCCGCTGTTGTAACGGTTTTCAACGCCGTCGGTGACGGTCGCCACGTCAGACAGGCGCAGAATGGTGCCGTTCTGTTGGCGAATCACCACCGGCTCGTAATCCTTGGCGCTTTCCAACTGGTCGTTGGCCCGCACCTGCCAGTTGCGCTCGGCGTCTTCGACAAAGCCCATGGGCCGGCGCTGGTTGGCGTTGGATACTGCGGTGCGCACTTCGTCCAGCGACAGGTTGTACTGGTTGAGCAGTTGCGGCTCGACGGCAATGCGCACGGCCGGCAGCGAACTGCCACCGATCTGCACCTCCCCTACCCCCGACACCTGAGCCAGGCTCTGTGAAAGGATGGTGTCGGCCAGGTCATACAGCTGGCCTTTCTGCAACACATCCGAAGTCAGCGACAGCACCATGATCGGCGCCTGCGACGGGTTGATCTTCTTGTAGGTGGGCATGCTGCGCATGCCACTGGGCAGCAGGTTGCGGGTAGCGTTGATCGCCGCTTGAACCTCACGGGCTGCGCCATCGATGTCACGGCCCAACTCGAAGCCGATGACTACCCGTGTCGAACCCTGGTTGGAGCTGCTGGTGAGCGTGGTGACGCCGGCGATGCTGCCCAGCTTGCGCTCCAGCGGTGTGGCCACGGTGGACGCCATGACCTCGGGGCTGGCACCAGACAGGTTCGCCGACACCACGATCACCGGGAAGTCCATTTGCGGCAGAGGCGCCACCGGCAGCAAGCCAAAGCTGACCCCGCCCAGCAGCATGATCGCCAGGCTCAACAGCATGGTCGCCACCGGGCGACGAATGAAAGGCCCGGACAGGTTCATGCCTGGGCCTGCTTCACGTCAGTGGCCGGGCGCAGGCGGCGGGCCAGGCGATCGAAGTACAGGTAGATGACCGGAGTGGTGAACAGCGTCAGCACCTGGCTGACCAGCAACCCGCCGACCATCACCAGGCCCAGTGGCTGGCGCAGCTCGGCGCCCGAACCGGTGGCAAGCATCAGCGGCACCGCACCAAACAGCGCGGCCAGGGTGGTCATCAGGATCGGCCGGAAGCGCAGCAACGCCGCCTGGTAGATGGCATCGCGCGGGCTCATGCCCTGATTGCGCTCGGCCTCCAGGGCGAAGTCGATCATCATGATCGCGTTCTTCTTGACGATACCGATCAGCAGGATGATGCCGATGATGGCGATCATGCCCAGGTCGTTACCGCTGATGAGCAAGGCCAGCAAGGCACCGACCGCCGCCGACGGCAGGGTCGAGAGGATGGTGATCGGGTGGATGTAGCTTTCGTACAGCACCCCCAGCACGATGTACATGGTCACCACCGCCGCCAGAATCAGCAGCAGGGTACTCGACAGCGACGCCTGGAAGGCCTCCGCCGCACCCTGGAAGCGGGTCTGCACACCCAGCGGCATGCCGATGTCCTTCTGCACCTGCTCGATCACCTGCACGGCTTCGCCCAGCGACGCGCCGTGGGCCAGGTTGAACGACAAGGTCACCGCCGGGAACTGGCCGATGTGGGAAATAGCCAGCTGCGCTTGACGCTGCTCGATCCGCGCCAGCGCCGAAAGGCGCACCTGGCCGCCATCGGTGGCCTTGACGTGGATCGACTCCAGCGCCTGCGGGCCGATCGTGGCGGCGTCACTGGACTGCAACACCACGCGGTACTGGCTGGCCTGGGTGTAGATGGTCGAGATCTGCCGCTGGCCGAAGGCGTCGTACAGGGCATTGGTGATCTGCGAGACGCTGATCCCCAGGCGGCTGGCCATGTCACGGTCGATTACCAGGTACACCTGCAAGCCCTTGTCCTGCAGGTCGCTGGCCACATCGGCCAGTTCCGGGCGCTGCTGCAGCGCCTGCACCAGCTTGCCGCTCCACTGCGCCAGCAGGTCGGCGTCCGGCGACGACAGGCTGAACTGGTACTGGGTCCGGCTGACCCGGTCCTCGATGCTGAGGTCTTGCACCGGCTGCATGAACAGGCGGATGCCCACCAGCCGGTCGACCTGCGGCTGCAGGCGGCTGATCACTTCGCTGGCGCTGACATCGCGCTCGCCGTGGGGCTTGAGGTTGATCAGCAGGCGACCACTGTTGAGCGTGGCGTTGTCGCCGTCTACGCCAATGTAGGACGACAGGCTCTGCACGGCCGGGTCTTGCAGGATGACCTTGCTCAGGGCCTGCTGACGTTCGCTCATGGCAGCGAACGAGGTGGACTGCGGCGCTTCGGAAATACCCTGGATCACCCCGGTATCCTGCACCGGGAAGAAGCCCTTGGGCACGACCATGTACAGGAACACCGTGAGCACCAGGCTGGCCACCGCCACCAGCAAGGTCAGCGGCTGATGCTTGAGCACCCACTGCAGGGCACTGCCGTAGTGCTGGATCAGCCAGTCGATCCAGGCGCCACTGGCGCGGTAGAAGCGGCCTTGTTCTTCTTCCTCGGGCTCGCGCTTGAGCAGACGCGCGCACATCATCGGCGTCAGGGTCAGGGACACCACCAGGGAAATCAGAATGGCCACTGCCAGCGTGATGGCGAACTCGCGGAACAGGCGACCGACCACGTCCGCCATGAACAGCAACGGGATCAGTACCGCAATCAGCGAGAAGGTCAGCGAAATCAGGGTGAAGCCAATCTGTCGGGCGCCCTTGAGTGCCGCCTGCATGGGCGTCTCGCCCTCTTCGATATGCCGGGAGATGTTCTCCAGCATGACTATGGCATCATCGACCACAAAGCCGGTGGCGATGGTCAGGGCCATGAGTGTCAGATTGTTGACCGAGAACCCGGCCAGGTACATGACCCCGAACGTCCCGATCAGCGACAGTGGCACGGCAATCGACGGAATGAGGGTGGCGCTGAAACGGCGCAGGAAAACGAAGGTGACCATCACCACCAGAACGATGGCGATCAGCAGTTCGTGCTGCACGTCCTTGACCGCAGCGCGGATGGTCTGGGTGCGGTCGGTCAGCACCGATACATCGAGGCCCGCCGGCAGGTTGTCGGTGATCGACGGCAGCAGGCCCTTGATGCGGTCGACCACTTCGATCACGTTGGCGCCCGGCTGACGCTGGATGTTCAGCAGCACTGCATGGTTCTCGTTCGCCCAGGCGGCCAGCCGCTCGTTCTCGGCGCCGTCGACGATTTCGGCCACATCCTTCAGGCGCAGCGGCGCACCGTTGTTGTAGGCCAGGATCAGGTTGGCGTACTCCTCGGGAGAGCGCAGCTGGTCGTTGGCATCGAGCATCGACACCCGGGTCGGGCCGTCGAAGTTGCCTTTGGGCTGGTTGACGTTGGAGGCACCGATCAGCGTGCGCACGTCATCCAGATTCAAGCCATTGGCCGCCAGGGCGTCGACGTTGACCTTGATGCGTACCGCCTGGCGCTGGCCACCGGCAATGCTGACCATGCCCACACCGCTGATTTGCGCAAGCTTTTGCGCCACGCGGGTATCGACCAGGTCGTTGAGCTTGGGCAGCGGCATGGTCTTGCTGGAGATGGCCAGGGTCAGCACCGGGGTGTCGGCCGGGTTGACCTTGTTGTACACCGGCGGTGCCGGCAGGTCACTGGGCAGCAGGTTGCTGGCGGCGTTGATCGCGGCCTGCACCTGTTGCTCGGCAACGTCCATGTTCATGTCGAGGTTGAAACGCAAGGTCAGCACCGACGCACCGCCAGAACTGGTCGAGGCCATCTGTTCCAGGCCCGGCATCTGGCCGAACTGGCGTTCCAGCGGTGCGGTGACGGCGCTGGTCATCACCTGCGGGCTGGCGCCGGGGTACAGGGTCATGACGCGAATGGTCGGGTAATCCACCTGCGGCAAGGCGGAAACCGGCAGCAACTTGTAGGCGATCAGGCCGGCCAGCACGATGGCCAGCATGCTCAGCGTGGTGGCGACCGGGCGCAGGATGAACAGGCGCGAGAGGTTCATGCGCCCGCCTTGCCTGCTGCGTTGCCGGGTTGTGCTTCACCTGTTTGCGCCGCGCCCTTGGCTTCCTGCCCTTGCAGGTGCTGGCCCGGGCTAGTCGGCACTTGCGAGCTGTCTTCGACCACTTCCACCTTGGTGCCTTCGCGCAGGCGGTCGGTGCCTTCCAGCACCAGACGGTCGCCGGCCTTCAAGCCGTCGAGAATGACGCTGTTCTCGCCATCGCTGGCACCCACCTTCAGCTTGCGGACATTGACGGTGCTCTGCTCATTGACCACATAGGCGAAGGTGCCATCGTTGCCAAACTGGATGGCCGCGGCCGGGGCCATGACCACCTGTTTGAGGGTGTCGGCCAGCAAGCGCACGTTGACGAACTGGTTGGGGAACAGGGCCAGGTCCTTGTTCTCGAAACGGCCTTTGAACTTCAGCGTGCCGGTGGTGGTGTCGATCTGGTTGTCGATGCTGCCCAGCACACCGGTGGATTGCAGCTTGCTGTCACCGCGGTCCCAGGCCTCGACCGGCAGGCTGGCGCCACTGCGGTAGCGCTCCAGCACAGTGCTCAGTTCGGTTTCCGGCAGGGTGAAGGCGACGTTGATCGGCTCGGTCTGGGTGATCACCACCAGCGCGGTGGTGTCGTTGGCGGCCACCAGGTTGCCCAGATCGAGCTGGCGCAGGCCCACACGGCCACTGATGGGCGCACGGATCTGGGTGAAATCGAGGTTCAGGCGGGCGTCGTTGACCTGTGCCTGATTGGTCTTGACCAGCCCCTGGAACTGCGCAACCTGGGCTTCGGCGGTGTCCAGTGTTTGCTTGGCGATGCTGTCTTCAGCGTACAGGCCTTTATAGCGGGCCAGGTCGACCTGAGCGTTCTTCAACTGTGCCTGGTTCTGCGCCAAGGTGCCTTCGGCCTGCTGCAGGGCGATGCGATAAGGGCGCGGGTCGATTTCGGCCAGCAGGTCGCCAGCCTTGACGCGCTGGCCTTCCTTGAAGTGGATTTTCACCAGTTCGCCAGCCACGCGGCTGCGCACATTGACCGTATTGGTCGCGGTAACCGTGCCCAAGGCTTTGTAGTAGAGGGGGAAGTCGCCTATCCGCACCGGCACGACGCGTACGGGTACCGGGTCGCTGGAGCCGCCAAAACCTGGGCGGCCACCGATCATGCCCATGCCCTTGCCACCGCGCACGCCACCGGCTTCTTTATGCGCAGGCGTCGCTGCGGGCCACAGCCACCAGGCTAGTGCAGCCACCAGCAGCAGGATCAGCAGGCCGACGAGCCAGCGACGAAGGGAACGGGAATTGGACGCTTGCATGGGTTGAACGAACCTTGTTCGGAATGACGACTTGAGGAGGATGAACGATAAGCACTGCCATCGTTTTAGCAAAGGGCCTTTACCAGAGGTTTACCTTTGCCTGACGTTGCCAAGAGGCGGAATTTTAAATGAAAACGGCCCGGAACGTGTTCCGGGCCGTTACAGGGTGTTGCTTGGAGCGGTGGCGGGCCTGAAGGTTCGGTTGCCTGGTCTGGCCCTTTCGCGGGTGAACCCGCTTCTATCAAACAAAAGATAACCCACTGTTCTTTCTAGCGAAAAAAACAGGCGCGCGGGGTCAATGGCGGCGAAGTGTTCACTCTTCTATACGTGGTCACAGCAAGCTGTGCCGACAGGGATTAACGCCGATGCCATTTGGGCCACTCTCTCATTCGGGAGCAAAGCAGCACACCAGTGCGGTCTACGGCCTCTTTCCCGCGCATTGGGAACCATAGCAAAGTATTCGGCGGCTGACCTACCCGGATCAGTCGGCGAATGCTTTTCTAGATCTCGATGTCAGTGCAGATCTGACGTCATGCGCATCCTGTTTGCTGTGCGACAGCGCAGCCCGGAAGGGCTGGGTGATCTCTCATCAAACAAAATGCAACCCATTGTTTTCTAAGCACTCAAGCGGCCACCAGTTGATACCCCAGTTTCCGGGCTTTGCGAAGCAAAGCCCGGACCTGCCGGTCTTGGCTTCTCTCATCAAACAAAATGCAACCCATTGTTTTCTAAGCACTCAAGCGGCCACCAGTTGATACCCCAGTTTCCGGGCTTTGCGAAGCAAAGCCCGGACCTGCCGGTCTTGGCTTCTGGCTTCGAACTCCTCAAGACCTTGTTCAACATAAGCCTGCTTCTTGGTTAACAGGTTGTACACCAGACGTGCCAACTGATGCGCAGTGGCTTTGATGGCGCAGCTGGTATCCATTCGAGTCAGTCTGGCTTCTATCAAACAAAAGATAACCCACTGTTCTTTCTAGCGAAAAAAACAGGCGCGCGGGGTCAATGGCGGCGAAGTGTTCACTCTTCTATACGTGGTCACAGCAAGCTGTGCCGACAGGGATTAACGCCGATGCCATTTGGGCCACTCTCTCATTCGGGAGCAAAGCAGCACACCAGTGCGGTCTACGGCCTCTTTCCCGCGCATTGGGAACCATAGCAAAGTATTCGGCGGCTGACCTACCCGGATCAGTCGGCGAATGCTTTTCTAGATCTCGATGTCAGTGCAGATCTGACGTCATGCGCATCCTGTTTGCTGTGCGACAGCGCAGCCCGGAAGGGCTGGGTGATCTCTCATCAAACAAAATGCAACCCATTGTTTTCTAAGCACTCAAGCGGCCACCAGTTGATACCCCAGTTTCCGGGCTTTGCGAAGCAAAGCCCGGACCTGCCGGTCTTGGCTTCTTCTATCAAACAAAAGATAACCCACTGTTCTTTCTAGCGAAAAAAACAGGCGCGCGGGGTCAATGGCGGCGAAGTGTTCACTCTTCTATACGTGGTCACAGCAAGCTGTGCCGACAGGGATTAACGCCGATGCCATTTGGGCCACTCTCTCATTCGGGAGCAAAGCAGCACACCAGTGCGGTCTACGGCCTCTTTCCCGCGCATTGGGAACCATAGCAAAGTATTCGGCGGCTGACCTACCCGGATCAGTCGGCGAATGCTTTTCTAGATCTCGATGTCAGTGCAGATCTGACGTCATGCGCATCCTGTTTGCTGTGCGACAGCGCAGCCCGGAAGGGCTGGGTGATCTCTCATCAAACAAAATGCAACCCATTGTTTTCTAAGCACTCAAGCGGCCACCAGTTGATACCCCAGTTTCCGGGCTTTGCGAAGCAAAGCCCGGACCTGCCGGTCTTGGCTTCTGGTTTCGAACTCCTCAAGACCTTGTTCAACATAAGCCTGCTTCTTGGTTAACAGGTTGTACACCAGACGTGCCAACTGATGCGCAGTGGCCTTGATGGCGCAGCTGGTATCCATTCGAGTCAGTCTGGCTCGGTGCGATGCGCCAATGAAACCCTTGTCGTTACGGGCATTGGATGCAGCCTGCTTGAGTGCTTGCGCTGCTCGATTGACTATTTTGGGCCCACCACCTGCCAGTCGATGACCGCCGGAAATTCGGGTAGGGGGAGCCAGTCCCAACCAAGAGCAGAAGTGCTGTGAGGACGGGAAGCGTGATAGATCTGTACCGATCTCCCCTGCCAGCACTAATGCAGTGTCCACCCCAATGGTTGGAATTGCGGTTAGGTCCACGCCAAGAACTTTCCACAAAGTCTGATGCAATACAGTCTGTTGGGCGCCGTTTCGGTGTGGGCTCCGTAAAGGCTTCTTGGATGGCTCTGGCTTGTTTTGCAGCACCGGCAACTGCTCTAACGCGGCTTTTATGGCGTCGTCACAATCTGCAATTTGCTGCTCCAGGAAGTCATAGGCAGCCAATTCCTGAGTTAGCGCATGCAAATGCTCGCGCCGCCAATTGCCATGAAGACTCCGAGCGACAGCCTCCTTGCCTGCCTTGATGCGGCGGTCGGTTAGTTCAGCCAGTTGCACTGGGTCCCGTTCACCTGCGCAGATGGCCCGCAAAATCTTCATGCCAGTTACACCGGAAATATCACTGATGACATTGGCCAGCTGGATGTTCATTTGGCTCATGGCCTTTTGCATCCGGTTCAGCGTCTGCGCCTGGTCTTTCACTTTGGAAGCACGCTGCCTGACCAATGACCGGACGCAGCAGGTCAGATCATCGGGGCGGAATGCGCCTCTGAGCAGTCCATGAGTCATCAGCTGCCAGATCCACTGGCAATCCAGCACATCTGATTTACGGCCCGTGATTTGCCGAGTTGCTCTGGCATTGACGAGATAAACGTCAAAACCGCGCTCGCTGAGAATCTCGTAAATTGGAATCCAATAAACCCCCGTGGATTCCATGGCAACGACCTTGATCCCCAGGCTTTCAAGCCAGTTAGCCATCTTGAGCAGGTCGTCAGTAAAGGACGTGAACGACTGGACGGGATTTTCGTGCCGGGGATCGACCGCCACGAAATGCTCTCGACCACCGACATCGATCGCCGCGCAATCGGGATGGACGACGGTAAAGCGTTGCTTGGAAGGCTTGCGCGCCATGATGAATCCTCGCAGGATAAAGGGCGCGCGGGGCACACGGTGGCGAAAGGGTTCACTCTCTCATACGTGGTCACAGCTGAATCAGCTGATGCCTACAGGGACTTCACGCCGATACCGTGCGGATCACTCTCCTACGCGGGTGTGCAGACACACACCAGTGCTGGCTACGATCTCTGTCCCGCGCACACGAACCCTAACAAAGCAAAAGGCGGCTGGCCCTACCGGGCCAACCGCCTTTTCTTTTTCAAAATGTCAGCGTCGCTGCGGAACTGAAGCCGTACACCTCATGTTTGCTGCGCGACAGCGCAGCCCGGAAGGGCTGGGTGATCTCCTACGGGGATGTCACAGCCTTTGAAAACTGTGCCGCACGTTGTAGGAGCGGGTTTACCCGCGAAGAGGCCAGCACAGGCTACAGACGCCCGCCCTGCCCCACGCAATCCTTACTTCAGTACAGCCAGCGCCGCCTCGTAGTTCGGCTCGTCAGCAATTTCGCCAACCAGTTCGCTGTGCAGCACCTTGTCGTTCTCGTCCAGCACCACCACGGCGCGGGCGGCCAGGCCGGCCAGCGGGCCGTCGGCGATGGCTACGCCGTAGTTCTCGAGGAACTCGCGGCCACGCAGGGTCGACAGGTTCTTCACATTGTCCAGCCCTTCGGCGCCGCAGAAACGTGCCTGGGCGAACGGCAGGTCAGCCGAGATGCACAGCACCACGGTGTTGGCAACGTCGTTGGCCTGGGCGTTGAACTTGCGCACCGAGGTGGCGCAGGTCGGGGTATCGACGCTTGGGAAGATATTCAGCACCTTGCGCTTGCCGGCGTAGTCTTTCAGCGACTTGTCAGCCAGGCCTTCACCTACCAGGGAGAAAGCCGGAGCCTGGGCGCCGGCCTGTGGCAGGTTGCCGTTGACCTGGACCGGGTTGCCTTTGAGAGTCACTTGAGCCATGACGAAATCCTTATGCGGGGTTTGAAAAGGACACTGAGTTAAGCATGAAGGCAGCCGGGTGCCTATGGGGGCAGGTGAAATTGTTCCATTGCCGGACGATTTTTGTGGACAAAAAATACCGATAGCCGCGGTTATGGCCAGTTGCCTCACCGCTGCCGAACGCCCATCCCGACCTCTCCATACAATTCCTACACCTCTATCGGAAGTTTCGCTACCAAGCTCACCTTGTACATCTTTAGCGTACTGATTTACTGGATGACGAAAGCTATTTCTTGCAGTTCCAATCGAGGAGTTAATGGCATGAACCGCCCCGCTGGTTCGCTCCGGCGCCACCTGTGCTCGACGTTGCTGATTTTGTTATGTCTGCTGGGTGTGTTTCCTCTGGACGTAATCCTCCCATCATTCCCTGCGCTCTCAGATGAGTTTCGGGTCGACACAAAACAGATTGCGTACTCAGTGAGCTTTTTTGCTGTCGGTGTGGCCATGGCGCAAATCGTGATCGGCCCACTGTCGGATGGCATCGGGCGCAAGCGTTTGTTGCTCGCTGGGTTGAGCGTATCCATTGTGGGGGCGCTCGGTTGCGTATTTTCAACTCATTATGAAACGTTCATGGCCTTTCGCTTGGTGCAGGCCCTGGGTTGCGGCAGCCTCGTGCTAGGCCAGGCGCTTGTGCAGGACCTCTACAGCGGTACACAACGCAATGCCATGCGCATCCTGTTAACAAGCGCGAGCGGGTTGTTCATCTCCCTGTCACCGCTGGCAGGTGCCTTTCTTCAACAGTCCTTTGGCTGGGAGGCCAGCTTTACGGTATTCGTGATCATCGCTGCAATCGTTTCACTTTTATCGTGTGTGCTGCTCCATGACACACCTGCGTCGCATGACCGGGCGCCAAGCATGTCCAGTTATCGGGTGATGCTGCGAGACACGGACTATCTCGCGCATTCCATGCTCTCCAGCCTCGCCTTTGCCTGCCATTTTTCCTTTATCGTCATAGCACCCTTGCTGCTGATGGGCAGGCTGGAGCTGACGGCCTATCAATTCTCTCTGGTCTTTATCGGCTATGGGTTGGCATACATCGTCGGCGGCATGGCTGCGGCCTACCTGAACAGTCGCGTAAGCCCGCAAACTCAAATAAAAGCAGGCTTGCTGCTTATAAGTACTGCGGGCATCACCCTTTTGATGTGGGAATGGGTGGCAGGTTTATCTGTGCTGGGGGCTCTACTGCCGATGATTGTCTGTACCACCGGGACAACCCTGGTACGCCCCGCCGCAACGACCCAGGCTTTGGCGCGCTATCCGCGTCAGGCAGGTGCGGCAGCGTCGCTCAATACGACATTGCTGTTCGCCGGTGCCGGTTTGACGAGCAGTGTGGTCGCAGGTTTGGAAAGCGAGCTACCGGCCGGCTTGGGCGTGCTGTTCATGGTGGCCAGCCTGTGCGGAGGGTGGCTGCTTGCATGCACCAAGGATGATGGAATGCAACGCTGCTGAAACCTTGATCAGGCAAAAAAAATACCCGGGTGGCGACAAGCGACCCGGGCATTCTTGAATGAAACGGGTGAATCAGCTTACAAGGCCGTACACCACGGAAGTCAGCGCAACCAGGCCGACCACAACGACGAACACGTTGGAGGCCGCACCGCTGTACTTGCGCATCGATGGCACACGGCGAATGGCGTACATCGGCATCAGGAACAACAGCACCGCGAGAATCGGGCCGCCGAGCGACTCGATCATGCCGAGAATGCTCGGGTTGAGCGTGGCGACGATCCAGCACACCACCAGCATCAGTGCGGCAACCACGCGGTCCAGGGCCTTGGCGCCTGGGCGCGCACCGGTCTTGGCGATGATGCCCTTCAGGCCTTCGCTGGCGCCGATGTAGTGGCCGAGGAACGACTTGGCGATGGCCACGAAGGCGATCAACGGCGCAGCGAACGCGATGGTCGGGTTGCTGAAGTGGTTGGCCAGGTACGACAGGATCGACAGGTTCTGCGCCTTGGCTTCGGCCAGCTGGGCGCTGCTCAGGGTGAGCACGCAGCTGAACACGAAGAACAGCACCATCACCACCATCAACAGGTGGGCACGACGCAGGATCTGGCCGCTGCGCTCGTCGGCGTGCGCGCCGTAACGGCGCTTCTGGTCGACGGCAAAGGCCGAGATGATCGGCGAATGGTTGAACGAGAACACCATCACCGGAATGGCCAGCCACAGGGTGTGCAGGAAGGCCGAGGCCGGCGGCACCTCTGTGGCGCTGTCGAGAATGCCACCGGTCCAGTGCGGCACCAGGTACAGGCCCAGCAACGCCAGAGCGACGATGAACGGGTAGACCAGCAGGCTCATGACCTTGACCGTGGCCTGCTCCCCGCAGCGCACGATGGCCAGCAGACCGAGGATCAGCACGAATGACAGGATTGCCCGTGGCGGCGGCTGCATGTGCAGCTGGTGCTCCATGAAGCTGGACACGGTGTTGGTCAGCGCCACGCTGTAGATAAGCAGGATCGGGAAGATGGCGAAGAAGTACAGCACGGTGATCGAGGCACCGGCGGTGATGCCGAAATGCTCCTTGACCACTTCGGTGATGTCGCTGCCATCGCGCCCGGAAAGGACGAAACGGGTCAGCCCGCGATGGGCGAAATAGGTCATCGGAAAGGCCAGCACGGCCAGGATCAGCAGCGGCCAGAAGCCGCCAAGGCCGGCGTTGATCGGCAGGAACAGTGTCCCGGCGCCGATGGCTGTGCCGAACAGGCCCAGCATCCAGGTGGTGTCGTGACGCGCCCAGGTGCCGAGGGCGGCGGGGGTCGATTCTGCAAAGCGTTGTTCAACGCTTGGGGCCTGCTCATTCATTCCGGGTGAAGCTCCACTCGCAAGACTGCAACAGGCTGAGAATGGCGAAATAGACGTTTCGCCCAACTCAACCGGAAAAGAGGGGCGCGATTGTGCACGGAAAGGTTGCACTTGCGAAGCCCTTTTCCGAGGAGCGGTTGCACTTGTCTTTACAAGCGGAAGGCATTGCTGGTGTCGATCGGTGGAATGTAGCGGCCTGGGCGCCTGTGGGGCGGCCTGTGGGAGCGGCCTTGCGTCGCGATAGGGCCGCAAAGCGGCCCCAGCAATTTCAGCGGCAAAGCTGCAATCGTAGGGGCGCTCCGCACCCTTTTCGCGACGCAAGGCCGCTCCCACAAAGTCCAACCGCGCCCCACAGGAGGGGCCGCAGTTGGCCCGTTGGCGAGTTACTTCTGAACGGCAGCGAACGCTTCGGCAACCCGTTGCAGGTTGGCCGGGCGCAGGCCGGACATGCACACACGGCCGCTGTCGATCAGGTACACGCCGAACTCGTCACGCAGGCGACGTACCTGCTCGACGCTAAAGCCGGTGTAGCTGAACATGCCGCGCTGGCGCAGGAAGAACTGGAAGTCCTGGCCCGGCAGCAGCACGGCCAGGGCATCGACCAGCGCCTGGCGCATGTCGAGAATACGCTTGCGCATCACTTCGACTTCTTCGGCCCACTGGGCATTCAGGCCAGCATCGCTCAGTACGCCGGCAACCAGCTGGGCGCCGAAGTTGGGCGGGCTGGAGTAGTTGCGGCGCACGGTGGCCTTCAGCTGGCCAAGCACGCTCTGGGCAGTGGCCTCGTCATCGCACACCACCGACAGGCCGCCCACCCGCTCGCCATACAGCGAGAAGATTTTCGAGAAGGAGTTGCTGACCAGGCACGGCACGCCGGCACGGGCCATTTCGCGGATGGCGTAGGCATCTTCCACCAGGCCTTCGGCGAAGCCTTGATAAGCGATGTCGAGGAACGGGATCAGCTGGCGTGCCTTGACCACTTCGACCACTTGTTGCCACTGGTGCTGCTGCAGATCGGCACCGGTAGGGTTGTGGCAGCACGGGTGCAGCAGTACCACGCTGTTGGCCGGCAGGCTCTGCAAGGTGGCCAGCATGCCGTCGAAGTCCACGCCACGGGTGGCCTGGTCAAAGTACGGATAGGTGTGCACCTTGAAGCCTGCACCTTCGAAGATGGCGCGGTGGTTGTCCCAGGTCGGGTTGCTGACCCAGACTTCGGACTGCGGGAAGTAGCGCTTGAGGAAATCGGCACCGACTTTCAGGGCGCCGGAGCCACCCACGGTCTGTACGGTGGCCACACGACCGCCGGTCACGGCCGGGTGATCAGCACCGAACAGCAGCGCCTGGATGGCTTGGCGGTAGCTGGCCAGGCCTTCCATTGGCAGGTACAGGGAGGCTTCGTGGTCCTGACCGGCAATGCGTTTTTCCACCGCATCCACCGCCGCCAGTTGCGGCACCACGCCGGCCTCATCGTAGTACAGGCCAATACTCAGGTTGACCTTGTCGGCGCGCGGGTCGGCCTTGAAGGTTTCCATCAACGAGAGGATCGGGTCGCCGGCATAGGCATCGACATGTTTGAACACAGCGTGCAGCTCCTTGGATCAGGACGGTACGGAAAGTCAGTGTTGAGCATACCCGGAGTGCGGGTTCAGGAACATCCACTATTGTGCAAGGTTGTCTATGCAACATTGCATGACCGGGATGAGGGCTGGCTTTTTCGCGGGTAAACCCGCGAAGGGGCCAAATCAGCCAAGCAGCTCTTTCAGGCCTTTCAACTCCTGCTCGGTCACCGCCACCCCCTCCTCCTCGGCCACCTCGCGCTCACGGTAGCGCCGCTCGCCCGGCATGCGCGTCAGCCCCACCGCCTGCATGTGCTCCACCAGCTCGCGGCTGCGCTGGGCAAACCGCTGGCCTTCGGCCTTGCCCGGGTCGATGACGATGATCAACTGCCCGGTCCATGGCGTTTTCGCCCCCGGATGCCCGGACCAATCGAACTCCCAGGAGAAATGACCGCCGGTCAGCGCCGCCGCCAGCAGCTCGACCATCATCGACAACGCCGAGCCCTTGTGCCCGCCAAATGGCAGCAAGGCCCCGCCTTCCAGGATCGCCTTCGGGTCGGTAGTCGGCTGGCCATCGGCATCTACCCCCATGCCCTCCGGCAATTGCTGGCCAGCACGTGCGGCAATCTGCACATCGCCATGGGCCATGGCACTGGTGGCCATGTCGAAAACGATCGGGTCATGCTCGGCGCAAGGCGCAGCGAAAGCGATGGGGTTGGTACCGAACAGCGGCTTGCGTGCACCATGCGGCACCACGCAGGTCATGCTGTTGACCACGCTGAGGGCTACCAGGCCCTCTTCGGCGAACGGCTCGACATCCGGCCACAACGCAGCGAAATGGTGCGAGTTGTGGATCGCCAGCACGGCAATGCCTGCGCTGCGCGCCTTCGCCACCAACAGCTCACGGGCCGCCGCCAGTGCCGGCTGGGCAAAACCGCCCGCAGCATCGACGCGCACATAGCCGGCGGCCACGTCGCTGACCTGTGGCGTGGCCTGGCCATCGACCCAGCCGCTGGCCAAGGTCGAGACATAACCGGGCATGCGGAACACCCCATGGCTATGGGCGCCATCGCGCTGGGCGCTGGCGCAGTTGTGGGCCAGCACCCGGGCCACGGCCTCGCTGCACCCATGGCGCTGGAAAATGGCCTGCAACAGGCTTTGCAGCTCGGTAAAAGGCACGCGCACAACGGTGCTGGTGGAAGGTGCGGACATCTGAAGCTCCTTGTTGATTTTGGAATGGCTACAGCGTTGCAACGACAAAAACTTTCCTTCATGTGACAGCAATCTGTCAAATGTTGACTTGATGACAGAAAACATTCATTTTCTTCCCAAGCCTCACCCCTGGAGCCGCAGCATGAGCCAACTGATCAAGCAACGCCTGGAAAACAGCCTCGAAGGGGCCGCTGCCTCGGGTCGCAAGATCGCCACCTACATGCTTGCCAACCTGCACGAACTGCCGTTCCAGACCTCGGCCAGCATTGCCGCCAAGCTGGGCGTCAGCGAATCCAGCGTCGGGCGCTACTGTCGCTCACTGGGTTATGCCCACCTCAAGGCGCTTAAGCAAGACCTGCAGAACGATCTGGGCGATGGCCCGTGGCTGGTGGGTGATCGCTTGCAAGATTACCGCCAGAACCAGGACGCCAGCGACAACGCCGGCAGCCTGGAGCTGGAAATCGCCGCCCTGGTGCGCGTACACGAATACCGCCAGAGCCCCGCCTGGCACAACGTGGCGCAACGCCTGGCGAGCAAGCCGCGGGTGTTCATCGCCGGCTTCCAGACCGAGCGCGGCATCGCCATGTGCATGAGCCACCTGCTGCAATACCTGCGCGATGGCGTGCAACTGGTCGACATCAGCGCCGGGCACTTCGGCGAAGTGCTGCTGGGCCGTGCCGAAGACAGCGCCCTGGTGGTGTTCGAGGCGCGCCGTTATTCCCGCCATGCCCTGATGCTGTGCCAGAAGGCGCGCGAGGCTGGCATTGCGGTCACCCTGGTGACCGACACCTTCTGTGACTGGGCGGATGCCAATGCCGACGAGGTGTTCCGCATCCCCACCGAGTTCAACCTGTTCTGGGAATCCACCTCGACGATGCTGTCGTGGGTGCATCTGATGGTCAACGAGGTCTGCAAGAAGCTCGGACCGGATGTTGAAAAACGCTTGGAAGCAACTGCCGCTCTACATAACGAATTCGTCGGCTACACCTCGTGGTCGACGGGCAAACAACAATAGCAAGAGTGCAATGAGGTGCGAGATGAACAAGTCCATGGCCTTGCTGGGTGCGTGCGCCCTGCTGCTGGCGGGTGCCGCCAGCGCTGAAACCCTGCGGTTCGCCACCGAGGGTGCCTACCCGCCCTTCAACTATGTAGACGCCGATAACAAGCTGCACGGCTTTGATGTCGACATCACCCATGCCCTGTGCGAACAGATGAAAGTCGAATGCACGCTGGTGGCGCAGGACTGGGAAGGCATCATCCCCGCCCTGATGGCGCGCAAGTATGACGCGATAGTGGCATCGATGATCGACACCGAAGAGCGACGCAAGAAGATCGCCTTCACCGACCACTACTACCGCACGCCCCTGACCGTGGCGGTTGCCAAGGACAGCAAGATCGACAGCGCCCAGACCGACTTTGTCGGCTACACCGTCGGTGCGCAGTCTTCCTCTACCCAGGCCATCTACGCCGAAGACGTGTACGGCAAGGCCGGTGCCGACGTGAAACTGTACCCGACCATGGACGAAGCCAACGCAGACCTGGCGGCCGGCCGCCTGGACGGCGTGATTGCCGACAAATTCCCGCTGCACGAGTGGATGAACAAGAACGGCGGGGATTGCTGCAAGATCCTTGGCGACGTGGCGGACACCAAGGCCGATGCCGCCATCGCTGTGCGCAAGGACGACGAAGCCCTGCGCCAGCGCCTGAATACCGCGCTGCAACAGATTGTGGCCAACGGCACCTACCAGAAGATCGCCAGCAAATATTTCGCTTTCGATATCTACAACTGATCTTCAGGAAGTTGTGCGAACGCCCAGTGGGGGCGGCCTTGCGTCGCGACAGGGCCGCAAGGCCGCTCCCCCCAAGGCCGCATAACCTGCCCAAGAGGTTCGTCATGCTCGATCAATTGTCCTTGCTGTCATTCGCCAGCGGAGGCTGGGGCCAGGCGTTGCTGGCCGGCGCGCTGGTTACTGTTTCCCTGGCCCTGGCCTGCCTGCCCATCGGCCTGCCACTGGGCCTGGTGGTCGCGCTGGCGGCGCGCTCGCGCAAACGCCTGCCACGGGCCTGGGCCACCACTTTTTCCACCGTCTTCCGCGGCCTGCCCGAGCTGCTGACGTTGCTGATCATCTATTACGGCTGCCAGATCGCCGCGCAGAAGATCCTCGCCGCCATGGGCTACCAAGGTGAGTTCCTCATCAACACCTTCCTCGCCGCGATGATCGCCTTCAGCCTGGTGTTCGCCGCGTTTTCCAGCGAGATCTGGCTGGCAGCCTTCAAGACCCTGCCCAAGGGCCAGCTGGAAGCCTGCTCGGCGCTTGGGCTTAGCAAGCGCACCGGTTTCTTCAAGGTGCTGCTGCCACAACTGACCCGCATCGCCCTGCCCGGCTTGTCCAACAACTGGCTGTCGCTGCTCAAGGACACCTCGCTGGTGTCGACCATCTCGCTGGTCGACCTGATGCGCCAGACCAACCTGGCGGTCAGCGTAACCAAGGAACCGATGTTCTTCTACGGCGTCGCCTGCCTGGGCTACCTGCTGTTCGCGGCACTGTCCGGGCGCGTGTTCGCCTACATCGAACGGCGCAGCAACCGCCACCTGCAAGGAGCACGCGCATGAGCTTCGATCAACTGCTGGCAATGGTGCTCGACCCCGACCTGCTGGAGCGCTATGGCCCGCGCTTCATCGACGGCCTGCTGGTAACTGCCAAGCTGGTGGCGATTTCCTTCAGCCTGGGTGCTGTGCTCGGTCTTCTGCTGGCCCTTGCACGCCTGTCTCGCAGCCTGGTGCTGCAGCGCATGGCTGCCGGCTACGTGTACTTCTTCCGCGGTTCGCCGCTGCTGGCGCAATTGTTCCTGCTGTATTACGGCCTGGGCTCGCTCAAAGGTTTCTGGCAGGACGTCGGCCTGTGGTGGTTCTTCCGGGATGCGTGGTTTTGCACCTTGCTGGCGTTCACCCTGAACACTGCCGCCTATCAGGCCGAGATCTTCCGCGGCAGCCTGATGGCGGTTGCGCCTGGCCAGCATGAAGCGGCGCGGGCGCTGAACCTGAAGCGCTCGACCACCTTCTTCAAGGTGATATTGCCGCAGTCGCTGCTGGTGGCCATTGGCCCGTTGGGCAACGAACTGATCCTGATGATCAAGGCCAGCGCGATCGCCTCGCTGGTGACGATCTACGACCTGATGGGCGTGACCAAACTGGCCTTCTCGCGCAGTTTCGACTTCCAGATCTACCTGTGGGCCGCTGTGCTCTACCTGGTGATCGTCGAACTGGTGCGGCGCCTGCTGAAACACCTGGAGGCCCGCCTGGGCCGCCACCTGAACTGACCGAAGGATACGTTTCATGCATTGCCAGACCCTTGTCCTCGGCGCCGGCATCGTCGGCGTCAGCACCGCGCTGCACCTGCAGGCACGCGGGCGCCAGGTAATTCTGATCGACCGCGACGAACCGGGCAGTGGCACCAGCCACGGTAACGCCGGGCTGATCGAGCGCTCCAGTGTCATCCCCTATGCCTTCCCGCGGCAACTGAGCGCACTGCTGCGCTACGGCCTGAACCGCCAGCCCGATGTGCGCTACAGCCTGGCGCACCTGCCCAAGGCCGCACCGTGGCTGTGGCGTTACTGGCGCCAGTCGGCACCCGGGCGCCTGGCCGGCGCCGCCGCCGATATGTTGCCGCTGGTGCAGCGCTGTGTCGACGAGCATGACGCGCTGATCGCTGCCGCCGGCCTGGAAGGCCTGGTGCAAGCCAAAGGCTGGATCGAAGTGTTCCGCGACCCCGCGCTGTTCGAGCAGGCAAAAACCGATGCCAAGGGCCTGAGCCGCTACGGCTTGCGCTTCGAAATCCTTGAATGCGGGCAGTTGCAGGCACGTGAACATCAGCTGGACGCCACCGTGGTCGGTGGCATCCACTGGCTCGACCCGAAAACCGTGAACAACCCCGGCGCGCTCACCCGTGGCTATGCGGCGTTGTTCCTGCAACGCGGCGGGCAGTTCGTGCATGGCGATGCGCGCAGCCTGCGCCAGGCCAATGGCCAATGGCGGGTAGAGAGCCGTCGCGGCCCGATCACTGCCGACGAGGTGGTGGCCTGCCTTGGGCCACAGTCAGCCGACCTGTTCAGCGGCCTGGGCTACCAGATCCCGCTGGCAATCAAGCGGGGCTACCACATGCACTACAGCACCCGTGACGGCGCTCAGCTGGAGCACTCGATCTGCGACACCCAAGGCGGCTATGTACTGGCGCCGATGGCGCGCGGTGTGCGCCTGACCACCGGCATCGAATTCGACGCAGCCAGTGCGCCTGGCAACCAGATCCAGTTGGGCCGCTGCGAGGCCTTGGCGCGCAAGCTGTTCCCGGCCCTCGGCGATCGTCTGGACGACACGCCATGGCTGGGCCGCCGCCCCTGCCTGCCGGACATGCGCCCGGTGATCGGGCCGGCGCCGCGCCACCCAGGGCTGTGGTTCAACTTCGGCCATGCCCATCACGGCCTCACGCTGGGCCCGGTCTGCGGCCGGCTGCTGGCCGAGCTGCTCACTGGCGAGCCCCCCTTCACCGACCCCGCGCCTTACAGCGCGACCCGTTTCGACTGAACCCACGCGGGAGAACAACAAGATGACCGCACCACTGAGCCTTGCCACCCTTGCCCCCGAACCCGACCCGCGTCCGGTGCTGATTCGCATCGAAGGCCTGAACAAGCACTATGGCGCGTTCCACGTGCTGCGCGACATCGACCTGCAGGTGCGCGAAGGCGAACGCATCGTGCTGTGCGGGCCGTCCGGCTCGGGCAAGTCGACCCTGATCCGCTGCATCAACCGCCTGGAAGTCGCCCAGCAGGGCAGCATCCAGGTAGACGGCATCGACCTGGCGGCCACCACACGCGAGGCAGCACAGGTACGCAGCGACATCGGCATGGTGTTCCAGCACTTCAACCTGTTCCCGCACATGAGCGTGCTCGACAACTGCCTGCTGGCCCCCACCAGCGTGCGCGGGCTGTCACGCAAGGACGCCGAGGAGCGGGCACGCATGTACCTGAGCAAAGTCGGCATCGAAAGCCAGGCGCACAAGTACCCCAGCCAGCTGTCCGGTGGCCAGCAGCAGCGCGTGGCAATCGCTCGGGCGCTGTGCATGAAGCCGCGGATCATGCTGTTCGACGAGCCCACTTCGGCGCTGGACCCGGAAATGGTCGCCGAGGTGCTGGACGTGCTGGTGCAGTTGGCGGGCACGGGCATGACCATGCTGTGCGTCACCCATGAAATGGGCTTTGCCCGGCAGGTCGCCGAGCGGGTGCTGTTCCTTGAGGGTGGGCAGATCATCGAGGACAGCCCGCCGCAGGTGTTCTTCAACCAGCCGCGCACCGAGCGGGCCAAGGCGTTTTTGGCGCAGATCCTGCACTGATTGAAAGCCTGTCACTGTGGGGGGTTTACCCGCGAAGAAGACACCGCCGTGGATGGCACGGGCTTCGCCCGTGTTCGCGGGCAAGCCCACTCCCACAGTGACCGAGGTTACTTCAAGTTACCTAATCATTGCGCCGCTGCAATGACCCAACTGCATCGTTAAATATTATTGACCGCAGACCCTGCCAAACCCACGCCGCCACAGGCCCGCATCGGTTTCAGCCCCCAGAAAACGGCGTATCCCCCGCGTTAAAGCCCGCTTCCGTCGTTTGACATATCGAACGGCTCTGGCAAGCTATCTACAAGCCCCGACCGGAATCGTCGCCTCTGACGAGCCGGCAGTGCTCGGGGCTACAGGCAGCACCCAAGGCCCCGAGCCGTGCGCCTGCACAACAACGACAGGTCGAACCTGTCCCAAGGTGACATATGTCCAACAGCAACATTGGCAACAAGCAACCTTCCCTGCGCAAACCCGTCGTCCTGATGACCATGGGCAGCCAAGAGCGCAAAGGCCATGACTACCAGGTCATGACCCACAAATACATTACCCCGCTGGTCGAGTTCTCCGATTGCGTCCCGGTGTTGGTGCCTACCTGCTGCGGCACTGAAGACCTCGAGACCTACCTGGACATGGCCGACGGCGTGTACCTGACTGGCGCTGGCAGCAACATCGACCCGGCCCTGTATGGCCAGGAAAACCAGACCCCAGGCAAAGGCCAGGACCAGAACCGCGACCTGTTCGACATTCCGCTGGTCAAGGCGGCGATCAAGCGTGGCCTGCCCATCTTTGGCATCTGCCGTGGCATGCAGGAAATCAACGTGGCCCTGGGTGGCGACATTTACCAGAAGGTGTATGCCGAACCTGGGTTCAATGACCACCGGGAAAACCCGGAAGACCCGGTCGAAGTGCAGTACGCCCAGGTCCATGGGGTGAAGATCCAGCCGGGCAGCTGGCTGCACGACACCCTGGGTACCGATGAGATTCGCGTCAACTCGCTGCATGGCCAAGGCCTGCACAAGCTTGGCGCCGGTATTGAAGCGATCGCCCGTGCCGAAGATGGCCTGGTCGAAGCGATTCACGCGCCAAGCATTTCGCCGTTCTTGTTCGCGGTGCAGTGGCACCCTGAATGGCAAGCGGCGAAGAACCCTGATTCGATAAAGATCTTCCAGGCTTTCGGCGATGCTTGCCGGGCCCAGGTACGCAAGGCGCAAATCAAGCGCCAGCACGCGGCCTGACCTTCAGTTTCCTCTGCTTTGATCGCGGGGCGGCGCAAGGCCGCCCCCGCTTCCCCGGTCACCCTCTGCTGGTCCCAGAACTCTTCCCGTGGAATCGGGCGGCGGGCTTGTGCCTGTCTCCGCGATCGTTTTTTCCTTTCCCTTAAGAGATACGATGACTGCTATGTGTTTGTCGTCGTACCTGCTGCGCCTGTGAAATCGAGCGCCACAACACATATATCCAGACGGCCACCCTGGCGAGAACACAAAATTCTGAAAAAGGACTGGTCATCGCACAGGTTGTACGATAACTTACCTCCAACGCAAAACAACACCCCTCACCCAAGCGCCACAGGATGCCAACAACAATGAATCCACAAGAACTCAAATCCATCCTCTCCCACGGCCTGCTGTCTTTCCCGGTCACCGACTTCAATGCCCAGGGCGACTTCAACCCGGCTGGCTACATCAAGCGCCTTGAGTGGCTGGCCCCCTACGGCGCCAGCGCGCTGTTCGCCGCTGGCGGTACAGGTGAATTCTTCTCCCTGGCCGCCAGCGAATACAGCCAGGTGATCAAGACCGCGGTCGACACCTGCGCCACTTCGGTGCCGATCCTCGCCGGTGTCGGTGGCTCCACCCGTCAGGCCATCGAATACGCGCAGGAAGCCGAGCGCCTGGGTGCCAAGGGCCTGCTGCTGCTGCCGCACTACCTGACCGAAGCCAGCCAGGACGGCGTCGCCGCCCACGTCGAAGCGGTGTGCAAATCGGTAAACATCGGTGTGGTGGTGTACAACCGCAACGTCTGCCGCCTGAACGCCGACCTGCTGGAAAAACTGGCCGAGCGCTGCCCGAACCTGATCGGCTACAAGGACGGCCTGGGTGATATCGAGCTGATGGTGTCGATCCGTCGTCGCCTGGGCGAGCGCTTCAGCTACCTGGGTGGCCTGCCGACCGCCGAAGTGTATGCCGCCGCCTACAAGGCCCTGGGCGTACCGGTGTACTCCTCCGCTGTGTTCAACTTCGTGCCGAAAACCGCCATGGACTTCTACAACGCCATCGCCCGTGACGACCACGCCACCGTGGCCAAGCTGATCGACGATTTCTTCCTGCCCTACCTGGACATCCGCAACCGCAAGGCCGGCTACGCCGTGAGCATCGTCAAGGCCGGCGCCAGAATTGCCGGTTACGACGCCGGCCCGGTGCGTACCCCGCTGACCGACCTCACCGCCGAAGAGTACGAAATGCTCGCCGCGCTGATGGACAAGATGGGCCCGCAGTAAACGCTGCCCGCGGCCTGCCAGACGCCGCGCCCGGAGTGGGCCTACCCCACTCCGGCTACAATTCGTGAGCCCGCACAAAAATAACTAGTGGGAGTATTGCCAGCATGCAAGCGACTAAGAAAACGCATGTGCGCTACCTGATCCTGTTCATGCTGTTTCTGGTGACCACGATCAACTATGCCGACCGCGCGACCATTGCTATCGCAGGCTCCAGCCTGCAGAAAGACCTCGGCATTGACGCCGTAACCCTCGGTTATATCTTTTCCGCCTTCGGATGGGCTTACGTGGCTGGCCAGATTCCTGGTGGCTGGCTACTCGATCGCTTCGGTTCCAAGAACGTCTACGCCTTCAGCATCTTCACCTGGTCGCTGTTCACCCTGCTGCAGGGTTTTGTCGGTGGCCTGCCGGTTGCCTGGGCCGTGGTCACCCTCTTCACCCTGCGCTTCCTGGTCGGTTTCGCCGAAGCCCCGTCATTCCCGGGTAACGCGCGCATCGTCGCCGCATGGTTCCCGACCCAGGAACGCGGCACGGCGTCGGCCATCTTCAACTCGGCGCAGTATTTCGCCACTGCACTGTTCGCCCCGATCATGGGCTGGATCGTGTTCAGCTTCGGCTGGGAGCACGTCTTCGTGGTCATGGGTGTGCTGGGCATCATCTTCTCGATGGTGTGGCTGAAGACCATCTACAACCCGCGCCAACACCCGCGCATCAGCCAAAGCGAGCTCGAGCACATCGAGCAGAACGGCGGCCTGGTCGACATGGACCAGAAGCGCGGCAGCGACGGCCCGAAATGGGGTTACATCAAGCAGTTGCTGACCAGCCGCATGCTGCTGGGCGTATACCTGGGCCAGTACTGCATCAACGCCATCACCTACTTCTTCCTCACCTGGTTCCCGGTGTACCTGGTGCAGGAACGTGGCATGACCATTCTCAAGGCCGGCTTCATCGCCTCGCTGCCGGCGGTGTGTGGTTTTATCGGCGGCGTCCTGGGTGGTGTGATCTCCGACTGGCTGCTGCGCCGCGGCAACTCGCTGACCTTCTCGCGCAAACTGCCGATTGTCTGTGGCCTGCTGCTGTCCACCACCATGGTGTTCTGCAACTACGTCGATGCCGAGTGGATGGTGGTTGGCTTCATGACGCTGGCGTTCTTCGGCAAGGGCATTGGCGCACTGGGCTGGGCGGTGGTCGCGGACACTTCACCCAAGCAGATTGCCGGGCTGTCCGGTGGACTGTTCAACACCTTCGGCAACATCGCGTCGATCACCACCCCTATCGTGATCGGCTACATCATCAGCGCCACCGGCTCGTTCAAGTGGGCGCTTGTGTACGTGGGTGCCAACGCGCTGGTCGCGGTATTCAGCTATCTGGTTATCGTCGGCCCCATCAAGCGTATCGAATTGCGTGATGCTGCCCCGAAGCCACACGCTGAGCCTGCCACCGACGGCGAACTGGCCAGCTCCCGTCACTGAAAAAACACGCCCGCGCCGGGTCGCCCGGCATGGGCGGATGTACAAAAGCCTGAGAACCTGACAAGTAGGGCCCAAACATGCAGTTGATCGAACATTCCGACTCGCCCCGCTACGTCCGCCTGCACGACGACGACAACGTCGTGGTCGTCGTCAACGACGGCGGCTTGGGCGAAGGCGCCCGCTTCGCCGACGGCCTGACCCTGATCGAAGGCGTGCCGCAAAGCCATAAGGTGGCCACCGTGTCCATCGCCAAGGGCGAGCCCGTGCGCCGCTACGGGCAAATCATCGGCTACGCGCTGGAAGACCTGCGCCAAGGCAGCTGGGTGCAGGAAAGCCAGCTGGCCATGCCGGCCGCCCCGGAACTGGACAGCCTGCCGCGCTGCGATGCAGTGCCACAACCGCTGCCGCCGCTGGAGGGCTTCACCTTCGAGGGCTATCGCAACGCCGACGGCACTGTCGGCACCCGCAATATCCTCGGCATCACCACCACCGTGCAGTGCGTGACCGGCGTGCTGGAACATGCAGTCAAGCGCATTCGCAACGAACTGCTGCCCAAATACCCCAACGTCGATGACGTGGTGGCCATTACCCACAGCTACGGCTGCGGTGTGGCAATCAACGCCCGCGACGCTTACATCCCGATCCGCACCGTGCGCAACCTGGCGCGCAACCCTAACCTTGGCGGCGAGGCACTGGTGATCAGCCTGGGCTGTGAAAAACTGCAAGCCAGCCAGGTGATGCACGACAACGACCCTTCGGTGGACCTCAGCGACCCATGGCTGTACCGCCTTCAAGATGCCAGCCTTGGCTTTGTTGAAATGATCGAGCAGATCATGGACCTGGCCGAAACCCGCCTGAAGAAGCTCGACCAGCGCCGCCGCGAAACGGTCCCGGCCAGCGAACTGATCCTCGGTATGCAATGCGGTGGCAGCGACGCCTTCTCGGGCATCACCGCCAACCCGGCACTGGGCTATGCCGCCGACCTGCTGGTCCGCGCTGGCGCCACCGTGCTGTTCTCTGAAGTGACCGAGGTGCGCGACGCGATCTACATGCTGACCTCGCGCGCGGAAAACCAGGACGTTGCCGACGCGCTGGTGCGCGAAATGGACTGGTACGACCGCTACCTGCAGCAAGGCGCCGCCGACCGCAGCGCCAACACCACACCGGGCAACAAGAAAGGCGGGCTGTCGAACATCGTCGAGAAATCGCTGGGTTCGATCGTCAAGTCGGGCAGCGGCGCTATCCAGGGTGTGCTCGGCCCAGGCGAGCGGGCCAACCGCAAAGGCCTGATTTTCTGCGCCACCCCGGCCAGCGACTTTGTCTGTGGCACCTTGCAACTGGCGGCCGGCATGAACCTGCACGTCTTCACTACCGGCCGCGGCACCCCGTATGGCCTGGCCATGGCGCCGGTGGTCAAGGTGTGTACCCGCAGCGAACTGGCCCAGCGCTGGCCCGACCTGATCGACATCGACGCCGGTCGCATCGCCAGTGGTCGCTCGACCATCGAGGAGCTGGGTTGGGAGCTGTTCCATTACTACCTGGACGTAGCCAGCGGTCGCAAGCAGACCTGGGCCGAACAACACCGGCTGCACAACGACATCACCCTGTTCAACCCGGCGCCCATTACCTGATGCCGCAGCCCTGACCACGCATTCACACACGCCATTCTCAATCCCACAGGAGCACCCCATGCCTGAGATCCTCGGCCATAACTTCATCGCCGGTCAGCGCAGTGCCGCTGGCCCTCAGCGCCTGCAGAGCCTGGACGCCAGCACTGGCGAAGCCCTGCCCTACAGCTTTGCCCAGGCCACCGAAGCCGAAGTGGACAAAGCCGCCAAGGCCGCTGCCGCAGCCTTCGCCGATTTCCGCCAACTGGCCCCGGCGCGTCGGGCCGAGTTCCTCGACGCCATCGCCGCTGAACTCGACGAACTGGATGACGCCTTCGTCGCCATCGTCTGCCGCGAAACCGCCCTGCCCGCCGCCCGCATCCAGGGCGAGCGCGGCCGCACCAGCGGGCAGATGCGCCTGTTCGCCCAAGTGCTGCGCCGCGGCGACTTTCTCGGCGCACGCATCGACCTGGCACTGCCCGAGCGCCAGCCGCTGCCACGCGTAGACCTGCGCCAGATGCGCATCGGTGTAGGCCCGGTCGCCGTGTTCGGGGCCAGCAACTTCCCGCTTGCCTTCTCCACCGCCGGGGGTGATACCGCCGCCGCCCTGGCCGCAGGCTGCCCGGTGGTATTCAAGGCGCACAGCGGCCACATGGCCACGGCCGACCTGGTCGCCTGCGCCATCGTGCGCGCCGCTGAGCGGACCGGCATGCCCAAGGGCGTGTTCAACATGGTATTTGGTGGCGGCGTGGGCGAGTGGCTGGTCAAGCACCCGGCCATCCAGGCGGTTGGCTTCACCGGCTCGCTGAAAGGCGGTGATGCCCTTTGCCGCATGGCCGCTGAGCGCCCGCAGCCAATCCCGGTGTTCGCCGAGATGTCCAGCATCAACCCGGTCATCATCCTGCCAGGCGCCCTGGCCAAACGTGGCGAGGCCATTGCCCGCGAGTTGGCGGGGTCCGTGTGCATGGGTGCCGGGCAGTTCTGCACCAACCCTGGGCTGGTGATTGGCTTGCAGTCGCCACAGTACAGCCAACTGCTCGCCGACCTTGGCCAGTACCTGGACCAGCAAGCCGGGCAAACCATGCTCAATGCTGGCGGCTTGCACAGCTACGTCGGCGGCCTTGAACACTTGCATGCCCATGCCGGTATCGAGCATGTGGCCGGCCAGGTGCAGGAAGGCAACCAGGCGCGCGCTCAGCTGTTCAAGGCCGATGCACGCCTGCTGGTCGAGTCCGACCCGCTGTTGCAGGAAGAAGTGTTTGGGCCCACCACCGTGGCCGTAGAGGTGCAGGACAACGACCAACTGCGCGACGCGCTGCTCGGCCTGCGCGGCCAGCTGACCGCGACGCTGATCGGCGAAGCGGAGGACTTCGATGCCTTCGCCTGGCTGGTGCCGCTGCTGGAGGAGAAAGTCGGGCGAATCCTGGTCAATGGCTACCCGACCGGTGTCGAAGTCTGTGATGCCATGGTGCACGGCGGCCCGTACCCGGCGACCTCCGATGCGCGTGGCACCTCGGTCGGCACTTTGGCCATCGACCGCTTCCTGCGCCCGGTGTGCTACCAGAACTACCCGCAGACGCTGCTGCCTGAGGCACTGCGCGACGGCAACCCGCTGGGGCTGCGGCGGTTGGTGAACGGTCAGTGGAGTGACGGGGCGATCTGACTGGTTGCCAGAAACAGGAAAGCCCTGCGCACGGCGGGGCTTTTCTTTTTTGACTGTACTGGCCTTTTCGCGGGCAAGCCCGCTTCGACAGGGCTATCTTGCCCGCGAAGAGGCCAGTACAGGCAGCAAAGGCTTCAGGTTCCTTGCGCTTCAGCCGCCTCATGCGCCTGGCGCAAGCGCTCGCGGCTGTTGCTCAGGTGCATGCGCATGGCCATCTTCGCCCCTTCGCTGTCACGCCGGGCAATCGCCTCATAGATCGCCTCGTGCTCATGCATCAGACGGCTCATGTAATGCGCCTGGTCATCATGGGCCAGGCGCGCCGAATTCAGCCGGGTGCGCGGGATGATGCTGGTACCCAGGTGGTTGATGATGTCGGCGAAGTAGTGGTTGCCGCTGGCCTGGGCAATGCGCAGGTGGAACTGGAAGTCCGCCGACACCGCATCAGTGGCGTGGGCCGCCCCCTCGTTGAGTTCGTCCAGCGCCGCCCGCATACCGGCCAGGGCTTCGTCGCTTCGCCGCTGGGCTGCCAGCCCGGCCGACTCGATCTCCAGGGCAATGCGCAACTCCAGCACCGCCAGCACTTCGCGCAGGGTGACCACGGTGGCCGGGTCGATACGGAAACCGCCCGTAGCCGGTGCATCCAGCACGAATGTACCGATGCCGTGGCGAGTCTCTACCTGCCCGGCGGCCTGCAACCGCGAGATCGCCTCACGCACCACCGTGCGACTGACGCCCTCTTCGGCCATGATCTGCGATTCGGTCGGCAGCTTGTCGCCGCGCTTGAGCTGGCCGCTGCGAATGCGTTCGGTCAGCACCGTGACCAGTTCCTGGGCCAGACTGCGCGGCTTGCGCCGGGTCCTTGCCTGTACCTGCTGCTCTGTCATTGCCCTGTATTTCACCTTGGAAGACAGCGCTCATCATAGCGCAAGCGGTTGTACGATCACATACACCCCGTGCGGTATTTATTGCCCATCTTTGCAGTCCCTGGCCCCATGAAAAAACGCGCAGAATCACTGGCCCATGGCCTGCGCGAGCCTGTACTGTACGCCTCCACGCTCACTGTTCCATGGAAGGAATCTGCAGTATGAAAACCCTCGACCGCCTTTTGCTCGGCAGTGGCCTGCTGATCCCCCTCTGGCTGCTGGCGGGGGTATGGCTCACCGCCCAGGCCTACCCTGGCTATGATCACCTGCAACAGGCCATGAGCCAGCTTGGCGCGGCAGGCTCGCCAACCCACAGCTGGTCACCACGGGTCAACAACTCCCCTCTAGCCCTGCTGTTTGCCCTGTTTGCCTGGGGCCTGATGCGGCGCTGGCACAGCTCGAAGCTGGCGCTGCTGAGTGCGGGCCTGGTGTTGCTGCATGGCATGGGCAGTTTGGGCACCGGCTGGTTCCCCTGCGACCAGGGGTGTGCACCGGTACAGCCATCTACCTCGCAGCAACTGCATAACCTGTTTGGTCTGCTGATGTTCCTCTCGCTGACCTTGGCCAGCGCCCTATGGGCGTGGCTAGGCAACCGCATTGCCGGCTCCCCCGCCCTGGCGCTGTTTTCCCTGGCTTGCGTGGTGTTGGCGATCATCACCGTCGCGTTGATGGGCCAAGCGGCGCAGAGTGGCCAGCTGTTCGGCCTGTATCAACGCCTTAACTATGGTGTTTCGGTGCTCTGGGTTGCCAGCCTGGCCTGGACAAGTCTGCGGAAGCCGAAGGCCAGTCCCCTGCGCATGGCTGTGCCCTGACGGCAAATTGCTGGCCCACGGCTGCGGAAAGCGAAGGCAAACTCCGTTTTCTTTCAGATGCTTAGGACAGCAACATGCGAGTACTTCTAGCAACGATGGCCGGCTGCCTGCTGGCCACCCTCGCTTTCGGCGCCCAGGCCAGGGCACTGAGCCAGAACGATCGCCACACCTGCGGCTGGGGCGCGCAGATAGCCGCCGAGGCCCAACAGGCCAAGCTTTCCGGGGTAACCCTGTACGCCACGCGCAAGAAGCTGCAGGTACGCAAATTCCCCAAACCCTGGATGCGCATGACTGCCTTCGGCATTACCGAGCAAACCTACAACAGCCGCTCGCGGCTCAAGCCAGCAGCGATCAAGCAGACGTACTTCGAGCAGTGCGTTCAGCATGCCGTTGCAAGACGATAACTCTTTACTTATCACGCCTGCAAAGGCCGCATCAGCGTCTCCATGGAGGGCCTGCCTTGAAGCGATCTTCCAGCCAGGCCTTGAAGACGCCCATCGCTGCCGTGTTCAGGCGTGCGGTCGGCCGTACCAGGTAAATGCCCGCCGCCTTGTCCAGCTGCCATTGCGCAAGCACCCTTACCAGGCATCCGCTGGCCAGGTCCTCGCCCATGAGCCAGTCACCTCCGGCCACAATCCCCACGCCGCGCCGCGCCGCCTCCAGCAGCGCTTCGTTGTCATTACTGCGAAGGCTGCCAGCAACTTTGACACTTGTCTGTCGCGTATCGCTCATAAGGCGCCATTCAGGAAACGATCGCAAACCATTGAAACCTAAACAGTTATGCGCCGCCAAATCTTCCGGCTGCGCGGGTTCCCCATGCCGAGCAAGGTATTGAGGAGAAGCGCACAGGATCCGCACGTGATCGCACAGTTTACTTGCCACCAGACGATTGTCCGCCAGCTCACCAATCCGGATCGCGGCGTCGAAACCCTCGCCGATCAGGTCGACGAAACGATCGGCATACTCGGTCTCCACGATTACCTGCGGGTAGGCCAGTACAAAGTCGGCCAGCATGCCGCTCAACCAGCGTCGGCCCATGGCCGCCGGCAACGCCAGACGCAGACGCCCACGAACCGTTGCCGCACCTTCGGCTGCCTCTTCCTCCGCTTCGGCAATCAGCCGGCTAGCCTCGAGAACCTTGGCTACCAGCCGCTCGCCCTCATCGGTAAAGCGCAGCTGCCGCGTACTGCGCTCCACCAGGCGAATGCCCAGCCGCGTCTCTAAAGCACTCAGGCGTTTCGACAGCACCGTAGGGTGGCGCTCCAGTTGCCGCCCGGCGGCAGCAAACGAGCCCTGCTCATACAAGGCCAGCAGGGTGGCAAGTTCATCAGCGCGACGACTGTCGAAGGTATCCATGGCAAGGCTCGGCTCAGGGCAGTGAAATCAGGGGGCGGATCAGGCAGTCAGCACCAGCGCGCCCTCCGACCGCCCTTGCTCCAGGCATTCATGGGCCTTGGCTGCTTCAGCCAGCGGGAAGCATCGCCAGACCCGAGGCTGGACGATACCTTCGGCAACCGCTGCCAGCACATCGGCCGCGCGCTGCTGGTACTCCTCGACAGTGCGGGTGTGTGCTGCGAGCGATGGCCGGGTCAGGTACAGCGAGCCATTGGCATTGAGCGTGGCAACCTCAATGGCAGGCGGTGCACCGGAGGTGCCGCCGAACGATACCAACAAGCCGCGCACACTCAGGCTGCCCAACGAGGCCTCAAGCGACACCTTGCCCACGCAATCGTACACTACGGCCACACCTTGGCCTTGGGTCAGCTCACGCACCTGGCTGGCCAAGGTTTTTGCGTCGAACACCAGCACATGCTGGCAACCCGCCGCCCGTGCCCGCTCCACACTTTGCAGGCGCGATACCACCCCTATCACCGTCGCCCCCAGGTGTCGCGCCCAAGGCACCATCAGCTGGCCCAAAGCACCGGCCGCACCGTACAACAACACCTGGGTGCCCGGCCCTACGGCATAGGTGGTTTTCAACAGATATTGCGCCGTGATTCCCTTGAACAGCACCGCTGCGGCGGCCTCGTCCTCCAACTGCGGCGGCAGCGGAACCAGCCGCTCGGCCGGGAACAGCCGGCCACTGGCATAGGCACCGACCGGCCCCATCGCGTAAGCGACCCGGTCGCCCACCTGCACGTTGTGCACCCCATCGCCAATGGCCGAGACCCTGCCAGCGCCTTCCAGTCCCAGGCCTGAAGGCAATGCCAGCGCTGCTCCCCCCTTGCGCTGCAACACATCCAGCGGGTTCACGCCCATGGCCGTCTGCTCCAGCCAGACCTGGCCAGGCCCTGGAGATTGTGCTGCTACGTGTTCAAGCTGCATCACATCGGCAGCGCCGGTGCTATTGAGAATGATGCGGGTAGCCATGATCGAATCCTGCTGAATGAGTGCTCGAGTCAGGCTAAACAAGAAGCAAAAGTTGAACAATCAGGCGGGATGCAGATGATTTCTGCACCCCTTGCAGCAATTCAGTCAGTGCATCAGCAGCCAGTCAGCATCGTAGGGCGCCGTTCACCGACGAAGAACAAGGGGCGCAGGCGCACGCCTATCAGGTTACCGGTATAGGCCGCCACCAGCCACAACCAGCCATGTAAGCTACCCGAGGCGATACCACTGAAGTAAGCACCAATGTTGCAGCCGTAAGCCAGGCGCGAACCATAGCCCAGCAGAAGGCCGCCAATCACTGCGGCCACCAGCGACGGCAGCGGAATCTTCAGGTTTGGCGCAAAGCGCCCGGCCAGGCCCGCCGCCAGCAAGGCACCCAGTACGATGCCCAGGTCCATTACCGTGGTGATGTCCTGCCACAGCGGCGCAGCCAAAGCCTTGGCATTGGCCGGTGCCTGCCAGAACACCCAGCTACCGACATCCACACCCAGCCCGCTGAGGACCTTGGCCCCCCACAAGGCGAAAGCCGAGGTAATGCCCCAAGGCCGCCCCGCCAGCGCCAAGGTCGCGTAGTTCAGCAAGGCCAGGGCGATGGCGCCCCACAGCAAGGGCCAGGGGCCACGCAGGAAGCGTCGAAGGCCTTGGTGCTCGCTGGCAGGCAGTGCTTCAAGCGCGCCATGCCGGCGCTTCTCAAGCACCACGGTGGCCCAGGCGATCAGCCCGAACACTGCCAGGCTTGCCAGCACCGCAGGCCCTATCCCCCACACCTGCACGATCGAGGTGGCCGGAAGCGACGGCAAGGCAAACCACCAATCGGCATGGTGGGTGGCGCTGACCGAGCCGATGACGAAGAACAGCAGAGTCACCAGCATGCGCGCATTACCTCCCCCCACGGTAAACAGCGTGCCCGATGCGCAGCCGCCACCCAACTGCATGCCGATGCCGAAAATGAACGCACCGAACACCACTGAAACACCCGCAGGGGCAACCAGACCAGTGACCGGGTTACCGAACAGGCTGCCAGCTGACAACGCCGGGAAGAACAGCAGCACCGCCAGGGTCAGCATGACCATCTGCGCACGCAGGCCCGCGCCACGGCGCTCGTTGATAAACACCCGCCAGGCTGAGGTGAAACCGAAGGCGGCGTGGTACAGCGTCAGGCCAAGGGCGGTGCCGACCAGCAGCAACACTACCTGCTTGAAGCCGGCATTGAGGTTGAGGAACCAGGCACTGGCCAGCATCAAGGTCAAGGCGATCAATGGCGCGCCGAGGCGACGTGGTTCAGGCGTGGCAGTTGCGGAAAGGCCCATCAAAATACTCGGACAATAGTTAAACGGACGGGGAGTATACGCCCAGCAGCCGACACAATCGTTGTAGGAGTACACAAAGCATTTGTTAAGCTGATTCAAGTCGCCAGAAATGACCAAGGCCATTCACCCGATGGATGAACTGCGCAAGATCGACCTCAACCTG
The DNA here is from genome assembly GCF_021283545.2 of Pseudomonas alloputida. Lineage (NCBI taxonomy): Bacteria > Pseudomonadati > Pseudomonadota > Gammaproteobacteria > Pseudomonadales > Pseudomonadaceae > Pseudomonas > Pseudomonas alloputida. Next base: position 2,603,402 of record NZ_CP128540.1, on the reverse strand, counting down.
CTGCTCGCCCTGCACGCCTTGCTCAGCGAAAGGCACGTGACCCGTGCAGCCTTGCGCCTGCACCGCAGTCAACCGGCGGTCAGCCACGCCTTGGCGCAGTTGCGCAAACACTTCGACGACCCTTTGCTGGTACGCCAAGGTGGCGGCATGGCCCTTACCGCCCGCGCCCAATCGCTGGCACAACCGCTACAGGATGCACTGAGCAATCTTGAAAGCCTGCTGGCCACCCCGCTGTTCGAACCAGCCAAGGCCCAGCGCCGGTTCCGGCTGTCGCTGTCCGACTACGCTTCGCGCATCATCCTGCCGCACCTGTTGCGCCACCTGCGCCAAGTCGCGCCCGGGGTGGACCTGGCCATCAGCCAGGCCAGCCGTGAAACCATGTTGGCGCAATTGCTCGATGGCGAACTGGATCTGGCCCTGGGCCTGTTCCCCGAACTGCCTCAGGACATCACCGCCCAGCCCCTGTTTGCCGATCGCTTCATCAGCGTTGCCGATCGCCAGGTCCTGCCTGCCAGTGGCGATATGGCCCTGGAAGACTGGCTGGCACGCCCACATGTATTGATGGCCATGCGCCCGGATGCTTTCGATGAAATCGAGCGTGCACTGGCCGCCCGGGGCTTGCAGCGCCGTATTGCCCTGGCCTTGCCACACTGGAGTGCGGCAGTCGAAGTGCTGGCCGGCACCGACCTGATCCTGACAGTGGCCAGCCGCGCTGTGGGGTCGTTGCGCCAACACAAGACACTGCGCCAGTTCACACCGCCACTGGCCATCCCCTCGTTCGACTATCAGCAAGCCTGGCACAACCGCAAGGACAGTGACCCCGGGCACCGCTGGTTGCGCGAAACCGTATGGGCCTGCAGTCAACCAGGGCGCTGATCAGTTTTCTTGCGCCTTCACAGCTGCCGTGGGGTGGGCCGGTGACGCCGTTGCCCAAGTGCCCTGTACCAGCAGCACTCCGCACAGGATCAGCACCACGCCGGCCACCCTGGCCAGGCTGAGCGGCTTGCCACCCAGCCCCATCACCCCGTAGTGGTCGGCAAGCACTGCCGTGATGATCTGCCCCGCCACCACCAGTACCAGGAACCCTGCTGCGCCAAGTTTAGGGGTGAGTGCGGCGGCGCCGGCTACATACATTGCCCCGAGCACGCCACCAATCCACAACCACCAAGGCCCCTGCAGGGCCTTGCCCATGTCTGGCGCCGGTACCCGGATAATCAGCAGGGCAGCGATCACCACCAGCATGCTCACCGTCAACGATGTGAAAGCCCCCCACAGCCAGTGCCCAAGTGCCCGACCTGCCGCAGCATTACCTGCGGCCTGAAACGGCAACACCGCACCGGCAAGCAACGCCATGGCCACAGGAAGCGCCAGCAGAAGCATTGATTTACTGAACATGGCAGTCCTCATCCAAGGTATCGATGGCAACCATGATGCTGCATGCCCCAGTACTGATAGAAATCAAAATCCTGCACTTGAACTATTCGTACCCTGCATACTGAAACATTCCTTCCGGCCGGCGTGCGCATGGCCGACAATCGACTGCACCGTGCCACTGCCATAGAGCCTTAGCCATGAGCGACGAACGAAAGTCCCTGATCGACCGTGGCCACCTGCCAACCCGCAACCTGGCCGAATGCCTGGCGGTGGACCAAGCCGCCTTGGTCAACGCCTTGACAGGGCAACTGCCAGCAGCATTGGTAGAGCACCTCGCTGCCAGTGCGGAGCAGGCCCAGGCACTGGGCCTGTCAAAAAAAGTGGCGGCCATTGGCCTGGCACTGGGCAAGTGGCTGGAGCAAGCCGCCGAGTCGTTGCGCCAGCAAGTGTTCGAGCAATGCTGCACGCACCCATCCGATACCGTGCGCAGCTGGGCGGCATTCGCCCAGGCGTTCCTGTCACGCTCGCAGCCAGCGGAAGATGCCCTGCTGGCGCAGTTTCGCTTCGCCCGCGATGAGCACTTCGGCGTACGTGAATGGGCCTGGATCGCCCTGCGCCCGCGCCTGGCCCAGCACCTTGAAACCGCCCTGGCGCTACTCGGCCGCCATACCGGTGATGCCGACCCGCTGGTACGTCGGTTCTGCATCGAGATCCTGCGCCCGCGTGGCGTTTGGTGCGAGCACATTGCCACGCTCAAGCAACAACCAGAAGTGGCCGAGCCGTTGCTGGTACCGCTGCTGGCCGAAGCTGAGAAATACGCCCAGGACTCAGTCGCCAATTGGCTCAACGATGCCAGCAAGACCCGCCCCGACTGGGTACTTCAGCTGTTTCAGCGCCATCCCCCGGCCTGCAAGGCCTCACAGCGCATCCAGACCCGGGCTACCCGAAGCCTGCGGCAGTGACACACCACAAGTCGACTACCCCTAACGTGCAGAGCCCCAGCCCTTGATCGAAGCCGCCGGCTACTGAGGCCCGCTCCCCGGCACCAGCCTGCCCGGACCGCAAACGGCCGATCGTAGGCGAGTAACCGAGGTCGGCAACGGCCAAGGTCAGCGCGAGGTTTCGACGCGCAGCACTTCGGTGTAGATCGCGTCAACCGTCTGGCCAACCTTGAGGTTCTTCATGCGTTTCTGCAGGTCTGGGTTCTCGACCTTGACCACCTGCAGCTTGCCCTCCGGTGGCAACAAGCTCACCTCATGCGTCTTGAGGTCGATCTTCTTGATCTGAGAGGTAACCTTGACCTGGCGGAACGCCTCGCCGCCCGGGTTGGGATTTTGCTCGGTTGCACGGATGGTACCGGACTCTTCAGTCGCTTTCGGCGCCCCCCCCACTTCCGGATTGAGCACATAGGCCACGGCGCGTGTCACGTAGATGTCGACTTGGTCACCGACTTTAAGGTTGGGCAGCGCTTTGGCCTTTTCGGTCAGTTGGAACGTCACATCCTTCTTCTCGTCAGGGCCTTTCACCGTGACTTGTCGGGTGGCCAGGTCGATAGCCGTTACCTGTGTGGTGACATGGCTTTCCAGCGCCTCGCTCCCGATGGGGATACCGGCAGCCTGTACCGTGAAGCTGGCAGCAGAGGCCAGCGTGGCAAGGGTTACAGCACGAGCGAGAGTACGAATGGGGTTCATAGGCGTGCTTCCCTGTGATCAAGTCCGAATAGGCGCGTGAAAGGCTCACGCGCTGACAAGCATAGCCATTACCGGCCGCCTTGCCGGCCCTCTCGGCTGGCGACGCATTTCGTCGCCGAAATCACTGTTATAGCTAATACGAATTCTTTACACTTGCTTTACATTTGCAAATCATTACTATTCGTGACTCCCGATAACAACAAAGAGTCGCCTGTAATGGCAAAAAGGTCTGTTGCCCCAGCATCCATTTCCATGCTGGGCCTGCTCGTTGTGCCTGCTGTCCACGCTGCCGCCCAAACCGATACGCAAAGTAGCCTCGCCCTGCCCGCCACCGCCGTCACCAGCGTCTATGAGCAGCAAAGCTACAAGGCCAGTGAAAGCCGCAGCGCCATGAAGATCGACGCGCCGCTGCGCGATATCCCGCAAACCGTCAACGTCGTTCCCGAAAGCGTGATCAAGGACCAAGGCGCACAGTCCATGGAAGACGTGCTGAAGAACGTGCCCGGCATCGGCCTGTCCAACGGCGACGGCCAACGCGATCAGGTGACCATCCGTGGCTTCAGCGCCATTGGCGACATGTACATAGACGGCGTGCGTGACGACGCCCTGTACTTTCGCGATCTGTCCAACATCGAGCGTGTCGAGGTGATCAAGGGCCCGGCCGCGGTGCTGTATGGCCGTGGCTCCTCGGGCGGGCTGATCAACAGCATCAGCAAAAAACCAAGCTTCACGCCCAAGCGCGAAGTCGGCATGAACGTCGACAGCGAAGGCAAACGCCGAACCCAGTTCGACACCGGCTGGGCCGACCCGCAAAGCAACCAGGCCTACCGCGTGACCGGTGCCTTCGAAGACAGCGACACCTTCCGCGATGATGGCTACATCGACCGCAAGGCCATCGCACCGTCGGCCTACTTCCGTCTCTCGGACGATCTGGAACTGAACCTGGGCGCCACCTACCTGTAAGACAAGCGCCTGATCGACTTCGGCATCCCGGCCCTGGGCAACCGCCCGGTGGACGTGGACCGCGACAAGCGCTTTGGCTCTGGCGATGCTGACCAGGATTACGCCCGCAGCGAGGTGTTCTCGCTTACAGCCAGCCTGGACTACCGCATCAACGACAACTTCACCCTGACCAACACCAGCCGTTACTACCGCTACGACTTGGACCGCAACAACACCTTGGCCGACAGCAGCCCGACGCGCTTCGTCACCGCGCCCGACGGTGAACTGCTGATCAAGCTCAACCGCGGCAATGTCGCCCGCGATGAGTACGGTGTGTTCAACCAGACGGAGCTCAAGCAACAAGCGCAACTGGCCGGCATGCAGCACAACCTGTTGTACGGCGTGGAAGCAGGCTTTCAGGACAAGTACCAGCGCGTGCTGAGCCAGACCAACGTGGCCCAGGTACCGGTGTACCGTGACGCCTTGGTGCCGGTACCGGAACATGCCGCCAACCTGTCGTCCAAGGGCACCAACTTCCAGCAGACCACCGGTCTGTACGTGCAGGACATGATCGAGCTGAACGCGCACTGGAAGGCACTGGTCGGTGTGCGTTATGACATCTTTGGCCAGGAGTACGACGACGACCGCGTGCAAAACATCGACCTGGATCGTACCGACAAGACCTGGAGCCCGCGTGCGGGTCTGGTCTACCAGCCAGACGCCATCCAGTCCTACTACGTGTCGGTCAGCCGCAGCTATCAGCCTTCGGGCGAAGTGTTCGCGGTGAGCCCGAGCAACCAGCACCTGGAGCCGGAAGAAACCACCAACTATGAAATCGGCGCCAAATGGGACCTGCTCGACAGCCGCCTGTCACTGACCGCCGCAGTGTTCCGCCTTGAGCGCACCAACATGAAGACTGCCGACCCGGCCAACCCCAACCTGACCGTATTGGCTGGCGAACAGCGTACCGATGGCTTTGAAGCCACCGTCAGCGGGCATCTCACCGACAAGTGGCAGATCTATGCCGGTTACGCTTACCTGGACGCCGAAATCACCAAGTCCAACAGCAAGACCAATGGCGTGGCGAACGAAGGCCAGACCCCTACCCTGACGCCGCGCAACAGCGCCAATGTCTGGTTGGTACGTACCCTGACACCAGAGTGGCGTGTGGCCGCCGGAGCCAACTACGTCGACGAACGCTACACAGCGCTCGACAATGTGGTGGTGATGCCAGGCTATACCACCTTCGACGCCGCGCTGCTGTACAGCGTGCCGCAGTGGGATGCCGCGCTGCGCCTGAAGAACGTGTTCGACCGTGACTACTATGCCTCGGCACATGGCTCGGTCGACCTGATCACCCCAGGGGCACCGCGCACGCTGGAAGCCAGCTTCAACTACCGCTTCTGACCCACGCGCAATGCCTGTCAGTCAGCAATTGGGCCGCTCTGCGGCCCATCGCCAGCAAGCTTTGACGATTTGATCAGATAGCATTCAGCGATTACGCGTCACTCGCCACACCGTATTCGCCAGGTCATCGGCAATGATCAACGCCCCACGCGGGTCCACCGTCACGCCAACCGGTCGCCCCCGGGTCTTGCCATCCTCACCGCGAAAGCCCGTGGCGAAGTCGATGGGTTCCCCGGCAGGCTTGCCATTGCTGAACGGCACGAAAATCACCTTGTACCCCACCGGGTTGGGCCGGTTCCAACTGCCGTGCTCGCCCACGAACACACCGTCTGCAAAGCGCTCGCCCATTGCCGAGGTCGAGAAGTCCACACCCAGTGCAGCCACATGCGAACCCAGGCTGTAATCCGGTTTGATCGCCGCCGCCACCTTGTCCGGGTTCTGCGGCCGCACCCGCTCATCCACATGCTGCCCCCAGTAGCTGTAAGGCCAACCATAGAAGCCGCCTTCACGTACCGAAGTGAGGTAGTCTGGCACCAGGTCGGGGCCCAGCTCATCCCGCTCGTTGACCACCGTCCACAACTGCCCGGTCTGCGGCTGGATGGTCAATGCCGTCGGGTTACGCAAGCCGGTGGCATAGGGCCGGTGTGCGCCGGTCTCGGCATCAACCTGCCAGACCATGGCCCGATCGATCTCCACCTCCAGGCCGCGCTCGGTGATGTTGCTGTTCGAGCCGATACCCACATACAAGAAGCGACCATCCGGGCTGATGGTCAGGGCCTTGGTCCAATGGTGGTTGATTTCAGCCGGCAGGTCGGTGACCTTGGTTGGCGGGCCGTCGGCCTGGGTCTGGCCTTCCTTGTAGTCAAAGCGCACCAGCGCATCCTGGTTGGCTACATACAGCTTGCCGTTGGCATAGGCCAGGCCGTACGGTGCGTTGAGGTTATCCGCAAACACGGCCTGTACCTCGTAGTTGCCATCGCCGTCAGCATCGCGCAGCAAGGTCAGGCGGTTGCCACCCTTGACCTGGGTATTGCCCTTGGCCTTGATCTGGCTAGCGATCACATCCTTGGGCTTGAGCTTGGCCGCGCTGCCTCCCCGGCCCTCAGCCACCAGAATGTCGCCATTGGGCAGCACCAGGCTCTGGCGCGGGATTTTCAGGCCGGTGGCAATGGCGGTGACACTGAAGCCCTCCGGCACGGTCGGTTTCAGTTCGCCCCAGGCAGCCGGTTGCGCAATCTTCATGCTCGGCAGCAAGCCGCGCTGAGGCTCCGGCAGTTTCGGGTCCGGGCCATGGGCCTGGGTCGGCTCGCCGTCGCCACCACAGGCACTCAGCAATAGCGCCACACCCAACAGGCTAAATGCATGCAAAGGCTTCATGCCACACCTCCTGAACGCAGGTTGCTCAAACCGGTCCAGGCGGCCACCACTGCGAGCACTGTCACGATTACCGACAACACCAACCCAGAAGGCATCACCGCCCAGGCGTCCTTGGCATGCTCAAAGGCATTGATCAGCCCAAGCCCCCAAGTCACCAGCAGCAGCACGAAGTACAGCGTAGCGCGTCCGCCCTTGCGCTCGGCGCGGATCAGGTTGGCCAGCGCGAACAACAGTGCCAGCCCACAGAAGACCAGGGCCCCGGCGATGAGCCAGGCGGCGAAGTTGCTCCACTGAATCTGATAGCTGTTGTAGTAGGCGATATCGCTCAGCAGCGCGCCAAGGAACAACGGCACACTGCCCGCCAGCAGCAGGGCATGCAGCGGGCTGGGCGTACAGCGGTAGAGGGTTTGATCAGGTGCGGTCACGGTGCCTCCTTTTCATTCAGTGACCCAGGGGCTGATGGTCTTGCGCCATCAGGTAAGCGCAGGGTGCGCTTAGCAAAGGAGCCCCTTGACGCCCCGATAGTTCACCGTTTCGCTGTAATGAAATATCCTGCAAGGCATTTGCTGCCAAGCGCAGAAGGGGAATACATGAGCAGACCAAACGCGTACTGGGCCCTGGCCACCCTGCTCAGCCTCAGCCTGGCTCTCGCCGGCTGCTCCAGCAACGCCAGCAAGGCACGCTACGCCACGCCTGCAGTGGGCTCCAACTGCTTTGCCAAGGCCGTCCCCACTACCGGGGAAGGCGGCCTGGCCTGGGGCAATACATTGAGCATTGCGCGACAGAAATCCCTGAATAACTGCGTGCGTTATGCCAGCCGCTCGGGAGGCACGCCCAGGACTTGCCAGGTAGTGATGGCCAAGTGCAAAAACTGAACATATAACAATCTCAAAGTACGAAACTTCCTACAAAAATACTGCAACTTTTCACACGATATTGCGCAAACACAATACATATACATTCAAATAATATCTTACACTTTCAGCCTCGACCCAAAAGCAGCGATCGAGGCATTGTCTTTCACTTGAATTCCAGACACTTGATCGCCCGCGCATCTTAGCAAGTAAGTAGGAAACTTCTTACAGCATAGAGTCGGGCCTGAAATCCAGCACAGTATGAATACCGGCATTTCAGTCTTGTCAGTACTGAAAGTTGCCGCAGTGCGTCTCTGGTTGGAAAAGACTGTCTCTCTGAGCAAGGAGCTCGCATGACCAATGCCTCCGTCAGTAGCGCCACCTCCGGCCCTGCCTGCAGCGCTCGCGTGCCCATCCTGCCAGTGCGCTACGCCATCGTGCCCCGCACTGCCGACGCCCCCGCCTGCCGCTATGCCGATGCAGGCTTCAACCTGGAACAAGGCTTCCCCACGCTGCAGCACTCGGCCTACACCCTCCGCGCTTTGCGCCCGGGCTATGTCTACGTGTTCATGAAAGGCCCTCAGGGCGAAAAGCTGGTCATTCACGAGTACGTCGGCGCGGGCCTCTACAAGGAGCTGCGCTATCAAGGGCTGGAGGACTACCACCGCCGTGAGCGCTACCTGTCCGGCCAGAGCACCGGCTGGGTGTGGGCCGACACCTGCCAGGACACCGCCGAGGAAGTGTGGATCGGCTACAGCCCGCACCTGTGGACCAACGCCATCACCGCCCGTATCACTGGTTCGGCAGCCCTGCGCAAACGGCACATGCGCCAGCTGGACATGGCCGAGCTGGTGAGCGGCAACCAGGCGCCGTCCACCCAGCCCCATGTGTTGCCAGTGAGTGCCCTGCAAACCTGGGTCGAAGACTTCAAGCCAACCGAGCGGCGCATGCCGCTGACCTGGAGCAGCGACCCGGTCACCGAAACCTTGCCCATCGGCAACCTCCATGCCATCGCCCGGCACTACCCCTGGACCCAGCCGAAAGTGCCAGTGGTGGTGGCGCTCGCCGACGCCGAAGGCATGGCCCTGGACCTGAGCCTGTCTGTCTCGGCCTACCAGCATCAACTGCGTGACCTGATGCCGGCCGAGCAACTGGAGCACACAAAACCTGCCCAACCTCCCGAGCAGGAGCGCGTGCCGGCATGCTACCGGCTGGATGCCGAACAGCTCAGCCCGCAGAGCCGCGACTTTCACCATCGCAACCTGGTCGCCATGTTGCTGAACAAGACGCTGGAAAGCCTGTACCCGGCGGATGCCCCTTCGCCGGAACTGGCCGCGTTCAGGCTGGGCACGTCACGCCGGGGGCCCGCCCTGTCGCCGGCCGAGTCACATTTCCAGGCCCTCACCCATGAAGACTATTCCCCCAATGGTGCGCGCCTGGCGCAGCGCCTCGATGTCGACAAATACCGGCGCTTCCTCGCCGAACGCGACGCGCTGGAACGACGGATTGCCGCCCTGCGCAACCTGGCCTTGCAAGCCAGCAACGATCATGACGCCTGGCTGGCGACGGCCGAACCCCAACACATTGATAACCCCTACAGCCTGGCTGCGGCACTGGCCTGTTACGACCGCGACGAACGCACCTCCGCCCGCGGTCTGGAAATCTCACTGGCGTTGCTGATTCACCCAATGGGCCAGCCGACACCCGGCACAGAAGATCATGACCGGCGTTTCAAACGCCTGGAGCAATGGCTGGACCAGCACGACAGCCCGCTTTACACCGCCTTGGCGCCGTTCAACCCGTTCAAGGACAAAGCCGATTCGATCGGCACCTTGTTCGGCGCCAGCGACAACGTGATCGAAGGGCTGGCCGGTCGCTTCCCGGCCATGGCGGACATCACCGACCTCACCGCCCAGTCGGTCAATGCCGTGGTGCTCAAGCGCCTGCGCGGGCAGACCCGATGGGATGCCAGTCATGGCCTGCGGCGACAGGTGCAGTTGGCAGCGCGTGAGGCTAATGCCGAGAAAGCCCTGGGATTGCTGGCGGCGCGCTATCGAATCACCGAGCAGGCCATTACGGAAAACCCCTTTAGCCAGGAGGTGCAGCGGTATTTGAAGAGCGGCATGGCGCAGGTTGAAGAGATGAAAGCGTTGCGCATCTCGGGTAGCCGCACAGTGTCCATCGAGCTGACCACCACTGCGCGTGCGAAACCCAACTTCCTTGGGTTACTCACCTCCGGCGGTGGTGGTGGTTTAAACGCGGGGATGCTGTGGTTCAACATCTTATCGCTCAAGACGGCCTACAACAGCCTGCAGAAGAGCGATGCACCGGAATACACCCTGGGGTTCGCTTCATCTGTGTTCGGGGTGATCGGTGCAGCGGCGGCAACGTTGGTCAGCGTACGGGCAACGCAAAAGGCCGTCATGCTGAGATTAAGTGCCACAGCGCCGGGCATGGCCTTTGGCAATGGGGTTATCAAGTTTTTGAGTAGCAATCTGTTTGCGCGTTTAGCCGGATACCCGGCGATTGCGCTGGGTTTTTTCGCGGACGGTACTAAGGCGCTACGACAGTACGAAAATGGTGATCTAACTGCAGCCGGTTACACTGTGGCGGGTGGATTCACCATGGCTATTGGTTCCGCTGTCGTCCTTGAAGCAGGACTTGCAATTGCAGGCGTGACATCGGTTGTGCCCTTTGCCGGATGGGCCGCCGCTGCCCTTGTCCTCGTAGGTGTAGCCATCATCGCAGGAGGCCTCTACCTACACGCCAAGGCACATGAACGCCTTCACAGCCCAATAGAACTGTGGGCAGCACGTAGCATATTCGGCAATCGCATCAATGATGGAGAGGCGCACGCCGACATCAACTTGGACTTTGACAAAAAACTGCCTGCTTTCACCTCACTGCAAACGGAAATTAAGGCTTGGCACAATGAACATTACGGGCCCAAGCTACTATCCGCCGAGCAGGCCCTATCCCTCGGCATAACTAAAGCCGACACCCGATGGCATCAGAATAACCACTGGTCGCCGCCAAATTGGACAGCTATCACACATAACGAAGTAGCCACCCCCCAACCAACCGTAGAGTTCACAGTGCTGCTGCCTGCATTCAGGCTAGGCGTAAGTGAATGGTCAGGAAGTTTGAGCTCCGTCCGTGACAACCACGGAATTGACGTTTTTCCAATCAGCCCGACCGGCCACCTCGTAGATGCTGGCTTAGTTCTACATTTCGAAAACACACTCGCCAACCAAAATCATTTCTCACTTCATCTAACCTACAACGCCAATCAAGGCCTGGACGAAGACAATGAGACCCTGTCAATTTTTCGTCTGGAGCGCTGATCATGGCAACCATCTGGATATTCAACTCAATGTCAGACTCTGGACACAAGCCCTCTATCACAGGGCAACTATTAAGCTTATCTGACACCATTTTATGCTTAAGGAATCCATGGGTCACAGACTCTGTCTTCATGGGAAAGCTGTATTGCGCGATAACTGTTCTGTCAATTGCCGGCTTTTACCCATATTTACTATCCAGGGATATATGGCGCATGTACGAAACCGCTCCATTATTAGCGACTGGATTCTTGCTTATGCCTTTCACTTTCCTACCTTTCCTCATTTATCGAATATATTTCATAAAACGCTTATCAAGCTTCTGCTTCAATCGGGCGACCCAAAAAATCTACTATCAACGTTTAAGCAAGGTACTGGTCTTTGAGTGGAGCAATACCGGCGGTGGTATTTTTAAGCGTACGGAATACGGCGGCTCATCATTCAGCACCAGCTATGCCCTCGCCTTCGCCCCCCGCCGGGAAGACGGCAGCCTGCATCAAAAAGACTGCCTCTGGGTCGACAGTAACGAACCCACCGAACCCGGCGTCAAGCATGTCGCCGAGGTATGGGAATACTCCGCCACTTCATGGACCACGGCCCGGACAAACTCCCCCCGCCCGGTGAACCCAACTGGTGGCACAAGCCACTGCACGCCATCTGCCTGACCCCGGCAGAAGCCTGGCGCCACTACGCCCCCTGGCGAACCGGCGAGCCCGGTGAAATGCAGGGTAAAAAGAACTGGCAATTGCCGTTCTGGGCCGTGCTGTTCCCCTACAACTTCTCCGTCGCCCTCTGCTGGTATGGCATCTGCCGCCTGTTCAACGTCCGAGCAGCGCCACCGCCACCCGAAGCATTTGAGGAGGCCCCAGCGCATTCAACCCAAAAAGGGAAGCGTACATGAGCGACACCTCCGTCAGCAGCGCTACCTCCAGGCCCTGTCTGCAGTTCACGCGTACCCATCCTGACGGTGCACTACACCAACGCGCCATGCACCCGCGACTTCCCGGCCATGGCTGAGACCCTGTCAATTTTTCGTCTGGAGCGCTGATCATGGCAACCATCTGGATATTCAACTCAAGCTCAAGTTCAGGGCATAAACCCGCTATTGGCGGGCAACTATCAAACTTGTCAAAAACCACCTTATGCCTGAGAAACCCCTGGGTAACAGACTCAGTTTTTATGGGAAAGCTGTACTGTGCAATGACCATTGCGCTCGTCATCTTCACCTACCCTTACTTACTCACCAGTGAAGCCTGGAACCCATACACCTTTAGTTATACCTTTATCCTCCTTACACTAATTGCACCTTTAATCTTCCTCCCATTCTTAGCCTATCGAATATATTTCATAAAACGCTTATCAATTTTCTGCTTCAATCGATCAACCCAAAAAATCTACTACCAACGTTTGAGCAAGGTACTCGTATTCGAATGGGCCAACACCGGAGGTGGCATTTTCAAGCGCACCGAATACGGCGGCTCATCGTTCAGCACCAGCTATGCCCTCGCCTTCGCCCCCCGCCGGGAAGACGGCAGCCTGCATCAAAAAGACTGCCTCTGGGTCGACAGCAACGAACCCACCGAACCCGGCGTCAAGCATGTGGCCGAAGTGTGGGAATACCTGCGCCACTTCATGGACCACGGCCCGGACAAACTCCCCCCGCCCGGTGAACCCAACTGGTGGCACAAGCCACTTCACGCCATCTGCCTGACCCCGGCAGAAGCCTGGCGCCACTATGCCCCTTGGCGAACCGGCGAGCCCGGTGAAATGCAGGGCAAAAAGAACTGGCAATTGCCGTTCTGGGCCGTGCTGTTTCCCTACAACCTCTCCGTCGCCCTCTGCTGGTATGGCATCTGCCGCCTGTTCAACGTCCGAGCAGCGCCACCGCCTCCCGAAGCATTTGAGGAGGCCCCAGCGCATTCAACCCAAAGGAAACGCACATGAGCGACACCTCTGTCAGCAGCGCTACCTCCGGGCCCTGTCTGCAGTCACGCGTCCCCATCCTGACGGTGCACTACATGGCACCTTAAGCACCTTGGACTTCGACAGTAAGGCAATTCCCTCAGATACTGAGCCGACCTGCTACTTAACTAGAATCGATACAGCCAGAGCAAAAAGCGGCACTCTATTAATAAATTTCCTACCAAACCAAGGCTTATCCGCCAACACTCATTCAATCTCAACCCTTCATGTCGAGAGGTAGCGCCGTGGCCACAACATGGTTATTTAGCCCACATGAAAACACTTATATTAAACCAAAAATCCACGGACAAATCAGCAAAATAACCACAACATTAGCGCAGCTTAGAAATCCATGGGTTTCCGACTCAGCCTTCATGGCCAAGATGTATACCGCCACGATTTTAGCCATCGCGATTGTATCCTACACAGGCTTTTTCACCCACTCAATCAATTACCAACAGGAAGGGGCATATGTATTTATTGCAATACAGCTCCTCGGACCATTTATTTTTACTCCATTCTTAGCCTACCGTGTTTTCTTAATAAAAAAACTCTCTGACATATACCTCAATAGAGCCACCAAAAAAATATATTACAAACGCATAAATACACTCATAGTTATTGATTGGAATAACACTGGAGGCGGTATTTTCAAACGCACAGAATTCGGCGGCTCCTACTTCACCACCAGCTATGCCCTCGCCTTCGCCCCCCGCCGGGAAGACGGCAGCCTGCACCAAAAAGACTGCCTGTGGGTGGACAGCAACGAACCCACCGAACCCGGCGTCAAGCATGTCGCCGAAGTGTGGGAATACCTGCGCCACTTCATGGACCACGGCCCGGACAAACTCCCCCCGCCCGGTGAACCCAACTGGTGGCACAAGCCACTTCACGCCATCTGCCTGACCCCGGCAGAAGCCTGGCGCCACTATGCCCCCTGGCGAACCGGCGAGCCCGGTGAAATGCAGGGCAAAAAGAACTGGCAATTGCCGTTCTGGGCAGTGCTGTTCCCCTACAACCTGACCGTCGCTCTCTGTTGGTACTGTGTCTGCAAGCTTTTCAATGTCCGTGCAGCGCCACCACCGGCGGAGGCTTTCGAAAGTGGGCCTGCTAAGCCCGAATAGTCACCACCTGAAGTGGATAGGAAGAGAACGCTATGCGCCTGGATGGCAACGCGGCAAGCCAGCGTCCACAGGTTCGGCACAGATCTCAAGAGCGGTGCAATACCTGTGGCGCTGGCTTGCCGGCGATGATTGGGCGCAGCGCCTGTCAGGCGAACTTGGCCCGGGCCGCGTGCAGCTTCTTGTAGCTGTCGATCAGGCGCAGGTGGCGATCAAGGCCTTCGAGCTTCATGCTGGTCGGGGTCAGGCCATGGAAGCGGACACTGCCGTCCACCGAGCCCAATACCGCATCCATGCGCGCATTGCCGAACATACGGCGGAAGTTGGCTTCGTAGTCATCCATCTCCAGTTCGTCATCCAACTGCACTTCCAGCACCACGTTCAGCGCCTGGTAGAACAGGCCGCGGTCTACGGTGTTGTCGTTGAACTGCAAGAATGCCTCGACCAGTTCCTTGGCATCCTCGAAACGCTGCACCGCGAGGCAGATCAGCAGCTTCAGTTCGAGAATGGTCAGTTGGCCCCACACTGTGTTTTCGTCGAACTCCACACCGATCAGCGTGGTGATGGTGGTGTAGTCATCCACATCGCAGTTGTCCAGGCGCTTGAGCAGCAGCTTCAGCGAGCGGCTGTCGAGGCTGTGCAGGTTGAGGATGTCGGCACGGAACGACAAGGCGCGGTTGGTGTTGTCCCAGATCAGGTCCTCGACCGGGTAGATTTCCGAATAGCCCGGCACCAGGATGCGGCACGCGGTGGCGCCAAGGTTGTCGTACACCGCCATGTACACTTCCTTGCCCAGGTCTTCGAGGATGCCGAACAGGGTCGCGGCCTCCTGCTGGTTGGAGTCCTCGCCGTGCCCGGAGAAGTCCCACTCGACGAATTCGAAGTCGGCCTTGGCGCTGAAGAAGCGCCACGACACCACGCCGCTAGAGTCGATGAAATGCTCGACGAAGTTGTTCGGCTCGGTCAGCGCATGGCTTTCGAAGGTGGGTTGCGGCAGGTCGTTCAGGCCCTCGAAGCTGCGGCCCTGCAGCAGTTCGGTGAGGCTGCGCTCCAGCGCCACTTCCAGGCTCGGGTGGGCACCGAACGAGGCAAACACGCCACCCGTGCGCGGGTTCATCAAGGTCACGCACATGACCGGGAACTCGCCCCCCAGCGACGCATCCTTGACCAGCACCGGGAAGCCTTGCTCTTCCAGGCCCTGGATGCCAGCGAGGATCGCCGGGTATTTGGCCAGCACCTCTTGCGGCACGTCCGGCAGGCACAACTCGCCCTCGAGGATTTCGCGCTTCACCGCGCGCTCGAAGATTTCCGACAGGCACTGCACCTGCGCCTCGGCCAAGGTGTTGCCCGCGCTCATGCCATTGCTGAGGAACAGGTTTTCGATCAGGTTGGACGGGAAGTACACCACCTGCTGGTCGGACTGGCGCACGAACGGCAGCGAACAGATACCCCGCGCCGTGTTACCCGAGTTGGTGTCATACAGGTGCGAACCACGCAGCTCCCCGTCAGGGTTGTAGATCGCCAGGCAGTGCTCATCGAGGATCTCGGCCGGCAGCGCGTCGCGCGGGCCCGGCTTGAACCACTGTTCGTTCGGGTAGTGCACGAACGGGGCGTTGGCCAGGTCTTCGCCCCAGAACTGGTCGTTGTAGAAGAAGTTGCAGTTGAGGCGCTCGATGAACTCGCCCAGCGCCGAGGCCAGCGCAGCCTCCTTGGTGGCGCCTTTACCGTTGGTAAAGCACATCGGCGACTGCGCATCGCGTACGTGCAGCGACCAGACGTTAGGGACAATGTTGCGCCACGAGGCGATCTCGATCTTCATCCCCAACCCGGCGAGGATGCCCGACATGTTGGCAATGGTCTGCTCCAGCGGCAGGTCCTTGCCGGGGATATAGGTGCTGGTGTCCGACACCGGCATCAGCAACCCTTGGGCATCGGCATCGAGGTTGTCGACCACTTCGATCACGAACTCAGGGCCGGTCTGCACCACCTTTTTTACCGTGCAGCGGTCGATGGAGCGCAGGATGCCTTGACGGTCCTTGTCGGAGATGTCTTCGGGCAGTTCGACCTGGATCTTGAAGATCTGGTTGTAGCGGTTTTCCGGGTCGACGATGTTGTTCTGCGACAGGCGGATATTTTCGGTGGGAATATCGCGGGTCTGGCAGTACAGCTTGACGAAGTAAGCCGCGCACAAGGCCGAAGACGCCAGGAAATAGTCGAACGGGCCTGGGGCCGAACCATCGCCTTTGTAGCGGATAGGTTGGTCGGCGATCACCGTGAAGTCATCGAATTTGGCTTCGAGACGGAGATTGTCGAGAAAATTGACCTTGATTTCCATGCGGGATTACCGTGATTTAAGCGTGCAAAACGAAATTGGCCGGCATTATCCGGGTTTTCGTTGCGCAAGTCCTGTTCAACGCCGACTGCAGGCTTGATTTTTCGAAGCTGGCTTGCGTATTCCGCCGGATTACTTGCCTGATCCTCTGAAGTCACCCCCGCCACCAGACCAGCGGTCATCCTCCTGTGCTAGCGTTTCTGCACCGGGGGACAACGTATTCCCCATGCAGATAAAACACAGCGACAACAACCGTGACGGGCAGGTGAAACCATGGAACTACGCATCAACCAGAAGACCTATCAGGTCGAGGCGGACGCCGACACGCCCCTGCTGTGGGTAATCCGCGATGACCTGGGGCTGACCGGCACCAAGTATGGCTGCGGCTTGGCCCAGTGCGGCGCCTGTTCGGTGCTGGTGGACGGCAATGTGGTGCGCGCCTGCGTTACCCCGGTGGCCGGTGTGGTGGGGCGTGAGGTCACCACCATCGAGGCGATCGAAGCCGACCCCGTCGGCAAACGGGTGGTCGCCGCCTGGGTCGAGCACCAGGTGGCTCAATGCGGCTATTGCCAGTCTGGCCAGGTCATGGCAGCCACGGCGCTGCTCAAGCACACGCCCAAACCCAGCGATGCGCAGATCGATGCAGCCATGGTCAACCTGTGCCGCTGCGGCACCTACAACGCCATCCATGCCGCTGTGCATGACCTGGCCCAGGGGGAGCAGGCCTGATGAACACGCCAGTCGATACACCCGCCGAACTGCTCAGGCTGCAGCGGGGCGAAACGGTCAACCTGTCACGTCGGCGCTTTCTTGCCGGCACCGCAGTCGGTGCCCTGGTGCTAGGTTTCGGCCTGCCCATGGGCTCGGCCCGCGTGCAGGCAGCAGCCGCCGCTGCGGCAACTGCGGAACGCGGCACCCAGGTGCCTGCATTTCTGGAGATTCGCCCGGACGGCACGGTGCGCCTGCTGAGCCCCTTTATGGAAGGCGGGCAAGGCCCTTTCACCGCCATGGCGCAGATTGTGGGTGAAGAGCTGGATGTCGACCCGGCCCATTTCGTGGTCGATAGCGCACCACCGGGCGAAGCCTACGTGGTGATGGAGAACGGCATGCGCATCACCGGTGGCAGCATGTCGGTGCGCATGAGCTACCCCACCATGCGCCGTCTGGGCGCGCTCGCCCGGGGCATGCTGCTGCAGGCGGGCGCCGAACACCTGGGTGTACCGGTCGATGAGCTTTCTACCACACCGGGTAACGTAGTACATACCACGACCGGACGTTCCGTACCCTACGGTGAGCTGGCCGGTCGCGCCATGGACCTGCCGGTGCCCGACCCGGCCAGCGTCAAGCTGCGCGACCCCAGCCAGTTTCGCTGGATTGGAAAGCCCGTACGCCGCCTGGATGCCTACGACAAGTCCACCGGCAAGGCCCAGTACTGCATCGACATCAAGGTCGACGGCATGCTCCACGCTGCCGTGCAGCATGCACCGCGCCTGGGCATGACGGTTGGCAGCCTGCGCAACGAAGACCAGATCAAGGCCATGAAAGGCGTACATTCTGTGCATCAGCTGCCAGGCGCCGTGGCTGTGGTCGCCGAGCGCTGGTGGCACGCCAAGCGTGCAGTGGAGGCGATTCAGGTGGACTGGAAAGAACCGGCTGCCGACAGCAAAGTGCGACCGATGCCGGCCGATTTTTCCAGCGACGCCTGGCGCGAACACCTCGCGACGGTGCAAGGGCCGTCCCGTGATGAAGAGAACGAAGGGGATATTGCCGGCGCCTTGGCCAACGCCAAGACCAAGGTCGAGGCCAGCTACCACAACCAGTACCTGAACCATGCCCAGCTGGAGCCACCGTCCGCCCTCGCCCGCTTCAACCCGGACGGCAGCCTCGACGTCTGGCTGCCCAACCAGGCCCCGGACATGTTCCGTGACGACATTGCCAGACGCACTGGCCTGGAGCCTGCACAAATCAACCTGCACTCGCCGCTGCTGGGCGGCTTCTTTGGCCGCCACTTCCTGTACGACTCTGCCAACCCCTACCCGCAGGCCATTGCCCTGGCCAAAGCGGTTGGCCGGCCGGTGAAGCTTATCTGGAGTCGCGAAGAGGAGTTCTTGCGCGATGTACTGCGCCCCGTCGCAGTGGTGAAGTTCCGCGCCGGGCTGGACGCAGACGGTATGCCAGTGGCGCTCGAGGCGGTCAGCGCCACCGAGGGCCCAACCGAGGCCCTTGCTGGAAAACAAGGGGAGAAGATCGACCCGACCGCGCTTGAGGGGCTGTCAGGCAAGTCCTACGCCATCGCCAACAAGCGCATTGCCCAGATCTACGTCAAAGGCCCGGCCATGCTTGGTTACTGGCGCTCGGTAGGTAACTCGCTGAACGACTTCTTCTACGAATCATTCCTGGACGAACTGGCGGACAAAGGTGGCAAGGACCCGTTTGAACTGCGCCTGCACCTGCTGCGCGACAACCCGAGACTGACCAACCTGCTGAACGCAGTGGCCGACTTGTCCGGCGGCTGGAAGCGCGGACCGTTCACCGCCGAGGACGGCAGCAAGCGCGCACGCGGCGTGGCCATGGCCTCACCGTTCGGCTCGGAGGCTGCGGTCATTGCCGAGGTTTCGATCGACAACGGCCAGGTCAGGGTGCACGACATCTGGCAAGCCATCGACCCGGGCAGCATCGTCAACCCGGCGATCATCGAGCATCAGGTCAACGGCGCCGTCGCCCTGGGCCTGTCGCAGACGCTGGTGGAAGAAGCGGTGTACGTGGATGGCAAGCCGCGCGCACGCAATTACGACCTGTACCCGATCCTGCCGCCTTCGCGGATGGCGCGGGTGCATGTGCGCATCATCGAAAGCGGGGCGAAGATGGGCGGCATCGGCGAACCACCGCTGCCCGCCGTGGCCCCGGCGGTGGCCAACGCGGTCGCGCAGCTCACTGGCCAGCGCGTGCGCAGTTTGCCATTGAGCCGCCACACCTTCAGCTGATCGCACAAGGGACGCCTCATGACCCATCGTTTCGCAAGAACCGCTGGCTGGCTGGCGCTGCCGTGCCTGGTCGCGGCGGGCCTGCTGGCCTGGTATGTCACCCGTGAACCCGCATCGCCGTTTGCCGACGCACAGGCCACTGCTGCCGACCCGGCGCTGGTCAGCCGCGGCGAATACGTCGCCCGGCTCAGTGACTGCGTGGCCTGCCATAGCCTGCCGGGTGGCAAACCGTTCGCCGGCGGACTGGAAATGGCCACCCCGCTGGGGGCAATCCACGCCACCAACATCACCCCCGACCGCGACAGCGGCATCGGTAACTACACCCTGGCCGACTTCGACCGCGCCGTGCGCCAGGGTGTCGCGCCGGGTGGCCGACGGCTGTACCCGGCGATGCCTTACCCGTCCTACGCCAAGCTCAGCGATGATGATGTCAAGGCGCTGTATGCGTTCTTCATGCACGGCGTGCAACCGGCGCGGCAGGCCAACCTGGGCAGCGACATCCCCTGGCCGCTGAACCTGCGCTGGCCCATCGCCTTGTGGAACGGCCTGTTCGCCGCCACTACGCCTTACACCGACAAGGCCGGGCAGGATGCACAGTGGAACCGTGGCGCCTATATCGTCCAGGGCCCCGGACACTGCGGCAGTTGCCATACGCCACGTGGCCTGGCCTTCAATGAAAAGGCGCTGGATGACAGCGGCAAGCCGTTCCTGTCCGGCGCACTGCTCGACGGCTGGTATGCACCCAGCCTACGCGCCGATCACAACACCGGGCTGGGGCGCTGGAGCGAGGCAGAGATCGCGCAGTTCCTGAAGACCGGGCGCAACCGGCATGCAGTGGTATATGGTTCGATGACCGAGGCGTTCAACAACTCCACGCAATTCATGCATGATGACGACCTGGCTGCCATCGCTCACTACCTGAAGTCGCTGCCCGGCGACCCCCAACGGGACGGCGCGCCATGGCATTACCAGGCCGAATCGCTAGCGACACGGCTGGACAGCCCGGGAGCGCGCACCTACGTGACACGCTGTGCGTCGTGCCATGGCCTGGACGGCAAGGGCCAGGCCGAATGGATGCCGCCCTTGGCCGGGGCGACCTCGGCACTGGCCAAGGAGAGCGCCTCGGCAATCAATATCACGCTCAATGGTTCGCAGCGGGTGGTGGCTGCAGGGGTGCCGGACGCCTATCGCATGCCGGCTTTGCGCGAGCAGTTGAGTGATCAGGAGATTGCCGACGTGCTCAGCTTTGTGCGTACGGCCTGGGGCAACCAGGGGGGTGCGGTGGATGCGCAGGCGGTAGGCAAGCTGCGTGGGCATACCGACCCGGCCAGCAGCAGCCCTATCATCTTGCATATGCGTTGAATTGGAGTGGCACATGTACCGACGCGAGGCTGCCCCCAACAAAGACCGCGCAGCACATGAGCCACTCTGTCACTGCCACCGCTCCAGATTCTGTTTCAACCACTGCTCGGGCAAGGCCCCGCCAACGATCTTCGCCATCTCCCGCGCCAGCGCCTCACGCAGCAGTGGCCGGTTGCAAGGCGACTCATGTGAGATTGCCAGGTACAACCCTTCGCTGGACACCGGTGGCTGCAAAACCTGCACAGTGGCTGCGATGCCCAATGTGCGCGCCAGCGCCATGCCAGGATACTGCTCGTACACCACGTAATCGCTGCGCTTGTGCATCAGCTTCTCGAACGCCTGCCTGGCAGTGGGCACCGCTTCGAGGGTGAGACTGGCCTGGGCGTATTCATCGAACTGTTGGCCGTGGCTATTGTTGACCAGAGTGCCACCCTTGCGGCCTTTGAGGTCGGCCCATTGCTGGTAGGCAAAGGCATTGTCCTGGCGCACCCAGATGACGCTGGGTGTGCGCAAAAACGGCGGGGCAATGAAGTCCACATGCTGCCGGCGCGCTTCGGTCAGGAAATACCCGGCCATCAAGTCGATCCGCCCGGTGCGCACTTCTTCCTGGGCTCGTGACCACGGCCCGGCGTAAACCACCTCTATCTCCAGCCCCAACTGCTTGCCCAGGTATTTGAGCAGGTCGGCATTGGCACCGATCAGTCGCTGAGGGTTCAGCGGG
Source organism: Pseudomonas alloputida (assembly GCF_021283545.2). Taxonomy (NCBI): domain Bacteria; kingdom Pseudomonadati; phylum Pseudomonadota; class Gammaproteobacteria; order Pseudomonadales; family Pseudomonadaceae; genus Pseudomonas; species Pseudomonas alloputida. Next base: position 2,581,934 of record NZ_CP128540.1, on the reverse strand, counting down.
TCGCGCCACAGGTACGGGGGGTATTCCGGGTTGCCTGTGGCGGTCAGCCGTAGGCATGCATCATCCGCTGTTGCAGCCAGGGGCAGCAGTGACAGGCACATCAGGAGCAAGACGTGGCGAAAGCAACGCTCGATCATCTACGACCCTCGGCACATGAAACACCCGGCGATCCGGCGTAGTGGCCAAAGGCTGCCACCTGCCGTGGTCGCCTGCAGCTATCATCTGCGCGCTGTAGACAGTCTGGACCATCAGCAACCCGCAGACGAACCTTTCATCGTCCCGTTGATAAATCTGCCGAAGGACAGACAGTGAGCGCCTGCACGGCCGGCGAAAAACTGGGCGTTTCAGGCACCCTGCCGTCGCATCGCCAGGATCGCCGCGCCAAAACCGATAAAGGTGGTGCCCACCACCCTGTTCACCCAGCGCGACAGCGACGGCCGGGTCAGCACCCCCTTGGCCCGCGCAGCCAGGGCGGCATACGCGCTTAGCGAAGTGAGCGACAAGGCCACGAAAATCCCGGTCAAGGTCAGGAACTGCGGCAACAGCGCAGCCCCCTGGTCGATGAACTGCGGGAACAGTGCAGTAAAGAACATGGTCGCCTTCGGGTTGGTCACTGCAGTGAGAAAGGCCGATTTGAACAGTTTCAGCGGCGTGGGCCGCACCTTGGCTGAACGCTCTGCGGCCCCCTGCTCCAGCATCGGGCTCTTCTTCAGCAGTTGTCGCGCGCCCAGGTAGAACAGGTAGCCCGCCCCCAGGATCTTCACGGCATTGAACAGTACTTCAGAACTGGCCAGCAGTGCGCCTAGCCCCAGCATGGCCGCTGCCGACAGACAGAACAGACCCGTGCCATTGCCCAGCGACGACCAGATCGCGCTGCGTTGGCCATGGGCAAGGCTGTTGTTGATAGCCATCAAGGTGGCAGGGCCTGGGCTGGCGATCGCGATGGCGGCGACCAGGGTAAACGCGAACAGCGAGTGAGAATCCATTTTCAGGCTCGTCAGACAAACAGGAAAGGCTGCGTCAATTGCACGCAGGTTCAGCCGGCATTCTGCCGCTTGGCCGCCTTTTTGGCGATAGCCTTCATTCGCGTCGCCGCACGCTGCACAGTGGCCATTTTCTCGGGCCGCTTCATGCCCCGCCACTTGCGGATTTCGTCACGGGTACGGCCGCAGCTCACGCACAGTTCGCTGTTGAGCTCGCATAACGAGACGCAGGGGTTGTCGATGTCTTTGGCCATGCCACTACTCAGCCAGGCAGTTCTGCCCGCGCACGTTCGCCAGCACTGTGGAACACCTGGCGCACTTCCTCGGCCTTGACCTTGGTGACCGACCTGGCCACCCGCAACTCTTCGACCACGCGCAGGCCCTGCTCCAGGGCTGTTGCCAGTTGCTCGGCGTCGGAGGCGTCAGCGATATCACCCAGATAAGGAGCGATGAGATACACGTAACGGTCCTGCAGCTTGAGCGCTTCCAGCGCGTCGAGGGCTTTCTGGAACCGGTCGGCAGCGGCAGGGCTCATGCTCAATTTATCGAAATGAATCAGGCTCACACGGTCAGTGGCCATTATGACGAATCTCCGTTTCCTGTGCGGCCAGGCCCACAAGCAGCAGCGCTTCTACGATGCTCGTATGTGCGGTCCCGGGTTATGCCCATCAGGGTACCAGAAGCCGAGGCAGAAAGGGCCATTGCCCCCAGAACTAAAAGTATTTGCCAAGTCGCGCAATGGACGCCCCATGGCGTTATGGGGACATGAGCCGCTATCTGCTGCGCAGGATAATCCCGCCAGCAATCCACCCCGCCGAGGCCGTCATCGTGCTCGGCAGCCCACACAACAAGCCTGCGCGTCCAGGCAATACACAAATGGGGCCTCATCATACATGGCAAAGGAACACATCCCCGAAACACTCGATCTTGGCGTCACAGACCCCTCGAAAACCGCAGAAGCCCGCCAGGATCGACATTTCGAGGGCAAGCTTGACTGGATCGTCTTTGGTTTCACCAGCCTCCTGGCCATCGCCTTCGTGCTCTGGGGCTTCCTCAACCAGGCCAGCCTGGCCAGCAGCGCTTCCAGCGCGCAATCCTGGGTCATTCTCAATTTCGGCTGGTTCTTCGTGCTCACCTCCTCCCTCTTCGTGGTGTTCGTGCTGTGGCTGGCCGCCAGCCGTTACGGGCGGGTGCCGCTGGGCCGCGATGGCGAACAGCCAGAGTTCCGCACGGTGTCCTGGGTAGCGATGATGTTCAGCGCCGGCATGGGCATCGGCCTGATGTTCTTCGGCGTGGCCGAGCCGCTGTCGCACTACATATCGCCGCCGCCCGGCTCGGCCAGCGGGCAGACCAGCGAAGCGATGCAGGTGGCAATGGCCACTACCTTGTTCCATTGGACCCTGCACCCTTGGGCCATGTACGCCATCGTCGGCCTGGTAATCGCCTACGGCACCTTCCGCCGTGGCCGCTCGCAGCTGATTTCCGCCGCCTTCCGGCCGCTGATCGGCAAGCACGCAAACGGCCCTCTCGGCCGCCTGATCGACATGATGGCAATCTTCGCCACGCTGTTCGGCTCGGCCGCCTCGCTGGGCCTTGGGGCGCTGCAGATTGCCGGCGGCCTGGAATACAACGGCTGGATCGAAAGCCCCGGTAAACTGTTCTACATCTCGATCATCACTCTGCTGACCATTGCCTTCGTGACCTCGGCGGTGTCGGGCATCGGCAAGGGTATCCAGTGGCTGTCCAACACCAACATGGTGCTGGCACTGGTGCTGGCGGTGTTCGTGTTCATGGTCGGGCCGACGCTGCTGATGCTCAATCTGTTGCCGACCTCGCTCGGCATCTACATCAAGATGCTGCCGGAAATGATGGCCCGCACCAACGCCAGCGGCGGCGAACAGATGAACAGCTGGCTGGCCGGCTGGACCGTGTTCTACTGGGCCTGGTGGATCTCCTGGACGCCTTTCGTGGGCATGTTCATCGCCCGCATCAGCCGCGGTCGCACCATTCGCCAGTTCGTTACCGGGGTGCTGTTGGTGCCAAGCCTGGTCAGCCTGGTGTGGTTCACCATCTTCGGTGGCGCCGCCATCGAGGCCGTGCGCGAGGGCGCCTTCCAGCTGGCCAACGGTGCGGTCAACAGTAATCACGCGCTGTACCAGTTGCTGGACAGCTACCCGCTGGCCTCGGCAACCTCGGTGCTGGTGATGATCCTGGTGGGCATCTTTTTTGTTTCGGGTGCCGACGCCGCCTCGCTGGTGATGGGCACGCTGTCGGAACACGGCACCACCGCGCCATCGCGACGCACAGTGATTTTCTGGGGGACGCTGACCGGTACGGTGGCGGCCATCATGCTGGCGATCGGCGACCCAGGTAACCCTGGCGAGGCACTGACCGGGCTGCAGAACCTGACCATCGTCGTGGCCTTGCCATTCGTGGTGGTGATGGTGCTGCTATGCCTGGCGCTGTACCGCGACCTGCGCAAGGACCCGATGATGCTGCGCCACCTGCGCGGCAACGAGCTGATCGAGAAGGCCGTACTGTATGGCGCGATGAAGCATGGGGAGGAGTTCTACATTGTGGTGCAGGAGAAGAAGGCATCGGCCAAGACAGCGGCAGAGGCCGAAGTAACCCGCAACTGACGGCGTCAACCCGAAAACCACGGGCTGCTAAGCAGCCCGTTCGCGATGCGAGACCGCGCCTGCTGAAACATGGATCTGCTTCAACCTTCCAACGCCGCCGCTATCTTGGCCACATCGATCTTGCCCATCTGCATCATGGCCTCGAACGCACGCTTGGCCGCCGCACGGTCGGGGTGGCCGATGGCTTCGATGAGGATGCGTGGAGTGATCTGCCACGAAATCCCCCATTTGTCCCTGCACCAGCCGCAAACGCTGGCCTCGCCGTCGTTACCGACAATGGCATCCCACAAGCGGTCGGTCTCTGCCTGGTCCGCGGTACTGACCTGGAACGAAAATGCCTCACAGTGCTTGAAGGCCGGGCCACCATTGAGGCCCACGCAAGGGATACCCATTACCGTGAATTCCACGGTGATCACATCGCCCTGCTTGCCTGAAGGGTAATCGGCGGGAGCCTGGTGCACAGCGACAACCCGGCTATCGGGGAAAGTTCGGGCGTAGAAGTTCGCCGCCTCTTCGGCATCGTGGTCGTACCACAGGCAGATGGTGTTCTTGGCAGTCATGGTCTTGCTCCAAGATCGAAGGTGAGCCTTGAGTCTAGCCCCATAGCCCCGGCGTACCGGTAGCACCTGACCACCTGATGCAAATGCAGGATTGATAGGCGATCAAGCCGATAAAAAAAGCGCCCCAAGCGGAGCGCCAGAAAATCCACCTAAACCAAAGGAGCAACAAGGTTGCCAAGGTGGAATCACAGAATCGACAACGGGTACTCCACGATCATCCGCACTTCGTCCAGATCCGACTCGAACGCCGTGGCCCGGGTGGTGGCCTGGCGAACCCGCAACGACAGGTCCTTGGCCGCGCCCGTCTGCACCACATACTTCACCTCGATGTCACGCTCCCAGCGTTTCTGGTCGGTCAGCGGGTTGCCCGCAACGTCACGGCGCATGTAGGTGGCGTTGGCATTGGAGTAGTCAGCATCGTTACCCTTGCCGTAGCGCGTCATGAACGACAACCCGGGTACGCCGTAGGCAGCCATGTTCAGGTCATAACGCAGCATCCACGAACGCTCCTTGGGCGCGTTGAAGTCGCTGTACTGGATGGAGTTGTCGAGGAAGATCGAGTCGGACTGACGCAGGTAGTCGAAGTCGTCGTCGCCGTTGTTGCGCTGGTGCGTCAGGGCCAGGGTGTGAGCACCAAAGCGCACACCCAGCTTGGCGCTCCAGATGTCGTTGTCAAAGGCGCCCAGGCGCTGCTGCCCTTCATCCACAGCCTTGTAATAGTTGAAACCGCCAATCAGCGCCAGCGCCTCGCTCAGTGGCCAGCTCAGGCTGGTGCCGGCGTAGTACTGGTTCCACGCGTCCTTGAGCCGGCTACTGAACAGGCTGACGCTGACATGCTCATTGAGCCTGTAATCCCCCCCACCATAGGCGATCCAGGGCGAATCGACCGGGCCGCCATAGAAGGTCACGAAGTTCTCCCGCAGGTCGCTGGACATCGGCTGGCTCATAGCATGCAGACGCCCGGCTTGCAGGGTAAGGTCTTTGATGCTGGAGTTCTCCAGGGTCACCCCACGGAAGCTTTCCGGCAGCAGCCGCGAGTCGCCAGCCGCCACCACCGGGTTGGCCGGGAACACATCCCCCACCTTCAGTACCGTGTCGAACAGTCGTAGCTTGGCCGCGCCCCCCACCTTGGTGTATTCGTCACGTGCCTGGCCGTCGCGGTCAACCGGCAATACGTCGAAAGAACTGCGCCCGCCGTTGCGGCCGCCGCCCGTGTCGAGCTTGAGGCCAAGCATGGCAAACGCATCCAGGCCAACACCTACGGTGCCCTGGGTGAAGCCCGACTCGAATCGGGTAATCACGGCGTGCCCCCAGGCCTCGGAGTAGCCGTTGTCAGCTTGTTTGCTCGGGTTGTGTGTGGGGGCCACAGAATCGCGATTATCGCGATTGAAGTAGAAGTTGCGGTTAAGCACGCTGAGGGTGCTGCCCTCCATGAAGCCGTCCGCACTTTTTTCTGCAGCAACAACCTGGCTGCCAACGCCGGCCAGCGCCAGGCAAGCAGCCAGTGTCAGGGGTGATCTGCACGTCATCCGATGCTCCTTGAACGTCGCATTTGTTGTTATGTCGGCGGGCCAAGATTGACGGCCGGCAGATAACGCCAAGGTGATCGGCGCATTACAATTGCGTCATCGGCAACGCAGCGCTCTGGGGCGGGCGCTGCAACATTCTGCAGACATTTCCGACACTAGGCAGTGAACCTGCTGACAAAAAAACGGTCTTTCGCTGACGGTCAACTCACCGACCGGTTCATCGGCCCAGTCACCTGGCCTACTTTTTGTCCTGTTTCAGCGAAGACCCAACATGCCCGATTCCCGCCCAAATGCTTCCGCCCTCCCTGCCCTGCGCATCGGCCTGATTGCCGCCCTGGTGGGCCTTGCCGCCCCCGTGCACGCCGAAGAGCCTGCCAGCGACGCACGCTGGGTCAGTGACAGCCTGAGCACTTACGTGCGCAGCGGCCCGACCGACGGGCACCGCATTGTCGGCACGCTCAAGTCCGGGCAGAAGCTGACCCTGCTCGGCAGCCAGGGCAATTACAGCCAGGTGCGCGGGCAGAACGGCGATGTGGTGTGGATCCTAAGCAACGACCTGCAGGCAGTGCCCGGGCAGAACGAGCGCCTGCCGTTGCTCGATGCCCAGGTCACCGAACTGACCGGGCAGTTGAAGACCATCGACGACAGCTGGAAGAACCGCGTACAGGGCATGCAGGAAACGCTTGATTCGCGCAAGCAGCTGATTGATGAGTTGGAGGCACGCAACAAGGCACTGAACGAGCAGCTCGATCAGAGCCAGTCGGACCTGCGCGATACCCAGGCCCGCCTGGGGGATGAGAACAAGCAGGTGATGATGCGCTACATGGTGTATGGCGGCAGCATTGCCGGTGCAGGCTTGCTGGCGGGGCTGATCCTGCCGGCACTGACCCGTGGGCGCAAGAAGAACGATCGCTGGTTCTGAGCTCGGCAAGGCGTCGGGGCTGGAACGTGCAGGCCTGCCACAGGTCTTGCAGCAGCGGAACCGCCCCTACCGCAACCGTTCCAGCGCCTCCAGCACATACCCCGTGGCCCGCTCCACCTGCCCTTCCCGACACGCAATACCCAACTGCCGCCACAACCCCGGCCGCAGCGGTCGGCGGGCAATGCGCCGGTCCAGCTCGGTCGCCTCCCCCTCCTGCGGCAACAATGTCGCCCCGTACCCGGCGCCGACCAGGCTCTTGATCGCATCGTTGTAGTTCAGCTCGATCCGCGGTTCGGGGTACAACCCCGCCGCTGCAAACCACTCGCCGGTAACCCGCGACAGCTGGGTGGTGCTGTCGTTGAGAATCAACGCCCGTTGCGCCAGCCAGGCCGGGGTGATCCTGGCCGGTGGCTGCCAGTCGGCCGGCACATACGCCAGGATCGGGTCGCGCCGCCAGGGGGTGACCGTCAGCCCTTTGCCGACCACCTGTGGCAAGGCCACAAGGCCGATATCCAGTGTGCCCTCACGCAAGCGCACGAGCGACGCCTGAGAGGTCAGCACCTGGACCTGCACATCGATCCCCGGGTGCTCCACACGCAGGCGCGCCAGCGCCTGCGGCAGCAAATGGGCGATGGCACCGGTGGAGGCGCCCAGGCGCACACGTCCGGTCAACCCTGCGACCTGCCGGCGCACTTCGTCCAGCGCCAAGTCAGCGTCCGCCAGCAGGCGTCGGGCACGCCCCAGCAGTGTTTCACCGATGACGGTAGGCCGCACCTGGCCACGGGTGCGGGTGAGCAACGGGGCGCCAATACGCGCCTCCAGCTCGGCCACGTGCAAGCTGATGGTGGGCGGCGCCAGGTTAAGCTGGCGGGCGGCCTCGGCAAAGGAGCCCAGGTCGGTGATGACCACCAATGTGCGGAGGCGGTCGAGGCTGATTTCGCGCAATTGTCAGTGCAGGCCCTTTTTCGGGTAAACCCACAGGTTCACCACGTGTTTCAAAACTCATTCAGAAATCCTGAATGTATTGATCATCATATTCAAATTTTCATTACCAATGCTACGGGCGAGCATAGGCTATCTTTCCCCAACCGGACCCCGAGCATGCACACCCCTGTTGTTTTCATCGACGGCGACCAAGGCACCACAGGCCTGCAGATCCATGCCCGCCTGCAGGGCCGGAGCGATCTTCGCCTGCTGACCCTCCCCGAGGCCGAGCGCAAGGACCCGCAACGCCGCTGCGAAGCGATCAACAGTGCCGACATCGCCCTGCTGTGCCTGCCCGACGACGCCGCCCGCGAGGCCGTGGCCGCAATCCACAACCCCCAGGTGCGGGTGATCGACGCCAGCTCGGCGCACCGCACCACACCAGGCTGGGTGTATGGCCTGCCGGAGCTTGACGAACAGCAAGCCGAGCGCATCGCGCAAAGCACGCGTGTCAGCAATCCCGGTTGCTATCCCACCGGCGCCATCGCGCTGCTGCACCCACTGGTCAAGGCCGGCTTGCTGCCTGCGGACTACCCCCTGAACATCCACGCCGTGTCTGGCTATTCCGGCGGTGGTCGCGCGGCGGTCGAGCGGCATGAACAGCCCGGCGCCGCCAAAGCCCCGGCGCTACAGCTGTATGGCCTGGAGCTGGCGCACAAGCACGTACCGGAGATCCAGCAGCACGCGGGGTTGTCGGCGCGGCCGATGTTCATGCCCGGCTATGGCGCCTACCGCCAAGGCATCGCGCTGAGCATTCCGCTGCAGCTTCGCCTGCTGCCTGGACAGGTCAGCGCCGAGCATTTGCAAGCCTGCCTGGAACAGCATTACCAGGGTGCCCGCCATGTTCAGGTGATGCCTCTGCATCAGTGCGGTGCTGCGGCAAACCTCGACCCCGAGGCATTGAACGGCAGCAATGACCTGCGCCTGGCGTTGTACGCCAACCCCGAGCATGGCCAGGTACTGCTCACCGCAGTGTTCGACAACCTGGGCAAAGGTGCCTCTGGTGCTGCCGTGCAAAACCTCGACCTGATGCTCGGTGCCTTACAGGCACACGGCTGATACGGCAAAAACGGTTAGACTGTACAACCCGCGCCAACACAGCGCGGGTCGTATTCTCATCCGCCGGAGCCCCCAGATGTTCATCCTGAGCCGCCTCGACAGCGTGCCGCCCGAATCTTTCCAGAACCAGATCCGCGAGCTGGTCATTCACAATGTCGGCGATTTGAGCAGTGTCGCCATCGCCGTCGACAACCCGCTGTACCCGCTGTACCAGTACGGCGTCGGCATGGAAGTCCACCAGTACCTGCAAGCGCTGGACGGCACCCGCGGTCTGGCTGTGGCGCTTACCCTGGCGCTGGATGCCGAAGCACCGGACCAGTTGCTGGGCTTTGCGCTGTCGCTGCCAGCCCAGGACGATGGGCAGGCCTGTGCATTGGCCTTTCTGGCCGTGTGCGCCAGCCATCGCCGCCAGGGCATCGCCCGTGCCCTGCTGGGCGACCTGCGCTCACGCCATGCCTGCGTGGAGCTGAACGCCTTTGCCAACCAGGTGCCGTGGTTCGAGGCGATGGGCATGCAAGTGGTGGCCGCCAATGGACCGCAGGTGCTGATGAGCAGTACCGGCCACCCCAGTGGTGCGCTGATCGGGCGCCTGGACATTGCGCCGATTTATCAGACGGCTGAAGTGCTGCAGATTCACACCTATCTGCTTAACCAGCAGGGTGAGGATGCAATGATCGAAGCGGAGCAGATGCGCGATGAGCGGCTGGATGAGCTGACCGCTCAAGCCCAGGAATGTGTGCGCCAGCGCAAGAACGTGCATTGATCCGATGGCCTGTTCGCGGGCTTGCCCGCGCCCACAGGAATACCGTAAGGCCCAAGGCCGGTGATGTACCTGTGGGAGCGGGCGAGCCCGCGAAGAAGCCCCATTGGCCTTTCAGCCATGCACCCAGCGCCGATGCAGCCCACGCGCCAGAGCATCCAGCACAAACCCCAGCACGCCAATCAGCAGCACCATCGCCATCAGTTCGGAATACGCCAGCCGGTCACGGGTATCAAGAATGAAATACCCAAGCCCCGCACTCACCCCAAGCATTTCGCACGGCACCAGCACAATCCACAGAATACCGATGGCCAGGCGCACGCCCGTCAGCACGTGACCGATTACCCCCGGCACGATCACCTTGCACAAGGTTTCCCAGCGCGTTGCACTCAAGCTGCGGCTAAGTTGCAGCCAGCGCGGGTCCAGTTGACGCACCCCTGCCGCCGTATTCAGCAAGATCGGCCACAACGCGGCAAACGCCAGCAGGAAGTAGATCGGCTGGTCACCCACGCCCATCAGCATCACCACCACAGGCATCCACGACAATGGCGATATCATGCGCAGAAACTGAAATGCCGGCGTGGTCACCGCCTCCAGGTGCCGGTAGCTGCCTACCAGCAAGCCCAACGGCACGCCCATCAGCAGCGCCAGCAGCAGCCCAATCAGGATGCGCTTGAGGCTGACCCAGATATGCCCATAGACCTCGCCCTGCCCCAGCAGCTCGACCAGGCTGGCCAGGGTTGCCGCCGGCGAAAAGCGCGCCGACAGGCCGTCGGCCTGGCCGAACAGTGCTACACCGGCCCACCATAACAGCAACAAGGCCAGCAACCCGACCAGCCCAAGGCCGGCATGTACGACATGGGTGCGCATCAGACCGCAAACTCCTCGCTACGCTCGAAGTTGTCGGCAATGCCGAACACCGACGGACCACCTACTGTCGCGATGGCATTACGCACGAAGCGATCGTCGACCAGGTCGCGGGCGGCATACGCCGGATCCAGCCCGGAAAGAAACGTATTGTCGCCTTCGATCAGGGTGGTTTTCAGGCGCTTGACCAGCTCTTCGGTGTAACTCGGGAACGGGTATGGCTGGAAGTCGATGCGTTTTTCGTCCCACTGCTGATGGCGAATGGCGCCACTGGCAATGTAGCCAGCACGGTCTTCGGCGGCGGGCGCCAGGACCTTGGTCAGCACCGCAGGCTCGTGCGGGGTGTACTTGTTGGGGCCCGCCCTGGACAGCAGTGCGGCGGCTTCGGTGCGATGGTCACGGGTCCATTGCTGGGCCTTGACGATGGCGTTGACCACTTTCTGCGACCACTCCGGGCGGTTATTCAGGTCATGCTCGTGCATGAACACCACGCAGCACGCATGGTTGCGCCATACATCGCCGGTAAAGCGCTGCACGCGGCCTACCTTGAGGTTCTCGGCCAGTGCGTTGAACGGCTCGGCAACGATGTAGCCGGCAATGCGCTTGCTGGCCAGAGCGGGTGGCATGTCGGACGGTGGCAGCACCAGCAGGTTGACTTCGTTGGCGGCCAGTTGCGCATTGGCCGGCTTCGACACGGGCGTCAGGCCGTTGTCGTTGAGCAACTGTTGCAGTACCACATTGTGGATCGAGTACCAGAACGGAATGGCCACTGTCTTGCCACCGAGCTGTTTCACGGCGGATATATCCGGCGCAACAGTCAGGCCCGAACCGCCCACGTGGTTCCAGGCCACCACCTTGGCTGGCACCTTGCTGCCATAGCGCGCCCATACCGTCATCGGCGAAAGCAGGTGGATGACATTGACCTGGCCGGAGATGAATGCCTCGATCACCTGCGCCCAGCTGCGCAGCAGCACCGGGCGCTCGGCCTTGATGCCTTCGGCCTCGAACAGGCCGTTGTTATGTGCCACCAGCAGCGGCGTGGCATCGGTGATCGGCAGGTAGCCGATGCGCACCGGCGCGTCCGGCTCGGCAGCGGCACGCGCCTGCAAGCTCGACAGCAACGGCAATGCACCGGCAGCAGTGAGCATGGCGCCGAGCTTGAGAAAGTCACGACGCGAAGAAGAGGAACAGCAGTCATCCATGCACATGGACAGCCTCCGAGGGCAACGAGGTTGGGGTAGGTTCGACTGTGCGGCTTGCCCGCCGAAGGGTTTTGAGGATTTCAATACGCAAGGCGCCCAGTTCTTCGACCCGCTGCGTCCGTGGTTGCGGCAGGTCGATATGCCACTGCCCGAGGATGTGCGCTGGGAGGTTGCCCAGTAGCAGAACCCGGTCTGACAGCAGCAGGGCTTCGTCGATATCGTGAGTGATCAACACGGCCGCGGTCTTGTGCGTGGCGATCAGTTGCAGCAGCAACTGCTGCATGTCGGCGCGGGTCACCTCATCCAACGCACCGAAGGGTTCATCCAGCAACAAGACTTCGGGCTGGCGTGCCAGGCAGCGGGCCAGCGCGGTGCGCTGGGCCATGCCGCCAGACAACTGCGCCGGGTACTGGCCACGGGCGTGGGCCAGGCCCACAGCCTCAATCGCATGGTCGATGCGTGCACGGCGTTCGGCATCCGCCAGCCTGGGCTGACGGGCGAAGTCCAGGCCGAAGGCGACGTTTTTCTCCAGGCTCAGCCATGGCAGCAGGCTGGGATCCTGAAAAGCCACCGCCAGACGCGGGTGCGGCCCCTGCAGCGGCTGGCCGTGCAAGCTCACGCTGCCGCCGCCAGGCTGCTGCAGCCCTGCCAGCACCCGCAGCAGGCTGGACTTGCCCACACCACTGGGGCCAAGGATGCTCACGACCTCACCTGGTGCCAGCTGCAGGTCGAACTGCGCCAGCACCTGCTGCCAACCACCCTCACGCGGGTAGCCCAAGCGGATGTCACGGGCCTCCAGCAACACCGCGCTCATGCAACGCCTGCCTGGCGTTGCAGTTCGGCGCGCAATTGCACCAGGCTGGGCGTGACGATCGGCACGAAGGCCGACTCCCGCCATCGGCGGGCAAACCCTTCGCCGTATTCGCAGAGGTAAGCCTTGCCGCCACTGGCCTGCAACTCCAGTTGTACCGCGTCGGCAGCACTTTCAGCCAGGATGATGCGCAGCTTGAACAAGGCCGCCGGCTGCTGCTGGAAGCGACCGTCGAGCAAGCCATGCTTGAGTTCGCTGACGGTGTTTTCCAGGCGTTCGCTAAGCACCTGACGGGCTTCGTCGAGGAACGAGGCTCGGCCTTGCAGATGCGCCTGAACCTCTTCCAGCGCTCGTCGCGCCAGGCCAATGGCCATGCCACATTGCAGCGCCAGGAATGCCGGGCGTACCCGTGGCAGGAATTCGCGTGCATTTTCATGCAGCAACCAGTCGCGGGCCAGCGGCACCTGGTGAAAAGCCAGTGCTGCCGTGTTGCTCGACTGCAGGCCCATCAGTTGTAGATCATCAGAGCGCTCCAGGCCTTGAGCGTCGGAAGGAATGGCCAGCACAAAAGGCGCGCCGCCGGCTTCATCCTCGATGGCCGCCGCCACCACGAAGCCGCTTTTACGCAAGTTGGTCACCCAGTGCAGTCGCCCTTCCAGGTGCCAGCCATCGGCTGCCGGGCGGCCACGCACCTGCAGCGCTTCGATACCGGACAGGAACTTCATGGCGTTGGACAGCCCGGTGGCACCGGCCAATTCACCGGTCAACAGCCGCGGCAGCAGGCGCTCACGCAGGGGCTGGTTGGGGCTGTGCAGCAGGTATTCGATGAAGGCACGCTGGCCCCAGCAGACGAAAGCCGCGGCCAATGAGCGGCTGGCAATGGCGGCGATGGCCTCGACCGCGTCGGTCACCTGCCCGCCCGTACCGCCCAGCGCTGGGTCGACCCCCGTGCGCAGCAGCTGCGATTCTGCGATCTGCGCCAGTACCTGCTGCGGCTCGCACAGGCCCCGGTCGATGGCCTCGGCATTGGCATCCAGCCAGTGTCGAAATGCACAATCTTGCATGGTCTTGCTCCTTTGATAACGCCGGGGCCGCTCTGCGGCCCGTTCACGGCACAAGGCCGCTCCTACAACGGCCTGGTAATGGCCATTATCACAGGTGGGCTACGCAGAAGGCTGCCAGCGGTATTTGCCAAGCTCTTCGTTGAGTGGCGTCTGGGCGAAAACATTAGCAAAGTTGCACAGGGTTGCGAGGCTTACGCCCAGAATCACCTCCAAGGCGTTGCCTTCACTGAAGCCGGCCTCACGGAAGGCCTGGTAGGTGGCTTCGCTGACATTGCCACGGGTGGCGATCACTTCGCGGGCAAAGGCGGCCAGGGTTTCGTAGCGGGCGTTCGGGAGTTCGCCACGGGCACGCAGAGCATCGACCACCTCCTGCGGCAGCTTGGCCTTGTTCAGCGCGACGGCCGTATGGCCGGCCACGCAAAAGTCGCAGCCATGCTGGGTGGCCGCGATCAGTTGCACCACTTCACGCTCGGCCAGGCCAAGCTCAGACTTGCCATTGAGTGCCGAAACGGTCACGTAGGTTTCCAGCGCCGCCGGGGCGTTGGCCAGCACGCCGAGCAGGTTGGGGATGAAGCCGGAATTCTTCTGCGCGTTCTCAAGGAACGGCCGTGCCGCTTCCGGGGCGCTCTGCAGCGTGTGTAAAGTAATGCGCGCGGACATGCAGTGATCTCCTTTGATGAGTGTCACTACAGTCTGTTGGTTATAAGAACTACCCTCCATATTCGTCAGTCGCCTTTCCTTGCTCCTGAGTCTTTGCATTAGATGATTTCGTCCAGCCCGCTTGTCGATTGGTTATTAGAAAGCCTGGAGCTCGATGCCAGCCTGTTTCATGTAGGCCGCTATTGCGGCGGCTGGCATGCCAGTACCCAAGGCATGGGCCGGGCCAGCTTTCATCTGGTGGTGCAAGGCCATTGCTGGCTGCACATTGACGGCCAGCCGCAGGCCATTTGCCTGGAGAAAGGTGATGCCGTGTTCCTGCTGCGTGACCTGGCCTATCGCTTGTCCAGCGATCAGGACCCGGTCGACGCCTGTGCCCAGCCGCGCCAGGCCATGCAGGCGCTGGATAGCCAGGCCGCCGACGGCGTTGGCTTGGTCTGCGGCTTCTTCCATTTTCAGTCGGGCCTCTGCTCGCTGATTGTCGAGGGTCTCGCTGACTGGATCTTGTTACGCGCTGAAGATCCCAGCGGCAGCGCAGCGCGGGCGCTGTTCGGGCTGATCCTGGAAGAATGCCGGCGAGATGCTGGGCCATCACAGATGCTACTGGAACGGCTGACGCACTTGTTGTTCCTGTACGTGCTGCGCCAGCAGGTGCACGCAGGGCAATCGCTGGGCGGGCTGGTCGCCCTCGCCCGCCAGCCGGCATTTGCCGGATTGCTTGAGCAATTGATCGAGCATCCGGGGCAAACCTGGACCATGGAGAACATGGCCGCTTGCACCGGGTTGTCACGGTCGGCTTTTTTCAAGCGTTTCAGCGAGCTGGCCGGGCAGTCACCGGGACAAGTGCTGCTGGCGCTGCGCATGCGCCATGCCAGCCAGTTGCTGCAGGCGGGGCATACCGTTGAGCAGGTAGGCGCGCAGGTGGGGTATCAGTCGGTGGCCGCATTCACCAGGGCGTTCGCCAAGGCAGTGGGGGTGCAGCCGGGGGCGTATCGCAGGCAGCATGACG
This sequence comes from Pseudomonas alloputida, assembly GCF_021283545.2. NCBI lineage: Bacteria > Pseudomonadati > Pseudomonadota > Gammaproteobacteria > Pseudomonadales > Pseudomonadaceae > Pseudomonas > Pseudomonas alloputida. Next base: position 2,566,888 of record NZ_CP128540.1, on the reverse strand, counting down.
GGCGCGGGCATGCCTGACCCAGCAAAGCGCGGAAATCGACCAAGCGGCCATAGTCGGGGCTGCTTTGCAGCCCCATGTTGCAGTTGTCAGTCGTTGACGCTGATAACCCGCGCACTGTTAACCGCCTTCCCGCGTGTGGCCAGGCAGTAATACAGCGGCACCGTCACCAGCAAGCCGAATAGCCACGACAGGTCGGCCCCTTCGACAATGTTCGAGTACGGCCCCACATACAGCGAAGTATTGGCAAACGGCAGCTGCACCAGGATGCCGCAGGCATAGGCAATGATCGCGTGGTGGTTGAAGCGGCCATAGATGCCGCCGTCTGCACTGAAGATCGAGGCGATGTCGTACTGGCCCTTCTTGATCAGGTAGAAATCGATCAGGTTGATCGAAGCCCAAGGCACCAGCACCAGCAGCAGCGCCAGGATCAGGCCGATGAACTGGCCGATGAAGTCCGCCGAGGCATTCAGTGCCACCATCCCGCAGCCCACCAGAATGACCGAGGCCAGAATCACCCGTACCTTGACGCTCGGCGTCCACTCGGCCACGAAGGTCTGGATTGCGGTCACGATCGACAGCACCGCGCCATACAGGTTGAGGGCGTTGTGGCTGATGATGTTGAGCAGGAACAGCACCATCAGGATCGGGCCCAGCCAGCCGGTAGCCTGCTTCACCGCGTCCATTGCGTCGGTGCCTTGCGGGACGCACAACACGGCCACTGCACCAAAGCTGAAGCACAGGATGGTGCCCAGGGTGGCGCCCAGGTAGGTAGCCCAGAACGGTTTGGCAATGCCCACTTCACGCGGCAGATAGCGCGAATAGTCTGACGTGTACGGCGAGAAGCTGATCTGCCAGATGGTGCCCAGCGACACGGTGGCGATAAAGCCCGACAGGTTGAATGCGCCGCGGCTGAAGAAGTCTGCCGGCAGGTCCTGGATGAACATCATGATGAAACCGGCCAGCAAAGCCGAACCCATCACCCAGGTACCGATGCGATTGAGAATGTGGATGAAACGATAGCCGATCACGCCGATGGCAGTAGCGCTCAGGGCGCCTATCACGATCGCGCCGGGCATCGGCACGCTCGGGGCGATGCCGTGGATGGTCTTGCCTGCCAGGACAATGTTGGAAATAAAGAAGCCGACATAGATCAGCGCGGTGAAGAACACGATCAGCAAGGCACCGTAGCGGCCAAACTGGCCACGGCTTTGCACCATTTGCGGAATGCCCAGCTGCGGCCCCTGTGCAGAGGCCAGGGCGATGACCACGCCCCCGACCAGATGGCCCAGCACGATGGCGATCAGGCCCCACAACAGGTTCAGGTGGAACACCTGGACCACCATGGCGCCGGTCACGATAGGCAGTGGCGCGATGTTGGTACTGAACCAGAGGGTGAACAGGTCGCGCGCCTTCCCATGGCGCTCGGCAGGTGGAACGTAATCGACCGTGTGATTCTCGACAAACTGGTGTTGCGACGACGGTTGGGACATGGTTTTCAGCTCGAAAGGTCGTTTTTATCTTTGTAAGGAAACCGCATCAAGGCGGCCTCTCAGCTGCGGACCATATTATGGTATTCCAAACTTTTGACAACACTGATCCGCATGAAAAAACGGCCACTGATCCGCTTGCAAAACCCCTGCGACAAACCGCCTCACCGCTCAAGGCCACGTTTTTCGCGGCTTTGGGCCGTTCATCGCGAAAACGCAGGGTTGAAAATTCCGCTTGCAAAATAGGTATTACGGTATACCATCAGACACATCAACGATAAAAACCGCGGACCACCGCAGCCCTTCAGAGGTACTCCCGATGATCGACGCAACTGTCTACAAGAACGTTCTGGGCTCCTTCCCGTCCGGCGTTACCGTCATCACCACCCAGGACGACGACGGCTCGGTCGTCGGCCTGACCGCCAGCGCCTTCTCCTCCCTGTCGATGGACCCGCCGCTGGTGCTGTTCTGCCCCAACTACACCTCCGACTCCTACCCGGTACTGATCAAGCAGAAGCGCTTTGCCATTCACCTGCTGTCCGGTGAACAGCAGGCCGAAGCCTACGCGTTCGCCAAGAAGGGCAAGGACAAGGCCAGCGGCATCGAGTGGAGCCTGAGTGAACTGGGCAATCCGATCCTGGCCGGTGCCACCGCCGTCATCGAATGCGAACTGTGGCGTGAATATGAAGGTGGCGACCACGCCATCATGGTCGGCAAGGTGCACAACCTGATCGTCCCGGCAGAAGCACCACGGCCCATGGTGTACTGCCGCGGCAAGATGGCCAGCCTGCCGGCCTTTGCCTGAAGCCTGCAGTTGGACGCAGCCCGCTCCCAAATTGAAGCCCGATTGACTGACGGGCAATAACAAGCGTTGAGGAAAAACCCATGAAATTTTCGTTGTTCGTGCACATGGAACGTTGGGATGAACAGGTCAGCCACCGCCAGCTGTTCGAAGACCTGACCGAACTGACCCTGATGGCCGAAGACGGCGGTTTCAGCACCGTGTGGATCGGTGAACACCACGCCATGGAATACACCATTTCGCCAAGCCCGATGCCGCTGCTGGCCTACCTGGCCGCGCGCACCGAGAAGATCCGCCTGGGCGCCGGCACCATCATTGCGCCGTTCTGGAACCCTATCCGCGTCGCTGGCGAATGCGCCCTGCTCGACGTGATCAGCAACGGCCGCATGGAAGTGGGCCTGGCCCGCGGTGCCTACCAGTTCGAGTTCGACCGCATGGCAGGTGGCATGCCGGCCACCGACGGCGGCAAGGCGCTGCGCGAGATGGTGCCGGTGGTGCGCAAGCTGTGGGAAGGCGACTACGCCCACGACGGTGAAGTCTACAAGTTCCCGACCTCCACCAGCGTACCGAAGCCGTTCAACGCCACGCCGCCCATGTGGATCGCCGCCCGCGACCCGGACTCGCACAACTTCGCCGTTGCCAATGGTTGCAATGTCATGGTCACCCCGCTGATGAAGGGTGACGAAGAAGTGCTGGACCTGAAGAACAAGTTCCAGGCCGCCCTGGACAACAACCCGGACGTGCCGCGCCCGCAACTGATGGTGCTGCGCCACACCCACGTGCACAGCCCGTCCGACCCGGAAGGCTGGAAGGTCGGTGCCCAGGCGATCTCGCGCTTCTACCGCACCTTCGATGCCTGGTTCGGCAACAAGACGACCCCGGTGAATGGCTTCCTGGAGCCGAGCCCGGAGTCGAAGTTCGCCGAAGTGCCGGCGTTCCAGCTGGAGAACATCCGCAAGAACACCATGATCGGCACCCCGGAAGAAATCATCGCGCGCATCAAGTACTACCAGGAACTGGGCGTCGACGAGTTCAGCTTCTGGTGCGACAACAGCTTGCCCCACGCCGAGAAGAAGAAGTCGCTCGAGCTGTTCATCAAGGAAGTGGTGCCGGCGTTCGCCTGAATTCCCATTGCCTGAATCATTGCGGGACGCGCCCGCTCCCGTGGGCCCCTTCGGCCTGCGTGAGCGGGCTTTTTTTTGAAACCTGTGCAGTCCCTGTGGGAGCGGGCAAGCCCGCGAAGAGGCCAGTACAGACAACAGAGAAATCAAGGCATCAGGCCACCTTTCGTCCCCCGGCAAGAGAAATTTCCTGACACCTCTTGCACAACAAATATTATGGTATACCATCAGACAACAAGAGCTGATAACCCTCACCAGGAGCCATCCATGAGTTTCGAAATCCGCAAGATCGTCACCTACTCCGAAGAGACCCGCATCGAAGGCGGCAAAGCCACCGACAAGCCGGTGACCATGGTCGGCCTGGCCGTCGTGATCAAGAACCCATGGGCCGGTCGCGGTTTCGTTGAAGATCTGAAGCCGGAAATTCGCGCCAACTGCTCGGAGCTGGGTGCCCTGATGGTCGAGCGCCTGACTGCTGCCATTGGCGGCGCCGACAAGATCGAGGCCTACGGTAAGGCCGCCGTCGTCGGCGCCGATGGCGAAATCGAGCACGCCTCGGCCGTGATCCATACCCTGCGCTTCGGCAACCACTACCGCGAGGCGGTACAGGCCAAGAGCTACCTGAGCTTCACCAACAAGCGCGGCGGCCCAGGCACTTCGATCCAGATCCCGATGATGCAGAAGGACGACGAAGGCCTGCGTTCGCACTACATCACCCTGGAAATGCAGATCGAAGACGCCCCGCGTGCCGATGAAATCGTCGTGGTCCTGGGCGCAGCCGATGGCGGCCGCCTGCACCCGCGCATCGGCAACCGTTACATCGACCTGGAAGAACTGGCTGCCGAAAAAGCCAACGCTCAATAACAACAACCAAGACGGGCCGGGGCGTGGCGTGCTTACCCGCCGCGCCCGACCTTCAAGGAGCGCCCTCCATGATTCAGCCTGTCGCTGAACGCACACCTGCCGGCACCAGCTATCTGGATGTCGGCCAGGGCCAACCCGTGGTGCTGATCCACGGCGTGGGCCTGAACAAGGAAATGTGGGGCGGTCAGTTCGTTGGCCTGGCCAACGACTACCGCGTCATCGCCTACGACATGCTCGGCCACGGTCAAAGCCGCGTACCGGCCGCCGACACACCGCTGGAAGGCTATGCCGACCAGCTCGCCGAACTGCTTGACCACCTGCAAATTGCACAAGCCACCGTGATCGGCTTCTCCATGGGCGGCCTGGTTGCCCGTGCATTCGCCCTCAATTACCCGCAGCGCCTGGCTGCACTGGTCGTGCTCAACAGCGTGTTCAACCGCACCCCCGAGCAAAGTGCCGGGGTGATCGCCCGCGCTGCCCAAGCGGCGGAGCTGGGCCCAGACGCCAACGTCGATGCTGCCCTGGACCGCTGGTTCAGCCGTGAATACAAGGCTGCCAACCCCGCGCAGGTCGCCGCCATTCGCCAGGTACTGGCGAGCAACGACCCGCAGGGCTACCACACCACTTATTCGCTGTTCGCCACTCAGGACATGTACCGCGCCGACGACCTGGGCAGTATCCAGGTGCCGACGCTGATCGCCACCGGCGAACTCGACTCGGGCTCCACCCCGGCCATGACCCGCCAGCTCGCCGCCTGCATTCCTGGCGCACGCAGTGTGGTCCTCGCCGAGCAACGGCATATGATGCCGGTGGAAGCACCGCGTGAAGTCAACAAGATGCTGCTGGACTTCCTCACCCAAGCCCGCACCCTCACCGAATCCGCCAAGGGGATTGTTGCATGACCCTCGTTCGTTTCCAGATGTGCATCGACGGCCAATGGCGCGATGCCCAGAGCGGCAAGACCTTCGACAGCCTCAACCCGGCCACCGCCCAGGCCTGGGCGCAACTGCCCGACGCCGATGAAGCCGATGTGGAGCTGGCCGTTCAGGCCGCCCAGCGTGCCTTCGACAGCAAGGCGTGGCGCAGCATCACCGCTACCGCCCGCGGCAAGCTGCTGCGTCGTCTGGGTGACCTGATTGCCGAGAACAAGGAGCACCTGGCCCAACTGGAGAGCCGTGACAACGGCAAGCTGATCCGCGAAACCCGCGGTCAGGTCGGCTATCTGCCGGAGTTCTTCCACTACACTGCGGGCCTGGCCGACAAGCTCGAAGGCGGCACCCTGCCGTTGGACAAACCCGACCTGTTCGCCTACACCGTGCACGAGCCAATCGGCGTGGTTGCCGGGATCATCCCGTGGAACAGCCCGCTGTACCTCACCGCGATCAAGCTGGCGCCGGCCTTGGCTGCCGGCAACACCATCGTGCTCAAACCGTCCGAGCACGCCTCGGCAACCATCCTCGAGCTGGCCCGACTGGCCCTTGAGGCCGGCTTCCCGGCCGGTGTGGTCAACGTGGTCACCGGCTACGGCCCCAGCACCGGCGCGGCGCTGACCCGCCACCCGCTGGTGCGCAAGATCGCCTTCACCGGCGGTGCCGCCACCGCCCGCCACGTGGTACGCAGCAGCGCCGAAAACTTCGCCAAGCTGTCGCTGGAACTGGGCGGCAAGTCGCCGAACATCATCTTCGCCGACGCCGACCTGGACAGCGCCATCAATGGCGCCGTGGCCGGCATCTATGCCGCGTCCGGGCAAAGCTGCGTGGCCGGCTCGCGCCTGCTGGTGCAGGATGAAATCTTCGACGAGTTCGTCGAGCGCCTGATTGCCCGCGCCAAGCGCATCCGCATCGGCAACCCGCAGGACGACGCCAGCGAAATGGGCCCGATGGCCACCGCGCAACAGCTGGCAGTCGTCGAAGGCCTGGTGGCGGCGGCCAAGGCCGAAGGCGCCAAACTGCACATGGGCGGAAAGCGTGCCGACGTTGAAGGTGACGGCTGGTTCTACGAGCCGACCCTGTTCGAGTGCGACAGCAACGCGATGACCATCATGCAGGAAGAAGTGTTCGGCCCGGTCGCCGCAGTAATTCGCTTCAAGACCGAAGAAGAAGCCCTGGCCATGGCCAACGACTCGCAATTCGGCCTGGCTGCCGGCATCTGGACGCGCGATCTGGGCCGTGCCCACCGCCTGGCCCGCGACGTGCGTTCGGGGATCATCTGGGTCAACACCTACCGTGCCGTGTCGGCCATGGCACCGATAGGTGGTTTCAAGAACAGCGGCTACGGCCGTGAGAGCGGCATCGATTCGGTGCTGGCCTATACCGAGCTGAAGACCGTGTGGATCAACTTGTCCACCGCGCCGATGCCCGACCCGTTCGTGATGCGCTAGGAGGAACACGAGATGATCGAACCCGGCATCTACAAAGACGTGATGGGCTCCTTCCCATCCGGCGTCACGATAGTGACCACCCTGGACGCCGACGGCGGCATCGTCGGCATCACCGCCAGTGCATTCAGCGCGCTGTCGATCGACCCGGCGCTGGTGCTGTTCTGCCCCAACTACGCCTCCGACACCTACCCGATCCTGCGCGACAGCAAGCAGTTCGCCATCCACCTGCTGTCCGCCGACCAGACCGCCGAGGCGTATGCCTTCGCAGGCAAGGGCAAGGACAAGGCCAAGGGCGTCGAGTGGCACCTGAGCGAGCTGGGCAACCCCCTGCTGGCCAAGGCCACGGCGATCATCGAGTGCGAATTGTGGCGCGAGTACGACGGCGGTGACCACGCGATCATTGTCGGCGCGGTGAAGAACCTGGTGTTGCCTGAGCAGCCGATGACCCCGATGGTGTACCACAAGGGCAAGCTCGGCGCCCTGCCGCCACTTGGCTGATACATCTTGAGTCGATGTTGGCATCTTCGCGGGCTTGCCCGCGAAGATGCCCCTGTTTTCAGGGGTCGCGCTAATCGTCTCACCCTCGGTTGCGGCCCCTTTTTTATGCCGGAGTACTGCACATGAGCAATGAAAAGTACGAAAAGGGCCTGAAAATCCGCACCCAGGTACTGGGCGAGGACTACGTCAACCGCTCGATCCAGAACGCAGATGAATTCACCAAACCGTTGCAGGAGCTGGTCACCGAGTATTGCTGGGGTCACGTCTGGGGCCGCGAAGGCTTGTCGCTGAAAGAGCGCAGCATGATAAACTTGGCCATGATTTCCGCGCTCAACAGGCCCCACGAGCTCAAGTTGCACATTCGCGGTGCCCTGCGCAATGGGCTGAGCCGTGAACAGATTCGCGAAATCCTGCTCCAGGTCGGCATTTATTGCGGCGTACCCGCGGCGGTGGACAGTTTCCGCCTGGCCCGTGAAGCGTTTGCCGAAGCCGATGCGGAGCCAACCCGTTAACAACGGGCTGTTCGAACCACTGCATGGAAAGCCTCGGTTCGGGGCATTCCGCGATGTTGGCGCAACAGCCTCATAAAGAGCGCACCTGATGAAACGCCAGCCACTCGACGACAGCTTCAAGGTCAACCGCAACCCCGTTACTCTGCGCGAAATCGTGCTCGACAAGCTGCGCACCGCAATCATGAACTTTCACCTGTTGCCCGGCGACCGCCTGGTCGAGCGCGACCTGTGCGACCGCCTCGGCGTCAGCCGCACTTCGGTACGTGAAGCGCTGCGTCACCTGGAGTCCGAAGGCCTGGTCGAGTTCGCCGACGCCAAAGGCCCGCGCGTGGCCATCATCACCCTGGAAGACGCACGTGACATCTATGAGCTGCGCTGTGTGCTCGAAGGCCTGATCGTGCAACTGTTCACCCTCAACGCCAAGGCCAAGGACATCCGTGCGCTGGAACGCGCGCTGGAAGTGAACCGCGAAGCACTGGAAGAAGGCGAGTTGCAACAGGTGCTGGACTCGGTACAAGGTTTCTACGATGTGCTGCTGGAAGGCTCTGGCAACCAGGTGGCGGCCCAGCAGCTGCGCCAGTTGCAAGCACGCATCAGCTACCTGCGCGCCACCTCGGTATCGCAGGAAAACCGCCGCGGCGCCAGCAACCGCGAAATGGAAAAGATCGTCGAGGCCATCAAGGGCGGCGACCCGCTGGTGGCCCACCAGGCCTCGGTCGACCACGTCCGCGCCGCCGCCAAGGTGGCCCTGGACTACCTGCGCCAGAAGCAGGATGACAACGCCAAGGTGCGCGACATTGTCGAACCCTTGGCCCTGAAGGAACCCCGCATAGGTCGCTGATCATGCCCAATGCCCCGCGCTACTGCCCGCACTGCACCAAGGAACTGGCCCGGGGCGTTCCCACAGGCGATACCCACGAACGCCTGCATTGTACCGGCTGCGGCTACATCCATTACATCAACCCCAAGATCATCGCCGGCTGCATCATCGAGCGCGATGGAAAGTACCTGCTGTGCCAGCGCGCCATCCCCCCTCGCCCCGGCACCTGGACCTTGCCTGCCGGGTTCATGGAGGCTGGCGAAACCACCGAACAGGCGGCGCTGCGCGAGGTATGGGAAGAAAGCGGCGTACGTGCAGACATCGTCTCGCCGTATTCGATCTTCAGCGTGCCAAAGATCAGCGAGGTGTACATCATCTTCCGTGCCATCGTTACCGAAGAGACCGGGCAGTATGGGCCGGAGACGCTGGCGTACAAGTTCTTCGAACCGGATGAAATCCCTTGGGATGAAATCTACTACCCGGCCATCCGGCAAATTCTCGAACGCTACATCCTCGAGCGGCAGGCCGGGGTGTATGGCATTTACATGGGCAATGATGACACCGGCAAGGTGCACTTCATGCGCTAGCCGGTACGGCCTCTTCGCGGGTGAACCTGCACTCACCCGGATTGCGCAGTTACCGAGGCTCGTGCAGTGGCACAGCCCCTCACAAAACCCTCGCCAACGGTCTATTCTCGGTGCACCCTAAGGGCCTTGAGAAAGAGGACCGGCAAAGCACATGGCTAGATGGCTAGACGGCGGCGGGCAAATGGCCGAACGCATCCGCAACCACGACTGGGCCAGCACTCCCCTGGGCCCGCTGGAACATTGGCCCGACGCCCTGAAAACCACGATGTCTCTGTGCCTGGCCTCGCGCTTTCCGCAGGCCGTGCTGTGGGGCCCGGACTTGATCACCCTGTACAACGATGCGTTCACGCCGATTCTCGGTCGCAAGCCCCTGGCCTTGGGCATCCCCTTCCGCGACGTGTGGCACGAAGCCTGGGATGAAATCAGCAGCATGGCGGACCGTGCGTTGGCCGGTGAAGCGGTGTACATCGAAGACTTCCCGCTGATGATCGACCGCAACGGAGGTTTGGAGCGGGCCTATTTCACCTTCTGCTACAGCCCGATTCGCGGCCATGATGGCGAGATTCTGGGCATGCTCGACACGGTCACCGAAACCACCGCCAGCGTGGTCACCAACCAGCGCCTGAACTTTCTCGATACCCTCGGGCGAGCCGTGACCGAGGCGACCGACCCGGACCAGATCATGGCCATCACCACCCGCATGCTGGTCGAGCACCTTGGCCTGTCCAGCTGCGCCTATGCGGTGATGGACCCCGACGAGGACGGTTTCACCATTTGCGGCGATGCAGTGACCCCCGGTTCACCACGCCTGGTGGGCCACTATCACCTGCATGACTTCGGCCGCCTGGCTGTCAGCCGCCTGCGCAGCGGCCTGGCCCTGGTGATCAATGACAACCTGCGCGAACTGGCCGCTGACGAGGCGGCGACTTATCAGGCCATCGGCATTACGGCCACCATCTGCATGCCACTGATCAAGGGTGGCAGGCTGACCGCGCTGATGGCGATTCACGACCGCGTACCCCGGGCATGGACCGACTACGAGCAAACACTGATCAGCGAAGTGACCGAGCGATGCTGGGCACACATACAACGGGCCCAGGCCCATGCCGAAGTGCGCGAAGCGATGGCGGCCCTGGAAGCGCTCAACACCACCTTGGAACATCGCGTCGAAGAACGCACCACTCAGTTGCTGCACACCGAGGCCGTGCTGCGCCAAGCCCAGAAGCTGGAAGCCATTGGCCAGCTGACCGGCGGGGTAGCCCACGACTTCAATAACCTGCTGACCATCATCCGCTCGTCGCTGCACTTCCTGCAGCGCCCCAACCTGGCCGAGGAGCGCCGCGAGCGCTACCTCAAGACCATGTCCGACACGGTCGACCGTGGTGCCAAACTGACCGGTCAGCTACTGGCCTTCGCCCGACGCCAGGCCCTCAGCCCACAGGTGTTCGAGGCCGGGCCTCGGCTGGAGGCCATGGCCGACATGCTCGACACCGTCACTGGCGCGCGCATCCGGGTCGAGCTGCAGTTACCGCAAGCGCCCTGCCACATCCGCGCCGACCTCAGCCAGTTGGAAACCGCGATAATCAACCTGATGCTCAACGGCCGCGATGCCATGGCTGGCGAAGGTGCCTTGCAGCTGCGCCTGCAGGCCGACCAGTGCCTGCCGGCCTTGCGCGGTCAGCCTTCACAGCCAGGCCCGTTCGCGGCGATATCGGTGAGCGACAACGGAGTCGGTATTGCCACCGAGTTGCTGGAGCGCATCTTCGACCCGTTCTTCACCACCAAGGCCCCAGGTGAAGGTACCGGGCTCGGGTTGTCGCAGGTGTTTGGTTTCGCCAAGCAATCCGGGGGCGATGTACAGGTGAACAGCATCCCCGGCCAGGGCACCACCTTTACCCTGTATCTGCCGCAAGAGGCCCCAGCTGCAGCCGCGCCCGAAGACGCCTCGGCCGGCAGCCAGCCACAGGTAGAGGGCGAGCGGCGACGAATACTGGTGGTAGAAGACAATCCCGACCTGGGCAGTTTCACAGCTCAGCTCCTCGAGGACCACGGCTACCAAATCAGCTATGCACGGTCGGCAGAAGAAGCGCTGGCGCAGTTGACTGGCCCGGCAGGTGATTTTGATGCAGTGTTTTCCGATGTGGTCATGCCCGGCATGGGTGGCTTGGCACTGGCCCGCGAACTTCGCCGCCAGCGCCCGCAGTTGCCGGTGATCCTGACTTCGGGCTATAGCGAGGCGATTGCCGAAGGCGGGCACCAAGGGTTCACCTTCCTGGCCAAACCCTACTCGGCAGAACAGGTGTGCCAGATACTCGGCAAAGTATTCGGCCACTGATACCTTGCATCGCAATAGGCGATCAACGGCGCCCTTCTGCCAGCATGCGCACCGCCAGCCCCGCCAGCACCGTTCCCATCAACCAACGCTGAACCTGTTGCCACAGCGGCCTGCCAGCCAGGAACACGGCGATGGAACCGGCCATGATCGTAATCAGCGCGTTGACCGTAACGCTGATGGCGATCTGCGTCGAACCCAGCACCAGCGACTGCAACAGCACGCTGCCGTGGCCCGGTTCGATGAATTGCGGCATGAGCGACAGGTACATGACGGCAATCTTGGGGTTGAGCAGGCTGGTGGCAAACCCCATGGTGAATAGCCGCCGCGGGCTGTCGGCGGGCAGTTCACGGAGCTGGAACGGCGATTGGCCACCCGGCCGCAGCGCCTGCCAGGCCAGGTACAACAGGTACAGCGCGCCACCGATGCGCAGCGCGTCGTAGGCAAAGGGTACTGCCATCACCAGCGCCGTGATGCCCATTGCCGCGCAGAACATGTAGATGACGAAGCCCAGAGCCACACCGCCAAGCGAAATCAACCCGGCTTGGCGGCCCTGACAGATCGAGCGGGAAATCAGGTAGATCATGTTCGGCCCTGGGGTCAGGACCATGCCGAGGCAAATCAGGGCGAACGTGAGCAGTTGCGTGGCTTCGGGCATGGGGCACTTCCTGGTTGTGCATGAGGGTGCAGCGAGTGTATCTGAAGTCATTCTGAACCGGTAAATTCAGGTCATTTGCCCGGCTATCAAGCCCAGGGCCACGGTAATCATCGCCATCCCCGACACCCGCCCGACCAGCTTTGCCGCCCCCGGCCGGGTGCTCAGCACCGCTTTGGCGCCATAGCCGACCAGCGTGTAGATCACCAGCGAACTGCACAGGTGGACCAGCCCCAGCAACAAGATCTGCAAGGGCACAGGCCAGCTCGACTGCGGGTCGGTGAACTGCGGCAGCAGGGCCAGGAACAGCAGGAATACCTTGGGGTTCAGGCCGCTGACGCAAAACCCCTTCAACGCCCAGCGTGAGCCCGACTCCCCCGCGCCGCCCTGCCCGGCCGCCGGCAATGCCGGGCTGAGCAACAGATTACCGCCCAGCCACAGCAAATAAGTGCACCCCGCCAGGGTCAGCAAAGTCAGCGCCAACGGGTGACCTGCCAGCAAACTGCCGACCCCGGCCGCCACCACCAGCGTGGCCAGGAAATGCCCTGACAACATCCCCGCCACCGCTGGCATCACCCAGCGCCCACGCATGCCGGCCGAGATGGCATAGGCCCAGTCTGCACCGGGGGTAATCACGAACAGCATCGACACAGCCCAGAACGCCGTCAGCACACTGATAGCCACTTGAATCTTCCTTATCTACTGCATTGGGATGTCGAAAGATTACGGATTTCGCTCGGGGATATTCTTTCGTATATTTCCCCATGGCATTCCTGAATTGGAAGATTCTTCCCAATGGATAGAACTGATCGAAAAATCCTTGCCGAGCTGCAAAAAGACGGGCGCCTGTCGGTAACCGAACTGGCCGACCGCGTAGGGCTCAGCCTGTCACCCTGCCATCGGCGCTTGAAGGCACTGGAAGAGTCCGGAGCCATTCTGGGCTATCACGCACGGCTGGCACCGAGCGCCCTTGGGCTGAACTTTGCCGCGCTGGTATTCGTGACGCTACGCGAGGTAACCCGCCAGCCGGTGGCGGACTTTGAAACGGCACTGGCGCAGATCCCGCAGATTGTCGAAGCGCAGCGGCTGTTCGGCGACCCGGATTACCTGCTGCATGTGGTAGCCAAGGACCTGCCGGCGTTTCAGAAGCTGTATGACGAGCACCTGACCAGTATTCCCAATGTGAAACGCTTGAGCTCGACCTTGGTGATGAAGGAAGTGATCCAGGATCGGTTGCTCCCCATGTAGCTGTTTCCTCTTGTGCCGGCCCCTTCGCGGGTAAACCCGCGCCTGCAAAGGTGACGTAGCCCGTCGCAGGAGCGGGTTTACCCGCGAAGAGGCCGGCCCAGGCAACCTTTCATCTGCCCTGAAAACGCGCACATCGCACCAACCCAGCCCACCGTGATCCGGTTGCCTCCCCCGCCGCCCCTCTACCCCAAGGCCTTCAGCCAGCTGGCACTCTCCTTGCTACCGTCACCCGCTTAAGCTTTTGTCAGCCTTAGTTTTTTTAACGCTTATGGGTACATATTTACTAATTTCTCGTTATCCCCGCGCCCCTCATCATCGCTCCAACAAGAACGCGTCGCCCACCGCCGGCACGCCCCCGGGCAGTTCCCAATGCCCTACCTTGCCTTGGAGTCAGTCATGACCAGTGCAGCCAATTCGGCACCCCTGATAGAAAAACACACGATCGGCTACGTGCCCCCGCAAGACCGCCATGGAAAGGTAAGGGATCTGTTCACACTCTGGTTCGGCGGCAACATCGCGCCGTTGCCCATCGTCACCGGCGCGCTGGGTGTGCAGCTGTTCCACCTGAACCTGGTATGGGGCATCGTCGCCATCCTTGTCGGCCACCTGGTCGGCGGGGTGCTGATGGCCCTGCACTCGGCCCAGGGCCCGCAAATGGGCATTCCGCAGATGATCCAGAGCCGCGCCCAGTTCGGCACCCTCGGCGCGCTGCTGGTGGTGGTGATCGCCGGCGTCATGTACATCGGTTTCTTCGCTTCCAACATCGTCCTTGCCGGCAAGTCACTGCATGGCGTGGTCGACGCCGTTCCGGTACCGGTGGGCATCGTCATCGGTGCGCTGGGTTCAGGCATCATCGGCATCATCGGCTACCGCTTCATCCACGTGCTCAATCGCATTGGCACCTGGGTACTGGGTATCGGTATCGTGGTTGGCTTCGGCTACATCTTCACCCATGTGCAGAGCGACGACTTCCTCACCCGCGGCGGCTTCAACCTGGCCGGCTGGCTGGCCACCGTGTCGCTGGCAGCGCTGTGGCAAATCGCCTTTGCGCCCTATGTGTCGGACTACTCGCGCTACCTGCCGGCAGATGTCAAAGTCAGCTCGACCTTCTGGACCACCTACCTGGGTTCGGCCCTGGGCTCAAGCCTGTCGTTCATCTTCGGCGCCGTGGCCGTGCTGGCGATCCCGGCCGGCATGGACACCATGGACGCGGTCAAGCTGGCCACCGGCACGCTCGGCCCGATCATGCTGGTGCTGTTCCTGCTCAGCGTGATCAGCCATAACGCCCTCAACCTGTATGGCGCGGTGCTGTCGATCATCACCCTGGTGCAAACGTTCGCCTACCGCTGGATCCCCACCGCCAAAAGCCGGGCAGTGCTGTCGCTGATCGTGCTGTCGGCCTGCTGCGTGGTAGCGGTGTTCGCTTCGGCAGACTTCATCGGCCACTTCGTTGACATGGTGCTGGTACTGCTGGTGGTGCTGGTGCCGTGGACGGCGATCAACCTGATCGACTTCTACGCCATTCACAAAGGTGACTACGACATCCAGTCGATCTTCCAGGTCGATGGTGGGATCTATGGGCGCTACAACCCGCAGGCCCTGATCGCCTACGCTGTGGGTATCGTGGTGCAGATACCGTTCATGAACACCCCGCTGTACGTCGGGCCGATTTCCGAGCACATCAACGGGGCTGACCTGTCGTGGCTGGTAGGGTTGGCGATCACCTCGCCGCTGTACTGGTGGCTGGCGAGCCGAGACAGTGCCTACCGTCGTCGGCAGACCAGCGCCAAGCTGGCAGCGATGGCTTAATCGGTACTGGCCTTTCGTTGCAAAAGATGAAACGGCTGGGTGCAGGCGTCCGAACGCCTGGTGCAATTCAGGCGGAAAACAGCGAACCCTTCGATTGGGAATAAATGGCGAAAAATGGGCCGGCTTCAGAAGGCCGGCCCGTTTCGCTATTTAGAAGTTGAAGGTGTAGCGCATGATCAGGCGATTTTCATTAGCGCTGTCAGCGTAGGTCGAGCGGTTCGTGGAGTTACGCCACTGAAACGAAACACCCTTCGCCGGACCACTCTGAATAACATAAGAGATATCAGTGACCCGCTCCCATTCTTTGCCATCCTCCCCGTTGAGGCGGAGTGAAGCAGCTTGGCGGCTGGTCAGCAGATCAGGATTAACATCATCACCTTTCATGTACCGAGTGGTGAACAGCAAGCCCGGTACACCCAACGCGGCGAAATCAAAGTCGTACCTTGCGAACCACACTCGCTCCTCTGGGGCAGTGAATGTACTGACCAACGACTCGCCGAACAGATAGGTATCCGTGCCGTTCACGAACGCAAACGAGGTGTCGCCCCAGGCCTTCTGGTAACCGCCACCGATGGTGTGTCCCTTGATGCTGTAGGCGAAGTAGCTACTTAGCGTTCTGTTGTCCACCTCACCCAGTTTTTTAGAGCCCGTCTCGCTGGCATCGAACACGCGAACATCCGCGATCACATTGCCTTCCCACAACGGCTTGATGACTTTAATGCCGGCGAAGTAGGATTTATAGAGATCTTCAAGTTCGGCGGCGTGCAAACTGAAGGTCATGTCCTTCGCAGGCTTGAAGTCAAATGCCAGGTAGTTGTAGTGATCCGCCTCAACCGGGGCATAGCCAGTGGCTGTGAGTGATTCGAAATCGGTGGAATTACGCTGCTTCACTGCGTTGATTCTTGTCGCCGTTACCGTCAATTTATCGATATCGTTGACGGTCAGCGAACCACCGCGAAAGACCTGAGGCAGCAAGCGGCTGTTATTACTCCAGAGTAGAGGCATCAGAGGGTTTACCCCTCCTATCCTCAACTCTGTCTTACCCATCCTCGCTTTGGCGGTGGCCACGAACTTACCGTATTCATCCTCAACCTGCCTGTCGGAATCGTAGGCCAGCAGCCCTGATCCCGTTCTGTCCGGGCTGGAATCAAGCTTCACCCCCAGCAAGCCCATCGCATCAATACCGAAGCCCACTGGCCCTTCTGTAAAACCGGATTGCAGGTTCAAGATAAAACCTTGCGCCCACTCATCGCGCTTGGACTGAGTGGCGCCATCATTGCGAAAATCCCGATTATAGTAAAAGTTCCGGAGCTCAAGGCTGCCTTTGAAGTCTTCCACGAACGCGGCAGAAGCATAAGGCGCGACTAGCAGTGTTGCTGAACAAGCCAACGTTTTTTTAAAAGCAATAGACATCACAGGCACCTTGTTCTTGTTGTGTGCTTGAGCATGGTCCGCCGCTAAGCGCGCCATGCAATGCCAGTTCTACAAATAGGTTAAGTCCCGCTTTAGCGGAATGATCGAAACAGTATCACCCTGCCCGACGCCAAACTTGGACAGGGCGCACGCCAGTTTTTTATTCTGAGTGAAAGGTAGTGAATGCACGCACGGGCTCACGGCCAGTAACCAACGTGTTCTCAATGCTGCCATCATCGGCATAACCCAAGCTCATCCCACAGACGAGCATTTGGCTCTTCGGTATTTCCAGCATTTCAGTGATGATGCTGTGATATTTAAGGAATGCTGCCTGTGGGCAGGTGTGCAAGCCTCTTCCCCGTGCGGCAATCATGAGGCTTTGCAGGAACATGCCATAGTCCAGCAGGCTCCCTTCCTGAAGCACGCGGTCAATCGTGAAGAACAGGCCTACAGGCGCCCCGAAGAAGCGATAATTCCGGCCGTGTTGCTCGTGCATCCTTTGTTTATCGCTTCGACTGATGCCCAACAAGCTATAGAGCCCCCACCCTACCTCCCTGCGCCGCTCGATGTAGGGAGACGTCCACTCCCTGGGGTAATACGCGTAGGGATCAGAAAAGCGTTGGTCATCAGCCGGATGGTCATCAACCTCAGCAAGTGCTGCGGACAACCGTGCCTTCATATCACCGGTAACAACATGCACATTCCAGGGCTGCAGGTTGACGCCTGTTGCGCTAAAGCGAGCAACGTTCAGCATCGCTTCGATTTCCTCTAGCGGAACTGGGGTTGGGAGGAACGACCTGATGCTCCGACGTGAGACAATTGCCCAGTCGATCAAACGGGCTGTTTCGTCCGAACCTACCGGTGATTCGCGCAAGCGATCAATAAGCATACTTGGCACCTGTCTCTCAGAATTACGGTCAGGTCAGCTCGTGGGCAACCGTGGCCTTCTTCCTCACTACAGCCGAGTCCGAGCGGGATTGGTTGATCATGGTCACTGCAACAGCCCCTACCAGGCCGGCGAGCGCGATTGCCATGAAGTTCTGCTCCAGCGGCAACGCCATCGACACCAAGGCACCAATCAAAACAGGTGCGACAATCGCCCCGACGCGACCGACCCCCGATGCAAAACCGACGCCAGTCGAGCGGATGGTGGAGGGATAGAAATCGCCGGCGTATGCATAGGCCAGAAGCTGGGTGCCAAGGGTCGAGGCCCCCACGATGAACACGACGACAAAGAGCAGTTCGGTGGAGCGGGTATATCCCAGCAACGTGAGTGCGACCGCGCCCACTACATAGAACACCACCAAGACGTGCTTGATGCTGAATTTATCGCTAAGCCATCCACCCAGAATTGCACCGAAGATCGAACCGAGGTTGAACACGATGACGAAATTCAGGGCTGAACCGAGGCTGAAGCCCGCCATGGCCATCAACTTGGTGAGCCACGAATTGAGCGCATACACCATGAACAGCCCGGTCATGAATGCCATCCAGATCATGACCGTGCTGTATCCACGGCCTTCCAGGAAAAGGCTTCGTACCGGCTTGTCTTGAGCAGAGATAATCTGCGGATTGCCAACGAATTGCGTGTCATCCTTGATCACAAGGTCGGGACGAAGGCGACGTGCGATGACTTTCAACTCGTCTTGTCGACCCTGCTTCAACATAAAGCCGATAGAGTCGGGCATTGACTTGAGAATGAAAGGAATCAAAACCACTGGCAGGACGGCCACGTAAAACACATATTGCCAACCGTAGCTTTCGATCAGTTGTTTACCCGTCAGCGCTACCAGAATTCCGCCCACCGAATAGCCTGCGAAAACGATGGTCACCAGCCGGGTGCGAACTTTCAAGGGCGAGAACTCACCCATCTGCGCCGTACAGATGGGCAACACACCGCCAATTCCCAAGCCGGCGATAAAGCGCATGATACTGAAGGTCAGCGGGCTGTCAGTGAACCCTGCCGCAGCGGTGAAAACGCTGAACAGCGCTACACAGATCGCGATCATTTTCGGCCGGCCAATTCGATCTGCCAATGTGCCTAAAAAAATAGCGCCCAGCATTGTCCCGAACAATGCTGAGCCAGCCATTACCCCGGCGCTGGTTGCGTCAATTTGCATATCGGCCATGATGGCTGGCAGGGCAGCCCCCACCACTGCCAAGTCGTAGCCATCGATAATCAGAATCAACACGCACCAGAATAGAATAAGTCCATGAAAGCGGTTGAACTTCGACTCTTCGGTCAACGTGTACATATTCAAAGAACTCATACCGTGTCTCCTTCAATCTTATTGTTGTGTTTTTGAAGTCCACATACGTATAGCGATCTGGCACAACTCGACCACACGCACAGGTACGCATGGTTCCGCGTGTGAGTCGGGAGAGTTGAGAGGCACCAACTAGACGGCGCCCGAGAAAAATCGTAGGCCTTATGGCAAGCGCCAACCATGCCCAATGGCATCATTCTGCTTGACCGGAACGGGCAGTTTTTGGAAAACCAGATGGCTTCGAAGAGAGGGTGATCAGCCCAAGCGCAGCGGACTAGTCCCCTCGAGGGCTAAGCAACGAGCGTCTGTAAGCACCAGGGGTGATACCCGTCCATTTCTTGAATGCCCTGTGGAACGCACTGGTCTCAATGAAGCCAACCTCTGACGCAACGCCATCCACTGTCATACCTGCCCGGCACAGCAGACTGATGGAAATATCCCGCCTTAGATTATCTTTGAGCCGTTGGTAGGTGAAACCCTCAGCATAGAGCCTTCGCTGTAGGGTGGAACTGGACATGCTCAAGTCGCGGGCGAGCTCATCGAGTTCAGGCCACGTGTGTGGAGAGAGCAGTTTTAATCGCCGCCGGATCATAATGCTCGTACTGTCGTCGTTACGGTATTTCACAAGGAAGTTACTTGGCGTGCCTTTTAAAAAGGCAGGAAGAGAAACGGGCGTTTGGCAAACCTTGTACGCCAGAAAGCTCTTCTCGAACACAGCGGAGGTTCTATCGGCCCTCCACTCGATTTCCTCACAAAAGCGCATTCGATAGTCGCTGTCGTCCACCGGCTGAGGAGGACGCATCGATAACTTCACAATAGGAATGCGCCTGTCGCACAGCCAGCAGAGCAGGCCGTGCACGAGCACCAGCCAGGCACCGTAACAAAACACCCTTCGCAACTCACCATGATCATGAATGATAATTGCAGCATGCTCTCCCTCGCATTCCACCGACCCGTAGATGTCATCAAGGGCAGTCCTGAGAAACGCCAGAATCCGCTTGAGCGCCTGCCCAATGGTGTCGCAGCCGAGGGCCAATTGCGCCATCAGCTTGAAGCTACCTCTGCGAAGGGGATGACTGTCTGCCGCAAAAAACTCATCGTCGAGCAAATCCGCTAATGCAATCCACAATCTGGAGAACGTACCAGCAGGTACCCTGGCATAGCGCTGGTCCAGCAGGCGTGGATCAATATGCGCGTGGCTGAGCACAGTCGCGACATCCAGGCCACGTAGTTCTGCTCCTTGAAGTGCGTCCCGCACGAGGCTGATCGACGTGGTGCCTTTGTGGGCAGAAAACTCCATCTGGGGCTCCGTTGCTAACTCGATACCGAAGGCTGCCTTGCAAAGCATACACGCCGATCCATATAGCCAATACCCTATGTTCAGAAGCCACCAAGGGCTGGATTGGTCTCCAACTTCCTGGGGGCAGTCCAGATACAGCACCGTCTTCAAATATCTGTGCTGTACCTGTGGCGGGCACGCCCGCGAAGAGACCAGTACAGTCAACCCACCTTTTGCATGGCCACACACAATTCAAGAAACCGCGAGGCAGCCCGCGAAGGCGTAGCCGCATGCGGCAACAGAATGGAAAAACGCCGCACCAGCGCCTGCGGCGCTACCTGCAGCCGGTGCAGCGCCCCATCCTCATGACGAATGGACATCGCCGACACAAAGCCAACCCCCATCCCGGCCCGGACCGCCTCTTTTACCCCTTCAACGCCCGCGATCTCCAGCGCCACACGCATCGCCACGCCATCACGGGCAAACGCCCGCTCGACGATCTGCCGCACACCCGAGCCGCTTTCACGCAGTACCAACGGGTAGGCGCCGAGCGCCGCCAGCGTCTGCTGGTCACTGCCTGCCAGCGGATGCCCACGGGGCACTATCGCCACGATCTCGTCCTCACGCCATGGCGTCACTTGCGTACCCAACGGCAACTCCTGCCCGGGCGGCCCCTCGATCAGGGCGATATCAACACTGTCCAGGGCGGCGACGATCTCCGCCGTGTTGCCATGCGAAGTGCTTACCAGCACATCCGGATAACGCCCGTGAAAATCGGCGATCAGGTAAGGCAGCAGGTAACTGGCAGGCGTGGTACTGGCGCCGATGCGCACGGTGCCGCGCTCCAGCCCGCGCATGGCCTCGCGCAGCGCTTGCGCCTGACGGAAGGTTTCGCGCAGGCGCTCGGCATGCGCCAGCAACTGCTCACCGGCCGCTGTCAGCCGCACGCCGCGGCCGGCACGTTGGTAAAGGGGCTCGCCAAACGCCTCTTGCAAGAGCTTGAGCTGGCCGGACACCGCCGGCTGAGACAGGTGCAGGGCTTGGGCCGCATGGCTGATGTTGCCGTGTTCGGCAACCGTGGCGAACGTTATCAGCTGTTCTGGGGTCAT
The DNA here is from genome assembly GCF_021283545.2 of Pseudomonas alloputida. Lineage (NCBI taxonomy): Bacteria > Pseudomonadati > Pseudomonadota > Gammaproteobacteria > Pseudomonadales > Pseudomonadaceae > Pseudomonas > Pseudomonas alloputida. The sequence continues at coordinate 2,545,705 of NZ_CP128540.1, read as the reverse complement.
GATTCAAAAATATCAGCTATACGGATATTTGCCATTCTAAATTACGATTTTTTATAAGCTTATAACCAGATTAACGTAGGCCGTGTCGAAACACCTTTTCCGGAGGACTCACATGGCCACGGTTCCGTCCAACCCCGCCTTTGCCCCTACCCTCTCCACCCGAGGGCGGCTCAATGGGATTCTCTTCGTCGCGCTGTTCGCGGTCGCAGTCACGCAACTGGCGGCCATGCCCGCTATCGCCAACCTGGGCATCAGCCCGCTGATCGTGGGTATCGTCGCAGGTGCCTTGTATGGCAACGCGCTGCGTGACGGCGTACCGGCAAGCTGGGCGGCAGGCATCAATTTTTCCGCTCGCGGCCTGTTACGCATTGCTGTGGCATTTTTTGGCCTGCGGGTAAGCCTGCAGGAAATTGCCGAAGTCGGCTGGTCGGGGCTTATCGTGTCGGTGCTGGTAGTCACCAGTACCCTGCTGATCGGCCTGTGGTGTGGCATGAAAGTGTTCAAGCTCGACCGCGATACCGCCTTGCTGACCGCCGCCGGCAGCGCCATCTGCGGCGCCGCCGCCGTGCTGGCATTCGAATCGGCGCTGCGCAGCGCCCCCCATAAAAGCGCCATGGCAGTCGGAAGCGTAGTGCTGTTCGGTACCTTGTCGATGTTCCTTTACCCACTGGCGATCAATGCCGGCTGGCTGCATCTGGATACCATGGGCGCCGGGCTGCTGCTGGGCGGCACTGTCCACGAAGTGGCGCAGGTGGTAGGCGCGGCCAGCAATGTCAGCCCCGAAGCCACGCATGTCGCCACCATCGTCAAGATGACCCGGGTCATGCTGCTGGTGCCGGTACTGCTGGTGGTGGGCCTGTGGATCAGCCGTTCGCGCAAGGCAGGCCAGGCGCAGGGCAACGGGCGCATTGCCATGCCCTGGTTCGCTTTCGGCTTCCTGGCCCTGGTCCTGGTGAATTCGATGCAAGTGCTGCCTGGCAGCGTGACCCAGGCCGTGAACAGCCTGGACACCTTTGCCTTGACCATGGCCATGACGGCGTTGGGCATGGAGACCCGCTTCAGCCAGATTCGCCAGGCTGGGCCACGGGCGCTGGCCACCGGTGCGATCCTCAACCTGTGGCTGGTTGGCGGGGGGCTGGCGATTACCCTGGGGGTGCAGAAGCTGTTGGGCTGACTGGAGACCGAGTCGGCTGCTTCGCGGGTAAACCCGCTCCTACAGGTGGGTGCTGCCCTGAAGACGGCAAGGCCCCTGTAGGAGCGGGTTCACCCGCGAAGCAGGCAGCTCGGTCTCAAGGTTTTTCACAGCCCCCCTCGTTGCCGTCCACATTTCTCGGTATGGTGGTGTCAAAGAAGGATGTTTTACCCGCACAGGAAAGACTTAGATGCCTCAACGCCATGTCATCAATGCATCCGTCAGCCCCAAAGGCAGCCTGGAGACGCTGTCACAACGTGAAGTGCAGCAACTGAGTGAAGTCGGTACCGGTAGCCTCTACACACTGTTCCGCCAGTGCGCCCTGGCAATCCTCAACACCGGCGCCCATGTCGACAATGCCAAGACTATCCTTGAGGCCTACAAAGACTTCGAGGTGCGTATCCACCAACAGGACCGCGGCGTGCGCCTGGAGCTGCTGAACGCCCCGGCCGACGCCTTCGTCGATGGCGAAATGATCGCCAGCACCCGTGAAATGCTGTTCAGCGCCTTGCGCGACATCGTCTACACCGAAAGCGAGCTGGCCAGCCAGCGCATCGACCTGGAAAGCTCCCAGGGCATCACCGACTACGTTTTCCACCTGCTGCGCAACGCGCGCACCCTGCGCCCAGGCGTGGAGCCGAAGATGGTGGTGTGTTGGGGCGGCCACTCGATCAGCACCGAGGAATACCAGTACACCAAGAAGGTCGGCCATGAACTGGGCCTGCGCAAGCTGGATGTCTGCACCGGCTGCGGCCCGGGCGTGATGAAAGGCCCGATGAAGGGCGCCACCATCGCCCACGCCAAGCAACGCATGCATGGCAGCCGCTACCTGGGCCTGACCGAGCCCGGCATCATCGCCGCCGAGGCGCCCAACCCGATCGTCAACGAACTGGTGATCCTGCCAGACATCGAGAAGCGCCTGGAGGCCTTCGTGCGTGTCGGCCACGGCATCATCATCTTCCCGGGCGGTGCCGGCACGGCGGAGGAGTTCCTGTACCTGCTGGGCATCCTCATGCACCCGGACAACCACGACCTGCCGTTCCCGGTGGTGCTCACCGGCCCGCGCAGCGCCGAGCCTTATCTGCAACAGTTGCACGCTTTCGTCGGCGCCACGCTGGGTGAAGCGGCCCATCGCCTGTACGAAATCATCATTGATGACCCGGCGGAAGTCGCCCGGCACATGGTCGAAGGCCTCAAAGCGGTCAAGCAGTTCCGCCGCGAGCGCAACGATGCCTTCCACTTCAACTGGCTGCTGAAGATCGAGGAGAGCTTCCAGCGACCGTTCGACCCGACCCACCAGGCCATGGCCGACCTGGACTTGCGCCGCGAGCTGCCGCCCCATGAACTGGCGGCCAACCTGCGCCGGGCGTTTTCCGGGATTGTCGCAGGCAACGTCAAGGACAAAGGCATCCGCCTGATCGAGGAACACGGGCCGTATCAGATCCACGGTGACAGCGCCGTACTGGACCCGCTGGGCCGGCTGCTGCAGGCATTCGTCGACCAGCACCGGATGAAGCTGCCCGGCGGCGCGGCGTATGTACCGTGCTATCAGGTGGCAACCTGACCCGCTGCTTTACTGAGGACGGGCATGGATGCCCGTCGAACGCGGGGGCCGGGTGACGGGAGCGTCTGTACGGATCACCCACATGGGTTACATGAAAGCTCCCCCACCTAGGTGACTCGCTCACTGCCGGAGTTCAACCACCGCCCGCTCGAAAAACCGAATGCTGTCGCGCCCCCCACGTTTGGACTGGTACAACGCCACATCCCCCTGCTCGATCAACGCCGCCAGGCTCGCCGGCGGCTGATCGAACACGTTGGCACCAATGCTCAAGGTAACCGCCTGGGGCGTAGGCACAGTCTTGTCGGCGTACTGCTGGAACTGCTCACGCAGCCCACTCCCCAGTTCCATGACCCGTTCACTGCTCGCGCCACTGAGCAAGATGACGAACTCATCCCCGCCCAACCGCGCCGCCAGCGAGCGCTCGGGCAGCGCCGTACGAATCATCTCGCTCAAGGCAATCAGCAAACGGTCGCCGGCGATATGCCCGTGCAGGTCGTTGACCAGTTTGAAGTTGTCGATGTCGATCAACAGCAATGCCCCGGGTTGCGCCGGGCTCACGTCCTTGAAGAAATGCCCCGCCCGCACCTCCAGTGCACGCCGGTTGTACAGCGCAGTCAGCGGGTCACGAGCTGCCAGCCGGGCAATCCGCTCTTCCCGCCGGTAACGTACGGTGCCGGTCATCGACAAGGCAATCAGCATGATCGCCATCGCGCCTTCCACCAGCGAAACCTGAATGATCAGCCCGCCAAAGGTCGCCAGGTCAATCAGCGTGCCTGGCGTGATCGCGATGGCCGCCTTGGCCACATAGAACAGCCCATGGATCAGCAACACATAGCGCAGTTGCACGGCCCCGACACTCAGCGATTTGCCATGTGGCCGCAGCAGGAAACTGGCCTTGAGCGTCAGCGAGGCCACCAACAACGAGTTGACCATCAGCATCACCTTCGACCACTGCGGGCCCACGGGCAGCAGCAGCAAGGCGAACCAGACCAGCACGATCATCAACCAGGCACGTGACAAGCGCTCCTGAGTGAAGCGCAGCACGCCGATCAGGAAAAAAACGTGGGCCACCACCAGCAAGCCATTGGCGAACCAGATACCGATGAACAGCAAGCCGATCCCGCGCAACAATGCCAGGGTGCTACCAACCGTAATCGTGGCGAAACCCGCACTCCAGTACAGCAATGAGGTTTCGCGCACACTGCGCCATTCAATCGCCAGGTACAAGGCGGCCGCAGCGGCCAAAGCGACTGAAATAGTCAGCATCGTGGGTGGATCTAACGCCATATACGCATTGGCCTGTCTGGTTAACGGGAAAAGGCCCGACTGTATGCGATCGTGATCACGTTCAGAGGGGCCTTGCACTGTTGCCTGCACATTGTAATCCAGCCCCTGACAAAGGGCCGTGGGCAGCAATATCATAATGACATCAATGCGCGGTGCGCACCACTCTGGCCCTGTCGCTGGCTTGCCGGCGACAGGGTCAGTACAGGCGATGTCAGAGCACCCGCTTGATCAACGGCTCCAACCGGCTATAGCGCAACCGACGCAGAAACTTGCGCACTTGCTTGGGATGTTCGGCCTTCTCCCCCAGCGCCTCTGCCGAACCGATTCTCGGCGCAAAGCGCCGTAGTTCGCTCAACTCCGCTTCCCGTGGCGCCAGCCATTGCCCCTGCGGGTCGTCGATCAGCAGGCCGTTCTCCAGGTCCAGGTTGAACCCGCGCGGGTTGAGGTTGTTGCCGGTCAGCAGCGAATAACGCTGGTCGATCCAAACGCCCTTGGCATGGAAGGTATGCCCGGGATCGTTCCAGATGCGTACTTGCAACTGGCCGCTGGCAATCGCGGCGTGGCGGCGGTGGGCGAAGGCGCGCAGGTTGTCCTCGTACAGATAGGGCAATGCACCACTGGCACTGAACGGTTCGCCAGGGGCAATGTAGAAGTCGTTGGCGGTGCGGTCACCGACAATCAGCTCCACCCCAACCCCCCGCGCCAGGGCATGGTCAAGTTCGCGCATCACGACCTGCGGCGGGTTGAAATACGGCGTACTGATGATGATCTGCGTGCGCGCCACTGCCAGCAAGGCGCACAGCGCCCGGTTCAGTGGATTGCCACGGCCCACACCCAGCAGCGGGATCACCTGCAGGCCCTGCCCCGTCACGCTGGCCGGTACCTCGTAGGCCATGCGCCGCAGCCGTGCGCGCAAACGCCGAATGTCACCGCGCAAACTGCGGGTAGAAGGTGGCGCCGGCAGGTCGAGGCGCGGTGTGGCGGTATGGTGCAGCAAACGCTGAACCAGGCCGACCATGGCATCAGCCAGTGCCGGTGACTGGAACAGGTGGTAGCGATCCAGGCGATAGCGGTCGAAACGATGCAGGTAGACGTTGTTCAGACTGGCGCCGGTGTAGATCACGCAATCGTCGATGATGCTGCCTTTGAGGTGCAGCACCCCGAACAGTTCGCGGGTCTGCACTGGCACGCCATGAATCGCGATGTCCAGCCCGCGCAACTGGCGCTGGGCCTGATACCAGGCGGCATTGCCCGGCTGACGCCCGGCCCCCAGCAGCCCGCGCCTGGCGCGGAACCAGTCGACCACGATGGTGATCTCCAGGCCTGGCCGCTCGGCCTTGGCCTGGTACAAGGCATCCAGGACTTCCTGGCCAGCCTCATCCTCCTGCAGGTACAACGCGACGATAACGATGCGCCGAGTCGCCGCACGGATGCGCTCGAACAGGCAGGCGCGGTAAGCCCTGGCATCGGGCAGCACCTGGATCGCTTCGGGGGCCATGGCGTAGCCTGGCAAGCCCGCCAGCATGGTTTCGGGGTTCACTGACGCTCACCTTCTCTGTGCAATCACTGTCGGCCCTGCCTGCCGGCGGGGCCATTCCTGGCCGCTGCATCCGGGGTGTATGATCGACCCGGCAACGACCCATAACAACAAGAACCACGCGAGGCTCTGCTTTCTCACTGCCCCTGACCAACCAGGCCTCAGCTTGCACAGGAACAGCGCAATGGTCCACCCCGCTTCTGCAAACCTATCGCCGTCTAGTGTAAAGAATTGTTCGGCAAAGACCTTTGGCTTCCTGATTTTGCCCAATTTCACCACCATCGGCCTTGCGTCGGCGGTGGAGACCCTGCGCATGGCCAACCTGGCCGCGCGCAAGCCACTGTATCGCAGTGTGCTGATCGCCGCAGACGACGCGCCGGTGGTGGCCAGCAACGGCATGCGCGTACTGCCCGACTACAACATCACCAACGCCCCCGCGCTGGATGCCTTGCTGGTGGTCGGCGCCAACCCGATCGACCGAAGCCGTAGCAACCGCCCATTGATCGACTGGTTGCGCCAACTGGCCCGCCAGCGCTTGCCACTGGGCGGTATCTGCACCGGTAGCTACCTGCTGGCCAAGGCCGAATTGCTCAAAGGCTACCGCTGCACCATCCACTGGGAAGACCTGCCGACGTTGCAGGCGCACTTCCCCGGTATCGTGATCTCCAGCCAGCTGTTCGAACTGGACCGCGACCGTTACACCTGCTCAGGCGGCGTGGCGGCCATGGACATGATGTTGCAACTGGTGGCCCGCGACACGGGCGGCCAGGACATCGCGGCCAAGGCCGCCGAGCTGTTGCTGTGCGACCGCGTACGCGGTGAGCGTGAGCGCCAGCGTGTGCCGCTGCGCACCCTGCTCGGCAGCGCTCAGCCCAAACTGAGCCAGGTGGTGGCGATCATGGAGGCCAATCTGGAGGAGCCGCTGGGGCTGGAGGAACTGGCCAGCCTCAACGACGTGACCGTGCGCCAATTGGAGCGGCTGTTCCACAAGTACCTGCAGCGCACGCCCAGCCAGTATTACCTGGAGCTGCGGCTGTCGCGGGCGCGGGAGTTACTGCTGCGCAGCGACGTGCAAGTGCGTGAGGTAGCGCTGGCCTGTGGCTTCAGTTCGCCTGCGCATTTTTCCAAGAGTTATAGCCGGTTCTTCGGGCTGTCGCCTTTAGGGGAGCGGCGGCAGGCCTCTCTCCACTGAGTTGGGTCAGGTATTGGCATTGCTGGCCTCTTCGCGGGCAAGCCCGCGCCTACACGCACATCGGTGGTCCGCCACAGGCCGTTGTAGGCGCGTGAGAAGAAGCCAGTGCAGGTCAACTAATCTTCAAGGGCCGCGTGCGCCGTCTCCCGACACATCAGCATGGCCACCAGCGCCACCAGTGCTGCCGCCAGCAAGTATCCTGCCGGGGCCAGCTTGCTGCCCGTCACCTGAATCAGCCAGGTGGCAATGAACGGCGCAGTCCCGCCAAACAGCGCATTGGCCACATTGAAGCTCAGGGCAAACCCGCTGAAGCGCACCCGGGTCGGAAAGATTTCGGCCAGCAGGCACGGCAAGGTCCCGTCGTTCATCGCCAGCATCGCACCGAAAAGGATCTGGATGGCCAGAATCACCAGCAGCGGCTGGCCGTCCAGCAGGCGAAACAACGGCACGGTCAACCCCAGGAACAACAGCGAGGCCACCACCAGCATGGTCTTGCGACCAAACTGGTCGGACAGCCGCCCCATCAGGAAGATCAAGCCGATATAGGTGGCCAGCGACACCGTCGAGGCGATGAACGAATCCCGCTCGCTCATGCCCATTTCACTGGACAGGTAGGTCGGCATGTAACTGAGCAACAGGTAGAACGCAACCGCATTCAGGCAGGTGACACCCATGCCGATTGCCAGACTGCGCCGGTGCTGGCCCAGCAGTTCGCGCAGCGGCGTCGTGGCCATGCCGGCCTTGGTTTCCAGGCGCTGCTCCATCTCCAGGAACTTGGGCGTGTCCTGCAAGCTCATGCGGATATAGCGCCCTACCAGGCCGAACGGCGCCGCCAGCAGGAACGGCAGGCGCCAGCCCCACTCATGCAGGGCTTCACTGCTGAGCAGCTCATGCAGCACCGCGACGAACGCCGCACCGAACAACAACCCCGCCGCCGTGCTGGCCGGCACGATGCTGGTGTACAAGCCACGCCGCCCAGGCGGCGCGTACTCGGCCAGGAACGCAGCGGCCCCGGCGTACTCACCCGAGGCGGAAAACCCCTGTACCAGGCGGATCAGCAACAGCAAGGCCGGTGCCCACAGCCCGATCTGCGCATAGCCCGGCAACAAGCCGATGCAGAAGGTGGATACCGACATGATCAGGATCGACCACGAGAGCGCGTTGCGCCGACCGTGTCGATCGCCGAAATGGCCCCAGACGATGCCACCCAGCGGGCGCACCAGGAACGACAGGGCGAATACCGCAAAGGTGGCCAGCAAACCGGTGGTCTTGTCAGTTTGCGGGAAGAAGGTGGCGGCGATGATGGTGGCCAGATAGCCGTAGGCGGCGTAGTCGAACCACTCGACGAAGTTGCCCATGAAGCTGGCCCGGGCGGCCTTGCGCAGCGCCTGGCGTTCGGCGTTGTGTGCGGGGCCGGCGATGGCGGATGGGTCTAGGGTGGTGCTGGACATGACGGGTACCCTCTGGTTCTTTTAATTGGAGGCAGGGTCTGGTGGTCATACGGGGATCTTGTTGTTGTCTGGGCCGGCCTATTCGCGGGTGAACCCGCGCCTGCGAAAACGGTGAAATCCCCGCAGGAGCGGGCTTGCCCGCGAAGCAGCCGACGCCGATGCTTATTTGCGAATGATGTTGTGCTCCGGCCCATACGGGAACTTGGTGATGTTCTCGGCGCCGCTGTCGTTGACGATCAGGATGTCGTGCTCGCGATAACCGCCCGCCCCCGGTCGCCCTTCAGGCAGCATGATCATCGGCTCGATCGACACCACCATGCCCGGTTCCAGCACAGTATCGATGTCCTCGCGCAGCTCCAGCCCCGCCTCGCGGCCGTAGTAATGGCTGAGCGTGCCGAACGAATGGCCATACCCGAAGGTGCGGTACTGCAGCAGGTCGTGGCGCAGGAAGATCTCGTTCAGTTCGCGGGCGATATCGCTGCAGCGCATGCCTGGGCGCACCAGTTGCAGCCCGGCTTCGTGCACTTCGACGTTGGCCTGCCACAGGCGCAGGTACTCGTCCGGGCAGTGGTCAAGGAACAGGGTGCGCTCCAGCGCGGTGTAATAACCGGCGATCATGGGGAAACAGTTGAGGCTGAGGATCTCGCCCTTGCCCACACGGCGGCTGGTGACCGGGTTGTGTGCGCCATCGGTGTTGAGCCCGGACTGGAACCAGGTCCAGGTGTCCATCAGCTCGGCGTCGGGGAAGCGTTTGGCAATTTCGCGCACCATCGCCTGGGTGGCATGCAGTGCCACCTCGTACTCGGGCACCTGCTCACGCAGGGCTTCGACCACTGCCGCCCCGCCGATGTCGGCCACCTGTGCACCGTGACGGATAAGTGCCTGCTCCTCGGCCGACTTGATCATGCGCATACGCATGCACGGCGCAGCGATGTCCACCAGCTCGGCCTTGGGGTAGCAGGCGGCGAGTTTGCCGTGGTTCTGCAGGTTCAGGTGGTCGTACTCCACGCCGATGCGCGAGGCCAGCGGCAACGCCTGCTGGATGGCGACGAAATAGTTGTCGCGCTGCCAGTCGGTGTAGACGATGTTGTCAGTGCCCACCGTGCGCCGCCAGGGTTGCCCGCCGTCGATATTGGCGCTGATCGAGACCACCTTGTCCTGGGTGATCACCAGCGCATAAGGGCGGCCGAACGAGCAGTAAAGGAAATCGCTGTAATAGTTGACGTTGTGATACGAGGTGAAGATTGCCGCCTCGATGTCCTGCTCGGCCATATAGGCCCGCAGCCGGGCGTGGCGAGCAGCGTATTCCTGAGCGGAAAAGGTTGGCTGCACCTTGTCGCCATTGCGGATTTTCAGGGTCTTGGGCATTTGCATGGTCGGGGTTCCTTGTCGTTGTGAGCACGCTGTTCAGGCCGGCCGCCTGAGAAGCATTGCAACAGAACCGACGAGGACACTTTTGTATCTATCCGACCTGGAATTGGCGGGATAACCACTGGCCAAGGGGGCGCTGAGCGCGCCCCCCCCGCCAGGCAACGCTATTTCAGATCAAAGCGGTCCAGCTCCATGACCTTCTGCCAGGCGGCCACAAAGTCTCGGACAAACTTGTCACCGCCATCACTGCTGGCATACACCTCGCTCAACGCCCGCAACTGGGCATGCGAACCGAACACCAGATCTACCCGGCTACCGCTCCACTTCACCTGCCCGGTCTTGCGGTCGCGGCCTTCAAAGGTTTCGTTGTCCGCCGAGGTCGGTTTCCACTCCACGCTCATATCCAGCAAGTTGCGGAAGAAGTCGTTGCTCAGCGTCCCCGGCTTGTCGGTGAACACGCCGAGTTTGCTGCCACCATGGTTGGCACCGAGCACCCGCAGGCCACCGATCAGCACGGTCAGCTCCGGCGCGGTCAGGGTCAGCAACTGCGCCTTGTCCAGCAACAGTTTCTCGGCCTTGACGCTGTAGCGTGCCTTGGTGAAGTTGCGGAAGCCATCGGCCAGCGGTTCCAGCACGGCGAACGACTCGACGTCGGTCTGCTCCTGCGACGCATCGACTCGGCCCGGGCGGAACCCTACGCTGCCGCTGTAGCCCGCATCCTTGGCAGCTTTTTCGACTGCCGCGGTACCGGCCAGCACGATCAGGTCAGCCAGGGAAACCTTCTTGCCGCTGCTGTTGAACTCGCCCTGGATCTTCTCCAATGCCGCCAGCACCTTGTCCACGCCCTGGTTTGCAGCCCAGTCCTTCTGTGGCGCCAAGCGCAAACGTGCGCCGTTGGCACCACCGCGCTTGTCGGAGCCGCGGAAGGTCGACGCGGATGCCCAGGCGGTGGAGACCAGTTCGCCCACGCTCAAACCCGAGGCCAGGATCCTGGACTTGAGGGTCGCGATGTCTTGCTCGCTGATCGTGGATGGGTCAGCTTTGGGCAACGGGTCTTGCCACAGCAACTCTTCATTGGGCATTTCCGGGCCCAGATAGCGCGCCAGCGGGCCCATGTCGCGGTGGATCAGCTTGTACCATGCACGGGCAAAAGCATCCGCCAGCTGGTCAGGGTTTTCTTTGAAGTGGCGAGCGATTGGCTCGTAAATGGGGTCGAAACGCAATGCCAGGTCGGAGGTCAACATCGACGGTGCATGCCTTTTACCGGGATCATGTGCATCGGGCACCGTGCCTGCGCCTTTGCCGTCTTTCGGCCGCCACTGGTGCGCGCCGGCCGGGCTTTTGGTCAACTCCCACTCAAAGTCGAACAGGTTATTCAGGTACTCGTTGCTCCACCGGGTCGGGGTGGAGGTCCAGGTCACTTCCAGGCCACTGGTGATGGTATCCCCGCCTTTGCCGGAGCCAAACGTGTTGTGCCAGCCCAGGCCCTGCATCTCCAGGCCTGCCGCTTCCGGCTCGGGGCCGACGTTGTCGGCGGGGCCGGCACCATGGGTCTTGCCGAACGCGTGGCCACCGGCGATCAAGGCCACGGTTTCTTCATCGTTCATGGCCATGCGGCCAAAGGTTTCACGGATGTCCTTGCCCGAGGCCACGGGGTCGGGGTTACCTTCCGGGCCTTCCGGGTTCACATAGATCAGGCCCATCTGCACGGCGGCCAGCGGGTTTTCCAGGTTACGCTCGGCCGACAGGTCGCGATTCTGCTCTTCACCATGCTTGGCAGGCTCGGCCACCAGGTCACCCTGCCCCGGCGGCTGCGCCTTGACCTGATCCTTGCCGTAACGGGTATCACCCCCTAGCCAGACCTTTTCCGACCCCCAGTACACGTCTTCGTCCGGCTCCCACACATCGGCACGCCCGCCGGAGAAGCCGAAGGTCTTGAAGCCCATGGATTCGAGGGCAACATTACCCGTGAGTACGATCAGGTCGGCCCAGGAAATCTTGTTGCCGTACTTCTGCTTGATCGGCCACAGCAGGCGCCGGGCCTTGTCCAGGCTGACGTTGTCCGGCCAGCTGTTGAGCGGGGCGAAGCGTTGCTGGCCAGAGCCCGCACCACCGCGGCCATCACCAATGCGGTAGGTGCCGGCGCTATGCCAGGCCATGCGGATGAACAGCGGGCCGTAGTGGCCGAAGTCGGCCGGCCACCAATCCCGCGAGTCGGTCATCAGGGCGGTCAGGTCTTTCTTCAGGGCCTGAAAGTCGAGGCTCTTGAACGCCTTGGCATAGTCGAAGTCCGGGTCGGGGCTGGACTTGGAGGAATGCTGGTGAAGAATTCTCAGGTTGAGCTGGTCAGGCCACCAGTCACGGTTGGTGGTGCCGCCACCTGCGGTTTGATGGAACGGGCATTTCGATTCGTTCGACATCTGCGGGTACCTTTGGGTCGGTTATCCAGATTTCCGGTCTATGCCAGTGTTCTTTCAGCCGAGCGGGTGGGCTCGTACTACCCCTCATCAGGTGTACACTGGGCTTGCGAAGCTGTCACGGCGAGGGGGCACGGTCTTGCACGCAGGTGCTGACGCGCTGCCCTGTCGCGGAATTCGCGGGGCCACGAGAAAGACTAGCCGAGCTTGGGCAGAGGTCTAATAGAGTGGCTGTTGGAGCCTGATAGGCTGGCTCTGTCAGGCGCAGGCCTGTATCGGCCTCATCGCGGTCAAGCCCGCGATGAGGCCGGCACATCCATACAAGGCACAAGGCCCCGCGCCATGCTTCAATACACAGCCATACCCTTTGCCCAGGACGCCGAGCCCTCATGAACCGCAACGACCTGCGCCGCGTCGACATGAACCTGCTGGTGCTGTTCGAAGCCCTGATGATCGAACGCAACCTGACCCGCGTGGGTGAAAAGCTGTTTATCACCCAATCCACCGTCAGCGCCGCCCTCGCCCGCCTGCGCGAGCTGTTCGACGACCCGCTGCTGATCCGCAGCGGCCGGGCCATGGAACCCACCCCACGGGCCATGCAGATCTTTGCTGAACTGGGCCCGGCCATGGACGTGATTTCCGCTGCCATCAGCCGCGCCCGCGAGTTCGACCCGGCCAACAGCTGCAACGTGTTCCGCCTGGGCCTTTCTGACGATGCCGAGTTCGGCCTGTTTCCGGCCCTGCTGCAGGCCCTGCGTGAAGAAGCCCCCGCCATCAGCGTGGTAGTGCGGCGGGCCAATTTCCTGCTGATGCCGGGCCTTCTGGCCAGCGGCGAGATCTCGGTAGGTGTGAGCTATACCACCGACCTGCCGGCCACCGCCAAACGCCGCAAGCTGCGCGACATAGGTGTACGGGTGCTGCGCGCCGACGACCGCCCGGGGCCTCTGACCCTCGACGAATACTGCGCCCGCCCGCATGTGATGGTGTCGTTTTCCGGTGACATGAGCGGCAACATCGACCTCGACCTGGCACGCATCGGGCGTTGCCGCAAGGTGGTGCTGGCGGTGCCGCAGTTCGGTAGCCTGCGCGCCCTGCTGCGCAACACCGAGCTGATCGCCACGGTGCCGGACTATGCCGCTTGTGCCCTCGCCGACGACGGCAGCTTGCGCGCCGACCCGGCGCCGTTCGACATCACCGAGGCCGAGCTGTCGATGGTCTGGAGCGGCGCCCAGGACAACGACCCCGCCGAGCGCTGGCTGCGCGACCGCATCCTGCAGTTCATGGCCAGGCAGTGATGCCCTCTTCGCAGCACAACGCTGCGCCTATCGGTCGTACAGCCTGAAGCACGCGGCTGCTATTTGCCGCGCTGCATCCAGGCTGCGCCAAGCCCACTGAGGCAGATCACCAAAATCCCCACCAGGCTCAGGGTATCCGGCACCTGGCTGTACACCACGAAGCCAAGCAACCCGGCAAACACGATCTGGCAATAGCTGAACGGCGCCAGCAACGCCGGCGCTGCATGGCGGAAGGCCTGGGTCAACAGCAGGTGCGCAGTCATGCCAAAGCCGCCCAGTGCCAGCATCAACAGGGCATGATCCCAGCGCGGCACCTCCCAGAAGAACGGCACCAGCGCACTCATTGCCAAGGTGTTGCACAACCCCGCATAGAAGTTGCTGGTGGTCGGGCTGTCGTGCGCCGCCAGAATGCGCGTCAGCAACTGATAGAAGCAGAAGCCCAATGCCGAACCGAACGGATACAGAATGGCCGGGGTAAACATCGCCCCGCCAGGGTGCACCACCACCAGCACGCCGATAAAGCCCATCACCACCGCCACCCACTGCCCCACTGTCACTCGCTCTTTGAGCAGCGGCGCCGACAGCGCGGTGACCAGCACCGGGGCAAGGAAGTTGACGGCCGTGGCCTCGGCCAGTGGCAGGTATTGCAAGCCGGTCGTGAACAGCAGGCTGGTGCTCAGCAGGCTCAGGGCCCGCAAGGTCTGCAATACCGGCCGGCGGGTGCGCAACACGTTGAGCCCAGACTTGGGCAGGAAGATGCCGGCCATCAGCAACGTGTGCACCACATAACGCGCCCACACCACCATGACTATCGGGTACAGGCCACCCAGGAATTTGGACAAGGCATCGTGGCTGGCGAACAGGAACGTCGCCACCACCACCAACGCGATGCCGCGCAGGGGTTGGTTGACGCCGGACAGCGGTGTGCTGGAACTCATGGCTCTCTCGATGACGGCGCGGCAGCATGCCCCGCCCAAGGAAGGCCGCGCAGGCATTGCCTGGCGGATGTGACAGCTGGGATTCTAGAAGAGATGCCGCAGCATAAGGAAGTTCATTTGCCGCTTGACCCGGTCAAGTGCAATTTGTGTTCGCTGATCGACCACTTTCCACCTTGTCTGCATGGCCCGTACACGGTTGATCGCCGACCATCGACCGACCCTGCACACCCTACAAGGAATTTACATGCAAAGGCTCAGCACCCGCACCGGCCTGGACCTGCCCGCCATCGGCCTGGGCACCTGGCCAATGACCGGCAGTGAATGCACCCAGGCCGTGCGCCAGGCACTGGACGTGGGTTACCGGCACATCGACACCGCCACCGCCTACGAAAACGAAGCAGCCGTTGGCCAGGCGCTGCGCGACAGCGACGTGCCACGCGAGCAGATCCACCTGACCACCAAGGTCTGGTGGGACCGCCTGGAGCCTAAAGCCATGCGTCAGTCGCTGGAAGACAGCCTGCGCGCGCTGGGTACCGAACAGGTCGACCTGTTCCACATCCACTGGCCAGGCACCGACTGGGACCTGGCCCGCAGCATCGACACCCTGGTAGCCCTGCGTGACGAAGGCAAGGCGCGCCACATTGGCGTGGCCAACTTCCCATTGGGGTTACTGCGCCAGGTGGTGGAAACCCTGGGCGCGCCGTTGTCGGCAATTCAGGTGGAATACCATGTTCTGCTCAGCCAGCAACCGCTACTCGACTTCGCCCGCGGCCATGACCTGTTGCTCACCGCCTACACCCCGCTGGCACGCGGCCAGGCAGCGGCGCAGCCGGTGATCCAGGCGATCGCCCGCAAGCATGGCGTGCTGCCCAGCCAGGTGGCGCTGAAATGGCTGCTGGACCAGGACGGCGTGGCGGCGATCCCCAAAGCCAGCAGCCGCGAAAACCAGCTGGCCAACCTGGCCGCGTTGACCGTGCCGCTGGATGACGAAGACCGCACAGCCATTGCCGGGCTGCCGAAAGACCAGCGCGTGGTCAGCCCGCCGTTTGCCCCGGACTGGAACAGCTGAGGCCGCCGCGCAAGTCATTGTTCTTGGGTGATGACCTGCTTCAACCGCTCGCTCGCCGGTGCCGGCCGCCCGTAAAAGTAGCCCTGGAAGTGCGAACAGCCTTCCGCCGCGAGCCGGCGCATCTGCTCCTCCGACTCCACGCCTTCAGCCGTGATCTTGATCATCAGGCTGTTGGACAGCTCGGTAATGGCGCGAATGATCGACATGGCCTCGCGGCTGTCGCACATGTCATGCACGAACGACTTGTCGATCTTGATCCGGTCGAACGGGAACGAACGCAGGTAGCCCAACGATGAGTAGCCGGTACCAAAGTCATCCAGTGAAATGGACACGCCCAGGTCTTTCAGCGCGCGCAAGGTGCGCACGTTCTCCTCGCTGTTGCCCAGCAGTACCGACTCGGTAATTTCCAGCTCCAGCCGCTGCGGCGGCAGGCCCGAGTCGGCCAGCGCGAGGGCGACGGTATGCACCAGATCGCCGTTCTTGAACTGCACCGCCGACAGGTTGACCGACACCGTCTGCTCACTGTCCCAACTGGCCGCCTCCTGGCAGGCCAGGTTCAGCGCACGGTTGCCCAGCTCGTGGATCAACCCGGTTTCTTCAGCAATGGGGATGAAGTCCATCGGCATGACCATGCCACGGGTCGGGTGTTCCCAGCGCAGCAGCGCCTCATAACCGGTAACGCTGCTGGTCTGATGATCGACTACCGGCTGGTAGTGCAACTGCAACTGCCCCAGGTGCAGCGCTGTGCGCAGGTCGGTTTCCACCAGGCGGCGCTGGCGGGCGGCAACGTCCAGTTCGACATCGAAGCATTCATAACGATTACGGCCGTTACGCTTGGCCTGGTACAGCGCCATGTCAGCGTAGCCCAGCAGTTGCTCTGCCTGGTCATGGTCATCAGGCGCGATGGCGATGCCGATGCTCACCCCCACCGCGAACTGATGCCCTTCGATCCGGAACGGCGGGCTGATGGCCTTGATCAGGCGCTGCGCGGTATTGCACGCGGCATCCCGCCCCTCCAGGCCCGTCAGCACCACGGCAAACTCGTCGCCACCCAGGCGGGCCAAGGTGTCGTGCTCACGCAGTTCGCGGCGCAGACGCTTGCCCAACTCGCGTAGCAACTTGTCACCAAACGCATGGCCAAGGGAGTCGTTGATGTTCTTGAAGTTGTCCAGGTCCAGGCACAGGGCAGCCGTCAGCTTGGCGTTTTCGCTGCCGCGCAACAGGGCCTGGCGTAGCCGTTCGTGGAACAGCGTACGGTTGGGCAACCCGGTGAGCGCGTCATGGTGCGCCATGTGGTGGATCTGCGCATGGGCGGCCAGCTCTTCGGTGGCGTCTTCAGCCACGAACAACACGTAATCGGCCTGCCCTTCGCGGTTTTGACTGAGCAGGGTACGGCTACGCAGTGTGCGTGGGCCGCGGGCGGTGTCGACGCGGGTTTCGGCGGCGTGCCCCTTGGTGCTGCGGGCACCCCGCACGAATTGCTGCTCCAGATAGTCACCGGCAGCCGGTGCCAGGCATTCCCTGGGCAACTGGCCGATCATGCTGTGCTGAGGCCCGCCGAACAGACGTTCGGCCTGCTGATTGGCCAACAGGATGCGCTGGCTTTCCAGGTCCTGGACGATGACGCTCGCGGGAATGTTGGCAATGACCGAATCGAGAAACTGCGAAAGCTTGGCCATTTCCTGGCTGTACTGCTCGGCCAGCTCTTTGGCCTGCAGCAGTTCGAGCTCCTGGCGGTGGCGTTCGGAAATGTCGCGGGTGACCTTGGCGAAACCCACCAGTTGCCCGGCATCGTCGTACACCGCTTCGATGACCACATGGGCGTGGAAGGCCGTGCCGTCCTTGCGCAGGCGTGCGCCCGTTTCTTCAAAGCGTCCGGTGCTGCGCGCCTGCTCCAGGTTGAATGCCGGCAACCCGGCTGCGCGCTCGGCATCGGTGTAGAACAACGAGTAGTGCTGGCCGACGATTTCCTCGGCACGGTACCCCTTGGCGCGCTGGGCGCCAGGGTTCCAGTTGGCGACGATACCTTCAGGGGTGAGCAGGTAGATGGCATAATCCACCACGCTCTGGATCAACAGCCGGTACATGATGTCGGGGTTTGCTGCGAGCGACATGAACTTTACCTGAACCTTCGAAGCGCATGAAAAGGGACCCCGGCAAGCGGCGGCCGGGTCTTGGAAAGCGATGGTGGCATTATGCCGCTCGCGAGCATTTTGTGAAGCACATCACAAAAATGGCGCTATCCCTTATCTGGACGAACGAAAGCACCCCGCTCTCAATGGCGGGTGCCGGTCACCAGGAAGTTGAGCAAGTCCGGCTCATCCCCCAGGGCGATAGCCTGCGCCGGCCGCGGCAGGCTCGCCAGCACGGCATTGCAGAAAGCCACGGCGGGCAGATCCTGTGCGTAGCAACGCAGCAGCCAGTCACCCTCGCCCCCCAGCAACTGCAACGCCACCGCTCGGCCGATGCCCTGGCGACGGTACTTCTTCAAGATGAACAGGTCGGCAAGCTCCTGCGCAACGATGCCAGGCAGCTCGCTGCGCTCGACCAGCACGAAGCCGGCGATGAAGCCGTCCACCAGCACCAGATACGCGCCCCAGCCGTCGTCCTGCCAGTAGCGTTGCAGGTGCTCCTCGTGGATGTAGAAACGGCCGTCCGCCTCGACGTCTTCCTGCTCCCAGTCGGAGGACTCGTAGCAATAGAACTGGTAGAGATTGCGGATCAGCGACGCCTGGTCGATGGTGGTTGGCAGCAGCGCGATGGGGAGCATGGTGTGGGGGCCTGAACAAAAAGACGATTCTAGATCACCCGCCCCTGGCGACAAAAAGCCCGAGGCCTCCCCGCACGGAAAGCCCCAGGCAAAATCACAGTGACATAACCTCGAACTCAGCCCTCCTGCAACGCCCGCGGCCGATGGCTTCGCGCCTCGGCGTCAGGCGACTTGGCACCCTGCAAGCGGAAGTCGAATGACAGCTCGGCAAAGCGCTCGCCTTGCACACCGCGGTCGCGCGCCGCCGCCGCATCCTCGACAAAACGCAGTTCGCCGATCAGCCCGTCGCGGGTGGCATAGGCAAAGTCGTCCCACAGGTACTTGTCGCCAGCAAAGTTGATCTGCGTGGTCAGGTGGCGGTGCCCCGGTGCCGAGATGAAGAAGTGCACGTGCGCCGGGCGCTGGCCGTGGCGGCCGAGCAGGTCCAGGCATTCCTGGGTTGGGCCCTGCGGGTCGCAGCCATACCCGGACGGCACGATCGAGCGCGCGCGGTAGCGGCCCTCGGCATCGGTGATGATACGCCGACGCAGGTTGAACTCGGACTGGGTCGAATCGAAGTACGAATAGGTGCCCTGGGTATTGGCGTGCCACAGGTCGACGGTGGCACCGGCCAACGGCTTGCCGTCGGCATCGAACACCTGGCCCTGAAGGAACATCACCACGCCTGGGTCAGTGCCGTCGTCCATGCGCGCTTCGCCCTGGGCCAGCGGCGCCCCGGCAACGTACAACGGGCCTTCGATGGTGCGCGGGGTGCCGCCGCCAAGGCCGGCTTCGGCATCCTTGGCATCCTGCAGCAGGTCGAGGAAGTGCTCGATACCCAGGCCAGCAGCCAGCAGGCCTGCCTCGTTACGGCCGCCCAGGCGGTTGAGGTAGTCGACGGCGTGCCAGAACTCGTCCTCGGTAATCTCCAGGTCTTCGATCAGGCGGGCGGTGTCTTGCAGCACGCGCAGAATGATCTGCTTGAAGCGCGGGTTTCCTTCGGCATGGTCCAGGCCAGCTACCCGGTTGAAGAAGGCTTGAATGTCGGCAGTGTGGGAAATTTTCACGGTCATCGTGCTTACCTCGTATTGTTCTTGTCAGGCATACAGGTGCGAATCAGCGATCGTCGCTGTGAATAGACGAGGGATGCCGACACAGGCCGTCGACCTCGATATCCATGTACGGGAACAGCGGCAGCTGCATCAGCGTGTCATGCAATGCCTCGACGCTGGGCACATCGAACACGCTGTAGTTGGCGTAATGCCCGGCAATGCGCCACAGGTGACGCCAGATGCCTTCGCGCTGCAGGCGCTGGGCCAGTTCCTTTTCGTCGGCCTTGAGCTGGGCGGCCTTGGCCGGGTCCATGTCGACCGGCAGCTTCACGGTCATCTTCACGTGGAACAACATGGTTATCTCCTTGATTGCTGATCAGCGACGGGCGAAGCGCGCCAGGCGCTGTTCGTCCAACGTCAGGCCCAGGCCTGGGGTGTGGGGGATGTGCAGCTGGAAGTCGCGGTATTGCGGCGGCTCGTTGACGATCTCCTCGGTCAGCAGCAGCGGCCCGAACAGCTCTGTACCCCAGGTGAGCTGGCGCAGGGTGAGGAATGCATGAGCCGAAGCCAGGGTGCCGATCGAACCTTCGAGCATGGTGCCGCCGTACAAGGCGATGCCAGCGGCCTCGGCGATCTGTGCAGTGCGCAGAACCGCGCGCGGGCCACCATTCTTGGCGATTTTCAGGGCGAAGATGCTGGCGGCGCCGTCGGCGGCCAGGCTGAAGGCGTCCTCGACGCTTTCGATCGACTCATCGGCCATGATCGGAGCCGGACTGCGCTGGTTCAGGCGCACCTGGCCAGCGCGGTTGATGCGCGAAATCGGCTGCTCGATCAGGTCGATGCCGTTGTCGCCCAATACCTGGCAGGCGCGGATGGCCTGGGACTCGTCCCAGTACTGGTTGACGTCGACCCGCACGCTGGCGCTGTCACCCAGCTCGCGCTTGATCGCGACCACGTGCTTGAGGTCCTGCGCCACCGGGTTGGCGCCGATTTTCAGCTTGAACACGCGGTGCCGGCGAATGTCCAGCATGTGCTGTGCTTCGGCGATGTCGCGGGCGGTGTCGCCGCTGGCCAGGGTCCAGGCCACTTCCAGGCTGTCACGCACGCGGCCACCCAGCAGTTCGCTGACCGGCAGGCCCAGGCGTTTGCCCTGGGCGTCGAGCAAGGCGCTTTCGATGCCGGACTTGGCGAAGGTGTTGCCCTTGGCCAGCTTGTCCAGCTTGAGCATGGCGGCATTGATGTTGTCTGCCGGCAGGCCAATCAACGCTGGGGCGAGGTACGCGTCGATGTTGGCCTTGATCCCTTCGGGGCTTTCGTAGCCATACGCCAGGCCACCGATGGTGGTGGCTTCACCGATGCCTTCCACGCCATCGCTGCAGCGCAGTCGCAATACCACCAGGGTCTGCTGCTGCATGGTGTGCATCGCCAGCTTGTGCGGGCGAATGGTCGGGAGATCGACGATAATTGCATCTATGTGTTCAATCAGCACGCTTGTCATTGTTGCCAGGTCCCGTCAGGTCGGGCTTTCAGTTGCAGGCCCGAGTGATGCGTTTACTTGATTGCTGAAGGATTGCGCGAGACCCTGACGACCGTCCAATATCAAATGAATCTCCCACCATACCCTGGAGGTCTGATGGAGCTGCGCCACCTGCGTTACTTCAAAGTCTTGGCCGAGACCCTGAACTTCACCCGCGCCGCCGAGCTGCTGCACATCGCCCAGCCACCCCTGAGCCGGCAGATCAGCCAGCTGGAGGACCAGCTCGGGACCCTGCTGGTGGTGCGCGAACGTCCGCTGCGGCTGACCGAGGCCGGCCGCTTCTTCTACGAACAGACCTGCACCGTGCTGCAGCAGTTGCAGAACATCAGCGACAACACCCGCCGCATCGGCCAGGGCCAGCGCCAGTGGCTGGGCATCGGCTTTGCGCCCTCTACCCTGTACACCGTGCTGCCGGAGCTGATCCGCGAGCTGCGCCAGGACAGCGAGCTGGAACTGGGCCTGAACGAAATGACCACCTTGCAACAGGTGGAGGCGCTGAAAAGCGGGCGTATCGACATTGGCTTCGGGCGCATTCGCATCGACGACCCGGTGATTCACCAGCAGGTGCTGTGCGAGGACCCGCTGGTGGCCGTGCTGCCCAAGGGCCACCCCCTGGCGGGCAGCCCGCTCAGTCTGGCCCAGTTGGCTGGCGAAGCGTTCATCCTCTACCCGGCCAATCCCCGGCCCAGCTATGCCGACCACGTGCTGGCGCTGTTCGCCCACCACGGCATGAGCATTCGTGTCAGCCAGTGGGCCAACGAACTGCAGACCGCCATCGGCCTGGTAGCGGTTGGCGTCGGTGTGACCCTGGTACCGGCATCGGTACAGCAGCAGCACCGTCCCGACATCGAGTATGTCGGCCTGCTTGATAGCGGCGCCGTCAGCCCGATCATCCTCAGCCGGCGCAAGGGTGATGTGAGCCCGATCGTGCAGCGGTGCCTGGCGTTGATCGAGCAACAGGCCATATGAACACACCATGCCCACAGGGGCTGTATAGCCCTGCCCTATTGGCTATGCCGGCCCCGTATACCCATCGGTATAGGGATGTTCCCATTGAGCTGTTTCATGCTGCGACACGCGAATCGCCAGGGCTCAAGACAGTCAATCTAAAATCATCGGCAAATGATCACCGCGTAACCAGTCGATAAACCGTGCAAACAACTCCGATTGCGAGTTGATCTCAAGCTTCATGTACAGGTTCTTGCGGTGCATGCGCACGGTCTCCGGCGAAATACCCAACTCCAGCGCGGTAGATTTCACCGAGTGCCCGCGCAGGATCATGTGCGCCACTTCCCGTTCGCGGTCGGTCAGCACCTGGCAGCCGAAGCTGTCGAACGCTGCCTGCAGGCTGCCGCGCTCGGTTGATGCAGCGCCCGGTTCCAGGTTGTGTCGGGCATAACGCCCCAGCAGTTCGCGCACCATCGGCTCCAGCGCACGCAACAGGTCGACCTGCCCGGCGTTCAGGCGCGTGCCGCTGCAGCCCTGGAACAGGCTCAGCGACAGCTTGCGGCCTGCGCTGATGTCGACGATGTAGTAGCTGTCTTCACTGCAACCTGTACCCAGGTAATAGGCCTTGTAGTAGTCGCTGTCGAAGAAGTTGTCGGGGGCGATTTCCTGCAGGTGGTAGAAGCCTTCGGCCAGGCCGCTTTGCACGGCAAGGCAGAAAGGGTCCAGCAGGTAGCCGGCGCTGAAATAGCGCTCCAGCACCGCGGCCCGATGCCGTTCGGGGATGCCTTGCTGGTACAGCAACTGCGGCGCCCGCCCCTGGCACTCAAGGCTGATCATCATCGACTCCACCTGCACCAACTGGCCGATGGCAGCGGCCACATACTCCAGCGCCTCGGGGGTTTCACCATGGGCCAGGGCGCGCTGCAACGCCACGTGCCACTGCTGCAGCGCGCCCATTGTGAGGGTAAGCGGGGTATCGGGAGAGGCCTGGGTCATGCCCGGCAGTCTAGCCTGCCAGGCACGCCCGCGCACAGCCCTTTGCGCCAGGTTCATCGGCCTTGGTACAGGCCAAGCGCCGTGAGTTCACGCGCGGTCTCAATGATGCACTGGCGCAGGGTCTCGACGATCTCGTCCACCTGCGCATGGGTGATGATCAACGGTGGCGACATCACGTTCAGGTGCATGATCGGGCGCACCAGCAACCCTTTTTCCTGCGCCTTGCTGTGGATGCGCTCGCCAATGTTCACCTCATCGGCGAACAGTGCCTTGCTGGCCTTGTTGGCGACGAACTCGACACAGGCCATCAGCTTCATGCAGCGCACATCCCCCACCAGCGGCAGATCGCGCAGGCTCTGCAAGCGTTGCTCAAGGTAACTCCCCACGTCGTTGACATGATCGAGCAGTTGCTCACGCTCGATGATCTCGATGTTCTTCAGCGCCGCCGTGCAGCACACCGGGTGGCCGCTGTAGGTAAACCCGTGGGTAAAGCAACGACCCTTGCCTGGCTCGGCAATCACTTGCCAGATGCGCTCGGAAAAAATACACGCGCCCAGCGGCAGGTACGCCGAGGTCAGGCCTTTGGCGGTGGTGATGATGTCTGGGGTGACGCCAAACAGTTCCTCGCTGGCGAAGAAGGTGCCCAGGCGCCCGAACGAGGTCACCACTTCGTCGGCGACGAACAGGATGTCGTAGGTCTGGCACAGCTGCCACATGCGCTGGAAGTAGCCCTCGGGCGGAATGATCACCCCGCCCGAGCCCATGATCGGCTCGGCGAAGAATGCCGCCACGTTGTCGGCACCCAGCGAGAGGATCTTGTCCTCGAACTCGGCCACCAGGAAGTCGAGGAACTCCGCCTCGTCCATGTCGTCTGGCGCGCGGTACGGGTTGGGGTTGGAGACGTGGTGGATCAGGTCGTGGTGGTAATCGAACTCCGGCACCCGGTCGGCGGCTTTGTTGCCAATCGACATGGTCAGGGTGGTGGAGCCGTGGTAGGCGTTGTAGCGGGCGATGATGTGCTTCTTGTGCGGCTTGCCGCGGCAGTTCTGGTAGTACTGGATCAGCCGGTAGGCGGTGTCGACAGCGGTCGAGCCGCCGGTGGTGAGGAACACATGGTTCAAGTCGCCCGGCGCCAGCTGCGCAAGCTTCTGGCACAGTTCGATGGCCACGTCGTTGGCCATGTCGGAGAACGGGTTGGAATACGCCAGCTGGCGCACCTGGTCTACGATGGCCAGGGCCATTTCCTCGCGGCCCAGGCCGATGTTGGTGCACCACATGCCGCCGACGGCATCGAGGAAGCGGTTGCCGTGGGTGTCACGAATGTAGGCGCCCTCACCGGCGACGATGTTCAACGCACCTTGCTCGCGGTGCTCGTCGAACACATGGTAGCCGTGCATGTAGTGGGCCTTGTCGGCCTCCACCAGCGGGTCGTGGGCAATGGCGAATGCTTTGCTTGGGGTGGCCATGGGCAGCTCCTTGGCGAGAATTTTTGGGCAGTGTTCAGAAACCGGTCTTGACCGTGCTCCAGACCCGGGTGATGGCGCGCATGTCCCTGGGGCTCTGGGTTTTCTGCGCGAACAGGCGTTCACGGGTGGGTGCGTCAGGGTAGATGGCCGGGTCCTGACGAATGTCATCACGCACCAGCGCGGTAGCGGCAGCGTTGCTGTTGGCGTAATGGATGTAGTCGGTGACCTTGGCCATGGTCTGCGGCTGCAGCAGAAACTCGATGAAACGGTGGGCGTTGGCCGCGTGCGGCGCATCCTTGGGGATGTACAGGTTGTCGAACCAGATCAGCGAACCTTCCCTGGGGATGAAGAACGACAGTTTGATGTCCTTCTTCGCTTCCACTGCGCGGGCCTGGGCGGTGGCATAGTCACCGGACCAGGTCAGCGCCAGGCAGACATCGCCGTTGGGCAGGCTGGTGAGGTAATTCACCGAATCGAACTTGCGTATGTAAGGGCGGATGCCCAGCAACAATTGTTCGGCCGCCTTGAGGTCGGCCGGCGACGCGCTGCGCGGGTCCTTGCCCAGGTACTGCAAGGCCAGTGGGATGACCTCAGTGGGCGCGTCCATCAGGGTGACACCGCAGTCGGCGAAGCGCGAGACGATCTTGGGGTCGAACAGCATGGCCAGCGAACCGATCGGCGCGTCGGGCATGCGTGCGGTGATCTTGTCGACGTTGTAGGTGACCCCAGAGCTGCCCCAGGTGTAGGGCGCCGAATACTTCAGGCCAGGGTCGTAGCCCTGCAGGTCGTTCACCACCTGCTGGTCGAGGTTGTGCCAACTGGGCAGTTGCTGCTTGTCCAGTGCCTGGAACACACCGGCGCTGATCAGCGGGGGGACCAGCGAGGCGTTGAGCATGACCAGGTCGTAGCCAGAACGGCCGGTGAGCAGCTTGGTCTGCACGGTTTCGTAGCCATCGAAGGTGTCGTAGATGACCTTGATGCCGGTGGCCTTCTCGAAGTCGGCCAGGGTGGTTTCACCGATGTAGTCGGTCCAGTTGTACAACCGTAACGTGTTACCGCTGCCCACCTCTGCCGCCTGGGCAAGGCTGGCGCCAGACGCCAGCAGCAGACCGCCAATCACCTTCAGTACCTTGCGCATGGCAACTCCATCGTGTGAGTGCTCCGGATCGAGCCGATGGGTTCACTATCGGTGGATTCGCCCAGGGGTGACATACCCCGAATGTGTGGGTGGTCGTTTTTTGGCAGGTGGCGCTGGAAGGTTTGCAGAACATCGTATGCCGACAAAATGTTGGGGCCGCGTTGCGGCCCCAGTGGTCAATACAGGAGAAAGGTCACGTCAGCGGGTACAACGCTTCATCGAACTGCGCCAGGCGCGGGAACACCAGTGGCTGGTCGTCCGAGAGCTGCTCCAGACGCTGCCGGTATTGCTGCAGAAAGTCCTGCCGCGCATCAGCACTGATGTACGGCACATGCCACGCCACGAACGGCGGCAGCACCTCGAACCCGACATAGGCCAGCGTGCCCCGCAGAATCGGCCGCAGCATGTCTTCCAGCGGCCCGTGAATCGCGCCGTCGCCAAACATGTGCTCGCGCCCGCCCAGGGTCACGGTCACCAGCGCCCTCTTGCCGGCCAACCCGCCCTGGTCGTAGAAGCGCTTGCCGCCATAGCACACCCCCGACACCAGCACCCGGTCGATCCAGCCCTTGAGCATGGCCGGGGCCGAGAACCAGAAGATCGGGAAGTTCAGCACCAGCAGATCGGCCCACAACAGCTTGTCCAGCTCCTGCTGGATATCTGCGGCAATGGCACCGCGCTTGACGCCCTGACGCTGCTCCAGCGCATACACGAGGTACTCGGGGTTCTCGCGCTGGGTAAAGTCATCGGCACTGGCCACCGGGTTCCAGCCCATGGCGTACAAGTCACTGACCTGCACCTGATGACCTTGGGCACGGAAGGTTTCCACAGCCTGGTCACGCAGGGCTGCCGTGAACGATTGCGGTTCGGGGTGAGCGTGGACGATCAGTACATTCACAAGCATTCTCCTCACACAAAACAGGTTATCTTGCCGCAGTGGTTCAGCAGCGCGCGCCTTCCTCCTGGCCCGGGCGGCGCATACGCTGGACGGTGTGCTCACGCATCCGTCTGCCCGCGCATCAGTTCGCCGGCGCAGCGGGCAATGCGCTGGCAGGCATCGACCAGCGCCTCGTTACCCAGC
This sequence comes from Pseudomonas alloputida, assembly GCF_021283545.2. Taxonomy (NCBI): domain Bacteria; kingdom Pseudomonadati; phylum Pseudomonadota; class Gammaproteobacteria; order Pseudomonadales; family Pseudomonadaceae; genus Pseudomonas; species Pseudomonas alloputida. The sequence continues at coordinate 2,519,428 of NZ_CP128540.1, read as the reverse complement.
ACCAGGCCCAGGCGGATATGCCCGGCAGCGCTAGGGCCGAATGCCTCGCCGGCAAGCACCGACACGCCCTGGCTGTCCAACAGGTAGTCGGCGAAGGCCTGGGCGCTAACGCCGGTTTCACGGATGTCGAGCATCACGAACATGCCACCATCGGGCTTCAACGCCTTCAGGCCCGGGCAGCCGGCCAGCTGTTCGCACACCAGATCGCGCCGCTGGCGGTAGGCTTCGCGCATGGCGTCCAGTTCGGGCAACGGGTGCTCCAGCGCCACCACGGCGGCATCCTGGACGAAGTCCGGCAAGCCGTAGAGCATGCACAGGGCGAGGTTTTCCAGATGCGTGGCCAGTGCTGTCGAGCCGACCACCCACCCCATGCGCCAGCCGGTCATGGCATGCGATTTGGACAGGCTGTTCAACGTTGCAGTGCGCTCGGCCATGCCCGGCAGGCTGCCGGGGCTGACATGCTCGCCTTCATACAGCAGCTCGCTGTAGACCTCGTCAGAGATCAGCCACAGATCATGGGCAACGCACAGTTCGGCCAGCGCCTCCCAGGTGGCGCGCGGCAGGCTCGCCCCTGAAGGGTTGTGCGGGCTGTTCAGGGCCAGCGCGCGGGTGCGCGGGGTAATGCGCTCGGCGACGTCACGCGGGCACACGCGAAAGCCATTCTCGGGCTTGACCGGTACCGGCACCACCTTGGCGCCACAGGCGCCGAACACGGCCTCGTAGGTGACATACATCGGTTCGGCAACGATCACCTCATCGCCTGGGTCGAGTATGCACTGGGCCACGCAGTACAATGCGCACTGGGCCCCCGCCAGCACCGTCACCTGGTCGGCGCTCACCGCCTGGCCGCTGCGCTGCCGGTGACGGTTGGCGATGGCCTGGCGCAGCGCCAGCTTGCCGCGTACATCGGCGTAATGGGTATGGCCAGCGCGCAGGCTGTCGATGGCCGCCTCGACGATAGGCGCGGGAGTGTCGAAGTCCGGGTCACCCACCGACAGCAGCAGGATGTCCTTGTCCTCAGCCTGCAGCGCCAGGGCGCGGTAGTGGATGTCCCAGGCCGCAGCGCCGTCGCCGGCGATGCGTTGGGTGAGCTTGGCGTAGCGCATGGCAATCTCCTTTCAATGGCAATTTCAGTCGACGAGTATCTTCGGGTTGGAATTGCCCCATACGGTGTACAAATCGGCGAGCAACGCGCCGTTGATTTCTTCCATCTCGGCCTGGGTGATTTCGCCCCCGGCCTGCTTGCCGAACAGCACCACTTCGTTACCCCCCTTCACATCAGGGAAGTCGGTGACATCGACCATCAGCGTGTTCATCGACACCTTGCCCACGACCGGCACACGGTGGCCGTTGATCAGCACATGGCCCTTGTTGGTGAATACCCGGCGGTAGCCATCGGAGTACCCGACCGTAATGTTGGCCAGCCGCGAATCACGGGCCAGGGTGAAGGTGCGGTCATAGCCCACGGTGTTGCCGGCCGGATAGCTGTGCACCGCCGCCACGTGCGATTTGAACTGCATCGCACGTTTGTACTCGGTGCGCGCCGGCACGGTGTCGCCGAACAGCGCGCCACCCGTTCGTACCATGTCCAGGCGCGCTTCCGGCACTTCCAGCGTAGCGAACGAGTTGGCGGCGTGCAGGGTGAGCTTGCTGCGGTCCAGCCTGGCGTGCTTGATCAACCAGTCGGTCTGCTCGTTGAATGCCGCCAGGCCCTTGCGTACATCGTCCTTGTCTTCCACGGCGAAGTGGGTCATCAGCGCGACCAGCTTGAGGTGCTTCTGGTCGGTGATCTGCAGCGCTTCGCCACGGCCGGACCAGGTGGCCATCTCCACCCCGTTGCGGCTCATGCCGCTGGAGTTGAGCGCCATGTGAATGCGCAAGGTCTTGCCATGGCGCGCGGCGATGGCATCGGCCTGGCGGGCAAATTCCGCGCTGCCCACCAGCTCTTCCATGTCGTACTGCAAGCCATCTTCCAGCTCGCTGAGGCTGGCCAGGCGTACCCGCACCAGTTGCCCGGTGAAGCCACTGGCGCGGACCACGCGGGCCTCCTCGTTGCTGGCCACCGCCACGCAGGGCACGCCTTGGGCGATGATCGATGGCATTACCAGGCCGATACCGTGGCCATAGGCATCGGCCTTGAGCACGGCGCACAGCTTGGACTTGCCGGCCAGCTCGGCCTGCAGCGTGCGGATGTTGTGCTGCAGGGCGCTGGCGCTGACTTCGACCCAGGCATTGCTGTTTTGCACGGTCAGGGTGTTGGTGCCGTTGTCCATCGACAACGGTGGTGCCGCATACAGGGGGGCCTGTCCGGTGATCAGAAGTGCCAGGGATGCAGCCAGAAGGGTACGGCGAAAGGGCATGGTGATTACTCGTGTTCTTGTCGTAGTGCGCGCCTTAACAGACGCAGGTGTGTTTGAGTTCGATGAACGTCACGCCGGGTGTGGCGAAACCGCTGGCCAGGTCGGCCTGCAGCGCGTCCAGGTCGCGTGGCTGGTGCACGGTGCAACCCAAGGCGCGGGCCAGGCCGATGAAATCCGGGTTGCGCGGCAGCACGCCGACCGGCTCGATATCCAGGCCGAGCATATCGTCGCGGATCTGGCCGAGGGCGTCATTGTTCCAAAGCAACACCACCAGCGGCCGGCGCAGTTCCTCGACGGCAGTGGCCAGTTCCTGCGCGGTGTACAGGAAGCCGCCATCACCCACCAGTACCAGGCCGGGGCGATGGTCGCTGGCGAACATGCCACCAATGCCGGCCGGCAGGCCGTAGCCGAGGGTGCCGTAACCGGTGGGGTGCAGCCAGCTACGTGGCGCCCGGCTGGCGAAGGCGTAGTTGCCGGTATAGGCCAGCTGGGTCATGTCGCTGCTGATGAAGGCATCGTCAGGCAGTACGGCGGCGATACGGTCCAGAATGGCCTGGTGCGTGGCCTGCAACGGGGCATGCCCATTGCGGATGGCCTGGCGCAGGGTGGCCACCGCCGCGCTGGCCTGGGCCGGGTCACGCTGAAGTGCGGGCAGGTGTTCGAGCAAACCGTCCAAGGTTTGCCGGGCATCACCCTGCAGGGCAATGGCACAGGGGTAGAAATCGTTGAACTTGCGCGGGTCGATGTCGACGCGCAGCAGCTCGCCGCGGATCGGCAGGCGCTCGCGCCAGAAGTCGGTGTCGGCCATTTCGGTGCCTACGGCAAGCACCACATCAGCCTGGCTGATCAACTGCCAGCCGGGTTCGACGCACAGGCTGGCGCCGGCATTGAGTGGCGCGTCTGGTGGCAGCAAGCCCTTGCCGGCCACGCTGGTGAACAGAGGCGCTGCCAGCCGTGTACTGAGTTGCTGCAACTGCTCAGCCGCGTGCAACGCGCCACCCCCGGCAATGATCATAGGCCGCTGGGCGGCGGCAAGCTTCAGGGCAGCCTGCTCGAGGGTTTCGCGGCACGGCTGGCCACGCCCGGGACGGCGTACCACCTCACCGCTCCAGTCCCGGCTGACCGATGCCGCCAGCACGTCCAGGGGCACCGAAATGTGCACCGGGCGCGGTCGTTCGCTGTCGAACACTGCCCAGGCGCGCGCGATCAGCTCGGGCAAGTCGTCGCCCTGCAGGGCCACCGCAGAAAACGCCGTGATGGGCGCAGTCATGGCGCGCTGGTCCTGGGTTTCATGCAGGCAGCCCCAGCCCTTGCCCAGGCTGGCGGTGTGGTTGACGCTGGAAATCACCAGCATCGGCACCGAGTCGGCATAGGCTTGGCCGATGGGGGTGGCGACGTTGGTCACGCCTGGGCCGGTGATGACGAAGCACACCCCCGGCTTGCCACTGACCCGCGCGTAGCCGTCGGCCATGAAGCCGGCGCCCTGCTCGTGGCGGGTCAATACATGGCGAATGCCGCTGCCCGGCAGGCCACGGTACAGCTCCAGGGTGTGCACGCCGGGGATGCCGAACACGGTCTCCACGCCGTAGTTGGCCAACAACCGCACCAGCGCCTGGCCGGCTGTCAGGGTAAGGTCATTCATGTCGTTCTCCTTGCGCCTGGCCAAGGCGGATCAGCGCGTCGACTGCGGTGGTACCGTTGGCACCGACCATCAATGGGTTCACATCCAGCTCCATCAACTGCCCGGCGTTTTCGCAGGCGTAATCGGCGACTGCGCGGATGGCCGAGACCAAGGCATCGAGGTTGGCGGCCGGACGGCCACGGAAGCCTTGCAGCAGGCTGGCACTGCGCAGGTTCAGCAGTGCGGCGCGGATGGCGCTGTCGGTAGTGGGCAGCAACAGGCTGACACTGTCCTTGAGCAGTTCGACCAGCACGCCGCCGGCACCGATCACCAAGGCCAGGGCAAAGTTGTTTTCACGCTTGATGCCCACTATGAGCTCGGCCAAGGGCGGCTCGGCCATGGGCTCGAGCAGCACCTGATCAAACGCAACCTGCGGGGCGTAGTCAGCGATGCACTGGCGCATCTGCACCAGTGCAGCTTCCAGGGCGCGGGCATCGCGCAGGTTCAACGCCACAGCACCAGCTTCGGTCTTGTGCGGCAGCTGCGCGCTGACCGCCTTCAGTACCAAGGGGTAACCGACGCGGGCGGCGTCTGCCACGGCGCGTTCGGGCGTACTCAGCACGCCCGCAGGCACCGGCAGACCGAAGGCGCGCAGGGCCTGCTTGGATTGCCATTCGTCCAACAGTCGGCTTTCGCCCGTGAGGGCCTGCGGGCACAGCGGTACCCGCACAGCCTCGCCCTGGTCCATCAACCGCTGGCGGTTCTTTTGGTAAGCGACGATGCGCCCCCAGGCCGCCAGGCCGTCTTCCACACCCTGCAGGGCAGCGATGCCCCGCGCATGCAGGCGCTCACGCGCACTGGCAGGCAACAGTTCCGGGAAAGCCGAGGTGACGAAGCCGATCTTGCCGTGGCGTTCAACGGCATCGCAGTACAGCCCCAGCAGCAGGTCGCATTCCTTGCGTTCGCCGGTAAACGCCGCCGGGTAGTCCAGCACCAGCATCGCCGCGCCCGCGGCGCCGCTCAGGGTGTTGTCGAGCATGCGTTGCAGGGCGGCTTCATCGCCCCAGATGGCAGTGGTGAAGTCCAGTGGGTTGACCAGGTTGGCATAGCCCGGCAACACCTCGGCCAGTGCCGCCACCTGCCCTTGCTCGAGCTTCGGCAGTTGCAACTGGTTGCGTTCGGCGTAGTCGGCAATCAGGCCGGCATCGCCGCCTGAGCAGGCCAGCGCAATCAGCTCGCCATCTGCCGGCAAGCGTCCGCAGGCTGCGGCCTTGAGCGTTTCGACAAAGCTCACCGGGCCGCTGACGCGGATCACGCCCAGGCGCTGGAACAGGCTGTCGTACAACGCATCGGAGCCGGACAACGAGCTGGTGTGGCTGAGCGCCAGTTCAGCGCCGATCTGCGAAACGCCCGTCTTCAATGCAATGATCGGCGTGCCCTGCTGCAGCGCCTTGCAAGCGGCGCGGGCAAAGCCCGGCACGTTCTTCAAGCCTTCCAGGTGCAGGCCGATGGCGGTTACCCGTGGGTCGTCGAGCAGCACATCCATCAGCTCGGCCACACCCAGTTGCGCCTGGTTGCCGACCGAGGCCATGTAGGCCACTGGCAGGGAGCGGTCGCTCATGGACAGGTTGTAGGCGAAGTTGCCACTTTGCGTGAGGATCGCCACCCCCTTCTCCACTTGCTGGCCACCATGCGCCACCGGCCACAGGGCGGCACCGTGCAGGTAGTCGAGCAAGCCATAGCAGTTGGGGCCGAGCAAGGCCATGTTGCCGGCGACGTCGAGCAGGCGTTGCTGCAACTGGCAGCCCTCCTCACCGCTTTCGGCAAAGCCCGAGGCATAGCAGATGGCGCCACCGGCACCACGTGCAGCCAGCTCGGCAACGCACTGCAGGGTCAGCTCACGGTTGGTGGCGATGAACACCGCGTCCGGGGCGTAGGGCAAGTCGGCCACCCGGGCCACGCAGGGGATGCCTTCGAGGCTTTCATGCTGCGGGTTGACCAGCCACAGCTCACCGGCAAAGCCGCCTTCGGCGCAGCGCTTGAGCGCCCGCGCCATGCTGCGCCCGCCAACGAAGGCCAGGTGCCGGGGCGCCAGCAGGCGCTTGAGGTTGTCACGAATCGATTGCGACATGAGTGTTCTCCTGGCGCTCAGCGCAGCAGCGGGCGCAGCAGTTCGCGGGCGATGATATGCCGCTGGATTTCCGAAGTGCCCTCCCAGATGCGCTCGATACGCGCGTTGCGCCAGATGCGCTCAACCGGCCCTTCATCCATCAGGCCCATGCCACCGAAGATCTGCACCGCTTCGTCGGCGACCTTGCCCAGCACCTCGCTGGCAAACAGCTTGGCCATGCCGGCCTCACCGTCGGTCATGTTGCCCTGGTCCATCTTCCAGGCGGTGTGCAGGGTGAGCATCTCGGCCGCGCGGATCTGCGTGGCCATATCGGCCAGCTTGAACGACACCCCCTGATAGCTGCCGATGGCCTGGCCGAACTGCTTGCGGTCGGCGGCCCATTGCAGCGACAGGTCGAGGGCGCGCTGGGCCTGGCCCACGCAGTTGGCGGCGACCATCACCCGGCCGGCGGTAAGCCAGGCGTTGGCCACTTCCCAGCCCTTGCCCACTTCGCCCAGCACCTTGCTGGCCGGCACCCGGCAGTCGTCGAAGAACAGCTCGTAGGTGTGATAACCACGGTTGCTCACGCACTTGGGACCACGGCGGATGGTCATGCCCGGCGTACCCCGGTCGACCAGCAAGGCGGTGACCGCATTGCGCTTGCGCCCGTTGTGCTCGTAGGTGTCGGTGACAGCGAAGACAATGGCGAAATCGGCGTGGCCGGCGTGGCTGATGAAGTGCTTGCTGCCGTTGATGACAAAGTCATCGCCCTGGCGCACGGCGCGGGTCTTGATGGCGTTGGCATCAGAGCCGGCGCCCGGTTCGGTGAGGGCGAAGCAGTCGACCTTCTCGCCCTGCACGCACGGCAGCAGGTAGTCGTTGATCTGTTCGTCCTTGCAGGCCATGAGGATTTTCGACGGCCGTGCAACGAAGACATGCAGCGCCCAGGACACCTTGGACAGCTCACGTTCGATCAGCGCCTGGGACAGGTAGTCCAGGCCGCCCCCTCCCACTTCCTCGGGCATGTTGAAGGCATAGAACCCGGCAGCGATGGCCTTGCCACGGATCTGCGCGGCCAGTTCGGGTGACACGGCGTCGGCGCGGTCCACCGCTTCCTCATGGGGCAGCAGCTCCTTGGCAACAAAGCTGCGTACCGCTTCCACCAACATTTCTTGTTCTTGGGTCAGTTGGAAATTCATCTGCGAAGGTCCTGATGAGGGTCGGGTATCGGATTACTGGCCGGTAAAACGGGGGGTGCGACGTTCCACCGAGGCTTGCAGGGCCTCGGCGCCATCCTGGCTGCGGCCACACAACAGGCCGGCGTGGCGCTCGGCCTCCAGCTGCTCGGCCAGGGTGCGCCGGGCGCCGTCGCGTATCAGCCGCTTGGTCTGCGCATAGGCGAAGGTCGGGCCATTGGCCAGGCGCCCGGCCAGTTCGGCGGCAACGGCAGGCAACTGCTCGTCGGCGCAGACTTCGCTGACCAACCCGGCGGCCAGGGCGCGATCGGCGCCCCACAACTCGTCGAGGAACAGCAGGCGCTTGGCCTGCTCGCTGCCGATCAGCCGTGGCAGGTGCCAGCTGGCGCCGGCATCGGGGCTGTAGCCCATGCTGGTGTAGCCGGCCTTGAAGCGCGCCGAGGCGGCGGCGATGCGCAGGTCGCAGCACAGGCTGAGGTCCATGCCACCGCCCACGGCGGTGCCGTTGATGGCGGCGATGGTGGGTTTGTCGAGGCTGTGCAGGCGCAGCATCAGGGCATGGGCAGTTTCGGTCCAGCCATAGCTTTCCAGGGTGCCGGCAGCTTCGGCGGCAGCCCATTCGGCCAGGTCGGCGCCAGCGCAGAAGCTGCGGCCGCTACCGGTCAGCACCACCACGCGTACGGCGGGGTCGTCGGCATGGCTGTCGAGCAAGGCGTGCAGTTGCTTGAGGGTGGGAATGTCCAGCGCGTTGCGCTGCTCGGGGCGGTTGAGGGTGATCCAGGCAACGCCGGCTTCGACCTTGCTCAACAGTGACGACGACGGGGTGGTCATGGGGGGCCTCGGTGTTGTTGTGATGGTGTTGGAGGACTTGATGAGGGAGATACTAAACGAGTGTTCAGCAAGGCGGGATGGGCTGTTACAACTTCGCACAACTCGGTGTCTGGCGTTACACAAGGGCGTTCGTCATGACGGCTTTATGGCCTGTGAGATCGCGCACCGCGTAGGCGGCGCTCGACCTCACAGGCGCTGAAAATGCAGCGACCAACACCTGCCGACGACGAGCTGCGGCGTCAAACCCCTGGTGTGCTGGGTGCGAAGGCCCCCTGCCGACGGCGGTTGACGAAGAAGTACGCCGCATAGCACAGGGCAATGAAGCCAAAGCCCCAGTACAGCGACGGCCGTTGGGTTTCATCCAGCGCCAGGAACACGAACAGCGAACTGCACAGGGTGATGCACAGCAGCGGCACCAGTGGGTACAGCGGCGCCTTGTACTTCAGGTCCTGCAGTTGCCCGCCGTCACGCAGCCAGGCCTTGCGGAAACGGTACTGCGCCAGGGCGATGACGATCCAGGTCACGGTGCCGGACATGCCGCTCACCGCCATCAGCACCATGAACAGCGTGTCAGCCGCGACGAAGCTGGTCATCAGCGAGATCAGCGCAAAGCACAGGGTGATGCTCAGCGCCCGCAGCGGCACGCCACGCTTGCTCAGCGGCGACAGGCTTTTCGGTGCCATGCCAGTCTTGGACATGGCCCAGAGGATACGCGTGGAGGCATACAACCCGGAGTTGCCCACCGAGAGGATGGCCGTGAGGATGACGAAGTTCATCAAGTCGGCGGCGTAAGGGATGCCGACCATGTCGAACACCTGCACGAACGGGCTTTCCATCAGCCCGGCCTGCTCGTGCGGCACAATGGCCGACAGCACGGCAATCGCCAGCACATAGAAGATCAGCACGCGGAACACCACATTGCGCACCGCCCGCGGGATGCTCTTTTCCGGGTGCTCGGTCTCACCGGCAGCCACCCCCATGATTTCGCAGCCCTGGAAGGCATACACCACGGTCATCATCACCGCGAACACTGCCGACAGGCCATGGGGGAACAGCGACTCGCCCACCAGGTTGTTCAGCATCGGTGCGGGTGCCCCGCTGCTCAGGGGGATGGCACCGAAGATCACCAGCAGGCCAATGACGATGAAGCCGAGGATGGTTGCCACCTTGATGCCCGAGAACCAGTACTCGGCCTCGCCAAAGGCACGCGTGGCCAGGGCGTTGAGCCCGAACAGCACCACCACGAACAGCGCCGACCAGTACCAGATCGGCACCTCCGGGAACCAGCGGGTCATCAACATGCCGGCAGCGGTGAACTCCAGGCCTACGGTGGTGGCCCAGCTCATCCAGTACACCCAGCCGATCATGAACCCGGTGGCCGGGCCAATGTATTTGGTGGCGTGGGCCTGAAACGAACCGGACACCGGCATCTGCACCGACAGCTCGCCCAGGCAGACCATCACCAGGTACATCAGCAAGCCTGCGACCAGGTAAGCCAGGATCGCGCCCACCGGCCCGCCCTGATTGATGGTTACGCCCGAGCCCATGAACAGGCCGGTTCCAATAACCCCACCCAGCGACAGCATGAAGATGTGCCGGCTTTTCAGGGCGCGGGTGAGCTGGATTTTTTCAACGCTGTCAGTCATGGCACACCTCGCCATTGCGGCCGGTGCGTGGGAGGGTTCGAATGAGGGGCTGAGCGCTACGGCATGTCATTATTCTTGTCTCCAATAAGCCTCATGGACCGTGTGCAACACGGTTGCCATGGATTATTGGAAACGGATGTAAGGCGCCGTTATACGAACGGATCGAAGATGTAAAAAGTCGTAAGCTTTTTGTACGTCAGCTCTGAATCAGCTGTTCCAGCGTGGCACTGGCCTGACCTAGCTGGGTGGCCAACGGCTCGCCGAGGGCTTGCATGGCCTGTACGTCATGCTGCCGGGCCGCCTCCTCCAGACCACGCAACACCGTCGCCAGCCCGGTAAACCCCAGGGAATCGCAACTGCCAGCCAGGCGGTGGGCCAGGTGCAGCACTTCGGTGAAGTCCTGGGCTGGCAGCGCCTCGGCCAGCGCCGTGGCGTGCTGCTGCAGTGACTGGCGCAGGACCTTCAGCAGGCCTTGCAACTTCTGCTCCCCCAGCAGTGAACGGTGGGTGTCGAGCAATGACCAGTCCATGTCTGCGCCAGCGCTGGCCACTTCACCGGGCGCTACGTCAGCCAACGCCTTGCGCAGGCTGTCCAGCCGCAACGGCTTGGCCAGTACGCCCTGCATACCAGCGTCCAGATAACCCGCGACCTGGCCCGGTTGCACGCCGGCCGTCAGCGCCAGGATCCGACTGTGGCGGTTCGGCCCCGGCGAGCTACGCAGCTGTCGGCACAACGCCACCCCGCTCATGCCCGGCAAGTGCACGTCCAGCAGAACCAGGTCGAAGCGCCGCTGCGCGCATGCCTGCAGGGCTTGGCTGGCGTCTTCGGCAAAGCTTACCCGGTGACCGTCGCGCATCAGCAGGCCACCAGCAACCTCACGGTTCAGGGCAACGTCTTCGACCACCAGGATATCCAGGCTGGGCAAGGGCGAAGGAGCTGGTGACCCCGCTGAGACAGGCTGCCCGCGAGCCATGTCGAGCTCGAACCAAAAGCAGCTGCCCTGCCCTTGAACGCTCTCAAGGCCGATGCTACCGCCCAGTTTTTCCACCAGGTGCTTGCAGATCGCCAGGCCCAGGCCAGTGCCGCCATAGCGCTGGGTCACAGCTTCGCTGGCCTGGACGAAACGGTCGAAGATCTTCGCCTGAACGGCGGGCTCGATACCGATACCATTGTCACGGACCGACAGCCGCAAGCGCTGCGAGCACTCGTTATTGGCAAGCACCTGTACCGTCAGCTGTACCTGGCCGTGCTCAGTGAACTTGATGGCGTTGGCCAGCAGATTGCTCAGCACCTGTCGCAGGTACTGCTCTGCGCCGTACTGGTACGCGGCCAGTTGCTCATCGACCTGCAGTTGCAGGGTGTCGGCATTCTCCATGGCCATGGGTTCGAGCAACGCCAGCACTTCCTGGCACAACTGACGCAAGGAAAACACCACCCGTTCGGCGCGGCTCTCGCCTTCTTCGAGCCGGGCGAAATACAGCACTTCGTTGAGAATCGCCAACAGCCCCTCGCCGGCCTTGTACAAGGCCTCGACACGTTGGCGGTCGGCGACCTCCAGGCGCCCGCCGCGCAGCAGTTCGGCCATGCCCAGAATACCGTTGAGCGGCGTACGCAATTCATGGCTCATGGTCGCCAAAAAGCGCGACTTGGCCAGGTTGGCAGCCTCGGCCTCGTCCTTGGCCCGAGCCAGGCTGGCCGTACGCCGCTCGACCATGGCCTGCAATTCGTCGCGTTTGTCCTGTAGTTCCAGGCGGTCACGCTCACGGCGCTCGATATCGCTGAGGATGGCGCGACGCATATCGTCCAGGGCATTGGCCACCGTGTCGATTTCGTCGGGGCGCGATGATCGGCGGCGGCCAAGGCGCAACGGCTCCTGCCACTGGCCGGCGCCAATGCGGCGGGCGAACTCGGCCATCACTTGCAGATGGCGGGTGACCAGGCGATAGAACAGCCCCGACAGCGCCACTGCCAGCCCACACAGGAACACGCCCATCCAAAGCAGGCTGGCAAGGCCGGTGGCATACAACCGATGGTGCACCGCACCCAAGTCGATACTCACTTCAAGCTCACCCAGGTGCCTGGCGGGGCCCGAGGGGGGCTGATAATCCAGGGGGAAGCGCTCGATGCGCAGCGGCCCCTTGGGTTCGGCCTCTCCTCGCAGCAGTTGAAAATCATCGCTAACCAAGCGCACCCGGGCCACGTCGGAAAAATCCACCAGGCCGCGCAATTGCGTATCCAGCTGCGCCTCGTCCAAGTCCCACAGGCTGCGCTCCAGGCTGGCGAGGTAGCCTGCACGGATCAACGCCATGCGCGCCTCGATGTCGCGCATCTCGCGGCGGTATTCGAAATACAGCTGCACGCTACTGGCCAGTACGGTAAAGCACAGGCTGAACAACAGGATGAACCGCAGCAGGCGGCGCAGCAGGCCATCGGTGTGCAGGCGAATCATCGGGCATCTGCCGGCAGGTTGATCATGTCGCGGTAAGTGACCTCACTTTGCTCAAGCCAACGCGCGATCTCGCCCGCCTGGTTCATCCGCTGCAACTGCGCGTCGATTTCAGCCATGTGCTGGCTCAAGGGTGACTGTCGCGATACCGCCACCCGCAGGTAGTCCACGCTCAGTGCCGTGGGCAATGCGCGAATATCCTGCGCCCCGGGCAGGTGTTCGATGAACAGCAGCCCGGTGCGCCGCTCCTGAATCACATAGTCGATGCGCCCGCGGATCAGCTTGCCGAAATTCTGCTGGCTGGACGATACCCGCTCGATGTTCTGGTGGCGGGCGACGAAGCGGTCGAACTCGGCGCCATAGCTTTCACCGTACAGCAGGCCGCCGCGATAACCCGCCAGGTCCTCCAGCTGCTGGAACTGCACCGGTCGCTTGCGGTTGTAGAACACGGCCACTTCCTCGCGCATCACCGGCTCCGTGGAAAAACGCATACGCTGGTCACGTTGGTCGCTGTTGTAGGCCAGGACCACGTCCACCCGCCCGGCGGCGGCATCCATCAGGCAGCGCTTCCAGTTGCCCAGCACCACGGTTTGCACCTCGTAGCCCATGCGCGCGAACAGTTCGCGCACCACGGTGGGGGCCAGGCCGCGCACCTGATGGCCGTCGCTCCAGGAAATGGGCGGGTACACCGGGTAGTCGCAGTAGCGCACCGGCTCACTGGCACTGGCGTGCAGGGTGGGCAACGTCAAGGCCAGCGCCAACTGCCAGGCGCGAGGAATCATGCTGCCACGCTGGCGGTGAACAGGTAGCCGGTGCCGTGAATGGTGATGATCAACTGCGGTTCGGCCGGGTCGTCATGCAGCTTGCGCCGCAGGCGGCCGACCAGCACGTCGATGGAGCGGTCGTTGGGCACCCACTCGCGGTTGCGAATCTGGTCCATCAACTGGTCGCGGCTGAGGGTGTGGCCGCTGTTGCGCAGGAACACACTGAGCAACTGGAACTCGCCATGAGTCAGCAGGGTTTGCCCGCCACAGGCGTCGATCAGGCGCCGGCGGTCGGTATCCAGTGCCCAGTCGGCGAACTGCTTCAGCGATTGCGCGCAGGCTGGGGCGGGGTGCGCCTCGCGGGCATGGCGCACGCGGCGGATCAGGTTTTTCGCCCGGGACACCAGCTCGCGGGGGTTGAGCGGTTTGATCACGTAGTCATCTGCGCCGCATTCCAGGCCAACGATGCGGTCGATATCGTCATTGCGCCCGGTGATGAGGATGATGCCAACCTCCGAGCGCACCCGCAGTTCGCGGGTCAGGGTGAGGCCGTCCTTGCCGGGCAGGCGGATGTCCAGCAGCACGAGGTCGACGTCCTGGCTGCCAAGCAGGGCTTCGGCCCTTTCGGCGGTGTCGGCGCAGTGTACGTCGTAGCCTTCCCGGGACAGGTAGGCCTGCAGCAAGTCACGAACAAGCGGATCGTCATCGACGATCAATACCCGAGGCGTCATTGCGTGTTGTCTCTTTTTATTGGTGTTGTTCTACACACTCGCGACAGCAGCGTACTCGTTACTGAACAGGCGATCAACAGCCCTCGGACAGGCTGAAGCGCCTGCGGCCACCGGCCTGCAGGCCGTCGACCCAGGCCTCGCAGATGATCACGCCCTGCTCGGGGGTGAAGGTGCCGGGGTTCAGGCCCGACTCCAGCCACAGGCCATCAAGCAAGGCGCTCAGGCTGATGGCCGCCAGGTCGGCATCGAAGCCCTGCCAGCCCTCCTCCTCGGCCAGCCTGGCCAGTAGCTGGCCAAGTTCGTTGCGGTACTCGCCGTAGGAGTGGTCGTGCACCTGGTTGATCGCGTCGGCGGTCTTCACCGCCCCCCAGAAAGCCAGCCAGGCATCGAGCAATTGCGGGTCGAGCAGCTCGGCGCAGAACGAGGCACGAAAGAACGCGGACAGCCGCTCGCGGGCATTGGGCGCGGCCTGGGCCATGGCCTCACGCAACAGGCCCATCACCCGACCGGTGACGGCCATGTAAGCCTCTGCCACCAGTTCGTCCTTGCCCGCGTAATGGTGGCTGATCAGCCCGACCGAGACCCCGGCCTCGGCCGAAATCTTGCGGATCGACGCCCCCTGGAAACCATGGCGTTTGAGGCACACCAGGGTCGCCTCGACCAGGTTGGCTTTGCGCAATTCCGGCAGCATGCGGTGGTAGCGGGCTTCCTGAGTCATCGGTGGGTCTCTGGTTAGGGGCTGGACTGAACGACTGTACAACAAGCCGGACTGCGTGATAAACCCTAAGCACCACTGCCCGGCAGGGCCCTCTCACAACAACAAAAGCGGCTGCCATGAACGACCTGATCACACGCGAGCTGGACCAAGGCCTGCTGACCCTGGCCTTCAACCGCCCCGACAAGCTCAATGCCCTGAACACTGCCATGTACCAGCTGCTGGGTGACCTGTTGCTGGCGGCAGGTGAAGACCCCGCTGTCGATGCCATCATCATCACCGGTGGGCCGCACTGCTTCAGCGCTGGCAACGACCTTCGCGACTTCCTCGACAACCCGCCCAGCGACCTGGACAGCCCAGTGTTCCGCCTGATGCGGGTGGTCATGGGCCTGGACAAGCCGCTGATCGCAGCGGTCAGTGGTGCGGCGATCGGCATCGGGGCCACCCTGTTGCTGCACTGCGACCAGGTGCTGGTCAGCCGCTCGACCAAGCTGCGCATGCCTTTCGCGCCGCTGGGTGTGTGCCCGGAGTTTGGTTCCAGCCTGCTGCTGCCGCGTGTGCTTGGCCAGGCCCGGGCGGCACGCTTGCTGCTGACCAATGCATTGCTGGATGGCGAACAGATGCTGGCCTGGGGGCTGGCCAATGAGCTGCATGAAAACGGCGAACAGTGCCTGGAAGCTGCCCGCACGCTGGCGCGGCAGCTGCAAGGCTACCCGCAGGCGGCACTGCGTATCAGCAAGCGGCTGCTCAAGGACAGCCAGCGGGCAGAGCTGGAGGCCACGGTGGCGCGGGAAAGCCAGTTGTTCATCGAATGCTTGCGTACTGAAGAAGCGCGGGCAGTGCTGCGAGGGCTGATCAAGGATTGAAGGGTCTGGCGCGACCTTTATGGGAACAACTGTCTTGCTCAAACGTTGTTGCACTAGTAGCCGGTCATCTCCAGATACCCGCGCCCGCCCGCACTCCCCTTCAAGCGTACCGGCCCTTCCCAGTACGGGAACCGTGTCTGCATCCACGCCTGCGGCTCAACGGCATCGACCTGCACATCCACCCCATGCTCCGGCACTTGCACCCGCCAGCGCGTCGGTACCTGCTTGCCGTTTTTCTGCGCGGACCAGGCCAGCGCCTGCAGCTTGATCTGTGCGGCGTCCAGTGCCACCACGTCCCCTTGTGGCCCTACCCAGGTTCCGGCGCGATACGGTTCCCCGTGGGCCTCCCGTACCTGGAACAGCATCAGCTTGGCGCCACTGTCCAGGTGCAGGGAGAACCAGTCCCAGCCGGTCTGCCCGGGGGCCAGCGGCTGGCTGCTCCATTCCCGGTCCAGCCAGGCCTGCCCGGTAACCGCGATGCACAAGCTGCCACGCTGGACCTGCCCCTGGACCTGGTAGAACGGCTGGCTGTAATAGTACGAAGCCTGGCCCTTGCCAGATTTTTCGCTGTAGCCCTGCTCACCATGCAGCACCAAGGGAAGATCGCTGTGCAACTGCAGGTCATAGCGAAAACCATCGCCACTTGCGACCATCTGTAGCTGTTCGATACCGCCCTGGCCCTGCAACACCCAGTCATTGATCCATGCGCGAAACGGCTGGGCCTGCACGCCGGCCTGGCCGATCCCCCCCCGCGCCAGGGTTTCAGCAGCCTGATGGCCACCCGGCGCGGTCAGTGCTGCATGCCCCATCCACAGGTTCGGGCTGTTCCAGCCGCTGGTCTCCGGACCGGGGCGCAAGGCCGAGCGGAACAGTGTCCACTGGGCGCCCCAGTCACGGCCCTGGGCGTCCTTGAGGTTGGCGGTGACATACCACCACTCGATACGAAAGCCATCGTGGGGACCGTGGTCATGCGGGAAGACCAGACGATGATCGCGGGTCACCTGGCTGAACTCGCCAGCCTGCTGCCCGAGCCCGGCATAGCTTTGCGGTGCAGGCTGATCACAGCCGCACAACAACAACCCGCTCAGCAACAGCCACGCACTAAGCTTCATCGGACAACGGTCTCAACAGTTCGCGCGGCGGGCGGCGCGCCAGCTGCCACAGCGGCCAGGCGCAGGCCAGCAGGCTGGTGAGCATGCCCAGCACGGTCAACTGCAGCAGTTGCACGGGGAACACATACAGCGGTAAACGCCAGCCG
Source organism: Pseudomonas alloputida (assembly GCF_021283545.2). Lineage (NCBI taxonomy): Bacteria > Pseudomonadati > Pseudomonadota > Gammaproteobacteria > Pseudomonadales > Pseudomonadaceae > Pseudomonas > Pseudomonas alloputida. Next base: position 2,502,884 of record NZ_CP128540.1, on the reverse strand, counting down.
AAGGCCTGCACGTTCACCACTGCGACCAGGCACCAGGCCAGCAACAGCCCAAGCGGAATCGCCAGCAGTACGGTGAAGCCGCTGAGCATGAGTGTCTGCCCCAGGCTCAACCAGACCAGTTGCATGCGCCGCACCCCCAGTGCCCACAGCGGTGCCAACTGGCCCAGCCGCGCCTGGCCCAGGGTCAGCAGGTTGATGAACAACGCCACACCGGCCACGCCAAGGGTAAGGCTGTTGAGAGCTGCGGTGGCGGCAAAGGTGCGGTTGAAGACGTCGGTCGACCAGCGTTTCAGGCGCGCCTGCTCGACCACCCGGCTGTCATCCAGGGCAAAGTGCTGTTGCAGCGCGGCCTTGAGCGATGCCACCCCTTCAGCGTTCAGGTCGACACTCAAGCCGGCCAGGGTTGCCTGTGGCCAGTGGGCGCGCAACCAGCCGGCATTGACCAGTACATGCCCCTTGGGGTTGCCGTAATCGGCATAGATCCCCACCACGGGCATGGCTGGCGTGCCTGCGGGCAGCTTCAGGCTGTCACCCAGTTGCAGGTTCAATCGCCTGGCCAACTGCTCACTGAGCATCACGGCTTGTCCGCTGGCCAGTTGCTGCCAGGCGCGCGAATGCTGTTCCAGCAATGGCCAGCGCGTACGATAGGCAGGGTGATCGACAATGCCCTGCACTTGCACCGGCCAACCTTGCAGCTGCATGTCTGCGCGCCAGCCGGGCATGACCACGCTGGCCCCGGGCTGCTGCTTGAGCCACTCGACTATCTGCAAGCCTTGGGCCGTGTCCCGCGGGGTGACATACAGGTCGGCGGAGAGGCGCAGGTCAAGCCAACCGACAAACGTCTTGCGAAAACCCTCGGTCATGCTGCCCACGCCAACACTGGCAGCCAGGGCCAGCAAAAGGGCGACCAACGCCAGGCTCAGGGCTGGCAGCTGCTGGCGGCTGTCAGCCACGAACCATTGCGCCAATGGCCGGTGGCAACGACGCGCCAGCCAGGCCAGTACCTGATCGAGCAAGGCCGGCAACAGCAGCGCCGCCGCCAGCAGCAACCCTGCCAGCATGGCGAACGCGCTAAGCAAGCCAGCCCCGAAGACACCACAGCCCAAGGCCAGCAACAGCAGCAGGCCCGCTAGCAAAGCCTGCCGTTGCAACCATGGCCCCTGCGCCAGTCGCCAGGCCTGGGGTTGCGCCAGCGCCAGCAAAGGCAACCGGGCAGCGCGCATTACACTCTCCAAGCCGGCCAGCAATGCACCGAGGACACTCACCAGCACACCCAGCAGCCACCAGCCCGCCGGCAGGCTCAACGTGCCGGCGACCTGGGCGCCATACAGGCCACGCAGGCTGGCGGCCACGTCGGGCAGCAGCCACGCGGCCAATGCGTAACCACTGGCCACCCCGGCCAGCCCACCCAGTGCCGCGAACAAGCCCAGCTCCAGCACCAGGGCGCACAGCAGGGTCTTCAGGCTGACGCCGCACGCGCGCAGGTTACGGATCAGCCCACGGCGCTGCTCCAGCGCCAGACCGATTGCGGCGTGGGCAATGAACAAGCCGACGACGAACGCCAGCAGGCCGAGCGCGGTCAGGTCGAGGTGGAAACTGTCGGTCAGGCGCTGCAAGCCACCATCGTCCTGCCGCGGCTGCAGTTCAAGATAGCGGGCGATATCCGCAGGCAACGGCCCGGGGGTATCGGCCAGCAGCAGACGAGACAACTGCCCCGGTGCGTTCAGCAACGTCTGCGCGTGGCCGATGTCCACCACGATGACCCCGGGTGCCAACGCAGGCTGCAAAACCATAGGCGGCAGCAACTGCCCTTCACTGTCGCGGGTCGGCGATCCGGGGCTTGTGTTCAGTTGACGCAAGGTGTCTGGTCCAACCCAGGCTTGCCCGGGCGAGCCGACGAACGCTTGCAGATCGAATGCCTGCACCTGCACCCCGGCAATGCTACTGGCAGGTGGCAGGCTCAACGGCTCGATGCCGATCAGTCGCACACTGCGTGCGGGCTCGCCCGGCAAGCGCAAGCGCCCTTCCAGCACCGGCGAAACAGCCCAGCCCAGCCTGCGCAGTTGCACGTACAACGCCTGATCGAAGCGCTCGCCATTGCGCGCGATCAGTTGCGCCTGCAACGGCCCGGTCAATACCGCGCTGGCCCGGGCATAGTCGCTGCGTGCCTGGCTGTTCAACGCCTGCACGCCGGTCCACAACGCCGTGGCCAGCCACAGGCCAGTGAAGATGCTGAAGCACTGCACACGATGGCGCCGCCAGTGGCTGAGCAGCGCCAACAGGGCCAGCGACAAAAGCTTCATCAGCCCTGCTCGGGCCGCACACGGCCGGCCTGCAGGTAGCAACGGTGCTGCAAACGCGCCGCCAGCCGCGGGCTGTGGGTCACCATCAGTACCCCGCTGCCGGCTTCGGCGACCAACTGCAGCAACAAACTCAGCACCTCGTCACTGCTGGCTTCATCGAGGCTGCCGGTCGGTTCGTCAGCCAATAGCCAGGCCGGGCGCCCGGCAAGCGCACGGCCGATCGCGACGCGCTGCTGCTGGCCGCCAGACAGTTGTTCCGGGTAACGCCCGAGCAGGTCCGCCAGGCCCAGGCGCTGCGCCAGGTAAGCCGCCCAATGCGGGTCATGCCGCCCGGCGAGACGGGCCTGGAAGGTAAGGTTCAGGCCCACGTCCAGGCTGCTGATCAGGTTGTACTGCTGAAACACCAGGCCGATCCCCTCCCGTCGCCACTGCGCCAGCGACGCTTCCGAACGTCCATCGAGCGGAACGTCGTCGATCAGAATACGGCCACTGTCCGCTCGGTCCAGGCCAGCCACCAGGTGCAGCAAAGTACTCTTGCCGCTGCCCGACTCGCCCATCAGCGCCAGGCTGCTGCCCCGCGCCAGGCGCATGTCCACCCCCTGCAAAATGGGGAGCGGGCCTTGGGGGGTGGGGAATGATTTGTAGAGTTGTTCGATGGCTAGCATCGAGTGGCCTTGATGGGTTGGGTGTCCCTTTAGGCATAGCAGGTTCGGCCAGGCCTGCTCCCGCACCGGCCGCATTGATCGATCTCGCCGGTGCCTTCCTGTTCAGACGACGTGCCGCTGCAGCCGCCCCCTCGAATCGCAGAGGGCGCCCCATCAATGGATCCACTAAAAACCGATAATCGCACAGAATCCGCACCTACCGAACAAAATGCATTGACCTACCACGCCGACCGCAGCCTTAATGGATCCATTAAATAAAAACAAAACCCGGAGAGCCTCCCATGTACCCCAAAAACACCTGGTACGTCGCCTGCACCCCCGATGAGATCGCCACCAAACCCCTGGGCCGGCAGATCTGCGGGGAAAAAATCGTGTTCTACCGCGCCCGCGAGAACCAAGTAGCCGCCGTCGAGGACTTCTGCCCGCACCGCGGCGCACCGTTGTCGTTGGGCTATGTCGAGGACGGCAACCTGGTGTGCGGCTACCACGGCCTGGTGATGGGTTGCGACGGCAAGACCGTGTCGATGCCGGGCCAACGGGTGCGTGGCTTCCCCTGCAACAAGACCTTTGCGGCCGTCGAGCGCTATGGCTTCATCTGGGTCTGGCCCGGTGACCAGGCGCAGGCCGACCCGGCGCTGATTCCGCATCTGGAATGGGCGGTGAGTGATGAGTGGGCCTACGGCGGCGGGCTGTTCCACATCGGTTGCGACTACCGCCTGATGATCGACAACCTCATGGACCTCACCCATGAAACCTATGTGCACGCCTCCAGCATCGGCCAGAAGGAGATCGACGAGGCACCGCCGGTCACCACCGTCACCGGCGACGAAGTGGTCACCGCCCGGCACATGGAAAACATCATGGCGCCACCGTTCTGGCGCATGGCCTTGCGTGGCAATGGCCTGGCCGACGATGTACCAGTGGACCGCTGGCAGATCTGCCGTTTCACCCCACCTAGCCATGTGCTGATCGAAGTGGGTGTAGCGCATGCCGGCAAGGGCGGCTACCACGCCGAGGCACAGCATAAGGCGTCGAGCATCGTGGTCGACTTCATCACCCCTGAGAGCGATACCTCTATCTGGTACTTCTGGGGCATGGCGCGCAACTTCGCTGCGCACGACCAGACCCTGACCGACAACATTCGTGAGGGCCAGGGCAAGATTTTCAGCGAAGACCTGGAAATGCTCGAACGCCAGCAGCAGAACCTGCTGGCCCACCCCGAGCGCAACTTGCTGAAGCTGAATATCGACGCCGGCGGCGTGCAGTCACGCAAAGTGCTGGAGCGGATCATCGCCCAAGAGCGTGCGCCGCAGCCGCAACTGATCGCCACCAGCGCCAACCCTGCCTGAGGAACAGCCGACATGATCGATGCCGTAGTGGTATCCCGTAACGATGAAGCGCAGGGTATCTGCAGCTTCGAGCTGGCCGCGGCAGATGGCAGCCTGCTGCCGGCGTTCAGCGCCGGCGCCCATATCGACGTGCACCTGCCCGACGGGCTGGTGCGCCAGTATTCGCTGTGCAACCACCCCGAAGAACGCCATCGCTATCTGATTGGCGTACTCAACGACCCGGCTTCGCGGGGCGGTTCTCGTAGCCTGCACGAACAGGTGCAAGCCGGTGCCCGGCTGCGTATCAGTGCGCCGCGCAACCTGTTCCCGCTGGCCGAGGGTGCGCAGCGCAGTTTGCTGTTTGCTGGCGGTATCGGCATTACCCCAATCCTGTGCATGGCCGAGCAGCTGTCCGACAGCGGCCAGGCCTTCGAGCTGCACTACTGTGCCCGCTCCAGCGAGCGTGCGGCGTTTGTCGAGCGGATCCGCAGCGCGCCGTTCGCTGATCGGCTGTTCGTGCATTTTGACGAGCAGCCGGAAACGGCGCTGGACATCGCCCAGGTGCTGGGCAACCCGCAAGATGATGTGCACCTGTATGTATGCGGGCCCGGCGGGTTCATGCAGCATGTGCTGGACAGCGCGAAGGGGCTGGGCTGGCAGGAGGCCAACCTGCACCGCGAGTACTTCGCCGCAGCACCGGTGGATGCCAGCAACGATGGCAGTTTCGCGGTGCAGGTGGGCAGCACGGGACAGGTGTTCGAGGTGCCAGCCGACCGGACCGTGGTGCAGGTGCTGGAAGAGAATGGTATCGAGATCGCCATGTCGTGCGAGCAGGGTATTTGCGGCACCTGCCTGACACGCGTGCTGCAGGGCACACCGGACCATCGCGATCTGTTTCTCACCGAAGAGGAACAGGCCCTGAACGATCAGTTCACGCCCTGCTGCTCGCGCTCGAAGACGCCGCTGCTGGTGCTGGACATCTGACCCGTCTTACGACGAGGGCAGGATGACTTTCATGCCCGCGTCTGCCGCAGCCCCGCCAAAGGTTTCGGCATAGCGCAAGGTGGCATTGGCGTGCTCGCGCATGATCGCTTCGGCGCGGGCACCCTGGCGGTTGACCAGGGCGTCGAACACGGCGTGGTGCTGCATATGGGCGAAGTTGAAGCGCCGGTATTCGCGAGCCAGATCATGGCGGTCCACCGCCAGTGCGGTGACCGAGGCGAATGGCAGGTGATCGTTGCGCGCCAGGGCAACGGCAATGGCCGGGTTGTGGCTGGCGTCGATGATCACCTGATGAAAGCGCATGTTCAGGTCGTGATAGACCTGCAAGTCGTCTTCGCTCACAAAGCCCTTGTCGAACAGCTGATCGCCGTCGACCAGGCATTGTTGCAACGCAGCGCGTGCTTGCACCGACAAGCCACGTTCTGCAGCCTGACGCGCCGCCAACCCCTCCAGCACACCGCGCACCTCGACCGCACCCGCGATGTCATCGGCGCTGACCGAGCGCACCTGAAACCCCCGGCCACCAAAGCGCACCAGCAGGCCTTCCTGTTCGAGGGTGCGAAATGCCATGCGCACCGGCATGCGTGAAACGCCGAACAGTTCAGCGGTTGGGACTTCCATCAAGCGCTCGCCGGCCGCCAACTCGCCTGAAGCGATCATCTTGCGCAACGCAACCAGCACCATCTGACCGGGTTTGCTCATCCAGGCGACTTCCAAAGACATGAGCGGGCATCTTAGCGCAAGCCGAGGGGTTGCTGCAGGCCTGTTGTAGGAGCGGGTTCACCCGCGAAGCAGGCAACGCGGAACATGGCACCGGCTGCGCCGGTGTTCGCGGGTGAACCCGCCCCTACAAGGTCAGCGGATAGCTGACGATCAGGCGCGTCTGGTCGAGATCACTGTTGAAGCTGCGCCGGTTGGTCGCGTTGTTCAGCCGGATGTTGAGGTTCTTCAAAGCCCCGCTCTGGAAGGTGTAGTTCACCTCGGCATCGCGCTCCCACTCCTTGCCATTGCTGCCCGCAGCCGTGGTGGCGTTCTCGCCATGCCCGTACCGCACCATGGCCAGCAGCCCTGGCACACCGAGCGCGGCAAAGTTGTAGTCGTAACGCACTTGCCACGAACGCTCGTCAGCATTACTGAAGTTACCGTTGAACATGTCGTTGCCCAGGGTTCGCCCACTGCTGCCGTAAACCGACATCCACTGACTGTCGCCACTGACCTTCTGCAACCCCAGGTACAGCGTGTGGCCACTGTGCGAAGCTGACAGCAAAGCGTAACCGGTGCGGCTCTGGATGTCGCCGATGCGCGCCTGTCCGTCATCCCGGTCGATGAAGTAGCCAAGGTTGGCCCCCAACGTCCACTCCCCTACCCGCTGACTGTGCAGCAGGTTGAAGTAGCTTTGCTGGTAGATGTCCTCCAATTGCGAGTGCCAGGCGCCGATCAGTGTTCGCTGCTGGTTGAAGCGGTACTCGGCGCCGGCGTAGTTGAAGCCGTCCGAGGTGACCCCGGGCGCGGCCCAGGCAGATAGGTCCTGCATGTCCGAAGAGTGGCGCAGGCTCACCTCGCGGTACTGGCCGGCCTGCAGGCTCAGGCCTTCGATTTCCCGCGAGTCGAGCATGGCACCACGGAAGGTCTGCGGCAGCAGGCGGCCATCGTCGTAACGCAACAGCGGAATATCCGGCAACAACTCCCCCACCTTCAGCTCGGTCGCGGACATACGCAGCTTCGCCGCCAGCCCGGCCCGACCGTAGTCGTCGGCCGCTCGCCCGTCATCGTGCACCGGCAACAGTTCTGAGCCGCTGGTACCGCCGCCGCTGTCCAGCTTCACGCCGAACAGGGCGATACCATCCAGGCCAAAACCGATCAGCCCCGGGGTGTAGCCAGAGCTGAACTTGAAGATGAAACCCTGGGCCCACTCTTCAACCTTGCCCTTGGCGGCCCCCGGGTCGCGGAAATCGCGGTTGAAGTAGTAGTTGCGCAATGTCAGCCCACCCTTGGCATCTTCCAAGAAGCCCCCCTCTTGCGCCCAGGCCGGCAAACCAAGGCCAAACGCCAGCGAAACAGCCAGGACCGAACGGGCCAGCGTGCAAGTTGTGTCCATCATTATTATTGTTCTCCACGTTCAATAGGCGCAGCAGACCGCCCCAGGCCAGCATGACCCGGAGCAGTAAGTTGCATTCAGATACCCGGCCAGGCCGGGTTACACTCAGTGGCTCAGTGCATCAGCAGGCAAGGCAGACGCAGGCTTGGCCGTTGGGCGCAACAGCAGCAGGCAACCTGCGGCAAGCACGAACACGCTGGCGAACACGCCATACAGATGCAGGGGTTGCCAGCCACCATCGAGCAGCACGCCAGCCACGGTCGGCGACAGAATCGCGCCCATGCGGCCGATGCCGATCCCCCAACCCACACCGGTGGCGCGTACCGATGCGTCATAGACCACCGGCGACAAGGCATACAGCCCAGCCACGCAGCCGTTGGAAAACAGCCCGATCAGCAGGCCCAACGCCAGCGCCGCAGTGACCGAGGCACCATTGGCCACGAACAGCACCAGCAGCGCGGCGGTGATGAGCATGAACAACGCCAGCACGCGAGTCAGTGGCCAGCGCGAAGCCAGGCCGCCGATCAGCGCCGCGCCAACGATGCCGCCCACGCTCAACAGCACGCCGCCGGTGATGCCTTGCTGGGCCGACAAGCCGGCGGCCACCAACAGTTTCGGCGTCCAGCTCATCACGAAGTAGAAGCCGAACATGACCAGGAAGAACAGCAACCAGATCACCAGCGTGGTGCGGCGCATGGCCGGCGCCAGCAGCTGCCTGAACCCGGTTTTGGCACCCTCTGCCCTTGCGGCAACAGCCGGTAGTTGCGCCAATGCCGGCTGGCCAAGGCGCACGGCCAGGCGGTTGACCCGGGCCAGAGCATTGGCCGGCCGGCGTGCCAGCAGAAAGTCCAGCGACTCTGGCAACCACAGCAGTACCAGCGGGATCACCAGTACGGTGACGACGCCGCCAAACAGAAATACCGATCGCCAGCCCCAATGCCCCAGCAGCCATACCGCCAGCAAACCGCCAAGGGTCGCACCCAGCGCATAGCCAGTGGACTGCAGGCTCACCGCCAAGCCGCGCCAGCGTTTGCTGGCATATTCACTGGCAATCACATTGCTGCTGGCCAGGATGCCACCGATGCCCAGCCCGGTCAGGCCGCGCAGCAGCGCCAGTTGCAGCGGGCTCTGGCTCAGTGCAGAGAGCAGCATGCCGATACCGGACAGCGCCAGACACAGCAGGATCAGCGGACGTCGGCCAAAGCGGTCAGCCCACGGCGCGATGAACAATGACCCGGCCGCCATACCGAACAAGCCGGCACTGAGCAGAAGCCCAACCTGCGCCCCATTCAGGCCCCACTCGGCAGACACCGAGGCGGCGGTGAAGGCCATGACCAGCACGTCGAAGCCATCGATCATGTTGAGGATGATGCAAATACCAATGGCCAGGCACTGAAAGCGACCCATCGGGTCGTTGTCCAGACGTTGCTTGAGATCGGTATTCATGGGGTCACCTGCCGGCCAGGCTTGGCCAAAGGCGAGAGGAACGATGCGCACGCGCAGGCGCAACGGGAGGAACCCTGACGGTTCAGTGCCGCTGGATAGCCATTCATGACTGGACCCTTTTTGTAATTGTTATCGCATACGGCAGGAGGGCTCCGGCCGTTGTCAGGCGCTAATCAACCAGATAATGGATCCACAGACAACGTGACGAAACCACTGCCTAACTATCAGGCGCGACCAATTTCAGTTCATTGCCAGTAAAAATCATATTTTTTATAAATAAATTCAATAGTTTATAAATTCACAACCAACGAAAACTGATGTTCGGTTACCGAACAGAATCGATTTGTGGATCCACAAATTATAAAAAACCACCCCTGACTCGTCATCATGACTCCGCAATGAACAAATCTTCATATTCCCCCTCAGCGCCCTGATCATGGGGCACACAGCCGATGCCAGCCAGCGGGCAGCCGGGGCTCGTCTTGAGGGTGCGGTACGGGTTGCGTAGCATCCGCGGCCCGATCGCGCGCGTATTGCCACCCCTCAGGATCGATTCACAGATGCCGCAACCCATCCCGCTAAAGGACCACGAAAAGGAAAAGCACCTGGTCAACCGTCGGCTTCTGGCCTGCGCTGCCATGGTGTTCAGCCTGTGTGCCGTCTTGGTGGGCCGGCTCTATGTACTGCAAGTGCTGCAGCACGACCAGCAAACGGCCGTGTCGGAAAACAACCGCGTGCACGTGCTGCCCATCGCCCCCGAACGCGGGCTGATCTACGACCGCAACGGCGTGGTACTGGCCGACAACAAGCCCAGCTTCGACCTGACCATGACCCGGGAGCGGGCCGGCGGCGACTCGGCCAAGGTGCTCGACACCCTGACGCAGGTGCTGGGCCTGACCGAAGACGACCGTAAGCAGTTCGACAAGGACCTGCGCCGTGGCCGCAAACCGTTCGAGCCCGTAACCCTTATGGTGGGCCTGAGCGAGGAGCAGATCGCCCTGGTAGCGGTGAACCAGTTCCGCCTGCCGGGCCTGGAGGTGGAGCCGCAGTTCATCCGCGAGTACCCACTGGCCGGGCATTTCGCGCATTCAGTGGGCTATGTGGGGCGCATCAACGAGAAAGAAGCCAAAACGCTCGACAGCACTGAGTACCGCGGCACCCAATCGATTGGCAAGACCGGCATCGAGCGCTTCTACGAAAGCCAACTGCATGGCCACGTGGGCTACGAAGAGGTCGAGACCAACGCTCAGGGGCGGGTGATGCGCGTGCTCAACCACAAGGACCCGACCCCCGGGCAGGATATAGTCCTCACCCTCGACGCCCATTTGCAGATAGCCGCAGAAAAAGCGCTGGGTGACCGCCGTGGCTCGGTGGTGGTATTGGACCCGGCCAATGGTGACGTACTGGCGATGGTCAGCAACCCCAGCTTCGACCCCAACTTGTTCGTCAAGGGCATCAGCTTCAAGCAGTATGCCGCGCTGCGCGACTCCATCGACCGCCCACTGTTCAACCGTGTCCTGCGCGGCCTGTATGCGCCCGGCTCGACCGTGAAGCCTGAAGTGGCCATCGCTGGCCTCGACAGCGGGGTGATCACCCCTGGCAGCCGGGTGTTCGACCCGGGCTACTACGAACTGCCCAACTATGACCACAAGTACCGCAACTGGAACCGCAGCGGCGACGGCTGGGTGGACATGTACACCGCCATCATGCGTTCCAACGACACCTACTTCTACGACCTGGCGCACAAGTTGGGCATCGACCGGCTGCACGACTACATGGCCGAGTTCGGCCTGGGCCAGAAGGTGTCGCTGGACATGTTCGAGGAAGCCTCCGGGCTGATGCCCTCGGCCGAGTGGAAGCGCGCCACACGACGCCAGGCCTGGTTCCCCGGCGAGACGCTGATCCTTGGCATTGGCCAGGGTTACATGCAGGTCACCCCCCTGCAGTTGGCCCAGGCCACCAGCCTGCTGGCAAGCAAGGGCGTGTGGCACCGCCCGCACCTGGCCATGACCGTGGGCGGCGATACGCCGATCGACCCAAACCCCATGCCCGACATCGTGCTGCACGACAAGCATGCCTGGGACCAGGTCAGCCAGGGCATGCAGATGGTCATGCACGACCCGCGCGGCATTGCTCGCGCCGCGGCCGCCGGTGCCCAGTACCGAATTGCCGGCAAAAGCGGTACCGCGCAGGTGGTGGCGATCAAGCAGGGTGAGCGTTACAACCGCAACAAGACCCTTGAGCGCCACCGCGACAACGCCCTGTTTGTCGGCTTTGCTCCGGCTGAGCACCCCAGTGTGGTGGTGGCGGTAATGATCGAGAACGGTGAGGCTGGAGGCCGGGTCGCAGGGCCGGTGGTGCGGGAGGTGATGGATGCTTATCTGCTGGACGAGCAAGGGCACCTGAAGCCGGAGTATGCGGGCGGCGCACCCACTCGGGGTGTGCCACACACGTGATTTCGCCGGGCCGCCGTGGTGCCGGTTTTTGCCGCGAATGGGTCAGGATGCCGTGCGCGGCATCAGCTCATACGGGTGTTTCCACCCCGGCAGTGCCTGGATGCGGGCTTTCCACGCCTCGATGTGCGTGAACACTGCCAACGGGATACCGGTGTCTTCCGGCATGAACACATACCCGGCCAACGACAGGTCGGCGATGGTCAACCGGCCACCGACCATGAATGGCGTCTTCGCCAGGTGCGCGTCGACAATACGGTAAGCCGCCGTGGCACGCTCGCGCAGGAACCGCGTCACATCGGTTTCGCCGGTGTTCTTCAGGCAAAACAAAAAGCGCAGCGCAGCGTAATAGCTGGTGAACTTATGGTTGTCGAACAGCATCCAGCGCCAGATCTCGCGCTTTTCATCTTCATCGCGAGGCCCGAACTGGCCGGTCTGTTCGGCAAGGTATTCGAGGATCAGCGCAGACTGGGTGATGCGCTTGCCAGCGTGTTCCATCACCGGCACCTCGCCCTGCTCGTTCACCTCATCGCGCCAGGTTTGCTCACGCGTCTGGCCATGGAAGAAGTCGACGAACACCGGCTGCCAGTTCTGGCCGGTGAGTTCAAGCATGAGCGCAGCCTTGTGGGCGTTACCGGATTCGGCGAAGCAGTGCAGCTTGTAGTCGGACATGGGCGAACCTTCAGTTTCCTTTGAATGATCGGCAGGGCCCTCTGCGGATTTGCCCGCGAAGCACCATCCACCCAAGCAAATCACGCGCGTCCCGACGCGGTCAATCCAAGACGCGATCCGTCGCCAGCTTGCAACCCGCGAGTTCAGCCACCTCGTCAGCGACAGGTGCACCTTGTCCCCGACACCCTCCAGCCAGGATAAGGGAACTACCCCAACGCCCCCGCCGTCTTAGATACTGAGTGGTTTATTTCCCTGTGCTTCACGCTACTGGAGAACACGACATGCGCCACCTACTGCTCGCCCCTGCGCTGCTGCTCCTGATGCCTGCCGGTGCTGCCCTGGCCCGCGTCGATGCGGGCGACGTCGCCACCTCGGCCGGTATTTCCGCTTCGCTGTATTCGACCTTCAAGGACGACAAACGGATCATCCCTGCCCGTGACGAACTTTCAGCGTTCGTCGCCAGCGGCGGTACCATCCGCGGCGCCTATGTGGAGTCGGCGCTTGAACAGGCCCGCAAGGACCATCCTGGGCTGCAGGCCAACGACGAAGAGCTGGCCCGGGCCATCCTGTCGCAAGATGACCCTGTGGCTGACCATTGAGTAAACCTGTACCGGCCCTTTCGCGGCGGTTCGACGCGAGAGGGCCGATACAAGGCCGCTTCACCCCCAGCCATCCATACGCATGGTCGCCCTGACCAGGCGCTGCTCTTCCTGCTCGATCTCCCGCAAACTGTCGCGTATGCCGTTGATATGCTCACGCGCCGCCCGCTGCGCCTGCTCGGGCAGTTGTTCCATGACTGCGCGGTACAACCGCGCATGCTGCCGATCAATCTGGCGTTTCTGCGCTGGCCGGCAGTACAAGTTGTTGACCGACGCAAACACCGTGCTCAACGTCAGGTCACTGAGCGATTGCAGGGTATGCACCAGCACTGGGTTATGCGACGCCTCACTGATGGCCCGGTGAAAGGCATGGTCACGGCGGGCATGCTCACGGGCATCGAGCGCCTGCGCAGCCTCGTGCGCAGCCAGCATTTCTTCGTAGCGCCGGCGGATCAGCAGGCGGTCGACGTCGGTAGCCCGCAACGCCGCCAGCCGCGCCGACTCAGCCTCCAGCAACGCCCGGACCTCCAGCAGGTCGAACAGAGTGCGCGGTTGCGAACTGAACAGGTGCATCAAAGGCGTAGCACCCGCCTGCCCGGTGAGATCGGCGACGAACGAACCCCGCCCCTGTTCGGTGTCGATGATGCCGCGCCCACGCAGAACGCGCAGGCCCTCGCGCAAGGCCGAACGTGAACAGCCAAGCTTTTCCACCAGCCGCCGCTCCGACGGCAGTGCCTGGCCCACCTTGAGCACGCCTTCGACGATAAGCCGCTCAACCCGTTCGGCCACCTGGTCGGCGACCTTGGCCTTGCCTTCAGTACCCACTGCGCACACTCCTGCTGGTAGGACCACTTTGACTTATATCGCCAATCTAGCCAGACAGAACCGTGAATAGACAGTACTGCCCGAAGAAACTGGTAGGACCAGTCAACATCTCACTCGACCCCAAACACTAGCACGCGCACGCTGCATCGGTGACCGCTTCGCCAACAACAACAAAAACCGTTGCGAGTGAGCCGATGAATATCCTGTACGACGAACGCGTCGATGGCGCGCTGCCCAACGTGGACCTGGCCGCCCTGTTGCAGGCGCTGCGCGATGCCCTGCCGGATCTTGAAATCCTGCACCGCGATGAAGACCTCAAACCGTACGAATGCGACGGCCTGTCGGCCTACCGCACCGTGCCACTGCTGGTGGCGCTGCCCGAGCGCCTGGAGCAGGTGCAGACGCTGTTGAAGCTTTGCCACCAGCGCGGCGTACCGGTGGTTGCGCGTGGCGCCGGTACCGGCCTGTCTGGTGGTGCCCTGCCGCTGGCCAAGGGCATCCTGCTGGTGATGGCGCGCTTCAACCGTATCCTCGAGGTCAACCCGCAGGGGCGTTACGCCCGCGTGCAACCGGGCGTACGCAACCTGGCCATCTCCCAGGCCGCCGCACCCCATGGTATGTACTACGCACCCGACCCTTCCTCGCAAATTGCCTGCTCGATCGGTGGCAACGTCGCCGAAAACGCCGGTGGCGTGCACTGCCTCAAGTACGGCCTGACCGTACACAATGTGCTCAAGGTGGACATCCTTACGGTCGAGGGCGAACGCCTGAGCCTGGGCAGCGATGCCCTGGACAGCCCCGGCTTCGACCTGCTGGCATTGTTCATCGGCTCCGAAGGCATGCTCGGTATCGTCACCGAAGTCACCGTCAAGCTGCTGCCCAAGCCCCAGGTGGCGCGGGTGATACTGGCCAGTTTCGACAGCGTCGAGGACGCCGGCCGGGCAGTCGCCGACATCATCGCTGCCGGCATCATTCCCGGCGGCCTGGAGATGATGGACAACCTGGCGATCCGCGCCGCTGAAGACTTCATCCATGCCGGCTACCCGGTGGACGCGGCGGCGATCCTGCTGTGCGAACTGGATGGCGTGGAAGCCGATGTTTACGACGACTGCGAGCGCGTCGCCGCCGTGCTGACGCAAGCCGGGGCCCGCGAGGTGCACCTGGCCTGCGACGAAGCCGAGCGCGCTCGTTTCTGGGCCGGGCGCAAGAACGCCTTCCCGGCCGTGGGACGCATCTCCCCGGACTACTACTGCATGGACGGCACCATCCCGCGCCGCGAGTTACCACGGGTGCTCAAGGGCATCAGCGACCTGTCCGCGGAGTACGGCCTGCGGGTGGCCAACGTGTTCCATGCCGGCGACGGCAACATGCATCCTTTGATCCTGTTCGATGCCAACCTGCCCGGCGAGCTGGAGCGTGCCGAAGCGATCGGCGGCAAGATTCTGGAGCTGTGTGTGAAAGTGGGCGGCAGCATCACCGGTGAACACGGCGTGGGGCGCGAGAAGATCAACCAGATGTGCGCGCAGTTCAACAGCGACGAAATTACCCTGTTCCACGCGGTGAAGGCCGCCTTCGACCCCCAGGGCCTGCTCAACCCCGGCAAGAACATTCCCACCCTGCACCGCTGCGCCGAATTCGGCGCCCTGCACGTGCACCAGGGGCAACTGCCCTTCCCCGAGCTGGAGCGCTTCTGATGAGCATGGACCGCGACATGAGCCAAACGCTGTTGGAGCAGGTCAACCAGGCGCTGAACGAAGGTACGCCGCTGCGTATCCAGGGCAGCAACAGCAAAGCGATGCTCGGCAACCCGGTGGCTGGCGAAGTACTCGACACCCGCAAGCACCGCGGCATCGTCAGCTACGACCCCACCGAGCTGGTACTCACGGCCCGCGCCGGTACCCCCCTGCGCGAGATCGAGGCAGCCCTGCACGAGGCCGGCCAGATGCTGCCCTGCGAACCACCTCACCTGGGCCCCGAGGCCACCTTGGGCGGCATGGTTGCGGCCGGGTTGTCTGGCCCGCGACGGCCGTGGGCCGGGTCGGTGCGCGACTTTGTACTGGGTACACGGGTGATCACCGGCCACGGCAAGCTGCTGCGCTTTGGTGGCGAGGTGATGAAGAACGTCGCCGGCTACGATGTGTCACGCCTGATGGCGGGCAGCTTCGGATGCCTGGGGCTGCTGACCGAGGTTTCGCTGAAAGTGCTGCCACGGCCTCGCCTATGCCTGAGCCTGCGCCTGGCGATGGGCCGCAATGAAGCGCTGGCCGAGCTGGCCGAATGGGGTCAGCAATCGCTGCCAATCAGCGCCGCCTGCCATGAAGGCGAAACGCTGTACCTGCGCCTGGAAGGCGGCGAAGGGTCGGTGCAGTCGGCACGCCAGCGGCTGGGGGGCGACACGCTCGATAACCGCTTCTGGAGCGACCTGCGCGAACAGCGCCTGGCGTTCTTTGCCGACGCCGCCCCCCTGTGGCGCCTTTCCGTACCCACCGTTACCGGCGAGCTGGACCTGCCCGGCCAGCAACTGCTCGACTGGGGGGGGGCCCAGCGCTGGCTCAAGACCTGCGCGTCGGCGCAGGCCATTCGCGACCAGGTCGCCAGGGTGGGCGGCCACGCCACCTGCTACGCCCCCGGTGCAGCCAGCAGCCCGCCGCTGCCGGTTGCACTGATGCGCTACCACCGCGCCCTCAAGCAGCAGCTCGATCCCCAGGGGGTGTTCAACCCTGGTCGCCTGTACCCGGACCTGTGAGGCCAGCCCATGCAAACCAACCTTAGCGAAACATCGCGCCGCCTGGCCCGCGCCGACGAAGCCGAGCGCATCCTGCGCACCTGTGTACATTGCGGTTTCTGCACCGCCACCTGCCCCACTTACCAGTTGCTGGGCGACGAACTGGACGGCCCGCGCGGGCGCATCTACCTGATCAAGCAGATGCTCGAAGGCGAGCCGGTCACCGCCAGCACCCAATTGCACCTGGACCGCTGCCTGACCTGCCGCAACTGCGAAACCACCTGCCCATCGGGGGTGAAGTACCACGATCTGCTGGACATCGGCCGCGCAGTGGTCGAGCAGCAGGTGCCACGCCCGCTCGGCCAGCGCCTGTTGCGCCTGGGCCTGCGTGCGGTGGTGCCGCGCCCGGCACTGTTCAAGGCCCTGACCCGCAGCGGCCAGGTGCTGCGCCCGCTGCTACCGGCCTCAGTCAAACGCAAGTTGCCGGCGCAAGTCACCACACCGGGCCAGCGTCCGGCAGTGCGCCATGCACGCCGGATACTGATGCTGGAAGGCTGCGTGCAGCCGGCCCTGTCACCCAATACCAATGCCGCTGCTGCGCGGCTGCTCGACCGCCTGGGTATCAGTGTGCAACCGGTCCGGCAGGCCGGATGCTGTGGCGCGGTGGACTATCACCTGAATGCCCAGGAGCAAGGCCTGCAGCGGGCACGGCGCAATATCGACGCCTGGTGGCCCGCCATCGAAGCGGGTGTCGAGGCTATCGTGCAGACCGCCAGCGGCTGCGGTGCGTTTGTCCGCGACTATGGCCACCTGCTGGAAAAAGACCCCCATTACGCTGCCAAGGCCGCCCGGGTCAGCGCCCTTTCCCGCGATCTGGTGGAAATCCTGCGCGATGAGCCGATCGAACAATTGGCCCTGTGCGCCGAACAGCGCCTGGCCTTCCACTGTCCATGCACCCTGCAGCACGCACTGAAGCTGGGCGGCGCGGTAGAGGCGTTGCTGACACGGCTTGGCTTTACCCTGACCTCGGTGCCCGATGGCCACCTGTGCTGCGGCTCGGCAGGCACCTATTCGCTGACCCAGCCAGAACTGTCACTGCAACTACGCGACAATCGTCTGAATGCGCTGGAAAGCGGTAAACCGCACCTCATTGCCACAGCCAACATAGGCTGCCAGGCCCACCTCGACGGAGCTGGACGCACGCCCGTGCGCCACTGGGTCGAAATCGTCGAAGCAGCCTTGAACCCGGAGCCCGCCCATGCTTAGCAAGTTCGTTATCGGCCAGACCGAAATCGCCCGCGTACTGACCGCCGCCCGCCAGGAAGCCCAGGCCCGACAATGGAGCGTGACCATCGCCGTGGTCGACGACGGCGGCCACCCACTGGCCCTGGAACGCCTGGACGGCTGCGCGCCGGCCAGTGCCTACATCGCGCTGGAAAAGGCCCGCACCGCCGCACTGGGGCGCAAAGAGACGCGGGATTATGAAGAGATGGTCAATGGTGGCCGTACGGCATTCGTGACCGCCCCCCTGCTGACCAGCCTTGAAGGTGGCGTGCCGCTGCGGGTGGAAGGCCAGGTGGTGGGCGCCATTGGTGTATCCGGCGTCAAATCCGAACAGGATGCCCAGGTGGCCAAGGCGGGGGCTGCTGCCTTGTAGACCCTGGGGTTCGACCACCGCCCAGCATCTTAAGACGTTTCCTACGCCGCCCTCAGAAGCGCCCTACTTGCTGCCTCTGCCCACAGAAAACATGATCGGCACTGGAGGACGCAAGGTCGCGATCCAGAGGAGGCTCCGCATGCACCCGTACGCCCGCCCCATCGCCGAACTGCGCAGCAGCCTGCGCGAAATGCTGGCCCATGACATGACCAACCCCGACAACGACCCGCACTTGTCGGGGGTCATGTTCTTCTGCGCCACCGATGAACATTCCCGGCAATTGATCGAACGCATCGAGTTGCTGGCCAGCGAGGTGTTCTTCGACGCGAACGGGCGGGCCATTTCAGAGCATATGAAAGCTTCGACGGTTGAAGGCGTGCGCATCAAGCGCAACCGCAACGCGCCGGAAGACGAAACCGTGATACGCATTGCCCTGGCAGAAAAAGGCTATATCACCGTCAGCACCGCTCGGCTCTGAGCGGTTGGCTCGGCCTCTTGGTAGCCTGTGACAAGCACCTGAGTCGCAGCCAATCCGCTATCCTGAGCAATCCTCCGCTCCGGACCCGCCCATGGAACTGCACATTCGCCTGGAGGGCCGCAAAGGCCTGGCCGATCAGCTTTACCAGCAATTGCGCGATGGTATCGACAGCGGCCACCTGGCCGCCGGCTCCCAACTGCCGCCTACCCGTCTGCTGGCTGAACAACTGGGCGTATCGCGCAAGACCGTGGCCGAGGCCTATTCGCGGCTGACCTACGATAACCTGCTCAGCGGCGTGGTCGGCCGTGGCACATTCGTCACCCCACGCCATCCGCTGCGCAGCAACGAATCAGCCACCCTCCCCCTGGCCGGCGCCGCCTCCCTCGAGCGCTGGCAGCAACGCGCCACCGTGCTCAGCCAACGCCAGTTGCAGGCGCCATCGCGCTATGACTTCGTCGGGGGTGCTTCGAGCAAGGCACAGTTCCCCTTCGACCAGTGGCGCAGTTGCCTGAACTACGCACTGCGCCGCAGCCAGCGCCACCCCGAGCGCCAATTCCCGGCCCAGGGCTTGCCGGAACTGCGCGAAGCCATTGCCCACCACATCGCCTACTCGCGCGGGGTGCACTGCAGCGCAGCCGACCTGCTGGTGTGCAACGGCGCCCAGCAGGCGCTGGACCTGATCGCCCGGGTGCTGGTCGAACCGGGCTGCCAGGTGGCCATGGAAGATCCTGGCTACCCGCCGGCACGGCAATTGTTCCTGGCCCTGGGTGCACGCCTGCAATCGGTGCCGGTGGATGATGAGGGCCTGTGCGTGGAACAGATCGCCGACGGCACCCGGCTGATCTACGTCACACCCTCGCACCAGTTCCCGCTGGGCATGCCGATGAGCGAGCCACGCCGGCATGCCCTGCTTGCGCGGGCCGCCGAGCTGGGTGCACTGATCATCGAAGACGACTACGACTGTGAGTTCCGCTACCACGGGCCAGCCTCGGACGCGCTGCAGCGTCTGGACCGGCATGGGCTGGTCGCCTACGTCGGGACCTTCTCCAAGACCTTGCTGCCCGAGCTGCGCCTGGGCTATGCCGTATTACCGCCTGCCGTACTGCAGGCCGCTTGCGTGGCCAAGCACCTTAGCGACTGGCACAGCCCTACCCTGCTGCAGTGGGCGCTGGCGCGCTTCCTTGGCGAAGGCCACCTGAACAAGCACATCCGCCGCTGCCACGAGGTCTACAGCGCACGCCGCGAGCGCATCCTGGCGCGCCTGGGCGGCGATCTGGCACCGTGGTTCAGCGCCATCCCCGCCAGCGCAGGCTTCCACCTCAGTGCCTTGGCCACCCCCGGGGTGGATGTGGAGCTGTTGGCCAACCTCGCGCGTAAGGTAGAGGTAGGCCTGTATTCACTGGCACCCTTCTTCAGCGAGGCACCGGTACGGCCGGGGCTATTGATGGGCTTCGGCGCCATCGAACTGCTGGATATCGACCCGGCGCTGGACCGGGTACGCGATACCCTGCAACGCCTCAGTTGATCGGTGCGGCCTTGCCGGTGGCGGCCGGCCGGGCGATAGCCGCCGCATAGCCGCGCGGGTTGAAGCACGCGGTCACCAGCAGCATTGCCATCACGGTCACGGTCAACAGCGTCCACGAAGCCTGGAAGTCGCCACTGACATCCCGCAGCCAACCCGTGATATACGGCACGATGCCGGTGATGATGAAGCCGATACCCTGTACGAACGCCGCCAGGCTGCCGGCTTCGGCAGGCGTTTTCAGGTGTTCCAGGGTCAACGTCAGGCACTGGCTGAAGCAGGCACCCAAGCCAAAGCCGATCATGGCGACCCAAAGCCCGGAAGCCGCCGCAGGTGCCAGCAAAAGCCCCAGGAAGCCCGCCAGCTGGATCGCCAGCGCCAGCCACAAACCCGGGCGCCTGTCTGCCCAACGTCGCAGCAGCAGCGGCAGGCCGAGCGCACCGAGCACCTGGAAGACGGTCATCAGGCCCACCAGGTCGGCACCGCCCTGAGCGCTGCCGCCATGCTCGATGTGGTAAGCCGGCAACCAGGCCACCATGCTGGTGTAGCCGCCGTTGATCAGGCCGAAGTACAGGGCCAGCAACCATGCCCGGCGGGTGCCGAACCAGTGCCCGCCTGCGGCCCCAGACAGCTTCGGCGCCTCCTGCCTTGGCCGCAGCACGGCCCAGGCCAGCACCGCCAGCACGGCCGGGACCGCCCATACGCCCAGGCCCGCCTGCCAGTAGCCGAAATGGCCGCTGATGTGTGGCCCGAGTACTGCAGCCAGGCCGCCGCCGCTCATCAGCGCCGCCGAGTACAGCCCCATCGCCCCGGCCAGACGCCCAGGGAACCAGCGGTTGACCAGCCCCGGCATCATGCCCTGAACCACCGCCACGCCCAGGCCAGCCACCAGCGCACTGGCGATCAGCGCCCAGGCACTGTCCAGCTGCAGGCGCCACAGGCAGGCCAGGGCAATCGCGGCCAGGCCCCCCAGCATGCCGCCATGCTCGCTGACCCAGCGTCGCAGCCACGGTTGCAACAGGGGCACCAGGCCCATGCACAGCACCGGTAGCGCCGTCAGCAAGGCCGCCTGCTGGTAACCCAGGCCGGTGCTGGCGCGCATGGGTTCGAGTAACGGGCCGATACTGGTCAGGATCGGCCGCAGGTTCAACGCCAGCAGGATCACCAGCAACAGGTTCAGTACAGCGCTCATTGTGAGTCGGTTCTCTTGTAACAGGAACTGGCCATTATCCCGGCTCGGCTGGCCTGGCAGAAATGAAGAGATTGGATGCAGGTCAGTGGCCACCTGAATGGACGATTGGCCTCCCGCTTATGCGCAAAATTGGCTATCGGGGTGGCCAATAAGCGGCGCTACAGTAGCGCCATATCCACCCCACACGCTTGGAGACTGACATGCACAACCGTATCGAATGGGCCAAACACGCGCCGCAAGCCTATCAAGCCATGGTCGGCCTGGAGCAGGCGCTGGCCAACAGCGGCCTTGAACACTCGCTGCTGGAGCTGATACGCCTGCGCGCTTCGCAGATCAACGGCTGCGCCTACTGCGTCAACCTGCATGCCAACGATGCGCGCAAGGCCGGTGAGACCGAAGCACGCCTGCAGACCTTGTGCGTGTGGCAGGACACCAGCTACTTCACGCCGCGTGAACGTGCTGCCCTGGCCTGGGTCGAGAGCCTGACCCGCTTGCCTGAACGGGGTGCGCCGCAAGAGCAATATGAAGCCCTGCAGGAACACTTCGAGCCGGGCGAGGTGGCCAACCTGACCTTGGCAATTGCCACCATCAATGCCTGGAACCGGTTCGGCGTCGGCTTTGCCATGGTGCCGGCCTGATCCTTTCGGGTGGCCTGTGCTGGCCTATTCGCGGGCAAGCCCGCTTCTATCAAACAAAAGATAACCCACTGTTCTTTCTAGCGAAAAAAACAGGCGCGCGGGGTCAATGGCGGCGAAGTGTTCACTCTTCTATACGTGGTCACAGCAAGCTGTGCCGACAGGGATTAACGCCGATGCCATTTGGGCCACTCTCTCATTCGGGAGCAAAGCAGCACACCAGTGCGGTCTACGGCCTCTTTCCCGCGCATTGGGAACCATAGCAAAGTATTCGGCGGCTGACCTACCCGGATCAGTCGGCGAATGCTTTTCTAGATCTCGATGTCAGTGCAGATCTGACGTCATGCGCATCCTGTTTGCTGTGCGACAGCGCAGCCCGGAAGGGCTGGGTGATCTCTCATCAAACAAAATGCAACCCATTGTTTTCTAAGCACTCAAGCGGCCACCAGTTGATACCCCAGTTTCCGGGCTTTGCGAAGCAAAGCCCGGACCTGCCGGTCTTGGCTTCTGGTTTCGAACTCCTCAAGACCTTGTTCAACATAAGCCTGCTTCTTGGTTAACAGGTTGTACACCAGACGTGCCAACTGATGCGCAGTGGCCTTGATGGCGCAGCTGGTATCCATTCGAGTCAGTCTGGCTCGGTGCGATGCGCCAATGAAACCCTTGTCGTTACGGGCATTGGATGCAGCCTGCTTGAGTGCTTGCGCTGCTCGATTGACTATTTTGGGCCCACCACCTGCCAGTCGATGACCGCCGGAAATTCGGGTAGGGGGAGCCAGTCCCAACCAAGAGCAGAAGTGCTGTGAGGACGGGAAGCGTGATAGATCTGTACCGATCTCCCCTGCCAGCACTAATGCAGTGTCCACCCCAATGGTTGGAATTGCGGTTAGGTCCACGCCAAGAACTTTCCACAAAGTCTGATGCAATACAGTCTGTTGGGCGCCGTTTCGGTGTGGGCTCCGTAAAGGCTTCTTGGATGGCTCTGGCTTGTTTTGCAGCACCGGCAACTGCTCTAACGCGGCTTTTATGGCGTCGTCACAATCTGCAATTTGCTGCTCCAGGAAGTCATAGGCAGCCAATTCCTGAGTTAGCGCATGCAAATGCTCGCGCCGCCAATTGCCATGAAGACTCCGAGCGACAGCCTCCTTGCCTGCCTTGATGCGGCGGTCGGTTAGTTCAGCCAGTTGCACTGGGTCCCGTTCACCTGCGCAGATGGCCCGCAAAATCTTCATGCCAGTTACACCGGAAATATCACTGATGACATTGGCCAGCTGGATGTTCATTTGGCTCATGGCCTTTTGCATCCGGTTCAGCGTCTGCGCCTGGTCTTTCACTTTGGAAGCACGCTGCCTGACCAATGACCGGACGCAGCAGGTCAGATCATCGGGGCGGAATGCGCCTCTGAGCAGTCCATGAGTCATCAGCTGCCAGATCCACTGGCAATCCAGCACATCTGATTTACGGCCCGTGATTTGCCGAGTTGCTCTGGCATTGACGAGATAAACGTCAAAACCGCGCTCGCTGAGAATCTCGTAAATTGGAATCCAATAAACCCCCGTGGATTCCATGGCAACGACCTTGATCCCCAGGCTTTCAAGCCAGTTAGCCATCTTGAGCAGGTCGTCAGTAAAGGACGTGAACGACTGGACGGGATTTTCGTGCCGGGGATCGACCGCCACGAAATGCTCTCGACCACCGACATCGATCGCCGCGCAATCGGGATGGACGACGGTAAAGCGTTGCTTGGAAGGCTTGCGCGCCATGATGAATCCTCGCAGGATAAAGGGCGCGCGGGGCACACGGTGGCGAAAGGGTTCACTCTCTCATACGTGGTCACAGCTGAATCAGCTGATGCCTACAGGGACTTCACGCCGATACCGTGCGGATCACTCTCCTACGCGGGTGTGCAGACACACACCAGTGCTGGCTACGATCTCTGTCCCGCGCACACGAACCCTAACAAAGCAAAAGGCGGCTGGCCCTACCGGGCCAACCGCCTTTTCTTTTTCAAAATGTCAGCGTCGCTGCGGAACTGAAGCCGTACACCTCATGTTTGCTGCGCGACAGCGCAGCCCGGAAGGGCTGGGTGATCTCCTACAATTCTGGGCGTGCCCTGTAGGAGCGGGTTTACCCGCGAACACCGGCAGAGCCGGTGCCATCCACCGCGGTGGTTTCTTCGCGGGCATGCCCGCTCCTACAGGTAGAACGCAGGCCGACCAGCCGCGCCCGGTAGCTCCCTGGGCTCTGCCCGGTCCACTTCTTGAACGCCCGGTGGAAGGCACTCGGTTCCTGAAACCCCGCCTGCTCGGCAATTTCGGCAATGCTCAACGCGCCTTCGCGCAGCCGCTCGAAGGCCATGGCCCGGCGCACTTCATCCTTGATCTGCTGGTACGAACGCCCCTCCCGCTCCAACTGCCGGCGAAAGGTACTGGCACTGATCCCCTGTTGCTGCGCCAGTGCGGCCAATGTCGGCCACTGTCCATAGCGCAATGCCCGCAGGTGCCGATACACCTCAGCCACCAGCCCGTTCTGATTGCGAAAGCGGATCACCAGCCCTTGAGGTGCACTGCGCAGAAAGGTCTTCAGGGCTGCCCGATCCTGCACCACCGGCAGGCGCAGGTAGGCGCTGTCGAACTCCACCTCGGTGCGTCCGCTGCCCAGCCGCAGGTCCGGCCCCCACAGCAGCAAGTCGTCCTCCTGGGCCGGGCGCGACACCGCGAGCTCCGTGCGGTCGATGGCAATCCGCCGCCCGGCCAGCCAGCACAGCATGCCGATCATCAGCACCAGGTAGGTTTCCTCGGCATAGACCCGGGTCAAGGGGTCGGCAATGTTCGACTGCACGCTGATCACCGCCCGCCCGCCACGTACCGTCAGGCTGCCACGCAGGTCACGCAGGAACAGGCCGAAGCCCCCCATGCACTGGCGCAAGGCCTTTTCCAGGTTCGGCTCGAGGATCAACCCCCGGCAGATCAGGGCAAAACTGCCCAGCGGCATGCCATGGCTGTCGAGGCCAAAGAACTCATCGTCCAGGCGCTGGATCAACGCCAGCCACAGCTGGGCGAACGCCTTGGCCGGCACCCGCGCCAGAGGCTGATCGAGCAGCTGCGGGGCGATGCCCACCGCAAGCAGCTGGGCATCACGCTCGGCGGGCGTGTCGCGCAGGGCGTGGAGCATGGCGTTGAGGAAGTACACGGCGACTGAATCGCTTTCGCGCATGGCGGTTTTCGCTGTCTATGCTGAGTGGCAAAAAGTGCCAGGTTGTTTGAACAGATTCGGCATAGGCTGCAACAGAGCCTTTGCCTAGACTCGATCCCACTTCGGGGCCGCCAACCATTCTCGCAGAGCCTGGCCCGGTCCCGCCACGCCTTCGCAATCGGAGCCCTTATGAGCAGCGCAGAAATCTACGTCGTCAGTGCCGTCCGTTCAGCCATTGGTGGCTTTGGCGGTTCCCTCAAGGACCTGCCGCTGGCCGACCTGGCCAGCGCCGTGACCCGCGCCGCCATCGAGCGTTCGGGCCTGGCCGCCGAGCAAGTCGGCCACATGGTGATGGGCACGGTAATCCCCACCGAACCGCGTGACGCCTACCTGGCACGGGTAGCGGCAATGAACGCTGGCATCCCCAAGGAAACGCCGGCATTCAACGTCAACCGCCTGTGCGGGTCTGGCCTGCAGGCTATTGTCTCTGCGGCCCAGGGCCTGTTGCTGGGCGACACCGATGTGGCCGTCGCGGCCGGCGCCGAGTCCATGAGCCGTGGCCCTTACCTGCTGCCACAGGCGCGCTGGGGTGCACGCATGGGTGACCTGCAAGGCATCGACTATACCGTCGGCGTGCTGCAGGACCCGTTCCAGCACTTCCACATGGGCATCACTGCCGAGAACGTTTCGGCCAAGTACGGCATTACCCGCGAAATGCAGGACGAACTGGCACTGACCAGCCAGCGCCGCGCCGCTCGTGCGATTGCCGAGGGCCGCTTCGCCAGCCAGATCGTTGCGCTGGAGCTGAAAACCCGCAAGGGCAGCGTGCAGTTCAGTGTCGACGAGCATGTGCGCGCTGATGTGACCGCCGAACAACTGGCCGGCATGAAGCCGGTGTTCAAGAAAGACGGCACCGTCACTGCCGGCAACGCCAGCGGTATCAACGATGGCGCCGCCGGCCTGGTGTTGGCCACCGGTGACGCGGTGCGCCGCCTGGGCCTGAAGCCACTGGCACGCCTGGTGGGCTATGCCCATGCCGGGGTGGAACCTGAGCTGATGGGCCTTGGGCCGATCCCGGCCACCCGCAAAGTGCTGGAAAAAACCGGCCTGAACCTGCAAGACCTGGATGTGATCGAGTCCAACGAAGCCTTCGCTGCCCAGGCCTGCGCCGTTGCCCGCGAGCTGGGCTTCGACCCGGAAAAGGTCAACCCCAACGGTTCGGGCATTTCCCTGGGCCACCCGGTGGGTGCCACCGGTGCGATCATCGCCACCAAGGCCATCCATGAGCTGCAGCGCATCCAGGGCCGCTACGCCCTGGCCACGATGTGTATCGGCGGTGGCCAAGGCATCGCCGTCGTGTTCGAGCGCGTCTGAGGGAGGCTGACACATGAGCATTGAAAAGATCGCCGTGATCGGCGCGGGCACCATGGGCAACGGCATTGCCCAGGTGTGCGCCATTGCCGGCTACCAGGTGCTGCTGGTGGATGTTTCCGACGCAGCGCTCGAGCGCGGTGTGGCCACCTTGAGCAAGAACCTCGAGCGCCAGGTCAGCAAGGGCACTCTCGACGCCGACAAGGCCGCAGCCGCCAAAGCCCGCATCCGTACCAGCACCGACTACACCCAGCTCAGCGCTGCACAGCTGGTGATCGAGGCGGCTACCGAGAACCTGCAGCTCAAGCAGCGCATCCTGCAGCAGGTGGCAGCCAACGTCGCCGCCGACTGCCTGATTGCCACCAATACTTCGTCGCTGTCGGTGACCCAACTGGCCGCCAGCATCGAGCACCCCGAGCGCTTCATTGGTGTGCACTTCTTCAACCCGGTACCGATGATGGCGCTGGTAGAAATCATTCGTGGCCTGCAGACCAGCGACACCACCTACGCCCAGGCGCTGATGGTGACCGAAAAAGTCGGCAAGACCCCGATCACCGCCGGCAACCGCCCGGGCTTCGTGGTCAACCGCATCCTGGTGCCAATGATCAACGAGGCGATCTTCGTGCGCCAGGAAGGCCTGGCCAGTGCCGAGGACATCGACACCGGCATGCGCCTGGGCTGCAACCAGCCGATCGGCCCGCTGGCCTTGGCCGACCTGATCGGCCTGGACACCCTGCTGGCAATCATGGAGGCCTTCCACGAAGGCTTCAACGACAGCAAATACCGCCCTGCTCCACTGCTCAAGGAAATGGTCGCGGCCGGCTGGCTGGGGCGCAAGAGCGGTCGCGGTTTCTTCACCTACTGAGGAGCAAGCGCCATGCCCCCGGTCAATGCCGCAATGCGCTGTGCCAACTTTGAGGAGCGACGTGACCGGGCCATGGCATTGTTTGCCGAAAAGGGCTTTGGCCAGGTCAGCATGCGCGAGCTGGCGGCCCATGTGGGGCTTACCGCCGGCTCGCTGTACCATCACTTTCCCAGCAAGCAGGACCTGCTGTACGACTTGATCGAAGAGTTGTACGAAGAGCTGCAGGCCACCCTGGACCAGGCCCGCCGGGCCATGGCCCGTGGGGCATCGGCGTTGAGCTGCCTGATTGCTGCGCACTGGCAGCTGCATGCCGAGCGGCCGCTGCAGTTCCGGCTGGCCGAACGGGATTTGTGTTGTTTGAGTGAGGCGCAACAGGCGCACCTGGCATCGTTGCGCAAGCGCTATGAGGCGGGTTTGCTGCGCCTGATCGCACCGCAAGCGAAACTGCCGGGGCAAGCGTTGGACGCCACAGCGCATGTACTGGCGACGCTTCTCAACCAGCTGCCGGGGCTGCTCAAAGCAATGCCTGAAGAGCAGGGCTTGGAGCTGATGGAAAACTTGCTGGTCGGGGGCATTGAGCGGACGCTGCGGTAGCCTGCCAGGGCCTCTGCGCGGGCTTGCCCCGCGAAGAGGCCGGATGCCTCAGCGCAACAGCGACTGGATCTGCTCGTGCAAGGTATCCAGGTCAAACGGCTTGGCCAGGATAGGGGCCTTGCGGGTGATCGGGCTGCCAGATTCGAGAATCTCCGCCGGGTAGCCGCTGATGAAAATCACCTTCAGGTCGGGCCGCAACTTCACCGCGGGCTCGGCAATATCCACTCCCGAGATCCCCCCCGGCAAACGGAAGTCCGTCACCATCAGGTCCAGGTGCGGTTTGCTGGCCAGGATGGCAAACGCCTGCTCGCCATCCTCAGCCACCAGGACGTGGTACCCCTCACCCGCCAGGTAATCGCGCAAAATCATGCGAATCGCCGGTTCATCCTCGACGACCAGAACCACATCTTGTGCATCTTCACTCATGTTAACGCCTTGAAATACTTACAGTTGGCCATCAGACCCCAGGCTT
Organism: Pseudomonas alloputida; assembly: GCF_021283545.2. Lineage (NCBI taxonomy): Bacteria > Pseudomonadati > Pseudomonadota > Gammaproteobacteria > Pseudomonadales > Pseudomonadaceae > Pseudomonas > Pseudomonas alloputida. The sequence continues at coordinate 2,474,787 of NZ_CP128540.1, read as the reverse complement.
ACACAGAGGTTGCCCGCGCCTGGTCGTTTTGTTCTTTGAATGTTGCCAGCGGCAATTGCAGGGTGAATGTGGCACCCTTGCCCTCCTCGCTTTCAACCTGTATCCGGCCACCGTGCGCCTGGACGATCTGCTCGGAGATGTACAGCCCCAAGCCCAGACCTCCGCTGGCCTGCTGGGCAGCGACCCGCTCGAACTGCTGGAAGATCCGCTGCTGGTTGGCGGCGCTGATACCGATACCGTGATCCTGCACCTGCACCCAGGCCATGCCGCCCTGCTCGAACACCCGCACCTGCACCGGATTGCGCTCGCCGTAACGCATTGCATTGGACAACAGGTTGGCCACTACTTGTTCAATCCGGAATTCGTCCCACTCCCCCTTCAGTGCTTCGCAACGCTGCAATTCGATGTGTGTTTCCAGGGCCATGGCCTGCGCCGTGAAGTTTTCCACCAGCCCACGCACCAGCTGGCCCAGGTCAAACAGTTTGGGCCGCAGCGAAAGTTTACCGGTCCGGATGCGCGAAACATCGAGCATGTCCTCGACCAACCGGATCAGGCTGTTGATCTGCCGTTCGTCGCGCTCGACCATGGCCTGCAGCTTGTCGACACTGAACGCGTCCAGGTTGCCCCGTGCCAGGTGCATCTTGCGCAACTGGGTTTCCAGAATCAGGCCATTGAGCGGCGTACGCACCTCGTGGGAGACGATCGACATGAAGTCGTCACGCATGCGCACGGCGTGCTCCAGCTCACACCGTGCCACCTGCAGCTGGCTGAGCAGCAGCTCCTGTTCCTGGCGGCTCTGCTCCAGGGCTTCCAGCTGCCGGCCAAGCACCTTGCGCTGGCGGAACAGGTCGACGAACACCGAGACCTTGCTTTTTACCGCCAGGGTGTCGAGCGGCTTGTGCAGAAAGTCCACGGCCCCGCTCTCGTAGCCCTTGAAGGCATAATTCATCTCGCGGCCCGCCGCGCTGACGAAGACGATCGGGATGTGCTTGGTCTTGTCGGTACCGCGCATCAGCTCGGCCAGTTCGAAACCGTTCATGCCCGGCATCTGCACATCGAGAATGGCCAGTGCGAACTCGTGCTCCAGCAGCAACGACAAGGCAGCCTCGGCAGACTGTGCCTGGTGCACCTCGCGGTCCTCGCCCTGGATCAGGGCATCGAGCGCCAGCAGGTTTTCCGGCAAGTCGTCGACAATCAGCAGTTTGGCGGTGGTGTGGCTTAGCATGCGCTGTATTCCAGGGTCGCGAGCAACTGCCCGATACCGCTCAGAGTAAGGATATGGTCGGGCTGGTGCAGGGCCAGGGCGGCCTCCGGCATCAGGGCAACCTGTGCGTCACGAGGGTCCTGGACGATCGTGCGCCCCCCATTGTTCTTGATGTAGGCAAGGCCCCTGGCGCCGTCTTCGTTGGCCCCGGTGAGCAGCACACCCAGCAGGCCATCGCCATAGGCATCGGCCGCCGAGATGAACAGGAAATCGATCGCCGGGCGCGAGAAGTGCACGGGTTCTTCCTGGCTCAGCGACAGCGTCAGGTCGCGCTCCACCGACAAGTGGTAACCCGGCCCCGCCACATAGATCTGCCCGCTGCTGATGCTCTCCTTGTCGCGTGCCTCGCATACCGGCCGATGCAGCCGCCGCTGCAGCACGCCAGCCAGTTGGCTGTGGCGGTCGTCCGGCAGGTGCAGCACGCAGAGCACCGGTATGGCGAACGCCGATGGCAGCGTGCCGAGCACCTGGAACAATGCCGCCACGCCACCGGCCGAGGCGCCGATCACCACTGCGCGTACGCCGCTCATGATTTACGGAAGATCCGTTGGGGCTTGACCAGCGGCTCGAAACGATCGCTGTAGGCCGAAAAGTCCACCGACTCCTTGCTACCCAACACCAGAAAACCGCGGTGGCAGAGCGACTCATGGAACAGGCCCAGCGCCCGATCCTGCAGGTCCTTGTTGAAGTAGATCAGCACATTGCGGCAGGACACCAGTTGGGTCTCGGAGAACACGCTGTCGGTGGCCAGGCTGTGGTCGGCGAAGGTCACGTTGTCGCGCAGGCTGCTGTCCATGATGGCGTTGCCATAGGCGGCGGTGTAGTACTCGGCGAAGTCACGGCGGCCACCGGCCAGGCGGTAGTTTTCCTCGTACTCGCGCATGCTCTGCATCGAGTAGATGCCCTGCTTGGCCCTGTCCAGCGAATGCGGGTTGATGTCGGTGGCGTAGATGATGGTGCGTTCAAGCAGCCCTTCCTCACGCAACAGGATGGCCATGGAATACACCTCCTCCCCCGTGCTGCAGCCCGCGATCCAGACTTTGATCGACGGCCAGGTGCGCAGCAGCGGCACCACTTCGTTGCGCACGGCAAGGAAGTGGTCAGGGTCACGGAACATCTCGCTGACCGGGATCGTCAGGTACTGCAGCAACTGCATGAACATGCCCGGGTCGTGCAGGACGCGCTCCTGCAACGCAGACACCGTCAGACAATCGAACTGACGCAGCGCGTGGAGAATCCGGCGCTTGATCGAAGCGCCGGAATAATTGCGGAAATCGTAGCTGTACTTGAGGTAGATCGCCTCGATCAGCAGTCGGATCTCGATGTCGGTGTTGCGTTCGCTAGTCAAATTCGCTCCAGTTGCGGCAGCCAGACACGGATCAACGAGAACAGGCGGTCCAGGTCGATCGGCTTGGCCAGGTAATCATTGGCACCGGCTTGCAGGCAACGCTGCTGGTCATCCTTCATGGCCTTGGCGGTCACGGCGATGATCGGCAGTTTGCGCCAGCGCGGTTGCTGGCGGATCAGGCGGGTGGCCTCGAAGCCGTCCATCTCCGGCATCATCACGTCCATCAGCACCAGGTCGATATCGTCGTGCTGCTCCAGGCGCTCGATGGCTTCGCGCCCGTTGCGGCCGATTTCGACAATGGCGCCCTTGTGCTCCAGGGCGCTGGTCAGGGCAAAGATATTACGCACATCGTCGTCCACCAGCAGCACCTTGCGGCCCTCGAACACCTTGTCGCGGCTGCGCGCGGTCTTGAGCATGCGTTGACGTTCGTTGGACAGCTGCGATTCGACCTTGTGCAGGAACAGCGTCACTTCGTCCAGCAGGCGCTCCGGCGAACGTGCGCCCTTGATGATGATCGAGCGTGAATACTTGAGCAGGTCGGCTTCTTCCTCGCGGGTGAGGTTGCGGCCGGTATACACGATCACCGGCGGGAAGGCGCGGATATCCTCGGCGGTCATGCGCTTGAGCAGCTCGTTGCCGAGCATGTCTGGCAGCTTGAGGTCGATGATCATGCAGTCGTAGATGTTCTGGCGCAACAGCGCCAGTGCATCCTGGGCCATGGCGACGGCCGTGATCTCGACATCGTCGTCACCGATCAGCCGGGCGATGCTCTCGCGCTGCAGGTCGTCGTCTTCCACCAGCAGGATGTGCTTGAGCTTTTGCGTGAGCTTGGCTTCCAGGCGAGCGAACACCTCCTTGAGCTCCTCGCGGCTGGTGGGTTTGACCGCATACCCCACCGCCCCCATGTGCATGGCCGCCTCGACGCGGTCTTCCACCGAAATGATGTGCACCGGGATATGGCGGGTGCTGGCCTGCTCCTTGAGGCGCTGCAGGACAGTCAGGCCCGAGTGGTCGGGCAGGCGCATGTCCAGCAGGATCGCATCCGGAATGTACTGGGCTGCCAGCTCGAAGCCTTCGTCGGCGCCATGGGCCACCAGGCAGCTATAGCCCAGCTCATGGGCCAGGTCGAAGAGGATGCGGGCAAAGTTGGGCTCGTCTTCGATTACCAGAATGCAGCGGGTATCGAAAGGGGCCCGCTCGCGGTCGTCGGCAAAGGCCGGCGCCGGGCGCGTGACAGCGGCGGCCAGCGGCGCTTGCGGTGCAGGCGGCAACGCATCGACGGCCGGGCGCAGGCTTTGCGGTTCGACGTCTTCGGCCTCGGCAGCATAGCGCTCCGGCAGAATCAGGCTGAACACGCTGCCTTGCCCGGGGCTGCTGTCGACATTGATCTGGCCTCCGAGCAAATGCGCCAGGTCACGGGAGATCGACAGACCCAGGCCAGTGCCACCATAACGGCGATTGCTGGTGCCATCGACCTGGTGGAAGGCGCCGAAGATCGCCTGCTGCTGATCGGCCGCAATGCCGATGCCGGTGTCACGGACTGCGAACACGATACCGCTGTCAGCCTGGAAGCTGACGTTCATGCTGACCTGGCCACGCTCGGTGAACTTGATGGCGTTGGACAACAGGTTCTTGAGGATCTGCTCCAGGCGCTGACGGTCGGTGAACAGCGTGACCGGTACCTGCGGCTCGACCTTGACCTCGAAGGCCAGCCCCTTGTGACCGGCAAGCGGCTGGAACATGCCGCGCAAGCCTTCGACCAGGCGCTCGACCTGGGTGGTTTCGGGCCGTACTTCAAGCTTGCCGGCCTCGACCTTGGCGATATCGAGAATGTCGTTGATCAGGTTGAGCAGATCGTTGCCGGCCGAGTAGATGGATTCGGCGAACTTGACCTGCTCCTCGCTGAGGTTGCCTTCAGCGTTTTCTGCCAACAGCTTGGCCAGGATCAGCGAGCTGTTGAGCGGCGTGCGCAGCTCATGGGACATGTTGGCGAGGAATTCGGACTTATACTTGCTCGATCGCTGCAGGTCGTCGGCACGGGCCTGCAGCTCCAGCTGCGCCTGGCTCAGCTCATCGTTCTTGCGGTCCAGCGCTTCGGTGCGTTCCGACAACTGCTCGTTGGTCTGCTCGAGTTCGGCCTGCTGGGTTTCCAGATGGGCCTGCGACTCCTTGAGCACCCGTGACTGCTCTTCGAGCTCTTCGTTGGCAGTCTTGAGCTCTTCCTGCTGCACCTGCAGCTCTTCATTGAGTTGCTGAGTTTCGGCCAGCACTTCCTGCAGGCGCTGGCGATAACGGGCACTCTCGATGGACATGCCCAGATTGCCGCCGACCCGCTCCAGCAGCTCTTCATCCCGTTCTTGCAAGGGGCGCAGGAAACCCAGCTCGATCACCCCGTTGATCTGCCCGTCTTCGGTCGCCGGCATCAGCAGTGCGCTGCGCGGCAAGCCGCTGCCCAGGCCGGAACTGAGGCGATAGAAATCCTCGGGCAGTTCCTCCAGGCGCAGCAAGCGGCCTTCGCGGACCGCCTGGGCCAACAGGCCATGGTGGTCCGACTCGATCTGCTCGCGGGCCTGCTCTTCGGTACTCAGGCCATAACAGGCCACACGCACCAGCCGGCCATGCTCGTCGCGCACGTACACGGCGCCCACCACGCTGCCCAGATAAGAGGCAAAGAAGCGCAGGATGTTCTCGCCAAGCATGGGCAAGGTCAGTTGCCCGAGTACCTGCTGCGCCAGTTGGGTCTGGCCGGTGCGCAACCAGGCCTGGTGCTCCAGGCGCTGCGCCGAGCGTTGCTGGGCTTGCAGGTTTTCAGCGTAGTTGGCCGAAAGTGCCAGCAGGTCACGACGGCCCAGGTAGGCCAGCAATGCACTGAGGCCGACAATGAACAGCACGAACGCCGAAATCGCCGTCACGGTGACGGTACTGACTTTTTCGTTACGGGCCATGCGCAATTGTTGTTCGGTAATGATCAGGTCATCGAACTCCTTGCGGATTTCATCGGTGATGCGCTTGCCCCGGCCATTGCCGATCGAGGCCTGGTAATCGCCCTGGCTGCGGCGCAGGCTGATCATCTCGTTACCGAAGTCGTTCCAGGCCTGCTGCAAGGCCATCAGCCGGTCAATACGGTCAACCTGCTGCGGGTTGTCCTCGACCATGCTGCGCAGGCTTTTCAGGCTGCCGAGAATGCGTGGCTTGGCCACCTCGTAAGGGTCAAGGAAGCGCTCGTCGCCCGTGATCAGGAAACCGCGCATGCCCGTTTCCATGTCGATCGACAGCTTGACCGTTTCGTTGGCATTGCCGATCACCCGGTCGGTGTGCTCGACCCACTGCATGGCCGAAAGCAGGTAGTTGATCACCGCGACGAAGGCCACGGCCCCGAGCAGGCCAACCCCCAGGGGGAGGCCGATGTTACGGCTCAACAGCTTGCGAAAGCTTCGCTGGTCCATCGAGGCTGCTTGAATCATGAGAAAACGCCCGAGCTAGAAAAGTCCATTGAAAAGAGTGGCCGATCCGTCGTTGTTGTTATCTGCCACTGCCTGTCCTGATATGCGAGTCTAACCAGCTTTGACGGGTCTGGCAGGGCATTGAGCCAGTATTTGAAGGTAGCGTTCGGCAATCGTTCCATCTATTTGCATGGAGCGGTATCCTCGGGAACTTCTGATGCCGCGCGGTACACAGATTAAAGACACTCATTTGTACAGGATTTGAACCATGCACCTTCTGGTAGTCGAAGACGACGACATCGTACGCATGCTGATGGTCGAAGTGCTCGACGACTTGGGCTACAAGGTCATCGAGGCAGAAGACGCCACAGCCGCCCTGCGCGTACTTGAAGACCCCAGCCAGGCACTGGCACTGATGATGACCGACGTGGGTCTACCGGACATGCGAGGTGAGGAGCTGGCGGGAAAAGCGCGCGAACTGCGGCCACTGTTACCGGTGCTGTTTGCCAGCGGCTACGCCGACAGTTTCAATGTGCCGGAGGGCATGCACTTGATCGGCAAGCCGTTCAGCATCGACCAGTTGCGGGACACGGTGGTGGGTATTCTGGGTACCCCTTGAGCACGGCCGCGCCTGTTTCGCTCGTAGGCGCGGGCGTGCCCGCGAAGAGGCCGACACAGGCAACCCACCTCACAGCTCTCTGCGCAGCAGATAGGTATCCATGATCCACCCCTTACGCGCCCGCTCCCGCTCGCGCACTTCCAGTATCTGCGCCTTCACCGCCTGCAACGGCCCGGCAATCAGCACTTCATCCTCGGTCCCCAGGTACGCGCCCCAGTAGATGGTCAACGCCGGGTCATCGAGCCCGGCAAAGGCGCACTGCCCGTCGAGCATCACCACCACATTATCGACAGCCCCCTGCTCGGCCAGGCGTCGCCCCGGCAACACGGTCAGGGGCTCGCCGATGCGGTTGAGCGGCACCTGGTGCCGCGCCGCCAGCGCCTGCACACTGCTGATGCCAGGGATGACCTGCAAGCGCAGCGTCACGCCCTGTTCGCGAACCAGGTCGAGTATGCGCAGGGTGCTGTCGTACAGGGTGGGCTCGCCCCACAGCAGGAAGGCCCCCGTTTCACCGTCGCCAATTTCCTCCTCGATCAGGCGCGCATACAGCGCAGCACGCTGCCGGTGCCAGTTCTGCACCGCGCCCAGGTAGTCTTGCGCCTGCGCATCGCGCAACGGGTCGACCACCGGCACCAGGCGATAACCACCCTCGGGGCGGTAGCGCTGCAGAATGGCCTTGCGCAGGCGCACCAGTTCATCTTTGTCGTCGCCCTTGTCGAGCACGAAGAACACGCTGGCACTGCGCAGCGCATCGACCGCTTCATAGGTGACCTGGCGCGGGTCACCCGCGCCGATACCGATCAACAACAGGTCTTTCATTGCCCTGCCCTTTGCGGGAACCCGCGACCATTGTCGGGCGGTTACCGGTATTTGGCAAAGCAGCTGCTTAGAAGATCGAGAAGTTGTAGCTGACAATGACCCGCGTCTCATCCATGTCACGCGCCCACCGTTCATAGTTGCTGCGGTAAGTGGAATTACGCAGGCGTACGCTGACATCCTTGAAGGTGCCACTTTGCACCTGGTATTTGAACTCGGTGTCGCGTTCCCACTCCTTGCCTTCGACACTGCTACCCGGCACCTTGATATTGTCGCCGTTGATATAACGGGTGAAGAAGGTCAGGCCGGGTACACCCAGCGCCTTGAAGTCGTAGTCATAGCGCACTTGCCAGGAGCGCTCCTGTGCAGCGGCAAAATCATTGACCTGGGCGTAGTTGACCAAGTACGGGTTGCTGCCATCCAGGTACGGCATGGCACTGTTGCCATACATGCGCTGCCAGCCGGCGCTGAGCTTGTGGCCACCGAGGCTGTAGCCAAGCATGCCGCTGAAGGCGCGATGGTCGATTTCGCCCGCACGGGCATTGCCGATGTCATCACTCTTGATCAGGCGCATGTCAGCCGACAGGCTGCCCACCGGCAGCGGCTGACTGGCCACCAGGCCGAGGAAGTGCTGGCGGTAGATATTCTCCAGCTTGGCCACTTGGTACTGGGCGCTGAAACGCTCGTTGAAACGGTAGTCGACACCGGCCAGGTCGAAGTGGTCGGCTTCGGTATCGCAGGCATAACGCTTGTTCTTGCAGTGCACGCGGATGTCCTGGCGGTCGGTGGAATCCCGAGCGGTGTATTTGTCCAGGCGAGCCAGGGTGAACTTCAGGTCGTGCAGTTCTTCAGAGGTGAGCATGGCCCCATGGAACAGGGTCGGCAGCAGACGGCCATCGTTGTACTTGAGCAACGGCACATCCGGCATCATCGAACCGTACTTGAGCACGGTATTGGACACCTTGACCTTGGCCGCCAGGCCCATCTTCGCATACTGGTCGGCCGAGCGCCGGGGGTCGTGGCCAGACGAGGGCAGCAATCCACTGTTGCTGTCGGCCGGGCTGGAATCCAGTTTGAAGCCGAACATGCCCAGCGCATCCACACCAACACCTACCGGGCCTTGCGTATAACCCGATTGCACATTGAGGATGAAGCCTTGTGCCCACTCTTCGCGCTTGGATGCGCCCTGGCTGGAACTGCTGTAACCGTCCCGGAAGTCGCGGTTGAAATAGACATTGCGTGCTTCGATCTTGGCACTGGCGTCTTCAAGAAACCCGGCAGCCTGGGCGTTGACACCGGCACACAATAGAAACAGGCCGGTAACACGGCGCCCGGGGGCGAGGGGGAAAGGGGAAAACATGCGAGGAAACATCCAGAATGAAGACGAGTTAACAACCTGTGGCACGTGTTGGCCACGGTACTGCGGCAGGTCCGAACATGAGTCGGCCATCATCTGAAATGATCGCGCAAAGGCTCTGGCGCGGGCCATTGGACCATGGTCTAGGCCCCCTGTCGTGCAACCGCAGAAAAAACGCAAAATACCGTGCGCAAAACTAGGAAAGTTCCCGCCTTACTTGCAAAAAGTTAGCAGTTTACCCAGTAGCCATGAATGACTACACTCGATATCAGCGAACAGTGAAACCCAACTGCGTGGCCGGCGTTTTTACGCGTCTTCAATGTTCGTCACGCCCTGCCACGACCGACGTACAGGAGTGATTACAGTGTCCAGACTTGCAGAGTTTCGTGCTGCCGAAAAAGCGCTCCAGGAACAGATGGCGCAACTGGAAGCGTTGAAAAAGGATGCCGGCCTCAAACGCGAAATCGAATTCGAGCAGAAACTAGTCGGCCTGATGAAAAGCTATGACAAGAGCCTGCGCGATATCATCGCCATCCTCGACCCGAAGGCTGTGGCCCGCGCGTCCAGCACACCCCCCAAGCAACAACGCCGCCCGCGGGTGGTCAAGGTCTATCAGAACCCGCACACCGGCGAACGCATCGAGACCAAAGGTGGCAACCACCGTGGCCTCAAGGCCTGGAAAGAACAGTATGGGGCCGCCACGGTAGAAAGCTGGGTACGCTGATGAAATGCCCACATAGGCTTCACACTTTTTTCACAAGGACTGGCTCAGTATCGAAACAGCTAAAGGACTAGCGACCCCATCACGCGCCCGCACATGCGGGCCTCTAATTTCAGCGCCCTGCCTTTGCAGGGCGCTTTCATTTGCGCAATCGGCGCACTGCCGTATCATGGCCAGCCTGTCTGTTTTGCCGGCGCCCTGCGCCCGGCCCCGTCTCAGGAGTTCCCATGAGCCTGCACGATCTGCAAACCCTGCCTGGCGTCACCGCGCAACCTGACGCCGCCACCGCCCAGTTCGTCTTCAACCACACCATGCTGCGGGTCAAGGACATCGAGAAGTCGCTGGACTTCTACACCCGCGTGCTGGGCTTCCGCCTGGTGGACAAGCGTGACTTCCCTGAAGCCGCTTTCAGCCTGTACTTCCTGGCCCTGGTCGACCCTGCCCAGATCCCCGCTGATGACACCGCCCGCCACCAGTGGATGAAGTCGATCCCTGGCGTGCTGGAGCTGACCCACAACCATGGCACCGAAAACGATGCCGATTTTGCCTACCACAATGGCAACACCGACCCACGCGGCTTTGGCCACATCTGCATTTCGGTACCCGACGTCCGCGCCGCTTGCGCGCGCTTCGAGGAACTGGAAGTGCCGTTCCAGAAACGCCTGCAGGACGGCCGCATGAACCACCTGGCCTTCGTCAAGGACCCGGACGGTTATTGGGTCGAAGTGATCCAGCCAACCGAGCTCGAAGGCTAAGCGTTCGTCGCGGCGCGCTCGTCAGGCCGGGAACTCCCGGCCTCTTGCTGTGGTATATGAAGGTAACTGCTTCACATACCACAGCGAGGTAAGGACGATGCAATCTCTTCACTGTGAATACCGCGAGCACACCATCACTGCCAGCGTGATGCCCCATCCCGACTCACCCCTGCCCTATGCCGCCGGCTGCCTGATCACGGCACCTGACGGGCACACCAGCAAGCGTATGTCGATGCCCATGCAATTCTTCTCCGACCTTGAAAATGCGCAGCGTGTGTCGCTGGCCCATGGCCGCGCACTGGTCGACAAACAGCTGGATAACGGGCACGAGGTGTTCTGATCCGGTTTCGCCTGTACCCCCCTTCGCCACCGGAGCTGCGAAGGGGGGGTAGTATTAACTAGGTAGCCCGCGCGTATGCCACCGCCGCATCCACCTGCTCCCGCGTCGGCCTTACCCCGGTGTACAACACGAACTGTTCCAGCGCCTGCAGCGCAATGACCTCCAGCCCAGTGATCACCGGCTTGCCCAACGCCTGAGCCCGGCGAATCAACGGCGTCTGCGCCGGCATCGCCACCACATCGAACACCCGTTCCGCCGCCGCGATGGCGTGCTCGGGAAACGCCAGCTCTTCTGCCTCCAGCCCGCCTGCCATACCGATCGGCGTCACGTTCACCAGCATGGGCGGGCAAATGTCGCCTGGCTCAGGCACCCAGCGATAACCACAGACATCCGCCAACTGACGCCCGGCCTGCTCGTTGCGTGCAACGATGATGCCTTCGGCAAACCCGGCATCGCGCAAGGCGCTGGCCACGGCCTTGGCCATGCCACCGCTGCCTCGCAGGGCAAAGGCCGTGCCCGGATCGACCTGATGCTGAGCCAGCAATTGGCGCACGGCCAGGTAATCGGTGTTGTACGCCTTGAGGTGGCCATTGCAATTGACAAGGGTATTGACCGACTCGATGGCCGCCGCCGAGGGATCGATTTCGTCGACCAAGGCCATGCAGGCTTCCTTGTACGGCATCGACACCCCGCAGCCGCGAATACCCAGGGCGCGGATCCCTGCCACCGCCGCCGGCAGGTCATCGGTGCGCATGGCCTTGTAGTAGAAGTCCAGGCCCAACTGCTGGTACAGGTGGTTGTGAAAGCGCACGCCGAAGGTGCCGGGGCGACCGGCCAGAGAGATGCAAAGCACGGTGTCCCGGCTGGGAGTTGTCGGCATAACAGGCTCCTTGGTCATGACTGAAACGTTTATTCAGCGTAACAGAGTCAGCCACTGGTCGTCCCTTACACAACCTTTACCGTTCCCCTGTGCTCAGCTGACAGAGGCCGGAGTCATAGTAACAGGGCCCCGGACGTGGGGTTTTCCTGCGAGGTTGTTTTATGAACCGTCTCATTCCCGGAATCGTCCTGCTGGTCGGTGCCCTGGCCATCAGCGGGCCTGCAGCAGCGCACGGCGGCTATGGCGGCCATGGGCATGGTGGTTGGTATGGGCCGGGACCACTTCTAGGTGCGGCAGTGGTCGGCGCCGTGGTGGGGGCGACGGTTTATGGCGGCCATGACCGTACGGTGTATGTCGAGCGCCAGCCGGTCTATTACGCGCCGCCGCCGGTGTACGTACAACCGCCTCCACAGCCGCTGTACTACCAGCCCTACTACGCGCCTCCCCCGCCGCCACCGGGCTACCGCACCTATTATGGGCCGCCGCCGGTGTATTACGGGCCACCGCGCTGGTAAAGGTTGACAGGACCAATGATCACTATCGAGGAAGTTGATTTCAAACAGATCCGGCTGCTGCGTATGGTAGAGCCATGTTTTAAAGGAGGTCCCCATGGCCACTATCCAGATCATGTCCGTTGTCGGTAGCGCCGTTCCCGCCTCACTGCGTGAGCAAGGCCTGCTGGCGTGCTGGTACCTGGTTCGCAACGGCGAAGCCGTGAGCGGCCCGATGCCGACCCGCGCCTCAGCCCAGGCACTGGCCGAACAGTTGCAACCAGGCACTTTGGTTGCCTGAACCGAATTTGTTGTGCGTTGCTCCCTACGCCCTTGTCGCCCGCCAATTTGGCGGGCTTTTTTTTCTTCGCGGATTGCCCGGGCTGCCCCCCTACGTTTGGCCGCTACTGCCCAGCTTACTGGTCAGCACCATGACCTTGCCTTGCAGCCGGCCTACGGTCATCACCAGTTCGTTTCGTTCCTTGGCGAGCAGATCAGCTTTTGCCTGCGCCTCCCTTCGGGCATCCCGTTCAATGTCCAGCAGCTCTGTCAGGTGGCGGATGACGGCAATTTCAGCGTTGTCCATCGCGCGGTCGACTGCATCCCTCGACAACCATTTACGCAGCCACAGAAACGCACCCAGCAGTACAGTCCCCGTACCGCCCAGCCAAGTGACGGTGCCCGGGCCGAGGTCGGTCGGATCCATGTGAACCTCATTACAGATGATGATGTGATCAGCCCTGGAGAAAAATGTCTCGCTAGCTTTCTTTGTTCGCACGCTTAATTTAGCCTACAGCTAAACACACCACAAGAGTAGATTTAGCTATGCGCACATTTAGCAGCAAGCTAAACACTGGCATGCTTCACCCCATGGACATCTACCAAATTCGCAAGCACAACCTGGTGAAGCTGATCGGCAGCCAGAGAAAGGGCACCTGCGCAGAGCGCTGGGGGATGGCGCCTGCACACCTTAGCCAGATCCTTTCCGACAAGACCGTGAAAAACCTGGGCGATGACGTGGCCCGCCGCATCGAGGGCATCGAAGGCTTGCCACGGGGCTGGTTCGACGCGCTGTCGCCAGGCGAACACGCACAAGCGGCTGTCGAGCCAGGTGACAACAAGCTCTCTGCAGCCGACCTGGTCAAACAGATGCTGGCCCGAAGCGGCAAAGGTATCTCCGAAGAAACCCGGCAAAGGCTGCTGGCAGCGGCGCAAGAGCCTGCAGATGCCACGCTGCTGGAGGCCGAGCCGCTTCGCCCCGGCCTGGTCGGTGACGAAGTGTGGATCGCCCACTATGACGTGCGGGCAGCCATGGGTGGCGGCCAGATCCCCCACGACTACCCCGAGATGTTCAAGGACGTTCGCGTCAGCCCCAGCCACCTGCGCGAACTGGGCGTGACGTTCAGCGAGCACCATCACCTGAAGATGGTGACTGGCTGGGGCCAGTCGATGGAGCCGACCATCAGGCACCGCGACCCGCTGATCGTCGACGTCAGCATCCGCGAATTCGTCGGTGATGGTATCTACTTCTTTTCCTGGGGCGACCACATCTACATCAAGCGGCTACAGATCGCGGACGAGGACCACTTCGAGATGATCTCCGACAACTCGCGGCACAAAGACCGCATGATTCGTCGGGAAGAGACCTACATACAGGCCAGGGTCCTGCTGGTGTGGAATGCCCACCTTGTATAAACCGAAGCCCGCCCTGACCAGCGGGCTTTTGCTAAAGCTCAGAACGGTGCAGCCTCCTCGACCTGAGCCTCGCAGTCGCGCTCGACGATAAAATCATCACGCTCTTCCACGCTACTGCGCGCCCATCGCACTGTCACGCTAGCGTCATCATTGAACGTCAGCTGCAACTCGGGCATTTCCAGCAGCTGGCCCATCACCTCCTCCCATTCCGCTTCACCGTCGCTATCCAGACGGTGCACCACTACCCAGCGCTGCGTCTGTGCGAGCGGGTGGTTGATCATTGACGATACCCGCAGGCTAAGCCGCTCTATTCCGGTCATTTCCTGGCGCTGATGGGGTTCCGACTTCATGTGGCTTGCCATATTCTCATCCTGATAGCTGTATATTCGTACAGTACTCAACAAAAGCTTATCTCATCGCCAAATCCTGCGTAAAGCCCCCCGCTGGGGAAAATTTCGCCTGTAGGTAATTTCCCGTGAAGCGAAATTATTTTAGCCATAAGCTATTGACCTAGATTTAGCTTGAGGCTAAGTTTGCGTTCAGCCGTCGCTTGTACGGCGGCTATGCCACTCAAACCTTTTCGCCAGGAGTTCCCCATGGCCGTAGATATCAGCCACCTCACCATCGCCACGCCGGTAGCCGTCTCCTCAACCAACCCTGTTGCTCTGGAGCTGAACGGTGCTGAAGCGATTGCCCGCTTTCCCAGCATCGTGACGGTGCTCAGCGATGGCTCGATCCAGTTCTCAGCCCCAACCAAAGGGGCTTCGAGCAAAAGCACCCACAGGACACGCTGCGAATGGACGGAAACGCAAGACTGGACGCTGGCCAGCGCCCAGGATCACTGGAATCGCCAGACAATGACGCTGACCAAGGTCAACTCGGCGCAGAAGGTGGTCATCGCCCAGATGCACGTACGCGGGGACGACGGCCCGCCGGTAAAGGTGTTCTGGAACAAGGGCAACATCACCCTGGGGTTTCGGCGCACCTTCAACCAGACCGACCCGGTGAATTCCACAGTCCTGAAGGGGGTGCCACTGGGTGCGACGTTCAACATCAGCATTCACACCACGTCTGAAGGCGTGGTAACCGTGACGGCCGAATGCAACGGGGTATCCGCTTCGTCGGGCGATTTGCAGCTCGACAGTACCTGGGCTTCACGCCTGTTCGAGTTCCACGGCGGGGTCTACAACCAGGTCGACTACACCGACGCAACCCCCGCCGAGGACGGCTCGATCTGCATCATCAGCGAGCTCTCGCTCATCCATCGCTGAACGTCGATGCCCAGCCCTGCTATCAAAACCCCTCAGGGCGTCGCATGAATGCAAAAAGCCCAGCGCGGGGCTGGGCTTCTATCAGCTGGGCTGAACAGTACTTCCGCCAGCCTTTACACACTGTACTGGAAGTTACTCCAGTGGGCGCTTGTGATAACTATAACGCTCGGCATTGGATGCCCGCGATGGGTCCGGCGGGCCTGATCTCTGCCTGCCTCGAAAGGGCCGATTATGTGCGGAATCGTCGTGATCCTCGGGCTGCTCCCGTTTACCTTCCGAGTATTGACCGCCTGGCGGACCATTGTTTTCAGCCGGCCTGCTAACCTGCTGATCACAATCCATTCCATCCCTATCTATGGTCATACGCACCTCTCAATCCTCAGAAGCTCTGAGCTACATCAAGTGTGCGCTTACCCTGTCCAGAAAGGTTTTATATCAGATCACCGGACACGGGCGAGAACCTCAATACCGGGACCTTTCGCTGAACTGCATCCCACTATTGGTACTAAAATTGGTACGCGCCGGCTGTACGTCCATCCAGCACATCCCGGCAATGCAGCAGTAGCGTGGGAATCTAGCCTCAGATCGCACCGCAAGCGGCCTGAGCATCTGGCCTGTCTAATAGGGTTCAGCCAGTTTCAGCGACTTCAGCTCTTAGCTGGGCGCATTCAATCATGCTGGGGTAACCATTTGACTTCTGGCTGCCTACCCGCGAAAGAGCGTCTTCGGTGAACGCGCATGGCGACTATGACCGTTCTTAGGCCTCGGCAAATGGCCGCTCTGGGTCGATAGCAGCCCGTCGCGGCAGACCGCTTCTATCAAACAAAAGATAACCCACTGTTCTTTCTAGCGAAAAAACAGGCGCGCGGGGTCAATGGCGGCGAAGTGTTCACTCTTCTATACGTGGTCACAGCAAGCTGTGCCGACAGGGATTAACTCCGATGCCATTTGGACCACTCTCTCATTCGGGAGCAAAGCAGCACACCAGTGCGGTCTACGGCCTCTTTCCCGCGCATTGGGAACCATAGCAAAGTATTCGGCGGCTGACCTACCCGGATCAGTCGGCGAATGCTTTTCTAGATCTCGATGTCAGTGCAGATCTGACGTCATGCGCATCCTGTTTGCTGTGCGACAGCGCAGCCTGGAAGGGCTGGGTAATCTCTCATGTGGCATTGGGATTTGGGATAGGAAGCTTATTGGAGCCTCGGGGCGATAGCCTTCGTCTCCGAAATCAAACCGCCAATACCCCACATCATGCCAAGCATCGAGCTTGAATCCGACCTGCGGAAACGTACTGATGTGCTAGAAACCGAGTCGCTCGTGCAGCCCGATACTGCCTTCATTCGGCAAGGCAATGCCGGCATACGCCGAGCGATATCCAAGACGCTTCAGAACCGGCAGCAGCACATCATAGAGCTGCCGAGCAATCCCGTTGCGGCGCTGTCCCTTCCGACATACACCGTCACATCTACCGCCCACCGGTACGCCGCGCGCGCCCGGTGCTGACTGGCGTAGGTATAGCCGACTAGGTGTTTCACAAATAACGACCATAACTCGTGGCGCTTTTTGGTTGTATTTCCAAAACACCATACTAGCCAGCACCGATTCCTGTTTCAGGATAGGTAGACTGTGACCCGCGCACGCTAGTGGGAAAACCGCTCCCGGCTGAAGGCAGGAACCTGTAAGGCCAACGACTGGCCCGCTAAAGCGCGGGCCAGGCAACTACCCAATGCCGGCGCAAACTTGAAACCATGGCCGGAACAGGCCGAGACATAGAATACACTTGGGAGCTCCTTGCTTTCCCCTATGATGAACGCTTCGTCCGGGGTCATGGTGTATACGCACTTGCGTGAAGCATAGGGACGAGCGATCAAATCAGGAAACACGCGACTTACACAGGCTGATATTTCCTCGATCTGCGCGTCGCTGGCCGGCTCCAGTTGCGTGCGCGGATCCAGCGCCGATTGCTGGTGATTGTGGAAGCCAATCTTGATGCCAGGCTCGGCATTATCGATTTGCGGTGTGCCATACAACAGGCGGCCATCCTCGAGTTCGTAGAGAAACGCCGGAAAGTTCGCGAACAATTGCTCGGCACCCGATTTGAAGGCGCACCAGTAAATCGGCACGCTGCGAGGCCTCAGCAACCCGGACAGGTCGGGTATGAGAGAGCCAGCAAGTCCAGCGCCCGTCGCCAACACCACCTTTTGCGCGAGCACCGATTGACCATCGCTCAGGCGTAGCAGGAATTCGCTTTCGACACGGGTGATGTCCTGCACGTGGCTTCCAAAACGCATCTGCGCACCATGCGCCACCGCCTGGTTCAGCATCTGCAGCCGAGCATCGTCCGCAGCGATGGTAAACGCTCCTTGTTCAAATACCGCCTCCATGTTTTCATCTGCACGGAAGACCGAGAACCTGGCCTCGACCTCAGCAGCGGTCAGTCGTTGATGAGCAATACCGCCAGCCTTCGCGGATGCCGCACTGCCTGAAACAACTCCAGAGCGAATGGGCCCGATGAAAAGCCCCCCGCTGTAATGCAGCAATGGCCGGTGGCTAGTCGCTTGCAGCTCTCGCCAGCCCAGATCCGCTTCCGCCAGAAGTGATAAGTAATCCGAACCTTCCCAGTACGCCTGGCGAAATATCCGCGAGCCACCATAGGAACTTCCCTGCAGATTGATCGGCGCGCCGGCCTCGAGCCCCAGAACATCCTGCTGCTGCTGAGCCAAGCGCCACAGCGTGGCACTGCCCACCACCCCCAGGCCGACAACCACTGCCGTGTAGGACTTATGCATCTTCGACAACTCCTTTTGCCTTGAAGAAAATAGTAGTGAGCAACGGCTCGAGTATGACCAGCAGCATAGCCAGGGCGATCAGCGCAAATGCCAACATTGCGCCATGGGAAGGTATCTGGCCATAGAACATCAAAGCGACGAAAAATTGTGTCAGCGGCAGCACGAACTGCATCAGCCCCATGACACTCAGAGGCAGCCGCCGTGCAGCGAACGAAAAGAGCGCCAGCGGCAATAGGGAAACTGCGCCGCAAAGCAGCAGCAGCGCCGTGTCAGCGGAGCCCAGGGCGGCGATACCCGCCACAGGCGTGCTCACCCACAGGATCAGCGGCATCAGCAGCACGCCCAGCACGAGCGACTCCAGAAACAGGCCCGACCACGGAGGCAGTCGAGCCAGCTTCTTGAGCCAGGTGTAAGTGCCCCAGGTCACGCCAATGACCAGGAACACTCGGCTGTCCAGCCCGCCTTTTTCGAACAGCAGGTAGACGACGCTGCCGATTACCATTGTCAATGACAACCCGCGAGGCACGGACAAGCGCTCTTGATACAGCAGCAAGCCCAACGAGATCCCCAATACCGGCGCGATCAGATACCCCAACCCGCTTTCAAGAACGTGTCCATGAATCGAAGCCCATATGAACGTTCCCCAATTGCCGGCGACCAGCACCGCCGCCGCACCGTGAAGGGCAATGTCGCGTCGCTTCAGCACACACAACAAAGGGACTAACTCCTTGCGTGCAGCAAGCAGCAAGGTGACACAGAGCAATGACATCAACACCCTGCAGCCGAGCAACGCCAGCGCTGGCAATGCCGCCAGGGCCTTCCAGTACAGTGAAGACAGCCCCAGCAGGCAGTTCGATGCCAGCGCGGCAGATAATCCCGCTGCCGCGTCGAAGGTTTTTCCGGCCATGGTGGTCACTCGGCTAACGGCGTGAATGAGAACTCGATGATCTCGTAGGACCAGTGCAGCACGCCGGCGTCGTCAAAACGGCAGTGCGCGCGGCCCTGGCGGGTCCAACGTTCAATCTCCTCATGCAACAACCCCTGCAGAGCACGCCATTGCTCGGTATATAGCACCAAGGGAATCTCATGGCGCTCGAGCAATGACCAATCGATCTTGAAACGCGCCTCATGCATGTCATAGAGGTCACGCATGACACCGGCAATGCCGACCAACGAATTCAGCCCGATGATCAGCTTGCCTCCGGGCTTCAGGTAGCTCGGCACCCGTTCGAAAAACCTGCGCAAGGTCCGCTCGCCATAGAACATCGCTTCCAGCGACAGCCCTTGGGCAGCCTCGATGCGCTGTAGTGCATCGAGGAAGCCATCCGAGGGCGTCTGCCACCCTGGCGGATTGAATAGGATCACATCGTATCCGTCCTCTGCCGCAGGCATTGCGTCGAACAGATCTCCCTGTACGAATTCGATACAGGATTCGCCCAGGTTGACCAGCTCATTGGCACGGGCCGCTTGAACCGCGTCAACAGAAATGTCGCAGGCGGTGATATGCCGCATGCCTAACTGTCGCAGCAGTAAGGCGTGCACACCACTCCCCGTCCCCACGTCAAGAAAACGGGCATCTCTGTCACGCCCCCCGAAACGCCTAGCAATCAATGACCCGAACGCTTCTCCGGCAGGGCTCACCCTGAACACCTTCGGGTTGTCGATCAACGTAATCCGCTGCCCCATGCCGAAGTACAGGTTATAGGCCGCCAGGTCAGTGTGAACACTTCCGGGCGCGGTCATAGTTGTCATGCCTCATCCTCCTGGAATCACTGACCCAACTCTGCAGAACGCCTGGCTGCCGCATCCAGTGCCGCATTTACCAGCCCTTTGAAGCCAGCTGCGTCCAAGGCACGGATAGCGCGTTCGGTAGTGCCTCCGGCCGTTTGCACCTCCTGGCAGATCTGGCTTGCCGGCTTACCGCTCGCCTGGATCAACGCTGCTGTGCCACTGAGTAGCTGCAGGGCGACGACCGCGGCCTGCTCGCTGTCCAGCCCCATGTGAAGCCCGTAGTCCTGAAGCGCATCGGCAAAGTGCGCGACCAATGCAGGCCCACCGCCGGCCAAAGCCGTTCCAGTGTCGATTTGCCTTTCGTCATTGACCCTCAGCGAGAGCCCGATCACGTCGAAAATCTGCCGAGCACTGTCGATCAGCGCCGCATCGGCATCCGAGGGTGCGTAATACATCGTGACGCCTTGGGCGACTTCCGAGGGCGTATTGGGTATGGCTCGCACGACGGCGTCATGCCCTAGCAGGCGAACCAGCGTGGCATGTGTGATGCCCGCCATCACCGAAACGACCGGCCCACGGTGGCGACAAAGCACCGGATTTGCCGCGAGCATGTTTTCGAACTGCTGCGGTGGCACGGCGAGCACCACACAATCCTGAGGTTGCAGTGTTTGAATCCGTGAAGACGTCTCAAATCCCTTCGCACGCCAATCGTTCGACCGCTGCGTATCAATTTCAATCACACGCAAGTCGGTGGCACTTTTGAAATACGCTTTCAACCCCAGCAGGATTGCCCCGCCCATGTGGCCCGCACCGACCATGTAGATGGTTTTCATATAATTCCCTTTTATGAATTGAAGCAGCAGCGATAAGACGCTGCTGCGGATGCCCGCAGACTGGATCAAGGCAGGACAGTTACAGAACATAATCCCTAGCAAAAAAAACTGTCAATGCATATCCGATTCGAATGAAACACGCATCATTTGATATCACCCCCGTGCACATCACACAGCGTCGCAAAAAACGGTCGCCTTCACCTATACGGATTCAGCCAGACGTATATCCGAGCGGTATTGCATACATAGCGCGTGCGAGGTACTGCGTATGCATTCCACAAGATGGTCGACAACTAACGAGGCCCCACGCTGAAGCGGGCGAACCAGGCTGATACTGAAAGGCACCGAGACCGTGAGGCGCCGGATGGTGAGGCCCTGACTGGCATAGGTATTGGCCACGAGCGGATTAATGATCGATACGCCGATACCGCTCAGCACCATCTGACAGATAGTGGCAGCATTATCCACTTCAATGATACTGCTGCGCGAAACGCCTAACTGCGCGAATACACTGTCCAGCTGGTGTCGATAAGGGTCATTCGGTGCCAAGTGAATGAAGGGGTATTGGCTTAACTGCCGAGGGTCGATGTGGGTAAACGCTGACAGTGGATGGCCCGGTGGAAGAACACAGACTTCATCCACATCCGTCAAGTGTTCAGTGGTGGTCCCCATCGGGGCACTCACGCCCTCGATCAAACCGATGTCGTACGCTTGGCTGGATATCAGCGGTTCGATATCGGGCGAGTCGTGAGTCGAGAGGCTGAGGTTGATATCAGGGTAGATCTCCATGAACCGCGCCAGGCTGGCCGGCAAGATCGTTTGTGACAGGACAGGCAGGCTGAGGACGCTGACCTTCTCGCGCAGTCCAAGTTTTATGATTTTCGCGGCGGCACTCACTCGTGCCAGACCGTCATAGGCCTTGAGAATCTCGGAATGCAAAGCCATCCCTTGAGCCGTGGGCTTGAGGCGTCCCTTGTGGCGTTCGAACAGCATCATTCCGATACTGCTTTCAAAGTTGGAGAGCTCTCGGCTTATCGTTGGCTGGGACGTCTCAAGTAACTGCGCAGCGCCGGTGACCGTTCCAGTGATCATGATCGCCTTGAATATCTCTATGTGCCGAAATTTTAGTTGCATCTTCACTCCCTGAATAACGCAAATCACTATGACCCAATAACCCTGCCCCTTCCCACTGCGGGTCCATCGCCGCCTACCCACGACAGCTGACTCACAACTGCCCCATCGTACCCGGCTGATCGCACGTTGCGCCATGCCCGTGCAAGTGGTGAAGCAGCGGCCCACCCAGATGGGACCCTACGCTGCCAGCAATCCTGGCCCACGCCACGAACAACAGGCCGAGGAACACCTGCTCGTATATCAGCACTGAGCGTCAGGCTGCAGGATAATCATTCTATTGAGGTTTTCTTGCAAGTATCGCCCTGGCTCGCACCTTCAGCGTAGCCCGCGACACTTATGCCCTTCAAATCACTTACTGCAAGGAACATCAACCACGCCGCATATAAAACCGAACCAATCCACCTTTTAAAAATACGTAAAACCATTACCGCGCACCACTTATTAATATCAACTTTTTCACAGGCAATACATTTTTGATATAGATTGACAGCTGACTAAAAGATCATTGAGTATCCCCGCCGCCGGCACTCTTTGCCGAACAATGCCCAGGGACTTTGGGTTGAAATAATTCACAATGGAGGTCGCGTGCGCGCTATGGCTGACAACTCGAATTTCAATGATGTTCTGAATGCGGCCATGACGCGAATGAACCATCGTTATCAAGACGTACCCGCCCACTTCTGGGTTGATCGCACGGCCTTCACACATCGCTTCGATAACTTGCGTCACATGGCAAGCCGCAGCATCAGCGCGCCGTTGTCACCCCTACAGGCGCAGCAGGCCATCGTCCAGGAACTGGCCGTTGCCAAAAATACGGCGCTTTATCTTGGCGTGCCGTGGTGCATTCAAACCTGCTCATTCTGCGACCTTGCCTACTCGCGTAGCCCACGCGTGGAAGAGAAACGCGAATACATCGAGGTCATCCTCAAGGAACTGGATATCTACAACAATGCCGGGCTAGCTTCGGTACCCGCGGGAAGTCTCTACTTCGGAGGTGGAACGCCCTCCATTCTCGACAACGACCTGCTCGCGGCTTTCGTCGATGGCGCCTTGCAACGCAGTCGACTTGCCGACAATCCGGTGATCACGCTGGAGGCGAGCCCGGCAACGCTGACCACATCGAAACTGAAACTGCTCCGCGCTCGCGTCAATCGCATCAGCCTGGGCGTGCAATCCACCGATACGGCATTGCGGCAACGGGAAGGGCGGATCCTGCCGCGAGAAAAACTTCTGGAGCGGGTGGCCACCACACTGGAGCATTTCGATCTGGTTAATACCGACGTCTTATATGGGATGCCCGGGCAATCACTTGAGTCGGTGTTTCTGACTCTGAAAGACCTGGTGAATCTGGATGTGCCCTCCATCACCTTCTATCGCAACGAACTATTTGCCGGCACCAAGAGTTATCAACTGGCCCGCCAGCAACCTTGGGCAACGGTCTCCGAATACAAGGCCAGGGAAATGTACTTCCTTGGCAAAACCTACCTCGAAGCATGCGGCTACCAGGAAAGCCCCTTGGGGTGGTTCGTTAAAGCCAGGAAGACAGAAGCCATCACTTCATGGGAAACGATGATCGAACGCTGGAGTACAGTCGTTCCCTATTTCGGCCTGGGCATGGGGGCCTTTTCCACAGCCGCCAGCCATTGGGTGCAAAACCATGAATCACTCAATGGCTGGATGGAGCGTGTGCGAAGCGGCCGATTACCGTTGGCCAGTGGTTCGCTGTTCGATGACAAAGAACGATTCATGGTCAAGTTCATGCGCTACATCCGGGTATTCAGCCGTGTGAAGAGAGCCCACCTGCTGGCTGAGAGTGGAGTAACGCGTCCCGCCGTAGAACAACTGCTCGATACCTGGGTCGCCATGGGCCTGGCTATCGATGATGCAGAGTGGCTGGTGTTCACCGAGGCGGGTTGTTCACTCATCCATTGGCTGATCGATGATTTGGCCCGCGCGTTCGTCGAAGGCGCATTCAATACGGACATTAAAATTGCTGCGGTAAACATCTGACAGCCTGACTGGGAGTCCTTTATCCAATGACGATCATCCATGCGATCGAGAAGATACTAGCTGATCTGGTCGACACCTCGGTATTCGACCCACATGCCGACTTGTTCGAGCAGGGCATCAACTCTTTGCAGATAGCGATTCTTATTGATGAACTCAATAAGCGCTTCAATCTCTCCGCCAGCCTCGACGTCCTCACCGAAGGGGCTTCGATAACGGCCTTGGCTGCAACATTGAGCCGGAAAATCACGCTTGAGAACATCGGTTAAGGAGCAACCGTAATGACGAATGATCTTCATCAGCCACTCACTGACGAACAAGTGGCGTTCTTTCAAAAAGAGGGCTATCTAGGGCCGTTTCCAGCCTACTCCCAGAGCGAGATCGAAGACATCTGGCGACGCGCGCGGCTGAAGACGTTCGATCACTCCCAGTCGGTGTTCGGTAAAGCCGAATCCACCAAGGATCCGATCTCCAGCTACGACCGCCACCTGGACATCGATGAGCTCGCAGATCATGTTTGCCATCCCGCCATCATCTCGAAGCTGCAACAACTGCTCGGGCGTGATGTGGCCTGTTGGCGCTCCGAGTTCTTCCCCAAGTACCCAGGCGATGAAGGGACTGACTGGCACCAGGGCGACACGTTCGCCGGCCTCAACGGGGGCAAGGACGCATTGCGCTGGCCCGAAGGGTCGTTGCAAGGGGGAACGGTCACGGTCTGGACGGCGCTCTCGGACGTAACGCTGGACATGGGGCCGATGGGCATCATCCCCGGCACTCAGCACGCGCGGTTCTACGACGAATCAAAGGCGGCCGCCTACTCCCAGGACAAGCACGGGCTGGTCAAGAATGGCGTGGCGCGCGGCTTCTATGGCTATGACTATCGCGATTTGCAGGTAGACCCGGACTGGGCGCCAGATGAATCGAAGGCCATCTACTTCACCATGAAGAAGGGTGAATTCATCATTTTCTGGTCCACCCTCCTCCATGGTTCGCTTCCTCATCTGGGAGAGACGACCACGCCGCGCCTGGGCTACGTTTCGCGCTACGTGCCCACCTCCGTGAGGGTCTACCCGGATGCAGACACCCTGACCGAGTTCGGCCGAACGGTGAGCCTTGAACAATACGGCACCGTCATCGTTGGCGGGGAAGACGCATTCGGACACAACCGCGTGCGCTCGCAAACCACTCGTGGCAAGGCGTTTAACCGAATTCCGTAACGCTCTGGCCCCCGAATCGATTGCGCGCCCTCCCGTCAGTGAAAGGAAGATCATCAATGGCTAACAGCATTCCCTCCGGGGGCAACGCATTTGCGTTGCCCTTCGCCGGCTCTCGTCATCAATTCATCAGTGCCACGTGTACGCCTGACACATTCAGCGACTGCCTGTCGCAATCATTGCCGCCATCCAGCAACGAACAGGCACCACTTGGCGTGCTGCGTCTTGTCGTGGCAGTGAGCAACCAGAAACAGATCGGCACCGTTCTGGAGCAACTGACGAAGGATTTCCAGGCACTGCTTTCACGGGCTGAGGTAGTCGTTCAGCCGCCTTTCTCGGGGCAAGTTCAAATCAGTGCCTGGCTGGTAGACACAGCTGCCATTGCCGATGCACCAGCCGTGATCGGCTCGCCCGCGGCGTTACAATGGCTGTTCTCGGCCAGCAACGCGCATGCGCTCGACGATACGCAAGTTTCCCCGGCATTCAGCCGACAATTCTACGACGGCCTGGAATCCGCTCATGCCCAGGGGCACATGCCGGATGACCTGCTCCGCACCTGGATCTACATTGGCGGCATCACTCAAGGTCCTCACGATGAAACCCGCTATCAACGGGTCAATGCGGCCCGACAGGATGCTTTCCGAGAAGTCTCGATCGGTATGGGGGCACTGTGCTCGCCATTTCCGGCAAGTACCGGGATAGGTACGCACGGCTCTTCACTCACGCTCGGGATGCTCTCGTGCAAGATTCGCTCGGGCATGCGAGTGGTCGCACTGGAGAACCGACGCCAGACGAGCGCGTTCCAGTACCCTAAAGAGGAGAGCCTGATCGCGCCCTTGTTCTCCCGGGCGGTAGCAATCCTCGGCGACGCACAGGCGATGGTGTTCGTGTCTGGAACGGCCAGTATCATCGGTGCAAAGAGCGTCCATGTCGGGAATATCGAGCAGCAAACCAGACAGACACTTGAAAACATAAACAACTTGCTCAGCGCCAGGCTGCTCTCGGATTACGACTGCTATCCCGCGACATCAGGGCTTGAAAGCATTGTCAGCTACACGGTGTACATCAAACGCCGTGAAGACATCACGGTGGTGCGCGCGGTATGCGCAGCGCTTCTCCCGGAACGAGCGGTGGCGACGTTCGTCCAAGCCGATGTCTGCCGAACCGAGTTGCTGGTTGAAATCGAAGCTGTTGCCGTTATGCCGGAGTAAGCATCATGCCGATCACTGACAGCGCTCAATTCGACGAAAAACCCTTTCCCTCCCACTGGCATCTGCCGGAGGACTTGACCGGCCGCATCTTCATCGGTGGCCTCTGGGAAAATCGAGAGTGCTACTACCTCATCGACTTTGCCCAAAAGTTGATCAAGAGCTGCGCCGTACAGGTCGATAGCTATGTTTCGGCATTGTCCGGATACATAGAAAAGCACCTCGCCCCGGACCAGTACCCTTACGCCTGTGGCTCCAGCAAGGCTGTCGCCTATTGTTTCGTACAACCGCATGAAGCACTCGAACTGAGTGACGGCCGCGTTGTAGTTGGCATGCACAACTGTAGCTATGCGCGAGAAATCGATTTTTCCCAGCACCACGTCGGCCATGTATCGGAACACAATGATTTCATACCGCGCATGATGTCCGCACAAAACTCACTTGATCGCGACACAGGCGAATACCTGTACACGATGACGGATATGCAGCAGCGCTTGCGGGCCTATGGCAAGGGGCCGCAGGAGTTGGATAGCGAGCTGTACGCGCTGGATACAGGCTGGAAAAGCCCACGCAAGCTGGCTTCGCTGCGTACCCTTGAAGCACTGCACGAAGTCAAGCAGAGCCCGGACCCACGTTATCTGGTACTGACTGAATTCTGCCTGGCCGCCAATGTCCGTCCGCCTTCTCCAGAAGGGGACCCTTTTGCCAACCCAGCGCAGTGGCAGGCCTATCAGGCGGGAGGCCTGCAGGCTAACCGAATCTACCTAGTGGACAAGTCGACCGGGCAGTCCTGCGCACAGATCGTTCCTGCGGGCACTCCCGGGCATATCGAGTTCTCACGCAGCGACCCTGCGCGGTTCTACCTGTCCTGTCACAACCTATCCAAAGCCCACGGCAAATTGATATTGCACGGTGAGGCGACGTTGCAAGCAGGCACTGTTCGGGAGGGCGTGCTCAGCCTGGGAGACCACTATCAACCTGAGGCGTTGTATCGCCTGACATCCCATAAGTTGTTCAGTTATCAGGGCGAACACTACATCGTGCTCAGCGCCTACCCCAACCGGTTCCACATCGTCAGGGAGTCTTCGCTGCAGTGCATCAGGGACGAGCAACTCTTCGCACATGAGTCCATCGCGACTCAGGGGCTGCACTTCTGCACCCTGTTGGGTCACATGCCTCTCTGGATAGAGACTTCCGATAACGGCCGCTACGTGTTGCTGGTATCCAATGAACTCATCTACGTCTACGACATGCAGCATCGCAGCCTGCGCCATGTGCGCGGTTACAGCCATCACGGGGGGTTCTCAGGCACTGCACACCTGACCAACTTCAACGATGAGCACTATTGACCCTTCGAGCGAGCGCGACCATGCAAGCGACTGTCTTCAACACTTTCTTTCGCGAGACCAGTCTGGCCCCGGACAGCGATGACTTTTTCAAGTGGGTCCGCACGCTGAAGTCCTCCACAGCGGGACAACCACTGCTGGACTTCGGCGTGGCAGATGCCTTCATCCCCCCGGCCGACGAACTGTCCCAGGCGCTGAGCTCACTGGCCACGCGGCGTGAGCTGCATGGCTATGTCTATCATCATTCGGCGTACGAGGCCGCCTGCCTGCGCCATGCCACCCAAGGCATGGACGCGCCGCCTGCACTGGCTGTTCTACCCACCAGCGGCGCCAAGTCGGCGCTCAACCTGTTATGCCTGGCCCTGATAGATACAGGGGATGTCATTCTCGCCACGACGCCGGCCTACCCGATCTTTTCTACCATTGCCCGGCGCATGGGTGCGACCGTGGTACATCTGCCATTGCTGGAGGAAAACGATTTCCTTCCGGATCTGCATCAGTTATCACCCGAGGTCCTCGCCCGTGCCAAGTTGCTGATCGTCAACTACCCCAACAACCCGACGGGCAAAGTGGCTTCTCAACAGGAATGCGATCGGCTGCTGGCAATCTGCAGGGACCACGACATTCTGCTGATCAACGATGCCGCCTATTCTGATCTGCTACCGGCCGAGCGCCCCCGTGGACGGTTCCTCTACTCCGAGGGCGCCTCGAGCCATTGCATTGAAGTGCACTCGTTTTCCAAGTCATTGCAGATTCCCGGCTGGCGCCTTGGCTTTATCCTTGCCGCACCCGCAATCATCGAAGCGCTTGGCAAGCTCAGCCTGCTGCATGAAAGTGGGCAGCCGCGTATTTTACTCGATGCCGTGACCTGCATTCTCGACGACCGGGGCTTCGCCGAACGCCTTTGCCAGTGCATAGCTCAGCGACGTGCGGTAATGGTCGATATTCTCCAGGCACATGGCCTGGAGGTGTTAAACGCTGACGGCACATTCTTTGTTTACGTGCGATGTCCTGCGGCTGTGAGCAACGGCAGGACATTCGCCACTGCCAGGGACTTTTCGCAATACCTGGCCACTGAGCTGGGTATCCTGACGATTCCCTATCAGGTGGCCGGGCGTCATCAGGTACGCTTTTCCGTGGCGTTCTGCGGCGAAGCCGAAACCGTGTTCAACCGTTTGCGTCAGCAACTGTCCAATGTACAGTTCAGCCTTGCCGAGAGGGTATCGGCATGACTGTCTCTCTTCGCAATGTCGACAGTGTCCTCGGCGAGCAGCAGTTTCCCTATTTCGAGGTGGAGGACTTCGAGCGCAAGCGACGCGAATATGGCCTTCCTGATGCACCGCAGCTGATGGGTTGGCACCGACTCGGCCGGACGCAGGGTGATGCCTTCCAGCTGGCCGAGCACTTGATCAGGCGGATATTGGCCAACTCGGGGTCAGCACAATGTATTGATCACCTGATGGTTTGCAGCAGTCGATTCTCCATGGGTTTCCTGCAAGGCAACGACCGCCTCGACACCCTGATGCATAACTGCGGCCTCGGGTCCGTGCCGGTCACGGGGCTGACGCTCAGTGGCTGCAACAGCCTGTTCAACGGACTGCACCTGGCCGATGCCTTGATAGGCTCAGGCAAGTGCAAAAACGTACTGCTGGTCACCGCCGACACGTCCGTCAGTGAGGCGCATCGTTTCGATCGCAACTGCATGTTCAGCGATGCGGCAGGCGGGATGATCCTGAGCAGCGGCGAAAGCTCATCGCTAACCCTGGTCGATACCGCCTGCAGCTTCGGCAGAGCATCCGACCCAGGCGCATTCTTCCGCGGCGATCTCGCGTCCCTGGACACTCAGGTCACGCGCTTGCTCGGCCGCTACGGGCTGCAGCGATCAGACATCGCCAAAGTCGTACTGCCCAACTTCTACCTGCCGGTTGTCAACATGCTGATGAACCGCCTCGGCCTTTCAGCCCCGCAACGGTTCGCGGGCGCTGCGACGCAAATGGCTCACTGCTTCGCCAGCGATTACCTGATGGCGCTCGCCGAGCTTTCGCAGCGGCAAATAGCGGCCGACGAGCACTACCTTCTGATCGGCTATGCGGATCTTCATCAGGGAATCAGTCTCGTACGCCACACAGCAAGGAGCGCAGCATGAACCAGGCATTACTGACGATCACGGGAGGGCCTGCCTACCCCGTGCACTTCTCGCTGGTCGAATACATCGAGCGTATCATCCACCGCTACCCATCGAATGCAGCGGCATTCGACGAGGACCAGCGCTTGACCTACAGCGAACTAAGGATCGAACTGCTCACACTGCACGCTCGGCTGCATGAACTCGGCGTGCGCAGCGGGGATGTGGTTGCGGTGAATGCGACAGTGCAACTGCGCTATCCCGTCGTTGTCCTGGGGTTACTGCTCGCTGGCCTGGTCTACTTGCCAATCGCCGCAGCTCTGCCGCCTGAGCGCAAGCGGGCGATCTGCGAACAGGCCCGGCCGGCCCTCATGATCACGGACGAGCAAAAGCCTGATGACGCAATACCAACCTGTACGCTCTCGTCTCTGTTTTCGGGCAAGCCCGTCGGTGCTGCCTTCGACCTGTTCCCGGAGCCTTCACCCGAAGCGACTGCCTACCTGATCTTCACCTCAGGCTCGACCGGCGTGCCCAAGGGCGTGAGCATTACCCGCAAAGGCTTTTTCAACCGATTGCAGTGGGCGCAAGACTATTACGCGCTCGGCAGCGAAGATGTCACGGCCCTGAAAACCCAGGCCTCGTTCGACCCCTCGATCCAGGAGGCCGTGCTGCCTTTTTTTTCCGCCGGCGCCGTGTTCGTGCCTGACCACAACCGAGTCAACTTTCCCAATTACCTGTCGGCCTGCATCGCTGAGCACGGTGTCACCATGCTCATCATGGTACCCAGCCACCTGCAGCATCTTCTCGCCAGCCCGGCAATCAATGCCTGCCAGCACCTCAGGCATATCGTTTGCTGCGGAGAACCTTGGGGAGTTGAGTTGATCAGTGCGCTTCATCAGCGCTTGCCGAACTGCCGTATCTACAACGGTTATGGACCGACCGAGGCCACCATTGGCACCTTGGTCTTCAATCCGCCACGCGGTTACGCCAGCGATGTCATCCCCATAGGCAAACCCATTGCAGGAACACATGTGTGCATCGTCGACGAAGACCTGCAACCCGTCCCGACGGGGGAAGCAGGCGAGCTGATCATCGGCGGTATATGTGTGGGCGATGGTTATCTGAACAATGCGCCGCTGACCGAGCAGCGCTTTCGCAGGTTGCAGGTCGAGGGTGCCGGCGAGGTGAGATTCTATCTCAGCGGTGACGTGGCGCGTGCCCTGCCGACCGGCGATATCGTGTTCCTCGGACGCAGAGATAACCAGGTGAAGATCAATGGCGTTCGCATCGAGCTCGAAGAAATCGAACTCGCCTTGCGCAACTGCCCAGGGGTGCGCGATGCCATCGTGGTCAAGCGCAAGGGTAAGGTGAGTGATGAGCTGCACGCGTTCCTGATCGCTCATATGCCCTTGGACATCCAGGCAATTACAACGTCATGTGCCAGACGGATCGGTCAGGCGACAACTCCCTCGCGTTTCTCTCAGGTCGAAGCGTTTCCGTTGAATCAGAGCGGTAAGGTTGACCGCCGGGCCTTGGCGGCAACATTGATGAATCAGAGGAGCCTGCCGTG
Source organism: Pseudomonas alloputida (assembly GCF_021283545.2). Classification (NCBI taxonomy): domain Bacteria; kingdom Pseudomonadati; phylum Pseudomonadota; class Gammaproteobacteria; order Pseudomonadales; family Pseudomonadaceae; genus Pseudomonas; species Pseudomonas alloputida. The sequence continues at coordinate 2,443,827 of NZ_CP128540.1, read as the reverse complement.
AGCACCAGCCTGATTAGCCGTGCCGAACTTACCGAGCTGTTGAGCAGGTTGTTTCCTGATCTGCCCGCCCCTTTGGACCCAGAAGCCACGCTTCACGCGCAGGGAATCAACTCGATGGGGATAATTGTATTGATTACACATCTTCAGAATGAGTTCGGCATCGTCTTCGACCCGGCCAACTTTGCCAATCTTCACGCACTCACACTGGCCTCGCTCCAGCCACTGTGCGCCGATCGCCGGCAGGCGAGGCCAACGTCCACAGGAGCTTGATGCAGCCCATGTCCATTCTTTCGTGGTCACGGCCACACTCGCCCTTGCACTCGCTCCTGCTGGGTTCCCTGCTGCACGATGCAAGCAAGGGAATAGCCAGCCCGCTGATGGTTCTTCTGCTGACCACCCGCTTTGGCCTGAACAGCTGGCAGACAGGGGCGCTGCTGGGCATTTCAATGCTGCTGGCAACGCTGATGTCATTGCCGGCAGGGCTGCTATTCGACCGTTTCGCGCGATTGCACCTTGCCACTATCACATTGTTGCTCATGACGCTGGCTGTAGGCCTGCTGCCCTTTGCCCAGATCATTCTGCTCGTCAGCCTGCTACTGGTGTTCATGGAGTTCGCCGCCGCACTCTTCGGCATTGGTCTTAAAGCGCTGCTGGCCGATTTCGTGAGCGTGAAGCAACGCGTCTCGGCGTTCTCCTACCGCTACATCCTGACCAACGTGGCATTCGCGATCGGCCCTGTGCTCGGGGTCCGGTTGGCGGAAGTCTCACTTACCCTGGCGCTTTTGGTGGCAGCGGGTGCCTGCGGGGCAGCGATGGTGGTGATGATGTGCCTGGGCGCAAGTCAGGGCCAACCTCGCACCTCGCTGAAGACAGGGGCGCCCTCATTGGCGGACGCCCTGAAAGTCTTGGGCAACGATCGAAATCTGGTTCTCTATACCTTGGGGTCATTCTTTAACACCGTCGTTCACGGTCGCTTCACGTTCTTCCTGTCCCTGTGGTTGCTGTATCAGTACCCTGCCAACCAAGGTATGGAGATGCTGTCCTGGTTGTTGCTGACCAACGCCATCACGGTCATTGCATTGCAACGCCTCGTCAGCCGTTACATCACGCTCGAAACTTTGAACAGTCGGGTCATGATGGGCGCCCTGTTGTTTTCTATCGGATTGCTCGGTTTTTCGGTTTCCGAGCAACTTACTGCCTGGTGTCTGTCCATGCTAGTTTTCACCCTTGGCGAGCTGCTGATTCAGCCAGCGGAGTATCTCTACATTGACTCGATCAGCCCGCCGCCCCTCAAAGGCAGTTATTTCGCCGCACACAATCTGGCGAGCTTGGGGGCGGCAGTCAGCCCGGCGTGGTGTGGATTCATACTATCGCTCGCGGGCCCCCAGGGTTTGTGCTTCTCACTGATCGCCTGCGTGCTGGCGGGTAGCAGCCTTTGTGCCATGCGCCCTCGACTGACCCCGGGCAACTTTGCGCGGGGAGATCTTTAATGCTTCAGTACGCGCATTGGTCGTCAATGTCTCACCCTCACTTCTCTGATCATTCTGGTGCCTTAGCTAATGCAGTTTTATAAATACCATGCGGCTGGAAATGACTACCTTGTATACCGGGACTGCGTACCGTTTGATTGCTCCAAACCGATGATTTCACGTATTTGCGACCGACACCGCGGGTTGGGCAGCGACGGCATACTGGTGCCGGTGATCAAAGAAGGTGAACGGTTGTCGGTACGGATCTACAACACAGACGGTTCCCAGGCAGAGAAAAGTGGTAATGGCCTGCGTATTCTCTGCCGCTACTTGTGGGATCAGAATATCGTGGCCGGTTCACCCTTTGAAATATCGACCAAAGGGGGGATCGTCACCTGCCAGGTACTCGACAACGGGCAGCGGATTTCGATCGCCATGGGCCAGGCTGCTTTTGCCAATACTGCGGCGTTCACCGTTGACGTGGACGGCACACCTTTGCAGTTGCATCCGGTTTCGATGGGCAACCCCCATTGCGTGGTGTTCGTGGATCAACCGACTGAAACGCTGGCACGACAGTTGGGACCGCTCATCGAGCGATTGTCGATCTTCCCCGACCGCACAAATGTTCAGTTCGTGCGGGTAATCGATCGTCAGACGCTCGAGGTGCAGATCTGGGAACGGGGGGTCGGCTACACCCTTTCCTCCGGCACCAGCAGTTGCGCTGCTGCGGCAGTCTCGCGTCGACTTGGACTGGTAGGTCCTCGGGTAGCGGTCAACATGGCCGGCGGCGTCATCATGATCGAACTGGACGACGACTATCACGTGTTGATGCAAGGGCCGGTATGCAGGGTCGGCCTCTACTCGCTGGACAGTGAATGCTTGGCTCAGGCGGACTGAGTACCGGTCATGAAGGCGGGGAGCGAACTGTACTGACTGACGTCTGGATCTGAGGCGACATCGTAAATAGTGGCTAGCCTCATCAGAGCGTGAAGCGGACAGCTATCCGAGAAGGTGGCCGTTTCACGCCTCATGATCTGCAAGCGCAGCCCCCACCGGGCTGGCATAGTCCAGGAAGCAGGCGTAACTCTGTTCGTAGCCGGCTATCGGACGATGAGGCCGGAACAGGCTAAAGTGCCTTGATCAATGCCCGTTTTAGGTCGAATCGCGACGGTCATACCTCGACCGTCGCTGGACGCTGTCAGACCTCCGTCTGCTCTGCCATCTCCAATGCGTCATCGACTTCAATGCCCAGGTATCGCACCGTGCTTTCAAGCTTTGTATGGCCGAGCAGGAGCTGAACTGCTCTCAAGTTCTTTGTCCTGCGATAGATCAGCGATGCCTTTGTACGTCTCATCGTGTGGGTGCCGTACATAGCAGGATCTAGCCCAATAGACTTTATCCACGCTTTGACCATTCGGGCGTACTGCCGGGTGGAGAGATGCACTGAGGCGTGTAGCCGGCTTGGGAAAAGACAATCCTCGCTGTGGAGTTGGGCTTGATGTATCCAGGCCTGTAGGGCCAGTCGCGTTTGCTCTGTAATTTCAAACTGTACGGGACGTTGGGTTTTCTGCTGCATCACTATCGCCCGCGATGACACGTGCTCCCCATGAGCAACGTCGCGTACGCGAAGCTTGGTCAGATCGCAGGCTCGTAGCTTGAGCTTGCTATCGATGGCCAGATCGAAAAGGGCTAAATCACGAGTTTCCTCCGCGATTTGGAGCCTTACCCGAATGGCCCAGATATCTTTCAGTCGGAGCGGAGCTTTCTGCCCGACCAATTTTCCTTTGTTCAAAGGCTGATGGCTGCTGGTCGTAATGGCGTTCATGGCTTGTCCTCCATGTGAGGTAGGACAAGGATGATCAACCCAATCCAGAGGCGCTAACCGACCCATTGTTGTCCTTCGTGGAGAACAGTTATCGGCCAAACGCGGTCACTTACTGAAGACAAAGTCTGAGGAGCTCACTAAATGCCCCCGGCGGTCTGGAGTCAATTGCGTGTTATCTAAGATGCGTCAGCTTCGCTTTCGCCCTCATAATCGTAGTCAATCAAGCTTGCCGACACTTGACAAATTTCAAATTACCCTAAGGCCCTGGTGCCAGCAGCACAGTATTCTTAATTTCGATATTGAATCCAATATCGCGACCGGGAACATCATCCTCCCTTCTATGAGCACCGCTAGCTGAACCTTGATGTCTGTTTGAAGCCGCCGTACGCTATCGGCATTCATGGAGGAATCTGGCTGATGGCACGCGTGGGTTTGATACTGACACCGGGTTTTGCTGACTGGGAATACGCATTCATTGCTGGAACTGCGTCTCCATTTTACGGGATCGACGTCAGGTTTTTCGCACCTACTACAGGGCCGCTCCACTCGCAGGGCGGATTGGCTGTAACTGTCGATAGTGGCTTGCAACAATGCCTGGACTGGAAACCGGACGTTGTTGTCGTGATTGGAGGAATGGTCTGGGAGCGTACAGAAGCTCCGGATATTCGAGACTTTCTTCATGCTAGTCGTTCAAGTGGAGCGACAATTGCTGGCATCTGTGGTGGAACGCTGGCACTTGCGAGAGCCGGGCTACTCGACACGGTTCCTCATACCTCGAACAGCGCTGACTTTCTGCAAAAAAATGCCGTAGGTTATGACGGGCGCACGCGCTATCGAAGCAGTGCAGTAGCTGTGGTTGCAGACCGCATCATAACTGCTCCAGGCCCTGCACCCGTTAGCTTCACCTGCGCAGTGTTCGAAGGTGCCGGATTATATTCAGCGCTCATTTCTCAGTTCAGATCAATGCTAGCAGCGGAACATGGATGACCGCCTCGTTCCACAAATCAGCCCATCAGGTAATGTCTTCGACGGTCCTCTTCTGGCCGTTAGCTGTCCTTTTTTAAAGGCAGATGTAGATCGAATGCAGCCACTCATTGCTTGAGCGCAAACAAGTCCTCTGCCAACTCACCGGGTTGCCGCAAGTCCATCAGCAGCACCTCTGCCTTGCTGTACCGAAAACCGGGCCTGAAGATACGGTCGACCGCCTTTGAGGCAAATCGGGTCATCCGCAGCGTGTCGCAGGTTGGGTATGCGCACGGGCGAGATTATGTCGCTGCGCCGGGATGAGGTCGACGTCGAGAAAAAGACGGCTCACATCTGCCGGATCGTGGTTGAAAAGCAGGCAGTCGAGCGGACCAAGACGAAATACACCCGCACCGTAATGTTGAACAGCCGGGCTCTTGGCGCACTGGCAAGGGCCAGAGAGATCGCGCAATACCGCTCGAAGCAGAAGCGCCGCGTCTCGACGGAGTCGCCATTCATCTTCCAGCCTTCTGGCTCGTCACCACGAATCCAGCGTTCATTGCTGGGCAGCTTAGGGAATCTCCGAACAAGTCCCGGGTATGCGAAAATCGCCTGACCACCTGATCCGAGCCTCCCATGAGCCAGATGAGCTTTTCCGACTTCGAGTACGCCGGCAAGCGCAAGCAAACCCGCCGCGAACGCTTCCTTGCCGAGATGGATCAGGTCGTACCCTGGGCAGGTCTGCTCGGCCTGATCGAGCCGTTCTACCCCAAGGCCGGTGGCGGTCGAAAACCTTACCCCCTGGAAACCATGCTGCGCATTCACCTGCTGCAGAACTGGTTCTCCCTCAGCGATCCGGCCATGGAAGAAGCGCTCTACGAAATCACGCCCATGCGTCAGTTCGCGCATCTGACACTGAGCGCGCCGATCCCTGAAGACACCACGATCATGAACTTCCGGCACTTGCTGGAGAAGCATCAATTGGCACCTGCCATCCTCGCGGTCATCAACGGTTATTTGCAGGAAAAAGGCCTGTCGTTGCGTCAGGGCACGATCGTCGACGCAACCATTATTCATGTCCCAAGCTCGACCAAGAACAAAGATGGCGAGCGCGATCCCGAGATGCATCAGACCAAGAAGGGTAACCAGTATTTCTTCGGTATGAAGGCCCACATCAGCGCTGACGTTGAGTCGGGACTGGTTCATCACGTCCATGGCACCGCTGCCAATGTGGCCGATGTCACCCAAGTCGCTGAACTGCTCCACGGGGAAGAAAACGCAGTCTATGCGGACGCAGGTTACACCGGTGTCGAGAAGCGTGAAGAGCACGAAAATCGTGACGTGATCTGGCAAATCGCGGCTCGGCGCAGCACGTATTCCAAGCTGAACAAACGCAGCCTGCTGTACAAAGCCAAGCGCAAGATCGAGTACTGCAAAGCGCAGACACGTGCCAAGGTTGAGCACCCGTTTCGGGTCATCAAGCGCCAGTTTGGTTATGTGAAAGTACGCTTTCGTGGGCTGATGAAAAACACGGCCCAACTGACCACGCTGTTCGCCCTGTCGAACCTGTGGATGGCTCGAAAACGACTGATGGGTTTGGGTGAGTTGCGCATTTAACACGAAGAACCGGGCAGAAAACGCTCTGCCGCACACTGCGTCATGCCGTTTTCAGGGAATAGCGCTGATTGCTTGGTGAATTACGGCCTGCCATCGCTGCGCGGCAAGTTGATCGGAGCATCCTTAGGCGCTCGGTGCAGGTACTTCTCTCGACCTACGCCAAGTGGTTGAATTCTGCCAACGATTGGACGGAACTGGCGAAGCTGGAAAAGAACGTAATGGGTACAGGATTAAATATCGTTCACTTTGCGCCCTTTAGGCATAAGGCATTCGACAGCAATTCAGCCATACTCCAAAATGCATCGGTTTTAGGGGGAAAACCCTTGCACAGCCAACGACATACCAACTTTTAGTGAGCCTCAACGTGAAAACATCCCTGTCCATCCTCAGCCTGCTGCTGTTGCTCACAGGTACCGCGACCCTTCCGTCGACTGCTGCTGCACAACCCCCGGCCCAGGTTCAACGTGACCCCTCCAAACTGCATCTGGCTTCAGGCAGCGCTCTGCTGATCGACCTGAACAGCAACCAAGAGCTGTATTCAAGCCATGCCGACCGCGTGGTGCCGATCGCTTCGGTGACCAAACTGATGACGGCGATGGTGGTGCTGGATGCCAAGTTGCCCATGGATGAAATGCTCACCATGACCATTGCCAACAACCCGGAGATGAAAGGTGTGTACTCGCGCGTGCGCCTGGGCAGCCAGCTGGACCGCCGCGAAACCCTGCTGATTACCCTGATGTCGTCGGAAAACCGTGCGGCCAATAGCCTGGCCAACGCCTACCCCGGCGGCTATCCGGCGTTCATCAAGGCAATGAATGCCAAAGCCCGCAGCCTGGGAATGGCCCACACCCGCTATGTTGAGCCGACCGGCCTGTCGACGCAGAACGTATCCACTGCCCGCGACCTGGCCAAGCTGCTGATGGCCTCGCGCAAGTACCCCATGCTGAGCGAACTGTCGACCACGCGCGAAAAGACCGTCGCCTTCCGCAAGCCCAACTACACCTTAGGCTTCCGTAACACCGACCACCTGGTGAACAAAAGCAACTGGGATATCAAGCTGACCAAGACCGGCTTCACCAACGAGGCCGGGCACTGCCTGGTACTGCTGACCCGCATGGACAACCGCCCGGTGGCCATGGTCATTCTCGATGCCTTTGGCAAATACACCCACTTCGCCGATGCCAGCCGCATGCGTCAATGGCTGGAAACCGGTAGCGCCAAGCCGGCACCGGCGGTGGCCATGCAATACAAGGCCGACCGGCAGAACAAAGGACGGTTGGCGGCCGAATGACCGCCATATCCTGGAACGTGCGGGCTTGTCCGCGAAGCAGACAACGCGGCGGATAGCACGGGCTTCGTCCGTGTTCGCGAGGAAACCCGCGCCTACGACGGCCTGCGCCCAATCACCAATGTGTATCCACCCCCAATCAGGTGTAGGAGCGGGTTTACCCGCGAATACGGTCGCGGCGGCAACGGTGAACGGCGGGTGGAAATTGGCCAGCAGGGCCGGCCCATTCGCGGGTAAACCCGCGCCTACAGCGGCCTGTGCATGTCCAGTCAGGCCGTAGCGCTGACCATACCTCCCGCACTGCTGCCGCCCTCTTGCTGCAACAGCTCCAGCAACTGCGCCGTGGCCGCCATGATCTGCCCGTTGAGGGTGGCAATGCTCGCCTGCTTGGCACCTATCGCTGCCGCCTTGGCAGCCTCGTCCATCTTGCTGCTCTGCAATGCCGCCAACTGTTTCTGCTCTTCTGCCAGTTGCTTCTGCAGATCCTTGATCAACTGACGCAGCTCGCTCACAGCCCCCGATTCGCCACTGCCTTCAGCGTCGGTGGATTGCGCCTGGCTACCCCCCGACACCTTCATTCTGTCACTGCTGACGCTCAACGGCCCCACCGCCTCACCGGCCTGTTTCGCCTGTTCACGCTCGTTTGCTGCATTCGCGCTCAGCGTCTGTGCTGAAACACCATTGATCATCAGGTTGCTTGCCGTGATGCCGCTCATGTCGATTCCCTGCCTGAAAGATGGGTCCTTGCCGTAACCAACACATCGGCCGCCTCACGCTGTTCTTTAGCCCGCTTAAATTCCCCCTCGGCTGGCTCGTTCCAACTCATGTACTTGCGCAGGAGCCGGAGCCCCGGCGGGCGTCCATATTCGACCATTCAGGGAATCGCAGCCATGAGCCAGTCCTCACAGCAGGAAACCATCAAAGACATGATCGGCGTGGGCTTCGGCCCCTCCAACCTGGCCTTGGCCATCGCCCTGGAAGAGCTCGCCGAATCCCGGGGCCATGCGCTCGACGCACTGTTCATCGACAAGCAGCAAGACTACCACTGGCACGGTGAGACCTTGGCTACCCAGAGCGAGTTGCAGATCTCGTTCCTCAAGGACCTGGTGTCGCTGCGCACCCCGACCAGCCCGTACAGCTTCGTCAACTACCTGCACCAGAAGCAGCGCCTGGCCGACTTCATCAACCTCGGCACCTTCTACCCCTGCCGCCTGGAGTACAACGACTACCTGCGCTGGGCCGCCGAGCATTTCACCTCCCAGGCGGTGTATGGGCAGGAAGTGTTGCGCATCGAACCGCACGTGCATGCAGGCCGGGTCCAACACCTGTGCGTGATCACGCGTGACAGACAAGGCCGCGAATACAGCCGCCCCACCCGCTCGGTGGTGGTGGGCAGCGGTGGCACACCGAAAATTCCGGAAAACTTCGGCGCCTTCAAGGACGACCCGCGAGTGTTCCACCACTCTCAGTACCTGAGCAGCCTGACCAAACTGCCGTGCACGGCTGGCAAGCCCATGCGCATTGCCGTGATCGGCTCAGGCCAGAGCGCCGCCGAGGCGTTCATCGACCTCAACGACAGCTATCCGTCAGTCAAGGTCGACATGATTCTGCGCGGCTCGGCCCTCAAGCCCGCCGACGACAGCCCCTTCGTCAATGAGATCTTCTCGCCCGACTATACCGACCTGGTCTACAACGAACCGGCCGACCAGCGCAGCAAACTGCTGGGCGAATACCACAACACCAACTACTCGGTGGTCGACCTCAACCTGATCGAGCGCATCTACGGCATCCTCTACCGGCAGAAGGTTGCCCATCAGCACCGCCACAATGTGCTGTGCCGGCGCCAGGTGGAAGCGGTGGTGGCCACCCGCGAAGGCCTGGAACTGACCCTGCGCGACCTCGCCACCGGCCAGCAGCAAACCCACCGCTACGATGCCGTTATCCTCGCCACCGGTTACGAGCGCCGTTCGCACCGTGAATTGCTGGCGCCGCTGGCCGATTACCTGGAGGACTTCAGCGTCGACCGCAACTACCGCGTACTGGCCAGCCCGGACCTGCAAGCCTCGGTGTACCTGCAGGGCTTCTGCGAAAGCAGCCACGGCCTGAGTGACACCCTGCTTTCGGTCCTGCCAACCCGCGCTGCGGAAATTGGCCGAGCGCTGTACCAGGATCTGGAGCAGCTGCACGAAAAACCCCAAGCAGCAGTGGCGCTGACCCGCGCCTGACCCCTCTGCAACCCGCCATCAAGACCGGACTGATGCCTCGTGCGCAGTCCGGTTTTTGTGCTTTGAAACATTTAGTTTCATTTTAACCTGCAGGTTTTCAATTCTCATTCGTCCTTATCAGTACAGCACTCTTTGGTTGGCACACGCTCGACCACCAATAGCAGAAGACCGTCTGATGGCCAAATCACCGAAAAAATCCAAATCCAGGCTGTGGTTCCTGGTTCACAGCTGGCTCGCCTTGCCGATCTGGTTCTTTGTCCTGATCGTCTGTTTCACCGGCATGCTCGCCGTGGTCAGTCAGGAAATCGTCTGGCTCGCCGATCCGGCCGCACGCGCCAACAAGCCAGACGCGGACACCGAGCGCATGAGCTTTCAGCAGGTACTGGAGGCCTTGAACAAGGCCGAGCCGGACATGGTGGTGGAGCGCCTGAGCCAGCCGGATGGTTCGCACTTCGCGGTAAAAGCCAATGTCACCCTGCCTGACGGCACCAGCCCGACGCTGTATGTAAACCCCTACACCGGAACCATTCAGGGCAGGACCCCAGACTTCAACTTCGAAGCCTTCACCCGCGCCCTGCACGGCTGGTGGCTGGTGCCGTTCACCAACGGTTTCAGCTGGGGCTGGTACCTGGTATCGCTGCTCGGCCTGCCGATGCTGGCCTCGCTCGTCACCGGCCTGGTGGTTTACAAGAAGTTCTGGAAAGGCTTTTTCAAACCCGTGCGTACCGGCCATGGTTCGCGAATTTTCTGGGGTGACCTGCACCGTCTGTCCGGGGTGTGGTCAATCTGGTTCATTGCGGTCATTTCCATCACCGGCACCTGGTTCCTGATCCAGGCGATCCTGTCTGACAACCACATCACCATTTCCAGCCGACCCATCGTGCCGGTGATCGCCCGTGAGGAGGTGCCGCAAACGCCAGATGGCAGCCCCGCCTCGCGCATCGACCTGGACGAAGCGGCGCGCCTTGCCGGTCTGGCGATCCCGGGGTTGGAAGTGACCTCCATCACGCTCCCCGCCACTGCCTACAGCCACGTCACGCTGTCTGGCCCGGGCTGGTACCCGTTGATGTTCCAGAGTGCTTCGGTGAATCCGTACACACGCAATGTCGACAGCCAGTTCCTGATCAGCGACCGTTCGGCGCTGGAGTTCGTCACCGAGTCCATGCGCCCGCTGCACACTGGCGACTTTGGCGGTTTGCCGATCAAGCTGGTGTGGTTCTTCTTCGGCCTGATCCTGACCCTGATGGTGCTCAGCGGCCTGCTGATCTGGACCAAACGCACCGCCCAGGCCACCGCCGCGGCCCTCAAGCGCAGCGAGCGCGCTCCACGTGCGGCACACAGTGAAACCACCGTGGAGATCCACTCATGAGCCAGGCCCTGCCCGCCAGCCCGCTGAAGCAGCTTTGGCTGAAGTGGCGTTTTCACCTGAACATCCTGCTGATCCTGATCCCGCTGGGCTTCATGCCCAAGTACTTCGCCGACGCCAGGCTGTTCCGCGGCGAAGCGGGCCTTGGCGCCAACGTGATCAGGGACATCCAGGTCGGCCCCTACAGCCTCGACCTTGCCGAACTGCGTGACGAGGCGCCACGCGCCGACGGCCCGGCCGGCTACTTCAAATCGTTCAATGCAGCGTTGTGCAAGGCCTGCATAAAGGACGTCAAGGCCGCCTACCTGCGCATCGGCAAGCCACGCAGCCTGCGCGCCGCCGGCACCATTTTCTTCGGTGCACCGTACAACATGGGCACCTCGTTGCCGATCCCGCCGCGCACCAAACCCGATGCGCACATCTGGATCACCCTGGAAGGCTGGGACGGCAGCATGTACCAGGCGTCGATCCCCCTGGCCAAGGCATCGCCAGCCACCGTTGCATGGCTCGAGAAACAAGGAGGCAACAAATGAAACACCTGATACGCACCCTGACGCTGCCCTTCCTGATACTGGCTGCCAGCCCGGCGCTGGCGCACAACCCGATGTGCGAATGCGAGGAACTGGCCAACGGCCAGGTCAAGTGCACCGGCGGTTTCTCGGACGGCAGCGGTGCCCCCGGGGTGACCCTGGACGTGATCGGTTATGACGAACAGGTGCTGGTCGGCGGCAAGCTTGGCGACGACTCGACGCTGACGTTCAAGCGCCCGGACGGCGAATTCTATGTGCTGTTCGATGCCGGCCCCGGGCACGTGGTTGAAGTGGACTACGCCGATATCGCCCAACCATGAGCCGCGCCCAAGTCATTCGCCCGGCCGGTGCCGGGCACGAAACCCTGTACGTGCTGCTGGCAAGCCTGCTGATCGTGGTACTCGCCGCCAGCGTGGTGCTGCTGCGCGGTGAGCGCGAGGACGAACAGGCCATCGCCAGCTACCAGATCGACGCCCGCCGCGACCTCACCGCCGCCGAACAAGGCCTGTACACCGACCTGCGGGTAGCCTTCGACGAGATCCAGCTACTGCGCGAAGAAAACGCCGTCACGCCCAGCGTAAAGGCCCTGGCCGAAGAAGGCCTGCCGCCGTTCGTGGTCGATGCCGGCAGCCAGAGCCGTGGCGGCCACCAATGGTCATGGCTGGAATCTGGCGCCTACCTGGGCCGCAGCCAGGCCCCGGAAGTTGCCGGCAGCCTGCTGCTGATCCTGCCACCCGACAGCACAGGCCAAGCCGATGTCTGGCTGCGCCGCGACAGCGCCGCCGTGATCCCGGACGACCTCGGCCAGGCCGCCCTGATCGCCGCTGGCTGGCAGCAGGTGGTCAGCCACTACGACGCCGGTGTTACCCGCGAACACCGTCACTGAACCCAAGGACCCGCCCATGTTTCGCTCCGCCCTCGCCCTGCTCCTGACCTTTGCCCTGCCGGCACTGGCCCTGGCCGATAACAGCAAGCCGCTGCGAATCGGCATCACCCTGCACCCCTATTACAGCTACGTGAGCAATATTGTCGGCGACAAGGCCGAGGTGGTTCCCCTGATTCCGGCGGGCTTCAACCCGCACGCCTACGAGCCGCGGGCCGAGGACATCAAGCGCATCGGCACACTGGACGTGGTGGTGCTCAACGGTGTTGGCCATGACGATTTCGCAGACCGCATGATCGCCACCAGCGAAAAACCCGACATCGCCACTATCGAAGCCAATCAGAACGTGCCGCTGCTGGCGGCCACCGGCATTGCCGCGCGCGGTGCCGGCAAGGTGGTCAACCCGCACACCTTTCTGTCGATCAGCACCACCATCGCCCAGGTGAACAACATCGCCCGTGAACTGGGCAAACTCGACCCGGACAACGCCAAGCTGTACACGCAGAACGCCCGTGCCTACGCCAAGCGCCTGCGCGCCCTGCGTGCCGAGGCCCTGGCCAAGGTCACCGAAGCCCCTGGCGCAACGTTCCGGGTCGCTACCATCCATGCCGCCTATGACTACCTGGTGCGCGATTTCGGCCTGGAGGTGACCGCTGTCGTCGAGCCGGCCCATGGCATCGAGCCCAGCCCGGCGCAGCTGAAAAAGACCATCGACCAGCTCAAGGCGCTGGATGTGCGGGTGATCTTCTCGGAAATGGACTTCCCGTCGGCCTATGTCGAAACCATTCAGCGTGAGTCCGGTGTGCGCCTGTATCCGTTGACGCATATCTCCTACGGCGATTACACCAAGGACAAGTACGAGGTGGAAATGAAGCGCAACCTCGACACGGTGGTCCGCGCCATTCAGGAGAACCGCGCATGACCGCTGCCGCCAAGCTGGCGACAGCCTGCGGGCCGCGCATCGATTTCACTGGCATCGACCTGACCTTGGGGCGTACGCGCATCCTCGAACAGGTCAGTTTCAGCGTGGCAGCAGGCAGCGTGCACGCCATCGTCGGCCCCAACGGCGGCGGCAAGAGCTCGTTGATCAAGACCCTGCTCGGGCAGATGCCACACCAGGGCCAGCTGACCTTGCATTGGCCTGGTGAGCGCGAAGTGATTGGCTACGTGCCGCAGGCACTGGAGTTCGACCGCGGCCTGCCCATGACCGTGGACGATTTCATGGCCGCCATGTGCCAGCGCCGCCCGGCCTTCCTCGGCCTGTCGCGGCGCGTGAAGCCGGCCATTGATGCAGCCTTGGTTCAGGTTGGCATGCTCGACAAGCGCACGCGGCGCATGGGGGCACTGTCCGGCGGTGAGCGCCAGCGCGTGCTGCTGGCCCAGGGCCTGATCCCCGAGCCGCAGTTGCTGGTGCTGGACGAACCGATGTCGGCCCTCGATGAAGCCGGAATCCAGGTGTTCGAACAGTTATTGCAGGTCTGGCGCCAGGCCGGCACTACCGTTCTGTGGATCGAACATGACCTGGAAGCCGTGTTGCGCCTGGCGGACCGGGTAACAGGCCTGAACCGACAGGTGCTGTTCGATGCGCCGCCTGCCCAGGCCCTAACCCCGGAGCGTCTGCTCGGCCTGTTCTCCGTTCACCCGCGTAGCGAGAGCCTTGCCTGATGAGTTTTGAAATCTTTCGCCAAACGGTCCAGGACTGGGCCACTGCCGGTTATCTGCCCGAGGCGCTGGCCTACGGTTTCGTGGTCAATGCCTTGCTGGCCGGCCTGATGATCGGCCCGGTGCTGGGTGGCCTGGGCACCTTGGTGGTGGTCAAGCGCTTTGCGTTCTTCTCTGAAGCGGTCGGCCATGCGGCGCTGACCGGCGTGGCCATCGGTATCCTGCTGGGTGAGCCCTATACCGGCCCTTACGGCAGCCTGTTCGGCTACTGCCTGCTGTTCGGCATCCTGCTCAACTTCCTGCGCAACCGTACCGGGCTGTCGCCGGATACACTGATTGGCGTGTTCCTGTCGGTGTCGCTGGCGCTTGGCGCCAGCCTGCTGCTGATGCTGGCAGGCAAGATCAACGTGCACATCCTCGAGAACGTGCTGTTCGGTTCGGTGCTGACCGTTAGTGCCCAGGACTTGCTGGTACTGGGCATCGTCGCGGTGCTGGTGCTTGCCTTGGCGCTGCCGCTGTACAACCGCATCATGCTGGCCAGTTTCAACCCGCAGCTGGCGGCTGTACGCGGAGTGGCGGTGAAGACCCTGGACTATCTGTTCGTGGTGCTGGTGACGTTGGTGACCGTGGCTGCGGTGAAGGTGATCGGGGCCATCCTGGTCGGTGCACTGCTGGTCATCCCGGCCGCCGCCGCTCGCCTGGTCAGCCAGTCGCTCAAGGGCTTTTTCTTCCTGTCGGTGCTGATTGCCACCATCAGTACCCTGTTCGGCATCCTGCTACCGATCGTTTTCGACCTGCCGGTGCCGTCAGGGGCCGCGATCATCCTGGTCGCCGGCATCTGCTTTGCTCTGGCCGCTCTGGCCCGCGCGCTCGTTCCCCGCCTGCAAGGAAACCCGGCATGAACTTCAAACACCTGACCCTGGCGCTGGCACTGGCCGGCCTGCCGTCCCTGTCTTTCGCCACGCAAGTGCTGACGACCCTGCCGGTCACTCATAGCCTGGCCAGCGCCTTGCTCGAAGGCACTGCGGTGCAGCTCCAGCGGGCGGCACCAGCCAACCTGCCTGCCAGCCGCCAACCGTCGTATTTCAGCGGGCGTGGCGGCGCAGGCCTGCACAAGGCCGCCCAGCAGGCAGATGCGGTGATCGGGGTGCGTTCGATCTGGCGTGATGACCCGCTGTACCCGATGGCCCGACGCAGCAATATCCGCATTGTCGAGATCGATGCCGCGCGACCGGTGGATGGCGCACTGCCGGGCATTGCGGTGAACGGTGACGATGCCTATGGTGCTTACCCTTGGCTCAACCCGACCAACCTCGGACGCATGGCCGACGTGGTGGCCAATGACCTGGAGCGCCTGGCGCCGGACGACAAGGCAAAGATCCAGGGCAACCTGGCAGGGCTCAAACGCCAATTGCTGGAGCTTTCGGCCAACAGCCAGACGCGGCTGGCCAAAGTCGACAACCTGACGGTGGTGAGCCTGTCGGAGAGGCTGGGATATCTGGTCAACGGGTTGAACCTGGATGCGGTCGAGCAGCCACTGCCGGCCGAGTGGGATGCGGCAGCCCTCAAGGCGCTGGGGGAGAACCTGAAGGCGCAGGACGTGGCGCTGGTGCTGGACCATCGTCAGCCTGAATCGGCAGTGGCCGAGGTGATCAAGGCGGCCGGGGCCAAGCTGGTGGTGGTGGAGAGTGACCCTGAAGATGCGATTGCGGGGCTCATAGCCAGCGTTGACCAAGTGGTTGGGGCATTGGGCGGGCGCTGATCGGACAGGCCCGCGCGGTGGATGGCACGGGCTTCGCCCGTGTTCGCGGGTAAACCCGCTCAAGGATCGCGGTTGCTGCCAGGCTAACGCTTCATGCACCGCTGATAGCGCTCATCCACCCGCCCGGCAAACCAGGCCGTGGTCAGCTTGCGGGTAATCTTCGGGCTCTTCAGCTCGATGCCCGGTAACACTGCGCGGGGTACCGGCTTGCCGGCTTTGGCATCCGCCAGGGCGAACACCCCGCTGTACAGCTTGCTGTCCTCGAACGCCAGGCTGTCGGCCTCCTCCAGCTGGCTTCGGATCTGCGGGTTACGCAGCCCCAGCTTCACCCCCAGCTTGCGCGCGGCCAGTTCAGTCGTCCCCGGCATGATCGCCCCTGGCGCCACCAGGTCGCCGTCCAGTGCCAGCTTCACCCCCGTGACCTTGCTCAATGCCGCCTGGAATGCCGCATTGCGGCTGGCGTACCAGCCCGCATTGAAATCGGCGAAACGGTAAAGCTGGCGCTCGTAGTTGGCCGGGTAGCCCAACAGGTGGGCAATACCGAAGTACATGCCGCCGCGCCGGCTGAACACTTCCTGGCGAATCGTGCCTTCATGGCTGTAGGGGTAATCCCTCGCATGCTTTTCGGCAAAATCGATGCTGACTTGCATCGGCCCGCCGGTGTGCACCGGATTCAGCCCGCCCAGCAAGGTCTTGCCCAGCGGCAGGCGTGCAACGACTTCGTCGTACAGTTCACTCAACTGCTTTTCGCTGCGCACCGTCTGCAACCGCTGCTGGTAGCTCTTGCCGTTGCCTGACGGCGTCTTCAGCGCACCGTCGACCAGCAGTTTGGGAATATGCAGGCGCGCAGCGCGGCGGTCGATCTCCTGGCGGGCGATACGCCCAAGGTTGGGCACCTGTGGGTCCGCAGTGAAGGTCGACTCCTGTTCGGTCACCGCCAGCACTGCGCACAGGTTGCTTTTACTGGGCGCTATGCGCTGGGCTTCGAAGGCTGCCTGGATATCCTTGGCCCAACCCTCGCGGTCCTTGACCTGGGCGGGTAACAGCCGCAACAGCTGCGCACGGACTTTCGCCGGGTCCGCTTCGGGCGCTTCTTCGCGGCGCCCGGCACAGCCTTGCAACAGCACCAGGGCCATCACCGAAATGGCCAGTAACCGGCCGTTCAGGGCTGTTCACCGATCAGGTAGGTTTTGCTGATGTGGCGGAACTGCGGGTGCCCGGCACTGCCCATCAATTCGAACAACACCATCTCGCGGGTCACTACCTGCGCGCCGGCGGCACGCATGCGCGCCAGGCCTGCGGCCTTGCTGGCCGGGGTGCGGCTGTCGCAGGCATCCTCGACCACGAACACTTGCTTGCCCAGCGCCAACAGGCCGAGCACGGTCTGCAGCACGCAAACATGGGTTTCCATGCCGCAGACGATCACCTGCTCACGCGCCATCAAACTGGCTGGCAGGCACTCGGCAGCCACGCAGGAAAAGTGACTTTTTTCCACCACTTCGGCTGCCGGCGCTACGGCCAGCAGTTCGGCCAGGGTATGACCCAGGCCTTTGGGGTACTGCTCGGAAATCACCGTCGGCAGCGCCAGCTCGGCAGTCGCCGCCAGCAACCAACGGGCCCGTGCCCGAGTGCCTTCGGGGTCGCTCATGGCACCGATCAGCTTTTCCTGGATGTCGACGACCAGTAGCGTGGCCTTGAGTGGATCGATCAGCATTGTCTGCCTCTTGCCTGGGAAAACCCTAGCCTCCCCCAGGCAAGCGGTGACGTCAATCAGGCGGACAGCCGAAGCGGTTGCAGCGACGCGGTCAGCGCAGCGAGCACACGGTCTTCCTGCTCATGGATGAAGAAATGGCCACCTGGGAACATCTGCAGCGAGAACGCGCCTTGGGTTTCACTGCGCCATGCCCGCAGTTGCTCATCGCTGGCCCGGTCTTCCACTCCACCCAGCACATGCAGTGGGCACTGCAACGCCGGTCGCTGCCGGTAGGTGTAAGTGCCGCACAACAGAAAATCGGCGCGCAAGGTCGGCAAGGTCAGGCTCATCAGCTCAGCGTTGGCCAGCACTTCCTCAGGCGTGCCCTGCAGCGCGCGCAACTCGCTGATCAGCTCGGCGTCGCTCTTGGGCTCGCGCCAGTTGTTGCCGTCGTAGTCCTCACGCCGGGTAGGTGCCGCGGTGCCGCAGGCGAACAAGGCCAGCGGCGCCGGGCAGCCCAATGCCTGCAGCTCATGGGCCAGCTCGAAGGCCAGCAGTGCACCCAGGCTGTGGCCGAGCAGCGCATAAGGAGCGCTTGCCGCCAGTCGCTGCTCGCTGGCCAGTTGCCGAGCCAGCACTTGCATGTCGGTGTGCAGCGACTCAGCCATGCGCGCCCCCCGCCCAGGCAACTCTACCGGGCGTACCTGCAACCATGCCGGCAGCTTGCGCCGCCAGCGGCTGTAGACCATGGCGCTGGCCCCGGAGTACGGCAGGCACAGCAGGTTCAGCACGGTCACTGGGCGGCAGCTTCGGCCATTTTCTGGCGCAGGCTCAGCGGGCGCATGTCGGTCCAGACTTCATCGATGTAGGCCAGGCAGTCCTTCTTCAGGCCGCTTTTGCCCACGGCTCGCCAGCCATTGGGGATGGCTTTGTAGTCGGGCCAGATCGAGTATTGCTCTTCGTGGTTGACCACTACCTGGAACTGGATATCGTCGCGGTCGAAAACGGAAGTCATTGCCTGTCTCCTTAAATGATGATGCCGCTGCGCGCCTGGCGCAGGGTGGGTTTCAAGTAGACGTAGCAAGCGCTGTAAAAATTAACGGAATTGACGCGCCCCATGTGGCCACGGCCGATGCCGGTATTAACCCTCAGGTATCACGCAACAGGTCGTGCGTATCGAGCAACCGGAACGCAACCTGCGGATTACGCTCCAGCCCGCGCCGGATCGCCGCCGGGATAGACTGCCGGGTCTTGCGGCACAGCCCAGGCTGATCGTCCAGTTCGATGACGATGCCGCGCATGGTCCGTACCTCGTTGTAACCGGGGGCGATGTGCACGCGGATGCCGAGGTTTTCGTACAGGCGCTGCTGCAGACGTTGAAGGTCTTCCAGGTCCTTCAGGTTTTCCAGCCGTTCGAGCAGGCGTTTTTCTTCCTGCCGGGTCAGCAAGAGGATGCGCTGGGCGGCCTGCGGATGGTCGGCCAGTTGCTCGCGGCCGCAGACGCAGGCGCCAGGGGGGCAAGGTTGGCGTAAAGGAACGGGCGTACTCATAGGGCAAGCATAGCCTGTACCGAAGGTCAGAGCTGCGCCAGCCGCGCGCGCAGGAAGCTGACAAAACCCTGCACCGGCCGCGCCACCTGCCGGTGCTGCGGATACACCGCCGACAGCTGCAGCGCGGGCGGGCGCCACTCATCCAGAACCGTCACCAGTTGCCCCTCCGCCAACGCCTGCCCAACGATAAAGGTCGGCAGGTAAGTGACCCCCATCCCGGCAATCGCAGCCCCCCGCAGCAACTCGCCATTGTTCGCCCGCATGCGCCCGGTCACCTGAATTGCCTGGGTTTTGCCACCTTTGTGGAATTGCCACTGCACCTGCCGCGAATGCCCATAAGGCAGGCAATCATGCGCGGCGAGCTCATCCGGTTTTCCCGGCACTCCCCGTGCTTGCAAATACGCCGGGCTCGCACAGTAGACCCGCTCGACACTGGCGATACGCCGGGCGATCAGGCTGGAGTCCTCCAGTGCACCAATCCGCAGCGCCAGGTCATAGCCTTCACCAATCAGGTCCACAGCGCGGTCGCTCAGGTCTACCTCCACATCAACCTGGGGGTGCAACTGCAGAAACTCGGTCAGCAGGCAGCCCAGGTGCGCCATGGCAAACGACAGCGGCGCGCTCAGGCGCAAGGTGCCGCGCAGGACCTGGGCCTGGCCGCTGATGTCGTGTTCGACCTGCTGCACTTCACCCAGCAGGCGCAGGGCCGACTGGTAGTAGTGCTGCCCCAGTGGCGTGGCATCGAGGCGCCGGGTGGAGCGGTTGAGCAGGCGCACGCCCAGGCGCTCCTCAAGCTGCATCAGGCGCCGACTGACCGATTGCTTGGACATGCCCAGACGGTCGGCGGCAGCGGTGAAACTACCTGCCTCCATCACCTGGGCAAAGATCCGCATGTCTTCGTAAGGGTTCATTGTCTTGCTCTAGCTGACAGTCAAACACTTTATAGCGGCTTTTTCCCACAAGTGCATCTGCCTAATCTACGCACAAGTCGCAGCGATGGCCCCAAAGGCCAGGCAAGACGCCCACTACCAACACTTGCACAGAAAAGGATTCGCCCATGAACATTGTCCACAAAGCCCTCACCACCTCCCTCTTGGCCCTGTCCGTTTCCAGTGCCTTCGCCGCAGGCAGCCCTGGTGTCGAACAACACACCCAGGCCTTCCTCGAAGCCCTGGAGAAAGGGGGTGGCAAGCCGCTGGAACAGCTCACACCAAACGACGCCCGCGCGGTACTGACCGGTGCCCAGGCTTCGGTAAAGGTCGACCTATCGGGGGTCGAGGTGAAGGAACGCACGATTCAGGCCAATGGCCAGTCGATCAAGCTGCAAGTGGTGCGCCCGACTAATGTCAAAGGTGATCTGCCGGTGTTCATGTTCTTCCACGGCGGCGGTTGGGTGCTGGGCGACTTCCCGACCCACCAGCGACTGATCCGCGACCTGGTGGTCGGCTCGGGTGCGGTGGCGGTCTATGTGGACTACACCCCCTCACCGGAAGCGCACTACCCGACGGCGATCAACCAGGCCTACGCCGCGACGCGCTGGGTGGCCGAGCATGGCAAGGAGATCGGCGTGGATGGCAAGCGCCTGGCGGTAGCCGGCAACAGCGTTGGCGGCAACATGGCGGCGGTGGTTGCACTCAAGGCCAAAGAGGCCGGCACCCCTGCCCTGCGCTTCCAGTTGCTGCTGTGGCCGGTGACCGACGCCAGCTTCGAGACAGCGTCGTACAAGCAGTTTGCCGAAGGACACTTCCTGACCACCGGGATGATGAAGTGGTTCTGGAACAACTACACCGTTGATGCAAAGGCGCGGGCGCAGATCTACGCCTCGCCGCTGCGGGCGTCCGCCGAACAGCTGAAGGGCTTGCCACCGGCCCTGGTGCAAACGGCTGAGTTCGATGTGCTTCGGGATGAAGGTGAGGCGTATGCCCGCAAGTTGAATGCGGCGGGCGTGACAGTAACCTCGGTGCGCTACAACGGAATGATTCATGACTATGGGCTGCTCAACCCGTTGAGCCAAGTGCCGGCAGTAAAGGCGGCGCTGCGGCAGGCGGGCAACGAACTTAAAGTGCATCTGCAGTGAGGCGATGAGCAATAGACCCGCCTGGGCGGGTCTTTTGCTTCTATTTGCGGAAACAGCCCGCAGGCTTCAATGAATCTGCCAGCGGTGCGGCAGGTCCGGCCCTTTCGCGGGTAAACCCGCGAAAGGGCCGGCAAATCCTGCTCAGGGCTCAAACCCTTCCACAATGATCACCTCAGCCTTCGCCACCCCTTGGCGATGGCTGCATGCCTCTTGGTACAGCGCGGAGCGGTAACAGGCGACGGCCTGCGCGTACGAATCGAACTCGATCACCACACTACGCTGAGGCGTAGCCCTCCCTTCCATCGCCTCACTACGCCCGCCACGGGCCAGGAAGCGACCGCCGAATGCCTTGAAGGCAGCTGGGGCGCGCTGGGTGTACTGCTGGTATTGCTCGGGGTCGGTCACGTCCACATGGGCTATCCAGTAGGCCTTCATGTGCAGCTCTCCTGTTACGATGATATTTGTGTATGATGGTATACCATAAAATTCACCCCACCACAGTGAGCGTGCACCATGGCTTTCAACACCATCGAGGAACTTCTCGAGGACTACCGGCAAGGCAAGATGGTCCTGCTGGTGGATGACGAGGACCGGGAAAACGAGGGCGATCTGCTGATCGCCGCCGAGCGCTGCGACGCCCAGGCCATCAACTTCATGGCTCGCGAGGCGCGCGGGCTGATCTGCCTGACCTTGACCGACGATCACTGCCAGCGCCTGGGCCTGGAGCAGATGGTTCCGGCCAACGGTAGCGTGTTCAGCACCGCGTTCACCGTGTCGATCGAGGCGGCCACCGGGGTCACCACCGGCATTTCCGCCGCTGACCGGGCACGCACCGTGGCAGCGGCCATGGCCCCCAACGCCCGCCCCGAAGACCTGGTGCAACCTGGCCACATCTTCCCCCTGCGCGCCCGCGAAGGCGGCGTGCTGACCCGTGCCGGCCACACCGAAGCAGGCTGCGACCTGGCACGCCTGGCCGGCTTCAGCCCGGCCTCGGTCATCGTTGAAGTGCTGAACGACGACGGCACCATGGCTCGCCGCCCCGACCTGGAAGTGTTCGCCGCCCGGCATGGCATCAAGATTGGCACCATCGCCGACCTGATCCACTACCGCCTGAGCACCGAGCAGACCGTCAAGCGCATCGGCGAGCGCGAGCTGCCGACGGTGCATGGCACCTTCCGCCTGGTCACCTATGAAGACCGCATCGAAGGTGGCGTGCACATGGCCATGGTCATGGGCGACATTCGCCGCGAACAGCCGACCCTGGTGCGGGTGCATGTGATTGACCCGCTGCGCGACCTGGTGGGCGCCGAGTACGCCGGCCCCGCCAACTGGACGCTGTGGGCGGCGCTGCAGAAGGTGGCTGAGGAAGGTACTGGCGTGGTGGTGATCCTGGCCAACCACGAATCCTCCCAGGCCTTGCTTGAGCGTGTGCCACAACTGACCCACCCTGTGCGGCCCTATCAACGTGGCCAGTCCAAGGTGTATTCCGAAGTGGGTACCGGGGCGCAGATTCTGCAGGACCTTGGCGTGGGCAAGCTGCGTCACCTGGGGCCGCCGCTGAAATACGCGGGGCTGGCGGGCTATGAGCTGGAGGTGGTGCAGAGCATCCCGTTCGACCCGGGGATGGATGGCTGAGAACACACAAGCAATTGATTTAGCGGGGCCCTGTAGGAGCGGGTTTACCCGCGAATGCGAGGGTGACACCACCGACGCATTCGCGGGTAAACCCGCTCCTACAGGGCCCTTGGTGCTTTTGACAGGGCGGAGTGATGGCCGGTCGCCCCATACCTCTTGCCAAAATCTTGGAATACCATAATATGATATCCCGTAGACCTTGAGTCTGCAGGCCGGCACCTACAATTAAAAACGGCCACCAGAACACTTTGTTTTAGCTGCTCCCCGAACACTGTTGGCGGGCGCACCAAAAGCCCCGCCTCGAATAACAAAAGCAACGAGGGCGTAACCATGCTGTTAAGCAAACGTGTAACCGCAGTGCTGTCTGCCAGCCTGCTGACCCTGGCATGTCAGGCCGCCCTGGCCGCCGACAGCCTCAACTTCGTCAGCTGGGGCGGTACGACCCAGGACGCCCAGAAAGAAGCGTGGGCCGTACCGTTCACCAAAGCCACGAACATCAAGGTCGTGCAGGACGGCCCCACCGACTACGGCAAGCTCAAGGCCATGGTCGAGAGCGGTAACGTGCAGTGGGACGTGGTCGACGTCGAAGCCGACTTTGCCCTGCGTGCCGCCAGCGAAGGCCTGCTCGAACCCCTCGACTTCAACCAGATCAAGCGCGACAAGATCGACCCACGCTTCGTCTCCGACCATGGCGTCGGCTCATTCTTCTTCTCCTTCGTGCTCGGCTACAACGAAGGCAAGCTCGGGGCCAACAAGCCGGTGGACTGGACCGCGCTGTTCGACACCAAGGCCTACCCCGGCAAGCGAGCCCTGTACAAATGGCCCAGCCCCGGCGTGCTGGAACTGGCCCTGCTGGCCGACGGCGTAGCCCCCGACAAGCTGTACCCGCTGGACCTGGACCGCGCCTTCAAGAAGCTCGACACCATCAAGCAAGACATCGTCTGGTGGGGCGGTGGCGCCCAGTCACAGCAGTTGCTGGCATCAGGTGAAGCCTCGCTCGGCCAGTTCTGGAATGGCCGTGTCTACGCCCTGCAGCAAGACGGTGCACCGGTGGGTGTGAGCTGGAAGCAGAACCTGGTCATGGCCGACTTCCTGGTCATCCCCAAAGGCGCCAAGAACAAGGAAGCGGCCATGAAATTCCTGGCCAACGCCAGCAGCGCCGAGGGCCAGGCCGAATTCGCCAACAAAACCGCCTATGCGCCGGTCAACGTCGACAGCGTGGCCAAGCTGGACAAGGACCTCGCGCCAAACCTGCCAACTGCCTACGCCCAGGACCAGGTCACCCTCGACTTCGCCTACTGGGCCAAGAACGGTCAAGCCATCGCGGCCCGCTGGAATGAGTGGTTGGTCAAATGAAAGTCGCCATCAACGCCCTGCACAATGCGCAAGGTACCCCCACGGGTGCCGGCGCCCCGGGCACCACCCCGCGCCGCGCAAGCCTGAGCCAGCGCTGGAAAGGCAGCCGCAACCTGCTGCCCGCCCTGCTGTTCCTTGGCGTGTTCTTCTTCGCCCCGCTGGTCGGCCTGCTGCTGCGCGGGGTGCTGGAACCCACCCCGGGGCTGGGTAACTACGAGCAGCTGTTTGCCAACTCGGCCTACGCACGTGTGCTGTTCAACACCTTTTCCGTGGCCGGCGTGGTGACCCTGATCAGCGTGCTGCTGGGCTTCCCGCTGGCCTGGGCGATCACCCTGGTGCCCAAGGGCTGGGGCCGTTGGCTGCTGAACATCGTGCTGCTGTCGATGTGGACCAGCCTGCTGGCGCGCACCTACTCGTGGCTGGTGCTGCTGCAGAGCTCGGGCGTGATCAACAAGGCGTTGATGGCCATGGGCATCATCGATGCCCCGCTGGAAATGGTGCACAACCTCACCGGCGTGGTAATCGGCATGAGCTACATCATGATCCCGTTCATCGTGCTGCCACTGCAGGCGACCATGCACGCCATCGACCCGATGGTGCTGCAGGCAGGTTCGATCTGTGGCGCCAGCCCGTGGACCAACTTCTGGAAGGTGTTCCTGCCGCTGTGTCGCTCGGGGCTGTTCTCCGGGGCGCTGATGGTGTTCGTGATGTCGCTCGGTTACTACGTCACCCCGGCGCTGCTGGGGGGCGCGCAGAACATGATGCTGCCCGAATTCATCATCCAGCAGGTGCAGTCGTTCCTCAACTGGGGCCTGGCCAGCGCCGCCGCCGCACTCTTGGTAGCGATCACCCTGGTGCTCTTCTACCTGTACCTGAAGCTGCAGCCGGAATCCCCGGTTGGCAACGCGAGGTAAACTGCCATGCTCCTGTCTCCCAATGCCATGGGCCGCCCGCTGCGTACGGGCCTGTACCTGACCACCGGGGTCATCGCGGCCTTCCTGCTGCTGCCGGTGGTGTTCATCGTGTTGCTGTCATTCGGCTCGTCACAGTGGCTGGTGTTCCCGCCACCGGGCTGGACCTTCAAGTGGTACGGCCAGTTTTTCTCCAACCCGGAGTGGATGGACGCCGCACTGGCCAGCCTGAAGGTGGCCGTGCTGACCACCATCGCCGCCGTGTTGCTGGGCCTGCCCAGCGCATTCGCCCTGGTGCGTGGCCGCTTCCCGGGCCGCGAGCTGCTGTACGGGCTGTTTACCATGCCGATGATCGTGCCGCTGGTGATCATTGCCGTGGCGGTATACGCACTGTTCCTCAAGCTAGGTTACACCGGCACGCTGTTCGCCTTCGTGGTCAGCCACGTGATCGTCGCCCTGCCGTTCACGATCATCTCGATCATCAACTCGCTGAAGCTGTTCGACCAGTCGATCGAAGATGCTGCGGTGATCTGCGGCGCCTCGCGCCTGCAGGCGATTTTCAAGGTCACGTTCCCGGCCATCCGCCCCGGCATGATCGCCGGTGGCCTGTTCGCTTTCCTGGTGTCGTGGGATGAAGTGGTGCTGAGCGTGATGATGGCCAGCCCCGACCTGCAGACCCTGCCAGTGAAGATGTGGACCACCCTGCGCCAGGACCTCAGCCCCGTGATCGCCGTGGCCTCGACCCTGCTGATCGGCCTGTCGTTGCTGGTCATGTTCATTGCCGCCGCCTTGCGCCGGCGCACCGAAACCAACGCCTGAGCGCGCGGAGATAACAACAATGAGTGCAGTGATCAAAGACAACGCGCACGGCAAAACCCTGGTCAGCCTGCGCGGCCTGAACAAGCACTACGGCGACTTCACCGCCGTGGACAACCTCGACCTGGAGATCCAGGACGGCGAGTTCCTGACCTTCCTCGGTTCCAGCGGGTCGGGCAAGTCCACCACCCTGTCGATGCTGGCCGGCTTCGAAACACCGAGCAGCGGCGAGATCCTGGTCGACGGCCAGTCGCTGGTCAACGTGCCGCCGCACAAGCGTGACATCGGCATGGTGTTCCAGCGGTATTCGCTGTTCCCGCACCTGAATGTGCGTGACAACATCGCCTTCCCACTGGCCATTCGCAAACTCGGCGCTGCCGAAACCGCCAAGCGCGTCGACGCCATGCTCAAGCTGGTGCAACTGGAACAGTTCGCGCACCGCAAACCCTCGCAAATGTCGGGCGGCCAGCAGCAGCGCGTGGCGATCGCCCGGGCGCTGGTGTACGAGCCGCGTATCCTGCTGATGGACGAGCCGCTCGGCGCGCTGGACAAGAAGCTGCGTGAAGACCTGCAGGACGAACTGCGCCAGTTGCACCGCCGCCTGGGCATCACCATCGTCTACGTCACCCACGACCAGGAAGAAGCCATGCGCCTGTCCCAGCGCATCGCCATTTTCAGCCACGGCAAGATCGTCGGCCTGGGCACCGGTTACGACCTGTACCAGAACCCACCGAATGCCTTTGTCGCATCGTTCCTGGGCAACTCCAACTTCCTGCGGATCAAGGCCAGCAGCAACGGCGCGGGCAGCTTCGAGGGCCAGCCAGTGGCCATTCGCTTGACCCCGGGGCTGGCCGCCTCGCAGGATGCACTGATCATGGTGCGCCCGGAAAAGGCCGTGGCCATGAGCGCCGAACAGGCCATGCGTGAACCGCTGCCGGCGGGTTGGAACGAGGTCACTGCCAAGGTTGGCGAAGTGCTGTTCCTGGGTGAAAGCCAGACCTGCCATGTGGTGACTGCAGGGGGTACCGAGCTGACCGTGAAGGCACTGTCGGCGGCGGGCATGCCGATGCAGCCGGGCGACAGCGTGAAGGTGCGTTGGGCAGTGGCAGACGCTTGCATTTATACCGAATGGGCCGAGAGCGACCTGAGCAAGTCGGCCGGGGCGCATTAACGCTCTTGTACGTTGCAGCGCCTGCCAGATCGAGCACCGCCCGCGCGGCACACGATCTGGCAGGCGCTGCACTATTGGAGGCGTACGCCCCGTCACATTATCATCACGCCACTGTCGTAATCTGCCGGCCAACTCTATGCCACAGGTCACCCGGCATGCTCCGCCTGCTTGTCTTGCTGCTCACCCTGCTACCACTCGCGACCCTGGCTGAGCCCCTGCACCTGCGCGTGCAAGGCTCCAACACCATCGGCGCGGCCTTGCTGCCGGCGCTGGTACAGGGGCAATTGCGCGCACAGCAGGCCACCGCCATCGAACAACAGCAGGGCAAGGTCGCCAACGAATGGGTGATTACCGCCCGCGACGGGCACGGCCAGCCCTTGCGCATCGACATTGCCGCCCACGGCTCGAGCACCGGCTTTGTCGCGCTAGGCCGTGGCGACGCGGACCTGGCCGCCTCCTCGCGGCCGATCAACGACAGTGAAGTGCGCCAGTTGCAGGCGCTGGGCGACCTTCGCGCAGCCGGCGCCGAGCAAGTGATCGGCCTCGACGGCGTCGCGGTCATCGTCCACCCCGACAACCCAATACCCCAACTGAACATCCGGCAACTGGCACACATTTTCTCTGGGCAGATCCAGCGCTGGGAACAACTGGGCATACCTGGTGGGGCCATTCATCTGTATGCCCGTGACGACCGTTCCGGCACTTTCGAGACCTTCAAGGCACTGGTGCTGGAACCTCAGCAGGGCGAGCTTTCGGCCAAGGCGAGGCGTTTCGAGTCCAGTGACGAATTGGCGGCACGCGTGGGTACCGACCGCCAGGCCATCGGTTTCAGCAGCCTGGCCGCCGTACACGGGGCCAAGGTGCTGGCGGTGGCCGAGGGCGACGCACCGGCCATGCTGCCGGAGCGCGCACGGGTGGCCAGCGAGGACTACCCGCTCTCACGGCGCCTGTACTTTTACCTGCCGGCCAACCCCAAGCCCCAGGCCAAGGCCCTGGTCGATTTTGCCCAGAGCCCGGCCGGCCAGGCGATCATCGCCCAGCAGGGTTTCGTTTCGCAGCAGATCAAGGCCCTGTCTGTCGCCCCCCAAAGCGACATGCCACCGCCCTATCGTACCCTGGCCCGGCAGGCGCAGCGGCTGAGTGTGAACTTCCGCTTCCAGGAAGGAAGCGCCAGCCTGGATAACAAGGCCCTGCGCGACGTGCAGCGGGTGACAGAGTACCTGCGCCAGGCCGGGAAGCTGCAGGGCAAGGCAGTGCTGGTGGGGTTCGGCGACCCAAAGGAAACCCCTGGGCGCGCAGCCCTGCTCTCCCGCCTACGTGCGCAAGCGGTGCGCCGCGAACTGGCGCGCGGTGGCGTGGAGGTGTTGCAGGTGACCGGGATGGGCGATGAACTACCAGTGGCCGGGAATGAACTGGAGCAAGGCCGGCTGCGCAACCGGCGGGTCGAGGTGTGGGTGTATTGATCATCAGCGGGTGACGGTGCGCATGGTCACGAACTCTTCGGCCGCCGTCGGGTGCACGCCGATGGTTTCGTCGAACTGCTGCTTGGTGGCACCGGCTTTAAGCGCAATGCCCAGGCCCTGAATGATTTCGCCAGCGTCAGGACCGACCATGTGGCAACCCAGCACCTTGTCGGTCTCGGCATCGACCACCAACTTCATCAAGGTCTTTTCCTGAATGTCGGTCAGGGTCAGCTTCATGGCCCGGAAGCGGCTTTCGAATACCTGCACCTTGTGCCCGGCCTCCAGCGCCTGCTCTTCGGTCAAGCCTACGGTACCGATGGGTGGCTGGCTGAACACCGCGGTGGGGATGTTCTGGTAATCCACCGGGCGGTACTGCTCGGGTTTGAACAGGCGCCGCGCCACGGCCATGCCTTCAGCCAAGGCCACTGGGGTCAACTGCACGCGGCCGATCACATCGCCAATGGCGAGAATCGAGGGCGCGGTGGTCTGGTACTGCTCATCGACCCGGATG
This sequence comes from Pseudomonas alloputida, assembly GCF_021283545.2. NCBI lineage: Bacteria > Pseudomonadati > Pseudomonadota > Gammaproteobacteria > Pseudomonadales > Pseudomonadaceae > Pseudomonas > Pseudomonas alloputida. The sequence goes on along the minus strand of NZ_CP128540.1, from coordinate 2,415,054 downwards.
TAACCGCGCTCATCCAGCTCGACGCCGGTGTTCTCCAGGCCCAGATTGTCCAGCATCGGGCGCCGGCCGGTGGCATAGAACACACAGTCGGCTACCAGCTCGCGGCCGTCCTTGAGCGTGGCTTTCAGGCGACCATCTTCAAGCTTGTCGATGCGCTGGATGTCGGCGTTGAACTGCAGGTCGAGGCCGCGTTTCTCCAGCTCTTGCTTCAGGTGGGTGCGCACCGAGCCGTCGAAGCCGCGCAGGAACAGGTCGCCACGGTACAGCAGTGTGGTGTCGGCCCCCAGGCCCTGGAAGATGCCGGCGAATTCGACGGCGATATAACCCCCACCCACCACCAGCACGCGGCGCGGCAAATCCTTGAGGTAGAAGGCTTCGTTGGAGGTGATGGCCAGTTCCTTGCCGGGAATGTCCGGTACCTGCGGCCAGCCACCGGTAGCGATGAGGATATGCTCGGCGGTGTAGCGCTGACCGTCCACTTCCACTTCGTTGGCACCCGTCAGCCGCGCGTGGCCCTGCAACAGGGTCACCCCGCTGTTGACCAGCAGGTTACGGTAGATGCCGTTGAGGCGCTCGATTTCCCGATTCTTGTTGGCAATCAGGGTGCCCCAGTCGAAATGCCCCTCTTCCAACGTCCAGCCGAAACCTGCGGCTTGCTCCAGCTCATCGGCAACGTGCGCGCCGTATACCAGCAGTTTTTTCGGCACACAACCGACGTTGACGCAGGTCCCCCCCAGGTAGCGGCTTTCCGCCACTGCCACTTTTGCACCAAAACCGGCAGCAAAACGCGCTGCGCGCACACCACCGGACCCGGCGCCAATCACGAACAGATCAAAATCGAAGGCCATGTATTCACTCTCCCAGGCAGGCGTCCAGCATACCGCCGTTGGCCGCCGCAAATCGAGTAGGAGGCGGATTCACACCCGCCGTCCTCTCACACCACCGTGCGTACGGTTCCGTACACGGCGGTTCAGGTTACGCGGCTAAGCCGGTTAATCGTATCCAGTATCGAGACCAGCCCGAGCCGGTCCCACAGTTTCTTTGGCAGCGCGTAGTTCATATGTTGCGCTCCCGAATTCCACCATGGACCTCGGCCATTGAAGGCTGACTTGTTGGCACGCTCCTCGCTCAACCCCAGGCGCATCAAGTTTCTCAGCCTCGTGGGAGGCTGCTTCCATTGACGCCAGATGACGCAGCGGAGTTTGTGCCTGACCCAACCATCCAGTTCCTCAAGCGGCCGCTTGCTCTGGCTGAGCTTGAAGTAGCTAGCCCAGCCTCTCAGGACGGGGTTGATCCGCTCGATGACAGTCGCCATTTTGCGAGCCCGTACGCTGCGCAGCAGCATTCTGAGCCGGTCGCGTAAGCGGTCTAGGCTCATCCTTGCCACGCGCAGCCTTGGCTGCTGGTGCCAGCTCATCCCATAGCCTAGGTAGTCGCACTTCCACGCCCTTGCCACTTGGCTTTTCTTCCTGTTCACCGTCAGCTTCAGACGTTCTCTCAGGAAGCGCTCGACGCTGACCAACACCCGTTCGCCGGCCCGGGGACTGCGTACATAGATGTTCGCATCATCGGCATAACGTACGAAGCGATGGCCCCGCCGCTCCAGCTCGCGGTCGAGTTCGTCGAGCAGGATATTCGACAGCAACGGCGAAAGCGGGCCGCCTTGCGGCGTCCCCTCCTGCCGTGGGCTGACGACACCGCCCGACATGATCCCGGCTTCAAGGTAGCGGCGAATAAGCCTGAGTACGCACTTGTCTTTGATCCGACGTTCGATGCAGGCCATGAGGATGTCGTGATTGACCCGATCGAAAAACTTCTCCAGATCGAGTTCCACGCACCAGCGGTGTCCCGCTGTCACATGAGCACGGGCCATCTCGATGGCTTGATGCGTACTTCTGCCCGGACGAAAACCATAGCTGTAGTCCGAGAACAGTGGGTCGAAGATAGGTGTGAGCTGCTGCTGCAGTGCTTGCTGGATCAGGCGATCCACGACGCTGGGGATACCCAGTTGCCGTGTGCCGCCCTGCGGCTTGGGAATTTCAACCGCTCGCACTGCTTGGGGATGGTATTCACCGGCCAGCAACCTGGCCTTGAGGGTTGGCCAATACTGTTTCACGTAGCCCGCCAAGTCAGCGACCGTCATGCCATCGGCACCCGGAGCCCCCTTGTTGCTAACCACGCGTTGATACGCACGCCTGAGGTTGGCCGGTGCAAGCACCCGCTCCATCAGCGTGTCCGGCTCCGCGTTCGTCCACGTCGCTGACGCCGCCGGCACCTTTGCACTGTCAGGCATCACCCTCGGCTTCTGGCCGGGATTCGGGATGACAGTTTCCGCTGTGGGAAATTTCTGCATTACGGTTACCAACGAGACGGCGACGCCTACTGGCGGCATAACCTGTTCGGCCCTTGGTGGCGCGGTTAACCGCCACTTACTACGGCTTCGGCTGACTTCTGCACGCTCATCCCGTCGCCTTTCGACGCGCGGTAGCACAGTGGCAAGCGTACAGATCTCCCAGGGTAATTCGCGCGACCTTCCTGCTTATGCCTGTCGGATCTACGTCACAGCGTTCCGTGCAAGTATTGGGCTTTGGCGATTTGTGCCACCTCACCCCGCTGTGCCGCCTCTATCCGCTTCCTGTTCGTCAGGCCAGCATTTTGCCTCGGGCTTCCTTCAGATTCGCGGTCACCCGCGACACCCTTGCCTCCGGCTAGCACTTCCCCTTGCCGGGTGTGTAGAGGACTTTCACCTCCAAGTCACCCACTTGGCCACCACAACCAAGCGGGTTGCGCTTACGCGCAACGCGCCATGCCTGGCGCACACAAAAAAGCCACCCCGAAGGATGGCTTTGAGGCCAGCAGGGCTTATCAGTAAGCCTTGCCAGTCTTGTAGTAGTTCTCGAAGCAGAAGTTGGTCGCGTCGATGTAGCCTTCGGCGCCACCGCAGTCGAAACGCTTGCCCTTGAACTTATAGGCAATCACGCAGCCATCCTTCGCCTGCTGCAGCAGGGCGTCGGTGATCTGTATTTCACCGCCTTTGCCTGGCTTGGTGTTGGCGATGATGTCGAAGATATCCGGGGTCAGGATGTAACGGCCGATGATCGCCAGGTTCGAAGGCGCGTCTTCCGGGGCCGGTTTTTCGACCATGTTGGTCACACGGAAGATGTCGTCGCGGATCATCTCACCGGCGATCACACCATACTTGTTGGTTTCCTGCGGGTCGACTTCCTGGATGGCGACGATCGAGCAGCGGTACTGTTTGTACAGCTTGACCATCTGAGTCAGCACGCCGTCACCTTCCGGGTTGACGCACAGGTCGTCCGCCAGCACCACCGCGAACGGCTCGTCACCGATCAGTGGGCGGCCAGTGAGAATGGCGTGGCCGAGGCCCTTCATTTCGGTCTGGCGCGTGTACGAGAACGAGCACTCGTTGAGCAGACGACGAATACCGACCAGGTATTTTTCCTTGTCGGTGCCCTTGATCTGGTTTTCCAGCTCGTAGCTGATGTCGAAGTGGTCTTCCAGGGCGCGCTTGCCGCGCCCGGTAACGATGGAGATCTCGTTCAGACCCGCATCCAATGCTTCTTCAACGCCATACTGGATCAGTGGCTTGTTGACCACCGGCAGCATTTCCTTGGGCATGGCTTTGGTAGCAGGCAAGAAGCGCGTGCCGTAGCCGGCTGCCGGGAACAAGCATTTTTTGATCATATACGTCCTTACAAAAGGCTAGGCCTGTGGAATTCGGCGCAGTCTAATCAGGCGGCAGTCACCTTACAATGCCCCCGATAACGACCGTTGCCATCATAGAGATATCCCAGTGTAGATAGTTCCGGGGGATCGTAAATATTGCTGTCATACATGACCGTTGGATGACAGGGAAATCAGCGTGCCGGTGGCGGCCTCTTCGACGGGCTCACGCGCCAAGAGGCCGCCACCGGCTTACCTCAGCTACCCGTCCCTTGTCCGATCAGCACCCCATCAACCTGCTTACCATACAGGTTAACCCCATCATTGGCATGAAACTTCACCCGCGTCTTCTCGATGGATCCCTCTACCAACCGCGGGTCCTGTGGCCGCTCGTGGCGGTTGATCCACGCCGCCACGTCCCAGGCCTGCTGATCGCTGAGGCTGCCCGGCTTGCCCAGCGGCATGTTGTACTTGATGAACGACGCCGCGGTATTGATGCGGTGCATGCCAGCCCCCCAGTTGTAGGAATCCTTGCCCCAAAGCGGCGGCATTACATACTCGCCTGCGACCTTTTGCCCTTCACCGTTATCGCCATGGCAAATCGCGCATTGCTCACGGTAAACCTGCTGGCCGCGCTTGAAGTCATAACCGCCCTTGGGTTGTGCCACCTCCGGATAACCACGTCCGGCAATCTCCACGCCGGTCGGCGCCTTGGTCGACAGCCAGTATGAATACACCGCCAACGCCGTCATCTGCGGGCTGTCAGCAGCCGGCGGCTTGCCGTTCATGCTGAACTGAAAACACCCTTGGATACGCTCGGCGAAGGTGTTGACCTTGTCATTCTTCTTGCGATAGGCCGGATACATCGGGTAGGCACCCCACAGCGGCGCCGAATGCGCCAACCGCCCCTGATCGAGGTGGCAGTTACTGCAGTTCATGCCGTTGCCCACCGCCTCGGGCATCAGTCGGCGGGTGTCGACGAACAAGGCGTGGCCTTCACGCACCATTTTGCCAAAGGCATTATCGGGCAACTCACGCTCAGCAGGCGGCACGAACTGCGGTGCTGCCTGCACACCGGGAACCTTCAACTGCGACTGGTCTTCCATGGCGATCGGCGTGGCCTGGGCGCTGCCCACGGCCAGCAGCAACAAGGCGGGAATCAGGGTTTTCATGGCGTGACCTCCTGGCTGGCGGGGCGGGCGAAGAACTCGGCAACGGCCTTGATCTCCTCATCGGTCATGGCCTTGGCCACGCCGACCATCAGCTGGTTGGGGTCATTGCTGCGGCTGCCGTCGCGCCAGGCATTGAGCTGTGCCACCAGGTAACTGGCGGGCTGGCCGGCCAAGGGTGGGAAGTGTTCGCCCACCCCGCCGCCACCCGGCCCGTGGCATTGCACGCAACCAGGAATCTGCCGGCTCCAGTCGCCGTACAGGGCCATGCGGGTAGTCGGGTCATCGGCAATCTGCTGGCGGTGCAGGTCGCCAGCGGGCACTGCCGGCAGGCTGGCCAGGTAGGTACTGACGGCCTTGATTTCGTCGTCGCTCAGGGCCTTGGCCAAAGGTTCCATCACTGGCTGCTTGCGGCTGCCGTTGCGCCAGTCCTGCAACTGCTTGGCAAGATAACCGGCCGGTAGCCCGGCCAAACGTGGAAAGCCGGCAGCCGCAATGCCATTGCCGTCCGGGCCGTGGCAACCCAGGCAGGCCATGGCGGCGGGGTTGGCCCCCCCCTGGGTGAAGACCTTCTGACCGTCGGCGGCATGTGCCGCGGGCCAGGCCAGGATCAGCAAGCTGCCGATCATCACGCGTCTCAACGGTGTCATCACGAATCTCCTTTTCTTTTGTTATATGTTTAGGCTTAAAACATATAAGCAGAGAAAGGAGGACCCGTTGCTTCAGATCAACTTCCGGAGATGCATTGCGTTGCCGCAGTGCGCACATCGCCAAGGCGCAGCGGGAAGTTATTCAGCCGCTCGTGCAGTTTGATGCTGCTGCCGCTGCCGCGCTTGTCGATATCCACCAGCGCCGCTGGGCCGGCACCTGAGGTGATTTTCTGCGGTACGATCAGCCGCAGGCCGTCGCCACGCTGCTCTTCGGTCAGCGGGTCACGCGTATCGGCAAGCTTCTCCTTTACGCAGTCGGCATAGGCGCGTGGGCTCTTGCCAGAGATCACATCCATCGTTTCACGCGATTGCTCCAGCTCCGCGACGCTCACGCAGCCACCGAGCGCAACCGACAACGCCGCCACCATCCACTTCATTTGCTGCACCTCTGCCTTCAAGAATTCGCTTCGACCACATCCAGGCGGTTTTGCTCCCTGCTTTGGCAGAATTATCTACGCCCGGCGATCAACGCGGCAGTGTAACGGCACATCGTGGTATCTTTTGCTTTTGCAGATCCAAACCTTGCGGAGCATCACATGAAATTCGTACACCAGCGCGAGCACCTCAACGAGGACGATATTGTCGTCATCGAGTGCTCCCAGCGCTGCAATATCCGCCTGATGAACGACGCCAACTTCCGCAGCTTCAAGAACGGCGGCCGTCATACCTACCACGGCGGCCATTTCGAGAAGTTTCCGGCGAAGATCACCGTACCCAGCACCGGCTTCTGGAACATCACCATCGATACCGTCACCACTCGCCCGATCTCGGTCACCCGCAAGCCAACGCTGACCCACAAGATCAAGATCATCCGTCGTTCGTCGTCGAAACTCAGATAAGGCCACCATGACCCAGACCATCAAGTACGTCATCAAATACAAGCTCGACGGCCAGCGTCGCTGGGATTTCGCGCTGATGCCCGATGCCTCGCAAGAGCAAGCCCTCGAGGCCCTGCGCAAGATCCACGGCGAAGACGCCGAGAAAATCAGCGACATCCAGGTCAGCAAGGCCCTGTAAGACTCGCCGCAAGCCCCCGCCGCAGCGCTCGCCCCACGCAAGGAGAATCGCATGAGCCATTGGCCCGACCGCCGTATCCTCAACCTGCTGGGCATCGAGCTGCCCATTCTGCAGGCACCCATGGCGGGGGCGACCGGCTCGGCCATGGCCATCGCTGTGGGCCAGGCAGGTGGGCTGGGCGCCCTGCCCTGCGCCATGCTCAGCGGCGAACAGGTGCGCGCCGAGATCGCTGCATTCCGCGCCGGCTGCCCGGGGCGCCCGCTGAACCTGAACTTCTTCTGCCACCAGCCGCCAGCGCCCGATGCCGAGCGCGATGCGCGCTGGAAGCAGGCACTTGAGCCTTATTACAGCGAAGTGGGCGCCGATTTCACGGCGCCCACGCCGGTGTCCAACCGTGCGCCTTTCGACGAGCAGAGCTGCCTGCTGGTCGAAGCGTTGCGCCCGGAGGTGGTGAGCTTCCATTTCGGCCTGCCGCAGGCCGAACTGCTGCAGCGGGTAAAGGCCAGCGGTGCCAAGGTACTGTCCAGCGCCACGACCGTGGAAGAAGCGGCCTGGCTGGAGCGCAATGGCTGCGATGCGATCATCGCCATGGGGTATGAAGCCGGTGGCCATCGCGGCATGTTCCTCAGCGATGACATCACCAGCCAGATAGGCACCTTCGCGCTCGTACCGCAGGTGGCCGATGCCGTCGGCGTGCCGGTGATTGCCGCCGGTGGTATCGGCGACCACCGCGGGCTGTTGGCGGCACTGGCCCTGGGTGCCTCGGCAGTGCAGATCGGCACGGCTTACCTGTTCTGCCCCGAGGCCAAGGTGTCGCCAGCGCATCGCCAGGCGCTGGACAGCGCGCCTGCCAGCGACACCGCCCTGACCAACCTGTTCACCGGCCGCCCGGCGCGCGGCATCAACAATCGCCTCATGCGCGAGCTGGGGCCGATGAGCGAGCTTGCACCGCGCTTCCCGCTGGCGGGCGGGGCATTGATGCCTTTACGGGCGATCACCGATCCGCAGGGTAAGAGTGATTTCAGCAATCTGTGGTCGGGGCAGGCGTTACGGCTAGGCCGGCACATGCCGGCGGGTGAGCTGACCCGGGAGATTGCCGGTAAGGCATTGGCAGTGATCGGTCACCAGGCATTCTGACAGGCAGGCATGGCCTCTTCACGGCCAATGGCTTATCGCTATATAGTTAAGGCTATAACGATAACCTCAAGGAGCTGTCTTCATGCGTATCCGCTCGCCCCAGCTGGTCATCACTGCCCTGGCCAGCCTGCTCGGCTTCAACACTGCCTGGGCCGACGAAGTCCAGGTCGCGGTCGCAGCCAACTTCACAGCCCCTGTCCAGGCCATCGCCAAGGACTTCGAGAAAGACACCGGCCACAAACTGATCGCGGCCTACGGCGCCACCGGGCAGTTCTACGCGCAGATCAAGAACGGTGCACCGTTCGAAGTGTTCCTCGCCGCTGACGACTCCACCCCCAAGAAGCTGGAAGCAGAAAGGGAAACCGTACCTGGCTCACGCTTTACCTACGCCATCGGCACCCTGGCCTTGTGGTCTGCGAAGGAAGGCTACGTAGATGCCAAGGGTGAAGTGCTGAAAAAGAACGAATACAAACACCTGTCCATCGCCAACCCGAAAGCGGCACCTTACGGCCTGGCCGCCACCCAGGTACTGGACGGGCTGAAGCTCACCGAGGCCACCAAAGGCAAGATCGTCGAAGGCCAGAACATCACCCAGGCCTTCCAGTTCGTCTCCACCGGCAACGCCGAGCTGGGCTTCGTCGCCCTTTCGCAGATCTACAAGGACGGCAAGGTAACCCATGGCTCGGCATGGATCGTGCCGTCCAACCTGCACGACCCGATCCGCCAGGACGCCGTCATCCTCAACAAAGGCAAGGACAATGCGGCCGCCAAGGCACTGGTCGAATACCTCAAAGGCCCGAAAGCCGCAGCGGTGATCAAATCCTATGGTTATGAACGCTGATGCCACTCGATGCCAGTGACCTGGGCGCCATCTGGCTGACCGTAAAACTGGCCAGCCTGACCACCCTGATCCTGCTGATCATCGGCACACCCGTCGCCTGGTGGCTCGCGCGCACGCGCTCTTGGCTGCGCGGGCCGGTGGGTGCGGTGGTGGCACTGCCGCTGGTACTGCCACCGACGGTGATCGGTTTTTACCTGTTGATCGCCCTTGGCCCGCACGGCTGGCTTGGTCAGGCCACCCAGGCGCTAGGCCTGGGCAGTGTGGTGTTCAGCTTCACAGGCCTGGTGATTGGCTCGACGGTGTACTCCATGCCGTTCGTGGTGCAACCCCTGCAGAATGCCTTTGGCGCGATCGGCCAGCGCCCCCTGGAAGTCGCCGCTACTCTGCGAGCCAGCCCATGGGATACCTTCGTTCATGTGGTGCTGCCGCTGGCCCGCCCTGGCTTCGTCACTGCCAGCATCCTCGGCTTTGCCCACACGGTGGGCGAGTTTGGCGTCGTACTGATGATCGGCGGCAACATCCCCGACAAGACTCGCGTGGTTTCGGTGCAGATTTTCGATCACGTCGAAGCCATGGAGTATTCGCAGGCCCACTGGCTGGCCGGTGCCATGCTGGTGTTCTCTTTCCTGGTGCTGCTCCTGCTGTACGCTGGACGCCGCGGCAAAGCTGGCTGGAGCTGAAATGACCGCATCGATTGTGGCGCACCTGAAACTGGCACGCGACGACTTTACCCTGGACGTCAACCTGCACCTGCCCGGGCGCGGCATCAGCGCGCTGTTCGGCCACTCTGGCTCCGGCAAGACCAGCTGCCTGCGCTGCCTGGCCGGGCTGGAACGGGCCGCCAGCGCCTATATCGAAGTCAACGGCGAAGTCTGGGAAGACAGCACCCGAGGCTACTTCCAGGCACCGCACCTGCGCCCGGTGGGCTACGTGTTCCAGGAAGCCAGCCTGTTCCCGCACCTGTCGGTGCGCGGCAACCTGACGTTCGGCTGGCGCCGGGTAGCGCCCGCTGAACGCAAGGTCAGCCTCGACCAGGCGTGCCAACTGCTGGGTATCGGCCACTTGCTGGACCGCCGCCCGGCAACCCTGTCGGGTGGCGAGGCGCAGCGGGTGGGTATTGCCCGCGCCCTGCTCAGCAGCCCGCGGCTGTTGTTGATGGACGAGCCGCTGGCAGCCCTCGACAGCCCGCGCAAGCGCGAGATACTGCCCTTCCTGGAGCGCCTGCACGACGAACTGGATATCCCTCTGATATATGTCAGCCACGCCCAGGATGAAGTCGCGCGGCTGGCCGACCACCTGGTGTTGCTGGAACAAGGCCGGGCGATCGCCAGCGGCCCGATCGGCGAAACCCTGGCTCGCCTTGACCTGTCGCTGGCCCAGGGCGACGACGCCGGCGTCGTGTTCGAAGGTAGGGTGGTTGGGCACGACCCGCATTACGGCCTGCTGGACCTGCGCCTGCCCGGCAGCAGCGGGCCGCTGCTGCGCATCACCCACGCGGCGCAGGTGATGGGCAGCACCCTGCGCGTCAAGGTGCAGGCCCGGGATGTCAGCCTGGCACTGGCGGCGGATAGCGCATCGAGCATCCTCAACCGCCTGCCGGTGCGTGTGCGCGAGAGCTGCCCGGCGGCCAACCCGGCGCATGTGCTGGTCAGCCTGGATGCTGGCGGCAATGCCCTGCTTGCACGCATCACCCGCTTCTCGGCAGACCAGCTCGGCTTGCACACAGGGCAGATACTGTTCGCCCAGATCAAGTCGGTGGCCCTTTTGGGTTGAGCATCCTCAGCGCGCGTATTGTCCATTGATCAGTGACCTGATCGAGGCCCGCCGCCCATGCTTGACTGCCCCCTGCCGCGCACCCTGCACTACGTTGACGACAGTCAGCCGGGCCTGACCCGTCGGCGCTGGCGCGACCGTTTCATCTACCTGGATGCCGATGGCCAACGGGTACGCGACAGCGAAACCCTTGCGCGCATCGCCGCATTGGTGATCCCCCCGGCCTACACGGATGTGTGGATCTGCGCCGATCCGCAAGGCCACCTGCAAGCCACCGGCCGCGATGCCCGTGGCCGCAAGCAGTACCGCTACCACGCACAGTGGCGCGAACTGCGCGACCAGCACAAATACGGGCGCATGCTTGCGTTCGCCCAAGCCCTGCCAAAGCTGCGCACACAGCTGGAAGCCCACTTGGCGCGGCCAGGGCTGGACCGGGAAAAAGTCATGGCGCTGGTGGTGAGCCTGCTGGACCACACCCTGATCCGCATCGGCAACCAGCGCTACCTGCGCGATAACCGGTCGTACGGATTGACCACCCTGCGCAATCGCCATGTGCAGGTCAAAGGCAGCACTATCCGCTTCCAGTTCCGCGGCAAGCGCGGCGTCGAACACAACGTCACCCTCAACGACCGGCGCTTGGCCAACCTACTCAAACGCTGCATGGAACTGCCTGGGCAGGCACTGTTTCAGTACCTGGATGAAGATGGCCAGCGCCATAGTGTCGGCTCCAGCGAGGTCAATCAGTTTCTGCAGCAGTTGACCGGTGCCGACTTTACTGCCAAGGACTATCGCACCTGGGCCGGCAGCAGCCTGGCATTGAACCTGCTAAAGCCCTTGGCCTGGGAGCCGGAGAGTGAAGCCAAACGCCAGGTCGCCGCAATAGTCCGCCAGGTAGCCACGCGCCTGGGCAATACGCCGGCAGTGTGCCGGCGCTGCTACATCCACCCGGCAGTTCTGGAGCACTATGCCTTGGGGCGCCTGGCCAATTTGCCGAAAAACCGTGTGCGCAAAGGCCTGGACCCGGAGGAAGTGGCCTTGCTGTTGTTTCTTCAGGCACTTGAGGAACAGGAGGACCATTGAGCTTGTCTATTCAGCCCATGATGCGAAGAAATTTCCCATTAGCCGCCAACCCCCCTATTCTTGCCAGCGAGCACCTTGGCCGACAAACCGTTGACGGTTTGCTTTGGCACCTGCAACTGAAGACACGCAACAGAATTTGTCTGTCGGGGAATTACTATCCGCCGAAAGCGTCTTTAATGAGAAGGAAGAGGGACAAGCTCCCGCCGCCGCGGCAACTAGCCCAGCGGACTTATACATCACCAAGGAGAACTACATGCTGATACTCACCCGTAAGGTTGGCGAAAGCATCGTCATCAACGATGACATCAAAGTCACCATTCTGGGCGTCAAAGGGATGCAGGTGAGGATCGGTATCGATGCACCGAAAGATGTTCAGGTCCATCGAGAAGAGATTTTCAAACGCATCCAGGCCGGCAGCCCGGCTCCGGAGAAACACGAAGACACACACTGAGCGTCACCCGAGGGGCATGGATGCGCTCGACCGCCAGCCTCAGGTGCCTATTAACTGATGCACCGTGGCGATCATCTCATCCATGTCGAACGGTTTGTCGAATATTGCGGCAAACAGAGCCGGGCATCCTTGGCTGGCCTGTGCGCCGCTCATGAGGATGACCGGCAACTCGCTTAACGCCGGGTCTTCGCGGATGGCACGCGCCAACTCCTCACCGTTGAGTAGCGGCATCATGTAGTCGGTAATCACCAGCTGCACGCGTTTTTCCTTCAACGCCTCCAGTGCTTTGCAGCCATTGCTCGCCTTTTCCACCAGGAAACCTTCGTCCTCCAAGGCAAACCCGAGGATATCGGCGATCAGGTATTCGTCATCGACAATCAGGATGGTGTTCATCGGCTCGTCCGTCACCCGCTCTCCTGCGGCGTCGGCGTTCCCGAAAGCACACCGCAGGCACCTTCGAACGCCTTGCGCAAGGTAATGCCTTGCGGCACGATCAGCAGCTCGTGCAAGGCCGGGTCATGGTGACTGTCACGCACCTTGAGGACCGACAGCATGCGCCGTAGTTGCGAGTCCAGTTCGACAAAGCGCATCAGCATAAGGTTGTCGACGATACTCGACAGGTCCGGCGCGGGGGCGCTGATTTCCGCGCCGAAAATGTCGCGCATCTCCCAGGTCAGCATCACGCTGACATCGCGCGCGCGCAACTCACCCGCCAGCGCGCGGAAAAACGCATTTAGCCGCGTCGGGTCAATAGCCAGGCGGCTGAATGCGCCAAGGCTGTCGATCACCACGCGCTTGCTGCCCTGCGCCGCTACACGCTCCAGTAATCGCGCGCCAACCTGGTCCAGCAAGCCCTCGGTGGTCGGCTGCCAGCACAGCTGCAAGCTACCGCCCTTCTCCATCGCGGCAAAATCGTAACCGAGCGAAGCGGCCTTGCTGCGCAGGCGTTCGGGTGTTTCGTAAAAACCGAAATGCAACCCCGGTGCCTGCGGGGTGCTGGCACCCAGAAAGGCCAGGCCCAATGATGTCTTGCCAATCCCCGAAGGCCCCATCAACAGGCTGACTGACCCGGTGGCCAAGCCACCGCCAAGCATTTCATCGAAGGTTGGTACGCCGCTGCTGATACGCGCCAAGGTGCCACTACCCAATTGGCTGGGGTGGCTGAACAACGCTTCCAGGCGAGGATAGACCTGCATGCCGGACTCATCGATAAGGCATTCGTGACGCCCCGACAACGCACCACTGCCGCGGGTCTTGCGCAATTGGACATGGCGCACGGCGCGGCTGCCGACCAGTTGCTCACCCAGTTCGATCACGCCATCGACCATGGTGTGTTCCGGGCTGCCCTCGTCGAGCCGGGCACTGGTCAGCAACAGTACGGTGCAACCGGCGAAGGCAGCATGCCCCTGCAGCTCAGAGACGAACTTCTTGGTGTCCAGCGCGGTTTCCGCACGTACCCGGGCATTGAGCACACCGTCGACGATCAGCAGGCTGGCCTGTTGCCGGGCAATTTCCTGGCGCAGCAACCGCACCACCGCATCCAGCCCGTCCTGCTCTAGGGTATCAAAGGCGCTGACGAACTGGATTTTGTCACCGACCAGCGCCGGGTCGAAGAAGTCCAGCGTGGACAGGTACTGGAACAAGCGTTCGTGCGACTCGCTCAGCAAAGTGGCCACCAGCACGCGACCACCGCCACGCACGTGGCCGCAGGCCAGCTGATTGGCGAGGATGGTCTTACCGGCCCCCGGCGGCCCCTGGATAATGTAGGAGGCGCCAGCTATCAGGCCACCCTTGAGCAACGCGTCGAGCCCGTCGATCCCCGTTACCAGCCGCTTCAGTGCCTGTGCCATGTTGTCTACCTGTCGAGTGGGCTATCCGTCTGGTTCTGATACATTGGCAAGTACAGTCGCATGCAAGTTCCCCGGCCAGGCTCGCTGTCGACACAAATGGCACCGCCACTTTGCCGGGCGAACCCATAGACCTGGCTGAGCCCCAGGCCGGTACCCTTGCCGAAAGGCTTGGTGGTGAAAAACGGCTCGAAGATGCGCGGCAGTATCTCTGTGGGTATGCCTTCGCCGCTGTCTTCCACCTCGAAGCGCACGAAGCTGCCCTTCAGCCCTTCAACTTCGCCGAACAACTCGACCACATCGACAGTCAGGCTGATGCGGCCATGCCCGTCGATGGCATCACGGGCATTGAACAACAGGTTGAGCAACACCATCTGCAGTTGCCCGGCATCCACCTCGATCAACGGCAGGTCCGGTTGCAGCAACACCTTCAAGTCAATCGAGCTTGGCAATGCATGTTCAAGCAGGCCACGCGTAGCGTTAACCAGCTCTGCCGGGGCAACGCTGGCCACATCGAACTTGCGGTGACGGGCAAAACTGAGCAATTGCTGGGTCAGTTCGGTGCCACGCTGGCTGGCATCGAGGATGTGCTGCAACATGCGCTGGGTGCGTGCCGGGTCCTGGGTGGCCAGCGCCAGGCGCGCCGAGCTGATGATAATGGTCAACATGTTGTTGAAGTCGTGCGCCAGACCACCGGTCAACTGGCCGAGGGCTTCAAGCTTCTGCGCCTGGAACAGCTGGGCGCGCACTGCGTCGAGCTGCTGCGCCGTCTCGCGACGGTCAGTGATATCACGTGTCACCTTGGCCAGGCCAATGATCTGGCCACTTTCATCACGGATCACATCCAGTGCCGCCAAGGCCCAGAACTGCGTGCCGTCCTTGCGCACCCGCCAGCCTTCGTCCTGCGCCACACCTTGCTCCAGCGCCTGGCACAGCAGACGCTCAGGGCGGCCATCCGCACAATCCTGCGGCGTGAAAAACAACGAAAAGTGCTTGCCGATCACTTCATCTCTACGGTAACCCTTGATCCGTTGCGCGCCGGCATTCCACGACACCACATGGCCAGAAGGGTCGAGCATGTAGATGGCATAATCCACCACCGACTGAACCAGCTGTTCGTAACGATGGGCGGGCATGACGGAAGCGTCGAGGCAGTCAGCTGAAACCATGCAAACTCCACTGGCACAGCAGGAGGGAGGAAATGAGCGTAGCCCGGAGTGTCTGCCAGTAGACAGCTGAACGACTACAGGCAGTCAGCGTTCCGGCTCGGCCAGTGTCGGGCTGATGCATCGCGGCATGGCCACTTTCAGCAACCACAGGCTGAGCAACATGATCATACCACCGCCGGCCAGGGCCAACATACGCTGCTGCTGTGAGTGCTCCGCATCGAAGCCCAGCAACAACAGATAACCGCCCAGGCTGATCAGGCTGATGTAAAGAAATGCAGCCAGCACGAGCACCTGCGCGAACAACAGCCGCCAGAATAACCGCGGACGCACCACACCTTCGCCAACTCGACCCTGAGTCATTACGCTACACTCTTGGATCCAATGATGGGCAACAGTGGCGTAACGACAGCACGGTGTCAATTGCCGGTTCGATCACCCTTCTACCTGTTGATCATAGGCGCTGCAGTTGACTCAACTATAACAATGGGTTATAAAGCGCGCTTGATTGCGAAGCCCTTCTGCTTAGAAGCGAGCTGGTCGTTGCGACCCCTTCAAGCGTGCGAGTGTGGTGGAATTGGTATACACAGCAGACTTAAAATCTGTCGGCGTGAGCCTTGCGGGTTCGAGTCCCGCCACTCGCACCAAACTTCGTTGAAAAGGCGCCCTCGCGGCGCCTTTTTGCTGCCTGACAGCAATGTCTGGCGCAGCTGCTAAAGTGGAGCTTGTCCCCGTCCACTGGAACGCCGCCATGCGCTACTCCCTGTTCGATGGTCAACGCGACATCATTATCCTGATCGCCCGCGTACTGTTGATGGTCCTCTTCGTCTTGTCTGGCTGGGCCAAGCTGACCGGCTTCGATGGCACGGTAGGCTACATGACCTCGCTCGGCGCCCCTGCCCCGATGCTGGCAGCTGGGATTGCCGTCATCATGGAGTTCCTCGTCGCAATCCTGTTGATCCTCGGTTTCTACACACGGCCGTTGGCCTTTCTGTTCGCGCTGTTCGTGCTGGGCACGGCGCTGCTGGGCCACCCATTCTGGAACATGGTCGACCCTGAGCGCAGCGCCAACATGACTCAGTTTCTGAAAAACCTCAGCATCATGGGCGGCCTGCTGTTGCTCGCGGTAAGCGGGCCCGGGCGGTTCTCGGTGGATGGTCGCTAAGTCAGTCGTCGCAGTCGTCGAACCAGGCTGGGTGATCGCGCTCTTCGTCATCGAGGTCATCCAGCGTTTCCTCGTCTTCCTCCACTTCATCCTCGGCGCCTTGGGCATCTGCCTCGGGCTCCATGTCGTCATAGAGAAATTCGTGGTCAAGCAGGTGATCGTGCTCGGGTTCGTGCAGGTCGTCTTCGTCGCGCATGCTGGCTCCTGGGATAATGGCAGGCCTGTATAGGCTGATCAGGGTGCCGGGTCAATGCGTGGTCGCTTAATCCTGGGTTAACCGGACCGGCGCAACCTGCAGGCTCTCCCTTCAAACGTCTTTTGCCCGCCTTCCATGGCGGGCTTTTTTATGACCCTGCGCACTTCGTTGCAGATGATGACAGCCTCATGACCTGACCTTCACGAAATGTCGACATCCGGATGGGCACACTGGCCCTGCTCCGTATGTTCTTGCAGCCCGCCGCATCCTTGCCGCGGGCTTTTCTTTTTTCCGCAAAGGCCAGCCAGGCATACGCAGGAATTTTGTGGAAGCGCCCACCTTGACCATGACCTGAAGCAGTTTTGCCTGGGCCGGCAAGGTCTATGCTATCCCGACGATCACCCAAGCTCACATCGGATAGACACGGAGGCTCTCATGAAAGCTGCTGTCGTTGCACCAGGCCGTCGCGTGGACGTGATAGAGAAAAGCCTGCGCCCTCTCGAACACGGCGAAGCGCTGCTGAAGATGCAGTGCTGCGGTGTGTGCCACACCGACCTGCACGTCAAAAATGGCGACTTTGGTGACAAGACCGGGGTAGTACTGGGCCACGAAGGTATTGGCGTGGTTCAGGAAGTTGGCCCGGGCGTCACCTCGCTCAAGCCAGGCGACCGAGCCAGCGTTGCCTGGTTCTACCAGGGTTGCGGACATTGCGAATACTGCAACAGCGGCAACGAGACCCTGTGCCGCGACGTGAAGAATTCCGGTTACACCGTGGACGGCGGCATGGCCGAGGCCTGCATCGTCAAGGCCGACTACTCGGTTAAAGTGCCCGACGGCCTCGACTCCGCCGCCGCCAGCAGCATCACCTGCGCCGGCGTCACGACCTACAAGGCAGTGAAAATCTCCAACGTCCGCCCCGGCCAATGGATCGCCATCTACGGGCTCGGCGGCCTGGGCAACCTGGCCCTGCAATATGCCAAGAATGTGTTCAACGCCAAAGTCATCGCCATCGACGTCAACGAAGAGCAACTGCGCTTCGCCAGCGAGATGGGCGCGGATCTGGTCGTCAACCCGCTCAACGAAGATGCCGCGAAGGTCATCCAGGCCAAAACCGGCGGTGCACATGCTGCCGTCGTTACTGCTGTGGCCAAAGGCGCGTTCAACTCGGCTGTCGATGCCTTGCGCGCTGGCGGGCGACTGGTGGCCGTCGGGCTTCCGTCGGAGTCCATGGACCTGAATATTCCCCGCCTGGTGCTTGATGGGATCGAAGTGGTGGGCTCGCTGGTAGGTACACGCCAGGACCTGCAGGAAGCCTTCCAGTTTGCCGCTGAAGGCAAAGTGGTGCCCAAGGTAACGCTGCGACCGATCGAGGATATCAACCAGATCTTTGACGAGATGCTGGAGGGCAAGATCAAAGGCCGGATGGTGATACAGTTCGAAGGCTGACAGGCCGAGCCAGGTCATGTGGAACCACAGCAAAGCCCGTAGATGACCCTCTGCGGGCTTTTAGCCTTCTTAATTGTCAAAGGAACAGACCATGACCGTCGACTGGCACGCCGGGCCGATTAGCCGCACGACTCCACTGGACAAGCATTACCGCAACACGCAGAAGGTTCGTCAGTTTCTGCTCAGCGAGTGCGGCGCGGCATTCAAGTTCGACCGTGGACTCATGCTTTGGATCAAGAGTGGTACCCCGTCAACCATGGGTGACGTCGCGGACGAATGGCTACGGAGGTATGGGTGAAGCTCTGTATCTGACGGCTGGAGGCAGGCCTTACCTGCAGCCGTTGCCTTCAGCATCTTGTCCAACGATTCAACCATGCTGGAATAATCCATTTCCTGACGCCCTCGATGGTGGAATTGGCTTGAGCCCAACCCTAGACTGCGAACATTTCAATATTTGATGAGCAAACCTGGAAATATCACTCATCCTTCATGCTGAAGACCGACGCCCGCGAGGTGTGGTTCAAGAAAAGTGCTCAACCTGCAATGGCGAGCCTGTGCATATGAGGAGATCGGTATGTCCATTCGAAGTTTGGCGAAGAACCTGCCACCAGACCCTTCGCGGGAAGGCTGGGTCATCGGATGGGGGGTCCTGAGAGACCGACACCCGTGGCATTTTGTCGACGTTTATGCCGACCAGAAAACGGCCATGGCAGAGGCGCAGCGCAGAGGAGATAGCTACGTGGTGGAATTTGGCTCACACCGCTTGGGGACGCATGAATTTATCTGCGGTGTCACCTTTCCTGAAGGCTGACGCTCGATCGAAAATAGTCACTGACAGGACTTCAAGGCATTATCTTCCCATTGGCAATAGCACTGGCTTCAAGCTTGGCACGCTCCGCGTCCAGAAAAACATAAGCGGCCTGTAGCGTGGTGATCTTCGTTTGAATCTCGGCCATCTTGGCGGCGACCAAGACGGCGCCTTGCGCGCAATCAATCGTGTTCCCCCGCCTGGCCACTAGAATGTCCCCAATCTCAGCAAGTGAAAAGCCTCCGCCCTGGGCACTCTGTATGAAAGCCAAGTCAGCAACGGTCTGTTCACTGTAACTGCGATAGTTGTTGGCTTGTCGGTGTGGCTCGATAAGCCCGAGCTGTTCGTAATAGCGCAATGTATGGCGGCTGAGCCCACTCCGGCGCTCCAACTCTCCAATATTCACGTTAAAAATCCTTGACTGTAGAGCAGGCTCTACACCTTAGCCTGCGCCCATCATTCAAACAAGGGTTCAAACATGAGTGTGGAGTGCTTTGTCACCGGCGGCAGCGGCTTTGTGGGGCAACATTTGCTGGCCGGTCTTACTGCGCAAGGGCACAAGACCTGGGTGCTGATGCGCAGCCCCGGTAACATCGAACGCCTCAAGGAGCAGGTAGGCCAACTGGGGGGTAACCCTGAGTATATCCATGCCGTTGAAGGCGATATCAGCCAGGAGGGGCTTGGCCTCAGCGAAGCAGACAAAGAACGCGTCACTTCGGCCGCTGTATTTTTCCATCTCGCGGCGCAATTTTCCTGGGGGCTGACACCGGAGCGCGCCCGCACAGTCAATGTCCAAGGTGCTCTGAGCGTGGCCAGGCTTGCGGCCAGCCAGCGCATCCGATTGCTCATGGTAGGCGGCTTCATGCTGCAAAACCTCAACCACCTTGCCAGTATCGGGGTTGATACTCAGTGCC
This sequence comes from Pseudomonas alloputida, assembly GCF_021283545.2. Taxonomy (NCBI): domain Bacteria; kingdom Pseudomonadati; phylum Pseudomonadota; class Gammaproteobacteria; order Pseudomonadales; family Pseudomonadaceae; genus Pseudomonas; species Pseudomonas alloputida. Next base: position 2,395,650 of record NZ_CP128540.1, on the reverse strand, counting down.
CTGAAAACACAAACTGGCCCGCAGTCTACGCCCGTGTAGGCGGCTACGAAGGCAGCAAACTCGAGTCCCATTTTGCAGTCATCCGCTATATGCAAGACGCGGATGCGGATTACACGATTGTTCACCCTGCTACGGTGTGCGGCCACAGCGAGAACGGGCATATCCTGGACGGACAACCGCTTGCCGAACTCATTCGCAATCTGGCACAAGGCCGGTTCAAAGCCATTCCCGGCTCCGCCAGTCACTGGTTGCCATTGGTCAGCGTCGATTATCTGGTGAAAATGATAACTTGCGTGGCGTTCGACCCCTCCATGGCCAACCGGCAAGTTCTGGCGCTATATGAGCGAACACCGAACTTGCAGGGAATGCTTGGGCAGATCGCAGACACGCTAAAGGTCAAGGCACCCCACCGCCATATACCCATAGGGTTGCTCAGGTCGATATTGACGATTCCGGGACTGGCGACCCGCTTGGCGATCAGCGCCGAGTCATTGAACTTTATTCAGACGCAGCGCTTCGACATGGGAAACAGCAGGCAATTGGAGCGCAAGTACCAGTTTACGCATCCCGACATGACACAAGCCCTGGAAAACACGGTGCGCTATGTCAACGGCTCCTTGATGAAAAAATCCAAAAGTGAGGGCGCTGGCCAGCGAGGATGACGGGCCAGGCTGATGATGCCCACTCTGTCGGATAGCTGGAAGTGTGGCGACGCAGGCATTTCACGCACTGCGTCTTCGCTGATGACAGTAAGTCGCCGCTCGACCTCCGGCGCTGCGCGCCTCCGCTATTTCGAGGCAGCCAGAAAGCCTGCCGCAGGCGCACCTTCAGCGGCGACACGTCGGGCCCGGCCAACGCCCCACGCCAGCGCCCTGGTCATCGACTCGCCAGGGCGAGAATCGAAGGCCTCCTCGAGGATAGCCATGCCACCAGGGGCGTACACCCCGATGAACATCTGCGTTTTGCCTGTCCGCGACAGCCGCGTCTGAACATCAATGTATGTCCCATCGTCGAGTGTCTCGTCGTGAGTTCGGTGATGAAGCGTCGGGTCAGCCCAGGCCCAGAAAACATCACCGCGTATTCTCATGAGACGCTCCTACGACTTTAGTTGTAGTCAGGTGGTTTATTGCCACCATAGCGAACGTGCAGTTTTACGCAAATTCGTCTGACTCATCTGTGAGCTGAATCGGACAATCGGCTATTCAGCAGCCCCGCCAAAGACTCAACGCTTGTCCTGAAGCTCGGGCGGCCAAGCGAAGAGATCAGTTAACCATTCGCCGCTCCCGGCCAGCCGGCCTGATGCAAGGCTTTGAGCAGCGTCTCACAATCCAGTCCCGGTACTGCATGGCCGTTGCCTTCGGCGGTGTCAGCGGCTAGTAAGGCGTTGATGATGGCTTCTTCCACCGCTTCGGTGGCGGCAAGAAACAACTCGCTGATATGGTCGTTGTTGACCATGCTAAGGTTGTCGGTGGTCGGCGCGCGCTTACTTTCGTAAGCTGCCGGCGGCACATGATTACCGGTGGAAAAGGCGATGAAAATGTCACCGCTGTGGTCTTCGTTACCACCACCGGTGCGGGCGAGACCGATGCTGGCGCGTTGTGCCAGGCGCGTACATTGGTGTGGCAGCAACGGCGCATCGGTGGCCAGGCAAACGACTATCGAGCCCATGCCGGGGTGCGGCAGCGAAGCCTTGAGGAACGGGGAGTCAGCCTGTTCCATGTAGCGTCCCACCGGATAGCCGTCGACGCGCAGTTCGTTACGGATGCCGTGGTTCGCCTGGACAATGGCGCCAACAGTCCAGCTGCCCTGAGTGCTACTCAGGCGCCGCGATGCGGTGCCGATACCGCCCTTGAATTCGTGGCAGATCATGCCGCTGCCACCACCGACCGCGCCCTCGATAACGGGCCCAATTACAGCATTACTCAGGGCTTCGGCCACATGCTCGTGCTTCACATGAAAACCGTTGATGTCGTTGAGCAGCCCGTCATAGGTCTCCAGCACCACCGGCATGTTCCAGTAGATACGGCCGTCATCCGGTTGTTGTTCACGGTCCAGCACAATCAGTGCATCACGCACCACACCCAGGCTGTGGGTGTTGGTGAAGGCGATGGGACTGGTCAAAAGACCCGCTTCGCGAATCCACTCCAGACCGGTTGCGTCGCCGTTGCCATTCAACACATGGACGCCGGCAAAGCACGGTTGCTGGCTGGTGGAACCGACACGCGGCTCGATGATTGTTACCCCAGTCAGGATGTCGCGGCCGTTGGCGGTGCGTCCTCGCACATTGCTGTGACCGACCCGAACGCCCGGCACATCGGTGATGGCATTGAGGGGACCGGGTTGCAGTTGGCCGAACTGAATATTCAGGTCGCGGGCACGTGGCTTCATCGTGTCTTTCATGATCTCTCGCTCTTGTTTTGGTTTGTTTCATGACTGGGGTTTGGTCAATCATCAGCAGAACCGGGTCTGCCAATTAATTGCCGGTCTTGACCGTGTTCCACGCACGGGTCCGAATGCGCTCCAGCTTCAGCGGCAGTGGCTCCAGGGGGAAAAGCGTGGACAGCACATCCTTGGACGGATATACCCCAGGATTGTCGCGGATCTTCTTCTCTACAAGCGCAGTGGCATCCTTGTTCGCGTTCGGATAGCTCAGGTAGTTGGATGACTCAGCAATGACTTCGGGGCGCAACATGTAGTTGATGAAGGCCAACCCTTGCTCCGGGTTCGGCGCATCGTTGAGCTGCACCATACTTTCCACCCACACCGGGGCACCTTCGCGTGGAATGCTGTAGACAAGGTTTCGATGGTTGCCAGCCAGCTCGGAGGCTTTCTGCGCGTCGGAGACACCGCCCGCCCAGCCCAGCACGACGCAGACGTTGCCATTGGCGAGATCAGAGATGAACCTGGAAGAATCGAAGTAGGCAATATGGGGGCGTAGCTTCAGCAGCAGTTCCTGAGCTTTTTTGTAATCGTCCGGGTTATGGCTGTTGTATGGCAGTCCAAGGTAGTGCAGTGCGATGGGAATAACCTCGCCAGGCGCGTCCAGCATGGCCACACCGCATTGACGGAGTTTGGCTAGATTTTCTTCCTTGAAAATCAAGTCCCAGGAATTGACTGGCGCATCGGGGCCGAGTAATGACTTAACCTTGTCCGCGTCATAGCCGATGCCAGTGGTCCCCCACAAATAAGGGGCCGCGTAGCTGTTTCCGGGATCATTGCTCTGCAACTTGGCGAGGACGTCGGGATCGAGATGGGACCAGTTGGGTAACTTGGAGCGATCCAGTCGTTTCAGCACACCGGCTTTGATCAGGTTCGGTAGCAGGTCGGCACTGGCAACCACAACGTCATAACCACTGCGGCCAGCCATCAGTTTGCTTTGCATGACCTCACTGTTGTCGAACACGTCGTACACCACGCTGACGCCTGCTTCTTTCTGGAAGTCTTTCACGGTGTTCGGGGCAATGTAGTCATACCAGTTGTAGATATGGACACTTGGCTTTTGAGCGTCACCGGCCTCGGCGCAAACCACGCCAAAACTGAACAGAGAGACCAGCGCGAATTGCATGTAACGAATCCGTTTCATGGGGATGCTCCGGAGCGTTAGCGCTGAGTCCAGAGACACGAGCACTGCTCCTACTAGTTTGTGAATTACTGTTGTGGCAGGGTCGAAACAGCCGTTAAGACGGAACAATCGTTGTGTTGCTGTTGCGCCCCACAACTGATTCAGGGGATCAGGAGCTCACGTCGACCATCATCGTGCTCACTCTGATCGCCGGTCAGGAACAGGCGGCGGTCACCGAGGTAGTCATATTCGTGGCGGGCGGTGCGCAGCAGGTCGAGATCTAATTCCACCACCTGCCGACACTCTGCGCGGCCCGCTTCGAATAGCGTGCGCCCGAAGGGATCGACAGCGGCGCTGCCGCCGGCAAAAACGAGCCCTTCGTCGCCGTCGCCCACCCGATTGACCATCACCGCGAATGCCTGGTTTTCCTGAGCGCGAGCCATTATTGCAGTGCGGTGGACAGGGCCGTAAGGATCCATGTTACCGTTAGTGACCAATATGAGCTCGGCGCCGAGTTGGCCGAGCGCCCGAGCACTTTCCGGAAACTCAATGTCGTAGCAAATCAGGATACCGACACGGATGCCCTTCCACAGTGCGGTGACATAGCGGTCTCCTTGTTGGAACAATCCGCGCTCCGACGGCCAAAGGTGAGTCTTACGATAACTCAATGCGATCCCTTGCGGGGTGACCAGCAAGGAGGTGTTGTAAACGGTGCCGGAGTCGTTCTCAGCCAGACCAATCACCGCTGAGACGTTTCGTTCGTGTACGGCGCGTTGCACGGCCTGCACACTCGGCCCGTTAACGGGCTCGGCGATTTCGGCGAGCTGTTGGGCGCTGGCAAATCCCATCAGCTGGGTCTCTGGGAAAATCAGCAGATCGGTATCCACGGCGCAGGTAGCGATGGCCTGCAATGTACGTTCCAGGTTATAAGCGGTATCGCCATCGCGACCGGAGAGTTGTACAAGTTCAATCTTCATCGGTGATCCTTTCACGTGTATGTTGGCTCAATCGCCAAACTGAACAGCACCCGCCAGGGCTGAAACGAAGTATGGAGAGCCGTAAAACGGAAAGTAATTACTTCGATGGGGTAACCCCGTATGGGTAGAAACGGGAGCATTACACTGCAGGACATGGCTTGGCACCAGGCCATCGGCAGACTAATCGAGGCACTTGACCGCCCTAATTTCTGGCTGGCCTTGGTGCGTCAACTGGATAGATACATTCCGGTGGACAGTTGGGTCGTGCTGATATTCAGCAGTGGTCGCCCGCAGGTGCTCGCTGAATGCCCAGGCAAGGATGGCGGGCCAGATCCGCTCTTTCAGGACTACCTCAAAGGCCTGTATTTGCTCGACCCTTTTTATCTCGCCAACCGGGAAGCACCGCAGAGCGGTTTGTTTTGGCTAGCCGACGTGGCGCCGGAGTGCTTCGAGCAAACCGACTATTACCAACGCTACTTCCGCCTCAATGTCGTTGCCGACGAAGCACATATCAACGTCCAGCTCGACACGGAGCGCACCCTCAGCCTCTCGCTGGGAAGTGAGTGTCTCTTCAATGCAGAGCAGACCGCCCTACTCACTCTCATCCAGTCCTGGGTTGCCGCCCTGATGCGTCAGCGCATGGCATTCGAGCGGGAAGCGCTGGAGCAGAACACGTCGCCGGCACCCAGCTGGCAGAGCTGGCTGGACTCTACTGACCAGCAGTTGGATACGCCGCTTTCCGCCCGTGAACTGGAAGTTGGCCGGCTTATGCTTAGCGGCTGCTCGAACAAGGAGATCGCGCGCAAGCTGGCGATTTCCGCAGAGACTGTGAAGGTCCATCGCAAGCACATGTACAGCAAACTCGGCATTAAATCTCAGTCCGAGCTGTTCTCATTATTTTTGAACGCACAGAACTGAACTCGTTTTCTCATGATGGCTTCAAGTTCTAAGACAATCGGTCTCGTTGCGGGCAGTATTCCACCGAGCCGGCGGCGCAACTCAATGTTGGCCAGGCGCCGGGACTGGTAAGGGCCGCTGACGTAGGAGAACGACAGGGCTTCTGCCGCCTCACCACGCTCAGCAACCACCCAATCACTGATCGAAACCTCGGGGTAAGACCGGCAGCGACTGAGGATCGTCCTGGAAACGAACGGAGTGAGCAACAACCTAAGCCTGCTGCTCGATAAGGTTACGCGACACACCAGCCAGCACCTTTCGCTGTGCTTCATCCAGCTCCGCGATATCCAACCGAAGGCCGCATAAGAGATCTACGACCTTAGCGAGGCAAGCGTACTGCCGGGCCACTCGAAAGAGGGAGATCGCAAAGCCCTCGAAAGGCTGAAGTTTCAGAACTCCACCCCGAAAGTTTCGGAACTCTTGCCTTTTTTCGACCCATAAAGAAAAACCCCGCAGACGTTAATCTGCGGGGCTTTCGAATGGTGGAGGCCGAGGTCGGAATCGAACCGGCGTAGACGGATTTGCAATCCGAAGGATTTTTTATTTATTTTCAATATGTTAGAGCTACTTTGGTTCCGCAACGAATCATTTCTAGTAGGTCTGCAGTCCCTTGAAATCAAGGGACCTCTAGACAGTTGCGGAACTGATTTTTCACCAAGTATTGTAGCTTTCACCGTTATAAACGCCCCCCACTGGCGCCCTGCCGAATAGCCTGCCTACTGCTTGGTTGAGCACTGAGCTGCGCCTCCCCGCGCAGCCCAAAAGCGACAGAATCAGCGTACTCCCCATCCCTCAAGGAGCCCCCATCCTCGTGGGTCACTTAATGCAGCTTCGGCAATTCGGTTCCAAGAGCTTTGGCTATCACCCGAAGCTGGTAGCCGGCCACAGCCTGGAAAAGCGACTCGGCACGCAGCTGCAGACGCTCAACTTCATCGGCCGGTGCGCCTCTATCTTGCGCCTGATGATACTCACGCAAGGCGTCGATAGCTTTCTGAATGAGAGGCTCGCCAGCCTCAACCATCCCAATTAAAGTCCGCTTGTGCACTATCCAGTCCAGAGCAGTAAAACAACAAGTGTAGGGTGCGAACAGCTGGCAGCGGACTGATTGACGATCTCTCAACGACTGCTAACGACCCATAGCGGTCCTTTACCACAAGCAGCTTACGGCCAGTAGCTGCCACTGAGGACCTGCAGAATCAGGGGCGGCCGACTGCTCCCTTGAGAGATAATTTTCAAATTGCAATAATAATCTATATGTGCTAGTTATTTGGGGTGTGTTTTCTAAGCGCGAACGCTTACACAAAAGAATCAGCAAAAGTTTGGATGCAATCATAAATACTAATTTGCGAAGATTAATTTTATCGCCATGAGTAAATTTGAATATATAAAAAATAGATTTAGCAAAAATCAGCGCGCACTGTATGAAAAAATTAAGCTTATGATTGGTGATGAACCATCAGTTGCCCTCATAAGCTTGCAGGGCGAAAGCGAAACATCCCAAGCGGAAATTGCTGTAATTGCACAGATAATAAAGCAATTCTCACCAATCGAGATAATTGAACATCAAGATTCACCTAGAAAAGTAATACTTTCAGGGAAAAGAGGACTTGGACATACGGTCAAGATCAGTCCGCAATTTAAAGTACAGAATGAAAAGCCCAAAACACGTGCTTGGTCAATAGATTTATTGTTAGAGCTATTCCGGTCAGTCGGCGAGGACAAATTGAGAATTGCTGCAGTCGGCATAGAGTACGACGGGTATCCTTCTCACTTCATAGAAAGCGGAGTGAAGCTAGCTTACAAAAGAGATATGAACATAGCATCCAGTGAAGGTATACAAGTAATCCGAATCGCGCCGGATGAGTGGAAAAAAGATCCTGAGTATTTTATAAAGCATATAAAAAAATATCTCGACAGGAGGATTTCTGACGCTGAAAAACTTCAGCGGGCTGTATTGAAGGCCTCCAATCCAAAGCAGTTGCTCAAGGGTGGGGATAATGTAGTCTGCCCGATTTGTAATGGATGCTGTGTTCTAGCTGGGGAGTTCTGTAGCATATGTCATGGCGTTGGGCGAGTAAAAGCGTCTTTAGCTGCGAGCGTGAATATCGAAGACTTCGAAACGATAGACTGCAATTTATGTTCTTCGCAAAACTCCACATGCAAACTTTGCTTGGGCATTGGCTCAGTCCCCTTGTACAGAGCTATCGAATATAGACTCAACGAGGCAGGTTAGATTTAGCTACAACTCAATCCAGAAGGGTGGCCAAAATAACAAAATCCTCCCAACTAACAATGACTTTGGCTAGATTAACCTCGCTAATCAGAATCGAGTTTGCGCCATGCAAGATAACAATTGCAACGCGCCCTGCTTGAATATACTGCATTCCACAGAGAAAGTCTTCAGCACTGCCAACGCTTTTCCTTAATTTTAATCCAACTTAGACTTAACAATCTAAAGCTCGGCTTGACATAAACCAACATCTTAATGGCTAGATGTTCTATCGACCGAGATCAGCCCATAATAGCTGGCTGTGAGCGTCCGCTATAATGGGTCGATAGCTGACGATCGCGACTGCCCTCTACCGATCCAAAAGTCGACAACGCTCCACTTCCTGGGCCGGACTTCCTGCAGCTTGGGCCACGTGGTATCGACTTACCGCCTCCGCAGCCTCAAGTACCAACGGACCACCCGGCATGATCATGGACTCTATGCCTTCTCATCATCTATTGCCTCCGCTACCACTATAGACACGTTGGCAGTCATGGATAGGGATTTGAACCCGCCCGGCTTGCTCGCCAGGCCGCCAGAGGCCAGGAAAACGGGTATCCTCGCCTAATCAAATGTAACCGATCCATGAACCCCACCTACCACAAGGTGGAAGCCAAAGTTACCGTGGCATCTCTGGCGAACAGTTCCATGGCAGCAGCGCTTCGTAGTCTGCTACCGATGAGGCGTGCGGCAGTCGCTCCAGGACGTGGCGCAGCCACGTATAGGGCTCTTGGCCGTTGACCTTGGCGGTTTCGACCAAGCTGTAGATCTGCGCGCTAGCCGTGGCTCCCTTGGGCGTGTCACTGAACAGCCAAGCTTTGCGCCCGATCACAAACGGCTTTATGGCCCGCTCTGCCAGGTTGTTGTCGATCGGCAGGTGGCCCGCCTCGACATACCGCTCCAGGCGGTTCCAGTTGTTTGCCAGGTAAAGCACCGCCTTGCCCAGTACGCTTTGCGGTGTCACCTGTGAGTGCGTCTTGTCGAGCCAACTTTTCAACTGCTCAAGGATCGGCAGGCTTCGTTCCTGACGACCGATGAATCGCTGTTCATCGCTGGCATCCTTGAGGTCGCGTTCGATGCCATACAGTTTGTTGATCATCGTCAGCGCAACATCGGCGCGACCGCTCTTGCCCTTAGGCTGCACCTTCTGCGCTTCGACGAATTTACGCCGGACATGCGCCATGCACGCCAGTCGTTCAACGCCCGGCTGTAGCGCCAACGCGTTGTAACCGGCGTAATCATCGGTCATCACGTAACCGCGATAGCCCTCCAGCAGGCGCAGCGGCACCTCCTGCGCGCGGCTGGTGGTGTAATCGAACAGCACGACTTGTCGATCAGGCGGGCCACTGGCCTGCACCCACATCCAGGATTGACTGGTCGGATCACGATCCGGCTCTTTGAGCACCTGCACGCGAGTTTCATCGCAATGGATCACCGGGCTTTCCAGCAGGCGGTCACGCATCAGGTTCAGCAGTGGCTGAAAGTGTTCGCTGCACTGGATGACCCAGCGGGCCAGGGTTTGCCGGGGGATCTCGATACCATGTCGGTTCAGCACCGTTTCGAAGCGGTGCAGCGGCAGGCCATCGACGTACTTGGTGGTTAGCAACATCGCCAGCACGCTGGGACTGGCCATGCTCTTTTCAATCAATTGGGCCGGCTTGTCAGCGGTGACCGGCGCGGTTTCGCAGCCACGGCAGCCATAGATTTTGCGTACGTGTTTAAGCACACGGATCTGCATCGGCACGATGTCGAGTTGTTCGCTGGTTTGCTCGCCAACCACGTGTTTGCGGCAACCACAGGCGCAAGTCAGTTCGTGCTCGGGCAAGTCATGAATGACTTCAATGCGTGGCAGGTCAGCCGACAGTGGCTTGCGTTTGCCGCGCTGCTTGCTTGGCGCAACAACTTCTTCGTCGGCATCATCAGCGGTAGGTACCCACTGACTTTCGGGTTCATTGAACAACGCCAGTTGGGGCGTGTTGGACTCGACGGTTTGCTCGGACTTGCGATTGAATAATCGGTCACGCAGCAGCTTGACCTGTTCTTTAAGGTCGACGATCTGACCTTTGTCGACCGTGCGCTCGGCCAACAACTGCGCAAGCAGTAGTTTGAGCGCGGCAGGGTCGTCAGGAAGGTTATCGGGCACTGAAATCATGGCCCGGATTATACCCGGTCAGGCGACGAAACGAGGAGTCAAAACCTGATGCGGACGGTTGCGCCAGAGATCGAAACCGTCGAGTAGCCAATTCAGTTCCTGGACGGTCAGTACGATAGCTTCGTCGGTCGCGTCGGGTGAAGTTTTGAAACGCTCGGCTTCGAGGCGCTTGAGCCAAAGGCAGAAGCCGTTGCGCTCCCAATACAACACCTTGATGCGGTTACGGGCTTTATTGAGGAAGACGAAAAGTACCGGGTCGAACACGGCGACCTTGATGTCCAGTTCGACCAGGGCAGTGAGGCCGTCGATGGACTTTCGAAAGTCCACGGGCTTGGGGTAGAGGTAGACTTTTTCGACTTTGCTGTCGGGGCGCATCATGGCGGGCTGGCTCCAGAAAGAAATCGGGAGCACAGCATCGGGAATCAGGTGGACGGTTGGAATGTGGGGATGATGGATCCCTTACAATCAAATGGCCTATTACGCTCTCAACCGCCCCCAGGATTTGTCGATTTTCCCTTAACCTACGATGCCAGGAGCCCGCTTATGGACGAGAAAGCAGCGATCGCAGCAGACACCATGGAATTGCTGCTAATGAATCAAACAGCCATCAGAGCAGCCCTTGAAGAGCTGTCGCTCTGGGTTAGTCAGCGTGGTTCGATTCATATCCATGACAACGTCATGATGGCCCTGACGGCACTGGACTTGCATGCGGAGGCGATCTCGGTTGGGATCGAGCGCCTAAGGTCCTGAATCTGCTACCCTCTCGACCCAGCCAACAGCTGCAGCGCGACGGCTGCCCGATGATGGATTGGGCAGGCTTTTTCACAAAGCCTTAATCTAAAAGGCCTCTAGGCCAAAACCAATCTGCTCGTACCAAATTTGTACCAACCATCGCTTGCGCTGTGCTGCTTGTCATCGCCTTATATTTTTTATGGCCTCACCCGCTCCTAGCAAATCTGAAGAAAATGCGCCCGACAGCTTGGGGGATGATGCTGATTCAGCGTTGTGCGCGACTCGACAACAAGACGATCCTGTAGCAGAGTACCACTCTCTATCTCCGTTGTTATTAACGAATAGCGAAGCGGGTAAATAAGGAAATTTAATTGAAAGAATTCACCAGTCCCTTCTCTAATATCCCATTAGCTCTATCCTCTGAGCGACATTTCTCCGAAGCTTTGACGAGATGGAATTACTTCCCCAATCAAAAAGATTCGGCAAGCGAACTTCCTCCGTGCTTCACAACAAGACGCTTCACGCCGGAAATTGCCGTCGAACTATCAAAAATGGCTGTCCAGGATCCTCGTAAGCAACACTGGTTCGATCTCGTTGAATATCGCGTAACACGATACAACAATGTATCTCGGACACTGAGCCTATTACATCCGCTTGCCTACGCAAGACTGCATGCGAGACTCATGGAAAACCATGAGGAGATATCAAATTTAACCTCCAGCAATCAAAGCGCGATCAAAATAGAAGAGCATATCGACGGACGCATGATCATCATGAACTATGAGAGTCATGAAGCTCGAACCAGCGCCGCACTTGAAGACACTTTTGGAAAACGATTTCGCGCCCACACCGACATATCAAACTGCTTCGGATCAGTCTACACCCACTCTCTAGAATGGGCTATCCAAGGATATGACGAAGCAAAGAAGAACCTTTTTGCGAAACCCAAACACTGGAGTAGTATTCTTGACACCGCTTTCAGAAACACGAAAAGAAACGAAACCTCTGGACTCCCTATAGGACCAGCAGCATCTAATATTGCCGTAGAAATAATACTATGCAAAATCGACAAGATACTTGAAAAACAAAACTTCATCTTCACACGATACATCGATGACTACACCGCATACTGCGAATCCCATGACGAGGCGCAAGACTTCATTCGAATCTTAGGACATGAACTTGCGAGCTACAGGCTATCTCTCAATTTAAACAAAACGACCATAAAAGAACTACCCGAACCCTTGCAAGACCCATGGACATCTATCCTAAACAATGCGTTACCCAAACGCACAAGTAGCGACGGAGCTCTTTCCCTAAGCACAAGCGAGGCCATCAATTTTCTTGACTTTGCAGTCCGACTAAACAAAGAAACACCAGACGGAAGCGTGCTCAGATATGCTATTAGCACTATTGCTCCTCGAGCAATTGATGAAACCGCGGTTGCCGTCTTCAACTACACCTTAAACCTTGCCTGGCATTTCCCTGCTCTACTTCCATTACTCGAGAAAATTGACGCCAGATCAGATCAATACGATGTAGATGCGACACAGGAGAAACTTAACAAAATCATCACGGCAAACGCTCTACATCGCCGATCAGACGGAATGTGCTGGGCACTTTACTATATCAAACAACTGAGCCGCGAGCCTGGCGAGGAGCAAATCAAGCAAGTTCTCAACTCAAAAGATTGCGCAGCCATAACAATGCTATGCAAATTCAACAACTCTATCGGGCAAGCCAAAGAGCATGCGCTAGGAATTATCAGTAACGCAACCCTTTACGAGCTGGACCAAAACTGGCTATTGCTTTATGAATTATTTCTACACAACCACATCGACAACCCTTACCAAACAGAGAACACATTCGATATTTTAAAAAAATATGATGTGGCATTTTTATACCCTGCCGATAAATCAAGCCATGCCGAGCAATACTGCCACGTGATTTCAAATCCTTTCCAGCAACCGCGCCAACCGGTTAGTTTCGACCAGTGGATGCAAAGATGCTTAGCGCCGCGACCACCGCGGAAACCACTTTCTCTTTTTGGATAAGCATTACAAATGCATGGCTGCCCTGACATATTTTAATTAATAGCCCCCTGCAGTGTGAACAAGAAAAAGCGCTCAGCTACAATTCCGGGTACTGGGCGCTTTTTCGACGCAGGCCTCCGCTCGTAGGTTTTGACTGGCGAATTGGTTATTTATTTTGAGTTCCCCCTCGGAGGGAGCGCCACTCCGTGCACTGATCCTTCCTCGCCGAGAAATAGGGATTTGAACCCGCCCGCTCTGCGCAGGAGGCCGCTTTAGGCCCGAAAATACGGCCACCAACCTTGGTCATGAAGGCTCATTGCGGCCTCATCCGGCCCGGGTTCTGCCCTAAATTTGCCCTAAAACAAGCCTCCCTTTCCCAACCCATTAGCGCGCCTTATACTGTTCATTCATACAGCAAAAGGTGACTGTCATGACTTCTCACACTTCTACCCGGCAACCCCTTCGCCTCAATCTCGACGAGTACCAGATCGAAGTAGTCGAGTGGATCGTGGATCATCAGCCATTGAGTTTTGCTGCCATCCATTGCGGCCCAGCTCGCGCGCTGTTGGATTGGAGCATTGAGGATCTGAGCTCAGTGTCCGGCGTTTCTCCTCAGGCAATCCAACGGCTTGAGTCAGGGGGAAACCTCAATTCAATCAGCATGCAGGCAGTGGCATTTGCATTTGAGGTAGAGGGGCTATTGTTCTTCCCTGGCCATCCTCCACTCAGAGGCGAGAACTGTCGCGGATCGACGAAAAACCCTCGCAGTCGCTCCGACTACCACCTACTGGAATAGCTAGATATGCGCTCGCAATACAGTCTCTCTGCCGGAGAACTGGTCCCCCTACGTGATGGACTTCGCCAGCCTCGGCGGCCTGTCATTTTCCTCAATTTCAAAGGGTGATGCTTCAGCTCCCCCGAAGCTTCACCAGTATGCTTAAACTCGAGAAATCCGCGGCTCATTTGTTGTCTCAGGAGGGATGGCTGCCAGAAGACTTCACGTGCTAGCCTGATGGCTTCTAGCCACCAGCACAAGGATCGCCACCACATGGCATATGTGAATCCATCTACCCAGACGGTTAAAACCTGCTTCCAAAGCCATTATTCCCTGCCATATTTTCAACGAGAATACAAATGGGAAAGCCGTCACTTCACTGAACTTCTAAACGATATTCAGAGCACATTCCTGTTAGATTTCGACCCTACTCACGGCCGCCAAGAAGTAGGGAACTATTTACCATATTTCCTCGGTTCGATAATTACTTCAAAAGAAGCAAATGGCAAAAAGCCCCTAATTGACGGCCAGCAACGACTAACATCTACATTTCTACTTTTAGCTTATCTAGAGCGATATCGCATAGACAACGATGTTAAATCGGTGGCCGACATAGGGGTTTTACTGGGCAACGTCAATTACGGCACAAAAGACTACTCTATAGAGTTCTCTGAAAGCAGAAGACAAATATTTGACCTATATCTTGATGAAACGATAACAACAAGCGAAGCACTGGTTAAAGCAGAGGACATCCAAAAGCTTGATGACGGCGACAAAAAAATCATCGAAGCGCTCAGATCAACGGACGCCGTGCTAGATGATAAAGTCCAAGAAAATATTGCGTACTTTATCGACTATGTAAGAGAGCGCGTTCAATTAATTGATATCTCTGTCGAAAGTGAATCAGAGGCGCATCGAGTCTTCGTCACGATGAATGATCGCGGACTTCGGCTTGGCCCTATTGACTTACTGAAGGGGCTAATCCTTTCCAAAATCAGAGACACTAACGACAGTCATGCATGCCACAAAGCTTGGGTTGAGTCGATTCGAAAACTGAAAGACATTGATGCAGAAGAAGACTCTTCATTTTTCAAAAACTTCTTCCGCGCAAAGTGGGCCAACACTATTCGCGGCAAAAACAAGGGAGATGTAGCCGGAGACTTCGACATAATTGGCGATGAGTACCATCGCTGGTTTGAAGATAACACCAACCGAATAGGCTTACTCAACGCAGACGACTATACAAAATTCGCCAAAGAGTTCATCACAAAATTTATTGAGATACACGTCTTCATCCGAAAATGCGAAGATAGTTTCACACCGGAATTTGAGTGCTTATTCTATAACGCAAGCCGCCGCTTCAGCTCACAACCCATGATAATGTTGGCGGCTATCAATCCAGATGACACAACGGACGTCTGGCAAACAAAAATCAGCTTGATCTCAAAATACATAGACCTGATCTTAACCTCAAGAACAATTGAAGGAAAAACAAACAACTACGACAACCTGAAAGACATCGCCTTTACCCTAACAAAGGAAGTTAGAGACAAAAAACTTCCTGAATTATTAACTTACATTCAAGGTGAGTGGCAAAAATACCAAAACAGCATTGACAGACTTGATCAATTTACATACACCAAAAGCGATCGCTCCGATATGCTTTACATCCTTGCACGCATTGCAAGCCATTTAGAAGACGAGCTCACACTCACCAACAAAGTTGGCTTCCAAACATACTGGCAGCGCGATCGCGGTATGAAGACCTTCGATATTGAGCACCTATTAAAAGATGCTTATGACGTGACCTCACTTCCTGGAGACCATGGCTTCACTGATGCGAAGGACTACTCAGAATATCGCAATCGAATTGGTGCCCTCGCATTACTTCCGCGCTCCCGCAATCGATCCCTACAAGACAATTCTTACAAGAACAAATTGCACGCATATCATGCAGAAAATATCCTCACGCAGTCACTCTGTGAAGATTACTACAAGCACAACCCTGTACTGACTAAGTACTTGGCAGCAAAACCAAAAATCACCCTTTCAGGCATACCTGACTTCTCTAAAGACCATATCACCAAGCGAGCTGATGCGTACAAGGCAGTCGCATTCGAAATCTGGGAAAAGCCGTAACGATTTGCGTGACCCTAAATGATACTGTAATGCGGTCATGCCCAGACTGTGCGGCAACAGGGTAAGCAATAAGTCGCCCAAACCCAACAGCATCATGGCTTGGGCGGCTTTTAAATTTTGCCGGCTATATGTGCACGAACATAGGTTGGGATTGAGTCGCGAATCCAGACACCCCATAAAAATTGGAGGACGCAAAAAATGCAACTCATAGACGAAACTATAAATTTACTTTCCGACACAAACGTCCCACTCGCCGGAGCTTTTATCAAAGCCCAGATCATCGCTCACAAGTTAAAAGATCCAGAGTTTGCTAAGTGGGTGAAGAACGAGATCCAGGGATACGACAACATCGAGGAAGTCCCCAGCTACAGAACCACGCAAATAGTCCCATACGGAAATATCGAAAATTCTGCGCGACGCTACAGCAATATGAAACTCCCGACTTACGGAGTTCCAGAGCAATTTCGCGAAAAATTCCTCACTAGGAGGTTTGATCAAAGCATAGCCGTAATCGAGGGCTTTGTTAAAAACAAAACTGAACTTCAGGCAAACATTGACCAGCGGCTGTATGGCTTTCTAACCGCTGACTTCGACTCATCGTACACCATTGTCAACGCCTGGGGTATTTTTAACGCGGGCGTGTTCGATCAGATCGTAAACGAAGCAAGATCTAGACTCTTAGACTTTCTTTTAACCCTCTCAGATAACATACCCGAAAACTCCGCTCAAGACATCACCTCCCCAATACCAAAAATCGAAGGGCTTAACGCCATGTTCAAGGGTGCAGTATTTGGTGACGGCGCTCAAATAAGCCTTGCCATTGGCAAGCAAAACAGCTCCACCATCGGCAGCAACTCAATAATAAAGAATGACATAACTTCACTCCTGACTGAACTTCGAAAGCACAATGTTACAGATAGCGACTTAAATGAGCTTGAACAAGCCATCAAAACAGACGACTCCGAACATAATCGCGAGGGCTTTGGTAAAAAAGTACGCACTTGGTTAGGCAGCATGATCGCCAAAGCAGGCACACCTGCATGGGAGATCCCCTCCCAAGTAGCGGCCTCAGTGTTGACCACAGCGCTTACACAATACTACGGAGGTTGAGCAACGGTGAACGGGTGCTCGAATGGCGAACGGTTCTATATGGTCCAAACGCAAGAAGAGCTGTTAAAACAACCCTTCCAAAAATGAAGGCTCCCAGTTCATGATCACCAGCTCCCCCGTCACTTCGGCCTTGCCTTGCCGCTGGTTTGTATTGCTGTAACGGATATCCAGGCGCTCGAAGTGGAAGCCGTCGAAGGCGCGCCGGATGTCCGGGTGATCGTTAATACTGACCATCACCCTGCCCTTGCAGCACCGCATGAAGTCGGCCATGCGCTTGTACTCTTCGAACGGGAAGTCCACGCCATAGCCTGCAGTTTGCCAGTAAGGTGGGTCCATGTAGAAGAAAGTATGCGCTCGATCGTATCGCTCGGCACAGTCGAGCCAGGACAGGTTTTCGACGTAGGTACCGGCTAGACGCTGCCAGGCGGCGGACAGGTTCTCTTCAATGCGCAGCAGATTGATGGCCGGCCCCGTGGTGGCGGTACCGAACGTCTGCCCGGTGACCTTGCCGCCGAACGCATGCTGCTGCAGGTAGAAGAACCGCGCCGCACGCTGGATGTCGGTCAAGGTTTCAGGGCGCGTCATCTTCTGCCACTCAAAGATCTGCCGAGAGCTGAGCGCCCATTTGAACTGGCGCACGAACTCCTCCAGGTGGTTCTGTACAACGCGGTAGAGGGTGACCAGGTCACCGTTGAGATCGTTCAGCACCTCCACGGGGGCGGGCTGGGGACGCATGAAGAACAACGCGGCACCGCCGGCGAAGACTTCAACGTAGCACTCATGAGGGGGAAAGAGGGGGATCAAGCGGTCGGCCAGACGGCGTTTGCCACCCATCCAAGGAATAATTGGAGAGGTCATAGGTATGCAAGTCTTTACTGTATGGATGAACAGGTGTTAGGCTCGCCGCGCTTTGTGCACAAGGCAGAGGCTGCGGCTGGACTTGCAGGAAGGGTCTGCGGGTTCGGCGGGCCGGGCTGGATGTTGACGCATCTACCCGGCTCGCCTCTTTTCATTTGGTGACTTCGCGGACGTAGGCCTGGCAGGCCTGCAGTGCGATCAGTCCTCGGTCACCGTCGTCGGTGATGCCGACAATTCGTTGAGCATGCGCTGGGTCAAGTCCGGCGCGAACGGCTCCATGAACCACGCCTCCGGTGCCGGAGGCTTCTCGCACCCCACCGTCACAACCCGGGGCGGCAAAGACTCCGGCGTCGACAAGGACTGACAACCGCAAGTCAGCAGTAGCCAGCCTGTCACGCAGGCGATCTTGAATCTGTTGTGCATCGTTCATCTCCTTCCAGTGTTTTTTGCCCTGCTCCTGCAGGCGTTCCTCCAGGTCTTTTCGCTGAGTTTTCTGTTCTGCCAACTGCTCAAAGGCTGCAGCTGCAGCCTCCTCACGTTCACGACCATGAACCCGATCTCTGTCCGCCAACTGCTGGACATAACCTGCGGCCTGCTCAGCCAGCTGCTTTCCGTACTCGCTGGCCTGCCAGACCCAGGCCCCACGCCCGCCGGCATAGAGTCCGACCGCAGCTGCCAGAAGCGCGATACGCCAATTCAGCGGCATTACTGCAGCACCTCAAGCGCACGCTTATAGAGCGCCTGGCGATCTTTCAACCCATTCAGGCCACCATTGATACGGCGGGTGCGCAATTCGCGACTGATCACCAACGACTCAGGCCTACGCATGAGCTGGGAGATGCTGAGAAACCGATTCAGCGAAGCACGAGACAAGGCTGCACGCAAGCTCACCGCAGATGGAAATACCGACCTGGCTGCGAAGGTCAGGCAATTCCAGTTCCGTGACATTAGGCCGAAGGCAGCGTCGGAAATCGAGGACATCGGGCACGCCAGCAGGCTGCTGGGGCACTCCAAGGAAGAGATTACAAAGCGCGTTTACCGCCGCGTTGGCGAGGTCGTCAGCCCCACAAAATAGGGCAGGTTGCGGAACACATGCCAAAAGTTGCGGAACACTTCGTCTTTTTCTCGCACAAAGAAAAACCCCGCAGACGTTAATCTGCGGGGCTTTCGAATGGTGGAGGCCGAGGTCGGAATCGAACCGGCGTAGACGGATTTGCAATCCGGAGCATAACCACTTTGCTACTCGGCCTCAAAGGTCGGATCTAGCTGCTTGCGCTTTGCTATCTCCTTGAAACGCTGAACCTTTTTCAAAGTTTGCTGCGTTTCGATGGGCGCCATTATGTCTTCATTCTTTTAACCTTGCAACCCCCTGAACGAAAAAAAATTTCAACGGGTTCAAGGTGTTAGCGCAGGCGGCTGAGTTTACTCCACAAGCCTACCACCGCGTTCTCCACAGTACCGCTGGCGGCCATGCCAATACGCTCCTGCAGGCTCTTGCGTTCGGCATAGTGCAGGTGGAACAGGTTGGCGTTGCGCGCGCGCTCGCTCAGGTACTCGTCACTGGTCTGCAACTCGTCAACCAGCTTGCGATTCAAGGCGGCCACGCCCAGCCAGACTTCGCCAGTGGCCACTTCATCGATGTGCAACTGCGGACGATAGCGGGAGACGAAATCCTTGAACAACTGGTGAGTGATGTCCAAGTCTTCCTGGAACTTCTCCCGGCCCTTCTCGGTGTTTTCGCCAAAGACGGTCAGGGTGCGCTTGTACTCGCCAGCAGTCAGCACTTCGAAGTCGATGTCGTGCTTTTTCAGCAGGCGGTTGACGTTGGGCAACTGCGCCACCACGCCAATAGACCCCAGTACGGCGAATGGGGCACTGACGATCTTCTCGCCGATGCAGGCCATCATGTACCCACCGCTGGCAGCCACCTTGTCGATGCACACGGTCAACGGGATGCCCGCCTGGCGGATACGCGCCAGTTGCGACGCAGCCAAGCCGTAACTGTGCACCAGGCCACCGCCGCTTTCCAGGCGCAGTACCACTTCGTCACGCGCGGTAGCGAGCGTCAGCAGTGCGGTGATTTCGTTGCGCAGGCTTTCGGTGGCCGAGGCTTTGATGTCGCCATCAAAGTCCAGTACGAATACCCGGCTCTTGTCCTCGGCCTTGCCCTTCTTCTGCTGTTTTTCCGCCTTGGCCTGCTGCTTGCGCAGGGCCTTGAGCTGGGCCTTGTCGAGCAGGCCGGACTCCAGGCGCTCACGCAGGTCCTTGTAAAAATCGTTCAGTCGGGTGACCTGTAATTGCCCGCCCGATTTGCGCCGACCTTTGCCACGCAGACCAGCGATGGCCGACAGCACCACCAGGATGGCGATGACCAGGGTGGCGGTTTTGGCGAGAAAGCTTGCGTATTCGGCAAGAAACTCCACGTTGACTCCTTAAATGCCTGCGCCACTACGGCGCGTCACTGTTGCAAGCATACCGTTGCGTCTGTGGTGCTGCCAGCCGGTGTAAACGCTGGCAACATCTTTCAAACAACCTTTTCAAACGCTTGTATGTTTTTTCGTTGACAGCCCGTGAGCCGCATCCTAACCTCGCAGCAACCTCCAACAGGCCGGAACCTTTCGTGGGCAATCTCTACCTGATTCGACATGGCCAAGCCTCCTTCGGTGCCGATGACTACGACGTACTCTCGCCCGTGGGCGTGCGCCAGAGCCAGGCCCTGGGTGAACACCTGGCCCAGTTGGGCGTGCGGCTGGACCGCTGCGTGGCTGGCGACCTGCGCCGCCAGCAGGATACCGCACGGCTGGCGCTGCAGGCGCTGCACGCCAACGGCTGCCCGGTGCCGGCGGTTGAGACCGACGCCGCATTCAATGAGTTCGATGCCGACGGGGTGATCCGCGCCCTGTTGCCCGACCTGCTGCCGGAAGAGCCCGATGCCCTGCATGTGCTGCGCAATGCTGCGCAGCATCGCAGCGAGTTTCAGCGCCTGTTCGCGTTGATGGTGCAGCGCTGGCACGATGGCGAGCATGCCGATAATGGCCTGGAAACCTGGCATTCGTTTACGTCACGCGTACAAGGGGGCTTGCAACGCGTGCTGGACAGCGCCGGCAGCGGCGATCATGTTGCTATCTTCACCTCGGGTGGCACCATTGCCGCCCTGCTCCACCTGGTTACCGGTATTACCCCCAGCCAGGCGTTCGCGCTGAACTGGCAGATCATCAACACGTCGCTCAGCCAGCTGAAGTTTCGCGGCCGCGACGTGGCACTGGCCTCCTTCAACAGCCAGGCCCATGTGCAGCTGTTGAGGGCGCCGGAGCTTGTCACCTACCGATAAGCCCGGCTTGTTGTGTCCCTGCGGGGACGTGTAAATCACTCTATAAGGAATGCGCCATGACCTCCGTAGCTGATGCCGTCAAAAAGATGCAAGAGAAATTCAACCCATCCGCTGCCGCCGGCCTGGACCTGGTGTTCGGCTTCAACATCACCGACGAAGACAAGCACTACGCGCTGATCGTCAAGGACGGCACCTGCGACCTGCAGGAAGGCGAAAACCCGGATGCCAACTGCACCCTGGTGATGGACGCCGAAACCCTGAAGGGTATCGTAAGCGGCGAAACCGACGGCATGCAGGCCTTCATGGGTGGCAAGCTGCGGGTTGAAGGCGACATGATGCTGTCGATGAAACTCAGCGAGCTGTTCCCGTCCTGAGGGCTGGGAATACCGGATGATCGAAAAACCGAAGCCTGACGGCTTCGGTTTTTTTTGCCCTGCATTCGGTGCAGTGATCCACCAGCAACACCCTCACCTATTTGGCACATGGGACGATTGTTCCAACCCTGGCGGACCATTAGATTACCCAATAGTACTTGCTATCGAGAATAAGGAAGACGCATGACGCTCACCGACCAGTCCACCCAGGTACGCCCCGGCGAAGAACTCGACGCGGCCGTCATCGACCCTTACTTCAAAGCCAATATCCCCGGCCTGCACGGCCTGCCGAGCATCAGCCAGTTTCCTGGCGGCGCCTCCAACCTCACCTACCTGGTCAGCTACCCGGGCCGCGACTTCGTGCTGCGTCGACCACCCTTCGGTCAAAAGGCCAAATCGGCCCACGACATGGGTCGCGAGTACCGCATCCTCAACCAACTGAACAGCGGCTTCCCCTACTGCCCCAAGGCCTACGCACACTGCACCGACACCGGCCTGATCGGCGGCGAGTTCTATGTGATGGAACGGGTCAAGGGCATCATCCTGCGCTCGGACATCCCAGCCGAACTGAACCTGGACGCCAGCCGGACCGAAGCCCTGTGCAAAAGCTTCATCGACCGCCTGGTCGAGCTGCACCAGGTGGACTACACCGCCTGCGGCCTGGCCGACCTGGGCAAGCCGGAGGGCTACGTGCAGCGCCAGATCGAGGGCTGGACCAGCCGTTATGAAAAAGCCCTGACACCGGATGCGCCACGCTGGGAAACGGTAACCGCCTGGCTGCACGAAAAAATGCCGGCCGACCACCCGCGCCCAGGCATCGTGCACAACGACTACCGGTTCGACAACGTCATCCTGGACGCGGACAACCCCATGCGCATCATCGGTGTGCTGGACTGGGAAATGGCCACCCTGGGCGACCCACTCATGGACCTGGGCAACTGCCTAGCCTACTGGATCGAAGCCGGCGACCCGACGCCAGTGCAGTTGATGCGCCGCCAGCCGAGCAACGCGCCGGGCATGCTCAGCCGTCGCCAGTTCGTCGATTACTACGCCGAGCGCGCCGGCATCCGCCTGGACAACTTCGATTACTACTATTGCTATGGCCTGTTCCGCCTGGCAGGCATCGTTCAGCAGATCTACTACCGCTACTACCATGGCCAGACCCAGGACAAGCGTTTCGCCCAGTTCATTCACATGAACCGCTTGCTGGAACAAATGACCTTGCAGGTCATTTCCAAGTCCAGCCTCTGAGCACAGCCCACGACGACGGATAACAAGGAAAACAGCATGTCCAAGACCCACCTGTTCGACCTCGACGGCAAGATTGCCTTTGTTTCCGGCGCCAGCCGTGGCATCGGCGAGGCCATCGCCCACTTGCTCGCGCAGCAAGGGGCCCATGTGATCGTTTCCAGCCGCAAGCTTGACGGGTGCCAGCAGGTGGCCGACGCCATCATTGCCGCCGGCGGCAAGGCCACGGCTGTGGCCTGCCACATTGGTGAGCTGGAACAGATTCAGCAGGTGTTCGCCGGCATTCGCGAACAGTTCGGGCGACTGGACGTGCTGGTCAACAATGCAGCCACCAACCCGCAATTCTGCAATGTGCTGGACACCGACCCAGGGGCGTTCCAGAAGACCGTGGACGTGAACATCCGTGGTTACTTCTTCATGTCGGTGGAGGCTGGCAAGCTGATGCGCGAGAACGGCGGCGGCAGCATCATCAACGTGGCGTCGATCAACGGTGTTTCACCCGGGCTGTTCCAAGGCATCTACTCGGTGACCAAGGCGGCGGTCATCAACATGACCAAGGTGTTCGCCAAAGAGTGTGCACCCTTCGGTATTCGCTGCAACGCGCTACTGCCGGGGCTGACCGATACCAAGTTCGCTTCGGCATTGGTGAAGAACGAAGAGATCCTCAACGCCGCCTTGCAGCAGATCCCCCTCAAACGCGTGGCCGACCCCAAGGAAATGGCGGGTGCGGTGCTGTACCTGGCCAGCGATGCCTCCAGCTACACCACCGGCACCACGCTCAATGTCGACGGTGGCTTCCTGTCCTGATCAGGCTTTGACGGCGACCAAGGTGTAACTCAGGGGCAGGCGTGCAGGCTGCTCGCGCAGGCGATATTCGCCGTCTTCGCCCTTGACCATCTGCCCTGGCAGCGCCTCCCAGGGGATGCTCTGGTGCTCGACCAGCGCTGTCAGCTGCAGGCCGTGAGCCAGCAAGGCGGTGATCACTTCACCCAGGCCGTGGTTCCACTCGTGGGTTTCGGTGTGGGTCAGGCGTTGATCGGTTTCGACGTAGGTCTGGTCGGTGTGCCACACCGTCGGCGCTTCGTGCTCGAAATACGGATATTCGAGCTGCAGGCGGTCCTGATGATCTTCGTTGACAGCCATCAGCATCGGATGCCCGTCGCGCAGGAACAGTCGCCCGCCCGGTTTCAGCAGTGCCGCGACGGTGCGTGCCCATGGCTCGATGCGGGGCAGCCAGCAGAGCGCGCCAATACCGGTGTAGACCAGGTCGAACGTACCCGCCGGCAGTACCTTGTCGGCGGCATAGACGTCAGACTCGACATACTGGATGGGCAGCGCACATCGCTCGGCCAATGCCCGTGCTTCGGCCAGCGAAGCCTTGGAATAATCCAGGCCGCAAACCTTGGCGCCAAGGCGCGCCAGCGACAGGGTGTCGGTGCCGATGTGGCACTGCAAGTGGACCGTATCAAGCCCGTCGATGTCACCGAGCAATGGCAGGTCGAAGCGTACGGTTTCGGACAAGTGCCCGTGTTGCTGGACCAGGCGTTCGACCTCGTAGTCCTTCGAAGCGGCGTGCAATGGGGCACGCTCATCCCAGCTTATACGGTTGAGTTGCAGTGAACGGTCCATGGTGTCGTCCTTGCGTGGAAGCACCTTATGCTAGCCGCCACCGCGCGCGCTGCGACACAACTGCCTTGAAAAAAACTGTAAAGCCCGCGCGCCTCTGCTGTGGCAACAACTGCCTTGCTCAGTACCCTGAATGCACGGGCCCTTACAGGAGCGGCGATAGCGCCAGCCGTTACAGGCAGGTTGCAGCAGCCGCTCGGCGCTGCAGAGCCACGCCGTCGTTCTGCTTCGCGTAGTAATCCACACGCGTCCCGCCCGACTGCGGGTAAACGTCCACGAACGCTTCGGCCTCACGGGTAAACACGGTGAATCCGCCCTGCTTGCGCGGCTCCAGGTAGCCGCTGGCGTCATCACCGAAAACCTTCTCTTCCTGCCAGCTGAACTGGATGCACTGGGCAACCAGCTCTGGCGCCTTGTGCGAGTCGAGCTGCGCAGTCGGCTTGCCGCCACGCGCCGTTTCCATGGTCGCAGAAGCACAACCGGCCAGCATCAGCACCGCAGCCAACGGCAGAATCGCACGCATGTTCCATCCTCGGGGTCGCAAAAAAGAAGGCGACTCTAGCACTGGCAGGCATCCCGAGTGAATTGCCGCGCACTTGCCGCTGTCGCAGATAAAACATGCCATCACGAGGAACCCATCATGAAACTGCACTATCTGCTACTCGCCGCCCTGCCTTGCCTGCCCCTGAGCGTCAGCGCCGCCCCCTCGAGCGAAGAAAGCATCACAGCCCCCGAAACCCACAACCGTGAACTGAACGTCGGCGACAAGGCCCCGGACCAGTACAAACGCGATGACCAGGCCATCCAGGACTGGAAAGCCAAAGGCCTGCCCGAACCGGAAAAGGAAAGCCATTGGGTGCGCATGGGCAAGCATTATGTGCTGGTGCAGATCACCAATGGCGTGGTGCTGGCGATTCAACCAGCATCCTGATTCGACACGCCCCGGCCAAGGCGACCCATTGCACAGCACTTCGCCGCCGGCCAAGCATGGCCAGAACGTGTTGATACGCTTGGAACGATCAATGCCGGTCAGCGCCACAGCCCGTTCTTTCAGACGGACGCCTTGGCGCTGATCACTTGAAGCATAATTTTTTTGCCCGCCCGGGAAACCAAATCGATCGGTCCCAGTCTTAAAAGGTGCCCCGTAAACCTATGCGGATCAAGGACCTATATCGTGCTCACGCGTCTTGCAAGCCTTTCTCTGGTTGCTGTTGTCCTGCTGACCGCAGGTTGCCATAGCCATCGCTACCATGATGACGACGGCTGGCGTGACCGCGACCGTGACCATCGCCACCACCACCGCCATGACCGCGACGACGATGACGATCGGCAATACCGCGGTGACCGCTACTACCGCTGAAGCGTCCTTTCAGCCCTGACCTGCCGCCCGTTGCGCGGCGACTTATCCTGATGATTCCTTTGAGGTTCGTATCATGCGTCTGACTCTGCCTTCCCTTGCCCTCGGCCTGCTGCTATGCCAGGGCGCTTTCGCCGGTGACGGTACTGCCGCCATTGGCGGTGGCCTGGGGGGTGTCCTGGGCAACGTTGTTGGTCAACAGCTCGGCGGCAAGACCGGCGCAGCCATCGGTGCCGGCGTTGGCGGCGCAGCCGGCAGCGCTGTCGGTGCGCGCAAAGGCAACCGTACCGAAGCCGCCATCGGCGGTGGCCTGGGCTCGGCCGGCGGCTCGCTGCTGGGCGGCGCAGTAGGCGGCAAGACCGGTTCGACCGTGGGTGCCGGCCTGGGCGGCGCGGCCGGTGGTGCCCTCGGCAACCATCTGGGCGACAACAACCGCGGCAGCAAGAAGCACCACCGCCACCGTCACTGACCCCGTGACCGGAGGGCCGCATAGCGGCCCTTTTTGTTGCAGCACATCAACACCCCCTTCACTACAAGCTGGCACACTGACTGCTACTGTCTATCGTGCCCCCGTGTGAAGGAACACCCCCTCCCCATGAACCATGAGTTGCTCTGGGTCCTCGGCCTGCTGGCCATCGTGATCATCCTGTTCGTCATCAACCGCCCACGCATGGACGTGGTCGCGCTGCTGGTGATTCTCGCCCTGCCACTACTCGGCATCCTTACCGTGGAACAGGCCCTGGCCGGGTTCAGCGACCCCAACGTGGTGCTGATCGCCGCGCTGTTCGTGATTGGCGAAGGCCTGGTGCGCACCGGCATTGCCTATCGCATCGGCGAATGGATGAGCGAGCGGGCCGGCAATAGCGAAGCACGCCTGCTGGTACTGCTGATGGTGGCGGTGGCCGGGCTGGGATCGATAATGAGCTCCACCGGCGTGGTGGCCATTTTCATCCCGGTGGTGCTGAGCATCGCTGCGCGCCTGCAGCTGTCACCCAGCCGCCTGATGATGCCACTGGCTTTTGCCGGCCTCATCAGTGGCATGCTCAGCCTGGTCGCTACACCGCCCAACGTGGTGGTGCACAGCGAGCTGGTCCGCCATGGCGAAGCGGGGTTCAGCTTCTTCAGCTTTACCCCGTTCGGCCTGGTGGTGCTGGTACTGGGCATTGGCTACATGCTGCTGACCCGGCACTGGCTCAACGGTGAAGTGCGTAAGGACGGCCGGGTGGAAAGCCGCCGCACCTTGCTGGACCTGGTACTGGACTACAAGCTCAACGGCCGTGAACGACGCCTGCGCATCCGCCCTCAGTCGCCGCTGATCGGCCACAACCTTGGCGAACTGCAACTGCGCACCAGACACGGCGCCAACGTGATCGGTATCGAGCGCCAGCACAAGTTCACAACGCGCGTGATCGCGGCCGACTCGGGCACCGTGTTGCATCAGGGCGACGTGCTGCTGCTCGATCTGTTCGCCAAGCATGACGACCTGCGCAGCCTATGCCAAACCATGCACCTGGAGCCGCTGCACTTCAAGGCCGCGTACTTCATCGACCAGTCCCAGGATTTGGGAATGGCTGAGGTCTCGCTGCCGCCCGGCTCGCAGTTGATCGGCAAGAGTATTCTCGAACTGGCGTTTCGCACCCGCTATGGCCTCAACGTGGTCGGCCTGCGCCGCGATCAGGCCGCTATCGAAGAGCAACTGGTGGAAGAAAAGCTGCGCCTTGGCGACACGCTGCTGGTAGTCGGCCCGTGGAAGGCAGTACGCCAATTGCAAAGCAAGCCCAAAGATTTCCTGGTCCTGAGCTTGCCCGCCGAGATCGACCTGGTCGCACCAGCCCGCACTCGCGCGCCGCAAGCGTTGCTTAGCCTGGCGGTAATGGTCGGGCTAATGGTCAGCGGCGCCGTACCCAATGTCATTGCAGCGTTGATCGGCTGCTTGCTGATGGGCGCAGGCCGTTGCATCGACATGAACAGTGCCTACCGCGCCATCCACTGGCAAAGCCTGGTGCTGATCGTGGGCATGCTGCCCTTCGCCCAGGCGCTGCAGAAAACCGGCGGCATCGACCTGGCGGTGGGTGGGCTGGTGAACGTGCTGGGTGGTGCCGGCCCCAGCGCCATTCTTGCCTGCCTGTTCGCCGTCACCGCAGTGATCGGGCTGTTCATTTCCAACACCGCCACCGCGGTTCTGATGGCGCCGGTGGCTGTCAGCACTGCGGCGCAGCTGGGCATGTCGCCCTACCCGTTCGCCATGACCGTCGCACTGGCCGCGTCAGCGGCATTCATGACGCCGGTGTCATCACCGGTCAACACGCTGGTGCTTGGGCCCGGGCAATACCGCTTCGCTGACTTCGTCAAGATTGGCGTGCCGTTCACCGTGCTGGTGATGCTGGTTACCGTCGTGATGGTGCCGTGGTTCTTCGGGCTGTGAGGAAAGTGGCCAGAAATAGAGGCAATTTGACATTATCGCAACCAATCGCGGCAGATTGACATCAACCACCCTGAGCCAACACACTGCAGGTAATTGCCCCAGGTGCTCTATCGCGTTGTCCTGGATTTCGTTTCCGCTTGCCGGTCGAGTTCATGGTTTTTCCAGCCCAATCGCGCGTGTTGCCTTATGTCGTTGTAGTTGGCGTAACCTTCGCCCTTACCTTGGGCGGTATCCTGGCACGCCCGATCGAATCGCTGTCGCTGTTCTGGCCAGTCAATGCCGTACTGGCCGGCGTACTGCTGCGCTACCCCCGTCAAGCCACGTTTACGGGCTTTAGCCTGGTGTGGCTGGCCATGGTCGGGGCCGACCTGCTGTGTGGCAGCGCCTGGGTACCGGCTCTGTGGTTAAACCTGTGCAATCTTGGCGTGGTGGTCACCCTCTGGCAGCTGCTGTCGCGCTTGCCACGCATGCACCGGCGCATGCGCAGCCCGCACGGCGTACTCAGCGTGTTCGCCGCCTGCGCCGCCGCTGCCATGGTGGCCGCGAGCATGGCAGCGGTAATGGCCGCACCCTGGTTCGAACAGTCGTTGCGCGCCACCTGGCTAGCCTGGTTCAGCGAACAGTTCTCGACCGGCGTGCTGGTGCTGCCGGTGCTGCTTACAGCGCCCTCGGTGCGGGCCTTGGTGCGCGGCGGCGCGCAGCCCATCCGCCTGGCGCCGTTGCTGGTACTGCTGGCCTCGCTGGCATTCAGCATCGCATTCGGTGGCCCTGGGGCCATTGCCTTCCCGATTGCCGCGTTACTGTGGTGTGCCTGGACCTATTCACCGTTTCTGGTTTCATTGCTGACGCTCACGGCCGGCAGTACGCTGATCGTGGCTGTGGCGCAAAACCTCATGCACTTCAGCGTGCCGCAGAGCGAGCCTGGGGTTACCACGCTGATGTCGGCGCGCCTGGGCATCGCCATGCTGGTGCTCGGGCCGCTGGTGGTGGCCTGCGTCAGCCAGGCCAACCGTAGCCTCATGGCCCGCCTGGCGCACCAGGCCACCGTCGACCACCTCACCGGTGTGCTCACCCGCAGCGCCTTCACACGCCGCGCCAACGCGCTGCTGGAGAGCCGTCAACAGCACGCCCAGGCGCTGCCGCTGACCCTGATGATGCTGGACATCGACCACTTCAAGTCGATCAACGATGCCCACGGCCATGCCGTCGGTGACCAGGTGCTGCGCCAATTCGCCAGCACCCTCCAGGACCAGCTGCACAACGATGAGCTGATCGCACGCCTGGGTGGCGAAGAATTCGTTGTCATCCTGCCCGGACTTGCGCCAGAGCGGGCCAACTTCACCGCCGAACGCCTGCGCCGCGCCATACAGGACCTGCACGTGACACAGGCCGACCAGCGCCTGCAGATTACCGTGAGTATCGGTGTGGCAGGCTGCGACGCAGACATGCCGGCCCCCAGCCTCGACGAACTGCTGGCCAGTGCCGACCAGGCGCTGTACCGGGCCAAGGCCCGGGGCCGCAACCGCGTCGAACAGGCCGAAGCACAGCGCCTGGTGATCTGAACTAGCCGGCCAGCAGGTCCCACGACAGCTTGGCGATCAGCACACACAACAGCACCAGGAACAGCCCGCGGACAAACCCGGCACCCTTGCGTACCGCCAGCCAGGTACCGGTCAGCGCGCCGAGAATGTTGCACACTGCCATGGGCAAGGCTATGGCGTACAGCACGTTGCCCGTCGGCACGAAGAACACCAGCGCCGCCAGGTTGGTGGCAATGTTCACCACCTTGGCCGAAGCCGAGGCGTGCAGGAAGTCCAGGGCAAAGAAGCGGATGAACAGGAAGATCAGGAAGCTACCGGTGCCCGGGCCGAACAGGCCATCGTAGAAGCCGATAGCACCGCCGATCAGCACTGCCAGGCACTGCTCCTTGCGGCCGACCTGGGCAGGTGTGTGCAAGGTGCCGAAGTCCTTCTTGCAGAAGGTGTAGACAGCCATCAGCACGATCAGCACCAGCACCGCCGGACGCATCACGCTGGGGGGTACCAGTGACACCGTGGCGGCCCCCGCGAACGACATGACAAAGGCACTGAGTGCCGCCGGTACGATCAACCCCCAATCCAGCGTCACTTTACGGATGAACGAGCGGGCCGCGAAGGCCGTGCCGCACACGGACGCCAGTTTGTTGCTGCCGAGCAAGGCGGCCGGTTGCGCGGAGGGCAACACGTTGAACAAGGCCGGGATCTGGATCAGCCCGCCGCCACCCACCGCGGCGTCGATCAACCCAGCGGCGAAGGCGAACACAGAAAGCACAGCAATATCCATCATGATGCGGTTCCAGGCAGTGAAGACGCCTGCAAGGCTAATCAAAGTGGCACACTTGTGTTGAAATGCCATATTGCGATAACTGCAACGAGGAGCAGGCCATGGCACTGGACATGCTGCGGGAAATTCAGGCGTTCGTCAGCGTGGCGCACAAGCGCAGCTTCGTTGCTGCCGCCCGCGCCCTGGGGCGTTCACCCAGCGCAGTTACGCGCGCGGTACAAA
The DNA here is from genome assembly GCF_021283545.2 of Pseudomonas alloputida. Taxonomy (NCBI): domain Bacteria; kingdom Pseudomonadati; phylum Pseudomonadota; class Gammaproteobacteria; order Pseudomonadales; family Pseudomonadaceae; genus Pseudomonas; species Pseudomonas alloputida. The sequence continues at coordinate 2,365,181 of NZ_CP128540.1, read as the reverse complement.
CCCTGGAAGACAATGCGGGAAGCAAACTGCTCAACCGCAACGCCAACGCCGTCACCCTGACCGAGGCCGGCGAGCGCTTGCTGCCGCATGCCGAACGCTTGCTGGATGTGCAACGCGATGCAGCCGACGAATTGGCCGCGCTCAGCGGCAACGCCCAAGGCTGGATTCGCTTTGCCGCGCCGCAACTGCTGGGAGAGCATGTGCTACCGCAAGTGCTTGCCGAGTTTTCCCGCCGCCACCCTCAGGTGACCCTGGACGTGCAGTACAGCGACGAAGCCCTTGACCCGCTGCAAGGTAAATTCGACTTCGTGGTGCGCGGCGCCTTCCCGCAATCGAGCGAGCTGATCGGCTACCCGCTTTGGCCCTACCGGCGCCACCTGTATGCCAGCCCGGCATATCTGGCCCTGGCTGGCACACCGCAACATCCGGAAGACCTGGATGGACACACCTTGATCCTGCATACCGCGCCACGCATCCTCAAGGCCTGGCACTTTTGCCACAATGACCAGATCACCAGCCTTCGCCCCAGGCCCAGGCTCCGCCTGGGCTCAGGAGGCGCGGTGTACCACAGCACCCTGGCCGGCGCCGGCATCGCTCGCCTTGCCGCCTGGGTCGGCGAAGCACAGGTCAAGGCCGGCCGCCTGGTGCGGGTGTGCCCGCAGTACCGCTTGACGTCCAGTAGCGGCCAGGACCCACAGATGCATGCTGTATACCCTGCCGGCGAGTTGCCGACGCGAGTGCGTGACTTGCTGGCCGCCCTGCGCCGAGCCGGCCCGCTGCACTGAAACAAGCCATGAAACGACTGTTCAAATTCTGCTCAATTTAACAGAGCCCGCCGCGGGTCTGGCTTGCAGCACTTTATCCACAGACCTACCCACGTTTTTTGTGGACAGATTTCCCAGCGTAAAGAACGACTTATCGCACAAGCAGAAAGGCGAATTGGCCAACCTGACCCACTCGATCCACGCCTGCCCTGAGAATGACTTGCACCTGATGCTGACCCAGCAGTGCGATGAAAAAGATGACCGGCTGTTGGCCAATAGATTGGGCCCGTCGCTTGGAGTGGACGGGCCGCGCAGGGGAAAACGCAGTTGAACTCAGCTTGGCGGAATGGTGCCAAGAATACCAATCAGAATGGTCAGCAGCAGAAAACCACCCAGGAACAGCGCCAGCTTGCCCATTGGAACCTCTACAGTTGTGATGCGGGAATGGGCATATTGTCGAGCTTGGGCTGATACGGTTACAGATTCAGGTTTATGGAAAAAAAGCGGATCAGATGTGATGCGCAGATGCCGCCGAGCTGGATGCAGCCGCAGTGGTTGACGCTGAGCACGTGTCGCTCGCGGGCCGGCAATTGATACATGAAGTTTCAAAACACGCCTCCAGCTTTGCGCAGTACCTGCGTTGAGTGCGCTGCCCCTCGAAAGCGCCCGAACCCAGCCAATACGGTAGATTGAGTTTGCTTGGGAGGACACGATCTGAAACACGACTTGTAGGATTATTTACCGCACTCCGTAGGAAATGACGCAGCAATGAGTATTGCCTGTATGAAACATCAGTTTCTCCGGCAAATTCGAGCTGCTACGGTCCATTTTTCCTACAACGGTACGGAAGCCTACAGCGTGAGCAAATCATGGACTCGTTCAAAACCTCTGCACTGAAGTTGCAGAAAAATCTGCTTAACCTGCGCGTTGAGCGTGAGCGCTTAAGAGGTGAAGGCAAGGACAAGGAAGCGGATCAACTCACTGGCCCGATCGCGCGGCTTGAGGAGGCCATTTGGCAGCTGCCGGATAGCCTGAAGCCCGACACCTTGCAGTGACCTGCAAGAGCCATTGTCATGCTCCACAGCTCAGGCCTACCCATCCCCTTGCACGAGCAACCTTGCGCTGCGAAGAGCGCGGTAAGGCAAACGACTGCCTTAGGCAGCTATTGCTTCTTCGCAGCATAAGGTTGCTTCGGAAGCCGAGCTGGCGCCGGGTCACCTATCCCCTCAGAACACCTTGATCGTGTAACTCAGAATCAAGCGGTTCTCATCTATATCTGTCCGGTAGTTGGAGCGCGCCATCACATTGCGCACCCGTATCCCAAGCCCGGCCAACGGCCCGCTTTGCACGACGTAGGCCAGGTCCAGGTCACGCTCGCGGTCACGCCCTTCAAAGCCCAGCCCTGTCTCCACGTCCCGCCCCTTCACATAACGCAGGGTCGACGTCAGCCCTGGAAGCCCCAAGGCGACAAAATTGTAATCATGTCGCACCTGCCACGAGCGTTCACCCGGCGCCGAGAACTCATAGGTCGGCAGCGTATTACCCATCGGGTTGGTGTTGGCGCCTACCTGGATAAAGCCGTCATCGCCGCCGATCTGCTGATAGCCCACATAAAAGGTATGCCCGCCGGTCTTGGCCGAGAACAGGCTGAACAGCGCATGGTTATCGTAGTCGCCAGCCACCTTGCTCCCGTCCTCGCGGGCATCGAAGTAGCCGGCATTGACCCCCAGCGTCCAGCTCCCCAGCGGCTCGGCATGCTTGAAGCTATAGAAGCGCTGCTGGTAGATATCCTCCAACTGCGCCTGCCAGACACCGACGCTGGTACGGTTGTCGTTGAAGGCATAGTCGGCACCCACGTAGTTGAACCGGTCGCTGGTAAAACGCGCCAGCCGCGCCGGGTTGATCGGGTCGTTGACCAGCGCGTACATCTTCTGGCTGTTGGACGAGTCGCGCAGGCTGGTGGAGCGGAACTGGCCGGCGCTCAGGGTCAACCCGGCGAACTCGCGCGACTCCAGCATCGCGCCCTGGTATGTCGGCGGCAGCAGGCGCAAATCGCTGAACAGCAGCACCGGCAGGTTGGGCATCAACTCGCCCACTTTCAGCTCGGTTTGCGACACCTTGAACTTGATCGCCGCACCCAGGCGGCTGTATTCGTCCGCCGACTTGCCGCTGTCCAGGCTGGGCAGCAACCCGGACCGGGCATGTTCCGGGCTGCTGTCGAGCTTGAAACCCAGCAGGCCGGTAACATCCACACCCACGCCAAGGGTGCCCTGGGTATAACCGGAGCTGGCATTGAGGATAAACCCCTGCGCCCATTCCTGGGTGCGCGACTGGGTGCTGGCGCCCTTGATATCGGCATAGTCGCGGCTGAAGAAGTAATTGCGCGCCTGCAGCGTGGCGCGGGCACCTTCGATGAAACCGGCCTCTTCTGCCGTGGCCTCTGCACACAAAGCGGCGGCAATACAACCGCCGGCCAGGCGTGCAGACGAAGAAAAACGCGGCGCAGTGAAACCTTGCATAGGGCTACTCCTGGATTTGGGCAACAGCAACCCGGCGCGGCGGCACTGCATGGCCACCGGCGTGCGGGTTGCATCGAGAGAGGTCGGCAGGCGGGCCCCGGCCCGCCTGCCCTGCCGTTGCGTGAAGCGCTGGGCCGCTAGCGGTTGACCAGCTTGGCCGGCAAGGCGATGACCAGGAAGCAGCTGAGGATCAGGCAGCCGGCAAACACCCACAGCGCAGCGTGCGAGGTGCCGGTGAGGTCGGTGACCACGCCCATCAGTGAGTTGCTCACCAGGCCGGCGATGTTGGCTACCGAACAGGCCAGGGCAAAGCCGGTGGCGGCTGCGGTGCCTTTGAGGAAAGTCGCCGGCAGGCTGAAGAACACCGGCACCGCGCCGATGATCGCCGCCGAGGCAATGGCGAACAGCACCACGGTCATCACCAGGTTCTGGCTGAACAAGGTGCTGCTGGCCATGGCGATTGCACCAATGATAAACGGCACGATGATGTGCCAGCGGCGCTCGCGGTGGCGGTCGGAGCTGGCCCCGATCATGAGCATGCCGGCCAGCGCGGCCAGGCTTGGAATGGCCGTGAGCAGGCCGATATGGAAGGTGTCGCTGACGCCCGCATCGCGGATGAAGGTCGGCATCCAGAAGCCCATCGCATAGGCGCTGAGCAGGATCGAAAAGTCGATACCACCGAGCATCCACACCTTAAGGTTGAAGAAGCCATCGCGGAAGCTGTGTTTGCTGTCCTTGCCCTCGGCATCGTCGGCGGCCAGGTCTGCCGCCAGTTGTGCCTTGTCGTCAGCCGACAGCCACTTGGCCTGCTGGAAATGGTTAGGCAATGCCCAGAACGTGAGGATGCCGAGCAAAACGCTGGGGATCGCCTCCAGCAGGAACAGCCACTGCCACCCATGCAAACCTTGAACCTGGTCGAAATGCCCCATGATCCAGCCAGAAATCGGCCCGCCAATCACGCTCGACAACGGCAGCCCGATCATGAACAGGGCAATGATGCGCCCGCGGCGATAGGTGGGGTACCACATGGTCAGGTAGTACAGCACGCCTGGCAGGAAGCCGGCCTCGGCCGCCCCCAGCAGGAAACGCAGGATATAGAACTGGGTGGTGCTGGTGACGAACATGGTGCAGGCCGACAGCAGGCCCCAGGTGATCATGATGCGGGCGATCCACAGCTTGGCGCCAACGCGCTGCAGGATCAGGTTGCTCGGCACTTCGAAGATGATGTAGCCGACGAAGAACAGCCCTGCACCCAGGCCATAGGCCGCTGTGCTGAACTGCAGGTCTTCGAGCATCTGCAGCTTGGCGAAGCCGACATTGATGCGGTCCAGATAAGCTGCGAGGTAGCAGAAACACAAGAAGGGGATGAGCCTCCAGGTGATCTTGCTGTACAGCGCTTTCGTGCCATGGTCGATGTCACTGTGGACCGTGGTTGCATTCGCAATTGGCATTTCCTGTCTCCTGGCGGGCGACTTTGTGGTTGTTTTAAGGCCAGCAGTTTTCGACGCGCCGGGCACGCCGCGCATTCTACGCGGCGGGCCTGGACAGCGCCTGAAGACCCCGAGTGCTCCTGCGGGGCGACCACCCGGACAGCAGGCGGTCATGGACGGGCTTCCCGCACCGGTCCTTGATTGTTATTGGGTAGGCGCTGCCCGGCGTTCAGCCGGCCAGGTGCCTGAGTTGCTGCATGGCATCCTGCCGGGTGACGACATCACCGTACTTGCTGTCGATGTCGAACAGGTTGGCTTCGTGCGGGTCGCTGTGGCGGTCACCGACACACTCGCGCACCACGATGGTTCGAAACCCGTGCTGCATGGCATCCACCGCACTGGCGCGGATGCAGCCGCTGGTCGAGCAGCCAGCCAGCACCACGGTATCCACACCTTGTGCATGCAGCAGCGGGGCCAGGCTGGTGGCGAAGAAAGCGCTGGCGTACTGTTTGCTCAGCACCACCTCCCCTGCCTGTGGCGCAACGGCCTCGCAAAAGGCTGCCAGCGGGTTGCCTTCGACCATGTCCTTCATCACCGGCGCCTTGCGCACCCACACGCCGCCGTCAGCAAAATGCGGAGGCTGGTAGCGGATGTTGGTATGCACCACCAAGGTACCGCAGTCGCGGGCCAGCGCCAGCAGGCCGGCGGCCTGCTCGACTGCCGCGACCACGCCCGGGGCGTACAGCGGTGCGCCCGGGGTGGTGTAGCCCTGCATGAAGTCGATCATCAGCAGGGCCGGCTTGCGGCCAAAGCCGATGCGCTGGCCCCACACACCCTGGTAGTTGTCACGGGCGCTTTGTGCGTCGCTCATGTCCGTCTCCCGATTTCAGTAGGCGCCCGACAGCAAGGCACCGGCGCCCGGCACGATCGGCTCCAGGTCCAGCGCCTTGAGCATGGCGTAGGTGGTAGCGATTGCAGCGGTGACCACCGGCTTGCCGGTTTGCGCCTCGACCTTGGCCACTGCCGGCAGCGATTGCATCTGCACGCACGCCGACAGCACCACCACATCGACGCCTTCAAGGTCCATGCCGGCGACGATGCCCGGCAGGTTGGCCGGGTCGTGACGGGCCACGGCGAGGTTGTCGGGGATTTCCAGCGCGCGCCAGTCCTGCACCTCGAAGCCTTCCTCGCGGATGTAGTTCACCACCAACTCGGTCAGCGGCTTCATGTACGGCGCGACGATGGCAATGCGCTTGGCCTTCATCACATGCAAGGCCTCGACCAGCGCCCCGGCGCTGGTGATCACCGGTGCCAGTGCATCATTGTCGGCGGTGGCCTGCTGCAGGCGCTTTTCAGATTGGCGGTGATAGCCCAGCCCCATGGCCATGATCGCCACAAGGCAGGCATAGCCCAGCACATCGACCTTGGCGTCGGACAGCTCGACTGCGCAGCGGTCGGACTCGGCGTCCATCGCGGCCAGTTCTTCCTTCTTCACCTGCTTCATGCGCATGCGGCTGGAATGGAAGGTGAACCGCTCGGGGCGGATCGCCTGGCGTGCGTTGAGCATCGCCGGAATTTCGGTTTCCATGGTGGTGTTCGAACTCGGCACGATCTGGCCGATGCGGTATAGCTGGGTCATGTCTCGTGCTCCGTCAGACGAGGGGGTGGTCGAGGAAGTCGCCAAAGGCGGCGAAGAAACCGTCCAGGTCATCCCAGGGGATCATGTGGCCGGCGTTGTCCACGTACGCGACCTGGATATCCGGCTTGAGCTCGCGCATTTCAGCAATGTCACGGGGCTCGATCACTCCACCCCGCCCGGCCACCATCAGCAATGCCGGCTGGCGCACCGCAGGCAGGTACTGGTGGATATCGACCTCGTGGAAATCATCGAAGGCCCGCACGATCGCCGGCTCGTAGCAGGTGTGCAGCCACTCGGCACGCAGGGCCAGCTGCTCGTCGCTCCAGGTGGCACAGAAGGCGCGCATGTCATCGCCGCTCATGCCAACCGTGGCTTGGCGGATCGAATCGACGTACCACGGCAACTTGCTCGGGTAGGCGCGGCGGCCCGGCCCGGACACCGGTGGGTCGACCAGCACCAGCCGCTGCAGTCCCGGTGCCCCTTGGGCGGCTGCGCGGATGGCAAAACGCGCCCCCATCGAGTGACCGAGCAGATGGTAGCTATCCAGGCCCAGCGCGGCGGCAAAGGCGGGAATATCCGCAGCACAAGCGTCGGTGCCGTAGTCCAGGTCGGGGCCGCTTGAAGACAAGCCACGCCCGCGCACATCCAGCACATAGGTGTCGAAATAATGCCCAAGGCGCTCGGCGACAAAGCCCCAGGTGATCGCTGGGCTGGTGATGCCCGGCACCAGGATCAGCGCATGGCCCTTGCCGCCATAGCGCAGGTAATGCTGGCGGATGCCATTGGCGCTGACGTTACCACCAGCGACGAAGGTGCTCATGCCGCCTCCCCGCTTTCAAGCTGCTGCCCATAGAGGTCGTAGCCGTAAACCCAGGCTGGATCTTCCTGGCTGTAGAGCCAGGTGTTGGCGTTGGATACCGATTGCACCTGCGATGCCCGCTCTTTGCGGTTGGCTTCATACAACGCGAACGCCGTGCGGTGGTCGGACAGCCCGGTCTCCTGCAGGCAGCGGGTCAGCATGGCCGCGTCCTCGATGGCCATGCACGCGCCCTGGGCCATGTGTGGCTTCATCGGGTGGCAGGCGTCGCCCAGCAGCACCAGGCGGCCACGGCTCCACAACGGCAACGGGTTGCGGTTGCGCAGCGGCCACTTGGTGATCGATTCGGTAGCGTCGATCAGCTTCTGCACCGTGGGGTGGTAGCCTTCGAAGGCTGCGCGCATTTCTTCCTGGCTGCTGTCGACGAACGCACCCTGGAAGTCCCAGGCTTCATGTGGCACGCCGGTGACGAAGTAATACTCGTCGCGCTTGCCGGTGGTGTAGTAGACCATCATGTGGCGGTCTTCGGACCACCATTTGACGCAGGGCTCGAACACATCGGCATGCTGTGCCAGGTTCACCCCGCGAATCAGTGCACGGTGCGCGACCCAGCCGCTGTAGATCGGCGCTTCAGCCCCCAGCAACTCTTCACGGATCTTCGAGTGGATGCCGTCGGCCCCGATGACGATGTCGGCCACGGTGTGGGTGCCGTCGGCGAAGTCCAGGCGCACTTGGTCACCTTCGTCGACGATCTTTTCCAGGCGCTTGCCGAAGTGCACGGTGCCCGGCTGGATGGCCTCGATCTGCAGGGCGTGCAGGTCGCCACGGTGGATGGTGATGTAGGCAGCGCCGTATTCGCGGCGGGCAAACTCGCCCAGCGGAATGCGCGACAGGTAATCACCGGTATTGCCGTCGCGGCTGAACCAGAAGTCCGGGTGCGAGCCCATCAGCTCCAGCTTCTGCTCCAGCCCCATGCGGCGGAAGATTTTCATCACGTTAGGGCCGATATGAATGCCTGCGCCCAGGCGGGTGAACGCCGGAGCCTGTTCGAATACCTCGACATCGAACCCGGCCTGTTGCAGCAATGTGGCGGCGGCTGCCCCACCCAGACCTGCACCGACGATTGCGATTTTCTGCCTACCCCGCATGGGTATGTCTCCTCTTGTTCTGATAGGTGGCCAGCGGCTCAACCGCCTGACGATTTAGAGCGTATACGCTACAAATGACCTTTGAAAAGAGCCAGCTGAAAATATTTTTCAAACAGCTGATCGAAACGAAATCCGGTTGATTGTTACCGTAAATACTGGTCAATGTGTGGATAGGTAACGTTTGAACAGATCACTTGCGCTCGCTGGCAGGATGCGTTTTCATCTGCACAAGTAGGGTGTACACACTATTATTTTGCACCGAGATGCAGCACCAGGCACTGCCATGGTGCGCCCCTGTCAACGCCACCCAGGAGAACCCCGATGCCGGTGAGCAATGCACAACTGACCCAGATGTTCGAGCACGTACTGAAGCTGTCTCGAGTGGACGAAACGCAGAGCGTGGCCGTGCTCAAGAGCCACTACTCCGACCCGCGCACGGTCAACGCCGCCATGGAGGCCGCCCAGCGTTTGAAGGCCAAGGTGTATGCGGTAGAGCTGCCGGCGTTCAACCACCCGACCGCCATGGGCAACGACATGACGGCCTACTGCGGCGACACCGCGCTGACCGGCAACCTGGCGGCGCAGCGGGCGCTGGAAGCCGCCGACCTGGTCGTCGACACCATGATGCTGCTGCACTCGCCCGAGCAGGAGCAGATTCTCAAGACCGGCACGCGCATCCTGCTGGCCGTGGAGCCACCCGAGGTGCTGGCGCGCATGCTGCCGACCGAAGACGACAAACGCCGGGTGCTGGCTGCCGAAACCCTGTTGAAACAGGCGCGCAGCCTGCATGTGCGGTCCAAGGCCGGTAGCGACTTCCACGCCCCGCTCGGCCAGTACCCGGCCGTGACTGAGTACGGCTATGCCGACGAACCGGGGCGCTGGGACCACTGGCCCAGCGGCTTTCTGTTCACCTGGCCGAACGAGGACAGCGCCGAGGGCACGCTGGTGCTGGACGTGGGTGACATCATCCTGCCGTTCAAGAACTATTGCCGCGAGCGCATCACCCTGGAAATCGAAAAAGGCTTCATCACCGGCATACATGGCGGCTTCGAGGCCGAGTACCTGCGTGACTACATGAAATACTTCAACGACCCCGAGGTATACGGCATCTCGCACATAGGCTGGGGCCTGCAGCCGCGCGCGCAATGGACGGCCATGGGCCTGCACGACCGCAACGACGGCATGTGCATGGATGCCCGTGCGTTCTACGGCAACTTCCTGTTCTCCACCGGCCCCAACACCGAGGTCGGCGGCAAGCGCAAGACCCCGTGCCACCTGGACATCCCGCTGCGCAACTGCGATATCTACCTGGATGACAAGGCGGTAGTGCTGGCCGGCGACGTGGTTGCACCAGAGGAGTCGCGAGCGCGATAGGGGTTATACTGGCCGGGCGCTCCGCTATTGGCGGCCGGCCAGCCTCTTTCCACCCAGCCCAAGCCATCCTATGTCGAAAAAAACCACCCCCAGCAGCGCCCCGCTCGACAACACCCCCTACGACGTTACCGAACAGGTCGGGCACTTGCTGCGCAAGGCCTACCAACGGCACACGGCGATCTTCCAGCAGCAGGCCTGCGACCCGCAGCTTACCTCGATTCAGTTCGTCACCCTGTGCGCCCTGCGCGATCACGGCCCCAGCTCCCAGGCTGAACTGATCAAGGCCACCGCGGTGGACCAGGCAACCATCCGCGGCATCGTCGAGCGCCTGAAGGCGCGCGAGCTGGTGCAGCTTTCGCCAGACCCGGGCGACCGGCGCAAGGTCATCGTCGAACTCACCGAAAGCGGCGCGGCCTTGCTCGATGCAATGATCCCCTGCGCCCGGCAGATCAGCGAACTGAGCATGGGCAGCCTGAATGCCGGGGAGCGCGTTGCCATTTTGTACCTGCTGCGCAAGATGATCGACAGCGACGAGAACGCGGGCTGAAGATTGTTGTGACTGCCGCCATTGCCGTCACAGATACGCGGCCTGAGAGATCAAGCGCATCGCGAGCAAGCTCGCTCACATTGGACACGCATCGGTGGTTGGACACAGGCCGCCGTAGGAGCGGGTTCACCCGCGAATGGGCCGGCCCTGCTGGCCAATCTCCACCTGCCGATCACCGTTGCCGCCACCACCGTATTCGCGGGTAAACCCGCTCCTACACACACAAACTCGGGGGCTCGGCACAGCGCGATGCGCCGCGCGGGCGGCGCTCGGTTTCCCGGGCGCCGACAATCTTCATCCCTGCCCCACCATCATAGTTCTCTGCAAATTCATCTCTGGCCTGCTTCTTGCTCACTCATTTCATGTAGTGAGTACTTACCGAAACGCTCGCGTCATTTGAGTCCTTTGGTAGCGCAAGCAACCTCCAGAGATGAGCCAATAATGCAAACAACCATCTCCCTGCAGGTCAACGGCCAGCCCGTCGAAGTCAGCGCCATGCCTGACACCCCGCTGCTGCTGATCCTGCGCAACGACCTGTGCCTGAACGGCCCCAAGTACGGCTGCGGCCTGGGCGAATGCGGGGCGTGTACGGTGATCATCGACGGCGTGGCCGCCCGCTCCTGCGTCATCCCCTTGGCCGGCGCCGCCGGCCGCAATATCACCACCCTCGAAGGGCTGGGCAGCAAGGCCGCACCGCACCCCGTGCAACAGGCGTTCATCGACGAGCAGGCGGCCCAGTGTGGTTACTGCATGAACGGCATGATCATGACCGCCAAGGCCCTGCTCGATCGCATTCCCGAGCCCAGCGACGAACAGATTCGCAATGAGCTGTCCGCCAACCTGTGCCGCTGCGGCACCCACGTCGAAATCCTGCGCGCCGTGCGCCGCGCTGCCGAGACCCGGAGAAAGCCATGAACCACTCACAACAGGTGCCCAGCCGCGACCAACTGCTGGCCAAGACCGGCGTGTTGCTGATCGTCGACCAGATCACCCCGCCCTCAGGCCCTGTGGCCAAGGGCGTGACACCTACAGTCAAGGAACGTGAGCTGGCGCTGTTCATCGCGGTCAGCGACGACGGCATGGTCTACGCCTTCAATGGTCATGTCGACCTGGGCACTGGCATCCGTACCTCGCTGGCGCAAATCGTCGCCGAAGAGCTGGACCTGCGCATGGACCAGGTGCACATGGTGCTGGGCGACACCGAGCGGGCACCCAACCAGGGCGCGACCATTGCCAGCGCCACCCTGCAGATTTCCGCGGTACCGCTGCGCAAGGCCGCAGCCACAGCGCGACGCTATCTGTTGCAACAGGCCGCCCTACGCCTTGGCTGCCCGCCCGAAATGCTGCGCATTGAAGACGGCACGGTTATCGCCAGTAACGGCAGCACGCTGAGCTTTGCCGAACTGGTGCAAGGCAAGAACCACCAGCTGCACATTGCCGACGACGCCCCGCTCAAGGCCATCGAGGACTACCGCCTGGTCGGGCGCAGCGCCCCTCGAGTAGACATCCCTGGCAAGGCCACCGGCGAGCTGACCTATGTGCACGACATGCGCCTGCCCAACATGCTTCACGGTCGGGTCATCCGCCCGCCCTATGCCGGCCATGACAGCGGCGACTTTGTCGGCAACAGCTTGCTGGCGGTGGATGAGTCTTCCATCGCCCATCTACCCGGCGTGGTCGCCGTGGTGGTCATCCGCGACTTCGTCGGTGTGGTGGCAGAGCGCGAAGAGCAAGCCATCCGTGCAGCCCATGAGCTGAAAGTCAGCTGGAAGCCATTCACAGGCAAGCTGCCCGACCTTAGCGATGTCGCCCAGGCCATCCGCGACAACCCGCGCGTGCAGCGCACCGTGCTGGACCAGGGCGATGTCGACGGCGGCATCGCCAATGCCAGCCAGCGCCTGAGCCGCAGCTACCTGTGGCCTTACCAGCTGCACGCATCGATCGGCCCATCATGTGCACTGGCCGACTTCACCGCAGGGCAGATCCGCGTGTGGTCAGGTACGCAGAACCCGCACCTGCTGCGCGCAGACCTGGCCTGGCTGCTGGCGTGCGATGAAGCACGCATCGAGATCATTCGCATGGAAGCAGCCGGTTGTTATGGCCGCAACTGCGCCGATGACGTGTGCGCCGACGCGGTGCTGCTGTCGCGTGCGGTGCAGCGCCCGGTGCGGGTGCAGCTGACCCGCGAACAGGAACACGTGTGGGAGCCCAAGGGCACCGCGCAACTGATGGAAATCGACGGCGGCCTGAACGCCGATGGCAGCGTGGCCGCCTATGACTTCCAGACCAGCTACCCGTCCAATGGCGCGCCCACCCTGGCCCTGCTGCTGACCGGTGCCGTGGAACCGGTGCCGGCGCTGTTCGAGATGGGCGATCGCACGTCGATCCCGCCTTACGATTACGAACACATGCGCGTCACCATCAATGACATGACGCCACTGGTGCGTGCCTCATGGATGCGGGGTGTGTCGGCCATGCCCAACAGCTTCGCCCATGAGTCGTACATCGATGAACTGGCCTTCGCCGCTGGCGTCGACCCGGTCGAATATCGCCTCAAGCACCTGTCCGACCCGCGCGCCATCGACCTGGTCAAAGCCACTGCTGAACGCGCGCAATGGCAGCCGCATACCCGGCCCATGCAGACACAGGCCGAAGGTGATGTGCTGCGCGGCCGGGGTTTTGCCTATGCGCGCTATATCCACAGTAAATTTCCCGGCTTCGGCGCGGCCTGGGCAGCCTGGGTGGCTGATGTCGCAGTGGACCGGCGCACGGGCGAAGTGGCCGTCACCCGCGTGGTGATCGGCCACGATGCCGGGATGATGGTCAACCCCGAGGGTGTGCGTCACCAGATCCACGGTAACGTCATCCAGTCCACCAGCCGGGTACTCAAGGAGCAGGTCAGTTTCGAGGAATCGACAGTGGCGAGCAAGGAATGGGGCGGCTACCCGATCCTGACCTTCCCCGAGCTGCCGGCTATCGACGTGATGATGCTGCCGCGCCAGCACGAGCCGCCAATGGGCAGTGGCGAGTCAGCCTCGGTACCCAGCGCAGCGGCCATCGCCAATGCCATTTTCGACGCCACCGGCATTCGTTTTCGCGAGCTGCCGATCACAGCCGAACGCGTGCGTGCTGCGCTCGGTGGCGAAGGCCAAGGGCCAGATGCGCCCGCGCCAGCGCAGCCGTCAACCAAGCGTTCGAAGTGGTGGTTCGGCTCGCTGGCCGGGGTGTTCGGCGCCGCATTGGGCATGCTTGCCACCGCCTTGCCCTGGCGCGCCGAAATCGCCCCGGTAACGCCACCTGGTGTCGGCAGCTGGAGCGCCGCCATGCTCGAGCGCGGGCGCCAGGTGGCGGCGGCCGGCGACTGCGCCGTGTGCCATACGGTCAGCGGCGGCAAGGCCAATGCCGGGGGGCTGGCAATGGATACGCCTTTCGGCACGTTGTACAGCACCAATATCACCCCCGACCCGGAAACCGGTATCGGCCGCTGGTCCTTCGCCGCCTTCGAGCGGGCCATGCGCGAAGGTATCAGCCGCGATGGCCGGCACCTGTACCCGGCGTTTCCCTACACCTCGTTTCGCAACATCAACGACGCCGACATGCAAGCGCTGTATGCCTACCTGATGTCGCAAACACCGGTACGCCAGGAAGCGCCCGCCAACCAGATGCGCTTCCCGTTCAACCAGCGGCCGCTGATGGCCGGCTGGAATGCGCGGTTTCTGCAACGCGGCGAATACCAGCCCGACCCGCAGCGCAGCGCGCAGTGGAACCGCGGTGCCTACCTGGTCGACGGCCTGGGCCACTGCACGGCCTGCCATTCGCCGCGCAACCTGATGGGCGCAGAAAAAGGCGGTAGCAGCTACCTTGCTGGCGGCATGGTCGATGGCTGGGAGGCCCCGGCCTTGAATGCCCTGGGCAAGTCATCGACGCCGTGGAGCGAAGACGAGTTGTTCAACTACCTCAGCACCGGCTTCTCCGAAAAACACGGCGTGGCGGCCGGCCCCATGGGCCCGGTGGTCAGTGAGCTTGCCACCCTGCCAAAAAGCGACGTGCGCGCCATCGCCCACTACCTCAGTTCCCTGGAGGGCGAGCCGCAGGCACTGGCCGCCAATGCCGCGCCCCAGGTGGACACGCACGTGTCGCTGAGCAACGGCGAGCGGGTATTCAAAGGTGCGTGCCTGGGCTGCCACAGTGATGGGCTGGGGCCGAAGTTGTTTGGCGTCAGCCCGTCGATGGCGGTCAACAGCAACGTCCACAGCGACCTGCCGGACAACCTGCTGCGCGTGGTGCTGCACGGCATTCCGACGCCGGCAACCCGCGACCTGGGCTACATGCCTGGTTTCAAGGACAGCCTGTCGGACCGCCAGGTAGCCGACCTCGCGGCCTACCTGCGCCATCGTTTTGCCGCCGACAAACCGGCCTGGCAAGGGCTGGCGTCCAAGGCTGCGCAGGTACGCGCCAACCCTGGCAGCCACTGAGGCTCAGCGGCGCAAGCCGCGCAGCGCAAGGTCACTGATGAAGGTCAGCCAATCGGCTTTGGCCTGTTTGTCGGCCAGGTCCACGGCCAGGAACGAGCTGAGCGTATGGCGGTTGGAGTTATAGAAGTAGCAGAGCGAGGCAATCATCAGGTAGGCGTGGGTAATGCAGATATCGTCACGGAACAGGCCCTTTGCCTGTCCTGCCTCGATGATCGGCCGCAGCACGCCGACCGCTTCGCCGGACAGCGCCCTGAGGTTTTGCGACTTGCGCGCGTGCAAGCCCTGGTGAAGGTTTTCGGTGGCGAGGATGGTGACGAATTCGGGGTGGCGCACATAATAGTCCCAGATAAACGCCACCAGCTCGCGCAGGGCCTGCTCAGGGTCGGCGAGGTCGAGGCGCAGCTTCGCTTCGGCCTGGTTGAAGCTGGCATAGATGTGTTCCAGCACACTGATGAACAGCTTTTCCTTGCTACCGAAGTAGTAATAGATCATCCGGTCGTTGGACTTGGCCAGCGTGGAGATCTGCTCGATGCGCCCGCCAGTGAAGCCTTCCTTGCTGAAGACCTTCACTGCGGCCTTGAGAATATTGTCCCGGGTACGGTCGGCCTGCTGGGCGCGAACACCGGTTTTGCGAGTTTGCATGTCGGTCCCTGTGGGGCTGGCCAGATACCCAACACTGCCACAGACATTGAGCCATTGCGCGGCTTTTTCGGCTGGGCAAACCCGCTCTCCGTCCGCTACCGGCCTGGAAGTCAGCAGTCATCGGGGCTGGCTTGCACCTGATCATTGGCAGGTACAGCCAGCCGGATCATGACGGGCTCCCGGGTTACCGGACAGGTGCGTTACTCAAGCAGCGACGCCTCGTTCGCCATCATCACTGACTTCGAACTGCCCCACCAGCTTCTGCAACTTGCCAGCATCCACCTTCACCTTCTGCGCACTGCTTTGCAGCACCAGGGCGGTCTGGCGCATCTCGCTGGAGGACTGGTTGACCTGCTCGATCGTCTTGCCGTATTCCACGCTGCGACGGTTGAGCTGCTGGATAATGGCGAACATGCTCTCCACCGCCTGGTGCAGCTGTACATTTTCGGAAGAAGCGTCCTCCGCCAGGCGCAGGCTGTTGTCGACGTCCTGCACGCCCTGCTCCATGAAGCTTACCGCCTGCCGGGTTTCGCCCTGCAGGCTCTCGACCATGTGGCGAATGTCGTCGGCGGCACGCGAGGTGCGTGCGGCCAGGCTGCGCACCTCGTCGGCCACCACCGCGAAGCCACGGCCATGCTCCCCGGCACGCGCCGCCTCGATGGCGGCATTGAGCGCCAGCAGGTTGGTCTGGTTGGTGATTTCGCTGATCAACCCGGTGATGTTGTCGATCTCGACCATGCGGCTGTCGAGCCGCTGCACGCTGGATGATGAGCGCGCCACCACATCGCGGATCGACTGCGTGCCCGCCTGCACCGCCTGGTACTGCGCGCGTGCGCGGCTGACCACTTCGTCCATGGCCTGCTTCATCTGCTCGGCGCTGACCGAGGCCTGCTGCAGTTCGCCGAGTTGCTCTTCCATGATGATCATCATCTGGTGCACGGCGTCGGCCACGTCGGCGGAGCTTACGCTGGCCTCCTGGCTGCGCCCGAGCATCATCTGGTTGGTGCTGCCGACCGTGCGGCTGGCCTTGACCACCTGCCCGGCCACCGCGTCCAGGCGGTCGATGAAGCTGTTGATCCAGCGTGCCATGTCGCCGCTCTCATCATTGGCCAAGGTGCTGGTATCCAGGCGCTGGCGCAGGTTGCCTTCACCCTCGGCGATGGTGCATAGCACACTGCTCATACCATTCAACCTCGCGGCCAGGCGCTTGGGCCCGAGCACGCCAAACAACAAGGTGGCGCCCAGCATGCTCAAGGCCTCGATCACGTCAGTCAGTCCTTGCGGCAGGCCTGCATAGTGCTGCACCAGGTAATTGCAGCCGAACAGCCCCGCCATGATCGCCACATAGGGTTTCATCAACCCGTAGCTCAGCGAACGCCGGCGGTAGACCTCCTCCAGGTCCGCCTCGCACATCATGCCCCAGCGGTCGGGCGAGCCCGGCAACTGGAAGGTAACGCCCTTGCCCACCACTGGCACATGACGGTAGTCCGAATAGCCGGGGTAGGTCACGAACAGGTTGGCACCCCGCCTGATCGTCTCCCTCACGCCAGGGTGCAGTTCCCGCGTGGAAGGGTCGGTGAAACGAAGCTCCAGCTCGGTATGGCGCTGGACCTGTACAGTGGCCCAGGGCGTGTGCACACCGTTCTTGAGGTTTTCGCCATGGGTGAAAGTGGCGTCCTCGAAACGCGAGCGGGACAACGCGGTACCGGGCTGTATGCCAGGGTCGAAGCGCGATTGCGCCATGAACAGGTAGTTGTCGCCCGACTCGGGGTAAATGTGCCCTGCCTCGCGCTGGATCAGGTCACCCAGCACATCGTTGGGCACCCGCCCACACAGACAACCCAGCACTTTGCCCTCGTGCATGAGGGGCTGGTAGAACATCAACGTGACTTCATCGTGGAAGCGCGAGGAAGACGGGCCGATCTGCAAGGTCAGCGAGTCGCTGTAGGGCCCGTGCAGAAACGGTGCTTTCAGCCCCTGCGCCAGAGCTGCCAAATACTCGATACGTGGCGTGCCACGCTGGGGCCAGGTCGAAGCGGTGACGCTGCCGTGCACATCGACGACAAACAGTTCGGAAAAGTCCTCCGCCTGGGCCAGCGTGTTGCGCAACATCGCGCTATCGACTTGAGCGAGCCCGGGCGCCACCTGCTCGGCCAGGTCGGCCAGGTGCTCCCACTGTTCGCGCACCCACTCATGCAGCAACTGCACTCGGGTCTGGGCGATGGCTTCGAAGGTTTGCTCGACCTGCGGGTAACTGGCCCGGTTAAGGCGGCACGCCCAGCCCATGCTGAATTTGCCGGTTTTGCCGAACCACGGCAGCCAGCCCTTTTCACTCGACGATAACTGCATCGAACCACTGGAAAGCGACATTATCTTCACCATAAGCGACATCGAATGGCAATCTGATAGCAAGTCGCACGCCAACGGCGGGAGGCGTGATTAATCGGCGATGCCGCGGAGTGGATGCACTTCATCAGTGCAAGATGCCGGCAGGCAACCCCGGAACGCACCAGCCACGGGCAAAAATGAGCGGTTTAAGCATTCAACTGAAATGAGGCAAATAGCCTCCAGAACTGCTCGCAGATCGCACAACAGTTCGATAATCGCACAAATTCAGCCAAACCCTCTCTACTGTTGCCCTATCTTGCGGCACGCTATAGCGAAAGTCAGCAAGCCATTTCAAGTGCTGACAGGCCCCATCGCTTCACGCGCTCCGGCCAGCCCGACAACCACAACTCCAGGAACAACCAGGAGCTCGCCTTGATCAATAAAACGTACGAGTCCATCGCCAGCGCGGTGGAAGGGATTACCGACGGTTCGACCATCATGGTCGGTGGCTTCGGCACGGCTGGCATGCCGTCCGAGCTGATCGATGGCCTCATTGCCACCGGTGCCCGCGACCTGACCATCATCAGCAACAACGCCGGCAACGGCGAGATCGGCCTGGCCGCCCTGCTCATGGCAGGCAGCGTGCGCAAGGTGGTCTGCTCGTTCCCGCGCCAGTCCGACTCCTACGTGTTCGACGAACTGTACCGCGCCGGCAAGATCGAGCTGGAAGTGGTCCCGCAGGGCAACCTGGCCGAGCGTATCCGCGCCGCAGGCTCCGGCATTGGTGCGTTCTTCTCGCCAACCGGCTACGGCACCCTGCTGGCCGAGGGCAAGGAAACCCGTGAGATCGATGGCCGCATGTACGTGCTGGAAATGCCGCTGCACGCCGACTTCGCACTGATCAAGGCGCACAAGGGTGACCGTTGGGGCAACCTGACCTACCGCAAGGCCGCCCGCAACTTCGGCCCGATCATGGCCATGGCTGCCAAGACCGCCATCGCCCAGGTCGACCAGGTCGTCGAACTCGGTGAACTGGACCCGGAACACATCATCACCCCGGGTATCTTCGTCCAGCGCGTGGTCGCCGTCACCGGTGCTGCCGCTTCTTCGATTGCCAAAGCTGTCTGAGGCCTGCCATGACCATCACCAAAAAGCTCTCCCGCACCGAGATGGCCCAACGCGTGGCCGCAGACATCCAGGAAGGCGCGTACGTAAACCTGGGCATCGGCGCACCGACCCTGGTGGCCAACTACCTGGGCGACAAGGAAGTGTTCCTGCACAGCGAGAACGGCCTGCTGGGCATGGGCCCAAGCCCTGCGCCGGGCGAGGAAGACGATGACCTGATCAACGCCGGCAAGCAGCACGTCACCCTGCTGACCGGTGGTGCCTTCTTCCACCATGCCGATTCGTTCTCGATGATGCGTGGCGGCCACCTGGACATCGCTGTACTGGGCGCCTTCCAGGTGTCGGTCAAGGGCGACCTGGCCAACTGGCACACGGGTGCCGAAGGCTCGATCCCGGCCGTAGGCGGTGCAATGGACCTGGCCACCGGCGCCCGCCAGGTGTTCGTGATGATGGACCACCTGACCAAGACCGGCGAAAGCAAGCTGGTGCCCGAGTGCACCTACCCGCTGACCGGTATCGCTTGCGTCAGCCGCATCTACACCGACCTGGCCGTACTGGAAGTGACACCTGAAGGGCTGAAAGTGGTCGAAATCTGCGCGGACATCGACTTTGACGAGCTGCAGAAACTCAGTGGCGTGCCGCTGATCAAGTGATCCAGGAAGACTTAGGGCTTTCCATGCCTCTGCGGCACAATCAATAGTGCCGCACAAGCGCCGCGAGCAGGGAGCACGCGGTGCTTGAGACTACCTTTACAGCCGCTTCGAAGCCGATGGAACTCTCGGAGAGGTCAACCCAATGAGCTATCGAGCGGGAGCCAGATAGCGGCGTAAAAAATTGCCGGCCACGACTTTACGCCTTTTTTACTCGACATTACCGTAAAGCAGGCAATACTGCCGGCACTGTCCCAACGAGCTCCCTCAATGCCGCTTCCTGCATTGCGTTTCATCGCCTTCATTATTGGTGTATTCCTGATCACGTTGGCCGTCAGCATGGTGATTCCAATGCTGACGCTGCTGGTGTACGACCGCAGCGACGACCTCGGTGCATTCGTCTGGTCGAGCCTGATCGTTCTGTGTGTCGGCCTGCTCATGGTGGCCCGCGGCGTACCCGACACACCGCAACTGCGGACCAGGGACATGTATCTGCTCACGACGGCAAGCTGGGTCATCGTGTGCGCATTCGCGGCGCTGCCAATGGTGTTCATTCGACACATCAGTTACACGGACGCGTTCTTCGAAACCATGTCGGGAATCACCACCACCGGCTCGACCGTGCTGACCGGCCTGGACAGTGCATCGCCGGGGCTGCTGATATGGCGTTCGCTGCTGCACTGGCTGGGAGGCATTGGTTTTATCGGCATGGCCGTGGCGATCCTGCCACTGCTGCGCGTGGGCGGCATGCGCCTGTTCCAGACCGAGTCTTCGGATTGGTCTGACAAAGTGACGCCGCGTTCGCATGTGGCAGCCAAGATAATCCTGCTGGTCTATCTGGGCCTGACTGCATTGGGGACGGGGGCATTGTGGGCTGCCGGCATGACCCCGTTCGAAGCCATCAATCATTCGATGTCGCTGGTTTCAACCGGTGGTTTCTCTACCTCGGATGCCTCGCTGGGCCATTGGGAGCAGCCAGCGGTGCACTGGGTGGCTGTGGTCATCATGATACTCGGCAGCCTGCCCTTCACATTGTATGTCGCCACGCTGCGTGGCCATCGAGGCATCCTGCTCAAGGACCATCAAGTTCGCGGTTTCATTGGTTTTCTCGTCTTCGTCTGGCTCACCGTCGGAACCTGGCTCTGCCTGCACAGCAATCTGGCCTGGTGGGATGCGTTTCGTATCGTTGCGGTGAATGTGACCTCGGTAGTAACCACAACAGGCATTGCCGTGGGTGATTACACACTCTGGGGCAGCTTCGCCATCATGCTGTTCTTTTACCTGACGTTCGTCGGCGGGTGCTCGGGCTCCACCGCCGGCGGTTTGAAAATATTCCGTTTCCAGGTGGCCGCGGCCTTGCTTGTCAGCAGCCTGAAGCAGTTGATCCATCCACGGGCAACGATCTCGAAGAAATACAATGGGCACCCCATCGATGAAGAGATCGTACGGTCACTGCTGACGTTCTCGTTCTTCTTCACCGTCACCATTGCGGTCATCGCCCTGGGCCTGTCTTTGATAGGACTCGACTGGATGACGGCGTTGAGCGGGGCGGCCACCGCCGTGTGCAACGTCGGTCCAGGCCTGGGGACGCTTATCGGTCCAGCAGGTAATTTCGCCTCCTTGCCGGACGCAGCGAAATGGTTGCTGACGGTTGGCATGCTGCTTGGACGGCTCGAGATCCTCACCGTACTGGTACTGGTCTCGCCAGTCTTCTGGCGATTCTAGAGCAGAGGCCATCCAGCCAATCAGCCATAAAATTGGGCAGGGACAGCATATTCGTTCTAGGTTTACTGGCGCAGGAATAACAACAACAAGCGGAGAACGACGCCATGAACCCAGCCCTTCGCCTGGCATTGGCCAGCACCTTGTTTGCTGTCAGCGCGGCTGCCCAGGCCGCACCGACCTTCATCAACATCCTCACAGGCGGTACCAGTGGCGTCTATTACCCGGTAGGCGTAGGCATTTCACAGATCTACAGCCACGGCATAGAGGGCAGCAAGACCACGGTGCAAGCCACCAAGGCCTCGGTAGAGAACCTCAACCTGTTGCAAGCCGGTCGAGGGGAGTTGGCATTCGCACTGGGGGATTCGGTGGCAGATGCCTGGAAGGGCGATGCAGAGGCTGGATTCAAAACGCCCTTGAAGAAACTCCGTGCCATCGCAGGTACCTACCCGAACTACATCCAGATCGTCGCCAGCAAGGAGTCTGGGATCACATCCCTGTCAGACCTCAAAGGCAAGCGTATCTCGGTTGGAGCCCCCAAGTCCGGGACAGAACTGAACGCCCGCGCCATCTTCAAAGCTGCGGGGCTTACCTACCAGGACATGGGAAAAGTTGAATACCTGCCCTATGCGGAGTCCGTCGAACTGATCAAGAACCGTCAGCTTGACGCCACGCTGCAATCCTCAGGGCTCGGTCAAGCGGCTATCCGAGACCTGGCCGCGACCTTGCCGGTAGTGTTCGTGCCTATCCCTGCCGAGGTCGTGACCCGCATTGGCAACAACGCCTACCAACCCGCCACCATTCCTGCCAACACCTATGATGGTCAGAGTGCGGACGTATCAACGGCGGCCATCAACAACATCCTCGTCACCCGCGCCGACATCGGCGATGACCTGGCCTATCAGATGACCAAGCTGATATTCGAGAACCTTCCACGCCTGGTCACGGCCCACGCTGCAGCGAAAGATATCCAGGCAGAAAATGCCGCCAAGAACCTGCCCATTCCGCTGCATCCAGGAGCAGCGAGGTACTTCAAGGAGAAAAACCTGCTCCCCTGATGACATTCCTGAGCCATGGAGCAGCGTATGAGTGATACCGCGCAAGGTCTTCACGCCAGCACCGATCGCTGGCCTGCCGCGCTTTTTGCCGTGGCATTGGTCTTTTCGGTTTTCCAGATCGCCACGGCGGCCTTCCCCCTGATTTCCACCCAAGTACTGCGTGCAATACACGTGGGGTTCCTGTTGCTGGTGGTGTACCTGAGCTATTCATTCGTTGGCCACCGTCGGCCGTGGCAACCCCTTGCCTGGCTGCTGGGCCTTGCGGGAATGGCGACGGCTGCATACCAGTGGTACTTCGAAGGGGATCTGATTCAACGCTCCGGTGAGCTGACCACCAGTGACCTGATCGTGGGGCTGTTGCTTATTGGTTTGGTCTTTGAAGCCGCGCGACGCGTCATGGGCATAGCGTTGCCCATCATTTGCGCCCTGTTTCTGGCCTATGGGTTGCTTGGCCAACACTTGCCAGGCGAACTCGCGCATCGAGGCTACGGCCTCGATCAGATCGTCAATCAGTTGGCCTTCGGCACCGAAGGGCTGTATGGCACACCGACCTATGTCTCAGCCACCTACATTTACCTGTTCATCCTGTTCGGCGCATTTCTCGAGCAGGCGGGCATGATTCGTCTGTTCACCGATTTCGCCATGGGGCTGTTCGGCCATCGCAGCGGAGGGCCGGCCAAAGTGTCGGTGTTCTCCTCGGCACTGATGGGTACCATTACCGGCTCGGGGGTGGCCAATGTCGTCACCACCGGACAGTTCACCATTCCGCTGATGAAGCGTTTTGGCTACAAACCTGCATTTGCCGGTGGCGTCGAGGCGACCTCCAGCATGGGCAGCCAGCTGATGCCGCCGGTGATGGGCGCCGTGGCGTTCATCATGGCCGAGACGATCAACGTGCCCTACGCCGAGGTGGCGAAAGCCGCGCTCATCCCAGCATTGCTGTACTTCGGCTCGGTCTACTGGATGGTCCACCTGGAGGCTCGGCGCAGCCATCTGCACGGCTTGCCTCGCGAACAGTGCCCGAGTGCCTGGGATGCGTTGCGACAACGTTGGTTCCTGCTGGTACCGCTGATGGTTCTGGTCGCCCTGTTGTTTTCCGGGCGAACACCTTTGTACTCGGGAATGGTCGGCCTGGCCCTGACCGCCATCGTCATCCTAGGCTCGGCGATCATCCTGCGCGCTCAAAAAACCTGGCTGCGCGCGGCTTTCTGGGTTGCACTCGGGATACTGTGTTCAGGTTTTTTCCGCATGGGGATCGGGGTGATCCTGATGGTCATTGCCGGCCTGGCCATTGCGTGCTGCTTTGTCCAGGGCGGCCGTGCGACCCTGCACGCATGCGTCATGGCCCTCGCGGAGGGTGCCCGTCATGCGGTGCCGGTGGGCATTGCCTGTGCGCTGGTCGGCGTCATTATCGGAGTCATCTCGCTGACCGGCCTGGCCACCACCTTTGCCGGATACATCCTTGACCTGGGACGGGACAACCTGTTCCTCTCGCTGGTGTTGACCATGCTCACTTGCCTGGTACTGGGTATGGGCATCCCGACCATCCCCAACTACATCATCACCAGCTCCATTGCCGCCCCCGCCCTGTTGGAGCTCGGGGTCCCGCTGATCGTCTCGCACATGTTCGTGTTCTATTTCGGCATCCTGGCCGACCTGACGCCGCCAGTGGCATTGGCGTGCTTTGCAGCGGCCCCGATTGCCAAGGAAAAAGGCCTGTTGATCAGCTTCTGGGCGGTGCGCATTGCCTTGGCCGGTTTCGTTGTGCCCTTCATGGCGGTCTATGACCCGGCGTTGATGATGCAAGGTGACAGCATGGGCTCCACGTTGTACATGGTGATCAAGGCGGCGTTCGCGGTAGCCCTCTGGGGATGTGCGTCGATCGGGCATTTGCGTGCCCCCATGCCCTGGTGGGAGCGCCTGTTGGCGTTCGCGGCTGGTGTGTCCTTGATACTTGCCGCGCCCATCAGCGATGAGGTCGGTTTTGCTTTGGGTGCGGCAGTGCTGGGTTGGCACTACTGGCGAACCCGACCGGCCTCTGGCCACCTCGCATGATCAGCCTTTGCGTTGGGTTGGCCGGTGTGGTCTGGGTCAGCCTGCCACTGAACGGTTTTACCCTTGCGTGGCAGCACAGTATCGAAAAGGTCCGCTGGGAAGAGGATTATCAGGTGACCCCGGTGGGCCTGGTACTGGTAGAGGCACGGGTCAAAGGCAGCGGGGCCGGCATGGAGATTCCGGACGACGCTCAACTGCGTGACGGCACTTGGCACTATCGTCGTCATCTACCACCGCTGCAGCCCTTGCACGCCGGGCGAACGCCCGAGGCTGGTGACTACCAGGTCTGCACGACAGACGGGTGCCAGCCACTGTCCTATTGGTTAGGACCGCCGAGCGAACGCATTGCTGCAGTAGACTTCTGGGCCTGTGAAAATCCGCCTTTGGACAGCAGGCGAACCGCCCTGCCCTGACGGCGACAGGGCAGGACCGAATCCACTTCAGCCCACCACGTGCAAGTAATGCAGGTGGCGTTCGTACTGATCCAGGATGTCGCCAATCACATCGTCACGGCTCCACCCCATGATGTCGTAGTCCTGGCCCCCTTCTCGCAGATGCACTTCCGCGCGGAAATACTTGCGGGAATCGGCACCGTCTTCGGTGTCCCGCATGACGAAGCTTGGCGTATTGAAGGCCCGTGGCCGCACCTCGTAGAGGAAACGTCCTTCACCGGCATGGGAGAGCTCCAGAGATACCCGCCCATCATCACGCTCATTCACGCTCACCTCGTAGCCTTGCTTGCGCAGTTCCTGGGCGACCTCTTCACAGGCCGGCCTCACCACCTCGGCGATAAAGCGCGTGACATGAACCCGGCGAGGCATCAATGCAATATTGCGCAGCCTCCGCTGCCAGCCGCCGTGTGGGTGGCGGGTATGGCGTGGGCCCGGCAAGGCTTGATTGCGCAACCCGCGGCGAGTCGCATCAAGACTCAGCGCCTTGAACAAGCCCCAAATCGCAACCAGCAGGATGACCGCGAACGGCAAAGCGCTCGCAATGGTCGCGGTCTGCAGCGCCTTGAGGCCGTTCGCCAGCAGCAACGCGATCGCGACTGCGCCTATGCAGACTGACCAGAAGATCCGTTGCCACAGGGGTGAGTGACCTTGTCCGGAGGAGGCGAGCATATCCACGACCAGCGCACCAGAGTCCGCCGAGGTCACAAAGAACACGACCACCATCAGCACCGCGACCAGCGAAATGATGCTGGAGAACGGAAAATGCTCCAGGAAAGCAAACAACGCGAGGGAACTGTCTTCACTGACCACAGCAGCCAGATCCTTCACGCCATCGTTGAGGATCATATGGATTGCCGAGTCGCCGAACACCGTCATCCACAGCAAGGTGAAACCCGCAGGCACGAACAGTACGCCGCAGACGAATTCGCGGATGGTCCGCCCTCGCGAAATACGTGCGATGAACAAACCCACGAAGGGCGACCAGGACAACCACCAGCCCCAGTACAGCAAGGTCCAGCCGCCGATCCAGTCGGTGGGCTCGTAAGCGTAGAGATTGAAGGTTTTATTGACGATGTCCGAAAGGTAGGCGCCGGTATTCTGTACATAGGTCTGCAGCAGGAACACCGTAGGCCCAAGCAGCAGCACGAACAGCATCAGGATCACCGCCAGGCTCAGGTTGAGTTCGGACAGGATGCGAATACCTTTATCCAGGCCGCTAGCCACCGAAAGCGTCGCCAATGCGCAGGTGGCGGTGATGAGGATGACTTGCACGGTGGTGTTTACCGGCAAACCGAACACATGATGAAATCCGCTGTTGATCTGCAATACCCCATAACCCAGCGAGGTGGCCACACCAAACACCGTGCCGAGGATGGCGAAGACATCCACGGCATGCCCTATAGGGCCATAGATTCGCTCACCGATCAGCGGATAGAGTGCCGAACGCAAGGTTAACGGAAGGCCATTGCGGAAGCTGAAGTAGGCCAGGATCAGCGCGACGATGGCATAGATCGCCCAGGCATGCAGGCCCCAGTGGAAAAAGGTGATTTTCATGGCTTCGCGCGCCGCGGCAACGGTGCCGGGATCGCCCACGGGCGGCGTGGAGAAATGCATGACCGGTTCGGCCACGCCGAAGAACATGAGGCCAATCCCCATTCCTGCCGAGAACAGCATGGCGAACCAACTGCTCTTTCGGTAATCCGGCTCACTGTGGTCAGGGCCTAGCTTGATGTCGCCATAGCGGCTGACGGCCAGAAACACCACGCTGATCAACACCAACGCTACAACAAGAATATAGAACCAGCTGGCATTGGTGATGATCCATCGCTGGACTTGCTCGAACAGCGTTTGGGCGTGCTCCTGAAATGCCGTGGCGTACAAGACCAGCAGAAAAACAAGTATCGCACTGGTGTAGAAGACAGGTGGATTGAGGGTGCTCCTGGGTTTGGGGGCTGCAGTCATAGCGGCAGTTCTCCTTGCAAGGCGATGAGCACAGCGTGCCTGGGCACGACGACATTTACCAAGGCTAGCAGCTGGATAAACTCTCGTTTGCCAAGCTCCGTGTGCTCGAAAACAACCACAAACCCTAACGTCTGCAGGAAAAAATCTCAAACCGACGCCTCATTGGAGTGAATGGTTTGGCGCTTTTTGTTCATCTGCGAGTGGTTATTCGGTAGACTACCGCACGGGTGCCAGCTGCACGGTGCAGTGAGGCAGGTTAAAGAACAGCGCAGGTCGGGCCGCCATGCGGGAGCACCTGTGCCTATGCATAAACAAGAATTACCTCGCGCCCAGAAACTGGCCGAGCGCGCCTTCGCCAACCTTGAACGCTTTTTGCACATTGAAGCGGTCAGCGGCATCGTTCTGTTGATTGCCGCAGTCGCTGCCCTGATCTGGGCGAATTCCCCGGCTGCCGACAGTTATGAAGCCCTTTGGCATACCCCGTTGACGTTCGGCGTGGGCTCGCATGTCTATTCGCAGTCCCTGCATTTCTGGATCAATGATGGCCTGATGACCATCTTTTTCCTGGTCGTGGGCATGGAGATCCGCCGCGAGATCCACGAAGGTGCACTGTCCAGCCTGCGTCAAGCCACGCTTCCCATGGCAGCCGCTGTCGGCGGCGTAGCGGTACCCGCACTCCTCTACCTGAGTTTTGGTCACGCGCCAGCAGACCAACAAGGTTGGGCCGTGCCAACGGCGACGGATATCGCCTTTGCGGTGGGCGTATTGGCCCTGCTCGGCAAGTCGATCCCGTCCAACGTACGTGTATTCCTCCTCGCCCTGGCAATCATCGATGACATCATCGCAGTCCTGATCATCGCGTTCTTCTACTCAGGCGGCCTTGATTACACCGGCTTCGGCGTTGCAGTGATCGGCCTGCTAATGGTGATCGGGCTTCAGAAGATCGGAGTGGGTTCAGCCTACGCCTATGTCATTCCCGGTGCGATCGTCTGGCTGGGCATCTTGTTGACCGGCGCCCACCCGACCCTCGCAGGCGTCGTGCTGGGCCTGATGACACCTGTCACCGCAATGCCGATGCGTGAGCGCCCACTGGACGCCATTACCCGCTTCACCGGCGAATTGCTGGGGCGCGCCAAAGCGCCTGAGCAAGATGCCAGCGACCTCATGGACCCGTTGAAACGACTGCGCCTGGCCCAGCGCGAACTGCTGCCGCCGGTAGTGCGCATGCAAGGCACCCTGCACCCCTGGGTAGCCTTCGGCATCATGCCGGTGTTTGCCTTGGCCAACGCCGGGGTCAGCCTTTCGGGCGTCGACCTGTCCGCAGAAGGCCCCCAGTGGGTCATGATCGCCGTCGCTGTCGCCCTGGTTGCAGGAAAGCCCTTGGGCATCGTCAGCGTCAGTTGGCTGATGGTCCGCCTGGGCTGGTGCGTGCTTCCCGCCGAGGTCAACTGGCGTAGCATCATGCTGGTCGGGCTGCTGGCCGGCATCGGTTTCACCATGTCGATCTTCATCGCCAACCTCGCGTTCGTCGACCCTGGCTCACTTGGGGCCGCGAAACTCGGTGTGCTATCCGCGTCGTTGATCGCAGCCGTGCTGGGGTTGACCTGGGGGGTGTGGAGCATGCGCAGCGCAGCGTCTGCTACCAAAGCCGGTTCGCCCACCTAGCCAATTCCGGACTGGCGATCCCTTGCAGTTGGGCAAGCGGATCGCCACTCCCGGTGCGGCTACAACCTGTGTCGGGTAGGCCTGTGCGGGAAAACACGCCATACTCACGGCTTTCCAAGTCAGCCATGTGTGGACAATGTCCGACCCTACCCGACCTGCACCTTCACTCCCCCGCCGTTCACGCTGGCGAGAATGGCGTCAGCGACTGGCGTTCTGGATCGGGGCATTGCTGGTGGGGCTCGTTGCGCTGGCTTTCGCCTGGCTAGCCGACGCGGCGTTCGCTTCGTTCAAGCGCTTGCTGGAATGGGCACCCTGGTCACCTCTTCTCATCACTCCGCTGGGTTTCGCGGCCCTGGCTTATCTGACGCAACGATGGTTTGAAAATGCCAAGGGTAGCGGCATCCCCCAAGTCATCGCCGCCCTGGAAATGCCCTCTCGCCGGCTGCGCGCCCGATTACTCTCGCTCCCTGTGGCTGCAGCACGCATGAGCCTGACGCTGGGCGCCCTGCTGGTCGGCGGTTCGGTTGGCCGGGAAGGCCCGACCGTCCACATCGGCGCCGCAGTGCTCTATTCCTTTGGCCGACGTTTAGGCCTGCACGGCCGGCGCACCATCGCTGGCCTGGTGCTAGCCGGAGGCGCTGCGGGTATTGCGGCAGCCTTCAATACACCGTTAGCGGGGGTAGTCTTTGCCATTGAGGAATTGAGCCGCACGTTCGAGCAACGTTTCAGTGGCTTGGTGCTCACTGCGGTGCTGATCGGCGGAGTCGTGACGCTGGGGCTGATGGGGCATTACGCCTACTTTGGCGAGATCAGCGGTCGGATGCCGGTGGACTGGGGCTGGAGCGTCGTTCCTGCCTGTGCAGTGCTGGGCGGGCTGCTGGGTGGTTTTTACGCCAAGCTTGTGCTGCCCACCGACAAGGGCATACTCGGCCAGGTCTGTAAGTTACGCGGACGCTATCCAGTGCGCTTTGCTGCCACCTGTGGGTTGCTGCTGGCCACCTTGGGGCTCGTCTCTGGCAATCATGTATTCGGCACCGGGTATGAAGAAACGCGTGCGTTGCTGGAGGGGCAGCCGATCACGGACACAAGCTTTCTCCTGTGGAAGTTTCTGGCCAACGTCGCGTCCTATCTTTCCGGGATTCCAGGCGGGCTCTTTTCGCCTTCGCTGAGCATCGGCGCCGCCTTTGCGCCGCTGTTGAGCTTGCTGCCCGATGTTGACCCTCAGGCAGGCGCACTACTTGGCATGGGCGCATACCTGGCCGGTGTGACACGCTCGCCACTGACCGCCTCGGTCATCGTGCTTGAACTGACACACAGCCCGGACCTGGCCATTCCCATGTTGGCCGCGACACTGATGGCGGCGGCCATCTCTGGATGGGTGTCTCCGGTCTCGCTTTACCATGCCTTGGCCAAGCAGATTACCGACAAGCTTCATGCTGCCGCGTCTTCTTCCACAGAACCCGCCGCTCGCCAACCGAGCACTACCGAAAAACCTTGAGCAGCACCAAGCCTGCCCTGCCAGACGTTAACGGGTAGTCAGGTAGCGGAACTGCCTTGAGGGGGACGGGGCTCCCAACAAGGTGGAACTGTCGCGCGCATTCACGCGTCCGTAGAGTCTGTTGGCCGCTTTAGCACCCCGAGCAACAGCAGGTCGAACGCCTTGCCAGCCTGCGCCAAGCGTGCATTGCCGTCTTCGGCCTCCGCGATCCACACAGCCGCTTCAGCCAAGCTGCCGTAGATCAACGCAGCCAGCGCTTGAGCGTGCGCGTTGACGAAAACGCCCTCTAGTACCAGGTTGTCGATCAACTGGCGCAGCGACTCTATGCAATACCGCTGGGCCTCAGGCGAGCCGCCCCCCAACACCGCTCTGGCGTCGCGCAATACGATACGCTGGATCTCGGGCTCCAGCGCCATCTCCAGGTAGGCGTGGCAGCGTTGGCGGAAGCCGTCCAAAGCGTTATCGGCGGTCTCGGTAATAGCACGCAGGCGCTCGTCCATTTCAGCGTCGAGCTGCTCAACGACGGCTGCCAGCAAGCCCTTCTTGTCGCCAAAGTGGTGGTACAACGCCCCCCGCGTCAAGCCCGCCCGGGCGGTCAGATCATCCATCGAGGCGTGCGCAAATCCCTGCTCGCTGAACATCTGGCGGGCGGTGGCCAGTAACAGGGCTCGGGTTTCTTGCATTGCGGCGCGGGTGCGGCGAACCATCCAGCTATTCCTTGTGGTCTGGCGGCATGGGGTAGGCGTATACGAGTATTCATACCGCTTGCACGCATTGTCTTGGGCGCGAGGCGCACTGACAAGCCTGTCGTATCGTCGCGCGGTGACCGAGCCCCCAAGCCTGGCGGCCAGCCCTGAATCCGATCAAAGCGAATACGACGCCTGTCGGGCTCGGTCGCGCATGCGCTGGTAGCCCCAAAGCGCGACCAACAACACTGCGGCCCCGGCGGCCAAGGCCACGTTGAATCCGGCCTGGGCACCCCACACATCGACCACCTGCCCAGATGCTGCGGCACCGCCGGCAACTCCAACGTTGAGACCGGCGAGCAACCAGGTCATCCCTTCGGTCAGCTTGCTTTCGGGCACGATGCGCTCTACCAGCGACATCGCCACGATCATGGTCGGGGCGAAGAACAGGCCCGCAACCAGCACGGCGATGGCCAGCCCGATGATGTTTCCCACCACCAGCAGCGGCAAGGTTGTCGCCGCCGTCGCCAACCCACCCAGCAGTAGCAGCTTGTGTAGCGGGGTATCGAGTTTCAGGACACCGAACACCAGCCCCGCGACACAGGAGCCGATGGCATAACAGGACAGCACCACGCTGGCCGCAGCCGGCATGTCCATCTGCTCGGCGAATGCCACGCTGACGATGTCGACCGTACCGACGATCAAGCCCATAGCGACCATCAGCAAGGTCAGCAGGCGTACGTCGGCCAGCCTGAACACCGACATGCTGTCTTGCCCGGTGGCGGCATCGGCCTCTACTGGCGGCTCGGTGCCGACCTGCACCGCCAAGGCGAACACGCCGATGGCCAGGAACACGGCAGCAGCCAATGTACCGGCCTGCGGAAGTACCGCCACGCTCAGCCCCACCGAAATCGGCGGGCCAGCAATGAAGGTGACTTCGTCAAGAACGGTTTCCAGCGAGTAGGCTGTCTTCAGTTGCGCCTTGCCGCGGTAAATCGCGGTCCAGCGCGCGCGCACCATCGCCGACATGCTGGGCATGAAGCCGGCGAGCGCGGCCCCGACGAATAGGGTCCAGTCCGCCAGCCGCCAATAGCTGCAAGCCAACAGCAGAAGGATGCCCAGCACGCTGAGCCCGGCGGCGGCCGGCAATAAGCGGCCCTGGCCATGGCGGTCGACCAGGCGCGAGATCTGCGGCGACATCAGTGCATAGGTCAGCACGAAGGTGGCCGCCACCGCACCGGCCAGGCCGTAACTGCCGGTGATCTGAGACAACATGGTGATGATCCCGATACCGGTCATCGGCAACGGCAGCCGGGCCAGCAGGCCGGCCAAGGCGAAGCCCTTGGCGCCTTTGGCCTGGAACAACTCGCGGTAGGTACTGAACACGCTCGACTCTCCTTATCGAAAGGCCCTTGGGCAGTCACGCTCAAGGCAAAATACATGCAGCTCGTATGATTAAAACCTTATTATCATACGAACTGAATGTAAATACTCGACGGGGAACGTCCTTATTCAGCCGCCCTGCCCCGTGACGCCTTGCGTGTCCCGAGCACTCGTTCGCCGTTAAGCGAGAGTTGAAAGGTGTGAGCGATGAGGCCCGCAGGCCAGTCGCCACGAACGTCACTTCAGTCAGCGCACAATTGAGAGCTTGCTTGAACCACCAAAGCCAACGGCCAAGAACCCTATGCATGGCTTCGCCACGTACTGGAGGACTTGCCGCATGCCGCGAAGGTTGAGGATTACGAATCGCTATTGCCGTGGAAGTGAAAGTCGGGGAAGCCACGGTAAACCAAGCCCTGACCTTGCGGCAGGAAGGGAACGTGGATCGGTTAAGAAACGCAAAAAGCCTTGAATAATCAGGGCTTTCCTCATGCCTCTGGCCCATTGGGCCGGCGCGCTCCGCTTACCATTTGACACCAAGATTCAATGACGTGAACCGTCGCATATGTCGCAGATCACGCGCATGGGCTGGCCCTGCGTTGGCGAACCCTGCGATGACATTGTAGGGACTTTTCTTTCACCCAATTTTCACGACACCTAGGCAACACTCATCCTATCCCTACGTGTGATAGAAGCTCCCATTAGCCCGCCTAGCAGCGGGCTTTCTTTTGCCTAGAATTCGGCCGTTTGTCTTCTGAGTTGTCCGTTCAGCAGGCCCAGGCTGTCCCTTGAGGACACTAGCTAGAGCCACTCTCATGCCACAACTCATCAGATTTATAACCCTTCCCCTGGCCTGTAGTCTTCTGTGGGCTTGCTCTGCTCCTGAGACGAAGTCGCCTGTGGAGACGCCTGGCAGGCCCGAAACCGCAAAGACTCAGTTGCTGGAAGCCGGCGCCGCGACCTTGCAGGCCAAGCCGCCCATTGAGGCCATCAACGCCTACCTGGATGGCTTCCACTTTTACAACGGACATCCTGATGTGCAGATGGAAGCGCATCACTACTGCTCCATCCTGAATGAGGATGTCATCCAGTGCGTCATCTTCGACGGTAATACCAAGGAAGCGAAGATCATGGGTGTCGAGTACATCATCGACGAAAAGCTGTTTGCTGGTCTGCCGGCCAACGAGAAGGCGATGTGGCACAGCCACGGCTATGAAGTCTCGTCCGGTCAGTTGGTTGCACCAGGCATACCCGCGACTGCTGAGCATGCGCTGATGGAGCGGCTTGCCCATACCTACGGGAAGACATGGCACACGTGGCACACCGACCAAGATAAAGCTCTTCCTGTGGGCGTTCCGCAGTTGATGATGGGGTTCACAATGGATGGCCAGGCTGACCCGGCGATGGTCGAGCAGCGCAATCGCCGTCTGGGGGTGGATGCGGCAAAAACCAAAGCTCAGCGGGCTGACATTCAAATCCCTGCGGCTGATCCCAAGGCGGATGGTTGGCAACACGGCAACGTTATTCAGATCACCGATCCAACAGGTGTTCATCTGCATCGGCCCGCCACGTCGATATCTGAGAAAGCGAACAGCCGTTCCAGCCAATAGCACCTGGGACAGTTGCATGTAGCTATGCCCCTGGCGTGCCTCTCCTGGGACGGCTGTCGTAAACCGCAGCCTGGCAAAGCCAAGCTACGGCCCTTTAAGGCTTCCATCCTCACGCTCTGGCCCATCCTTGGGCCGGCGCGCTCCGCTTGCCATCATCCAGCAGCGGGCTGGGCAAGCTAGCCTCATGTCAAAGTGAACGTTTAGCACACCGCGCCACTCCATCTACCGCACCGTGTTTCGCGAACAGCACGGCAACGGAAGGATACTCATCAACATCCATGGAGAGGAAAGCTGTGAGCGTCACACTGAGATGTCTCAAATGCGGTGGGCAAGACCTTGTGACACCAATAAAGTTGAACAAAAAGGCCATCCTCACGTGCCGAAGGTGTGGCGCAACTGCCAATTATGGCGATCTGATGCAGGCAGAAGGCAGACGGCTTATCGCCGACATCCGGCAGCGTTTGCCCCTCTTGGAAGTAAGTTAGCCGCGCTCAGATCCCCACACCTAGCTATGCCATTGCAACGGTCTTTATCACACGATACGTTGCGTATTACGATCTTTCGCGCACCCGGTCAGCTAGCACGAAAGTAAAGGGAGCATCCCGCACTCTCCCAGCATCCGAAGAAAACACAGGCTCTCTGTGTGAACACACGAGGTGCGAGATCATGGCTAACGATCAAGAGAAAGCTGGTCAGCAAGGCGGCACCGCTCAAAACAACCCTGGCAATTTTGCCAATGATCCACAACGGGCGTCTGAAGCAGGCCAGAAAGGCGGTCAAATGTCCGGAGGGAGACCTGAGGATCAGCAAACTGGGCATGGCAGCGGCAGTAACCGTCAGGAAGATGATCCTCAGCGTGCCGGTGGTGCATCCCAACGGGGTGGCCAAGGAGGCCATTCCACCGGTATTAAAACTGACCGGGAGAAAGGTATGGACGATGAGTCGCAAGCTATTCAGGACGAAGACAGCGGAATGGCGGAAGACAACCGCTGAGCAAATAGCCAGGGAGAGGGATAACCCTGGCTTCCCCAACATCTTCGAAGCCACCATTCGAGGAATGACGGAATGACCGGCTAAGGAAACAGTACAGTTTCCCAATTGATAGCCGAAAAAATCCCGCGCAGAAAGCGCAGGCCGCTTAGAGAGCAACAACCGCCCGGATTAGTGGAAGCGGCGTAAGCGTCCGGCGAACTCACCTTGCGTAAGTCAGGCCGGCACCCACTGATGCGGCAGCAACTGTCCGATCTCACTGGCCCGTTGGGTCGGCAGCCGCGTCAGCACATCTTTGAGATAGGCATACGGATCATGCCCATTCATGCGCGCCGACTGGATCAAACTCATGATTGCCGCAGCCCGCTTACCGCTGCGCAGGGATCCCGCAAATAACCAGTTCGAGCGCCCGAGTGCCCATGGCCGTATCTGGTTTTCGACCTGGTTGTTGTCGATGGGCACAGCCCCATCATCCAGGTAGCGCGTCAGCGCTACCCAGCGTTTCAGGCTGTAATCGAGGGCTTTGGCCGTGGCTGATCCATTGGGCACCAGGTCTCGCTGAGCCAACATCCAGTCATGCAGTTTTTTGAGGATCGGCACCGCCAATTCTTGTCGTATTCGCCAGCGCTCTTCATCACTCATGTCCCGCGCCTGACGTTCGACCTCGTACAAGCCGCTGATCGAGTGCAGGGCCTGTTCAGCCAGCTGACTTTTGTTCGCCACGTGCAAATCAAAGAACTTGCGCCGGGCGTGGGCCATGCAGCCGATTTCAGTGATGCCTTGTTCGAAACCGGCTTTGTAGCCAGCGAAGTCGTCGCAGACCAACTTGCCGTTCCAGTCACCCAGGAAGTTGCGCGCATGTTCGCCAGCACGGCTTGGGCTGAAGTCGTAAACCACCGCTTTGAGCCCTGAAAACGGCGTCGTGCTGTACGCCCAGACATAGGCCCGGTGGGTTTTCTTCTCGCCTGGCGCAAGCATTTGCACCGGTGTCTCATCAGCGTGGATCACGCCCTGATTCAGCACGGCTTCACGCAGTGCATCGACCAGTGGCTGAAGCCGCACGCCGGTTTGTCCGACCCACTGCGCCAGGGTCGAGCGAGCAATTGCCAGCCCGGCACGGCCAAAGATTTTCTCCTGCCGGTACAGCGGCAAGTGATCGGCAAACTTGGCCACCATCACGTGGGCCAACAAACCTGTGGTCGGGATACCTTTGTCGATAACCTGGGCTGGCACCGGGGCCTGGATCAGGGTTTCGCACTGGCGACAGGCCCATTTGCCCCGCACATGTTGCTCGACGGTAAACACGCCCGGCGTGTAATCCAGCTTCTCGCTGACGTCTTCGCCGATGCGTTGAAGTTGGCAGCCACAGACGCACTGGGTGTTTTCGGGTTCGTGACGAATCACCGTGCGTGGAAACTGCGGCGGCAAAGGCGCACGTTTCGGGGATTGTCGTGGTTCGGCCTGTGGCGCATCTGGGAGAAGCTGTTTTAGCTCGGCCTCGATAGCTTCAAGGTCTGTGTCGAGCAGGTCATCCAGCAAGTTGCTTTGCGCCGGGCTGATTTGCTCGCTGCGCTTGGCAAACTTGTGCCGTTTGAGCAGGGCGATTTCGAACTTGAACTGTTCGATGAGGATTTCATCGTTCTGAATCTTCCTGCTCATCGCCTCGACCTGGGATTGCAATTGCAACGCCTGTGCCGCCAAGGCACGAAGCTGTTCCGGGGTCATCTGGTCGAGGTTGGGCGAGAAAGTCATGCCGCCGATTGTGCCAGAGCAGGCGCGGGGCGACGACAAGTAGACCGGCCAAATGGCCGGCGTTTACAGCATGCTAATCACACCGCCTGCACCGACGCGCTGCCACGGCAGGCCCAGCACCAACGCCTGGAGTTGTTCGCTGTCGAGTTCGACCTCGCAGCCGTGGCGAATGCCGGGCCAGTGGAACTTGCCTTGGTTCAGTC
This sequence comes from Pseudomonas alloputida, assembly GCF_021283545.2. NCBI lineage: Bacteria > Pseudomonadati > Pseudomonadota > Gammaproteobacteria > Pseudomonadales > Pseudomonadaceae > Pseudomonas > Pseudomonas alloputida. The sequence goes on along the minus strand of NZ_CP128540.1, from coordinate 2,328,690 downwards.
GACGCGCTGCCAGCCAGACACCGACGCCATCGTGCACCAGCACTTTCATCCGGTTAGCCCGGCGATTGGCGAACAGATAAGCGCAGTGCGGCTTCGCCGCACCGAACACCGCAATCACCCGGGCTAATGCTGTCTCGGTGCCAGCGCGCATGTCCATCGGCTCGGTGGCCAGCCAGATGGCATCGATGCGGATCATTGAGCGAAAGCCCGAATAAATTGCGCACAACCCTCGGGATCCGAGGCTGGCCATTTCACCGTGATCACTTGCCCGGCCACGGGCAACTCGATGATCACTGACGCTTCGACTGGCCGTTTAGGTGCGGCTTTTAGCGGGACGAAAGCTGGTAGTGAAGCCGCTGCGGGCAGATCTCGATAGAGCGGCAGCCATTTGCGGATGACGTTGGCATTGATGCCGTGGTTGATGGCGACACTGGACACGGTTGCGCCAGGTTGCAGGCATTCCTGAACGACCTGGGCTTTGAACGGTTTCGGATAAGAGCTTCGTTGGCGCATGGAAATCCTGGCGATAAGGGTGATCGCGTCCGCTTAAAAATACGCGGACACCATCGCCCTTAATGCTGGAGTTCGGAAGGTGAGTTCGCCGGACGCTTACGAAGCGGCTGGAATCATGCTGAGAGGTTGGTGCAACGACCCGACAGGCCATTCACCGAGCGGAGTGAACTTCCAGATGCAGGTATGGCCTTCCGTTCATACCGGAGGAACCGTCATGAGCCAATCGAAAGAACTGCACTCCACGGTCATTTGCCTGCAAGCCGACAAAGTCTTGCTGGTGCGCAAGGAAGCCTCCGAGTGGTCACTGCCAGGCGGAAAAATCGATCCTGGAGAGACCCAGCTAGAAGCAGCCCGTCGAGAGCTCTGTGAAGAAACCGGCATGCAACTGACGGATGCTCAGTTCCTCGGACACAGCGTGCTCCAATCGGAAGAGCACTGGCTCTATCGCATGAACGTGCCAATGTCAGTACAGCCGCACCCCTCACACGAGATCGTGGAGTGTCGCTGGTTCTCAGCTCCCGAACTCGAGCAGGTTACCGTCAAACCTACAAACACCGAATTGCTGAGGCGAGAAGGTTTCCTAGCTGTCAACGGTAGGCGCTTCCAGTCGGACTGAAGCCATCAGGACAGAATGACCTGAAAGGTCGTCCCCCCTTCAACGCCAGACTCGACCTCTATCCTGCCACCATGGCTGGCGACTATTTCCGATGCGATGAATAGCCCCAACCCTAACCCAGCGGCTGAGCCCTTTTCTTCTGCCGCGTAGCTTGAATATCTGCCCTCTGGCTTGAACAGATAGGGCATCACATCGCTGGGAATCGGCTCTCCGGAATTGTGCACGCTGAAGCGCGGAACTCCGGCTTCGCTGAAGAAAGTGACCTGGATCGGTAGCGTCGAGTCACCATGGAGCAGGGCATTGCCAATCAAATTGGAGAAGACCTGAGCCATGCGATCAGGATCAAACTGACCGGTGATCTGTACGGATTCGTTCAAAATAATGTTCGCCCAAGGGGAACCCGCGCGCAGTTCCTCGATGACCGAGCGACAGATCGGGTTCAGCTCCACCTGCTGCAGGTGCACCGGGATACCTGTTCCCAAATTACAGCGCGCCAGATCCAGAAGGTCGTTCACCATATTGTTGGCCCGGCGAGCGCTGTTACAAACCTGAGCGGCGAGCAGTTTTACCTTCTCACCTGACTCATCCTGTCGCAGGATTAGATCACCAGCCATGAGTACCGCACCCAATGGCGAACGCAGATCATGGCCAAGCACAGCCAGTACCATTTTTCGAGTTGATTCCACTGCTGCGCCATAGGCTGCAATGGATTCAACCATGGCTTGGTCTATTGCCTCGTTGAAGCGGATCATGTCCTGAACATGCTCTGCGTCTCGGAGCGTCTCTTTTGCCAGCCAGAGCGATAGAACACTCGAGCGCAGCGCTCGGTACTCAGAGACCAATTGATCCATCGAAAAGCCCGCTATCAAACGAGTAATGGCATGGGTCTGAGCCGCCGTATCGCTGCTCATTAGAGGGCCTCTGCCTTGCGCCTTCTCAGACTGCTGATGCGCAGTCTGAGCAGTACGCATATCAGCGGCAACGGTGCGCAGAATCTTCTCAGAGTGATTCCTGAGGCCGGCTGAATCCTGAGTGGGTAAGTCCGTCTTGACCGAACGTGCGAAATCCTCCCAAGCCTGGAGAATGCTTCCCATATCACTCTCAATGAAGTCGTACAGGCGCATTACGGTTTCCCACCATCCACACGTACCAAGCGTTCAGCCTAGCCCATTGAGTCATCAGGGCAAAGAAACCACTTCGTCATCCTCTGTCAGCGCTTTGGAACGCGTTGTTATATGCCAGGTCTGTAGAGGTAGGGCGGGAGGCTAACTATGCGACACCAGGTGTTGGTAGTAGAGGACGATGAGGTTCTTCGGTGGTTGATGACCGAGGCCGTCACGCACCTCGGTCACACCGTCACTGATTGCGCCAGTGCGGACGATGCCTTGGCCATCTTGGAGAAAATTCCAGACCTTTCCCTAGTCATTACTGACATACAGATGCCCGGGCACATCGATGGTCTCGAATTAGCCAAAGCCATCTGGTGGGAGCATCCTGAGTTGCCAGTGATCATCGTCTCAGGTCATGTCGTCTTTTCGCCCAGCTCCCTACCTGCCAATGCGCGCTTCATTAAAAAGCCCTGCACCTTGGACTCGCTCAGCCGCGCCATGCAAGAGCTGCTACCCACCCGGTGAGGATCGGGACATGTCGCCATCTGGCGCCAACTCGTAACCTAGCGCCAATCAAAACTGCTTCCCCCACCACTGAAGCGTTTGGTCTGAACTTTGCCACCCCAAAAGACTTCCCCTGCATACCCCACGGTTTTTTTGCAGGAGCAAGACTATGAGAGCAGTCTCCTACCACGGTGCTAACGATGTGCGGGTCGATTCTGTCCCAGACCCCATCCTCCAAGACGCAGACGACATCATCTTAAGGGTGACGGCCACCGCCATCTGCGGATCCGACCTCCACCTCTATCGAGGCAAGATCCCGGAAACAGAGCAAGGCGACATCTTCGGCCACGAGTTCATGGGCATCGTGGAAGAGGTTGGCAGGGACGTGACGACCCTGCAGGTTGGCGACCGAGTGGTGATTCCTTTTGTCATCGCTTGTGGAAGTTGCTTTTTCTGCCAGCATGATCTCTTCGCTGCCTGTGAAACCACCAATACCGGGCGCGGATCGATCATCAACAAAAAGGGCATACCACCAGGCGCAGCGCTGTTCGGATACAGCCATCTGTATGGAGGGATCCCTGGAGGCCAAGCTGATTACGTTAGGGTGCCCAAAGGCAATGTCGGGCCATTCAAAGTCCCGACGACCCTCGCGGATGACAAAGTGCTGTTCCTATCCGACATCCTTCCCACCGCTTGGCAAGCGGTCATCAATGCCGAGATTGGCGAAGGCTCATCGGTAGCGATCTATGGCGCGGGGCCAGTGGGGCTGTTGAGTGCCGCCTGCGCACGGATGCTGGGCGCGCACACCGTCTTCATGGTGGATGACAACGACTACCGGCTGGCCTATGCCCAGGAAGCCTATGGCGTCATCCCGATCAACTTCGAAAAGGATGATGATCCTGCCGACAGCATCATTCGCCAGACACCGGGTATGCGTGGCGTGGACGCGGTCATCGATGCGGTCGGGTTTGAAGCCAAAGGCAGCACCACGGAAACCGTGATGACGGCCTTGAAACTGGAGGGTAGCAGCGGCAAGGCCCTGCGCCAGAGCATCGCGGCTGTGCGACGTGGCGGCGTAGTCAGCGTGCCCGGCGTCTATGCAGGGTTCATTCACGGCTTCATGTTCGGTGATGCCTTCGACAAAGGCCTGACCTTCAAGATGGGTCAGACCCATGTTCAAAAATACCTTCCCGAACTGCTGGAGCACATCGAAGCAGGGCGCCTGCAACCGGAACTGATCGTTACTCACCGCTTAGCCCTAGAAGAGGCGGCCATGGGCTACAAAATGTTCGATCAAAAGCAGGATAACTGCCGCAAGGTCATCCTCGTGCCAGGTGCTGCACCCGGCACCTTGGGCCCTGACCACCTCTAGAGGAGGAATGATCATGAACGGTCTCGCCAGTTACTTCTGGATTGCCGTAGCGGCAATTCTTCTGCTCATCGACCTGTGGGCCATCGTCAGCGTGTTCCGGAGCGACAAGACCGATGCCGTGAAAGCGGCCTGGGCTCTCCTGATCGTGGCCCTACCGCTTGTTGGCCTGGGGATATGGGGCGTTGCTGGCCCGCGAGGCATCAAGCGAGGCACTGGGCCCACTTCCGACGAGCACAGCAAAGGCTGATATTCCAGGCCCCACCTATAGAGGTTTGCATAATGGTCGATCAAGCGACAGGTATGAAATCAGGTGAGCGCTACAGGGTTGAGAACGTGGAGCGAGCGCATCAGTTTCCAGGCTTCTTTCAAGACGGGAAATATTATCTAGGCCCCGAGCTTCTCACCGCCGTGGGATGGCTCGAAGGTACACGCTTCATCTACGACAGCCTGGATGCTGAAGGTGAACCCGTGTTTCCAAACAAAGAGGCAGGTACGGTCGAAGGGCTGACGTTGACCCTGGTCGATGGCACCGCCCTTGAGCTCTCTCTGGTCGAGGCCGACGAAATCATCGCACCCTTCGAACACCGTAGCAGCGGCACAGAGCAAGAAGCTCCCCGTAGGGGATATCCCGTCAGGGGGCCGCTGCGTGGCAAAGTTGTGGTAATCACAGGGGCATCCAGCGGCATAGGCCGCGCCGCCGCGCACGCCTTTGCCTGCAAAGGCGCACGCTTGGTGCTCGCAGCCCGCGATGAAGAAGCATTATTTGACGTTCTGGATGAATGCACCGATTGTGGTACGGATGCCATAGCGGTCACCACCGACGTCACCCACAGCGACCAGGTTCAAGCGCTGGCCGCCCAGGCCTCAGCGTTTGGCCATGGACGGATCGATATCTGGGTCAACAACGCCGGAGTTGGTGCGGTTGGGAACTTTGAGGATACCCCGCTGGAAGCTCACGAACAGGTTATCCAGACCGATCTGATTGGATACCTGCGAGGCGCCTACGTCGCCCTTCCCTTCTTCAAAGCGCAAGGTAGCGGCATTTTGATCAACACACTGTCGCTGGGCAGCTGGGTGGCCCAGCCCTATGCAGCGGCTTATTCGGCGAGCAAGTTCGGTTTGCGTGGACTGACCGAGGCCCTGCGAGGGGAGCTGACCAAGTTTCCAAACATCCATGTTTGCGACATCTATCCAGCTGTCATGGACACACCCGGCTTCCGAGACGGCGGCAACTACACCGGGCATGCGCTGACACCGCCAAGCCCCATCTACGATCCCGAACGGGTAGCCAAGACAATGGTAGCCTGTGCAATTTCACCTCGAGCTCACACAACGGTCGGGACTGCTGCTCGCCTCGCACACTTGGCCAGCTACCTAGTACCAGGAATAGCTTTGTTGTCTGGATGGGTAACGCGGTGGGGGATAAATCGCAGTCCCATAGCCGAAACCTCATCGGGCAACCTGTTTGAGCCTCCAAGTGACAGAAGGAGTATCGACGGAGGGTGGAGGAAACCTAAAGCTAAAACGCCCCTGCTAATAGGCGCAGCGGCGCTTGGAATCATCGCAGGGTTAACAATCGCCTGTTCCCGACGCAGGAAACACTAGAAAGGCAACATCTATCGGGGTATGGACGGAGCTTCTCGCAAGACTACGTCCATGCCTACTACGCTGCGGCGAGGGTCAGATGTCCGGCTATTAAAGAAGCCGGCGGCAAGGAAGAGGCGAAAAAGTACTACGAGGCCAAGGAAGAGCATCGCGCTGTCGACGCCCTCGTCATCCCTGACCTCCTGCACACTGAAACCGGCTCCGTTGAGTTTGCCGGTCGGGTCAAAGTCATGAAAGAGCTGCTGGAGCACCACATCGAGGAAGAAGAAGGCGAACTCTTCCCGACGGCCAAAAAGCTTCTTGGCAAGGACGTGCTGGAACAGCTTGGGCAAACCATGGAAGCCCAGAAAAAGATGCTCAAGGGCGAGCAGCGGGCCGCCTGACAAGGCCATTCCCTGCCAGTGCCACGGCTGGCAGGGATCCGCTTCAGATGTCGAACAAGCAACAGCCTTCTTCTGCTCATGAACCAGGCACGCCTTCCAACCTCACCTTGGTTGCCCAGGCTCCTTCTCGTATTATCAGCCCTCCCCACCTGGAATGATTGTCGTGAAGCCGTCACCTGGAAGTGCCCAGTCGATCCCTGCAAATGCCAACGGCCCGAAATGGGATGTCGGCGAAGCTGTCAGCCAACTATCCTGGGACGACTTGCGGATCATCAAAACGCTGAGTGATTGCAGCAACCGCGCCGCTACGGCCAAGAAGCTCGGCATCAATGTGTCCACCGTATCGCGCCGGGTCGCGCAAGTTGAGAAGACGCTTGGGGTCGCGCTTTTCGATCATCGCAAGGCGGGGTATCTGCTGACTGCCGAAGGCGTCGAGCTGCGTGCGCTGGCCGAGCGCGTTGAGCTGGACATCGTCAGTGTCACCCGCAGGGTGTCCCGCGCCGGCCAGGGCCCCTTGGGAAAGCTGCGAATCACTACCAGCGACTCGCTGCTGTTGTGCTTTCTCACGCCGATCATCGCGGACTTCAAAGCCCTCAATGAGGGGATTACCATCGAGGTGTTGGTCGGCAACCAGACGTTGAGTTTGGCAAGGGACGAGTCGGATATTGCGGTACGCGCGACCAAAAAACCAACGGACACCCTCGTGGGCCGCAAGCTCGCCAACATCGCGTGGGCGGCATATGGCAGCGTCAAGCAGGCGGCGATTACCGATCCCTTCGCTGAGGGTCAGGCATGGGTATCCTACTCGGGAGGCTTGTGCGGTTTGAAGGCAACAAGCTACGTCGAATGTCGGGTGCCCTCGGAGCTTATTTCTTACCGCACTGATTCCGTGGCGGCAGCAAGTGCCGCTATTGCGGCGGGCCTGGGTTTTGGTTTCCTCCCCTGCATGCTGGGCGACATTACCCCCGGATTGGTTCGAGCCGGCCCAGTGGTGCAGGAGCTTCAGGATGAGTTGTGGCTGCTCACCCACCAGGACATCAGAAAGTCCTGGCGGGTAAAAGCATTCATGACGTTCTGCGCGGCTGCCGTGGCCGACCTCAAACCTTTGGTCGAAGGTCAGCAGGCCATCCCTGCTTCCTAGTTGAAATCGGAGGCGCCGTTCATTTGGCTTGGGTGCCGATCACAGCACGACACACGATCTCGATCAGCTGGGGACGCTGTGCGAGCCGCGATACACCGATGATATTACTGGCCGCCTGCGGGCGCTCGGTGCCATAGGCCGCTTTGCGCACCTTACCGACTACGGCGAAGGCTGCGTCCATGTCCAACACATACAGCGTCTCCTCAACGACATCCTGCATCGTGGCGCCATACAAGGCCAACAACTTGGCAATGTTGTCGTAGGAAACCCGCATCTGTTCGCCCATTGACGAGAAATCGCTCGGACGACCGTCAGCATTCAGTGGCGCCGGCGCTACCAGGTTGCCCTCTTCGTCATGGTTGAACTGCCCCGAGATGAAGATCTCGTTGCCAACTCGCCGCGCTTGCGGATAGCCGTAGCCCTCTTCCCATGAAACGCCCCAGTAAGCAGTGTCGTCGTTGAAAGGTCGTGAAGCGGCCATTGGATTCTCCTTGGCGAAAAATGGATCGACGTGATCCGACTGGCCGAAATCCTAGCACCGGATTGGACGCTACCAATGGCGCATTAAAGCGCCTCCAAGAGCGCAAAATTGCGCCACCGATTCGCTGAGTGTTTCGCTATCTTGGGCTGGCACTCGGCGACGACCCGCCGAAAAACTCTCGCCACCGTTCAGCAAAAGGGAAGAACAATGAGCAATCCACACACTGAAGTCCTGACCCCGCTCAACAGCCAACTGATCTTCATCGATCAGCAACCGCAAATGGCTTTTGGCGTGCAGAGCATTGACCGGCAGACGCTGAAGAACAACACGGTAGGTTTGGCCAAAGCAGCCAGGATCTTCAATGTGCCGACCGTCTTCACCACGGTCGAAACCGAGAGTTTCTCCGGGCATACCTACCCCGAGCTGCTCGCGGTCTTCCCTGATGCGCCATTGCTTGAGCGCACCTCCATGAACTCCTGGGACGACCAGAAGGTTCGAGACGCGCTGAAGAAGAATGGTCGGAACAAGATCATCGTTTCGGGCTTGTGGACAGAGGTCTGCAACACCACCTTCGCGCTGTCCGCCATGCACGATGCAGGCTATGAGATCTATATGGTTGCCGACGCTTCCGGGGGCACGACCAAGGAGGCTCACGACTACGCCATGCAGCGCATGATCCAGGCGGGCGTGGTGCCAGTTACCTGGCAGCAGGTGCTACTGGAGTGGCAGCGCGACTGGAAAAACCGCGACACCTACGATGCTGTCATGGCGCTGGTCAAAGAGCATTCGGGCGCCTACGGCATGGGCGTCGACTACGCCTATACCATGGTGCACAAAGCGCCAGAGCGCGTTCAGCACGGCCCCACCTTGGCACCCGTGCCCGCATCGATCTGATGCCTGATCAGCCGCAAAGTTGGTTCCTGATCAACAAGCGGGGCTGGATCGAGCTGATCCGGGGTAGAGAATCGAGACGGAGTGTTCTGAGGCCTCGGGAGAGGCTTCAGCGACCCGTGCTGCCCGGATCTACCCTCTTCAGATTTTTCAGGATGAATTGGCCCCATGAACAGTGCTAACGGCATCGTTATAGCCACCGTTGCGATTCAGTCGACTGGGCGGCTCAAACCCTGGCAGGTCGCAACGGCCAAGCAGATGATGTTGGAGGCATATCGGTCACAGCATGCGGAAATGAACAGAGAAATGCGGGCGTGATCCGTATGACAAGGGTAGAAAATCGGAGCCCCAAAAACGCAAAAAGCCCTGAATAATCAGGGCTTTGAATATGGCGGAAGCGTAGTCATTCGAAGTGTGTTTCCACTCCCGACCACCGGCATCCAAAACCCGACGCCCGGCCGCTCTAGAACGGTATATTGCGGGTAACCTAAATGTTGCCACAGTCTTCTAGCTTCCGCCCAGTTCCGTCTGTTTCCAGGCTGTGAGTGGGGGACCAACTGGGGGACCAGATTCAGAGATCGGAGGTCACCACCATGCCCAAGCTCACCGCGAAATTGATAGAAAACCTCAAGGACTATGGCAAGTACGATGATGGCGATGGCCTGCGCCTTGTCATTCGAAAGTCTGGAAAAGCGTGGGTGCTGCGCTACCAGCTTGCAGGCAAGCGCAAGGAAATCGGCTTGGGCCCCTACCCTCACTATGGGTTGAAGGAGGCGCGCTCCCGCGCCGACACTCACAGAGCATTGATTCGGGAGGGTATCGACCCTTTGACACATAAGGCTGATGCACTCCAGCAAGCTGAAGCTGCTCGGATTGCTCGGGATCTGAACCTTGAAAACACCTTCCGCGCTTGTGCCGTGGACTACATCGAAGCCCATAGAGCTGGCTGGAAAAACGCAAAACACGCGCAACAATGGGTCAACACTCTTACCACGTATGCATTTCCCTTTATCGGAGAAAAGCCAGTCGACGAAGTTGAAACAGACGATATCCTGAAGATTCTGAATCCGATATGGACCGCTAAGCCTGAGACAGCGGCCAGGGTCAGAAACCGGCTAGAACTTGTTCTCGATGCTGCCAAAGCACGCCGGCTGCGCACGGGTGAAAACTCCGCTCGCTGGCGAGGTCACTTGGACAAGCTTCTGCCTAGAAGAAGGCTGGCAGACCGTGGTAATCATCCCGCTCTACCTTGGGAGCAATTACCAGCCTTCATGGCAGAACTAGAGCAATCCTGGGACCTTAGTTCAACTGCGGTGAAGTTAACCGTGCTGTGCGCTTTGCGCACAAGCGAAGTGATAGGTGGGTATTGGGAAGAGGTTGATCTGGACGAAGAAATTTGGACTATTCCGGCTTCCCGGATGAAAGCCGGGCGCCAGCATCGAGTACCGTTATCTAAAGCCGCCCTGCATACGCTCAGGTGCCTGAAGGCGGAAAGCAAAAGTGGGTTGCTTTTCCCGGGGCGGAGCATTGGTCGACCGCTCTCGAACATGGCAATGCTACAAAAAATACGCGGTATGGATGAGAAGTCCTTAGCCAACGACGGACCAGGCTGGCGCAACGAAGCGGGTGAAGTCATCACCATGCATGGTTTCCGATCAAGCTTCAGAGACTGGGCTGCCGAGACAACTAACTTCGCCAATATCGTCCCTGAAATGGCCTTGGCGCATAAAATCAGTAATGCGACTGAAGCAGCGTATCGACGAGGCGATCTGCTCGAAAAACGAAAACAGCTTATGGAGGAATGGGCTCGCTATGCACTGTCAGGTTGCAAAGCAACCTGACCAAGGCAAGGTGCTGGCTGAACTGAATTAAAGGATGAAATACAGTCTCGAACTCAGGCAGACATCATTGGCATCTTTGTGCGCCACCAAGCTTCCCTACGCAACTGCCCCACCCCCAACGCAATCTGGAGTACCTTTCGGCGCTCCCGCGCTAGAATCTGGAGATTGCAGGTAACTCATGAACGTCCGCTATCGACCCAGGCTGTGTGAAAACGCAGTAAACACGTCGAAAACTGAGAGTCGCGCGGATTGCCTGTGGAATTAGCAGGCGAGAGCGTGAATAGCCCTACCCAGCGAAGTAGACATTTGTAGTGCTATATGGGCCGCGTCAGCGGCCCATATAGCTGTTTGCGGGCCAGCAAGCGGCGGGGTTTACGCCCTGATTGCCTCAAGTAGCCCTGCGATGCCGAAGATGCTCATCATCCGTTTGAGGTTGTAGGCGAGCACGTGAAGGCTCATCTCAGTGCTTACCCTCGGCAGGGTTCTGGTCAGGAAGTGGGTACTTCCCATCCAGAATTTGAGCGTGCCAAAGGGATGCTCCACCGTCTGCCGGCGAACCTTCATCTTCCCTGGATCTTGCTCCAATCGGATTTGCACTCTCTCGACTACTTCTTCATGCTCCCAGCGCTTGAGTCGCCGCTCTTTACCGGTCGTACACTGCTTCTGCATGGAGCAGCTCTGGCATCCTGAAAACCAATAGCAGTGCAGTAACATGCCGTCCTCCATCGAGGAATGCCGGCGCGTCAGCAACTGGCCCGCAGGGCATCGATATTCGTCCGATGCAGCCATGTAGGTGAAGTCCTGCTTGCCGAATCGGCCTTCCGCTTTGCTGCTCGATGTCAGGGGTTTCGGTACAAAGGTGGTGATACCCGCCTGCTCGCAAGCAAGGACTTCCGGGCCTTTGTAATAGCTTCGATCAGCGACCACTGTCAGCGCCTCAGCACCGATTTCTTCACGTGCCTGGTTAGCCATATTGCTCAGTTGCCCGCGATCATTACCAACGTTGGTCACCTCATGGGCAATGATCAGATGGTGCTTGTCGTCGACTGCTGTTTGTACGTTGTACCCAACTGTGCCGGAGCCTCGGCCGCTTGTGGCCATTGAGCGGGCATCTGGATCGGTAAGAGAGATTTGCTGATCGGGACTGGCGTGAAGCTGCGCCTCAATGTCCTTCAGTTTTTGCATCTGCTGTTTCAGCTTTTCGACTTTGTCTTTCAATCGCTCAGTCTTGGCCTCGGCCACTTCCGGCGCTGCCCGATCGGCTGAATCCATTGCCGCTAGATAGCGGTCGATGCTCTGCTCGATCTGCTGCATGCGCGCCTTCACCTTGCCTTGAGTGAAATTGCGGTCGCGGTTATTCACGGCTTTGAATTTGCTGCCGTCGATGGCGATGAACGATTGGGAGAAGAGATTGAGGTTGCGGCAAAGCACGACGAACTGTCGGCCGACGCTGCGAATGGCTTTACCGTTATCTCTGCGAAAGTCGGCAGGCTTCGCAGCCAGAAGCCCTCGCCTCGCGCCATAATGCGTGGTGGCACCATGGCCGGCAGGAACGGCCGCGAGTAGGCATCGGCAAGGGCGGCGATGACCTTCGGCCAGGTGGCCAGACGGGAGACATCGGCGTCGGTCAGGAATACGGTGGACACGTTTGCCACCAGGTTGTCGAGATTTTGTACTGCGTCCATAGGGTCCTCCAGAACCGTTGTGCCAAGTCTATGAAGGGCGGCACTGACGAGCTATGCGAGAGGACCCAATACAGTTATCTATAAATTGCTGATCGCTTGAGTATTGAAAAATAGATAACTGCTTTGTAATTGCTCCGGACGCAGGTGGGCATGGGCTCAGTTATCCTCCGCGTGTACGCAAACAACACGTGGACTATCATGTTCGAAATTGATGAATTGGCCGCCTTCGAATATCGACTGGTGATCGAGATGGCTGCGGCTGCACTCGCCGCACAACGCCGCAGCGTACGGGACTTAGAACGTATGGCGCGCAAGCTCGACGACCTCTTGGGGGCGCAGATTTCAACTGAGTTCGAACGTTCCGACCTGAATTTTCGTGAAGCAATGGGAGTAGCGAGTGGCAACAGGTACTTGCTCGATGCTATATCCAGCTTCAACACTCAACATGCTTCGACGACGATCGAGACGCAACAGCATATTATCGAATATCAAGCAATTTATCAGGCCATTAGCAGTAGTGACATTGAGTTCGCCAGAGCTGCAGTACATCAGCAGCTAATAAAATGGCATAACCGCTCAAAAGACCTTTCTCAGTAGGAGAGCACTGCCCTTCCAGATCTTCGGGATGACGGGATACTAAACGCAGGGTATCTTTTGTCACTGCAAAAACACTGCATATCAGTTGATATCGCACTGCTTTGCATATTGGCAAGCGCCGCATGACCGGCGCTACATCCTGAATTACTGCTGAGTTGCATGCTCAGACAAAAAATCAACGGCGGCCGCCGACATCGCCCGCGCGCCAACGATCAGCGCTTTTTCATCGACGAAGAATTTCGGGTTGTGATTCGGTGCTGCCTTGGCCGGGTCCTGCCCGTCGGGTGTCACGCCCAGGTAGAAGTAGAGGCCGGGTACCTTGCCTGCGAAGAAGGAGAAATCTTCCGAAGCACCGACCAGAGGGGTGGTGGCGACCTTGCCATAGGCCGCACGCTTGAGCACTGGCGCCATCTGCTCGGTCAATTGCTCATTGTTCATCGTCATGTCATAGGCCGGCACGATTGATACCTTGGCCGTAGCACCGGCGCTTTCGGCTATCTTCTCGGACGTGAGCTTCACATCGTGTGCCACTTGCGCACGTACCGCCGGATCGTAGGTACGAATGGTGCCTGCCATGTCGACGCTTTCCGGCACGATGTTCGGTGCACTACCACCTTTGATCATGCCCACAGTGACCACCGCTGGCGACTGGGTGAGCTTGGTGCGGCGGCTTACCACCGTCTGCAGGCCGTTGATGACCTGTGCAGAGGCCACTACCTGGTCGACAGTGTTCCAAGGCATGCCGCCATGGCCCTGCTGGCCTATAACCTTGATGTTCAAGTCGTCACTGCTGGCGGTCGTGGCACCCGAACGCCAACTCAATTGCCCTGAAGGCCCAGGCATGACATGCACAGCGAACACCGCATCAGGCTTGAGCTTGTCGAACAGCCCTTCCTGCAGCATCAACTGCGCCCCCCAACGCCGCCCCTCTCCGCCTTTGACCAGGCTCGAGCCCTCTTCAGCCGGCTGGAAAATGAACATGACCTTGCCCGGCAGGTTGTCACGCATGCCTGCAAGGATTTGCGCAGTTGCCATCAGCATGGCGGTATGGGTGTCGTGGCCGCAGGCGTGCATCACATCCACCTGCTGGCCATGATAGGTACCCCGCGCGGTCGAGGCGAATGGCAGGCCCGCAGGCTCCTTGACCGGCAAGGCATCCATATCCGCGCGCAGGGCGACGGTAGGGCCCGATTTGCCACCTTCGAGAATTCCGACCACTCCCGTGCGCCCGATACCCGTATGGACTTCGAGGCCAAGCTTTTCAAGGTGCTCGGCGACCAGCTTGGCAGTGCGTGTTTCCTGCTCGCCGAGCTCTGGGTGCTGGTGGATGTCCCGTCGCCACTCGATCATCTGCTGCTCGACCTGGGCAGCGCCGATAAAGGCCTGCTCCTCGAGAGGGTTCGCTTGGGGGGATGCGTGGCAGGCAAACGACATCATTGCCAGGCACAATGCACTGATCGAGGTAGAGGGTCGGAACAATTTGCTAGCTGATATAGTGGAAGCCTTGATGGTTTTTCGCGTAGATAGATCAATAGGCTGAACAGAAAAAGGACGACCTCACCCTAACAATTACCTAGCTAACTATCAATATGAACGTATTCCTGAATGCTTGGTTGGATCTCGATGGCCTGTAGACACAAAGCCGTGCATGCTGGCGCAGTCCTTTGCAGAGTTCCTCGAAGGACTCGCACAGCAAGGCCTCCTTGCTTTCTATTTGATTGTAGATAGAACTGCATTTCATACCTAAAGACTGGCGGTACAAGAAACAGATGGATTCTGGAAAGCAGAAATGAAATCCACAACAGCTATTGCGACCTCAACGACTACCAATCAGCCAAGTGCAAGGTTAACTTCGCGCCACAGCACCACAAGCGCAGGGTAGTCTTTTCTTCATGTTCCTAGCGCTCCGGTGACTAGGTGTCAGCTGAAGGATAGCGCTAATAGCGGGCTGCCACGAGTCGGCGTCGGCCTGAGGTATATCCGAAATACAGCATCGCTACGCCTACCCCGCTAAGAAATATCTCAACGTGCGCATAGCCAATGACCGGCGTATAAAGCACCCCGACCAGCAACGGCCCGAGTGCGCCCAGGCCGTAGCCGACGCCTTGCACCATACTCGAAAGTTCTGCCGCAACCTGTGCGTTTGCCGAGCGCAGCACAATCATGGTGATGGCAATGGAAGTCAAGGCACCTTGCCCGATGCCTTGTACCCCGCCCCACAGCCATACCGTGTCGAGCGGCGCGGACAGGCAGCCGAGAAAACCGACCGTGGTGAGCACCACAACAACCACATTGAACCAGGATTGACTCGGCAAGCGTGTGGCTATCAGCGGCCCGAGCAGACAAGCGACCATTTGTAGCAGGATTGAACTGGAGACGATGACGCTGGACTCCAGCGGCGTCATCCCCCGTCCATTCAGAAACGGGGCGAGCCAGCCGAACACGGTAAACGAATACATCGATTGCAGCACCATGAACAGCGTGAGTTGCCAGGCTAGCGCGCAGCGCCACACCCCTCGTACGCGCGGCGCAGCCTTGGGTGCCAGCGCACTGCCCTTGGGCAGTTGGAAAAGCCAGCAGGCACAGGCTGCCGCTGCCGGCACTGACCACAGCGCCAACGCCGTCGTCCAGCCACCGCCCAAGGTGCTTTGCAGCGCCAGGGTGAACCCTGCGGCAGTCGCCGCACCGCTCAACAGCGCCATGGAGTAGAGGCCGGCCATCAGCCCGGTGATCTTGGCGAAGTCGCGTTTGATAAGCCCAGGGAGCAATACGTTGATGATGGCGATGGCGCTGCCAATGACGATCGAACCGACCACCAGGCCGCTGACGTTCCCGGCGCCACGTATCAATAGCCCTGTGGACAACGCCGCCATCAATACCAAGATCGTGCGCTCTGTGCCTATTTTGCGGGCAAGCCAGGGCGCCACGGGCGCGAACAACCCCAGGCAAAATACAGGCAGGGTGGAAATTGCACTGGTGGCGGCAGGCGTCAGGCCTAGGTCGCTGGATATATCGGCAAGCACAGCGCCGAGGCTTGGGTACGCAGTGCGGAGGTTGAAGGCTACGAAAATGATGCTGCAGGCGAAATAAAAAAGCCGCGAACCCTTGGCAATTGTGCCAGGTTGCGGCAGCCCCCGTTCATTGCGAGCGTGCGCTGTCGCGTACTCCACACATGTCCTCCTTGAACCTTGGCATGGAAAAAGTCATACGGATAAAAAAAGCCGCACAGTTTCCTGTGCGGCTTGCTCGGTTACTTCTTGATGATGTTGTGTTCTGGGCCGTATGGGAACTTGGTGATGTTTTCAGCGCCGTTTTCGTTGACGATCAGAATGTCATGCTCGCGGTAACCACCCGCACCCGGCAGCCCTTCGGGCAGCATGATCATCGGCTCGATGGACACGACCATGCCAGGTTCCAGCACGGTGTCGATGTCTTCGCGCAGCTCAAGGCCAGCTTCACGGCCGTAGTAATGGCTCAGGGTGCCGAACGAATGGCCATAACCGAAGGTGCGGTATTGCAGCAGGTCGTGCTCGAGGAAAATCTCGTTCAACTGGTGGGCAATATCGCTGCAACGCATGCCTGGCTTGATCAGCTTCAGGCCGGCCTCGTGGACCTTGACGTTGACCTCCCACAGGCGCAGGTGCTCATCGGAGCAATGGTCGAGGAACAACGTGCGCTCCAGCGCGGTGTAGTAACCGGCGATCATCGGGAAGCAGTTGAGGCTCAGAATGTCGCCCTTGTTGACCTTGCGAGAGGTTACCGGGTTATGCGCGCCATCGGTGTTGATACCAGACTGGAACCAGGTCCAGGTGTCCATCAGTTCGGAATCGGGGAAAGTGCGGGCAATTTCACGGACCATGGCCTGGGTGGCATGCAGCGCCACTTCGTACTCAGGCACCTGGTCACGCAGGGCCTCAACCACCGCAGCACCACCGATATCGGCAACGCGGGCACCGTGACGAATGATGGCGTGCTCTTCAGCCGACTTGATCATGCGCATGCGCATGCATGGCGCGGCGACGTCCACCAGCTCGGCCTGGGGATAACGGCTGGCCAATTTGTCGCGGTTGACCAGGTTCAAGTGGTCGAACTCGATCCCGATACGTCCGGCCTTGGGCAAGGCTTGTTGAATCGCGACAAAGTAGTTATCGCGCTGCCAGTCGGTGTAGATGATGTTTTCGGTGCCCACGGTACGCCGCCATGGCTGGCCACCGTCGATGTTGGCGCTGATCGACACCACGGCATCCTGAGTCACCACCAGGGCATAAGGACGGCCGAACGAGCAATACAGGAAATCGCTGTAGTAGTTGATGTTGTGATAAGACGTGAAGACAGCGGCGTCGATATTGTTCTGGGCCAGGTAGCTGCGCAACTTGGATTGACGGTTGGCGTATTCCTGGTGCGAGAACGTCGGCTTAACTTTTTCGCCGTTTTGAATCTGTATTGTTTTCGGCATTTGCATGTCTTCACTCCTTGGTAGGTGATCAGTAGAGAGGCCCTGTTTTGGGTGCCACTGGAGATCATTCGAACAGATAAAAGGCGGCCTTTTTTGCGCGAATCCGACCCCTAGATGATCAGATCCGCCTTGCTGTAAACGCCGCTATGGAAAGGACAATATTGCCCGCCACTGCCGTACAGGCCTCGCTGCGGCAAGAACAGGCAGAGGTATAGATGAGGGGGAATGAAGGAGAGGAAACGCGCGATGTCGCGCCCATTGCAGGCGCGGATCAAGATAATTATCGAGGCAGGTTCAGCTCTGGTAGCGGGTGAACACGCGCTACGGGGACAACCGGGCAACGCCGATGAATTCGGCCAATTCGCCGACATCGAGCGTGCGGCAGGTCGGTTTGGTCAGCAGCGCCAGCGATTCGCGGACACTGTCGTCGGTACACAACTGCAATTCACTGCCAAGGCACAGAATCAGCACATCGAGGGGCTTGGCCTGGCTCAGTTGCACGGTGGCCGCCACGATGCCATTGTTGGCCTTCAGCGGCTGGCCCTCAAGGCTCAGTATCTGCCATTCGCAGACCACGCAGCGGGCCACGTCGTTGGCTTGGCGCAAGGGTTCCAGCGCAGCGGCCAAGGCATAGAAATCGAACCCTTCGGCCAGCAGGAAGCCAATACGCACGGCGCTGGCCAGGTTTTCGCTGGTTTCAGTCAATTGCTGCATGTACTGCCTCCTTCGGGTCAACTGGGCGTGGGTACGTCTACAATTGTCCACGCTGCCGCCCCTGCGCAGATGTCAGATATCGACCTCTAATTGCCACGTAAAATCAGCGCCCGCGCATCGTCCCACCCGACATGCACCCTCTGCCCGCTCTTGAGCCCAAGTAGGTCGTAATCCGCGTACGGCTTCTGCACTTGCAGTTCCAGCCCGTTGGCGGCTTCCAGGTATATGTTGACCATTGACCCAATGAATTCCTCCCCCATCACGGTACACGCCAGGCGGCTGGCTGTGGTCGGTTGCGCGGCGAGGTTGATATGTTCGGCACTGATGCACAGGGTGACCTCTTCCCCTACCGCAACAGATCGGTCTTCGGGCAAGCGTGCCAGAAAGCGACCATACGCCGAGTCCAGTTGCACCAGCCCGGTGTCGTCGAAGCCAAGCACAACGCCGCCAAGCATGTTCTTGCCGCCGACGAATTCAGCGACAAAACGGTTGTGCGGTTCGAAGAAAATATCCTTGGGCGTGCCAATCTGCTCAACCCGGCCACGGCTCATGATCACCACGCGGTCAGCCATGGCGAAGGCTTCGGATTGGCTGTGGGTGACATAGACGAAGGTGATGCCAAGGTCCTTCTGCAACCCAGTCAACACCGCCTGCATGCGCACGCTCAAGTGCGCATCGAGGGCACTGAGCGGTTCGTCCAGTAGCAGTATCGGGGGCTCGGTGACCAGTGAACGCGCCAGCGCCACCCGCTGCCGTTGCCCGCCAGAAAGCATGCTTATATCACGGTTGGCAAACTCGCCCAGGTCCAGGCGCTCTAGCCAGTGCAGGGCTTTTTTGCGCCGTTCAGCTTTGCCCATGCCGCGCATGCGCAAACCGAACTCAACGTTTTCAAGCACGCTCAGAAAGGGGAACAGCGCCAGGTTCTGCCACACCAGCGGGGTGTCCCTTTGCCAGGAATACAGGTCGTTGATGCGCTCGCCGTTCAAGCGAATTTCACCGCTGCTGGGCTTGTCGAGCCCGGCAAGCATGCGCAGCGTGGTGGTTTTACCACAGCCACTGGAGCCCATGATCGCGACGAACTCGCCCTTGTAGATTTCCAGGTTCATCGGTTCGACAGCGACGTAACTGCCGAATTGTTTGGTCACGTTATCGAATACCACTAACGGTTGAGTCATGGGGAGCTCCTGCGTCGGCATGGGATGTTCAGCTTTTTTTGCCGTCAGCCGGTTTCTTCTGCCGGCGCATGAGCAAAACCTGGGCAACGATCGTCAGCGTGATCGTGGTGATGAAAACGATCGTGCCTATCGCATTGATGGTCGGGCTGACCTGCCCTTGCAAAGTATTGAGGATGCGTACCGGGACTGTCTCGTTAAGGCCCGAAACGAACCAGGCCACCGCGAACTCGTCGAACGACACGGCCATGGTCACGAACAGTGCGGCGAAAATGCTCGGGGCGGTGAACGGCAGGATCACGTAGCGCATGGCCTGCCATTGGCTGGCGCTCAGGTTCCAGGCGGCGGCCTCCAGTTGCGGGGCCATCTGCGCCAGGCGCATGCGAATCACCGCCATGGCGAATGGTGAGCACATGACGATGTGGCAGATCATGACGGCATACAGCTCGCCGGACAGGCCGATTCGCGACAAGAACGCGAGCATCGCCAGGCCCAGAATCACCACCGGAATGGTAGGAGGCAGCAGTGCCAATGCCATGTACACCGACTTGCCAAAAAAGTGATAACGAAAGTCGGTATAGGCGGCAGTGAAGCCCAGCAGCGTGGAAACCAGCGATACCACCACACCGACGACCAGGCTGTTGTTGAAGGCTTGCCAGACTTGCGGGTCGGCGGCAATCGCTTCGTACCAGCGCAAACTGAAGCCACCCAGGGGCAAGGATGGGAAGCGGTCGACGTTGAAGGAAAACACGAAGCTGCCAATGATAGGCGTGAGGATGAACAAGAACACCAGGACGACGAAGCTGCGCAGCATGAAGTTGATGACACGATGTTCGTTCATGCGCGCCTCCTGTAGGCGTGGCGAACCATCAGGAACGCCGTGGCCAGCAAGGTCACGATCATCGTCGTGGCAATAACCGCCGCGCGTGGCCATTGCTGCCCCGATTTGGTCGTGTCGGTAATCAGGGTGCTCAAGGTTGGTGGTTGGCCGCCCCCTAGATAGAGCGGGCTGACAAAGTCACCGAAGGTCATGATGAAACAGAACAGTGCGGCGATGACGATGCCGACCCGCGCCGATGGAATCACTACCCCAAATACCGTGCGCAGACGGCCCGCGCGCAAGTTGTGGGCAGCTTCGATCAGCGTGCGGTCGATGTACATGAGGCTGAACAACTGCAGCAACACTACCAGCGGCAGGCACAGGGTGAAGTAACCCACATAGCTACCAAAACTGGTATTGAGCAAGGGCAACGGCCCAATCCCCAGCAACGCCAGGGCGCTATTGAGCAGCCCCTGGTCACTGAGAAAGACTTGCCAGGAATAGGTGCGCACCAGGTAACTGGTAAAAAATGGCGTGATCAACAACAGCACCAACCATTGCCGGGTCGATTCGCGGAACTTGAAGGCAATTGTATAGGCGCACGGAAAGGCTACGGCACTGATCAGCACACTGGCCCCCGCCGCCATCGCCCAGGTGTGCAAGTAGGCATCCCAGAAGTACTCGCGGCTGAACAGGTACTTCCAGTTCAGCCACTCGAACGCAGGGACCATGCGAAAGTTGCGCACCAGCCAAAAACTGATGGTCAGCAGAAACAGCAAGGGCGCTACAAAAAACAGTAGCTGCCAGACCAGTATCGGCAGCGACAGGATCAGCCCATACCCCGGTAAGCGCCAGGTGCGCTTGCCGAACTGCCCACGCGTGCGTGCAGGCTCCTCACTGGCGGGCAGTGGGGGCGATAGCTTGTTCGAAATCATTACGCCGCTCCTGTGTAGGCGCCATCAAGCGCCCTTGTACTGCGACCAGAAGTCGTTCCAGTCCTCCAGGCTCTGCTGCACGGGGAGCGCGCGATACTGAATACGCCCCTCGCGGATGTCGTCCATGACATTGCGCTGGCCCAGTACCATGCCTTGGCGTCTGGCTTCGGCAAGGTCGGTCTTGTTCAGCAACTCCCAGCCGCGCTTATTGGGAATCAGCGCCGGGTAAGCCTCCATCTTCGCCGACTTCACCTGGCCTTCAGGGGAGGTGATGTATTGAATGAACTTCTTCGCAAGTTCCGGGCTGTGGGCTTTCTTGGCGATGCAATAAGACTCGGTCCATTGCAGGCCGCCCTCCTCGGGTATCACTGTTTTTACCGGTGCCCCGGCACGCTGCAAGACCCCGGTAATCCAGTCGCCAATGCCACACATCGCGTGGATCTGGCCGTTTTTCAGGGAGGAGAAGGTACCGCCATAATCGAAGAACCCGGCCACTTGTCCGCGTAGGCTCATGGTTTTGTCCTGGAGCCTCTTCCAGTGCGCCGCGTCGATGTCGTAGGGCAGCCTGTTGCCATTGAGCAAACTGATCTGGCCCAGGTTTGGCAGGTGCCAGTCGAAGTGGCCGACCTTGCCCTTGAGGCTATCGTCCCAGAACACCTGGTAGCTTTTCGCCTTGGACTCCGGCAGCAACTGGGTATTGAAGGCGATACCGAGAAAGCCGAAGCGGACCATGACCGAATACAGTTCATCGCCCTGCCAGTGCCCTGGAAAGTGCTGAAACTCTGGGTAGAAGTCATCGAAGGGATAATCGGCAAGGTCCAGTCGCTCGATATAGTCGGCGGCGTTGAGTTGTTGCACATACTCGGCATCCGACAGGATCAGGTCGAAGGTGCCCGGTGGTGACTGCGAAATGAGCCCCAGCATGTTATCGCCGCCGGTGTAGTACTTGGCCCGCACCTTGACCCCATGCTCGCGCTCGAAATCCGCGACGATGTCGGGCGCGGCGTGGCCTGCCCACGCCAGTATCACCAGTTCTTTTTCGGCTGCGCCAAAGGTTCTGTTCGGAAGTACCCCGGAGAGCGCCGCCACACCGGCCAAAATGCTGCTGTTCTTGATGAATGTACGGCGTGAAAAATCGGCGCGACGCGTCATGGAGATACCCTCGGTAATCAAAAGTGCCTTGGCCCAGCCGCGCTTTCGCCCCGCTTCCCCAAGGTTTTCACCGCCTGTGTGATTACCGATTGCAGCAGATTGCCATCAGGGCAAGTTGTGTTTTTCCGACCTGTAATTTGTCAAATTCGCCCCCTGCCCCACCCGACCCACCTGGATCGCAGGTCCGTCAGCATTTGTCAAATTCAGGTCGGGAACTGACAAGTGAATGTCGTTGTGATCTGATCAAATCGTTGCATGTACTGGCTCGCTGCAAACGGACTACTTCAACGAATACAAGAATAAAGAGAGATAACCGATGAACGAAAGCGTAGTGGTTGGCGAACTCACCTGGCCTGAGTACGCACAGAAGGTAGCTTCCGGCAGCACGATTTTCTTGCCGGTGGGCGCCTTGGAGCAGCACGGTCATCACATGTGCATGGAGGTGGATGTGCTATTGCCTACCGCCCTGTGCAAGGCAGTAGCGCGAGAAGTCGACGGCTTGGTGTTACCCGCCTTGGCCTATGGCTACAAGTCACAGCAGAAGTCGGGAGGTGGCAACCACTTTCCCGGCACCACCAGCCTGGATGGCGCAACACTGACCCATACCATCCAGGACATCATCCGCGAACTCGCCCGGCATGGGGCGCGCAAGCTGGTCTTGATGAATGGCCATTATGAAAACTCGATGTTCATCGTCGAAGGCATCGACCTGGCGCTGCGCGAACTGCGTTATGGCGGTATCACCGATTTCAAGGTGGTCGTTCTGTCCTACTGGGATTTCGTCAACGCGCCGGCGGTCATCGAAGAGCTCTACCCCGAAGGTTTCCTCGGCTGGGACATCGAACACGGTGGCGTTTTCGAAACGTCACTGATGCTGGCCCTGCACCCTGAAAAGGTCGACCTGAGCCGCGCCGTCGACCACCCTCCGGCAAAATTCCCACCTTACGATGTCTTCCCCATCATCCCTGAACGCACCCCCGCCTGCGGAACGCTTTCCTCGCCTAAGGGCGCCAACCGAGAAAAAGGCGAGTTGATTCTGCGAGTTTGCGTAGAGGGCATTAGCAGCGCTGTGCGGGAGGCCTTCGACCTGCAGAAATAACACCGATCTCCAGCCCAGAGCAGCACCGCCGTTCGCAGTTCACCCTCCTTCAAGAATAAAAAGGGTAATTAGCATGTCCAGCAACTCAACTCTGGCCCCCGGCCTCAAGCAGCGCCACGTCACCATGTTGTCAATCGCCGGCGCTATTGGCGCCGGCCTCTTCATCGGCTCGGGGCATGCCATTGCTGCAGCCGGTCCTGCGGCAATTCTCGCGTACATCATGTCTGGCACACTGGTCGTTCTGGTCATGCGCATGCTCGGAGAAATGGCGGTGGCCTCGCCAGATACCGGGTCATTCTCCACCTACGCCGAGCGCGCAATGGGACGTACAGCAGGCTTTACCATTGGCTGGCTGTACTGGTGGTTCTGGGTGCTGGTCATTCCAATCGAAGCCATTGCAGCAGCGGCCATTCTGCATGCCTGGTTCCCTGCGATAGAAACCTGGGAATTCGCACTGGTGGTTACCGGTTTGCTGACCGTAACTAACCTGTTCAGTGTGGCGCGCTACGGTGAATTCGAGTTTTGGTTTGCGATGCTCAAGGTTATCGCGGTGCTAGGGTTCATTGCTCTGGGTGCATTGGCACTGACAGGCGCGCTGCCCGATATTTCAGTTAGCGGCGTGGTCAACCTGAGTCATGAGTTTGGTGGTTTCATGCCCAACGGCATGACCGCTGTCATCGGTGCCATGCTCACCACCGTGTTCAGTTTCATGGGTACTGAAATTGTCACCATTGCCGCCGCCGAGTCGAAAAACCCCTCCAAGCAAATCACCCGTGCCACCAATTCCGTGGTGTGGCGAATGGGGATCTTCTACATCGTCTCGGTGTTCCTGATCATCTCCATCGTGCCCTGGAACGACCCCATGCTAGTACAGGTCGGCTCCTATCAACGGGCCCTTGAGCTGATGAACATCCCGCACGCCAAGATGATCGTCGATATCGTCGTGCTGATTGCCGTTGCCAGTTGCCTCAATTCGGCCATCTACACCGCATCGCGCATGGTCTATTCGCTGAGCAAGCGCGGCGACGGTCCTCGCGTTCTGCAGCGCACCTCAGCGACGGGCGTGCCAGTGATTGCAGTGCTAGCCAGCACCGCAGTGGGCTTCTTGACCACAGCACTCAATTACTTCGCTCCCGACGAGGTGTTTTCCTTCCTGCTGGCAAGTTCGGGGGCGGTAGCGCTTCTAGTCTATCTGGCAATCGCTGTTTCGCAATTGGTTCTGCGTAATCGGATGGATAGCCAAGGTACTGCGCTGGACTTCAAGATGTGGCTGTTCCCCTGGCTCAGCTACCTGGTCATCTTCTCCATCATCAGTATCTTGACGATGATGCTGGTGATGCCAGGGCATCGCATGGAAGTGGTGGCAACTGGTGCGCTGGCGCTGTCCATCGTCTGCGTGAGCGCCATTTTCTCGTCTAAAAAGAGCACTTCGGCCACCGTGGCGAGCAAGCCTGACTGACCAGGCCGAGTCGTTACCCACCCTGTGAAGGTGTTGCTTTCGCAGGGTTTTTGCTTTTCACCGGGGCGCCTCCCAATGCTTAGGCACTGCGTGTACTATCACTCTGACAAATGCATCAACCTAAACACAATGAATTGCCGATTTACGGCAACCAGACGCAGAGCACGTCATTTTTTTGCATTCAAGGAGTCGTATTGATGGGTACGTTAAAATCCTCGCCGTTGGCACCGGCATACCCTGTCAATGATGCCCCGCCGCTGAAAGTCGTCGGTTTCCTGATCATTCCCAATTTCACCACCATTGGCTTCGCCTCGGCGGTGGAAACCTTGCGCATGGCCAACCTGGCAGCACGCAAAACCATGTTCCAGACCCTGATCATTGCAGCCGACATGGAGCCAGTGAGTGCCAGTAACGGCATGCGCATCCTGCCCGATTTCAGTATCAAGGATGCCCCAAAGCTGGACATGCTGTTCGTGGTGGGGCCAAACCCGATAGTCTCCGACCACAATACCCGCCCCATCCTCAACTGGCTTCGCAAGTTGGCACATGACCAGGTGCCATTGGGCGGTATTTGCACAGGCAGCCATTTGCTAGCACGCGCCAATCTGCTCACTGGTTATCGGTGTACCATCCACTGGGAAGATATCGAGGCGCTAAAAGAGCGATTTCCCGGCATTATCATTTCCAACCAACTGTTTGAGCTTGACCGTGACCGTTTCACGAGCTCCGGCGGCGTGGCGTCCATGGACATGATCCTACAACTGATTGCCCGAGAACCTGGCGGGCGGGACATTGCCAGTCATGCGGCTGAACTGCTGTTATGTGATCGAGTACGTGGATCGCAAGAGCGCCAGCGCGTGCCTTTGCGGCAAAAGCTCGGCACCTCTCAGCCCAAACTCAGTCAGATTGTTACAATCATGGAAGCCAACCTTGAAGACCCGATGACCTTGGAAGAGCTTGCAGAACTGAATGAGATCTCGGTTCGGCAAATGGAGCGTTTGTTCCACAAGCATCTTCAAAACACACCGAGTCAGTATTACTTGGAACTACGCCTGACACGGGCTAGGCAACTATTGCTACACAGTGAATCCCAAGTGCGTGATATCGCCCTCGCCTGTGGTTTCATTTCGCCAGCACACTTCTCAAAGTGCTACAGTCGTTTCTTTGGTGTCTCACCAATCGGCGAGCGGAAAAAGGTAGTCTCTTCACTTCACTGAACAACCCTGTCGTTAGTTTTCGTGGCGCGGTCCAGGATTTCCTCGCCATGCTCCCCTCAGCTGGCCCGCAATGTGAGGGCATCCAAGTGAATGTGCGCTCCACGAGGGCGCCACCACAATTCTGCAGGGGAATCTCGGTCATTCCGCACAGTTTTGGACCATCACTTGGATCTGGCTAGATGTCATGCCATTCAGGACGAAGCGGACTACGCTTGCTACGCAGGCGCGCATTGATGATGTTCATGTCATTATTCCTTACCTCGGGCGATAGACATGTGCCATACCATAATAGCGATCGAAGCATTCATACGAAAAAGTGGATCGTCCAAGGATTTTCCACTCAGTTGTTCGATGCGCTGGATACGTTGATTGATGGTGTTACGGTGAAGTCCCAGGCGCTGGGCAGCCTTGAGCCCGTTGCCATTTTCCTTGAGCAAAGCGTCGAGGGTATGCACGAGTACTTTAGGGTGTTTACGGCCGGGCACGAACAACGGGCCGAGTGTCTTTTCGACGAAGTCGTCGATGAGCGTGCGGTCGACTACCCCCTGCAGCAAACCCAACACGCCCAACTCGTTGAAATCGCAGTATCCGCTCTCCGGGCGCAGTTTCTGCGCCACATTCAGCGCCTGGCGCGCTTCGTTGAGCAGTCGGCGGTAATGACCACAATCTTCAGCAACGCTCGACAGGCCCATGTACATATCCAACTCCCCTGCCACTCCGATCAGTTGCCGACGCAACGTGGTCAAGGCTGCCGGCAGGTCATCGGCATCCGCCAGCAGTAGCACGAAGAGGTCGCCCGGCATCTCTACCATCACCGTTCCCGGGCGGCTGCGACCCCAGGCTTCAAGTTGGTCTTCCATGGACTGGCGAGTGGCTTGCCACAGCTGCTCGCCTTGGGCCAAGCCTTGGCGCTCAAACAGCGTCTCGATACCTGACAAGCGCAGCACGACCAGTCGCCGTGGAATATCAAGCATCAGTTGCAGATGCGCAGCCCGCTGTCGGGCAATGGCCAGACTCGGGTAATCTCCGGTCAGCAACTGGCCGAGAATGTGGTTACGTGAGCGCCGCACTTGAGTCATATGCATCAGGGCCGTATCGATCAGGTGGGTCACAAACACCAACTTCAGCGGAGAGGGCTGCTCGATCAGCGACAATCCCAACTGTTCAGCACGAGCGATCACTGCAGACGGGATGCACTGGGGAAACGGGCCTCCAGTAAGAACCACCATCCCGGCAATACCCAACACAGCACCAGTCTCGACCAAAGTGAGTAACTTGCGTTCGTCACATAGGTAATTGATTTCCGAAATAAATACTAGTTCGCCGCCCATTTTACACGCGGTGATACCCTCATTTCCCGCCACGTAGGACCAGCATACTCGCCGTTGCAAGTAAAGCTCGCCTGCGCGGACCCTCATGTCTTCCAAGCCGGGCAGGTTCAGGACCTCACTCAGAGTCAAGCTCATGGCTCGACACCCGCCAGGCTCTGCATCTGACGCCCTCTAACTGGCTCGCACATGAGAATGTCGGGCTGTACCATGGCGTCACTGCTCGCCGAAGATATCAACTTTAGAAATTGAAGGAACATGCCAGTACTGCTCCTACGCCATGACCGAAAAGCGCATGCGGTTAAGTCTCAGCAAGCTCATCGACGACCATGCCGGGGACTTGTAATAGAGATGCTACCTGAAATCGTTCATGATCACTCCCTCGAACGGCGAGATGACTGCGATCAACAGCCCCAGGTATCGAGATGCCCTCCCGTACATTCCATCTACTCTCACGACTTTGGAGATAATCCCATCAAGCTTCATGCACTCGACGACCACGCGGACGTATGACCAAATTTCCGGTGGAGTGATGCTCACCCCCTATCCAAACGTTGCAGCTTAGTGCTCGCTTTCTCTACAATCTTTTAGCAACATTTACGTGACCAACCGAGCGGCCTCGCCCTGCTGGTGCTCAACACTGCCCGGTATCAAACGGCATCACTGACCGTGCCCGTCGCCGCACGCCGCTACACCTTGCAAGCGACCAACGCTGACCGACAAAACGGTGACGTTCAATGGCAGACTCCTCAAGCTCGGCACCAACGATGAAATGCCGACAATGGACTTTGTGCCGACCAAAACCGGCAAACTGGCCATTGAGCCGGCAAACGATAATTTCCTGAGCCTGCCATCTGCTGGAAATGAGACCTGCAATGGGCCTGCCCCGTGACAACGGACGCATTAGCATGTATTCGAGCATTGAATAGTTGGTGATTAGCAGTTCGGGGCAGCGCACCTGCATTTCTTCCCGCGTCTACGGAGCCGACGAGGACTTTCGTGAACAGCGCGAATGTGAGCGCCCGCTGAACGTCTATGGCTATTCGAAGTTCCTGTTCGATGCAACAGGTGCGCCGGCAGTTCTGTTGGCAGTAGCCGCGCCCAACCATTCAATGATGTGGCCCTGGCTGTGATCAATCGGTTGCGCGGGCAGCAAGGCCAACCCTCGTTGTCACTTGATATGGCCTTGCTGGAAGGCATTCTGGAGTACAGCGAATTTCCTGAACATTTGCGTGGCAAGTACCAGTGTTACACCTGCGCCGACCTGGAGCGCTTGCGCGCTGCCGGTTACACGGCACCTACAATGGTAGTCGAGCAAGGCGTGGCCCGCTACTGCGACTGGTTGCAAGGTCTTCAAAGACCGCCGCCTGCTCCAGTCAAGCAGGCAGCGTGATCGTGCTCAACGGCTACTTGAAACAGTATTCGTAGAGGCAAGTCTGGAACCCGTACTTGAGGTCGAACTTGCCATCGAGCACGTTGTTTTCCTTCGCGTACTGGTCCCACGCCACGAGCATTTCCTTCAGCTTGCCCGGCTCGGCCTGGGCCAGGTCGCGGCTTTCGGTCGGGTCGCTCTTGAGGTCGTACAGCTGCCACTGGGCGGTGCCGTAAGGTGGATTGACCAAGGTGATTTTCCAATGGCCCTTGCGCAGCGCCTTGCGGCCGAACAGTTCCCAGCCGATCTGACGCTGGGCCATGGCCCGACCTTCAAGCAATGGGCGCATGCTCTTGCCGCTGATGGCTTGCACCGGGCGACCTTGGAATGTCTTGCCCAGCGCCGGCACCCCCGCCAGGTCCAGCAAGGTTGGCATCAGGTCCATCACATGGACCATGTCGTTGTTGAGCGTGCCTTGCAGGTGGGCCTTCTTCAGCATTTTCGCGCTGATGATGGCTGGCGCGCGAATGCCGCCCTCGTTGGTGAACCCCTTGAACAGCGGATACGGCGTGGAGCTGACCTGGGCCCATTGTGCGCCATAGTCGGCATACGAGCCTTTGTGCCCGATGTTTTTCAGGCTGTTGTCGAAGTCCTTGGCCAGCCACTCCTTGTTGCCAGGCAGGTCGATCGGGCTATTGCCATCGGCACCGTTGTCAGAGATGAACACGATGAAGGTGTTGTCCAGCTTGCCGTTTTTCTCCAGGTACGTGAGCAGTCGGCCAATGTGGTAGTCCATGTTGGACACCATCGCCGCATAGATCTCCATGTTGCGCGCCTCACGCTGGCGCTGTTCATCGCTCAACTGGCCCCAGCTCGGCAGGCCCTTGGCCATGGGTGTGTTGGGCGTTGTGTTGGCCGCGACAATACCCAGCTGCTTCTGGCGCTCCAGGCGGGCCTGGCGGATCGAGTCGTAGCCGGCGTCATAACGGTGCTTGTACTTGTCCAGCCAAGCGTCTGGCGCATGCAGCGGCCAATGTGGCGCGGTGTAGGACAGTACGGCCATGAACGGCTTGTTGCTAGCTTTGTCGGCTTCGATGTAGTCGATTAGCCGATCGGTGTAGAACTCGCTGGAATAGAAGCCCTTGGGCACTTCCACCTGCTTGCCGTCTTCGCGGTAGATCGCCTTGGGGTCTTGGGCAATGATGGCGTGCTGGTCGTCGAAGTGGCTGGCACCGCCTTGCACCAGAATGAACGAGCGGTCGAAGCCGCGCGCCTTGGGGCTGGTCTCTTCGGTGCGACCCAGGTGCCATTTGCCGGTGGTGTAGGTGTTGTAACCTGCATCCTGAAGCACCTGGCCTACCGTAACCATGCGCTCGTTCAAATACCCTTCGTAGCCAGGCTGGCCTTTCTGGAACGGTTGCAGCAGCTCGCCCATGTTGCCCAGGCCCGCCACATGGCTGTCGGCGCCAGAGAACATCATTGCGCGGGTCGGCGAGCACGTGGGCGCCGTGTGGAAGTTGCTCAGGCGCACACCATCGCGCGCAAGTGAGTCAATGTTCGGGGTGCTGATTTCGCCACCAAAACTGCCCAGGTCGCTGTAGCCCAGGTCATCGGCGACGATGATCAGAAAGTTCGGGCGTTCATCTGCGGCCATGGCCGTGTGGCTGCATATGGCAACCATCAGAGCAAGCAGGCGTGTCTTAAACGAGCTCATGAAGCGTGTCCTCGGTTGTTATTATTGGTGTGCTTGCAAGTATGCGGATGGCCCGCCGCTCGCCGATAACGCTTCAGCGCAAGCGCTTATGCATCCGCGTGATTATTTGCCCCGAGGGCTAGGGCAGTGCCCGCTCGACGTTCATCATCCCCTTTATTTTCCGGGGGCGCGCACCCACTGGCAGGCAAGAGGTGGGGCACATGAAGCAAGCTCGTTGGCACGCAGCGAATGTCACCCGGGGGATGGCCCTGCTATGGCTGTGCGCATGGGCCGGCGGGCTGCTTGCCGCCCCGTCTCAACCGCCACAGCGCAAGCTGGACGACGGCTACGTCGACCCAGGCCAATGCCAGGCCTGCCATGCTTCACAGGCGCAACAGTGGTCCCAGTCACATCACAGCTGGTCGATGCGCAAGCCGACCGCGGACAATGTGCGGGGCGACTTCGCCGATCAGGCCTTTACGGACGCCGCCGGCGTAGAGGTGAGTTTCAGCACGCGCAATGGCACGTTTTACGTCAATGCCGAAAACGAACAGGGCCGACGCCAGGACTTCGCCGTGGCCTACACCTTCGGCGTTTATCCCCTGCAGCAATACCTGATCGAACGCCCTGGTGGTCGCTTGCAATCGTTGACCGTTGCCTGGGACAACCGCGCCAAGGCCGACGGTGGGCAGCGCTGGTTTTCGCTCTACCCCGGCCAGCGCTTCACCCCGGACGACGCCCTGCACTGGACCGGCCGCTCGCAGAATTGGAACGGCATGTGTGCCCAGTGCCACTCGGGCAACCTGAAAAAAGGCTACGACGCCAGCCAGGACAGCTTCGCCAGTACCTGGAGCGAGCTGTCGGTGGGTTGTCAGAGTTGCCATGGGCCGGGCGCTCAGCATCTGGCATGGGCCAAGTTGCCGACGGCGCAGCGCCAGCTCGCCAACAATGCCGGCGCACGCGGTTTGCAGGTGGACTTCGGGGCGCGAGCCAAGGGTTACGAAGTCGACCAGTGCGCCCGCTGTCACGCACAACAGGAAACCCTTGGTGTTGGCAGCCAGCCGGGTAAATCTCTGGTGGATAGTGCCTACCCTACCTTGTTGACCCCTGGCGCCTATCATGCCGATGGCCAGCAACAGGCTGAGGTGTTCGAGTATGGCTCCTTCGTGCAGAGCAAGATGTACGCCGCCGGCGTGACCTGCAGCGACTGCCACAACCCGCACACCGGCGAGTTGCCCGCCCAGGGCAATCAGTTGTGCGCCAGCTGCCACAACCCGCAGGGCAACCCGCGGTTCCCCACGCTGAAGAAGAAGGACTACGACAGCCACAGCCATCACTTTCATGAGCCTGGTAGCCCCGGCGCGCAATGCACCAACTGCCATGCGCCCGAACAGAACTACATGGTGATCGACGCACGCCGCGACCATAGCTTCCGCCTGCCAAGGCCCGACCTGACGCCGATCACCGGCGCGCCCAACGCCTGCACGCAATGCCACAAAGAGCGCTCGGCACAATGGGCCGCAAACGAGATCAGCCAGCGCTTCGGCCCGCTGCGTAGCGAGCATTATGGCCCGGTGATGCAAGGCGCCCGAGCGCACGATCCGCAAGCAATTGCCCTGGCCGCAAAGTTGGTCACCGACGCGACACGCCCGGCGATCGTCCGGGCTTCTGCCGCCGACGTCCTGAGCGGCGTCGAGGGGCCTGCGCTGGATTCGCTTGCCCTCGGGCTTGCCGATCAAGATCCACTGGTGCGCAGCAGCGTGGTGCGCGCCATGGCCAATGCCGACGATGCGCAACGCCTGCAACACTTGCCTGCCCTGCTTGATGACCCGGCACTGGCGGTACGCGATCAGGCGGCTCGCGCCTTGGCCGACCTGCAGGCGCAACTGCCGACCGCCCAACGTGACCGGCTCGGTCACCTGCTCCAGGACCACTTTGCGCGGCTCAGCGCCAACGCCGACTTGCCGGGCACGCGATTCAACCTGGCCAGCCTGCTGGCACGTCAAGGCAATGAGGCACAGGCACTGGATCAATATCACCAAGTCCTGCGCCAAGATCCGGACTTCACGCCCGCGCGCGCGGCACTTGCCAGGTTGCTGCTGACTCGCGGGCAATCCGACCAGGCCCTTGAAACACTACAGGCCGGCTTGCAACGCGGCGAGCAGCGCGCCGGCTTCAGCGAGCTGGCCTATGCCATGGGGCTGCTCCAGGCCGAGCGCCAGCAGCCCGAGCAGGCCATCGAGTGGCTGGAGAAAGCCCTGCCCGGCCAGCCGCTGAACCTGCGCCTGTATTACAACCTCGGCTTGCTGCGCAGCCAGCTCGGCCAACCTGAACAGGCGCGACGCGTGGTAGTGGCCGGGCTTGCTCACGCAGCGCAAGATAGGGATCTTTTGTATGCAGGCGCCTATCTGGATGCGCGGGCAGGCAACTGGGCCTCTGCATTCGCGTTCTTGCAGCGACTGTTGATGCTACAACCGCAGCACCCCGAGGCGCGTCGCCTGCTGGCTTATGTACAGCAGCAACAGCAGCGTACGCGCACCATGGGCGCGAATCGATGACCAGCGAAGCCGCGGCCAAGACTGAATACCACTGGATCAAACCAGACAGACAACAAATAAAGGTTACGGTGATGAATACGCCCCTTTACAGCGGCCTGCCCACTGCTGGCGACGCCCGCTCGGCCATTCCCTTTGCAGCCGAGCCCTTGCTGCGCTCGCGCAATGTCGAAGACGCCGAAGCCCTGCTCAACAACCACCTGGAGGAACGGCGGATTCGCCTCGGCGGGCGAGGCACGCTGGATATCGACTTCACCTTGCAGACCTTGCCGCAAATGAAGCTGTTCGGCGCGTGGTGGGGGCGCGAGGTTCGCGTGAGCTCAAGCCCGTTGAGCTGTTGGCATGGCATCCTGCCTTTGCACGGCGCGATCAGCAACCACCTCCAGGGCTTGCAGGCGAACGCGGGTGAGCTATTGGTGTTCAGCCCCGGGCAGGAAGTGGACGTCACCTGGCACGAAGGGACCAAGGCCATCGTCATTGCCTTGGATGCGGCCTTGCTGCTCAACCACCTGGAACGTCACCATCAGGTTCACCATGCCCAGAGCCCGACGCAGGCGTTGTTGTTCCAGGGTAATAACCCGGCCATGCGCAGCCTGGGCAACCTGCTGCGCATGGTCGACAGCGAAAGCGGCAACACCGCTGGCTTGCTAGCAACGCCCTTTGGCCAGTCCCACGTGCAGCACCTGTTTTGCGAAAACCTGCTGCACCTGCTGCCCAGCCTGTACAGCGAACCACCACGGCGCCTGTTGCCGGGCACCGTGAAACGGGTGGTCGATTTCATCCACGCCAATCTCGAACAGCCGCTTTGCATCACCCAACTGGTGACTGTCAGCGGCACCAGCCGACGCAGCCTGGAACAGGCGTTTCGCAACGGTTTGGGGACCAGCCCGCAACGCTACATCCAGCATTGCCGGCTACTGGCGATGCGCAAAGTGTTACTGGAGCACCAACCGGGTGAAGTACAGTTGTCGGCGCTGGCCTTCAAGTGGGGGTTTGCGCAACCCAGCCACTTTACCGCCGCCTACAAGCAAGCGTTTGGCGAGCTGCCCTCGCAAACGCTGGCCAGGTCAGATTGATGGGAAGGCCGCTGCAGGCGCAGCGGCCAGCTCGGCCAAGGCCTACCAGAATTTCCAGGTGTAGGTCGTGATCAAACGGTTCTCATCGTAGTCATTGCCATGCTTGAACTGCGCGTGGATGTTGCGCCACTCCACGGCCACGCCCTTGAGCGGGCCGCTCTGCACCACATAACTCAGAAACAGATCGCGCTCGTTTTCGGCGGTTTGGCTCAGGTCCCCACCGCGATCGATGCCCGTGCCGCGCAGGTAACGGGTGGTCAGGTTGAGGCCGGGTATGCCCATGGCCACGAAGTCATAGTCGTAACGCGCCTGCCATGAGCTTTCGTTGGGCCTGATGAAGGCCACGGCCGACCAATTGACCAGATACGGTTGCGGCACGAAGCCGTTCAACGTCGGGAACGCACTCTCGCCGAGCATGCGTTGATAGCCCACACCAAAGGCGTGGCCGGCTTTTCTCAAGGTGGTCATGGCGCCATAGGAGCGGTTATCGATCTTGCCGTACAGCGCGTCACCGTCTTCGTTGTGGTTGAAGTAACGCAGGTCGGTCTTCAGGCCGTAGCCTGCGCCCAGCTCGGTGTTCAGCGTCAGGCCCAGATAATGCTGCTGGTAGATACCCTCCAGCTGTCCATAAAAGTAGCTGGCAGCAAGGTTGGGGCTGAAGGCGTAGGTGGCGCCGGCGAAGTTCAGGCCATCGCTGGTATGACGGGGGCCGTTGGGGCGGGTGAACAGGTACAGCTTTTCACGGTTGGAGGATTCACGGGTGCTGATCCCGGTGAATCGCCCACCGGTCAGGGTGAGGTTGTCGATCTCGTTGGACTTGACCGTGAAACCATTGAAGGTCGTCACCAGTTGCCGGGAATCGTCCTGGAAGGCCACCGGCAAGGTCGGCCGATGCTCGCCGACCCTCAGCTCGGTCTTGGAATAGCGCACCTTGCCGGTCAGTGCCGCCCGGCCATATTCCCGGGCTTGCTCCCGTGAGCTCTGGCTGTAGGGCAAGACACTGTCAGGGCCACGACCTGAGCCGCCGTCCAGGCGATAGGCGTATTGCGCGGCGGCATCGACACCGAACGAGAGCGGGCCCTGGGTATAACCGGATGTGAAACGCAGATCCAGGCCCTGGCTCCAGCTGCCATCGCGAGAGGTTCTCGGGTTTTCGCCCTTGAAATCACGGTCTACGTAGAAGTTGCGCAGACCCAGGTTCAACTGGCTGTCTTCGACAAAGTCGGCTTGCGCGGCCAGGGGCATCATCACCCCGATCAGACCCACCGCCCTTAGATGTTTTCCAGCAGCGTACGCTGCGCGCGGCACAGTTGCGTGTTGACCGTTCATGGATGCCTCTAAACATTTTTATTGTTGTAGAGGTCCAGTATCCGCAGTCCGCTTACAAGCCGTTATCGCCTGCGCGTAACGACTAACTGCGCAGCGCAGAAAATCCGCCTTAATCCGCCGCTAGCTGCCCTTGAGCCGATAACTGACTTGCGCGCGGCTCATGCCCAGCATCTGTGCCGCCAGGGTGATGTTGCCGCCCGAGCGCTCCATGGCCAGATGCACCAGTTGCAGCTCGATATCTGCCAACGGTGTACTGAGCACCTTCTGGCTCCCGGCGACGAACGCCAGCAGCCCCTCCAATACCGGCTCTCGAATGTGCGCTGTGGGCTCGATTACCTGCCTGGCCGGCTCGTCACGGCGCTGCCCCCCGGAC
The DNA here is from genome assembly GCF_021283545.2 of Pseudomonas alloputida. Taxonomy (NCBI): domain Bacteria; kingdom Pseudomonadati; phylum Pseudomonadota; class Gammaproteobacteria; order Pseudomonadales; family Pseudomonadaceae; genus Pseudomonas; species Pseudomonas alloputida. Next base: position 2,293,202 of record NZ_CP128540.1, on the reverse strand, counting down.
AAGCGCCCCTCAGGTGTCAGGCCAATCGCCGTGGCCATCAAGGGCGCGCCGATCTCGGCCAAGTGCACCAGGTCGATGACTTCGCCCTCACCGGCACTGATCACGCCCCGCTCGATCAGGTTCTGAAGTTCACGGATGTTCCCTGGGAACCGATACGTGAGCAGCGCGTTGACCAGCCGGGTGCTAAAGCCCGCAAGCCGACGCCCATGGCGCTGGCTGAAATGACGCAGGAAATAGCTCATCAGCAGCGGGATATCTTCACGGCGCTCCCGTAACGGTGGCAGGTGGATGGGAAACACGTTCAAGCGATAGAACAAATCCTCACGAAAACGCCCGGCCTCGACTTCGCGGCGCAGGTCCAGGTTGGTGGCGGCAATGACCCGCACATCGACCCGGATCGGCGCCGTGCCGCCTACCCGCTCGATTTCACCTTCCTGCAGGGCGCGCAGAATCTTGCTCTGGGCACTCAGGCTCAAGGTCGCGATTTCATCGAGAAACAACGTGCCACCATTGGCCCGCTCGAAACGCCCGGCACGCGAGCGGTCGGCACCAGTGTAGGCACCCCGTTCGACACCGAACAGCTCTGCTTCCACCAGGTTCTCCGGCAAGGTCGCGCAGTTGAGCGCCACCAACGGCCGCTGCTGGCGTGTGCTGGCTTGGTACAACGAGCGGGCGAACAGCTCCTTGCCAACGCCCGATTCCCCGGTCAGCAGCACGGTTGCCTGGGTCGAGGCCACGCGCTGCAGCATCTGCGTGGCGAGCACGAAAGCCGCCGAGATGCCCACCATTGGCTTGCCGTCGATAGGCGCCTCCAGCTCGGCTACCTCCGTGGCGCTACCTGAAGCATAAGTACTGCGGCTAAGGAAGTCGTCCGGCATCAGGTAGGCCAGATCGACGTCGATGTCGTCCCACTGATCGGCCGGCTTGCCTACAATCCGGCACGCCGGGTGCCCCATCGAGCGGCACTCCTGCTCACGGAACACGACCAGGCGACCGAGCAGTGACGAGGCATAGCCACTGGCATAGCCGATCTCCATCCAGCAGGCCGGTTCACCACCCAAGCCATAGGCCGCAATGTGCTCATCGTCTTCGAGCGAGTTGTGCCAAAGGAACTCGGAGTAGAAGTGGCCGACACCTGAATCGATTTCAAAGCGCACCACTTCGACATTGACCATCCCTTCAAGCATGTGCAGGCGCGGCCCTGCACTGTAGAGGCTGGCGTCATCACCCTCTGGCCATTGCGCGCTGACCTGGGCCGCGTCCCGCGCACCGGCCTGCCAGCCGATGCGCGTCAACAGGCCTCGCGCCTTATCGAACCCGAGCGCCTCGATCAGTTCGCGGCGCATGGCGCCGAACGCGGCGCCTTGCAGCAGCATCATGCGCTGGCCGCACATCCAGACGCTGCCTTCCTGCGGGGAAAATGCCACCGTCTCCGCCAACTGTTCTGCCGATGGCAGGCCACTGGCGCCAAACTGGCTGGCGCGGTCGACGATCAGGCGCTTCTGCTTGCCAAGCATCTGCTTGAAGAATTCTTCGTCGGCAGGACGACCGGGCTGGGTGGGTTTGGTAGGCGTCATGAGCAATCAGCAACGAACAAGTGAGTAGCTTGTGAGTATGCCGAGCCCTCGCGCCGGGTCAATGCGCGAGCGGTCGGCGTAAGCGCGTAGGCACTCGATCTGTCCGATAGCCGCACACCTTCTGTCTTTCTACAGGCTGACTTCGTCGATTTTTCTGCATGAATTTATGCAGGCTTCGTCGAAAATCATACAGTAACGACCGCTTGTCAGCGCCAGCTTTATCCCTCATCCCATTGAATTCATTGATGAATATATCTTTTCGAAGCATTGGCACGGTTGTTGTTATGCAGCGCAGGTGCACTTGATAAAAAAAATAGAGGTGACCTCCCTATGACGCTTTCCCACTCCCCTGCCTATCAAAACCTGCACTTGCAGCCCCTTGCCGGTGAATGGCGAGCCGGCAGCGCCGATCAATCGCTGGAGGTGTTCGACCCCTTCACGCAGAAGCGATTGCTGCAAATCACCCTGGCCAACCGCGAAGACCTCGATGCCGCCTACCGCAGGGCCCGCGAATGCCAGCTCGAGTGGGCGGCCAAAGGCCCCGCCGAGCGCAGCCAGGTCTTGCTCAATGCCGTGAAGATCTTTGACGACCGCCGTGAAGAAATTATCGACTGGATCATCAGCGAGTCAGGCAGCACGCGGATCAAGGCGCAAATCGAATGGGGCGCCGCACGCGCCATCACCCTCGAGTCGGCCAGCCTGCCAAGCCGCGTGCACGGGCGCATCATGGCGTCCAATGTGCCCGGCAAGGAAAGCCGCGTCTACCGGGTTCCCCTGGGCGTGATTGGCGTGATCAGCCCCTGGAACTTCCCCCTGCACCTGACCGCACGCTCCCTGGCACCTGCCCTGGCGTTAGGCAACGCCGTGGTGGTCAAGCCGGCCAGCGATACCCCGGTCACCGGCGGCCTGCTGCTTGCGCGAATCTTCGAGGAAGCCGGATTGCCGCCGGGTGTGCTCAGCGTGGTGGTGGGGGCCGGCGCGCAGATCGGAGACGCTTTCGTCGAGCATCCGGTGCCCGCGTTCATTTCCTTCACCGGCTCGACCCAAGTCGGGCGCAACATCGGCCGCATCGCCAGCGGCGGCGAGCACCTCAAGCACGTGGCGCTGGAGCTGGGCGGCAACAGCCCGTTCGTGGTCCTGGCTGATGCCGACGTCGAGCAGGCCGTCAATGCTGCCGTGGTGGGCAAGTTCCTGCACCAGGGGCAAATCTGCATGGCGATCAACCGCATCATCGTCGAGCAACCGTTGCTGGAGGCCTTCACCCAGCGCTTTGTCGAGCGGGTCAAGGCCCTGCCTTACGGCGACCCGAGCAACGCCAGCACGGTCATCGGGCCGGTGATCAACAGCAAGCAACTGGCGGGCCTGCAACAGAAGATCGTCACTGCCCACGCCGAAGGCGCCACCTTGCTGGTGGGTGGCGAGGCTCAAGGCAATGTGCTGCCGCCTCACGTCTTCGGCAACGTTACCGCCGACATGGACATCGCCCGTGAAGAAATCTTTGGCCCCCTGGTCGGCATTCAGGCTGCACGTGATGCCGAGCATGCCCTAACGCTTGCGAACAACAGCGAATACGGGCTCTCCAGCGCCGTCTTCACCTCCAGCCTGGAGCGCGGTGTGCAGTTCGCCCAACGCATCCACGCCGGCATGACCCACGTCAACGACATCCCGGTCAATGACGAACCCAACGCGCCATTCGGCGGCGAGAAGAACTCAGGTTTGGGGCGTTTCAATGGCGACTGGGCCATCGACGAATTCACCACCGACCACTGGATCACCCTGCAACACGTGCCCAGAGCGTACCCGTTCTGACCCGGCCCTTTGCCCATCCCACCTACAACAAGAATGGAGTACGAAATGTCTTCACTTCGCGACGGCTCCGTGATGAAACGGACATTGGCCGCCTGCTTCGCCCTGCCCTTGCTCGTGCTTGCCAATAACGCCGCTGCCGATGGCGATGGTGTTTGGAAAGGCGGCGAAAATGTCTACGCCAAGGTGTGTGGCCACTGCCACGAACACCAGGTCGGGCCGCAAATCACCGGCCGCCAGCTGCCGCCGGGGTACATCACTGCGATCGTGCGCAATGGTTTTCGCGCCATGCCCGCCTTCCCTGCCTCGTTCATCGACGACAACGCGCTGCAACAGGTTGCCGAGTACATCTCCACAGCATCCGCGCCTGCGCCCAACCCAGCCGGAGGCAAGCCATGAACGTCGAACGCCGATTCGTGCTCAAAGGCATGGCATTGTCCAGCCTTGCCGGTATTGCCATGAGCAGCGCAGGCATCAGCGCGGCCAACAGTGCCCTGGGCACACAACCACAACCGGCGCGTCCAACCCTGGTACTGGTCAGCAGCGCCGCCGCGCAGGCGGCTTTCCTCCAGGGCGTCAACGCAAGCCCCGCCGGCGAGCAGGTCAAGGTCCGGCGTACCGACCTCAGCCTGGACTTCATCCTTGGCTTTGAAAAACGCCTGCGTATCGCCACACCGCAACGCATCATCGGCCTGGTCGACGATGCCAGTGCCGCACTGATCGTCGACCTCGCGCGCAGCGCCGGTGCGCACGTGCAGTGGCTTGGCCAGCACCACGCCGCAGCCCACGCTTCACACCACCGCCTGCTCAGCGGCGAAACGGCCAGTGGCTGCGCCCCGCAACTCGGCCTGAGCCTGAACGCCTGCGGCGCAGGTTTCAGCCTTACCGAGCATCGCCTGCGCGGCCAGCAGCCCCCCCTGCGCGCGTCGGCTGCCGGCCGTGACAAAGGCGCCTCGGACCAATGGGCGGCCACACTCGGCTACGCCCTCGCCACCCTGGGCACCACGCACATCGGGCAAGCGCCTGTGGTCGACAACCGGTCGGCGGCGCTGACCGGTCATTTCGTTTCGTTTTCGATCGAGGCTTGAAGGAGCTGTAAGACATGACTGAGCAAAACACAACCACCCTGCTCCCGCGCGGCGTCGACCTCGCCAACTTCGATCAGGCCATTGCCAAGTTCCGGGCCCTGCTGGGCGATGAAAACGTCCTGATCAAGGACGATCAGCTGATCCCTTACACCAAGATCATGATGGCCGTGGACACCGCTGAGCACACCCCGTCCGCCGCCGTCACCGCCACCACCGTCGAGCAGGTGCAAGGCGTGGTAAAGATCTGCAACGAACACAAGATCCCGGTGTGGACCATCTCCACCGGGCGCAACTTCGGTTATGGCTCGGCGGCCCCAAGCCAGCGCGGCCAGGTCATTCTCGACCTGAAGAAGATGAACAAGATCCTCCATGTTGACCCGGAACTGTGCACGGCCCTGGTCGAGCCGGGCGTGACCTACCAGCAGTTGTACGACTATCTGCAGGAACACAAACTGCCGCTGATGCTGTCGTTCTCCGCACCGTCGGCCATCGCCGGGCCGCTGGGCAACACCATGGATCGCGGCGTGGGCTACACGCCCTACGGCGAGCACTTCCTGATGCAGTGCGGCATGGAAGTCGTGCTGGCCAATGGCGACGTGTACCGCACCGGCATGGGCGGAGTGAAAGGCGACAATGCCTGGCAGGTGTTCAAGTGGGGTTACGGCCCGACCCTAGACGGCATGTTCACCCAGGCCAACTATGGCATCTGTACCAAGATGGGCTTTTGGCTGATGCCCAAGCCTCCCGTGTTCCAGCCGTTCGAGATCAAGTTCGACAACGCCTCGGATATCGCCGAGATCGTCGAATTCATCCGCCCGCTGCGGATCGCCCAGGTCATTCCCAACTCGGTTGTCATCGCCGGTGTGCTTTGGGAGGCCGCCACCTGCAATACCCGGCGCGCCGACTACACCAACGAGCCGGGGGCGACGTCCGACGCTATCCTCAAACAGATCCAGAAAGACAAGAACCTCGGCGCCTGGAACGTCTATGCCGCGCTGTACGGTACCCAGGAACAGGTCGACGTCAACTGGAAGATCGTTACCGACGCCCTGAAGAAACTGGGCAAAGGCCGCATCTTCACCCAGCAGGAGGCCGGTGACACCCAGCCGTTCAAGTACCGTGCGCAGTTGATGTCCGGGGTGCCCAACCTGCAGGAATTCGGCCTGTACAACTGGCGTGGCGGCGGTGGCTCGATGTGGTTCGCGCCGGTGAGCCAGGCCCGAGGCAGCGAGTGCGACAAGCAGCAGGCACTGGCCAAGAAAACCCTCAACAAGCATGGGCTGGACTATGTCGGCGAGTTCATCGTCGGCTGGCGCGACATGCACCACGTCATCGATGTGCTGTACGACCGCAGCAACCCGGAAGAAACCCAGCGCGCCAATGCCTGCTTCGCCGAACTGCTAAATGTGTTCGAGCAGGAAGGCTACGCCGTCTACCGCGTCAACACGGCCTTCCAGGATCGCGTCGCGAACAGCTACGGCCCGGTCAAGCGCAAGCTCGAGCACACCCTCAAGCGTGCGTTGGACCCCAACAACATCCTCTCGCCAGGCAAGTCGGGCATCGACCTCGCCAACCCATTCTGAATGTTCTTGAAGCCCCGCCATACCTGACGTGGCGGTTAAATCCGAAGGAAATGAAATGAACCCTGCACAACTGCTGGTTGCCAGCGCCCTGCTCCTGGTCGCCCCCTTGACGCTGGCCGAGGGCGATGCCGCTCAAGGCAAGGCCCTTTTCGCCACGCAATGCGGTTTCTGCCACAGCACTGAACAGGGCAAGAACCTGATGGGCCCCAGCCTGCTAGGCGTGTTCGATCGCAGTAGCGGCCAGGCGCCCGCCTTCAACTACTCTGCCGCACTGCAAGCGGCCAAGCTGAAGTGGGATGACGCCAACCTGGATAAATGGCTGACCAAACCAGCGGAGCTGGTACCGGGCAACATGATGATGTACCCCGGGCAAGCTGACGCTCAGAGCCGTCAAAACCTCGTTGCCTACCTCAAGACACTGAAGTAAAACCAACCGCCAGCAGGGGCCTGGGCACCTGCTGGCGAACCGCATCGACGTATCAGCGCGGGCCCTGCCCGGATTCATCGGGCGCCTCAGGGGGCTGGTACTGCCTGGGTGTCAGAACAGAGGCAGTAGCGTTTTCACTTGAAAAGACCAGGAACGCCAGGTGGGTCTCATATCGATCGAGTACATCGTCGATGACCTGCTGTTTGGTCAGCCCCATCAGGTCATAGCCACCAGACCCGGTCTGTGTATACACCTCCAACCGATAATAGACATCGATCTCTCGCGTCATGCGGCCGCTGAACATGGGCACCGGCGCCTCGACGATGGCCACGTGGTAATGGAAATCGCGGAACGTATCCATCGAGACCCGCAGCAACGGCTCCTCGAAACCATGGCTGTTGACCACATTTTCCCGCATGACGTCATAGCCCTGATTGCGAAACTCAGCCGCGACCTCATCCAGTGCTGGCGCAACCATACGGTTGAGGAACTGAGTGGCCTGGCGCAGCGATGGGAATGCCCGCAAGTGCTCGAGCCGCTGCTTCCAGGAGCGCTCCGGGACATGCCCCCCGATAGCCGCCATGGAGGGGCGACGCAGCACTCTCCCCTCGCGCTCAGCGCGTTCCATGCGCAACACCTTGTAGAACGATGCCATCACCAGGTAAGCAATGATCGTCACCGGTAGCGCAAAGATCAGCGTGGCGTACTCCATCGTCTTGACCCCGCCCGCAACCAGCATCGCCACGGTGAGCATGGCCGTGAGCAATGCCCAGAAGATGCGCAGCCAGCTTGGCCCGTCGTGGGATGGGTCGGGAATCGAGGCAGAAAAATTCGACATCACCATTGCCCCGGAATTGGCGCTGGTGAGGTAGAACAAAAGACCTGATAGCGTCGCCAGGCCAATCAGGAACATTGGGGCCGGGAACATCTCCAGCAGTGCATACCAACCCCGTTCAGGGCTGTCCATCGCCAGTTGGGCAAACGCAGTGTTGCCCTGAAGTACCTGAAACAGTGCTGAATTGCCAAACAGCGAAACAATGATGAAATCGCACAGCACCGGCGCGGTCACTGCCGCCAGGACGAATTCGCGCAACGTGCGCCCCCGCGAAATCCGCGCCAGGAACACACCAACGAATGGCCCCCAGGCCAGCCAGAAGGCCCAGAAGAACAACGTCCAGCCCGCCATCCACCCGGCCCCATCGGGCGAGTAGCCGAAGGTTTGAAAGGTACGCGCGGGGAACGTGACGAGAAATTGCCCGATGTTCGACACCAGTGCGTTCAGCAGGAAGGCCGTCTGCCCGGTCAGCAGAATGTAGAGCATCATGGCCACGGCGCTCCACAGGTTCAGCTCGGCGATCCAGCGGATGCCACGGTCGACCCCGGAGGTGGTAGCCGCGATGGTCAGTGCCACCGCCCCCACTACTAGCAGGATCTGCAAGGTAAGGCCCTGCTCCAGACCAAAAATCAGCGCGAAACCCACGCTCAGCAGTACCACGCCGATGCCCATCGATGTGGCGACGCCAAACACGGTACCGACTAACGCGATGATGCTGATACCATCGCCCAACGGGCCGCGCACGCGTTTGCCAAACAGCGGATAGAGCGCGGCACGAATCGACAGCGGCATGTCCCATCGATAGGCAAAGTAACCCATGGCCATGCCCAGCAAGGCATACATCGCCCAACCCGCGATGCCGTAGTGAAACATGGTCCAGATCACTGCGTCCTGCATGGCCTCGGCAGTCCCGCCGGTGCCGCTGGGCGGGTGCAGATACTGCACGACCGGGCCGGTGACCGAATAGAACAGCATGTCTATCCCGACCCCTGCGGCAAACAGCATGGCGACCCACGTTACCAGCTTGTACTGCGGCCGCGAGTGGTCGGGGCCGATGCGCACGTCCCCCTCCTTGGAAAAGGCGACCCACAGCACGAACCCGATCACCAGGGTCATCGTCAGTACGTAGTACCAGCCGAGGTTCGTCGCGATCCAGTCGGTAGTCTGCTTCATTGCCACACGTGCAGCATCGGGCATGAGGATCGTGGTGATGGAAAACGCCAGTATCACTGCTGACGAAATCAACAGGACGCTCCAGTTGATATGCGCCTCACGATGCTCGATGAGTTCGTCATGGCCTTTGCTCAGGTCGCTGCGCGATACGGGGGTATCGTCATCGTCGCTCGGGCGCCTGGACAGGCGATCGGTACCGCCAAATTTGCTGCGCTCAAGCGCAGGGATCGATTTTACGCCTCCTGACGTGACCGGATCGACACCGTCGCGGTGCTGGTCTGAAGGGGGTTCGAAGGGCATGAGCTTTCTCCTGTTGCGTACTTCACTTCAACGCCTCCTGAGAGGGATAGGATGATCGGAGGCGCGGATTCTCTCTATTCTGATGGCACATGTGACTTCACTCAGGGTAGTCGCCCTGAAGGTAGATTCGGCAGGACTCATCGCGAAAAAGACTGCCGCGATGGCAGAGCGTCCTGCAGCAGCGAGTGCCAATTGAAAGCACTCCTCAAGATTTGGCCTGAGCCACCTTGCGTGGCTTAGGCGGGAATCGAACAGCCCCGCAGTTACAATTGCAACGCTTCAACCCACATCAGCGACCTGCCAGGTTCGGGCATGTCGTACTTACGGTGAAACGCCAAGGTACCATCGGGCTTGATGCGGAATACGGCGATATTGGCTTTCTCCGCTTCGGTTGCCGTACCGCGCTGGACTTGCCCGCCTTTCTGGTTGCCCACGATGAACCATTGATTACCGGGCGCCACACTGATCGTGCGGGCCTCTACCCCTTGCGTGGGGATATGTTGCAAGAGCTTCGGCTCGCCCGTTTTTGCATCCAGTACATACACCGCTATATCGTTTTCACCATGCTTGAACATCGCGGGTTTTTCCGTCGTTTGAAGCTCATCGGAGCGGTTGGTGACGTAGAGATACTTACCGTCTGGCCGCACCAGAATCACCCCGCCTTTCTTGATGCCCTCATCGGCCTCGGCATGCCAGTGTGGGTCGAGGGTACTGGTTTTAAATACGGGCCTGTTGGCCAGTCGTCCTTCCTTGGTCAACGGGTAGGTGTAGAGACTGCTGCCCCGCTCCATTGCCAGGTATGCCAAGGGTGCCCGAGGGTGGTAGGCGATATGGCGTGGGCCAACGGAGGGAGCAAAGGTTTCGACCCCGGCTGGGGTCAGCTTGCCGCCCGAGTAGGCAAACGCTGAAAGGGTGCCCAAATCTTCGGGCCGGCTTGCACTCGGATCATTGCCACGACCAGGCGCAATCACGAATTTATCGTTGGGTACTACCGTGACCTGGTGGGTGAATACGCCCGACTTGATTGGTTGCGCCTGTTTGACCTGGGCACCGAGACTGCCATCTGGCTGCAGTACATGAACCGTCACGGTTGGCGCCAGGTTGTAGGCCAGCAATGCATGTGTGCCATCGCGATCGAGGGTCAGGTAGATCGGCCGTTGCTCCAGCTTCACAGGTTCGCCCAACGGCATGAGTTGCCCCGTAGCATGGTCGATAGTAAAAGCACTGAGCATGTGAACATCGCCAGGGTTAGCTCCATTGATGTTGCTGGACGCCACATACAGGTGCCGATTGCCCTTGTCGGCAACGGCGAACTGCAACGGAGCTGGCAACTGAACCACCCCATTTTGCGTGAGCGAGCCATCGGGCGCGAGGGCATAACCCAGCAGTTTGTCTCCGAACCCTGCATAGATTTCGGTCATTGCCTGGGTATTTGCCGCCAGTGCCGCATGGGAGGAAGAGGCCAGAACCCCTGCCAGCAGAAAACTACAGGGCTGTAATTTGAATCTCATTACCTGCTGCCCTTCCTTAAAGTAACGTCAGTGGGTAAACCACGATCAGCCGATGCTCGTCGAAATCCTGCCCACCCTGATAATCACGCCTCACCGTGGCGCTGCGCCACTTGAGCACCAGGTTTTTGAACGTACTGGTCCGTACTGAATAGGCCACTTCCGATTCGCGTATCCACTCATTGCCATTGCGGTCGGCTGGCGAGACATCGATGTCGCGCCCCTGGATAGTGCGCTGACCCCAAGCACCTGATCATCCCACTGTTCGTTTCGCTGCTGGCGAAGGCCGCCGGGGCGTTCATGGACAGCAGTTCGAGCAACCTCACGCGCCCGGCGCAGATGTACTTCCGCCAGTTCCTGCTGGCCTTTGGCAGCACGTTCTTCCTCGGCCCGTCGATGGCCCTGGGCATCAGCCATGTGCGCACCAACCCGCGCAACCTGGTGAGCTTTTCGGTGCTGTTCGGCATCTGCAACAACCTCGGTGGCCTGATCGGCGCGGCGCTGCTGGGTACCTTCCAGACCTGGCGCGAGAAATTCCATTCCAGCCACCTGATAGACCGCCTCAGCTACCTCGAACCACTGGTCAACGCCCGTGTGCAAAGCGGCGGCGCCGGTTATGCCGGGATCCTCGCCGACCCGGCACTGCGCAGCGAGGCCGGCATGCGCGTGCTGGCCAGCGCCGCCACCCGCGAGGCCAACATAATGGCCTACAACGACGTGTTCGTGCTGATCGGCAGCATCGCCGTGCTGACCATGATCTGGATTACCCTTCGCGGTTCTTGGCTGCGGTATGTCGCCCGCCAGGCCGCTTCATCCGACTCCACCAGCGGTACTGCCAGCCGATGACCGAAGAAACCCGCACCACGACCACCGCCGCCCTCGCCGAAACCCCGGAAGGCAGCACGCCGCCCAGCGAACCGACCAGCCCGGTGCGCACGCGGCGGGTGCGCATCCTGTCTACGATCAGCTTCGCCAGCGTGGCCCTGGTCGGCATCCTGGTAGTGCTCTACGCCTGGAACCTGCCGCCGTTCAGCAGCACCATCGAAAGCACCGAAAACGCCCTGGTGCGCGGCCAGGTGACAATCATCGGCCCGCAGCTGAGCGGCTATATCGTCGACGTGCCGGTGCATGACTTCCAGTTCGTCAAGGCTGGCGATCTGCTGGTGCAGCTCGACGACCGTATCTACAGGCAGCGCCTGGCCCTGGCCATCGCCCAGCTACAGCAGCAAGCCGCGCTGGCCAACAACCTGCAGCAGCGCAACAGCGCCGAAGCCACCATCGCCCAACGCCAGGCCGCCATCGGCGACGCTTCGGCCCAGGCGACTAAGGCCAAGGCCGACCTCAGTCGCAACCAGGCGCTGGTCAGCGATGGCTCGGTGTCGCGCCGCGACCTGGACCTGGCCCGCGCCAGTGAGGCCGCCGCCGTCGCCAGCCTGGCCCATGCCAAGGCCGCGCTGGAGATCGCCCGCCAGGACCGCGAGACCGTGATCGTCAACCGCGCCTCGCTGGAGGCTTCGGTGGAGAACGCCAAGGCGGCCGTCGAACTGGCCCGTATCGATCTCGACAACACCCGCGTCACCGCCCCGCGCGACGGCCAGCTGGGGCAGATCGGCACGCGCCTGGGCGCCTACGTCAACTCTGGCGCACAACTGATGGCACTGGTGCCCGACACCCTGTGGGTGATCGCCAACATGAAGAAAACCCAGATGGCCGACGTGCGCATCGGCCAGCCGGTGACCTTCACCGTGGACGCCCTGAACCACCTCAAGCTCTACGGGCATGTGCAGCAGATCTCGCCGGCCACCGGCTCGGAGTTCGCCTTGCTGCAGGCCGACAATGCCACCGGCAACTTCGTCAAGATCGCCCAGCGCATCCCGGTGCGCATTACCGTCGACCCCGAGCAGCCTGACGTCGCACGTCTGCGTCCCGGCATGTCGGTGGTGGTCAGCATTGATACACGAGCAGAATAATGACGCGGCCTGCCTCGGTCCTTTGCAGGCCCCCGAGCGGCGTCAAAACTTGACGCGTTCGCATAATGCGTGAAGAACCAACCTATCGCTTCGATGTCACCATCAATGGATCCCAAAAGTGATCCTTTGAAATCAGGCTCGCTAGACAGAGGCACAGATCACGCTGCCCCCGCCAGCGATTCCAGGACGAACGCAGCTGGAGGCTGTGTGCCATGATCTCGATCAGAAGCTCTTACCATCTCATCGATGCCGCCATTCTCTGGTGTGACCTTGCCGACCACGAAGACGAGATTTTACGGGTCGACCTCTCCTACCCCGGCAGTCTGCTCAAGCATTTTCCACAATGGCCGATCCTGCACCTTTATGCGGAGTGCATCTACGACGCCATTGTCAGCGGTGAGCTACCCGCGACCTGCCTGGGCCGACCGATCACTGCTGACAACCAGGTAAGCCGAGAGTACTGGTCCATTCAGCGTGCTGATCTGCTGGTCTGGTTCGCACGTAATTACCCCAACGAGAAGCCCGCCTTCTTGTTCTCGCAGAGCCTCGACCATTTGAACTGCGTCAGTCTCAATGCTCATTTGGTACAGGAAGCAGAGCTCGCTGCTGCTCAGCGCACGATCGACAAGCTGCGCGACGAGCTTACAGCAAGAGTTGACGAGGTGACAACGCTCACCGCGTGTAACCACGAACTGACAGCGCGACTTGAGGCCCAAGGCATTCCTTCCGAGGCCTCCGAAGGCACGAACAACATGCTCGTGGGCACCATGCTGGAAGTGACATTGGGTAAATCCAAAGACGGCCGTGTGCAATCGGCCTACAAGTCCCAGAGCGCTCTGGTCGACGAGATTCTACGCCGTTTTCCTGGTCTGCCTGGCCTGAGCAAAAGTACCCTTGATCGGCGATTTGCCGACGCTCGCCGTCATCTAGCCCAGGTAAAACGGGGCTGACACCGCATTGTCAGGCGATGCTCGGCATCGCCTGACAATGTTTTTCCTCCAGCATCGACCTTCACTGACTGTCACATCCCACTGCGCACCACATGGTGCTACGGAGTGACATCATGCAACAGATCAGCCCTGCCCCGCTGCCTGCCGACCGCCACATCATGCGCCGCGATGAGGTGGAACTGAAAACCGGCTTCAAACGTTCGCACATCTACAACCTGATGAAAGCCGGTCTATTCCCCCAATGCCGGCGCATTGGTACCCGCGCCGTCGGCTGGGACTCGCTGGAGATCGAGCAGTGGGTCCATGATCGACTGTCGGTCAGGGAGTAGCGTCATGGACGTCCTCTCGCTGATCTCGACCAAGGGCGGCGCGGGTAAAACCACCGTCGCCGCCAACCTGGGTGGTGTGCTCGCCGATGCGGGCCTTCGCGTCCTGCTGCTGGATCTGGACAGCCAACCGACGCTGTCCAGCTACTACGCCTTGCGCGAATCCCGTGAGGCTGGCAGCTACGAACTCATCGCGCAACGGCTCACGGCCCCCGAACAGGTGATTTCCGCCACCGTCATCCCGCACCTGGACCTGATAGTGTCCAACGATCGCGCCGGGCACATCAGCACTCTGCTGTTGCACGCGGCCGATGGTCGTCTGCGCCTTCATAATCTTCTGCCAGCGTTCGAGGAGCTCTACGATGTGCTGATCATCGATACCCAAGGCGCGCGCAGTGTAGTCGTGGAGATGGTGATCCTCGCGTCCGACTATGCCCTGTGCCCGGTCCCCCCAGAAATGCTCGCCGCACGTGAGCTGCGACGCGGCACGCTGGCGCTGTTTGAAGAGTTGGAGCCCTACCGCTACCTGGGCGTTGCCTTGCCGTCGGTGAAGCTGTTGCTCAACCAGGTCAAAGCCAATCGCCGTGACACCCGCTTGATCATGCACAGCCTGCAGGCGTCCTTCCAAGGCGACCCGCATGTCAGCGTCTGCACAACGGTGATTCCTGACCGTGTGGCCTACCCCAATGCCGCCTCGCTCGGCCTGCCGGTGCACCGCGTCGAGCCTACTCCACCCTCTGGCAGCCGAGGCCCTTGCGGCGCGGCGGTCATGCTTGAGCTGGCCATCGAGCTGTTCCCGCAGTGGGCTGAGCGACTTGTCGGCTCGGACGCGCCTCTGCCCGGCCAAGCGTCAGTGATCGACCGCCGACTCAACCGTCGCGGCTGATGGGAGGTTTTGCGATGAAGCCGCCCTCTTCCGAAGACATCACGCGACAGTTGCAGCAGGCGCATTTTCCACAGAAACATGGCCTCGACAGCTCGCCCGTGCCGGTCGGGGATACACCGTTGGTGGTCAGCCTGGAGCAATTGCGCCCCTACGAGCTCAACCCGCGGGTGGTTCGCAACCCGCTGTATGACGAGATCAAAGCCTCGATCCGCGAACGCGGCCTGGATCAGCCCCCTGCGATCACCCGCCGTCCGGATGAGCCGCATTTCATAATCCGCAATGGCGGCAACACCCGTTTGAGCATCCTCGGCGAACTCTGGCAGGAAACCCGCGAGGAGCGATTCTTTCAGATCCACTGCCTGTTCCGCCCTTGGCAGTCCGAGTCGCATGCCTTGATCGGGCACCTGGCCGAAAGTGACCTGCATGGCCAGCTCACGTTCATTGAGCGATCGCTCGCGGTGGCAAAACTCAGGGACATGTTACAAGAGCCCGATGCCCCTCTCAGTCAGCGTGAACTGTCCACACGCTTGAGCAAGGGCGGCTACCCGATTTCACAATCGCATATCAGCCGCATGTTCGACACGCTCGAACACCTGCTACCGGTCATCCCGCAGGTGTTGTATGCCGGGCTTGGCAAACCCACCATCGCCCGGATCATTAACCTGCGGCGCCGGGCGGAGTCGATCTGGAATCAGTATTTGGGGGACGTTCAACACTTCGCACTGCTCTGGTTCGAAGTGCTGTCGGCATTCGACAGTGATAAGCCCGATCTGAACTGGGGTGAGCTGCAGGATGAGCTGATTGCCAGGATGGCGGTGCAGTTGAAGCAGACGCCCCGCCTGCTCGCCTTGGAAATGCATCAGGAACCGCTTCGCTCAACGCCGCCTGCGGAAACGCCTCAGCCGCTGCCGCAAGCCCCACAAGGTGAGTGCTCCCCCCAGCTGCCTGTCGAAGATGAAGCACAATCGGCGCCTCAATCGCCCGCACCGGAGCCGATGAGCAGTGCGGACAACACTGCGGCAGCCGAGACTCCACGCCTCCCAAACATCCGCGAGGCGCTGAGTGATGACGATCCGCTTGCTGCGAGGGTGCCAAACGCCCTTGATGCCGGTGAGCCCTCCCTGGGTTCCGCCTCACCTCTCGCACCGCTACAGGGTGACATCACTGCATTGCGTGAGCGTTGTGCCGCCCTGGCGACAGACCTGGCGGCATATGCCGATGCCAGTGCCATGGTCACGCCGCACGCAGAGGGCTTGGGTTTTACCCTTACGCTGGAGCATGGCGAGCAACTGAGCCCTAGACATACCGGCATTCAGCTACTGCTCTCAGCCCTGCTGCGCTTGCAGGACGACGTGACTTCGCAACAACGTCAGCAGCTGCCGGCTGCGCTATTTGGCCAATTGCTGATTGGCACCTACGACCTGCCCTTCCCCGAGCGCCCTGCCCTAACCGTGGGCCTCGAACGACTACCCGATACCCAGCTGGAGCAGCTGTTCAGCCTGATCCGCCACGCCCGGCAGTTGATCGACCTGACGCTGTCGTCCACGCGTTAAGTGAGGAGCCGCCTCATGAGCACGACCTTCAATCTGTTGAACCATGCGATGTTGAACCAGGTGCTGCATGAGCTGCGCCATGGCCGTCTGCAGCGCTGCAAAGCGCTGGGCCTGGCCGACGAAGACATCGAGGTCCTGCAATCGCTGCCTCCGACCACCCTGTCCCACTTGGCGCATTCATCAATCGCCTGGGTTGAGGTCAAGGTTGATATCACCGTCCTGCGCCGCCTGATCGTCCAGGCCGAGCGCGACGAGCAGAACGAACGCCTGATCAACCGGGCACTGAAGCTCGGCGCGAGCTCGACTATCATGTACCGCTGTTTCGGCCTGGACCATTCGGAAACGGCGTTGCGCCGCCGAATACTGAAAATCGAAACCCACCGCGGCCGGCCGGTCCAGCTCAGTGAAGCCCAGGAGCATGCGGTGTGGAACCGCTGGAGCCAGTTACGGGCGGAGGAGCCAGACAACGATCCACTGGACACGATGATGATGCTGGCCGAGGAACAGCACATCAGCCTGACCCAGGTCTGGCAACAGGTCGAACTGTACGGAGGTACGCCATGCTGAGCTTCTACGAAGTGGACTGGCAGGACGTGGTGCGCCAGTGCTACGACGCCCTTCGACGCCGCAATGAGTTTCAGGCCGCCCAGGCCCAACAAGCGGCTGCTGCGGAGCCCGCGCTGCGCACGATCTACTACGGCGACAACAATCCCTTGCCGCAGGCCTTGCTACTCGATCGTCGACTGACCCCGCTGGAGCGCAACACCTGGCAGGTGCTGCGCTGGCTGATCACCGAACGCCAGGTTAAAATGCCCCGCTACCAGGACCTGCAACCCTACCTGGCAGCCAGCCCCTGTGGCACCCAGGCGTCGCGCGAGACCATCGCCCGCGCACTGAACGTCCTGCGTACCACCCGCTGGCTCAGCCTGGTCGACCGCTCGCGCGATGCCCAAGGCTGCCTGCGCGGTTGCATCTACGTGCTGCACGGCGATCCGTTGACGGCGGCCGAGCAGCTTGAGCTGGACAGCGGCTACGCGGATCTCCTGCAACAGAACCTCAGCCACGCCACCAAGGGGGTGCGTGATGTGACGCAGCATGTGCTGGCCGAAATTCAAGCCGACCCGCAAGTCGTCCAAGGCGACAAGGACAGGCTGGGCGCACTGCCGCCGACACAGCAACACTCGCTGCTGCTGATCAACGAAGCCGCGCAGGCGCAACATTCCGAACCTGGCCTGCTCCACCCCGTTCGGAATCCTCACGCCTCGGCCACCGATTCCGAACTGTGCGGCAATGCACCGGATTCGGCTGTGGTTCGGAATGCCGACGCCGGCCGTACAGTACAGAAAGACCAAAGCAAAAAAAGTACAGTACTGGCACAGGTCGAGTTTGGTCGTGCACGCTGGCCTGAAGATTTACCGCTGAATTCGACCGAGCGGCGCATGGCCTCCCAGGCGATGCGCCAGCTCGAACCGGAACAGCAACAAGCGGTGATCAATGAAGCGGCGGTGCGCTGCGCCCGCGGCGAGATCCGAAAACCGGTCGCCTACCTGATGGGCTTGATCAAACGCGCCTGCCAAGGCGAGTTCACCCTGTGGGCCGCGCGTACCGAGGAGGTCAAGACCTCAAGACCGACTTCAAATCCAGCGAGGCCTGTGCCAGCAGAGCCTCCCAGCGAACGACCGAAGCGCGGTGGTCAGCGCACCGCCTCGCCCCTCGCCCTCTCCTGCCTGGAGGAACTGAAACAACGCTGTCGTGGTTCGCTTGCGCCGACCTAGGGGTGGATCTCGGTGGACTTGATGCCCATGCCATTGAATCCACCGAGATCCACCGCCTGAAATTACGAGCGGACCACCTTCATGTTGATTCGCGTCGAACCGCACTAATCGGCCCATCGTCGGCGTCATTCCGACGGCGAGGTACTGGCGATGACCGATCACTACCAGCTCAACCTGGGCTCCCTGCGCAGCAGCATCACCCTCACCTTGCATACCCATCATGCGGCGCGGCTGTGGCAAGGCCGCATGGGCCGCGAAGGGGTACACGCGATCATGGGCATGCCCGGTTACATCGGCGTCACCAACCTGCTCAAGCACGCCAGCAGCCAGGATGACCCCTTCGCCGACTGGTTCATGCTGCAACTGGAGGACAAGCTGCTGCAGGCCAAGGCCGAACTGCGTGCGCTGACCAAGCAGGTCAGTCGGGTGGAGCGCGCCCTGCCCACCCAAGTCGACATCGGCGACAACCTCAATATCCATCCCGTCACCCTCCCCCTGTTCATCGGCAGCCAGCTTGGCTTTCTCGCGGTCTACCTGCTGACCGACTACGACGCCCTGGTGCGCCGCGTTCTGCTCGCCCACCACACCGCCTTAATCGGCCGCCCCGACATGGAAACCTGGATCGATCGCGGCGCCCACGAGCTGCGCAGCCTGTTCGGTCTGGCCCAGCGCTACCGGCTGGCAGGGGTCAGTCGGGATGACATGGCCGCCAACAACGCCCGCGCCCGTGAAGCGATCGACAAGTTCGGCACGCCACCAAGCAAGATCCTCGAGGGCAGCCACCGCTCCCAATTCGCCCCGCCCATCACGCGGGGTACCTCAGAACCGCTACCCGCTGGGTCGGATCAACACGACCAACCTGAGGTCGAAGCTCTCCCTGAGCCAGAAGAACCGGCCGAAGGAGGTGAGGCATGACCTTGGCCGACGCGATTGCCCGGCGTTTGTCAGCAGATGTCTATCGTGAGTTCGCACAAGGTGCCTCCCTAAAAGGCCTTTTAAAGCCTTTTAAGGGTAAGGGGGAGCTGCAGCAGTTCGCCGAGACGATCCTGCGCCTGCGCACCCAGGTCGCCGAGTTGATGGCAGTGATGCTGGCGATCATGGCGCAGCCCCCGTTCTCGTTGCTGGAACTGCGACTGGTCGTGCAGCACAGCGCGACCGGCACCGACTTCCTGCGCTGGCGCAGCCCGGACTTTCAGCGCATGGGCGTGCAGGTGTGGCAGGAGGCGGTGGTTCATCCGCATCTGCACCCTGAACTGCGGCAGGCGTTGTATCAGCTGGAGACCAACCGGGTGGTGCTGAACCTGCAGATGAGCAGCCTGCAGTCACTGTATCGCCAGGCTGTCGCCGGTGCCGGCAAGCTCGAGGCCGCCGAACTCGCCCTGACCCGTTCCCCCACCGAGGAGTGACCCGCATGAGTACGTTGTTTGTAGGTGAAGGCAACATCGGCAGTGTGCCGGAGTTTCAGGAGTTCAACTCCAACCCGGATGAACCACGACGCCTGCTGCGGCTGAACGTCTATTTCGACAACCCGGTACCGCGCGAGGGTGGCTACGAGGATCGCGGCGGCTACTGGGCGCCCGTCGAGCTTTGGCACCGCGATGCCGAGCATTGGAGCACGCTGTACCAGAAAGGCATGCGCGTCCTGGTCGAAGGCCGCACGGTCAAGGAGGAGTGGGAAGACAGCGAGGACAACGCGCGGGTGACCTTCAAGGTCGAGGCCCGGCGCATTGGTATCCTGCCGCATCGCCTGGCCTCGGTCTCGATGCGTGAGAAAGCTCAAGACACTCCCAGCGCCACGCGTAAAGGCGGTGGCAAGAAAGCCCCGCGCAAGGCCGGGTGATCCGTGGAACTCAGTGGAATCACTGCGCCCTGCGCGATACCGCAGGGGCTGCGCCGCCCAACCGGCGAGCAGTACTGGCCCCTCTAGCGCGTTCTATTGGGTCGGGGTTTACCCCGCCGTTCACTCTCCAGCAACTGCTTCACCTCCGTCAGGCACTGATCCAGGGCAAGGAATGCCCGCCAGTGCGCCGGACTCTCCTGAACCCAGGCAATCAAGTGCGCGCGCGCCTCCCCATTCTCCGGTTCCAGTTGCGTGGCCATGAACAGCTCGTAGGCCTTGATCGCTAACTTGTCTGCCTCACTCTGGTGGGATCCGTGCAAGTTGAAGCCTCCGTGTGGACGGGCGGGTCCTGCAGTTATTTTTCGTGATACGCCTCATAGGGTTGCCAGTCAACTCTCTGAGCCGCTCATATCCTTGGGTGGGTAGTCAACCATATGGATCGAATTGGAGAGCGCCCCGTTGCCCGTCAAAGAGCCTAGCCCACATCACATTGGCCGCCAGTTGGCGAAGTACCGTCGCGACCGTGGTTTGACCCAGGAGCAGGTCGGCGAACACCTGCGCATTACCGGCGAGGCCGTCTCGCGTCTGGAGCGTGGCCTGGTGGAGCTGTCCGTGACGAAGTTGCTGCAGTTGGCTGACCTGTATGGCTGCCCCGTCGATGAGCTGCTGCTGGCCATCAGTCCTCGCCCCCAGGACCAGGGCCAGCAGATCACCGCGATCATCAAGGAGCTGGGCGATGCCGATAAACAGTTCGCCCTGGAGTTTCTGCAAACGCTGGCCACTCATCTTGCGCAACGCAAGTAAGGTTTTAGCCCTGCGCTGAAACGTCGAACCGATCCCTCCGTTTTCGGCTTTACCCTGGCGCTTCACGGCCACACCCCCACCCTGTCGGAAACCACCGAGAGGGCCCGCATATGCGCCTGTTCATCTGCGAGAAACCGTCCCAAGCCCGTGACATCGCCCGAGTACTGCAGGCCAGCTGGCGCGGCGATGGCTACCTGCAGGGCCAGAACGTCACCGTCACCTGGTGCATCGGCCATCTGCTAGAAACCGCGCCCCCTGAGTCCTATGGTGATTACAAACGCTGGTCGTTGGACGACCTGCCGATCATCCCCGATCACTGGCAGTTGGTGGTCAAGCCCAAGGTCGCCAGCCAACTGAAGGTGATCGACCAACTGCTGCAAAGGTGCGCTGAGGTGGTCATCGCCACCGATGCTGACCGCGAGGGCGAGATGATCGCCCGGGAGATCCTCGAGCGCTGTCAGTATCAGGGGCCGGTCCTGCGTCTGTGGCTGTCCGCCCTGGATGAAGCCTCGATCCGCCGGGCCTTGGCCGCCTTGCGTCCGGGCGAACAGACCCTGCCGCTGTACCACTGTGCACTGGCCCGCTCCCGTGCCGACTGGCTGGTGGGCATCAACCTAAGCCGGCTGTTCACCCTGCTCGGCCGCCGCGCCGGCTTTGATGGTGTGCTGCCGGTTGGCCGCGTCCAGACCCCGACGTTGCGCCTGGTAGTCGAACGCGACCGGGCCATCGCGAGCTTTGTGCCGCACCCCTTCTGGAACGTCGACGCCCAGTTGGTGGCAGACGGTGTTAGTTTCAAAGCCAGCTGGCAACCTCCGGCTTCGGTCTGCGACGATGAGGGCCGCTGCCTTGATGAAGCGGCCGCCAGGCAAGCTGCACTGCGCCTGAGCCAACACGGAACGGCCCGTATTGGCACCATCGAGGTGGAACACGTCCGCGAAGGGCCGCCACTGCCGTTTGATCTCGGCACCCTGCAAGAAGTCTGCTCGGCCAAGCTCGGGCTCGGCGCCCAGGAAACGCTGGGGATCGCCCAAGCCCTCTACGAAACCCACAAGGCCACGACCTACCCGCGCACCGATTGCGGCTACCTGCCCGAGAGCATGCTGGATGAGGTGCCCCGCATACTGCATGCCCTGGTGGCTCCCAGCCCTGCGCTCGGTCAGGTCATCAAAGCGCTGGATCCGTGTCGCCGCTCGCGCGCCTGGAACAGCAGCAAGATCACCGCGCACCACGGGATCATTCCGACCGCCATCAAGCTCGACCTCACTCAGCTGTCTGAGCGCGAGCAGGCAGTTTACGCGCTGATCCGCGCCCGCTACCTCGCTCAGTTCCTTCCTGAGCATGAGTACCTGAAAACCCAGGTGTTGCTGCACAGCCAGGCCGACCAGCTACTGGCCCGGGGCAAGCAGATCCTGGTGCGCGGTTGGAAAGCGGTGATCAACGAAACCCACGGCAATGAGCCCGGCGAGCAGACTCAACGGCTACCCACACTTCGAGAATCCGTTTCGGTGGCGCTGACTGACGCCGCCGCCATTATCCAACGCACACACCCCCCCAAGGCCTACACC
Source organism: Pseudomonas alloputida (assembly GCF_021283545.2). NCBI lineage: Bacteria > Pseudomonadati > Pseudomonadota > Gammaproteobacteria > Pseudomonadales > Pseudomonadaceae > Pseudomonas > Pseudomonas alloputida. The sequence goes on along the minus strand of NZ_CP128540.1, from coordinate 2,271,236 downwards.
GAGGGCACGCTGGTCAAGGCGATGAAAACCATCGCCAACCAGGTGGCCGATCTGCGGCTCAAGCAGACGCTCAGGGAGAGCTGCGGCCTCGGCACCGAAGCCACCCGCGCGGCCATCATTCAGGGGCTGATCGACCACGGTTATCTGACCAAGAAGAAACGCAGCCTGGCCGCCTCAGCCGCGGCGCACACCCTGATCGAAGCAGTGCCAGCGGAAGTGGCCGATCCGGTGCTGACGGCGCTATGGGAGCAGGCTTTGGGCCGAATTGAGTCGGGCCAGTTGAGCGTCGAGACCTTTCTAGCCAAGCAGTCGCAGTGGCTGACCCGCTTGGTGCGCAGCAACGCCTCGCTCACCCTGCAGCCGCCCCCATCGAAGGGACCGCTCTGCCCGGTGTGTTGCAGCGGCATGCGCCAGCGCAAAGGCCGTACTGGCAGCTTCTGGTCCTGCATCCGCTACCCGGACTGCAAGGGCACCAAGCCGGTAACTAAAGCCAAGCGCCCGAAGAAGACATGACTTGACGCCGCACCGCCGCGCTGGTGTAGTGAAGTTGCCCCACGCCACTTGGCGACCCCAGACCGATTCGCTCCGGGCAGCTCGGTCAGACTCGTAGAGTTCGGAGCCATCCTTCACCGCCTTTGCGGATAACTTCTCAGCGTTCCAAGTCTCCTAGGTGGATGACCCATGCGGCTTGTGCCAGGCCTCAAGGGTCATCCGCTTCGGCGGCGATGCTCAGCTCCGGTGCCCGCCGGCGAAACACTGGGCACCTTTTGTGCGCGGATGCGTGCCAGTTGATTCCGACCTAGGCCACGACAAGGGTCGGTTGATCCCGGTGGATCGACAGCGGAGAGTTTGCGACGAACTCCGGTGTCACATCGCCGGATCAAAGGTGGTCCACTTCTTCCTAGCCTGATGACCGTCGGGCTATTTTTTCGCCGCCGAGAATCCACCGGAAGCCACTGATTGCCACCCGCCCAAACCGCCGCAAATCCCCGGTTGACGGGGGTTCTGCGGCGTTTTATAGATGAGCTGCACACCGCTGTCGTTGACAGCTCCCAGGCCGCCAGAACCTTGAAGGCTGCGCCCGCTTCGGGTGGTTCTCCCCAAGTGCGACTCGCGCTCGGCAGCTCGCACGGTCACCGACCTGTCGGTGATGAGCGCCCTCTCTACCGATCATGTGTTTGCACCCTCACCCTTGCGGAACTCACCAGCCGCCAGGGCCGGTGGTTGTCCGCGTTTCTGCTGAACAGGAGATCCACCATGGCCACCGCAAGCAATAACGCCCCCACCACCTACTTCAACCTGCACACCCAAGGCATCGGTTACCTGAACCGTGTCCGCGAAGTCCCGGTTCGCCGCGGCCAAGCGTTCATGGCCTGTGACATCGCTGCCTTGCACGGTGCCTCGGACGACGTCGAGTACACCCGCTTCGACTGCAAAGTCGCTGGCGGCGAAGCCGAACGGCTGATCCGTGAGCACCTCGAAGACGTCCGCGCTGAACGCAAGGTCCTCATCGCGTTTCGCATCGGCGACCTCTGGGTGGATCCCTTCCTGTACGAGAAAGGCGAACGCAAGGGTCAACCCGGCGCCAGCCTCAAGGGCCGCCTGATCTTCATCGAGTGGATCAAGGTCGATGGCCAGTTCAGCTACCGTGCGCCCGCCCGCACCGACGCTGCCTCTGACGCGATGGAACCTGCTGAGGCGGATGGGGACAAGGCAAACACTGACGGTGACTCCGATCAGCGCCAGCCAACTCCAACCGCCCCCCGTAACTCCACCGCAGCAGCTCAATCTGCCTGAGGCAGTTTGACCGCCAACAACAGGCGCTCTTGGGAGCGCCTGTTGTTCATTCACGTCGGAGGTTGTCATGGAAAGCTTCTGGCTCTGCGAAGACTGCCTGCAGGCGGTGGCTTACGACGACTTCAGCACCTTGTCGCTGTACTACAGCGAGGCCGAAGTTGACGAGCGAATCGCGCAGATACGTGAGGCAGTGCAAGCGTTGCTGCCGTTCAGCGCCGATTTCGATCCGGACACCGGCATCGGCATCGACTCGTTCTCCACCCGCCCCTGCGAAAGCTGCCACTCACCGTTGCACGGCACTCGCCATCGGTTCACCCGCCTGTGACCGCCTGATCTCACCCACTTGGGGCCTCCTCCCGGAGCGCTCCTGCATATGAGGCTTTGCTCATGAACACGCCATTGACCCTGGTCGAGCCCCTCGACCCCGTCCTGACCCAGCGCGCCCACGAAGATGCACTGATCAACGAAGCCCTGCAGCTGTTGGACCAACGCTACTTCCAACGCGGCGAAGTCCTCATCACGCCGGCCGACGCCGCCTCTTACCTGAAGCTGCGCTTGGCGCCTTATCACCACGAGGTGTTTGCCCTGCTGTACCTCGATTCCCAGCACCGCGTGCTGGACTTCGAGGTGTTGTTTTTCGGCAGCATCGATGGGGCTTCGGTGTATCCCGTGAAGTGGTGGTCAAGGCACTGGCACACAACGCCGCCGCAGTTATCCTCAGCCACAACCACCCTTCCGGCTCCCCCGAGCCCAGCGGCGCCGACCGCGTGCTGACGGCGCGCCTGATCGAAATCCTGGCGCTGGTCGAGGTCCGCGTTCTGGACCACATCATCGTCGGAGAAGGTCAGCCCCTCTCCCTGGCCGAATACGGCTGGATTTAACCCTCCCCCACCCGCCACCGCCTGCATGGGGTGGCGTTCTCTTTTAATTGGAGCGCCATCATGCTCACCTCAACCCCCAACCCGTTTGCCCGCGGTTTTCATGCATTTGCCTGCAAGCGCGTGGTTCAGATCCACTACGACGACCAGTGCCCGCCCTGCTATCGCCCCTTGCACACCGCCCAGCTGGAGTTGAACGACGATCACATCAACTCTCAGGCCTGCGTGTTCGATGACGATTGCGCCGTCATCACGGAAGGCCAGGATGTCTCGGGTTTCCTTCGCATGCAGTTGCCCGCGGACAGCGTGGTCAGCACCGTGCTGTACCAGGTCACCGCCAAGCAGTTGAGTGGCTCGGTGCACCTCTGCGACCTTCCCACCCGGAAAGCTGCCGAACACCTGATGCAGCAGCTGTCCTTTGCCACCGGCCAGTACAGCCGCAGCTGGGAGATCAGCACATCTCACCTACCGGCCGACGAGTACGCCTACCTTCAGCAGCTTGCCCGCTCCGAACGACCGGCGGGCTTCTTTGAATGTTTCTCATTGGTCAGCAACCGCTCCGTCGGCTGCAAGCTGTACTCCACACCCTGGCACCGCAGCGCCCACGTGGAAGGTCCCGGTTGCTCAGCGGCGGACGTCTGCATCCGCCTGTTGGATGAACAGGTACCGCCGGTGTTGATGACCCTGTTGTTGCTGGCCGGCCAGGCCGACACGCGCTTCCTGGTGTTTGACCCTGATGCAGCCCCGCTGGCAGGACTGCCAGTGTTTGCTGACGATTGACCTAAGGCGCCCTGCTGGGCGCCTTTTTTATGGACTAAGCCTGATAACCCGGACGGGGAACTTCGGTTTTTCAGTGGGTGCACCTCGCGCGTGTTGCCAAGGTGTCGGCAACATCTGTCGAGACCTGCTCATGCACACGCCCGCACTTCCTTACCTTGTCCTGATGCTCGCGCTGGCGGGTTGCAACACGTCGCCTGCCATCACCCCATCGAAAGCGCCAGCCAAAGCCGTACCAGCTCCGGCCACCCCGTCCAAGCCGTTGTCAGAATCACCGGCGTGGGTCCGCCAGGACCGCTACACCCTGGTCAGCACGCGACCGACGCTGGAACAACGCCAGCCCTTATTCCAGCTCATCACCGTGCAGATTTCACCGGCGCTGCATGCGACGGTCGGTGATGCGTTGCGCCACGTGTTGCAGCGCTCGGGCTACTCGCTCTGCACCAACCGCGCCGAGGTCACGACCTTGTTCAGCCGCCCCCTGCCGGCCGTGCAGCACCAACTCGGGCCGATGGCGCTGCTGGACGCCTTGACCATCCTCGGCGGCCCGGCCTGGCGACTCATGATCGACCCGGTCGAACGCAGCGTGTGTTACGCCCTTCGCGCACCGGTGCCCGCCCCACCTCGCCCGCCCCTGGAGATCGCGCCATGAAGGTCCATCACTTTCAGGCCCTGGTGCTCGGGGCCCTGTGCCTCGGCGCCGCAGTACTCGCCGCCACGACCTACAACCACCAGCAGCAACTGGCCAGGCTCCTAGTCGCTGCGGAAAATGCGCCAGCCGATCCAGTACCGGCGCTGTGGCGGGACCTCGATGCACTCAGCGCCGACCTTGCGGCACTCCCAGCGCAAGTGAACGCGCTGGGCGAGCACCAGCGCCAGCAGGACGCGACCTTCGCGGCGTTGAGCAAACAGCTGGATGAGGTGAACGCTTCGCTCAAGTCCATTGAAGCGGTGCCGCTGGGTCCGACCAAGGCCGACCTGGCCGCGCTGGAACAGCGCATGGGCAACGCCGAAACCGCCGTCCACGCCCTCGAGGCTCGCCCGGTTGCGCCATCCACACAACCCCAGCCTGCAGCCCCCGCCAAACCGGCCGCCAAAACCCAAACCCCGACGCCGCCATTCACCTTGCTGGGTGTCGAGACCCGAGGCGACCTTCGGTTTGTCTCGGCTCAACCGGCCGGCGCGCATGCCCTGTCGACCGTCCACCTGCTGCAGCCCGGTGACAGCTTGAACGACTGGCAGCTTAAGGCCATTCGCCGGAACCAGGCCGTGTTCCAGGTGCCTGGCCTCGGCGAACGTTCGCTGCCCCTGCCATGACGAGGTGCATATGGTCCGTTTCATCAGTCTCTCGTTGCTCCTATTCCCCATCTGCCTGGTGTCGGGATCGGGATGGAGTGCCCCAGCCACGGTCGAAACGCAGCAGCAGTCCAGCGAGCAGGCCGCGCTGCAGCAAGCGCGATCTGCAGCACAGGCCAAGGCCTGGGGCCTGACCGACGACGAATGGTCCAAGTTCGAGCGCCTGCAGAGCGGTCCCCGTCAGTACTGGTCACCGCACCTCGATCCGCTGACCACCCTGGGCGTGGAAGCCGACTCGGACCAGGAGCGCCAGCGTTACGCCGAGCTGCAGGTGCGACTCGAAGCCAAACGTGCCGAGCGCGAACTGGCCTATCAAAAAGCCTACTCTGCTGCCTGGGGGCGGTTGTTCCCAGGGCTGCGGCCGGTACAGGGATTGAGCGATGCAATCCCTCCGTCGAGCAACCCGCGCTATGCGGTGTTTGTGGAAGATCCGTGTTCGACCTGTGAGGCCAGCCTCCGCCAATGGCTGAGCACGGGCGCCCACTTGGACATCTATCTGGTGGGCAGCCAGGGCGATGATGCGCGCATTCGCCAATGGGCGCGCAAGGTGGGCATTACCCCTGCCCAGGTTGGCAGCGGCCAGGTCACCCTCAATCATGACCGTGGCCGCTGGTTCGCCCTCGGCGCCAGCCGCACCTTGCCCGCGCGCTTTCAACAGGTGGAAGGGAAATGGCAGCGCGTCGATTGACCCTCGCCCTGACCCTGATGGGAGTGACGGCGGCCCAAGCAGGCGGCCTGCCTCCGCCGGCCTACCAGTTGGCCGCAGCCCAGGCCGGCATCCCGGCCTCGGTGTTGTTCGCCATTGCCCAGCAAGAGAGCGGCACACCGTTGCGTGGGCGGCTTCTGCCCTGGCCGTGGACCTTGAATGTGGCCGGTACGCCACAGCGCTTCGCCACCCGTGACCAGGCTTGCAGCGCACTCAAAGCGGCGCTCACCCGCCATGATCCCAAGCGCATCGATGTCGGCCTGGGCCAGATCAACCTGGGTTATCACCCGGAGCGCTATCCCACCGCCTGCGATGCCCTCGATCCGCGCGCCAACCTCGCCGTCACCGCCGATCTGTTGCGCGCGCACTACGCCGACGTCGGTGACTGGGTCATTGCCGCAGGCCACTATCACCGGCCTGCGGGAGGGCCCCCGGCGGCGCGCTACCGCACGCAGTTCAGCCTGCACTGGCAGCGCCTTGAAGCCGCCACGTCCAGCCGTGGAGGACCACGCTCATGATTGTCGTTCGCCGGGGCGCACTGATTTGCGGGTTGATGGGGTCGTTGGCTGCCGGGGCATGGCTTGGGCCAACGCCCCCTGTCATTGCCGCTGAGTCGGCTACGGCGGTCGAACGGCCCGATCCACGAACCCTGAACTGGGTCTTGCCGGTGCACAGCGCGCGCCTCACGCCGGGTGAGGTGCCCCGCAGAGCGCTGGATCTGCCCGGCATGGTCCCGCTGTTCCTGGTTGGGGCGGACGCCGCCTCGTTGGCGTGGCTGACGCAGCACGCGCCAGCGCTGAAGCGACTGGGCGCCAACGGCCTGGCTGTTGAAGTCGTTGATGCCGCAGCGCTGCAGCGTATCCAGGCGGTAGCGCCTGGTTTGGCCATCTGGCCGGTGAGTGGCGACGACATCGCCGAGCGGCTGGAACTGGAGCACTACCCGGTACTGATCACTCCGACCGGCATGGTACAGTGAGGTAGTGCCATGGGCGATCATGCGATGGAATCCCTGCTGCGCCCGGCAGTGGAGCTGTACACCGTAGGCATCTGTGCCGGTGCCGGCGCGCTGTGCCTGCATTCACCCTGGGCGGTGGCGCTGTCGCCGGAAGTTGGCGCCGGCATGGCCCTGGCCTATACCGCCTTCGGCCTCAAGCGCCTCAATGAGGCCCGCATTGTTTTGCGTTATCGACGCAACATCCGCCGCCTACCCCGCTACTCGCTGACCAGCCGACAGATCCCTATCAGCAGCAAGCGCCTGTTCATGGGCCGTGGTTTTCGCTGGAGCCGCCTGCACACCCAGCGTTTGCTCGAAGCGCAGGATCCCGCGCTGGCCCGCTACGTCAACCAGTCGGCCGCCTACCAGTGGGCCCGCCGCCTGGAGCATCTCCTGGAAAAAGCACCGCCAGGGCTCTCCATCTTGCCTTGGATAACCGCCTGGGACAGCCCACTCAACCCGGTACGACCACTGCCGCCCGTGGGTGGCTCCCCGCTGCTGCACGGCGTCGAGCCCAACGAACAGGAAGCCTCCTTGCCTTTGGGCGAGCGCGTGGGCCATACCCTGGTCCTGGGCACTACCCGGGTCGGCAAGACGCGCCTGGCCGAGGTCTACATCACCCAGGACATCCACCGGCCGAGCCAGGAAGTGGTGATCGTCTTCGACCCCAAAGGCGATGCCGACCTGCTCAAGCGCATGTACGTGGAAGCGCGACGCGCCGGCCGTGAGCACGAGTTCTACGTCTTCCATTTGGGCTGGCCGGAGATTTCCGCACGCTACAACGCCATCGGCCGTTTCGGTCGCATCTCGGAAGTCGCCACTCGGATTGCCGGCCAACTCAGCGGCGAAGGCAACTCGGCGGCGTTTCGCGAGTTCGCCTGGCGCTTCGTGAATATCATCGCCCGGGCGCTGATCGAGCTCGGCCGGCGCCCCGACTACCTGCAGATCCAGCGCCATGTGGTGAACATCGACGCGCTGTTCATTGAATATGCCCAGCACTTCTTCGCCCGCCATGACCCGCAGGCGTGGGAGACCATTGTGGATCTCGAAGCTCGGCTCAACGAGAAGAACGTGCCGCGGCACATGATTGGCCGCGAGAAACGCGTGGTCGCCATCGAGCAGTACCTGACTGCCAAGCGCCTTTTCGATCCAGTGATGGATGGCCTGCGCTCGGCGGTGCGCTACGACCGCACCTACTTCGACAAGATCGTCGCTTCGCTGCTGCCGCTGCTGGAAAAGCTCACCAGCGGCAAGACGGCGCAGTTGCTGGCCCCCAACTATGCCGACCTCGACGATCCACGGCCAATCTTCGACTGGCTGCAGGTCATCCGTAAACGCGGCATCGTCTACGTCGGCCTGGATGCACTGTCCGATGCCGAGGTCGCTGCCGCGGTCGGCAACTCGATGTTTGCCGACCTGGTCTCCGTGGCCGGGCATATCTACAAACACGGCATCGACCATGGCCTGCCGAGCTCCTCCAGAGCGGCCGAAAAGGTGCCCATCAACCTGCACGCCGACGAGTTCAACGAGCTGATGGGCGACGAGTTCATTCCGCTGATCAACAAGGGCGGTGGTGCCGGTATCCAGGTTACCGCGTACACCCAGACCTTGAGCGACATCGAGGCACGCATCGGCAGCCGGGCCAAAGCTGGCCAGGTGATCGGTAACTTCAACACCCTGCAGATACTCCGCGTGCGGGAAACCGCGACTGCCGAACTCCTGACCAATCAACTGCCCAGGGTCAATGTGCAGACGCGTACGCTGGTCTCCGGCGCTACCGACACGGCCGATCCCGATGCCCGTACCGACTTCACGTCGTCCTCGCAGGACCGGGTCACCACCACGGCCGTGCCGCTGATCGAACCCGCGCACATCATCGCCCTACCCAAGGGCCAGATGTTCTCGTTCCAAGAAGGCGGGCAGCTGTGGAAGGTTCGGATACCGCTGCCCAAACCCGCCAGCGACGACGCGATGCCAGCAGATCTGCAAGCGCTGGCTGCGCGCATGCGCGAGTCCTACAACGCCAATGCAGGGAGTTGGTGGAGCAGTGCCGGTGGCGCACCGACGGTCGATTTTGATCCAGAGATGCCACCACCCGGGCGTAAATACTCCTCGTGATCACCTGGCAGCCCACGACCACCTGGGAGCCTTCCATGCCTACTGCCCCAACCAACCCGACTCAAACACAACGACGACCGAGTCTGATCCTCGGCACGCTTGAGCTGTGCCTGCGATTGCTCGGCCTGCTGCTTGCTTCCCTGCTGTTCTCCATCCTGCTGGAGTTCGTAGGCATGCTATGGTTTTGGCCCGACAAAGGCTGGCATCACAGCCATGCCATGTGGCTCAGTGAACTTGGCTGGCTCAGCAGCCACTTTAGGAGCTCGCTCCTGGTGCAAGAGCCAGCACAAGCGGCCACGAAAATCCTCGAACGCCTAAACGATTGGGTTGTAGTCCGCTCAGGCTGGGCACAATCCGACATCCAGCTGAAATTGCTCAGTCGCGAGTCGTCGCTGCAAGGACAACTTGCTCAGGCGTATGTCGCTGGCCAGGATTACCTGCTGGCGGCTCTATTCACAGTTTTCACGTTCGTGGTGCGCTTGACTGTGCTCACTCTCGCAACGCCCCTTTTCTTACTCGCGGTAGTCACCGGACTGGTTGACGGGTTGATGCGTCGCGACCTCCGCAAGTTCGGGGCGGACAGGGAAAGCAGCTTCGTCTATCACCGAGCCAAGCGAACATTGCTGCCGTTGATGGTCAGCCCTTGGGTAATCTATCTATCGCTCCCTTGGTCGCTGAGCCCCAATTGGGTATTACTTCCATGTTCTGCGTTGCTGGGTTTTATGGTGGCCCTCACCGTTAGCACGTTCAAAAAATATCTTTGAATGCGAGCAATCGAAATCGCGCAGACACCCATACCACCGTTCTTATCATAACCCCTACGGCCAAAGAGCTCGCGGTACCATTGATAGCCGGGACTGGATATTAAACGACCTCACTACAACATCGAAGATCCTGTACGCAAAGTGGGGATCGTTCTTCAGGACTAAAGCTCTCTCTGCTCAGCTTTGCGCGTGCAGCCTCTGCAAGAGCTTTGGTCGGATAGGTTGGAACCAGTCTTATTTTTCTTAATTGTCATAAATATCGAAGCCGACCGAAATAGTTGCAGTATAACGCCAAACTGCTGAAAGAGCTTGCCCACTCTTTATTGGCATTGCGACAAACAATAACAAATTTGTTTGCATGCTCTGCACCTCTTCAGGCAGATAACTAAGTATTAGCCTGAGGATGGACAAGCGTCCATTCCTCGACTCAAGTCACTGACACGAAGACTCTCTACTGCAGATTATCTTCCTACTGAAATATCACTGCCGTTACAGGGTGGTTAATTATCCACACAATCTATTTAGAAATAGTTCTCACATCTCAGCTCTCATTAATTTGATCTGTAAGCCGACATCCCTCTACAAATTAAAGACTTACCCCCAAGCCTATGAGCTTGACTTTACATGTCATAACTGATGCTGCCATCAGGCTTCTGGCATCGCCGCCGTGGAAGGGAGAAGCCAGCCAATCGGTAGAAATTATCAGTTGCCTATGATAATAATTATATTTTCAAGCTAGTGCTCATTCATCATGTCAACGACTGACGGTGCTACCTCAACGGAATTTCACACCCTATATGTCAATCACCATGGTTGGTTGCAAGGGTGGCTGAGACGCAAGCTGGGCTGCTGCGCCAGCGCCGCAGACCTTACGCAGGACACGTTCGTACGCCTGCTGGCCAAGCATGAACCGATACAGATTCTCGATTCGCGCGCCGTTTTGGTGACCGTTGCGCGCAGCGTCTTAAGCAACCACTTCCGCCGGCAGAAGCTGGAGCGCGCCTACCTTGAAGTGCTTGCCAGCGTCCCTGAGCAATTGATGCCTTCGCTGGAAGAGCAGGCGATCCTGTTGCAGACCTTGCAGGAACTCGACCGTCTGATGGACGGGCTGGAAGTCCCGGTGCGTCAGGCCTTCCTCTGGTCCCAGCTTGACGGCATGGCGCATGCCGAGATTGCCGAGCGGCTCGGCGTATCGGTAACCACCGTCAAGCGCTACATCATCAAGGCCGGTGTGCAATGTTGCTTCGCCGAATGAGCAGGTGCCAGCCATGACCGCCAGAATCGCCCCGGCCATCGCTGAGCAGGCCGTGGAGTGGATGATCGAACTGCAGGCACCGTCGGTCTCGGCCGGTACGGTCGAGCAGTGGCAGCGTTGGTTGCATCAGCACCCTGAACACGCCCGTGCCTGGCAGCGCGTCGAGTCGTTTGCCGAGCGGCTGTCGGGTCTGGCCAATCATGCCCCCATCGCGCATGCCGCGCTGACCGCCACGCCCACGAGCAACCTGGACCGGCGCAGCGCACTCAAGGTACTGGTGCTCGCGGTGGCCAGCGGAACGCTGGCGTGGAATGGTCGTAATACTGCGCTGTGGCAGAACCTGAACGCTGACTATCACAGCGGTGTAGGCGAGCAGCGCAATGTCGTGTTGGCCGATGGCAGCCAGTTGCTGCTCAACACCGATAGCGCGGTCGACGTCAGATTTGACCAGGCCGGGCGCGATTTGCGGCTGCTGCGTGGTGAAATTCAAGTGAACGTGGTCGCGGCTCCTGCGCTGCGACCGTTCCGGGCGCAGACCGGGCAGGGCTGGGTTGAAGCTGCACAGGGGCGTTTTCTGCTGCGTCAGGAGTCGGGCTACAGCCGACTCGCGGTACGCGATGGCGTCGTCAGGTTGTACCCCGAACGCCTGGCCGGCATCAGCGTGCAGGCCGGGCAACAGCTAATGTTCACGCGCGACCAGGTCGGTCCGTTGCGCACGCTGAGCGAGGCTGACAGGGCCTGGACCGACGGCATGCTGATGGCCAGTGACATGCCGTTGGAGCAGTTCCTCCAGGAGCTTGGGCGTTATCGTCGTGGCCATCTGGGCTGCGCCCGCAGTCTTGCCGGCGTGCGCGTCGCGGGCACTTACCCGCTGGCCGACACGGACCGGATTCTGCAGACACTTGGGGTTTCGCTGGGTGCCGAGGTTCGCCGTTTCACCCCTTACTGGGTGACGCTGGAGCCGAAAAACATCCAGGTTTGAAAATAAATCGCGAAAAGGGTGGTCTGTTTGCCGCACTCGCGAGACTCCACCAGAAAGACCTCGATCATTCTTGTGGAGCACGGCATGAATCACCCCCTTCGCCTTCGGGCGCTGACCTTCGCCATGGCCAGCAGCCTGGTCCCCTCGCTTGCTGGTGTCGGCTTGCTGTCGGGTGCCGGTATCGTCAGTGCGGCGTCTACCAACCGCAGCTACGACATACCCGCTGGCACCTTGCGCGATGTGCTCAATCGCTTTGGTCACGAAAGCAAACTGCTGCTGTCGTACCCTGCCGATCAGGTGGCGGGCCTGCACAGCCAAGGCCTTCGCGGTGACTACAGTGTCGAGGCCGGTCTGGCCGTGCTGCTTTCGGGTACTGGCTTGACGGCGATAGCGCTGCCCAATGGCAGCTACACCCTGCAGCACCAAGCAGGCGTGGAGGGCGGTATGACGCTTCCGGTCTCGACCATCAGCGGCCGCGCCGAGCAGAGTATTACCGGCCCCATCGACGGTATCGTCGCCAACCGCTCCTCGGTCGGCACCAAGACCAATGCCGCCATCAGTGAAGTGCCGCAGTCGATCTCGGTGATCACCCGCGACGAGATGAACAAGCGCGGCGTGCAGGACTTCAACAGCGCCGTCGCCTACACCCCGGGCATTCGCGCGATCGATTACGTGGGCGGACAGGGCGCGCCGGATATCTACATGCGCGGTTTCCGTTCGTTCAACCTGTTCGGGGTGTACAGGGACGGCCTGCGCAGCGGCTTCAACCAGTACGACACCGACTTCGAAACCTACGGCCTGGAACGCATCGATGTGATCAAGGGCCCGGCGTCGGTGCTGTACGGCCAAATGGCGCCTGGCGGCATGGTCAACCTGACCAGCAAGCGGCCCACCGACGAAGCCATTCACGAAATCCAGGTTCAGGGCGGCAGCTTCGATCGCCAGCAGACGGCGCTGGATCTCGGTGGTCGACTGGATGACGAGGGCAAATTCAGCTATCGCCTGGTGGCGCTCAAGCGTGACAGCGGTACCCAGGTCGATCATTCGCCGGACGACCGTACCTATATCGCTCCGTCGCTGACCTGGAAGCCTGACGAGGACACCAGCGTCACGCTCCTGGCCAGCTACCTGAAGACCCGCAAGGGTGGCGCCGAACAGAGCTTCCCGGTGAACGGTACGCTGACCAACACGCCCTTCGGCCACATCCCGTCGAGTACTTACCTGGGCGATCCGCACGTGAGCAAGAACGAGGTGGGGAACACCTCGCTCGGCTACCTCTTCGAGCGCCAGCTGAACGACGACTGGAAATTCACCCAGAACGCCCGCTACATGAAGGTCGACGTCGACTACATCAGCAACGGTGCTCGCAACAGCGGCCAACTGGGTGCCGACGGCCGGACTTACACCTTCGGCTACCAGAAACGCCCGAAGAAAACCGATACGTTCCTGCTCGACAATAACCTGGGCGGCCACTTCGACACCGGCGCCATTGGCCACGATGTGCTGGTGGGCTTCGACTACGGCCATTATTCGGGCCGTGAATCGCGCCGGGGCGTTGCCGCCAACCAGACCGTCGATATCTTCGACCCGGTCTACAATGCCAGCCCGACCTGGAACAGCACGTTGCAGACTGACGGCAAGAGCGTCGTGTCGCAAAAAGGCCTGTACGCCCAGGACATGCTCAGCCTGAACCAGTGGCGCCTGACCTTGGGCGGGCGCAAGGACTGGGTCGAGGGGCGCGAGTACAGCTACCTGAACGACACCCGCAGCGTACAGAAGGACCACAAGTTCACCGGTCGCGTGGGCCTGGCCTATCTGTTCGACAACGGCATCACCCCCTACGCCAGCTACAGCACCTCCTTCCAGCCGACCTCGGGTACGGCTCAGGATGGCAGCTACTTCAAGCCCACCGAGGGGGAGCAGTACGAAGTCGGTATCAAGTACGAGCCGCCTGGCTACAACAGCTTCATCACCCTCTCGGCTTATGACTTGACCCAGAAGAATGTCACCACCACCGACCCGACCAACCCCAGCTTTCAGGTGCAGACCGGCGAGCAGCGCTCGCGTGGCATCGAACTCGAAGGCAAGGCCGAGCTGAGCCGCGGCCTGGACCTGATCGCTTCGTACGCCTACGTCGACGCCGAGGTGACCAAGGCCAATCCCGTGGGCACTGGCGCCGCCGCCTACAGCCTTGAGGGCAACGTGCCGATCTCGGTGCCCCGCAACACCGCCTCGCTGTGGCTTGACTACACCGTGCAGGCCGGCCCGCTGGAGGGGCTGGGCATGGGTGTCGGGCAGCGTTATGTCGGGTCCTCGTACAACGCCAAGAACACTGTCAAAGTCCCTCATTACACCCTCACCGACGCCAGCGTGCGCTATGACCTGGCGCACCTGAGAGAGGACCTTCAAGGGGTTTCGGTGGACCTGAGCGCAAGCAACCTGTTCGACAAGCGCTATTTCACCCCGGGGTTCTATGAGCAAACCGTATTCTACGGGAACCGCCGTACAGTGATTGGCAGCCTGACTTTCCGGTGGTGACCTGAAATGCAACAGGGTTAAAAGTTGCCCCGAGATGGAAACGGATATGGAGAGCTAGCTTGCCAGTACCGGGCGCAGCCAACGTTGACTGCGCCATGTAAGATACACCGTGCGTTAAACACCAATATGGATGCACGGGAAGGCCGCCGAGGCTAATACTCGACACAAGCCGTGTTGCAGATGCGGGACGAGCTTCTCATCAGGAAGAAAGCTGTAACCCGTCCAGTCGAGCCTACACATTTCAAGGCTAACACTTGGCATGAAACGGCTCAGCCAGTTTGACCAACTGCGCATTTTCCGCCTCAAGCACGAGCGCGGCATGGGCAAGAAAGAGCAGCCGCTCTGCATGCCTGCTCGCACTGCCTTCAAACAGCCGTGGATTGATTTGAGCCAGGCTCAACAACGCCTTGAGCAGTCGTATATTCACCTCCTGCAGCGCCGCCCCGTCTCGAGCGATCGGCCCGAAGAAATCATCGAACAAATCCTCGACCACAATACCGTGCAGATAAACTTGGGCACAGTCTCCATGAGACGGAGCCAGCGCCTGAGGCCGCCCCCAGTGCGACAAGCACCTGACACCTCGACCGATGACATCGATCGCAGTGCCGGGGTCATTGACTGCAGGCGACAACGCTCTGGAAGCGATCTCGGACAGCACTGACAGGCCGAAGCGCGGGTCATGCTCGAACGTCCGACGGGTGCCCACCGTAATGGCTGCATGTACGTCAAGCTCGAAGGCCGCCACCCCTCGTACGTCCTGGCCGGGTTGCGCCACGACGGTCGCAAGCGGTGCTCCTGGGTAGACGAATGTGCCAGGCAACACATCCATATAGATCATAACGTTGTGCCGCTGGGTGATGGCTGCCAAAGCCTCCACATCAATGTGCTGAACGTAACCGGTTCGATGACTGACCAAACGCTGGGCAGCAGGAGGGAAAACCATGCCTGGCGGGTATGCAGAGCCCCCCAGGTAAGGCCATTTGGCCCGATGCTAGATAGCCTCTATCGCAGCCCTCTCGACGCGGTCGATAGTCTCACCTACACGCCCGAGCCTGGAGAGGTGATCGATCCAGCGCAGCAAGGTATAAACGATCAGGATGACAACTGCGATGGTTACCGCGAACAGCAAGACACGCCCTTGATCACCATAGACGCCCGTACTTAAAGCAATCAGCCCGACCAGGCTGAACAGGAACGAGCCGATAAACGTGGCAAGCGCATTGTGCGTGGTCGTATCCTCCATCACCAGCGTCGTGGCACGAGGCGTTACCCCCGTGCTGGCCGCACCATATGCCGCCACCATGGTACTCAAGGAAAAGATGGTGACCGCCAACATGCTGGAGGCAATGATGCCGAGGATCTTGTCAACAGCGTCCGCGCCTATCCGAGCGGGCAAGGACGCAGGAATGAAGTCTTTTAACACCACCGCAATCAAGGCTGTCGCCACGCCGAGCAGCGAAAACAAAGTCGCCCGGAACCATAGTCGCTTAGTGACTCGAACAGCGATCCAACGCCAGCGCGCCATCATCCGTAGGCCCGCCTGGCAGCCCACGCCGTCAGCGCGCTCAGTTTCCCGCCCCCACCGTCATTGAATCTGCCCATCAACCTCGCCCATAACCGTGGCTACCACGCTGCTGCACCGGCGTATCGGCCTGCTCTGGTAAAGCCGTGACCTTGATGGAGCGCACCGGCAACGCGAACCTGGCGCCAATTCGGGAAAAACACTCAAGCAGCCGGAAATTGATAGCCTGCTGAATATCCATAT
Organism: Pseudomonas alloputida; assembly: GCF_021283545.2. Lineage (NCBI taxonomy): Bacteria > Pseudomonadati > Pseudomonadota > Gammaproteobacteria > Pseudomonadales > Pseudomonadaceae > Pseudomonas > Pseudomonas alloputida. The sequence goes on along the minus strand of NZ_CP128540.1, from coordinate 2,255,306 downwards.
ACAGGTTGTAGCCAGGATCCTGAACGATGTAAACGCATTCGAACTCCAACGCCTCCTTTCCAAAGCCACGCAGGTGGGCACGATCGAAGCGTACCTGGTCCTGAGACTTGATGATCTCTTCCACGATGACGGGCGCTTTTTTCACAGCCTCAGTGGGGGTGTCGTAGGACAGGCCGAATTCGAAGACGATGCGCCGCTCCTGAAGACGCTTGTAGTTCTGTATGGTGCTGCTGATCATGCTCGCATTGGCCATGACGATCTGCTCACCCCCCAGGCTGCGAATACGGGTCGTTTTCAGCCCCACGTGCTCAACTGTCCCCGCCAATGGCCCAATCACGATGAAGTCTCCCACCTCGAACGGCTTATCGACGGCGATTGACAGCGAAGCGAAAAGATCGCCGAGAATATTCTGTACTGCCAGTGCTACAGCGATGCCGCCCACCCCCAAGCTGGCAACGAAGGCGGTAATGTTCACGCCCAGGTTGGACAACATCGCCAGCACGACTACCGACCACAACAGTACGCGTGCCCCCCAAGCCGACAAGGTCGCTAGTGCACTGCCTTGATAGAGCCCCTGCCCGCCATGGCGCGAGAAATAATGGACCAGCCCCAGGGCAATGGCGCGATTGAGCCACAAGCCAATCTGCAGTGCGGCGACCACAAACCACAAACTGCTGACCCTGGTCAGCCATCGTTCTGGCAAATCGAGCATCCCCAGCCCCACCAGCAACGAAGCCAGCAGCAACAGGAGGTTGCTGGTACCTGCCAGAACCTTTACCAATACCTGACCGACGCTCCCAACAGCGCTGACCCGGCGTTGCATGAAGCCGATTGCAGCCCGTGACACCGTGAATGTGATTGCAGCAACACCTAGCGCCAGCAACAGGTTGAGCACCGATATGCCGAAAACCGTATTGCCTGTGATCAAATCAATGATGCGCTCGTACATGAGTGAAAGCCTCCTGATTTCGTCGAATGAGCGGGATCTGTTCTGTCTCTGACGGCAAGCTAGCCTCAGAGGTCGATCGGATCTTCCCGCTAGCGCGCTGGCCTGTCTCTTTCTCCCGCGCCGCGCTAGCCAAGGGATTACCATTGAGCTCTGGGCCTTTACGGTTTTTTTACTCGACATCGCCGTTACGCCGTCGATACTGCCCGGCATCACACCTATGAGTTTTTTTCGATGCCACTCCCTGCACTGCGTTTCATCGGCTTCATCATCGGCGTGTTCCTGATCACCTTGTCCATCAGCATGGTCATACCTATGACGACTTTGCTGGTGTATGGGCGCAACGACGATCTTGGAGCGTTCGCCTGGTCGAGCCTGATTGCCCTGTGCGCGGGGCTCTCGTTGATCGCCAGGGGGCTTCCTGATGCGCCGCAGATACGGTCCAGGGACATGTATCTGCTCACAACCGCGAGCTGGGTCGTGGTATGTGCCTTCGCAGCCTTGCCCATGGTGTTCATTCGGCACATCAGCTATACGGATGCGTTCTTCGAGACCATGTCGGGCATCACGACAACCGGCTCCACGGTATTGACCGGCCTTGACAGTGCGTCACCCGGGTTGCTGATCTGGCGCTCTCTGCTCCATTGGCTTGGGGGAATCGGCTTCATCGGTATGGCTGTGGCTGTGCTGCCACTGTTGCGTGTAGGTGGCATGCGTCTTTTCCAGACCGAGTCCTCTGACTGGTCGGACAAGGTCACGCCACGCTCGCATGTTGCGGCGAAGATGATCCTTGTGATTTACCTGGGACTTACCGCCTTCGCCACCCTGGCCCTATGGCTCGCCGGTATGACCCCATTCGAAGCCATCAATCATTCGATGTCATTGATTTCGACGGGCGGCTTCTCGACCTCGGATGCGTCACTCGGGCATTGGACGCAGCCTGCGGTGCATTGGGTAGCCGTCGTGATCATGATTCTCGGCAGTCTGCCCTTCACACTGTATGTGGCGACATTGCGGGGCCATCGTCGCGCCCTGATCAAGGACCATCAGGTACAGGGATTTCTGGGTTTTCTCGTGGTTGCGTGGATCTTGGTGGGTAGTTGGTTGTGTTGGCACAGCGGTCTGTCATGGTGGGATGCCTTACGAATCGTTGCGGTCAATGTCACGTCAGTGGTTACCACAACGGGTATCGCGGTTGGTGACTACACGCTGTGGGGCAGCTTTTCCGTACTGTTGTTTTTCTACCTGACGTTCATCGGAGGGTGCTCAGGATCTACGGCCGGCGGCTTGAAAATTTTCCGTTTCCAAGTGGCTGCATCGTTGCTGATCAGCAGCCTGAAGCAGTTGATTCACCCTCGGGCGACAATCTCGAAGAAATACAATGGCCACCCCATTGACGAGGAGATCGTGCGTTCGCTACTGACCTTTTCGTTCTTCTTCTCCATCACGATTGCAGTAATTGCCCTGCTACTGTCCCTGATCGGGCTCGACTGGACCACTGCCTTGAGTGCTGCGGCCACGGCCGTGTGCAACGTCGGTCCAGGCCTGGGCACGGTGATTGGACCAGCCGGCAACTTTGCCTCGCTGCCCGACTCGGCGAAATGGTTGTTGACCCTCGGCATGCTCCTGGGTCGCCTTGAAATCCTCACCGTATTGGTGCTCGTGGCACCTGCATTTTGGCGGTTCTAGGCATTTACAGCGACCGGTTCAGGGCCAAAAGATGGGCAAGCACGGCAGATTCGATCTAGGTTTATGCGCAGGATAAAAACAACAACTGGAGAACGACACCATGAACCGAGCCCTTCGCCTGGCATTGGCCGGCACTGTTTTAGCCGCTTGCGCCACAGCCCAGGCTGCACCCACCTTCATCAATATCCTTACAGGGGGAACCAGCGGCGTCTACTATCCCGTCGGCGTCGGTATCTCGCAGATCTACAGCCATGAGATCGAAGGCAGCAAGACTACAGTTCAGGCCACCAAGGCATCGGTAGAAAATCTCAACTTGCTGCAAGCTGGCCGCGGTGAACTGGCATTCGCCTTGGGCGACTCGGTGGCAGATGCCTGGAAAGGTGACGCCGAGGCCGGTTTCAAGGCCCCGCTGAAGAAACTCCGGGCCATTGCCGGAACGTACCCCAATTACATCCAGATCGTCGCCAGCCAGGAATCGGGGATCAAATCGCTTGAGGACCTCAAGGGTAAGCGCATTTCGGTCGGAGCACCTAAATCAGGCACGGAGCTCAACGCACGGGCCATCTTCAGGGCAGCGGGGCTCACTTACCAGGATATGGGCAAGGTCGAATACCTGCCTTACGCAGAGTCCGTCGAACTGATCAAGAATCGTCAGTTGGATGCCACTCTGCAGTCTTCGGGCCTCGGCCAGGCAGCTATCCGTGACCTGGCGGCGACACTGCCGGTGGTGTTCGTGCCCATCCCGGCCGACGTCGTGAAGAAAATCGGCAATTCCGCTTACCAAGCGGCCACCATTCCGGCCAATTCCTATGACGGCCAAGGGATGGAAGTGCCAACGGTAGCCATCACCAACATTCTGGTCACCCGGGCGGACCTGAGCGACGACCTGGCCTACCAGATGACCAAATCGATCTTCGAGAATCTGCCACGCTTGGTCACATCTCATGCGGCAGCGAAAGATATCCAAGCTGAGAATGCAGCCAAGAATTTGCCGATCCCGCTCCACCCTGGCGCTGAACGCTATTTCAAAGAGAAAAACCTGCTCCCCTGATCCTTTGTCGCGCAAAGTGGGAGCACTCCATGAGCGAATCGTCGCACGGCCTTCACGCCAGTACCGACCGCTGGCCCGCAACTCTATTCGCGGTGGCGTTGGCGTTTTCAATCTTTCAGGTCGCCACCGCGGCCTACCCACTCATCTCCACCCAGGTATTGCGATCGGTGCACGTGGGCTTCCTGCTGTTGGTCGTATTCCTAAGCTACCCGGTAGTCGGTCACCACCGGCCTTGGCAACCGCTTGCCTGGCTATTGGGGATTGCAGGAATGACGACGGCCGCCTATCAGTGGTACTTCGAAGGCGACCTTATTCAACGCTCAGGCGAGTTGATCAGCAGCGATCTGATCGTCGGCCTATTACTGATCGGCCTGGTTTTCGAAGCCGCACGAAGAGTCATGGGCGTTGCGCTTCCGTTTATCTGCGCCCTGTTTCTGGCCTACGGGCTCCTAGGCCAGTACCTGCCCGGTGACCTTGCGCACCGAGGCTACGGCGTTGACCAGATTGTCAACCAACTGTCCTTCGGTACCGAGGGGCTGTATGGCACCCCTACCTATGTTTCAGCCACGTACATCTACCTGTTCATCCTCTTTGGGGCGTTTCTGGAGCAGGCGGGCATGATCCGCCTGTTCACCGACTTTGCCATGGGCCTGTTTGGTCACCGTAGCGGTGGCCCGGCGAAAGTCGCGGTATTTTCCTCGGCGCTGATGGGAACTATCACCGGCTCCGGAGTGGCCAACGTGGTGACTACCGGGCAGTTCACCATTCCGCTGATGAAGCGTTTTGGCTACAAGCCGGCGTTTGCCGGGGGCGTCGAAGCGACCTCCAGCATGGGCAGCCAACTGATGCCACCGGTCATGGGTGCGGTCGCTTTCATCATGGCGGAAACCATCAACGTGCCCTACGCCGAAGTGGCCAAAGCTGCGCTCATCCCTGCCTTGCTGTATTTCGGCTCGATTTACTGGATGGTTCACCTGGAGGCTAAACGCAGCCACCTGCATGGCCTGCCCCGCGAAGAATGCCCCAGTGCCTGGGACGCGTTGCGCCAACGCTGGTTCTTGCTCGTGCCACTGGTGATATTGGTCGCGCTGCTGTTCTCGGGGCGTACGCCCCTTTATTCAGGCATGGTTGGCCTGGCCCTGACAGCTATCGTCATCCTGGGCTCGGCCATCATCCTGCGCGCTCAGGGCACCTGGCTACGCGCGGCCTTTTGGGTCGCATTGGGACTACTGTGCTCGGGCTTCTTCCGCATGGGCATCGGCGTCATCCTGCTGGTGATCGCGGCGCTTGCCCTCGCCTGCGTCTTCGTGCAAGGCGCAAGGGCCACCCTTAGCGGCTTTGTAATGGCGCTGGCGGAGGGGGCGCGGCATGCCGTACCGGTGGGCATTGCCTGCGCGCTGGTGGGGGTCATTATCGGCGTCATTTCCCTGACCGGACTTGCCACGACCTTTGCGGGGTACATCCTTGATCTCGGCCGCGACAACCTGTTCCTGTCACTGCTCTTGACCATGCTGACGTGCCTGGTGCTAGGCATGGGCATTCCCACCATCCCCAACTACATCATTACCAGTTCCATCGCCGCCCCCGCCCTGCTGGAGCTCGGTGTGCCACTGATCGTTTCGCACATGTTCGTGTTCTATTTCGGCATTCTGGCTGACCTCACCCCGCCGGTCGCGCTGGCGTGCTTCGCGGCCGCCCCCATTGCCAAGGAAAAAGGGTTACTGATCAGCTTCTGGGCGGTCCGCATTGCCCTGGCTGGTTTCGTCGTGCCATTCATGGCGGTCTACGACCCTGCGTTGATGCTGCAGGGCGACAGTCTCAGCGCCACCTCGTACATGGTGATCAAGGCCGTGTTTGCTGTTGCGCTATGGGGCTGCGCATCGATTGGCCACTTCCGTATGTCCATGACCTGGTGGGAGCGTCTACTGGCCTTCGTCGCAGGTGTATGCCTGATCCTGGCCTTGCCCGTCAGTGATGAAGTCGGGTTCGCCCTGGGTATTGCGGTATTGGGCTGGCACGTTTGGCGGAGTCGCACGACAGCCGAGCAAAGGGTATGAATGGTCTCTGCCTTGGGCTCGCCGGCGTGGTTTGGGCCAGCCTGCCCATTGAGCACTTCACCCTGGCTTGGCAGCACAGCATCGAGAAAATCCGCTGGGAAGAGGATTACCAGGTCGGCGCCAGCGGGCTGGTACTCATGGAGGCCCGCGTACGCGGCAGCGGCGCTGGCATGGAAATACCCGATGACGCCACGTTGCGAGATGGCACATGGCACTACCACCGCCAACTGCCGCCTCTGAACCCCTTGCATGCCGGGCGCACACCCGAAGCCGGAGACTATGAGCTGTGCTTTCAGGGCCATTGCCAGCCACTTGCAAACTGGCTAGGTCCACCTTCCAGGGACGTTGCCGCCGTTGACTTCTGGCCCTGCCGGCTTTCAATGCCCGCTAACGAGCGCTCTGCACTGCCCTGACGCCTTGTGCAGCGCAATACACCCCCAGTCTCAACTCACCACATGAAGGTAATGCAGGTGACGCTCGTATTGATCGAGGATATCGCCGATCACATCGTCACGACTCCAACCCATGATGTCATAGTCCTGGCCTCCTTCACGCAAATGCACCTCAGCCCGGAAATACTTGCGACCATCGGTTCCGTCTTCCGTATCACGCATGACGAAGCTAGGTGTGTTGAAAGCACGCGGACGGACTTCGTAGAGAAAGCGCCCTTCCCCAGCGTGTGAAAGCTCGAGGGTGACGCGGCCATCATCCCGCTCATTCACCGCGACGTCGTAGCCTTGCTTGCGCAACTCAAGTGCAACCTCTTCACAGGCCGGCTTGACCACCTCGGCAATAAAGCGCGTGACATGGGCGCGGCGCGGCATCATGGCAATATTGCGCAGCCGGCGCTGCCAGCCGCCTTGGTGCTGCCGGGTATGCCGAGTACCTGGAAGGGCCTGATTACGCAAGCCGCGACGGGTAGCATCCAGGCTCAAGGCCTTGAACAATCCCCAGATGGCAATCAACAGAATGGCGGCGAACGGCAACGCGCTGGCGATGGTGGCGGTCTGCAAGGCTTTGAGGCCGTTAGCCAAGAGCAACGCAATGGCAACAGCACCGATGCTGAGCGACCAGAAAATCCGTTGCCACAATGGGGAATGGCCTTGGCCGGAGGACGCGAGCATATCGACTACCAAGGCCCCCGAGTCTGCCGAGGTTACGAAGAACACCACCACCATCAGTACCGCGATCAGCGAGATCACCGTGGAAAACGGGAAGTGTTCAAGGAACGCGAATAACGCCAATGAGCTGTCTTGGCCAACGACAGTGGCCAAGTCCTTCACCCCATCGTTGAGGATCATGTGGATAGCCGAATCACCAAATACCGTCATCCACAGCAACGTAAAACCGGCCGGAACGAACAACACGCCACACACGAACTCACGGATGGTACGTCCACGCGAAATGCGAGCGATGAACAGCCCTACAAAAGGCGACCAAGACAACCACCAGCCCCAATACAGCAACGTCCACCCACCAATCCAGTCAGTCGGTTCATAGGCGTAGAGGTTGAAGGTCTTGTTGACGATGTCCGAAAGGTAAGCGCCGGTATTCTGTACATAAGCCTGCAGCAGGAACACGGTAGGCCCCAAGATCAGGACGAACAACATCAATATCACTGCCAGACTCAAATTGAGCTCGGACAGGATGCGAATGCCTTTATCCAGCCCACTGGCCACCGAAAGCGTTGCCAACCCACACGTGGCTGCAATGAGAATGACCTGAACCGTCGGGCTGACCGGCAGACCGAACACATGGTGAAAGCCGCTGTTGATCTGCAGTACCCCATACCCCAGCGAGGTCGCGACGCCGAACACCGTGCCGAGGATGGCGAAGATATCGACCGCATGACCAATCGGGCCGTAGATGCGTTCACCGATCAATGGGTAAAGTGCCGAGCGCAGGGTCAGCGGCAGCCCATTGCGGAAGCTGAAGTAAGCCAGAATCAATGCAACAATGGCGTAGATCGCCCAAGCATGCAGCCCCCAGTGGAAAAACGTGATCTTCATGGCTTCGCGTGCCGCCGCGACCGTGCCAGGGTCACCCACTGGAGGGGTGGTGAAATGCATCACCGGCTCCGCCACACCGAAGAACATCAAGCCGATGCCCATGCCGGCGGAAAACAACATGGCGAACCAGCTGCTCTTCCGGTAATCCGGCTCACTGTGATCGGGCCCTAACTTAATATCACCGTAACGACTGACGGCCAGGAACACCACACTGATCAAGACCAGCGCCACGGTAAGGATGTAAAACCAACTGGCATTGGTAATGATCCAGGTCTGGACGTGTTCGAACAGCGCCTGCGCATGCGCTTGGAATGCTGTGGCGTACAGCACGAGAAGAAAGATCAAAACCGCGCTGGTATAGAAAACGGGGGGATTGAGGGTGCTCCTGGGTTTCGGGGCTGCAGTCATTGCGGCAGTTCTCCTTGTAAGGCGATGAGCACAGGGGGCGAGCACGGCGACTTGGTCCAAGACTAGCAGCCCATGCAGTGCCTGATGGCGGCCCCTCCCCGCTCGAAGTTGACTTTAGACCCTACCCCCGCCGCAAAAAAATCTCAAATACCCACCATTTGAACCACTGACCGCTAATTGAGCATTCATCTGACCGCGATGATTGGGTAGACTGCCATCGGGTGCTAGCTGCACGGCGCAGTGAGGCAGGTTAAACAACAACGCTGGTCGGGCCGCCATGCGGGAGCCATTGCGCCTATGCCCCAGAAAGAATTACCTCGAGCCCAGGAATTGGCCGAACGGGCCTTTGCCAACTTTGAACGCTTTCTTCATATCGAAGCCGTCAGCGGCATTGTCCTTCTCGTGGCCGCACTCGCCGCGCTGGTCTGGGCGAATTCCCCGGCGGCGGAAAGTTATGAGCATCTTTGGCACACCCCGCTGACACTCGGCATCGGTTCGGTGATCTACGCCAAATCCCTGCATTTCTGGATCAACGATGGCTTGATGACCATCTTCTTCCTGGTCGTAGGCATGGAGATCCGTCGTGAGATTCATGAAGGCGCACTCGCCAGCCTGCGCCAAGCTGCTTTACCGATGGCGGCGGCAATCGGCGGTGTGGCCGTCCCTGCGCTCATTTATCTTGGTTTTGGCCATGCCCCCCAGGAACAACAAGGCTGGGCCGTGCCAACAGCCACCGACATCGCTTTTGCCGTGGGTGTACTGGCACTGCTGGGCAAATCGATTCCTTCCAATGTCCGCGTCTTCTTGCTCGCCCTGGCGATAATCGATGACATTATCGCAGTGCTGATCATCGCCCTATTCTACTCTGGCGGCCTCGATTACAGCGGCTTCGCGGTGGCTGCGGTTGGGCTGCTGCTGGTCATGGGATTGCAGAAAATCGGCGTGGGTAGTGCATGGGCCTACATCCTCCCGGGCGCCATTACCTGGCTGGGTATGCTGATGACCGGTGCTCACCCGACGCTTGCCGGTGTTGTGCTAGGTCTGATGACTCCAGTAACGGCGATGCCCATGCGCGAGCGTCCGCTGGATGCTGTCAGCCGTTTTACCAGCGAGCTGCTGGGCAATGCCAAGGCACCCGAGAAGGATGCCAGCGATCTGATGGACCCGTTGAAACGTCTGCGCTCAGCGCAACGCGAACTGGTACCTCCGGTAGTACGCATACAAGGCCTGCTGCACCCTTGGGTGGCATTTGGCATCATGCCGTTGTTCGCCTTGGCCAACGCTGGGGTGAGCCTGTCGGGCGCTGACCTTTCCGCCGAAACATCACGCTGGGTAATGATGGCAGTGGCCGCCGCCCTGATCGCAGGCAAACCGTTGGGAATCGTCAGCGTCAGCTGGTTGATGGTCCGATTGGGCTGGTGTGCACTCCCGGCCGAAGTCAACTGGCGGGGCATCATGTTGATCGGTCTTTTGGCAGGCATAGGCTTTACCATGTCGATCTTCATTGCCAACCTTGCATTCGTCGATCCTGCAGCGCTCGGCGCCGCCAAATTGGGGGTGCTGTCCGCTTCTGTCATCGCCGCAGCGCTGGGTTTGACGTGGGGTGTAATCGCCATGCGCAACCGTTCTTCAACTGGCGAGGTCCGGTCGACGTCATAACAAAACGGCGGATGTCTGGCAGATGCGAGATGACTCGCCTGCCAGACTGTGCGTGAGTACCACCTCGGTCGGGTATGCCCGCTCGACAAATCACGCCATACTCTCTGTCTGTTCCCATCACATGACAAACAATGGCCGATTTGAAAACCGCCACCCCTTCTTCCAGCACTTCATACTGGCGAGAATGGCGACAACGCCTGGCATTCTGGATCGGCGCACTTCTGGTCGGGCTGACGGCGTTGGCATTCGCGTGGCTGGCCGACGCCGCGTTCGCGTCGTTCAGGTGCTTGCTTGAATGGGCGCCTTGGTCCCCGTTGCTGATCACGCCCTTCGGTTTCGCGCTGCTGGCGTGGCTGACACAGCGCTGGTTTGAAAATGCCAAAGGCAGCGGCATTCCCCAAGTCATCGCCGCCCTTGAAATGCCCTCCCGCCGTTTACGAGCCAGATTGCTTTCACTGCCAGTCGCCGCTGCACGCATGAGCCTGACCCTCGGTGCACTCCTAGTTGGGGGCTCGGTAGGACGGGAAGGCCCAACCGTTCATATCGGGGCCGCCGTTTTGTATGCCTTCGGCCGCCGGCTGGGCCTACATGGGCGACGCACGATCGCTGGACTGATCCTCGCCGGCGGCGCCGCAGGCATTGCCGCAGCCTTCAACACGCCATTGGCCGGGGTGGTCTTTGCCATTGAGGAATTGAGCCGCACGTTTGAGCAACGTTTCAGCGGACTGGTGCTAACGGCAGTGCTGATTGGCGGCGTCGTGACACTGGGCCTGATGGGACACTACGCCTACTTTGGCGAAATCGGTGGACGGATGCCAACTGGATGGGGTTGGAGCGTGGTCCCTGCATGCGCAGCACTGGGCGGGTTGCTGGGAGGTTTTTACGCGAAGCTGGTGCTGCCCACCGATCACGGCATCCTCGGCCGTGTCTGCGGGCTGCGCAGTCGATATCCAGTCCGTTTCGCGGCCCTCTGCGGCTTTACTCTAGCAATACTGGGGTTGGTTTCCGGCAATCACGTGTTCGGTACCGGATATGAAGAAACGCGCGCCCTGCTTGGGGCACAACCCGTCACCGATCCAAGTTTTTTGCTGTGGAAATTTCTGGCCAACGTCGTGTCCTACCTCTCCGGTATTCCTGGCGGGCTGTTTTCACCTTCGCTGAGCATAGGCGCGGCGTTCGCGCCACTGCTGTCGTTGATACCCGATGTTGACCCGCAAGCATGTGCATTGCTGGGTATGGGGGCCTATCTGGCCGGCGTGACACGCTCACCGCTCACTGCCTCCGTCATAGTCCTCGAACTGACCCACAGCCCCGACCTTGCCATACCCATGCTCGCGACCACACTGATGGCTACCGCCATCTCGGGCTGGATTTCACCTGTCTCGCTCTACCATGCACTCGCGCGACAAATTATCGACAAACTGCACGCGTCCGGACGAGAATCGAACGACGGCACCGTTACGCAAATTCAGCTTAACGAAAAACCGTGAATCGCGTAGACATGACGCTGTAACCGGGGGGCGACTTCAATTGCTCACCCAAGTAGTTCAATGACGCAGGTTGTTGAGGGCCGATCTGCCACAAGCCAAGAATGCTCGTTGCAACGGTCGCGTCCAGTCATTTGCGCCAATCAACGTCGATGAGACGACAAGGTCGCTATACCTGCCTTATGTCTTAGGTAACTCAATGACACTAAAGTCATCGTTCGCTAACGTGCTTCGAGTACTACGCAGTCACCGCAACATCACCCAACGCGGATTTGCCGACACGACCAGCCGCACCTACTTGTCCAAGCTCGAATCCGGTAGATCGAGCCTCACGCTGGACAAACTTGAGAAGCTTAGCGAGCGATTGGAAGTGAGTCCCTTGACGCTGGTGGCTTTGACGCTGAGCGAGGATACAGGGCAGACGGCAAATGAGCTGATCGTCAGGACTAGGAGCGAGATTCGAGCACTTGAGTCAGAGGGTCGAATTCCTGGACTACAGGCCACACTGGGGGATGATCTAGCTGAGACTGCTTTGCCGGCCAACTCACGCAATCCCCGAACGAAAATGCCTTCGCGCGCACCGTGCGCACTTCAGGCGGAGCTGTCATTCTCCGAGTAATGCCTGGCTAGCCGTTCAGGTGCTCGCTGCAGCACTCGTAAGACCTCAGCACCAGCAGGTTCTCATCCTCCCTCAATGCCTTAACTTCAGGCTCACCCCGCTCCCTGCCCAACCTCGCCAGAAAACGAAACGCCGAGAATCCTTTTAACTCGTGCGTCAACTCCCCCGCGCAGTAATGGTGACGACCAGAGACCGCTCTGGAGCCCGCCATGAGGACATATGCCTTCCCGTCGCTTTTGATTTGTCTGGCAGCACTTCCGGCTGTCGCACAGGAAAGTCGCGAGCGCTCAGATCTGGGACTCGTGCAACGACAGTTCACTGCCATCGAACAGTTGGCCGATCGTGCCGAAAGCGGCTCAGACGACGCCGCAGGAACGCGCTATCGCTTCGACTATCCGAGGTTTACGGCGGACCTCGAACGAATACGTGAAGGCATCCATAAATACTTGTCGCCCTCCCGCGCTCAGCCAGCTGACCAGGTCGAAATGACCGGTCAGTATCGAGTTGATGCGCCTCACTCGAGCCCCTCCGATGAGCATGACTGACGCTCAACTCAGCGCGTTCTCGGCCGTGGCCGGCTTTGCCCCGCAACTCAGTTCGGTGCTGTGGCGCTCCTCGGTGCTGGTGTTGGCGTTGCTCTGGTGCACCTGGGCACTGTGGACCGGCTACCGCGGTTGGGCGGCCGGCAATCTCAATTTCGGTGCGCTCGGCGGCAGCACGCTGCGTCTGGCCCTAGCCCTGATCGTGCTGATGTTTTTCATGCTGTCGTAGTCTGGAGACCCTGCCATGAAACTCTCCCGTCACTGCCTCCTTCCGCTGCTCCGGCTGCGAGCTATCTATACAAAAGCCCTGTTCGGCGGCTCGGTGTTGCTGAGCTCGACGCTGGCCAGGGCTGATCTGCCGACCATGGAAGCCCCCTCCCGCGGCGAGGGCTCAGGCCTGATCGACACCATCAAGAACTACGCCTATGACGGCGGCATCCTGCTCGGTCTGTTGATCGCCACCCTCGCCTTCCTGGGCGTGGCTTGGCATTCGCTCACCGTCTACGCCGACGTGCAAAACCAGCGCAAGACCTGGAAGGACCTCGGCGCCGTGGTCGGCGTCGGCGCGCTGCTGGTGGTGGTGATCCTGTGGTTCCTCACCAAAGCTGCGACGATCCTGTGAGGTTGCCATGTCCGACGTCCCTGCCACTCTCCCAGACGGCACGCTGACCTTCCTGCCGGAACGCCTCAACCGCGACCCAGCCGTCCTGCGCGGCCTCACCAACGACGAGATGTGGGTCGCGCTGATCGTCGGTGCCGTACTAGGCCTGATTCTCGGCGCACCGCTGGCGGTGGCCACCGCCTCCATCGCCACCCTCCCCACCTGCATGTTCCTGTGCATGGCGCTGGTGCTGCTCGGTGGCGGCAAGTTGCTGCGCCGGGCCAAGCGTGCTCGTCCAGAAACTTGGCTGTACCGACGCCTGCAGTGGCAGCTGGCTGTGCACTGGGGCATCAGCAGTCACTACCTGATCCTACACTCCGGCCCGTGGACGGTCCGCCGTACGCGCCGACCTGCGAGGCCCACCCCATGAGCCGCTTCCGCAACAAGGTGGATGCGCAGCAGGCGCACATTCTCAGCCTGCGCCTGGCCGTGGCCGTGCTGGCGCTGCTGTGCACCGGACTCTGGTATGGCTGGCAGTCCGCACCATCCGAACTGACCATTCACGTACCACCGGACTTGCGCTCCGGCAGCACGCGCAAATGGTGGGATGTGCCGCCGGAAAACATCTACGCCTTTGCCCTGTACATCTTCGGCCAGCTTAACCGTTGGCCCACCGACGGCGAGGTCGACTACCACCGCGCGATCTTCGCCCTGCAGCCCTACCTGACACCCGCTTGCAAGACGTTTTTCGATGGCGACTTCGAGTACCGCAAGGCAGCCGGCGAACTACGTGGCCGCGTGCGCGGCGTGTACGAGGTGCTGGGTCGTGGCTACAGCGATGACCCCGACCTGCGGGTAAAGCAGCTGGATAAGCACAGCTGGCTGGTCAAGCTCGACCTCAATGCCGACGAGTACTACGCCGCCGAACCGGTGAAGCGCGTCGTCGTGCGCTATCCGCTACGCGTAGTGCGCTTCGACGTCGACCCCGAGCACAACAAATGGGGCCTGGCCCTGGACTGCTACGAAGGCACACCGCAGAAGCTGACGCTGCCTGGAGGTGCATGATGATGCGTTTCTTGATCTTGATGCTGGTGTCGGTGGCCGGGTGGTGTTCAGCCGCAGCCGCCGTCGAGGTCAAATACTGGGACCGCCTGCCGCTGGCCGTGCCGCTGACGGTGGGTCAGGAACGTATCCTGATGCTGGATGAGGATGTTCGCGTCGGGCTACCCAGCGCGATCACCAGCAAGCTGCGTGTGCAGTCAGTCGGCGGCACGGTGTACCTGCGTGCGTCGGAAGCCCTCCCTCCTACCCGCCTCCAATTGCAGTCGGTGAAGTCGGGGGACATCATCCTGATCGACATCGAAGCGCTCGAAGGTAATGAGTCGCTGGAGGCGGTCAAGATCGTTGCCCAGACTCAGGCCCCGGACGAGGAAACCGCGAAGGATGCAGCCCCCGCAGCGACGCCGGTACCGGTGGTGCTGACTCGCTACGCGGCGCAGAACCTCTATGCGCCGCTGCGCACCGTGGCGCCCTTGCCCGGTGTGCGTCGAGTCCCGCTGGACGAGTCCTCAGGGTTCAGCACACTGCTGCCGACCGAGCACGTATCCATAAAGGGGCTCGCCGCCTGGCGGCTGGGCGACTATTGGGTGACGGCGGTGAAGATCGTCAACCGTGGGTCGGCCAAGGTCAAGCTGGACCCGCGGCACCTGCAGGCCACGCTGTATGCCGCCACCTTCCAGCACGAATACCTGGGGCACGCTGGCACACCTGAAGACACCACCGTGGCGTACCTCGTCACCCGCGGCGGCGACCTGAGGCACGCGCTGTTGTTGCCACCGCCAGCGCCGGAGGCTGCCGATCATGAAAGCTAACGGTTTGCTGAAATGGCTGGTACCGGCGGTCCTGCTGGGAATTGTGCTGATCATCGGCAAATCCTGGGTGGCGGCGCCGGATGGTCAACCTGCCCATGATCCCGAAAACACCGCACTCAGCCCGGACCAGGCCAAGGCCCTCGGCATTGCTGGCGACACGCCGCGCGACACCGTGGCCACGCTGATTGGCCAGGTCAAGGCGATGCGCAGCGAGATGCTGTCACTGAAGAAAGGTAACGAGACGCTGCAGACCGAGAACAACCGCCTGCGCACGCGCGAAGGCAACATCGACAGCCGCATTCAGAGCACGCTGAGCAGTGTCACCCAGCAGGTCACCGAGCAGCGCCAACAGGCCAACGATGCCCGGCAGAAGGCCGAGCAACAGCACCGCGAGACCCAGGGTTTGCTGTCCCGGCTCAAGGACCAACTCACCAACAAGCCGCCCGCGAAGTCCGAAATACCTGTGGGCTTCGGTCTCGAGCCGGGTGACGAGCAACAATTCTCCGGGGCACAACTGCCGGCGGATGCGGTGCAGTGGATCGAGCCATCGAATGCCCGTGCCGGCCAGGAGGGCACCAGCAAAGCTGAGGGACCGTTGTCGTCGCTGACGTCGAAATTCAAAGACCTGCATGGCCTAGACAACAACGCGATTGACCGCGGCCAAGACCATCTCCGTGCCGTGGCCAAAGGCGAGCACGACCTGGAAGGCACTCAGGACCGGGCCGAGGGTGCCAAGCCCCTCTACACCATCCCGGAGAACTCGACCCTGATGGGCTCGATCGCTATGACCGCGCTGATTGGCCGCGTGCCGGTGGACGGCACGGTGAATGATCCCTACCCGTTCAAGGTACTGGTGGGACCGGACAACCTCACCGCCAACGGCATCGATCTACCGGACGTGGTCGGCGCGGTCATGAGCGGTACCGCGGCCGGCGACTGGACCTTGTCCTGCGTGCGCGGCCAGGTCGAGTCGCTCACCTTTGTCTTCAGCGACGGCACCGTCCGCACGGTGCCGCAGCCGCAGAAGGTGATCAGCCGCAACCGCGCCAGCACCCAGACCTCGGACACCGAAAAGATCCGCGGCGGCCTCGGCTACATCTCCGACCCTTACGGCATTCCCTGCATCGCCGGCGAGCGTCGCTCCAACGCCCAGCAGTACCTCGGCAGCCAGAGCCTGATCACCGCTGCCGGCGCTGGATTTGCAGCAGCGCTGGGCAGCGAACAGACCAACACCTCCTTCATCAACTCGGCCAGCGGCAGCTTGGGGCTGAGTCAGAACAGTGGCAACAGCGCACTGAACTCGGTCATCAGCGGTGGCATCGGCGACATTCGTGACTGGGTCAACAAGCTCTACGGCGAAGCGTTTGCCGCCATCTACGTCCCGCCGGGTGCCAAGGTGGCCTTGCACCTGGATCACGAAATCAGCATCGATTACGAACCCAAAGGCCGGAGAGTGAATCATGAAAGCCCACCCGTTTCGGTACTGGACCTGGATTAGCCTGCTGCTTTGCCTGCACCTGGCGGGCTGCACCACCAGCAAGGACGAAATGCTGCCCCACGGCGACCACACCATGCTGGATATTTGGAACAGCGGCGGCGCCGTCGGTACGCAGCAGCAGTTGCAGGAGGCCCGCGATGAGCTGCGCCGGCCAGTGCTTGATCCCGAGCGCCTGATCAAGGACCAGAGCGCCTACACCCGCACAGCCGCCAACGAGATCCGCGCCCAGTTCCCACGCCTGCCCAACCCTGATCTGGTGATGTACATCTACCCGCACCTGGCCGGTACCCAACAGACGCCCGTGCCCGGCTATTCGACCGTCTTCCCGTTGTACGAGAAGGTCCAGTATGCGCTGCCCGGCGAACGCTTGGACGATCTGTGATGGATGATGATGTAGATCGCACCCCGCCGCGCTGGAAGCCCTGGCGCGCGGCGCAGCGTCGGCGCGCAACACGTGCGGATGAGGCTGCACAGTATGCGCACAACCCCAGTTTCACCGACCACTTGCCCTGGGTCGAATACCTTGAGGAGGAGCAGTGCTTTCTGCTCGACGACAACCGCTCGGTCGGCGCCGTGTTCGAGTTGCAGCCGATCGGCACCGAGGGCCGTGAGCCGGAATGGCTGACGGCAGCGCGCGATGCGTTGGAAGATGCGCTGCAGGACAGCTTCGACGAGTTCGACCAGGCGCCATGGGTGGTGCAGTTCTTCTGCCAGGACGACAGTGACTTTTCCCCGTACCTGGAACGCTTGGAGCAATACGTTGCACCCCGAGCGACAGGCACACCCTTCACCGCTGCCTTCCTTGCTTTGATGCAGCACCACCTCGAAACCATTGCCAAACCGGTTGGGCTGTTTGACGACCCTGTCGTGTCGCACCTGCCCTGGCGCGGCAGCAATCGGCGGATTCGACTGGTGGTCTATCGCTGGCTCGGTGACCAGGCCGACGACGACGGGCAAAAACCCACTCAGCTGTTGGAAAGAACCTGTGACCGCCTGGTAGCGTCGTTGCAGGCCTGCGGCGTCAATCCTCGCCGGCTGACGGGGCGGGATTTCTATGCGTGGTTGCTGCCCTGGTTTAACCCGGCACCGACCCTCACCGGTGAAGCACCAGCAGCGTTCTATCGACGGGTGCCCTACCCGGAGACCGATGACGGCGAGGGCCTATCGCTGCCGTTCGACCATGCCTTTGCCGAGCGGCTGTTCTTCCAGGAGCCACACTCGGACAGCGAGCAGGGGCTGTGGTATTTCGATCAGCAGCCGCACGCGGTGATGGTAGTCGACAAGCTGCGCAGGCCGCCCCTTATCGGCCAGCTGACCGGCGAGACCCGCAAGGGTGAGGCGCTCAACGCCTTGTTCGACCAGTTGCCGGAGCAGGCCATCCTGAGCCTGACCTTGGTGATCACGCCCCAGGATGTGCTCGAGGAGCAGCTCAACCGCCTGGCGCGCAAAGCAATCGGCGAAAACCTGGCCTCGACCCAGACTCGCCAGGATGTGGAAGAGGCCCGCGCGCTGATCGGTCGCCAGCACAAGCTGTACCGCGGTACTTTGGCCTTGTACCTGCGCGGCGCCGATGAACAGCAATTGCGCCAGCGCTCGATCCAGGCAGCCAATGTACTGCTCGGCGCCGGCCTGCAACCGGTGCGCGAGGGCGATGAGGTGGCCGCGTGCAACAGCTACCTGCGCTGGCTGCCGATGGTCTACAACCCCGCACGGGATAAACGCAATTGGTACACCCGGCTCTTGTTTGCCCAGCATGTGGCCAACCTGCTGCCGCTGTGGGGACGCAGCATCGGTACCGGCAACCCGGGCATCACCTTTTTCAATCGGGGTGGCGCGCCACTATCGTTCGACCCGCTGTCACGCTTCGACCGTTCCATGAATGGTCACCTGCTGTTGTTCGGCCCGACTGGCGCCGGCAAGTCGGCCACCCTGGTCTCGATTCTGATGCAGATCATGGCGGTGTACCGGCCGCGGCTGTTCATCGTCGAAGCCGGCAACTCCTTTGGCCTGCAGGGCGACTACTTCGCCACCCTAGGTTTGACCGTCAATAAGGTCCAACTCAAACCGGGCAGCGGCTTGAGCCTGGCCCCTTTCGCCGATGCCCGCCGACTGATCGAACGCCCCGACCAGGTCGCCAGCCTGTCGACCGAGGTCCTGGATGAAGACGCTTCGGGCAGCGACGAGCAACGCGATGTGCTGGGCGAGCTGGAGATCACCGCCCGCCTGATGATCACCGGCGGCGAAGCCAAGGAAGAGGCGCGCCTCACCCGGGCAGACCGCAGCCTGATTCGCGAGTGCATTCTCGACGCCGCCAGGCACTGTGCGGCCAGCGATCAGCAGGTCATGACGCGCCATGTCCGTGATGCCCTTCGCACGGTAGCCAGCGACGCCCACCTGCCCGACAAACGTCGCGAGCGGGCCCAGGAAATGGCCGAGTCCATCGACCTGTTCTGCCAAGGTTTCGAGGGTGCGCTGTTTGACCGACCAGGCACCCCTTGGCCGGAAAGCGATGTCACCATCGTCGACCTCGCCACCTATGCCCGCGAGGGCTATGAAGCGCAGATGTCGATCAGCTACATCAGCTTGATGAACACCGTGAACAACCTTGCCGAACGCGACCAGTACCTCGGTCGTCCGATCATCATGGTCACGGACGAAGGCCACATCATCACCAAAAACCCGCTGCTGGCGCCCTTCGTGGTCAAGGGCACCAAGATGTGGCGCAAGCTGGGTGCCTGGTTCTGGCTGGCGACGCAGAACCTGGCCGACTTCCCCGATGCGGCGCAGACCATGCTCAACATGATCGAGTGGTGGATCTGCCTGAACATGCCGCCGGCAGAGATCGAAGAGATCGCGCGGTTCAAGAAGCTCACGCCGGCACAGAAGACTCTGCTGCTGTCGGCGAGCAAGGCCTCGGGCAAGTACACCGAGGGCGTGGTCTTGTCCAAGCAGCTGGAGACGCTGTTTCGCGCGGTACCACCAAGCCTGTACCTCGCCCTGGCCATGACCGAGCCCGAAGAAAAGGCTCAACGCTGGCGACTGATGGAAGAACAGCGCATCACTGAATTGGAAGCCGCCCTGAGCATCGCGGCGGAAATTGATCGGCGACGGGGTATAAAGCCGTAATCCAACAGCACGTGTCCTCAGCGGGGCGAACAAAGGCATTCAGCCTTGTTTTGATAGAGGGCTGTCTCCGGTGGAAGCATGTTCGAGGGATATCCGTCTGGCACGCCCAACGCCCCATGCCAACGCCCGCGTCATCGATTCGCCGGGTCGCGAGTCAAAAGCCTCCTCATGTACCGCCATGCCCTGTGGCGCGTATACGCCAATGAACATTTGCGTACTGCCGGTACGCGACAATCGCACCTGGACGTCGATAAAGGTTCCGTCGTCAAGGGTCTCGTCATGAGTGCGATGATGGAGCGTTTGATCCGCCCAATCCCAAAACACATCACCGCGAATTCTCATGTCGCCTCCTATAACTTTAGTTTTATACGGAGCGTGTAATGCCACGATAGCGAACGCCCCCCATTTCGCAACCGCCTATACCGGCCCTGAAAGGTACCGTCTGACAAGAGGTCAACGCCAGCTGCCATTTTCGAAATAAATCGCTAATCAACTGGTCATAATGCAACCCTTTGATTGTCCCCCATCGCGCCTTCGCATGTTCGGATTCGTTAATCGCCCAGCAACGCGCGCCGCAACTTTGGAAAGCGTGTTCTGCCATCTAGCCAGATGGAGAAGAACGCTCGGGCGAAGTCAGGGTCAAGCACCTCTCGGCTCAGTTGATCATTCACATAGAAACGACAACCGCGCCCAGGCAGGTACACCCCTATCAGCCGCTGTCCCGCCCGAACATCGCCAAACGCCCTGCGCATCTCAAAGCTCCATTTCGCCAATTGCTCTTCCTCAAGCTTGTCGCCGCCCAATCGGCGGAATTCGTCCTGAAGCATCTCGACAAGCGTGGCTCTGCTGACATCACGCAGGAACGTGACCTCCAGGGCCAAAGCGGTGTCTAGCGTCGGCTTAGGATGGCGGCTCCACAGACGAGCCTCATAGATAGTAAGGCCAAACCAGCGAAACTCGCCTGCCCCAATGGAGCGTGCTCCTGGGATATCATCAAATAGATCGGCGTCAGCCCCTGGCGCAGCAAGCAACAGCACGAGTGTCACCACCCGCAGGTTTCTAGACCAGTGTTCCAGGTGCGTGCCCATAGCAACCACGTCTTCTCCCCTTTCAGTAGTAAAGCTTATCCCTAAAACAGCTTGCCTTCGTTGCCCATGCCCCGAGGTTCGGACGTTACGCTGGCTTGAGAACCTGCAAAAACGATGCTTCGGCTCTCATTTAGTTGGTCCACCGCGTGAGTCAGACCTCAGACACTCAACCACGCCGTCGTCGTTACATCGATTAGGTGCTGGGTATAGCTATGAAAGACTCATTAGACAGATCGGTCTCTCTAGGTCGGCACTCCGGAGCACATCGCAGCAGCAGGCGCGGAAATGCCAAGCGGATATTTGCCGCATCTCTCACGATGTTCCTCACCGAACAATGCTTGGCACTGACCACCCCCGCCATCATTGCCTCGGTCGCGTCGCTGCAGTGTCTGGAGTACAGAATCGTCGGGATCTGCTATTGGCTACTGTGTACGCCGTTCGGCTGCACAGTGCGAACCTCACCCAAGGTCCGGCACTTCATTCCCGAGTTGGTGGTGTCGAGCTATTCCAACACCGGCAGTAACCCCTGGGGCGAGATGTCTGCCCTTTCGGTACCGACGCCCCTGTCGCAAGGCGGGGGCAACCTGATCACGCCCTCGTCGCAACGCGACAACCTGCCCCGTTTCAAGAATGTCGACGGCATCGGGCATCCCGGCGGCGCTGCCCTGACGGCCCTGGCCCAGAGTTTCGGCTTCGGCTATGCGTGTCCGAGCGGGGCGGTGCCGCTTGCGCCCTACTACCTGAGCACGCTCGATCCGCTGGCCTGGCGCCACGCCATCCCCGAGTCCGTTTACCCGCAGGCGCTGACTCCGGGCATGCGCGAGATCGGTAGCCAGGCCTTCGGCAACATGTGGGGTAGCGTCTACCCGCGGCAGGGATTCCTGGTACAACCCGATGACTTCAAGGCCGCCGCGGTGATGGCGCAGCGCGCCAGCGACTTCATCACCCGCGTTGGCCAGCCGCACGTCTACCTACCGTTGCAGCCGATGCCAGCGCCCGGATATTGGCCGCCGCAGCCGGTGATGGAGAACAACATCAACAACCACCGCTGGCAGTTGCTCACTCCGATGGTGCAGAGCACCTGCGCCATCTTCCCGAGCGCCACCCTCCAGAGTGCCGAGGGCGCCTACGCCTGGTCGCTGTGGCGCCCGTACAGGTGCTGCCAACGCATGGGACAGACCTTTCTGTTCAGCATCGACTTTGATGGAGGGCAGTGATGAACACCCTCTCGTTCGGGTTGGTATGTCTTTTCGTGTGCGCCGCTGGCCACGCCGCCGAGAGTGGCTACCACCTGGGCGACCAGGCACAGGTATTGGACGATCGGGTGATGTACACCATCGGTGGCGGATCGGCGGTGGGCGCGCCCTCCTCGCTCTACCGCCCCAGCGGACTCGGCGTAGGCCTGTCCTGGCGCGCGAACATGATGTGCGGAAACATGAACCTCTCCAACACCCTGCAGAACCAGCTCAATGGTGCCACGCAGGGTTTCCAACAAATCATGGGCAACGTCATCCAGAACGCCACCCAGGCGGTGATGTCGCTGCCGGCAATGATCATCCAGCGCGCCAATCCCGGGCTGTATGAGCTGCTGAGCAACGGCGTGCTCCAGGGGCGCATCGACTTCGACCGCTCCAAGCTCACCTGCCAGGCGATGGCGGCGAAGATGGCTGACAAGGTGGATCAGGCCGGTTGGGGAGCACTGGCACAGAACCAGGAAATGCAGCACAACCTGGAGCAGTCCGACGGTGATGCCGTGACCGCGGTGAAGGACACCGAATCCAACAACGGCAACAACGGTGTCAGCTGGGTCGGCGGGCAAAAGGCCGGCGGCTATGGCCAGGCGCCGATCCGAGTGACCTCGGACGTGGTCAAGGCGGGTTACAACCTACTGCACAACCGTTCGGTCGAGGACACCTCGGCCGTCGGCTCAAATTGTCAGAACGGCGCAATCTGCCAGGCCTGGGGGAGCCCCGACGAGGCCGCTGAGTGGGCCACACGTGTGCTCGGTGAGACCGAAGTGGAGACCTGTGATGACTGCGAGACGCTGCGCGTCAGCGCGGGTGCAGGTCTCACGCCATTGATCCAGGAAACCTACACCCAGCACCTTGAAGGCTTGCAGCGCATGTTGTCGGGCGCAGAGGAGCCCACGCCGGAGAACCTGGGCAAAGTCTCCAGCCCGTTGCTGCAGGTCTCCCGTGGGGTCATCGAGGGCCTGCGCGATGATCCCGACCAGAACCTGTTGGCCCGACGCCTGGCCAGCGAGACCGCGCTGTCGAGCGTGATCTACAAGGCGATGCTGCTGCAACGCACGCTGCTCGCCGGCAGCCACGAACCCAATGTGGCGTCGGCACAACCCGCTACCACTGCCCTCAACAGCAATGTCGAAACACTGGAGCGCGAGATCCGCTTGCTGCAAACCGAGTTGCAGGTGCGCCAAGCCCTGGCCACCAACACCGCCAGCCTGGTCCTTGATCGCCACGCCGGCGGCGCCGATGCCTCGCGCAGCATCGACCAGCGCGATCCGCAGCCAGACCGCCTACATCATGCGGAGCAAGGAAGGAGCACGCCATGATGCCGCGTTCTGTGAGGAGCACGGTTGCCCGAGTGCTGCTGATCTTCGGCTCAATGATCGTTACGTTGCTGGTTGCCTGGATGGCGCTGCAACTGAACGGCCCCCAAGTCGATTGGTTCGAGGATGCGCGGGGGAATACGCCCTACTTCGCCTACTGGCGAGCTCTGCTATACAGCCTGATCTTCGCCGGCTGGACCACAGCATTGCGCTCGCGGCCGTTACCTAAAGACCAGCAACGGCTCATGCGCTTGGGGCTGGTCGGCTTTGGCTCGATCGTCCTGGTCGAACTGTCACGAGTGTGAGGTGCAGTCATGAACATGAGCACCAACAGCTACCTCGAGTACTACCTGTCGCTGCTGGCGTGGATCATCAACAACGGGATCTGGAACACGCTGGCGGACACCGGACTCTTTGCCGCGCCGTTTGGCGCGATCATCTTGCAGGAATGGTTGTCGGCCCGCCAACAGGGCGCCGACGAGGGCAACAAGGGCTTGCTGTCGATCCCCCGCGTCGAGAACCGCCTGTGGATGAGCTACGTCGTCATCCTGTTTGGCTGCATGCCGTTTTTCCCGTTGAACCTCTCCTCCGTGACCTTCGACGATGCGGCGAGCCAGCGCTGTGGGGTGTCGATGGCCAAGCCCACAGACACGGCCTGGGGCATGACCTTCAACACCATTGGCGAAAAATCCGCCAACGTGCCGGTGTGGTGGTACCTGGTGCATGCCATGAGCAAAGGCATCACCGCTGCAGCGACTGCGTCCATCCCCTGCGCACCCGACATCCGCGCGATGCGCATGGAGATCGACAGCTCACGGATCAACGATCAAGTGCTGCTACAGGAAGTCGCCGATTTCACCCGCGACTGCTATGGCTATTCGCGCTCGCGGCTGTTTACTAACCGCCCCGAGCTGGACGAATCGCAGAGCTACGATGCGTCCTGGATTGGCTCGACTTACCTACTCGACACGCCGGGCTATTACGACACGGATCGCTCGCGCACGCCCCGGGTTGATTGGCCATATGACGAGACGCGAGACACCTCCCTGCCCCGGTTGGACAACGGTGCGGGCTACCCAACCTGCAAGCAGTGGTGGAGCGATGCCACGGTCGGCTTGCGCGACCGCCTGGTCGCCGAGGTCGATCCAAACCTGCTCACGCAATTGCGCGGTTGGCTGACCGGACACAGCTCCACCGAAATCGAAAACGCTACCCTGCGTGAACTGGTGAGCCCGCGCCAGCAGTCATTGAGCATGGCGCCTGGCCAGGTGTTCCAGGACTATGGCAGCAGTGCCCGAGGTGGATCGTTGACACAGGGGCTCAACAACCTGGCCACCAACACCGGCCTGGCCTTGGGCTCGTTCAGCAATTTCCCGGCGATGAATGCGCTGCGTGCGGCACTGCCAATGGTGCAGGCCTTCCTGATCATGGGCACGATCATCAGCCTGCCGCTGGTGCTGCTGATCAGCACCTATCAGCTCAAAGCGCTGATGACGATTACCTTCGCGCTGTTCACCCTACACATGCTGACGTTTTGGTGGGAGCTGGCCCGCTGGATCGACTCGAGCATGCTCGACACGCTGTATCACCAGGTCTCTGTCACGGACCAGGCGCTTTTAACATTACCAACGGCAGGGTTCATGGATGGGACGGTCACCGCACAGGTGATCGAGTACGTGATGGGGGCGATGTTTTTGGTGCTCCCGATGTTCTTTCTGGGAACCATGAGTTGGGCGGGGTACAACGTTGGCAGCAACGTCCAGAGCCTTCTTACTCAAGGTGCAGAGAGTGCCAAACTCCAAGCTGGGAAGGGAACATCACAAGTTGTTGGAAGCGTACAAAAGCTCAAGTAATCAGTTAACGAAGTGATCCGTGTTCGTCGTACATTTCTGGATACTTGAAACGATGCTGAGGATGGCTAACCTCGAATACATCGGGCTCATCATCACTCGCTTCAATAGGCTGCGCGGCAAACGCCCATAGGGCTACCATTCCGACCGCCAGGAAGAATGCAACTGATGCAACAGCAAGCAAAAGAATCACCTTAACAATCTGCATACCGAGCCGGCGATACCCAAACGGCACGCTCGCCAACATCGGTGAATGCAGCACGCTGGCTTCTAGCTGATTCACCAATCGACCCGCGCGAGTTGCGGCACGAATCAAATACTTGCCGAAAGAAGTCCGGTTGGAGTTTGAAGACGCTGGAGTCGCCATTTTCCTATCTCCATTTACTTCACCGCACGTGCGGTCAAACCGCTTTAAACAATTTGGATCCAAGCCTTAGCTTACTCCTCTCACGCAGTTTTCCATGACCGTTGATCACTTGGTTTACGCTGCTGATCACCAGTGGCACCGCATGGATTGACGCAGTACGCCCCCCTGAAAATCTTCATTGACGCAATGCCGGCCCGCTTGATACACCGGACATGCAAGCGCTGGAATTCCAGCACCCCAGGTGGCCTCAACCTTCAAGGCCACGTCACTCCCGTGACGGTTGTCCCAAGGGCGATTAGCGTTCGGTGGCTCGCCCGGTTACCGCTCCCGCGGTGATGAGCGCTCTTTTACATCGGCCTCACTGAGCCCTGCTCCGTTGAAGCTCCTTTTCCATTTCCGTGCTGGGAATTCTTCCCGCATGGGTGGCATTCCTCCGCACTGCCTGGAGGGGTCAAAGACCACGGTGTCTACCTCATGTCCGAGTTCGGCGAAAGCAAATCCGACGGAAGTAGCCGCAAACACATTGCCTACGCCATGGGTTGCAACCCTGACGTCGACGACTTTGACGCCTGGTGGAATCGCGCTCGCAGTGAATTCGGTGGCGACGATTTTGCCGAGTACTTCGACCTTGATGATCCCGTTCTGGAAAGCCTACGCGGCACCGACGGGGCATTGGTGATTGAGGCCACATCCACGCACCTGTACATCGCTGCTGAGATTGCCCTGCCCGGGAAATCCTGACTGCTCTGGAGACACATGCGATGTTCCAGGGAAGCACGAATTTGTGCCTCTCTGGGACATCGCTCCTTTCAATCTCCACGCCAACAACAGCGAGCGATTCATCTGAAGTTTTGGGATGGAAAAACTTCGCTGGAAGCGGCTGGAAACTCGACCTGCAAGGCAGGCTGGATTAGGCGTTGACCCCACGAGCAAGCGCGTTTTAATGCCTGGACACGCCAAGTTTTCAGTGAGCGCGGTGGCGATGGAACTTACCCGGGATGCTCCTGGAGGCCATCGCTGGATCAGCTCCCGGGAGGCACCAGTGTCCAGGAATAACCGCTCCTTACCTGCCATTGTCCTGAGCCCAGGGGTATGGCAATTCATCGCCGAGGTTGGTACGGCTACTGACACAGTTGAGCAATCAGGACAGCGCTTGCAGACCGTATTGGGCATCGCTCTGGCTTCGGTAGATCACCACTTGCGCCAATCGCTCGACTTGCTACTCGATCAAGCTTCCCAGAGTGAATCACGCTCCTCGGCGTCAGTCACTCAGTTTCAGGTAACTCACATCACGCCAGAAACCGGCCCTGTTTTTCTTCATATCAGGTTGCCACATGAGATCGGTGTGGACATCTCATCGGCCTGAACGCCCACCCTACCACTGTCCACTTACCCCACCGGGAACCCTTCCCGGCCGGGCAGCGTTCCCCTTCCTTGACTGGAGAACGCCATGTCCGATATCTACCTGGACGTCACCAACAAGATCGTCAACGCTCTGAATCAGGGGGTGATCCCGTGGATCAAACCCTGGACCACTTCAGGCTCAAGTGTTGACGCACCTTTCCCCATTAACGCGATTACCCGGCGCCCCTATGCCGGTATCAACATTCCACTGCTATGGGCCGAAGCGCGTCTGCGCGGGTACCGCCAGGATCGCTGGCTCACCTACAACCAGGCACGGAAAGCCGGTGGGCATGTGCGCAAGGGCGAACAATCGACCCTCGCAGTGCTGTACAAACCCATGAGCAAGGAAGCACACGACGAAGACGGCCAGGTCGTCCGTGATGAGCAAGGTAACGTCAAGATGGTGCAGTTCGCACTGCTACGAACGCATTGCCTGTTCAACATCGAGCAGACCGAGGGACTACCCAACGACGAGCAGTACCACGACGAGGGTAAAGATCCGATGGCATTCATCGATCATGCACCTGCCGAGCGTCTGTTGGCCGCCAGCGGCGCACGCATCGAACACCGCTACGGGGATGACGCGTTTTATCTACCGATCCGGGATCTCATTCAATTGCCCACCAAGGCCCAGTTCGTGGACGTCGGCAGCTACTACGCGACCGCGCTGCATGAGCTGACGCACTGGTCGGGTCACCACGCCCGCCTCAACCGGGAAGGCATCACAGGCGGACACGCATTCGGCTCTGCGGCGTACGCCTTCGAGGAGTTGGTCGCGGAGATGGGCGCAGCGTTTCTCTGCGCCCTCACCGGCACCCAGGGCGAGTTACGCCATGAGGAGTACCTGGCGTCCTGGTTGAAGATCCTCAAGGAGGATAAGCGAGCCATCTTCCGCGCCAGTGGGCTGGCCCGTGAGGCTTCCGAGTACCTGTTGGCGCTGCAGTTGGATCAGGCCAGCGAGACGACCGAACGGCTCACGGCGTGACTTTTCACTTCAAATAGAAAGGCCCCAACCGGGGCCTTTGTTTTGCCTGCAACGCCGACCATCGGCCGCTGCAATTGAGCAAGCGATTACTGCAGCCAGCTCTCGACGACATCCGAGCCGTGCTCCTGCTTCCACTGCTTGAGGATCTTGTGATTGCCGCCCTTGGTTTCGACGATCTCGCCGCTGTGCGGGTGCTTGTAGCGTTTGACCTCACGCGGCTTGCGCTGAGCGGCGGTGGAGCTGGAAGTACTCACGCTTGCGCCCTTGGACGGGTCGAGAATGGTGATGACCTGGCGCAGGTTCATGCCGTACTCGATTTCCTGCTTCAGGCCGGAATCGTTTTTCATCGCGTCCAGCTGTTGAAGTTGAGCAGCCAGTTGAGCTTCCAGTGCTTTGAATTCGGCAAGTTTGGACATGTGAAATCTTTCCTAGGGATGCTCCGATCAACTTGGCGAGCGGCGGTGGAAAACCGTAATTTGTCAGCACACGGCGCTATTTCCTGAAAACGGCGTGATGCAGCGTGAGTTGAGAGCGTTTTTCGCCACGTTTCCCGTATTAAGCGCGCAACTCACCCATACCCATCAGTTGTTTTCGAGCCATCCACAGGTTCGACAGGGCAAACAGCGTGGTCAACTGAGCCGTGTTTTTCATCAGCCCACGAAAGCGTACTTTCACGTAACCAAACTGGCGTTTGATGACCCGAAACGGATGCTCAACCTTGGCGCGTGTCTGCGCTTTGCAGTACTCGATCTTGCGCTTGGTTTTGTACAGCAGGCTGCGTTTGTTCAGCTTGGAATACGTGCTGCGCCGAGCCGCGATTTGCCAGATCACGTTACGTTTTTCATGCTCATCACGCTTCTCGACACCGGTGTAGCCAGCGTCCGCATAAACCGCGTTTTCTTCCCCGTGGAGCAGTTCGGCGACTTGCGTGACATCGGCAATGTTGGCGGCGGTGCCATGGACGTGATGAACCAGTCCAGACTCAGAGTCAGCGCCGATATGCGCCTTCATACCGAAGAAATACTGGTTCCCTTTCTTTGTCTGATGCATTTCGGGATCGCGCTTGCCGTCTTTGTTCTTGGTCGAGCTGGGGGCATGAATAATGGTAGCGTCGACGATGGTGCCTTGGCGCAGCGACAGGCCTTTGTCCTGCAAATAACCGTTGATGATCGCGAGAATTGCAGGCGCCAGTTGATGCTTCTCCAGCAGGTGCCGGAAGTTCATGATCGTGGTGTCCTCCGGGATCGGTGCACTCAACGTCAGGCGTGCAAACTGGCGCATGGGGGTAATTTCGTAGAGCGCTTCTTCCATTGCCGGATCGCTCAGGGAGAACCAGTTCTGCAACAGATGAATCCGCAGCATGGTTTCCAGCGGGTAGGGTTTTCTACCACCACCGGCCTTGGGGTAGAACGGCTCGATTAGGCCCAACAGATCTGTCCAGGGTACGACCTGATCCATCTCAGCGAGGAAGCGTTCGCGGCGTGTCTGCTTGCGCTTGCCGGCATATTCGAAATCGGAAAAGCTCATCTGGCTCATGGGCGGCTCGGATCAGGTGGTCAGGCGTATTTCAGCACATTTGAAGACTTGTTCGGAGATTCCCTAGGGTTGGGGCATGTGCGGCGATATTACCTGAGGCACAACTACTAGCCGAGCGTTAACTGACTCTCCAGCTAACTTTTCATCCCTCAAAATGTGCACATATCCATGTGACTAATCAGTCCGGCAAGAACTGGCAAAGGTGCCCCACTAGTTCACGAGGTGCGGCACTGTTGCCGATCTTGAACAACATATCGCGCTGACTGCGTGGCAGCTGTTTCGCACAGCGCGTGGCGGCCGATCGAATGGCAGCATCGGTACCATGAATCCGGTCAGCCAGTAGCACGATCAAAATGGCATCGCTCAACGTCATCAGGCCACCTTCCTCGAAATAATGCCGGACAGTCTACCTCACAGGAAAAGGACAGGTCATTCCGGTACCACAGGTAACCCGATGCGCCAGGCTTCGAATTTTCGCGTTCGCGAAAAGGCTCAAGGCGTTAAAGGGTAACGGCGGCAATGGTAAGGGGGCACAAGGGTAAGAGGCCTATCCGAAAAGGCAAAAGGACCTTCTGAATACAAAGCAGGTAACCCGATGAAGCGCTGGTGGTTCAAGCATGAAAAAGGCAATGCTGCGGAGCCCATACTCGCTCCAGCGCCCGAGGGATTTCTCCTCCCACTACTCGCCGAATCCCTGCTCTGTGCCGACCACCGGAAAAAGTTGCTGCAGCGCATCTGGCAATACACGGCGCTCTCCGAGCCGCAGTTCAATCAGCTCTACCTTGACCCGATCCACCGCTACGCCAGCTATGTACAGCAACTCCCCGCCAGCGAAAGCCACCACCATGCCTATCCGGGCGGCATGCTGGACCATGGACTGGAACTGGTGGCCTGCAGTTTGAAGCTGCGCCAGTCGTACCTGCTACCCAGCGGCGCCGCACCGGAAGACCAGGCCGCCCAGGCCGACGCCTGGAGCGCGGCGATTGCCTACGGCGCCCTGCTTCACGACATTGGTAAGATTGCCGTCGACCTGCAGGTCGAGTATGAAAATGGTGAGGTGTGGCACCCCTGGCACGGTCCTCTGACCCTGCCCTACCGCTTTCGCTACGTAGCCGGCCGCGATTACAAGCTTCACGGCGCCGCCACCGGGCTGCTGTACACACAAGTTTTGACATCCCGTCAGCTTGACTGGCTCAGCAACTATCCAATCCTGTGGGGACACCTACTGTTCCTGCTGGCCAATCACTACGAGCACGCCGGCACCCTCGGGGAACTGGTGCTACAAGCTGACCGGGTCTCCACCGCGCAGAACATCGGCGCCAATCCCACCAAAGCCCTGCAGGCACCCAAACATTCGTTGCAGCATCACCTACTCACAGGCCTGCGTCACCTGGCCAAAAAAGAGTTCAAATTCAACCAGCCCGGCGCGGCTGGCTGGCTTACCCAAGACCATCTGTGGCTGGTCAGCAAGACCGCCACCGACAAACTGCGCGCTTACCTGCTCGCCCAGGCAGTGGATGGCATCCCCTCCTCCAACATTGCCTTGTTCGATGAGCTGCAGTCGCATGGACTGGTGGTAAGGGATCCATCATCCCCACATTCCAACCGTCCACCTGATTCCCGATGCTGTGCTCCCGATTTCTTTCTGGAGCCAGCCCGCCATGATGCGCCCCGACAGCAAAGTCGAAAAAGTCTACCTCTACCCCAAGCCCGTGGACTTTCGAAAGTCCATCGACGGCCTCACTGCCCTGGTCGAACTGGACATCAAGGTCGCCGTGTTCGACCCGGTACTTTTCGTCTTCCTCAATAAAGCCCGTAACCGCATCAAGGTGTTGTATTGGGAGCGCAACGGCTTCTGCCTTTGGCTCAAGCGCCTCGAAGCCGAGCGTTTCAAAACTTCACCCGACGCGACCGACGAAGCTATCGTACTGACCGTCCAGGAACTGAATTGGCTACTCGACGGTTTCGATCTCTGGCGCAACCGTCCGCATCAGGTTTTGACTCCTCGTTTCGTCGCCTGACCGGGTATAATCCGGGCCATGATTTCAGTGCCCGATAACCTTCCTGACGACCCTGCCGCGCTCAAACTACTGCTTGCGCAGTTGTTGGCCGAGCGCACGGTCGACAAAGGTCAGATCGTCGACCTTAAAGAACAGGTCAAGCTGCTGCGTGACCGATTATTCAATCGCAAGTCCGAGCAAACCGTCGAGTCCAACACGCCCCAACTGGCGTTGTTCAATGAACCCGAAAGTCAGTGGGTACCTACCGCTGATGATGCCGACGAAGAAGTTGTTGCGCCAAGCAAGCAGCGCGGCAAACGCAAGCCACTGTCGGCTGACCTGCCACGCATTGAAGTCATTCATGACTTGCCCGAGCACGAACTGACTTGCGCCTGTGGTTGCCGCAAACACGTGGTTGGCGAGCAAACCAGCGAACAACTCGACATCGTGCCGATGCAGATCCGTGTGCTTAAACACGTACGCAAAATCTATGGCTGCCGTGGCTGCGAAACCGCGCCGGTCACCGCTGACAAGCCGGCCCAATTGATTGAAAAGAGCATGGCCAGTCCCAGCGTGCTGGCGATGTTGCTAACCACCAAGTACGTCGATGGCCTGCCGCTGCACCGCTTCGAAACGGTGCTGAACCGACATGGTATCGAGATCCCCCGGCAAACCCTGGCCCGCTGGGTCATCCAGTGCAGCGAACACTTTCAGCCACTGCTGAACCTGATGCGTGACCGCCTGCTGGAAAGCCCGGTGATCCATTGCGATGAAACTCGCGTGCAGGTGCTCAAAGAGCCGGATCGTGATCCGACCAGTCAATCCTGGATGTGGGTGCAGGCCAGTGGCCCGCCTGATCGACAAGTCGTGCTGTTCGATTACACCACCAGCCGCGCGCAGGAGGTGCCGCTGCGCCTGCTGGAGGGCTATCGCGGTTACGTGATGACCGATGATTACGCCGGTTACAACGCGTTGGCGCTACAGCCGGGCGTTGAACGACTGGCGTGCATGGCGCATGTCCGGCGTAAATTCGTCGAAGCGCAGAAGGTGCAGCCTAAGGGCAAGAGCGGTCGCGCCGATGTTGCGCTGACGATGATCAACAAACTGTATGGCATCGAACGCGACCTCAAGGATGCCAGCGATGAACAGCGATTCATCGGTCGTCAGGAACGAAGCCTGCCGATCCTTGAGCAGTTGAAAAGTTGGCTCGACAAGACGCACTCACAGGTGACACCGCAAAGCGTACTGGGCAAGGCGGTGCTTTACCTGGCAAACAACTGGAACCGCCTGGAGCGGTATGTCGAGGCGGGCCACCTGCCGATCGACAACAACCTGGCAGAGCGGGCCATAAAGCCGTTTGTGATCGGGCGCAAAGCTTGGCTGTTCAGTGACACGCCCAAGGGAGCCACGGCTAGCGCGCAGATCTACAGCTTGGTCGAAACCGCCAAGGTCAACGGCCAAGAGCCCTATACGTGGCTGCGCCACGTCCTGGAGCGACTGCCGCACGCCTCATCGGTAGCAGACTACGAAGCGCTGCTGCCATGGAACTGTTCGCCAGAGATGCCACGGTAACTTTGGCTTCCACCTTGTGGTAGGTGGGGTTCATGGATCGGTTACGACTGGTGGATGTGACACCAGAGGGCAAAGCGGTGTGGAGCGCCACCGTTTCAGAGGATGACTGGCAACATCGCTTTACCTTTCTTCGCCTGCAGCCGAGCCTGATCTGGGCCAATGAGCCGAGGCCAGATTACTTTAGCGGCACGGTAGAGCCGATGATGGATGGCCCACTACCGACCAGCGAAACCAACGAGTCGGCCCCGGATCAGCCGCCTGCAACACCAGAAGCAAAACAAGCCGGCGCCGTGCTGCAGAATCAGGAATTCGACTACCTCGACGACCTTATGGACATGTTGCAAGTGCAGGGCGAACGCGAGAGTGGATCAGCTGTTGAGATGGCTCAATCTGCCACTCCTCCACCACAGTATTCCGTGGGGCAGGCCTTTATCGAGTGGCTGCGCGAGGGAGTTAACAGTCATCGCTTAGTGATCAACGACAGTAAGGCCAAGGTCCATACGGTGGACGGTACTTTCTTCCTGGTCACACCGGGCATTTTCCAGCGCTATGCTGCCGAGCAACCGGAGCAGTCTGATGGAAGCAACCAGATCGAGCATTGGCGGCGCGTTCAGCGTCAATTTGAGAAACTGGGCATTCATCGGAAAAGGTCTAATGGGCAAAACATTTGGGCTTGCACTGTGAGAGGTCCTCGCAAAACGAACATTCTGAATGGATACTTACTGAACAGCTCAACAGATATTTTCGCTGCCCTGCCTGCGGATAATTCACATCTCGTACTGGTCAAGTAACTCCAACCTGCATCTAGCCACTTAAACAGATCCAAAATTATGGATTCTCGATGGAATCGTCATTGCAACTAATGACTCCCGCAAAACTATCGAGATCCAACAAGGGGACTTTAGCATTGCCTTATCTCCAGGCCATGAGAATGACAAAAACGCATTCAAAATTATCAAAAAATAAAGACATCACCACAGACAACCCCACAGATCAACCTCTATATTCGAGTAGCATCAGCGACTCGTGCACGCAAAGCCGAGGCCATACCCTGATAATAATTTTTCAAATCCGGATCCTTGTCTAGATCCGTATACTGAAAATGCTCAGCGACCAATACATCCGCCATTTCTCTATTCAGATTTTTTTGACCTGTAACATCACGAAAACACTCACAAAAAATCCCATACAAAAATTTTGCCCACAACTTACCGTAACAGTCGCGGGCTGCCACAACCCTATCGCAACCACTAAACTGAAATTTTTCCACTCTACCCGACTTAATGGTGCCAATTAACTTCCTAAAAGATTCTTTCTTGACTCTATATCTATTAGAATCACGAACATCAACATACGCCCAGAATTTTTCACGATGAATTCCCTGCACCCTTTTTAGCGAGCAGAGCACATCTACAAAAATCAACCTATTGAAATCCACCAAAAAATTACGACACTTAACTCTAATCACTTCTGCAGCTTCAGCACTAACGCCTTTCACAGAAATTCTCTCAAGCTTAGAGATAATAGCTTCAGCTTGCCAAGCATCGTTCTCCCAGCTGTAACCATATGTATAGAGAACAAACGGATGATCAATCAAACAATGGCGATGATGATCATGATCTCTATCCATAGCCACTATGGTATTGGATATTTTTGATGCGGCAACATCTTGAGCATAAGGCAATAAATTATCCTTTGAGCCAAGAGGTCTAATTTCATAACTCAGACCTGGTAAAAATCGTGAAAAAAATCCTTTCCAAAAAACCGCATCAATTGAACAGTCGCTTTGTTTTTTCTCTTTATTGAACTCGCCACCCTCTGTATAGACCACCATACTGACGCCCAAAAACGCAGGCAAATTCGATCGACCTGACACAGTTCTTGTAAATGTCATTTCACGCAGCGATCCATGTGAATCAAACGATCTTGGTTGGCCCCGACCACATCAGGGGAATGGGTAGCGAAGACAATCTGAGCGGCAGGATTAAGGCTTTTTATATTTTTTGCCAAACTTTCTTGCCAAGCTACGTGAAGCGAAATCTCAGGCTCATCTGCCATATATATAAAGCTTTGACCTTCCTGCAGCAAAGCCTCACCAAGAATAACGATGATCTGCTTTTCCCCAGAAGAAAGCTGGGAGGGCTTCAAAATTTTTCCAGATTCAGTCTTAATCACTAACTCATTACGCTCATTGAGCGAAATGGTTTTCTTCAAAAGCAATTTATTCAGTATAGCTAAGAAAAGATCCCGAGAAGAAACAATCCGATTTTTCTCTTTGGTGATACCCTCCCAGACATCCACGGTACTTTCGATTCTGTGCAGGGAGAAAATCGCCATAAAGTCGGCCGGTTTGAGATCTGTACTTTTACCCCATCGCCCTCGGAGATCCTCCAGCATACCAAAATGTCCATCTAGCTTCTTTTGGTAACTTCTTTTGTCCAACTTAAATTCAGAAAATATTTGTAGGAGTGCCTGCTTTTCACTGTCGACCTTCTCACGCCCAGGAAGGGCTGCCACCTTGTCATTCTCCTTGACCAGCAAAGATAAGAATACATGTTCTTGAAAACGCTCATGCAGAGCATTCACCTGCTTACTCAAAGAGGAAAGGTATCTAACCAATCGATTCGAGAAATCATCCAACCTCAAATCAACCGGATCATTTCCACCTGGCCCCTTCAGCGAAGCGGCTCGCTGAACAGATAGCCAAGTCAAAGACACCATTTCAGAGAGATGCTTTGCTAGAGTACGGCTCGCGGCAGTACTCCCAGCTAACTGAGCTCTTATAAAAAACGAGCCCTTGCTAACCGTATCATAACCATCCACATCACTCAAAACATACGCATAGGGTTTTTCAGTAGAAGACTCTACAATCTTATAATCACAATGAAAGAATGGCACCCCAAGATTTTTAACTACTTCAATATATGGTTTTCGCTTGGAGCGTGGATCCTTCAAATTTATACGAACCGACTCAAAGTCAAGCTCAGAGAGGTAATCTTTGTCAGCGCGAAGAACGCCAGAGATTATTTTGAGCGTAGTGGATTTACCTGAACCATTTGGACCGATGAGGAAATTCAAATCCTCGCTTGCTTTGAAGGATACTTCGTGATTCCCCCAAAAACCTTTAATCATCACACTATCAATGAGATTCATAGCTTCCTACTATTTACAGGTCCGGTGGGCACAATGATGGCACAGCTTAGGCTTTGATGCATTACCTCCAAGACTGCTTAGGCCCCTATAGAGGCGTCTCGACCGGGTACCTAGATCCCCATACCTCTACCTCGCCGACGCGTTGATCGGTTGTGACGGACGGACCTTAGCCAAAAGCGAGGTAAATCGGCGCAGTTCGCCGAAGCTTAACGAAAGCCTAAAGCAACAGCGAGGAGTTCGCCCGCGACCATTTCCAGGCTTACGTTTCAAATACTGATGCTGAAGCCCTGAGGCTGGACTGAAAGCTAAAGCTGAAACCCACGAAAAGTGAGACCGAGTCAGGACTTCGGATGTGGATAGCCCGGGTGCTCGTTAAGGCAACGATGGTCAGCCCGGTCCAGAGGCGTTAACCGACCCAAAGCAGATGTTGATCAGAGACTTCATGTTGTCAGCGTAGGCGCCATAACCGATTTTAGCCGCCCAGCTTCCAGATCCGCGAAACACCTGTGGGAGTCGCGCTTGCAGGCGATGGGCCGAGCAGCGGCGCTAACATCCGGAAGTCCGCAATGGGGTCAAAAACAGACACTCAGCAGGACGCTTCATCTTCCGCGCAACTGCCAATCAGTGAACAGTTCCGCCGCCGTGGCCAAAGGCTTTCATTTGATAGTCGGTTACAGCTTGGAACAGAGACTCAGCTATCAGGCGTAATCTTTCCACCTCTATCGCAGGCGCGCCGGTATCCTGAGCTTCGTGGTAACGGCGCATTGCCTCAATTGCCTCGGTGTAGGCTGGGTGGTCGGGCGGCAAAAACTTCGACTGTTTGGGCATCAGTGCCTCGATATCAGTGAATTGATTCAGACAGACTGCCGGCTTCAAGCACCTGGAAATCCACTACCGCGTGATAAACGGAGTCAGCCAACACTCTAAGCCGCTCGATTGTCTCTGGAGATGCCCCGTTATCTTGCGCGGCCTGATGCGCCCTTATCGCATCAAGGGCTTCGCGCAGTAGCGGCTCGCCGGCTTTGGCCATGCCTTCCAAGGTTCGCTTCATGCTCTGCCCATTCTGCTACGTTGATCCATCATAGGACGATAGCGACGGTCTGATGGCCGGCATCGATCCAAGGCCTTGTGTTTAGCAGTTCAGGCCTCATCGCGGCAAACCGGTTCCCATAGGAATATCACCAGCTTCCAGACCTGCGCCAGCCTCTGTGAGAGCCGCGCGTATCGGCGATGTGTCGCGAAGCGACCCCAATATTCAGGCGCCGGGTCGATAGCTGCCGGCAAGAGCCAAGCATACCTAGGCTGCCTTGGAAAAATCGCTCCCTTCCAAACGTGAGTTGCTAGGCCATATGTCCATCACAATCCGCAGCAAACCAGCATAAGCCACACTAAAAATGGGGGACCAGATGGGGGACCAAAAACACACAGGCACAAAAAAGCCCCGAAAAATCAGGGCTTTAATGAGAATTAGTGGCGGAAGCGTAGAGATTCGAACTCTAGGATAGTTGCCCATCGACGGTTTTCAAGACCGTTGCCTTAAACCACTCGGCCACGCTTCCAGCTCGTTTTGCGGCCGCCATAATACCTTAATGAAACACGCTGTCAAACTCTCTGTGTCGCGGGTTGCAGGAGCTCTGATAGACTCCTAGCATCTGAACGTCCGAAACCACAGGTTTACCAAGGAGTGTCGCCATGCGCGAACAGGATTACGCCGTCCACCACGGCCAGCAGGTCGAGCAGCAGGAGATCAGCAAGGTCCTGCGCAACACGTACAGCCTGCTGGCGCTTACCCTCGCCTTCAGCGGTGTCATGGCTTTCGTTGCCCAGCAGATGCGCGTCGGCTACCCGAACGTGTTCGTGGTGCTAATCGGCTTCTACGGGCTGTTCTTCCTTACCAACAAACTGCGTGATTCGGCCTGGGGCCTGGTGTCCACCTTCGCGCTCACCGGTTTCATGGGCTTCATCCTCGGCCCGATCCTCAACCGTTACCTGGGCATGGCCGGTGGCGCCGAGGTAGTGAGCTCCGCGTTTGCCATGACTGCGCTGGTGTTTGGTGGTCTGTCGGCCTACGTGCTGATCACCCGCAAGGACATGAGCTTCCTGAGTGGCTTCATCACTGCGGGCTTCTTCGTTCTGCTGGGTGCTGTCGTTGCCAGCTTCTTCTTCCAGATCAGCGGCCTGCAACTGGCTATCAGCGCTGGCTTCGTGCTGTTCTCGTCGGTCTGCATCCTGTTCCAGACCAGCGCGATCATTCATGGTGGCGAACGTAACTACATCATGGCAACCATCAGCCTGTATGTGTCGATCTACAACCTGTTTGTCAGCCTGCTGCAATTGTTTGGCATCATGGGTCGTGACGACTGATTGATTGCTGTACCGCAAGAAGCCCGCTTCGGCGGGCTTTTTTGTGGGCGCTGGAAATGGGTTGAGCTGCAGGATGCTCGTGCCGTCATCCCGTTTTCTCTACCGCTATCCGCCATCACCCCGTAGAATGCGCTCCTTTTTTCTTCCGGGGCGGCTTTCAGCAATGAGCTCACACGAACACAGCCCAGGCGCAGGGGCGCCTGCCAATGAACTGGTGCTTGGTCTGGAGGACAAGCCACGGCTGTTGATCGGCCTGCTGGCAGCCCTGCAGCACCTGCTGGCGATCATCGTGCCGATCGTCACCCCTGGCCTGCTGATCTGCCAGGCGTTGGGTGTATCTGCACGTGATACCAATTTGATCGTTTCGATGTCGCTGGTGATCTCGGGTATCGCCACCTTCGTCCAGTGCAAACGCTTCGGCCCATTTGGCGCGGGGCTGCTGATCGTTCAGGGCACCAGCTTCAACTTCGTCGGCCCGCTGATTGCCGGCGGTGCGCTGATGGTCAAGCAAGGCACGCCGGTTGAAGGCGTAATGGCAGCCATTTTTGGCGTAGTAATCGCGGGCTCGTTCGTCGAGATGGGCGTGTCGCGCATCCTGCCCTTCGTCAAACGCCTGATCACCCCGCTGGTGACTGGCATCGTGGTGTTGATGATCGGCCTGACGCTGATCAAGGTCGGCCTGATCAGCATGGGCGGTGGCTTTGGTGCCATGGCCAATGGCACCTTTGCCAATGGCGAAAACCTGCTGATGTCGGGCGTGGTACTGGCGATCATCGTCGTTCTCAACCGTATCCCGGTGGTGTGGATGCGCAGCTGCGCCATCGTCATCGCCCTGGCGGTCGGCTATGCGCTGGCCGGATACCTGGGCCGCCTGGACTTTACCGGCATGCACGAGGCCGCGCTGTTCCAGGTGCCGACACCGCTGCACTTTGGCCTGGGCTTCTCGTGGGCGCTGTTCATTCCGATGCTGGTGATCTACCTGGTCACTTCGCTGGAAGCCATCGGTGACGTTACCGCCACCAGCAAGGTGTCGCGCCAGCCGGTCGAAGGGCCGATGTGGATGCAGCGGATCAAGGGGGGCGTGCTGGTCAACGGCGCCAACTCGCTGCTGGCCGGTCTGTTCAACACCTTCCCTAGCTCGATTTTTGCCCAGAACAACGGGGTGATTCAGCTGACCGGTATTGCCAGCCGTCATATCGGTATGTGGATTGCCGTGATGCTGGTGTTGCTGGGTCTGTTCCCGAGTGTTGCCGGGGTGATTCAGGCCGTGCCGGAGCCGGTGCTGGGCGGCGCGGCGATGGTCATGTTTGGTGCGGTTGCGGCGTCGGGGATCAATATTCTGGCCAGCACCCGGCTGGACCGTCGGGCGCTGCTGATTATTGCCGTGTCGTTGGCACTGGGCCTGGGTGTGGCGCAGGTGCCAGAGTTCCTGGCGCACATGCCGGCGGCGATTCGCAATGTGCTGGAGTCGGGTGTGGCTACCGGGGGGATTTGTGCGCTGGTGCTGAACTGGTTCTTGCCGGAGGGCAAGGAGCAGGCTTGAACCTTGAGACTGAATGAGAGTAGCCCGCGCCCGCTTGCACAAGCGGGCGCGGGCTTTTTTGCTTTATCATGGCACCATTCCTTTGCATGAGTTAGCCATGAAATTCGCTATCGCGGTGTTCTCCCCGGCCCATGCGCCCTCTTCGCGACGCGCCCTGCGCTTCGCCGAGGCGGTGCTGGCCGGCGGGCATGAGATTGCCCGACTGTTCTTCTATCAGGACGGGGTGCACAGTGCCTCGGCCAACGTCGTCGCCCCTCAGGACGAACTGGACGTGGCTGGCCAGTGGCGCACCTTCATACAGACCCATCAGCTGGACGCCGTGGTGTGTATCGCCGCCGCCCTGCGCCGTGGCGTACTCGACGAAGCCGAGGCCAACCGCTACCAGCGACCGGCCGTGAACCTGCCCAAGCCCTGGGAACTGTCGGGGCTGGGCCAACTGCACGAGGCCGCGCAAGTGGCTGACCGCCTTGTCTGCTTCGGAGGCGACTGATATGGCCAAGTCCTTGTTGATCATCAGCCGTCAGGCACCGTGGAATGGCCCCTCTGCCCGCGAGGCGCTGGACATCGCCCTGGCCGGCGGCGCGTTCGACCTGCCGTTGGGCATGCTGTTCCTCGACGATGGTGTGTTCCAGCTCGCGCCGGACCAGCAACCCGCCGCCGTGCAACAGAAGAACCTGGCCGCCAACCTGCAGGCGTTGCCGATGTTCGGTGTCGAAGAACTGTTCGCCTGCAACCACAGCCTGGCCCGCCGTGGCCTGGCAGCCGAAACCCTGGCGCTGCCGGTGCAAGTGCTCGATGACGCAGCGCTGACCGCCCTGATAGCCCGTTTCGACCAGGTGATAACGCTCTGATGAAGACCCTGCATGTAATTGCCCATTCCCCGTTTGGCGACGAGCGCCTGGCCAGTTGCCTGCGCCTGCTCGGTGCCGAAGATGCCCTGCTGCTGTGCGGCGATGCCGTGTATGCCCTGCGCAGCGGCAGCGAGCCGCATGGCCATCTGCAAGCCGCCGGCCTGGCCCAGCGCCTGTTCGCCCTGGACGAGGATGTACAGGCCCGCGCGGTCGGCAACGACCTGGCAAAGGCCGTGGACTACGCCGGGTTCGTCGAACTGTCGCTGCAATACGACAAGGTCAACAGCTGGCTATGAATACGCTCACCGTTGGCGATCAGGTGATCGCCCTGGACAAGGATGGCTTCCTGGTCGATCTGCAAGATTGGTCTCACGACGCCGCCGAGGCTTTGGCCAAGCGCGAGGGTATCCCGTTGACGGCGGACCACTGGGAAATCCTCGAACTGCTCCGTCAGTTCTACCAGGAATACCAGCTGTCTCCGGCCACCCGCCCGCTGATCAAGTACACGGCCCTCAAGCTGGGCCCTGAAAAGGGCAACAGCCCGCACCTTAACCGCCTGTTCAACGGCACCCCCGCCAAACTTGCCGCCAAGCTGGCGGGCCTGCCCAAGCCGACCAACTGCATATGACCGAACCTCGTCCGCTCACTCTGGAAACCCCCGCCGAACACCCGTTCGCCGAATTCGTGCGCATTCTCGGCAAAGGCAAGCGCGGCGCGCGTGGCCTGACCCGCGAGGAGGCCCGTGCAGCCATGACCTTGCTGCTGGAAGGCAAGGTCGAAGACACCCAGCTCGGTGCCTTCCTCATGCTGCTGCGGCACAAGGAAGAAAGCGCCGAAGAGCTGGCCGGCTTCACCGAGGCCTTGCGCGCCCACCTGCAGGCGCCACGCATCGCCGTTGACCTGGACTGGCCCACGTACGCCGGCAAGAAGCGTCACCTGCCCTGGTACCTGCTGGCCGCCAAGTGCCTGGCCAACAATGGCGTGCGCATTCTGATGCACGGCGGCGGCGCACACACTGCCGGGCGTATGTATACAGAGCAACTCCTCGACCTGCTGCAGATTCCGCTGTGCCGCGACTGGGCCGCCGTCGGCAACGCGCTGGACCAGCACCAGCTGGCATTCTTCCCGCTGCACGACTGGGCGCCGCAGCTGCAACGCATGATCGACCTGCGCAATACCCTGGGCCTGCGCTCGCCCATCCACTCGCTGGCTCGGGTGCTCAACCCGCTGGGCGCTCGCTGTGGATTGCAGAGCATCTTTCACCCCGGTTACCAGGCAGTGCACCGCGAGGCCAGCCGATTGCTGGGCGACCATGCCGTGGTGATCAAGGGTGATGGTGGCGAAATCGAGGTCAATCCCGATGTCATCAGCCATCTCTACGGCACCACGGCGGGTGAGGCGTGGGATGAAGAGTGGCCAGCGCTGAGCGAACGACGCCATGTCAAGCCGCCCAGCCTGCAGGCAGAGCACTTGCTGGCGTTCTGGCGTGGCGAAGTGGAAGACAGTTATGGCGAGAAGGCCCTGATTGCGACCATGGCGCTGGCCCTGCGTGGTTTGGGACAGCACCGCGAGCAGGCGTTCGTCACAGCGCAAGGCTACTGGGACACTCGAAATAGATCGATTTAGCCGATAATAGAACCCCGATCTTTGCGCTATTTCTTCGAACGATTTGGCCTAGACTGGGCTCCAACGACAAACAACTTTGTTTCAGGAGCTCACAATGGGCCTATTGATCGACGGCCGCTGGCACGACCAGTGGTATGAAAACGGCAAGGACGGCACGTTCAAGCGGGAGAATGCCCAGCGCCGTAATCAGCTGCCCGCCCCCGAGGCCGGCCGCTACCACCTGTATGTGTCGCTGGCCTGCCCATGGGCCCACCGCACCCTGATCTTTCGCGCGCTGAAAGGC
The DNA here is from genome assembly GCF_021283545.2 of Pseudomonas alloputida. Lineage (NCBI taxonomy): Bacteria > Pseudomonadati > Pseudomonadota > Gammaproteobacteria > Pseudomonadales > Pseudomonadaceae > Pseudomonas > Pseudomonas alloputida. Next base: position 2,212,552 of record NZ_CP128540.1, on the reverse strand, counting down.
CTGGAGCCGTTGATCGACGTGTCAGTGGTCAGCTGGCTGATGCAGGACCATGGCTGGACCTTCGATCAGCAGCAAGGCTCCAGTGGGGACCACCTCGACGCCCTGCAGTACCTGCACCAGCGCTACACTCAGGATGACCCGCATTACACAGGGCGCGTGACGGTGCCTGTACTGTGGGACAAGAAAGAGAAGCGCATCGTCAACAATGAGTCGGCAGAAATCATCCGCATATTCAACAGCGCGTTCAACGAGCTGACCGGCAATACCCTGGACCTTTACCCCGCATCGCTGCGCCCGACCATCGAAGCACTGAACGAGCGCATCTACCCGGCGGTGAACAACGGTGTGTACCGCGCAGGCTTTGCTACCACGCAAGACGCTTACGAGGCTGCCTTTGAGGATGTGTTCAACGAGCTGGATTACCTGGAGGCCTTGCTAGGCCGCAATCGCTACCTGGCGGGCGAGTACCTGACCGAGGCTGATGTACGCCTGTTCACTACACTGGTGCGCTTCGATGCCGTGTACCACGGGCACTTCAAGTGCAACCTGCGCCGCCTGAGCGACTACCACAACCTGTCGAACTGGCTGCGTGAGCTGTACCAGTGGCCTGGGGTGGCGGGTACGGTGAACATGGAGCATATCCAGAAGCACTATTACATGAGCCACAAGACCATCAACCCGAACGGGATCGTGCCTAAAGGGCCTTTGCAGGACTTTGGCTTGCCGCATGATCGAGAGCGGTTGGCGGGCAAAGGGATTTGGCAGGCTTGAGAAAGCCGGGGCTGCTTTGCAGCCCATCGCAACACAAGGCCGCTCTTACAAGGACCTTGCAATGCCTGGGGCATATGCGATGGGCCGCAAAGCGGCCCCAACGATTTCAGCTGTTCTGCGAACCTTCGAACCAGGCCAGCTTGTCACGCAACTGCACCACTTCCCCCACAATCACCAGGGTCGGCGCATGCACCTCATGCTGGGCCACCAGGTCTGGCAAGTCCGCCAAGGTGCCGGTGAACACGCGCTGATTACGCGTGGTCCCCTGCTGCACCAACGCCGCCGGGGTACTCGCGGCGCGCCCGTGGCGAATCAGCTCGGCACAGATGGTCGGCAAGCCCACCAAGCCCATGTAGAACACCAAGGTCTGCGCCGGCGCCACCAGGTCATTCCAAGGCAGGTTGCTGGTGCCGTCCTTGAGGTGCCCGGTGACGAAGCGCACCGACTGGGCATAGTCGCGGTGAGTCAGCGGAATGCCGCCATACGCGGAGCAGCCGCTGGCCGCCGTAATGCCTGGCACCACCTGGAACGGAATGCCATGCTCGGCCAGCTCTTCGATCTCTTCGCCGCCCCGGCCGAAGATGAACGGGTCGCCACCCTTCAGGCGCAGCACCCGCTTGCCCTGCCGAGCCAGATCGACCAACAGGCGGTTGATCTGGTCCTGCGGCACTGAATGATCAGCGCGGCGCTTGCCTACATAGATGCGCTCGGCATCACGACGACACATATCGATGATGGCGGGTGCGACCAGGCGGTCGTACAGCACCACGTCGGCCTGCTGCATCAGGCGCAAGGCACGGAAGGTCAGCAAGTCCGGATCACCCGGGCCTGCACCAACCAAGTACACCTCACCACCCTGCTGCACCGGTGCGCCGTCCACCATCGCCTGCAACAGACGTTCGGCTTCAGCCCCCTGCCCGGCCAGCTGACGCTCGGCGATCGGCCCCTGGAACACGGTTTCCCAAAAGCCGCGACGCTGGTTGACGTCCGGGTACAGGGATTTGACCTTGTGCCGGAAGCGTGCAGCCAGCCCGGCCAGCTCACCATAGGCCGAAGGGATCCACGCCTCGAGCTTGGCTCGAATCAGGCGTGCCAGTACCGGGGCGTCACCGCCGCTGGAAACAGCGATTACCAGCGGCGAACGGTCCACGATCGCCGGGAAGATCACCGTACACAGGGCCGGCGCATCCACCACATTGACCGGCAGGCTAAGGGCCTGCGCATCGGCCGACACCTGGGCATTCAGCCCAGGGTCGTCAGTCGCCGCGATCACCAGCCGGCAACCGACCAGGTCGGCTGCCTGATAGCCACGCACCAGCACCTCACCGCCACCTTCCCGGGCCAACGCGGCCAACTGGCCGTCGACGTCCGGCGCCACCACGCGCAGCACGCCGCCGGCATCGGCCAGCAGGCGCGCCTTGCGCAAGGCGATCTCACCGCCACCGACGACCAGCACGCGGCCGCCCTGCAGCTTGTGGAACAGCGGCAGGTAATCCATTTAGCGGATGACCTCGACGCCGCCCATGTAAGGCTTCAGCACTTCCGGCACTAGGATCGAACCGTCGGCCTGCTGGTAGTTTTCCAGCACAGCAACCAGGGTACGGCCTACGGCCAGACCGGAGCCGTTGAGCGTGTGCACCAGCTCTGGCTTGCCGGTTTCCGGGTTGCGCCAGCGAGCCTGCATGCGGCGCGCCTGGAAGTCACCACAGTTGGAGCACGAGCTGATTTCGCGGTACTTGTCCTGGCTCGGCACCCACACTTCCAGATCGTAGGTTTTCACCGCACCAAAGCCCATGTCGCCAGTGCACAGGGCCAGCACGCGGTATGGCAGCTCCAGCAGCTGCAGCACGCGCTCGGCATTGGCAGTCAGGCCTTCCAGGGCTTCCATCGACTTGGACGGCTCTACCACCTGCACCATCTCGACTTTGTCGAATTGGTGCTGGCGGATCATGCCGCGGGTGTCACGGCCAGAAGCGCCGGCTTCGCTGCGGAAGCAAGGGGTGTGGGCAACCAGTTTGAGCGGCAGCTGCTTGGCGTCGAGGATTTCACCCGCCACCAGGTTGGTCAGCGACACTTCGGCGGTCGGGATCAGGTAGAAGTCAGCCTCGCCTTCGCGGGTGATCTTGAACAGGTCTTCCTCGAACTTCGGCAACTGGCCAGTGCCCTGCAGCGCGGGCGCCTGCACCATGTACGGGGTGTAGTGTTCCTCGTAGCCATGTTCGCCGGTGTGCAGGTTGATCATGAACTGCGCCAGGGCGCGGTGCAGACGGGCAACCGGACCACGCAGCACAGCAAAACGGGCACCGGACAGCTTGGCAGCCGCTTCGAAGTCCAGGCCACCGCTGATTTCACCGAGGGCCACATGGTCCTTGATTTCGAAGTCGAACGCCTTCGGCGTGCCCCAACGGCGCACTTCGACGTTGTCGTCTTCACTGGCGCCGACCGGCACGCTGGCGTCCGGCAGGTTGGGAATGGTCAGCAGGATGCCATCCAGCTCGGCCTGAATGGCGTCCAGCTCAGCCTTGCCGGCAGCCAGTTCGTTGGCCATGCGCTCGACGTCAGCCATCAGCGGGGCGATGTCTTCGCCCTTGGCCTTGGCCTGGCCGATGGACTTGGAACGGGCGTTACGCTCAGCCTGCAGTTGTTCGGTGCGGGTCTGCACCGCCTTGCGGCGCTCTTCCAGTGATTCGATGCGCGCGACATCCAGGCTGAAGCCACGGGAGGCCAGGCGGTCCGCCACTTCCTGAAGTTGGCCGCGTAACAGTTTGGAATCGAGCATATCGTTCTCTCGTTATATGTAGGTGTTGGTTCAGAATCGGGTCAGGGACAGGCCAGCCCAGGTTGCGAGCAGCCCGCCCACCACGCTGATACTGGTATAGCCCAAGGCAAGGGGCACTTGCCCGCTTTCCATCAGGCGCACGGTATCGAGCGAGAAGGAGGAAAAGGTCGTCAGGCCACCGAGAAAGCCGACAATCAGGCCGGCGCGCAATTCGACCGGCGCCAGCGGCTTGTGCAAGAACAAGCCATAGAGCAAGCCGATCAGCAGGCAGCCAACCAGGTTGACCGCCAGCGTACCGGCATAGAAGTGCCGTGGCCAGTGAGCCGCCACCCAGTTGGTGGTAGCAAAGCGCAACAAGGTACCAGCAATACCACCGGCGCTGACCGCGGCGATGAGTGCAATCATGGTTTTCTCCGCTGGCGGGGGCTGTTGCGGTCGAGGTCAGCCAGGTGGCGCAGCTTCTCGCCAATTTTCAGTTCCAGGCCACGGGGCACCGGCTGATAGTACTGGCGCGGCTCCAGTTCGTCGGGGAAGTAATCCTCACCGGCGGCGTAGGCGTCGGGTTCATCATGGGCATAACGGTACTCGTCGCCATAGCCCAACTGCTTCATCAGCTTGGTCGGGGCATTGCGCAGGTGCAACGGCACCTCCAGCGAACCGTGCTCGGCCGCTTCACGCAGGGCGGTCTTGAAACCCACGTACACCGCGTTGCTCTTGGGTGCGCAGGCCAGGTAGGTGATGGCCTGGGCCACCGCCAACTCGCCCTCGGGGCTGCCAAGGCGCTCCTGCACATCCCAGGCAGCCAGGCACAGGCTAAGCGCACGCGGGTCGGCATTGCCGATGTCCTCGCTGGCCATGCGCACCACGCGGCGGGCGATGTACAGCGGGTCACAGCCGCCGTCGAGCATCCGTGCAAACCAGTACAGGGCGCCATCGGGATTGGAGCCACGCACCGACTTGTGCAGCGCGGATATCTGGTCGTAGAACGCCTCGCCGCCTTTGTCGAAGCGGCGGCGACTGTCACCCAGCAGGCTCTGTAGCATCTCGACGTCGATCTCGCTGCCGTCTTCAGCCAGGTCCGAGGCGTTCTCGAGGAAGTTGAGCATGCGCCGGCCATCGCCGTCGGCTGCGGCCATCAGCATCTTGAAGGCGTCGTCGCCCACCCGCAGGTTGCGCTTGCCCAGGCCACGCTCTTCCGTCAGCGCACGGTTGACCAGCTTGCGCAGGGCGGCTTCGTCCAGGCTCTTGAGCACATACACCCGCGCCCGTGACAGCAGCGCGTTGTTCAGCTCGAACGACGGGTTTTCGGTGGTGGCACCGATGAACAGCAGGGTGCCGTCCTCGACATAGGGCAAAAAGGCGTCCTGCTGCGACTTGTTGAAGCGGTGCACCTCGTCAACGAACAGGATGGTGCGACGGCCATATTGGCCAGCCTGCTGTTTGGCCACCTCCACGGCCTGGCGGATCTCTTTCACCCCGGCCAGCACCGCCGACACCGTTTCGAAGTGCGCATCGCAGAACTGCGCCAGCAACCGCGCCAGCGTGGTCTTGCCGACCCCGGGCGGCCCCCAGAAGATCATCGAGTGCAGCGCACCTTGTTCCAGCGCTTCGCGCAGCGGTTTACCGCGCGCCAGCAGGTGCTCCTGGCCGACGTACTCATCCAGGCTGGACGGGCGCAGACGGGCGGCCAGGGGCTGGGCGACGGGTTCGCTTCGAAACAGGTCCATGGCGAGCTCTGGTTACTCCTTGATCACGTCCGCGCCCTTGGGGATGTCGAACTTGAACTTGCTGTCCGGCACCGCCTGGTTGGCCTTGACGCCATTGAACAGGATGTTGGTGCGCTGGCCGACGCTGTCGATCAGCTGCATGTCATTGATCAGGCCTTTGCGGAACGACACGCGCAGCGAGTCGAACAGGGTGTCCTTGGTCTTTGGCTTGAGGGTGAAGTCCATTACTTCGCCCTGCTCCTTGGACGCAATATCAAAGCTCTGGCTGATCTTCGACACGTCACCGGACAGCAACAAGGCCGGGGTCTGGTTCAGGCGCACGTCGAGCTTCTTGATGGTGGCCTGTTCCAGGTCCGGGTCCCACAGGGTGACGTTCTTGCCGTCCGACACCACCACCTGCTCCTGCGGTGCATCGGTGTGCCAGTAGAACAGGCCCGGGCGCTTGACCGTCATCTTGCCCGAGGTTTCCTGCAGGCTGGTGCCATCGGCGCCCAGGGTCAGCTGGGAGAAGTTGGCCTCGATGGTCTGCGACTTTTCCAGCAACTGGGTCAGGCGTTGTACGTCTTGCTCACCGGCATAAGCAGTAACCGAGCCCAGGGTCAGGGCAGAAACCAACAGCATGCGAATCGCGCGCATGGGAATCCTCATTGAGCGTTGAAAAGGCCTGGCGCCACCGTTGGCGCCAGGCAGGGTGTTCATCAGTCGCGCGGGCCGCCCGGGGCTATCACTTCCCGCGAGCCGTTGCTGTTCATCGGGGTGACAACGCCGGCCATCTCCATCGACTCGATCATGCGCGCGGCACGGTTGTAGCCGATCTTCAGCTTGCGTTGCACGGCAGAAATGGAGGCGCGACGGCTCTCGAGCACGAATTGCACCGCCTCATCATACAGGGCGTCGGTTTCGGCATCGTCACCCTCGCCACCGCCGCCGCCGCCGTCAAAGCCGCTACCGGCCTCTTCGACGCCGTTGAGGATGTCGTCGTTGTAGTCCGGGGCGCCACGCAGCTTCCACGCCTCGACCGTGCGGTGCACTTCGTCGTCGGACACGAATGCGCCGTGCACCCGGATCGGCAGACTGGTGCCCGGCGGCATGTACAGCATGTCGCCATGGCCCAGCAGCTGTTCGGCACCGCCCTGGTCGATGATGGTACGCGAGTCGATCTTGCTCGACACCTGGAACGCCATACGAGTCGGGATGTTGGCCTTGATCAGGCCGGTGATCACGTCCACCGACGGGCGCTGGGTGGCGAGGATCAGGTGAATACCGGCCGCCCGTGCCTTCTGCGCGATACGGGCGATCAGCTCTTCGACCTTCTTGCCGACGATCATCATCATGTCGGCGAATTCGTCCACCACCACCACGATGGTCGGCAGGGTTTTCAGCGCAGGCGGCTCATCGTCCATGCTCTCACGGCGATACAGCGGGTCATGGATAACTTCGCCGGCTTCCTGGGCGTCCTTGATCTTGCGGTTGAAACCAGCCAGGTTACGCACGCCCATGGCCGCCATCAGTTTGTAGCGCCGCTCCATTTCGGCCACGCTCCAGCGCAGGGCATTGGCGGCGTCCTTCATGTCGGTGACCACCGGGCACAGCAGGTGCGGGATGCCTTCGTAGATCGACAGTTCAAGCATTTTCGGGTCGATCATGATCAGCCGCGCGTCTTCCGGGCTGGACTTGAACAGGATCGACAAAATCATCGCGTTCACACCCACCGACTTACCGGAGCCGGTAGTACCGGCCACCAACAGGTGCGGCATCTTGGCCAGGTCGGTGATCACCGGCTTGCCGCCAATGTCGTGGCCCAGCGCCAGCGTGACGGGCGATTTCTGCTCGTCGTACTGCGGCGTGGCCAGCACTTCGGAGAAGCGCACCATCTGGCGGTTTTCGTTGGGTATCTCGATACCTACCGTGGTCTTGCCAGGGATGACCTCGACCACTCGCACACTGGTCACGGCCAGCGAACGCGCCAGGTCCTTGGCCAGGTTGGCGATGCGGCTGACCTTCACGCCAGCGGCCGGCTGGATTTCGTAACGGGTAATCACCGGGCCGGGGTGGATCGAATCCACCGCCACTTCCACACCGAACTCCTTGAGCTTGATTTCCAGCAGCTGGCCGACGCCGGCCAAGGATTCTGGCGAATACTCGATCTTCTTCTGTTCGGCCGGGTCGAGGATGGAAATCGAGGGCAAGGTGCCTTCCACGGCGCTGTCGACGAACAGCGGCGCCTGCTTTTCCTTCATCGCCCGCTTGCTCGGCTCCGGCGCTCTGCTGGCGGCGGACGGCGGCACAATGGTGGGCGCTGCGTGCTGCTGGCGGGGCACCACGGTTTCACGCGGCGCCAATGCCTCAGGCGCCGTTTCACGTGGCGGCACAATCGGTTCGCGCGCAAGGGTTGGCTCACGTGGCTCGACCGGCTGAGCGGGTGGCTCTTCACGCTTGAGGATGCGCTCGCGCAGTGACGGCTTGGCCGGCTCGCGCTTCTCGGCAGCCATCGGCGCGGCCTTGAACACCGGTTCGTCCTCGCGCAGCTGTGCCTCAAGGCGCTTGCGCTCGTTGCGCGCTTCCCACCAGCGGGTGGCAGCCCCTTGCACCAGTTCGAACAGGTCGAGGGTGATCTTGCCGGTCAGGTCCATCACCTTGAACCACGACAGGTCGGTGAAGACGGTCAGGCCGAACAGGAACAGGGCAATGAACATCAGCGTGCTGCCCTGCACGTTCAGCAGGTTGCGCGCCAGGTCGCCCAGGCTTTCGCCCAGTGCTCCACCGGCGGAGAACGGCAGGCTGGCGGGCGGGTGGAAGTGGATATGCGCCAGTGCCGCCCCCGACAGCACCAGGAACACCAGGCCAATCAGCCGCCAGGAGAACAGCCAGCCGCTCCAGTCCCACGGCTGGTGGCGTTCGCGGAAAATCTGCCAGGTTTTGACCGCCAGCAGCAGCGGGAAAATATAGGCGAAGTAACCCAGCACCATGAACAGGATGTCGGCGAAATAGGCACCGGCACGCCCGGCCGCATTCTGCACCTGGTCGACGTTGCTGGTGTGGCTGAAGCCCGGGTCCGACGTATCGTAGGTCAGCAGCGCCATCCACAGGTACAGGCACAGAGCGCCGACAGCGATCAACGCACCTTCCTTGAGGCGATAATGCAGCTGCTGCCGCCACAGTGGCACAGGCAATGGAGCTGGAGTTGCGGTGGATTTCTTCAAAACGCGTCTATTCCTGCGCGTGGTGCGCGTCCAATAGTGATCGGCCGCTGCGCGACCAACGAACCACTACTTTTAACATTACTGCCCGCCAGCCGCCATGGCGGCACGCCGTATGGGGGTTTGGCCGGGGGCGAATTCATATAGCTGCAATTTGAGCATGCATTTTCTTTCGTGACAAAGGCTTATGCTGTGTTTTTGCACAGGTGTGACAGCAAATGTAGCGGATGGTGCCTGCGGTTTGATGAATGTGTAGGAAATTGCCCTGAATTGCCGCAAAACTGCCTCACTTCCCTGTAGGGGTAGCCTTGTGCAGGTTACCGCGCTGGCTTTGAAACCCCCAAAGAGATTGACCCCGCTTTTCACCCAAGCCATGCTGCCCTCTCCCCTCCCCCACCGCACGATAGACCATGCTCACCTGGCTGACCCGCGACTCGCTGACCTTCCCGCCCCTGGAAAAGGCGCTGCACGACCCCAACGGCCTACTGGCCGCCGGCGGCGACCTGAGCCCCGAGCGCCTGGTGCAGGCGTATCGCCATGGCTGCTTTCCGTGGTACCAGGACGGCCAACCGATCCTGTGGTGGTCACCCGACCCGCGCACGGTGTTGTTGCCTGACCAGTTGCATGTGTCACGCTCGCTGGCCAAGCTGATGCGCCAAGGCCGCTACCAGGTCAGCTTCGACACCGACTTCCCGGCCGTGATCGCCGCCTGCGCCGCGCCTCGCGACTACGCTGACGGCACCTGGATCACCGACACCATGCGCAACGCCTACTGCGAACTGCACCGCCGTGGCATCGCCCATTCGGTCGAAGTTCGCCAGGACGGCGAACTGGTCGGGGGCCTGTACGGTCTGGCCATGGGCCAGCTGTTCTTTGGCGAATCGATGTTCAGCCGCGCCGACAACGCCTCCAAGGTCGGTTTCGTGACCTTGGTCAACCACCTGCGAGACGCCGGCTTCGTGCTTATCGACTGCCAGATGCCGACCAACCACCTGCACAGCCTGGGCGCCCACGCCATCAGCCGTGCCGAGTTCGCCAGCTACCTGGCACGCCACCTTGACCAGCCCAACAGCGCTTCATGGGTTGCCTAGGCGAGTTCCCGTAGCTGGCTTACACTTAAAAAAAAGTCTCACCGAAGGGGTTGATCATGACAGAGTTGGCGCGGTTGAAGTTCTATGCCACTCAGCCCCACTCCTGCAGCTACCTGCCGGAGGAGCAGGCGACCACGCTGTTCCTCGACCCCAGCCAGCCGATGGACGTGCACGTGTACGCCGATTTGTCGGAAATGGGCTTTCGCCGCAGTGGCGACCACCTGTACCGCCCACACTGCCAGAACTGCAACGCCTGCGTGCCGGCGCGCATCCCGGCGGCGCGCTTCATCCCCAACCGCCAGCAGCGTCGCATACTCAAACGTAACGCCGACCTGACCGTAACCGCAGCGCGCCCGGCGTTCAAGGAAGAGTACTTCGAGCTGTACCGGCGCTATATCGAAACGCGCCACGCCGATGGCGACATGTACCCGCCCAGCCGCGATCAGTTTTCCACCTTCCTGGTACGCGACCTGCCGTTCTGCTGGTTCTACGAGTTTCGCCTGGAAGGCCGGTTGATGGCGGTGGCAGTGTGCGACCTGCTGCCCAATGGCCTGTCGGCGGTGTACACCTTCTACGAACCGGACGAGGAGCGCCGCAGCCTTGGCCGTTTCGCCATTCTCTGGCAGATCACCGAAGCGCTGCGCCAGAACCTGGAGGCGGTTTACCTGGGCTACTGGATCAAGAACTGCAAGAAGATGAACTACAAGACGCAGTACCGACCTATCGAGCTGCTGATAAACCAGCGCTGGGTCACCCTCAACTGAAAGCATTGGCTTGACACGCAGTTTTCCGGCATAATCCACGCCACTTTTTTGCCCGGTGCGGATATGCGTCGGGCTAACATTGGATCCGAGGGCTCAACTGCATGTCGAAAGAAGACAGCTTCGAAATGGAAGGTACTGTCGTCGACACCCTGCCCAACACCATGTTCCGCGTGGAGTTGGAAAACGGGCACGTCGTAACCGCGCACATCTCCGGAAAGATGCGCAAGAACTACATCCGCATTCTCACTGGCGACAAGGTCCGCGTCGAACTGACGCCGTACGACCTGAGCAAGGGCCGCATCACCTACCGTGCGCGCTAAGCTCAAGCCATGAAAAAGCCCGGCCAGGTGCCGGGCTTTTTTGTGCCTCAAGAAATTGCAGGGGCTGCAAGGCAGCCCCTGCACATCACGCGACCTCAGCCGTGGTTTCGAAGTCGAACACCAGTTCGCCATCGCGCAGGTCGACATGCACCACGCCACCATGCTCGGCCAGCTCGCCAAACAGGATCTCCTCGGCCAGCGGCCGCTTGATCTTGTCCTGGATCAGCCGCGCCATTGGCCGCGCGCCCATCTGCACGTCATAGCCCGAAACCGCCAGCCAACCGCGTGCTTCATCGCTGACTTCCAGCAGCACACGCTTGTCTTCCAGCTGCGCCTGCAATTCGATAAGGAACTTGTCGACGATGCTTTTGATGGTCTCCGTGCTCAGGCGGCCAAACTGGATGATGGTATCCAGACGGTTGCGGAACTCTGGCGTGAAGCTCTTGCGGATCACTTCCATGGCATCGGACGCGTGGTCCTGATGAGTAAAGCCGATCGACGCCCGCGCCGCAGTTTCTGCACCGGCGTTGGTGGTCATGATCAGGATCACGTTACGGAAGTCGGCCTTGCGCCCGTTGTTGTCGGTCAGGGTACCGTGGTCCATCACCTGCAGCAGCAGATTGAAGACTTCCGGGTGGGCCTTCTCGATTTCGTCGAGCAACAATACGCAGTGCGGCTGTTTGGTGATTGCCTCGGTCAACAAGCCACCCTGGTCGAAACCGACATAACCCGGCGGCGCACCAATCAAACGCGACACGGTGTGGCGCTCCATGTACTCAGACATGTCGAAACGCACCAACTCCACACCCAGCGCCTTGGCCAATTGCCGCGCCGCTTCGGTCTTGCCGACGCCGGTAGGGCCGGCGAACAGGAACGAACCCACCGGCTTGTCTGGCGACTTGAGGCCGGCACGGGACAACTTGATCGCGGTGGCCAGCGAGTCGATTGCCTGGTCCTGGCCAAACACGGTCAGTTTCAGGTCGCGCTCAAGGTTGCGCAGCAGCTCCTTGTCGGAACTGGTGACGTGCTTCGGCGGAATTCGCGCAATCTTGGCGACGATGTCCTCTACTTGCGGCACATCAATGCGCTTGACGCGACTGGCCTCTGGCTGCAGGCGCTGGTAGGCGCCAGCCTCGTCGATCACATCGATGGCCTTGTCAGGCATGTGTCGGTCATTGATGTAGCGCGAAGCCAGTTCGGCAGCGGCGCGCAGGGCTTCGTCGCTGTACTCGATGTTGTGGTGGCTTTCGAAACGCCCTTTCAGGCCGCGCAGAATGCCCACGGTGTCTTCGACCGATGGCTCGCTGACATCCACCTTCTGGAAGCGACGCGCCAGGGCACGATCCTTCTCGAAGATGCCGCGAAACTCCTGGAACGTAGTCGAACCGATGCAGCGGATTTCACCCGACGACAGCAGCGGCTTGAGCAGGTTGGAGGCATCCATCACCCCGCCCGACGCCGCACCGGCGCCGATGATGGTGTGAATTTCGTCGATGAACAGGATGGCCTGCGGACGCTTGCGCAGCTCACCGAGCAGCGCCTTGAAGCGCTTCTCGAAGTCACCACGGTATTTGGTACCGGCCAGCAAGGCGCCCAGATCAAGGGAGTACACCACGCTCTGCGCCAGCAGGTCAGGCACCTGACCATCGACGATGCGTTTGGCCAGGCCTTCGGCGATGGCCGTCTTGCCCACGCCTGCCTCACCCACCAACAGCGGGTTGTTCTTGCGCCGACGAGCGAGGATTTGCGCCACACGCTCCACTTCCTGCTCGCGACCTACCAGCGGATCGATACGGCCGGCACGGGCCAGCTCGTTCAGGTTGCTGGCGTAGGCGTCCAGTGGGTTGCTCGAAGAGGAGGTTTCGCCCCCCTCATCGTCCTGCATGTCCTGCTCGCTTTCAGACTGTGCACCATGCCCTGGCACCTTGGAGATGCCATGGGCGATGTAGTTGACCACGTCGATACGGGCCACGCTCTGCTGCTTGAGCAGGAACACGGCCTGGCTTTCCTGTTCGCTGAAGATCGCCACCAGCACGTTGGCGCCGGTCACTTCGCGCTTGCCAGAGCTTTGCACGTGGAACACGGCACGCTGCAGCACGCGCTGGAAGCCCAGGGTCGGCTGGGTTTCACGGTCTTCGTCGTTGACAGGGATCAACGGCGTGGTGGAGTCGATGAACTCTTGCAGGTCATGCTTGAGCTTGTCGAGATTGGCGCCACAGGCGCGCAGAACGGTCGCGGCAGCCTCATTGTCAAGGAGTGCCAGCAGCAGATGCTCGACGGTCATGAACTCATGACGCTTCGAACGGGCCTCCTTGAAGGCAAGATTGAGGGTGACTTCGAGCTCGCGGTTTAACATAGCTTCACCTCATACCCAAGTGGTCGGCGATTAACCGTCCTTCTCGATTTCACAGAGTAGCGGATGCTGGCTTTCCCTGGCGTATTGGTTGACCTGCATGGCCTTTGTTTCGGCGATGTCACGGGTAAACAATCCGCACACTGCCCGCCCCTCGGTATGGACGGTCAGCATGATCTTGGTCGCCAGCTCGCGGTTCAGACTGAAGAACGTCTCGAGCACTTCGACGACGAAATCCATTGGTGTGTAGTCATCGTTGAACAAAACCACCTTGTACATCGGTGGCGCCTGCAGGATCGGCTTGGCTTCCTGAACTGCAAGACCTGAGCCGTCGTCCTCATTCGATTGCGGGCGATCCTGATTGAATGTTAGTCGAATCTCACTAGGTGCATGCATGGAAAGAATTTCATCATGAGCGTCAGGTTAAGGTTGCGGGTTGACTGCACAGGCCACCGCCAGCGCAAGCGCCGCGTGACCTTGACTATCGGCAAAACGGTGTTACAACCAATAAGAACCCACCGTGGTCGATAAAGATCCGCGCAGTCAACCAGATTTTTCGCAAGGTTCGTATGCGGATGAAGTGGATGATACTCCAGTGATGGAGTCCTTTGCAGAGGGACATAGGGATGGCAAGCGGTAAAGTCAAGTGGTTCAACAATGCCAAGGGCTATGGATTCATCAATGAGGAAGGTAAATCCGATGACCTGTTCGCCCATTATTCCGCCATCCAAATGGACGGATACAAGACCCTGAAGGCTGGCCAGGCCGTGGTATTCAACATCGTCCAGGGCCCCAAGGGCTTGCACGCCGTTGAAATCAAAGATGCCGCGGCCGCTGCGGCAGAGGCTGCCAGAGCCTTGGGCGAGCCGCAAAGCGAAACTGCAAAAGCCTGACTGCCTGCGCTGTGCCGATAGACAAAAAAATCGGCCGCTTCTTTAAAAGAAGCGACCGGTTTTCTGTTGCCTTACATGTGTTTGATCATTTCATCGCCAAAGCCTGAGCTGCTTACCAGCTTGGCGCCCTCCATCAATCGCTCGAAATCGTAGGTCACGGTCTTGGCCGCAATGGCGCCATTGGTGCCCTTGATGATCAGGTCGGCGGCCTCGGTCCACCCCATGTGGCGCAGCATCATCTCTGCCGAGAGGATCACCGAGCCCGGGTTGACCTTGTCCTGCCCGGCATACTTGGGCGCAGTGCCGTGAGTGGCCTCGAACATGGCCACGGTGTCGGACAGGTTGGCGCCCGGGGCAATGCCGATACCGCCCACTTCTGCGGCCAGGGCATCGGACAGGTAGTCACCGTTGAGGTTGAGGGTGGCGATCACGTCGTACTCGGCCGGGCGTAGCAGGATCTGCTGCAGCATGGCGTCGGCGATGGCGTCCTTGACGATGACCTCGCGACCGGTCTTGGGGTTCTTGAACTTCATCCAAGGGCCGCCATCAAGCAGTTCAGCGCCGAACTCGTCACGCGCCACCTCGTACCCCCAGTCCTTGAAGGCACCCTCGGTGAACTTCATGATGTTGCCCTTGTGCACCAGGGTCAGTGATTCGCGGTCGTTATCCACCACGTATTGCAGGGCCTTGCGCACCAGACGCTTGGTACCCTCCTTCGACACCGGCTTGACGCCGATACCGCAGTCCTGGTCGAAGCGGATCTTGGTGACCCCCATTTCCTCCTTGAGAAACTTGATCACCTTGTTCGCCTCGGGCGACCCGGCCTTCCACTCGATGCCGGCATAGATGTCTTCGGAGTTCTCGCGGAAGATCACCATGTCGACGTCGCCCGGCTTTTTCACCGGGCTTGGCACACCCTGGAACCACAGCACCGGCCGCAGGCATACATACAGGTCCAGTTGCTGGCGCAGGGCCACGTTGAGGGAGCGGATGCCGCCACCGACGGGCGTGGTCAGCGGGCCCTTGATCGATACCACATAATCACGCACGGCATCGAGGGTTTCCTGCGGTAGCCAGGTATCCTGGTCATACACCTGGGTGGCTTTCTCGCCAGCGTACACCTCCATCCAGGCAATCTTGCGCTTGCCGCCGTAGGCCTTCTGCACGGCGGCATCGACCACCTTGATCATTACCGGCGAAACATCGACGCCGATCCCGTCGCCTTCGATGTAAGGAATGATCGGATGGTCAGGCACGTTAAGCGAATGGTCTGCATTGACGGTAATTTTGGTGCCGTCGGTCGGAACCTTGATTTTCTGGTATCCCATGCTTGCACTACTCCGCTGTCGGGTGTGGTTTGGACATCGTGCGATCCACTGAGCCTAAACCACATCTGCCGACCTGCAAGGCATGCGACAACCCGCCGCATTGCTGCTTAGTCTTTGGTCTTATAAATGGGCCGATATCACTTGGCCTTGCTGATTAGCCCAAATGGTTTGGTATACTCCGCCGCGACCGAAGGGTCATCGGGGCGAATCCCAGGAAAATGCGGACCGCCCTAGGCCATGAATGGCCATAAAGCCTGGGTTGTTACCGCAGCTCAGCACTTGACGCTCGACTGATGCATCCACCATCACCGCTCGCAGCCTCTCGACTTTCCGCTCATGGCGCTGCCAGGGCGATGCGCCTACCCTGCGCACCACGAGACTCGAGCACGCTCAGCACACAGAGAGTTAACCCGCATGCCCACCCGTTCCAAGATCATCTATACCTTCACCGACGAAGCCCCCGCCCTCGCCACTTACTCGCTGCTGCCGATCATCGAAGCGTTCACCGCTTCGGCTGACATCGCTGTCGAAACTCGCGACATTTCCCTGGCTGGCCGTATCCTTGCCGCCTTCCCGGAGCAACTGGGCGCAGAGAAGCAAGTAGGCGATCACCTGGCGGAACTGGGCCAGCTGGCTACCACCCCTGAAGCCAACATCATCAAGCTGCCGAACATCAGCGCCTCGGTACCGCAGCTCAAAGCCGCGATCAAGGAACTGCAAGGCAAGGGCTTCAACATCCCTGACTACGCCGACGAGCCGGCCACCGCGGAAGAAAAAGAATCCCGCGCCCGCTACGACCGCATCAAGGGCTCCGCCGTGAACCCGGTGCTGCGCGAAGGCAACTCCGACCGCCGCGCGCCGCTGTCGGTCAAGAACTACGCCCGCAAGCACCCACACAAGATGGGCGCCTGGGCCGCTGACTCCAAGTCGCACGTTGCCCACATGACCCAGGGCGACTTCTACGGCAGCGAAAAAGCCGCACTGATCGAAGCTGACGACAGCCTGCGCATCGAGCTGGTCGGCAAAGACGGCAGCACCACCGTGCTGAAAGAAAAGACCGCCGTCAAAGCCGCCGAAGTCATCGACTGCGCCACCATGAGCCGCAAGGCCCTGAAAGCCTTCATCGCCGAGCAGATCGCCGATGCCAAGGCCGCTGGCGTGCTGCTGTCGGTGCACCTGAAAGCCACCATGATGAAGGTCTCCGACCCGATCATGTTCGGCGTCATCGTCGAAGAATTCTACAACGACGTGCTGACCAAGCACGCCGCTGCCCTGGCCGAAGTAGGCTTCAACGCCAACAACGGTATCGGCGACCTGTACGCCCGCATCAAGGACCTGCCAGCCGACAAGCAGGCCGAGATCGAAGCCGACATCCAGGCCCTGTACGCAGAGCGCCCAGCCCTGGCCATGGTCAACTCCGACAAAGGCATCACCAACCTGCACGTGCCGAGCGACGTGATCGTCGACGCCTCGATGCCGGCCATGATCCGTGACTCGGGCAAGATGTGGAACGCCGCAGGCGAACTGCAAGACGCCAAGGCCGTGATCCCGGACCGCTGCTACGCCGGCATCTACCAGGCCACCATCGAAGACTGCAAGGTCAACGGTGCCTTCGACCCGACCACCATGGGCAGCGTGCCGAACGTTGGCCTGATGGCGCAGAAAGCCGAAGAGTATGGCTCCCACGACAAGACCTTCCAGATCAAGGCTGACGGCGTGGTTCGCGTAGTCGATGGCAAGGGCAACGTCGTGCTGGAGCAGAACGTCGAAGCCGGTGACATCTTCCGCATGTGCCAGACCAAGGACGCGCCGATCCAGGATTGGGTCAAGCTGGCCGTCAACCGTGCCCGCCTGAGCAACACCCCGGCGGTGTTCTGGCTGGACCCGGCTCGTGCCCACGACGGCGTCATGATCGAGAAGGTGCAGAAGTACCTGAAAGATCACGACACCACCGGCCTGGACATCCGTATCCTGGCACCGGTCGACGCCATCAAGTTCTCCCTGGCCCGCATCCGCGAAGGCAAGGACACCATCTCGGTGACCGGCAACGTGCTGCGCGACTACCTGACCGACCTGTTCCCGATCATGGAACTGGGCACAAGCGCCAAGATGCTGTCGATCGTGCCGCTGATGAACGGCGGTGGCCTGTTCGAAACCGGCGCCGGCGGTTCGGCTCCGAAGCACGTGCAACAGCTGGTTGAAGAGAACTTCCTGCGTTGGGACTCGCTGGGTGAATTCCTGGCCCTGGCCGCTTCCCTGGAGCACCTGGGCAACACCTACGACAACCCGCGCGCCAAGGTTCTGGCCAACACCCTGGACCAGGCTACCGGCAAGTTCCTCGACACCAACAAGTCGCCATCGCGCAAAGTCGGCGGTATCGACAACCGCGGTAGCCACTTCTACCTGACCCTGTACTGGGCCGAGGCCCTGGCCGCTCAGACGGACGACGCTGCCCTGCAGGCACGCTTCGCACCACTGGCAAAAACCCTGGCCGAGAACGAAGCGACCATCGTCGCCGAGCTCAACGCCGTTCAGGGCAAGCCAGCCGACATCGGCGGCTACTACGCCCCGGATGCCGAGCTGACCGCCAAGGTGATGCGCCCAAGCCAGACCCTGAACAGCGCCATCGCTGCCCTGTAAGGTTCGCTTGAAGTAACAGCACAAACCCCGGCCACGCACCGGGGTTTGTGCTTTCTGGATAAATGATATCTGGCGGCCTGCATCGGCCTTTGTAGGAGCGGGTTTACCCGCGAATGCGTCATTTGCCTCACCATCGCATTCGCGGGTGAACCCGCTCCTACAGGGGTCATGCACGCCTTCAAGGAGCTGTTCATGACCTGGCAACCCCACATCACCGTCGCCACCATCGTCGAGCACGAAGGCAAGTTCCTCTTCGTCGAGGAATTCAAAGCCAACCAGCACGTCTTCAACCAGCCTGCCGGCCACCTCGAACCCAACGAGACCCTGCCCCAGGCCGCCCTGCGCGAAACCCTGGAAGAAACCGCCTGGGAAGTCGAGCTGACCGGCGTGGTCGGCATCTACCTGTACACCGCCCCCAGCAACGGCGTGACCTACCAGCGCGTCTGCTTCGCCGCCCGCCCCGTGCGCCATCACGCCGACCTGGCACTGGACAGCGATATCGTCCGCGCCGTGTGGCTGACCCGCGACGAACTGCTGGCCGACCCCACTCGCTGGCGCAGCGAGCTGGTGCCGCGCTGCCTGGATGACTACCTCAAAGGCCCGCTGCACAGCCTCGACCTGCTACGCGACTGACGCGGCGCCGCGGGTTTGATAGAATCGGCGTTTTTCCCCCTTGATACACACCGGTACCCATGACCAGCCCAGCACTTAAAGACCCCGCCAAGACCCGCGTCATCGTCGGCATGTCCGGCGGCGTGGACTCTTCCGTCTCAGCCCTTCTGCTCATCGAGCAGGGCTACCAGGTGGAAGGGCTGTTCATGAAGAACTGGGAAGAGGACGACGGCACCGAATACTGCACCGCCCGTGAAGACCTGGCCGACGCCCAGGCCGTGTGCGACCGTATCGGCATCAAGCTGCACACCGCCAACTTCGCCGCCGAATACTGGGACAACGTGTTCGAGCACTTCCTTGAGGAGTACAAGGCCGGCCGCACACCCAACCCCGACATCCTCTGCAACCGCGAAATCAAGTTCAAGGCGTTCCTCGACTACGCCCTGTCGCTGGGTGCCGACCTGATCGCCACCGGCCACTATGTGCGCCGCCGCGATACTGGCGCGCTCACCGAACTGCTCAAGGGCCTGGACCCGAACAAGGACCAGAGCTACTTCCTGCACGCCGTCGGCGGCCAGGAAATCGCCCGCACACTGTTCCCGGTCGGCGAACTGGAAAAGCCCGAAGTACGCGCCATCGCCGAAAAACACGGCCTGGCCACCGCCAAGAAGAAAGATTCCACCGGCATCTGCTTCATTGGCGAGCGCCGCTTCAGCGACTTCCTCAAGCAGTACCTGCCGGCCCAGCCGGGCGACATCGAAACCACCGAAGGTGAAGTGATCGGCCGCCACCATGGCCTGATGTACCACACCATCGGCCAGCGCCAGGGCCTGGGCATTGGCGGCCTGAAGGATGCCAGTGACGAGCCGTGGTACGTGCTGCACAAGGACCTGGCCCGCAACGTGCTGGTGGTCGGCCAGGGCAACGAGCACCCATGGCTGTTCTCCCGCGCCCTGCTGGCCTCGGAAATTTTCTGGGTCAACCCGGTCGACCTCGGCAGCCCACGGCAGTTGACTGCCAAGGTGCGCTACCGCCAGAGCGACCAGCGATGCACCCTGGAACGCACCGCCAGCGGCTACCGCGCCGTGTTCGACGAGCCTCAGCGCGCCGTGACGCCGGGCCAGTCGGTGGTGTTCTACGACGGCGAAGTGTGCCTGGGCGGCGGCGTGATCGAGGCTGCCGAGCCGTGGAGCCCGCGCGCATGAGCAACCTGCAGGAGCAGCTGATCGCGTTGGGTGGTGTGTTCCAGGCCGCCGTGCTTGTCGACCGCATCGCCCGCACCGGCCAGGCCAGTGAAGCCAATATCGGCTGCATGCTGGGCAGCCTGCTGGTGCGCGACCCCAAGGACACCCTGGAGGTGTTCGGCGGTGATGACCTGAACCTGCGCGACGGCTACCGAGCGCTGATCGGCGCCCTCGAGCGCGACCCCAACAGCCTGCAACGCGAGCCGCTGCGCTACGCCCTGTCGATGCTGGGCCTGGAGCGCCAGCTGAACAAACGTGGCGACCTGCTGGACACCATCGGCAACCGCCTGCCGCAAATCCAGTCGCAGGCCGAGCATTTCGGCCTGGTTCACGAAAACGTCATCGCTTCCAGTGGAGCCTTGTATCAGGACACCCTGAGCACCTTGCGCCAGCGCATCCAGGTGCATGGCGACATGCGCTTCCTGCAGCAGCCCAACAATGCCTCGAAGATCCGCGCCCTGCTGCTGGCCGGCATCCGCGCCGCGCGACTGTGGCGGCAGCTGGGCGGGCACCGTTGGCAGCTGGTGTTCAGCCGGCGCAAGTTGCTGAACGAACTGTACGACATGATGCGCAGCCCCAACTGACGGGCTGGGCAGCCCGCTTCCACAGGGTCTGCCACCAGATCCAAATTGGGCCGACCTTTGGTCAGCCACCCGACCCAGGCGCATTTTTCATGTATGATATGCGCCCTTCCAAAAGCCTGACTGTCCGAGAACACCCCATGCAGCTTTCTTCGCTCACTGCGGTTTCCCCTGTAGACGGCCGTTATGCCGGCAAAACCCAGGCCTTGCGCCCCATTTTCAGCGAATTCGGCCTGATCCGTTTCCGCGCCCTGGTCGAAGTGCGCTGGCTGCAGCGCCTGGCCGCCCACCCGCAAATCGGCGAAGTGCCGGCGTTCTCCGCCGAAGCCAACGCCCTGCTGGACAGCCTGGCCACCGATTTCAAGCTGGAGCACGCCGAGCGCGTCAAGGAAATCGAGCGCACCACCAACCACGACGTCAAGGCCATTGAATACCTCCTCAAGGAGCAGGCCGCCAAGCTGCCTGAGCTGGCCAAGGTCAGCGAGTTCATCCACTTCGCCTGCACCAGCGAGGACATCAACAACCTGTCCCACGCCCTGATGCTGCGCGCCGGCCGTGACGAAGTGCTGCTGCCGCTGATGCGCCAGGTCGCCGACGCCATCCGCGCCCTGGCCCACGCCCACGCCGAAGTGCCAATGCTGTCGCGCACCCACGGCCAGCCGGCTTCGCCGACCACCCTGGGTAAAGAGCTGGCCAACGTCGTGTACCGCCTGGAGCGCCAGATCGCCCAGGTTGCCGCCGTGCCGCTGCTGGGCAAGATCAACGGCGCCGTGGGCAACTACAACGCCCACCTGTCGGCCTACTCGCAGATCGACTGGGAAGAGAACGCCCGCGCCTTCATCGAAGACGAGCTGGGCCTGCAGTTCAACCCGTACACCACCCAGATCGAGCCGCACGACTACATCGCCGAGCTGTTCGACGCCATCGCCCGCTTCAACACCATCCTGATCGACTTCGACCGTGATGTGTGGGGCTACATTTCGCTGGGTTACTTCAAGCAGAAGACCGTCGCCGGCGAAATCGGTTCGTCGACCATGCCGCACAAGGTCAACCCGATCGACTTCGAAAACTCCGAAGGCAACCTGGGTATCGCCAACGCGCTGTTCCAGCACCTGGCCAGCAAGCTGCCGATCTCGCGCTGGCAGCGTGACCTGACCGACTCCACCGTGCTGCGCAACCTGGGCGTGGGCTTTGCCCACAGCGTCATCGCCTTCGAGGCCAGCCTGAAAGGCATCGGCAAGCTGGAAGTCAACGAAGCTCGCATCGCCGCCGACCTGGACGCCTGCTGGGAAGTGCTGGCCGAGCCGATCCAGACCGTGATGCGCCGCTTCAACATCGAAAACCCCTACGAGAAGCTCAAAGAGCTGACCCGTGGCAAGGGCATCACCCCAGAAGCGCTGCTGACCTTCATCGACGGCCTGGACATGCCAGCCGAAGCCAAGGCCGAGCTCAAGCAGCTGACCCCCGCTACCTACATCGGTAACGCGGCAGCCCAGGCCAAACGCATCTAAGCTGAGCGTCGCGTACAACGCCCGGCCTGGCCGGGCGTTTTTATTCCCGTACGAAAATTACGTTTTTTCAATAGGTTGAACATGAATCCTGATACTCCACTGCAGCTGCTCGGCGGCATCTCGGCCCGCGAATTCATGCGCGACTACTGGCAGAAGAAGCCGCTGCTGGTACGCCAGGCCTTCCCGGACTTCATCAGCCCGATCGACCCCGACGAGCTCGCCGGGCTGGCCCTGGAAGACGAAGTCGAGTCGCGTATCGTGCTGGAGCACGGCGCACACCCGTGGGAGCTGCGCCGCGGCCCGTTCAACGAAGACACCTTCGCCGAGCTGCCGGAAAAAGACTGGACCCTGCTGGTGCAGGCCGTTGACCAGTTCGTTCCGGAAGTGGCCGAACTGCTGGAAAACTTCCGCTTCCTGCCCAGCTGGCGTATCGATGACGTGATGATCAGCTTCGCCGCCCCGGGTGGCAGCGTCGGCCCGCACTTCGACAACTACGATGTGTTCCTGCTGCAAGGCCACGGCCAGCGCAACTGGAAGATCGGCCAGATGTGCAGCAGTGACAGTCCGCTGCTGGAGCACGCCGACCTGCGTATCCTGGCCGAGTTCGAGCAGAGCGGCGAGTGGACCCTGGAGCCCGGCGACATGCTCTACCTGCCACCGCGCCTGGCCCACTACGGCGTGGCCGTGGATGACTGCCTGACCTACTCGGTCGGCTTCCGCGCACCGAGCGCTGCCGAGGTGCTGACCCACTTCACCGACTTCCTCGGCCAGTTCCTGCCCGACGAAGAGCGCTACAGCGACGCCGACGCCCAGCCGGTCAGCGACCCGCACCAGATCCAGCACGATGCCCTCGACCGCCTCAAGGCGCTGCTCGACAAACACATGGGCGACAAGGACCTGCTGCTGACCTGGTTCGGCCAGTTCATGACCGAGCCGCGCTACCCCGAGCAGATCGTTGGCGAAGAGCTGAGCGAGGAAGAGCTGATCAATGCCCTTGAGCAAGGCGCCATCCTGATCCGCAACCCCAGCGCACGCCTGGCCTGGTCCGAGTTCGAAGACGACCTGCTGCTGTTCGCCAGCGGCCGTAGTTGCCCACTGCCTGGCAAACTGCGAGAGCTGCTGAAGCTGGTATGTGCGGCCGACGCCCTGCACATCGATAACCTGGCCGAGTGGCTGCAGGATGAGGATGGCCTGATGCTGGTACAGCAGCTGGTCAAGCAAGGGAGCCTGGGATTCGCCAATGAATAAGATCAGCGTTCGCCTCGCCGATTGGCACAAAGACAACGCCGACATCCGCCGTATCCGTGAAGCCGTGTTCGTCGCCGAGCAGCACATTCCGCCAGAGCTGGAGTTCGATTCGGAAGACCAGGACGCCCTGCACTTCCTGGCCCTGGAAGGCGACTATCCGATCGGTACTGCGCGCCTGCTGGCCGACGGCACCATCGGGCGCATCTCGGTGCTCAAGGACTGGCGTGGCCTGAAGGTGGGCGATGCGTTGGTCAATGCGGTCATCGTCGAAGCGCAGAACCGCGACCTGAAACAGCAGATGCTCAGCGCCCAGGTGCACGCCACGCCGTTCTATGAGCGGCTGGGCTTTCGCGTAGTCAGCGAGGAATTCCTCGAAGCTGGCATCCCGCATGTCGACATGGTGCGCGACTCGCGCGCCTGATCCATCACCTGCACTGGCCTCTTCGCGGGTTTACCCGCGAAGAGGCCGGCTCAGGCGATATACATCCCCGCTGACAAAAAACCTGTACATCCATCCAGATAAAACTTGCCTCTGCGCCCCCGCTTGCGCATCCTATGGCCCACCACCCCGATGAAGCGTCCCCGGCCATGCGCCTGTTTCTCTGCGAAAAACCCTCCCAGGCAAAAGACATCGCCAAAGTGCTCGGCGCCAACCGCAAAGGCGACGGCTGCTGGCAAGGCACCGACATCTGCGTAACCTGGTGCATCGGCCACCTGCTGGAAACCGCCCCGCCCGACAGCTACGACGAACGTTACAAGCGCTGGAACCTGGCCGACCTGCCGATCATTCCAGACAAGTGGAAGATGCTGGTAAAGCCCAAGACTGCCAGCCAGTTCAAGGCGGTCAAGCGCCTGCTCGGTGAAGCGCGGGAGCTGGTGATTGCCACCGACGCCGACCGCGAAGGCGAAATGATTGCCCGCGAGCTGGTCGAGCATTGCCGCTACCGGGGCCCGGTGCAGCGCCTGTGGCTGTCGGCACTGGACGACGCCTCCATCCGCAAGGCCCTGGCACGCCTGCTGCCAGGCCACGAGACGTTCAACCTGTACCACTCGGCACTGGGCCGATCGCGCGCCGACTGGCTGATCGGCATGAACATGAGCCGGCTGTTCACCCTGCTGGGCCGCCAATCCGGCTACCAGGGTGTGCTGCCGGTAGGCCGCGTACAAACGCCTACCTTGCGCCTGGTGGTCGACCGCGACCGCAGCATCGCCAACTTCGTGCCGGTGCCGTTCTGGGCCATCGACGTACAGCTGGAACACGCCGGCCAACGCTTCAATGCCCAATGGCGCGCCCCCGAAGACGCCTGCGACGACCAAGGCCGCTGCCTGAAGCAAAGCCTGGCTCAGCAGGCCGCGGCCGACATCGGCCATGCCGGCACTGCCCGAGCGGTAAAGGTGGCGACCGAGCGTGTGCGCGAAGCAGCACCGCTACCCTTCGACCTTGGCACCCTGCAGGAGCTGTGCTCGAAAAAGTTCGGCCTCGGCGCCCAGGAAACCCTCGACATTGCCCAGGCACTGTACGAAACACACAAGCTAATCACCTACCCGCGCAGCGATTGCGGCTATTTGCCACAAAGCCAGCACGCCGAGGCACCCGCCATCCTTGCCGCCCTGCAACGGGCCGATGCCAGCCTTGCGCCGCTGCAGCCCTACCTGGAGCCGCAACGCCGCTCGCGGGCGTGGAACGACGCCAAGGTCAGCGCTCACCATGGCATCATCCCCACCGCCGCCGCCAGCGACCCCTCGCGCCTGCCGGCCAAGCACAAGGCCGTGTACACCCTGATCCGCGCCCGCTATCTGGCGCAGTTCCTGCCCAACCATGAGTACGACCGCACCCAGGCGGACTTCGACTGCGCCGGTCATGCGCTGCGTGCTGTGGGCAAACAGATCGTCGAGCCGGGCTGGCGCCGCGCCTTGCCCGAAGCGCTGACCCCGGCCAAAGGCCGCGAGGCACCACCGGCCCAGGTGTTGCCAGCGCTGCGCGAAGGCCAGGACTGCAACGTACACGGCCTGCAACTGAAAGACCTGTGGACCCAGCCGCCCAAGCCGTTTACCGAAGGCGACCTGATCAAGGCGATGAAAAACGTGGCCAAGCTGGTGGATGACCCTCGGCTGAAGCAGAAGCTCAAGGAAACCACCGGCATTGGCACCGAAGCCACCCGCGCCAGCATCATCCAGGGCCTGCTCGACCGCGGTTACCTGGTGAAGAACGGCAAGGCGTTGTCGGCCACACCTGCGGCCTTCAGCCTGATCGACGCCGTTCCCCGCGCGATTGCCGACCCCGGTACCACGGCGATCTGGGAGCAGGCGCTGGACATGGTGCAAAGCGGCGAGATGCCCCTGGAAGAGTTCGTCGCCCGGCAGTCAGCGTGGATGGGCAAGCTGGTCGAGCGTTGCAGCGGCATGCGCATGACCATCAGCGGGCCAGCGGCCGGGGCGGCCCCGCCCTGGAAAAAGAAACGTCGCGGTGGCGGGAAGAGCAAAGCGACTGGAAGCAAGGCGACCCCAAGCAAGCCACGGCAGGCGCGAAAAAAGCGAGCCCCCCTGTAGGAGCGGGTTCACCCGCGAAGAGGCCAGCCCAGGCAGCACATTAACAATAGGCAAACCACAAACCCCGACCAACACATTGGCAACGTGAAATTTAACTGCTAACTTTTCATGAAAATAAACATAATAATTTTCACGGAAATCCCGCATGTTCAAACAATCCGCCCAGCACGTCGCCAGTTACTACGCCCAGACCTACCCCACCAACATCCCATTACGCCCTACCCTGCAAGGCACCCAGGACGCCGATGTGCTGATCATCGGCGCCGGTTTCAGCGGCCTGCACACTGCCCTGCGGCTGACCCAGGCCGGCAAGCGCGTAACGCTGCTGGAAGCCAGCCGGGTTGCCTGGGCGGCTTCCGGACGCAACGGTGGCCAGGCGCTGTTGGGCTGGTCGTGCGACATGCCGCCGCTGGAGCAGGCCCTTGGCATCGAACGCACCCAACGGCTATGGGCCAGCATGTGCTGGGCCGCCGAAGAGATGCGCGAACTGCCCCAACGCCACGGCTTCGACATCGACTACCGGCAGGGCAGCCTGTGGACTGCGGTATTGCCGCGCCGGGTGAAAATGCTCGAAGAGGCCCTGCATGATGCCGAGCATAAATGGGGTTACGACGCCCTGCGCCTGATCGGCCGTGACGAGTTGCCGCAATGGATCGACAGCCCGCGCTACCAGGCCGCGCTGTACGACGCCAAAGGTGCCCACCTCAACCCGCTGAAACTGGCACAGGGCCTGGCCAGTACCATCGAGGCTGCCGGCGGGCAAATCTACGAACAGAGCCAGGTGCTCAGCTACCAGCAGGCTCGCGACGGCTATGTCGCCCGTACCGACCGTGGCGAAGTTCGCTGCCAGGTATTGGTGCTGGCCTGCAACGCCTACATCGATCGCCTTGACCGCGGCCTGTCGCGCCGCCTGTTGCCCGTCGGTTCCTACCAGGTCGCCACTGCGCCTCTGGATGCCGACTTCGCCCATTCGTTACTACCTCGCAACAGTTGCGTGATCGACAACCAGTTCGTACCCGACTACTTCCGCCTGACCCCAGACCACCGCCTGCTGTTCGGCGGTGGCTGCACTTACCTGGGCGGCATCCCCAAGGACGTCGCCAGCGCCACCCGCCCGTACCTGGAGCGGGTGTTCCCTCAACTGGCCGGGGTGGCCATCGACTATGCCTGGGGCGGCCACATCGATTGCAGCATCAAGCGCACCCCGGACGTCGGCCGCGAGGGCCAGCGCTACTGGCTGCAGGGTTTCTCCGGCCATGGCGTTCTGCCGACCCTGGCGGCGGCGCGTGCGGTCAGCGATGCCATTCTCGGCGATGAAGACCTGTTGGCGCTGTACCAAGGCATCGACAACGGCCGCTTCCCCGGCGGCGACCTGCTGGCTGCGCCTTTGGAAGCTGCGGCAAAGGCCTGGTACCGCATGCGCGACCGTGTCTGAAGGGCATCAGTGTTGCCTGTGCGGGCCTCTTCGCGGGTGAAAGGGACCTCACAGTGTAGGAGCGGGTTCACCTGCGAAGAGGCCCACACAGGCAACACAACTTCCTGATACCCGCCAAAATCCCTCCTATTCTCAATAGCTCCCTTCGCTTCCTGCACCCAGGAGACACGACCATGAGCTATGTAACCACGAAGGACGGCGTACAGATCTTCTACAAGGACTGGGGCCCGCGCGATGCACCGGTGATCCACTTCCACCACGGCTGGCCGCTCAGTGCCGATGACTGGGACGCGCAGATGCTGTTCTTCCTCGCTGAAGGCTACCGCGTGGTCGCCCACGACCGGCGGGGCCATGGCCGCTCCAGCCAGGTATGGAACGGCCACGACATGGACCACTATGCCGACGACGTAGCCGCCGTGGTCGCCCACCTGGGCACCCAGGGTGCCGTGCATGTCGGCCACTCGACCGGCGGCGGCGAGGTGGTGCGCTACATGGCCCGGTACCCTGAAGACAAGGTGGCCAAGGCCGTGTTGATCGCGGCCGTCCCCCCCTTGATGGTACAAACCCCCGGCAACCCCGGTGGCCTGCCCAAGTCGGTATTCGACGGTTTCCAGGCCCAGGTTGCCAGCAACCGGGCGCAGTTCTACCGGGATGTGCCAACAGGGCCGTTCTACGGCTACAACCGCCCTGGGGTCGATGCCAGCGAAGGCATCATCGGCAACTGGTGGCGCCAAGGCATGATCGGCAGTGCAAAGGCCCATTACGATGGCATCGTGGCGTTTTCCCAGACCGATTTCACGGAGGACCTGAAGGGCATCCAGCAGCCGGTGCTGGTGATGCACGGCGACGATGACCAGATCGTGCCCTATGAAAACTCCGGGGTACTGTCAGCCAAGCTGCTGCCCAATGGCACGCTGAAAACCTACGAAGGCTACCCGCATGGCATGCCCACCACCCATGCCGATGTGATCAATGCGGATTTGCTCGCCTTCATCCAAAGCTGATGTGAACGCCTGCACGGGTCTTTTTGCAGTCACTAAGTCCTGTTGAGAGACCCGCTCCCCCATGAGCCACTTGGTGGCTTGCACTGCACTTAGGGGTTTGAAACTAGCATTTCTACCAGTTGCTCATCCGGGCAAAATACGATGAGATCACTCAACTCATCCTGAACGTGTTGACAGCCATGCTCACATTCAAACAAACACCTGACTCAGCCGCCTCCCTGACTAATGCCCTTCGTCACTTCGCTTACTCATGCTACGGCTATAAACCACAGGCCCAGTTTTTGCTCGCTACGGGTTTCAACGGCCAGTACATTGACCTTTTTTCAGGCCACTACCAGCTTGGAAGTTACCGTACCTACAACACCGGCCTCATGAGATTCCACTCGCCTGACAGCGATAGCCCTTTCGACGGGGGTGGGCTCAACGCTTATGCATATTGCTCAGGAGACCCCATTAACTACCATGACCCTTCAGGTCATGGTCCAGTTTTGTCCAAAAAATCTTTTTTACCAAAAAAGAAAACGATCATGCAGCGACGCGAGGCGGCGCTTAAAGCAATCAATGAGAACCCTGTGCTCGAAGCGTTCCAAGGCATTGCCGAGAACAGTGTTATTAAAAAAGAACTGAAAACCCTTTCTGACACAGGTAAAGCCCTGAACCAATTCACCGACTTAATGGAGAACAAACTTATCAGCATAGACAAACAGGGACAACTGAAGTACAAGCTAATGGACGACTTTGAGAGCTTACGATTTCAAATCCTGGAGGACGAAGTGATGAAAAATGACAAGACATTGAACAGTCTTTTGTCAGCATACCCTCGAGCCAACGAACCTGAACCAAGTCTATCATCAGCTTCATTATCACCCGCTACAAAAAACAAATTAACCAGAACGCAAAAGGGAAACTGAAGCACGCAATCGGGCATATCGGACACTGACAGTGGCTGCTTGATGGCATTACCATAGCCGCTAACTGTAGCGTTTGTGCTGCCGACCAACTGCCTGAAGCCTCCCATGCCCTTCGAACTCACCGTAGAACCCCTTACCCTCCTCATCCTGGCGCTGGTCGCCTTCGTCGCTGGATTCATCGACGCCATCGCCGGTGGCGGCGGCCTGCTCACCACTCCGGCCCTGCTCACTGCCGGCATGCCGCCGCACCTGGTACTGGGCACCAACAAGCTCAGTTCCACCTTCGGCTCGGCCACTGCAGGTTTCACCTACTACAAACGCAAACTGTTCCATCCGGCGCAGTGGCGCCCGGCATTGTTCGCCACCCTGACCGGGGCGTCGCTCGGCGCCGTCATCGCCCACTACATGCCAGCCGAATGGCTGAACAAGATGCTGCCAG
This sequence comes from Pseudomonas alloputida, assembly GCF_021283545.2. Taxonomy (NCBI): domain Bacteria; kingdom Pseudomonadati; phylum Pseudomonadota; class Gammaproteobacteria; order Pseudomonadales; family Pseudomonadaceae; genus Pseudomonas; species Pseudomonas alloputida. Next base: position 2,183,151 of record NZ_CP128540.1, on the reverse strand, counting down.
TGATCGTCTTCGCCTGTGGCATCTACCTGTTGTTCGGCGGCACGCCCAAGGCGCCGCTGGATGCCGATGCACCGATCAAGAAAAAGTGGCAAGTCCCGCAAGGCTTCACCCTGGGCTTCTACGACGGCGTAGCCGGCCCGGGTACCGGGGCGTTCTGGACGGTCAGTACCCTGCTGCTGTACCCCATCGACCTGGTACGCGCCAGCGGCGTGGCGCGCAGCATGAACTTCGTCAGCAACATCGCGGCGCTGACGGTTTTCATCATTTCCGGGCAGGTGGACTATATCGTTGGCCTGTGCATGGGCCTGTCGGTGATGGTCGGCGCCTTTTTCGGCGCACGCACGGCGATCAGTGGCGGCAGCAAGTTCATCCGCCCGGTGTTCATCACCGTGGTGCTGGCGTTGACCGTGCGCTTAGCGTGGCAACACTGGTTCGGGCAGGCCTGACCCTTTGTACCCGATCATGAGGCCCATCAGCCGTACTATCATTTATGCCAGTTGAGGGGTGCGCAAGGAACTGTAAACATATAACACCTCTTATCAACGGAAATATCTAAATGCAAAGCAACGTTATTTCCTTACAATATACCTGTTATGGCGCCTCAGCTATGCCAGGGAATATTTACGCACTGGGTTTCACGGGCGCACCTCGCGACATATGGACAGGCTGCTACCTACTGGGAAACGGCAAGCGTACTTATAACCCGAATTTGATGAGATTCCTCTCGCCCGATAGCCTAAGCCCTTTCAGCAAAGGAGGCATAAACGCCTACTCCTATTGCTCTGCCGACCCAATAAACAGGCTAGATCATTCAGGCCAGAGTTGGATCAAGAAACTGTTCAGTCGCCCCGAACCTGCTTATAAGATGACAGAGATAATAGCCGCTCACGACCATCCAGAACTGCAAAAGTACTCGGGGTGGCGTTTCAGCAGCAAGGCAACTGGCTGGGATGTTAAAATGGCAAAAAAGCTACCAAAACGACTGGCAGAAAAGGCTCAGCTTGAGCGTGACATACCAGAAGCAGCACAACTTCTGTCGCATAACATCCTCCCAAAGCTGGTAAAGCGATTACAGTATCTCACCGCTAAGATCGAAGCCACTGTCAGCAGGCTTACAGAACTACAGTCTGGATTGACACTCCACGAATTAGCCGCTGTTCTGGCACAAAATCCAGGCCTTCCACCACCGCCGTATTCCGAAACTAGCCCAGAGAGCTTAGGTCTCCCCAACCCTTTTTTTCGGGCAATGAATACCATACGCAGGGCAGGGAGCTCCCCCCAAGCGACACCAGATCGAGCATATACCAGTAATCAGAATAACGATTCCTGAATACCCATCGACCCGGTTCGCGCCAGCGACGTGGCGCGCAGCATGAACTTCGTCAGCAACATCGCGGTGCTGACGGTGTTCATCATTTCCGGGCAGGTGGACTACATCGCCGGCCTGTGCATGGGCCTGTCGGTGAGGGGCGATGAACACTTCTCACTGCAGCTAGGACGGGAAAGCCGGGATATCACAGCCCAGCCGCCGCGCAACATACAGATCGATCAGATAACGGGCAATGGACCGCCCGGCCGGCAGCGGCGGCAAGTCGTGGACGCTGAACCACTTGGCGTCCTCGATCTCGTCCGGTTGCATGACAATCTCGCCACCGGCGTACTCGGCATGGAAACCGAGCATCATCGAATGCGGAAACGGCCAGCACTGGCTGCCGACGTACTGAATGTTCTTCACCTCCACCGCCACTTCTTCGCGCACTTCGCGCACCAGGCAGTCTTCGGCCGATTCACCCGGTTCGGCAAAACCTGCCAAGGTGCTGTACACCCCGGTGACGAAGCGCGGCGAACGCGCCAGCAGGATTTCATCGCCGCGGGTCACCAGCACGATCATGCTGGGTGAAATTCGCGGATAGCTGCGCAGGTCGCAGGGTTGGCAATACATCGCCCGCTCCCAGCGAATTTGCGTCATCGGCTGGCCGCAACTGCCGCAGAAGCGATGCTCGCGGGCCCAGATGCCGATCTGTGCGGCATAGCCCAGCACCTTGTAGGTGTCGAAGTCGCCTTCGAGCATGAACGCACGCAGGCCGCGCCAGCTGCAGCCTGGCACATCAGTGGCGCTGCGCAGTTCCAGCAGGAACACCGGCTGGCCGTCAAAGTGGCCGATGCCATGCTCGCACAGCACGTCGAGGTCCTGGCGCTTTAGCCAGTCGCGGGGGAACAGCGCGCCGTTGGCGTCCACCAGAAACCCTTCAGGGCTGCGGGCCACGGCTAGCCCCCCGGTCATCTGTGGGTCGAGTACTGCAGTAGTCCAGCGTGCTGACATGTCGGGGGTTCCTTTACTGCGCGTCCCCCGGCCCGATCAGTCGGCGAACGTCGGTTTCTGTTTGCTCATGTGCGCCGCCACAGCCACACGCAGGTCTTCGGACTGCAGCATTGCGGCGTTCCAGGTGGCAATGTAGTCCAGGCCATCGTCGATGCGATGGTCACGCATGTAGCTGAGCATTTCCTTGGTGCCGGCCACGGCGATCGGCGATTTTGCGGCAATCTCGCGGGCGATGGCAAAGACGCCGTCCATCAGTGCAGCCTGATCATCATAGACTCGGTTGACCAGGCCGATACGCAGCGCCTCGTCGGCCTCGACATTGCGCCCGGTAAACGCCAGCTCACGCATGATGCCGTCGCCAATGATGCGTGGCAAACGTTGCAATGTGCCGACATCGGCAGCCATGCCCATGTCGATTTCCTTGATCGAGAACTGCGCGTCTCTGCTGCAGTAGCGCATGTCGCACGCCGAGATGAGGTCGATGGCGCCGCCGATGCAGTAGCCCTGCACGGCCGCCAGTACGGGTTTGCGGCACGCGTCTACAGCGGTGAACGAAGCCTGCAGCCGCTGGATGGTCTTGCGCAGGAAGCGTGCATTGCGGCCCACGTCCTTGCCCATCTGCCCAGCCAGCGAGGCCAGCATCATCAGGTCGATACCGGCGGAAAAATGCTTGCCAGCGCCACTGATCACCACCACGCGCACGGCATCGGTGTCATCGATCCACTGGAAGATGTCGACGATTTCCTCCCAGAAGGCCGCATTCATCGCGTTGACCTTCTCTGGGCGATTGATCTGAACATGGGCGACGCTGTCGGTCAGTTCGACCTTGAATGCACTGTACTCGGTCACGGGCAGCACTCCTGAGGTTGAAAGGTTCATGACACCGATGGTAACCCAGCCCAATGGCCGTACATGTGCCAAAAACGGGACTGTGCGCCTTGCCTAAGACGCGTATATCCGGCACCGTGCGCCATCGCTGAATTATAAGGATACATATTTATGTCACGCCCCCTGACCGGCGCCCTCGCCCACGGTTTTCTGGGCAAGTCGCCGATTTGGTACAAGGTGGTCATCTGCCTGTTTTTGGTGCTCAACCCGCTGTTGTTGGTAACCATTGGCCCGGTTGCGACCGGCTGGGCACTGGTGCTCGAATTCATCTTCACCCTGGCCATGGCCCTGAAATGCTACCCGTTGATGCCCGGTGGCTTGTTGCTGATCGAAGCCCTGCTGTTGCAGATGACCACGCCACAGGCGCTGTACGAGGAACTGCAGCACAACTTCCCGGTAATCCTGCTACTGATGTTCATGGTCGCCGGCATCCACTTCATGAAGGAACTGTTGCTGTTCCTGTTCTCACGCATTTTGCTCGGGGTGCGTTCCAAGGCCATTCTGGCGCTGCTGTTTTGCGTACTGTCGGCGTTTCTATCCGCGTTTCTCGATGCCCTGACCGTCACGGCGGTGATCATCAGCGCTGCGGTCGGCTTCTACGCGGTGTACCACCGCGTCGCGTCCGGGGCCAATCCGCGCGAGGACAGCGCACTGGAGAGCGACCAGCAAGTCGCTCACCTGCACCGGGAAGACCTCGACCAGTTCCGCGCCTTCCTGCGTAGCCTGCTGATGCATGGCGCTGTGGGTACCGCCCTGGGCGGCGTTTGCACGTTGGTGGGCGAGCCGCAGAACCTGCTGATCGGCCACGAGATGGGGTGGCACTTCGTCGACTTCTTCTTGAAGGTGGCGCCCGTATCGCTGCCAGTGCTGGGTGCTGGCCTGGTGACCTGCGTGCTGCTGGAAAAAGTGCGCCTGTTCGGCTACGGCACGCTGATGCCCGAACCTGTGCGCAGGGTGCTGACCGCCTATGCGGCCGAAGACGATGCGGCGCGCACCCAGGCCCAGCGCATCGCGCTGTGGGTACAAGGGCTCGCTGCGCTGATCCTGATCATCTGCCTGGGGCTGCATGTGGCCGAGGTCGGCCTGATCGGCCTGATGGTGATCGTACTGATCACGGCCTTCACCGGCATCACCGACGAGCACCGCCTCGGCCGTGCCTTCCAGGACGCCATGCCGTTCACTTCGCTGTTGGTGGTGTTCTTCGCCGTGGTCGCGGTGATTCATCAGCAGCAGCTGTTCAGCCCATTGATCAACTGGGTGCTGGCGCTGCCGGCCGAACAGCAACCGGGCATGCTGTACCTGGCCAACGGCTTGCTGTCGGCGATCAGCGACAATGTGTTCGTTGCCACCATCTACATCACTGAAGTGAAGCAGGCATTTCTCGATGGCAGCATGAGCCGCGAGCATTTCGAAACCCTGGCGGTGGCGATCAACACCGGCACCAACCTGCCAAGCGTGGCGACGCCGAACGGGCAGGCGGCGTTCCTGTTCCTGCTGACCTCGGCCATTGCGCCGCTGATCCGGCTGTCGTATGGGCGGATGGTGTGGATGGCGCTGCCCTATACCGTGGTGATGGGCGGGTTGGGGTGGTGGGCGGTGACGTACTGGCTGTGAGGCAGGCCTGTGCGAACCTGTGCGGGGCCTTTCGCGGGTAAACCCGCTCCTGCATGGGTTTCGCCGCAGGCAAGATCGTCTACAACTTTTTCCCCGCACAGGCGTCGAAACACAGGTACGCCCCATCCGCTCCAAGGAGGTCACCCATGGCGCTGCGCACAACACTGTTGCTTTCCTGCATGACCCTGGCCCTGCTCGGCTGCGCGGGCAACGATCACCCGGCACCGCCGCGTACCCAGCAGGTGGACCTGCAACGCTATCAGGGTACCTGGTACGAACTGGCACGCCTGCCGATGTTCTTCCAGCGTAACTGCGTGAAGTCCGAGGCGCGCTACGGCTTGCGCGAGGACGGCCGTATCGATGTAACCAACCGCTGCCAGGAAAAGGACGGCCAGTGGAATGAAGCCAAGGGCATCGCCGAGGCTCAGCAACCGGGCAGCACCGACAAGCTGTGGGTGCGCTTCGACAACTGGTTCAGCCGCCTGGCACCGGGCCTGACCAAGGGCGAGTACTGGGTGCTGTACCACGACAAGGACTACCGCGTGGCACTGGTCGGCCACCCTAACCGCGAGTACCTGTGGCTGCTTTCGCGCACGCCAGCGGTCACCGACCAGCAGCGCGAGCAACTGCTGACAATCGCCCGAGACCAAGGGTATGACACCAGCAAGCTCATCTGGCGACAGGATAACTAGCGGGCGGTCGACGGCGGGTGGCAATCCGGCTAAGGTGTGCGCCCCGTATCACCTTGGCCGCTTCTGGCCTGAAACAGGAGCCTGAGCATGGACCTGCTGTTCCTTGGCACCTCCGCCGGGGTGCCCACCAAGGCACGCAATGTCAGCGCCACAGCCGTGATCGAAGCCAGCGGCAGCCACTGGTATCTGGTCGATTGCGGCGAAGGCACCCAGCACCGCCTGCTGCACACCCCGCTTTCGATCCGCGACCTGCGCGCGATCTTCATCACCCACGTGCATGGTGACCATTGCTTCGGCCTGCCCGGCCTGCTGGCCAGCGCGGGCATGAGCGGGCGCACCCAGCCGCTGGAAGTGATCCTGCCCGCCGTACTGCACGACTGGGTACGCCAGGGCCTGGTTGCCAGCGACACCTTCCTGCCGTTCGAGCTGCGCCTGTTGCCCGTGGAAGAGCTGATCGCATGGCGCAGCGAGACCCTGCAGGTGACCACCGTGCAACTGTCGCACCGGGTGCCCAGCGTGGGTTTCGTATTCACCGAAATCAACCCTGAGCCACGCCTGGACATCCAGCGCCTGGACGCCGAGGGCATAACGCGTGGTCCGCTGTGGGGCGAGCTGGCCAAGGGGTTGACCGTGACGTACGACGGGCAACTGCTGAACGGCAACGACTACCTGCGCCCTTCGCGTCCGCCCCGGCGGGTGATCGTGTGCGGGGACAACGACAAGCCAGAACTGCTGGCAGCCGTCGCCAGGGGTGCGGATGTACTGGTGCACGAAGCCACCTTCACCCAGGCGGTGGTCGAACGCACCGGGGGCACGTTCGGCCACAGCACCGCCGCTGAGGTGGCACGCTTTGCCGAGGCCGCTGGCGTGCGCAACCTGGTACTGACGCATTTCAGCGCCCGCTACCAGAACGACCCACGGCGCAGCCCGCACATCGACAACGTGCGCGACGAGGCCCTCGCCCATTACAGCGGGCAGTTGACCCTGGCGCAGGACCTGCAGCGCTATCACCTTGGCCGTAACGGCCTTCTTGAGGCCAGTGCCTAGGCCGCCAGGCGCCCATTGGCAATTGCCTCCGACGCCGCCAGCATCGCCCGCAACAACACCGCGCAGCCCGCCGCCAAGTCATCGGGCGTGGCGTTCTCGATCTCGTTATGGCTGATGCCGTTTTCGCACGGCACGAAAATCATCCCCGCCGGCCCCAGCTCGGCCAGGAAGATCGCGTCATGCCCCGCGCCACTGACGATGTCCATGTGCGGCAGGCCCAGCGCCTTGGCCGACTCGCGCACGGCGTCGACACAGCCTTTGTCGAAGTAAAGCGCCGGGAAGTCGGCCGTGGGCACCAACTCATGGCTCAGGCCATGCTTGGCACAGGTCGCCTCGATCACCCCGCGCACCTCGGCAATCATCGCATTCAACTGCTCGCCCTCCAGGTGGCGGAAGTCGAGGGTCATGCGCACTTCGCCCGGGATCACGTTACGCGAGCCCGGGTACGCCTGAAGGCAACCCACCGTGCCACAGGCGTGGGGCTGGTGGGCAAGCGCCGTGCGGTTGACCGCCTCTACCACAGCGGCTGCCCCCACCAGGGCGTCCTTGCGCAGGTGCATCGGCGTAGGGCCGGCATGGGCTTCAACACCGCGCAGGGTCAGGTCGAACCACTTCTGGCCCAGGGCGCCGAGGACCACGCCGATGGTCTTGGCCTGGTCCTCAAGGATCGGCCCCTGCTCGATATGCGCTTCGAAATACGCCCCCACCGGGTGCCCCGACACAGCACGCGGACCGGCGTAGCCAATGGAGTTCAACGCTTCGCCAACGCTGACACCCTGGGCATCGCGCTTGGCCAGGGTGTCTTCCAGGGTGAACTTGCCGGCGAATACCCCAGACCCCATCATGCATGGCGCAAAACGCGAACCTTCTTCGTTGGTCCACACCACCACTTCGAGCGACGCTTCGGTTTCCACGCCCAGGTCGTTGAGGGTGCGGATCACCTCCAGCCCGGCCATCACCCCGAAGCAGCCATCGAACTTGCCGCCGGTGGGCTGGGTGTCGATATGGCTACCGGTCATCACCGGCGGCAGCTTGGGGTTACGGCCCGGGCGGCGGGCGAATATGTTGCCGACGGCGTCGATGCTGACCGAGCAACCGGCCGCCTCGCACCACTGCACGAACAGATCGCGGGCCTGGCGGTCGAGGTCGGTCAAGGCCAGGCGGCAGACACCGCCCTTGGCAGTGGCGCCGAGCCGGGCCAGGTCCATCAGCGACTGCCACAGGCGGGTGCTGTCGACGTGACGGGCGTTGGTCTTCAGGATCTCTTTGACGGGGGTCACGGGCTTCTCCTTCAGGCTTCTTATTGTTTGTACGGGCCTCTTCGAGGCCTCAAGGCAAGGGTTTGGCCAACCGCACCGGGTTGCGTGCCGCCAAACCGCCAAGCGCGGCGTACAGTGCACCGCCCAGCAACGAGCCGGTGAACCAGCCATAGTCGTAGAACCAGCTGAAACTGCTGTTGCCAATCGCCATTACCGTCAGCCCTACTGGCAAGGCGAAGGCGGCAAAACCGGCCCAGTTCCACGCGGGATACACGTCGTCGCGGTATAGCCCGGCCAGGTCCAGCTTCTGCCGACGGATCAGGAAGTAGTCCACCACCATGATGCCGGCAATGGGCCCCAACAAGCTGGAATAGCCCAGCAGCCAGTTGGAATACACGCTCTCCAGGCTAAGGTCGGAGACAATCAGGCCCAGTTTCTTCAGCAGTTCATGCCCCATCAGCGCCAGGCCGATAAAGCCGGTCAGCCATACCGCGCGGCTTCGGCCGATCAGGCGTGGGGCAATGTTCTGGAAGTCATTGGTAGGCGACACGATGTTCGCCGCGGTGTTGGTCGACAGCGTGGCGATCACGATCAGCGCCATGGCCAGGGCCACCCAGAACGGGCTTTGAATCTTGCCGATCAGGCTGACCGGGTCGGACACCGTCTCGCCCACCAGCGACGCCGAAGCGGCGGTCAGCACCACACCCAGCGCAGCGAACAGGAACATGGTCAGCGGCAGGCCGAAGATCTGCCCGAGAATCTGATCCTTCTGGCTGCGGGCGTAGCGGCTGAAGTCGGGAATGTTCAGCGACAGTGTGGCCCAGAAGCCCACCATGGCCGTAAGCCCGGCGCAGAAGTAACTGACCACGCTCGCCCCTTCCGGACGCTTGGGCGGCTGCGCCAACAGTTCGGTCATCGACATGTGCGGCAAGGCCCAGAACAGCAGACCGACGCCCACTGCCACCAGCAGCGGTGCCGACAGCGTTTCCAGCCACTTGATCGACTCGGCGCCGCGCAGCACCACCCACAGGTTCAGGCACCAGAAGATCATGAAGCCAATCACCTCGCCTGTCCCGCCCAGCGCCTTCCAGCCGTCGAACACCGAACCCAGGAACAGGTGAATGGCCAGCCCGCCAAACATGGTCTGGATACCGAACCAACCACAGGCCACCACCGCGCGGATCAGGCACGGTACGTTGGAGCCGAGGATGCCGAACGACGAACGCAGCAGCACCGGAAACGGGATGCCGTACTTGGTGCCGGGAAAGGCATTGAGGGTAAGCGGTATCAGCACGATTACGTTGGCCAGCAAAATCGCCAGCAGCGCTTCGCCAACGCTGAGGCCGAAGTAGGCGGTGAGCACGCCGCCGAGGGTGTAGGTGGGTACGCAGATGGACATGCCCACCCACAGGGCGGTGATGTGCCATTTGTTCCAGGTGCGCTGGTGCACCTTGGTCGGTGCTATGTCGGGGTTGTAGCGCGGGCTGTCGAGGACATCGCTGCCCTCGGACAGCTCGAACAGGCCATCTTGCTCGACCACTTCCGATCTGCTCTGTTGCATAGGCCCTTCTCCAGTTTTTCTTCTATTTTTTCGCTCATCAGGCTGATTCGATGACCGGAGTTCGCACGCGGAATTGTGCTTAGAAATCTCGACCAGATTTTCATCTTGTCAAGTTAGTCAAATACCAGGAAAACCCCGGCGCCCATTCGCGCGTTAATTTTTTCCTATTGATATCAACAACTTAAAAACCACAAATTTAATGGGAAAATTTTCTTGCTGAATCCAGAATCAGCATCTAGCCTCGAATCTTGTCAGGACTGACAGGATTGACCGCCCTGCCCGCCCTGCATCCATGACAATGCAAAGAACCGGCCAAGACCGGTCAGCCTGCGAGGAAAACGGCATGTCCCTGTTGATCCGTGGCGCCACCGTGGTTACCCACGAAGAGAGTTACCCCGCCGATGTCCTGTGTGCCGATGGCCTGATCCGTGCCATCGGGCAAAACCTCGAACCGCCCACCGACTGCGAGATCCTCGACGGCAGCGGCCAGTACCTGATGCCTGGGGGCATCGATCCGCACACCCACATGCAGTTGCCGTTCATGGGCACGGTGGCCAGCGAGGACTTCTTCAGCGGCACCGCTGCGGGCCTGGCTGGCGGCACCACCTCGATCATCGACTTCGTCATTCCCAACCCGCAGCAGTCGTTGCTGGAGGCCTTCCACACCTGGCGTGGCTGGGCGCAGAAAAGCGCCAGCGACTATGGCTTCCACGTCGCCATTACCTGGTGGAGCGAGCAGGTGGCCGAAGAGATGGGCGAGCTGGTGGCCAAGCACGGGGTGAACAGCTTCAAGCATTTCATGGCCTACAAGAATGCGATCATGGCCGCGGACGATACCCTGGTGGCCAGCTTCGAGCGTTGCCTGCAACTGGGCGCGGTGCCCACCGTGCATGCCGAAAACGGCGAGCTGGTGTACCACCTGCAGAAAAAGCTGCTCGCCCAGGGCATGACCGGGCCGGAAGCCCACCCGCTGTCGCGCCCCTCGCAGGTTGAAGGCGAAGCGGCCAGCCGCGCCATCCGCATTGCTGAAACCCTCGGCACGCCGTTGTACCTGGTGCACATTTCCAGCCGCGAGGCACTGGATGAAATCGCCTATGCCCGAGGCAAGGGCCAGCCGGTGTATGGCGAGGTGCTGCCCGGACATCTGCTGCTGGACGACAGTGTCTACCGTGACCCGGACTGGACCACCGCCGCCGGTTATGTGATGAGCCCGCCGTTCCGCCCACGCGAACACCAGGAGGCGCTGTGGCGCGGCTTGCAGTCGGGCAACCTGCACACCACCGCCACCGACCACTGCTGCTTCTGCGCCGAGCAGAAAGCCATGGGCCGCGACGACTTCAGCCGCATCCCCAACGGCACCGCCGGCATCGAAGACCGCATGGCAGTACTGTGGGATGCCGGGGTCAACAGCGGGCGTTTGTCGATGCACGAATTCGTCGCGCTGACCTCTACCAACACGGCGAAAATCTTCAACCTGTTCCCGCGCAAGGGCGCTATCCGCGTGGGTGCCGATGCCGACCTGGTGCTGTGGGACCCGCAGGGCACCCGCACCATCTCCGCCAAAACCCACCACCAGCAGGTGGACTTCAACATTTTCGAAGGCCGCACCGTGCGCGGCATCCCAAGCCACACCATCAGCCAGGGCAAGGTGCTCTGGGCCGATGGCGACCTGCGCGCCGAGCCGGGCGCGGGGCGCTATGTGGAACGGCCGGCGTACCCGGCGGTGTATGAGGTGCTGGGGCGCCGGGCCGAGCATCAGCGGCCGATGCCTGTTCCGCGCTGAAGTCATTGGGGCTGCTGTGCAGCCCATCGCGACGCAAGGCCGCTCCCACAAGGACCGCGATCGCCTGTGGGAGCGGCCCCAGAATCGACCGCAATACCTGTCGCCTGCACCAAAAAAAATAGAGAGGCTACAACCGTGACCAACGCCCTGAACCATTTGCCGCGCCCCCGGGCCGGCGCCGACCAGTTGGCCGAGCGCTTCAGCGACCTGGCCCCACCCCTCACCGCGCGTCAGGCCGCCCTGGAAAGTGCACGCTGCCTGTACTGCTACGACGCCCCCTGCGTCAACGCTTGCCCCAGCGAAATAGACATTCCCTCGTTCATACACCGCATCAGTGACGAAAACCTGCAAGGCGCCGCCGAGCGCATTCTTTCGGCCAACATTCTGGGCGGTAGTTGCGCCCGCGTGTGCCCCACCGAAATCCTCTGCCAGCAAGCCTGCGTGCGCAACAACGCCCAGGAATGCGCGCCGGTGCTGATCGGCCAACTGCAGCGTTACGCCCTGGACAACGCCCAGTTCAGCGCACACCCGTTCAAGCGCTCGGCAGCCACCGGCAAGCGTATCGCCGTGGTGGGCGCCGGCCCGGCAGGGCTGTCCTGCGCCCACCGCCTGGCCATGCACGGGCATGACGTGGTGGTGTTCGAGGCCTGCGACAAAGCCGGTGGCCTCAACGAGTACGGCATCGCCCGCTACAAGCTGGTAGACGACTATGCCCAGCGTGAAGTGGATTTCTTGTTGGGCATTGGCGGTATCGAAGTCCGCCATGGCCAGCGCCTGGGTGGCAACCTCAGCCTGGGCGAACTGCGCGATCAGTACGACGCGGTGTTCCTGGGCCTCGGCCTGAATGCCGTGCGCCAGCTAGGGCTGCCCGACGAGGAAGCCCCCGGTGTGGTCGCCGCCACCGAATACATCCGCGAGCTACGCCAGGCCGATGACCTGAGCCAGCTCCCGTTGGCCGACCGCTGCCTGGTGATCGGTGCTGGCAACACGGCCATCGACATGGCTGTGCAGATGAGCCGTCTGGGTGCCCGCGACGTCAACCTGGTGTACCGCCGTGGCCACGCCGACATGGGCGCTACCGGCCACGAGCAGGACATTGCCAAGGCCAACCAGGTACGCCTGCACACCTGGGCCCGCCCTGATGCCGTGCTGCTGGATGACGCCGGCAAGGTCCGCGGCATGCGCTTTGCCCGCACCGAGCTGGCGGAAGGTCGTCTGCGCGATACCGGCGAAACCTTCGAGCTGGCTGCGGACGCCATTTTCAAGGCCATTGGCCAACGCTTTGACGATGCCAGCCTCGGCGACCCGGTGGCTGCGCAACTGGCCCGCGAGGGTGAGCGCATCCGCGTTGACGAAAACCTGCAGACCAGCCTGCCGGGCGTGTACGCAGGCGGCGACTGCACCGCGCTGGGGCAGGACCTTACCGTGCAGGCCGTGCAACACGGCAAGCTGGCCGCCGAAGCCATCCATGCCCAACTCATGCTCAACGTGGAGGCAGCGTAAATGGCCGACTTGTCTATCGTATTTGCCGGCATCAAGGCACCCAACCCCTTCTGGCTGGCCTCCGCACCGCCAACCGACAAGGCCTACAACGTGGTCCGCGCCTTCGAGGCCGGCTGGGGCGGCGTGGTCTGGAAGACCCTGGGCGAAGACCCTGCGGCGGTCAACGTGTCGTCGCGCTACTCGGCGCACTATGGCCCCAACCGTCAGGTACAGGGGATCAACAATATCGAGTTGATCACCGACCGCTCTCTGGAAATCAACCTGCGTGAAATCACCCAGGTGAAGAAGGACTGGCCCGACCGCGCACTGATCGTGTCGCTGATGGTGCCGTGCATAGAGGAATCGTGGAAGTTCATCCTGCCGCTGGTGGAAGCCACGGGGGCCGATGGCATCGAGCTGAACTTCGGTTGCCCGCACGGTATGCCGGAGCGCGGCATGGGGGCGGCCGTCGGCCAGGTGCCGGAATATGTGGAAATGGTCACCCGCTGGTGCAAGACGTACTGCGCGCTGCCGGTGATCGTGAAGCTTACGCCGAACATCACCGATATCCGCCAGTCGGCCCGCGCCGCGCATCGAGGCGGGGCCGATGCCGTGTCGTTGATCAACACCATCAACTCCATCACCAGCGTCGACCTGGACCGCATGGTGGCCCACCCGATCGTCGGAGACCAGAGCACCCATGGCGGTTACTGCGGTTCGGCAGTGAAGCCGATTGCCTTGAACATGGTGGCGGAAATCGCCCGCGACCCGGAAACGCGGGGCTTGCCGATTTGTGGCATTGGCGGCATCGGCAACTGGCGTGACGCCGCCGAGTTCATGGCCTTGGGCAGTGGCGCCGTGCAGGTGTGCACGGCGGCGATGCTGCATGGCTTCCGTATCGTCGAGGACATGCAGGACGGCCTGGCACGCTGGATGGACCAGCATGGGCATGCCACTGTCGAAGCGTTCCGCGGGCAGGCGGTGGGGCATACCACCGACTGGAAATACCTGGACATCAACTACAAGTCGGTCGCGCACATTGACCAGGAGGCGTGCATTGGCTGCGGGCGCTGCCACATTGCGTGCGAGGACACCTCGCACCAGGCGATTGCCAGCACGCTGAAGGCTGACGGCACGCATGCCTACAGTGTGATCGAAGAGGAATGCGTAGGCTGTAACCTGTGCCAGATCACCTGCCCGGTGGAAAACTGCATCGAAATGGAGGCACAGGATACCGGCAAGCCGTACCTGAACTGGACGCAGGATCCGCGTAACCCCTACCGTGAGGCCAGTTGAAGCGGGTCACCGCCTGAACAGCTGACGCGGCCCCTGTGGGAGCGGCCTTGTGTCGCGATCGGGCCGCACAGCGGCCCCAGCAGTCTTTGCCGCGATACAGACATCGAGGGGCCGCTTCGCGGCCCGATCGCGACACAAGGCCGCTCCCACAAAAAGACCACGTCCACCTGGAATGCCGGATCACGGCTCCAGCCCGATCCCCCGCAAGATCACGCTGGTCACCGTCTGCACCGCATTCTCGAAGGCCATGTCAGACAGCACCTCGCCGCCGTTGAGCAACTGAACCTGGTAACCAAAGTCAGCATAGTGCTGGGTAGACGCCCAGATCATATACAGCAACGCCGAAGGCTCTACCGGCAGAATACGCCCCTCTTCCACCCAGCAGCGGATCTTGGCTTCTTTCATCTTCGCCCAGGGCACCAGGCTTTCGTCGAGGTTAACCCCCAGCACCGGCGCCCCGTGCAGCATCTCTTCGGCCCAGATCTTCGAGCCCAGCGGCCGCGAGCGCGAATGGCCCATCTTCGCCCGGATGTAGCTGGTCAGCACCACACGCGGGTCGTCGAAGTTCTCGAAGCACAGGGCGTCCTGCTTCCACACATCCAGCAGGTCCTGCAGCACCGCGCGGAACAGCTCGTCCTTGGTGCTGAAGTAATAATGCAGGTTGGAGCGTGGCAGCTCAGCCTGCTCGGCGATATCGCCCATGGAGGTGGCGCCGTAGCCCTTCTCGGCAAACACCTTTTCCGCCGCTTGCAGGATTTTTTCGATATTGCGTCGGCGGATTTCGATCTTGTGATTGGCCATCAGGCTTGGGCCGTCCACACCGCCAGCTCATAACCGTCAGGGTCGATGAAATGAAAGCGCCGCCCGCCGGGGAAGGCAAAGGTCGCCCGGCTGATTTTCGCCCCGGCAGCTTCGATCCGCTGCTGCGTGGCCTCCAGGTCGTCAGCGTACAGGATGACCAGCGGCCCGCCCGGGCGCACCGGCTCACCCGTGGTGAAGCCACCCGTCAACCGGCCATCGCTGAACTCGGTGTAGGTCGGCCCGTAGTCGGTGAACGCCCAGCCGAATACACTGCCATAGAAGGCCTTGCTCCGTGAGATGTCGCTGACATTGAACTCGATGTTGTCGATCTGCCGGTCAGTACCGCGAATGCCCATGTATGCTCCGTGCCGAAAGGGTTTGGCCTAGTCTACTCCGGTCAAGGCAGTCGCCCTACTCATTCGCTACCCACAACGCGCCCGGTCGCGCGCCGGGCACTGTGCGCGGTGCAGATTCAGCGCGGTGTTGATGATGCCTATCTGGCTGAAGGCCTGGGGGAAGTTGCCGAGCATGCGCTGGCCGGCCGGGTCGTACTGTTCGGCCAGCAGGCCGAGGTCGTTGCACAGGCCGGTCAGGTGTTGGTACAGCGCTTCGGCTTTGGCCTGGCGCCCCAGTAACACATAAACGTCAGCCAGCCAGAACGAACACACCAGGAAGGTGCCCTCTCCCGGCGTCAGGCCGTCGCTGCAGCTGTCACTGTCATAGCGCAGCAGCAGGCCGTTCTTCATCAGACGCTGTTCGATCTGTTCGAGGGTGCGCATGAAGCGTGGGTCATCCGCCGGCAGGAAGCCGGTCAGGGCGATCTGCAACAGGCTGGCGTCCATTTCGGTAGAACCATAGGCATGGACGAAGAACCGGCCGCTGGGGTCGAGGCCGTGCTCGCACACGTCGCGGTGAATCTCGTCAGCCACCTGGCGATAATGCTGCCCACGCTCGCGGCCTTCTTCCGTGGTGTCGGCCAGCCCTGCGGCGCGGTCGAAGGCGACCCAGGCCATCACCTTGGAGTGCACGAACTGCTGCCGGCCGCCACGCACTTCCCAGATGCCTTCGTCCGGCTCGCGCCAGATACGTTCGACATAAGGCAATATCAAGCGCGAAATGGCGGCGCTGCGCGGGTGGCGGGGCAACCCGCCCTTGATCGCCTGGGTCATCGCATCGGCCAGTTCGCCATAGATGTCCAGTTGCCTCTGCGCCGAGGCGGCGTTACCCACCCGCACAGGCTGAGAATGCTCATAACCGGCCAGCCACGGCAAGGTGTACTCCTGCAGGTCACGCTCGCCAGCCAGGCCATACATGATCTGCATCTGCTCAGGGTTACCGGCCACCGAGCGCAGCAGCCACTCGCGCCAGGCCTGGGCCTCGTCGAAGTAGCCAAGGTTCATGAAGGCCAGCAGGGTCATGGTCGCGTCGCGCAGCCAGCAGAAGCGGTAGTCCCAGTTGCGCTCGCCGCCCACACGCTCGGGCAGCGACGTGGTGACGGCAGCGACAATACCGCCGGTGGGAGCGTAGGTCATGGCCTTGAGGGTGAGCAGCGAGCGGCGCACCAGGGCGGTATACGGTCCTACCTGCGGGCAGCGGTCGGCGAAGGCCTGCCATTGCTCGCAAGTGTTTGCCAGGGCTTGGTCGATGTTGCAGTCAGGCTGCACCGGCAAGTGCGAGGGCTGGTGACGCAGGCTGAAGACCTGGCGCTGGCCCGTGCTGACGCGAAAGCGGCAGCCGGTATGGTGGTCGCGGGCTTGCGGGGGCACGGTGCTGCACAGGATCAACCGGTCAGGGCCGGCGACGGCACTGAGGGTCAGTGGGTCGAGCCGTTCCACCCAGGGCACGCTGCGGCCGTAGTCGAAGCGCATGACCAGGTCCATTTCGAAATGGGTTTCGCCAGACAAGCCTTCGACGATGCGCACCACCGAATTGACTTCGCCCAGGGGCATGAAGTCGAGCACCCGGGCACGACCGCTGGCGGTGACCCAAGTGGTTTCCAGCACCAGGGTGTCGCCCAGGTATTGGCGGCTGCTGTGCGTTACCGGGTCGCAAGGGGCCAGGCGCCAGCGGCCATTTTCTTCGTTGCCCAGCAGGGCCGCGAACACCGCGGGGGCGTCGAAGCGTGGCAGGCACAGCCAGTCCAGCGCGCCATCGCGGCTGACCAGCGCCGCACTGCGGCAATTGCCCAGCAGGGCGTAGTCTTCGATTTGGGCAGGCATCGAGTCTCCTTTGTGTGGTTGCCTGTGCTTGCCCGCGAAAGGGCCGGCACAGGCTTGCAAACCTCTCACCCCAACCGGTGCCACTCCCGCTTGTCGCGGGTCAGCAATTCATTGCCGGCCTCAGGCCCATCTTCGCCAGCCGAGTACTCATGCACTTCGCCGCCCTGGGCCCAGGCATCGAGAAACGGCTGCACCGCTCGCCAACCGTTTTCGATGTTGTCAGCCCGCTGGAACAGGGTCTGGTCACCGGTCAGGCAGTCATAGATCAGCGTCTCGTAGCCAGTGGCCGGGGTCATCTTGAAGAAGTCCTTGTAGGCAAAACCCAACTCGACATTCTCCATCACCAGCTCTGGCCCGGGCCGTTTGGCTTGCAGGTCGAACCACATGCCTTCATTGGGCTGGATCTGGATTTTCAGGTAGTTGGGTTTGGGCCGTTCCAGCTCCGACTCGCGAAACTGCGCATACGGTGCGGGCTTGAAGCAGATGGCAATCTCGGTGTCACGCACGCTCATGCGCTTGCCGGTGCGCAGGTAGAACGGCACGCCGGCCCAGCGCCAGTTGTCGATCATCACCTTCAGCGCCACGTAGGTCTCGGTCTGGCTATCCGGCGCGACGTTGGGCTCCTGCCGGTAGCCTGGCAACGGCTTGCGCCCCTGCTTGCCGGCTCTGTACTGGCCTCGTACGGAATTCTTCTGGGCCATTTTTGCCGACCATGGGCGAATAGCGCCGACCACCTTGGCCTTTTCACCGCGCACCGCATCGGCGCCGAACGCGGCCGGCGGCTCCATGGCCACCATCGCCAGCAACTGGAACAGGTGGTTGGGCACCATGTCGCGCAGGGCGCCGGTGCTGTCATAGAACGCACCACGGGTCTCGACACCGACGGTTTCCGCTGCGGTGATCTGCACGTGGTCGATGTAGTGATTGTTCCAGAACGATTCGAACAAGCCGTTGGAAAAGCGGCTGACCAGAATATTCTGAACCGTCTCTTTGCCCAGGTAATGGTCGATGCGGTAGATCTGCCGCTCGCCCATCACCTTCAGCAGGCAGGCGTTGAGCGCCTCGGCGCTGGCCAGGTCGGTGCCGAACGGTTTTTCAACCACCACCCGGCGAAAGCCGCCGGCAGACTCGTCCAGCAAGCCGGCCTGCCCCAGGCGCTGCGCCACCTCGGGGAAGAAGCGCGGCGACGTGGCCAGATAGAAAATGGCATTGCCGTGGCGGGTCTTGTCGATGCGCCTGGCCAGGGCCTGGTAGGTGGCCGGATCGAGAAAGTCGCCCGTCTGGTAATCGAGGCGCTTGGCCAGGCGGGCCCATAGCTTCTCGTCCAGGCACTTGGCGCTGCCCTCGCCGCCTTTGTCACGCTCGACCATGAACGCGTGCAGGCGCGCGGCGAAATCCTCGGCGCTGGCCGGGTTATGGTCAACGCCGACGATGCGCAGGTTACGGTCCAGCAAACCGTCACGGCTGAGGTTGTACAGCGCGGGCATCAGCAGGCGCTTGACCAGGTCGCCATTGGCGCCGAACAGGAACAGGGTACAAGGGGGGGCGGCCGCAAGGGTCTGTTTAGTCATTCGCCTTTCTTCTCGACGTGGCCACCGAAGCCCAGGCGCATGGCCGAGAGGATCTTGTCACCGTAGGTGCCCTGTTGCTGGCGCGAACGGAAGCGCGCGAACAGTGCGCTGGACAACACCGGCACCGGCACCGCCTGCTCGACGGCGGCGTCGATGGTCCAGCGGCCTTCGCCACTGTCGGACACCGAGCCACTGAATTGCGACAGCTGAGGGTCGGCCACCAGCGCATCGGCGGTAAGGTCGAGCAGCCACGAGGTCACCACGCTGCCGCGTCGCCACACTTCGGCAATTTCGGCTACGTTCAGGTCGAAGCGCTGGTCTTCGGGCAACTCGTTGCCGCCTTTGCTGCGCAGCAGGTCGAAGCCTTCGGCATAGGCCTGCATCAGGCCGTACTCGATGCCGTTATGCACCATTTTCACGTAGTGCCCGGCGCCCGGTGGACCGGCATGGATGTAGCCGTGCTCGGCACGCTGGTGCTCGCCGCTGCGGCCATGGGTACGCGGGATGTCGCCCACGCCCGGCGCCAGCGCCTTGAACAGCGGTTCCAGGCGCTCGAACACGTCCTTTTCGCCGCCGATCATCATGCAGTAGCCGCGGTCCAGGCCCCACACGCCGCCGGAAGTCCCGACGTCCAGATAATGCAGGCCGCGCTTGGCCAGTTCTGCAGCGCGGCGCATGTCGTCCTTGTAGAAGGTGTTGCCGCCGTCGATGATCGCATCGCCCGGCTCCAGCATTTCGGCCAGCTGGGCGATGGTCTGCTCGGTGGCGTCACCAGCCGGCAGCATCACCCATACCGCGCGCGGCGCTTTCAGCTTTTGTACCAGTGCACCGAGGTCATGCGCACCCTGGGCGCCTTCGCCCTCCAGGCCGGTGATGGCATCACGGTTGCGGTCGTGCACCACGGTGCGGTGACCGGCGCGCATCAGGCGCCTTGCGATATTGCCGCCCATACGGCCCAGCCCGATGATTCCCAGTTGCATGAGCCAATGCTCCCTTTTCGAAATGGATGACGACAGTCCAGCTTTTCAGATTAGTCCAGCATGCCGCCCGAGGGTTCAGCGACGAACGGCAAGACCACAATAAACAAAAAAGTTCCCAAGCCCGGTGAAAGAATTCAGAATGCGCCCCGCGTGAAGCGTCTACGCTTTGACTTGTCACCAGCCAAAACCGCGAGGTGTGCTCATGGGTACATTGATGCCAGCAACCCCACCCCAGACCCTCTATGTCTCCGTGCGCCGTGATGAGCTGCGTAAACTTAAAGACGAACGTGACCAGCTGCGTCAGCAGGTCGCCCAGTTGAACCTGCTGTTGGCGCAAGCGCGCACCGATGGCAAGACCGTCAGCCTCTGATCTTGCCCATTCCCTGTGGGGGCTGAACCGCTCCCACTTCGCTTAATCGAGCAACCAACTGTTATCGCCATTTTCCAGGACGCCGCCATGACTGGTAGCATCGCCTACCCTAGCAAGCGGCTGTCCTTCATCCATCATCAGCGCCGAGCCGCTGGTGATCGCCGCCCCACAGCCGAGCCTGTCGCCAACCCTGGCGGCCGCCCTGCCGTTGACGAAGAACAGGCTGGAGCCGCTGCTGACGCTGGTGGGGCCGCACAATGGGCAATGGTGAGGGTGACCAAGCAGAACGATGGCAGGCATTGTCGCCACTCCTGAATCATGTAAAGCGCCACGCACTCATGCCGGCAGCGCCAATCAGAATGTCCTCGACAGCCGCCAGTGAACCACCTGGCCATCGATCTTGGGGAAGGGTGTCTGGTGCATGAACACCTGTTCACCCACACTGCGCTCGACGCAGGTGTAATGACCGGGCCATGGGCAAGGGGTGCCAGAAGGCCAGCCAGGAGCGTCCTCGCGCCTGGCGGTTTCCGGGTCGCGGAACTGTTTGCCCAGTCGTCGGTAATGCGCCCTTGCGATGAGTGCCTTTGGAAAAAAATGTGGGGCGCTCTCCAGAGCATCCCCTGGCACAGACCATAAAAACGCTACCAGCGCCGCTTCGAGTGCCCAGTAGCCCAAGTGGTCACCCCGTGCCCGGGCATGGCGATCGTGCCAATAGCAGCCATGCGCCTTGGCATACCACTGTTCGAGATAGCGCAAGAGCGCTTCATGCTGCGCTTGGCCACGCAGGTCGAGGCTCTCCAGCAAGGCGGCGTAGGTCTCGGGGTGAAGCAGCGAGGTCCCCGGGTATGCCTTGCCCAGCCGCAGGAACAGGCGATGCAGCAGCAGGTCGGGGCTGCGCTCGTCGTCCTGGTTCAGCCAGCCCAGCACCTGGTCGACACGATCGGGGTAACCGCACAGCACGGCCAACGACAGCAGCCACAAAGCAACCCGGTATTCGTCCGCCACCCAGGGGCGCAGTTGCTCGCAGGTTGTCGGGTACGCTGAAAAATGCCGGGTGAACTGGGCGAACGCGTAATCAACATAGGCCTCCACCAGTTCCAACGGCTCGCCACCCGAGTAGCGCTGGATGGCCAGCTCCAGTGCCATGTGCGCCCAGTCGAGACTAAGGCCACGGTAATGATGCTTGCGCTCGGCGGACTCGGCCAGCAATGCCTGTGTATCAGGGTCGGCAAACTCCTGCTCTTTTTCACGGGTCGAGGCGTGGTAATGCTGCTCGACCATCCACGGGTCGCGCTTGATGCTGTCGAACGGGTCCATAGGCCCTCCCGCACGCTATAAGCCTTTCACCAAGCGCCAAACCACGGAGCGCCCATTTTCGCTCGGCATCTCTACGCCTTGCATGAATGTCTGAGGCCCTACAGCCCATTCATCACATACCCACACACCCGTGCGCGGGCAAATTTCACCCGACTTGGCAAGTGCATCCGAATATGGCGCGCTTTGCAGGTGTTCAGGGAAGCTTTTGATCACTTGACGCTTGCGAGCATCGTCTACCAAATCCTTCGGGTAAAAAGGAAGGTCTCTGTAGGGTGCATCGTCGACGCCCCACAGCACAGTGACCAATCCTGCCTCAAATGCCCAGTAGCCAAAGAAACCCGCATCGCTTCGTGCTTTGTGCCGATCATGCCAATAACAGTTGCGCATGCCTCGATACCACTGCTTCAGGTAACTACGCACTGCCTGTTGCTGCTCATCCTTCTCAGTATTTAAAGCATTGAGCAATTCATGATAAGGGCGCTCATGAATCAACGTGCTCCCGGGGACAGTCACCCCAACACGAGAAAACAGTTGTCGCATCAGGATATCTTCACCGTCATCAGGGGCTTCACTCAAATAGCCTGCGACTTGCGTGATGCGCCCGGGTTTGTTGAACATGACTGCAAACGATAGAAGCCAGAGTGTGAATTGATACGCATCAGGCTCCCACAGCTTCAAGCTAAAACCCGGATAGGCTTGCTTGTGACGTTGAAATTGGGAAAACAGGTGATCTACATAAAACTCAAGTGAGTCAACGGGCTTACCTCCCGAATAAAGAGCAATGAGTAACTCCATGGACTGAAAGCACCATCTCCAGCTCAACATCTCAACATTTACATATTCGGGACGCTCAACTTCAAGAATAGACTCGGCTCGGCGCTCAACATAGTTTTCCTTCCAAAAAGCAACACTATCAAGATAGGCTGCCTCCTGCAAAAAAGGCTCACGTTTGACCTGTTCAAATTCTGTCATTACACACCCCTAATGAATTACATTACCGACAAATTTTGCATGTTCGTCGAGCTTGACTATTTTCGTTACCACACCACTTTCATCCACGATCATTAACCAACGCTCATACCCGGAGAATGCAATTTCTTCCGCCTGTTTTTTCCCAAGATCTAAGTCAAGCCTAGGTTCAATCCACGCATCACTCATCTGCCTGGCACTCGGAAACCCCTTACTCCCCTTCGTAACCGGCAAACTACCCGGCGAAAACGTGCCCCCCGTTCGATACTTGGTCTCGGTAATAATAAACGGCGGTGGCGGATGGGCATTACGATAGACGCCATCCAGCCCACGCCCGGTGGGTTTCATTTCCAGGCTGCGAGGCCCACGCGCAGCGGACAACAGGTTTTCATGGCCTTTGCCGAGCATGTACTGATCACTGACCACCTCCCCATAAATACCCTTCTGCGCCCGGGTCGCCGTCGCGTGATCGAACACGTGCACATTGGCGCCATGCGCAGCGATTGTCGGCGACGTGGGCACGGGCGGGCCGAGCGCACCCTCGGACCGCTCAAGGTAACGTGGGCGCATGCCGATGCCAGAGGTCACCCGCCCAGCACTCATGGCCATGGGCTCCGGCTTTTGCGCATGCACCCCGGCCTGCGCAACCTGCGCGGGCAGGTCGCTGGCCTGCTCCAGCACCTTGGCCAGCCTGGCATCGAGCTGCATCAGCGCATGCGGGATTTCCCGCAAGGCATGCACCTGCACGGCGTAGAACTGCGCTTCCATGGCCTGCAACCGCACCAACAGGTGCGAGGCCGCCTGGTTGAACGGCCAGTTGCCCAGGTAGCTGCGAAGCTTTGCCGTTGCCGCGAGAACCTTGGTCAAAAACAGGTTCAGGTAGGCCAGCAAGTCCTTTTCATAGCTCGCGAACCTGACCTGGTGCAGCCAGAACTCCACGCTGCCGCGGGTGAACTTGCCGAGAAACGCAACCACTGTCTGCAGGATGACCTGACTTTCACGTATCAACAGCAAGCACAAACCACGCAAGAACGCTGCTGCTTCCTGCCCAACCAGTGCGCCTGCCATCGAGCCCACGGGAGTGCCCACCGCCCCCACCACAGCGCCGATGATCGGCGCGATCAGGGTCATCAGGCAGGCCACCAGCAACACCCACTCTTGCCATTCCGGCGGCTGCGGCGTTGCCTGGCTGCCGTCCGCCGCGTAGCGCTTGCCCAGGCGCAGGCACACCGCAGCCAGGTCACGGGCACTGAGCACAATCACCACCCCCGGCACCAACGACAGCAGCATGTCGGCGATGACCACGCTCAGTGGCCGCTCCTCGGCAAACTCGCCAAGCACCAGGTCACGCAGCCAGCCAAAGCCGTCGGCCACTTTTTCCACCGCTTGGTCCAGCCAGTCAGCTGTCGAACTCATGGCTGGCCACCTGCTGAGGTGCAGCCGGCAAGCAATGCCTGCAAGGCAGCATCCAGCTCGGTTGCAGTCGTCAGCTGCAGCGGGCCCGGGCCAACTTCGTAGCGCACTTGGGCGCTGCAACCGGGAGTGACGCCAGCCAGGCGGGCATAGCCGTTCTGGTCGACCACGCCCTGGCGCTGGGTGCCATCGGACAACGTTGCCACGTAGGCCGTGCCCGCAATCGGCGTACCGTCGGCATGCACCAGGCGAAACTCGATTTCGTCCTGCTCAGGTGCAGGCGGTACTCCGTAACGTGCAGGCGCCTTGACCTGGGCGATGGCGTGTAACAGCAGTGGTTCGGGGCAACCGATTTCGATGCGGCCATCGCTCAGCTTGATAAAGGCCCCGCCGCAGCTCAGGGTCAGCGACGTTCGGCTGTCGATATGCACATGGCCGTGATGACTGGTGATCGACACATCCTCATCGGCGTCGACCCGCAGTTGCCCGCCGACCTGCACGCGCTTGTCCAGCGCGACCTGCTCGGTGGCCTCAAGGCCGACCATGACACTTAGCGCACCGCCAACGGCCAGCGACTTGCCCAGGCCAATGCTTTCAACTTTGCCAAGGGCGACCGTTTCGCGCTTGCTGGCGCCAACCTTGACGCTGCGGTTGCCGCCGATGTCCACCACTTCGTCATGCTCGACGCGTTCGCTACGGTCATTGCCAATGAGCGTGGTTTCGTTGTGTTTCACAACATTGTTCTGGTCGCGCTCGGCATGTATGAACACTTCCTGCCGCCCCAGCTCGTCTTCGAAGCGCAACTCGTTGAAGCCATCGCCTTTATGGGTCTGGCTCTTGATGGTCATGCGGGTCTTGTGATCCGGAAGGTCGTACGGCGGCAGCTGGTCACCGCAGTAGGTGCGCCCGGTGATCATTGGCTGGTCGGGGTCGCCATTGACGTACTGGACAATCACATCCTGGCCGATACGCGGGATGGCCATCGAACCCCAGCTGCCACCGGCCCAGCCTTGCGACACCCATACCCAGCAGGAGCTGAACTCGTTGTTCTTGCTCTCCCGGTCCCACGGGAAGCTGACCTTGACCCGCCCCCATTCGTCGCAATAGATCTCCTCCCCAGGCGGGCCGACCACGGTGGCCATGTGTGGGCCATCAATGCGCGGCTTGGCCATGGGGGCCGGGCGCCACTCGGCCATGCCCTGCACCAGCAACGCATCGTTCACGTAGCGGGTGCCTTGTTCAGCGCCAGCCGCTTCTTCCTGCAGGCTGGTGAGCTGGGTACCTTCGTGACACAGGCTGATCACGCGCCAGTGAACATTGAGGTCTTCCCGCGGGTGGCCGACGAGGGTGAAGCTCAGGCCTGTCTGCAGGCGCACATCGTCGCCCTGCACTTCAGCCAGGCATGCGTCGTGGCGCAGCGCCGTCAGCCGTGTTTCAGTGAAGGGCTTGCCCACCGCATCGCGCTTGTAGCGCCCCGGGTAATCAAAGCGCTCGTAGTCCAGTGACTGGTGCGTGACGCCACTGGTCTGGGCCTTGTGCTCCTGCCGGTAGGCCGGGTTGGTGAAGGTGTAGTCGCGCTGCACTTGCCGCGCAGTACGTACCTGCTCGCAATAGCGCAAGCGCCGCAGGCATGCGCGGGCCTGGTCGCCACCACTGCTGGCGTGGTACAGCACCTTGTCGGGGCCGACATCATCCTCATCCAGCCAAAGCGCCTCGTCGTCCTCTGCCTTAAGCGCGCCCCGGCTGAGCAGCCCAAACGACAGCAAGCGGTCGGTAACGATCAGCGTGTGCTGCCGGGCGCAGTGTTCGAAGCGGTAGACGAACCCCTCTTCAGCGGCAAGGCGATGGATGAAGTCGAGGTCGGTTTCACCCGCCTGAACACAAAACTCCCGCACTTGGTGCTGCGCGCTGCTTTTCAGCTCAAAGCGGGTGATGCCCTGACGCTTGAACATGAGTTCAAGAATCTGCGGCACGGTTTTCTGCTGAAAGATCCGCCAGTTCGAACGCAACCGCGCGCGGGCCAGCTGCGGCTCGACCACGGCGTGGTAGCGCGTGCGACAAAAGCCGGTTTCGCCCTGGCTGAAGGCACTGACTAGGCCATGCACATGACGCAGTGGCCGGTCTGCGCTGTAAAGGGTGAATAGCGCAGGCTTGTCGAGGACGTGGCCGAAATCGATATCACTTTCGTAGCTCACAAGTTCCAGGTTCAGCACAAATGGCTGGTTGAGGGTTTCATCCAGCTTGAATGAAACCACTTCAAATTCCGTGCGCCCGGCGAGCGCCTGAAAACTGAAGCGAAAGTCGGACTGTTTCATGAGTTGCTCTACCCGCCATCATGTTTGCCGGCGAAAAACAACCACACCCTGGCTTTCTTCAAGATGAGAATATCGAACTAAATTGGCCCGCCACCAAGGTTCAAGCCCGCTAGATGCTTGGCATTGCGGGCTTCACCCCATGACGGCGATCAGGATGAGGCAGTGGATTGAAGAGCAACTTAAACCGTATCACCATGACAAGACAGGAACGATGGGTTTAATATAAATGGAGATTCCGCAGGCAATTTCCTACAGCATGAACTTACAACTTTTTATCATACGATCCGTTTGCCTGACTGCCGACCCTGTAACTCAGATAATTATTCGAGCCAAACTTTTTGAACCGCTTGGATACTCGCCCCTGTGCAGGGTGTCGCACCGATATAGGATTGGGCACATCCGGACATGCACCAGCCAGCCCCATTTGGCGGTACGAATACGCACCAAAACAGTGCGCAACTGTCATGCATGGGGCAATGCCGTTCGCCCCTCACCCTCTCGCGCGCCCTACGTTCACCTCCGCTTCAATACGCCAACGTTTGCGTCTATTCCGCGGCATCACAATGGTGACCAGTGGGTCACCTTTTTATCTTTTTCTCTCCTACACTCAGGTTTCGGCCCGCCATTTGCTCAATGGAAGAGTGACGAAAAAAAGTCGAACTTTACGGAAAGCGGGCAGGTCAGGAACTAAGTAGGCCAAACGCAAAGGGACTTCCCAGCCACGGCCACCAACCCAACAGCCCAATCGCTTTCGGCCGGAACGCCGATCGCGCCGTGCGTGCGCGCACGACACAGGGGCATGGAACGCACTACGCAGCATTCAGCAAGCAGAGAGAACCAGCACGAAACATCGCCACGGGTGCCAGCACCCGACCAAGCATAGGGACGGAGAGAAGTATGATCAGTGCCGCTGTCGAGCCTCACGTAGACGCTTTCAAACCGGATAACCGCGAGCCGCTCACCCCGGATTTCGCCACGACAGGCAAGGCACCCGGCGCCCAGCGCCAGCACAACCCGAACAAGCGCAAGATTCTGTTCGTGACCTCGGAAATCGCCGACCTGGTGAAAACCGGTGGCCTGGGTGACGTGTCCGCTGCCCTGCCCCGTGCCCTGGCGCACCTGCACGATGTGCGGGTCCTCATCCCCGGCTACCGCCAGGTGATGGAAAGCGACAACCCTATACATATCGTGGGTGAACTGGGCGGCCATGCGGCCCTGCCGCCCTGCAAGATCGGGCGCATGGACATGGCCGACGGCCTGGTCATCTATGTGTTGATCTGCCCAGAACTGTACCAGCGCGACGGCACACCCTATGGTGCCAACAATGGCCGCGACTGGCCCGACAACCACATCCGCTTCGCCCGCCTGGGCCTGGCTGCCGCCGAAATCGCGGCCGGCGAAGGCAAGATCCACTGGACGCCGGAAGTGGTGCACGCGCATGACTGGCCGGCCGGCCTGGCCCCGGCCTACATGCACTGGCGTGGCCTGAATACGCCCACGCTGTTCACCATCCACAACCTGGCGTACCAAGGTGTGTACAGCCGCGGCTGCAGCCCGGAGCTGGCAATACCCGAACATGCCATGCAGCAAGAAGGCATGGAATTCTACGGCAAGCTGTCGTTCCTCAAGGCCGGCCTGGCCTACTCCAGCCACATCACCACAGTCAGCGCCACCTATGCCCGGGAAATCACCACCCCTGAATTTGGCTGCGGCCTGGACGGTTTCCTCGCCAGCAAGGCCCAGCAAGGCCTGCTCGGTGGCATCCCCAACGGCATCGACGAAAGCTGGGACTCGGCTACCGACAAGCACCTGCAACACAACTTCAGCATCAATGACTGGGAGGGCAAAGCGCGTAACACCCAGGAGGTGCGCGAGCTGTTCGGCCTGGACGATTCCGAAGGCCCGCTGTTCGCCGTGGTGTCACGGCTGGTCTATCAAAAGGGCCTGGACCTGACCCTGGGCGTGGCCGACTACATCGTCGAGCAAGGCGGGCAGATCGCGATCATCGGCCGCGGCGAGCCGGAAGAGGAACAGGCCATGCGCGAGCTGGCGCTGCGCCACCCAGGCCGCATCGGTGTGCGTATCGGCTTCAATGAAACCGATGCCCGGCGCATGTTCGCCGGCAGCGATTTCCTGCTGATGCCGTCGCGCTACGAGCCGTGCGGCCTCAGCCAGATGTACGCGCAACGCTTCGGCTCGCTGCCGGTAGCACGTAATACCGGTGGCCTGGCCGACACCATCGAGTGCGGCGTGACGGGCTTCCTGTTCAACGAGTCCACCGTCGAGAGCTACCGCGAGGCACTCAGCCGCGCCTTCTATGTTTACGGCAAGAAGGACCTGCTGAACGCCATGCGCTGCCTGTCGATGACCCAGCCGTTCAACTGGTGCCAGGCGGTTGAACCCTATGCCCGCCTGTACGAGGACCTGGTCAAGCAGACACAACTGAGCCATTACTGAGCGGGGGTCGGAAGATGCACAGACATGGCGCACACTTGCTGGACGCCACGTCGGCGCGCTTCGCCCTCTGGGCGCCGGATGCGCGCAGCGTGAGCGTGGAAGTGGAGCAGCAGCCGGCCATCGAACTGCTGCCGGATGATGAGGGTTGGTACAGCGGCGTGGCGCCATGCCAGGCCGGTGACCGTTACCACTACCGCATCGACGGGGAGCTGCAGGTGGCCGACCCGGCCTCGCGCTACCAGCCCGACGGCGTACACGGGCCAAGCCAGGTAGTGGATGTGGCCGGTTACGCCTGGCAACACCCGTGGCAAGGCCGGCCTTGGCATGAGGCCGTGATCCAGGAGGTGCATGTCGGCCTGCTCGGGGGTTACGCCGGGGTTGCCCGGCAACTGCCGCGCCTGGCCGAACTGGGTATCAGCGCGATCGAGCTGATGCCGCTGGGGCAGTTCCCCGGCGAACGCAATTGGGGCTACGACGGCGTACTCCCTTACGCCCCACAGAACACCTACGGCAGCCCCGAGCAGCTGTGCGCACTGGTGGACCAGGCCCACGGCCACGGGCTGATGGTGCTGGTCGATGTGGTGTACAACCACTTCGGACCTGACGGCAATTACCTGCACCAGTACGCCAGCCCTTTCTTCCGCGAGGACCGGCAGACACCTTGGGGCGCGGCCATCGATTTTCGCCGCCCGCAGGTGCGCGAGTACTTTATCCAGAATGCCCTGATGTGGCTGTGCGACTACCGCTGCGACGGCCTGCGCCTGGATGCGGTGCATGCCATCGACCAGCCCGACTTCCTGATCGAGTTGGCCCAACGGGTACGCGCCGCCGTAGAACCGGGCCGGCACGTGTGGCTGGTGCTGGAGAACGAGCACAACCAGGCGGGCCTGCTGGAACAGGGTTACGACGCCCAGTGGAACGATGACGGCCACAATGCCCTGCACGTGCTGCTGACCGGTGAAACCGAAGGTTACTATGCCGACTACCAGCATCGCCCCATCGACCAACTGGCACGGTGCCTTGGCGAAGGTTTCGTGTTCCAGGGCCAGGCCAACCGGCACGGCAAACCACGCGGCGAACCCAGCGGGCATTTGCCGCCCAGCGCCTTCGTGTTGTTCCTGCAGAACCACGACCAGATCGGCAACCGCGCGCTGGGTGAGCGCCTGACCCGCCTATGCCCCGCGCCAGCCCTGCGTGCAGCCACCGGCCTGTTGCTGCTGGCCCCCATGGTTCCGCTGCTTTTCATGGGCGACGAAGCCGGCAGTTGCCAGCCGTTCCTGTTTTTTACCGACTTCCATGACGCGCTGGCCGACGCGGTACGCGAAGGCCGTCGTGGCGAGTTCGCCCACTTCGCCGCGTTCGCCGACCCCAAGCAGCGTGAGCACATTCCCGACCCCAACGCCGAACAGACATTCGCCTCTTCACGCCCGCAGAACAAGGCGGTGATCGCCGGCTGGCACGGCCTTTACCAGCAACTGCTCGACCTGCGCCGCCGCCACATCATCCCGCACTTGCCCGGCAGCCGTGCGCTGGGCGCCGAGGTGCACGCTGACAAAGCGCTGACCGCGCGCTGGCAGCTGGGCAACGGCAACACTCTGCGCATCGACCTGAACCTGGCCGACACCCCGCAGGCGGTCGAACTGCCCGCGCCATCCACACGGCTGTTCGACAGCAGCGACACCCGCCACCCGGATACCCACCTGGCTGCCTACAGCTGTGTGGTCAGCCTGCTTCCCCCTGCCCAGGAGCACCCATGAGCGAAACCGCCCTGCACCGTCTGGCATCCAGCGTCGGGCTGAGCCGCGACTGGATCGACGCCAATGCCAGGCCCCAGCGTGTCAGCGACGACGTGCTGCGCAACATCCTCGAAGGCCTTGGCCACCCGGCCGGCGATGACGCGGCCGTTGCCGCCAGCCTGCGTGCGGTGGAAACCGCCGAAGACAGCGAACACCTGCCGCCCTTGCTGACCGCCGACGTAGGCCAGCCGTTAGCGCTGTCGCGCTACTTCAGTGCCGCCAGCGTGGCCCACTGCACCCTGGAAGATCACACCTCTGTCACCCTCAGCCTCGATGACCAGGCGCGCCTGCCCGGCGAGCTGCCCATCGGCTATCACCAGGTGGAAATCGACAGCCGCCGCTTCACCGTGGCAGTGGCGCCAACACGCTGTCACAGCCTGGAAGAAAAGGTGCAACAGCCGCCACCACGCTGCTGGGGCCTGGCAGTGCAGCTGTACAGCCTGCGCCGCCCCGGCGATGGGGGCTTCGGCGACTGCCTGGCGCTGGAGCAGTTGGCCCGCTCGGCCGCCGAGCGCGGCGCCGATGCCTTGGCTATCAGCCCGATTCACGCCCTGTCGGCCATCGACCAGGAACACTACAGCCCCTACTCACCTTCCAGTCGCCTGCTGCTCAACACCCTGTATACCAGCCCCGCGGCCCTGCTGGGTGAACGGGAAGTGCGCATGGCCATCGAAGCCTGCGGGCTGGAGCAACAACTCGAAGAGCTGGAGCAGCGCCCTCTGGTCGACTGGCCACGCGCCGCCAGCGCCCGGCTGCGTTTGCTTGAAGCGCTTTACCAAGGCTTCAGCCACGGCGACCACCCGCTACGCACAGATTTTGACAGCTTCCGCGAAGCCGGCGGCCAGACCCTGGAGCACCACTGCCGCTTCGAGGTTCTGCAGGCCCAGGCGGTGGAGCACGGCCTCGGGGCCGACTGGCGCAACTGGCCCAAAGCCTGGCATGACCCCTACCACCCGGAAGTGGAGGCTTTAGCCAATGCCTACCCGGCCAAGGTCGAGTTCCGCGCCTTCTGCCAGTGGCTGACTGAACGTGGCCTGCAACGTGCCCACGAAGCGGCCCGCAGCAACGGCATGGCCGTGGGCCTGATCGCCGACCTGGCGGTGGGCGCCGATGGTGCCGGCAGCCAGGCCTGGAGCCGCCAGGACGAACTGCTGGCCGGCCTGAGCGTGGGTGCGCCGCCCGACATCCTCAACCACGTAGGGCAGGATTGGGGCATTTGCGCCTTCTCGCCCGACGGCCTCAAGCGCAATGGCTATCGCGCCTTCATCGAGATGCTGCGGGCCAACCTCGCCCACGCTGGCGGCCTGCGCATCGACCATGTGATGGGCCTGCGCCGGCTATGGCTGATCCCGCAGGGGGCCAAACCCAGCGAGGGCGCCTACCTCGACTACCCGCTAGACGACCTGTTGCGCCTGCTGGCGCTGGAGTCGGTGCGTCACCAGGCGATCATCCTGGGTGAAGACCTGGGCACCGTGCCCGACAGCCTGCGCGAAAAGCTGGCCGAGAAAGCGGTGCTGGGCATGCGCGTGCTGCCGTTCGAGCAGACCCAGCCGGGCCAGTTCAAGCCCATTCTCGACTGGCCGGACAATGCCCTGGCCACAACCGGCACCCACGACCTGGCGCCACTGGCCGGCTGGCTGGCAAACCGCGACATCGACTGGAGACACCGTTTGCAACTGATCGACGCCGCTACCGAATTGCACTGGCGACACGAGCGTCAGAAAGAACGCGAAGGCCTGCGCCGCATCCTGGAGGCCAACTACGGCGAACTGAAGGACAACGACGCGCTGATCGATGCGGCCATCCGCTTCGTTGGCCATACCCGTGCGCCGCTGGTGCTGGTACCGCTGGAAGACCTGCTGGGCTGCGACGAGCAACCCAACCTGCCGGGCACCACCAATGGCCATCCCAACTGGCGGCGGCGCTTTTCCCGCCCAGTACGCGAACTACTCGACGACGAGGATGCCGCACGGCGCCTGGAGCTGCTGGCCCAGGCCCGCGAACAGGCGTGGGAGCGTGACCGATGAAGCCACTGACCGCGACCCTGCGCCTGCAATTCCACAGCGACTTCACCCTCGACCACGCTGTACCGCTGGTGCCGTATTTCGCCCAGCTGGGCATCAGCCACCTGTATGCCTCGCCCATCCTCAAGGCCCGCGCGGGCTCGCGCCATGGCTACGACGTGGTCGATCCTACCTGCGTCAACCCGGAGCTGGGCGGCGAGGCCGCGCTGGAGCGCCTGGTTGCCGCCCTGCGCCAGCATGGCATGGGGCTGATCCTCGACACGGTGTCCAACCACATGGCCGTAGGCGGTGCCGACAACCCCTGGTGGCAAAGCCTGCTGGCCTGGGGACGGCGCAGTCCGTATGCAGAGTTCTTCGACATCCAGTGGCACTCCAGCGACCCACTGCTGGCCGGGCAACTGCTGTTGCCGTTCCTCGGCAGCGACTACGGCGTGGCGCTCAGGAATGGCGAGATACCACTGCAGTTCGACAAACAGCAGGGGCTGCTGCAAGTGGCCCATTACGCGCATCGTTTCCCGATCTGCCCGGTCGATTACGGCTGGATTCTCGCGCTCAGCCCGGAACCTGCACTCAAGGTGCTGGCCGAGCGCTTCACGGCATTGGGCGACTCGGCCACCCCGCTGGCCGATAGCCTGCCGCTCCAAGCCGAACTGGCCCGCCTGGTGCGAGAAGGTGCCGACCTCGAATCGGCCCTGGTGGCCTTCGACAGCCGCAGCGAGGCCGGTTTCAAGCGCCTGCACCTGCTGCTGGAACGCCAGACCTACCGCCTGGCCAGCTGGCGTACCGCTGCCGACGACATCAACTGGCGGCGCTTCTTCGACATCAACGAGCTGGGCGGCCTGCGCGTGGAGCGCGCCGTGGTGTTCGAAGCCACCCATGCCAAGCTGTTCGAACTGATCGAACGCGGCCTGGTGGACGGCCTGCGCATCGACCATATCGACGGCCTTGCAGACCCGCGTGGCTACTGCCGCAAACTGCGCCGAAGGGTTGATAGCCTGCTGGCGCGGCGGCCGCTGAATGCAGGGCTGGAGCACTTCCCTCTGTACGTGGAAAAGATCCTGGGTGCCGACGAGCACCTGCACCGCGACTGGCTTACCGACGGCACCACCGGCTACGAGTTCATGAACCAGGTGTCGCTGCTGCAGCATGATCCGGCCGGCGAAGCGCCGCTGAGCGAACTGTGGAGCAACGTCAGCGAGCGCCCGGACTTCCCTGAAGAAGTGCGCCAGGCCCGTCACCTGGTGCTCAACGCCAGCCTGGCCGGTGACTGCGAGTCGGTGGCCCAGGCACTGTTGCAGGTGGCGCGCAACGACCTGATGACCCGTGACCTGACCCTGGGCGCGATTCGCCGGGCCTTGCAGGCGTTGGTGGCGCATTACCCGGTTTACCGAACCTACTTCAATGCCTGCGGGCGCCCGGCGCAGGACGAAACGTTCTTCCAGCAGGCCCTGACCAATGCCCGGCAAGACCTTGCCGAAGCTGACTGGCCGCTACTGGACCAACTTGAACGGTGGCTGGGCGGGCAAGCCTGGCGGCATCTGCCACCGGGGCGCGCCCGCAAGCAACTGCGCCACGCCTGCGTGCGCTTCCAGCAACTGACTGCGCCCAGCGCCGCCAAAGCCGTGGAAGACACCGCCTTCTACCGCAGCGCGCGGCTGCTGTCGCGTAACGACGTGGGTTTCGAGGCCGAGCGCTTCAGCGCCCCCCCCATGCATTTCCACAACGAGGCCCAGCGGCGCCTGCGCGATTTCCCCGACAACCTGCTGACCACCGCCACCCACGACCACAAGCGCGGCGAAGACACGCGTGCACGCCTGGCCGTACTCAGCGAGCGCGGCACGTGGCTGGCCAGCCGGGTAGAGCATTGGCGTGAGCTGGCCGCCCCCCTGCGCGCGCAGTTGGACGACGGGCTGGCACCCAGCCCCGGCGACGAGTTGATGCTGCTGCAGACCCTGCTCGGCAGTTGGCCCTTGGACCTCGACCTGAACGACGACAATGCCCTGCGTCAATACGCCGAGCGTGTTCGCCAGTGGCAGCAGAAGGCCCTGCGCGAGGCCAAGCTGCGCAGTAGCTGGAGCGCGCCGAACGAGGCCTACGAAGGCGCCTGCGCTCATTACCTCGACGGCCTGCTGCTGGACAGCGAGAACCAGCAACTGCGCAAGTCGCTGGCCGACGCGGCGCAGCTGCTGGCCTGCCCCGGCGCTCTCAATGGCCTGGTCCAGGCCCTGTTGCGCATGACCACACCCGGTGTGCCCGACCTGTACCAGGGTAACGAATACTGGGACTTCAGCCTGGTCGACCCGGACAACCGCCGCGCCGTGGACTACGCTTCGAGGCGTCGCACGCTGGACGATGCCACGCCGGCCGCCGAGCTGCTGGCGCACTGGCGCGACGGCCGTGTCAAACAGGCCTTGATCGCCCGCGTGCTGGACTGCCGCCAGGCCCATGCCGAGCTGTTCCGCCGCGGTGCCTACCTGCCACTGACCGTACAGGGCCGGCACGCTGACAAGGTCATTGCCTTTGCTCGCCTGGGGGAAGGCGAGCACGCCATCGTCGTCGCCCCGCGCCTGGCCAGCAGCCTGCTCGGAGGTGCCGCTACACCGTTGATCCCGGCGCAGAACTGGGACGACACCCGGCTGGTATTGCCGTTTGCCTTGTCACCTGCCAACTCGACGGGACTTTTCGCCTGTGCGGCGGTCAGCTCTTCAAAGGAGTTGCCGTTGAGCGCCGTGCTGGCGGAATTTCCGGTCAACGTGTTGATACAACAATCTTGAGCATCAGGAGCGTCATGATGAGTGTCGATGAAAAGCGTATTCGCGAATTTGCCTACCAGATCTGGGAATCCGAAGGTAAGCCCGTAGGGGAAGAAGAACGCCACTGGGAAATGGCCCGCAAGCTGGCCGAGGCCGAAGCGCTGGCGCCCAAGGCAGCCCCGCGCAAGAAGGCAGCGGCCAAGCCGAAGGCGCCTGCCGAACCCAAGGCGGCTGCCCTGCCGGGGGTTAAACCCACTGCGGTGAAAAAGCCCCGGGCGGTGAAAAAGCCTACTGCCGGTTAAGCCTGTCCGGGCCTCTTCGCGGGTAAACCCGCTCCTACAGGTTCATCACAGGCGCATGTAGGAGCGGGTTTACCCGCGAAGTGGCCAATGCAGGACAGCACAATTCCCCTTCCATCACGGCCACTCGAGGATCGTCATGAGCCCCCGCACCCCAAAGAAAACCCGCTCGGTCGCACCATCGCGCATTCGCGAAGGCATGCCCTTCCCCCTCGGCGCCACCTGGGATGGCCTTGGGGTCAACTTCGCTCTCTTCTCGGCCAACGCCACCAAGGTCGAGCTGTGCCTGTTCGACTCCACCGGCGAGCAGGAACTCGAGCGCATAGAGCTGCCCGAATACACCGATGAGATCTACCATGGCTACCTCTCGGACGCTCACCCCGGCCTGGTCTATGGCTACCGGGTGTATGGCCCCTACGAGCCGGAAAACGGCCACCGCTTCAACCCCAACAAACTGCTGATCGACCCGTATGCCAAGCAACTGGTCGGCAGCCTGAAATGGTCCGAGGCACTGTTCGGCTACACCATCGGCCACCCCGATGGTGACCTGTCGTTCGACGAGCGCGACAGCGCGCCTTTCGTGCCCAAATGCAAGGTTATCGACCCGGCGTTCACCTGGGGCCGCGACCAGCGCGTGCAGATCCCATGGGAGCGCACGATCATCTATGAAGCGCATGCCCGCGGCATCAGCATGCGCCACCCGGCTGTGCCTGAAGAACTGCGCGGCACCTTCGCCGGCCTGGCCAACGACGAGTTGCTCAAACACATCAAGGACCTTGGTGTGTCGAGCATCGAGCTGTTGCCGATTCACGCCTTCGTCAACGACCAGCACCTGCTGGACAAGGGCCTGAACAACTACTGGGGCTACAACAGCATCGCCTTTTTCGCCCCGCACCCGCGCTACCTGGCCAGCGGCAAGATCGCCGAGTTCAAGGAGATGGTCGCGCACCTGCACGACGCGGGGCTTGAGGTGATCCTGGACGTGGTCTACAACCACACCGCCGAAGGCAACGAGCGCGGCCCGACCCTGTCGATGCGCGGCATCGACAACGCCTCGTACTACCGCCTGATGCCGGACGACAAGCGCTACTACATCAACGACTCCGGCACCGGCAACACCCTGGACCTGAGCCACCCCTGCGTGCTGCAGTTGGTCACCGACTCGCTTCGCTACTGGGCCGGCGAAATGCACGTGGACGGTTTTCGCTTCGACCTGGCGACCATCCTTGGCCGTTACCACGATGGCTACAGCGAGCGTCATGGCTTCCTGGTCGCCTGCCGCCAGGACCCGATGCTGAGCCAGGTCAAGCTGATTGCCGAACCGTGGGATTGCGGCCCCGGCGGCTACCAGGTGGGCAACTTCGCCCCGGGCTGGGCGGAATGGAACGACCGCTTCCGCGATACCGCACGCGCCTTCTGGAAAGGCGACGAAGGCCAGCTGGCCGATTTTGCCGCGCGCTTGACCGCCTCGGGCGACATGTTCAACAACCGCGGGCGCCGGCCCTATTCCTCGGTCAACTTCATCACCGCCCACGACGGTTTCACCCTGCGCGACCTGGTGTCCTACAACCACAAGCACAACGAAGACAACGACGAAAACAACCAGGACGGCACCGACAACAACCTGTCGTGGAACTGCGGCGTCGAAGGGCCGACCGACGACCCGGCGATCAATGCCCTGCGCATGCGCCAGATGCGCAACTACTTCGCCACCTTGCTGCTGGCCCAGGGCACGCCAATGATCGTTGCCGGCGACGAGTTCAGCCGCACCCAGCACGGCAACAACAACGCTTACTGCCAGGACAGCGAGATCGGCTGGGTGAACTGGGACCTGGACGAGGAAGGCCAAGAGCTGCTGGCCTTCGTCAAGCGCCTGACGCGCCTGCGCCTGGCCTACCCGGTGCTGCGCCGCTCGCGCTTTCTGGTGGGTGACTACAATGAGGCAATTGGGGTCAAGGACGTGACCTGGCTGGCACCCGATGGCAGCGAGATGAGCGTTGAGCAATGGGAAGACCCACACGGGCGTTGCCTGGGCATGCTGATAGATGGCCGGGCGCAGGTCAGCGGTATCGCCCGGCCAGGTGCCGAGGCCACCGTGTTGCTGATCGTCAATGCCCACCATGACATCGTGCCATTCAAGCTACCGGCCGTGCCCGAAGGCGATTACTGGAGCTGCCTGGTCGATACCGACCGGCCGGAGTTGCGCAAGGGGCAGCACCTGCAATTCGATAGTACGTTCGAGGTGAAGGGTCGGTCGATGCTGCTGATGGTGTTGCAGTACGACGAGGAGTGAACGGTGATAGCCCAGGCAGGTCCTACGTTGTGATCGCCACGCCAAACCCGGTGGGAACGGTGTACCGGCCCCCACAGGGTTTGGCGGCGACAGTGAGGCAGGGTTAACTTCAGGAGGAATCGTGAGCCTCGAAGCCGGCAGTAATGGTTTCGCCAGCGTCAGCCAGGCCCCGGCCGTGAAACGCCTGCGGGTACTGACGGTGAATACCCACAAGGGCTTCACCGCCTTCAACCGGCGCTTTATCTTGCCGGAGCTGCGCGAGGCGGTGCGCAGTACACAGGCCGACATTGTCTTCCTTCAGGAAGTGCTCGGCAGCCACGATCGCCACGCCGCGCGCTACCCCGGCTGGCCGCAGACCTCGCAGTACGAATTCCTCGCCGACAGCATGTGGAGCGACTTTGCCTATGGCCGCAACGCGGTCTACCCTGACGGCCACCACGGCAATGCGTTGCTGTCCAAATACCCGATCATCGAGCACCGCAACCTGGACGTGTCGATCACCGGCCCCGAACGCCGCGGCCTGTTGCACTGTGTGCTGGAGGTGCCGGGGCAAGGCCAGGTGCATGCGGTCTGCGTGCACCTGTCGTTGCTGGAAAGCCACCGGCAAAAGCAGCTGCAGTTGCTGCGTAAACTGCTGGACGCCCTGCCGGCCAACGCCCCGGTGATCATCGCCGGCGACTTCAACGACTGGAAAAGCCATGGCAACCGCACCCTTGGCCTGCAACGCGACTTGCACGAAGCCTTCGAGCGCCACCACGGCCACCTCGCGCGCACCTACCCGGCCCGCCTGCCGCTGCTACGCCTGGACCGCATATACCTGCGTAACGCCGAAAGCCATGGGCCGCGGATTCTGGGGCACAAACCTTGGTCGCACCTGTCAGATCACCTGCCGCTGGCCGTTGAAGTGCGACTTTAGCAATCATTCTTCATAGCCACGGCACGGCAAATAGCGATCCCCGCTATACCCTGCTGTTTTTACCTATAAAACAACAGGTTGAGCGTTACGACGCACCCTCAACACTTCCTTCACGCTTTCTTGACGCAAGCCGCGACCTCTCCTTAGCTGAACAGTACCAAGCTGTAAAAAACTTGCGCCGGGCCTCTAGCTCGCGCCTTCGTGCGCGTTTGCGATAACTGGCGTGCTGGTTTGGGTCGCCCACTGTTTTTGCCGTACAGCTCGTGACAACAGGCCAGGTTCTCGGGCTGCACCACAAAAACAAAGGAGATCCGCCATGAAAAGCACCTCGAACCCCTTGCGCTTCGACAGCATTTTCTACGCGGTTTCCACGTCGCTGCTTCTGGCAACCCCGGTGGAAACGATCGCGTACGAACTGCAGGGTGACCCCACCTCCCCCGGCTTTCTGCAGCAACCCGTGGCGGCGCAACTGTCGCTCGACCCGCTCAGTGCCAGTGGGTTGAGTCTCGGCACCCTCAATGCGTTTTCGCAGCAGATGAGCGAACGCCACCAGCAGCCGGCACCGGACCTGATTGCCAGTCAGTGGGCGCAGTTCTTCCCCACCAGTGCGCGTGGCCGCGCGCTGCCCCCGGCACAGCTGGAGGCGCCCAGCCAGCAACTGATGATCGGCCCGGACCTGTTCGTGCGTGAAACTGCAGCGGGCGATGTGCACCGCGCAGGGATTTTCGTGGGGCACAACAACCTGCAAAGCAGCTTCAGAGGCGCGCGCCCTCTGCTGGGCGACAAGCAGCGCAAAGCGGTGAACTTGAGCGGGGAAAGCCTGGGGGTGTACTGGAGCATGACCCATGAACAGGGTTGGCACCTGGATGCCGTAGCCATGGGCTCGCGGATCGACGTGATGGGCCGTGGCGAAAACGGCCAGCGCCTGGACGACAGTGGCCACGCAATGACCTTCTCGGTAGAGGGCGGTTACCCGATCCGCCTGGGGGGCAACTGGGTCATCGAGCCCCAGGCACAGTTGATCAACCAGCAATTCTTCCCTGGCAACCAGGTGCAGGAAGAGACCTTGCAAGCCTTCGACAGCCAGCCGAGCTGGAGCGGCCGGGTCGGTGCCAAGTTGTCCGGGCGCTACGAAGTGCGCGGCATGCCCATCGAACCCTATGTGCGTACCAACGTGTGGTATGACTTCAGCAATGCCGATGAGGTGAAGCTGGACCAGGTCGACAAGATCTCCAGCTCGCGCTATTCGACCACAGTGGAGTTGGGATTGGGGCTGGTGGCGCGGGTGACGCCTTCGGTGGCGTTGTTCGTCAGCGCCGATTACAGCAGTGATGTGGATGACAATGACCTGAACGGGTTGATTGGCAGCCTTGGGGTGCGGATGCGGTGGTAGGCAGGGCCGGCCCCTTCG
The DNA here is from genome assembly GCF_021283545.2 of Pseudomonas alloputida. NCBI lineage: Bacteria > Pseudomonadati > Pseudomonadota > Gammaproteobacteria > Pseudomonadales > Pseudomonadaceae > Pseudomonas > Pseudomonas alloputida. Next base: position 2,143,302 of record NZ_CP128540.1, on the reverse strand, counting down.
CGGGTAAACCCGCTCCTACACGGGTCACCGCCGGGTGCGGTGCCTGCGTAGGAACGGGTCTCCCGCGAAAGGGCCAGTACAGCCAACCGATCAGGCGGGCTTCATGATCAACACCCCCAACGGCGGCAGGTTCAGGGCCAGCGATAATGGCTGCCCGTGGCTGGCCACTTCGTCACTGGCCACCGCCCCGAGATTGCCGACATTCGACCCGGCATACAGCTCGGCATCACTGTTCAGAAGCTCCTGCCAACGCTCGCCGAACGGCACGCCAATGCGGTAACCCTCACGGGGTACCGGGGTGAAGTTGGCCACCACCAGCACCGGCTCGCCGCTGCTGCTCCAGCGCAGCCAGGCGTACACGCTGTTCTGCGCGTCGTCACCGATCAACCACTGGAAACCCTGCGGCTGGCAATCCTGCTCGTGCAACGCCGGCTCTTCGCGGTACAGGCGGTTGAGGTCGCCCACCAGGCGCTGCACGCCCTGGTGCTCGGGATACTGCAGCAGGTACCAGTCCAGTTCGGCGTCGTGGTTCCACTCACGCCACTGGCCGAACTCGCAGCCCATGAACAGCAGCTTCTTGCCCGGGTGTGCCCACATGAAGGTGAGGTAGGCACGCAGGTTGGCGAACTTCTGCCAGCGGTCGCCGGGCATCTTGTCGATCAGCGAATGCTTGCCGTGCACCACCTCATCATGGGAAATGGGCAGGATGAAGTGCTCGGAATAGGCATAGATCAGCCCGAAGCTCATCTCGTTGTGGTGGTAGGTGCGGTGCACCGGGTCGTTCTGGATGTAGTGCAGGGTGTCGTGCATCCAGCCCATGTTCCACTTGTAGGCAAAACCCAGGCCGCCCTGTTGGGTAGGTTGGCTGACCCCAGGCCAGGCGGTGGACTCCTCGGCGATGATCAGCGCACCCGGGGCCTCGTGGGCAGCCACGCCGTTGAGGTGGCGGATGAAGTCGATGGCCTCCAGGTTCTCACGCCCGCCGTGGCGGTTGGGTACCCATTCGCCGGCCTTGCGCGAGTAGTCGCGGTACAGCATCGAGGCCACCGCATCGACGCGCAGGCCGTCGATGTGGAAATGCTTCAACCAGTGCAGCGCCGAGGCCATCATGAAGCCGCGCACTTCATTGCGGCCGAGGTTGTAGATCAGCGTGTTCCAGTCCTGGTGGTAGCCTTCCAGTGGGTTGTCGTATTCGTACAGGGCCGTGCCGTCGAAGCGCGCCAGGCCGTGTTCGTCAGTGGGGAAATGCGCCGGCACCCAGTCCAGCAGCACACCGATACCCCCTTGGTGGCAGGCGTCGATGAACGCGGCGAAATCTTCGGCACTGCCGTAGCGCGAGGTGGGTGCGAACATCGACAGTGGTTGATAGCCCCAGGAGCCGCCGAACGGGTGCTCCATGATCGGCAGCAGTTCGATGTGGGTAAAGCCCAGCTCCTGCACATAGGGCACCAGCCGCTCGGCCAGTTCCCGCCAATTGTAGAAACGCCCGATTTCCCCCGCTTCGTCCAGCTCGCAGCGCCATGATCCTGGGTGCAGCTCGTAGATCGACAACGGCGCGTTGTAGGCATGGCGCTGGGCGCGTTGCGCCATCCAGTCATGGTCCTGCCAGGCGTGGCTGAGTTCACCGGCTACCTTGGATGCCGTGCTCGGCGGCAGCTCGGTGGCACGGGCCAGCGGGTCGGCCTTCAGCGGCAGTATGCCGTCCTTGCCGAGTACTTCGAACTTGTAGGTTTCGCCCACGCCCAGACGCGGAATGAACAGCTCCCACACCCCCGCACCGTGGCGCAGGCGCATGGGGTGACGGCGACCATCCCAGTTGTTGAAATCACCCACCACCGACACTCGCCGGGCATTCGGCGCCCAGACCGAGAAACACACGCCGTCGATGCCATCGACCTGAGTCGGCTGGGCACCGAAGCGCCCGGACAAATCGCGGTGATTGCCTTCCGCGAACAAGTGAAGGTCCATGTCTCCCAATTGCGGGCCGAAGCTGTAGGGGTCTTCGGTAACTTGCTCGCCACCGGCCCAGACGATGTGAAGCTGATAGGGCTGTGCCTTATCGAGGTGCGCGCTGAACAACCCGGGCAGGCTGCCCTGCTCCATTTCGGCAAGCACCCGCCCGTCATCCCGGGCCTGAATGCGCACTTTCAGGGCATTGGGCAGAAAGGCGCGGACCACCTGCCCGCCTGCGCCGTCGCCGTGGGGGCCGAGTACCGCAAAAGGATCGGCGTGTTCGGCGCGGGCCAGGGCGTCGAGGTCCCGTTGCCGAAGGCCACCGTTTTCACGCGTTGTAACGTTCATTCTGACTCTCCCCAGGTACTGATCAGTCCATGCAGACCATGCAAAGGCACGGCCAGCCAGCTCGGACGGTTTTCGGCTTCGTATGTAATCTCGTAGGCGGCTTTTTCCAGGCAGAACAGCTCCAGCGCCGCGCGCTCGCCCTCGGCGTGCTGCCAGGCATGGGGCATGGCGGCAGTGGCCAGGCCATAGGCTTCGACAAAGGCATGCCGGGACTGGTGCAGGTACTGCCGGGCAACCCGCTGCCGGGCTTGCCGCGCCGGCTCGGAAAGGTCCACCGCAGACGCGCTGCGCAAGATCATCGCAGCAGCATAGTCGAAGGATCGCAGCACGCCGCTGACATCCTTGTAAGGGCTGTGTTTTGCCCGGCGCTCTTCAAGGGGCCGGGCGGGTTCACCTTCAAAATCGATGAGGTAGGCATCACCCTGCACCACGAGCACCTGGCCCAGGTGCAGGTCGCCGTGTACACGCATAAGCAGGCCACCCTGAGCCTGCTTGCTCAGGGTGTCGATGTGCTGGGCCAGGCCGTCACGCTGTTGCTGCAGGTCGTCGACCAAGGACTGGCTATCGCTGTCCAGTGTGTCGCGATGCTGGGCCAGCAGGTCGAGGGCGTGGGTCAGTTCAGTGCTGATCTGTGCACACCAGCGCTCGCTGTCCTGCGCATCGCTGGGGCGCGGCTGGAAGGCCGGGTCTTCGGTGGGTGCGGCCAGCAGCAGGTGCATCTCGCCCAGGCGCTGGCCAAGCAAGGCGGCAAAGCCGCTGAGTTCGGCCAATGCGTCAGTGTGCGCTTCGGCGTCGTTGCGGGTGGGCTCCATCTGGTCGCGGATGGCCCTTTCCAGCGTGTTCTGGGTCCAACCCCAGGCATCGCCCTGGTTGCTCAGGTAACCCTGGGCAATCATCAGCAGGTGCGGCGCGTGTTGTTCGTCCACCCGGCTGACCCAGGCCAGCAGCGGCGAGATGTTGGCAAAGCCGGCGGCGGTCAGGTAGGCACTCATTTCCAGCTCTGGATGGATGCCCGGGTTGACCCGGCGGATCAGCTTGAGCACCACGCGGTCGCCGATGACCACCGAACTGTTGGACTGCTCGGCGCTGAGGTAGCGCACTTCGCTCTCCTCGTCGAGCGCCAGGCCGGCCAGCTGTTCTGTGCATTCGAAGCGCAATTCACCCTCAGCGTCGCCACACGGCAGACGCAGGCCATCCTGGCAGGCTTGCATCACGGCGTGAATGAACGGCTCGAGGACGAAGGCGTCTGTGATCAAGCCAACCTGGTGGGCACGGCGCACCCGCGACAACGCCAGCTGCTGCGGCAGCGCGGTATGGATCTGTTCCTCACGCAGCAGGCCGAACGGCAGCTGGTAGCGGGTGGCCGTGCCGTCGCTGAGCACCTCGATTTCGCTGAGCAACACCGGCGTGGTGGCGGTGCCGAAACGCACGCCGTAGCACAGGCGCACGGCATCGATCGGCCCTTCCTTGCCGGCGAACCAGCGGCGCTTGGGCAGGTACTGCGGCAGGATGGTGCTTTGCAGCGTATCGCTTGCGGGGGCTTGCAGCAGTTCTTCCATGCGCTTGCGCAGTACCAATGTGGTCAATTCGGGTAACCCCTCGGTGGGCTGGATGTGCCAGCTGGGCATGCGATCGCGGCTGGCCAGCAGGAACCAGTAGAACGCATAAGGTGGCAAGGTCAGCAGAAACGGCAGTTGGCCTATTGGCGGGAACGCGCTGCCACCCAGCATCTCCACCGGTACTTTGTCGGCGTATTGTGACAATTCGAGTTCGGCAGCCTGGGCGGCACGGGACACGTTGGCCACGCAGAGGATGACCTCGGTATTGCCGTCGGCGTCGGTATACTCGCGGATATAGGCAAGGATGCGGCGGTTGCTGGGCGTGAGGGTACGCAGGCTGCCGCGGCCAAAGGCCTTTTGCTGCTTGCGCACCGCCAGCATGCGCCGGGTCCAGTTCAGCAGTGAATGCGGGTCGTGGCTTTGCGCCTCGACGTTGACAGTCTGGTAACCGTAGAGCGGGTCCATGATCGGCGGCAGCACCAGGCGCTGCGGGTCGGCGCGGGAAAAACCGCCGTTGCGGTCTGGCGACCACTGCATGGGTGTGCGAACGCCATCGCGGTCACCCAGATAGATATTGTCGCCCATGCCTAGTTCGTCGCCGTAATACAGGGTTGGCGTGCCGGGCATCGACAACAGCAGGCTGGTCAGCAGCTCTATGCGCCGACGGTCACGCTGCAGCAGGGGCGCCAGGCGCCGGCGAATGCCCAGGTTGATGCGCGCGCGGCGGTCTTCGGCGTAGTAGTTCCACAGGTAGTCGCGCTCGCGGTCGGTGACCATTTCCAGGGTCAGTTCATCATGGTTGCGCAAAAAGATCGCCCACTGGCAGTTGGCCGGGATTTCCGGGGTCTGGCGCAGGATGTCGGTGATAGGGAAGCGGTCTTCCATGGCCAAGGCCATGTACATGCGCGGCATCAACGGAAAGTGGAAAGCCATATGGCATTCGTCGCCGTCGCCTTCGCCGAAGTACGGGCGCGTGTCTTCAGGCCACTGGTTGGCTTCGGCCAGCAGCATGCGATCGGGGTAGTTGGCGTCGATCTCGGCGCGGATCGCCTTGAGCACATCGTGGGTTTCGGCGAGGTTTTCGTTGTTGGTGCCGTCGCGCTCGATCAGGTAAGGGATCGCGTCCAGCCGCAAGCCATCTACACCCAGGTCCAGCCAGAAGCGCATGACGCCGATCACCGCCTTGAGCACCTGCGGGTTGTCGAAGTTGAGGTCCGGCTGGTGGGAGTAGAACCGGTGCCAGAAGTACTGGCCGGCGACCGGGTCCCAGGTCCAGTTGGACTTCTCGGTGTCGAGGAAGATGATGCGCGTGCCGTCGTACTTCTGGTCGTCGTCCGACCACACGTAGAACTCGCGCGCCTTGCTGCCGCGCTTGGCGTGGCGGGCGCGCTGGAACCACGGGTGCTGGTCGCTGGTGTGGTTGATGACCAGCTCGGTGATCACCCGCAGGCCGCGCTTGTGGGCCTCGGCGATGAAACGGCGGGCGTCGGCCATGCTGCCGTAGTCAGGGTGCACGGCCTTGTATTCGGCGATGTCGTAGCCGTCGTCACGGCGTGGCGAGGGATAGAACGGCAGCAGCCACAAGGTGTTGACACCCAGCTCGGCGATATAGTCGAGCTTGCTGATCAGCCCGGCGAAATCGCCGATGCCGTCATTGTTCGAGTCGAAGAACGACTTGATGTGCAGCTGGTAGATGACGGCGTCCTTGTACCACAGCGGGTCGTCGATGAAGGCTGCCGGGCGGGAACGCTTGGCCATGTGCGACTCCTTTCAATTGCATGCACAGACATCCGAGCTTGCTCGATCCCCCGTAGGAGCGGGTTTACCCGCGAAGATGACACCGCGGTGCCGAGGTGCATGGCACCGGCTTCGCCGGTGTTCGCGGATAAACCCGCTCCTACGGGGGGGGGGGGCACAGTCTGAACCTTGTTAACGGGCTTTTTCGATGCGCCAGATGCCGAACGGCAGGTGCCAGGGCTCTATGCGCATCCATTGGGTCTTGCCGTACCACGACCAGCGGTGGCCGTTCATCAGGTCTTCACCCTGGGTTTCGGCGTTGTCGTCCAGCCCCAACTCCCACAGGGGCAACTCGAAGTGCGCCTCCTGGGCGTTGTGCGGGTCGAGGCTGACGGCCACCAGGATGTAGTTGTCCCGCTCGGGCGTACGCTTGGCGAAGTACAGGATGTTGTCGTTCCAGCAATTGAAGAAGGCCACGCCCAGGTGGGTTTGCAAGGCGCGGTTCTGCCGGCGAATACGGTTGAGCTGGGCGATCTCGGCGATGATGTTGCCGGGCTGGGTGAAATCGCGTGGGCGGATTTCGTACTTCTCCGAATCCAGGTACTCCTCCTTGCCCGGCAACGGCGTGCCCTCGCACAGCTCGAAGCCCGAATACATGCCCCACAAGCCTGAGCCCATGGTCGCCAGCGCGGCACGGATCAGGAAACCTGCGCGGCCTGAGGTGTGCAGGAAAAACGGGTTGATGTCCGGTGTATTGACGAAGAAGTTGGGCCGGTAGCACTGGCTCCACGGCGGCTGATTGAGCTGCTCGAAATATTCGCGCAGCTCCTGCTTGTGGTTGCGCCAGGTGAAATAGGTATAGCTCTGTGCGTAGCCGACCTTGCCCAGGCGCGCCATCATCGCCGGCTTGGTAAAGGCTTCGGCGAGGAAGATGACGTCGGGGTGCTGGCTGCGCACATTGGCGATCAGCCATTGCCAGAACGGCAACGGCTTGGTGTGCGGGTTGTCGACACGGAAGGTCTTGACGCCCTCCTCGACCCAGCCGACCACCACATCGCGCAGGGCGAGCCACAGCGAAGGCACGGCCTCTGGCGCATAGAAATCGACGTTGACGATGTCCTGGTACTTTTTCGGCGGGTTTTCGGCGTAGCGGATGGTGCCGTCCGGGCGCCAGCTGAACCAGCCCGGGTGCTCCTTGAGCCAGGGGTGGTCCTGAGAGCACTGGATGGCGAAATCGAGGGCGATTTCCAGGCCGTGTTCCGCCGCCGCAGCCACCAGTCGACGGAAGTCATCGCGGCTGCCCAGTTGCGGGTGAATCGCCTCGTGGCCGCCCTCCGGGCTGCCAATGGCATACGGGCTACCCGGGTCGCCCGGCTCGGCCTTGAGGGCGTTGTTGCGGCCCTTGCGATGCTGCATGCCGATGGGGTGGATGGGCGGGAAGTACAGGACGTCGAAGCCCATGTCGCGGATCATCGGCAGCCGTTCGTGCACGTCGTTGAAGGTGCCGTGACGCTGCGGGTCGTCGGTAATCGAGCGCGGGAACAGCTCGTACCAGCTGGCGAACAATGCGGCCGGGCGGTCGACATCAAGGGGGAAATCAGGACTGCGGGTCAGGTAGCTACGGTGTTCGGCTTCACCCATGAGGCGGGCGGTGGTCGGGTCGAGAAACACGGCCACCTGATCATCGGTACTGAGCGTGGCCAGGCGGCTCTGCACAGCCTCGAGCGCCTCGCGCAGGGCGCCGCTGCACAGCTCGATGCCTTTGCCCAGCATCAAGCGGCCTTCTTCCAGTTCCAGTTTTACCTCGACGCCGGCGTGGTACTTCTTCTCCAGATCGTGGCAATAGGTGGCAAACGGGTCGATCCAGGCCTCGATACTGAACCGGTGCGGGCCCAGCTCGGTGGGGGTGAATTCGGCCTGCCACAGGTCGTTGCCCGCCGACTGCATCGGCACGCAATGCCAGCGCCGGCTGTGGGCCTGGCGCCAGTTGAGCATCACCGCCAGGCGGTCGTGGCCGTCGCTGTAGGCCTTGGTGCTGACGGCCACAGGCTGGCCGCTGACGGCCTTGGCGGCGAAGCTGCCGGCGTCGAGCACGGGTTGGGTGTCTTCGATCACGATGCGTGGCGCCAACAGCGCCTGGGCCAGGCTAATGGCCTGGTCCGGGTGATCGTTCGCCATGGGCACGCTTTCAAAGGGCTCGTTTCGTGACATCGACCTTGCTCCCTCAGGCTGGTGGCGGTAAGGGTTCAGAGCCGGGCACAGGCGGGGGGTTCAAAATAATTGAGCGAACGGCAGCTGCCAGCGGTCAGAGCCTACAGCACCTCTTCACCCACCCACGCGAGGTCAGGCCATGAACATTCCCATTCCACCGGAGACACCCGATCCCAATATCGACGACCCGAGCTTGCCGCCACCCGTACCGGAAGAAGACCCGGACGAGCTGCCGATCAAGCCGACCGTGCCGCCGACAGTGGGCGACCCGCCGAGCCAGGAGCCACCGGTGAAGGCTTAAGGGTAGACCACGGCACCGGCGTGAACAGCTGATCTGCGCTGCTCCATTGAAAGGTTGAGGATGACCGGGTGCTTGGCAAGGTGAAGATCTTGCATTGATCGGGCCGGCCTCTTCGCGGGTAAACCCGCTCCTACCAGGGACCGTGCCGGCCTTGAATGCGGCGCTGCCCCTGGTAGGAGCGGGTTTACCCGCGAAGAGGCCGGCCGCGCCAGCACATCAACCCGCAGATGCAGCCGCAATCTCCGCCACACTGATCTCACGCATGCGGAACTTCTGCACCTTGCCGGTCACGGTCATCGGGTACTCGTCGACAAAACGTATATACCGCGGCACCTTGAAGTGTGCGATGCGTGCCTTGCACCAGCCCTGCAGCTCCTCGACCGTGGCGCTGTGCCCCGGGTGCAGCTTGATCCAGGCGACGATCTCTTCGCCATAGCGGCTGCACGGAATGCCGATCACCTGCGCATCGGCCACCGCCGGGTGGGTGTAGAAAAACTCCTCCAGCTCACGCGGGTAAATGTTCTCGCCGCCGCGAATGATCATGTCCTTGTTGCGCCCGACGATGCGCACACAGCCCTGCTCGTCCATCACCGCCAGGTCACCCGAATGCATCCAGCCGGCCGGGTCGATGGCATCCGCCGTGGCCTGGGGGTTGTCCCAGTAGCCAAGCATCACGCTGTAGCCGCGGGTGCACAGTTCGCCAATCTCTCCGCGAGGGACGATGCAGCCATCGGCGTCCACCAGCTTGTTCTCCAGCTGCGGCTGGGTGCGGCCGACGGTGGTCACGCGCAGCTCCAGATCGTCGTCCGGGCCGGTCTGCAGCGACACGGGGCTGGTTTCGGTCATGCCGTAGGCGATCTGCACTTCTGCCATGTGCATCTGGTCGATGACCCGGCGCATCACCTCGATCGGGCAGGTAGCGCCGGCCATGATGCCGCTGCGCAGGGTCGACAGGTCCATGTGGGCACGGGACGGGTGGTCGAGCATGGCGATGAACATGGTCGGTACGCCGTAGAGGATGGTGGCGCGCTCCTCGGCCACGGCGCGCAAGGTAAGTTCGGCGTCGAAAGCATCGTTGGGGTAGATCATGGTGCTGCCGTGGGTGATGCAGCCGAGGTTTGCCATGACCATGCCGAAGCAATGGTACAGCGGCACCGGGATCACCATACGGTCGCGGGCCGTCAGGCCAAGGCTTTCACCCACCATGAAACCGTTGTTGAGGATGTTGTAGTGACTGAGCGTGGCACCTTTGGGTGCACCGGTGGTGCCGGAGGTGTACTGGATGTTTACCGGCTGGTCGAATTGCAGGCTTTGCTGACGGGCTGTGCAGGCCTCGACAGACGTCTGCCCTGCCCGCTCGGCAAATGCGTGCCAGGGCAGGAAGCCGGCAGGCGGGTTGGCGGCCAGGCTGATGACGCCACGCAACTCGGGCAGGCATTCACTGGCCAGCTCACCAGGCGCGGCACTGGCCAGTTCAGGCACCAGCTCCTGCACCATGGTGTGGTAATCAGACGTCTTGAAGGCTTCAGCGCAGACCAGCCAGCGGCAGCCGGACTGGCGCAACACGTATTCCAGTTCGCCCACACGGTAGGCCGGGTTGATGTTGACCAGAATGGCACCGACCTTGGCACTGGCCAGCTGCAAGATGCACCACTGGGCGCAGTTGGGCGACCAGATGCCAACACGGTCGCCGGTGTTCACGCCCAGTGCGATCAGGGCGCGGGCGTATATTTCGACCTGTTCGGCCAACTGCCGCCAGCTGTAACGCAGGCCCTGGTGGCGGGACACCAGGGCCTCGCTGTCGCAACAGCGGGCCACGGTGGCATCGAAGGCCTGGCCGATGGTCTGGGTCAGCAAGGGTCGGTCCTGGCGACCGCGGGTATAGCTCGGTTGACTCATGGGTGTCCCTTCTTGTGGTTGTTTTGGGCACGGCTGAAGCAAGCGGGAATACTCTGGCGCAGATTTACGTTTACGTAAAGGTGACGAGTGGATTGACAGTGACCCTCATGCAGGTTTACGTTAACGTAAAGGTGATGAACGACACCCACTTGAGGCGCCACGCCGCCCTCTGTGGGAGCGGGCTTGCCCGCGAATGCGACCAATCAGGTAATGACGGTGACCCTGCTGACGTATTCGCGGGCATGCCCGCTCCCACAGGGGGCGGGGCCGGATCCCAAGCTATGGTGTAACCCAATTTCAAGAACAAGAAGGTGCCCCAGCATGCATTACCCCTCCCTGAACTTCGCCCTGGGCGAGACCATCGACATGCTCCGCGACCAGGTGCGCACCTTCGTCGCCGCTGAACTGGCCCCAAGGGCCGCGCAGATCGACCACGACAACCTGTTCCCCGCCGACATGTGGCGCAAGTTCGGTGACATGGGCCTGCTGGGCATCACCGTACCGGAAGAGTACGGCGGCGCTGGCCTGGGCTACCTGGCCCATGTGGTGTCGATGGAAGAGATCAGCCGTGGCTCCGCCTCGGTGGCGCTGTCCTACGGCGCCCATTCCAACCTGTGCGTCAACCAGATCAACCGCAACGGCACCCACGAGCAGAAGCTCAAGTACCTGCCCAAGCTGATCAGCGGCGAGCACATCGGCGCCTTGGCCATGAGCGAGCCCAATGCCGGTTCCGACGTGGTGTCGATGAAGCTGCGCGCAGAAAAACGCGGCGATCACTACGTGCTCAACGGCAGCAAGACCTGGATCACCAACGGTCCCGACGCCAACACCTACGTGATTTACGCCAAGACCGACCTGGACAAGGGTGCGCACGGCATCACCGCGTTCATCGTCGAGCGCGACTGGAAAGGCTTCAGCCGCAGCAACAAGTTCGACAAGCTGGGCATGCGCGGGTCCAACACCTGCGAGTTGTTCTTCGATGGCGTGGAAGTGCCGGCAGAGAACATTCTGGGCCAGCTCAACGGCGGCGTGCGCGTCCTTATGAGCGGCCTGGACTACGAACGTGTGGTGCTGTCCGGCGGCCCGACCGGCATCATGCAAAGCTGCATGGACCTGGTGGTGCCGTATATCCACGACCGCAAGCAATTCGGCCAGAGCATCGGCGAGTTCCAGCTGATCCAGGGCAAGATTGCCGACATGTACACCCAGCTCAATGCCAGCCGCGCCTACCTGTATGCCGTGGCTCAGGCGTGCGACCGTGGCGAAACCACCCGCAAGGACGCTGCCGGCGTGATCCTGTACACCGCCGAGCGTGCCACGCAAATGGCCCTGGAGGCGATCCAGATTCTTGGCGGCAACGGCTATATCAACGAATTCCCGGCTGGCCGCCTGTTGCGCGACGCCAAGCTGTACGAAATCGGTGCCGGCACCAGTGAAATCCGCCGGATGCTGATCGGCCGCGAACTGTTCAACGAAACCCGCTGAACATAAGGGACGGGCGCACATGGCTACCTTGCACACCCAGATCAACCCGCGTTCGGCAGAATTTGCCGTCAACAGCGCGGCCATGCTCGAACAGGTCCAGGCCCTGCGCGGCCTGCTCGCCCAGGTTGCCCAGGGCGGCGGGCCCAAGGCCCAGGAACGGCATACCTCGCGTGGCAAACTGCTGCCGCGCGAGCGTATCGACCGCCTGCTGGACCCGGGCTCGCCGTTCCTCGAGATCGGCCAGCTGGCCGCCCATGAGGTGTACGGCGAAGACGTGCCAGCGGCGGGCGTGATTGCCGGCATCGGCCGCGTGGAAGGCGTGGAATGCATGATCGTGGCCAACGACGCCACGGTAAAAGGCGGTTCGTACTACCCGCTGACGGTGAAGAAGCACCTGCGTGCACAAACCATCGCCCTGCAGAACCGCCTGCCGTGCATCTATCTGGTGGACTCCGGCGGCGCCAACTTGCCCCGCCAGGACGAAGTGTTCCCCGACCGCGAGCATTTCGGGCGCATTTTCTTCAACCAGGCCAACATGAGCGCGCAAGGCATCCCGCAGATCGCCGTGGTGATGGGCTCGTGCACCGCTGGCGGCGCGTACGTGCCGGCCATGGCCGACGAAGCGATCATGGTGCGCCAGCAGGCGACCATCTTCCTCGCCGGCCCGCCGCTGGTGAAAGCCGCCACCGGCGAAGTGGTGAGCGCCGAAGACCTCGGCGGCGCCGATGTGCATTGCCGCACCAGCGGCGTCGCCGACCATTATGCCGACAACGACGAACACGCCCTGGCCATCGCGCGACGCAGTGTGGCCAACCTCAACTGGCACAAGCTCGGCAAGCTGCAGCGGTTGGCACCAGTGGCACCGCTTTATGCGGCCGATGAGCTGTACGGCGTGGTTCCGGCCGATGCCAAGCAACCGTTCGACGTGCGCGAGGTGATCGCCCGCCTGGTCGATGGCTCGGTGTTCGATGAATTCAAGGCGCTGTTCGGCACCACCCTGGTGTGCGGCTTCGCCCACCTGCACGGCTACCCGGTGGCGATCCTGGCCAACAACGGCATCCTGTTCGCCGAAGCCGCGCAAAAAGGCGCGCACTTCATCGAACTGGCCTGCCAGCGCGGCATCCCTTTGCTGTTCCTGCAGAACATCACCGGTTTCATGGTCGGCAAGAAATACGAAGAAGGCGGCATCGCCAAGCACGGTGCCAAGCTGGTCACCGCCGTTGCCTGCGCCCAGGTGCCGAAGTTCACGGTGATCATCGGCGGCAGCTTTGGCGCCGGCAACTACGGCATGTGCGGCCGCGCCTACGACCCGCGCTTCCTGTGGATGTGGCCCAACGCGCGGATTGGCGTGATGGGCGCCGAACAGGCCGCCGGCGTGCTGGCCCAGGTCAAGCGCGAGCAGAGCGAACGCAGCGGCCAGCCATTCAGTGCCGAAGACGAAGCCAGGCTCAAGCAACCGATCCTCGACCAGTACGAGCGTCAGGGCCACCCCTATTATTCCAGCGCCCGCCTGTGGGACGACGGCGTCATCGACCCGGCACAGACCCGCGACGTCCTCGGGCTGGCGTTGTCTGCCGCGCTGAACGCGCCGATCGAACAGAGCCGCTTCGGCATTTTCCGGATGTGACCCATGAGCGATTTCAGCACCCTCGAAGTGATCCGCGACCCGCGCGGCTTCGCCACCCTGTGGTTAAGCCGTGAGGACAAGAACAACGCCTTCAATGCGCAGATGATCCGCGAGCTGATCGTGGCCATCGACCAGTTGGCCGAAGACGCCAGCCTGCGCTTTGTGCTGCTGCGCGGCCGTGGCCGGCACTTCAGCGCCGGTGCCGACCTGGCCTGGATGCAGCAGTCGGCGCAACTGGACTTCAACACCAACCTGGATGATGCCCACGAACTGGGCGAGCTGATGTACGCCCTGCATCGCCTCAAGGCCCCGACCCTGGCCGTGGTGCAAGGTGCAGCCTTTGGCGGCGCGCTGGGCCTGATCAGCTGCTGCGACATGGCCATCGGCGCCGAAGACGCCCAACTGTGCCTGTCGGAAGTACGCATCGGCCTGGCCCCGGCGGTCATCAGCCCGTTCGTGGTCAAGGCCATTGGCGAACGCGCCGCGCGCCGCTACGCCCTCACCGCCGAGCGTTTCACTGGCGTGCGCGCACGCGAGCTGGGCCTGCTGGCCGAGGTGTACCCGGCCAGCGAACTGGACGACCACGTCGAAGCCTGGGTAAGCAACCTGCTGCAGAACAGCCCGCAAGCATTGCGCGCCACCAAGGACTTGCTGCGCGAAGTGGACGACGGCGAACTCAGCCCGGCCCTGCGCCGTTACTGCGAAAACACCATCGCCCGTATCCGCGTCAGCGCCGAAGGCCAGGAGGGCCTGCGCGCTTTCCTGGAAAAACGCCGCCCTGCCTGGCAAACCGTTGACAAGAAGGAGCCGCGCCCATGAGCCGCCCCGCTTTGACCACCCTGCTGGTCGCCAACCGCGGCGAAATCGCCTGCCGGGTGATGCGCACCGCCAAGGCCATGGGCCTGACCACTGTCGCCGTGCACAGCGCCACCGACCGTGACGCCCGTCACAGCCGCGAAGCCGACATCCGCGTCGACCTGGGCGGCACCAAGGCTGCCGAAAGCTACCTGCTGGTCGACAAGCTGCTGGCCGCAGCCAAGGCCAGCGGCGCCCAGGCCATTCACCCAGGTTATGGCTTTCTGTCTGAGAACGCAGGTTTCGCCCGCGCCATCGAGCAGGCCGGGCTGATCTTCCTCGGCCCACCGGCCAGCGCCATCGACGCCATGGGCAGCAAATCGGCAGCCAAGGCGCTGATGGAAGCGGCCGGCGTGCCGTTGGTGCCGGGCTACCACGGCGAGGCCCAGGACCTGGACACCTTCCGCGCTGCGGCCGAACGCATCGGCTACCCGGTGCTGCTCAAGGCCAGCGCGGGAGGCGGTGGCAAGGGCATGAAAGTGGTCGAGGAAGAAAGCCAACTGGCCGACGCCCTGGCCTCGGCCCAGCGTGAGGCACAGTCGTCGTTCGGCGATGCGCGCATGCTGGTGGAAAAGTACGTGCTCAAGCCACGCCACGTGGAGATTCAGGTGTTCGCCGATCAGCACGGCAACTGCCTGTACCTCAACGAACGCGACTGTTCCATTCAGCGCCGCCATCAGAAGGTGGTGGAAGAGGCCCCTGCCCCCGGCCTGTCGCCCGAACTGCGCCGGGCCATGGGCGAAGCGGCGGTGCGTGCCGCCCAGGCTATCGGTTACGTGGGTGCCGGCACGGTGGAGTTTCTGCTTGATGCCCGCGGCGAATTCTTCTTCATGGAGATGAACACTCGCCTGCAAGTGGAACACCCGGTCACCGAGGCCATAACCGGCCTGGACCTTGTTGCCTGGCAAATTCGCGTGGCCTGCGGCGAAGCCCTGCCGATCACACAGGAACAGGTACCGCTGATCGGCCATGCCATCGAAGTACGCCTGTATGCCGAAGACCCGGCCAACGATTTTTTACCCGCGACCGGCAAATTAGCGCTGTACCGTGAATCGGCACCTGGCGAAGGCCGGCGGGTGGACAGTGGGGTCAGCGAAGGCGATGTGGTGTCGCCGTTCTACGACCCGATGCTGGGCAAGCTGATCGCCTGGGGCGAAGACCGCGAGCAGGCGCGTTTGCGCTTGCTGGCCATGCTCGATGAGTTCGCCATTGGCGGGCTGAAAACCAACATTGCCTTCCTGCGGCGCATTCTCGCCCACCCGGCATTTGCTGCAGCGGAGTTGGATACTGGCTTCATTCCCCGCCACCAGGATGTGCTGCTGCCGGCGCCACGTGCGCTGCCGGCTGCCTTTTGGGAGGCGGCAGCCGAAGCCTGGCTGCAGGGCCAGGCGGGGCATCAGCGCGAAGACGATCGCCATTCGCCGTGGAGCGGGAGTAATGGCCTGCGCTTGGGCCTACCGGCACGCAGCAGCTTGCATCTGGTGAGCGCTGGGCAAGATCAGGCAGTGGCCCTGGAACGCAGCGCTGCTTCTACCTGGCAGCTGCAAGGTGAGCAGTTGGTGCATGACCAGAACGGCGTGCGTCGCCAGCATCTGGCAATCCGTCGCGGTGGCACGCTGTACCTGCACTGGGAGGGCGAAATGCATGCCATCGAAGCTTTCGACCCGATTGCCGAGGCCGAAGCCAGCCACAGCCATCAGGGTGGGCTGGGTGCGCCCATGAACGGCAGTATCGTGCGGGTGCTGGTCGAACCTGGCCAGGTGGTGGAAGCCGGTACTGCGCTGTTGGTACTGGAGGCCATGAAGATGGAGCACAGCATTCGTGCGCCGCATGCCGGCACGGTGAAGGCGCTGTTTTGCCTGGAGGGGGATATGGTCAGCGAAGGGACTGTGCTGGTCGAACTGGTGGAATAACGGTGCCGGAGGGCCGCTTTGCGGCCCTAACGCAACACAAGGCCGCCCCTGCAACAGCCCGTAGGAGCGGGTTTACCCGCGAAAGGGCCGGGCCTGCTGGCCAATCTCTACCCGTCGCTCACCGTTGCCGCCGCTACCGTATTCGCGGGTAAACCCGCTCCTACATCCGATCGGGGGTGGACACATGTTGGTGATTAGGCGCAGGCCGCGTGTAGGAGCGGGTTTACCCGCGAAAGGGCCGGCCCTGCTGGCCAACTTCCACCCGCCGTTCACCGTTGCCGCCACTACTCAAACCCTTTCAAAAAGCCCCATGCACCCGCACGACCACCCCAAGAAATTCGCAACCCTCTTCGCACAACAGCGCCGGGTAGTTACTGTTCAATGCCTTCAGATAACGCTGCCCACCTTCCTCGGCCAGCTCGCGGAAAATCGCCGGCTTGCCCGGCTGACGAGCGATAACCAAACGCCCCGCCTCAGCCTCTACACCTGGGTCCACCAGCATTCGCATGCCCTGCGGCACACTGCGGCCACTGACAGCGCTCATGGCATCGTTTTCCACGGTTAGCCAGAACGCCTTGCCCTGTGCCAGGTAGTCAGTCTGCTCGAAAACAGCAGGCTCTACAGCCGTCGCAGCCTCTAACTCACTCCAACCCAGCACCGGGTAACGGAAGCAAACGATGTACCGCATGAGGTCGAGTTCATCATCGTCTGCTATCTCGTAAACACTACGCTCCTCGCCAACCTGCCCCTGGATACGCAGCTGCAGGCTGACGTTGTAATGAGGCATTCCAAGCTCGACGAACGTGCGGTTCATCGATTCGATTTTCGGCTGACGCCGCTTGTTCACCCAATGACCGACACTGCCTTGAGACACACCAACGCGCTCGGCAAGCTGCTCTTGAGTGAGCCCTAGCTCCTCCATCCGGTCACGGACGAGGGCAATCCATTTATCCATATTCATCGCTGGCACGATACGGACTGCCTTCAAGCGCTCAATAAACATTCAGTATTATTTATCGGGAAGAATAAAAATACTGTAGGTATTACCATCGACCTGACCCCTTCCCTACTGGCTCCGGCAGGTATCAGGATGAAACTACCGAAAAACGACGAAACAGATCTCGACAGCGAAGCCGCCCGCCGCGCGCTCGACTATTACCTCAACCCCAACCCACCGCGGCCCACCCTGGACAACAGGATCTGGACCCTGCACGAAGGCGTAACCGGCGAACAGGCCAAGGAACACGCCATCGCCCTGCTGCGCTGCGCTGCGGCCACCGCCCAGGAAACCGCCACCCACCAGCACGGCAGCCAGCGCGAACTGACGTTCGCGTTGATGCACATGATGGACATGGCTCGCGCACTGCTGGAGCACAAACACACCGAGTGACCGGGTTTATAGACAAGAAAGGAGGGAGAGTACGTGATGGCCGCGTAACGGCAAAAGCCCCGATTGCCGGGACAAGGAAGCGCGCCGGTAAAACTTTTTTACCGGATTAGCGAAAATTCATTTGACTGCCAAATGATAACGATTATTATTGCACTCAGCTGATCGCGAGATCCGCTGGATAACCTGAAAGCTTAGGTCGCTCTCAGATTATCTCCTCATCAGGCTAATCACGGTTTTTGACCCGGCTTTTTTGCCGGGTCTTTTTTTTGGCTCTTCAGGCTAATGAAGATCGTGATGGCGCGCATGATAGCAAAGGTGTTTCAGGGCGTGAACGCTCGTTACAAAACTTTGCGGAATCAGCACTTGAGAATCAATATCGTTTCGACTACGCTGTTTCCGCATCAAGGAAGATGCCCCCTCCTCCCCTTTATAGAGCAAGGAGCTGTCCATGACCCGTCTGCTGCTGCCCCTTGAGCACCCCACTCCTGCTGCCGAGCATGATGCCGACGATGCCCTGCTGCATGCACTGAGGCGGCTACCACGGCGCGTACAGCAAGTATTCCTGCTTAACCGCCTCGATCAGCTGGACTTCGCCAGCATCGCTGTGCGCCTTGACCTGCCACTGGCGAGTATCGAGCGCAACATGGGCCAGGCACTGCAGGCTGGCCGCTCGCGCCGGGATGTGCTGACGAGCGTGGCCGGGCAATGGTATGTGCGCTTGCAGAGCCCGCAGGTGACGGCGTGCGAGCGTATCGACTTCCGCCGCTGGCTGGATGCCGATACGGCGAACTTGCAGGCGTTTCACGATACGGAACTGCGGTGGCGCAGCCTGCTGGCGCCGGCACGGCAATTGGGCCATGACGGCTGGTATCGGCAAGGCCGGGCGGCGCTGTCGCTGGGCGGCTGCTCGGTTGCGGTCGGGCTGGGCGTGGCGGCGTTGGTGCTGGTTGGGTTCTGGGCTTGATCAGCGCTTCAGCATGCCTGTACGTCCCTGCCGCTGAGCATGCACCGTGCGCATGCCCGACTTCAGTTGCTCGATAGCTTGGGTACAGACATGCCGTGCCTGGGCTCGCTCTTCGTTTTGCACCGCCTCCTGCCTACATGACAGGCACATCCGCCTGTTCGGCCAACGCCACCCTGACTGGCTGTTGCAACAACCCTCGGGGCAACCGAAAACCTTTGAACGGTTGTTGAGTAATAGGATTGAAGGCCTTTTCCGCGTTCAGCCGGTAGCGCATCACACCATCACCTGTTTTGAAGCTCAGGTCCACGCTGGTTGCCGTACGCCCATTGAGCGCACCGCGGCTCAGCAGGCGAAACATCGACCAAGGCCCTCGATACTCCAGGCTGCTGCTATTGCCGTTCTGCCTGAGCAGGGTCAGGTTGCTGCGCACGTGTTGCCCCAAGGTATTGGGCCAGACAATACCGGTGATCTGGCTTGGGCCGTGGGTGTAGGAAATCAGCTGGCCATCCAGATCCAGCAGGCTGGTGCGTTGATTTGCACTAAGCCCCAACGGCTCGATACTGAACTGCACGCTGAGGTTACCGCGCTGATCAAAGAACGTTTCGCGGATGCGATCGGCCCGTTCCAGCTGCTCGATCACATCGGTACGGATCAGGGATCGCCCCTGCAAACCATTCTGCAAGGCTTCCAGATTGTCCTTGAGGAAAAGCTTCAGATATTGATCCTGGAACTGCTGCAGTCGCCCATTCGGCCCGAAGAACGCTTCAAAGTCTTCCAGCGAAGCGTCGGGTGCCCTGACTACGAAAGGGTAGCGCTCTGCCAGGCGCTGCTGGAAGAAGCTGTAGACTTCAGCATCCCATCGCCGCTCCAACTCGCGCAGCGCTTCAACGTTCAGCACCTGTGCCGTTTGATGTGCCACCTTTCTAACGTGGTGATTGATTGGCTCCGGCAAGCCAGTGGCAACGCGTTGCAAGGTGCCGATGGGGTCGTGCCCGGTCATTGAAAAGCGTTGATGCACTGCGTGCAGCGCAGCCTTGCCTCGGTCTGGGCTACCCTGTACCGCCTTGGCATAGTCGTGGACGGCGACTATGGCTGCGTGGGTTTCATCGTAGTAGCTCGGTTTTTCGCCTGCAGCGTGCAACATGGCGCTCAAGCCTGCAAACGCCCGCTGAATGACCAGCGCCTGTTGTTGCTCAGGCTTGCTGTTGATCGAAACGGGCGAAGGGGCCTCATCCGCCACGCCAACATTAACCGGTGATAACAGCGAACTGTTGTCGCGAACCGTCTCCAGCAATCGGTGCAACGGCGCCGCTGGCCCGGCCAACTGTTCAAGGATCGTGACGCCATGATCCAGGTCTCGAAAATCCGCCACGGAGAATGCGTTCAAGGCGCGGCGCCAGCTGTCGATGTAGTCGGCGCTGTACAGGTTGCGCAGGCGCTCGTTCAGCGCAGCCTGGTCGGCATCGGAGTAATCCAGTTGAGCACGTTCCCCCAGTGCCCACTGGTCGATCATGGCCATTTCCGTAAAGCGCTGACTACGCGGTTCAAAGTACTCCTTGAAGCCTTTGGCAGTGAGCATTGGCGCCAGCAAAACACCATTGTCGCCCTGGCTCGAGCCGGAAGACAGCTGGTAAACGACATCGAACGCAGGCCCCACCTGATGACGCAGGTCCAGACCGGTATGCAACTGCTCCTGGGCCTGCTGCTTCAGGCCCGCATACACGCGTTGTGGCAACGGCACCTTACGCAATGTCTGCTGCACGTGGCTGACACGCTGGCGATACTGCGGCAGGTCGGTATCCGCGTAGGTCAGCGCATACTTCAGGTGCCGCATGAGGTCTCGTTGCAGCTGCCCCTGGCCGGGGAACGCCTGTTGCCACTGTCGCGCCATCCAGTCCTCGACCCATTCCGCTCGACGGTTCCGGCGATCCTCAAGCATCCGGTAAACCCGGAGCGCGGCCATTTGCTGCTCGCTGCCGGGGGGCGCCGCATCCATGGCCTCGATCACGCCGCTGGCCAACGCAGGCAAGAAGCGCCTGGACAACAAGCTGAGGTACGCCTCATCCACGGTCGGCCCGATGGTACGGCCCTGGTACAGCCCCAGATCAGCAACACCCGGCCACGCAGCGCGGTAGTCGCCAAACACTGCTACCGCATCGCGGATCTGGTCCAGCGGCTCCAGCAAGTTGCGCCCGGTCGGGTCCAGACGCTGATCCACTTCGTGATGGCTGTACTCCCGGCTCTTGGCCAGCACGCTGGCGGCCTTGACGCCATTGATGTCGAAGTAACGATGCCAGCTGGCGATGGCGACGCAGAAGGCCAGAACGCCTACAGAAGAACCCACCCACAGCAGTTGGCGCTTGCGCCGAGCCACCCTGACGTTATCGCCGGCAAGGCCGGCCTCTTTGTAGATGACCCGCCCAAAGGCCTGTTGAATGAAGTAGGCCAACGCCTTGGCCTGCGGCTTGCCCTCAAGCAACGGGAGGCTGGTCTTGTAAGGCTGCGCCGCCTCACGGACAAAGGCGTTGCGCACGTCACCGTGCTGTACGACTGACGACCAATACACACCGCGCACCAGCGCCGGGGTGGTGAAACGGTCACTTGCCAAGGTCTCGCGCAGAAAACTCAACAGCATTGGACGCAACCCGAGCAACTGCCTATGCAGTGAGTAGAGACGTGAACGCAACGCAGGGCTACCCTGCACGTCCAGACGATCGATCACCTGCTCGAACAGCTGCTCCAGCAACCGATCGTAGTGTTCGCCATACTCGCCCAGCCAAGCGTCGAAGGTGTCGACAGCATCCAGCTTGAACGTGAATCCAAACAGGCTATTGCGCTTGGCGGCCGAAAGCTTGCTGTAGAATTGGTCGAAGCCGTCCAGCAGATCGAACTTGCTCAACACGACATACAGCGGCAAGCGCGAGCCCAACTGGCTGCTCACCTCGTAAAGACGTGTGCGCAGCAGGTGGGCAAGGGCCGTGCGTTGCTCGACGGTACCGTGCAGTAGCGCAGGCAGGTCGACAACCAGCACCAGGCCGTTGAGGGCTCTCTGGCTTCGATTGCGCTGCAGCCAATCCAACAGATGCTGCCACAGTTTGGCTTGGGTTCCAGACGGTACCGAAGACTCAACGTCAGTGGAGTCACTGCCCAGCGAATCTGCGGGGCCGTTCTGGCTGATAAAGGCACCGGGCGGGTCGATGATCACCGCATCATTGCTGATCCACCACCCCACGGGGTAGGCGAGCGCCTGCGCTGGCCGGCCCCGTGCCTGCGCCTTGTCGATGCGGGTCAACGAGAAACTTTGATCGGTGCAGTCAATAAAGCTGCTCTTGCCGGCCTGCCTGGCGCCCAGCACGAGGTACCACGGCAATCGGTACAGCGCGCGACGCCCACCGGCATTGTCCAGGTAGCGTGCGAGCCCTTGGCTCAACGCCTTCTCTTGTGCATGAACGAACGGTTGCGTCGGATCCACCTCGGCAGCCATCGCCTGCTGACGTTCTGCTTGCAAGCGACGAAAGCGCGTTCTCAAGACAACCAGCCAGCTCAACAGCGCCACCAACACGAACACCAGGCTGGCCATACTACGATGCGCCACACTGGCCAACGGCTGCTGATCGCGCCACGTCCATTGCGGGCCGAGCCACCAGATGGCGACCAGCATCAGCACAGCGCCAAGCCCAAGTAGCAGCGGCATTGCCAGACCGATACGGGTCATCAGCGGCCAGCCCCAACGTTTGAGGTACTTCCAGAGTTGATTCATCGAGGCTCCTGCTCCTTGTTCCGATCGGCCAGCACGTGGGAGGACGCGTATTGTTGAAGCCGCTGGAATACCTCGGGCTCCCAGTCGCTGGCGGTGGTTTGCTGCATCGTGCGCGCTACCCCGGCGCACAGGTCCTGGGCTAACCAGGACACGCCTCGTGCGGCCAACAGGTCCGCTGCGATGAGGGTGGTATGGCAGCGCTCGCGAGGGGCTCGAAAATCTGCCTGCATCCCCTGCAGCCTTAGCAACACCGGTTCTACGCCGCCGCTTTCCAGCTGGCTGACCAGTTCTTCGCGAAGGCTGGTGAACTCTTGGGAAGCTTCGGCTTGCTCGGATTGCCCGTCTGCCCCTTTGAGCCAGGCCAGGCATTGGTCGTCGACAAACACCCGACCGTCGCTGAAGCACAGCTGCTGCAGCGCTGGCATGCGCAGCACGAAACGAGCGGTCGCCGCACGGATGGCCTCAGCCACTTCGCCCATCGCCAGCCGCGACGCGGCGGTTGCGGCAAGAAAGCTGCCGCGAATCCAGAAGGGCGAAGCCGACACACTTTTTTCGACCCGCTGGAGCAACGCTGCGTCGATTACAGTGCCGGCGATGGCCTCCTCATAGTCGCTGGCAATATCCCGCGGCACTGCCATCAACTCTGTACGGTTGCACTGCCGGGTTTGCGGTGCGGCCTGAATGTGGGCCCACAGACCGAAGCGCCGCAGTTGATAGCCGGTCGGGTCGTAAGGGTCCTGCTGATTGATCAGCTCGGCCATGCTCAAGATGGCTCGGCGCGTCTCGCGCTCGTTACCGCCCGACAAGCAGGGTTTCGGCGTGGCGATGACATCCGCCAGCGGCGCAGGTTGCGGGCTCTCCACCGGAGCCTTGGGCGCATCGCGCTCGCCAATACCGTTGGCAAGCGCCGTGTGTTTGTGCAACAGGCGCTCCAGCTCAACCAGAACAGCCGGGGCAAGCTGGGCGGCTTCCTGCTGACGTAGCAAACGGGCCAATGCACCCTTCGCCGCTGCGGCGTGAGCCGGGGTGTACGTGAAACGATCAAGGCGCGGCAGCGCATCGATCAAGCGATTGAACAACAGGCCAACGATCTTGCGCTTGGTCAGGAAGCCTTTCGGGCCAGGCGTTGGATGAGCGGTTTCCCAATAGTTGTCGATCATTCCGCCCAGCAACGCCAAGGTGAACCCCCAGCGCTCCCAACAGCCACTGCGCAGCCACGCAACGCTCAAGTGCGCGACGATCCGCAGATGCTTGCACTGTCGCTCCAGGTACTGAGCAGAGGCCTCCTCGATGTAGTCCCAGTCGATAGACGCTTCCTGCAGCCCACCCAGCTTGACCATCTCCTGGTCAATGGCCTGGTAGGTTTCGTCTTCCCCATCGAACAGCCCCGCCGGCACCTGGGCATCGATGGGTGCGAGCAACCGTGTGATTTCTTGCGCCTCGACATCAGCTACCAGCGACATGTCTTGCGAGCCTCGTCGATAAGCGGGTCCAGCCCCTGAGCGTCAAAAACGAGTCCATCAACGGCAGGGTTGTCGCTCTCTACGTGAATGCGATGGGCCCCGATCAATTGCTTGATCTGCTCGATACCCGGCAGGCCTCTGCCGGCGTCGAGCACTTGGCCGTTTTCCATCACTTGCCACGGTGTGGGTACAGTAGCGCCCCGCTCCCCTCTCAACCGCACCTGCACTCGGCTGGCATCGACGGGTTGGGCGGTGACCAGTTGCAACCTCGAGATGTTCTGCACGCAGCTGATGATCAGGTAGGGGTGCGGTGCAACTGAAGCAATCGCAGGTGCAGAGATCAGGAGCCCGCCTTCTTCAGAGCGGAGGCGAAACCTCAAGTCCTCGGGCGCCCGCCCCGTCTCATGGATCAATACGCGACGCACCGTGGGTGCCTCCAGCTCCTGCGCTGACCACTGTCGCTGCGGCGTGAATCCCGGCGTACCCGCCGCCTGATCGAAACACGCCAGGCGCTCGATATTGGACACGATCCGTGGGCAGTCCGGCGATGCACGGGTCAAGGCAGGCATTAACAAGAAAAGTAATGAAAGTCCCACGCCACCTGTATAACGAATAATCATCTCACCTTAACTCTCCCACTCAATCGTACACATGCCCCTGCGTTAACCCAGCCCTCGCAACAGCGGAAAAGAGGCTAGTACATAAACTCAATTCTATTCAATAATTTATTTTGTTACATATTTGAACTCGACGCTCAACGATTATCCAGCGCATGGTTTTTACGCAACGAATAACTCAAATCCCAAGAATCATGCTTATTAAACGTTTAACGCGCAAGCTTACTTGTAGGAAGCGTCCTACATATAAAACCCACACTAAAAAAGATATATAACCATGACTAAACGCTCCGATTCCGTTGCACCCAAAGAACGCATCAACATCAAATATGTGCCCGCCACCGGTGACGAGCAGGCCGAGGTAGAGCTGCCGCACAAGATGATGGTGCTGGGCGACTTCGGCCTCGATGACAGCCGCTCCCTCGAAGACCGCCAGGTCATGCGCATCGATAAACACACCTTCAACAACGTGTTGAATGACGCCGATGTGAGCCTGGCCATGTCGGTGCCCTCCGCGCTTGACGCAACTCCGAATGCAGAGCTGGCAGTCAACCTGCAATTCAAGTCCATCCAGGACTTCGGCCCAGATCGCATCGCACGCCAGGTGCCCGAGCTGAACAAGCTGCTGCAGTTGCGTGAAGCGCTGGTTGCCCTGAAAGGCCCGCTGGGCAACGTGCCCACCTTCCGCAAACAGCTGCAGCAGCTTCTGAACGACGCGCATGCCCGCAAGCAACTCGCGCAAGAACTCGACCTGGTGCTTGAAGCGCCAAAAGCAGACTGAGACAACGGAGCGTCCCCATGCCAAAGCCAAGCACAACTGTCACTGTTGAAACACAGGCCGAAACACTGAGCAATGCCACCTTGCTCGACCAGATCATGGCAGAGACCAAGTTGGTTCCCACACAAGAGGGTTACCAAGTGGCCAGGCAGGGTGTATCCGCCTTCATTGCCGAAATTCTAAAAAACAATGACCCAGATCAATTGATCAACAAACACCGCGTCGACCAGATGATTGCCGAGCTGGATCGGGTCCTCAGCAAGCAGATGGATGCCATTCTGCATGAACCCGCGTTCCAGCAACTTGAATCCGCGTGGCGAAGCCTCAAACTTCTGGTCGACCGTACGGACTTTCGCGAGAACATCAAGCTCGAAGTCTTGCACGTCAGCAAGGAAGACCTGCTCGATGACTTCGAGAACGCCGCCGACATTACCTGCAGTGGTATTTATAAACACGTCTATACCGCCGGCTACGGCCAGTTCGGTGGCGAGCCGGTCGCGGCAATGGTTGGCAACTACAACTTCGGCCCCTCTTCGCCTGATATCAAACTGTTGAGCTACATAGCGTCAGTCGGTGCCATGTCGCATGCGCCCTTCATTGCGGCACCCTCCCCAGAGTTTTTCAACCTGAGCAGCTTCGAAGCGCTACCCAACCTGAAAGAAATCAAAGACATCTTCGCCGGCCCACGGCATGCCAAGTGGCGCGCGTTCCGCGAGAGCGAAGATGCCCGCCACATCGCGCTGACCGGGCCGCGCTTCATGCTGCGCTCCGCCTACCATCACCAGGACCAGCCGATCAGCAGCTTCAATTACGATGAGAACATCAACGGTCGGCACGACAATTACCTGTGGGGCAGCTCAGCCTTCCTGTTGGCCAGCTGCATTAACGACAGCTTTGCCCGCTACCGCTGGTGCCCCAACATCATCGGCCCGCAATCGGGAGGTGCCGTCGAAGGCCTGCCGGTGCATCTGTACGAATCGCTGGGCCAGCTGCAGGCCAAGATCCCTACCGAGGTACTGATTTCCGACCGCAAGGAGTTCGAGCTGGCCGAAGAGGGCTTTATCGCCCTGACCATGCGCAAGGACAGCGACAACGCCGCGTTCTTCTCAGCCAACTCGGTGCAGAAGCCGAAAAACTTCCCCAAGACACCCGAAGGCCTGCAGGCACAGACCAACTACAAGCTCGGCACCCAACTGCCCTACCTGTTCATCGTCAATCGCCTGGCCCACTACATCAAGGTGCTGCAGCGCGAGCAGATCGGCAGCTGGAAGGAGCGACGGGACCTTGAGTCCGAACTCAACAAATAGATCAAGCAATACGTCGCCGACCAGGAAAACCCTTCGGCCGATGTGCGCAGCCGTCGGCCGCTGCGTGCTGCCAGGGTCGAGGTCTCGGACGTGGCGGGTGATCCGGGCTGGTACCAGGTCTCGCTCGCCGTGCGCCCGCACTTCAAGTACATGGGCGCGAACTTCGAAATTTCCCTGGTAGGCCGGCTCGACACGCAATGAGTGGTTTCTTCGATCGCTTGATGGCGGACCCGTCCGCCATCCGGGAGGCGTCTCGCCAGGAAAGCGCTTCGCACAAGTTCGCGGCCATCAAGTGCCACCTCGAAACGTTGCTGAACGCTCGCCAAGGTTGCTCCCAGAGCAGCCCCGAGCTGGGCCTGCGCGACTTCAACGGGCATGACGTCAGCAGCGGCGACCTGCTGCAGCAAGTGAGCGCCGATATCCGCCGTACCCTCCAGCGCTTTGAACCGCGCATCCACGTGCGCGCGCTCAAAGCGGTACCGGATTGTCACGCCCCGTTGGAACTGCATTTCAGGCTCGACTGCCAGGTGCAGGTCAACAACCAGGCAGAGCAGTTGCAGCTTGAGCTGCTGGTAAACGGACACAACCGCTACACCCGAGTGAGGTGACCCATGTCACTGAAGGACAGATTCAGCGAAGAACTGCGTTACCTGCACGAGTTGGGAAACGACTTCGCCAAGGACAACCCCCAGCTTGCCCGGCTGCTAGGCAAGGCGGGCAGCGACCCCGATGTCGAGCGGTTGATGGAAGCCTTTGCGTTTCTAACGGCCAAGCTTCGGCTGAAGCTGGAAGATGACCTGCCAGAACTCACCCACCCCATGCTGCAGATACTGTGGCCCAACTACCTGCGCCCATTGCCCAGCGCCACGATTATCCGATTCTCGCCACGCAAACAATCGCTCAGCCAGTCACAGCACATTCCCAAAGGTGCAAGGTTGTTCTCGAAACCCGTGGACGCCGTGCCCTGCGAGTTTCGTACCTGCACGGGAGTGAGCCTTCATCCGTTTGAAATCAGCGCCGTCAGCGCAACCCAGACACTCGACAGCTCTGTGGTTCGCATCGGCCTGCAAACCTTGGTCGAACGGCCCCTGAATACGTTGGGCTGCGCCCGTCTGGATTTCCACCTCAGCGGCGACAACCGCACCGCTCTGACGCTTTATCTATGGATTTCTCAATACCTCAAACACGTCAGCGTGATCATGAACGGCGAGGTGCGCCGGCTACCGGCCAACAGCATCGGGTTCCCAGGTTTCAGCCCTGAGGAGGCCTTGCTGCCCTACCCGCAGAACGTGTTCGATGGCTACCGTATTCTGCAGGAATACTTCGTGTTCCCGAAGCGCTTCCACTTCTTCAGCATTACCGGCCTGGAAAAGCTGTGGCCGGCACAAGCCTGCCCACAGGTGGGCATCGAGTTCCATTTCACGCGTCAACTGCCAGACACCCTTCGCGTTGGCACAGAAGATTTCAGCCTGTTCTGCACCCCGGCTGTCAACCTGTTCAAGCACAGTGCCGAGCCCATCGACCTGGCCAGCGAGGCTGCCCAGGTCGAGCTGAAGCCCAGAAGCGAGGCGCAGTCCGCTTACGAAATCTTCAGTGTCGATGAAGTCATCAGCACCCGAACAACCACTGACGGAAGTACCGGTGAGCACCTGCGGACTTTTCGCCCTTTCGAATCGTTCGCCCACGAAATCGAGCATGTCCAAGGCCGCACGGCGCTGTACTACCGCTGCCAACTTGAAGCGTCCCTGCGCGGCGATGGCGTGACCCACCGCATCGCCTTCGTGCGCGCCGATGCCAACAGCTACATAGGCGAGCTTGAAACTGCATCCATCGACCTGACCTGCACCAACAGGGACTTGCCGCTGGCGCTGGGCGTGGATGACATCAACGTCCTCACCGAAGTCACGCCGCCCCTGGCGACCTATACCAACATCTGCGCCCCCACCCGCCCCTACCGGCCCGTGCTGGATGGCCAGTTGCAGTGGGCGTTGATCTCCAACATGTCGCTCAACTACCTGTCGCTGTTGTCGGTCGAGCCGCTCAAGGCGGTGATTCGCACCTACGACTTCGCGGCGTTGCACGACATCCAGCAAGCGCGCACCACCGGCAAACGCCTCGACGGTATCCGCGAACTCCACACGCAGCCCATGGACTGGCTGATCAAGGGGCAACCCATACGAGGCCTGCACACCCAACTGAAGCTGGACCAGGCGGCCTTCCTCTGCGAAGGCGACCTCTACCTGTTCGGCTGCGTGCTCGCGCACTTCTTCGCCCTGTACGCCAGCATCAATTCCTTCCATCAACTGGAAGTGATCAACACCACCAACAACGAGCACTACACATGGCCCATCCAGACCGGCAAGCAACCGCTGATCTAGCCGACAAGCTGCTCGCCAACGCGCACCAGTACAACTTCTTCCAGTTGCTGGAGCGGTTGCATGGCCTGCACGGCGACGACCTGGAACCGCGTTGGGCGGATGAGGCCACCCGGCTGCGCGTGCGGCTGGCCAGCGACCCGCGCCTGACCTTTCCCGTCTCTGATGTGTACAAGGCCGAGCGGATGCCCGGGGAGGATGAGCGCTATCGCGTGTGCACCACGTTCATGGGGCTGCACGGTACCGACTCGCCCTTGCCCACCTATTACCTGGAACAGGTGGCCTATGAACATGCCCAGGGTGTAGGCGTGCGGCCGGCCTTCTTCGACTTCTTCAACCATTACCTGCTCAGCCTGCTGCACCGGATCTGGCGCAAGTACCGCTATTACATCCGTTTTCAACCCGGTGCGCGGGACGGGTTCTCCCAGTACATGTTCGCCCTGCTCGGGCTGAACGACAAACAGCTGCGCGGCGACACGACACTGCCCTGGAGCCGCCTGCTCAGCTTTGCCGGTGTTATCGCCAGCCGCGGCCGCGCACCGGGGACCGTCGCCGGCATCATCGCCCACTGCTTCGATCTGACGCACGTGCAGATCCGCGAATTCGAGACGCGCACGGTCACCACCAACAGCAAACAGCTTGTAAGCCTCGGGCGCAGCAACGGCGAGCTTGGCAGCACGTTCATGGTCGGCAGCCGCACCCGCACCCGCAGCAGCAAATTCACCATCCTCATCAGCGAACTCGACCAGGCGCAGCTGCATGACTTGCTGCCCAGCGGCATCAACTTCGGACGCTTGCGCGCCTTGATTGATTTTCTGCTGCGCGATGGCCTGGCGTATGACCTGGAGCTGCGCCTGAAACAAAACGCACTGTCGCCGTTCTACCTGCACCGCAGCCAAGGCGCCTACCTGGGCTGGACCAGCTTCGTCGATGACCACGATGGCCAAATCAGTCCCGTTGTCCGCTTCCGGGGGCGGTCATGAGCCGCCTGGCCGTCTGGATTGCGCCTCTGCTGGTCGTGCTGGTCGGACTGCCAGGTTGCACGTCCTTGAGCAGAGCCACCAAGGTGGCGCTGGACCACTCGTTACCAATCGGGCCGCCCAAGGACAACCCAACCCAAGTCGCGTTCAGCATCAACGTCAGCCCAACGCTCAACAGCAACCCGAACAGTGTCGACGTGGCGGCCATCCCTGAGAGCATCCTGGAACCCAGCCCCTACGCAGTCACCTTGAGCGCCGGCGATCCGCACGCACTGACCGACAAAGTCGGGACCTTGCTTGAGTACCTGCAAGCGCAATTCCCCGCGATGTCCCGCGTGGAAACCGGCGAAGAGGACCAAAGCGAATGGGTTCGCTCCCCGATGGAAGAAAGCTCGCCCGGCAGCTATGACGACCCCACGGTGGTGCTCACGCTGCCGAGCAGCAAGGCCGAAGCCAGCGGGCCTGTCGCCACACCGATTGCCATCAAGATCCTGCAACTGCGCGATGACTCGCTGCTGCGCAACAGCGTGTACCAACTGCTGGACGATGACCCCGCCAAGGCACTGCGCAGTACCTACATCCGCGATGACGATTACCTGCTGAACCCAGGCCAGTTCAAGTTCATACCGTTTGAGCCCATCGAGCCCGAGACCCGCTTCGTCGCGGTGATCGGCGACTACAGAAACCAGGAGAACGCGACCTGGCAGCAAGTGTTGCGGATTCCGCCACGCGGCCACCAGATCATTCTCTCAGTGCTGGTCAATGACGCGCAGATCCTGCTCAAGGAGGAGGAATGACAGCGCCTCTGCACCCTATCCCCCTTACTCACGCTGACACGGAGCGCTCATGAGTTCACGTAACCCCGTTCTGTGGCCCGAAGGCCTGTTCGTCAAACCACAACATTTCCAACAAGCTGCGCGGGCCAGTGAAGCGGCCTTGCATCAACGCCTTGGCAGCCTCAACGCGGCCTTCTACGGCTTCAGCGAACTGCAGCTAAGCACCGAATACCTGAGCCTGGGCAAGGTCGCCATCACCAAGGCGCGCGGCATCATGCCCGATGGCACGGTGTTCGATATTCCTGCCGATCTGCCGCCGCCGCCGCCCCTGGAAATCGAGGACGACGGTTCGAAAGACAGCGAGATATTCCTGTGCTTGCCGCTGCGTACCGAGGGGGGCCGTGAAGTCAGCTGGCCCGACAATGCCGCCAACTTCCGCTACAACGCTCAGGCAGAGGAGATCAAGGATACCCACAGCGCCGACGGTGACCTGGTGCAGGTCGACCTGGCCGTGCCCAACCTGCAGCTCAAACGCAAAGCCGATGACAGCAGTGCCTACACCCGCCTGGCCGTGGCTCGTATCCTGGAGCGGCGCCCTGACGGTAGCCTGCAGTTGGATGAAACGTTCTACCCCACCAGCGTTTCGGTGCGGGCAGTGCCGGCCCTTCAGCGGTTTCTTGAAGAAATCACCAACACCCTGCGCGAGCGTGCGCGCAATCTTGCCGCCCGCATTGGCGCTTCGGGCCAGTCGGGTATCGCCGACATCCGCGACTTCAACCTGCTGCAGGCCATGAACCGCTGGTGGCCGTGCTTCAACCACCTGGCCCGGCAAGGACAAACACACCCCGAGCAGTTGTACCTGTCCATGAGCCAGGCGTGTGGCGAATTCGTCACCTTCACCGACGAGAACCGGCTGCCGCAGGAATACCCGGCCTACCACCACACCGCACTGCGTACCTCGTTCAAGCCCCTGGAGGATACGCTCCGTCGAGCCCTGAGCACGGTCCTGCAACCCCGCGCCGTGTCACTGCCGCTGGAGACCCTGGACTTTGGTGTGATGACGACCACGCTGGAAGACCGGCGCCTGATTGACGAAGCCGATTTCATCATCGCCGTGCGCGCCGACCTGCCGCCGCAGACGTTGCGCCAGATGTTCATCCAGAAAGCCAAGGTCACCTCACTCGAATCCTTGAATGACCTGGTGCCTTTGCAACTGCCGGGCATCCCGCTGCTGCCCCTGCCGGTTGCACCACGCGACCTGCCCTTCCATGCGGGCTTCAGCTACTTCGAACTGGACCGCCGTGACCCCGCCTGGGCCTGCATGAAGACGGCCAACGGCTTCGGCTTCCACGTTGCAGGTGAGTTCCCAGGGCTTGAACTGCAGTTCTGGGCGATCAGGGGTGAATGATATGGAAAACAGTAACCCTACCCTCAACGACGCGAAGCACGTTGCGGAAACGGATTTGCAGTCGATGCTTGAGAAGTCGTTGCCCAACGACGCACCCGCAGCTGCAGCTGCAGCTTCCACTGCATCTGCACAGGAGCAGAAGCCGGAACCTGCCTATCAGGGCTACCCCGCGGACCCGGAGTTTCAGCTCAGGGGTGGCTGCGCCAATCTCATGCTGGATGCTGCGGCACCCTTGTTCGGGCTGGTAATGCGCCTGCGCACGCTCGATGAACTGCCCAACATCAAAGATGTGCATCAGCAAGTGCGTATTCAGATCGACAGCATCCGGGAAGAAATACGCCAGCACGGCTATGAGCCCGCTCAGTTGCTGGCGTACTCCTACGGCCTGTGCCTGTACATCGATGAAGCGGTGATGGAGCGGCCCTGGGGCAAAAGCAGTTGCTGGAGCCACGAGCCGCTGCTCAGCATCTTCCACGACGAGACCTGGGGTGGGGAAAAAATCTTCACCGTGATTACCCGCCTGATGCAGGAGCCCAAGCGTTATCAGGACGTACTGGAGTTCATGTACTTCGCCCTGTGCCTTGGGCTGAAGGGCAAGTATGCGCTCGCGCCGAAAGGCGAAGAAACACTCAACGCACTGATTCACCAACTGCACGGGATCATCCGCGAACTGCGCGGCCCCACCCCCGAAGAAGTCTGCGACCCCTACACCAACGTCGCCCCCAGAAACTTCCGCATGAGCCGGATATGGCCGTGGTGGAGCCCGTTGGTCATCTCCGCCATCGCCATGGCGGTGGCCTACGGGATTTACAGCTACCGCCTGCACCTGATCACAACCGAGGTGCTGGAGTCGCTGAACGGCATTTTGCAGCAATAGCCAACCGTGTCACAGCACCACTGAGTTCAACGAATTCGCGAGGTTTTTGCCTCGCTGACAAGCCCATCGTTTCCGATGGCCACGCCACCTGTGGTGCGCGTGCTTTACCCACATGGACGCAGGAGTAACTGCCATGCCAACACCCGCTTACATCAAGATCGTAGGCCAGACCCAAGGCAACATCACCGCTGGCGCCTTCACCGCTGACTCCGTCGGCAACGTGTTCCAACAAGGCCATGAAGATCAGATTCTGGTTCAGGAAATCAAGCATGAGGTGACTACGCCCACTGACCCCCAGAGCGGTCAACCGAGTGGCCAGCGCGTGCATAAGCCTTTCATATTCACCAGTTCACTGAACAAAGCTACCCCCCTGATGTATCAGGCACTTGCCACCGGCGAAATGCTGCCAACAGTCGAGGTCAGCTGGTATCGCACCTCCTCGGAAGGCAAACAAGAGCATTTTTTCACCACCACGCTCGAAGACGCCACCATCGTCAGCATCAATACCGTGCTTCCCCACGCACTCGACAAAGACAATGAAAACTACACCCAGCTGGTTGAAGTATCGCTGGCGTATCGAAAGATCACGTGGGCTCACGATGTAGCCAATACCGAAGGCTCTGACGACTGGCGCGCACCCGCCGCCTGACCCGTGCAAATGCCCCGGGCAGGCCATGCCCGCCCGGGCTTTGTGTTGATTCAGACGGCGGACAAGGATCTTTTATGCCTAGCCAATCTGATTTGCGCTACAGCTTTGAGGCACTCGTTGGCAAAGCTGAATTCGAAGTGGTGTCGTTCGAACTCCGCGAGGGCATCAGCGCACCCTTTGAATTGGAGCTGAAACTGATCAGCTTCGAAAACGATATCGACTTCGGCCATTTGCTCGACAAACCCGTGCTCTTCACCGTCTTGGACGGAGAACGCCCGGTACGGTACGTGCACGGCCTTGTCAGCAGCTTCAGCCAGGGCGAGAGCGGCTTCTACCGCACTTACTATCACGCCTTGGTCGAACCGCAACTGGCCCGCGCCAGGCTGCGCTCCAACTGGCGCATCTTCCAGCACAAGACCGTTCCGCAAATTCTCGAGCTGATGCTCAAGCGCCAGGGCATCGACCAGTACGAACTACGCGCCAGCATGGACCATCAGGTGCGCGAATTCTGCGTTCAGGCCGGTGAGACGGACTTGGCGTTCATCGCCCGCCTGGCCGCTGAAGAAGGCTTCGTCTACCGCTTTGCGCACAGTGAAAAGCTGCACAAGCTGATCATCACCGATCGGCTGCAGTCCCTCGGCCTGATCAGCCATGGCGCCATCAAGGCCGACGATGAAGACGAGGGCTTCTGCGATGACGACGAGCCGGTAGGCCCTGAGAGCGTGCTGTACCAAGCCAACAGCGGTGGCGATCAAGCCATACCCTGCCTTCGCCGCTTGCGCTACACCGAGCAGGTGCGCACCGCTCGTCAGGTGCAGCGCGACCACACCTTCACCAACCCGGCCTACCGCCAGGAGCACAGAGCCGCCGGGCCCTTCCTGGAGCATCAGAGCAAAGAGTACGAATACTTCGATTACCCAGGCCGCTATAAACGCGATGCCGTGGGCAAGCCGTTCACCGAAAACCGCATCACAGCGCTGCGCCATGATGTGCGTATTGCCGAGGTCCAGGGCGATGACGTGCGTCTGCAACCGGGGCTCAGTTTCACCCTGACCGGTCACCCACGTGACGACCTCAATGCGCATTGGCGGGTCAACACGGTTACCCATAAAGGCCACCAGTTCACCAGCCTGCAGGAAGAAGCCGCCGGCGCCGATGTAAGCACGCGCTACGAGCAGACCGCAGTGCTGGTCCCCGGTCGGACCGAATGGCGCCCTGCGCCATTGAAAAAACCACGAATCGACGGGCCGCACATGGCCACCGTCGTCGGCCCGCCTGGCGAGGAAATCTACTGCGATGAATGGGGCCGGGTAAAAGTCAGTTTCCCCTGGGACCGCGAAAGCCAGAACAACGAGTTCAGTTCGTGCTGGCTGCGGGTGTCTCAAGGCTGGGCGGGGGGCAGCTGGGGCTCGATGGCCATCCCTCGGATCGGCCAGGACGTGATCATCCATTACGTCAACGGCGACCCCGACCAGCCGATGATCACCGGGCGCACTTACTGCGGTGACCAACTGCCGCCTTACGATCTGCCCGATCACAAAACACGCATGACCATCAAGAGCCAGACCCACAAGGGGGAAGGTTTCAACGAGCTGCGTTTCGAGGATGAGCTGGGCAAGGAGGAAGTGTTCATCCATGCCCAGAGAGATCAGAACACTCTGGTCAATCACAACCAGTCCCTCTTTGTGGGCGTCGATCGCACCCAACAGGTTGGCCAGGACGAATCGGTCGCCATTGGCCGCAATCGTCTGCGCGTCGTCAAGGCCAACGACACCTTGAAAGTGGGGGGTGGCAAAAACGACCTCATCGCAGGCGACTACGAAGTCGAAGCGGGCAACACGCTACGCCTCAAGTGCGGCAAGACCCTTATCGAAATGCATGCCAATGGCACGCTGAACATCACCTGCGAGACCTTCAACTTCACCGCACAGCAGACCGGGCAGATCAACACCCTGGCGGCAAAGCTCGACCTCAACCCAACGGGTGGTTCGGCGGGCGCGGGCGCGAACGGGCGCGACAGCGACTCACTCAAGGCTGACGTGGATGGGCATTTCGACTAGCGCTCGCCCAGCCACCCTGCACTGAACTCAAAAAGGACTTACCCAAGATGACCCGATACCTGACGCACGATGTAATCCTCAATCTGGGTGATGAAGCCCACGAGGACTCGACGCTGAACATGCTGCGCTTTCCCGACAGGCAAACCACGTTGGTGATCGCTCGCAGCCCTGTTGCAACCACCAAGACCCTGGATGAGGCCTTGGAGGAGCAACTGAACGTATTACGGAAGAAGTCAAAGGCGCTGACCATTACGCCCGCGAAAGTGACCCGCCTTGGAAGCAATGAGCATCCCGTCGACAGTCGGGAAATGGCCATCCAGTTCATGGTCGGCGACAAGCCCCACTACCAGCTTCAGGCGGCCTGCCTGATACCGGGACAGCAACGGATGCTGGTGCTCAACTACAGCAAGCCTGGGCCTTTGAGTGACGACGATATCAGCCACTGGCGCGCGCTTAAAGACGAGCTCCGATTTGCCTGAGCCTCTCCACGCCCCAGGACAAGGACTTTCGGATTGCTAGGAGCTTACCGCCAATGGCGCAGACCGTTCACGCCGCCCGAATGGGCGACGCAATTCTTCATCCATCGCTTGCCGCTGAAATGATCAGCGCAGTTGCCGAGGCCGTTATCTATGCAGCGGCCACCGCGGCCGTCGCCGCAGCCATCAGCTTGGCCGTGGTTGGCACCGTAGCCACTGGCGGTGCGGCTGGCGTCGCCATCGCCGCAGTCGCGGGTGTGGCAGTCGGAGCAGTGAGCACCCTTTCCGTCGGCGAAGACCAGACTGTCGGCGACGCCATCTCCAGCTTTTGCGACAGCCTTGGCAACAGCGTGGACTCGCCCGATCCCTACGGAAAAATCGAGAGCGGGTCAACCAATGTGCTCATTAACAGTGAGCCCGCTGCGCGCGCGGCCGGCATCACTGGCCCACCTGGAGGCGGCGCAGCCGATACTGAACAAGAGGAACCGTCCATCCTGGAGAACGTCGGTTCCATGGCCATGGCTGCGGTGCCTTATCTCGTCCCGTTCGTGGGGCTGGGGATGGCCATACGTGACATCTTCAACCCGCCCGTGACCACACCGGCCAACCCAGGCTCGGAGCCCGCTGAAGGAGACAAGATCAGCTGTTCGCGCCACCCGCCCCTGCCCGACACCTTCATTGCGCAAGGCTCGGACAAGGTATTCATCAATGGCCAACCCGCAGCGCGTTCAGGTGACAAGACCACCTGCGATGCCACGATTGATGTGAATGAAAACGTATCGCCCAATGTGCGCATTGGTGGCGGTACGGCGACGGTCCGGGACATTCGCAACGGCAAGAGCAAGATTGCGATGTTTACCGGGATTATTGCGGGGATGCTTATCTCCCGAAGGTTTGGCCGCATCAAAGGGTGCACATTAGGCAACCCGGTTGCTGTTGCCACCGGGAGCAAGCTGCAGGAGGGTCCGGAGGACATCGACTTCAATCTCCCAGGCTTGCTGGCCATCCAATGGGCACGGCGCTACGACAGCAGGGACATGCGCAGCGACGGTCTACTGGGGATGGGTTGGAGTGTCCCCTATGAAGTGGAGCTGGCCCGCGTCCCACATCCTCAAGGCGGTACGCTGTGGATCTACATCGACAACGACGGTAACCGACTGGAACTGGGCCGCCTCAGTGCCGGTGATGCCTTCATCAGTGCCGTGGACGGCTTGGCCTTCTTCCAGCTGGAGGACGGCCAGACCGTTGTCGAAGATATCAATGAAGGGCTTTATCGGGTCTTCGATACCGACCCGCTGAATCCGAAACGCTCACGGCTGATCAGGCTCGGCGACCGCAATCTCAATTGCCTCGACCTGCTGTACGACGAACAAGGGCGCCTGAAAGCCCTCTATGACAAGTACGGCCAAACGGTCGTGCAGCTTCACTATGCCGCCAGGCATCCCCAGCGTGTCAGTGAGGTATCACGGGTGTTCCTGAAAAACGGTGGAACACCTACGGTAGAACGCAGCGAACTGCTGGTCAGCTATCGCTACACCGACAACGGGCAACTGCATGAGGTATTGGATGCGACGGATCAACGAGTCCGCCGCTTCACTTACACCCCCGAGGGCTATCTCAATAGCCATCAACTGGCTAGCGGTGCTGTCCGCGAATACGAATGGGCGCGCTTCGCCATTCCTGAAACGCGCCCTACTCCCAAGCGCCTGGACGGCACGCCCTACCGCTTGCCTCCACTGCTGGAGCCCCAACCCGATCACGAATGGCGAGTGATTCGCCACTGGGGCAGCGATGGTGAAGAGTACCGGTTCGAGTACAACCTGGAAGCCGGTGAAACCCTCGTCACGGACAACCTCGGCCGCCGTGATCACTACTACTGGGGGCCACTGTACGAGGTCTATAAGCACATCGACCCTCAGGGCAACTGCTGGCTGGCGGAAGTGATCGCCGGACAGTTGATCAAGCGCATCGACCCGCAAGGAGGCGAATGGCGCTACAGCTACGACGATATCGGCCGCCTGATCGAAACCCGCGATCCCCTCGGCCGCAGCGAACACATCAAATACCTACGACATTGGGCGCTACCCATCCAGGTCACCGATACAGCCGGACGGACTCGGCAATACGGCTACGACAGCCACGGCAATCTGCTCTGGCAGCAGGACCCGCTGGGGCGCGAGACACAGTACCAATACGACCCGGAAGGCCGTGTTACCCAGGTCACCGATGCCCTCGAAAAGAGCAAGTACCTGAGCTGGAACACGTGCGGTCAGTTGCTCAGCTACCGCGACTGCAGCAATGCCCAGACGCTGTATCACTACGACGCCCATGGCCGCTTGCGCGAAAGCATCAATGCCCGGGGTGAACACACCCACTTCCGCTACGACGCACGTGGTTATCTGGTCGAAAGCGAACGCCCGGACGGTCGCATTGATCGTTATGAAATTGATGTCGCTGGTCAACTGACGCGCTATATCGACCCTGCCCAGAAAACCCTGCAATTTCGCTACGACCCCAGCGGCCGGCTGGTCGAACGCACGGACGCCATGGGCTACAGCGTGAAATTCCGCTACGACGCCTATGGTCGGCTACTGCAACTTACCAACGAGAATGACGAGTCATACCGCTTCGGCTGGGACGAACTGGACCGGCTGGTGGCACAAAAAGACCTGGATGGCAGTGGCCGCCTCTATGCCTACAACGTGCTGGATGAGGTCACTCGTCTTACCCATGTGCCCTCGCCTGACGAGCAGCCGCCGCTGTCCGACAACGCCCCGCCGACACGGACGGCTGCCATCCGCCATGACTTCGAGCGGGACGCCATCGGCCGGCTTGTCAGCAAGCGCACCGAGGATGGCACCACCGACTACCGCTACGACGCCGCCGACAATCTGCTGTCCATCACCTTCACAGACAACAAAGGAGAAAAACAGCAACTCGACTACACCTACGACGCCAACGGGCAACTGCTCAGCGAAACCAACAGCGCTGGCTTGCTGCAGTACCGCTATGACCCGCTGGGCAATCTGCAGACCCTGGTCCTGCCCGACCAACGTGAACTCAACCACCTGTACTACGGCAGCGGGCACCTGCACCAGATCAACCTGAACGGCCGGGTGATCAGCGATTTCGAACGTGATGCGGTGCACGACGAGGTCCTGCGCACCCAAGGCAAACTGGTCACCCGCACGCGCTACGACACCAGCGGTCGCCTGGCCGGAAAGGCTATTCACTACCGCGATGCCCCTGCTGAAGTGCTGCCACTGCTGGACGAGGCCTATCGCTACGATGCCAGCGACAACCTGATTGCCGAGGTACTGACCCAGACCCAGCGCCGCGGGATGACCAACGCGGCCAATGACGAAAACGCGCATCTCGAACAGATCATCGGCCGCTTTCATGACCTACCCCACACGGGCAAGACTTATTCGGGACACAACCGTTACGGCTACGACCTCAACGAGCAACTGCAAACCATCCAGCAGTCACGCCCCAACTGGCAAGCCACGCAGGTCGAGGATTTCAAGTACGACAAGGCCGGCAATCTGTTCGACGGCCCCAAGCTCAATGGCCTGATCAAGCACAACCGGGTGTTGGTGTATCAGGACAAGCGCTATCGCTACGACCGCTTTGGACGGTTGTGCGAGAAGCGGATCGGCAGCAACTGGGTGCAGTATTTCGAGTACGACGCCGAGCAGCGGCTGGTTTGCGTGGAGCAGTACCGCAGTGGCGAGCGTGAGCGGGTGGTGTTTGCCTATGACCCGTTGGGGAGGCGGATCAGCAAGGAGGTTTATCAGAGGGACTATCCAGAGCCGCGTCGGCGGGTGCTGTTTCATTGGCAAGGGTTGCGCTTGCTTCAAGAAGTGCAGAGTGGGTTGGCTAGCTTGTATGTGTATGCCACTCCGGACAGCTATGAGCCGCTAGCACGGATCGATGGGTCGATGGGTAGGGAGGTGGTTCAGTATTTTCATACCAACCTGGCCGGGCTTCCCGAGCAACTGACTGACGCGAATGGCAATGCGATTTGGCGTAACGATTATGAGGGCTGGGGGAAGACGCGGGATGAGTGGCACAGTCCACACCAGGCGAGAGAACAGAACCTGCGATATCAAGGTCAGTATGTTGACAGAGAAATAAGCCTCCATTACAACACCTTCAGGTTCTACGATTTTACCACTGGTCACTTTATTCAACCGGATCCCATTGGACTGGAAGGCGGGTTAAACTCATACGC
The DNA here is from genome assembly GCF_021283545.2 of Pseudomonas alloputida. Classification (NCBI taxonomy): domain Bacteria; kingdom Pseudomonadati; phylum Pseudomonadota; class Gammaproteobacteria; order Pseudomonadales; family Pseudomonadaceae; genus Pseudomonas; species Pseudomonas alloputida. The sequence continues at coordinate 2,103,300 of NZ_CP128540.1, read as the reverse complement.
GTATGGACCGAACCCGCTGGCATGGATTGACCCTCTTGGATTGTTCTGTGGTGTCGCCAAGAGCTCGAAATGGAATAGAGCACGTCAAAACCTTAATGGGCCCGGACTTAGAGATCATTTCGAAAAGCATGGCTCTCAAGTAGGAGCAAATTCAGCGAAGGAATACGATTTTAGTGCAAGAACGACGATACAAAATGGAAGAAAATTCACCTACAGGGACCGGTACACTAACAAGCCAAGAGTCGGCTATCACGATCCTGACACTGGATTATTTACCGCAACCAGTCAGACAGGAAAAGTACCTGTTATTTTAACTCATTTCCCTGAATCGTGGTCAAACTTAAGGCGCCTACCTGGATTCAGCACTCCAAATTAGAGGTTTTAGATTATGTCCCCTGAGAAAAAAATAATGGCTACCATTAGAAAAGGATACCGAAGACCTCATGACATTGAAATGCTGGCTAGCGAAATTTACACATGGCTTTGCAATGACAAACTAGCTAGCAGGGAAATTCTAATGGAATTTGTTTCAAGCGTTAACAACTCAAAACTCCCTGACGTCATTCAACTAACCTTTGAATACTTGAAGCGCCTATCCACTCATGAAAGCGAGTTACTATACGAGGAGAGCGAAAAAATAGGGCATTTATTTGATTCTATAAACATCATGACAACACTCGGCCTCCATCATGATGACAACATAATCAAGGAATCTGACGAGCTAATAATTAACGCACTGAAAAGCAAACGATTCACCAACCCACCCAAACAAATCAACACTGAGAAACCATGGTGGAGCAGAATATCAGACAAGCTTCTCAAAGAACATATTCCCAATAAAAGTCTCTGACCAGCATTCTTATATATCAGCGCTCACACTGGCGCATTTAATCAATCAGGAACTACTGAGATCTGCGACTTTAATTTGTTCAGGCGATGAACCGCTCGAGGCCTGCAATTTCGCTACGACCCCAGCGGCCGGCTGGTCGAACGCACGGACGCCATGGGCTACAGCGTGAAGTTCCGCTACGACGCCTATGGTCGGCTACTGCAACTCACCAACGAGAATGACGAGTCATACCGCTTCGGCTGGGACGAACTGGACCGGCTGGTGGCACAAAAAGACCTGGATAGCAGTGGCCGCCTCTATGCCTACAACGTGCTGGATGAGGTCATTCGTCTTACCCATGTGCCCTCGCCTGACGAGCAGCCGCCCCTGTCCGATAATGCCCCGCCGACACGGACGGCTGCCATCCGCCATGACTTCGAGCGGGACGCCATCGGCCGGCTTGTCAGCAAGCGCACCGAAGATGGCACCACCGACTACCGCTACGACGCGGCCGACAATCTGCTGTCCATCACCTTCACAGACAACCAGGGCAAGAAGCAGCAACTCGATTACACCTACGACCCCAACGGGCAACGGATGAGTGCAACCAACCTAAAGTGGGCCGGCGGCTGGCTCGCAGCCGCGGTTTTGGCACTGTGCTGGTGGCTGCCGCTACCTTTTCGTTCCACCGCCGATGATGGCTCGCCGCGGATCTACGGCAACCCCGAAGCGCGCTTCACCCTCACCCTCTACGCCGAACTCGAATGCCCGCACTGCCAGGCCTACCTGCCGCAACTGCAGCGCTGGATCGTCACCAACGATCACGTCAACCTGGCCTGGCGTCACCTGCCCCTCCCCCAGCATGAACCGGCCGCAAGTCGGGAAGCGCGGCGGGTCGAATGCCTGGGCCAGGGTGAGGGTCGCGAAGGCGTTTGGGGGGCCGTGCTCCGGGTCTACTTACATAGCCAAGGCAACGGCCGTGAGTTGGCTGCTGGACATGACTATCCGGACATCGGCCCGTCCCTGCAACGCTGCCTGGCCGGCGAACGGGCTGCCCAAGTCGTGGAGACGCAAAAAGCGGAAACCTTGGAGATTGGATTTAACGCTACACCCACGCTGCGCCTGACCGACAACCACACCCAGCACACGCTGATCCTGGAAGACCCAATCGATCCCGATGCCTTGCTGTCCGCAGTGGACCTGTTGAGCGCACCCGAGATCTTTGAAATACCCGTTGACGTGATCAGCGATATGTCCAGGTAGCCCACGGCGTCACGGCCAGGGCGCCGCGTTGTGGTGTTTGTACTTGAATTTCGTAGAGGGCGGGGTATTGAGGCAGAATGCATTCGAACGAAAAAAGGCCCCGAAGGGCCTTTTTTCAACGACTTACAGACTTCGACTGAAACCTGTAGATCTTTATTTGGAGCGGGAAACGAGACTCGAACTCGCGACCCCGACCTTGGCAAGGTCGTGCTCTACCAACTGAGCTATTCCCGCGTCGTGATGGGTGCCATTCTAGCGATTTCTAAAACAGCGTCAACCCCTTGATTCAAAAAACTTTTATTTTTTTTCCGAGCCTTCGCGCAGGTGCGGCCAGGCGGCCAGCAGGTAGTGCACCATCGACCACAGCGTCAGCCCCGCTGCCACCAGCAGCAGCCCGTAGCCCAGGATCACCCAGAAGGTCACCACCGGCGGGTTGCCCAGCAGGATCACCAGCGCCAGCATCTGCGCCGCAGTCTTCCACTTACCGAGGTTGGACACCGCCACATGCGCCCGCGCGCCTAGCTCGGCCATCCACTCGCGCAGCGCAGACACCACGATCTCGCGGCCGATGATGACCGCCGCCGGCAGGGTCAGCCAGAAGTTGGCGTGGGTCTGCACCAGCAGCACCAGGGCCACTGCCACCATCAGCTTGTCGGCCACCGGGTCGAGGAAGGCGCCGAACGGCGTGCTCTGCTGCAGTCGACGGGCCAGGTAGCCGTCCAGCCAATCGGTGGCGGCGGCTACGGCGAATACGCTGCTGGCGGCCATGTAACTCCACTGATAGGGCATGTAGAACAGCAGAATGAAGCACGGAATGAGCAGGACGCGTAGAACGGTGAGCAGGTTTGGAATATTCATCGGTACGACTGGCTGCAAGTTGAGCCCGGCATTCTACTCGCTATGCAGGCTGGCATAAATCGACTCGGCAAGCTTTTTACTGATGCCGGGGGCTTTGGCGATTTCATCGATACTGGCGCGGTTGAGCTCCTGCAGGCCGCCGAAATGTTTAAGCAGGTCGCGGCGGCGCTTGGGCCCTACCCCGGCCACATCTTCAAGGCTGGAGACTCGACGAGCCTTGCCACGACGGGCCCGGTGGCCGGTGATAGCGAAGCGGTGGGCTTCGTCGCGGATCTGCTGGATCAGGTGCAACGCCGATGAATCGCCCTTGAGGGTGAATTCGTGATGCACATCGTTCAGGTACAGGGTTTCGAAACCCGCCTTGCGTGTGACGCCCTTGGCCACACCCAACAGGGTGAGGTCGGTGAAGCCCAGCTCCTGCATCACATCGCGGGCCATGTTCAGCTGGCCCTTGCCGCCGTCCACCAGCAGCACATCGGGCAGCTTGCCCTCGCCGTCCTTGATGCGCCCATAGCGGCGGGTCAGGGCCTGATGCATGGCCGCATAATCGTCACCTGCGGTGACGTCTTCGATGTTGAAGCGGCGGTAGTCGGACTTGATCGGCCCTTCGGGGCCGAACACCACGCAACTGGCCACGGTAGCTTCACCACTGGAGTGGCTGATGTCGTAGCATTCCAGGCGTTGCGGCACTTCATCCAGGCCCAGCACTTCGGCCAGGGCTTCGAAGCGCGCAGCCATGTGCTGGCGGTTGGCCAGGCGGGCATTCAACGCCTGCTCGGCATTGGTCACGGCCAGTTGCTGCCAGCGGGCGCGAGTGCCACGCACCCGGTGGCTGATGGTCAGTTCGCGGCCACGCAGCGTGTGCAGCGCTTCGGTGATGGCGTTGAAATCTTCGTGAACAACATTGACGATCAACTCGCCGGGTAGCTCGCGCTCTGCGTTGCCCAGATAGTACTGGGACAGGAATGCGGCCATGACCTCGGCCACCTCCTCCTCGATGCCCACCTGCGGGAAGAAGTTCTTGCTGCCCAGTACTCGCCCGCCGCGCACGCTGATCAGGTGCACACAGGCACCACCCGGGTTGACGAAGGCGGCGATGACGTCGACATCGCCGCTGCCGCCCTCGATGTACTGTTGGTCCTGCACGCGGCGCAACAAGGCGATCTGGTCGCGCAGCTCGGCGGCTTTTTCGAAATCGAGGGCCATGGCGGCCTTTTCCATCTCGGCGTTCAACTCATTGCCCAGTTGCTGGCTACGCCCTTCCAGAAACATCACCGAATGACGAACGTCCTCTGCGTATTCCTCGGCAGTCACCAGGTCGGTGCAGGGCCCTTTGCAGCGTTTTATCTGGTACTGCAGGCATGGCCGGGTGCGGTTGGCGTAGTAGCTGTCTTCGCACTGACGCACAGAAAAAGCCTTTTGCAGCAGGCTGAGGCTTTCGCGAATGGCCCCGGCGCTGGGGTACGGGCCAAAGTAACGGCCCTTGGCCTTTTTCGCCCCACGGTGAATGCCCAGGCGCGGGAACTCGCCATCGGACAGAAACACGTAGGGGTAGGACTTATCGTCGCGCAGCAGGATGTTGTAAGGCGGCCGCCACTCCTTGATCAGGTTCTGCTCCAGCAGCAACGCCTCAGTTTCGTTGGCGGTGATGGTGGTTTCAACCTGGGCGATGCGCGCAACCAGCGCGGCGGTCTTGGGCGCAAGGCCGGTCTTGCGGAAATAGCTGGCCAGGCGCTTCTTCAGGTTCTTGGCCTTGCCCACGTAAAGCAGCCGGGCTTCGCCGTCGAACATCCGGTAAACGCCCGGGCGACCGCTGCAGGTCGCCAGGAATGCGCTGGCATCAAAGACTTGGGACATGAGGTTTTACAGGCTTGCGTCAACCATACCGTGGCGAACGGCCAGCAAGGTCAGTTCGACGTCGCTGGTGACCGAGAGTTTTTCAAAGATCCGATAACGGTAAGTATTGACGGTCTTGGGCGAGAGGCACAACTTGTCGGAGATGATCTGCACTTTCTGGCAGCCGACGATCATCAGGGCAATCTGGATTTCCCGTTCGGACAACGCGTCGAACGGAGACCCCTGCGGCTGGAACGGTTTCAGCGCCAACTGCTGGGCGATCTGCGGGCTGATATAGCGCTGGCCGGCAAAGGCCAGACGAATGGCCTGGACCATTTCGTCAAGGCCTGCACCCTTGGTCAGGTAGCCGGCAGCGCCGGCCTGCAACAAGCGTGTGGGGAACGGGTCTTCCTCGCACACCGTCACCGCCACTACCTTGATGTCAGGGTGGCTGCGCAGCAGTTTGCGGGTGGCCTCCAGGCCGCCGATGCCGGGCATTTTCACATCCATCAGCACAACGTCCGGTTTCAGCTCCCGGGCCAGTTTCAGTGCCGACTCGCCGGAATCTCCCTCACCCACCACCTGCAGGCCGTCGATGTCGGCCAACATCCGTGTAATACCGGTTCGTACCAGATCGTGATCATCGACCACTAAGACCCTAATCAAGCACACACCTCGTCAGCAGGGCGATTGGATCCCGCCACCTTAACAAAATTTTTCACGGTGGGCCTAACGCATTGCTTCCTTCAGAAACGACTGACGTTCGACAGTAAGCGGCCGCACTATTTGCCGGGGCTTGGCGTCGTTGGCCAACCGCCCCAAAAGGTGCAAGAGCGCCGCCTGATCATCCGACCGCAATTTCCGAAAAGCCCCCAGCAAACCGGACTCATCCGTGTTCAAACCTTCGTGCGCTGCCGGGGTGCGCAGGCCGCTGAGGACATACAACGCATCCACGCCCCGGGTCGCCAATGCCGCCAGGTAATCTAGCCGCGGCGTGCGTTCACCGCTTTCGTACTTGCCTTGAGCGTTGGGCTCGACCCCACCGATATCGCCAAATACACGCTGGGTCATACCCAGCCGCTCACGTTCTTCCCGCAGCCGCATACCGATTCCGTTCATAGGGGCTTCTCCTTTTCCCTTATCTCCTCAAGTACGGGCTGCCCGCCTGCAGACAGCCGTAAAGGTGTGGATCCACTATGCCCATGCTCTGCGGTCGCGACAAGCCATCATTTAGCTACTATGTTGATATCTCGCTGCATCCGTACAAAGCATTCGTCTTCACCCATTTCGACGAAGCCATGACGCTGGTACAGCAGGCGGGCCGGGTTGCTGCGGAACACCATCAGCCGCAACAGGGGAAGGCGCCGCTGCCTGGCCCACAGCGCCAGTTCTTCCAGCACCCAGCTACCGACCCCTCGCCCACGGTGCTCAGGCAACAGGTGCAACTCGCGGATGAACAGCGCCTGGCGGTCCTGGCTGAGGCTGCAAAAACCCAACAGCGTGTCGCCTTCTATCACCAGCCACTGCTCGCGCCAGCCCCAGGCCGCGTCGAAGGCGTCCTCGATCCACAGCAGGTCGAATTCACGGTAGTAGGGCAACATGGCGCGGCGCGTAAGGTCGCGGGCGAAGGTGCAGTGGATGTCTTGGGCGGGAATCAACTGTAAGAACATCGCATCGCACTCATTGGGCATAACAAACTGGCGAACTGCCAGGGCCACTCCTGTCCAGTTCGTTTTCCAACCAGTCGGCCAGCACCCGGGCATTGTTGTGCTCGCTGTCCTTGCCGGCATAAAGCAATGTCAGCGTCCCCTTCCTGGCCAGGTCCAGCAGCGGATACCAGTGCTCGGGGTGGGCCGCCAGCGCTTGCTGGTAACGCTGGGTAAAACCGGCAAAATCCACGTCTCCCTGGTGGAACGCCTTACGCAATTCGTTCGAAGGTGCCACTTCGCGCAACCACTGCCCATGAAGGTCTTCCTTGCGTTTGTTGCGCGGCCACAGGCGGTCGACCAGTACACGCTGGCCATCTTCATCCTCAACCGCATCATAGACACGCTTGCAGCGAATCATGGGTGTCTCCTGCCATTACCGTCCGTCTTGAGCCTAGATAATTCATTGATCGAGGTCACGGCCGGGTTACGAATTGTTTCTATGCTCAAGGCCTTCGGCACTTTCGCCCAACGCCAACCGGAGCCCCCATGGCAACCCCGTCAGTGGCCAGCAGCCCACTACTGGCCAAACACGACGCTCGCCCGCAGCTCTCCCACAAACCTGGGCGTGCCACCTTAACGTTGTTCTTCAGCCTGCTGCTGGCTGGTATCGCCTACACCGCCTGGAGCCTCAAGCAGGATGTGACCGCAAGCGGTACGGTCATCACCACGGCCACACCGTTCCTTCTGCTGGGCCTGGCGCTGCTGATTGCCCTGGGCTTCGAGTTCGTCAACGGCTTCCACGACACCGCCAACGCGGTAGCCACCGTGATATACACCCATTCGTTGCCGGCGCCGGTCGCAGTGGTGTGGTCTGGGCTGTGCAACTTCCTGGGCGTGCTTTTTTCCAGTGGCGCGGTGGCCTTCGGCATCATCGCCTTGCTACCGGTAGAACTGATTCTACAGGTGGGTTCTTCGGCCGGCTTCGCCATGGTCTTCGCCCTGCTGCTGGCGGCGATCATCTGGAACCTTGGCACTTGGTGGCTGGGCCTGCCGGCATCGTCCTCGCACACCCTGATTGGCTCGATCATCGGCGTGGGCGTGGCCAATGCGCTGATGCATGGGCGTGACGGCACCAGCGGCGTGGACTGGGCCCAGGCCAGCAAGGTGGGTTATGCCCTGCTGTTCTCACCGCTGATTGGTTTTGCTTGCGCAGCCCTGTTGCTGCTGGCCCTGCGCGCGCTGGTCAAACGCAAGGCGCTGTACCAGGCACCGGAAGGCCAGACACCGCCACCGTGGTGGATCCGCAGCCTACTGATTCTGACCTGCACCGGGGTCTCTTTTGCCCACGGTTCCAACGATGGCCAGAAAGGCATGGGCCTGATCATGCTGATTCTGGTCGGCACCCTGCCGATGGCTTATGCGCTGAACAAGACCATGCCCAACGGGCAGGCCCTGCAGTTTTCCGCTGTCGCCGAGGTGACCCGCCAGGCACTGGTACGCAGCGACCCGCAAGCGGCCCCGGCTGACCCGCGCCAGGTACTGACCCTGTTCATTGCCGAGCCCAAGGCCAGCCCGCACCTGGTACCGGCGTTGGCGGCGCTGACCGGGATGATCGGCGAAGAGGTCAAAGGCTATGGCTCGCTCAAGCGCGTACCGGCTGAAGCCATGGCCAACGTGCGCAACGACATGTATCTGACCAGTGAAGCCATCCGCCTCATGGAGAAAAACCACCTGGTGACATTCGATGCCGACACCCGCAGCCAAGTGCAGTTGTTCAAGGCCCAGCTGGACGACGCCACCCGCTATATTCCGTTGTGGGTGAAGGTGGCTGTAGCCATCGCGCTGGGGCTGGGGACCATGGTTGGCTGGCGACGTATTGTAGTCACCGTTGGCGAGAAGATCGGCAAGACCCACCTCAGCTATGCCCAAGGCGCATCGGCCGAAGTGGTGGCGATGTGCACCATTGGCGCGGCGGATATGTTCGGGCTGCCGGTGTCGACCACGCATGTGCTGAGTTCGGGGGTGGCCGGCGCCATGGTGGCCAATGGGTCGGGGATTCAGAAACGCACTTTGTTCAATCTGCTGATGGCCTGGGTGCTGACCCTGCCAGCGGCAATGCTGTTGGCTGGCAGCCTGTACTGGCTGCTGAACCACATCTTCTGAACCCGTACGCCGCCTTCTGTAGGAGCGGGTTTACCCGCGAATACGGTAGCGGCGGCAACGGTGAACGGCGGGTGGAGATTGGCCAGCAGGCCCGGCCCTTTCGCGGGTGAACCCGCTCCTACGGGCGACCGCGCAGGCCTTTCAACGTTTGCACAAGGCAGTTGTCCCTACACAGGTTGATCAGCCCGGGATTTTCAGGCCACGCTGCACGGCTGGCCGTTCGAGGAAATTCGCCAGCACGCGCTGCACTTCCTTGAACTGGTCGAAGCCCACCAGGTCACGGGCGTTGTAGCGCTCCACCAGGTTACGCACCCAAGGGAAGATGGCGATGTCGGCGATGCTGTATTCCTCAGCCATCCACTGCCGACCTTTCAAATGCCGATCCAGCACGCCCAGCAGCCGCTTGGACTCGTTGACATAGCGGTCGCGCGGGCGCTTGTCTTCATATTCCTTGCCAGCAAAGAAATGGAAGAACCCGACCTGGCCGAACATCGGCCCGATGCCGCCCATCTGGAACATCAGCCACTGCAGGGTCTGGTAGCGCTGGGCGGGGTCCTGGCTGAGCAGCTGGCCGCTCTTCTCCGCCAGGTACTGCAAGATCGCCCCCGATTCGAACAGCGCCAGCGGCTGACCGCCCGGCCCGTTCGGGTCGAGGATGGCGGGGATCTTGTTGTTCGCGCTGAGCGAGATGAACTCGGGGCTCAATTGGTCGTCATTGTCGAAGCTCACCTTGTGCGCCTCGTAAGCCAAGCCAATCTCTTCGAGCATGATCGACACCTTCACCCCGTTGGGCGTCGGCAACGAGTACAACTGCAGGCGTTCGGGGTGTTTGGCGGGCCATTTGCGGGTAATGGGGAAAGCACTGAGTTCGGTCATGATCAACCTTGCCAAGGGAATGAACCTGTCACTCTAGAGACATTCCCAGCCGCTGACCATCACCGACCACTCATCAGCGTTGGCAGCTCAGGCCTGGCCGTGGGCCTTGAGCTTGAGCTTTTCGGTATCGACGCGGACAAACACGGAGTCGGCAGTCACAGTCAGTACATCCTCTGCCCAGACTTCGCAGATGACCCGGCTCTTGCGCCCCACTTCGCCTTCGACACGCGCCTTGAGCAACAGCTCGACGCCCATCGGCGTAGGTTTCAGGTAGGTCAGGTTGAGCGTGCCGGTAACGCAGTCGATACGCGGCAGGCTGCCCGGTTCTCGGCCTTCGTTACGGTAGTGGTAGGCCATCGCCGTCCAGTTGGAGTGGCAGTCAACCAGCATCGCCAGCAGGCCACCGTAAACCAGGCCAGGCCAGCCAATGAAGGTGCTGTCGGGCGAGTGACGGCACACCAGGTGAACACCGTCGGCGTCCCAGTGGCTTTGCAGGTGCAGGCCGCTGGGGTGGGAACAGCCGCAGCCATAGCAAGTACCCTCAGGGGCCGCGAGGGCTTGAAGGGAAAGTGTGTGATCAGTCATACGCTTCCTGTGCTTGTTGGAATGGGGGCGCGCAACGCCCCCATTAAAGCAGAAACATCAGGCCGTCTGGGCAACCATCTTCGCACGCCGCTGGGTCAGCGAAACCAGCAAAATGAACGCGGTCACCCCGGCAGTCATCAGCGTTTCGTAGCGATAGGCATCGCTGAACAGCATGTAGCCCAGCACCATGACGATGGTGCCTATCACCAGCCAGGTCAGCCATGGGAACAGCCACATCTTCAGTTCCAGCGGACGCCCTTCACGCTCGGCACGGGCACGCATGCGCAGTTGCGACACGGCGATGACCAGGTACACCAGCAAGGCGATGGCGCCGGTGGTCGACAGCAGGAAGCCAAACACTTTGCCCGGGAACACATAGTTGACGAAGCAGCCAGCGAAGCCCGCCAGGGTGGAGAAGATCACTGCCACGGTCGGCACGCCGGAACCGGAGATGCGCTTGGTCACGCTCAGCGCCTGACCACGCGCGCCCAGCGAATAGAGCATGCGCGACGCCGTGTAGAGCCCCGAGTTCATGCAACTTGTCACCGCCACCAGCACCACCAGGTCAACCAGCAACTTGGCGCCCGGCACGTTCAGCACTTCCAGTACACGCTGGAACGACCCTACCGCTTTGAGCCCGGGGTCGTTCCAGGCCACCAGCGACACCACCAGGAAGATCGACGCCAGGTAGAAGATGGCGATGCGGTACACCACCAGGTTGGTGGCGCGGCGAATCTTGTCTTTCGGGTTGGCGGTTTCGTCAGCCGCGATGGTGACAATTTCGGCACCGAAGAACGAGAAGATGGTGATCAGCACGCCCCCAAGCACCGTCCCAAACCCATTGGGCATGAAACCACCGCTGTCCCACAGCCGGCTCACCCCGGATACCTCTGCCAGCGGCCAGAAGCCGAACACCGCCAAGGTGCAGACCCCGATGAAGCCAATGATCGCGACCACCTTGACCAGCGCGAACCAGTACTCGAAGGCACCGAAGTTCTTCACGCTGACCAGGTTGGTGCCCGACAGCACCAGCATGATCAGGAAAGCGAACAGCCAGGACGGCACGCCAGGGAAGTAGGCATGCAGGATGTCAGCACCGGCAATGGCCTCCACCGGAATGATCAACACCCAGAACCACCAGTACAACCAGCCAATGGTAAAGCCCGCCCAAGGCCCGATGGCCTCCGAGGCGTAGGTGGAAAAAGAGCCGCTATTGGGGTTTGCGATGGCCATTTCACCCAGCATGCGCATCACCAGCAAGACCAGCAGGCCAGTCATGGCGTAGGAGATGAGGATGGCCGGGCCGGCGGTGGCAATGGCGTTGGAGGACCCGATGAACAGCCCGGCGCCGATGATGCCGGCAATGGAGATCATGGAAACCTGACGGGAAGTCAGGCCGTGCTGCAGTGAGCGCTGTTTCTTGTTGTCTTGCGAAGCCATGAAGAACCCTCGAATGGGTCGGCCGCAGCAAAGCGGCTGAAGGTCTGAGCAGAATTCTTATAAATTTCTGATGTGTGTTGTTGTTGTTTTGCAGAGGACCGAAGCGGGTATTGACCTCCTCTTCGCATGACCGGTTGTAATCGTTGATCCAGGTCAGTATTAATCTATAGGCCGGGGTCAACAAACGACCTTTTCGAACCACATAATTCCTTTATGGAATGAACTCCTTCCTTTTTTGCTCGGTATTCGCCCGTCATGTCCAAACGCCTGATGCCTTCGACCACCGCCCTTCAGTGCTTCGAAGCGGCCGCTCGCCACCTCAGCTTCACCCGCGCGGCCCAGGAACTGCACCTGACCCAGAGCGCCGTCAGCAAGCAGGTCGCGCAGCTTGAGGACATGCTCTCGCACTCGCTGTTCCAGCGCATTCGCCGGCGCCTGCACCTGACCCCGGCCGGCGCGCTGTACCTCACCGAAGTGAACAAGATCCTCACCCAGATCGACATATCCAGCCGCTACATCCTCAGCTACGGCGACGAAACCGAAGTGCTGCGCATCGCCACCCAGCCGACCTTCGGCGCCCGCTGGCTGGTGCCCCGGCTCAAGGGTTTTGGTGACCGCTACCCACGCATTCACCTGGATGTGCGCAACGAGCTGGAGCCATTCGACCTGGTACAGGCCAAGGCGGACGTCGCCTTTTTCTTCGGCCAGGGCACCTGGCCCGGGGCGACCTGCATCGAGTTGTTCAGCGAAGAAGTGGTGCCGGTGTGCAGCCCGCAGCTGCTGGCCAGCCACCGTTTCGACAGCGCCCAGGCGCTGACTGAGCACCGCCTGTTGCAATGCGTGTCGCGGCCGGAGGCCTGGCATGAATGGTTCCTGGGGCTTGGGTTGCATAGCCAGAACAGCTACCACGGGCCGCGCTTCGACACGTTCTACCTGTGTATCCGCGCGGCCATCTCCGGCTGCGGCATAGCCCTGATTCCCCGCTATCTGGTGGCCGAAGAGCTGAGCGAAGGCAAGCTGGTGGTGGCCTGGGACCACCCTGTGGCAAGCAACGGGAGGCACTTCATCGCGCATGCCGAGCATGCGGCCGAAGTGCCCAAGATCAGGGCCTTCGTGCAGTGGATCCGGGAGCGGGTGGCTGAAGGCGATTGATTTGACCTGCCCCGGCCTCTGGCAGGAGCGGGCTTGCCCGCGAAGAGGCCGGCACAGCCAACCCAAAAAACCGGCTAGATCACGAATCCATGGAATGATCGCAATCGAATAATTCGTTTGCGGAATAACCCGCCGACACGCTTGGATAATAAGAAACTCGAACAAGGTCCGCGTGCCCCATGAACCAGGAAAGTATCAGCCAATCCATTGCCATCGTTCACCCGATCACACTTTCCCATGGCCGTAATGCCGAAGTCTGGGACACTGACGGCAAACGTTACATCGACTTCGTCGGCGGTATCGGCGTGCTCAACCTGGGCCACTGCAACCCCGCTGTGGTCGAGGCCATCCAGGCTCAGGCCACCCGCCTGACCCACTACGCCTTCAACGCGGCCCCCCACGGCCCGTACCTGGCCCTGATGGAGCAACTGAGCCAGTTTGTGCCAGTCAGCTACCCACTGGCCGGCATGCTCACCAACAGCGGCGCGGAAGCGGCGGAAAACGCCCTGAAAGTGGCCCGTGGCGCCACCGGCAAACGCGCCATCATCGCGTTCGACGGCGGCTTCCATGGCCGCACCCTGGCCACCCTGAACCTCAATGGCAAGGTCGCCCCCTACAAGCAGCGGGTCGGCGAACTGCCCGGGCCGGTGTATCACCTGCCCTACCCCAGCGCGGATACCGGAGTTACCTGCGAGCAAGCGCTCAAGGCCATGGACCGCCTGTTCAGCGTCGAGCTGGCGGTGGAGGACGTCGCGGCGTTCATCTTCGAGCCCGTGCAGGGTGAAGGCGGCTTCCTTGCCCTGGACCCGGCCTTCGCCCAGGCCCTGCGCCGCTTCTGCGACGAGCGTGGCATCCTGATCATCATCGACGAGATCCAGTCGGGCTTCGGCCGCACCGGCCAGCGCTTCGCGTTTCCGCGCCTGGGCATCGAGTCCGACCTGCTGTTGCTGGCCAAGAGCATCGCTGGCGGTATGCCGCTGGGTGCAGTGGTCGGGCGCAAGGAATTGATGGCGGCGCTGCCCAAGGGCGGCCTGGGTGGCACCTATTCGGGCAACCCGATATCCTGTGCGGCGGCCTTGGCCAGCCTGGCGCAGATGACCGACGAAAACCTTGCAACCTGGGGTGAACGGCAGGAACAGGCCATCGTCAGCCGCTATGAGCGCTGGAAGGCTTCGGGCCTGAGCCCGTACATCGGCCGCCTGACCGGCGTGGGCGCCATGCGAGGGATCGAGTTCGCCAATGCCGATGGCAGCCCGGCACCGGCACAACTGGCCAAGGTGATGGAGGCCGCCCGAGCCAGGGGCCTGCTGCTGATGCCCAGCGGCAAGGCGCGGCACATCATTCGCCTGCTGGCACCGCTGACTATCGAGGCCGAGGTGCTCGAGGAGGGGTTGGATATCCTCGAGCAGTGCCTGGCAGAACTGAACTGAGGCTTACAGGCCGAGTTCTTCCGGGGTAAGCATGTCGGACTCGAAGGCGATCCAGCCGCCTTCCAGTTCGGCATGGCCGTTGACGATCGGGCCGTAATAGGTCAGGCCGTTCTCCAGGGTTACGCAAATGTGCGTGGCCGGTTTCTCAGGGGCCGCGAGCGTACCGACGAAATGCACCTTCTTCAGGGTTTCGGTCACCGCTTCCAGGCCCACGCACATCTTGGGGTTTTCCGAAGCCTCGGTATCTCCGCCACGGTCTTCGGCGCTGATGGTCACAGTGGCGATGTACGGGTACTTGGTGCTCAAACGGGGTTACCTCGGTGGGTGTATAGGCGTACGGGCGCGTAGAGTACGGCAGGCCGTCTCTGTTGTCTCTACTGGCCTCTTCGCGGGCACGCCCGCTCCCACAGCGATCGCATGTTGCTTGGGGTATGCAGGGCACCTGTGAGGGGCGGGTCTGCCTGGGAAGAGCCGGGCCTGCAACAGGTGATCTGAATGCCCCGATCTGTTAGGGTGCCCGCCGATGCACGCCACACCACACGAGGATCCCGAGTGAGCGCCGAAGAACCCCTGATCGCCGACCTGTTCGAAGTCGACAAACGCCTGTCCCTCAAGCCCGTCGTGGACTTCAACAGCTACCTGCGCAATGCCTTCGGCGAGGGCCCATGCCGCTGCCACCGCTGCGTAGAAGGTGCCGACCAAAGCACCTACAGCCACGCGCACAACTTCACCTTCGAAGGCCGCCAGTGGCACCGCCGGTTCGCCAGCACCGCTGGCAGCGACGTCGCCCAGGTGTTGAAAAAAGCCTGGCTGTCGTACACCAAGGCTGATCTCAACCTGGTCGGTGCGCTGGACCTGACCATCCTCAAGACCTTCACCGAGGCCGCCCTGCACACGCGCCTGCTGGCCTTGCTGCCGGCCAGCGGCCTGGCCCGTGAAGTGGATGGCCAGTGGATGCTGCAAGCCCAGACCGACTGACGGCCCGGTGGCAGGGCAGGATTCCACCGGTCTGCTAACTTGGTGGAATCCGTCCACCCACAGGTAGTCCGCCATGGCCCGCACAACGCCCATCGAGCTGTACCGCAATATCGGCATCGTCGCCCACGTGGATGCCGGCAAGACCACGACCACCGAGCGGATCCTGTTCTACACCGGGGTCAACCACAAGATGGGCGAAGTGCACGATGGCGCGGCGACCATGGACTGGATGGCCCAGGAGCAGGAACGCGGCATCACCATCACCTCGGCGGCGACCACAGCATTCTGGCAAGGCTCGACCAAGCAGTTCGCCCACAAGTACCGTTTCAACATCATCGACACCCCAGGCCACGTCGATTTCACCATCGAGGTGGAGCGCTCATTGCGCGTGCTCGATGGCGCGGTCGTGGTTTTCAGCGGCGCGGACGGCGTCGAGCCGCAGTCCGAGACAGTCTGGCGCCAGGCCAACAAGTACCACGTGCCACGCTTGGCCTACATCAACAAGATGGACCGCCAGGGGGCCGACTTCCTGCGCGTGGTCAAGCAGATCGATCAACGTCTGGGGCACCACCCGGTGCCCATCCAGCTGGCCATCGGCAGCGAAGAAAACTTCATGGGCCAGATCGACCTGGTGAAGATGAAGGCCATCTACTGGAACGATGCCGACCAGGGCACCAGCTACCGCGAAGAAGAAATCCCCGCCGAACTGAAGGCTCTGGCCGACGAATGGCGCGCGCACATGATCGAAGCTGCGGCCGAGGCCAATGACGAGCTGACCATGAAGTTTCTCGATGGCGAGGAGCTGAGCATCGAAGAGATCAAGGCCGGGTTGCGCCAGCGCACCATTGCCAACGAAATCGTGCCCACCATCCTCGGCTCATCGTTCAAGAACAAGGGCGTGCCGCTGATGCTCGACGCGGTGATCGACTACCTGCCCGCCCCGTCGGAAATTCCTGCCATCCGCGGCACCGACCCGGATGATGAAGAAAAGCACCTGGAACGGCACGCCGACGACAAAGAGCCGTTCTCGGCACTGGCTTTCAAGATCGCCACCGACCCGTTCGTCGGCACCCTCACCTTCGCCCGCGTTTATTCCGGCGTGCTCAGTTCAGGCAATGCGGTACTCAACTCGGTCAAAGGCAAGAAGGAACGCATCGGCCGCATGGTACAGATGCATGCCAACCAGCGTGCCGAAATCAAGGACGTGTGTGCCGGCGATATCGCCGCACTGATCGGCATGAAGGACGTGACCACCGGCGACACCCTGTGCGACATGGACAAACCGATCATTCTCGAACGCATGGACTTCCCCGACCCGGTGATTTCCGTCGCAGTAGAGCCGAAAACCAAGGCCGACCAGGAAAAAATGGGCATCGCGCTGGGCAAGCTGGCCCAGGAAGACCCCTCATTCCGCGTGCGTACCGATGAAGAGACTGGCCAGACCATCATCTCGGGCATGGGCGAGCTGCACCTGGACATCATCGTCGACCGCATGCGCCGCGAGTTCAACGTCGAGGCCAACATCGGCAAGCCGCAGGTGGCCTACCGGGAAAAAATCCGCAATACCTGCGAGATCGAGGGGCGTTTCGTGCGCCAGTCCGGTGGCCGTGGCCAATACGGCCATTGCTGGATCCGTTTCGCCCCCGGTGATGAAGGCAAAGAAGGCCTGGAGTTCATCAATGAGATCGTCGGCGGCGTGGTACCCCGCGAGTACATCCCGGCCATCCAGAAGGGTATCGAGGAGCAAATGAAGAACGGCGTGCTTGCCGGCTACCCACTGATCAACCTCAAGGCCGCCGTGTTCGACGGCTCGTACCACGATGTCGACTCAAACGAGATGGCCTACAAGATCGCCGCGTCAATGGCCACCAAGCAGTTGTCGCAGAAAGGCGGCGCAGTGTTGCTGGAGCCGGTGATGAAGGTAGAGGTGGTGACGCCGGAGGAATATCAGGGCGACATCCTCGGCGACTTGAGCCGACGTCGCGGCATGATCCAGGACGGTGATGAAACACCGGCTGGCAAGGTGATACGTGCCGAAGTGCCGTTGGGTGAAATGTTCGGCTACGCCACCTCGATGCGCTCGATGACCCAGGGCCGGGCCAGCTTCTCGATGGAGTTCACCCGCTATGCCGAGGCCCCGGCGAGCATTGCCGATGGCATCGTCAAGAAGAGCCGCGGGGAGTAAGCGGTTCTCCTGTGCCGGCCTCTTCGCGGGTAAACCCGCTCCTACAGGATGGCCGCAGGCCCAAACATTGTGCGCCCCCCTGTAGGAGCGGGTTTACCCGCGAAGAGGCCGGCACAGACCGCAACAGTTTTCAATGCTGCTCGCCCGCCCGCTTCAACAGCTTCTTGCACCGCTCCGACAAATGCACCACGCGCAAATGCTTGCCCGCCTTGGCATAGCGCTCGCGCAGGGTTTTCAGCGCCGCAACGGCCGAATAATCGACAAAGCTCAAATGCTGGCAATCCAGCGTGACCTGGGCCGGGTCCCCGGCCGTGTCGAACTGGTTGAGGAACGAGGTGGTCGAGGCAAAGAACAGCGTGCCATGCAGTTGATAACACTTGCCGCCCTCCGCGTCCTCATGGGTGTCGGCATACAGCTCCCGCGCATGCTGCCAGGCAAAGTTGAGCGCCGCGATGATGATACCGAACAGCACCGCCATGGCCAGGTCGGTCAGCACCGTGACCACAGTCACCGCAACGATCGCCAGCACATCATTCACCGGCACCTTGTGCAACACCCGCAACGACGCCCAGGCAAAGGTCTGCTGGGCCACCACGAACATCACTCCGACCAGCGCCGCCAGTGGAATACGCTCGATCAGCGGCGACAGGAACAGCACGAACAGCAGAATCATCACCCCGGCCACCACCCCCGACAACCGCCCCCGGCCATTGGAGCTGAGGTTGATCACCGTCTGCCCGATCATCGCGCAGCCGCCCATGCCGCCGCACAGGCCCGACACCATGTTCGCAGCGCCCAATGCCACACACTCGCGGTCCGGGAAGCCACGGCTCTCGGTGATTTCGTCGGTCAGGTTGAGGGTGAGCAGGGTTTCCAGCAGGCCGACCATGGCCATCAGCACCGCGTAGGGGGCGATGATCTTCAGGGTTTCCAGATTCCAAGGCACATCCGGCAGCGCCAGCCCCGGCAGGCCACCGGCGATGTGCGCCATGTCGCCCAGGGTGCGGGTAGGCAGCCCGAGCACGTACACCACCAGGCCAACACCGAGGATCGCCACCAAGGCCGGCGGCACCGCGCGGGTCAGTTTCGGCAGCACATAAACCACCGCCATGGTCAGCGCCACCAGGCCGATCATCAGGTACAGCGGCGTGCCACTGAGCCAGTGTTCGCCGTCCTTGAAATGCTCCAGCTGAGCCATGGCGATGACGATGGCCAGGCCGTTCACGAAGCCAAGCATGACCGGGTATGGCACCAGGCGCACCAGTTTGCCCAGACGCAGCAGGCCGAACAGGATCATCACCACACCGCCCAGCAGCACCGTGGCCAGCAGGTACTGCACGCCGTGCTGCACCACCAAGGCGACGATCACCACCGCCATCGAGCCGGCAGCGCCGGAGATCATCCCCGGCCGCCCGCCGAACAGCGCCGTCAGGGTACAAATGATGAACGCGCCATACAGGCCCATCAGCGGGTTGAGGTGGGCCACCAGGGCAAAGGCGATGCACTCGGGGACCAAGGCGAACGAGGTGGTGAGGCCGGCGAGCAGGTCGGCGCGTAGTCGGGCGGGCTTCATGGGCTTCCTGTGGTGCAGTCCTGACGGACGTTAGAAAAACGAGAGGCGCGATGTTACGGAATTTGTCTGACAGCGGCCACCGCTCAACGCACCCGTTCCAGGCTCTGCACGGCCAGGTCCAGCGCACGCTGCATGTCCAGGCGCGCCGAACGGCCCAGGTCCGGGTCGTTCAGGCGGCCACCACGCTCTGAGGGCAGGATCGGCGCCGTCAGGTCTTCGGCATCCATCGCTTCGAAATCCTGTTCGGCGCCCAGGGTCAAGGCACTGCGCCGCAACAACATGCGCACCTGTTCCGGGGTAAGTGCCGGGTTGATCGACAGCATCGTCGCCACAGTGGCAGTCACCAAGGGTGTTGCGTACGACGTGCCGCAATGCGCAGCCTCGGCAGACACGGGGCGTATGCAGGCAGCAGCACTGACATCCACGCGCATGTCGATATTGGAACTGTGACGCTTGCGCACATGATCGTGGGCCTCAACTGCCGTAGCCTTGCCACTGCGCTGATGCCCGCCCACCACCAGCAATTGTTCGGTGATGAATGACGAAGGCAGGCGATATTCATCGGTCCCCGACCAGGACGCACCATTGCCCGCCGAATTCACCACCACCACATCAGGGTGCTCCTTGCGCAGCCAGAGGAAGAACTCCTCAAGCAACTCCTCGTAGCCACTCATTGCCAGCCCGGAACGCACCAGCGAATCAACCTCATCACCGTTGACATCGCGCGCGCCGACCCGGTGAATGCCCCAGCTCCAGTTCAGCACCCGCACGCCATCTTCGACCAGGTTCACCGAGGCAGCGATGTTGGCGGTGATACCGGCATCCGAGTTGCGCTCTACCATCACCTCGAAGCCAGGGCTGTGCTTGCCCAGCCCCGGCAAAAAGCCCTCACCCTGCGCAGCGAGAATGCCTGCGACATGGCTGCCGTGGCTTGCCGGGCGGTTACCGTCGCGAGCGTAGAGGCATGTCTGGCCTTGTTCGCAGCCCCCTCGATAATGGCTGAACCCCGGGGCGTCAAAGTCCACTTCGCGCTCGATTACCCCGACCCGCACGGGCTTCACCGGCAAGCCTGAGGCGGCAATCCGGCGCCGGTAGAAATACAGCGCGTCCATGAAGCGGTTGGCGGCCCATTCGTCCGCCTGGTCGATGGCCCGGGTTCCGCGCCCATTGCCCTCCTCCCCGCGCTCGGGGGCGGATTCTTCGACAATCACGGCATCCACGCTGACTTCACTACCCATGCGCAGGACCATCGCATCGCGCTGCACCAGGTCCTCTACCGGCAAGCGCAGCTGGTAGACATTCAGCGGCGGTATGGCACCGACAACCTGGGCGCCGTATTTACCGGCGATGCGCCGGGCCTCGCCGAGGCCGTCGTATTTTTCTTCGATCAACAAGCTGACCAGATCGACATAAGTGGTCAGGCCATCCATGTTCTTCGCCACTTCATCAGGCCCTGCGGCGATCACATGACTGCGCTGGCGGGTCAGCCATACCGGGTTGCTGGTGCGGCCGCCATCGGCCAGCCAGAGCGGGGCGCTGCGCTGGGCTTGTCTCGCCAGTTTCAGCGTTAGCCGGTCACCTTGGCGCTCGATATCGGCTTCTGACAGCCGCGTACCGCCGAGCCATACCGTTGGCAGATTTGCCCGGAGCCCTTCGGCACACAGGCACCATCGCTGCTGGCTATCGCTGAACAAGTCGCCGCAACGCTGCAGCTGCTTGATGCGCAGCGTGTCTGCTGCAGCCTGTGCTCCAAGACTGCAAAGCCATAACAGCAAGATCAGGACACCCTTCATGCAATCACCCCACGCGCTCCCTGTGAGTGCGACTTACGGGGCACCTCAAAGGTTCACCTGTGGCCGGCGACTGCCTGGTCGCGGGCGAGCCATTCGGCCATGGCAGTATCCTCCAACGCGTACTCGCCACGATTGGCCTTCCATACCAGCTCCTTGTCGCGCAGGGCATCAAGGGCCTTCTGTACGTTTGCCGTGTTGACGTTGGCTACCGCCTGGGCCTGCTCCAGCTTGCGGCTGACCTCAACCAGGGTTTGCTCGGTAAACGGGGAAAACGGCTGCCGGCCCAGCGTGCGCTCGGCCATGACCTCTAGCACGGCCTGCTGCAACGGCGTAAGTTCGTTCCAAGCGCTTTCGTAGTCACTCCACACCCCAGCTTGATGGTTCAGCGCCCCATTGCGCAGCAGTTCACCCAGGTTGCCCGCCTCACCCAGGCCGACGCTAACTTCGGCCAACAGTTTGTTGAGCATTTCCGGGCGCCGGCCGACCAATTCGAACGCGTATGCCAGGTCCTCTACCTTGAACTGGTTACTGTCGGCCAGGCGACGGTTCCACAAGGCGGTGATGAATTCGACATATTCACGCCCCAGCAACGGAAATGGCGTGATGCTGGCACCAAAGAATGGCTGCTTGCTCTTGAGTACCAGGTTGGCCAGCTTGTCGCGACTAGAGCCCGTGAACACCAGGCGCAAGCCGTCCGGACGGTCGCCACGGTTAAGGTGGTCACGCGCGGCTTTCAGCGCGAACATCGCATTAAGGCCATCTTCGCTGTTAAGGGCGTGCTGAGCCTCGTCGATGATCAGTACTACCAACTGCCCTGATACTTGATGCAACACGGCAAGCGCCTGGGCCAGGGTAGTCCCCGCAGGCAGTTGCGGGCGGGTGAAATCCCAGCTCAGGGTGCGCAGCAGGTTGATCTTGTCGATACCGGCCTTTTTCGCGGTCCTGGCCAGCGCACCTTCGAATCTGGCCAGCGCAGTACCGATGGCGCCGCTGATGAGCTGCGCAGGGGCGGCGTCGCGATCCGACCACAGGTCGACGTAAACCGGTAGCCAGCCGCGCTGTACGCATTCCGGTATGAAGTCGTTGTTGAGGAAGGTGCTCTTGCCCGTACGCCGGGGCGCGGCCAGGAACATGCCCGAGCTGTAATCGACCAACGACTCGCCGGCCAGGTCTTGGGCCAGTGCGGTGGCCAACTGATTACGGCGTAGGAGCGGGCGAACGGGAGACATGCAATTAACCTCAATTATCTTGCCTACTATAATTTATAGCCTACAAGATAAACCAGGATAATACGACCGTCCGCAACAGTGCCGGCGTGATCCAGATCCGGCAAAAAGTCAGCAAATTTGCCATCATGTTGATTCCACCTGCGGAGATCATGGACATGCCGCTACGCCCCCTTTTCACCTCCCTGTTGCTGGTCGCCAGCCTCACCGCCCATGCCGCCACCGAGGTGGTGCCACTTCAGCATCGCAGCAGCGCCGAACTGCTGCCCGCCCTGCAGGCCTTCATCGGCAAGGACGGCACGGTCAGCGCCTTCGAGAACAAACTGATCGTCAACGCCAGCCCCGAGCGCATCGACGACCTGCGCGCCCTGCTGCAACAGCTGGACACCGCGCCCAAGCGCCTGCTGATCAGCGTCGACAACAACGACAGCAACTTCCAGGACAACCGCGGCAACGCACGCGTCATTCACTACGGCACCAGCAACCGCGACGGCGGCATGCAACAGGTACAAGCCAGCGAAGGGCAACCGGCACTGATCCAGGTGGGCCAGAGCATCCCCATTACCAGCACCAGCACAGACGGCTATGGGCGCATTCAAAGCAACACCGAATACCGCAACGTGACCCAAGGCTTCTACGTAACCCCGAGCCTGAGCGGCGAAACGGTTCGTCTGCAAATAAGCAGCAATAATGACCGCATCAGCCACGAACGTGCAGATGTAGTGAAAGTACAAAGTACCGACACGACAGTCACGGGTAAGCTCGGCGAGTGGATCACCCTGGCGGGGTTCAACCAGCAGAGCCAAGCCGACCGCAGCGCGTCAAACCACACGTACAGCACCCAACGGGGTGAAAACATGACATTGCGGGTCAAAGTCGACCTTGTCGACTGATCCCAGGCAATTCAAGGCTTCGACCAAAGGCCTTGAAACTGACTGCCAAGTCGCATTAGACCAAAGATGTAGTAAGGACAAAAAAGCACTACAAAACATTTGACAGGGTCTTTTTCCCAAGGGCATGATGGCCTCGCTCCCGCTAATCAGGGGCCCTGGCAAGGGCCTTCGGGGCGCGCTCCTTCCACCCCAGGAGGCGCCTCGTGTCTATACGGCCCACAAGGCGGTTCGACGGGATTGCGACTGCAACGAAGAAGTTGTCCCGAGGGACGGAAGCGCATCACCGCAGTACTGGCAATCGCGTCGCACCGCAGCAAGGCAACCACGAGCCGACCTGCCGGAGCACACCTTCGCCTGGTCTGCCCACCCTTCCCCTTCGAGCCTTCGCGTTCGCCGCCGCATTCCTGCGAACAGGACAGCCGCCAGGCACCTGATCTGCTCCGAGCATCAGCACAATTAACCCAAGATCGATGCGACGAGGTTTATTTCCATGGCACTGACACGCGAACAGCAAATTGCAGCCCTCGAGAAAGACTGGGCCGAAAACCCGCGCTGGAAAGGCGTGACCCGTACCTACACCGCCGCTGATGTCGTTCGCCTGCGTGGCTCCGTGCAACCTGAGCACACCTTTGCGCGTCAGGGCGCAGAAAAACTGTGGAAGCTGGTCACCGAAGGTGCCCACCCGTCCTTCCGCCCCGACAAAGATTTCGTCAACTGCATGGGCGCCCTGACCGGCGGCCAGGCTGTACAACAGGTCAAGGCCGGCATCCAGGCCATCTACCTGTCCGGCTGGCAGGTTGCCGCCGACAACAACTCGGCCGAGTCGATGTACCCTGACCAGTCGCTGTACCCGGTCGACTCGGTACCGACCGTGGTCAAACGCATCAACAACGCGTTCCGCCGCGCCGACCAGATCCAGTGGAAAGCCGGCAAGAACCCGGGCGACGACGGCTACATCGACTACTTCGCGCCGATCGTGGCCGACGCCGAAGCCGGTTTCGGTGGCGTACTGAACGCCTACGAGCTGATGAAGAACATGATCGAAGCAGGCGCCGCCGGCGTGCACTTCGAAGACCAGCTGGCCTCGGTGAAAAAATGCGGCCACATGGGCGGCAAGGTGCTGGTGCCGACTCAGGAAGCCGTGCAGAAGCTGGTGGCCGCTCGCCTGGCCGCTGACGTGTCGGGTGTACCGACCATCATCCTGGCGCGTACCGATGCCAACGCCGCCGACCTGCTGACCAGCGACTGCGACCCGTACGACCAGCCGTTCGTGGTTGGCGAGCGCACCCGCGAAGGCTTCTACAAGGTCCGCGCCGGCCTCGACCAGGCCATTGCCCGCGGCCTGGCCTACGCCCCGTACGCCGACCTGATCTGGTGCGAAACCGCCAAGCCGGACCTGGACGAAGCCCGTCGCTTCGCCGAGGCGATCAAGAAGGAGTACCCGGACCAGATCCTGTCGTACAACTGCTCGCCTTCCTTCAACTGGAAGAAAAACCTGGACGACGCCACCATCGCCAAGTTCCAGCGCGAACTGTCGGCCATGGGTTACAAGCATCAGTTCATCACCCTGGCCGGCATCCACAACATGTGGCACGGCATGTTCAACCTGGCGCACGACTACGCCCGCAACGACATGACCGCCTACGTGAAGCTGCAGGAGCAGGAATTCGCTGACGCCAGCAAGGGCTACACCTTCGTGGCGCACCAGCAGGAAGTGGGCACTGGCTACTTCGACGACATGACCACCGTGATCCAGGGCGGCGCTTCGTCGGTGACTGCACTGACCGGTTCGACCGAAGAAGAGCAGTTCCACTGATAGTGGGTTGCCGTTGAACAAAGGCCCGGGGCTTGTGAAAGCTCCGGGCCTTTGTTTTTACCCGAGAAAGGGCCGGGCCTGCTGGCCAATTTTTACCAGCCGTTCACCGTTTCCGCCGCTACCGTATTCGCGGGTAAACCCGCACCTACACTGATCGGGAGGAGACACACATCGGCGATTGGGCGCAGGCCGCTGCAGGAACGGGTTCACCCGCGAAAGGGCCGGCACAGGCCACAGCAAAACCCCGGATCAGGGCTATGCTTGTGGCAGCCCAGCAGCAAGGACCGCCCATGCCTCGTCCAAGCCACCTGATGATTCTCGCCCTGACCGCCGCTGCCCTCTATATATATGCACTGGCCAGCGACAACACCATGCTCGCCCTGATGGCCAAACCCATCCCGGTGCTGGCCTTGATTGCCTGGCTGCGCAGCACCCCGGTTTCGCCTTATCGCACGTGGATCTCGATCGGCCTGGGCTTCTCGGTACTCGGTGACATCCTGCTGGCCATCCCCGCCGACCTGTTCGTGTTCGGCCTGGCCGCCTTCCTTTGCGCCCACCTTGCTTACCTGCGCGGCTATTGCGGCATTACCCTGCGCCCCGCCCTGCCCGCACTGATCTTCAGCGCAATCACTGGCATCGCGCTGCTCGGCGTACTGGCCAGCAACGGCCTCGGCCCGTTGCTGATCCCGGTAGCACTCTACGCCCTGGCCATCAGCGCCATGCTCTGGCGCGCACTGGCCTGCGGGGGAGTGGCAGCACTGGGTGCCGGCCTGTTCGTGTTCTCCGACAGCCTGATCGGCATCGACCGCTTCATCAGCCCGTTCGCCGCCGCACCGTACCTGATCATCCTCGCCTACTGGCTCGGCCAATGGGCCATCGCTTCATCAGTCGGTCATCGCTCAACCGATAAAGTATTGACCCAGAGCGGTGCGCGCAGGACCGAGAGCTGCTAGAACAAGGTTTTTTTGCAATTGCAAGTAGGGGGAATCGCCAGATGAACTTTACAAGGCGCAGAACAGCGAAATTCGAGCGCAGCAGTTCAAATGATATTAATTATCATTACAGGGTTTGCAATTCGTTACCCGCTGCAAGAAACATAATTAACAAAACCGCGCGTAATGCCCGAATTTCAAGGCTCTCAGCCAGTTACGAACGTTTTTTGTACTTAATCCTACGAATAAATTTGCGACAGAAATTTTACTTGCACCAGGTTTACCCATAAAATCAGCGCGATTGATCCGGCTGCGACATTTGGTCACTGCATGTGCGACGCCAAGTCGCCGCTCTACACTTATTTCAGACTGCAGAGCTGGGTCTCTGTATAAGGATTTCTAGCATGTCCGATTCGGCAGGACTCATCGCCCACAACTGGGGCTTTGCCATCTTCCTCCTGGGTGTCGTCGGCCTGTGCGCCTTCATGCTCGGCCTGTCCAGCCTGCTCGGTAGCAAGGCCTGGGGCCGCGCCAAGAACGAACCCTTCGAATCCGGCATGCTGCCCGTCGGCAGCGCTCGCCTGCGCCTGTCCGCCAAATTCTATCTGGTCGCGATGCTGTTCGTGATCTTCGATATCGAAGCCCTCTTTCTCTTTGCATGGTCTGTGTCCGTCCGCGAAAGCGGCTGGACCGGATTCGTCGAAGCACTCGTTTTCATAGCAATTCTGTTGGCAGGTCTTGTCTACCTATGGCGCGTCGGGGCACTTGATTGGGCTCCCGAAGGTCGCCGCAAGCGGCAAGCGAAGCTGAAACAATGAGGCTTTGGCATGCAATACAATCTCACCAGAATCGATCCGGATGCGCCCAACGAGCAGTACCCGGTCGGTGAACGGGAAACCGTCACCGATCAACTGCTGGAGGACCAGGTCCACAAGAACATCTTCATGGGCAAACTTGAAGATGTGCTGCGTGGCGCGGTCAACTGGGGCCGCAAGAACTCCCTCTGGCCGTACAACTTCGGCCTGTCCTGCTGCTACGTGGAAATGACCACGGCCTTCACGGCACCCCACGACATCGCCCGCTTCGGCGCCGAAGTCATCCGGGCCTCGCCGCGTCAGGCCGACTTCATGGTCATTGCCGGTACCTGCTTCGTGAAGATGGCGCCGATCATCCAGCGCCTCTACGAGCAGATGCTCGAGCCGAAATGGGTCATTTCCATGGGTTCGTGCGCCAACTCCGGTGGCATGTACGACATCTACTCGGTCGTTCAGGGGGTCGACAAGTTCCTCCCCGTGGACGTCTATGTGCCTGGCTGCCCGCCACGCCCTGAGGCTTTCCTGCAAGGCTTGATGCTGCTGCAGGAGTCGATCGGCCAAGAACGACGCCCGCTTTCCTGGGTTGTTGGTGATCAAGGTATTTACCGTGCCGAGATGCCAGCCCAGAAAGACCTGCGTCGTGAGCAGCGCATTGCAGTAACCAACCTGCGCAGCCCCGACGAAGTCTGATCCAGCGACCTGCCGCCCGCTCCCGAAGGAGCCGGCGGCCTGGCTTCATTCTTAACGTTGACCCAAAGCGACCGAGACCATGACAGCGGACAACGCTATTTTCATTCCGCCCTACAAGGCTGACGACCAGGATGTGGTCGTCGAACTGAACAACCGTTTTGGCGCCGATGCATTCGTCGCCCAGGAAACCCGCACCGGCATGCCCGTGCTGTGGGTAAAACGCGCCCAGCTCAAAGAGGTGCTCAGCTTCCTGCGCGGCGTCGCCAAGCCTTACAGCATGCTGTACGACCTGCATGGCGTCGACGAGCGCCTGCGCACCCAGCGCCGTGGCCTGCCAGCCGCCGATTTCAGCGTGTTCTACCACCTGTTGTCGATCGAGCGTAACAGCGATGTGATGATCAAGGTGTCGCTCAGCGAAGGCGACCTGAACCTGCCGACCGTGACGGGCATCTGGCCAAACGCCAACTGGTACGAGCGCGAAGTCTGGGACATGTTCGGCATCGACTTTGCCGGCCACCCGCACCTCAGCCGCATCATGATGCCGCCGACCTGGGAAGGTCACCCGCTGCGCAAGGACTACCCTGCTCGTGCGACCGAGTTCGACCCCTACAGCCTGACCCTGGCCAAGCAGCAGCTTGAAGAGGAATCGGCACGCTTCAACCCGGAAGCCTGGGGCATGAAGCGTCAGGGCGCCAATGAGGACTACATGTTCCTCAACCTCGGCCCCAACCACCCTTCGGCGCACGGTGCGTTCCGTATCGTCCTGCAGCTGGACGGTGAAGAAATCGTCGACTGCGTACCGGACATCGGCTACCACCACCGTGGCGCCGAAAAAATGGCCGAGCGCCAGTCCTGGCACAGCTTCATCCCCTATACCGACCGTATCGATTACCTCGGCGGGGTGATGAACAACCTGCCGTACGTGCTTGCGGTAGAGAAGCTGGCCGGCATCAAGGTGCCGCAGAAGGTCGACGTGATTCGCATCATGCTGGCCGAGTTCTTCCGCATCACCAGCCACCTGCTGTTCCTGGGTACCTACATCCAGGACGTCGGCGCCATGACCCCGGTGTTCTTCACCTTCACCGACCGCCAGCGCGCCTACACCGTGATCGAAGCGATCACCGGCTTCCGCCTGCACCCGGCCTGGTACCGCATCGGTGGCGTCGCCCACGACCTGCCACGTGGCTGGGACAAGCTGGTCAAGGACTTCGTCGAATGGCTGCCCAAGCGCCTCGACGAATACACCAAGGCCGCCCTGCAAAACAGCATCCTCAAGGGCCGTACCATCGGCGTTGCCGCGTACAACACCAAGGAAGCGCTGGAATGGGGCACCACCGGTGCCGGCTTGCGTGCCACCGGTTGCAACTTCGACCTGCGTAAAGCCCGCCCTTACTCCGGCTACGAGAACTTCGAGTTCGAAGTACCGCTGGCCCACAACGGCGATGCCTACGATCGCTGCATGGTCCGTGTCGAGGAGATGCGTCAGAGTATCCGCATCATCGACCAGTGCCTGCGCAACATGCCGGAAGGCCCGTACAAGGCGGATCACCCGCTGACCACGCCGCCGCCGAAAGAGCGCACCCTGCAGCACATCGAAACCCTGATCACGCACTTCCTGCAAGTCTCGTGGGGCCCGGTCATGCCGGCCAACGAGTCGTTCCAGATGATCGAAGCGACCAAGGGCATCAACAGTTACTACCTGACGAGCGATGGCGGCACCATGAGCTACCGCACCCGGATCCGCACCCCGAGCTACCCGCACCTGCAGCAGATCCCTTCGGTGATCAAAGGCAGCATGGTTGCCGACCTCATTGCGTACCTGGGCAGTATCGACTTCGTTATGGCTGACGTGGACCGCTAAGCATGAACAGCACGCTTATCCAGACAGACCGTTTCGCCCTGAGCGAAACCGAGCGCTCGGCCATCGAGCACGAAATGCATCACTACGAGGACCCGCGCGCGGCGTCCATCGAAGCCCTGAAGATCGTCCAGAAGGAGCGTGGCTGGGTGCCGGACGGCGCCATTCACGCCATCGGCGAAGTGCTGGGCATTCCGGCCAGCGACGTCGAGGGTGTCGCCACCTTCTACAGCCAGATCTTCCGCCAACCGGTCGGCCGCCACATCATCCGCGTGTGCGACAGCATGGTCTGCTACATCGGCGGCCATGAGTCGGTGGTCAGCCAGATCCAGAGCGAGCTGGGCATCGGCCTCGGCCAGACCACTGCCGACGGCCGTTTCACCCTGCTGCCCGTGTGCTGCCTGGGCAACTGCGACAAGGCTCCGGCACTGATGATCGACGACGACACCTTCGGTGACGTGCAGCCGGCTGGCGTTTCCAAACTGCTGGAGGGTTACGTATGACCATTACTTCCTTCGGCCCGGCCAACCGCATCGCGCGCTCGGCCGAAACCCACCCGCTGACCTGGCGCCTGCGTGACGACGGCGAGCCGGTCTGGCTGGCCGAGTACGAATCGAAGAACGGCTACGCCGCAGCCCGCAAGGCGCTGGCGCAAATGTCCGCCGACGACATCGTGCAGAGCGTCAAGGACTCCGGCCTCAAAGGCCGTGGCGGTGCAGGTTTCCCCACTGGCGTGAAGTGGGGCCTGATGCCCAAAGACGAATCCATGAACATCCGCTACCTGCTGTGCAACGCGGACGAAATGGAGCCGAACACCTGGAAGGACCGCATGCTGATGGAGCAACAGCCCCATCTGCTGGTCGAGGGCATGCTGATCAGCGCCCGCGCCCTGAAGGCCTACCGCGGCTACATCTTCCTGCGTGGCGAGTACACCACCGCAGCGAAAAACCTCAACCGCGCCATCGATGAAGCCAAGGCCGCCGGCCTGCTGGGCAAGAACATCCTGGGCAGCGGTTTCGATTTCGAGCTGTTCGTGCACACCGGTGCAGGCCGCTACATCTGCGGTGAAGAAACCGCGCTGATCAACTCGCTGGAAGGCCGCCGCGCCAACCCGCGCTCCAAGCCGCCCTTCCCTGCCGCCGTTGGCGTGTGGGGCAAGCCGACGTGCGTGAACAACGTCGAGACCCTGTGCAACGTCCCGGCCATCGTCGCCAACGGCAACGACTGGTACAAGTCGCTGGCCCGCGAAGGCAGCGAGGACCACGGCACCAAGCTGATGGGCTTCTCCGGCAAGGTGAAGAACCCAGGCCTGTGGGAACTGCCATTTGGCGTTACCGCCCGCGAATTGTTCGAAGACTACGCCGGTGGCATGCGCGATGGCTTCAAGCTCAAGTGCTGGCAGCCAGGCGGCGCCGGTACCGGCTTCCTGCTGCCTGAGCACCTCGATGCGCAAATGTACGCCGGTGGCATCGCCAAGGTCGGCACCCGTATGGGTACTGGCCTGGCCATGGCGGTCGACGACAGCATCAACATGGTGTCGCTGCTGCGCAACATGGAAGAGTTCTTTGCCCGCGAATCGTGCGGCTGGTGCACCCCATGCCGTGACGGCCTGCCGTGGAGCGTGAAGATGCTGCGCGCGCTGGAAAACGGCCAAGGCCGCGCCGAGGACATCGAGACGCTGCTGGGGCTGGTCAACTTCCTCGGCCCGGGCCGTACCTTCTGTGCTCACGCACCGGGTGCCGTCGAGCCGCTGGGCAGTGCCATCAAATACTTCCGCTCGGAGTTCGAGGCCGGCGTGGCGCCAGAAAGCGCTGCCACCCTGCGCCCCGACCTGGCGAAGCCGATCGTGGTCGGCGCATAACAAGATGATTAGGCGGGTGGTCCGTGCCACTCGCCAGCTTACCGGCAGGCCCGAGCAATCGAGGCGTGTCGCAAGCTCACCGATTTCCATTAGCCACGCCCGCTCACGCGGGCCAACGAAGAACTTTGAACAATGGCCACTATCCACGTAGACGGCAAAGCGCTCGAAGTCAACGGTGCAGACAACCTGTTACAGGCATGTCTGTCGCTCGGCCTCGACATCCCTTATTTCTGCTGGCACCCGGCGCTTGGTAGCGTTGGTGCCTGCCGGCAATGCGCAGTCAAGCAGTACACCGACGAGAACGACACCCGTGGTCGTATCGTCATGTCCTGCATGACCCCTGCTTCCGACGGCACCTGGATTTCCATCGACGATGAAGAGTCGAAGGCGTTCCGCGCCAGCGTCGTCGAATGGCTGATGACCAACCACCCGCACGACTGCCCGGTGTGCGAGGAAGGCGGTCACTGCCACCTGCAGGACATGACGGTAATGACCGGCCACAACGAGCGCCGCTACCGTTTCACCAAGCGTACCCACCAGAACCAGGACCTCGGCCCGTTCATCGCCCATGAGATGAACCGCTGCATCGCCTGCTACCGCTGCGTGCGCTATTACAAGGACTACGCCGGTGGTACCGACCTGGGCGTCTACGGCGCCCACGACAACGTGTACTTCGGCCGCGTCGAAGACGGTGTGCTGGAAAGCGAGTTCTCCGGCAACCTGACCGAGGTCTGCCCGACCGGCGTATTCACCGACAAGACCCACTCCGAACGCTACAACCGCAAGTGGGACATGCAGTTCGCCCCAAGCATCTGCCATGGCTGCTCCAGCGGCTGCAACATCAGCCCGGGTGAGCGCTACGGCGAACTACGCCGTATCGAAAACCGCTTCAACGGTTCGGTCAACCAGTACTTCCTGTGCGACCGCGGCCGCTTCGGCTACGGCTACGTCAACCGCAAGGACCGCCCACGCCAGCCACAACTGGCCGACGGCACCAAGCTGGGCCTGGACGCCGCCCTGGACAAGGCCGCCGACCTGCTACGCGGCCGTACCATCGTCGGTATCGGCTCGCCACGCGCCAGCCTCGAAAGCAACTACGGCCTGCGTGAGCTGGTCGGCGCCGAGTACTTCTACTCGGGCATGGAAGCTGGCGAACTGGCCCGCGTACGCCTGGCCCTGAACGTGCTGAACAACAGCCCGCTGCCCGTGCCGACCCTGCGCGACATCGAAGACCACGACGCCGTGTTCGTGCTCGGTGAAGACCTGACCCAGACCGCTGCCCGCGTTGCCCTGGCCGTGCGCCAGGCCACCAAAGGCAAGGCCGAGGCCATGGCCGAAGCCATGAAAGTGCAGCTTTGGCTCGACGCTGCCGTGAAGAACATTGGCCAGCACGCGCTGTACCCGCTGTTCATCGCATCCCTGGCTGAAACCAAGCTGGACGACGTCGCCGAAGAGTGCGTACACGCCGCGCCGGCCGACCTGGCCCGCATCGGTTTCGCCGTGGCCCACGCCATCGACCCGAGCGCCCCTGCCGTCGCCGGCCTGGACGACGAAGCCCAGGCCCTGGCCCAGCGCATCGCCGACGCCCTGGTCGCCGCCAAGCGCCCACTGGTCGTAGCCGGTACTTCGCTGGCCGACCCGGCGCTGATCGAAGCGGCTGCCAACATCGCCAAGGCCCTGAAGCTGCGCGAGAAAAACGGCTCGCTGAGCCTGGTGGTGCCTGAGGCCAACAGCCTCGGCCTGGCCATGCTCGGTGGCGAGTCGGTCGATGCCGCCCTAGACGCGGTCATCAGCGGCAAAGCCGATGCCATCGTGGTGCTGGAAAACGACCTGTACGCCCGCGTACCGGCCGCCAAGGTCGATGCTGCCCTGGCTGCGGCCAAGGTGGTGATCGTTGCCGACCACTCCAAAACCGCCACCGTCGACCGCGCCCACCTGGTGCTGCCGGCCGCCTCGTTCGCCGAAGGCGACGGTACCCTGGTCAGCCAGGAAGGCCGTGCCCAGCGCTTCTTCCAGGTGTTCGACCCGCAGTACCTGGACAGCAGCATCCAGATCCACGAAGGCTGGCGCTGGATGCACGCCCTGCGTGCCACCCTGCTGAACAAGCCGGTCGACTGGACCCAGCTGGACCACGTCACCAGCGCCTGCGCCGAAGCCGCTCCGCAACTGGCTGGCATCGTCAACGCCGCGCCGAGCGCTGCGTTCCGCATCAAGGGCATGAAGCTGGCCCGTGAGCCGCTGCGCTACTCCGGCCGTACCGCCATGCGTGCCAACATCAGTGTGCACGAGCCGCGCACCCCGCAAGACAAGGACACCGCGTTCGCCTTCTCCATGGAAGGCTACTCGGGTTCGGCCGAACCGCGCCAGCAGGTGCCATTCGCCTGGTCGCCGGGCTGGAACTCCCCACAAGCCTGGAACAAGTTTCAGGACGAGGTCGGTGGCCACCTGCGTGCCGGTGACCCAGGCGTACGCCTGATCGAATCGCAAGGCGACCGCCTGAACTGGTTCAACGCCATTCCGGGGGCCTTCAACCCGGCCCGTGGCATCTGGACTGCCGTGCCGTTCTTCCACCTGTTCGGCAGCGAAGAAAGCTCCTCGCGCGCCGCCCCGGTTCAAGAACGCATCCCGGCTGCCTACGTGGCCCTAGCCAAGTCCGAAGCCGACCGCCTGGGCGTCAACGACGGCGCCCTGCTGAGCCTGAACGTCGCCGGTGTGGCCCTGCGCCTGCCGCTGCGTATCAATGAAGAGCTGGGCGCTGGCCTGGTCGCGCTGCCGAAAGGCCTGGCTGGCATTCCGCCTGCCATCTTCGGTGCATCCGTCGAAGGTCTGCAGGAGGCAGCACAATGAGCTGGTTCACCCCCGAAGTGATCGATGTGATCCTCACCGTGCTGCGGGCCATCGTGGTCCTGCTGGCGGTGGTGGTCTGCGGTGCGCTGCTCAGCTTCGTCGAGCGCCGCCTGCTGGGCTGGTGGCAGGACCGTTACGGTCCGAACCGCGTCGGCCCGTTCGGCATGTTCCAGATCGCTGCCGACATGCTGAAGATGTTCTTCAAGGAAGACTGGAACCCACCCTTCGTCGATCGCGTGATCTTCACCCTGGCACCGGTAGTGGCCATGAGCGCCCTGCTGATCGCCTTCGTGGTCATCCCGATCACCCCGACCTGGGGCGTTGCCGACCTGAACATCGGCCTGCTGTTCTTCTTCGCCATGGCCGGCCTGTCGGTCTACGCGGTGCTGTTCGCCGGCTGGTCGTCGAACAACAAGTACGCCCTGCTGGGCAGCTTGCGTGCTTCGGCACAGACCGTGTCGTACGAAGTGTTCCTGGGCCTGGCGCTGATGGGCGTGGTGGTGCAGGTGGGTTCGTTCAACATGCGCGACATCGTTGAGTACCAGGCGCAGAACCTGTGGTTCATCATTCCGCAGTTCTTCGGCTTCTGCACCTTCTTCATCGCTGGCGTCGCCGTGACTCACCGTCACCCGTTCGACCAGCCGGAAGCAGAACAGGAACTGGCCGACGGCTACCACATCGAGTATGCCGGCATGAAGTGGGGCATGTTCTTCGTCGGTGAGTACATCGGCATCATCCTCATCTCGGCGCTGCTGGTAACCCTGTTCTTCGGCGGCTGGCACGGCCCGTTCGGCATCCTGCCGCAACTGTCGTTCCTGTGGTTCGCCCTGAAGACCGCGTTCTTCATCATGCTGTTCATCCTGCTGCGCGCCTCGATCCCGCGCCCACGCTATGACCAGGTGATGGACTTCAGCTGGAAGTTCTGCCTGCCGCTGACCCTGATCAATTTGCTGGTGACCGCTGCGATCGTGCTCTACAACACGCCAGCCGTCGCGGCCCAGTGAGGATTTGACCCATGTTCAAGTATATCGGCGACATCGTTAAGGGCACCGGCACCCAGCTGCGCAGCCTGGCAATGGTGTTCTCCCACGGGTTCCGCAAGCGCGACACCCTGCAATACCCCGAAGAACCCGTGTACCTGCCGCCGCGCTACCGCGGCCGCATCGTCCTCACCCGCGACCCCGATGGCGAGGAGCGCTGCGTAGCGTGCAACCTCTGCGCGGTGGCCTGCCCGGTGGGCTGCATTTCGCTGCAGAAGGCCGAGACAGAGGACGGCCGCTGGTACCCGGAGTTCTTCCGCATCAACTTCTCGCGTTGCATTTTCTGCGGCCTGTGTGAAGAAGCGTGCCCGACCACCGCGATCCAGCTGACTCCGGATTTCGAAATGGCCGAGTTCAAGCGTCAGGACCTGGTGTACGAGAAAGAAGATCTGCTGATCTCCGGCCCCGGCAAGAACCCTGACTACAACTTCTACCGTGTTGCGGGTATGGCAATCGCTGGCAAGCCGAAGGGCTCTGCACAGAACGAAGCCGAGCCGATCAACGTGAAGAGCTTGCTCCCATAAGGACAGAAAGATGGAATTCGCTTTCTACTTCGCATCCGGGATCGCCGTGGTCTCCACCCTTCGGGTGGTAACTGGCACCAACCCCGTGCACGCCTTGCTTTACCTGATCATTTCGCTGATTTCCGTGGCCATGATCTTCTTCGCCCTGGGTGCGCCGTTTGCCGGCGCCCTGGAAGTGATCGCCTACGCCGGCGCCATCATGGTGCTGTTCGTGTTCGTGGTGATGATGCTCAACCTCGGGCCGGCTTCGGTCGCCCAGGAACGGGGCTGGCTCAAGCCCGGTATCTGGGCAGGGCCAGTGATCCTCGGCACCCTGCTGCTGGCGGAGCTGCTGTACGTCCTGTTCGTCGCCCCGAGCGGCGCCGGCATCAGCGGTACCACCGTGGGCCCGAAAGCCGTGGGCATCAGCCTGTTCGGCCCGTACCTGCTGGTGGTCGAACTGGCGTCGATGCTGCTGCTGGCTGCAGCCGTCACCGCCTTCCACCTGGGCCGCAACGAGGCGAAGGAGTAAATCATGGGTGCTATCCCTCTCGAGCATGGGCTGGCGGTCGCCGGCATCCTGTTCTGCTTAGGTCTGGTTGGCCTGATGGTCCGCCGCAACATCCTCTTCGTGCTCATGAGCCTGGAAGTCATGATGAACGCCTCTGCCCTGGCGTTCGTCGTCGCCGGTGCCCGTTGGGTCCAGCCCGACGGTCAGGTGATGTTCATTCTGGTGATCAGCCTGGCAGCCGCCGAGGCCAGCATTGGCCTGGCCATCCTGCTGCAGCTGTATCGCCGCTTCCACACTCTCGACATCGATGCTGCCAGTGAGATGCGCGGATGAACCTTCTCTTCCTGACTTTCGTCTTTCCCCTCATCGGCTTCCTGCTGCTGTCGTTCTCGCGCGGACGGTTCTCGGAGAACCTGTCCGCCCTGATCGGCGTCGGCTCGGTAGGCCTGTCGGCCGCCACGGCCGCCTACGTCATCTGGCAGTTCAACGTCGCCCCGCCTGAGGGCGGCGCGTACAGCCAGCTGCTGTGGCAGTGGATGTCGGTGGACGGCTTCGCGCCGAACTTCACCCTGTACCTGGACGGCCTGTCGGTCACCATGCTCGGCGTGGTGACCGGTGTCGGCTTCCTGATCCACCTGTTCGCATCCTGGTACATGCGTGGCGAAGCCGGCTACTCGCGCTTCTTCTCGTACACCAACCTGTTCATCGCCAGCATGCTGTTCCTGATCCTTGGCGATAACCTGCTGTTCATCTACTTCGGCTGGGAAGGCGTGGGCCTGTGCTCGTACCTGTTGATCGGTTTCTACTACAGCAACCGCAACAACGGTAACGCGGCACTCAAGGCATTCATCGTCACCCGTATCGGCGACGTGTTCATGGCCATCGGCCTGTTCATCCTGTTCGCCCAGCTGGGCACCCTGAACGTGCAGGAACTGCTGGTGTTGGCACCGCAGAAGTTCCAGGCTGGCGACACCTGGATGGTGCTGGCCACGCTGATGCTGCTGGGTGGTGCGGTCGGTAAATCGGCGCAGCTGCCATTGCAGACCTGGCTGGCCGACGCCATGGCGGGCCCGACTCCGGTTTCGGCACTGATCCACGCCGCAACCATGGTGACCGCGGGCGTGTACCTGATCGCCCGTACCAACGGCCTGTTCCTGCTGGCGCCGGACATCCTGCACCTTGTAGGTGTGGTCGGTGGCTTGACCCTGGTACTGGCAGGCTTCGCTGCGCTGGTACAGACCGATATCAAGCGTATCCTCGCCTACTCGACCATGAGCCAGATCGGCTACATGTTCCTGGCCCTGGGCGTGGGTGCCTGGGACGCGGCGATCTTCCACCTGATGACCCACGCCTTCTTCAAGGCCCTGCTGTTCCTTGCCTCCGGTGCGGTGATCGTTGCCTGCCACCACGAGCAGAACATCTTCAAGATGGGCGGCCTGTGGAAGAAACTGCCGCTGGCCTACGCCAGCTTCGTGGTCGGTGGTGCGGCACTGGCGGCCCTGCCGATCGTGACCGTAGGCTTCTACTCCAAGGACGAGATCCTCTGGGAAGCCTTCGCCAGCGGCAACACCGGCCTGCTGTATGCCGGCCTGGTAGGCGCGTTCATGACCTCGCTGTACACCTTCCGCCTGATCTTCATCGCCTTCCACGGCGAAGCCAAGACCGAAGCCCACGCTGGCCAC
Organism: Pseudomonas alloputida; assembly: GCF_021283545.2. NCBI lineage: Bacteria > Pseudomonadati > Pseudomonadota > Gammaproteobacteria > Pseudomonadales > Pseudomonadaceae > Pseudomonas > Pseudomonas alloputida. Next base: position 2,066,016 of record NZ_CP128540.1, on the reverse strand, counting down.
GGCATCAGCCACTGGCTGCCGCTGGGCGTGCTGATCGTGCTGTCGACTTTCGTCGGCGCCTGGATCACCCCGCCGCTGGCCGGTGTGCTGCCGGAAAGCGCCGGCCATGCCGGTGGCGAAGCCAAGCACGCGCTGGAGATCACCTCGGGTGCCATCGCCATCGCCGGTATCCTGCTGGCCGCCCTGCTGTTCCTGGGCAAGCGCCGCTTCGTCAGCGCCGTCGCCAACAGTGGCATCGGTCGCGTCCTGTCGGCCTGGTGGTTCGCTGCCTGGGGCTTCGACTGGATCTACGACAAGCTTTTCGTCAAACCGTACCTGCTGATCAGCCACATCCTGCGCAAGGACCCGGTTGACCGCACCATCGGCCTGATTCCTCGGATGGCGCGTGGTGGCCACGTGGCCATGAGCAAGACCGAGACTGGCCAACTGCGCTGGTACACCGCCTCTATCGCCGTGGGTGCCGTGCTGGTGCTCGGTGCCGTGGTAGTGGCTGCGGTATGACTATGAATCTTGCGACTTTGCCAAAGGAAACCAACCCGTCATGATTTTGCCTTGGCTGATCCTGATCCCCTTCATCGGCGGCTTCCTCTGCTGGCTGGGTGAGCGCTTCGGCGCCACCCTGCCGCGCTGGATCGCGCTGCTTACCATGTCCCTGCTGCTTGGCATCGGCCTGTGGCTGTGGGGTACCGGCGACTACACCCTTGCTCCCGCCCCGGGCGCCGAACCGGCCTGGGCTCTCGAATACAAAGTCGAGTGGATCAAGCGTTTCGGCATCAGCATCCACCTGGCCCTGGACGGCCTGTCGCTGCTGATGATCCTGCTCACCGGCCTGCTCGGTGTGCTGTCGGTACTGTGTTCCTGGAAAGAGATCCAGCGCCACGTCGGCTTCTTCCACCTCAACCTGATGTGGATCCTCGGCGGCGTGGTCGGTGTGTTCCTGGCCCTGGACCTGTTCCTGTTCTTCTTCTTCTGGGAAATGATGCTGGTGCCGATGTACTTCCTCATCGCGCTCTGGGGTCACAGCTCGGCAGACGGCAAGAAGACCCGGATCTACGCGGCGACCAAGTTCTTCATCTTCACCCAGGCCAGCGGCCTGATCATGCTGGTGGCGATCCTGGGCCTGGTGCTGGTCAACTACAACACCACTGGCGTGCTCACCTTCAACTACAGCGACCTGCTCAAGGCCGAGTTGCCGGCCGGTATCGAGTACGTGCTGATGCTGGGCTTCTTCATCGCCTTCGCGGTGAAGCTGCCAGTGGTGCCGTTCCACTCCTGGCTGCCTGACGCTCACGCCCAGGCACCGACCGCAGGCTCGGTGGACCTGGCGGGTATCTTGCTGAAGACCGCGGCCTACGGCCTGCTGCGCTTCGCTCTGCCGCTGTTCCCGAACGCCTCGGCCGAGTTCGCGCCGATCGCCATGACCCTGGGCCTGATCGGTATCTTCTACGGTGCCTTCCTGGCCTTCGCACAAACCGACATCAAGCGCCTGATCGCCTTCTCCAGCGTCTCGCACATGGGCTTCGTGCTGATCGGTATCTACTCCGGCAGCCAGCAGGCCCTGCAAGGTGCGGTGATCCAGATGCTGGCCCACGGCCTGTCGGCTGCGGCGCTGTTCATCCTGTCCGGCCAGCTGTACGAGCGCCTGCACACCCGTGACATGCGTCAGATGGGTGGCCTGTGGCACCGCATCGCCTACCTGCCGGCCATCAGCCTGTTCTTCGCAGCGGCATCGCTGGGCCTGCCAGGCACCGGCAACTTCGTCGGCGAGTTCCTGATCCTGATCGGCAGCTTCGTGCATGTACCGTGGATCACCGTGATCGCCACTACCGGCCTGGTGTTCGGTTCTGTTTACTCGCTGATCATGATCCACCGTGCCTACTTCGGCCCGGCCAAGACCGACACCGTGCTGGCCGGCATGGACGGTCGCGAACTGATCATGGTTCTGGGTCTGGCGGTATTGCTGATCCTGCTGGGCGTGTATCCGCAGCCGTTCCTCGACACCTCTGCCGCCACCATGAGTGGTGTGCAGCAGTGGCTCGGATCCGCTTTCACTCAACTCGCTTCGGCCCGGTAAGAGCGCTATGGAATTCACCACTCAACACTTCATCGCATTGGCGCCGATGCTGATCACCACCATCACCACGGTGGTGGTGATGCTGGCGATCGCCTGGAAGCGCAACCACTCGCAGACCTTCCTGCTGTCCACCGTGGGCCTGAACCTGGCCCTGCTGTCGCTCCTGCCGGCGCTGAAGGTCGCGCCGCTGGCGGTCACATCGCTGATCACCATCGACAAGTTCGCCTGCCTGTACATGGCGATCATCCTCGTGGCGACGCTGGCCTGCGTCACCCTCGCCCACGCCTACCTCGGCGAGGGCGCCAAGGGTTTCCCGGGCAACCGTGAAGAACTGTACCTGTTGCTGCTGATGTCGGCCCTCGGTGGCCTGGTGCTGGTCAGCGCCAACCACCTAGCCGGCCTGTTCATCGGCCTGGAGCTGTTGTCGGTACCGGTCTACGGCCTGGTGGCGTATGCCTTCTTCAACAAGCGATCGCTGGAAGCTGGCATCAAGTACATGGTGCTGTCGGCCGCAGGCTCGGCTTTCCTGCTGTTCGGCATGGCCCTGCTGTACGCCGACGCCGGCAGCCTGAGCTTCGACCAGATCGGCAAGGCCCTGGCTACCACCAGCATGCCAAGCCTGGTGGCCCAGCTGGGCCTGGGCATGATGCTGGTTGGCCTGGCCTTCAAGCTGTCGCTGGTACCGTTCCATCTGTGGACCCCGGACGTGTACGAAGGCGCTCCGGCGCCGGTCGCCGCGTTCCTGGCAACCGCCAGCAAGGTGGCAGTATTCGCCGTTGTCGTACGCCTGTTCATGCTCTCCCCTGCTGCCAGCAGCGGCGTGCTCAGCACCGTATTGGCGGTGATTGCCGTAGCCTCGATCCTGATTGGTAACCTGCTGGCGCTGACCCAGAGCAACCTCAAGCGTCTGCTGGGTTACTCGTCCATCGCCCACTTCGGTTACCTGGTCATCGCGTTGGTCGCCAGCAAGGGCCTGGCCCTGGAAGCCATGGGCGTTTACCTGGTCACCTACGTGATCACCAGCCTGGGCGCCTTCGGCGTCATCACCCTCATGTCCTCGCCATACGGCGGCCGTGACGCCGATGCCCTGTACGAGTACCGCGGCCTGTTCTGGCGCCGCCCGTACCTGACAGCGGTACTGACCGTGATGATGCTGTCGCTGGCGGGTATCCCGCTGACCGCCGGCTTCATCGGCAAGTTCTACATCATCGCTACCGGTGTCGAATCGCACCTGTGGTGGTTGGTCGGTGCGCTGGTGATCGGTAGCGCCATCGGCGTGTACTACTACCTGCGCGTCATGGTTACCCTGTACCTGGTCGAGCCGAACCTGCGTCGTCACGACGCCCCGCTCAAGTGGGAACAGCGCACCGGCGGTGTCATGCTGCTGGCTATCGCCATTCTCGCTTTCGTACTGGGTGTGTACCCGCAGCCCCTGCTGGAGATGGTTCAGCAAGCGGGCCTGCAACTGATCGGTTGATCACCCCGGCAGCCCCGGTAACAGAAAACACCCCGCCTAGGCGGGGTGTTTTTTTATCTGCACGTTTTGCTACCTGCGCCCACGGGTGCCTCACTCACTCGGACTGCCCTGGCCTGCGCCCGGCAAGGCGGCCTTGCGCAAATCACCATTGGCCGAAGGCAGGTACACTTCCGGGTTGGGCATGCCGCTGGGGGAGAGTTCATGGGTCATTTCGAATTCGGCGCGCACTGACCAGCCACACGCCTCGGTGGTGCATTGCAAATAAGCGATTCGCAGGAAAATATGGCGCCCTTCGCTAGTACGTATGCGCATCCGGCTGTGGCAATGCGGGCAAACCAGCTTGTAAGTACTCACGGCAAGTACCTGCTAGCATTGTCCAGGCTAGCCTGTGTGTCAGTATTGGCTGCAACTGTGGGTGTATTCTTCAATTTGATGGTTCTCATTGCAGAAGTGCTCCTTAAAACGCAGGGCTGTATTCATAACGAGTAGTTTAAGCCCATGGAATATCATTAAACCAGTCATGGATATTTGTTATGAGTACTCACATACTTGCTGAGGTGCTCACCCGCCTTAAGCTTCTTACTGGCGCAAACACTGATGCCGAGCTGTCACGTGCACTGTCGGTCAGCCCGCAAACGCTGAGCAGCTGGAAGGTTCGCGAAAGCATTCCTTACTCACTTTGCATAGATATCGCCAAAAAGCATGCATGCTCACTGGACTGGCTATTGCTGGGCCAAGCCGAGCACAACGCCGCCCCAAGTGATGTGGGTTGGGAGTGCGACATGCTCGAACGGCTGCGCACGCTCTCGCACAGCGATCGCCAGGCCATCCTGCTGTTCATCAAGGACAAACAGCGCATCCAGCAGTTGGAACAGCAACTGAGCGAGCTCGGCGGCGCAACCAGTGGCTAACCCCGACGGCGCCAGCGCTGGATGAGTTCGCGTGGGTCGAGTGTATCCAGCCAGACCATGACCTTGAGGCTGATGGGGATCACCACCACAGCGGCCACGAATGCCGCCATGCCCCGGGTCAGCAAAGGCACCAATGACGAAACCAGTGGCTCGAACAAATGGCCCACGCCCACGGTCACGAATAGCAGCAGGAGTTTCTTGGCCAGTGTCAGGCGCCTGGCCTGACTGGTGATCAATCGATCGCGTGCCGCGCTCACCAACAGTGCTCCCAGCAGCGCGGCGAACAGGACATCGCCATCCACACCCAGGAACGCCACCAATGCCTGGGCCAGGTTGTCAAAAACTGATAGCTCAGGCATGCACTTGCCCTCCGCGCGGAACAGGCAGACAGGCGGTTGAACCCAGGCTATACATGACCGCCGCTTCGACAAAACGGATGTAGCACACCCGCAAGGCCCGCCCATGATCATGACCGGCCACATCCTCGAGGCGCTTGTAGCCCCGCTCTCGCAGTACTGACCGCCAGCGGGCGAATTCGCGTGCTGCCTCGATGGCAGCGCAACGCGCGGCCACTTCCAATGCAGCTTCACTGACAGATCGCGGCAGTTGCAGGTGCTCCCGCAACCTGCCCAGGTCGACCCGTGGCCAGAACGGATCATGGCAATCGGCAAAGCGCGGTAGCCGTGGATCGTTGCTCATGCGCTACCCCCTTACTGCTCGGCCAGCATGCCGTAGCGAATGGCCTTGATCACAGCAGCCACCCGGGTAGGCACTTCAAATTTGCGCAGGATGTTGGATACGTGAAAATTCACCGTCGACTCCTTGCATTCAAGGATCTGGCCGATCTCCCACGAGCTCTTGCCATAAGCACACCACAACAGCACTTGCTGTTCACGTGGCGTCAGGCGAACCGGGGCGTCCGCCAGGGGTTGCTGCGAGTGTCGAGCGTTGTCAGTCATGTTTGAACTCCACGGGTGATTGAGCGGGGCATTGCTGCCTACCTGCAGTCACCTTACGAAGCACAGGCCACCTGCCTCCACCGCCGTGGTTTGTAAAGAACTTTCGTACAAGACCGTATGACGAAGGATGCGCACGATTTGCTGACTTTCTGCGTGCTCCAAGCCGCATTTCGCTCGTCTCAACGCCGTTGTCCATTCGCCTTTCGCCTGGAGTCGTACAATGCGTTCCGATTTACCCCTCTCATCCTGCCTCGGCCTGCTGGCGGCACTGGCTGCCACCCAGCCCGCCCTGGGGGCATCCGCGGTCGAACTGGGCCGGGTGCTGATCACCGATGAGGAGCAGAACGAGCTGACGGCAGCCGGCGAGCGCCTGCGTGAAATACCGGGAGCCAGCAACCTGGTGGACATGCAGCGCGTGGGGCAAGGCCGAGTGGCCAGCAACCAGGACGTGCTGGCCTACCAGCCAGGGGTGTTCGCCCAATCGGCAGGTAACGATGGCATCAAGCTGTCGATACGCGGCTCGGGCCTCAACCGTGCGCCGGGGGCGCACGGTTCCGGTGTCTACACCATGTTCGACGGCCTGCCGTTGACCGGCCCGGGCGGCACGCCTTACGAACTGTTCGAACCGCTGTGGCTGAGCCGTGCCGAAGTGCTGCGTGGCGCCAATGGCTTTGACCAAGGCTCCCTGGCCTTGGGCGGTGCGATCAACTACGTCACCCACACCGGCTACGACGCGCCTGCACTGCAAGTACGCTACGAAGTCGGTAGCCGCGGCTATCAGCATCGGCACATCAGTTCGGGCCAGGTGCTGGGCAACCTTGACTATTACGTGGCCCTGACCGATTCGGAATATGACGGCTACCAGGCGCACAGCAGCGGCAGCGCCAAGGGCATTGCCGCCAATGCCGGTTACCGCTTCAACCCCAACCTGGAAACCCGCTTCTACCTGCGCTATCGGGAAACTGAAAACGAACTGCCCGGCCGCCTGACCAAGGACCAGATCAAGCACCACCCGCGCGCGGCCAACCCCAACTATCTGGCACGCGACGACAGCCGCCCGCAACCAGGCAGCACCTGGGTGGGCAACAAGACGACCTTCTACCTCGAAGACGAGGCACGCCTGGAAGCCGGCCTGGTCTATCACGACTACCCGATGGACCTGCGCGAAGGCCCCATGCGCCTGAAGGTCGCCTATACCGATGTCAGCGGCACGCTGAACTATTTCCGCCGCGACACACTGTTCGGCCGCGAGAGCAAGACCACCGTCGGTTGGCGTACCACCAAGCACCTGCCCAACAGCGGCGCTTCGCAATTTACCCGCAATGGCGATGTGTTCGGCGAGCGCACCCGAGACTTCACCTACCAGGGCTCGGACACCGTGCTGCATGTTGGCAACGACCTGGAACTGGTCCCCAACCTGTGGCTGAGCACCGGCCTGGCCATGATCTACACGCGCCGCGAAAGTGACGTGACCTACCCCTCTGAAGGCGGCAAGGTGAGCATGCATGACTGGGACTATGCCCCCCGCCTGGGGCTGCGCTACGACATCCGCCCGGACTTGCAGGTGTACGGCAACCTGAGCCGCTCGGTAGAGCCGCCACACCCGTGGTCGCTGATCTGGAGCGCGCCCAGCACAGGCGGCAAGCAGATCCAGCCGATCGAGATGCAGAACCAGACAGCCACCACCCTGGAACTGGGCGCCCGTGGCGACTCGGCGCTCGGCCGCTGGGACCTGGCCTGGTACTACTCGCAAGTACGCCACGAACTGCTGGCCGTTGAGGTAGTGCCGAACTTCACCTCGGAATTCAACGCCAGCGCTACCGTGCACCAAGGCGTGGAAGCCGGCCTCGACAGCACCCTGTGGGAGCGCGCGGGCACTGGCAAGCTGAGCTTGCGCCAGGCCTACACCTTCAGCGACTTCCACTACCGTGATGACGACACGTTTGGCGACAACCGTCTGCCCGGCATCCCCATGCACTACTACCAGGCCGAGCTGCGCTATGACTGGCCGAACGGCTTCTATGCCGGGGTCAATACACAAATGGCCTCGAAGGTGCAGGTGGACTATGCCAATAGCTACCACGCCGATGAATATGCCTTGCTCGGTGCGCGCGTTGGCTGGGACTCACCGAAACAGGACTGGCAGACCTGGCTGGACCTGCGCAACCTGACCAACCAGCGCTATGCAGCGACCGTGACGCCGGCCTACAACGACGCCGGCCAGGACAATGCCCGTTCGACACCGGGCGAAGGATTTGGCGTGTATGCCGGGGTTTCCTACAGCTTCCGCTGACGGGTGGGCGCGGGTTTACCCGCGAATGCGTCATTGAATTTGCCGACGCATTCGCGGGTAAACCCGCTTGTATGGTAGGACTTGAAGGGAGGAGGAGGGCCATAACTCGCTTCTGACTGTTCGCGCAGTACAGACCGTAGGAGAAATCACCCCTCCTCCTTTCAACACCCAAGCGCCGATAAGGAATGCCTCGCGAGCAAGCGACAATAGAAGCAAGCCTGCGCCAGGGTGTGCCCTTCAAGTCACACTACGCTACAAGGAGCAGCTATTCATGGCAATGTCCGCAATCCCAATCGAAGCTGGCGTGGACACCTCCAAAGATGAACTGGTGATTCAAGCCGCTCCGAATACCAAATCCTTCGCCATCCCTAACACTCCGAAAGCAATCAAAGCCTGGCTCAAGACGCTGCCCAAAGGCTCAGCGCTGGCCATCGAAGCGACCAGTACCTATCACATGGAAATGGCGGAGCAAGCCCATGCTGCGGGCTTCGCGGTATACGTTATCGATGGGCTGAGGCTGAGTAAGTACCGGGAAAGTGTTGCTATACGGGCAAAAACAGATGCCCATGATGCCGCTTTGCTCGCCCGCTTCCTGAGCAACGAGCGGGGCTCTTTGAAGGCTTGGACTCCGCCACCAGCCGGGCATCGTGAGATCCAGGTGCTGCTGCGCCGCCGCGCCAAACTTGTAGCAGTGCGCGGCATGCTGCGGATGAGCTTGTCGGGCGACAAATTGTTTGCCTCAGAACTCAAACGTGTTGAGGAAGTGCTCGAACGCATAGAGCTTTCGCTGGAAAAACAGCTGCGTGCGGTGATCAAGAAGGCGGGGCTTTCCGATCAGATGCGCCGTGTTCAGAGGCTTCCGGGTGTTGGTTTCTTAACGGCTGCCGGCCTGGTGATGTCCTTCATGCGCGGCGAGTTCAAGAACAGCGACGCCTTTGTCGCTTATCTAGGCATGGATGTAACGGTTTCCCAATCCGGTAAATGGGCAGGCAGAGGGAAGTTGAGCAAGCGCGGAGACTCGGAGGTCCGTAGACTCCTGTACAACGCCTCGATGAGCGGCAGTCGAACCGCGACCTGGAAGCAGTATTACGCCCATCACCAAGCCCGGGGGAAGAAAACCACTCAAGCCTTGGTGATCCTTGCACGTCGCTTGGCTCGGCTGGCCTTCGGCCTGATGAGGCATCAGGCCGACTGGAAGCCCGAGATATATACCGGAGGTGCCAAGCCGGCCAGCTGAGGCTGGGGCTGCAACGCAGCCCGCCCAAACTGACGGGCAGTATCCAATGCTGGGGAGAAATTCTCTGGCACGCTGACTCGTACCTCGAGGTTGCTGAGAGAGGCCGATGGCGTTTTTACTGAAAATTTGCCTCCGGCCATAGAATCTCCTACACAGGGGCGTTGCACAGCAGGATTAGGGGTTCAGACCGCCCTGTTCAACTTCACCCATGACGCAAACCTGTCGACAAACGCCTGCAAGAACGGTCGCGTCTTGTCATTGAGCTTGCCCGAATCCTCGAACAAGCTCGCCGCACCGCCAAGGTAAGCCTCGGGCATCTGCATGCAGGGCATGTCGAGAAACACCAGCGACTGGCGCACCGCATGGTTGGCGCCAAAGCCACCAATCGCCCCCGGCGACACACTCACCACCGCCGTCGGCTTGCCGCTCCAGGCACTTTGCCCGTAAGGACGCGAACCCACATCGATGGCATTTTTCAGGCAGCCTGGCACCGAGCGGTTGTATTCCGGGGTGACGAACAACACCGCATCACTGCGGCGGATTTCATCGCGAAAACGCTTCCAGGTTTCCGGCGGTGCCTCGGCTTCGATATCTTCGTTGTACAGCGGCAGGTCGCCAATCTCGACGATCTTCAGCGCAAGGCTGGACGGCGCCAGCTCCGAAAGTGCGCGGGCGACCTTGCGGTTGTAGGACTCCTTGCGCAAGCTGCCCACGACGACTGCTACCGAATACACCTGGCTCATGGCAATTCCAACCTTTGCGGGTTAAATAGACGTTGTAGTTATAGATGACCGTTCTCCTGTGCCTGAGTTTTTTTTCCGCAGGGCGAAAACTTCCACGTCTGTTTCACGGTCTATGCCTTCATACATTTCCTACGTAATTCAGAGGTTTCCACCCAAATGGCAGCAGTAATGGTCGGCCAATTCCACGCCCGTGACGCCGAAGGCCGCATCTACCCCGTGCACGAGTTTCAGGAATCCACCCTGCAACTCGACGGCAGCACGCTGGGCGCCCCCATCACCACCTACCGCCTGGCCATCGGCGACAAGGTCAACCACCTGGGTGAAAACCGTTTCGAACTGGCACGCTCCGGCGTCGAGATCACGCGCATTCCGTGATGCAATCCACCGTGTAGCGGCCCCCTTCGTGCTGCAGGCCGTGCACATCGGCGACAAACCCGGGAAAGCCCTGGTTGAATGCTCGGGCGAATGCCAGGTAATCAAGGATCGAGCGGGTCGCCTCGGTGAACCGCTCACCCGGCATGATCAACGGGATGCCAGGCGGGTACGGCACCAGCATCACCGCCGCCACACGCCCCAGCAATGCCTCGATCGGCACCGCCTCCACTTCGCCACGCACCATCTTGTCATAGGCCTGGGCCGGGCTGACGGCCACCTCCGGCAAACGGGTGAACAGCCGCTTCAGCTGCTTGGCCGTGGCATTGGCGCGGTAGCAGTCATGTAACTGGTCGCACAGGTCGCGCAGGCCCATGCCCTGGTAGCGCAAGGCGTCGGCAGCCCCCACACTGGGCAGGCAGCTGCTGAGTGGGGTGTTGCCGTCATAGTGGCGCTTGAACTCCAGCAGCTCGGTGAGCAGGGTGCTCCACTTGCCCTTGGTGATGCCCATGGAAAACAGTACCAGGAAGCTGTACAGGCCCGTTTTTTCCACCACCAGCCCGCGTTCCCAGAGAAACTTGCTGACTACCGCTGCCGGGATACCGCGCGCGCCCAGCACACCGTCTGCGCTCAGGCCCGGCATTACCAAGGTCACCTTCAGCGGGTCGAGCAGCACATAGTCGGTCACCACTTCACCAAACCCATGCCATTGCGCCCCCGGCTGCAGCAGCCAGTCCTGCGCGGCCAGACGGGGGATGCCCTCGGCACTTGGCGGCTGCCAGATGCTGAACCACCAGTCCGCTGCGGCAATGTGCTCACGCAGGTTGGCCAGGGCACGACGAAAACTCAACGCCTCGTCGAACATCTCCTGCAGCAGCGAGCGCCCGGCCGGCCCTTCCATCATGGTCGAAGCCACATCCAGCGAGGCGAGAATGCTGTACTGCGGCGAGGTAGAGATGTGCATCATGAACGCTTCGTTGAAACGGTCCCGGTCCAGCTGCCGCCTGGCCCCGTCCTGCACATGAATCATCGAGGCCTGGCTGAACGCCGCGAGCAGCTTGTGGGTGGAATGGGTACTGAACACCAGCGGGCTGTCTGCCGCGCAGGCGGTGCCCATGGCGTAGCGCCCGGTGAAAAAGTCGTGGAACGCGGCATAGGCAAACCAGGCCTCGTCGAAGTGCAGCACCTCGACACTGGCACCCAGGGCCTGCTTGATCAGCCCGGCGTGGTAACACAGCCCGTCGTAGGTGGAGTTGGTCACTACCGCCAGCTTGATACGCTGCCCACGATCACGGGCAAGGGGGTTGGCCTGAATCTTCGCGGCGATCGCCTCGGGGCTGAACTCGCTGAGCGGGATCGGGCCAATGATGCCCAGTTCGTTGCGCTCCGGGCACAGGTACAACGGGATGGCACCCGTCATGATGATCGCGTGCACCACCGACTTGTGTCAGTTGCGGTCCACCAGCACCAGGTCGTCACGGCCGACCATGGCATGCCAGACGATCTTGTTGGCCGTGGAGGTGCCATTGATGACGAAAAAGGTGTGATCGGCGCCGAAGTTGCGCGCCGCCCTGGCCTCGGCTTCGGCCAGCGGGCCTGTGTGGTCGAGCAGCGAACCCAGCTCCGGCACGGAAACGGACAGGTCCGAGCGCAGGGTGTTTTCCCCGAAGAACTGGTGAAAGGCTTGGCCTACCGGGCTTTTATGATAGGCCACACCGCCACCATGGCCCGGGGTGTGCCAGGAATAGTTGGACTGCGCGGTGTGCTGTACCAGCGCCTTGAAGAACGGCGGCAGCAGGCCGTCGAGGTAGGTGTGTGCAGCACGCGCCACCTGGCGGGCGAGAAACGGCACGGTGTCTTCGAACAGGTAAAGGATGCCACGCAGCTGGTTGAGCTCGCTCATGGCTTCGGCGGGGGCATTTTCCAGGGTCACCTGCTCGCCCAGGGCGAAGATCGGCAGGTTGGGTGCACGCAGACGGGCCAGGCGGATCAGCTCGGCCATGTTCTGCAGTAAATGGGTATTCTCGCCAGCGCCTTCGGCCGCGATGAGCATGCAGGCCAGGCCGTGGTGGGTGGCGGCGACCAGGCGCGCTTCGGCGTGGTCAGCGGCGGCGAGAATGGCAAAGCCATCCTGGCGCAATTCCTCGGCGATGCCCCGCACGCGCTCGCCGGCAACACTGTCGGCCTTGATGGCGCGGTGGACGATGAGGATCGGGAACTTGAGGTCCTTGTACATCAGGTGGCTACCTCCGAAGGACGTGGCGTCCATTTCAGGGTAGTTGAGCCTTGTATTGCCTGTACTGGCCCTTTCGCGGGTGAACCCGCTCCTACGACGATCTCCACTTCTGTTGCAGGGCGAAAGATCAGCCGGCTGGCGTCTCAGTCAGGGCCTGCCACAGCGAAGGCCCACCCGCCGACTTGGCAATGGCCGCCAGCCGCTCGGCATGCGCCTCCAGCTCTTCAGCGCTGGCCATGATCACCCGCCCTGGCGCACGCCCGACAATCCGGCGGATCTCGCTGCCGCCAGCGCCCTGCCCGTCCTCTTCGGTATCTGCGCCATTCCCAGCCAACGACAGGCTGGTCTGGCCACCGGTCATTGCCAGGTAAACGTCGGCCAGCAGTTCCGAGTCGAGCAGTGCGCCGTGCAACTCACGGCCCGAGTTGTCGATGTCGTAGCGTTTGCACAGCGCATCTAGGCTGTTGCGCTGCCCCGGGTGGCGCGAACGTGCCAGCAGCAGGGTGTCCAGAATGGTGCAGTGCTGCGAAATGTCAGCGCGGTCCTGCTGGCCCAGCAAGGCGAATTCGTTGTTGATGAAGCCAACGTCGAACGCCGCGTTGTGGATGACCAGCGTGGCGCCTTGGATGAACTGGAAGAACTCCTCGGCGACATCGCCAAAACGTGGCTTGCCGACCAGGAAGGCATCCGTGATGCCGTGAACGTTGATCGCGCCCTCGTCACTCTCGCGGTCGGGCTGCAGGTAGACGTGGAAGTGCCGCCCGGTCAGGCGCCGGCCGATGACCTCGACACAGCCGATCTCGATGATCCGGTGGCCTTCGCCAACCGGCATACCCGTGGTTTCGGTATCGAGAATGACGAACCGTTTATCTTGCTGCTGCTCCACGCGGGCGCTCCAACTTGCATCCGTTACAAAGGCCGCGATTGTACCCCAGCTCAACGCTGGGCGCGCACCTCATCGACCCCACGGTTGGCCAGCTGGTCGGCGCGTTCGTTGCCGGGGTGGCCAATATGGCCGCGCACCCACTTCCAGGTTACCTTGTGGCGGTTGACCTGCTCATCGAGCTGCTGCCACAAGTCAGCGTTCTTCACCGGCTCCTTGGCGGCGGTCTTCCAGCCACGCTTCTTCCAGTTGACCATCCATTCGTTGATGCCCTTCATCACGTACTGCGAGTCGGTGGTCAGCACCACCTCGCATTCACGCTTGAGCGACATCAGGCCCTGGATCGCAGCCATCAGCTCCATGCGGTTGTTGGTGGTCTCACGTTCGCCGCCCCACAGTTCCTTCTCGACGCCCTTGTAGATCATCAGCACGCCCCAGCCACCCGGGCCAGGGTTGCCCTTGCAGGCACCATCAGTAAACATCTCGACGCTATCGCTCATGTACCACTCTTGAATTCAGTGCTTGTCAGTTTCGGGGTTGGCTGCGGTGCGGTTGACCTTCGCCAGTGGCAGCGGCAGCAGTTTGCCCATTGGCTCGCGACGTTCCGGCCGCAAAGGCCGCAGGCCCACCACCATCTTGCGCGCCACCAGCAGGTACACCCCACCACCGGAACCCTGCCAGCCGCCAGCCAGTCGTTCCCAGCCCTCCAGGCGTTGCTGCCAGGCAGGTGAGGCAAGCGGCGGACGATAGCACCCGAAGCGGCGTTTCTCCAGCGCGAAGCCCAGCAGGTTGAGCCAGTCGCCCACCCGGGACGGCGAGATGCAGCGCGCCTTGCGCAGAGCACCGTGACTGAAGAAATGGCGCATGCCCCAGCTGCTCCAGGGGTTGATCCCCACGATCAGCAGGTGCCCGCCCGGGCGTACGGCACTGGCGGCCTCGCGCAGCAGGCCATGGGGCGACAGGCAGAAGTCCAGGCCATGCTGCAGCACCACCACGTCGGCAGCGTGCTCGCTCAACGGCCAGGCTTGTTCTTCGCAGACAATCTCCACACCCGGCAAGGGCGCACCAAGGCGCACATTACGCTGCACCTGGGGGGCTCTGGGCGGTGGCTCGGCGCAGGGCCCGTAATGCACGAGATAGCCGCCAAAGAAGCGCCCGAGCTCTTCTTCCAGCAGTTTGTCCTCCTCCTTGAGCATCAGTTGCCCAAGTGGGCCGTTGAACCACTCACGGGCCAGGCTGATCAGCTCGACCCAGTCCGGGTCGGCCTGGGCAAAGGCTTGGTCGGTCATTGCGCTCTCCCTCGAAGGTTCTCCCACCGCGCCATCGCGGCTAAGATGCCCTCATGTGCCACGCTAGGCGAATCGGATCCGCACCATGATACAGATCGAAGCTCTCCCCGCTTTCTCCGACAACTACATCTGGTTGTTACAGGATACTGCCAAACGCCGTTGTGCGGTGGTCGACCCGGGCGATGCCGGCCCAGTGGAGCGCTGGCTGGCTGCCAACCCCGAGTGGGTGCTGAGCGACATCCTCGTCACCCACCACCACAATGACCATGTCGGTGGGGTGGAACGGCTCAGGCAATTGACCGGCGCACGGGTCTGTGGCCCTGCCAACGAGCGCATTCCCGGCCGCGACCTGGCACTGGACGAAGGCGATAGGGTGGACGTGCTGGGTGTGACGTTCCAGGTAATGGCGGTACCCGGCCACACCCTGGGGCATATCGCCTTCTTCAGCGACCAGCCAGCAACGCCCATCCTGTTCAGTGGCGACACCCTGTTCGCCGCCGGTTGCGGGCGCATGTTCGAAGGTACACCCGAACAGATGCAGCCCGCCCTCGCCCGCCTGGCGGCCCTGCCAGAGCAGACACAAGTGTACTGCGCCCATGAATACACCCTCAGCAACCTGCGCTTCGCCAAGGCTGTGGAACCGACCAACCCGCACGTTCAGCAACGCTTCGAGGACGTTACCCGTTTGCGCGCCGAAAATCGCATCAGCTTGCCCTCAACGATCGGCCTGGAGCGCCTGACCAACCCCTTTCTGCGTACCGCTGAAACATTAGTTAAACAAAAAGCAGACGAATGGAAGGGACATTCAAACAACTCGCATGTCGCTGTTTTTGCTGCCTTGAGGTCTTGGAAGGACACCTTCTGATAACCGCAAGATATATCGCAAGTGATGGTCAAAGGTTGACCAGGCCCGGAGCGGTTTCTAGAATCGCCGAACTTTTTCGCCCGGATACCTGTATCAGCCGATGTCTTCCCGTAGCCGCAGAACCTCTCATTCCGTCGCCCTGACGCGCCTGGCCCAAATCAGTGCGCTGGCCCTGGCAGCCACCTTGGTGGGCTGCCAGAGCACCCGTCAGCTCGACGAATCCGATAGCGTTCGCGCGCACAACTACCAGGCACGGATCAAGCACAAACCTTCCCCGCTGCTGGTCAAGCCGGCCGAACAGGCGCCGCAGGATGTCTGGGAGCGCATGCGCCAGGGCTTCGCCCTGCAGGACAGTATCGATGTCAACCCGCGCATCGAGCAGCAGCGCTTGTGGTTCGCCAGCAACCCGACCTTCATCGAAAGCGCCGGGGAACGTGGCAGCCTCTACCTGCACTACATCGTCGAGCGCCTTGAAGAACGCGACATGCCGCTGGAACTGGCCCTGCTGCCAGCCATCGAAAGTGCCTACAACCCCATGGCCTACTCACGCGCCAGCGCTGCCGGCATGTGGCAGTTCATGCCGGCTACCGGTCGCCACTTCAACCTGCGCCAGACCAACTTCTATGACGGCCGCCGCGATGTCACCGCGTCGACCAACGCCGCGCTGGACTACCTGACCCGCCTGCACGACATGTTCAACGGCGACTGGCTGTTGGCCCTGGCGGCCTACAATGCCGGCGAAGGCACCGTCAGCCGAGCCATCGAGCGCAACGAAAGGCTCGGCCTGCCGACCGACTACTGGAACCTGCCGCTGCCACAGGAAACCCGCGACTACGTACCCAAGTTGCTGGCACTGTCGCAGGTGGTGTCCACGCCAGAAGCCTATGGTGTCAATCTCACCCCGATCGCCAACGAACCGTACTTTGAAGCGGTGGCGATCAATGACCGTCTGGACCTTTCCCGGGTCGCGGCCTTTGCCAACATCGACGAGGACGAGCTGATCCAGCTCAACCCGGCATTCAAGAAACGCATGACCGTCGATGGCCCGAAACAGCTGCTGGTGCCCACCGCCAAGGCGCAGTTGCTCAGTGCCAGCCTGTCCAACCTCAACCCGGAGCAACTGGTCAGCCTGCAACCCCCGAAAGCAGCGTTTGCCCGGGCCGTGGCCGAAGCCAAGGCACCGGTGGGGGCACGCAGCTACCGGGTCAAGCGTGGCGATAACCTGAGCGCCATCGCCAAGGCCAACCGTGTATCGGTCAAGGACATCAAGCGCTGGAACCGCTTGTCCGGCAACAGTCTGCGCGCTGGCCAGGTTCTGGCCCTGCGTGGTGGCAGTGCGCCAAGCGCCGCCGGCAACCGGGTTGCTGCCTCCGGGAAGCGCTCCACGCAATACAAGGTCCGCAAGGGCGATTCTCTGTACCTGGTGGCCAAGCGCTTCAATGTGGAAATGAAGCACCTCAAGCGCTGGAACCCACGCAGCGGCCACGCCCTCAAGCCAGGCCAGACCCTGACCGTCTACCTCGGGCGTTGAGTCGTTACAGGGGCTGCTTTGCAGCCCATTCGCGGGCACGCCCGCCCCCAGAGGTTTTTCACAGTCCTCAAAGCCGGTGTCGTACCTGTGGGAGCGGGCGTGCCCGCGAATGGGCCTGAAAACCCAGCCACTGGAAAACCCTAGCCCCTCTCTTTTTCCAACCCCACCAAGCTGTTACTGTACTCGATCAAAGCCCAACGCCTCTGGATCGGATGCCGATTTGATACGTCCCCTCCTGCTGTCACTCAGCCTGGCCTTGAGCTTTCCCGCAGCCGCGATCGTGAGCGAAAGCCACGGATACGCGCAGTTCGGCACGCTCAAGTACCCAGCCACCTTCACCCACTTCGACTGGGTCAACCCGCAAGCGCCCAAGGGCGGCACGTTGCGGGCCATGGCTTTTGGTACCTTCGACACGCTCAACCCCTACACCTTCAAAGGGTCGAGCCCGATTACCACGCCCAATTTCCAGCAGTACGGCATCAGCGAGCTGAACGAGCCACTGATGGTCGGCACGGGCCAGTACGACCCGTCCGGTGACGAGCCAACCTCCAGCTATGGCCTGATCGCCCGCTCGGTGGAGTACAGCGAGGACCGCAGCTGGGTGGTGTTCAACCTGCGCCCCGAAGCCCGCTGGCATGACGGCCAGCCCATCACCTCGGCTGACGTGGCCTTCTCGTACCGCACGCTGCTCAAGGATGGCCACCCGATCTACCGCACCAACCTGCAGGAAGTGCAGCGGGTAGACATCCTCGGCCCGCTACGCATCCGCTTCGTGTTCAAACGCGCCGGCAACCCGCTGCTGATCCTGCGCCTGGGCGAAATGCCGGTACTGCCCAAACACTACTGGCAGAAGCGCGACTTCAAGGCCACCACCTTCGAGCCCCCCTTGGGCAGCGGCCCCTACCGCATCACCCAGGTACAACCCGGACGACGCCTGGTGTTCGAACGGGTGAAGAACTACTGGGGCAAAGACCTGGCGGTCAACCGTGGCAAGTACAATTTCAATCGGGTCGAATACGAGTTCTATCGTGACGCGACGGTGGCCTTCGAAGCCTTCAAGGCCGGCGAGTTCGACATCTATATCGAGCACCAGGCAAAAAACTGGGCCAACGGTTACAACTTCCCTGCCGTGCGCCGGGGTGAAGTGATCAAGGCACAAATCCCGCACAGCATCCCCACGCAAACACAGGGCCTGTTCATGAACAGCCGCCGGGCCGCGTTCAGTGACCCGCGGGTACGCCAGGCGCTGGGGCTGATGCTGGACTTCGAGTGGACCAACCGCGCGCTGTTCAGCAGCGCCTACCGCCGCTCGACCAGCTACTACCCAAACAGCGAGTTCGCCGCCAGCGGCCTGCCCACCGGCAAGGAGTGGCTGCTGCTGGCGCCATTCCGTGACCAGTTGCCCGCCAAGCTGTTCAGCGAACCGTACAAGGTCAGCCACACCGATGGCAGGGGTATCAGCCGCCAGACCCTGCGCCAGGCTCTGGGCCTGCTCGCCGAGGCCGGCTGGAAGCTGCACGGCCAGCGCCTGGTCGACAGCAAGGGCCAGCAATTGCGCATGGAACTGCTGCTGGTAAACCCCAACCTTGAACGCATCCTGCAACCTTATGTCGAAAACCTGTCCAGCATCGGCATCGATGCGCGCTTGCGCACCGTGGACCGTGCCCAGTACAAACAACGTCTGGACCAGTTCGATTTCGACATGATTCTGATGACCCTGAACCAGACCCTCAGCCCCGGCCTCGAACAATGGCTGTACTTCCATTCCAGCCAGGCCGCGACAAAGGGCAGCAAGAACTATGCTGGGGTCAAGGACCCGGTGGTCGACCACCTGCTCGACACCCTGCTCGCCGCCCGCACCCGCGATGACCAGGTCGCCGCTGCCCGCGCCCTGGACCGCGTGCTCTCATGGCACTACTACATGATCCCCAACTGGTACCTCGACAACCATCGCCTGGCCTACCGCAACCGGTTCGCCTTCGTCACCACGCCGCCCTACACCCTTGGGCTGAATAGCTGGTGGATCAAGACTTCGGAGAAAGCCCAATGACGCCAACGCACCGTCTGCGCCGGCTGGCAGGCAGCCTGTTGCTCGCCTGCCTGAGCCTTCCCGCGCTGGCCGCACCGCAGCACGCGCTCACCCTTTACGATGAGCCACCCAAGTATCCCGCCGACTTCAAGCACTTCGACTACGTCAACCCGGATGCGCCCAAGGGCGGCACCTTCCGCCAGTCCAGCTTTGGCGGCTTCGACAGCCTCAACCCGTTCATCAACAAAGGCGTGGCGGCCGAGAACATCGGCATTATCTACGACACCCTGATGCGCCAGAGCCAGGATGAACCGTTCACCGAATACGGCCTGGTTGCCGGCAAGATCGAAAAGGCCCCGGATAACAGCTGGGTGCGCTTCTACCTGCGCCCCGAAGCGCGCTTCCATGACGGCCATCCGATGCGCGCCGACGACGTGGTGTTCACCTTCAACGCCCTGATCAAGGACGGCGCCCCACTGTACCGCCAGTACTACGCCGACGTTGCCGAAGTGGTCGCCGAAGAACCGCTGAAGGTGCTGTTCAAGTTCAAGCACAAGAACAACCGCGAGCTGCCACTGATTCTCGGCCAGCTGCCGGTACTGCCCAAGCACTGGTACGAAAACCGCGAGTTCAACCGCGGCAATCTGGAAATCCCGTTGGGCAGCGGCCCGTACAAGGTCGCCAAGGTCAAGGCCGGGCGCTCGGTGCGCTACGAACGGGTCAAGGACTACTGGGCCAAGGACCTGCCCATCAACCGCGGCTTCTACAACTTCGATGCCATGACGTTCGACGCCTACCGCGACACCACCGTCGCCCTGGAGGCCCTCAAGGCCGGGGCATTCGACTATGGCCTGGAAGTCAGTGCCAAGAACTGGGCCACCGCTTACAACGTGCCCGCCGTGCGCGAAGGTCGCCTGATCAAGGAAGAGCTGCCCAACGGCAACCCCACCGGTATGCAGGGCTTCATTTTCAACATCCGCCGCCCGGTTTTCCAGGATGTGCGTGTGCGCCAGGCCCTGAGCCTGCTGCTGGACTACGAGTGGACCAACAAGCAGCTGTTCAACGGCGCCTACACCCGTACCGGCAGCTACTTCGAGAACTCGGAAATGGCCGCCCGCGGCCTGCCCAGCCCCAACGAGCTGAAAATCCTCGAACCACTGCGCGGCAAAGTGCCCGAGCAAGTATTTACCGAGGTCTTCCACAACCCGGTCAGTGACGGCAGCGGCATGATCCGCGAGCAACAGCGCCAGGCTTACAAGTTGTTGCAGGAAGCCGGCTGGAAAATCGTCGACGACAAGATGGTCGACGCCCAAGGCAAGCCGGCAAGCATCGAGTTCCTGCTGGCGCAGACCGAGTTCGAACGCATTCTGCTGCCGTTCAAGCGCAACCTTGCCGACCTCGGTATCGAGCTGAACATTCGCCGCGTCGACGTTTCGCAGTACATAACCCGCCTGCGCTCGCGTGACTACGACATGATCGTTGGCGGCTACCCGCAATCCAACTCGCCAGGCAACGAGCAGCGCGAGTTCTGGTCCAGCGCCGCCGCCGACAACCCCGGTAGCCGCAACTTCATCGGCCTGCGCGACCCGGCCATCGACCAACTGGTGGACCAGCTGATCAACGCCGACTCTCGGCAGAGCCTGATCGACCACTGCCGCGCCCTCGACCGCGTGCTGCTGTGGGGCTATTACGTGATCCCCAACTGGCACATCAAGACCTGGCGTGTGGCCTACTGGAACCACATCGGCCACCCGAACGTGTCGCCCAAGTACGACATCGGCATCGACACCTGGTGGATCAAGCCCGATGTAACCCCGGCGGTCAGCGAAGCGCCTGCGGACGAGGCCAACTAAGATGCTGGCCTACATCCTGCGCCGCCTGCTGCTGATCATCCCGACCCTGTTCGGCATCCTCATCATCAACTTCATCATCGTCCAGGCCGCCCCCGGTGGCCCGGTCGAGCAAATGATCGCCAAGCTCGAAGGCTTCGAAGGCGCCACCAGCCGCATTGCCGGTGGCGGTGCCGAGGTTTCCGTGGCCGGCTCCAGCTACCGCGGCGCCCAGGGCCTGGACCCGGCGCTGATCGCTGAAATCGAACGCATGTACGGCTTCGACAAGTCGCCGCCCGAGCGCCTGTGGATCATGGTCAAGAACTACGCCCAGCTGGACTTCGGCGACAGCTTCTTCCGCGACGCCAAGGTGATCGACCTGATCGCCGAGAAGATGCCGGTTTCGATCTCGCTGGGGCTATGGAGCACGCTGATCATGTACCTGGTGTCGATCCCGCTGGGGATCGCCAAGGCCGTGCGCCACGGCAGCCACTTCGACGTGTGGACCAGCTCGGCAATCATCGTCGGCTACGCCATCCCGGCGTTCCTGTTCGCCATCCTGCTGATCGTGCTGTTCGCCGGTGGCAGCTACTTCGACTGGTTCCCGCTGCGTGGCCTCACCTCCAACAACTTCGACGAACTGAGCACCACCGGCAAGGTGCTGGACTACTTCTGGCACCTGGTGCTGCCGATCACCGCGCTGGTCATCGGCAACTTCGCCACCATGACCCTGCTGACCAAGAACAGCTTCCTCGACGAAATCAACAAACAGTACGTGGTCACCGCCAAGGCCAAGGGCCTGAGCCGATCACGGGTGCTGTACGGCCACGTGTTCCGCAACGCCATGCTGCTGGTGATCGCCGGCTTCCCCTCGGCGTTCATCGGCATCTTCTTCACAGGCTCCTTGCTGATCGAGGTGATCTTCAGCCTCGACGGCCTGGGCCTGATGAGTTTCGAAGCGGCCATCAACCGCGACTACCCGGTGGTCTTCGGCACCCTGTTCATCTTCACCCTGCTAGGGCTGGTGGTGAAACTGATCGGCGACCTGACCTACACCTTGGTCGATCCGCGCATCGACTTTGCCAGCCGGGAGCACTGACATGGCCTTGTCCCCCCTCAACCGCCGGCGCTTCGAGCGTTTCAAGGCCAACCGCCGTGGCTGGTGGTCGCTGTGGCTGTTCCTGATTCTGTTCGGGCTGAGCCTGGGCGCCGAACTGATCGCCAACGACAAACCGATCGCCGTACGTTACGACGGCCAATGGTACTTCCCGGCGTTCAAGCGTTACCCGGAAACCACCTTCGGCGGGGAATTCCCGCTGGAAGCCAACTACAAGAGCCCCTACATCCGCGAGCTGCTGGCGAAGAAAGACAGCTTCGTGCTGTGGGCACCCATTCCGTTCAGCTACCAGAGCATCAACTATGACCTGCGCGTCCCCGCCCCCGCCCCACCTTCGGCGGACAACTGGCTGGGCACCGACGACCAGGGCCGCGACGTGCTGGCGCGGGTGATCTACGGCTTCCGCATCTCGGTTCTGTTTGCCCTCACCTTGACCGTGGCCAGCTCCATTGTCGGCGTCATCGCAGGCGCCCTGCAGGGGTTCTACGGTGGCTGGGTCGACCTGGCCGGGCAACGCTTTCTGGAAATCTGGTCCGGCCTGCCTGTGCTGTACCTGCTGATCATCCTGGCCAGCTTCGTGCAACCCAACTTCTGGTGGCTGCTGGGCATCATGTTGCTGTTCTCGTGGATGAGCCTGGTGGATGTGGTACGCGCCGAGTTCCTGCGCGGGCGCAACCTGGAATACGTGCGCGCCGCACGCGCCCTGGGCATGCGCAACGGCGCAATCATGTACCGGCACATCCTGCCCAACGCGATGATCTCGACCATGACCTTCATGCCGTTCATCCTCACCGGCGCCATCGGCACCCTCACCGCCCTGGACTTCCTCGGCTTCGGCCTGCCCGCCGGTTCGCCCTCGCTGGGCGAACTGGTGGCGCAGGGCAAGTCCAACCTGCAAGCGCCATGGCTGGGCATCAGCGCCTTTGCCGTGCTGGCGCTGATGCTGAGCCTGCTGGTGTTCATCGGCGAATCCGCCCGCGACGCCTTCGACCCGAGGAAGTGACATGAGTGAACAGAACCTGATCGAAGTGCGGGACCTGGCCGTGGAGTTCGTGACCGGGGACCAGGTCAACCGGGTGGTGGACGGCGTCAGCTTCGATATTCGCAAAGGCGAGACACTGGCCCTGGTGGGCGAAAGTGGCTCGGGCAAATCGGTCACCGCGCACTCGATCCTGCGCCTGCTGCCCTATCCCCTGGCCCGGCACCCCAGCGGCAGCATCCGCTACGAAGGCAAGGACCTGCTGCAGCAGAGCGAGAAGACCCTGCAGCGCATTCGCGGCAACCGCATTGCGATGATCTTCCAGGAGCCGATGACCTCGCTCAACCCGCTGCATTGCATCGAAAAGCAGATCAACGAAATCCTCCTGCTGCACAAGGGCCTGACGGGCAAGGAAGCGACTGCGCGCACCCTGGAGTTGCTGGATATGGTCGGCATTCCAGAGCCGCGCAAGCGCCTCAAGGCCCTGCCCCACGAATTGTCGGGCGGCCAGCGCCAGCGGGTAATGATCGCCATGGCGCTGGCCAACGAGCCCGAGCTGCTGATTGCCGACGAGCCGACCACGGCGCTGGATGTGACCGTGCAGCTGAAGATCCTCGAGCTGCTCAAGGAATTGCAGGCGCGTATGGGCATGGCCCTGTTGCTGATCAGCCATGACCTGAACCTGGTGCGCCGCATCGCTCACCGCGTGTGCGTGATGCAGCGTGGGCAAATTGTCGAGCAAGCCGAATGCGCGACGCTGTTCAGCTCGCCACAGCACCACTACACACAGATGCTGATCAATGCCGAGCCCAGCGGGCTGCCGGCGCACAACCCGGTGGGCGCGCCGTTGCTGGAGGTGGATGACCTCAAGGTCTGGTTCCCGATCAAGAAGGGCTTTCTGCAGCGCACGGTCGACCATGTGAAGGCGGTGGACGGGGTCAACTTCAGCTTGCCCCAGGGCCAGACGCTGGGCATTGTTGGCGAATCCGGGTCGGGCAAGTCCACATTGGGCCTGGCGATCTTGCGGCTGATTTCCAGCCAGGGCGGCATTCGCTTTCATGGGCAGAACCTCGAAGGGCTGAACCAGAAAGCCGTGCGCCCCCTGCGGCGGGAAATGCAGGTGGTGTTCCAGGACCCGTTTGGCAGCCTGAGCCCGCGCATGTGCGTGGCGGACATTGTCGGTGAAGGGCTGCGCATTCACCGCATTGGCACCGCGCAGGAACAGGAAGCGGCGATTATCGCGGCCCTGGAGGAAGTAGGCCTGGACCCGCGCACCCGCCATCGCTACCCCCATGAGTTTTCCGGCGGGCAGCGCCAGCGCATTGCCATTGCCCGGGCGCTGGTGTTGAAGCCAGCACTGATTCTGCTGGATGAACCCACGTCCGCACTGGACCGCACCGTACAGCGCCAGGTGGTGGAATTGCTGCGTAACCTGCAGCAAAAGTACAACCTGACCTACCTGTTCATCAGCCATGACCTGGCGGTGGTGAAGGCGTTGAGTCACCAGTTGATGGTGATCAAGCATGGGCATGTGGTGGAGCAAGGGGACGCGCAGGCGATCTTCCATGCGCCGCAGCATCCGTATACCCGACAGTTGCTGGAGGCGGCGTTTTTGGAGGTTGGGGGTTAGTAGGGAAAGGGTGCGTGTTCGCCAAGCAATCATCCTTTGATCGGTCGTTTCGTTTATTGCGATTTGCGAATATTTCGAATATAACTCGAACTCAGGCTGTTGCATCGTCGCCACAGCCCCGCAATCGATACCGCTCTGGAGATGCCCATGACCACCGCCAACCTCTCTAGCCATGTGCTTCCTGACGAGAAAGAAATTGCCGTGGCAGTCGAGTCAAGCCGCACGCTGGCAGCGTTCCTCTCGACAAAATCAGATACCCAACGGATCGAACTGCTCAACGAGGAAAATCAGCGCCAGGTTGTTGAAGTACCTACTTTCGCCCTACGCCTATTCGGCGAAATTCTCAGCGAACTGGCCTTGGGTAACTCAGTCAAAGTCGTTCCAATCCACGCCGAACTAACTACCCAGGAAGCAGCAGACCTGCTTAACGTCTCCCGGCCGCACTTGGTAAAGCTGCTCGACGAAGCGGTGATTCCGCACACCAAGACAGGCCGCCATCGTCGTGTCAAATTCTCAGACCTGGTTGCCTACAAGGACAAACGTGATGGGGTGAGCCGCGCTGCGATAGATGCGCTGGCAGCCCAAGCTCAGGAATTGAAGATGGGGTACGAATGAAGCACTCGCCCTTCACGGCCATATACGACGCGAATGTACTTTACCCTGCTCCACTGCGTGATTTCCTGATGAACCTAGCGCTGACGGGCATCTACCGGGCACGTTGGTCAGCGAGCATTCATGACGAGTGGAAGCGCAATCTGCTACTCAACCGACCTGACCTCACGCCTGAACATTTGGATCGCACGTCATCGCTGATGGATGCTGCGGTGCCTGATGCACTCGTCACTGACTACGATTCACTGGTCGAAGGGCTGGACTTGCCAGATAGGGATGATCGACATGTTCTCGCAGCTGCAATCAAGTGCAACGCTTCGGTCATCGTCACCTTCAATTTGAAGGATTTTTCCAAGGCGGTTCTTGGTGCCTTCGATATTGAACCCTTGCATCCGGACGACTTCATCGCTGACCTTTGGGACCTGGACAAGGCAGCAGTCCTCGAAGCTGCCCAGCGGCAGCGAATATCGCTGAAGAACCCACCGCACAGCGTACAGCAGTATCTCGACAGGCTGCTTCAGCAGAAGCTTCCCGAGACAGTGAAACTGCTTTCAGCATTCAAGTTCCTCCTCTGAGTATGCCCAGCAGACTTTCTAGGGCAGCAAGGCGATCATCCGGGATTGATCAGCCATACCCGTAAAACCAAGCCTATGAAAAGCCCCGCTCGTTACCACGCAAACAGAATCAAGCAGCTGTGATCAATTTTTCTGACAATAATCGTCTTCCATCATCAGCCGAATCGGGCATAAATTCTCCGCCGTCAACTCCCAGTACCCACGGTAGAGCCCATGTCCAGTCCACAACACCAGCCCGCTTCCCCTGCCCTGGCCACCCTGATCCAGCGCTCCGGCCAGCCCAGCCCAACGCTGAGCGAAGCCCAGGCACACGCCGTGCTGCAGGCCCACTATGGCCTTGCCGGCAACCTTTCGGTACTGGGCAGCCAGCAGGACCTGAACTTTCGCGTGGTCACACCGCAGGGTGGCTATGTGCTGAAGGCCTGCCACGGCAGCTACGCCCAACTGGAGCTTGAAGCCCAGCACGCCGCCCTGGCCTTCCTGCGCGATCAAGGTTTGCCGGTACCCGCCGTGCGCTCAGCCCACAACGGCATGGGGTTGCTGGAACTGGACATCGACGCGCAACCACTGCGCCTGCGCCTGCTCGATTACATCGAAGGCCAACCGCTGACCCGCCTCAAGCACATGGAGCCGCGCTTGATGGCTGAACTGGGCGGGCTCTGTGCAAAGCTGGACAAGGCGCTTGCCCATTTCGATCACCCGGGCCTTGCGCGTACCTTGCAATGGGACCCGCAGCATGCCGGGGCACTGATCGATCACCTGCTACCGGTGCTGCAGGACGGCGGGCAGCGCGCCCGCATCGAACACGCCACGCGACAGGCCAACGAGCACCTGATGCCGCTGGTCGATCAACTGCCCAGTCAGGCCGTGCACCTGGACATCACCGACGACAACACCGTGTGGGCCCGTGATGCCCAGCGTCAGTGGCAACTGCAAGGCGTGATCGATTTCGGCGACCTGCTGCGCACCTGGCGTATCGCCGACCTGTCGGTGACCTGCGCTGCGCTGTTGCACCACGCCGAGGGCGACCCCCTGCGCATCCTGCCAGCCGTGCAGGCCTACCAGGCGCTCAACCCGCTGACCGAAGCCGAATTGCGCGCCCTGTGGCCGCTGGTGCTGAACCGCGCTGCCGTGCTGGTGCTGAGCAGCGAACAACAGCTAACCGTCGACCCGGGCAACCAGTACACCCGCGACAACATTGCCCACGAATGGGAAATTTTCGACACGGCCACCGCCGTGCCTTTCGCCCTGATGGAGGCGGCCATTCTGCAGGCTGCGGGCCTGCAACCCGCGGCGCCGGACTGGAACGACTGTGCCCCCCTGCTCCCCGAGCTGGCCGGGCTGGCTGTCACACGGGTGGACCTGGGAGTACTCAGCAAACACTTCGAGGCCGGCAACTGGGAGCAACCCGGTTACGACCAGCATCTGCTGACTTCGCAAGCCGCCCCGGCCTGCAGCCTGCACGGGCAGTATCGCCTGTCGCAAACCCATATCGATCGCCCCGAGGAGCCCGCCACCTGCGCCCTTTTCGTCGAGCTGCATGTGCCCAACGGCAGCCCGGTACAAGCGCCGGCAGCCGGCACCTGGCAGCACAGCGGCGACGGCCGGGGCTGCCTGCGCACCCCGCATTGGGCTTTGTGGCTGCAAGGCCTGGAAGACGCACCGGCAGACGGCCAGGCCGTGGAAAAAGGCCAGGCCCTGGGCAGCAGCTGCGGCTTCCTCAGCGTGCAGGTATGCCTGGACAATGGCAGCCAGCCGCCGCGCTTCGCCACGCCGTCACAGGCCGCCGCCTGGCTGGCCCTGTGCCCGTCACCAGCCGCACTGCTGGGCTTCGATTGCGATGCCGAGCCGCTACCCGATCCGCAAGCCCTGCTGGCCCGCCGCGATGCCAGCTTCGCCCGCTCGCAGAAGCACTACTATGCGCAACCGCCGCACATTGAACGTGGCTGGCGCAACTACCTGATCGATATGCAGGGCCGTTCCTACCTGGACATGCTCAACAACGTCGCAGTGCTGGGCCATGGCCATCCACGCATGGTTGCCGAGTCGGCGCGGCAGTGGTCGCTGCTGAACACCAACTCGCGCTTCCATTACGCAGCAATCACCGAATTCTCCGAGCGCCTGCTGGACCTGGCCCCCGAAGGTTTCGACCGGGTGTTCATGGTCAACAGCGGCACCGAGGCCAACGACCTGGCGATTCGCCTGGCCTGGGCCTACAGTGGCGGGCGCGATCTGCTCAGTGTGCTGGAGGCCTACCACGGCTGGTCGGTGGCCACCGATGCCATCTCCACGTCGATCGCCGACAACCCGCAAGCCCTGGAAACCCGCCCGGACTGGGTTCACCCGGTCGAAGCACCGAACACCTTCCGCGGCCGCTTCCGCGGGGCCGACAGCGCCGCCGACTACCTGCAAGACGTCGACGCCAAGCTGGCTGACCTCGACGCCCGTGGCCGTCAGCTGGCGGGCATCATCTGCGAACCGGTGTACGGCAATGCCGGCGGTATCTCGCTGCCCGCAGGCTACCTGCGCGCAGCCTATGCCAAGGTCCGCGCCCGCGGCGGGGTGTGCATCGCCGACGAAGTGCAGGTAGGCTATGGCCGCCTGGGCGAGTACTTCTGGGGCTTCGAGGAACAGGGCGTGGTGCCGGACATCATTACCATGGCCAAGGGCATGGGTAACGGCCAGCCGCTGGGCGTGGTCATCACCCGTCGCGAAATCGCCGAGGCGCTGGAGGCCGAGGGCTACTTCTTCTCCTCGGCCGGTGGCAGCCCGGTCAGTTGCCGCATCGGCATGGCAGTGCTGGATGTCATGCAGGAGGAAGGCCTGTGGGACAACGCCCGTGACACCGGGCGCTACTTCAAGGCACGCCTGCAGGCGCTGGTCGACAAGCACCCGCTGGCCGGCGCGGCACATGGCTCGGGCTTCTACCTGGGTCTGGAACTGGTGCGCGACCGCACCACCCTGGAGCCGGCCACCGAAGAAACCATGATGCTGTGCGATCGCCTGCGTGACCTGGGCATCTTCATGCAGCCGACCGGCGATTACCTGAACATCCTCAAGATCAAGCCGCCGATGTGCACCAGCCGTGCGAGCGTGGACTACTTTGTCGACAGCATTGACCGGGTGCTGGGCGAAGGTCTGTAAGTGTCAAGGCGTGGGCCCGACGGCTGCGGCCCACGCCTGCAATGCCTCACACGCGGCCATGGCCACCTGTTCATCGGTGCGCCCGGTGAACTGCCGCTCGATCGCATCGGCGGCGATCAGCCCGGCAATGGTGGGCTTTCCGACAGCATCGGTCAGGTCCAGCCATTCTCCCCAACTGGCGGGTACGTCGTACCAGCGTAGGTAGCCTGAGGGTGAGCACGGCCACCATCGCTCATCGAACTGCAGAATCACTTTCTCCAGCTTGCCCATCCCCAGATGCGCCAACGCTCCCTGCTGTATTTCAGGTAACGCAGGGGTAAAGCGCAACGTTTTCAGAACCCCCACCGGGACTGTGCAAATGCAGAAGTCGCACACGTCTTCATTCACCATGACGCGCGCGCTCGACCAGTCGATGTGGGTGACAGGACTGTTCAGGCGGATATCCAGGTGCTTCGACAGCAAGTCGACAAGCTCGCTGTAGCCGCCTGGCAGCATACGATCACCATGCCCGACCCCCTCTTCATCCAAGGCACAGGCCGACAGTTGCTCGACGGGCAAACACGCTTCCAGTACAAGGTTGGCGTCGATGGCGAACTGCGTGGCACGCGCGAGCGCGGGGTCGAGTGTGGCCATGTAGCCATCGATCGCGTCAGACAAAGGTTGTTGCCGATCGAGACGCCTGGTCAAGGCATCCCAGGCGGCGTCGATATCCGGCAACGCCCCGCCGCGTGCCGCTGCAAGCGGGCAACTGAAATCGGTCTCGACGCAAGCCAAGCCATGTTGAAGTGCAACAGCGGCCAATGGGTTCTCGGCAAAATGCTGAAGCCATGCCGCACCTTCATCTGCTTTCACGCCACCCAACTCGACAGTGTGCGTGCGCCCACCCGTTCGCCCACGCGCCTCCAGCACAGTGCAATCGACACCCCTTTCCCGCAAGCGTTGAGCGGCAGCCAAGCCTGCACACCCCGCACCGATCACGATCACCTTGCTCGCACCGGCACTCACGGCTGCCTCGGCGGCACGCAGCCCATCATTCCACGCACCATGAGTCATTGCCGGAGCGCTGGCATTACAAGCTTCTCCAGCGATGACCAAGCGCCCATGCAGCACTTGGCCCAGGGCGCTTCGATGCAACGGCGATCCGCCAGGCAGCAAGGCACTGTAGGCACCGAGGCTGAACGGGTCGCTACTCCAGTGGGTGACATGCCACGCGGTTGGTCTGTGCACGCTTTTCTCCGTTGAGGGGACTGTCCTGCAGGTGCATTAATGTTCATAATTTTTAGCAATAAAAGATGATCATCATCAGGTTTACTGACAATGGCCTTTACCAGCGACTCCCTGGCGATTTTCCTCGCGGTGCTCGATGCCGGCTCGTTCTCCGCCGCCGCCCGCAAGCTGGGCCGTGTGCCTTCAGCCGTGAGCATGGCAATCGCCCAACTGGAAGCGGAACTGGACCTGCCCCTGTTCGACCGGGCCACGCGCAAAGCCTTGCCCACCAACGCCGCCCTGGCGCTGGAGCCCCAGGCCAGGCAGGTCATCTGCCAACTCAACCTGCTCGATGCCCAGGCCCTGCAATTGCACAAAGGCCTGGAAAAGCGCCTGACCATCGCCATGGCGCCCGAGTTGCAGACTGGCCGCTGGAGCCAGCCGCTAGAAATCCTCGCCCAGGCATTTCCCAGCCTGGAAGTCGAGGTACGTTCGGCCACCCAGACCGAAGCCATTCGCCTGCTGCATGACGGCAGTGTGCAATTGGCCCTGGTGTTCGAACGGCCCGGCATCGATGAGCGCGAGTCATTCCTCGAGGCCGGCAGCCAACTGCTGGTAGCCGTTGCCTCACCGCGCCATCCAGCCGGGCAGAACAGCGGTTCGCCATTGCCTGAAGAGGCCTTTGCCGAACAACGGCAGATCATCGTGGCTTCGGGCAAGGCCACCGGATCGGACCCGCGCATGGTGCTGTCCCGGCGCATCTGGCTGACCGACAGCTACCTCGCCACGCTGGACCTGGTGCAGTCCGGGCTGGGCTGGGCCTACCTGCCGCAGCCATTGGTCGAACCGCTGATTGCCTCGGGCGCACTGGCCGAGGTGCGCTTCGACAACATGGCCAACCGCCTGCGCTTGTGGGTAGACATCATCTGGATCAAGTCGCGCCCGTTGGGCCTGGGCGCGCGACGCTACCTGGAAGTCATGCGCCAGCTGTTCGAGAAGGAGCCCCCCAGGGCCTGATATCCCTTGCACGCGTCCAGGCCCTGCAGGCGTTCGCCCAGCCCTTTGGGCTGTGTGCGGGTTATGCTGTCGGCGCCACCAACCTGTAGCCAACCCCCGCCTCGGTAATGATGAACCGCGGCGCCGTGGGGTCATCGCCCAGCTTCTGTCGCAGATGCCCGACCACGATGCGCAGGTAGTGGGTATCCTCCGCATGGGTCGGCCCCCAGATATCCTTGAGCAACTGCTGCTGGGTAATCACCCGCCCGGGGTGCCCGGCCAATATCGCCAGCAAAGCATACTCCTTGCGTGTCAATGCCACCTCCACACCGTCGAGCGTCACCCGGCGGAAGGCAAAATCGACCGTCAGCGGACCAAAGCTGGCTGCCACTTCCGAGCCGCCGGCTTGTGGCACCTGACGCAGCAACGCCCGCACACGCGCGAGAAACTCCTGGATACCGAACGGCTTGGTCACATAGTCATTGGCACCACCATCCAGCGCATCGACCTTCTGCACTTCACTGGCACGCACCGACAACACCATCACCGGCACTGCACTCCATTCGCGCAACTCACGCAGTACCTGCTGGCCGTCCATGTCCGGCAGCCCCAGGTCGAGCACCACCAGGTCCGGCTTGCCCAGTGCCGCCTGGGCCAACCCTTCGGCACCGGTGGCGGCCTCCAGCACCTTGTAGCCTTGCGAGGCCAGGCTGATACGCAGGAACTTGCGGATCTGCGGTTCATCGTCGATGACCAACAGGGTGGCGGACTGGCTCATGGGGTTTCGCTTTCGGCTTCAGGTTGAGGAGGCAGCGGCAAGCATAGAGTGATGCTGGTGCCTTGGCCATCAATGCCTTCGCCCACCAGAATCTGCCCGCCATGGGCACCGATCATGCCCTGGCAGATAGCCAGGCCCAGCCCGGTACCCTGCCCGCCGCGGTCGCCACGGGCGGCGGTGTAGAACATATCGAAGATTTTCTCGCGGTCGGCTTCAGGAATGCCGGGGCCCTGGTCGCTGACGGTCAAGCGCAGTTGGTCGTCATGCACCGCCACCTGCAGCTCAAGCCGACCATTGGCCGGCGAAAAGCGTGCGGCGTTTTCCAGCACGTTGACCAGTGCCTGCTCGATCAACGCCGCATGCACGAACAGCAATGGCAGCTCGGTCGGCACGTCCGTGTGCACACGCAGCGGCGCCAGCACCACCCGCAGGCGGTTGAGCGCACTGCCGACGATATCCGCCGGGGCCACCCAGTCGCGGGCCAGCTTGAGGCCGCCATGGCCCAGGCGGGTCATGTCCAGCAGGTTCTGGATGTAGCGATCGAGGCGTTCGGCTTCGTTACGGGTGCCCTCCAGCAGCTCGCGGCGGTCTTCAGCCGGGATCGCATCGCCCAACGCCAACAGGCTGTCGATGCTGCCACGCATGGCGGTCAACGGCGTGCGCAAGTCATGGGATACGGAAGCCAGCAGGGCGCTGCGCAGTTGCTCGGTTTCGCCGTGCAGGCGTGCGGCTTCCAGCTGTTCAGCCAGGCGTGCGCGGGCCAGGGCCTGGGCCAGGGGCTGGCCTAGGGCGGTGAGCAGGCGCCGGCGTGGGTCGCTGAGCGGCTGCCCGTTGCGCGGGCGCACACCCAGCAGCGCCAGCGGCTGATCGTCTACCGCCAATGGCCACCACCACCAGCGGCCATTAGGCAGGGTATCGCTGCCGTGACCGGCGGCCTGCCCATGCTGCCAGGCCCAATCGGCAGCCGCCCGTTCGGTGTCGCTGAAGGTGCAGGCTTCCCCGCTGGCCACTTGCAACTGGCCTTCGGCGTTGCGCTCCAGCAAGCACACCTGGGCGTCCTGCCACCCGTCCAGGTGCTGGCCGGCAGCCTTGAATATGGCTTGGCGGTCGGTGGCTACCGTCAACCGGCGAGACAGGTCGAGCAACTGGCTGGTCTGTGCCTGGGTCTCGCGCAGCGCCTGCAACTGGCGACGCTGGCGCGCGGCCAGGTTGCCGGTAAGCGCAGCCATCAACAGAAAGAACACCAGTGTCAGCACGTCTTCTTCGCGCTGGATGGTGAACGAGAAGTTGGGCGGTATGAACAGGAAGTCATAGACCAGGAACGACAGCGCGGCGCAAGCCAGCGCAGGTCCCAGGCTACTGCGCACCGCGACCAGCAACACCGCCGCCAGGAACACCAGCGAGATATTGGGCAACGCGAGCACACTGGACACCGCCCAGGCCAGACCCGCAGCCATCACGGTGGCCAGCAGCGCAAGCAGGTAATGACGCCACACCCACACCCGCCGCACGGCTGAACGCGGCGCTGGCGGCTGCACGTCGCGGTCCAGCACGTTGATTTCCAGGCCACGGCTTTCGCGCAGCAGCCGCGCCGCCACACCCGCGCCGAACAAACGCCTACGCAGGCGGTTGCGGGACTGCCCGACCAGCACCAGGCTGGCCCGCCGCTCGACAGCATGCTGGATCAGCGTACGGGCCACTTCGCCAGCACGCAGCAGTACCACCTCCCCGCCCAGTCGCTCGGCCAGTTGCTGCGCGGCTTGCAAACGATGCCGTGCGGTTTCGTCACGCAGGCGGCCGTTGTCCACATGCACCAGGCTCCAGGGCAGGTGGCGGCGCTGGGCCACGCGGCTGGCATGGCGCACCAGGCGTTCGGCCTGGTCGTCACCGTCTATGCCCACCAGCAACCGGCCGCGCAAGGCCGGCGCCTCCTGGCCGCGCTGACGATAGCCGTGGGCCAGGTCGGCATCGACCTGAGCAGCGGCGGTCTGCATGGCCAGCTCGCGCAGGGCGGTGAGGTTGGTTTGCGAAAAATACGCATCGATGGCCGCCCTTGCCTGCTCGGGCACGTACACCTTGCCTTCACGCAGGCGTTCGAGCAGCTCTCGCGGAGGCAGGTCGATCAGCACCAGCTCGAACGCTTCCTGCAGCACCCAGTCCGGCAGGGTCTCGCGCACTTGCACGCCGGTAATGTCGCGGACCTTGTCGTTGAGGCTTTCCAGGTGCTGGACGTTGACCGTGGTGTACACGTCGATGCCCGCGGCCAAGAGTTCTTGCACATCCTGCCAGCGTTTGGCGTGGCGGCTGCCGGGGGCGTTCGTGTGGGCCAGTTCGTCCACCAGGGCCAAGGCCGGCGCGGCACGCAGCAGGCCGTCAAGGTCCATTTCCTCAAGGGTGACGCCACGGTACTGGCTGCGCAACAAGGGCTGCTGATGCAGCCCTCCGAGCAACGCTTCGGTTTCGGCGCGGCCATGGGTTTCGACCACCCCGGCCAACACCTGCACGCCCTGGCGTTGCTGGGCGTGTGCGGCCTGGAGCATGGCGAAGGTCTTGCCGACGCCGGGGGCAGCGCCCAGGAACACCTTCAGCCGGCCCCGGCCGGTGCGTGGGAGGTTGGCCAACAGCGCATCGGCGCGGGCGGAGTCACTCATGTTTCATCCTTTACTTTGTCCAACAGTCCGCCGCTTCAGGGAAAGCCCCCTTAACGTGTAGGAGCGGGTTTACCCGCGAATACGTCAGTGGCACCACCACCGCATTCGCGGGTGAACCCGCTCCTACAGGCTTCCTGCCAGCGCTTCGATTACCTGACAATGGCGAGCTTTTCCAAGGCCTGGTTCAACGCCAGCACGTTGACCACCGGCGGGCCGATCAATGGGTGGAGGGTGGCCTGTTCCAGCAAGGCTTGCAAGCGCTCGACCGGCAGCTGCCGTGCCGCCGCCACCCGCGGGATCTGATAGGCCAAGGCCTCCGGTGGCAAGTGCGGGTCCAGGCCGCTGCCCGAGGTGGTCAGCAGCGCCTGCGGCACTGGCCCCTGCTGCGCCTGATACAACGTGGCCGCATCGCCCTTTACCCGCTCAGCCAGCGCCGGGTTGCTCGGCGACAGGTTGCTGGCGCCGCTGGCCACGGTCGCGTAGGCACCTGCCGAGGGCCGCGAGTGGAACCAGCCATCGCCCTGGAAGTCCTGGGCGATCAATGCCGAACCCCGCACCTGGCCTTGCGCATCGCGTACCAGGCTACCGTTGGCCTGGTTCGGGAAAGCGACTTGGGCAATACCGGTCACCGCCAGCGGATACAGGGCGCCCGTCACCAGGGTCATCAACAAAGCCAGGCTCAATGCCGGGCGTAGATAAGCAGTCATGGCGGCCTCCTCAGACCAGGTTCAGGGCGTTGAGCAGCAGGTCGATCAGCTTGATCCCGGCAAACGGCACCACAATGCCACCCAGCCCGTAGATCAGCAGGTTGCGCCGCAACAGGTGCGCCGCACTGGCCGCCTGCACGCGCACCCCACGCAGCGCCAGCGGGATCAGCACGATAATGATCAGCGCGTTGAACACGATCGCCGACAGGATCGCGCTCTGCGGGCTGGCCAGTTGCATCAGGTTGAGCACACCCAGTTGCGGGTAGATGGCTGCGAACAGCGCCGGCAGGATGGCGAAGTATTTGGCCACGTCGTTGGCAATGGAGAACGTTGTCAACGCACCGCGGGTGACCAGCAGCTCCTTGCCGACCTGGACTACGTCCAGCAGCTTGGTCGGGTCGCTGTCCAGGTCGACCATGTTCGCGGCCTCCCGCGCAGCCTGAGTGCCGTCGTTCATGGCCATGCCTACGTCAGCCTGGGCTAGTGCCGGGGCGTCGTTGGCACCGTCGCCACACATGGCAACCAGGCGGCCGTCATTCTGCTCCTGGCGAATGCGCGCCAGCTTCTTCTCGGGCGTGGCCTCGGCCAGCACGTCATCGACCCCCGCTTCGGCGGCGATGGCGGCCGCAGTCAACGGGTTGTCGCCGGTCACCATGACCGTGCGAATGCCCAGCTTGCGCAGCTCGGCGAAGCGCTCGCGGATACCAGGCTTGACCACGTCCTTGAGGTGGATCACACCCAGCAAACGCTTGTCGACGCACACCAGCAACGGTGTGCCGCCACTCTGCGCGATGCGTTCGACTTCGCGAGCCAGCGCCGCCGGCATTTCCAGGCGTTGCATACCGACGAATGCCAGCACCGCATCGACGGCGCCCTTGCGGTAGCGGTGCTGTTCGAAGTCGATGCCCGACAGGCGTGTCTCGGCACTGAAAGCCACCGCTTCGAACTGCCCGGCAGGCGGGTCGACGAAGTCGTGCAACTGGCGCAGGTATTCGACAATCGACTTGCCTTCGGCGGTGTCGTCGGCCAGCGAGGCCAGCAAGGCGCCCTCCCCCAGTTCCTTGGCGGTAATGCCCGGTGCAGCATGCAGTGCGCTGCAGCGGCGGTTACCGAAGGTGATGGTGCCGGTCTTGTCGAGCATCAGCGTATGCACGTCCCCGGCCGCCTCGACGGCGCGGCCCGAGCGGGCAATGACATTCAGCCGTACCAGCCTGTCCATGCCGGCGATACCGATGGCCGACAGCAGGCCGCCGATGGTGGTCGGGATCAGCGTCACCAGCAGCGCGGCCAGGAAGATCAGCGGCAGGCTGCCACCCGCGAAGTGGGCGAACGGCTGCAAGGTCACCACCACGATCAGGAAAATCAGGGTCAGGCCGATCAGCAGGATGTCGAGGGCGATTTCGTTTGGGGTCTTCTGCCGCTTGGCACCTTCGACCAGGGCGATCATGCGGTCCAGGGTCGACTCGCCCGGGTTGCTGGTGATGCGGATAAGCAGCCAGTCGGAGACCAGCCGCGTATTGCCGGTCACCGCCGAGCGGTCGCCACCTGATTCGCGTATTACCGGTGCGGATTCGCCGGTAATGGCGGCCTCGTTGACGGCCGCAATGCCTTCAATCACCTCGCCGTCGCCGGGGATCATTTCGCCGGCGACCACGCGTACCACGTCGTCCTTGCGCAGCGCGCTGGCAGCCACCGTCTCGTAGCTGCCATCACGCAGACGACGCTGGGCGGTCAGGCCCTGGCTGCCGGCCTTGAGGCTGTCGGCGCGGGCCTTGCCACGGCCTTCGGCCAACGCCTCGGCGAAGTTGGCGAACAACACGGTGAACCACAGCCACAGGGCAATCTGCACCGCAACGCCGATGCTCACGCCGCCGCCGGGGGCGAAACACAGCACGGTGGTCAGCACCGCGGTCAGGGCCACCACCAGCATTACCGGGGAGCGCTTGAGCTGACGCGGGTCGAGCTTGACGAACGCCTGCACCAGCGCCGGGCGCCACAGCGCGGCGAAGCGGGTCTGGTCCTTGGCACTGTGCCGGCTATTCACTTCAGGAATGGGCATGTTCATGATCGGTCCTCAAAAACCCAAGCTAAGGTGTTCGGCGATTGGCCCAAGGGCCAGGGTCGGCAGGAAGGTCAGGCCACCGACCAGCAGGATGGTCACCAGCAGCAAGCCGGTGAACAGCGGGCCGTGAGTCGGGAAGCTGTTCTGCCCCAGCGGCGCGCTTTTTTTCGCCGCCAGGCTGCCGGCCAACGCCAGTATCGGCAGGATGTAGCCGAAGCGGCCGATGAGCATGGCCAGGCCGATCATCAGGTTGTGGTACACGGTGTTGGCGCCAAACCCGGCAAAGGCCGAGCCGTTGTTGGCCGAGCCCGAGGTATAGGCGTACAGCAACTGGCTGAAACCATGCGCCCCCGGGTTGGTGACCGCCCCGGCCGGGCCGGGCAGGCTGGCGGCGATGGCGCCAAGTACCAGCACGCCAACCGGCATCACCAGCAGGGTTGCCACCAGAAGCTGCACTTCACGGGCCTGCAGCTTCTTGCCCAGGTATTCCGGGGTACGGCCAATCATCAGCCCGGCCAGGAACACCGCGATAAGGACGAACAGCAGCATGCCGTAGAGGCCCGCGCCGACGCCGCCGAATATCACCTCGCCGACCATCATGTTGACCATCGCCACCATACCGGTCAGCGGGTTCAGGCTGTCGTGCATGGCGTTGACCGAACCGTTGGAGGCAGCGGTGGTGGTGACCGCCCACAGCACCGAACCGGTGGTACCGAAGCGGCTTTCCTTGCCCTCCAGAGGGGCGGTCTGTTGCACCTGCGTGCTTTCCAGGGCCGGGTTCGGCTGATGCTCGGACCACAGCGCCGTGCT
This sequence comes from Pseudomonas alloputida, assembly GCF_021283545.2. NCBI lineage: Bacteria > Pseudomonadati > Pseudomonadota > Gammaproteobacteria > Pseudomonadales > Pseudomonadaceae > Pseudomonas > Pseudomonas alloputida. The sequence continues at coordinate 2,028,021 of NZ_CP128540.1, read as the reverse complement.
GCCACCGATCAGGAACAGGGCAAGCATGCAGGCGAGGATGGCGCGGCTCTGACGCAGGTCCTTCACGTAGTGACCGAAGGTGAACACCAATGCCACTGGAATGAGGATGATCGATGCCACCTCGAACAGGTTGCTCCAGGCCGTTGGGTTTTCGAACGGGTGCGCCGAGTTGACGCCGAAGAAGCCACCGCCATTGGTACCCAGCTGCTTGATGGCGATCTGGCTGGCGGCCGGCCCCAGCGGAATGGTCTGGTCGGCCCCTTGCAAGGTCAGCGCGTGGGCGTAGTCGGCAAAGGTCTGCGGTACGCCCTGCCATACCAGCAGCAGCGCCAGCAGCAAGCAAAGCGGCAGCAGGCCGTAGAGGGTGGCACGGGTCATGTCGACCCAGAAGTTGCCCAGCGTCGTCGCGCTGCGCCGGGCGATACCGCGGCACAGGACAACCAGTACGGCCAGGCCGGTGGCAGGGCTGACAAAGTTCTGCACGGTCAGGCCAAGCATCTGGCTCAGGTAGCTGACCGACGCCTCACCGCTGTAGGCCTGCCAGTTGGTGTTGGTAACGAAACTGACGGCGGTGTTGAACGCCAGTGACCATTCCTGGCCAGGCAGGTTCTGAGGGTTGAGTGGCAGGTAGCCCTGCAACAGCAGCACGGCGAACAGCAGCAGGAAGCCGACCAGGTTGAACGCCAACAGGGCCAGGGTGTATTGCCGCCAGTTCTGCTCCTGGCTGGCGTTCACACCCGCCAGCCGGTAACAGCCCTGCTCGACCGGCCCCAGCACAGGGGTCAGCCAGGTACGCTGGCCTTCCATGACCTTGTAGTAGAACCGCCCGAGCCAGGGTGCCGGTAGCAGCACGATGACAAAGAATGCCAAGAGCAAGGCGAAATCGTAACTGTGCATGGCCGCTCCCTAGCTGCGATCGGCGCGCAGCAGCGCCACCAGCAGATAAAACGCCAATGCCACTGCCAGCAGCAGTGACAGCCCGTCGAGCATGTTCATGTGTGGATCTCCCCGTGTTACGGCTTGGGCCGCTTTGGGGAAATTGTCCGAGGGAGAGGCGTAAAGGGGCGAGATCGGGGGGTGGGGGTGGGTATAAAGAATGCGTAAAAATCAGCGTTGTGGTCTGCCTGTAACGGCCTCTTCGCGGGCTTGCCCGCGAAAGGGCCGTTACAGGCTTATTGTTGTGGCGGCTGCTGCGCCGCGTTACGGCTCCAGTCCAGCAGCAGGCTGTAGCCTACCGCCAGCAAGGTCGGCCCGATGAAAAGGCCAATGAAGCCAAAGGCAAGCAAGCCGCCGAACACGCCCAGCAGCACGATCACCAGCGGCAGGTTGCCGCCACGGCTGATCAGGTACGGTTTGAGCACGTTGTCCACGCCGCTGATGACGAACGTGCCCCACACACCCAGGAACACCGCCATGCCGTATTCGCCCTTCCACACCAGCCAAGCGGTGGCCGGGATCCAGGCCAGTGGCGGCCCCATGGGGATCAGGCTGAGCATGAAGGTGACCAACCCCAGCACGATCGCCCCGGGCACCCCGGCGATCAGGAAGCCGATCAGTGCCAGCAGGGCCTGCGCGGCCGCCGTGCCGATCACCCCGTTGACCACCCGCTGCACGGTAGCGGCTACCAGGTCCAGGTAATACTCGGCGCGCTCGCCCACCAGCCGGTGCAGCAAGCGCAGCACGAATGCCGCCAAGCGTGGTCCGTCGCGGTAGAAGAAGAACACGAACACCAGGCTCAGGGTCAGTTCCAGCACGCCGCTGCCGATCTGCGCGCTGCGCGCCAGCAACCAGTTGCCCACCTGCCCAAAGTAAGGCTTGATCGAGGTAAGCAAGGCTGCGCCTTGCTGGTCCAGCGATTGCCAACCGTTGACCAGACGCTCGCCAACGAAAGGAATGCCACCCAGCCAGGCCGGTGCATCGGGCAGGCCGTCGACCTGCACGTCACGCACGAACGCCGTAGCGTCGCGAATGTGATCGGCCAGGTTGAACCCCAGCCACACCAGCGGCAGTGCCACGATCAGGATCCAGGCCATGGTCAGCAGGCCGGCGGCCAGCGTCTCGCGACCGCCCAGCAGGCGCGTAAGAAAGCGCATCAACGGCCAGCTGGCAAAGGCCAGGATGGCGCCCCACAGCAATGCCGATATGAAGGGTGCCATCACCCACAGGCCGGCCCCCAGCAATGCCACCAGCAGAATCTGGACCAGCAGGCGATCATTGTTAACCATGAGGGTGCTCGTTCAAGGGATCAGTTCAAGGTGCAGGCCGTCTGTAGGCGCGCTGCCGACTTCAAGACGGCGATTGCGCACCCCGGCCTTGACCAGCGCCTCGCGCCAGGCCTCAGCCTGGGCGCCACTGAGGCTGACGCGCAAGGTGCTGTCAAGGTTCAGGCTGCGGGCCAGCAGGTTTACCCAGGCGTCTTGCGGTGCAGCAAGGTCAGGGTAGTCGAGCTTGCCGGTGTCACGCATTTCGCGCAGCACCGTAGCGGCGGTTGGCAGCAGCTCGCCCAGCGGGCTGCCTGAGATGAACTCTTCCACATGCAGATAGGCACGGCGGTTGCCACGGGTAACGCTGTACAGCGCGACCAGGGTGTCGGCCTCGTCTGCCGAGCGGCGCAGCAGGATGAACGCCTGCTGCTCGTCGCCTCCGTTGAGGCGGGCATTGGCGAACACATCATTGGCCCACAGGCTGGCCTCACCGCAATCACGCCCCTGACACCAGAACAACGGGTAGCCACCCTCGCGTACAAGTGCTTCGCGGGCACTGGTGAAGGCCTCGCGTGCAGTACGCTCGACGGGCAATTCGTAGGTCACCGAGCTGACCTGACCGCGGCTCTCGACTTTGTCATCGACCCGCAGGCGGCCACTGATCTTGCGTAGCGGGCCCATCGGGTAGACCCGCTCCTGCTCCGTCGCCGGGCGTTGATCGACCACCTTGGCGTCCTGCGGGACCGGTAGGCTGCCGGCCCACGACACGGGGGTGGCGAGCACCAGGCAGGCAGCCAAGGCAGTGCGAATGGAAACAGGCACGCTCATTGGCGAACCAGGCGGCGCTCAGCGCCGAATTGAAGCTCCAGGATGTCTGGCAGTTGCATGGTTGTCTCCCTGTTCAACCCGCCAAGCCTCGACACTTGTCCGGTGCAAGTCAAGCAAAGCCAAAGAAGCGATTGATACAGTCTGCAACAAGGGCTGCGCCCTGCGCATCGTTCAGGTGCAGGTGATGGCCGCCGGGCAGCGTCACCTGTTCAAAGGGTAGCTGCTCCAGCAACCCGGTGTGGCGCGCCAGCATGCCGTCGGCGGCCACCACCAAGAGCGCCGGGCAACTCACCCGCCGCACATAGGCCATGGCCTGGGCCTCGCTCAGGCGCACCGGCGAGGGCAGGGTCAGCCGGCTGTCGCTGCGCCAGCTGTAGCCACCGGGCACTGGCATCAGGCCACGCTGGGCCAGCAGCTCGGCCGCTTCACGGCTGACCGCGACCATGCCTTTCATCCGGGCTTGCACCCCTGCTTCCAATGTCGCATACACCGACTTGCGTTTGCCATCCAGCCGCAACTGGGCTTGCAGTGCCATCCCCAAACGCTCGCCTGCGTCCTGCTCGGCGCCAGTCGGCGGGATGACGCCGTCGATAAGCGCCAGGTGACTGACCCGATCGGGCAATGCACCGGCCAGTTGCACCGAAATGATCGCGCCCAGCGAATGCCCCAGCAGGGCGAAACGCGGCCAACCCAGTTGCTCGGCCACGCGCAGCACGTCATGGGCATAGTCGGCCAGGGCATATCCGGCGCCGAGCGGGCGGTGCTCCGAATAACCATGGCCGGCCAGGTCCAGGGCGACGAGGCGTAGACCTTTCAGCTGCGGTGCCAGGCGGGCAAAGCTGTTGGCGTTGTCCAGCCAGCCATGCAGGGCAATCACCGGCAGCCCGTCTTCGGGGCCGAACAGGTGTGCAGCCAGCTCGATATGGCCCAGGCTCAGGCGAATTTCCTCAACGTGTGCGCTCATGCCTGGCTCCAGCGGTCGAACAGGCCCTTGATCAGGCTGGCAGTGTCGGCCGGGCGCTCCAGGGGGAACATGTGCCCACCCGGTACACTGTGGTATTCACCTTTGGGCATACCGCGCACAGCCAAGGTGTGGTGGCGACGAATGACGTTGCTGCGGTTGCCGCGCACCATGGCCAGCGGCACCTGCAACTGGCGCGCGGGGGCGGGGCTGGTATGCGGGATGCTGCGGTAGATGCTGATTTCAGTGGCAGGGTCGAAGCGCAACTGCAGCCCTTGCCCCACCACCTGCAGGCCGTGTTCTACATAAGCGTCGAGGCAATCGGGATCGAAATGGCGGAACAGTGATTTGCCAGCGAAATAGTCCCGGGCGCTGTCGCGGTCATTGAACGTTTCGCGACGCCCCAGGGTGCGCCCGGCCGGTGTGATACGGTCGATGAAACCAAAGCGCTTGGCTGTGCGCAGCAGCCATTGATCAGCGCGGGTGAGCACCGGAGAGTCGAGCATCACCAGCCCCCGGTAGTACTCGGGGCAGCGCAATGCCGCGTGCAGGTGCAACACGCCACCCAGCGAATGGCCAACGCCCCAGACCGGCTGATCCTGCTGCGCCAGGTGATGCAACAATTCATCGACCAGGCTTTGCCAGTTTTCGTCCACGGGAAAACGCGGGTCATGCGCATGCTGGGCCAGGTGCTGCACCTGATAGTCCGGCGCCAGCGCGGCAAACAGCTTGCCGTAGGTGGCCGATGGGAAACCGTTGGCATGGGCGAAGAAGATCTGCTGCGACATGGCGCCTGGTCCGGACCGGAATGATGGCCCATTGTCGGCATCGCGGGGCAGTTCGGCAATGTCCATAAAGGTCATCGGCGAGGGGGATCAGGTCATGCCGAGCGGTCGAAACTGCTCAGCGACCGACGCAGGCAGGCCTGCATGTAGGCCACTTGGCTCTCCAGCGCCTCGCGGGCCAGACGCTGGTCCTGGTAGTCCAGTTGCAGGCGGCGCAAGGCCAGACAACTGGTTTGCAGCAGGTGCGAGACCCGCAGGCAGGCATCCTGCAGCGTACGCAGGTCCTGCTCGCATTGTTGCCTCGCAGCAGGGTCCAGCCCAGGGTTGTCGTTCACCTTGCGCATCAGGTGGTAAAGCTTGGCATCGGCCGATTCACGCAGCAGGCTGTATTGGGCGAAATCCAGCGAAGTACCTTGGTCAACCTGTTCCAGGGTGGGTTGCAGGTCCAGGGAGCGCAACAGTTCCAGCATTTCACCCCTCATTCGCCGTTCCCTGATGTTTGCCATGTGGCAACGCTAGCAAGCGGTGGTGAAGCGCGACAACTGACAAAAATGCCAGTTGCCTTATCGATCTTTACCCATGCCAGCATGCAGACGCGAGCGAAACATTGGCCTGCACAAGCCATGGGAAGTTCACGCGGGTGAGTGGATGGCCCGAAGCGTCATCAACCCGGCCAGCGGCCACTCCCCTTCCAGCTCCGCCAGGCTGGCAGTGCTCATGGCTGCCGGCTGTTGCCTGTCGCCGTGCTCCAGTGCACCGACCAAGGTACCTACCAGCGGCTGGTGGCTGACCAGCAGCACATGCTCGAGCCCCAGTCGCTCGATTTCGCCGATGACCTGCTGCACATCACCCTCGGGCGTCAGCCAGGGCACGGTGCGCACCGGTTCGGCGAAGCCCAGGGTGTCATGCACCAGCGCGGCGGTCTGCTGGGCGCGTACGTAAGGGCTGGCAACAATCGCCTGCAATGGCTGCCCGATCAGGTAAGCCGCACTGTGCAGCACCTGCTCGCGACCATGGGCAGTCAACCGGCGCTCGGCATCCGTCTTGGCCCGCGGCTCAGCTTCACCGTGGCGCAGCACCCACAGCTTCACAGCTTGGGTTCCTCGTCACGCACCGGATGCGCGGCCGGTGCCACGGCGTGCGCTGCTTCACCTTCCGGCGCACGCGGGGCCGGCCAGTCTGCGAACGGCCACGGCTTCTGGTCGCTGTGGAAACTGCCGAAGCGGCCGATCTGTGCCAGGTACTGGCTCAGACTGTCGCCGAAGTTCATCAGGCTGGCGCTGGGCGCGCCATACACCAGTCGGTAGATCAGCTGTACCAGCACCAGGCCACCCAACAGCAACTCGGCCAGTTGCCAGACCACCAGGAACACCAGCATCCACAGCACCCGCAGGATGATCGACTCGCGCTGGGCGCGTTCGGGCGTATCGTTCATGTGTTGCTCCTTGCTCGTGTCAGAGCCGCCAAGGGCTCAGTTGAAACCGCTGATGGAAATGAAATCGACATCGGTCTTGGGCTCGGCGCGCATCAGGTGCTCGATCACCTGGTTCAGCGTGCGCCCTTCGAACAGGATGGCATGCAGGCCAGCCACCAGCGGCATGTACACCTGCACTTGCTGGGCCTTGGTCTTGAGCACCTTGAGCGTGTTGACCCCCTCGGCCACTTCGCCCAGGCGGTTGACCGCCTCTTCCAGGCTTTGGCCCTGCCCCAGTGCGTAGCCAACCTGATAGTTGCGGCTCTTGGGCGAGGAGCAGGTGACGATCAGGTCACCGACACCGGCCAGGCCGAGGAACGTCATGGGGTTGGCGCCCTGGCTGACGGCGAAACGGGTCATCTCGGCCAAGGCCCGGGTAATCAGCATGCTCTTGGTGTTCTCGCCCATCCCCAAGGCCACCGCCATGCCGGCGATGATCGCGTAGACGTTCTTCAGTGCACCGCCCAGTTCGACGCCGAAACGGTCGGCACTGGCGTAGACGCGGAAGGTGCGCCCGTGCAGTACGGCCTGTACCTGCTGGCACAGGTCTTCGTGCTCACTGGCCACCACTGTGGCAGTCAGCGCATGTTCGGCGATTTCGCGCGCCAGGTTGGGCCCCGACAAAACGCCGATGCGCGCCTCGGGGGCGATCTCTTCGAGGATCTGGCTCATCAGCTTGAAGCTTTGCGCTTCGATGCCCTTGGTCAGGCTGACCAGGCCCTTGCCGCGCAGCAGCTCGGCATGCGGTGCCAGCACGCTGCGCAAGGCACTCGATGGCAGGGCAACGAAGATCAGCTCGCTGGCCTGCAGGGTGGCCAGCAAGTCGTTGACCGGCTCAACCCCATCGTGCAGGCGGATACCCTTGAGATAGCGCGGATTCTCGCGATTCACACGCATGGCCTCGGCCTGCGCCGGGTCGCGCATCCATTGGCGCACCGGCACACCGTTTTCCGCCAGCAGGTTTGCCACGGCGGTGCCGAAGCTGCCGCCGCCCAGAACCGCAACAGGTTGCTGTTCAGTCATATCCAATCCATTAAAGCCAAAAGTTAAGTGGCGACCCGGCCATTATACGGCTCGCCTGCTACAGAACCAGTGTCTGGACGTTTGCGGTACTTGCCATGGCATTTTCGGAGCCGTCGAGATCGAGCACCGCCACGCGGTACTTTTCAAGACGTACGCCCGACACCCACTGGCAAAACCCCCACGGTCAGTTACCATGCCTGTTTCAATCCTGAAACAAAGGCCGCTCCGTGTTCCCTGGCACGCCCCCGTACCCGCGCCTGCTGTTATTGACCGCCCTGCTCGGCGGTCAGGCCGTGGCCGACGACCTGTTCATCGACAACACCGACCTGCCACAGGTTCTGACCGCCACACGCCTGAAACAATCCCCCGCCGCTGTCCCGGGCAGCATGACCGTACTCGACAGCGAACTGATTCGCGCCAGCGGTGCCCGTGACATCCCCGAACTGCTGCGCCTGGTACCGGGCATGATGATCGGCTACGGTGCCGGTAATCAACCCACGGTCAACTACCACGGCAGCAACGTCAACGACGCACGGCGCATGCAGGTATTGATCGATGGCCGCTCGGTATACCGCGCAGGCCTGGCCACGGTGGACTGGAGCGACATCCCCTTGGCCATGGAGGATATCGAGCGCATCGAGGTGTTTCGTGGCCCGAATACCGTCAGCTATGGCGCCAACGCGCTGATGGCGGTGGTCAACATCCTCACCCGCAAACCCGCCGACAGCCATGGTACGCGGCTGAAAGTGACACGCGGCCAGGACGGTATCAACGACTTCTATGCCAGCCACGGCTTGGGCTGGGACGGTGGCGACATGCGCCTGTCGCTGTCGGGCCAACAGGACGACGGCTTCGATGAGAACCAGTTCGGCCAGGACTACCGCGACAGCCGCCGCCTGACCCGCTTCAACCTCAGCGCCAACCACAACCTGGCGGTCGACCAGACCCTGGAGTGGCAACTGGCGGCCAAGGAAGGCAGCAATCAGCGGCCCTACACCTACCAACCGGTGTTCCAGCAGTACGAGTCCGGGAACAATGCCGACGTCAACGCCAAGGACTATGCGGGCTCGTTGCGCTGGACCAAGGACTTCAGCGCTGAACACAGCCTTTATATCCAGGGTTCAGCCCAGCATTTTGATCGCCAGCAAGTGTGGCGCGCCTGTGATGCCTTGCAGTCGTTCAGCCCCGAACTGACCCAGCTCTGGCAGATGAACCCCGACTTCGCCGAAAAAGTGGCGCGCGGCATTGCGACTGGCGCCCCCCTTTCCACTGATGACCCTGCCATGAAAGGGCTTCTGCAGAAAGTGCAGCAGCAATGGGAGCAGGGAGGACAGGAGCAGGTCTGCGGCGATGTCGATCAGAGCACCCGTGAAACCCGCTATGACCTGGAAATCCAGGACACCCTGAGCCTGACCGACAGCCTGCGCCTGCTCAGTGGCATGAACTACCGCTATGATCGCGCCGACTCGCAGACTTACTTCAACGGCAGCATCGACGACCAGACCTGGCGCCTGTTCGGCCAGCTGGAATGGCGGGCCGACGAGCACTGGATACTGCAAGGTGGGGCCATGTTCGAAGACTCGCGCCTGTCTGGCAGTTCGCTGACCCCGCGCGTTGCGGTCAACTACCTGATCACCCCGCGCCACGGCCTGCGTGCGGTGTACTCCGAAGCGGTGCGCTCGCCCGACATGTTCGAGAACAACGTCAACTGGAGTTACACGGTCAAGAACCTCACCCCCAATTCATTCGGCCTGCAAAACGGTGAGTACTTCGTCAAGACCCGTGGCCCTGGCGACCTTGAACAGGAGCGCATGCGCTCGCGCGAGCTAGGCTACAACGGCTACTTCAGCGACCTCGACCTGAGCCTGGATGTGAAGCTGTTCTACGACGAGATCACCGGCATGATCAGCGAGCCTCTGAGGAACAATCAGTACATCGCCAGCAACGCCAACAAGGCCCGTTTCAGCGGCAGCGAGGCGCAAATGGACTGGCGCCCCACCCTGCGCGACCGCCTGCGCCTGACCTATGCCTACGTCGATGCCTGGGCCAGCAACCCCGACGACCGTCGCCTCAGCGCCCGCAACAGCGGCTCGGCCGGGTGGATGCGCGAATGGGGTGCCGGCTGGTCGAGCGCGCTGTTCTATTACGGTGACGATGCCCTCAACCAGTACCGCTACGAGCGTCTGGACCTGCGCCTGGCCAAGCGTTTTCGGGTGTATGGCAGCAACCTGGAGCTGGCGGCGCTGTGGCAGCAGCGCCTGGACGATGAACCCACCTCGGCCCTGCAGAACCGCTACGACAGCCGTCACCGCCTGAGCGTGAGCGCGGAGCTGGAGTTCTGATGGCCCTGCTGCTGCGCCTGTTGCTGCTCTGCCTGTGGCCGTTGGGGCCTTTGTCCGCCAGCGAAGTCCTGCTGGTGGGGGCTGAGGACCAGCCCGGTGTACGCAGCTTCATCGCCGCACTGGAAAGCCGCCGGCCACACGATCATGTGCAGTTTCGCACCACCACCGAACTGCCGCGCCCAGGCAAGCTCAAAGCCGACCAACGCCTGATCCTGCTCGACAGCGCAGCACTGGAATGGCGCCTGGGGGAAACCGCCGGCCCGCCGGCGCTGGTCATGCGGGTCAGCCGGGTACAGGCTGAACAGCGCCTGGGAAAGTCGCGCCCCGCGTTCCTCACACTGCTGTGGAGCGACGCACCGCTGGGACGGCAGCTGCGTCTGGCACGCTACCTGTTGCCGCAGGCCAGGCGCATTGGCGTGCTGTACGGCGAGCACAGCAGCTTTCTGCTGGACGAACTGCGCCATGCTGCGCGGCCGCTAGGCCTGGAGATCGTGGCCCAGGACTGGTCCGACCCACGTGACAACAGGCCCCTGCAGCACCTGCTGGGCAACAGCGATGTGCTCCTGGGCCTGGACGACCCTGACTTGTACAACTCCAAGACTGCAAAAAACCTGCTGTTGAGCAGTTATGGCCGGCAGATGGCACTGATCGGCCCGAACGCCGGCTTCGTTCGCGCCGGCGCCCTGGCCAGTACCTACAGCGACCAGGACGACTGGCTGTGGGTGCTCGACCAGTTGCTCGACCAGCCGCCGACGCGCTGGCCGCGCAGCCTGTACCCGGTGCGTTACGGCGTCAGTGGCAACCAGCAGGTGGCCCGTGCCCTGGGTCTTGAACCAATCGATCAGAACGCCGCCGTCAAGGCCCTGGCCGAGGGAGAACCCACCCCATGAGCAAACGCTTGAGCTGGGACATTCATACCCGCACGCAGATCATCAGTCTCGGCCCCGCCCTGCTACTGACCTTGCTCTTGATCAGCTTCTTTACCTTCGTACGCATCCAGGACCTGCGCCAGGAACTCAACCACACCGGGCAACTGATCGCCAACCAGTTGGCACCGGCGTCGGAATATGGGGTGATCTCGGGCAACAACGAAGTGCTTGAAGGGCTGATGCGTGCCACCCTCAGCATCCCGCACGTGCGCTTTCTGGAAGTGCAGGACAGCCGCAACCACATCCTGGTGTACGTCGAGCAGTCCGACGAAAGTGCCAACCGCGCGCAACAGGTCGAGGTGTTCCAGGCGCCCATTCGCCTGCAGCAAATCCGCCTGGACAACGACTTCCTGCAACAGGGCAAAGCCACCAGCCCGGCCATCGGTGACGACTACCTGGGCCGCGTGATCGTCGGCATGTCCGATGACGCCTTCAGTCAGCGCCAGCAGGAAATCGTGATCAAGGCCGGAATCCTGGCGTTGTTCGCCCTGCTGTTCACCTTCTTGCTGGCACGCCGCCTGGCCCTGAGCCTGGCCAAGCCGATCAGCGACATGGGCCATGCGGTCAAGGCGATTCAGCAAGGCGAGTACAACACCCCCTTGCCGGTCGTCGACGACAGCGAGCTGGGCCACTTGGCCCGCCACATCAATAACCTGGCCAGCGCCCTGGAGCAGGCCAGCGATGAACAGAAGCAGGCCATCGCCGAACTGATCCAGGCCCGCGAGGAGGCCGAACAGGCCAACCGTGCCAAATCGGATTTCCTGGCGATGATGAGCCATGAGTTGCGCACCCCGATGAATGGCGTGCTGGGCATGCTGCAACTGCTGGAAACCACACCGCTGAGCAGTGAACAGGCCGATTACACGGCAGTGGCCAGCGAGTCCACCGGGCATTTGCTCAAGGTCATCAACGACATCCTCGATTTTTCGCGCATCGAACGCGCTGCGCTGCAGCTGGAGCACATCGACTTCAACCTGGGCGAGCTGATCACCAACAGTGTCCAGTCGTTCCAGCACAGCGCCCAGCAACGCGGCCTGGGCCTGCACCTGCAACTGCCGGCCGGCATCGAGCAGCTGCAGGTGAACGGCGACCCCACGCGCATCCGCCAGATCCTGCTGAACCTGATAGGCAACGCCCTGAAGTTCACCGAACGTGGCCAGGTGCAAGTCGACGCACGCTGGCAGGTGCTCGACCGGCAGTTGATCTGGCTGACCTGCAGCGTGCGCGACACCGGCATCGGCATCGACAGCGACCGCCTGGAAATGATGTTCGTCGCCTTCCAGCAGGCCGACAGCTCGATTTCCCGTCGTTATGGCGGCACCGGGCTGGGGCTGTCGATCGCTCGTACCCTGGCCGAGCGCATGGGCGGCAAGCTACGCGGTGAAAGCCGTGAAGGCCTGGGTTCGACCTTCACCCTGGAGATGCCGTTGGCCCTTGCCAACCCTGCCCCCGTCCCGTTGACGCCGCCAACGACTGTACGAACGACGGTGCCGGACAATGATCAGGTACTGCTGGTGGAGGACAATCCGGTCAACCGGAGTGTCGTGGAAGCCATGCTGCGCAGCCTGGGGCTGGCAGTATGCACGGCAGAAGATGGCCTTGAAGCCGTCGAGCTGGTCGGCCGGCAGCGCTTTGCTGCCGTGCTGATGGATTGCCGCCTGCCTCACCTGGACGGCTATGAAGCCACCCGACGCATCCGCCAGTTGCCCAACGGCGCCGGGCTACCGATCATCGCCCTGACCGCCAACGCGTTGCAGGGCGACCGCGAACGTTGCATGGCCGCCGGTATGGACGATTACCTGAGCAAACCCTTGCGCCGCACCGAATTGCAGCAGGTGCTGCAGCGCTGGTTACCCGGTCAGACAACCGCGACTGGCGATAAATGCTAAAGTGCGGCAGTCTTAAACACTGGACAGGACCTTCATCGGACCTGAAAATAGACGTTTCAGTGCACACCTGTACTTCTTTCGCCAGGTGCGCTGTGACTTTCACCACAACGCAATAGTCTACCTGTAGGCTGCCGTCTCGAAGCGCTTGGTTTTCGGGCCGGCCGGGAAGATTCATCCCCTGCCGCAGGGGGTTATTGAGGAGCTCGCATGACCAAACAACACGCCTTTACTCGGGAAGACCTGCTGCGCTGCAGTCGCGGTGAGCTGTTCGGCCCAGGTAATGCGCAACTGCCCGCGCCGAACATGCTGATGGTCGATCGCATCACCCATATCAGCGAAGAAGGCGGCAAGTACGGCAAAGGTGAATTGGTCGCCGAGCTGGATATCAACCCGGACCTGTGGTTCTTCGCCTGCCATTTCGAAGGCGATCCGGTAATGCCGGGCTGCCTGGGCCTCGACGCCATGTGGCAGCTGGTTGGCTTCTTCCTCGGCTGGCAGGGCCTGCCGGGCCGTGGCCGCGCCCTGGGTTCGGGCGAGGTGAAATTCTTTGGCCAGGTACTGCCTGAAGCCAAGAAAGTCACGTACAACATTCACATCAAGCGCGTCCTGAAGGGCAAGCTGAACATGGCCATCGCCGATGGTTCGGTCAGCGTCGACGGCCGCGAGATCTACACTGCCGAAGGCCTGCGGGTCGGCGTGTTCACCTCCACTGACAATTTCTAAGGGTTATTCGCATGCGCCGCGTCGTTATCACTGGTCTGGGCATCGTATCGTGCCTGGGCAATGACAAAGCTACCGTCACCGAAAACCTGCGCAACAGCCGTCCGGGTATCCGTTTCAACCCGGAATACAAGGAAATGGGGCTGCGTAGCCAGGTTTCCGGGTCCATCGACCTCAACCTCGAAGAACTGATCGACCGCAAGGTTTACCGCTTCGTCGGCCATGCGGCTGCCTACGCCTACCTGGCCATGCAGGACGCGATCAAGGACGCTGGCCTGACCGAAGAGCAGGTTTCCAACCCGCGTACCGGCCTGGTGGCGGGTTCCGGCGGCGCCTCGACCCTGAACCAGATGGAAGCGCTGGACACCCTGCGTGAGAAAGGCGTCAAGCGCGTCGGCCCATACCGCGTTACCCGCACCATGGGCAGCACCGTGTCGGCATGCCTGGCCACCCCGTTCAAGATCAAGGGCATCAACTACTCGATCTCGTCGGCCTGCGCCACCTCGGCTCACTGCATCGGTACCGCACTGGAGCAGATCCAGTGGGGCAAGCAGGACATCGTCTTCGCCGGTGGCGGTGAAGAAGAGCACTGGAGCCAGTCGTTCCTGTTCGATGCCATGGGCGCCCTGTCGACCAAGCGCAACGAAACCCCGGAACTGGCCTCGCGCGCCTACGACGCTGACCGTGATGGCTTCGTCATCGCTGGCGGTGGCGGCATGGTCGTGGTCGAGGAACTGGAACACGCCCTGGCCCGCGGCGCCAAGATCTACGCCGAAATCGTTGGCTACGGTGCCACTTCCGACGGCTACGACATGGTTGCACCGAGCGGCGAAGGCGCCATCCGCTGCATGCAGCAGGCGCTCTCCACTGTCGACACCCCGATCGACTACCTGAACACCCACGGTACCTCGACTCCGGTCGGTGACGTGGCCGAGATCAAGGGCGTGCGTGCCGTGTTCGGCGACAAGGCTCCGAAGATCAGCTCTACCAAAAGCCTGTCGGGTCACTCGCTGGGCGCTGCCGGCGTGCACGAGGCGATCTACTGCCTGCTGATGATGGAAAACAACTTCATCGCCGGCTCTGCCAACATCGACGAGCTGGACGCGGAAGTCGCCGACTTGCCAATCCTGCGTAAAACCGAAGAAAACGCCAAGATCGACACGGTCATGAGCAACAGCTTCGGCTTCGGCGGCACCAACGCCACCCTGGTGCTCAAGCGCTGGGAAGGCAAGTAAGACGCTGCTGCTGTAAATGAAAACGCCCCGACTGGTTCGGGGCGTTTTTGTTTGGGTTGCCTGTGCTGGCCTCTTCGCGGGTAAACCCGCTCCTACACAGGTCATTTGCAGTGCTTGTGGCCATTGCAGGCTAATGGCGCGCCTTGGGCAACACCGCCAGAAAATTCTCCCGGGCCACCTTGTGCGCCACCGACTCCGGCAAGGCATCCAGAAACGGCTTGAACCCGTGCATCTGCTCCCCCAGGCTGCCAAACCGCCCCACCACATCCGACCCCAGCATGAACCGCTCCGGGTACTTCTCGACCAGCGCCAGCCATTCCTTGCGCGGCGCGCCCTGCTCATCCAGCAAATACGGTTGCAGCACACTCCACGACAAATCGACATACAGGTTCGGGTAGTCCTCCAACAATCGCGTCAGCACCGGCAGTAGAAAGTCCATCTGCGTCTGGTGGCGGTGTATCTCCATGCTGCTGCCCGCGTGCGCCCAGATGAATCGCGTATGCGGGTGATTGCGCAGCGGCTCTTCGATCTCCGCCAGGTACAGCGGGTTGCGCTCGCGCTTGGAGGTGATGTTGGAATGCAGCAGCACAGGCAGGTCGCGCTCGGCCGCCAGATGGTAGATACGCGTCATGGCCTCATTATTGGCACGTGGCGTGTCGCCACTGGTCAGCGCTGTCAGGTCATCATGTCGGGTGAACACCTCGCCGATGCCCTGCCAAAGGCCCGGGTACAAATCGAGCATGCGCTCGATATGGCTGACCGCATTCTTGTCCACCGGGTTGAAACCGCTGAGGAACGGGTGGAAGCGCTTGCGCTGATCACTTGGCAATTGCTGCAGCGCCGCCGCCACGTAAGTATCAGTGGCGCTGTACCAGTAGGCATCAGCGTCATCACCGGCGTAGTAGCGCGGGCGCTTGGGTTCGTCTTCGTGCCATTTCTTGGCCACCGGTATGCCTGAAATCATCGACTGCTCAACCCCTGCAGCATCCATGGCCTTGATCAGCGCCGGCATGCCTTCACTTTCCTGGAAGAAGTCCACGTAGTGCAGATGGGCATCACTGTAGCGGTACTCGCGCGCCTGGGCCGCCTGGCACAGCCAGCCGAACAACAGCACACAAGCCAGCGCTCTGGCGGTCATGGTCATCCTCCTCATGCAAGTACGAACCCAGTAGACCAGGCGGCCGCCAAGACGGTTCAGCCACGGCGGGCAAACCGCTATGCTTGAGGCACTTCCACCGTGCCTGGAGCCTTCCCCATGAGCAGCCCACTGGTCATCCACCCCCGAGCCGAGACGGTCGAGGGCCAGCCGATCCTGCGCCCGCTGCCGTCAGCCCAGTGCCGCAGCGTCGGCCCGTTCGTGTTCTTCGACCACATGCTCGAAACAGACTATGCCCCGGGGCATGGCATGGACATCCGCCAGCATCCGCATATCGGCTTGTCGACGCTGACCTACCTGTTCGAAGGTGCAATCCTGCACAAGGACAGCCTCGGCTCGGCGCAGCGGGTGCTGCCCGGTGATGTCAGCTGGATGACCGCAGGCAGCGGCATCGCCCATGTCGAGCGCACCCCGGAAGATGCCCTGGCCCATGGTTCACGCCTGCATGGGCTGCAGGTATGGCTGGCATCGCCACGCGAGTTTGAGCAAGGCCCGGCAAGCTACAGCCATCACCCCGCCGCGAGCTTGCCCGTCAGTGACAGCCTGGGTGTGCGTATCTGCATGATTGCTGGCAGCGGGTTCTGCCTGGCGTCACCGGTGCCGGTGCTGTCCCCTACCCTTTATGCGCATGTCCGGATGCAACCGGCGACCACCTTGCTGGTACCGACCGAGCATGTGCAGCGAGCGCTGTACGTACTCGATGGTGAGTTGATGATGAACGATGAAGACGTGGAGCCGTGCAGCCTGGTGGTACTGCCGGAAGGGGAAGAGGTGACGTTGTATGCGGAGGGTGAATGCCAATTGGTACTGATTGGCGGCGCACCGCTGGATGGGCCGCGTCGGATGAACTGGAATTTCGTGGCCAGCGACCCGGAACTGATCGAGCGGGCCCGGGCCAGGTGGGCTGCGGGGGATTGGCCGGTGGTGCCGGGGGAACATTCGAGGATCGAGTTACCTCGGTGATCGGGGATGGGCACAGGTCGGCGGTTGGGCGCAGTCCACCGTCGCGTAGGAGCGGGTTCACCCGCGAAGGGCTGCAAAGCAGCCCCCTGCAATCTCAACGCTGGAACACTTCACTCAGCAGATTATGCATCGAACGAAACGCTCGCTCGGAAGTGCGCCGGTCATACTGCATCTTGCCCGGCATATTGGCATTCGGGTCGGTAAACGAGTGCACCGCGCCGCCGTAACTGAGCAACTGCCAGTCCACCTTGGCCGCGTTCATCTCGTCTTCGAATGCCGGCAGCTGCTCTTTAGGCACCAATGGATCGGAGGCACCATGCAACACCAGCACCGAGCCCTTGATGCGCTTGGCATCTTCAGGATTCGGCGTGTCCAGGGTGCCGTGGAACGACACGGCCGCACGCAGGTCGGCGCCGCTACGGGCCAGTTCCAAGGCACAGCAGCCACCGAAGCAGAAGCCGAAGGTGGCCACCTTGCCAGGCTCCAGCAACGCCTTCGACTGCCCCAGCAATTGCGCCAAGGCCTCCTGCATGCGCTTGCGCAGTTCGCCACGGTCATTCTTCAGCGGCATCATCGCCACGCCTGCCTCATCGGCATTGGACGGGCGCACCGATTGCCCGTACAGGTCGGCGATCAGCACCACATAGCCCTTCTCGGCCACTTCCTTGGCAATGCGCTCGGCACCTTCACCAATGCCCATCCAGTTCGGCGCCATCACCAGCCCTGGGCGGCCCAGCGCACCCGGCTCATAGACCAAACGGCTTTCGTAGGTCTTGCCAGACAGGTGATAAACCAGCGATTCGACGATTACTTTGCTCATCAAGCACTCCTTTGGCACTCGTCATAAAAAAGCCCGCCGAAGCGGGCTTTGCTGTGCATCAACTCAAGCAGACAGCTCGACCAGTAGCTTGTTCAGGCGACGAACGTAAGCCGCCGGGTCCTTCAGGCTGTCACCGGCCGCCAGGGCCGCCTGATCGAACAGGATGTGCGACAGCTCGGCGAAACGGTCTTCGCTCTGCTCGTGATCCAGCTTCTCGATCAGCGGGTGGCTCGGGTTGAACTCGAAGATCGGCTTGGACTCCGGCACTTTCTGCCCGCTGGCTTCCAGGATCTGGCGCATCTGCAGGCCCAGGTCCTGCTCGCCAATGGCCAGGATCGCCGGCGAGTCGGTCAGGCGGTGCGAGACGCGCACTTCGGCCACGCTGTCACCCAGCGCACCTTTCAGTCGCTCGACCAAACCTTCCTTGTCCTTGGCGACTTCTTCCTGGGCTTTCTTGTCTTCTTCCGAATCCAGCTTGCCCAGGTCCAGGTCGCCACGGGCAATATCGACAAAGGCCTTGCCGTCGAATTCGTTGAGGTAGCTCATCAGCCACTCGTCGATGCGATCAGTGAGCAGCAGCACTTCGATGCCTTTCTTGCGGAAGACTTCCAGGTGCGGGCTGTTCTTGACCTGCGCGTACGACTCGCCGGTGAGATAGTAGATCTTGTCCTGACCTTCCTTGGCGCGGGCCAGGTAGTCGGCCAGGGCGACGCTCTGCTCGCCGCTGTCGTCCTGGGTGGACGCAAAGCGCAGCAGACCGGCGATTTTCTCCTTGTTGGCGAAGTCTTCGGCCGGGCCCTCTTTCAGCACCTGACCGAAGTTTTTCCAGAAGCCCTTGTATTTCTCGGGTTCGTTCTTCGCCAGCTTCTCCAGCATGTCCAGCACACGCTTGGTCAGCGCGGTCTTCATCGAATCGATGATCGGGTCTTTCTGCAGGATTTCACGCGACACGTTCAGCGACAGGTCATTGGAATCAACCACACCCTTGATGAAGCGCAGGTACAGCGGCAGGAACGACTCGGCCTGGTCCATGATGAACACACGCTGCACGTACAGCTTCAGGCCGCGCGGCGCTTCGCGCTGGTACAGGTCGAACGGCGCACGGGCCGGCACGTACAGCAGCGAGTTGTATTCGAGCTTGCCTTCGACCTTGTTGTGGCTCCAGGCCAGCGGGTTTTCGAAGTCATGGCCGATGTGCTTGTAGAACTCCTGGTACTCCTCGTCCTTCACTTCGGTGCGCGAACGGGTCCACAGGGCGCTGGCGCGGTTGACGGTTTCCCACTCTTCGGCCGGCTGCTCTTCACCTTCGGTGGCGGCCTGCTCTTTCGGCAGTTGAATCGGCAGGGCGATGTGGTCGGAGTATTTCTTGACCACGTTGCGCAGGCGCCAGCCATCGGCGAACTCCTGCTCGTCCTTCTTCAGGTGCAGGACGATACGGGTACCGCGCTGTGGTTTGTCGATGGTGGCGACTTCGAATTCGCCCTCGCCTTTCGACGACCAGTGCACACCTTCGGCCGCTGGCTGGCCGGCACGGCGGCTGTACACGTCGACCTTGTCGGCAACGATGAACGCGGAGTAGAAGCCCACGCCGAACTGACCGATCAGGTGCGAGTCCTTCTTCTGGTCACCGGTGAGGTTCTTCATGAAGTCGGCAGTACCGGACTTGGCGATGGTGCCCAGGTGGGCAATGACGTCTTCGCGGCTCATGCCGATGCCGTTGTCCTCGAGGGTCACGGTACCGGCGTCCTTGTCGAAGCTCAGGCGAATCTTCAGGTCAGCATCGCCCTCGAACAGCTCTGGCTTGGCCAGGGCTTCGAAACGCAGCTTGTCGGCGGCGTCGGAAGCGTTGGAAATCAGCTCCCGCAGGAAGATTTCCTTGTTCGAGTACAGCGAGTGAATCATGAGGTGCAGCAGTTGCTTCACCTCGGTCTGGAAGCCCAGCGTTTCCTTTTGTGTTTCCACAGTCATGGTCTTCGAAACTCCGATCTGATGGCGTTGGCGCCTGGCGGCCGGTTCGGCCAGCGTTAACGGCGGATGTCATGCAGATGGGGGCTGCCCGGATGATTTCAAGGGCTTTTCCGGTTCGATCTTGAAATGCGCACGGGCCGTGGCAATCGGCGACTGCCTGTCGCCCTGCCAGGCGGTGATGGCCACGTTGGTCACCCGCCGACCCTGGCGCCACAGCTGGCACTGGGCGTAGGTATCGCGAAAATGCCCGGCGCGCAGGTAGTCGATGGAAAAGTCGATGATCTTCGGAATGCTTGCGCTCTCGCTGTAGATCAGCAGGTACAGCGCTGCCGACAGCTCCATGAAGCCGGCGATCACGCCGCCATGGATGGCCGGTAGCAGTGGGTTGCCGATATTGTCCGGGCTGGCCGGCAGGCGGAACAACACGTCATCGCCCTGACGCTCGCATTCGATGCCGATCAGCCCGGCATAGGGAATCAGCGCCAGCAACGGTCGATAGTCGCCCACCGCATGGGCGGCGTTGAGCTGCTGGCGTACCGCGTGCGGAATCATGCCTTGCCCTCCTTCAGACTGTCGCCGAAACGGATGCCGCCCTTGATTTCCTGGCCCAGGCGCATGAACGTGCCCACCACCTGGCAGATGGGCTGGTCGGGGTCGTCCTGGTAGGCGGTGCCACGGGTGAAGATCACGTCGCGGGTAACACGGTAGCACTGGGCGTGGCCATAGATGTCCTTGCCGGCCTCAGCCGGGTGCATGTAGTCGATACGCAGGTCCAACGTCGGGCACACTTCGAAGCGCGGCAGCACACACAATGTGGCCATGCCACAGGTGGTGTCCATCAGCGTGGTCAGCGCACCGCCGTGCACGGCACCGGTTTGCGGGTTGCCGACAATCGCCGGCGACCACGGCAGGACCAGGGTCATGCCATCGCCATCAGCCTGCGCCACGCGCATCTGCAACAGCTGACAATGTTTTAACGCCGAGAGAAAGCGCTCGGCCATTGCCATCAAGGTTGAATCGCTCATCGGCTGTTCCCATCGGCCGCAGGGCAGCGGCATAAATTCGTTAAAAAGTCCATGTAGAACGGGACGTTATATATCTGTAATCTTCGTTGAACTTATTCCGCGTAGTTGTACTCGAAGGAACAAGTCACTTATTCCACCAAGGAGAAACACCCCCATGCGTAAACCTTTTGCTTTTGCTCTGATGCTGGCCGCTGCCATGGGCCTGGCTGCTTGCGATAAAGCGAGCGAAGACAAAGCCCAGGACGCACAGCAACACGCCGAGCAAGCCCAGGAAAAAATGGGTGAAGCTCAGGATAAGATGAACGAAGCCGCCGAGGAAAACGCCGAAGCTGCCAAAGATCAGGCCGAAGCCGAGCAGAAGGCTGCCGAAGAAGCCGCTCCGGCTACTCCGGCTCCTACTACACCGGCAGAACCTGCCAAGCAGTAATTGGCTAAAACAAAAAAACCCGACGATGTCGGGTTTTTTTGTGCCTGCGAACTTTCGATTAATCGTTTCAGTTGGAAACAACCGAGCTTTCCTTGGCCGGCTCCGACAGTACACTTTCGGTCGGTGTGAACACCATCACATCGAGTACATCCGAATGGAACTCTCGACGGTACAGAATCAGCACTACTCCCACACTCATCGCCATGAACAACCATGGGCTGATAAACCAGCTCAACATGGCCATGCCGAAGTAATACGAACGCAGCCCCAGGTTGAACTGGTTAGCCGCCAACGACAATACCCGTGCCGCGCGGGAGGCGAACGCCTTGCGCTCCAGCTCATTGACCAGCCGTTCGCCGATCATCGGCGCCGAGCCCACCAGCACGGCGGCAAAGTTGTATTGGCGCATGCACCAGCTGAACGTGAAGAAGGCATAGACAAATACCATGGCCAGGCACAGCAGCTTGATCTCCGACATGCCCTGGGATGTTTGCTGAACCAGCGGCAGGTCGGCCAGCAATGACAGTGCCCGGTCGGAGGCACCGAGCACGGTGAGGATGCCAGCCAGAATGATCAGGGTGCTGGAGGCGAAGAACGAAGCGTTGCGCTCCAGGTTACCGATCACGCTGGCATCGGCGATGCGGTTGTCGCGCAGCAGCATGCGGCGCATCCAGTCTTCGCGGTACAAGTGCAGCACGCTGGCCAGGCACGCGGTGTCGCGCCCCTTCCAGATCGCATAGCGGGTATAGCCACCCCAGCACAGGGCGAACCAGGCGATGGCCAGCAGGTTGTTGAGGTTGCTTTGGATGAAGTTCATGCAGGGTTACCGAAAGGGCCATGTGCCTAAAGGATAGGGACCGGATTTCGACGCTGGCAAGCGGCAAAAGGCACACCTGCACACTGAAAAATGCATTACCTGCTGCGAAGCGGCCGAAACAGGCAAACAGCAAAAAGCCCCGCATCCTTTCGGAGACGGGGCTCTCTTGTTTTCACCCTTGGCGGGCACCCTTCGGCTTGTGGCCGGTGCCGCCCTCAGGCTTCCACTTGTCCGGTCAGGCCAGCGCCTCGCGCGGCTTGCCGAGCATGCGGTCGCAGGCCACGGCACCCACCAGGGTCACCACCGAAGGTACCAGCCAGGCCATGCCGGCATCACTCAATGGCAGGTGCGCCATGAAGTCTGGCAACACGTGGGCAAGGCTGCTGCCCTTGATCGCATCGACCATGCCGAACAACAGCGATACCAGCATCACGGGTGCCAGGATGCGCGTTGGCGAGTTCCACAGGTCTTTCACGAAGCTCAGGCCAACCACCACGATGCACGGCGGATAAATGGCGGTGAGCACCGGGATCGAGAACATGATCAGCTTGGTCAGGCCAAGGTTGGAAATCAGCAGCGAGAAGCCGGCGAGGATCACCACCAGCGCGCGGTACGACAGCGGCAGGATCTGGCTGAAGTACTCGGCGCAGGCACAGGTCAGGCCAACCGCGGTCACCAGGCAGGCCAGCGCGATCAGCACGGCCAGGAAGCCGCTGCCCAGGGAGCCGAAGGTATGCTGTACGTAGGCATGCAGCACCGCCGCACCGTTGGTGGCGTCAGCCGCGATGTCGTGGCTGGTGGCACCCAGGCGGAACAGGCTGATGTAGACCAGGGCCAGCCCGACACCGGCGATCAGGCCGGCGATGATGGCGTAGCGGGTAATCAGCCTCGGCGACTCGACACCGCGCGAGCGAATGGCATTGACAATGACGATACCGAACACAAGGGCACCCAGGGTATCCATGGTCAGGTAGCCATCAGAGAAGCCCTTGGAGAACGCAGCGGCAGCATAGGCAGGCTGTGCGTCACCAATGCTACCGGCGGGCAGCGCGAAGGCAGCGATGCCCAGTACGGCCAGGGCAATGATCTTCAACGGTGCCAGGAAGCGGCCCACGGTGTCGAGCAACTTGCCAGGGTACATGGACACGGCCAGCACGACGATGAAGTACACCAGGCTGTAGATGAACAGCGCCAGCGGGCTTTCACCGGTCAGCGGTGCAACGCCCACTTCGAACGACACGGTGGCCGTACGCGGGGTGGCGAACAATGGGCCGACCGACAGGTAGCACACGGCTGCCAGCAGGCCGCCGAAGAACTTGCCGATCGGGCTGCTCAGTGCATCCATGCCGCCACCGACCTTGGCCAGGGCGACCACCGTGATGACCGGCAGGCCCACGGCAGTGACCAGGAAGCCCAGGGCCGCCATCCATACGTGCGGGCCAGACTGCAGGCCGACGATAGGCGGGAAGATGATATTGCCTGCACCCACGAAAAGCGCAAACGTCATAAAGCCAAGCGCCAGGATATCCTGGCCTTTGAGAACTTTCATTTAAGGTAGTACCACACTGCTGAAATCGGGATTCGAGAGGGGATTTCCCTTTGGGTAAGGGGAAATGCTGCCCGGCTTGATAGGCCAGACCCGTTTAGCGTGTCGTTCCCTTTTGGGGTACGGGCACAGAGTGAACGCGTAATGTAACTGGTTTGTCAGTCAAACGCACTGGCACAGTGCTGCTTGTCCGATGTGCGTACATGTTTGTCGTCTGTGTGACCGAGGACGGCAGGTATTATCCTCGGATTGAAACATTCGTCTGCGTGAAAATTCCTATCAAACCTATCGAAGAATCTCTATTGCCAGCACCGGCCTCTTCGCGGGTAAACCCGCTCCTACGAACCCCACATACGACAAAGGCCACCCGAAGGTGGCCTCTGTGCGCGTGGGGGGTGTAGCAGTATTACTTCTTGGCTTCCCAGCCAGTCAGCTCGGCCAGGGCCTTGCCGATGTCAGCCAGGGAACGCACGGTTTTCACACCCGCGTCCTGCAGGGCGGCGAACTTCTCGTCCGCAGTGCCCTTGCCGCCGGAGATGATGGCGCCAGCGTGGCCCATGCGCTTGCCCGCAGGTGCAGTAACACCGGCGATGTAGGAAACGACAGGCTTGGTGACGTGGGCCTTGATGTAGGCCGCAGCTTCTTCTTCAGCCGAACCGCCGATCTCACCGATCATGACGATCGCTTCGGTCTTCGGGTCTTCCTGGAACAGCTTCAGGATGTCGATGAAGTTGGAGCCCGGGATTGGGTCACCGCCGATGCCGACGCAGGTCGACTGGCCGAAGCCGGCGTCGGTAGTCTGCTTCACAGCTTCGTAGGTCAGAGTGCCGGAACGCGAAACGATACCGACCTTGCCTGGCAAGTGGATGTGGCCTGGCATGATGCCGATCTTGCACTCGCCCGGGGTGATGACACCTGGGCAGTTAGGGCCGATCAGGGTCACGCCCAGCTCGTCGCACTTGACCTTGGCATCCAGCATGTCCAGGGTAGGAATGCCTTCGGTGATGCAGACGATCAGCTTGATGCCGCCAAAGGCAGCTTCCAGGATCGAGTCTTTGCAGAACGGAGCCGGTACGTAGATGACCGAAGCGTCAGCGCCGGTCGCTTCCACGGCTTCCTTGACGGTGTTGAACACCGGCAGGCCCAGGTGGGTGGTGCCACCCTTGCCTGGGGTTACGC
Source organism: Pseudomonas alloputida (assembly GCF_021283545.2). NCBI lineage: Bacteria > Pseudomonadati > Pseudomonadota > Gammaproteobacteria > Pseudomonadales > Pseudomonadaceae > Pseudomonas > Pseudomonas alloputida. Next base: position 2,003,730 of record NZ_CP128540.1, on the reverse strand, counting down.
CGCCGACCATCTTGGTGCCGTAGGCAATGGCCTGTTCGGAGTGGAAAGTACCCTGCGAGCCGGTGAAGCCCTGGCAGATGACTTTGGTATCTTTATTGATCAGGACGCTCATTACTTGCCCTCCGCAGCTTTGACAACTTGTTGAGCAGCGTCGGTCAGGCTGGTTGCCGCAATGATGTTCAAACCGCTTTCTGCCAGTACTTTAGCGCCCAGTTCGGCGTTGTTGCCTTCGAGGCGAACGACGACCGGAACTTTAACGCCAACTTCTTTCACTGCACCGATGATGCCTTCGGCAATCATGTCGCAGCGAACGATGCCGCCGAAGATGTTGACCAGAACGGCCGCGACATTGCTGTCGGACAGAATGATCTTGAACGCTTCGGTAACGCGCTCTTTGGTAGCACCACCGCCAACGTCGAGGAAGTTGGCCGGCTTGCCGCCGTGCAGGTTGACGATGTCCATGGTACCCATGGCCAGGCCGGCACCGTTGACCATGCAGCCGATGTTGCCTTCAAGGGCAACGTAGTTCAGTTCGAACTTGGCAGCGTGGGCTTCACGGGCGTCGTCCTGCGACGGGTCGTGGAAGGTTTTCAGCTTCGGCTGACGGTACATGGCGTTGGCGTCGATGTTGATCTTGGCATCGAGGCAGTGCAGGTCGCCATCGGCCTTGATCACCAGCGGGTTCACTTCCAGCAGCGCCAGGTCATGATCCTTGAACAGCTTGGCCAGGCCAACGAAGATCTTGGCGAACTGTTGAACTTGCTTGCCTTCCAGGCCCAGCTGGAAAGCCAGCTCGCGACCCTGGAACGGCTGAGCGCCGACCAGTGGGTCGATGGTGGCCTTGAGGATTTTCTCAGGCGTTTCGTGAGCGACTTTCTCGATGTCCACGCCACCTTCGGTGGAAGCCATGAACACGATACGGCGGCTCGAACGATCGACTACAGCGCCCAGGTACAGCTCTTTGGCGATGTCAGTGCAGGATTCGACCAGAATCTTGGAGACGGGTTGACCGTTGGCATCGGTCTGGTAGGTAACCAGATTCTTGCCCAACCACTGTGCAGCGAACGCCTTGGCGTCTTCCTTGCTGCGAACCAGCTTTACGCCGCCCGCTTTACCGCGACCACCCGCGTGAACCTGGGCTTTTACAACCCACTCGTTCCCGCCGATCTTGTCGCAGGCTTCTGCAGCTTGCTCAGGGGTGTCGACTGCGAAACCCTTGGAAACTGGCAGGCCGTACTCAGCGAACAGCTGCTTACCCTGATACTCGTGAAGATTCATGCTTTTTACCGTCTTCGTTAGGTACTGCGCTTCGGCGCTGCGCCATCAGTGGCGCCGCACCACCTGTGACCGTTGACCCCGGGTTTCCCGTGTGATCCGGTCCGGCGGACTTTCCGCGGTGAGTCATGCACGCAAGACTCACGACGGGCAGCCCGCCGTGGTTTCTTATAATTAACGCTTCTTACGGTTGGCCACGTGAATGGCGCCGCCATTCACCGCCAGCGCTGCTTCATGCAACGCTTCGGACAGGGTTGGATGGCTGAAGACCATCATGCCCAGATCCTCGGCACTGGTGCCGAATTCCATTGCGATTGCGCCCTGCTGCACCAGTTCGGCAGCCGATGGGCCAATCACGTGAACACCCAGAACGCGGTCGGTCTTGGCATCGGCGATGACCTTGACGAAACCACCGGTGTCGTTGGCAGCCATCGCACGGCCGCTGGCCGCGAACGGGAAGGTGCCCACGTTAACCTCAACGCCCTCGGCCTTCAAGGCCTGTTCGGTCTTGCCGACCCACGCGATTTCCGGGTGGGTGTAGATGACCGACGGGATCAGGTCGTAGTTCATCTGGGCCTTGTGGCCCTTGATGCGCTCGACGACCATGATGCCCTCTTCCGAAGCCTTGTGGGCCAGCATCATACCGCGTACCACGTCACCGATGGCGTACACGCCCGGAACGCTGGTGGCGCAGTAATCGTCGACGAAGATGTAGCCACGCTCGTCGATGGTCACGCCGCTGTCGGAAGCCAGCAGATCGGTGGTCACCGGGCGACGGCCGACTGCAACAATCAGCTTGTCGAAGGTGATCTTCTGCTCGCCTTCGGCGTTGGTGTAGGTCACTTCGACTTCATTGCCGTTGACTTTCGAGCCGGTGACGCGAGCGCCCAGCTTGATGTCCAGGCCTTGCTTGGTCAGGGTCTTCTGGGCTTCTTTCGACACGGCGGTGTCGGCAGCCATCAGGAAGGTGTCCAGGGCTTCCAGGACGGTCACTTCAGCACCCAGGCGAGCCCATACCGAACCCAGCTCCAGGCCGATCACGCCTGCACCGATAACGCCCAGGCGCTTCGGTACGGCCTGGAATTCCAGGGCGCCGGTGGAGTCGACGATGACGTTCTGGTCGACCGGGGCCGGCGGAATGTCGATCGGGCGCGAGCCGGAAGCCAGGATCACGTTCTCGGCTTCGATGACTTCGGTGGTGCCGTCAGCCTTGGTGACTTCGACTTTCTTGCCGGCCAGCAGCTTGCCGTGGCCCTGGATCGAAGTGACGCCGTTGGCCTTGAACAGGGTGGCAACGCCACCGGTCAGGTTCTTGACGATGCCGGCCTTGCGGCCAACCATCGCGGCGACGTCCATCTTCACTTCGCCCGTGGAGATACCGTGGACGTTGAAGCTCTCTTTGGCTTCCTTGTACTTCCAGGAGCTGTCCAGCAGCGCCTTGGAAGGAATGCAACCTACGTTCAGGCAGGTGCCGCCCAGGGCCAGTTTGCCCTCGGCGTCGGTGTACTTCTCGATACAGGCAGTCTTCAGACCAAGTTGGGCAGCCTTGATGGCAGCCACATAGCCGCCTGGGCCTGCACCGATTACCACTACGTCGAATTTCTGGGTCATAAAAGATTCCTTATCAGCTACAAGCTACAAGCCGCGAACCGCGCGGCCTGGCTTCTTGCGAAGCCAGGCCCGGCACGGTACGCAGCCAGAGGGTTAGATGTCCAGCAGCAGGCGGGACGGATCTTCCAGCAGGTTCTTGATAGTGACCAGGAAGGTTACCGCTTCCTTGCCGTCGATCAGGCGGTGATCGTACGACAGCGCCAGGTACATCATCGGGCGAATCACGACCTGGCCATTGATGGCCATCGGGCGCTGGATGATGTTGTGCATGCCGAGAATGGCGGCCTGCGGCGGGTTGACGATCGGGGTCGACATCATCGAACCGAAGGTGCCACCGTTGGTGATGGTGAAGGTGCCACCGGTCATCTCTTCGATGGACAGTTTGCCGTCACGGGCCTTCTTGCCGAAGGTAGCGATGCCGTTCTCGATTTCAGCCAGGCTCATCGACTCGGCGTTACGCAGCACCGGCACCACCAGGCCACGGTCGCTGGACACGGCAACACCGACGTCGGCGAAGCCGTGGTAGACGATGTCGTTGCCGTCGATCGAGGCGTTGACGGCCGGGAAGCGCTTCAGCGCTTCGGTAGCGGCTTTGACGAAGAACGACATGAAGCCCAGCCGCACGCCATTGTGGGTCTTCTCGAACAGGTCCTTGTACTTCGAACGCAGGGCCATGACTTCGGTCATGTCCACTTCGTTGAAGGTGGTCAGCATCGCCATGTTCGACTGGGCTTCGACCAGGCGCTCGGCGATCTTGGCACGCAGGCGGGTCATCGGCACACGCTTCTCGGTACGGTCGCCAGCGGCGACGACAACCGGGGCAGCGGCAGCAGCGGCAGGCTTGGCAGCCGGTGCAGCGGCAGGTGCCGACTTCTTCTTGGCAACAGCAGCAACCACGTCTTCCTTGGTGACGCGACCGCCTTTACCGGTACCTGCAACGGTAGCCAGGTCGATGCCGTTTTCTTCAGCCAGCTTGCGCGCGGCCGGGGCTGCGATCGGGTCATCTTCGCCGGCGTCAGCGGCAGCAGCGGCCGGAGCAGCTGCAGGTGCGGCTGCCGCGGCAGGCGCAGCGGCAGCACCGCCCTCAACGATCGAACCCAGCAATTCGTCGGACAGGACGGTGTCGCCCTCGCCCTTGACGATGTCGCCCAGCACGCCATCGGCAGTAGCCAGTACTTCCAGGACAACCTTGTCAGTCTCGATGTCGACGATCAGCTCGTCACGCTTGACGGCTTCGCCCGGCTTCTTGTGCCAGGTGGCAACGGTGCCATCGGCAACCGATTCCGGGAAGGTTGGGGCTTTGATCTCGATAGCCATTATCTGTGTTTCCTTAAATTCGGTTTCAGGTGCGCGAAGGCGTTAGACAGTGAAGGCGTCTTGCAGCAGTTTTTCCTGCTGTTCGGCGTGCTTCGAAGCGTAACCACAGGCTGGCGCGGCAGAAGCGTCGCGACCGGCGTATTCCAGGACCAGTGCCTTGTTGTGGCGGCCCAGGATACGGCGCATGTGGTGCTGGCTGCTGTACCAGGCGCCCTGGTTCATCGGCTCTTCCTGACACCAGACCGCATGCTTGAGGTTGGTGTAAGGGGCGAGGATTTCGACCAGATCGTCCTCAGGGAACGGATACAGCTGCTCGATACGCAGGATGGCGATGTCTTCGCGGCCTTCGGCACGGCGTTTTTCCAGCAGGTCGTAGTAGACCTTGCCGCTGCACAGCACCAGACGCTCGACCTTGGCCGGATCGATTGCGTCGATTTCCGGGATCACGGTCTGGAACGAGCCTTCTGCCAGGTCTTCCAGGGTCGAGATGGCCAGCTTGTGGCGCAGCAGCGACTTCGGCGTCAGGACTACCAGCGGCTTGCGCAGCGGGCGAATGACCTGGCGACGCAGCAGGTGGTAAATCTGTGCCGGCGTCGTCGGTACGCAGACCTGGATGTTGTGCTCGGCGCACAGCTGCAGGTAACGCTCCAGACGCGCGGAGGAGTGCTCCGGCCCCTGCCCTTCATAGCCGTGTGGCAGCAGCATGGTCAGACCGCACAGGCGGCCCCACTTGTGCTCACCACTGGTGATGAACTGGTCGATCACCACTTGCGCACCGTTGGCGAAGTCGCCGAACTGGGCTTCCCAGATCACCAGCGCGTTCGGCATGGTGGTGGAGTAGCCGTATTCGAAGGCCAGTACCGCTTCCTCGGACAGGAACGAATCGTACAGATCGAAACGTGGCTGGCCTGGGAACAGGTTCTGCAACGGAATGTAGGTGCTGGCGTCCTTCTGGTTGTGCAACACCGCGTGACGGTGCGAGAAGGTGCCACGGCCGATGTCCTGGCCGGTCATGCGGATCGGGTGACCTTCGAACTGCAGGGTGGCGTAAGCCATGGTCTCTGCATAACCCCAGTTGATCGGCAAGCCACCGGCCTGCATCTTCTGACGGTCTTCGTAGATCTTCGACACCTGACGCTGGACCACGAAACCTTCCGGCAGCTCGAGCAGCTTGGCCGACAGATCCTGCAGGGTCTTGAGGTCGAAACGGGTGTCGTGACGCGCGGTCCAGGCATGGCCCAGGTACGGACGCCAGTCGACGAACAGCTCGCGGTTCGGCTCCTTGACCAGGCTTTTTACCACGTGCAGGCCATTGTCCAGCGCGTTGCGGTACTCGTCGATCTTGGCCTGAGCGCGCTCGGCGTCGATGCGACCGGCCTGGATCAGCTGCTCGGCATACAGCTCACGGGTAGTGCGCTGCTTGCTGATCTGCTGGTACATCAGCGGCTGGGTGCCGTTAGGCTCGTCAGCCTCGTTGTGGCCACGGCGACGGTAGCAGACCAGGTCGATGACCACGTCACGCTTGAACTGCATGCGATAGTCGATGGCCAGCTGGGTAACGAACAGCACGGCTTCCGGGTCATCGCCGTTCACGTGCAGGATCGGTGCCTGGATCATCTTGGCAACGTCGGTCGCGTACTCGGTGGAGCGCGCATCCAGCGGGTTGCTGATGGTGAAACCAACCTGGTTGTTGATCACGATGTGCACGGTACCGCCGGTCTTGAAACCGCGGGTCTGCGACATCTGGAAGGTTTCCATGACCACGCCCTGGCCAGCGAACGCAGCGTCGCCGTGGATCGAGATCGGCACCACCTTGTCGCCAACGGTGTCGTTGCGGCGGTCCTGACGGGCGCGCACCGAACCCTCGACCACCGGCGAAACGATTTCCAGGTGGGACGGGTTGAACGCCATGGCCAGGTGCACTTCGCCACCCGGGGTCATCACGTTCGAGGAGAAGCCCTGGTGATACTTCACGTCACCGGAGCCCAGCTCGTTCATCTTCTTGCCTTCGAACTCGTCGAACAGCTCGCGCGGGTTCTTGCCGAAGGTGTTCACCAGCACGTTCAGGCGGCCACGGTGGGCCATGCCGATCACGACCTCCTTGGCGCCGTAAGAGCCGGAACGCTGGATCATTTCATCCAGCATCGGAATCAGGCTCTCGCCGCCTTCAAGGCCGAATCGCTTGGTGCCCGGGTACTTGGTGCCCAGGTACTTTTCCAGGCCCTCACCGGCGGTTACGCGCTCGAGCAGGTGGGCCTGCACGTCAGCGGAATACTCCGGACGGCCGCGCACGCTTTCCAGGCGCTGCTGGAACCAGCTGCGCTGCTCGGAATCGACGATGTGGGTGAATTCGGCGCCAATGGTGCGACAATATGTCTTCTGGAGTGCATCGAAGATGTCGCGTAGGCTCGCCTCCTCTTTGCCGATGAACAGGTCGCCGGCACGGAAGGTCGTATCAAGATCGGCATTGGTCAAGCCGTAGTGATTGATCGACAGGTCTACGGGCGCAGGGCGCTGCCACAACCCCAACGGGTCGAGCTTGGCAGCCTGATGGCCGCGCATACGATAGGCCTGGATCAGTCGCAGAACTTCAACCTGCTTCTTCTCGTGTTCACTGCTCACGCTCCCGGCGGAAACCGGTTGGGCGCGGCGCTGGTTCTTTGCCAGCAGTACGAAATGGTCGCGGATTGTCGAGTGCGATACATCAGTAGCGGTGCTGCCGTCGGCTGGCAACTTCTGGAAGTAAGTGCGCCACTCTTCTGGCACAGCGTTAGGGTCGTGCAGGTAGAGCTCGTAGAGCTCTTCCACATATGCAGCGTTACCACCTGAAAGGTGGGCGCTATCCCACATGCGCTGCATCACGCTTTCTTGCATGCTTGGTCACCCTCGATTAGGGGACTGATCGGCGAGAGCCACAGCAAACCTGGAAAAGTCCGAAAACAGCGACTGAACCACGCCACTTGGATCCTGCTGATTTTCCGGGTACCAGCCCGGAAAGCCCCTGCTGGTCTCATATCTTCATAGGTAATGAACGCGGGCTTTGTGGGCCCTTGTTCGGGTTTTACCTCAGTGCGGGCTCACCACCCGCACCTCGGCTTACTGCAGGTACAACGCTTTGTATCAGGTGCCGCTTTGCAGCAGCATGTTACGTACGTGACCGATTGCCTTGGTCGGGTTCAGACCTTTCGGGCAAACGTTTACGCAGTTCATGATCCCGCGGCAGCGGAATACGCTGAACGGGTCATCCAGGGACGCCAGGCGCTCCTGAGTCTTGGTATCGCGGCTGTCGGCAAGGAAGCGGTAGGCTTGCAGCAATGCTGCCGGGCCCAGGAACTTGTCCGGGTTCCACCAGAACGACGGGCAGGAAGTCGAGCAGCAAGCGCACAGGATGCACTCGTACAGGCCGTCCAGCTTGTCACGGTCTTCCGGCGACTGCAGGCGCTCGATGGCCGGGGCCGGGGTGTCGTTCTGCAGGAACGGCTTCACCTTCTCGTACTGCTTGTAGAAGATGCTCATATCGACCACCAGGTCACGAATGACCGGCAGGCCTGGCAGAGGACGCAGAACCAGCTTGCCGCCCTTCACCACCGCCGACAGCGGGGTGATGCAGGCCAGGCCGTTCTTGCCGTTCATGTTCATGCCATCGGAACCGCAAACGCCTTCACGGCAGGAGCGACGGTACGAGAAACCCTCGTCCTTTTCCTTGATCAGTGCCAATACATCCAGCACCATCAGGTCCTTGCCGCCGGTATCGACGTCGAACGACTCCATTTTTGGCGCCGAGTCGGTGTCCGGGTTGTAACGATAAACTTCGACTTTCAACATAGCAGCCACCCTTAGTAAGTCCGGACTTTTGGTTCGAAGGCTGGAACAGTCTTCGGCGCAAAGTTGACGCCGCGCTTGGCAACGCGCTTCTCACCCGGGTAGTACAGGGTGTGGCACAGCCAGTTTTCGTCGTCACGGTCTTCGAAGTCTTCACGGGCGTGAGCGCCGCGGGACTCTTTACGGGCTTCGGCCGCGATGGCGGTAGCTTCGGCGACTTCCAGCAGGTTCTGCAGCTCCAGCGCTTCGATACGCGCGGTGTTGAAGGCCTGGGACTTGTCGTTGATCTTGACGTTGGCGATACGGTCACGCAGACCGGCCAGCTGCTCGATACCCTTCTGCATGTATTCGCCAGTACGGAATACACCGAAGTAGTTCTGCATGCAGCTCTGCAGCTCGCGCTTCAGGCTGGCAACGTCTTCACCGCTGGTACGCTCGTTGAGCTTGTTCAGGCGGTTCAGGGCAACATCGACGTCGGTGTCGCTGGCGTCGCGGTATTCCACGCCTTCGCTCAGCGCCTTCTCCAGGTGCAGGCCGGCAGCACGGCCGAACACCACCAGGTCGAGCAGCGAGTTGCCGCCCAGGCGGTTGGCACCGTGAACCGATACGCACGCCACTTCACCTACGGCGAACAGGCCCGGGATGATGTGATCCTGGCCGTCGGCGTCCATGGTGATGGCCTGGCCATGAATGTTGGTGGCAACGCCGCCCATCATGTAGTGGCAGGTCGGCACGACCGGCACCGGCGCGACCACAGGGTCGACGTGGGCGAAGGTCTTGGACAGTTCGCAGATACCTGGCAGGCGGCTGTGCAGCACTTCCTCGCCCAGGTGGTCCAGCTTCAGCAGTACGTGGTCCTTGTTCGGGCCCACGCCGTTGCCGGCGATGATTTCCTTGACCATGGAACGGGCAACCACGTCGCGGCCGGCCAGGTCTTTGGCGTTCGGCGCGTAACGCTCCATGAAGCGCTCGCCGTGGGCGTTGATCAGGTAGCCACCTTCACCGCGGCAACCCTCGGTGACCAGTACACCGGCGCCGGCGATACCGGTCGGGTGGAACTGCCACATTTCGATGTCCTGCACCGGCACGCCTGCACGCAGGGCCATGCCGATACCGTCACCGGTGTTGATCAGGGCGTTGGTGGTGGACGCGTAGATACGGCCCGCACCGCCAGTGGCCAGCACGGTGGCCTTGGACTTGATGTACAGGGTTTCGCCGGTTTCGATGCAGATGGCGATCACACCCACGAATGCGCCGTCCTGGTTTTTCACCAGGTCAACTGCGTAGTACTCGTTGAGGAACGTGGTGCCCGCCTTCAGGTTGCCCTGGTACAGGGTGTGCAGCAGCGCGTGACCGGTACGGTCGGAAGCGGCACAGGTACGGGCGGCCTGGCCACCTTTACCGAAGTCCTTGGACTGACCACCGAACGGGCGCTGATAGATGCGGCCGGTTTCGGTGCGCGAGAACGGCAGACCCATGTGGTCCAGTTCGAAGACCGCAGCCGGGCCTTCCTGACACATGTATTCGATAGCGTCCTGGTCACCGATGTAGTCGGAACCCTTGACGGTATCGTACATGTGCCAGCGCCAGTCGTCGTTCGGGTCGGCCGAAGCGATGGCGCAGGTGATGCCGCCCTGGGCGGATACGGTGTGCGAACGGGTCGGGAAGACCTTGGTGACTACGGCAGTCTTGTGGCCGCCTTGAGCCAGTTGCAGCGCTGCGCGCATGCCGGCGCCGCCGCCACCGATGATGATGGCGTCGAAGGAAATGGTTGGAATGCTAGCCATGGATCAGATACCCCAGAGAATCTGCACACCCCAGACGAAGTAAGCGAACATCGCAACGCCGCATACCGCCTGGAACAGGAAACGAATCGCAGTTGCCGACTTGCCGAACGACATAGGCGTCAGGTAGTCGGTTGCAATGGTCCACATGCCGACCCAGGCGTGAGCGCCCAGGGCAACGAGGGCCAGCAGACTGAAGATCCGCATCGCGTTGTTGGAGAACAGACCATGCCACTGGGTGTAGTCGATGCCTGGGTGGGCGACCACGTAGCCGATCAGGAAGAGGAAGTAAGCCGCGAGAACGACCGCAGAAACGCGCTGCGCCATCCAGTCATAGAGGCCCGAACGCGACAGGTTCGTGACATTGGTTACCATACCCAAACTCCCACCAGAACGATCAGCACCACGGAGATGACGATCACGATTTTCGAGCCCAGCTTGCCGCCTTCCAGCGTCTCACCGATACCCATGTCCATGATCAGGTGACGAACACCTGCCACGAGGTGATAAAGCAGGGCGGACAGCAGGCCCCAGGTCACGAACTTGGCCAGCGGGCTGGTCAGACACGCCTTCACCTCACCGAAGCCTTCCTCGGAACCCAGCGACTTGCCCAGTGCATAAAGCATGATGGCAAGGCCGATGAACAGGATGACGCCGGAGATACGGTGCAGGATGGACGTGTACGCAGTGACGGGGAGCTTGATGGTCCTTAGGTCTAGGTTTACAGGTCGTTGGCTTTTCACGGCTTTTTTCACACTGAAGAGCCCCTAGCGAATCAGGGCAAAGTTGTTGGTAAGTGTACTGGTCAGGTACCCACCACCCAGGGAACGGCGACCCCCAGCAGTTCGGGCTTGCAAGCCCCTGGCGGTCGGGTGCCGAGTATAGACAGTTAGGCTGCTTATGACAACGTGACGGGGTAGCCCAAATAGCGCATTGCCTTTAATGAACAAAAGGCGTAAATGGGCGAGAATTTCGGGAAAAATCAGGCTTGAATGCCTGATTCAACAAGCCTTTAGGCAAATTGACATCTGAATTTATCCCTCTATAGTGGTGCGGGCCCTGCGTGGGGGGTCTGTCTGATGATTTCAAGCATTAATAGGAGGCCACATGGCTGACAAAAAAGCGCAGTTGGTCATCGAGGGCGCTGCCCCCGTCGAGCTGCCCATTTTAACCGGCACCGTTGGTCCTGATGTAATCGACGTCCGCGGGTTAGGGGCCACTGGTCACTTCACCTTCGACCCAGGTTTCATGGCGACTGCCTCGTGCGAGTCGAAGATCACCTATATTGACGGCGACAAAGGTATCCTGCTGCACCGCGGCTACCCGATCGAGCAACTCGCCGAACAGTCCGACTACCTCGAAACCTGCTACCTGCTGCTCAATGGCGAACTGCCGAATGCCGAGCAGAAGGCCCAGTTCGTCAGCACCGTCAAGAACCACACCATGGTTCACGAGCAGCTGAAGTCCTTCTTCAACGGCTTCCGTCGCGACGCTCACCCGATGGCGGTGATGTGCGGTGTAGTCGGCGCCCTGTCGGCGTTCTATCACGACTCCCTGGATATCAATAACCCGCAACACCGCGAAATCTCCGCGGTGCGCCTGGTCGCCAAGATGCCGACCCTGGCTGCGATGGTTTACAAGTACTCCATGGGCCAGCCGATGATGTACCCGCGCAACGACCTGTCGTACGCGGAAAACTTCCTGCACATGATGTTCAACACCCCGTGCGAGATCAAACCGATCAGCCCGGTGCTGGCCAAGGCAATGGACCGGATCTTCATCCTCCACGCCGACCACGAGCAGAACGCCTCCACCTCCACCGTTCGTCTGGCAGGCTCGTCGGGTGCCAACCCGTTCGCCTGTATCGCCGCCGGTATCGCCGCACTGTGGGGCCCGGCCCACGGCGGTGCGAACGAAGCCGTACTGACCATGCTGGATGAAATCGGCGATGTCTCGAACATCGACAAATTCATCGCCAAGGCCAAGGACAAGAACGACCCGTTCAAGCTGATGGGCTTCGGTCACCGCGTGTACAAGAACCGCGACCCGCGCGCCACCGTGATGAAGCAGACCTGCGACGAAGTCCTGCGCGAGCTGGGCATCAAGAACGACCCGCAGCTGGAACTGGCCATGCGCCTGGAAGAGATCGCCCTGACCGATCCTTACTTCATCGAGCGCTCGCTGTACCCGAACGTCGACTTCTACTCGGGGATCATCCTCAAGGCGATCGGCATTCCGACCAGCATGTTCACCGTGATCTTCGCCCTGGCACGTACCGTGGGCTGGATCTCGCACTGGAAAGAAATGCTCTCCAGCCCGTACAAGATCGGCCGTCCGCGCCAGCTGTACACCGGCGAGCAGAAGCGCGACATCGTTGCCCTGAAAGACCGCAAGTAAGCTGCAGTAGCCGAACGCAAGAAGGCTGCCCTCGGGCAGCCTTTTTTATTTGTCCTGTGCCGGCCTCTTCGCGGCCTTGCCCGCGAAGAGGCCGGCACAGACACCACAAAACCTCAGTTTTTCTCCGCCCGCTCACGCAGCCCTTTCAGGGTATTGAACGGCGCATCCACCACGAACTTGTTGGCCACCATCGCCGGCACGCTACCACCTGGCTCGGTGTGCACCTGGTAGGTCACTTCAGTGCTGTCACCCTTGGGCACCAGCTTCCAGAAGCCGTCGACTTTTGCCACCCGAACAAAACCCTTCTCTTCCGGCAGGTAAGTCGGCTCTTCTTTCAGGTTACGGGTCAGGCTGCCATCCGCCTCCTTGATGGTCGTAATGTGCAGCACGGAATCACGCGGCGTCACCGGCCATGGCGTATTGAACTGGGTATAGGTCCAGCTCTGGTCACCTTCGTGCTTGAGCAGCTTCTGCGACTTGCATTCGTGAATCCAGGCACAGGCCCCGGACACGTCCTCCTGCAGCGCCTCGACCTTGGCCAGCGGCGCCTTGATCACGGTCACACCGCGATAGGCCTTGTACTTGGACCCGGCCACCTCACTGAGGGACACCTTGATCCCGTCCTCGTCCTTGGCCACTTGCCAGTTTTCAGCCCAGGCCACAGGCGACAGCAGAACACCCACACCACACAGCAGTGCAATACGCTTGAACGATCTCATCATGTTTATCCTTGTTGTCGAAGATCCAGCCTGTCACGCCGCCGTCATCTGCTCCCACCAGCCAAGAATCCTGATTGCCTCGTCACGATCACTGCCGCACACCTCGGCATCTGCCTTGAAACCACCGCACACCGCCGGCCGCTCAGGCTTGCCGAACAGGTCGCAAAGGTTGGCCGCAGTCAGGTGCAGGCAGCGCTCACCCGCCGGCTTGCCATTGGGCATTCGCGGCATCGCAGAAGTGATGGACGGGGCGATGCAGCAGGCACCACAACCCTCACGGCATTGCATGGCTATTCACCAAAATCAGGACTCCCTGGAACAAAACGGGACGAACGTCCCTGGATAGTAACCGCTCAAACAGTCGTTTGAAATTGCTGGCACGATGAAATCTGCTGTGACCTGGCAGTCAGCTCCCGCCTATTGGCGATACTCGAAATCGATGGCGGCTCCTTCCACGTCATGACGGCTGTCATTGCGCAGTTGCAGCTGCATTTCGTTGTTGATAAGCCGGCCATTGAGCTGATACGGACTGTCATTGGTCTCTGGCTTTTCTGTGAACATGGGCGGCAACAAAGGTTTGCGCCGCTGGATTGGCGAAGGCGTGCCCACATTCGGCTCAAGGTTGTCGACCATCTCGACTGGCAGGCTGAGGTCCAGATTTGTCTTGGGCAAGGGCTTGGCAACCGCTTTGCTGACCGGCTTGTGTGCAGGCTTGGCAGTCGCCTTTTTTGGCACGTGCTTACCCTGAGCTGTTTGAGCCTGGTTTGCCGGTTGCGCAGCCAAGGCAGGGACGACCGGGCAGCAGAACGTCAGAAGGCACACGATCAGGACAAAGCAGCGCGAAGCGTTCATGGCAAATGGACAGACTGGCAGGAAAAATGCCTATGCTCCCTGTTCCACAGGCGGCTTGCAAGCCTTACAACAGCGTGACCGCAGTCTCCCTGCACAACTGCTGCGCCAGCAAACCGAGCGTAATCACAGCCCGCTCGGCCTCTTTATTCCAAGGTATGCCGCAATTGAGTCGGACACAGTGGTTGAACTGCTCTGTGTTACTGAATATCAGTCCTGGTGCAATGCTGATGCCCTGCTCCAGCGCGCGCACATGCAGCTCCTGGGTATTGACCCGACCGGGCAGGCTCACCCAGAGGATGAAGCCGCCTGTCGGCCGGGTCATCTGGGTACCCTCGGGGAAGTGCTGCTGCACTGCCAGCTGGTAGGCACTGAGGTTCTTGCGATATTCCTGGCGTATGTAGCGCAGATGCCGGTCGTAGCCGCCATTTTCCAGGTAGGCTGCCACGCCCATCTGCGTCACGCTACAGGCCGAGTGGGTGGTAAAAGTCTGCAGGCGCTGAATCTCGTCCTGGTAACGCCCTGCGATCATCCAGCCCACCCGCACGCCAGGGGACAGGGTCTTGGAGAAGCTCGAACAGTAGATCACCCGGTCCAGCCGGTCGAACGCCTTCAGCGCCTTGGTCTTGCCTTGCTCGAACATCAGCTCACCGTAGATGTCATCCTCGATGATCTGGATATCGAAGTCCGAGGCCAGGCGCAGCAATTGCTTTTGCCGCTCTTCGGGAACGGTGCCGCCCAGCGGATTGCTCAAGCGGGCAGTGAGCACCAGCGCCTTGATCGACCATTGGTTAGCCGCCAGTTGCAAGGCTTCGAGGCTGATACCGGTGGACGGGTCACTGGGGATTTCGATCACTTTCAAACCCAGCAGGTCAGCCAGCTGCAGCAAGCCGTAGTAGGTCGGTGACTCGGCGGCGATCAGGTCACCTGGGCGGGTCAGCACCCGCAGCGACATCTGCAGGGCATCGACACACCCATGGGTCACGATCACTTCGCGCGGGTCGACCAGCACGCCGGCATCGCGCATGCGTATGGCGATCTGTCGGCGCAGCGGCTCGAAACCGGGGCTGAACATGTAACTGAAGGCGCGCGGGCTATGAAAGCGCGTCACCTTGGCGATTTGCTGATGCAGGGCGCGCACTGGCAGGTAGTCGACATGCGGCACAGCAGCACCAAACGGGAACACACCATCGCGGCGCGCCTCAGTCAGCACCTGCTGGATGATGCTGGCGCGCGTGACCAGGCCCGGGCGCTCCACCCGAGCGATGTCGGGGGTTTGCGCGGTCAAGGCAGGGGTCTGGTGCACGTAATAGCCAGACTGCGGCCGCGCCCGGATAAGCCCTTGGTCCTCGAGATTGGCATAGGCCTGCAACACCGTGGCATGGCTGACATTGAGCTGGGCGCTCATCTTGCGCACGGAGGGTACCCGCTCGCCTGGCTGGTAGACACCGCGACGGATATCATCGGCCAGTTGCTGGGCGATACGCTGGTACAGCAGCAGGTTGGTCATGTCGACATGCTCGTTGTTCTTGTACGGGTCACTGACGGTAGAGGATACCGTAACAGTTGCAAAGTGTACTGGGACAGATTGCAACGTAGTCGACAATACAACAGCGTGACAGCTATCGAAACGATTAAACCGACATAAAACAGGCCGCAAAGCGGCCCATTTCTACAAGACTCAGCGCGCCGGTGCGAGCCGCCCCTTGTCATCGGAGAATACGATCTCCACCCGACGGTTCTGCGCCCTGCCCCGCTCCGAAGCATTGGCCTCGATCGGGTACTGGTCGCCATAGCCTTCAACCTGCAGGCGCTTTTCGTCGATGCCCAGGTCCACAAGCATGTCAGCCACGGACTGCGCCCGGTCGCGCGACAGCTTGAGATTCTCCTCGCCCGCGCCAGTACTGTCGGTATAGCCCTCAATACGCACTACCCGGCGCGGGTTGAGCTGCAGGAACTGCACCAGCTTGAGCACAGTCCGGCTGGCCGAGTTCTTCAGGTCGGCACTGCCGGTATCGAACAGCACATCGCCCAAGGTCATCACCAAGCCACGGTCGGCCTGCTCCGAAGCCAACGCGGCAATCTGCGACTCGACCCACTTGCCCTGCTGCTGCACGCTGGCCAGTTTGGCCTCACGCAAGGCCAGCTGCAGGCGCTGGCGCTCCAGGTCGAGCTTGGCCTGGCGCTCCTGGTTCAGCGCCAGCTTGGCATGCTCGCGGGCAATCTCGCTGTAGCGCTGGCTGAGGTAAGCATAATGCCGCACATCGGAACCGGTGCCGATGTAACTGGACAGGCGCTCGGCGCGAGCCAGCGACTCACCCGCCCGAATCACGTCACGCGGCGCGCTGCGCAGCACATCGGAATCATCTTTGACCCCCTGGAAGGCAACGGTGGCCTCATCCAGCGCGGCACTGCTGCGCTGACTGGCGCAACCTTGCAAACCTGCCGTCAGCGCCAGCAATGCCAGTGCAGCCAAAGGCGTACGACGGATCATGGCTGCACCTCCAGTTGCTTGCGCAAGCGCTTGACCCGCGACTGCAGCACCTGCAGCTGCTCTTCGCTCTTCTGGTTCAGCACCTGGGCCTCGGCCAGGCGCGCATCCAGCTCGGCTTGCTCAGCGCGCATGCGCGCATCGCGGTAGTCCTGGGTAAGCATGTTGGACTTGGCGCGGGCCAGCTTGTCTTCAGCCAGTTTCAGCGTTTCGACCTGCTCAGTGGCGCCGACGGCCTTGGCCTGGTCCAGTGCCTGTTCGGAAATGCGCATCTGCTCTTCAGGGGCCGGATCATTGGCGCAGCCAGCCAGGCCGAGCACGGCCAGGGCAAGGATTAGTGGTTGGGTTCTCACGCAATCTTCCTAGTGTTTGGGGGCGTCCGCCGGTACCTGCATCTGCGCTTTCCAGCGCTCGACATTTCGTTGCAGCACAGCTTCGGATGCACCAGAGATCGGCAATTCTGTCAGTTTTTTTGCCAATTGCCCACGCAACCAGCTGTCATTACACGCCGAGTTGTGCGACAGCGCCAGGTACAGGCCCGGCCTGTCCACCGGCAAGCCGCGGGCTATGAGGTCATTGCTCATGCCGAGGCTCTGGGCCATGGCCATACCGGAGTAACGGCCAGCCAGCACATAGTCCACCTGGCCGAGTACCAGTTTCTGAAAGGCCTGGGTCAGGTTTTGCGCCGGCACCAGCTTGAGCTGGGCCTTGGCGAACGCAGTAAAGGCCGGGGTCAGGCGTGCACGCTCGGACAAACTGCCCTGGTATCTGGCCAGATCGGCCGGGCCATCAAAGGTCACCGCTGCATCATGGCGGGTCCACACCAGGTACTCATTGAGCTGCAACGGCGGATGGATGTAGTCCAGCGCGGTCAGTTGCTCCACCTGCAAGGGGGTGTCGAGCAGCAGGTCCATGCGCCCACTGCGCACCTCTTCCAGCGCCTGATCACGGCGACCGGCACTCAGCACCTCGACCTTCACACCCAGTTCGCCAGCCACCTGGCGCAACAGGTCGACGTTGGCGCCAATCAGGTGCCCGGGGTCTTTCGGGTCTTGCCACGAATAGGGCGGCGCATCTGGGCTACCGGTCGCCACCAGGCGCTCGCACTTGCCTGCGGCCATGGCCAGTGGTGACACCAACAGCGCCACACATGCCAGCACCCTGCCCGTTCCGCGCAACGTCATCCCTCACCCCTCAAGCCATAAAAAAACCCGACCCTCAAAACGAGGGCCGGGTTCTTTATAAGTGAAGCAGGCGGATCAGACCAGCTTTTCCAGCTCCGGAACCGCTTCGAACAGGTCAGCGACCAGGCCGTAGTCGGCCACCTGGAAGATCGGCGCTTCTTCGTCCTTGTTGATCGCCACGATCACTTTGGAGTCTTTCATGCCGGCCAGGTGCTGGATCGCGCCGGAGATACCGACGGCGATGTACAGCTGTGGCGCAACGATCTTGCCGGTCTGGCCGACCTGCATGTCGTTCGGCACGAAGCCTGCGTCGACTGCGGCGCGCGAAGCACCAACCGCAGCGCCGAGCTTGTCGGCCAGGCTGTACAGGTGCTTGAAGTTGTCACCGTTACCCATGCCACGGCCGCCGGAAACGACGATTTTGGCAGCGGTCAGCTCTGGGCGGTCGGACTTGGCCAGCTCTTCGCCAACGAAAGCCGAAATACCGGCGTTGTGCGCAGCGCCAACAGCCTCGACGGCAGCCGAACCACCTTCGGCGGCCACGGCGTCGAAGCCGGTGGTACGCACGGTGATCACCTTGATGGCCGCACTCGATTGCACGGTGGCAATAGCATTACCCGCGTAGATCGGGCGCTTGAAGGTGTCGGCGGACTCGACCGAGATGATCTCGGAGATCTGGTCCACGTCCAGCAGCGCGGCAACCCGTGGCAGGATGTTCTTGCCGTTGGTGGTAGCCGGGGCCAGCACATGGCTGTAACCCTTGGCCAGCTCGACGATCAGCGGCGCGACGTTTTCCGGCAGGACGTGGGCGTAGGCGGCGTTATCAGCCACCAGCACCTTGGCAACGCCGGCGATCTTGGCAGCGGATTCGGCAACGCCACCGACGTTCTGGCCAGCGACCAGGACGTGCACATCACCACCGATCTTGGCGGCTGCAGCGACAGTGTTCAGGGTGGCCGGGGCTACGGCGCCGGCCTCGTATTCAGCGACAACCAGGATAGTCATTTAGATTACCTTCGCTTCGTTCTTCAGCTTCTCGACCAGTTCGGCCACCGATTTGACCTTGATGCCCGCGCTGCGGGCAGCCGGGGCTTCAACCTTCACGGTCTTGTTGGTGGAGGCGAGGGAAACGCCCAGTGCGTCTGGAGTAACAGTCTCCAGCGGCTTCTTCTTGGCCTTCATGATGTTCGGCAGCGACGCGTAGCGTGGCTCGTTCAGGCGCAGGTCGGTGGTGACGATCGCAGGCAGGTTCAGTGCAACGGTCTGCAGGCCGCCATCGATTTCACGGGTGACATTAAGCTTGTCGCCAGCGACTTCGACCTTGGACGCAAAGGTACCCTGGGCGAAGCCAGTCAGCGCGGCCAGCATCTGGCCGGTCTGGTTGTTGTCACTGTCGATGGCCTGCTTGCCGAGGATGACCAGCTGCGGCTGCTCCTTGTCGACAACGGCCTTCAGCGCCTTGGCCACGGCCAGGGAGTTCAGTTCGTCAGCGGCTTCTACCAGGATGGCACGGTCGGCACCCAGGGCCAGGGCAGTACGCAGTTGCTCCTGGGCAGTGGTCGGGCCGACGGAAACCACGACGATCTCGGTCGCAACGCCTTTTTCCTTCAGGCGTACGGCTTCTTCCACGGCGATTTCGCAGAAGGGGTTCATGGACATCTTGACGTTAGCAAGGTCGACGCCGGAGTTGTCCGCTTTGACGCGAACCTTGACGTTGTAGTCGACCACTCGTTTGACAGCTACAAGAACCTTCATGGATTCCTCGTTACTCTCCGGTGAATAGATAGTCGCCTGGGGCAGAGCCCAGCGATGCGCGTGGGTACAAGGGCACCTCTAAAAACGTATCGGGAGGCAGCAACTTCACAGTGACCAAACAGTCTTGTTCGGACTCTTGCGACAAATCCTCACGGGTCATTTCCTGTCGTGGCGTGTAAACTCCACTACAAACCGACCTAAGCCCGCAAAACCCTGCTCCACACCTGGTCTTTAGAGGTGTACCTGCGCCCGGCTGCAAGCCTACGGCGAACGTAAAACCGCTCGTATCTTGACCGTAACACCCATTCCGGTCAATACGGCAAATCGGTCACCCTCCAGCCGCGTTCCTGTGATTTTACTGGCCTGCGGCAAATTCAAACAAACGTTTGTATTGGACCCGCCAAGTGGTGTAGATATAATGCGCGGCCAAGACAAAACGGTGTAGTCCGTCATTTGCCCAGCTACAGTTCCGCCGTTGCGTAGAACCGCTGCGAATGCCCCGCACCCATAAGACAAAGCAACAGCACGAGCCTTGATGAGTAGGAGAGAACCAGTGGAACGCGAATACATGGAATTCGACGTGGTCATCGTCGGCGCCGGCCCGGCGGGCCTGTCCGCCGCCTGCCGCCTGAAGCAGAAGGCCGCCGAAGCCGGTAGCGAAATCAGCGTCTGCGTGGTGGAGAAAGGCTCTGAAGTCGGCGCCCACATCCTCTCTGGCGCAGTGTTCGAGCCCCGCGCCCTGAACGAGCTGTTCCCCGACTGGAAAGAGCTCGGTGCACCGCTGAACACCGAAGTGAAGCGCGACGACATCTACGTACTCAAGGATGCCGGCAGCGCGACCAAGGTGCCTGACCTGTTCGTGCCCAAGACCATGCACAACCATGGCAACTACATCATCTCGCTGGGCAACCTGTGCCGCTGGCTGGCCCAGCAGGCCGAAAACCTCGGCGTGGAAATCTACCCGGGCTTCGCCGCCCAGGAAGCGCTGTTCGACGACAACGGCGTGGTTCGCGGCATCGTCACCGGCGACCTCGGTGTCGACCGCGAAGGCAACCCGAAAGACGGCCTGTATACCCCGGGCATGGAACTGCGTGCCAAGTACACCCTGTTCGCCGAAGGCTGCCGTGGGCATATCGGCAAGCAGCTGATCAAGCGCTTCAACCTCGACAGCGAGTCCGACGTCCAGCACTACGGCATCGGCTTGAAGGAAATCTGGGAAATCGACCCGGCCAAGCACGAGCAAGGCCTGGTGGTGCACACCGCCGGCTGGCCGCTGGACGTGGTGGCCAAGGAAAACACCGGTGGCTCGTTCCTTTATCACCTGGAAAACAACCAGGTGGTGGTCGGCCTGATCGTCGACCTGTCCTACGCCAACCCCTACCTGTCGCCGTTCGACGAATTCCAGCGCCTCAAGCACCACCCGGTGATCAGCCAGTACCTCGAAGGCGGCAAGCGCATCAGCTACGGCGCCCGCGCCTTGGCCAAGGGCGGCATCAACTCGCTGCCGAAAATGGTCTTCAATGGTGGCGCGCTGATCGGTTGCGACCTGGGCACCATGAACGTGGCCAAGATCAAGGGCAGCCATACCGCGATGAAGTCCGGCATGCTCGCCGCCGAAGCAGTGGCCGACGCTTTGATCGCCGGTAGCGAAGGCGGCGATCAATTGAACAGCTATGTCAGCGCCTTCAAGGCCAGCTGGCTGTACGAAGAACTGTTCGCCAGCCGCAACTTCGGCCCGGCCATGCACAAGTTCGGCCCGCTGCTGGGCGCGGCGTTCAACTATGTCGACCAGAACTGGTTCGGTGGCAAGCTGCCGTTCACCCTGCATGACACCAAGCCGGACTATGCCTGCCTCAAGCTGGCCGCCGATTCGAAAAAGATCGACTACCCGAAACCGGACGGCAAGCTCAGCTTCGACAAGCTCAGCTCGGTATTCCTCTCCAGCACCAACCACGAAGAGGAACAACCCTGCCACCTGAAGCTGACCGATCCGAGCGTACCGATCGCCAGCAACCTGCCGCTGTACGACGAGCCAGCCCAGCGCTACTGCCCGGCCGGCGTGTACGAAGTGGTCACCCAGGAAGACGGCAACAAGCGTTTCCAGATCAACGCGCAGAACTGCGTGCACTGCAAGACCTGCGACATCAAGGACCCGGCCCAGAACATCACCTGGGTCACCCCTGAAGGCGCTGGCGGGCCGAACTATCCGAACATGTAAGGCCCCTGCCCTTGCGGCAACAAAAAGCCCCCGGTTCTCATGAGCCGGGGGCTTTTTGTTGGCTGCCATTATCAGGCAGTACGCACTTCCTCAAAGAGTTCTGGATGGCGATCCAGCAGCTTGAGCAGTTTCACCAACGCCACTGGCGGGGTGGTCTTGCCGTTTTCATAACGGGAGAACGCATTGACCCCACCACCGAAGATTTCCCCCGCTTCACGCTGGTCGAGGTCGAACTTTCTGCGTATGGAGGCAATAAAGGAAGGATCCACAACATTTGCGTTGACCTGGCGCTCGAATGCCGTCATCAAGTGACTGACGCGCATGGCTTCATCATGACTCAGTACACATTCACCACATGCGGAGCAGTAATCGCCACTTACCTCAGGAATCACTGTCATCTCGCCTTTGTAGCTATAGGGCATGCCCTGAATGTCAGGTGCAAGCTCCGAGCCGCCGCATATTGGACATCTCATGGTTACAACTCCTTGAAAGACACGATGAGCACGTCGTCTACCACGGACAATTTCAAATAAACGTACCCAATTGCTGTAAGCGGGCGATACACATCCTGCCAAACCCGGTGGTCAATATGGCTGGTCATGCTCTTGTAGAAATCAGTGCGCTTCAAGCTGGTGATCACCTCAAGCATGCCCGGAAAATCCATTCCCAGCGCCTTGGCGCCTTTCAATGCAGCACCCGTAGGGCGGATTCGCCTTGCCGCAGCCAGGGCTTTTACCCGCTCCAGCGGGCAATGAGGCATTCTCTTTTCCATGAGAAATTAACCTTCCAGGTTAAATTTGGCTAATAGGTTATTCCAATAGCCCCCACCTGGAAGTCTGCCCCAATGCCCCGCAGCCGTTACCGGCTCATTTGTCGCCGCACATGACCGGTATCGGCTCCGCCGCAAACACCAATGGCTCACGACGCCCGAAATACAGGGCCGTCAGCAGCCCCACCGCGCCCATGATCAGACAAAACCCGACACACACCCATGGGCTCCACGGCATCAGCGCAATCAGTGCCAACGGCGTGGTACTGGCCCACAGTGCGTAGGCCACGTTGTAGGTGAAGGAAATGCCCGATACCCGGATCTGCGCCGGGAACAGCCCCACCATCACCGAGGGCACCACCCCCACCACGCCGCAGCTCAACCCCGCCAGCGCATAGGCCAGCCAGGTCATGCCCCACTGCCCCACCAGGCTGGCGTACAACGCGCCGATACCCAGCGGCAGCAACAGGCTATACAGCATCAGCGCGCGCCAGGCACCCACACGGTCGACCAGCAGCCCGGCCAGCACGCAGCCAATGTTGAGGAAGACGATGCCCACGCTGCTCAGGGCGAAGGTGTGCCCGGCACTCATGCCGAAACGCTGCTGCATCACCGTCGGCGTGATCACCACCAGCACCACCACCGCCGAGGTCAGCACACAGGTCAGCAACGCAGCAGGGATCAACGCCCGGCGGTGCTCGCCCAGCACTTGCCGCAGCGGAAACGTCACAGGTTGCTCCTGGCGCGCGCGCAGGGCGAGGAACACCGGTGTTTCACTGAGCCAGCGGCGCAGCCACACACCAATCACACCAAACACCCCAC
Source organism: Pseudomonas alloputida (assembly GCF_021283545.2). Taxonomy (NCBI): domain Bacteria; kingdom Pseudomonadati; phylum Pseudomonadota; class Gammaproteobacteria; order Pseudomonadales; family Pseudomonadaceae; genus Pseudomonas; species Pseudomonas alloputida. The sequence goes on along the minus strand of NZ_CP128540.1, from coordinate 1,980,717 downwards.
CCAACAGGAACGGGTAGCGCCAGGCGTAATCGAGGATTTCCTGCGGGGTGAACAGTTGCGCCAGCAAAGTTGCGGTCAGCGCCCCCAGCAGGTAGCCGAAAGTCAGCCCGGCCTGCAGAAAGCCCAGGGCATAGCCGCGCCGCCCGTTGGGCGCGTGCTCGGCAACGAACGTCCAGGCGCTTGGCACCTCACCGCCTACGGCAGCCCCCTGGAGGATGCGCAAGGCCAACAGGATCAGCGGGGCGGCATAGCCGATGTCGGCATAGGTCGGCATCACACCGATCAGCAGACACGGCAGGGCCATCATCAGGATGCTCAGGCTGAATACCCGCTTGCGCCCCAGATGGTCGGCGAAGTGCGCCATCAGGATGCCGCCCAGCGGCCGCGCCAGGTAGCCGGTGACGAAAATGCCGAAGCTTTGCAGCAGGCGCAGCCATTCGGGCATCTCGGGCGGGAAGAACAGCTGGCTGAGGGTCAGCGCGAAGAACACGAAAATGATGAAGTCGTAGATTTCCAGCGCGCCGCCCAGCGCCGCCAGGCCCAGGGTCCGATGGTCGCCGCGGCTGAACCGGGGCGGGCGAGCGGTATCGATGGCAGTCATGGCAGGGTCCGCAGATCGGCAAAGGGCAAGAGCATAACAAATAGCTGCCCGATTGCCCCGCCGGCGGCACCGCTAGCGGTTGAATACCGTATGCGCGAAGTTGGCTCGCGGCCGTGGCCGCGCTGTACTGGCCGGCAGCGTGCCCGGCAGCGGTAGCCTGCCGACCACCATCGGGGCGTCGATGATTGCCATGAACGTCTCCAACGCCTCGTTATCGGGCGCCTGAGGCAGGCTCAGGCTGACCGCCTGGCGCTCGGTCTGCGGCACTGCTGGCACTTTCAACTGGCTGGAATGGTAAAGCAGGGCATGCTGGATTTGTGTGCTGACGCGGCAGAAACGCTCCAGATCGACGCCACAATGGCTGGCCAACTCGATATTGCCCAGCAACAGGTGAAAGGGCTGCAAGGCGCACTGCACCAGGCGCTGCAGTTCCTCGAAGCTAGCCACGGGGGCTATCCGGTAATAGCCCAAACCATTGAGCAACCGCTCCAGCTGCAGGCGCTGGCACGGGTGTGCGTCGGCGATGAGGATGCGCAGGGTCTTGTTTGCCATGGTGGGACCTGGGCAGTTGGGTAATGGGTGCGCTCCATGACCATACTGCGCCGGTAACGGCTATTGCCAGGGCCATGCCTGGCAGCGGTCTTCTTTGATAGAAGTCGGGAAAGCCGCATAAATCAAGTGATTGACTGACGGAATTTGCATTTGCCTTTAACCTGGCAATCAGGATTCCCATTGCCGCATGCGCACCCGGCAGTGCTTCATGGCATTGACGATGTGCTTTTCCACCAGGCTGCGCGAGATGCCCAGCCGCTCGGCGATCTGCTGATGGGACAGCCCCTCGATTTTGCGCAACAGAAAACTGTCACGGCAGGGCCTGCTCAACTCATCAAGGGCCTTTTGCATCAGTGCCAGGCGCTGGTCCAACTGCAGGTCATGCTGCAACTCAGAGCTATGCAGCCGACTATCGGCATCCAGGGCATCGAGCGGCTCGGCCTGGCGCACCAACTGACGCCGGTGCCGGTCGACAACCAGGTTCAGCGCGGTTCGATACAAGAACGCACGCGGATGCTCGATCTGTTCGCTGCCAGTACGCTCCAGGACCCGCAGATAAGCATCGTGAGCGACGTCCTCCGCCGCCTGACGGCTACCCAAGCGTGCAGACAGAAAGCTCACCAGTTCACGATAGTAATGTTCCACGAGGGTACCTGAGGGCGTCCTGCCGGCCCTTGATCAGCAGCTTGGGGACTGAGTGATATCAGTGTGGAATACTACAAATTATAATTATTCTCAGCAACACACCGGCGCGTACTATCCTGCCTAAATCTGCCTTGCCAGCCTTCGTCTAACTGTGACCTCCCTGCGCACCGCGATTGGCTGCGCGTGGCCTTTATCCCTGGCTGGAAGTCCGCATGAGACGCTCAACCCACACTCGCCGTCGCCTCCTCCTCGGCGGCCTGGGCCTGCTTGGCCTTGGCAGCCTGCTGGCCTGGACATCTCTGCCGTTCGGCGCGCAGCCGGTCAGTACCGTTGCCGTTACCCGCGCCGACATCGAGAGCAGCGTAACAGCGCTGGGCACGCTGCAGCCGCGGCGCTACGTAGACGTCGGTGCACAAGCCTCCGGGCAGATCCGCAACCTGCACGTCGAGGTTGGTGATCAAGTCCACAAAGGGCAGTTGCTGGTCGAGATCGACCCCTCCACGCAGCAGGCCAAGCTCGATGCCGGGCGCTTCTCGATCGATAATCTCAAGGCGCAGCTGGCAGAGCAGCGCGCCCAGCTCAAACTCGCCCAACAGCAGCTCAAGCGCCAGCGCGACCTGGCAGCGGTCGGCGCCACACGCGAAGAAGACCTGCAAACGGCCGAAGCCCAGCTCAACGTGACCCAGGCACGCATCGACATGTACCAGGCCCAGATCCGCCAGGCCAACGCCAGCTTGCGCAGCGACGAAGCCGAACTGGGCTACACACGCATCTTCGCCCCTATGGACGGCACGGTAGTGGCAGTGGATGCCCGTGAAGGCCAGACCCTCAACGCCCAGCAACAAACGCCGCTGATCCTGCGCATCGCCAAGCTGTCCCCCATGACCGTCTGGGCCCAGGTCTCGGAGGCCGATATCGGCAAGATCCAGCCTGGCATGACCGCCTACTTCACCACCCTGGCCGGCGGCAAGCGCCGCTGGACCAGCACCGTGCGCCAGGTGCTGCCCATTCCGCCCAAGCCACTGGACCAGACCAGCCAGGGCGGCGGCAGCCCAGCCAGCGCCACCGCCGGCGCCACCGGCAGCCAAGTCGTGCAATACACCGTGCTGCTGGACGTGGACAACCCCGATGGCGCCCTCATGGCAGAGATGACCACCCAGGTGTTTTTCGTCGTCGGCCAAGCCAGCCAGGTGCTTAGTGCCCCGTTGGCCGCACTGGACGATAGCGACAACGAAGGCCTACGCCTGGCCCAGGTTTTCGGCCGCGACGGCAAGGTCGAACAGCGCAAGGTGCGCACCGGTCTGAGCGACCGCTTGCGGGTGCAGATCCTAGATGGCCTCAGTGAAGGTGATCGACTGGTCATCGGCGCCCCTGCCGCCAGCGGAGGTTGAATGGCCACGCCCCTGATCGAGCTCTGTGACATCCGTAAAGCGTACGGCGGCGTCGACACCCCCAGGGTAGAAGTCCTGCGCGGCATCAGCCTGCGCGTGCATGCCGGCGAATTCGTCGCCATCGTCGGCGCCTCCGGCTCCGGCAAGTCGACCCTGATGAATATCCTCGGCTGCCTCGATCGCCCAAGTGCCGGCAGCTACCGCTTCGCCGGCAAGGACGTTGCCGAGCTGGACAGCGACGAACTGGCCTGGCTGCGCCGCGAGGCCTTCGGGTTCGTGTTCCAGGGCTACCACCTGATCCCCTCCGGCTCAGCCCAGGAAAACGTCGAGATGCCAGCCATCTACGCCGGTACCCCAGCCGCCGAACGCCAGGCCCGCGCCAGCGCCCTGCTCGGCCGCCTGGGCCTGGCCAGCCGCACCGCCAACCGTCCGCATCAATTATCCGGTGGCCAGCAGCAACGGGTCTCGATTGCCCGGGCCTTGATGAACGGTGGCCACATCATCCTGGCCGACGAACCAACCGGCGCCCTCGACAGCCATAGCGGCGCCGAGGTGATGGCGCTGCTCGACGAGCTGGCCAGCCAGGGCCATGTAATCATCCTCATCACCCACGACCGCGAAGTGGCTGCCCGGGCGCACCGGGTTATCGAGATTCGCGACGGCTTGGTGATCAGTGACTCCGCCGCCGACCAGCCGCCCGCCCATGCCCACAAAGGCATACAGGCAGAAGAACTGCGCCAGCGCCTGGACCGTGGTGCAACCCAGCACGGTGCCTGGAAAGGTGAACTGCTCGAATCGCTGCAGGCGGCATGGCGAGTGATGTGGATCAACCGCTTCCGCACGGCACTGACCCTGCTCGGAATCATCATCGGAGTCGCGTCGGTGGTGGTGATGTTGGCTGTCGGTGAAGGCAGCAAACGCCAGGTAATGGCACAGATGGCCGCCTTCGGCTCCAACATCCTATACCTCAATGGCAGCCCCCCGACCCTGCGCGAACCGGCTGGGCGCATCACCCTGGACGATGTTGCGGCGATCGGTGAGCTTCCGCAGGTCAAACACATCATGCCGGTGCTCGGCGAAAAGATGATGGTCCGCCACGGCAACAACAGCCAGCAATTCTACGTGGGCGGCAACAACACCTTTTTCCCGGAGATTTTCAACTGGCCGGCCGTTGAAGGCAGCTTTTTCACCGAGACCGACGAGGCCAGTAGCGCAGCGGTGGCTGTGATCGGCCAGAAAGTCCGGGAAAAGATGCTTGCCCCTGGCAGCAACCCTATCGGCCAGTACCTACTGATCGGCAATGTACCGTTCCAAGTGGTCGGCATCCTTGCCGGCAAAGGCGCCAGCTCCGGCGATCAGGACAGCGACGGGCGCATCGTGGTGCCATTTTCGGCAGCGGCCATCCGCCTGTTCGGCCACCGCGACCCGGACTATATCGCCATTGCCGCGCGCGACTCAGGCCAGGTCAAGGACACCGAAGCGGCCATCGACCGCCTGCTGCGCCAGCGCCACCAGGGCAAACACGATTTCGAGCTGACCAACGATGCCGCCCTGATCCAGGCCGAGGCGCGCACGCAGAACAGCCTGTCGTTGATGCTCGGGGCCATTGCCGCCATCTCGCTGCTGGTCGGCGGTATCGGAGTGATGAACATCATGCTCATGACCGTGCGCGAGCGCACCCGTGAAATCGGTATCCGCATGGCCACCGGCGCCCGCCAGCGCGACATCCTCCGGCAGTTCCTGAGCGAGGCGATCATGCTGTCGATGGTTGGCGGCCTGACCGGCATCGCCCTGGCCCTGGTGGTCGGCGCCAGCCTTACCCTGGCCGACATTGCCGTGGCGTTCGCCCTGCCTGCCATTGTTGGCGCATTTGCCTGCGCCGTCATCACTGGGGTGGTGTTTGGTTTCATGCCAGCACGCAAGGCTGCACGCCTTGACCCGGTCAAAGCCCTTACCAGCGAATAGCCCATGACATTGCCACGCCACCTTTGCCTGCTGCCCCTGAGCTTGTCACTCCTCGCCTGCTCCACGCCAACGCCGCCAACTATGGGCATAGCCCCGCCCGCCGGTTGGCAAAGCCCTACTGCGAGCAAGGCACAGGCACTGCCTGATCAACGCTGGTGGAAGGCCTTCGCCAGCCCAGAGCTTGACCAGTTGATCGAGATTGCCCGAAACAACAGCCACGACCTGGCCGCGGCTGCAGCCCGGGTACGCCAGGCCCAGGCGCGGGCAGTAATCGCCGGCGCGCCGCTGCTGCCTGAGGTGCAGTTCGGCCTGGATGCCAGCCGCCAGCGCCTGCTGCGCGGCGAGGGCAACGATCAGCTCGATGCCAGCAGCAGTGAGCGCACCAGCACCTCGTTCGATGCCAACCTCAGCGCCAGCTACGAAATCGATTTCTGGGGCGGCCTGCGCAGTGCCCGCGACAGCGCCTTGCGCAGCCTCGACGCCAGCCGCTTGGACCGCCAGACCGTGAAGCTGACCCTGTTCGGCAGCGTCGCCGACACTTACCTGCAAAGCCTGGCTCTCAAAGAACAGCTGCGTATAGCCCAACTCAACCTGCGCAACGCCCAAGCGGTGCTGAGCCTGGTCGAAGCCCGCCAGCAGTCCGGCTCCAGCACCCAACTCGAGCTGGCCCAGCAGCGCAGCCTGGTGGCCGCTCAGCAACGCCAACTGCCGCTACTTGAGCAGCAGTGGCAAGACACCCAGGTCACCCTGGCAACGCTACTGGGGCTACCGGTGCAACAACTGCCGACCAGTACCGCAGCATTCGCTGACCTGCGCTGGCCTCGCATCGCCAGTGGCGTACCCAGTGAGCTGCTGGCGCGTCGCCCCGACATCGCAGCCGCCGAGGCGCGCCTGGCCGCGGCCAGCGCCAATGTGCAGGTCGCCAGGGCAGCCCTGCTGCCCAAACTCACGCTGGGCGTGGAATTCGGCAGCGGCGCCAGCACCTTCGCGCAGATTTTCGACAGCCCCTACTACACCCTGACCAGTGGCCTGGTCGCCCCGGTGTTCAACCGAGGCCGTCTGCGCGCCGCGCAGCAACTGGCCGAGGCCGAACAGGAAGAATTGCTGGAGGCTTACCGCACCAGCATCCTGGCCGCTTTCGCCGATGTAGAAAAAGCACTGAACGCCACCCAAGGGGTGGACCGTCAACGCCAGTGGCAGGATCAGGAAGTGGAACAATCACGCATCGCCTTCCAGCTGGCCGAGCGCCGCTACCGCGCCGGCGCCGAGACCTTGCTGACCGTGCTCGACACCCAGCGCAGCCTGTACCAGGCCCAGGACCAGCAGGCCCGCCTGCAGCTAAGCCAACTGCAGGCCAGCGTGGCCCTTTACAAAGCCTTGGGCGGTGGCTGGCAAGCGGATAGCCCGACGCGCTAGGGCGTCAGGCTATCTGGTGTTCACGACCGCTGCCTGACCTTCAGGTGGCGAGCATACCAGGGGCGGCGCGGCACTTTGCCTACCAGCCCGTCAAAGCGCTCCTCGTCGCTGTAAATCAGGCGCAAGGCCAGCTTCATGGTTTCCGGATCCATCTCCACGCTACGCCCTGGGCGCAGCCCCGCCACGTTACTGCAGCCGTGCGTGTCCGGCCCCAGCCAAGGATCGGCGACCTCCACCCAGCGCCCCGGCGCGAACCATGGCACGCCATTGACCTCCTGGCGCACGACTGCGCCAGGGTGGAATCGTTCATGGGCGCGGAACCAGTCCTCGACACGGTCGTCGATCCAGCCATGGAAGCGCCAGAACACAGGGTTGACGTGGGAAGAGAACGGGTCCCCGAGAAAGTCGTTCTGCGCGCCATACCAGCGCGCCGCGAAATCATCCGGCGTGCGCGCCATCGGCACCGGCATGCCGTTGCTCGGGTCACGTGGGACTGAGGCCCAGCGCATGTGCAGCCAGTCGTGCAAGCCCAGTTCAAGCTCCGAGCCGAACTGCCCCAACGTCAGCCGGGACAGGTACTGGGGGTCGCTGTAACGCGACTCCCACACCTCGAAATTGCCATGAAAGGTTTCGGCGCTTTTGATATCGCGCACCCACTGGGTGTACTCGTCATCATCGTAAGCCAACCAGGTTGGTGGCAAGGCGTTGCCGTCATGATTATCGAAGTAACGCGCGAAACCCAGGCGATCGCGCTCAAGTTCAGGCTGTGGCAAGGGGAAGCGCGGCCATGACGGCAGGTCCTGGATGGCCCGTGCAGCGCCGAGCATGTGCCGGTGCATGAACAGGAAGTCTTCACCCGAGCCGTTGCGGTCCTTGTGCCGGCCACGGGCATCGCGCTCACGGTCACGCGGCCCCGGCTGCCAGCCCAGGCCACGCAAGGCGTTGCGCTTGTCCTTGTCGAGCTTGTGCCATTTGTCACGGGAGGCATGCCACAGCTGGTGGAACAGGCGATGCTCCGGCGCGATCAGCCAATCGATCATCGCCGGCGACAAGGCGGTGCGTTCGCGGGCTTCGGGAAAGGTCTGCTTGTGGGCCAGGAAGCGATTGTCCTGCTCGGGCATGGCCAATGGCCGCTCAAGGTCGAGGATGCTGCCATTGAGGGTGGCCGGCCCCGCATTGCCAAATACCCCCCACACTTCATCCAGCACGAGATGGCACTCGTAGCGCGGCATGCGGCCGCCATCGGCACTGTCGAACAAGCGCCAGCGTAACCGTCCCGGCTTGTCGGCAGGCAAGTCGCCGAGCACCCGATATCGTGGCTCGGCACCGCTGCGCAAGCGCTCGGCGGTATCGAGGTAACCGCGAATGCTGCGGCCCTTCTGCGCAACATCGATGAACAATTCCAGCGTCTCGCCCTGCAAGCCCGGCAAGCCGGCCTGCGCCCCCTTGAACGACCAGCGCCAGATGCCGCGCAAGGTGTCGCCCAGTTGCTGGGTCGCCGTATCGGCCAATTCCACGACCGCCTCGCCGGGGGTTTCCGGGAATTCCTCTCGGGTGAGCTGACGCTGGACATACAGCGCCCCCGGCACGGTAACGCCCGCCAGTGCCACGCCCGCGATGAAGCCTCTCCGAGAAATCGTCATTGAACTACCTGTGCCAGTCGTTATGGCCGCTTAACACGGCCCATCGAAGGCTAGAACGTTGAGCTGGCAAGAAAATTTAACCGTCCTGACGGCGCGCCCGTGACTGGAGGGCCGGTTAAATTTCTGCCGCGTGCACTCGTTCCCTCCAGGTAGCAATGGCCCCAGGCCCGAACCTCTGCGGTGAACCTACTGAGACCGAAATGACGACAGCACGCTGGAAAAAAGCCTTGTATATCAGCCTGGCCGCCACCTTGACCGTCGGTGCCGGGGCGGCTGCCTGGTACCACTTCGACAAGGACGGCTACCCCATAGAGGTCGTGCGCCAGGCCAATGATCTGCAAGAGCGGATCATTTCGTTCGACAGCCATCTCACCCTGCCGCTGGACTTCGGCACCGAAGGCCGCGAAGCTGACAAGGATGGCCCGGGCCAGTTCGACCTGGCCAAAGCCGCGCGCGGGCGACTGTCCGGCGCTGCCCTGACCGTCTTCGCTTGGCCCGAGTCCTGGACCGGCGACAACGGCCCGCACCACCCCACCGACGGTTTCGTCGATGCCGGGCGACATGCCCAGGAAGTGCGCTACAACGCCATCAGCGCGATGGTGCGAGACTTCCCCAACCAGGTCGGTATCGCCTACACCCCCGACGACATGCGGCGCCTGCACGGCGAAGGCAAATTCGCGGTGTTCATCAGCATGCTCAATGCCTATGCCCTGGGCGACGACCTCAGCCAGCTGGACACCTGGGCCGCCCGTGGCGTGCGCATGTTCGGCTTCAACTACATCGGCAACAACAACTGGGCCGACTCCTCGCGCCCGCTGCCCTTCTTCAACGATACCCCAGATGCCCTCGGCGGTTTGTCTGCCATCGGCCGCCAGGCGGTGCAACGGCTCAATGACCTGGGCGTGATCATCGACGTTTCACAGATGTCGACCCAGGCCCTGACCCAGGTGGTCGAACTCAGCCGTGCGCCAGTGGTGGCCTCGCATTCGGCCCCCAGGGCCGCCGTTGACATTCCGCGCAACCTCACTGACAAGGAAATGCAACTGATCAAGGGCACCGGCGGGGTCATCCAGATCGTTGCCTTCGGCACCTACATCAAGCCGCTGACCCAGAAGTCGCAAGAGCGCCTGAACAGCCTGCGCGCCGAGTACGGTCTGCCGCCCCTGGTCAACCAGGCCAATGCCTTGATGCCGGGCGACCCGATCATCGCCGGCTGGCCCGAGCAGAAAGTCGGCCAGTACGCCGAAGCGCTGTACGCGATCCTTGAGGAAGAACCCCAGGCAACGCTGAAGGATTACGGCGACGTCATCGACTACGCAGTACGCAAGGTCGGCATCGACCACGTCGGCATTGCCTCGGACTTCAACGAGGGCGGCGGCATCGCCGGCTGGAACGATGCCAGTCAGGCGCGCAACGTCACCGCCGAGCTGATCAGCCGCGGCTACAGCGAAGCCGATATTGCCAAGCTATGGGGTGGCAACTTCCTACGGGTCTGGGGCCAAGTGCAAAACGCTGCACGCCCGACCGCCACCTCTTCCCGTTGAGCTGCGAGCCGCCCATGAACGACCGTCGTACTTTCCTCAAGCAGGCCAGCCTACTTGCAGCCGGGCTGCCCTTGGCCGGCCAACTGCTGGGCAGCGCCCAGGCGGCGCCGCGCACGCCTCCGGCCACGGATGCCTGGAGCGGTTTTCGCCAACTGTTCGAGCTCGACCCCCACTACGCGCACTTCGCCAACTTCCTCATCACCTCGCACCCGCGCCCCGTGCGCGAAGCGATCGCAAGCCTTCGCGCACAACTCGACCAACACCCGGCACGCTGCGTCGAGTGGGACACCCAGAGCGAGTGGAAGCACGAAGCCGAGGTGCGTGAATGGGCGGGCCGCTATCTTGAAGTCAAGCCACGCCAGATCGCCCTCACCGGCAGCACCACCGAAGGCCTCGGGATGATCTACGGCGGCCTGCGCCTGAACCCGCAGCAAGAAATCCTGACCACCGAACACGAGCATTACTCCACCCGCAACATCCTCGCCTATCGCAGCCAGCGTGACGGCACCCAGGTGCGCAAGCTACGCCTGTTCGACGACCCGGCCAAGGTCTCCGACGACCAGGTACTAAGCACCATTGCTGCCGCCATCAAGCCGCAGACCCGTGTGCTGGGCATGACCTGGGTGCATTCAGGCAGTGGCGTGAAACTGCCCGTCGGGCAGATCGGCGCCCTGGTCCACGAGGCCAACCGCAACCGTGACGAAAACGACCGCATCCTCTACGTGATCGATGGCGTGCACGGCTTCGGCGTCGAAGACATGCGCTTCGCCGACCTGCAGTGTGACTACTTCATCGCCGGCACCCACAAGTGGATGTTCGGCCCACGAGGCACCGGGATCATCTGTGCCGCCTCCACCGAGCTCAAGCACCTTACGCCCACCTTCGCCACCTTCTCGGAGAATGAGGATTTCGCCACCACCATGACCCCAGGTGGCTACCACGCCTTCGAGCATCGCTGGGCGTTGGGCAAGGCATTCGAGCTGCATCTGCAGCACGGCAAGGCGGCGATCCAGGCACGCATCCATGGCCTCAACGACTACCTCAAGGAGCGCCTGGCGCAGCACCGCGCCATCGAACTGGTGACGCCGCGCAGCCCTAACCATTCAGCGGGCTTCACCTTCTTCCGGGTCAAGGGCCAGGACGTCGAGGCCATAGCAGCGCACCTGAACAGCCAGCGCATCGTGGTCGATGCGGTCGATCGCGATGTCGGGCCGGTCGTGCGTACCGCGCCTGGCCTGTTGAACACCGAAGCCGAGATCGACCGCCTGGTCGACGTCCTGGGCCAACGCCTGCGCGCCTGATTTTTCTTAGCCAACAGCTGACGGAATCTACTTCATGTCCGATGATGCACGCCTCACCTCATCCCCCCGGTTCACGCCTCGCTTGCGCCACTTGTGCTGCCTGGCCGTGCTTGGTCTGGGCGCCGCCAGTGCCCAGGCCGCCAGCCAGCCCACCCCAGGCGAAGTCTTCCGCGACTGCAAGGCGGCCTGCCCGGAAATGGTGGTGCTGCCCGCCGGCAGCTTCGTGATGGGTACGCCCGAGGATGAGCCCGGGCGCGAGGGCGATGAGGGTCCACAGCACACCGTGACCTTTGCCAAACCATTCGCCATCAGCCGCTACCATGTCACCGCAGGCGAACTGGATGCCTATATCCGCGAGAGCGGGGTAAAGATCGCCGACGGCGACACCCGCCCAGGGCGCTTCTGCGCCGCCAGCAAGCCGACCTACAAACAGGGCCCGCGCCAGCCTGCCGTGTGCGTGAGCTGGTTCGATGTCGAGCAATACGCCAAGTGGCTGTCGAAAAAAACCGGCCACACCTATCGCATGATCAGCGAAGCCGAGCGCGAATATGCCGCGCGCGCCGGTTCAACCGGCCCGTTCCCCTTCCCCTTCGATAACGGCGACGCCTCCAGGTACAGCATCGCCCAGCACGCCAACACCTACGGCCCCACCGACGGTTACTCGTACACCGCCCCGGTCGGCAGCTACCCGGCCAATGCCTTCGGTGTCTACGACATGCACGGCAACGTGTATGAGTGGACGGCCGACTGCTGGCACGACGGCTACGACGGTGCGCCGAGCGATGGCAGCGTCTGGTCCGGCGGCGACTGCAGTGTGCGAGTGATGCGTGGCAACGACTGGGGCGAAGCCCCGGTGTTCTCGCGCTCCGGCAACCGCAACAACCGCGCACCCGATGTGCGCGGCGATTTCCTCGGCTTCCGGGTCGCTCGCGAACTCTGATGGCCCCTAACCACGCGTGATTCGGGAGACACCCATGACCAGTAAACCACGTGGCGCCGTCAGCGAACTGTTCGGCCTGCTCAAACCCTTCTGGCCCCTGGTGACGGTTTCGATCATCCTGGGCATGGTCGGTGGCCTCAGTGTCACCGCCCTGCTGGCGACCATCAACTCGGCCCTGCACAGCGACACCGGCCTGACTCAAGGCGTGGTCCTGGGTTTTGCCGGGCTGTGCCTGCTGGCGCTGTTCAGCTCGATCTGCTCGGACATGGGCACCAACTGGGTCGGCCAGCACATCATCGCGCGCCTGCGCCGTGAGCTGGGCGAGAAGGTGCTGGCAGCGCCGATCGACCAGATCGAACGCTACCGCAGCCATCGCCTCATCCCCGTGCTGACCCATGACGTCGACACCATCAGCGACTTCGCCTTCGTCTTCGCGCCCCTGGCCGTTTCGCTCACCGTCACCGTGGGCTGCCTGGGCTATCTGGCGCACCTGTCGATACCGATGTTCCTGGTGATCCTGGTGGCCATCGGCATCGGCTCGGTCATGCAGTTCGTTGCCCGCTCGTGGGGTGTGCGCGGCTTCGAAAGCGCCCGAGAAGCCGAGGATGAACTGCAAAAGCATTACAGCGCGATCGCCGAAGGTGCCAAGGAACTGCGCATTCACCGCCCACGCCGCAAACGCATGTTCCAGCACGGCATCCAGGACACCGCCAACCGTATTTGCGCCACCCAGGTACGCTCGATCAACACCTTCGTAATCGCCAAGACCCTGGGCTCGATGCTGTTCTTCGTGGTCATCGCCGTGGCCCTGGCCATGCAGTCGCTGTGGCCCACAGGCGACAAGAGCGTCACCAGCGGTTTCGTGCTGGTGCTGCTGTACATGAAAGGCCCGCTGGAACACCTGATCAGCACCCTGCCGATCATCAGCAAGGCCCAGATCGCCTTCCGCCGCATCGCCGAACTGTCACGCCAGTTCTCATCGCCCGAGCCGCACTTGCTGCTGGATGACACCCGCGCCGCCGACAAGGCCCTGCACACCCTGCAGCTGCAGGACGTCAGCTACACCTTCCCCCGCGTGGAAGGCAGTGAGCCGTTTCATCTGGGTCCGGTGAACCTGAGCATCAAGCAAGGCGACATCGTGTTCATCGTCGGCGAAAACGGTTGCGGCAAGACCACCCTTATCAAGCTGCTGCTCGGCCTATACGCACCTCAGCAAGGCACGATCAGCCTCGACGGCAAGCCGGTGACGGCCGAAAACCGTGACGACTACCGGCAGCTGTTCACCACCATCTTCGCCGACTACTACCTGTTCGACGATGTCATCCAGGGTGACCGGCCAGTACCTGCCGACGCCAGTCGCTACCTGGAGCGCCTGGAGATCGCTCACAAGGTCAGCATCCGTGACGGCGTGTTCAGCACCACCGACCTGTCCACTGGCCAACGCAAGCGCCTGGCGCTAGTGAGCGCCTGGCTGGAGGAGCGCCCGGTGCTGGTGTTCGACGAATGGGCCGCCGACCAGGATCCGACGTTCCGGCGAATTTTCTACACAGAGCTGCTGCCGGACCTCAAGCGCCTGGGCAAGACCATCATCGTGATAAGCCACGACGACCGCTACTTCGACGTCGCCGACCAGCTCATCCACATGGCGGCAGGCAAGGTCCAACAGGAGAACCGCGTCGCAGATTGCATTTAATTTTTCCGGTTTTGGCCGATGAGTGCGTCCCAATCAATAACAAGAATTAATACTATTAACATCTGACACTCAAGGGCTTTGAAAAAATGCCAACACAACGTCTTCGCCCCCACGCTCTGGCGCTGGTCATTCGCCGCTCGTTGCGCCTTGCAGCGCCAATGGCCGTCGGCCTGGCGGGCCTGCCGGCGATCGCCCAGGCCCAACAGGTCCAGTTCAACGTGCCGGCCCAGCCGCTGGCCAGCGCCTTGTTGGCCTTCGGCTCGCAATCGAACCTGCAGGTGCTCTATAGCCCACAGGACGTGGAAGGCAAGCGCAGCAGCGCACTGACCGGTGCAATGGAGCCCGCCGCGGCCCTGTCGCGGCTGCTGCAGGGTACCGGTGTGAGCTACCAGATCCAAGGCAACCAAGTCACCATCCACACCCGGGAGGGGGGCGCTGCGGTGGAACTTGGGGCAACCAACATCGATGGTAAGGGTTTGGGGCAAACCACCGAGAACACCGGTTCCTATACCACCGGCAGCATGCAGACCGCGACCAAACTGCCACTGACCCTGCGCGAAACCCCGCAGGCCGTCACCGTGATCACCCGCCAGCGCATGGACGACCAGTCGATGCGTAGCCTCGACGACGTGGTCCAGGCCACTCCTGGTCTGCGCATGTCGGCCGCGCGCCCGGCCAACAGCGAGTACTTTTCCCGCGGCTTTCCCATCAACAACCTGATGTTCGATGGCCTGCCCACCACCTACAACGCCGACTGGGTCGCCGCGGCCGACATGGCGCCCTACGACCGCGTCGAGATCGTGCGGGGCGCCACCGGCATGATGCAAGGTGCCGGCAACCCGTCGGCAGCCATCAACATGGTGCGCAAACGCCCTACCAAGGATTTCCAGGGCAGCGTCACCGGCTCGGCCGGCAGCTGGGACAATTACCGCGGCGAACTCGATCTCAGCGGCCCACTGAATGACAACGGCAGCGTCCGTGGCCGCTTCGTCGGCGCCTACAACGACAAGGACAGCTACCAGGATTACGCCGGTCGCGAACGCGGCCTGTTCTACGGCATCACCGAGTTCGACCTGACCGACGACACCACACTGACCGTTGGCGCGTCGAACCAGAACGACAACAACAACATCAACTGGGGTGGCCTGCCGGTCAACCGCGATGGCAGCCATGTGGGCTACTCGCGTTCGCGCAATATGGGCTACGACTGGAGCTACCAGGACATCGATAACACTACGGTGTTCGCCGAGGTCGATCACCGCTTCGACAACGACTGGCGCCTGCACCTGGCGGCGTCCAAGAACTGGTCGGACTTCGCCATGCAAGGCGCCGTGTTCGAGCGCACCGGTTCGGCAACCAACGAAGGGTTCCGCCAGCGCGTGTTCAACCAGCGCCGCGACTACGACCAGTCGACCTACGACGTCTATGCCAATGGCCCGTTCCAGCTGTTCGACCGCCAGCATGAACTGGTGGTGGGCGCGAGCAAGCGCGAAGTCAAGACCAGCGCCCACGGCGGCACCGTGTTCATCCCGGTCGACAGCCTCTTCAGCGTCAACCCCAGTGGCATCGACAAGCCGAATGTCGATGATATCTACAACCTGAGCGAGCACGTCGAGCAGGAAGGGGCGTACGTCACCACCCGCCTGAACATCGCCGACCCGCTGAAGGTCATCCTGGGTGCACGCCTGGACTGGTACGACAACAAGTCGGTGTACAGCGAAATCAACGACGGCTACTACACCAACAGCGATTACAAGGTCACCCGCAACGTCACCCGCTACGCCGGAGTGATCTACGACCTGGACGACCACCACTCGGTCTACGCCAGCTACACCGATATCTTCATGCCGCAATCGGAACTGGCGCGTGACCGCTCCATCATCCGCCCAATCGAAGGCAAGAACTACGAGATCGGCATCAAGGGCGAGTACTTCGACGGCGCACTCAACGCCAGCGCGGCGATCTTCCAGATCGACCAGGAAAACCGCGCCGCAGAAGCTTCTAACCAGGAAGGTTGCGTCGACATCACCTGCTACGAAGCCTCGGGCAAGGTACGCACCCACGGTATCGACCTGGAGTTGATGGGCGCACTGACCCCCAACTGGCAAGTCGGCGCAGGCTACACCTACTCGCAAACCAAGTACCGCAAGGATGCCGACAAGAACAAGGAAGGCACCAAGTTCGACACCGACCTGCCAGAACACCTGTTCAAGCTGAGCACCACCTACACCTTGCCGGGCGAGCTGAACCAGTGGCGCGTGGGCGGTAACGTGTATGGCCAGAGCAGCATCTTCAACAAAGGCAGCAACAGCTTCGGCAACTACCACATCGATCAAGGTGCATACGCGGTAGTGGGCCTGATGGTCGGCTACAAGGTCAACAAGAACCTCGACACTCGCCTGAACCTCAACAACGTATTCGACAAGAAGTACTACCAGGGCATTGCCAGCAACAACTCCTGGAGCCCGTACGACGTGTATGGTGACCCACGCAACTTCACCATCACCGCCAAGTACAGCTTCTGATCGCCTGACGTTGAACGCAAAAAACCGCACCCAGGTGCGGTTTTTTCATGGATGCCTGAAAGGCTCCCTTACAGATGCTGCTGCAGTGCCTCGACCACCATCGCCAGGCCTTCATCGGCCTCCTCGATGATCGAACCCATACGCATGAAGTCATGGGTCACTCCCGGGATCACCGCAAGCTGCACCGCCACCCCGGCTTGCTCCAAGTGCCGTGCATAAGCGACACCCTGGTCATGCAGCGGGTCGCACTCGGCAATCAGCATCAGTGCAGGTGCACTGTTGCTGGCGACGCTGCCCAGCAACGGTGAAAAACGCGGATCGTGACGGTCTGCCGGCACCGTGGCGTATTGCTGGTAGAACCACTCCAGGGTCTGCGCTTCAAGCAGGTAACCGCTGCCATAGCGCTGCACCGAAGGCCGCCGGCAACTGGCATCGGTCACCGGGTAGATCATTACCTGCAGGCGCGGTGCCGGCAGCTCGCGCTGCGCAGCCAACTGGTTGGCCAGAATGGTAGCCAGGCTACCACCGACACTGTCGCCCACCACCGCCAGTCGCTGCGCATCGATGCCCAGCGCCTCGGCCTGCTCGACCAACCAGCGCCAGGCATCCAGGGCATCGTCACTGGCTGTCGGGAAACGCCACTGCGGCGCCAGCCGGTAGCCCACGGCAATCACCGGCACCCCGGCATCCTGCGCCAGGTTCCAGCACAGCGTGTCATGCGAATCGAGGCTGCCCACCACGTAGCCGCCGCCATGCAGGTACAGCAGCGCCGCGCCGGCCAGTGCAGGGTCGGCCTGCGGCGGGCGGTACAAGCGCACCGGCAAGGTATGGCCATCGCGGGTGGTCAACGAAAGGTCGCTGATGCAGTCCGGCTCGTCGGCCTTGCCCGCAATCAGCGCCGAGGACTCTTCGAACTGGCGGCGCGCCTCGTCCGCCGCCAGGGCATGCATGGGCAGCACCTTGCCGGCGCTGCGTCCGGCCTCCACCAGTTGCAGGTAGGCCGCCAGGTCAGGGTTCAGGGACATCGTTCGATTCTCCAGAGGGGCCGCGCTGGCGGCCCCGAAAGCTCATGAAAGTTCAATGAAGCAGGCGTGCGTGAGGTTGGGTTCGAGCAGCGCTTGTACGTCGTCGAGCAGGGTGGCCTCATGCGGCACCTGGAAGTGCCCACAGGCCAGCAGCCGCGCAGTGTCCAGGGCCTGGCCAAGCTGCGCGGCCAAGGCTTCGCGCTCATCGTCACGGCCCGCTACCCACCAACTGTGCGGTACCACCTGCACGGGCTGGCACGTGTGCAGCTCACGCGACAGGCGCTTGAGGCTGCGCGCAGTGATGAACACCTGGGTCAGTTCATCGACGCCCAACCCCGTCGCCCCCTGCCTGTTGCCCAGTGCCTGCGTGATCAGCGCCCGCGCACTCCCCTCGCCTTCCGGCAGCGCCACATCACGCTTCACGGGCTGCGCCGAGGGTACGGTGGCCTGCAACAGCTCGTTCAAATCGTCCAGCCAATGATCGACTTGCAGGTGGGTTTGCGTGCTGGGCACGAAGCTGTCCAGCAGCGCGAGCAACTCCACGCGCTCACCCTGCCCTTCCAGCACCGCCGCCATCAGTGACGCCAAGGTGCCGCCGAGCGACCAGCCCAGCAAGCGGTACGGGCCATGCGGCTGCTGTTCACGCAGGCAGGCAACGTAGTCGCTGGCCATGCTCTGCAGCGACGCTTCCTGCCAGGCACCGTCGAGCAGCTGCCGCGCCTGGATGCCGATGACCTGGCAGCGTCCATTCAAGCGCCTGGCCAGCGGTTCGTAATCGAACACCGTGCCAAACCCGGCATGCACGCAGAACATCGGTGCCTGGCCAGCCACAGGGGCGTTGAGCGACAACAGCGGGCTGTGCTTGCCCGCCACGGCGGTCAGCTCGGCGATGGTCGACTTCTGGATCAGGTCACGCAGGCGCAGGGTAAAGCCGATTTTTTTCAGCCCACGGGCCTTGGCCACCACCTGCATGCTGAGGATCGAATCGCCGCCCAGCTCGAAGAAGTTGTCGGTGATACCGACCTGCTCAACCTTGAGCACGTCCTGCCAGATGCGCGCGATGGCCAGCTCCAGTTCATTGCGCGGTGCCACATGTTCACGCAACGCCTGCATCGCAGGCAGCGCGTTGCGATCGAGCTTGCCGTTGGGGCTAAGCGGCATCCGCTCCAAAACCATCAGCTGCGCCGGCACCATGTACTCGGGCAGTTCTTGCTTGAGCCGCTCGCGCAATTGCTCGGCAATGCCTTGAGCGTGTCCCTCGGCCAAGGTCACATAGCCGAACAGCTGTTTGCCGCTGGGGCCGTCGCGCACCACCACCGCCGCCTGGCGTACCGGGTCCATGTCGGCCAGGCGCGCCTCGATTTCGCCCAGTTCGATGCGGAAACCGCGAACCTTGACCTGATTGTCCAGGCGCCCGAGGTAATCGAAGGTGCCGTCCTCCCGCTGGCGCACCAGGTCACCGGTACGGTACAGGCGCCCACCCGGGTTGCCTGGGTCGGCGACAAAGCGTTCGGCGGTAAGCCCCGGGCGGTTCAGGTAGCCGCGGGCCACGCCGGTACCGCCCAGGTAGAGTTCTCCCGCCACACCGGGCGGCAGTGGGTTCAGGTCAACGTCCATGACATAGGCGCTACGCTGCCCTACCAACGTACCTATTGGCGCATAGACCGCGCCGCAAGGCTGCTGTGGCGCGGCTTTCCAGATCGTCGGGGTAACCACGGTTTCGGTCGGCCCATAGCCATTGATGATGTACTGCGGCTGCAAGTAGGCATGCGCCTGTTCATAGCTGGCCTGCGGCACCGCATCACCGCCGAAGCAATAGATGCGCATCGGCGGTGGGTTGCCGTGCTCGCGTACCTGCTCGATCAATTGCTGCAAGTACACCGGCGGGAACGCTGCGACGCTCACGCCATGGCGATGCAGTGCCTGGCAGGTCTGCTCCGGGGTCCACAGCTCATCGCCGCGCAGCAGCACACTGCCGCCGTGGGTCAATGCGGTGAGCCAACGCTCGTGGGCGCCGTCAAAGGCAAACGACATGAACAACAGCTCGCAGTCGGCGGGGGTCATCTCATAGCGCTCACCAATAGCCTGGCAGTGCATCGCCAGCGCGTCATGGCTGACCACCACGCCTTTGGGCTTGCCGGTGGAGCCGGAGGTGTAGATGACGTAGGCCAGGTTCTCACCCTGCAGCGTTACCTGGGGTGCATGGCCTGGCCACTGCGTGGGGTCGAAACTGTCCAGGTTCAAGGCATGCACGTTGGCCAATTTCGGCAGGCCCGCCAGGGCCGCGGTCTGCGACACCAGCAGCGCGACGCCGGAGTCTTCCATCAGGTAACTCAGGCGCTCGGCGGGGTACGCCGTGTCGATCGGCACATAGGCTGCGCCAGCCTTGAGCACCGCCAGCAGGGCGACGATCATCTGTGGGGTACGTTGCAAGGCGACGCCCACCCGCACTTCAGGACCCACGCCTTCGGCAATCAGAGCATGTGCCAAGCAATTGGCGGCGCGGTCGAGTTCGGCGAAGCTCAGGGTTTGCCCATCGACCTTGACCGCCACGGCATCACCTTGCTGCTGCGCCCATTGCGCGATGCGCTCGTGGACCAGCAGCGGCGCCTGTTGCGCTGGAGGCGTCAGCGCACGCAGGGGCGCGCCGGGCAGCAGCCCGAGGTTGCCCAGGCGCGCCTGGCCGTCCAGCGACAGCGCCTGCAGCAGCGCCTCCATGTTGGCGCGAATGCCCGCCACCGCTTCCTCGCTGAAGCACTGGCGCAGGTACATGTACTCGATGATCAACTGGTCTTCGACGATGACCATCAGGTCCATCGGGAAGTCGGTCAGGCCGGAGCCACCGACATCGCCGAATTGCAGGCTGTCGTCCTTCCACTCGCGCAGGGTGCGGTCCAGAGGCTGGTTCTCGAACACGATGATGCTGTCGAACAGTGGTTGGCCACTGCGCCCGGCCCAGCGCTGGATTTCGCCCAGTGCGGTGTACTCGTGGTCACGCAGCTCCAGATTGATGCGCTGCAACTGCTGCAGCCACTGCCCGACCTGCGCCTGCGGGTCGACCTCATGAATCACCGGCAGGGTGTTGATGAACAGGCCCAGCATGCTCTGCACACCCGGCAAGGCGGCCGGGCGCCCCGCCACCGTGGCGCCAAAGCTGACACTGCGCTGGCCGCTGTAGCGGCTGAGCAGCAACAACCAGGCGCCCTGCACCACGGTGTTGAGGGTGATGCGCTGGGATTGTGCGAAGGCCTTGAACGTCTCGGTCTGCGCGACACTGAAACGGCTGTAGAGGGCCTGGTGGCCGCTGCCGCGCTCACCGCTGGCGAAGGCATCGGCCAGGTAGGTCGGCTCCTGCAGGCTGGCCAGCTGCTGCTTCCAGAACGTTTCGCTGTGGCGCGGATCCTGCTGGCGCAGCCAGCCGATGTAGTTGCGGTAAGGCACCACGCTGTCGAGCGTCTGCCCCGAATAACAGGCCAGGACTTCGCCCATCAACTGCGACGTACTCCAGCCATCGAGCAAGATATGGTGGTAGGTCCAGATCAGTTGATGGCGCTGATCGTCCAGGCGCACCAGCAGCATGCGCTGCAGCGGCGGCCTGGCCAGGTCGAAGCCGCGTTCACGCTCTTCGTTGGCCAGTGCCTCCAGCGCCTGCGCGCAATCGCCACGACCGCGCCAGTCCAGCTCACGCAATGGCAGTGGCAACTGCCCCATCACGTACTGCAATGGCTCATCCAGGTCTTGCCAAAGGAAGCCGGTGCGCAATACGTCGTGGCGCGCCACCACCGTTTCCCAGGCTTGGCGCAGGCGCTCGGCAACCAGGCCCTGTACCGGTACGCTCAACTGGTTGATGTACAGCTGGTCTTCAGGGCGGCCGTTGAGGCTCAGGAACAGCATGCCCTGCTGCATGGGCGACAGGCTGTAAAGGCCATCGACCCCAGCATGCTCCAGGGGCAATGCCTGCACCTGTTGCTCAGTCAGGCTGTGCAGGGCAACCGACTGCTGCTCGACCATCTGCCATTGGCCTACCCGAGCCGCCAGCTGCTCAATGGTCTGCAACAGAAACAGGTCGCGCGGGGCAATGTCCAGCCCCAGTTGCCGGGCCTGGCTGACCACCTGGATGGCGATGATCGAATCGCCTCCCAGGGCAAAGAAGTTGTCCTGCATACCGACTTGGGGCAGGTTCAGCACCGTCTCCCAGATCGACGCCAGTTGCTGCTCCAGCGCCGTGCGCGGAGCGACATACACCTGCCTGGCGGCGTTGAAATCCGGTGCCGGCAAGAGGTTGCGCGCCAACTTGCCGTTGGCGGTGACCGGCAAGTTGGCGAGCAGCATCAGGTGCGCCGGCACCATGTAATCGGGCAAGCCCTGACCGAGGAAATGCGCCAGTTGCTCACGCAGTCGCTGGCCCGCCTCGCTGCCCGGCTCGGCCTGCTCGGCAGCCATCGGCACCACATAGCCCACCAGTTGCTTGCCGCTCGGGCCGTCCTGGGCCAGCACCACTGCCTCGCGCACTTGGGCGTGCTCGGCCAGTCGTGCTTCGATCTCACCCAGCTCGATACGCAGGCCGCGAATTTTTACCTGGTGGTCGATACGCCCGGCGTAATCGATCACACCGTCCGGGCGATAGCGCGCCAGGTCGCCAGTGCGGTACAGACGACCGCCCTGCTCATCGAACGGATCGGGCACGAAGCGTTCAGCCGTCAGTGCCGGGCGACCGTGGTAGCCCCGCGCCAGGCCAATGCCGGCCAGGTACAGCTCCCCATTGACGCCGCGCGCAGCGGGCAGCAGGTCGGGTTCGAGGATGTGGGTGCGCAGGTTGTCGATCGGTTGGCCGATCGGCACGCTGAAGCCCTGCTTGTCGCCGCAGGTCCAGTGGGTCACGTCGATGGCGGCCTCGGTCGGGCCGTACAGGTTGTACAACCCGGCATGAGGCAAGCGCTCGCGGCACTGTTGGGCCAATACGGCCGGCAGCGCTTCGCCACTGCACACCACGCGGCGAACGCTGCGGCACTGCTCGACCTCGGCGCTGGCCATGAAGGCCTGCAGCATCGAAGGCACGAAGTGCAGGGTGCTGACCTGGTGGTCGATGATGGTCTGGCACAGGCGCTGCGGGTCGCGGTGATCGCCGGGCAAGGCCACGGCCAGGCGCGCGCCGGTCATCAGCGGCCAGAAGAACTCCCACACCGACACATCGAAGCTGAACGGGGTTTTCTGCAGCACCGTGTCGCTGGCATCCAGGCCATAGGCGCCTTGCATCCACTGCAGGCGGTTGAGCAGCGCCTCGTGGGTGTTGCCCGCGCCCTTGGGCCGCCCTGTGGAACCGGAGGTGTAGATCACATAGGCCAGGTTGGCGAGGCGAACGTCCACCTCAGGGGCGGTGTCGGCATAGCCGGCCAGCCACTGCGCGTCCTGGTCCAGGCACAGGATACGTACCGCTGCCGGCACCGGCAGGCGCTCGGCCAATGCTTGCTGGCTGAGCAGCAGGCCGATGCCGCTGTCCTCGATCATGTAGGCCAGGCGGTCGCTCGGGTAATCCGGGTCCAGCGGTACATAGGCGCCCCCGGCCTTGAGCACGGCCATCAGGCCTATCACCAGTTCCAGGCTTCTTTCCACCGCCACGCCAACCAGCACTTCCGGGCCGACACCTTGCTCACGCAGTTTGTTCGCCAGGCGGTTGGCACGCTGATCCAGTTCGGTGTAGCTAAGGGTGGCATCGGCGAAAATCAACGCCGGCGCCTGCGGATGACGCTGGGCCTGATCCTCGAACAATTGATGCACCAGGCGCGCCTGCGGGTAGGCCACTGCGGTCGCGTTCCAGTCATGCAGCATGCACTGCTGCTCGAGATCATCCAGCATCGGCAGTTGCGCGACCACCTGGTTGGCGTCGCGACTGATGGCCTGGAGCAGATTGCGCCAGTGCCGGGCCATTTGCTCGATGGTCTGGCGGTCGTACAGTTCGGTGGCGAAGGTAAAAGCTGCCGTCATGCCGTCAGCGTGCTCGGCGGTATCCAGCGCCAGGTCGAACTGGGTGCTGTGCACCTGCCAGTCGACGGCCTCGATCTGCAGCCCCGGCACTTCCCGTGGCGCGCCTTTGGCCTCGGCCTGGTGGTTGAACATCACCTGGAACAGCGGGTTTTGGTTGAGGATGCGGTCCGGTTTCAAGGCGGCGACCAACTGTTCGAACGGCAGGTCCTGATGGGCCTGGGCATCCAGCGCGGTCTGGCGCACCTGGCGCAGCAGCTCGACGAAACGCAGGCGCAGGTGAAACTCGGCCTTGTGCACCTGGGTATTGACGAAGAAGCCCACCACCCCTTCGGTTTCGCCGCGCGTGCGATTGGCCACCGGCACGCCCACGCGGATGTCCGGCTGAGTCGAGTAACGATGAAGCAGGGTCTGGAAGCTGGCCAGCAGCAACATGAACAGGGTGACGCCCTGGGCCTGGGCCTGCCGCCTGAGTGCCTGCACCAGCGGCGCGTCCAGCGCCAGGCTCAACTGGCCGCCAGCGCGGCTTGGCTGCGCCGGGCGCGGGTAGTCGGTCGGCAATTCCAGCACCGGCTGTTCACCGCCCAACTGTGCTTCCCAGTAGGCCAGCTGCCGCGCTTGCTCGCCCGCCTCCAGCCATTGGCGCTGCCAAGCCGCGTAGTCGGCGTATTGCACCGCCAGCGCGGGCAGTTCGACGGCCTGCCCATGACGATAGCCCTGGTACAGCGCCACGAGCTCGTTGACCAGCACCGCCATCGACCAGCCATCGGTGATGATGTGGTGCAGGTTCATCACCAGCACATGCGCCTGGGCCTCAAGGCGCAAAAGGTCAACGCGGATCAGTGGGCCGTTGACCAGGTCGAAGGGTTCACGGGCCAACTGCTCGACCGTGGCCTGCAATTCGACAGCATCGACATCCGCCTGGCGCAGGCATGCACCCTGCGCCTCGGGGGCGTGAATCACCTGGCGCGCTTCGCCGTCGACCTGGACGAAAGTGGTGCGCAGGCTTTCGTGGCGTGCCACCAAGGCCTGGAAGGCCTGCTGCAGCGCCGCCACATCCAGCGCCCCGCGCAAGTGCAGGGCCGACGCGATGTTGTAGGCGGCGCTGTGCGGCTCCAGTTGCCACAGTACCCATTGACGTTGCTGGGCATACGACAGCGCCAGGGGCTCTCCCCGTGGCACCACAGCGATGGCCGGCAGCTGCGCACCCGTCGTGGCAGCCGCCACCCGCTCGGCGAAGCCCGCCAGGTCCTGGGCCTCGAAGACACTGCGCAGCGGCACTTCCAGCGCCAGTTGCTGGCGCACGCGGCCAATCATCTGCGACGCGAGCAAGGAATGGCCACCCAGTTCGAAGAAGCTGTCGCTCAAGCCAACCTGCCCGACCTTCAGCACATCGGCCCAGATCGCCGCCAGCGCTTGCTGCAGCGGGCTGGTCGGCGCCTGGTACGGGCGCTGGGCGGCGGCAAGGTCAGGCGCCGGCAGCGCCTTGCGGTCGAGCTTGCCGTTGGGGGTCAGCGGCATGCGTGGAATGAACACCAGGTGGGTCGGCACCATGTAGTCCGGCATCGACTTCAATGCGTGGGCCTTGAGTGCCAGGCGCAGGGTTTCCTGAACCTCGGCATCAGCCTGCAGCAGGCTGGCATCGTACGGCACGATATAGCCTGCCAGCTGCTTGCCCAGCGGCCCGTCGACGTCGATCACGGCCACTTCGCGCACCGCACCGAAGCCCTGCAGGCTGGCCTCGATCTCGCCCAACTCGATGCGGAAACCGCGAATCTTCAACTGGTGGTCGATGCGCCCCATGTACTCCAGCACACCATCGTCGCGGTAGCGCACCAGGTCGCCGGTGCGATACAGCCGGCCGTGGCCGTGCGGGTTGGGGATGAAGCGCTCGGCGGTCAGCCCTGGGCGCTTCAGGTAACCGCGCGCCAGGCCATCGCCGCCAATGAACAGTTCGCCGCTCACGCCCACCGGCACCGCGTCGAACTGGGCGTCGAGGACGTGGAAAGTGGTATTGCCGATCGGCTTGCCCAACCACACCTGGCGGCTGTCGGTGACCTTCTCGATACCCGACCAGATGGTGGTTTCGGTCGGTCCGTAGAGGTTCCAAACATGCCCTGCCTGGTCGATCAGGCGCTGGGCCAGCTCGCTGCTCAAGGCCTCGCCGCCGCTGATTACCCGCTTGCCACGCAGGGCCTGGGGCGGGGCGTTGTCCAGCAGCATGCGCCAGGTCGACGGTGTCGCCTGGATCACGCTCACCGCCTGTTGCTCGATCACCCGCAGCAAGGCGAAGGGGTCTTTGTTCTGCTGGTCGGCCAGTAGCACCACGCTGGCCCCGTGCAGCAACGGAAGGTACAGCTCCAGGCCGGCGATATCGAAGGACAGAGAGGTCAGCGCCAGTACCCGGTCGCTGGCCGCGATACCCGGTTGGACGGCCATGCTGGTGAGGAAGTTGACCAGGGCACCGTGGCGCACCGTGACGCCTTTGGGCCGGCCGGTGGAGCCTGAGGTGTAGATGACATAGGCGGGATGATCGGCATCGACGTCAAGCGGCAAGTCTTCTGCGGCAGCCGAGGCGTAGCACGCGGTATCAGTGTCCAGGCACAGGCTGGCGACCGTGGCCGGCACCTGCAGCCTTGCCAGCACAGCCTGCTCGGTCAGCAGCAACCCCAGGCCGCTGTCCTCGATCATGTAGGCCAGGCGCTCGGCCGGGTAGTCCGGGTCGAGCGGCACGTAAGCGCCCCCTGCCTTGAAGATCGCCAGCAGGCCCACCAGCATGCGCGGCCCGCGCGGCATCGCCACACCCACCAGCACTTCAGGGCCGACGCCACGCTCGCGCAGGGCGTGGGCCAACTGGTTGGCCTGGCGGTTGAGTTCGGCGTAGCTCAAGGTCTGCTCGCCAAAACGCAGCGCCACGGCATCGGGCGTGCGACACACCTGCTGTTCGAACAGGCGATAGACGCCGAGCTTGGTGGGATAGGCCATCTGCGTCTGATTCCACTGGCCGAGGATGCGCTCGCGCTCGTCGTGCTCCAGCAACGCCAGCTCCAGCACACGCTTGCGCGGGTCCTGGCAGGCCTGAATCAGCAGGTTACGCCAGTGCCGCGCCATCTGTTCGATGCGCGAGACATCGAAGAGGTCAGTGGCATAGGTCAATGACGCGAACAGTCCATCGGCGTGCTCACGGGTGTCCAAAGTCAGGTCGAACTGAGTGGTGCGGCTGTCCCACTCCAGCCCACGCACCTGCAAGCCACTGAGCTGGGCATGGGCGTCGCTGGCAGCTTGCGCCTGGTGGTTGAACATCACCTGGAACAGCGGACTGTGGCTCATGCTGCGCTCCGGTTGAAGCGCCTCCACCAGCTGTTCGAACGGTAAGTCCTGGTGCGCCTGGGCCTGCAACGCGGTTTCCTTGACCTGTTGCAGCACATCGATGAAGCGGCTGTGCAGCGCGAAGTCGGCCTTGAGTACCTGGGTGTTGACGAAGAAACCGATCAACCCTTGCACTTCACTGCGGTTACGGTTGGCGATCGGTACGCCCACGCGCACCTGGGGCTGGCCGCTGTAGCGGTGCAGCAAGGTCTGGAACGATGCCAGCAACAGCATGAACAAGGTTACACCCTGGGCATTGGCCAACGCCTTGAGCGACTGCAGCAACACGGCATCGATCTCGATGCCCACCCGCGCGCCGCGCCCGCTGGGCGCCACCGGCCGGGAGCGATTGGTCGGCAGGCTGAGCACCGGTTGCTCCCCGCCGAGGGTGTCCTTCCAGTAAGCCAGCTGCCGCGCCTGCTCACCCGCTTCCATCCAGTTGCGCTGCCAGATGGCATAGTCGGCGTATTGCACCGGCAGGGCCGGCAGATTCGGTGCCTGCCCCTGGCTGAGGCGTTCGTAGCACTGTACCAAATCGTTGATCAAGATCGGCATCGACCAGCCGTCAGCGGCAATATGGTGCACGGTCAGCACCAGCACGTGGTCGTCTTCGCCAAGCGGCAGCAGGTTCAGCCGCAACAGCGGCCCTTGTTCAAGATCGAACGGCTTGGCGATGCACGCCTCGACGTGCTCGCGCAAGGCGTCGCTGGTCGCGCTCATGCCGATGAGCGGCTCGATGAGCAACTCGAACGGCATCTGCGGGTGGATGATCTGCACCACGCGGTCGCTGTCTTGTCGCAACGTGGTGCGCAGCACTTCGTGGCGCTGGATCAGCGCCTGGCAGGCACCGCGCAAGCCCTCGATATCCAGCCGCCCCTGCAGCTGCAGCGCCGCACCGATGTTGTAGGCTCCGCTGGCGGGGTCCAGTTGCCAGAGAAACCACTGCCGCTCCTGGGCGTAGGACACCGGGGTCGGGTCGGCCGGGTCGCGGGCGAAGATGCGCGTCACCCCGTAGAGGTTGACACCCTGCTGCTTGAGCAAGGCGGCCAGGGCCTTGCGCTCCCGGGACGACAGTGACTCCACGGAATCGAGCAATGCTTGCACTTGAACATCTCCTACCAGGGCACCGGTCTTTGCCTGCGGAACGTGCCAGCCCGCGACAGGCTCATGATGCTGCCGAACAAATGAAAGAGCCGGACGGCTGCCGGCTCTGGGTGTACTGAAGTTGACGAGCCGGGCCCGGTCATACCGGGCCCGCAGAGCGCTACTGGGTCAACTCGTCGATCTCCTCTGCAGTAAGACGTTTCAAGGCGGCCAAGGATTTAGCCAACTCGTCCTGAATCGACGCGCCCTGCCCTTGCAACACTGCGACGGCCTCGCTGAACGCTCCCAAGGTCGGGTGCTCGAACAACGATCGCAGGCTGACTTCGATGCCCAGTTCGCGGCCCACACGCGCCACCACCTGCACCACCAGCAGCGAGTGCCCACCCAGCTCGAAGAAGTCATCGCCCAGACTGATCCGCTCGACGCCCAGCACCTCGCTCCAGACCTGCGCCAATTGCTGCTGCAACGACGTTTCCGGTGCCTGGTAGCGCTGCTGAGCGGTGCTCGGGTCCGGTGCCGGCAATGCTTTGCGGTCGAGCTTGCCATTGGCAGTCAGCGGCAGGCTGTCGAGCCTCACCCACAGTGCCGGCACCATGTAGCCCGGAAGGCTGGCACGCAGATAGTCGGCCAGCACGCTGCGCATCTCGGCTGCGGCGACCGAGGCATCGCGGGCGACCCAGTAGGCCACCAACTGCTTGCCACCGGCCACCTGCGCATCCACCACCACGGCGCTGTGCACACCTTCATGGGCCAGCAGGCGCGATTCGATTTCGCCCAGTTCTATGCGGTAGCCGCGGATCTTCACCTGGAAGTCGGCGCGCCCCACATACTCCAGGGTCTGCCCATCGGCGCACACGTGCGCCAGGTCGCCACTGCGGTACAGGCGCTCACCCGGGCGGCTGGCGAACGGATCGG
Source organism: Pseudomonas alloputida (assembly GCF_021283545.2). Taxonomy (NCBI): domain Bacteria; kingdom Pseudomonadati; phylum Pseudomonadota; class Gammaproteobacteria; order Pseudomonadales; family Pseudomonadaceae; genus Pseudomonas; species Pseudomonas alloputida. The sequence continues at coordinate 1,952,106 of NZ_CP128540.1, read as the reverse complement.
GGACAAAGCTCAATGCCGTGCGCACCGGATCCCCAAGGTAACCGCGCCCGACACCTACGCCGGCCACATGCAACTCGCCGGTGGCCCGGGCCGGCATCGGTTCGAGCAGGTCGTTGAGCACATGCAGGCGGTTGTGCTCGGTCGCGGCACCGATCGGCAGGTGCACGGAGCTTGCGTCATCACGCACGCGGTACAGCGCCACGTCGTCGGAACACTCCGCCGGGCCGTAGGCGTTGACCAGTTCGACCTGTGGGTAGCGCTCGCGCCAGCGGCGGGCCAGTGCCGGTGACATGGCTTCGCCGGTGGTGAGCAGGTAACGCAGGCGTGGCAATTGCCGGGCTGGCAGTTCCAGCATGGCCTGGATCATCGCCGGTACGCATTCGAGGATGGTCACGCCCGTGGCCTCGACCTGTTGCAGCAGCGCCTGCGGATCCTGCGCCACGGCGTCGGGGAAGATTTCCACGCGGCAACCACACAGGGCCGCCGTCAGCAATTGCCAGACGCTGATATCAAAGCTCTGCGAGGCCGTCTGGGCGATCACGTCGCTGCCCCGCAGGCCCAAGTACGGTAGCTTGCTCAGCTGGTTGTTGAGCATGCCGGCCTGTTCGACCATGACGCCTTTAGGCACACCGGTCGAACCAGAAGTGAAGATCACGTAGGCCAGCAGCTTGGCGGCATTGATGGGCAGGTGCAGCATCTGTGCCGGCGCGGCGTGTGCCTGCACCTGCTCCCAGACCAACAAGGTCGGCGGCGCTTGGAAGCCTTCGAGCATCGCTTGGGCCAAGCCCAGGCAATGCTCATCGCACACCAGCACCCGCGCCTGGCTCAAGCGCAGCACATCGGCCAGGCGCGCCACCGGCAAGGACGGATCCAGCGAGAGATAACCGGCACCCGCCTGGAACACCCCGACCACCATGCCCAGCAACGACAGGTCACGCTCACCGAGCACAGCGACCAGGTGGTCGACGCTCACACCATTGCCCTGCAGTACACCCGCCAGGCGTCGCGCCCGTTGATCCAGCTCGGCGTAGCTCCATTCACGGCCCTGGCAAGCGGCCGCAGGCAGTTGCCCGGCACGCTGCACAGTGGCGTCGAACAGCCGCGCATAGCCCTGCTCGTAGGCCTCGGGCAGCGCGGTCGGCACCTCCGGGGCACTGCCAGGAAGGGCGGCGGCCACAGCATGGAAGTCCGCGTCCAGCTGCTCGCTCAAGGCCAGCAACAAAGCCCGGAAGTCAGCCAGCAGCACGCTGATGGTCGCGCTGTCGAACAGGCGTTGGTCATACGACAGGTGCAGGCCCAGCACCTCACCCGGGTACACCACCACGGTGAGCGGGTAGTTGGTGTGCGTGCGCGAACTCCCAGCCTTGACCTTCATGGTCGAAGCCTGGGCGCCAACGCTGGACTCCACGGGCGCGTTCTCGAACACGAACAGGCTGTCGAACAGGGCCTGACCGCTACCGACCTCGCTGCACGCCTGGATATCCACCAAAGGCAAGTGCTCGTGCTCGCGCAGGTTGAGGTTGTGGTCAAGCAGTGACTTGAGCCACGCCTTGGCCGTGACGCCGGCTTCGGCGCCCGGCAACCGGACCCGCAGCGGGATGCTGTTGATGAACAGCCCGACGGTAGCCTGCATCTCGGGGAATTCCACCGGCCGACCGGCCACGGTCACCCCGAACACCACGTCACGGTCGCCGCTGTAGCGTTGCAGTAACAGTGCCCAGGCGCCTTGCACCAGGGTGTTGACCGTCAACTGTGCCGCCTGGGCGCGCTGCGCCACCTGCGCGCTTTGCTCGCGGGTCAGGTACACCAGCTCATCGGCCACTGCTGCATGGTTGTGCTCGGCGCTGGCGCTGCGGTCGAACGGCAGCGCGGTCGGCCGCTCGAAACCTTGCAGCTCATTGCGCCAGAAATCACGCGAAGCCTCACGGTCCCATCGCTGCAGCAAGGCGATGAAGTCGCGGTAGCGCGGCGGCGTCGGCAGTTGTACCGGCACACCGGTGGTCAGGCTCTGGTAGACCTTGAAGAACTCATCGACCACGCCCATCCGACACCAGGCATCGAGCAGCACATGGTGGTTGCTGAAGACGAAGCCGAACTGGTCGGCATCCAGCAGGATCAGGCGCAGGCGGAACGGCACTTCCGTGGCCATATCGAAGCCCTGGCGCAGCTCCGCTTCCAGTTCGGCCTGAAGGGCCTGTTCGTACTGATCTTCAGCCAGGTGACGCCAGTCCAGCAGGCGCAATGCCGGCTCGGTGCGGCGATGGACGATCTGCACCATGCGCTCACCCAGGTCCCAGCAAAACGAGGTGCGCAGCACGTCATGGCGCGCAATGACCGCTTTCCAGGCTTCGCTGAACGCGCCGACATCAATGGCGTGGTCGACGCGGTAGCAATACTGCATCAGATAGATGCCCGAACCCGGTTCGAGCAAGGTGTGCATCAGCAGCCCTTCCTGCATCGGCGACAACGGATAGATGTCTTCGATATCGCGCGCGGCCACCGGCAGGCGATCCAGTTGCTGCTGGCTCAGCCCGGCCAGTGGGAAGTCGCTTGGCGTAATGCCTTGCGCCTCAGGTTCCACGCAGTGCTCGATGACCTCGCGCAACGCCTGCTGATACCGGCTGGCGAGTTGCTCGATGGTCGCCTCGTGGAACATGTCGCGGCTGTAGGTCCAGTCCAGGCGCAGCTCACCGTCGTACACTTGGCCATTGACGCTCAACCAGTTACCCAACGGTGAATCCTCGTCCTGGCTACGGCCGGCACTCTCGTTGGCGGGCACGAACAGCGCACCGCCCTGCTCGCTGAAGCTGCCATCGAACTGGCCGAGGTAGTTGAAGGTCACCCGCGGCTGCGGCAACGCAGCCAGGCGCTGGGCGAACGCGGCTTCGCCCAGGTAACGCAGCACGCCGTAACCGATACCTTTGGCCGGGACCTCGGCCAACTGCTGCTTGATGTGTTTGATGCTGGCCGCCACGCTTGGCAGCGGTGTCAGTTGCACCGGGAACAGACTGGTGAACCAGCCAACGGTGCGGCTCAGGTCGAGGTCGTCGAACAGGTCCTCGCGGCCGTGGCCTTCGAGCAGGATACTCACCGACGGTTGGCCGCTCCAGTCACACAAGGCGCGGGCCAACGCCGTCAACAGCAGGTCGTTGACCTGGGTGCGATACGCCGCTGGCGCGACCTTGAGCAGCTTGTGGGTCAAGGCTTTGTCCAGGCGGGTGGTGGCATGCGCCGCCTGGCGCAGGTTGCATTCGCCTTGCGGGTTATCGCAAGGCAGCTCGCCCGCGGGCTGCTGCGCGGCCTGGAGCCAGTAATCACGTTCAGCCTGCAGGTTTTCGCTGCGCGCATAGTCATCAAGCTGTCGCGCCCATTGGCGCAGGGGTGCCGACCTGGACGGCAGGCTCACCGCCTGCCCTAGGCTAGCCTGCTGGTAGGCCGTCTGCAGGTCTTCGAACAGGATGCGCCAAGACACCCCATCCACCACCAGGTGATGCACCGCCAGCAACAGCCGTTGCTGACCATCGGCGAGTTCGAACAATGTCGCCCTGAACAGCTCGCCACGGGCCAGGTCGAGGCTGGCCTGCACCTCGTTGGCGGCGGTTTCTAGCGCTGCAAGGCTGTCCAGAGTGACTACCTGCAGGAGGGCCTGCACCGGTGTCGTACGCGGTGCAGCCTGCCATTTTCCGGCGTGCTCAGTGAATGCCAGGCGCAGCGCCTCATGTTCATCGACCAGCGCCAGCAGCGCCTTGTCCAACGCCTGCGCCTGCAATGTTTGCAGCGGCTTGAGCAGCACCGACTGGTTCCAGTGATGGCGTTGGGCGATGGCGGTGTCGAAGAAGCGCGCCTGGATCGGCAGCAACGGCAGCGGGCCGTCTGCCTCGGGCTGAACCACAGCGGCTTGCGGCTTGTCCTGGATGACCCTGGCCACCTGGGCCAAGGCCGCGACGGTCTGTTTTTCGAACAGTTGCTTGGGGGTCAGCTTGATGCCCTGGCGCTTGGCGCGGGCGATGATCTGCAAACTGAGGATAGAGTCGCCACCGAGCTCGAAGAAGTTATCGGTGCTACCGACCTGTTCCAGCTTGAGCACATCGGCCCAGATCGCCGCCAGCTTTTCCTCGACCTCACCTGCTGGGGCTACGTAAGCCTTGCCGGCCACTTCGGGCTTGGGCAAGGCACGCTTGTCGAGCTTGCCGTTCGCGGTCAGCGGCAGCTGTTCGAGCAACACCAGGTGGGCCGGCACCATGTAGTCCGGCAGTTGGGCCTGCAGTTGCGTCAGCAATGCGCTGGCCGCCACGTCGGGTGCGGTCACGCAATAGCCCACAAGCTGCAGACGTGCAGGGTCGCTCTCCAGTGCCAGCGGCAAGACCACGGCCTCGTGCACGCCCTCCATCCCGCGCAGCACTTCACCGACTTCGCCCGGTTCGACGCGGTAACCACGGATCTTCACCTGATCATCGGCGCGGCCCAGGAATTCCACCTGGCCTTGCGCCAAGCGAGCCCGGTCGCCGGTACGGTAGACCCGCGTGCCATCGCCGTGTGGGTCCGGCACGAAGCGCTCGGCGGTCATGGCGGGCCGGCCGAGGTAGCCTTGAGCAACCCCCTGTCCGCCCAAGTACAGTTCGCCGGCAACCCGCTCGCCCACCGGGTTCAGGCCACTGTCGAGCAGGTACACATGACTGTTGGCCAACGGTTGCCCGACCGGCACGCAGCGCAGGTCCGGTTCGCTCGCGCCAACTTCATGGCTGAGAATGCCCACCGTGGTTTCGGTAGGGCCGTAGTGGTTGACCATGCGGCACAGCGGCTTGAGCTGGCGGACCTTTTCCACCAGCGACCACGGGCTCGCTTCACCGCCGACGATCAACAGCTTGCGCGGCAGCACGCTGGCTGCATCGCTGGCCTGGAGCAAGGCCTGCAGGTGGCTGGGGACAATCTTCAGTACGTCGACCTGATGCTCCGCCATGTAGCTGGCGAAGACGTCCGGATCGAAGGCATGCTCACGCGACATCAGGTGCAGCAGACGGCCGGATGCCAGCGCGCCGAACAGCACGGTGTGCCCCAGGTCCGCCGCCACGGTCGAGACCATCGCCATGCTGGCGTCGGCTGGCAACTGCAGGCGCTGCAGGATGCCCTGCACGTAGTTGGCCAGCATGCCGTGGGCAACGACCACGCCCTTGGGCTGGCCGGTGGAGCCGGAAGTGTAGATGACATAGGCCGGTTGGGCGGCGCAGACCTCGATGGCCAGCGGCGTCGTCGGGCACTGTCGCCAGGCGGCAGCATCGAAAGGCAATACCGGGCACGCGGCGAAACCACCGAGGGCAAGCTTGGGGTCGTGCACCATCAGCACGGCCTGGCTGTCCGTCACCAGTTGAGCCAGGCGCTCGACCGGCTGGGCGCTGTCCAATGGCAGAAAGGCCGCCCCCACCTTGAGCACTGCCAGCAGGCCGGTCACCCATTCGATGGAGCGCTCTTGGCACAAGGCAACCACTGCGCCCGGCTTGACGCCCATTGCCAGCAGGTGGTGCGCCAACTGGTTCGAACGCTGATCGAGCTGGGCATAGCTCAACTGCTCTGCGCCCGCACGCAGCGCGGGGCGCTCGCCGGCATTGGCCAGCGCCCGGCGGAACAGGCTGAGAAAGTCCGTGCAAGGGAAGCTCGCGGGCTCACCGTGCAAAACCGCATCGGCATCACCGACACAGTCCAGCAGCCGGCTGGCAGGTGCCGCGACCATGTCCTGCAACAACGTGTGCAGGGCCGTCACCAGGCGCTCGACGGTGCTGGCCTTGAACAGGTCGGTTGCATAGGTGAAGTACGCCTGGATACCGTCGGCGCCATCGGTGAAGTCGAAGGCCAGGTCGAAACGCGCATCGGCGCCGCTCAACGGGTACTCCTCGACCTGCAGACCGCTGAGGGTCTTGCGCTGCTCGCCGCCGGCAGCTTCACCCGCGACGTTCTGGTTGAGCTTGAACTGGAACAGCGGGTTATGGCTGAGGTTGCGCTCTGGGGCCAGCGCATCGACCAGTTGCTCAAACGGCAGCTCCTGATGCGACTGGGCCTCGGCCACCACCTGGCGGACCTGGGCGAACAGCTCGCTGAAGGTGGCCTGTTCATCCACCTGCACGCGCATGACCTGGGTATTGATGAAGAAACCGATCAGCCCTTCGAGGTCCTTGCGGTTGCGCCCGGCATTGGGCACGCCGATGCGGATGTCGTGCTGGCCACTGTGGCGCGACAGCACCACGGCCAGGGCGCCGAGCAGCACCATGAACAAGGTCTGGCCATTGGCCTGAGCCAGGCTGCGCAACGCGCTGGACAGCGCGGGCGGCAGGTCGGCGCGCACCACCGCGCCCTGGTAGCTGGGCTGCGCAGGGCGTGGGTAGTCCAGCGGCAGGTCGAGCAACGGCTGTTCATCGCCCAGCTGGGTCTGCCAGTAACGCAATTGCCGCTCGCCCTCACCGGCTTCCAGCCAGGCACGTTGCCAGATGGCGTAGTCGGCGTACTGGATCGGCAGCGCTTCAGGGTTCGGCGCCTGCCCGGCCAGCAGTGCGTCATAGAACGACACGAACGTCTGCACCATCAGCTCGCTCGACCAGCCATCGCTGATGATGTGGTGCATGCACACCGTGAGCACGTGTTCGGTGGCACCCACACGCAGCAGCTTGACCCGCAGCAACGGGTCTGCGAACAGGTCGAAGGGGCGACGCAGTTCGTCGCGCACTGCGCCATCGAGGTCGTGCGCCTGGACCTCGACGCACTCCAGGACCACCGGCGACTGCTCCAGCACCTGCTGATAGCACTCCCCTTCGTCCATGACCAGCCGAGTTCGCAGGGTCTCGTGGCGTTGCACCAGCAGCTCCAGGGCACGGGCCATGGCACCGACATCGATCTCGCCCCTGAGCGTCACCGCCATCGGTACGTTATAGAACGCACTGGTCGGTTCCAGTTGCCAGAGGAACATCAGCCGCTGCTGGGCATAGGACAGTGGGATACGCGCCACGTCATGACGGCTGGCGACAATTGGCAGCAGGCGGAAGCTCTGGCCGCCAGCGCTCATTTTTTCGACCACCTGGCGGCGCTGCTCCAGCGGCATTGCTACGAAACGTCTGGCGATGCGTTCTGCGGTTGTCTTGTCCATTTCAAGCCTCAGTCAATTCATTCATCAGTTGTTCGATACCGGCGAGGCCTTCTTCGGTCAGGGCCTGGCCCGCGCCTTCCAGCGCCTGGGCAAAGGCCCGCAGAACCGGTGTTTCGAAGATGAGACGGATCGGCATATCGATGCCCAGTTGGCTGTTGATACGTGAGAGGGCCTGGGCCGCCAGCAGCGAGTGACCACCCAGTTCAAAGAAGTTGTCGTCCAGCCCGACCTGCTCGATGCGCAGGACATCGGCCCAGATCGCTGCGACCTTGCATTCGGTATCGCTGTACGGCGGCACATAGCGCACCTGAAGCTGGGCCAGATCGGGTTGCGGCAGCGCCTTGCGGTCCAGCTTGCCGTTCGGGCTCAGGGGCAGCTCGGGCAACCATATGAGGTGGGCAGGCACCATGTAGTCCGGCAGGCTGCTGCGAAGGTCGGTGCGCAACTGCGCCAGAAGCTCCTGTTGCGTTTGCACGCTGGCCTGGGCGACGTCTGCCACCGCAGGCACCAGGTAGCCAACCAGTTGCTTGCCCAGCGGCCCATCGACGTCGATGACCAGGGCATCACGTACGCTGGCGTGCTCCAGCAGGCGCGCGCCGACTTCTCCCAGCTCGATGCGGAAGCCGCGAATCTTCACCTGATGGTCGATGCGCCCGGCATATTCGATCTGCCCATCGGCGAGGTAGCGCGCCAGGTCGCCGGAGCGATAGAGGCGGCTGCCGGGGGCGCCGAACGGGTCGGGGATGAAGCGCTCAGCGGTCAGGCCAGGGCGCTGGTGGTAGCCCCTGGCGAGCAGTTCGCCGCCGATCATCAGTTCGCCGACCGCGCCATTGAGCACAGCACCGCCGCTGTTATCCAGCAGGTGGATGCTGCGCCCGGCCAGCACCCGGCCGATCGGCATCACCGGTGGCAGCGCCTGCGCCGTGGCACCTAGGTAAGGCGCGCAGTCGTGGGCGGTAACCGTGACGGTCGCCTCAGTCGGGCCGTAGGTATTGAGCAGCGTTACATGGCCAAGGCCCGCCGCCTGCCAGGCGAGCAAGCCCTCCGGCGGCATGGCTTCGCCGCCGGCGTGAAACTGGTGCAGGCGGCCGTAGTCGCGAGGGCCGTGCTCGGCAAAGTCCTTGGCCAGCATGAACCAGTAGGCGGTGGTCACATCTACCACGCTGATGTCATTGCTGATCAGTTCGCGGTAGAACCGCTCACTGCCCCACAACTCCGGCCCGCGGACCACCACCGAAGCGCCGCAGATCAGCGCCGGGTACAGCTGCTCGACGAAGCCGTCGAAGTTGAAGGTGGCGAACTGCAGGATGCGATCGCTGGGCTTGAGGTTGAAGAAGCCCAGCGACACCTGGGCATGCTGGCTCAGTGCGCCCTGGGTGATCGCCACACCCTTGGGCCGCCCGGTGGAGCCCGAGGTGTACATGACGTAGGCCAGCGTGGCAGGGTCGATGGCGACCTGCGGGTTGGAAGCGTCACCGTCTTCGAGCAGCGCGTCGAGGCACACCTGCGTGACGCAGGCAGGCACCGCCAGCTGCTCACTCAGGCTGGCCTGGGTCAGCAGCAAGGCCAGGCCGCTGTCCTCGATCATGTAGGCCAGGCGTTCGGCCGGGTAGTCAGGGTCCAGCGGCACATAGGCAGCGCCCACCTTGAGGATCGCCAGCAAGCCCGCGACCATCCCCAGGCCACGCTCCAGGGCCACACCGATCAGCACCTCAGGCCCGGCGCCGAGCGCTTGCAGGCGATGGGCCAGGCGGTTGGCGCGCCGGTTGAGTTCGGCATAGCTCCAGGCCTGGCCTTCATGGATGACAGCCACGGCATCCGGTGCGCGCAGCACTTGCGCTTCGAACTGGCGGGCCACGGCAGTATCGCTCAATTGCTCTGCAGGCCCCTGGCACCAGTCTCTCTCGACCAGACGGCGCTCGTCGGCCGTGGCCAGGGCCAGGCGATCAACGCAGACGTGCGGCTGGGCACACAGCGCTTGCAGCAGGTTCAGCCAGTGCGTGGCCATACGCTGTATGCGTGAGGGGTCGAACAGGTCGACGGCATAGGTGAAGGTCGCCAACACGCCGTCGGAGCGCTCCACGGTGTCGAGCGAGAGATCGAACTGCGCGGTGCCTTCGTCAAGGTCCACCTCCTCTACCTGCAGGCCATTCAAGCTTTGCCCGGTCACCTGCTCACCCAGATCGCGCAAGTGGTTGTACATCACCTGGAACAACGGGTTGTAACCCATGCCGCGCTCTGGCTGCAGCGCCTCGACCAGAGCGTCGAATGGCAGGTCCTTGTTGGCCTGGGCCTGCAGGCTGATTTCTTTGGTATGGGCCAGCAACTGCTCGAAACTGACGCTGTAGTCCACACTCAGCCGCAGCACCACGGTGTTGACGAAGAACCCGATCAACCCTTCGAGCTCCAGGCGATTGCGGTTGGTCATGGGCACGCCGATGTTGATCTTCTCGTTGCCGCTGTAGCGCGCCAGCAGCAGGCCGAACGAGGCTAGGAAGACGTGGAACAGCGTGGCGTTGCAGCGCACTGCCAGGCGCCGCAGGTCCGCCGTCAACTGCGCGGGCAGGCGCACGTCCAGACGTCCGCCCCGATAGCTTTGCAGCTCGGGCCGTGGGCGGTCGGCAGGTAACTGCAGCACTGCGAAATCATCTTCCAGGTGCGCCTGCCAGTAGCCGAGCTGGGCTTGCATCTGGCCTTCGCTCAGGCGCTCGCGTTGCCAGCTGGCATAGTCGGCGTATTGCACCGGCAAAGGCGCGAAATCAGGCTGCGCTGCCCCTGCGGCATGGTGGTTGTAGACGGCAATGCACTCGCGCACCATCACGCCCATCGACCAGCCGTCGGAGACGATGTGGTGCAGGGTCACGAGCAGTAGGTGCTCCTGCTCGCCACGCTGATACAGCTTCATGCGAATCAGCGGCCCGTTGGCAAGGTCGAATGGCTGCTGGATGTCGGCCTGCAACTGCTGCAACAGTTGCGCGGGGTCAAAGGCTTGCGCCTGCTGCTGCTCAAGGGTGACCGCGAGATTGGCGTGGACGCGCAAGCCAGGCACACCTTGCTGCTCTTCGAAACAGGTACGCAATGATTCATGCCGTGACACCAGCGCCGAAAACGCTTGGGCCAGCGCTTCACGGTCCAGGGCACCGGTGATGCGCACGGCCATCGGCGTGTGGTAGGCCGAGCTGTGCGGATGGATTTTCCAGAACAGCCACTGGCGGTACTGGGCATGGGACACCGGCAACCAAGCCTGGCGGTCGAGCACCTGGATCGGTGCATCGGCCACCTCGCCCAGTTGGCTGACCCTGTGGCTGAAGCTGCGCAGGTCGGCCGTATCGAACAGCAGGCGCAACGGGATATCCAGGCCCAGTTGTCGGCGTGCGCGCGAGACGATCTGGGTGGCCATGAGCGAGTGCCCACCCAGGGCAAAGAAGTTGTCGTCCAAGCCGACCTGCGGACAGCCCAGCACTTCCTGCCAAAGGTTGGCCAGGTCGATCTGCAGTGGCGTCTGAGCCGGTGTGTGGCTGGCCACCGGGTGTTGTTGGTCCGGCAGCGGCAATCTGGCCAGGTCAACCTTGCCGTTGGCAGTCAATGGCAGGCTGTCGAGGAACAACACGCGGGCTGGCACCATGTGCGCCTGCACGTGCAACTTCAGCGCTTGCTGCACGGCCTCCTGTGCCGCCTCGGCATCACGCTCGCGGGCCAGCAGCCGCGGCGCCACCAGGTAGGCCAGCAGCTGCAAACTGCCATCCTGGCCGGTGGCACGCACCACCGCCTTGTCCACATCCGGCAGGCCTTGCAGGCACGCCTCGATCTCCCCCGGCTCGACGCGGTAGCCGCGTATCTTCAGCTGGTGATCGACGCGCCCCAGGTACAACAGGCGGCCTTGGCGATCACGCTGCACCACATCGCCGGTGCGGTACAGACGCGCCCCAGGCTCGCCGTGGGCATCAGGCACGAAACGCTCAGCGGTCAACCCAGGGCGTGCGAGGTAACCACGGGCCAGGCCGGCCCCGGCGATGCACAGCTCGCCTTTGGCCATACCGGGCACCGCCTGCAGCGTGGCGTCGAGCACCTGCACTCGGCTGTTGCGCAACGGGCTGCCCAGATGCGTTACCTCGCCAGCCGCCAGTTCGGCGGTGAGCACGCCTACCGTGGTTTCGGTCGGCCCGTAATGGTTCAAGACCTTCAGGCCCGGGCGCAAGGTGCCGATACGCGCCAGCAGTGCCGGCGGGCAGGCCTCGCCGCCAAGCACCAGGCAACGCTGCGGCAGCACGCTGGCATCGGCGCAGGCATCGAGCAGCGCACCCAGGTGCGAAGGCACGATTTTCAGCGCATCGACGTGGTTTGCCGACAGGTAGGCGGCGAAACCGTCGGCATCGAGCACCGCCTCGCGCTGCAGCAGATGTACCGTCTTGCCGGCCCAGAGCGCGCCAAACAGCATGGTATGCCCAAGGTCGGCGGCAGGCGTGGAGACCATGGCGAAGTGTTCCAGATCGCCAAGGGCAATCCGCTCGGACAAGCCTTCAAGGTAATTGGCCAGCGCCCCATGAGACACCGCGACCCCCTTGGGCATACCGGTGGTGCCCGAGGTGTAGATCACATAAGCCAGGTTGCCGGAGTGAACCGCCACGGGCACCCCTGCCTCGCCACCTGCCGCGTTCAGCGCCAGGCACTGTACGCCCCCGATGGCCGGGCCAGGCTCGTCCTCGGCCCTGAGCAAGACCTTGATCTGTGCGTCACGCAGCATGAATGCCATTCGCTGCTGCGGCTGACCCGGCTCCAGCGGTACATACGCCCCCCCGGCCTTGAGAATCGCCAGCAGGCCAACCAACAGGTTCACCGAGCGCTCGGCGATCAGGCCCACCGGCTGATCGGCGACCACACCGTGCGCTTGCAGCTGGGCACACAGCTGATCGGCGCGCGCGTCGAGCTCGCCGTAACTGAGCGAGCCATCGGCACTGACAACGGCGATGCGCTGCGGCTGCGCCTTGGCAAAGGCCGTCACGCGCTGGTGCAGCAACGGGCCGGCATAAGGCAGCACCTGCGGTGCGGCAACAGGTGCGCCCGCCAGCGGCCAGTCACCCAGCGCAGCGACGTCATCGCGGCTGAGGGCGGCCAGCAGGCTCAGCCAATCACGCCCCATGGCCTCGACGGTGTCGCGCTCGAACAGGTCAAGGGCAAAGGTGAAGGCGGCGCGAAGCTGCCCGGCAACCTCCACGGTGTCCAGGGTAAGGTCGAAGCGTGCAGTGCTCTTGCGCAGCTCGAGTTTTTCCAGCTCAAGGCCCGAGGCGGTGCGCACAGTGGCGACGTCGGTGACCATCGACTGATGGTTGAAAAGCACCTGGAACAGCGGGCTCACGCCCCCGGTGCGCTCCAGGCCCAGCGCTTCCACCAGCTGGTCGAACGGCACGTCCTGGTGCGATTGCGCCTGCGCCGCACAGGCTTTGACCTGGCTCAGCAGGTGCGCACCACCCTGAGTCGGATCGATGTCGGTCTGCAGCACCTGGGTATTGATGAAGCAACCGATCAGCCCCTCCACTTCACTGCGGTTGCGGTTGGCGATCGGCACACCGACGCGTACCCGCGACTGGCCGCTGTAGCGGTACAACAAGGTCTTGAAAGCGGCCAGCAGCACCACGAACAGCGTGACGTTGTGCCGCCTGGCCAGGGCCTGCAGGCGCTGGGCCAACGCTGCATCGATTTGCAGCTCCAGGCGTTCGCCACGGTAGCTGGGCAGCGCCGGACGCAGGTGATCGCTCGGCAATTGCAACACGGGGTGGTCGTTGCCCAGATGATCCAACCAGTACTCCAGCTGGCGCGCCTGCTCGCCGGCTTCCAGCCAGCTGCGCTGCCACAGGGCGAAATCGCGATACTGGATGGCCAGCGGCGCAAGTGCTGACGCCTGGCCGGCCACGGCGGCATCGTAAAGCCGAACCAGTTCGTCGATCAGGATACCCAGCGACCAGCCGTCGGCGATGATATGGTGCAGAGTGATCAGCAACAGGTGCTCGGTGGCCGAGGTGCGCAGCAAGCGCACCCGCATCAGCGGCCCGGCGGCCAAGTCGAAGGGTGCCGCCGACTCTGCAGCACATGCGGCCTCGACCTGCTGCGCCTGGGCCTCGCCCTGCAGGTGGGAAAGGTCCAACATCTCGCCCCTGATCGACGCCTGCGCCTGCACGCGTTGGCGTGGCTGGTCGTCAACCTCGGGAAACAGCGTGCGCAGCGATTCATGTCGCGCCACCAGGGTGTCCAGCGCCTGCTGCAAGGCCTCAGGCGCTATCGGCCCCTTGAGCTTGACTGCCATGGGCAGGTTGTAGGCAGCACTCTTGGCATCGAGCCGCCAGGCGAACCACATGCGCTGCTGGGCATATGACAGCGCGTCACGGGCAGCAACCTCGACCCCAGGCGCGATCGGCAACAGCGCGAAATCGACGCCCTCCCCGCGCATGGCATCCAGAAACAACCGTCGCTTGGCAGCGGGCAGCTCGATGAAGCGTCGAGCCAGTTTGAGTGAGTCTTGGGCGTTCATGCTCGGGGTCCTTACTGATCTGCAGCTCGGCCGTGCGGCCAAAGCGTTTCCAGTAGAACGAGCGGAGGGAGGGCGAATTTAACGCGGCAGCGCCATGCCCGGACGCTGCGCTGGCGAGCGCCTGCGGCAAGCCGCAAGCACTCGCCACAGTGGCCTCAAAGCGCCGCTTCGCGGTGCCCCTGAGCCATGGCCACGACCACTTTGCGTGGCCCGGTGAACGGTGCCCGGGCGTGCGCCGCGAGCATGTTGTCGAGCATCAGCACGTCGTTTTCCTGCCAGGGGAAACTGATCGCGCAATCGTCCAGCACAGCGCGAATGCGTTCGAGCACTTCGTTCTCGATCGGTGTGCCGTCGCCGTAGTAGACGTTGCGCGGCAAGTCTTCCTCGTCGACGATTTCCAGCAGGCTTTCGCGCACCTCGGCCGGTAGGTTGGAGACATGGAACAGGTGGGCCTGATTGAACCATACCTGATCCCCCGTCCAGGGGTGCGTGGCCACGGCCTGGCAGACCTGGCGCGTGCGCAGCTCACCGTCGTCCTTCCATTCCCAGTCGATGTGGTGCGCGCGGCAATAGGCCTCCACTACGCTGCGGTCCTCGGTGTTGAACACCTGCTCCCAACTCACATCAAGGCCATTGCCGTAGTTGCGCACATACATCAGGCGCTTGCTGGCAAAGCGCTCGCGTATGTCGGCCGGCATGCGCCGGAACACTTCACGGCTGTCGGCAATTGGCGTTTCACCGCCAGTCTGAGCGGCGATCACACTGTAGAACCAAATCCGCATCGGCCAGTCGAGGCTGTAGGCCTGCTCGTTGTGCAGCGGGATGCTCTGGTGCGCGGGGTACTCCGTGGAGGTGTAGACCCCTTGGGTAACATTGCTGCGCGGCGTCGAGCCGAACTCGTAGTTGAGCAGCGGGTGGCCGAAGGCCTGGGCGAATTCGCGAAAGGCCGTGACTCCGCCCACGTCGAAACCACGCAGCAGTACCCCGCCGCACTGGTCGAGGTGGCCATCGACGATAGCCTTGAGTTCGTCAAAGACGTCCAGCAAGCCAAGCCCCGGTTCGGGCGCTTCGATCAGCAGCGGTAAAGCGCCCCGTTCGGGCATCAATGGCCGCGCCTTGATCCCGGCAAGTACACTCATGTTTCGCTCTCCTTGTCGCCAGGCTCCGTAGAGACCGTCGACACGCTTGGGTTGGCGGCCAGCCTTGCAGGCCGACCGCGTCAAACAGTGGCATGCAGCGCGGCGTCAAACGCTGCCTACGGCGGCGGCGACTGCAGCGCTGAAGCGCTGGGCAACCTCGTCGATCTGCTCGGCACTGATGATCAACGGCGGCAGGAAACGCACCACCGCCCCATGCCGCCCACCCAACTCCAGGATCAGCCCGCGCTTGAGGCACTCGCGCTGCACCTTCGGCGCCAAGTCGCGATTAGCCGGTGGGTGGCCCAGAGCATCCGGCTGGCCTTGTGGGTCGACCAGTTCCACACCCAGCATCAAGCCACGGCCACGGATATCACCCAACTGCGGATAGTCCCGCTGCAGGCGCTGCAAATGCCCACGCAACCGCTGCCCCATGGCCTCGGCATGCTCGGCCAGGCGATGCTCGACCAGGTAGTTGATCACCGCCGAGCCCGCGGCCATGGCCATCTGGTTGCCGCGGAAGGTACCGGCATGCGCACCTGGCTTCCAGGTGTCCAGCCAGTCGCGATAGACCACTACCGCCAGCGGCAGGCTGCCACCGATGGCTTTGGACAAGGTGACCACATCAGGCACGATACCGGCGTGCTCGAAGGCAAACATGCGCCCGGTACGGGCGAAGCCGCTCTGGATCTCGTCGACGATCAACGCCACGCCCGCCTGCTCGGTAATGCGCCGCACGCCCTTGAGCCATTCGATGTCGGCCGGAACCACCCCGCCCTCACCCTGCACCACTTCGAGGATCACGGCGGCGGGCAGCGGCACGCCGCTTTCCGGATCGAGCAGCAGGTTTTCCAGGTAATGCAGGTTGGCCTTGACCCCGGCCTCACCGCCCAGGCCGAACGGGCAGCGGTAGTCGTACGGGTAAGGCATGAACTGCACGCCGTTGCCGAGCAAGGCCCCCAGTGGCTGCTTCGGCCCATGGCTGCCCATCAGGTTCAGCGCGCCTTGGCTCATGCCATGGTAGGCGCCCTGGAAGGCCAGCACGGTGCTGCGGCCGGTGGCGGTGCGCACCAGCTTGAGCGCAGCCTCGACTGCATCAGTGCCGGTCGGGCCACAGAACTGCACCTTGGCCTCGCGGCGCAGCGCCTCGGGCAGGATGCCGAACAGGTCCTGGACGAAGCGGTCCTTGACCGGGGTGGTCAGGTCCAAGGTGTGCAGCGGCAACTCGTCAGCCAGCACCCGCTGGATCGCCTCGACCACCACCGGGTGGTTGTGGCCCAGGGCCAGGGTGCCGGCACCGGCCAGGCAGTCGATGAACTGGCGGCCTTCGACGTCTTCGACGTGGATGCCACGGGCACGCCTGAGCGCCAGCGGGATACGCCGCGGGTAGCTGCGGGCGTTGGATTCCTGCTGTTGCTGGCGTTGCAGCAAAGGCGAATCGGTGAATTCGTACAAGGGTTGCGGCACGCTGGCCGGTACAACCCGGGCAAGGCTGGAAGCGGTGGACATGGGTAAATCCTCGCGAGCAAGCGGATGGGCGGTTATCGCTTTGGAAACGCTTGAGTGGGGGGAGGATTTAGCGGTTGTTACGCGATTTTATTTTTGTCTGTGCTGGCCTCTTCGCGGGTAAACCCGCCCGTAGGAGCGGGTTCACCCGCGAAGAGGCCAGCACAGGCGATAAACATCAATGCCCAGGACGCGCCGGTACCTGCAACAAAACCCGCAAGCCGTCACTACGGCTGTCAAAGCGCAGGCTACCGGCACACCGCTGCACGATCGCCTGCACAATCGCCAGCCCCAAACCGCAACCACCACTCTGCCCATTGCGCCAGAAGCGCTCGGTCAGGTGCTCCAGGTCCGCCTCAGCAATGCCTGGCCCATGGTCACGCACCATGAAGCCCACCTGGCCGTCCGCCATCTGCACCTCCAACTCCACGGCTTCATCGCCGCCATGGCGCAAGGCATTGTCCAGCAGGTTGCGCAGCGCTGCCACCGCCAACGGTGCCGGCATCCCCAGGTAAATCTGCGTCGCCTCCTCTGGCAAACGCAACAGGATACGCCGATTGTCGCCTCCGCCGGCATCCTGCACCGCCTGACGGGCCACCTGCTCGGCGCTGCACTGCACGCCATCCTCGAACGACAGGCTGCCTTCTACCCGCGCCAGCATCAGCAACTGCTCAAGCGTGCGGTGCATGCGGTCAGTGCCCTGCTCGGCATGCTCCAGCGCCTGCTCGCGCACGGCACCGTCGGTCATGCGCGCCACCTGCAGGTGGGTCTTGATCGCGGTCAGCGGGCTGCGCAGTTCATGCGCGGCATCGTCGGTCAGGCGCCGCTCACGCTCGAGGGTCTGGGCAATGCGCAGGAACAGCTGGTTCTGGGTCTCCAGCAACGGCTGCAACTCGCTGGGCATGCCCGCCACCTGCAGCGGCTCGACACTGTCCGCACGCCTGCGGCGCAACGCATCACGCATGCGGTTGAGCGGCTCCAGGCCCTTGCCAAGGCCGATCCACAACAGCCCCAGGCTGCCGAGCAGGGCCATCAGTACCGGCGCCGATGCCGCCAGCAGAATCGACTGGTTCAGCGCCTCGCGCTCCATGTGCCGGTCAGCCGTGGTGATGCGCACATCGCCGTGGTTGTAGGTAAAGGTGCGCCAAAGCGCATCGTCGATGGTCTGGTCACGAAACCCGCTGCGCTCGTCGTCCATGGCGCCATCGTGCTTGTGGTTGCTGGCGAGGATCTCGCCACGCAGCGAGCTGACCTGGCAGGCCATGCCATCCGGTACGCTGAACTGGTCGGCAGAAAAATGCGCCTCCCCGCCCTTGGCGGTCAGCGGCTGCGGCAGTTGGTCGATCAGCCCGGCGACCATACGCGCCGACGCCACCAGGCGCTGGTCGAGGGAGAACATCATCTGCTGGCGCAGGTCTCGCAGCATCCACGCGGCGGCCAGTGCCCAGATGATCACGAAGGCACTGCCGAGGATCAGGCTCAGGCGTACCCGCAGGCTCATGATGCGGCCTCTTGCGGTGCCTGCGCCGGGCCCAGCCGGTAGCCCAGGCCACGCACGGTCTCGACAATGCCGTTACCCAGCTTGCGACGCAGGTGGTGGATGTGCACATTCAGGGCGTTGCTCTCGACTTCGTCGCTGAAACCATACACGCAGTCTTTCAGCTGCTCGCTGGACAGCACGCGCCCGGGGTTCTGCAGCAGCGCCTGGAGCAGGGCCTGCTCACGGCGGGACAGGTCGACATGCTGGCCGGCCAGGGTCGCCTCGCAGCTACTCGGGTCATAGCGCAGCGGGCCGTGCTCGATCACGTTCACCGCCCGCCCGGCCACCCGCCGCAGCAAGGTATGCAGGCGTGCGGCAAGCTCGCGCAGATCGAAGGGCTTGAGCAGGTAATCGTCGGCACCGGCCTGCAAGCCATCGACACGATCGGTGACGGCATCGCGGGCGGTGAGCACCAGTACCGGCAGGGTCTCGCCTTTTTCGCGCAGGCGGTGCAGCAGCTTGAGGCCATCTTCGTCGGGCAGGCCGAGGTCGAGGATCATCACGTCGAACTGCGCGGCCTGCAGCATTGCCCGCGCATCGGCGGCGTTGCCCACACGGTCCACGGTCAAGCCCTGGGCGGTGAGACCGGCGCAGATGCCGGCGGCGGTCAGGTCGTCGTCCTCGCAGAGCAGAACGTGCATGGTGGGGCTCCCGGTGTGGTGTGGCTGTTATTGCACCTTGGGCGGATTAAGGGGGGATTATGGACCTTTTGGGCAGGGTTGGGGGGAGATCGAGCGCCGCGCGGGACGCCACCCTGCCCCTCGCAGCCTCAACCCCAATTCCCGAGCTTCTCGAACACAACAGAAACGAAGTCGCATTTTCCTACAACCGACCCAGAAACCTCTGATCCGAATCCATGATGGGATTTCCCCCTGCACACGTTGTCAGGGAGACACCTCATGTACCTGGATTACCTCGTGCCCTCCTGGCACGAGATCGAGTCACGTGTCATCGCCATGGTGGGCTACCAAAGCGGTGGCCAGTTCCGCACTAGCCTCAATGAAGAGGTCGCCTCACTGGGCCTCAACCTGCGCCGGATCGAAGCTGTCCGCACAGCCTTCTACCACGCTGAATGGCAGGCGGCGCACATGCTACGCCAGCGCTTCGCCGACCTCGACATCAACAGCATCATCGACGAACTGCTGAGGGTCGTGCAGCAGATGGCAATGATCGTCGTCGGCAGCACCATTACCGGTGGCCTGCTTGGCGCGACGGTAGGCGCATTCGCCGGCGGCGCCGGAACCATTCCGCTCGCTGGTGCAGGCGCGGTCATGGGCCTCAAGGTCAGCGGCTGGATCCTTGGCGCGCTGGGGCTGGCTTCCATCGCCGAGTTCTTCGTCGAGGGCTTGCCGCGTATCGGCGGATGAGGAGCGCGACAATGGACGAATTTTTCTCCCTCTTCATAGAAGAGATGGGCGAGCCGATTTTCAGGCAGGAGGTGCCTCCTTCTAGCATAGAGCGCTACAGCGGTAAATTGCCGAAGAAACTGTTGGAATACTGGACCGAGCACGGATGGTGCGGATATGGTGATGGAATATTCTGGACGGTCAATCCGCAAGACTACGAGGGCGTAGCCGCCTCATTCATAGAAGGCACTGCGCTCGAAGGGCGAGATACCTATCACGTCATCGCTCGGGGCGCCTTTGGTGATCTCTATCTGTACGGAGAAAATTCCGGTTTTTCATTAGACATCGTAGCCCACACTTCACAATACTGCGGCAGAGTGAATGAACTTGATGCAGGCAACATTGACAAGGAGGTGCAAGGCTTCTTTCTATTGATCGAACGGGAGTCCAGCGACTTTGGCGATTTATTCGATCCTGCATATAACAAATTAGGCAAACTCAATCATGATGAGATGTATGGCTTCGTTCCAGCCTTGGCATTCGGTGGCCCCTGCGATCTTGCCCACCTAGAAAAAGTCAAAGCTGTCGAGCACTTAATACTACTTGCACAGATCTCCACCCTCGAACCCTATAGCTTTTCTGACTTCTAAACACAGTATTGGCCGGGAAAAAGCGGCGGATGAGATGCACGGCTTCGTCCCGGCGTCCATGACGCCATCGTGCTTGTGGTTGCTGGCGAGGATCTCGCCACGCAGCGAGCTGACCTGACAGGCCATGCCATCCGGTACGCTGAACTGGTCGGCGGAAAAATGCGCCTCCCCGCCCTTGGCGGTCAGCGGCTGCGGCAACTGGTCGATCAGCCCGGCGACCATACGCGCCGACGCCGCCAGGCGCTGGTCGAGGGAGAACATCATCTGCTGGCGCAGTCACGCAGCATCCACGCCGCGGCCAGCGCCCAGATGATCACGAAGGCGCTGTCGAGGATCAGGCTCAGGCGTACCCGAAGGCAATGGCGAAACAGACTAGCCAGCATCAAAGAGGCCGCGGAAAAATCGCCGAAATTCGGCATCCACTCGACTTACATGAATGTAAGACTTCATAAGTGCTAACGACAAGAGGCATCGCAAATGGATGAGGTATTCTCCATATTCCTTGACAATATAGGCGCGCCTTTTTCGCGTCGAGAGGTGCCCCCCTCCAGTATTGATCGCTATAACGGAAAACTTCCAGAGTTGTTACTTGCATACTGGAAAGAGCATGGATGGTGTGGTTTTGGCGAAGGTATATTCTGGCTGGTTAATCCACAGGAGTATGAGGGCGTTGTCTCATCCTGGACCGAGGGCACCCTCCTTGAAAACCGGGACACTTACCACTTGATTGCCAGAAGCGCTTTCGGCGACCTGTATCTTTGGGGAGAGAACAGTGGCTTTTCAGTAAAAATCACAAGTCTTCTGTCCCGTTACACAGGTGAAAACTGCACACTCACTGAAACCGAAGCAACCAGAGAGGTCCAAAGCTTCTTTCTATCAAGAAAAAAAGAACACAACGATTTTGAAAACTTTTTTGAGCCCGCGAAGAAAAAGCTGGGCATTTTGAAAGAAGATGAGATGTATGCCTTTGTTCCTGCATTGATGCTGGGAGGGCGCCCCGACCTCAAAAACCTAGAAAAACTTAAAGCAATAGAGCATTTGATTTTGCTGTCTCAAATCACCGAACTCGAACCCTACAGCTTCTCTGACTTCTGAGCACACAAAAGGACCTAAACGAATGGATGTCATCTTCAGCATTTTCCTGGAAACCTTCGGCGACCCCATCGGCCAGCAACCCGTACCCCCTGCGGCTGTCGATCATTACCAAGGCAAACTCCCCAATCGCCTCCTTGAATACTGGCAAGACCACGGCTGGTGCGGCTACGGCGGCGGCTTGTTCTGGCTGGTAAATCCTCAGGAATACCAGGGTGTAGTGGCCTCTTGGTTGGCAGGTACGCACTTCGAAGCATGCGACACTTATCACCTCATCGCCCGCAGCGCTTTTGGCGACCTGTACCTATGGGGTGAGAAAACCGGTTCGGTGCTGACCATCGCGGCCTACCATTCCCGTTACCTCGATGGCGCTCACAGCTCAGGCGACGAAGAACGGGACAACAAGATCCACGGTTTGCTCATGTGGCTGATGACCGAGTGCGTCTACTTCGACGACCTGTTCGAACCTGCCAGGGAACGGCTCGGCACCCTGGGCTCAGACGAAATGTATGGCTTTGTCCCCGCCTTGATGCTGGGAGGCCCAGACAGCCTTGAGCGTCTTGAAAAGCTGAAGGCAGTGGAGCATCTGGTGCTGCTTTCCCAACTGAGCGAACTCGAACCCTATGAACTCACTGGCGAAGAAGATGAATAGCCTTTGACGAACGCATTCAAGGGCGCACCGCATCCGGCCTATCGACATCCTGCAACACACCGGCATCCTGCACCTCTAGCCTGACGCAAACCGCCGGGTTGGCCTTGACCACCGAACGCGCCCCTTCATCACCCTTCAACCGGGCAAGCGCCGGCCAGAAATCGCGCCCGAACAACACCGGATGGCCCTGTCGTCCAGCATGACAAGGCAGGACTATCGTTGACCCACTGGCCTCGCGCGCAAGCAAATCCAGGGTCGCGGACGCCACCCAGGGCATATCACCCAACAGAATCGCTACTGCCTGCGCCTCGCTGTCAGCCAGCGAAGCGGCACCGGCCGCCAGGCTATGGCCCATGCCCAATGTGAAATTTGGACTGGAGACCACCCTGCACCGCGCAGGCAACCCCAGGTCCACGCCTCGCTCCCCTTCACGCAACACCACCCGCACATCATCGAACACTGCGCAGGCGCTCTCTACGCTGTGTACCAGCAAGCTTCGACCGTCAGCCATCAGCGAACGGCGCTTGTCAGCGCCGAAACGCACACTGCTGCCTGCCGCCAATACCAACGCAACCACGCTCACAGCGCCGCCCGCTCGATGCCATTGCGCGCACGAAGGATATCGGCCAGTACCGCCAGGGCGATCTCGGCCGGGGTCTTGCTGCCCAGGTTCAGGCCTATCGGCGCATGGATGCGCGCCAGCTCGTCGCAACCCAGGCCACCAATTCGCTGCAAGCGTTCGCGACGCTTGTCGGAGGTGGCCTTGGAGCCCATCACGCCGATGTAGAACGCTTCGGTTCGCACGGCTTCAAGCATGGCCAGGTCATCGATTTTTGGATCATGGGTCAATGCCACCACTGCCGTATCGGCATGGCAACCGCCATTGGCGATGAATTCCGACGGCAGCTCGCGGCGCACCTCTATGCCATTCAGCACTACGCCGTCGAGTACTTCGTCACGCGGCTCGCAAAGGATGACCTCAAAACCCAGCCCCCTGCCGAATTCGGCGCAAAAATGCGCCACGCTGGAATAGCCGGCCAGCAGCAGCCGCTGGGCGGCGCCGACACGCAAGCGCACCCGGGCATTTTCCCGTTCCACCCGTGGCCCCTGACTATGGTCATCGAGCAGCTGGCGGGTACCCGTAGGCAGGCTCACCTCACGCAGTACCCGGCGCTGGCCCAGCAGCGCACGTTCCAACTCACGCAGATGCGCCTGCACCTCACATTCAACCGGCAGGTTCTCCACCAGCACTTCCAGCACACCGCCACACGGCAGGCGAACGCGCGAACGCGGGTCGCTGCCGTCGCCATAACGCACGATGGCAACCGGCTCCGGGAATTCCCCGAGGGCCACGCGTTCGAGAAAGTCGTCTTCGACACAGCCACCGGACAGCGAGCCCAGCCACTGGCCGCTGGCGTTCACCGCCAGCAGCGAACCCGGCGCACGCGGCGCCGAGCCGTAGGTGGCGAGCACTGTGCACAACCATACCCGCTCGCCGTTGCAGGACCACTGCAAAGCCTGACGGATCACCTGTAGATCGAGATGCTGCACGCTTTACTCCGCCTTCAGCTCGGCGAGCTGCTGTACGTTCAGGTCGCCGGGCAATCCACCCCAGGCCTGGCGCAAGTAGTTGACCATATCTATCACCTGTTGGTCATCAAGCTTGTCGGCAAAGCCCGGCATCGGCTGCATGCGCTCGAAGCCGGTGAACTGCTGTTCACGGATGCCCTCGAGGACCACCTTGACCAGATTGCGCGAGTCGGCCTGACGCAGCACGGTGTTGCCGCGCATGGCCACGGCGATGTGCGGCTTGCCCTCACCGTCAACCCCATGGCAGCCGGCGCAGACATTTAGGTACTGCTGGTGGCCCCGCTTGGCACTGTCGCTCATCTGCTCCAGGGCAACGGACTCGATAGCCTTGGCCGGCGGCGGCTGGTCGCCCAGCAGGTAGGTGGCCATGGCCGCAAGGTCTGCATCTTCCAGGTGCTGGGTGCTGTGGTGCACCACCGGGAACATCTCGTTGAACATGCTGCCCTGGGCGCTGATGCCGTGCTTGAGGAAGGTGGTCAGGTCCGGCTGGGTCCAGCCGCGCTCGGCCAGGTCCTGGGCCAGCAGGCTTGGCGCCAGGTAGCCACCCAGCAGGCCGCCGCTCAGGCGTTGGTCCTGCTGCAGCGCACCGATCGGGTTGCGCGGGGTATGGCATTCGCCACAATGGCCCAAGACCTCGACCATGTACTGGCCGCGCTGCCAGGCCGGGCTTTTGCCCTCGGTCGGCTGCAGTTGCACGCTCTTGCCATATAGCATGTTCCAGCCGCTGAGCCCCATGCGCACATTGAACGGGAAGCGCAGCGCGGTCTGCGGTGCCGGGCGGTTGATCGGCGGTATGGTCATCAGGTAGGCGAGGATCGCGTCCGAATCTTCACGCTTGATCAGGTGGTACGAGGTGTAAGGCATCGCAGGATAAAGGTTGGCGCCGTCCTTGCGCTTGCCCTCGGTGACTGCGGCGAAGAACTCGTCGGCGCTGTAGTTGCCGATGCCGTACTGTTTGTCCGGGGTGATATTGCTGCCATAAATGGTGCCGAACGGCGAATGGATCGGCAGGCCGCCCGCATACGGCGCGCCGCCTTCGGCGGTGTGGCAGGCCATGCAGTCGGCCGCGCGGGCCAGGTATTCACCGCGCTTGACCTGCGCATCGTCGGCCGCCAAGGCAAACGAGCTGACAGCCAGCCCGAGGGCCAACGCCGAGGCGCTACGTACGAAGCCCATGTTCAACCCTCCTTGACCAGGCCGAGATCGTTGAGCACCTTGCGGGTGGCATCGTAGTAACGCACATAGCCTGTGCAGCGGCAGATGTGGTGACCGAGGCTGGCCTCGATGCGGTCCTCCACTTCGCTCTTCTTCAACGGCTGGCGCTGGGCCGTTTCCACCAGCACGGTAGCGGCATTGACGAAGCCTGGTGCGCAGTAGCTGCACTGGAAGGCGAACAGGTCGACGAACTTCTGCTGGATCGGGTTGAGCGTCAGGTTGCCGGCCTCGTCTTTCTTGGCATGGCCTTCGATGGTGCGAACCTTCTTGCCTTCGAAGTAATGCGCACCGGTGATGCAGGTGCGCACTTCTTCGCTGGTGCCGTCGGGGTTGTCGACGATCACCACGCAGGCGTGGCAGATGCCCTGGCCGCAACCCAGGCGCGAGCCGGTGAGGTTCTGGTGTTCGTGCAGGTAGTCGATCATCGCCAGGTCCGCGGGAACCTCGACCGGCCCGACCGGTTGACCGTTGAGCGTCAGTTGCAGTGGACGGTTAGCCATTGAGGGCCTCCTTGATACGGGCTGGGGTGATGGGGAGATCGCGCACGCGCTTGCCGATGGCATGCGCGACGGCATTGCCGATGGCACCGACGACCGGGATCATCACCACTTCGGCGATGCCCTTGGAGGGGTCGGTCGGTGACAGCGGCGGGAGGATTTCGCTGGTCTGCTGCCACACCGCCACATCGCGCGCATGCGGCAGGCGGTAGCGGTTGAAGTTCCAGTCGCCCTCCCCGGGCCCACCCTCGTACAACGGCATTTCTTCGGTCAGTGCATGGCCAATGCCCATGGCGATACCGCCTTCGAGCTGGCCCTTGACCAGTTCCGGCACCAGCACCCGGCCACACTCGACCCAACTGTGGTGGTTGAGCACCTGCGTCTCCAAGGTGCCTTTGTTGACCTTGACCTCGACGATGGTCGCCACCGGGCTGTAGTAGGTGACCATGGCATTGTTCAGCTGGGTGTCGGGGTAGGCCGCATTCTGCCGGTCGAGCAGGTGATAGCCATGGCTGCCCATCTGCGCCTTCTTGGCATTCACCGCACCATCGCCGTATTTCACCGCCATGGCATCGAGCGGGAAGCGCTCGCGCACGCCATCGATGACAAAGTCGGCCTCGGCCCAGCTCCAGCGGTTGAAGCCGTGCACGCTCACGCCGGTAACCAGCCCCATGTCGTGGGCCTTCTGCGCCAGCTGGGCAAACGGAATCGGCGCCAGGCCGTTGCCGGTCAGCTCACCGTTGACCCACACCGCATTTTCACGGCGCACCACCAGCGGGTTGGCCTGGCCGCCGTGCGGGCCTTGGCTCCAGATCGCCATGGCCGCCGGCCACAACCCATGATTGAACAGCACACGCGCCGCTTCGCGGGTGGCATGGCTGAAGTAGAACGCCGAGTTGGTCGCCGACGATGGCGACGCCAGCTTGCCGACCCAGCGCGGGTTGCGCAGCGCGGCGTCCTGCTCCGGCTGGCTGATCAGGTACGGGTTTCCGCTGGTGCTCAATTGCAGCTCTGGCCATTCGGTGACTGCAGTCTTCACCTCGTCGGCCGAACGGCCGAGGAAATCGCTGACCACCAAAGCCTGGGAGGTGGACATGCCGGTGCCCAGCTCGGTGCCGATATGGCGCAGGCTGATGCGGCCATCGGCGCTGAACTCGACACTGGCCATCGGCGCCTCGGAACCTGTACCGAAGTCCTTCTGGCAGATGGCGAAGCCGACGCCGTACCAGTGGTCCGGGTCCTTGGCGTCCATCTGTTGCTTGCGTGTATCGCGGTTGCGCCACCACTCGTGCACAGCGGCCTTGTCGAGGATCTCGTACAGGCGCAGGGCGCCGGCCGGGACCGCACCCTGGGTGTTCTTCATGCCCGACTTCAGCGCGTTGGCGCGGCGCAGGTCGATGGCATCGACGCCCAGGCGGCCGGCGATCTCATCCACCATCATCTCGGTGGCCGCCATGCTCTGCAGGGTGCCGTAACCGCGCATGGAGCCGGCCTCGACGCCACGGGAGTAGTAGGCGGTTACCGACAGGTCGTTCTGTGGCATGTAGTAGATCGACTGGGCAGCAGTGGCGCCCACGGCGGCCACCGACGGGCTGTAGTTGATGCGCCCGCCGCCGTCGCAGCTCATGTCGGCGCGGAAGATCTTGAAGCTGTTGTCCTTCTTGTCCACCGCCAGCTGGTAGCGGATATCGAAGGCATGGCGCTTGATGCCGCTCTGGAACTGCTCGTAGCGGTCGTTGGCCAGGCGGATCGGCACGCCGGCGCCGTACAGCGCAGCCACCGCGGCATAGAAGACGAAGATATTGTTGTCTTTTGAGCCATAGCCCACGGTATAGCCCGGGTGCATGTTCAGCGTGTTCAGGGCGAAGCGCGACGGTTTGATCATGTGCACGCATTCCTGCGCCACTTCGAACGGGCACTGAGTGGCGACCACGAAGTGCAGCGTGCCCGTGGCCGGGTCATACCAGCCGTTGCCGTTGTCCGGCTCCAGTGCGGCAGGTTCGATGGACGGCGTCTTGTAGCGCTCGTCGAACACCAGCCAGTCCTCGGGCGGGTTGTCCAGCTGCTCGGCCATGCGCTTGGCGTAGAACAACCCCTGCTCGGTCAGGTCGCCGTGCTGGTTGGGCTGCTTCGACCACACCGGCTTGCGGTTGAGAATGGTGGGGAACAGCATGGAGTTCTTCAGGCTGGAGAACTCATCGTCGTCGAACGGCGTGGCGCCACCCACCCGCACGAAGCGGAAGCTGCCATAAGGGTCGCGCTGGTACAGCGGCGCCTGGGCACCGTAACGGATCGCCTGCTGATTGAACTGCAGCTTGCGCTTGGCCTGGCGGAAGCGCTCGAAGTCATGCCAGATCAGGATCGCCACCGGGTAGCCGATGAACATCGGCACCTTGCCGGGCGGCAGCAGCGGGTCGGGCGAATGGGCCTCGGGCCAGGCAATGCCGTCCTGTTCGAGGTCGGCGGCGGTGACGATGCGGTCCGGCTGCAGGTCGCTGCCGAGCAGGCTGAGGTCATGGCCGGCATAAATCCGGTCGACCTTGGTCGCCTTGAGCAGCAGCGCATGACCTTGCTGCGCGGGCCAGCCGGGCATGTCCTTGGCGCGGATGTCGCGGGCGAACACTTTGTCGCCGCAGACCTTGGACAAGGCATCGTTACGGAAACGCGCCTTGCCGTCGTGGTTCATCCACTTCTGTGGCGAGGTGGTGACGCGCTCCTCCATCAACGCGGCGAAGGCCTGGCTGCCAAGTGGCGCCATGGTCACGCCGACACCAGCGATCAGGCCGCCTTGCAGGAAGGCGCGCCGGGAAATATCACGGTTGGACATGCTTGATCCTCTGGGCAGTTGGGGCCTGCCCTTTCTTTTGATTCTTGGCCTGGCTTGAGAAAAGCTGACCTTGGCGTCAACTTTACAGCAATTGGGTGGGTAGAGGCAAAGTCAAGCTGACAATGTGTCGCGGTGTGTATAGGGCAATGGGCGGAATTCGCGCTTTGGCGGGTAGGTGTTTGGCGGGAGGTTTTCAGCGCCTGGGAGGTGTTCGCCGGGGGATTTTCAGCGCCTGGGAGGTGTTCGCCGGGAGAGTTTCAGCGCCTGGGAGATCGAGCGCCGCCCGCGCGGCGCTTCGCGGGTAAACCCGCTCCTACGTTTGTTTCGGGCCAATTATTCCTGCGGGATTTGCGCGCGACCGCCTTGGGGCATGTCTCGATATCGCGTCGTACAAACAAGGCGGTCGCGCGCGACTGGTGCAGGAGGGACTGGGGAAGTGTCAGATTTTTTGTGTGCGGGCCGGTAACGGCCTGCCGTCAGGCAGGCCCTGACTTTCACCAGGTCGGCCTGATGAACCGATCTCCGTACAAAATCGCGAATTGATTCATCGCACTTTTCCAATCATGCGCCGCTGAGCCCCAGTTTGCCGTGATGTTTCGCAGCCCCAGCCAGATCAGCTTGGTAGCTGCGTCATCGTTCGGGAAATGGCCTCGGGTCTTGATGATCTTGCGCAGCTGGGCATTGATACTCTCGATGGCGTTGGTGGTGTAGATCACTTTCCGGATGGCTGGTGGGAAGACAAAGAAGGGAATCACTCGATCCCAGGCGCGTCTCCAGGCCGCAACGACCGTTGGATACTGCTTGCCCCAGGGCCCGTTTTCAAACTCATCGAGTGCCTGCTCAGCCGCTTCGGCGTTGATGGCCTGGTAGATCGGCTTGAGCGCCTTGGCCAGTGCCCGCCGCTTGTCCCAGGCTGCAAAGTCCAGGCTGTTGCGGATCAGGTGCACGATGCACGTCTGCAGAGTCGTCTCTGGAAACACGGCGCTGAGAGCCTCTGGCATGCCTTTGAGGCCATCGGTCACGGCAATCAGCACATCCTCGACACCACGTGTCTTGAGATCGTTAAAGACCTTCATCCAGAACTTCGCACCCTCGGTGTTCTCGATCCAGATGCCCAAGATATCGCGCGTCCCGTCGGGTAGAACGCCCAGCGCCAAGTAAATGGCCTTGTTGCGCACCAAGCCTTCTTCGCGGATCTTCACCCGCAGTGCATCGAAGAAAATGACCGGGTACATGGGCTCTAGTGGCCGCTGCTGCCACGCGCCAATTTCTTCCATGACCTCGTCTGTCACAGAGCTGATGAAGTCGGGTGAGACCTCTGTTCCATACTGCTCGGACAGAAAGGCTCGGATCTCTCTGACCGTCATGCCACGGGCGTACATGGCGATGATCTTGTCATCGAAACCGGTGTACCGCCGCTCATGCTTGGGGATGAGAATGGGCGCAAAACTGCCGTCTCGGTCACGAGGAATTTCCAGCCGCAGCGGGCCATCGCCGGTCAAAACCGTCTTGCCACTCTTGCCGTTACGCTGGTTGGTTTCATCCTCTGGGCGCTGCGCGCCCGGCGGATAACCCAGGTGGTGGCCAAGTTCGGCGTGCAGAGCGCGTTCGATCAAGGCCTTCTTGAACGCCGCAGAGGCATCCTCGATAGCCTCTGCGGTCATCAGGCCCTCACCGAACTGCTCCAGCAGCTCTTTGGGGATTTTGGGCAGGTCACGCAAGGGTTTCTTTTTGGTTGGCATACATGCACCTCTTACTCATGTTATGCCCGAACACAAAATTTCTGACACCCTCGGGACTGGCCGAAACAAACGTAGGAGCGGGTTTACCCGCGAAGCGCCGCGCGGGCGGCGCTCGATCTCACAGGCGCTGAAAATCCTCCGGCAAACACCTCAAAATTCCAACGCCGTCCACTCAAAATTCCAACGCCGCCCCCTCAAAATTCCAACGCCGCCTCCCCTCGAAAATCCAACAACAAAGACCCTGCAAACCCAGAACAAACTCTTACTACTCCTGACCCACCCCCAACACCCGCGTTAACCTTCATTTAATCAACCCCAGCCAGCATGGCCCCATTCCCAGATCTGCCAAGGCGAAGACATGCGCGTTCTCCTGCTCTTCCTCACACTCCTACTGGCCGGCCCGTTGCAAGCCAACCCGTTCGATGTGAAACCAGACTTCCTGCCGGTTGACCAAGCCTTCGTGCTCACCCACGACCGCCAGGCCGACGGCCAGATGCGCCTGTACTTCCAGATCAAGCCGGGCTACTACCTGTACCAGAAGCGCCTGAAGTTCGATGGCCTGCCCACCGAGCAACACCCGCAACTGCCACCGGCACTCAACCATCACGACGAGTTCTTCGGCGACAGCGCGGTATACCGCGACCAGCTTGAACTGCTATTGCCTGCCAACGCCCAGGGTCAGTTGCGCCTGGGCTGGCAGGGCTGCGCCGACGCCGGCCTGTGCTACCCGCCGCAAACCACCTCGATCGACTTGGGCGGCACCGTAACGCCGGCCGCCGAGCAAGCCAGCGACCAGGCGCTGGCCAGCGGCCTTCAGCAAGGCCACCTGGCCTGGAGCCTGTTGGCGTTCTTCGGCCTTGGCCTGCTGCTGGCCTTCACCCCCTGCTCGTTGCCGATGCTGCCGATCCTTGCCGGGCTGGTGCTGGGCAATGGCGCCAGTGCCCGGCGCGGCTGGCTGCTGGCCGGGGTCTATGTGCTGAGCATGGCCCTGGTGTACGCCGGGCTGGGGGTGGTTGCTGCCCTGCTGGGTGCCAGCCTGCAGGCCTGGCTGCAGCAACCCTGGCTGCTGGGCAGCCTGGCGGGGCTGTTCGTGCTGCTGGCCCTGCCGATGTTCGGCGTCTTCGAACTGCAACTGCCTGCCGCCCTGCGCGACCGCCTGGACCGCGCCGGGCAAGGTACCCGTGGCGGCAACCTGTATGGTGCGGCATTGCTCGGGGCGTTGTCCGGCCTGTTACTCGGCCCGTGCATGACTGCGCCGTTGGCCGGTGCGCTGCTGTACATCGCGCAGAGCGGCGACGTGCTGCAAGGCGCGCTGGTGCTGTTCAGCCTCGGCCTGGGCATGGGCGTGCCGCTGCTGTTGCTCGTAACCCTGGGCAACCGTTATCTGCCGCGCCCGGGTGCGTGGATGAACCGGGTCAAGGGTGTGTTCGGTTTCGTGTTCCTGGCCATGGCGCTGTACACCGTGCGCAGCCTGCTGCCTGCGACCTTGCTGCTGGCACTGAGCGGCGCCTGGCTGATCGCCCTGGCCTGGGCCGCCTGGCCGGCCCTGCAACGGCTGCCGGCATTGCGTGCAGTGCCGTTGCTCGGCGCGCTGTGGGGTGGCTTGTTGCTGGTCGGTGCGGCAGCAGGCGGCGACGACCTCTGGCAGCCACTACGCCCGTTCGCCGGTGGCGTCGCCGCGACAGCCCCAAGCCAACACGCCGAAGACCGCTTCGTCACCGTCAGCCGCCCCGAAGACCTGCAACGTGAGCTGGATGCGGCCAAAGCCCGCGGCCAGTGGGTGATGCTCGACTACTATGCCGACTGGTGCGTGTCGTGCAAAGTCATGGAAAAACAGGTATTCGCACGCAGCGACGTACAGGCCGGCCTGGCCGGCGTACACCTGCTGCGCCTGGACGTGACGGCCGACAGCCCGGCCAGCAAAGCCCTGCTGCAGCGCTACCAGGTACCCGGCCCGCCCAGCATCATCTGGATCGGCCCGGAAGGTGAAGAACGCCGCGCGCGGCGCATCACCGGTGAGGTGGACGCAGCAGCGTTCCAGCAACACTGGGGCCAGACCAGGAGCCAAGGCTGATGCTGACCGTAACACTCGGGCCACTGACCATGGCCCTCAACCATCTGCTGATGCTCACCGCCCTGGTGATCGCCAGCGTGGTCGGCTGGTGGGTCGCCCGACGTGGCGGCGAGAGCCCGGAATCGGCGCTGTTCAACCTGTTCCTGATCGGCCTGCTGTGTGCCCGCGCCGGCTTCGTGCTGGCCTACTGGCCGATGTATCAGGACGACCCGCTGCAAATCATCGACATCCGTGACGGCGGCTTCCTGTTCTGGTCGGGCCTTGCCGGCATCGTGCTCGGAGCCCTCTGGCAGGGCTGGCGCCACCCCGGCCTGCGCCGCCCGCTAGGCTGGGCGCTGTTCAGCGGGGCACTGTTCTGGGGCCTGGCCAGCCTCGGCGGCCACCTGTACAGCAAAGGCACCGAGCTGCCCGAACTGAGCCTGAACAACGCCGGCGGCCAGGCCGTGGCATTGCACAGCTACCGCGGCAAGCCGCTGGTCATCAACATCTGGGCCACCTGGTGCCCACCGTGTCGGCGTGAGATGCCAGTGCTGCAACAGGCACAAAGCGATTACCCGCACGTGACCTTCCTGTTCGTGAACCAGGGCGAGACCCCGGAAAACGTCAGCACCTTCCTCGCCACCACCGGCCTGAGCCTGACCCACGTGCTGTTCGACGGCACCGGCCTGCTGGCCCAGCGCGTCGGCTCCATGGCCTTGCCCACCACCCTGTTCTACGACGCCAACGGGCGGCTGGTTGGCAGCCACCTGGGCGAACTGTCCCGGGCCAGCCTGCGCCACGCCCTGGAACCTTTCGACCGGGCCATTGCGCCCGCCCCTGCCGCACAAGGAAACTGACATGCGATTGACTGCACTGCTGCCCCTGTCCCTGACCCTGCTGGCCACCCCTGCCCTGCAAGCCGAAGAACTGCCCAAGGCGGTTCAGCAGCTGCAAGCCAAGGGCGCCGTGATCAAGGGCAGCTTCGATGCGCCCAACGGCCTGCGCGGTTATGCCGCCGAGTACCAGAACAACGCCCTGGCCCTGTACCTGACCCCCGACGGCAAGCACGTGCTGGTCGGCAGCCTGTTCGACGAACAGGGCAAGGACCTGAGCGCCGAGCCGCTGCAAAAGCTGGTATACGCGCCGATGAGCAAGGAAATCTGGGCGAAAATGGAAAAAACCGCGTGGATCGCCGACGGCAAGGCCGATGCGCCGCGCAAGGTGTACCTGTTCAGCGACCCGAACTGCCCGTACTGCAACATGTTCTGGGAACAGGCGCGGCCCTGGGTGGAGTCGGGCAAGGTGCAGTTGCGCCATATCATGGTCGGCATCATCCGCGAGGACAGCCCGGGCAAGTCGGCGGCGCTGCTGGCGGCGAAAGACCCGGTCAAGGCCCTGCAGCA
Source organism: Pseudomonas alloputida (assembly GCF_021283545.2). Taxonomy (NCBI): domain Bacteria; kingdom Pseudomonadati; phylum Pseudomonadota; class Gammaproteobacteria; order Pseudomonadales; family Pseudomonadaceae; genus Pseudomonas; species Pseudomonas alloputida. The sequence goes on along the minus strand of NZ_CP128540.1, from coordinate 1,919,199 downwards.
GCATGAAAAGGCCGGCAAGGCCAGCACGCTGAAGGCACTCGAGCAGGTGCCAGAGGCTGTGCAACAGAAGCTGGCGGCGAACATGGCGTTGATGGAAGAGATGGGGTTGCAGGCGACTCCGGCCATTTTCTATCAGGATGAGCAAGGCAACCTGCAAAGCCAGCAAGGGGCACCACGGCCGGAGATGCTTGGGAAGATTCTGGGCAAGCGCTAGTGCATGTGGTGGGGCACAGATCGAGCGCCGTGAAGCAGGCGACGTGGGGCATGGCACCGGCTACGCCGGTGTTCGCGGGTGAACCCGCTCCTACGGGGCTCGCGCTAACGGCTGGGTTTTGCGCCAGGCCCGTGATCGCAAGGCCTGCGCGGTCGGCCGTAGGAGCGGGTTTACCCGCGAAAGGGCCGGACCTGCTGGCCAATTTCCACCAGCCGTTCACCGTTGCCGCCGCCACTGTATTCGCGGGTAAACCCGCTCCTACGCTGATCGGGGGTGGAGACACATTGGTGATTGGACGCAGGCCGTTCTTTCGCAAGCAGTAAATCTCCCGAAATCAATCTCACGACCCGGCAAATCTATCCCCACGCAGGTCTAACCCTGCAACTCAAAATATCTAGAAACAATTCTTCGGAGCATGCTGATGTCAAACATCAGCATGCTCGCGCCCCTTATTAAAACTTCACACCGCGCATAACAAAGAACACTCACACGCTCACCACAGAGCTTTCGCACGCCAGAATCAGAAGCTTCTTACATAAATATAAGAAGCACTGAAAACTAAAAACCATTATCAGATCAAAGTAAGACCCTTCTGAAGAACTTTCCCACGAAAACGGCTTTAAACCAAAAACTCCAATACCATTCCAAGCCACTTACCCTCCACCGAAAGATTGACGTTGAAGAATCTAACGCCTAAACCTCCTGATGCCCGCACATGTCGGGCCACAACAAAAACAAGGAGACACCTATGGAAAATCAATATGGTATTAGCGTCATGGAATTGGCTTCCGATACACATTGCGATATGGAAGCGGAGTTCTTCGGAGGGTCTGGCAGCGCCGGTGGTTGTGGTGGTAGTGGTGGTTGCGGAGGCGGAGGTGGCTGCAAGGGAGGCAGCGGCGGCTCTGGCGGCAGTGGTGGAAATAACGGCATTAACAACGACCCGGTAACCCTGTAACAAAAAGCGGGCGCACACGAGTTCTTGCGCGGGCGCCCGCACCTTTTCGAGGTGCCAAATGAAAACACTCAGAGTTTACAACTACGAAATACTGAATTTCGACAGTGATCCTATGGTTTTTTCATCCAGCGGCTTCACCAGGATCACCGAACCTAAAATAATAAGGGCATTACAACTTATTGAGGAGAGTCAATCCAAATATATTCAGCACCACGCGCTTGAAAAAATTCTACGAAAAGTTCATCTTCAGCCTTCCAGCGCTATGAACTTCTTAAAAAGTCTATCCATTATAGGAGAACCCACTGACCCACCGTTCTTCCAGCACACCCTCATCTACCACGACTTAGAAATTTCAGACGAAACAAAGAATCTTCTAGAAAGCAAACACAGCGGATCTTTAGAAATAAGGCAATATTCAGAATATACACCCCATACGACCCGTAAGCCAACGCTATTCGTATTCGCCTGCACTAAACTTAGCCCGCACTCACTAAAAGCCAATTATTTAAATCTATTGGTATCGAACCCTCACTGCGGAGCCACCGTTGGCTTTATCAGTGGCAATCACTTCCACTTAACGGAAATGCATATCCCCGCGATTGGAAACCCGTGTGCATTTTGCACACTTGACCGCATTACTCACTACGAAAAGCTGAGAGCAAGCCAGCACCACTGGTGCAAAATCTGGTCTTTTTGCTGCAGCAGCAAACTGGATTTACCCAAGATACACGTTGATGAGCTCCAAAAATCCTTGATTATAGGCACCATTGTTTCATTTATAAGCAAACTCACTAAAGCCCCAAAATCGAAAACCACTCAAGATCAAGTTCTATTATCCAGAACAATCAACCTGGAGACTGGAGTCACCACCGAGGACCCCAGCGTCCACTGGCCATTGTGTCAATGCAGAGGAGTTAAATAATGAACATAAGCCATGATGAGTACTTAAAATTTCTATCGCCTGAGGTCATGGATGAGACATTGGCTTTCCATGCCAAAGGCAACTATACGATACACAAAGCAACTCAACACTTGAGCGCCCTGCACCAAATACCACCAAAAGACCTCGAAAAACTTACCGGAAACGAACTAAAACTCAATACCATTGTAGCCCCAAGCAAAAACAAAGAACCGACTCTTACACCTCTGGCGAGCCCACACCCGCTACGAAGAAATAGTTCATGCGAACGATTTGAAGCACGCCCTCTTCACTTTGATATAGTCCAAGCATTGCTTGCACCGCTCTTAACTAAAAGCCCTACCACCTACAAAAGAGGCTACCCAAGCGGCGGAGCACTTTATCCAATAGAAGTATTTTGCATCAATCTCAACAACAAGATTGAGCAATGGCCAACTGAAAGTGACGCACTGCACTTACTTCCATCATCGAGATCACTGGAGGCTCACACCCCATCAATTGACATCCACCAGCTGACCGAGGCAATCATTCCAGAAAGTATTGATATAGGCTCACCGTCCCTGGCCCTTATATATTCAATATACTTACCCAAAGCACTGTTCAAATATCGATATCGAGGCTACCGCTTGAGCCTGATGGAGGCCGGCTCGATGTACATGATTACCGATTTACGATGCAAAGAACTCCAACTAAACAGCAGACCCTGGTCAGGCTATACCGACCACCAAGTAACAAAAAACTTGAACCTTAACCCGTCTCTATTCTTACCCGTGTGCATCCAGTTAATAGGTTGAGCTCATGAATTTTTATAACGAGATACATCACCCGACATTTACGGACTTTTTGCTACTTAGACCCAGCGCAGTAAATCATTTACCACACAGCGTTGAGTGCGGCAGCCGCTGGCGCACCTATGGTTCGAGTAGCGGCTGGTCGTCAGACATAACTGACAGCGCCCTAGGCGAACATTTTGAACGCAAGCATTTCTACTTGGACATCCCTGTGCATGACACGTGCAGACTAGGTGACGGGCTGACCACTGAAGAGTGCCAAGCATTCACCAAGGCATTTTCTCAAACTTTAATTTCAAGCGAGAAATCATCATTGCAATCACACTGCTTTGACCGAACCACTGTATACAGAGTCACAGATTTCACATCTTGCAAGGTACCCACCGCCTGCCTTTCCATTTCAGAGTGTAAAAACTCAACCGACAACGGTTTTTATCCTATTAGAGACACATGCGGTTGCAGCGCACACATTACGATCAACAATGCAGTACTAGGCGCAATCAGAGAAAATTTGGAACGACAGTTCCTACTTCGATTCTGGCTTACAAAAACCTGTACTGCAGAAATTGAATTCGATGATGCCTGCCTTACACTGACAGCGAGCGCAAGCCTAGCACTTTTCCAAGAACTGAAAAAATCTGGCGAACTTTGCATCCTTAATCTCACCGATCAACGTTTCCCAGGAAGTTGCATCCTTTTATGCTACGGCAGTCAAGACATTAACGCCAAAGTCAAATATTGTGCAGGAATGGCTTATGCCGCCACTTCAAGAATTGCATTAGAAAAGTCGATAGTTGAATTATGGCAAACATTGAGATTCATGCAATCAGTCGACAGCGAACACGAACTAAAAAACCCCCTCCAAGACCCCTACCTCAAGCACTTCCTGAGTTGCAACAGCTATGAAACTTTCAAAGAAATATCCAGCGAAGTCAAATTCACCCAACACAACCATGAGCTTACATTATCGAAAAAGCTAACAATTCAAAATTTATTAAAGACTCTAAGAGCGCTACAACTTAATGGGTACTTATACCTCTCCTCCACCCCTTACAAACAGTCAAATCTTTACCTCTGCAAATATTTCTCTCCCAATCTTTTTCTCCACATGAACAACGCAAGACACTTCAACCTCGAAAACACTTATTCCGCACCTTTCTACAACGAAATCATCAGCAGCCAGAATTCCAAAATGGTCCCATTCCCATGAATTTAACTTCAAACCACTTTATACGCAGCGCAAAAAAAATCACGACAATCACAAAAATCTTGACCACTGAGCACTTGAGGGAGCCCACATCGCTTCTTTGGTCAGCGCTGGCCCCTTGCATACTCTTCATCATCACCCAGCCAACGCATGCAGCCTCGACCTATACCGCTTCAGCCGCCTGGTTCTACTCATACATCTCTGCCACCCTCGCGTTCTTTGGATTCAGCTTCTACCTCATCGGCAGGAGGGAAAGTGGCTTCACGCGGTCCTTCATCTACCAACACAGCGCAATCAAGCTATTCCTGACTGCCCACACACTCAGTTATTTTTTATTGAGCTCGCTTTACGCCACACTATTCTACCTCTTGACCAAACCCTTACGAGGTCACTACTCACTTCCTGAATATCTCTATCTGATGGCATGCTTTTACACCAGCTACCTCATGTTCACCTGTATCGGCCTGGGAATCGCCGCGCTGCCGATAAAATTCAGCACAGCCAGCACACTTTTCTCACTCATGTCATTTCTCATGCTGGTCTCCGGATACACCGGCGCCACGCTGGGGCACGATGCTTCGCATGCGCTAACGCTGATCAACCCGCTCTTTCTAAGCGCGCAGATCTTCCATGGCGAAATGCCCCTTCTCAACAGTTTCCTGATTGCACTTTCGGCCTCTGCAGCCTCGACATACCTGACCGGAAGGTATTTCAGAATCCAACCCATATGGAGCCGATACTGATGGACATTTTAACTATAAACAACCTTCACTTCGGATACAGCGGAAACCCGCTGCTGAACGACATTGAACTCACTATAAAAGCGGGGGAACTGGTCGGCATTCTGGGCAACAACGGGGCCGGAAAGACAACCCTTTTCGACCTCATCTGCAAAATAAAAAAACCGGCAAAAGGTGCCATTTCCAATTTATCCAGGCGTCAGGCCTATTTGACCCAAATCCTTACACCGCCCCCGTTACTGCGTATGAACGAAGCGGGCAAGCTTATCACCAGCCTAACCCCCAACGCTTCCCCAGATCACACAGAGATTCTCTCGAAACTAGCCAAATGGTCCCCGTCACTGTCCAGGCGATATGCAGAAATCGCCAAGAAAAAAGCCGCCAATTGCAGCTACGGTGAAATTCGCAGCTACTTCACGCTGACCTTGTTGCTTTTAAACAGTGACTTGATCATTCTTGATGAGCCAACGGCTGGCGTAGACCCTGAATTTCGACATTATATATGGCTCGGTATAAAAAGCGCGTGCGCGGAAGGTGCGAGCGTGCTGATAGCTTCTCATTACACAGAGGAAATCACGAAAAACTGCCAGCGATTTTATATGCTCGCAAACAAGCGACTGGAAGCGTTTGACAGTGGTGGACAGTTCATGGAACGCCACCACGCCAAATCGCTGGATGAAGCCTTTATTAATGCATCGACCTAGGGGAAATCCTAAAAATTAAATCCTGGATTCAGCAAAGCACCCAGATTAAAACCGCGACGGAAGTGAAGTCAGCCAGAAACACAGGGCCGCTTCAGCCCCCTTCCACACAACCTGTTATTTTTATCAGTAGCGCATTTTAACGAACACTGTCAAAGTCGACCGCAAAGCCACGCCGAGAAAAACATCATGGTGCCTACTTACATGAATCCTATTGATGAGGCGAGCGAAATGTCGGCCGCTAACACATCCATTTACTCACCTTATGGGTATCACCCGAACTCATCGGGCCTGCTGGGTTTTAACGGTGAGCGACCGGACCCGATGACTGGTAATTTTTTGCTGGGTAACGGTTTACGGGCATTTAGCCCTGGGCTCATGCGTTTCAACTCGCCTGACAGTTTCAGCCCGTTCAAGCGCGGTGGTCTGAATGCATATGGTTATTGCCAGGGAGACCCAATAAACTGGCAGGATCCAAGTGGGCATTTCCGTTTTTGGCGAAGGTTATCTTCGGCATTCTCAGGTCGCGCCCCCATACCAGATTGGCATGGGGCGCTCTTAAAAGGGGAAGGTAAGTATCACCGTCTCGAGGTGCGGATGACAATGTTAGAACCGGTCCACGCGCCTGCACATACCTCAAACAATCTTCCGCCAGATTATGTATTTGCAGGATATCATGGTGGCATCAGGAGCTCTACGTGGTCTTTAGAGTCTGGCGTTCAGCCCCAGCGACATCAAATTGTTGATCATGGGCAGGGGTTTTATTTTACACGCAACTATGGCGTGGCCGAGCGCTATGCGAATGCAGCCGCCAAGCTTCACAAAGGTGAAGCTCGTGTATTTGGTGTGTACATCAAGGATTTCGATGTGCTTGTGGCTGCGGGCAAGATCAAAAAAATATGGGATGGGAAAAATGAGGCAACCAGGGAAAGTTATTTAATTGAAGAACATGCATTTACTAATATTCGAGTACGACGGCCAATTGTTGACCAGTGGGTTCTAAGGGAACCGTTTGGCGATTATTAGCCCTAGCTTTGAGGGCCTCTTCACGAAAATAGCCAGCAACGAGCGACTGCCTGATTGATCTGCAAATCCGGATGAACGACTCAGCCGCAGTGTGCGCAACCCGACCAATGAAAGGGGCGCCAAGCGCCCCTGCCCATCACAGCCCCTCCAGTTCCGCCATCAGGTCACTGAGCCGGTCGACCTTGTCATCATCCAGCGCACTGCCCTGCAGCCCCTGTACATACTCGGCCAACGCCTCCACCGTGCTGCACTCGAACATCGCCCGCAGCGGCACGTTCAGCTGTAGCTGCTTCTGCACCCGCGAAGCGATCTGCGTGGCCAGCAATGAATGCCCGCCCAGCTCGAAGAAGTTGTCGTGCACTCCCACCCGCTCGGCTTTGAGCACATCGGCCCAAATACCCGCCAACACGTCCTCCAATTCGTTGCGTGGCGCCAGATAGGCCTGACTGTACTGACCGCCGATGTCGATGGCTGGCAGGGCCTTGCGGTCGAGCTTGCCGTTGGCGTTGTGCGGCAAGCTGTCGAACCAGCCCCAGTGCAAGGGCACCATGTACTCCGGCAACTCGGCACGCAGTCGTTGCTTGACCTGCTCCAGCAACGCGGCATCGGCACTGACGCCCTGGTGCGCCACCAGGTAGCCAACCAGATGCTTGCCGTTCACTCCCTCCTGCACCGCCACAGCAGCATCGCGAATTTCCGCCTGCTCATGCAGCCGGGCCTCGATTTCGCCCAGCTCGATGCGATAGCCGCGAATCTTCACCTGATGGTCGATGCGCCCGACGTACTCCAGCACACCGTCCAGGCGCTGCCGTGCGAGGTCACCGGTACGGTACAGGCGCTCTCCCGGTGCCCCGTAAGGGTGAGGAATGAACGCCAGTGCCGTGCGCACCGGGTCACCGACGTAGCCACGGCCTACACCCGCACCCGCCACGCACAACTCGCCCACCGCCCCCAGCGGCACCAGCGCCTGGTCCTCGCCGAACAGGTACAGGCGGTTGTTATCGGTTGGCGTGCCGATTGGCAGGTAGCTGCCTTGGGTCGAGGCGGCATCGACGCGGAAGAACGCCACGTCATCCGAGCACTCCGCCGGGCCATAGGCATTGACCAGGCCGATCTGCGGGTAGCGCTGCAGCCACTGCGCCGCCAGCTCCGGTGGCATGACCTCGCCGGTCGGCAGCATCCAGCGCAGGCCGTCGAGGGCCTGGTGGTCGCTGGCCAGCATGCCCTGGATCAGGGACGGCACGCTCTCCAGCACGGTGATGCCGGTGGCCTGCACGTGCGCCAGCAGGCCCTGCGGGTCATGGGCGATGACATTAGGCACGATCTCTACCTTGGCGCCGAACAGCGGCGCAGCCAGGAACTGCCAGACCGAGATGTCGAAGCTTTGCGAGGCGGTCTGGGCAATCACGTCCTGCTCGCTGAGCGCCAGGTAAGGCACCTTGCTCAGCTGGTTGTTGAGCATGCCGCGCTGCTCGACCATCACCCCTTTCGGCAGGCCGGTCGAGCCTGAGGTGTAGATCACGTAGGCGAGGTTGTCCGGGCCACTGTGGATGCCCGGGTTGTGGCTTGCGATCGGGTTGGCCTGGACGTCTTCCCAGACCAGCAGTTGCGGCCGCAGCGAAGCCTCCAGCTCACCGAGCAACTGCCGCCCCTGCTCGGCGCAGGCCGCGCTGCACACCAGCACTGGCGTGCGGCTGAGCTGGATGATGCTTTGCAGGCGCGCCGCCGGCAGGCCCGGGTCCAGCGGCAGGTAGCCGGCGCCGGCCTTGAAGCTGCCGACGATCATGCCCAGCAGCGGCAACCCACGCTCGGCAAGCAGTGCCACTGGCTGGTCCACGCAGACGCCGGCAGCCACCAGCGCATGGCCCAGGCGGTTGGCCGCCAGGTTCAGCCCGGCGTAATCATAGGATGCCTCCAGGCAGCGGGCCACGGTACGCTGTGGATGCGCCACAACCTGCGCTTCGAACTGCGCGATGTAGCTCTGCTCCAGCGGATAAACCCGCTCGGTCCGGTTGCAGTCCTCCAGCAGGAAGCCTTGCTCCTGGGCGCTCAGCAGCGGTAGCTCGCTCACCTCCCCTTCAAAACCTTGTACCAGCGCCAGCAGCAGGCGCTTGAATTCGGCCAGCAGGCGCTCGACGGTCGGGTAGTCGAAGTAGCGCTGGTCGAACGACAGGTGCAGGCCCAGGTCATCACCCGGGTAACACACCGCCGTCAGCGGGAAGTTGGTGTGGGTACGGCCCGAGTCGGAGCTGGCGTTCAGGTGCTGGGCGTGATTGAGCACGGCGGTTTCAACCGGCGCATTCTCGAACACGAACAGGCTGTCGAACAGCGGCTGGCCCTTGGGCAGCTCGCTGCACGCCTGGATCGCCACCAGCGGCAGGTATTCGTACTCGCGCAGCTCCATGTTGCTTTGCAGCAGGCCTTGCAGCCACTGGCGCACACTGCAGCGCTCACTCGCCGCAGGCAACTGCACACGCAGGGCCACGCTGTTGATGAACAGGCCGACGGTGCGCTGCATCTGCGGCATGCTCACCGGGCGCCCGGCCACGGTTACGCCAAAGGCCACGTCGCGGTCGCCGCTGTAGCGCGACAGCACCAGGGCCCAGGCCGCCTGGGCGAAAGTGTTGACGGTGAGCTGATGGGCCTGGGCCAGTTCGCGCAGACGCACGCCATCATTCATCTCAAGGCGGGTATAACAATCGCCGACGACCATGCCGCTACCGGCGTGGTCATGGCGCAGCGGGCGGTCGCTCGGGATGGCTGTGGCACGTTCGAAGCCGGCCAGGTTGGCCTGCCACCAGGCACGTGCGTCGTCCAGGCCCTGGCGTTGCAGCCAACCGATGTAATCGCGGTAACGCGGTGGCACCGGCAGTTGGGCCTGACGGCCTTCGCCAAGGGCCTGGTAGACCTCGAAGAAATCGTTCATCAACAGCGAGCGGCACCAGGCATCGATAAGGATGTGGTGGTTGCTCATCATGAACCAGTAGCGTTCCTCGGCCACGCGCACCAGGCGCAGGTGGAACGGTGCCTCGCTGAGCAAGGCAAAGCCGGCCTCGCGCTCCTGCTTGTGCAGGGCCTGCAGGCGCTGCTCCTGGGCATCGTCGGCCAGGCCGCGCCAGTCCTGGTAGTCCACCGCCAGGTTGCCCGGCTTGTGGATGATCTGCAGCATCGCCTCGCCGCTGTTCCAGCTGAACGAGGCGCGCAACGCTTCGTGGCGCGCCACCACGGCCTGCCAGGCCTGGGCGAAACGCTCGGGGTCGAGCGCGCTGTTGATGCGGTAGCGGTCCTGCATGTAGTACAGGCCAGTGCCCGGCTCCAGCAGGGTGTGCAGCAGCATGCCTTCCTGCATCGGCGTCAGCGGGTAAACGTCCTCGATCTGCGCGGCCGGGACCGGCAATGCGTCGATCTGCTCCTGAGTCAGGTGCGCCAGCGGGAAGTCCGATGGGGTGAAGCTGCCATTGCCATCGGCCAGGCAATGCGCGACCAGCGCCAGCAGCTCCTGACGATAGCCCTCAGCCAGACGCGCGATGGTCTGCTGGTCGTAGCGCTCGGCGCTGAAGGTCCAGCGCAGTTGCAGAGCACCGCCATACACCTGGCCATCGACGCTCAACCAGTTGGGCAACGGCGCATCGAGGTCATGCGCCAACCCGGCCGAGGCCTCCAGGGGCTGGAACAAGGCCGCACTGTCGAACTGCTGGTCGAACTGGCCCAGGTAGTTGAAGGTGATGCGCGCCTGCGGCAAGGCCGCCATCTGCTCGCGCCCGGCGGCATCCGCCAGGTAGCGCAGTACGCCGTAGCCCAGGCCCTTGTGCGGTACATGGCGCAGTTGTTCCTTGATGCGCTTGATCGAACCGGCCCGCGCCGCGTCGTCTTCACCTGGCAGCGGACGCAGGCTCAGTGGGTAGGCATTGGTGAACCAGCCGACGCTGCGGGTCAGGTCCATGTCTTCGAACAGCCCGTCACGGCCATGGCCTTCGAGCTGCACCAGCACTTCTTCATCGCCGCTCCAGCGGCACAAGGCCCGCGCCAGAGCAGTCAACAGCAGGTCGTTGACCTGGGTGTGGTAAGCCGCCGGGGCCAGTTGCAACAGCTGCCGGGTTTGCTCCACGTCCAGGCCGATGGCCAGGGTTTGAGCGTGGCGATGCAAATTGCTGCCCTGCGGATGGTCGCACGGCAATTCGCGACGCACACCGCCCAGCTGGCCTTGCCACCAGGCCAGTTCGTCACGCAGCGAATCGCTGTCGGCGTAGCTGGCCAGGCGCGCAGCCCAGTCGCCGACGGCGTGGGTCTTGGCCGGCAGAGGCTGGCCACGGTACAGCGCCTGCAGGTCTTCCAGCAGCACCCGCCAGGACACGCCATCAACAACCAGGTGATGAATCGCCAGCAGCAACCGCTGGGTGCCCTGCCCGTCACGCACCAGCAAGGCGCGCAGCAGCGGCCCCTGTTGCAGGTCCAGGCTGCGCTGCACGTCGGTGTAGAGTGCCTGACAATCATTGAAATCGGCGACAGTGGCGCTCCACAGCAGTTGCTCGGCGCCAGGCTGCACGTACTGGGCCTGCCAGCGGCCCTGGGCGTCGCTGAAGCGCAGGCGCAGGCTGTCATGGTGTTGCACCAGCGCAGCCAATGCCTGTTCAAGGGTGGCCTCAACCAAGGGTTGGCGCACCTCCAGCAGCACGGTCTGGTTCCAGTGTTGCGGCTGTGGCACGTCACTGTCGAAGAACCAGTGCTGGATCGGCGTCAACCCGGCCTGGCCCTGGCGCAGACCCTGCTCCACCGTGCTCGCGGCTTCGCTGAGCTGAACCACAGTTGCCAGGGTCTGGATGGTCTGATGCTGGAACAGGTCGCGCGGGGTGAATTGCAAGCCGGCCTGGCGGGCGCGGCTGACCACCTGAATCGACAGGATCGAGTCGCCCCCCAGCTCGAAGAAGTTGTCCTGCACGCCGACCCGGGCAACGTTGAGCACATCGCGCCAGATCTGCGCCAGCTGTGCTTCCACCTCATTGCCAGGGGCCTGGTATTGCTGCCGCGCCTGCTCAAGGTCCGGCAGCGGCAGCGCATGGCGGTCGAGCTTGCCGTTGCCCATCAGCGGCAGGCTGTCGAGCAGCACCAGATGCGCAGGCACCATGTAGTCGGGCAGGTGCTGGCGGGCATCGGCTTTCACCGCTTCGCGCAGCAGTTGTTGCACGTCGTTACCGGCGGTGGCCTGCCTGCACACCAGATAGCCCACCAGCTGCTTGCCGCCCGGCAAGTCCAGCGCCAGCACGACGGCCTCGTCGACATCCTCGTGCGCTAGCAGGCGGCTCTCGATTTCGCCCAGTTCGATGCGGAAGCCGCGGATCTTCACCTGCTGGTCGGCACGGCCGACATACTCCACCAGGCCATCGGTACCCAGGCGTACCAGGTCGCCGGTACGGTACAGGCGCCCGCCTTCGGCACTGAACGGGTCGGCGACAAAGCGCTCGGCAGTGAGGCCTGGCCGGTCGTGGTAACCCTGGGCCAGGCCGGCACCGCCGACGTACAGTTCGCCAATACCGCCTTGCGGCAACAAGGCCAGATCCTCGTCGAGGATGTAGGCCGTACGGCTACCGATGACGCGGCCGATCGGTACGCTGCCAAGGTCTGCTGGCAAGGCCTCTGGGGCCAGGCACGCCAGCGGCATGACCACGGTTTCGGTCGGGCCGTAGGCATTGAAGCACTGCTGCGGCGCAAAGGCCTGGCGGATGCGCTGCAAGTGCTCGCCGGTCAGCGCCTCGCCACCGGTAATCACCAGGCGTACCGGCAATTGTTCGCCCCGCCCGCCCAGATACTGCGCCAGCTGGCTGCCGTAGCTGGGGGTGAAGCCCAGAATGCTCACCTGCTGCTCGCGCACCAACTGGCAGATGTCCTCGGCGCCCCACTGACCCTGGGCGCGCAGTACCACGCGCGCACCACACAACAGCGGCACCCACAGGCGCTCGCTGGCAGCGTCGAAATTGATCGAATAGAAATGCAGCTCGCAATCATCGCTGCGCATGCCGAATGCGGCGATCACCGCCTGGCAGTGCATGGCGAACTCGCCATGGCTGACCACCACGCCCTTGGGTTTGCCGGTGGAGCCTGAGGTGTAGATCAGGTAAGCCTGGTGCTGCGGCAGGCTGAGGTTGTCCAGCGGTGCATCGCTGTAGGCCGCCAGGCTGGCGGCATCGTCTTCCAGGCTCCAGCTGGCCACGCCTTCAGGCAGCTCGCCCAGGGTGTGCAGCAGCGCACGCTGGCTGAGCAGCAAGCCGATGCGGCTGTCTTCGATCATGTAGCGCAGGCGGTCGAGCGGGTACTCGGGGTCGAGCGGTACATAGGCGCCGCCGGCCTTGAGGATGGCCAGCAGGCCGACGACCATTTCCAGCGAGCGCTCCAGCGCCAGGCCCACGCGCACCTGCGGGCCGACACCCCGTTCGCGCAGGGCACGCGCCAGGCGGTTGGCCTGCTGGTCGAGCTCGGCGTAGGTCAAGTGCTGGCCGGCGAAGGTCAGCGCGCCAGCCTGTGGCGTGCGCGCGGCCTGGGCGGCGAACAGACCATGGAGGGTCTGGCCAAGGTCGAAATCGTGTTCGCCCTGCAACTGGCCTGTAAGCACTTGTTGCTCGGCACTGCTCAGCATTGGCAGTTCGCACAGGCGGTGTTGCGGGTTGTCGAGCAAACCGACCAGCAGTTGTTGCCAGTGCTCGGCCATGCGCGCGATGCGCGGCGCGTCGAACAGGTCGCGACTGTAGGTCAGGCAGCAGCCCAGCCGGCCGTCCAGGTCGGTCACCTCCAGGTACAGGTCGAACTTGGTGGCGCTGGCATCGTTGACCAGGTAGTCCACCTGCATGCCGGCCAGCGTGCGGCTTTGCTGGAAGGCCCAGCGCTGCACGTTGCACATCACCTGGAACAGCGGGTTGTAGGCACTGCTGCGTGGGGGCTGCAGGGCCTCTACCAGTTGGTCGAACGGCAGGTCCTGGTGCGACTGGCCTTCGATGGCAGCCTGGCGAACCTGCTCCAGCAGCGCGCTGGCGGTCATCTGGCCGTCCAGCTCGCAGCGCAGCACCTGGGTGTTGAGGAAAGCGCCGATCAGGCCTTCGCTTTCCGGGCGGATGCGGTTGGCCACCGGCGCGCCGATACGCAGGTCGCGCTGGCCACTGTAACGGTGCAGCAAGGCGGCCAGGGTGGCGGTCATGGTCATGAACAGGGTCAGGCCGCGCTGGCTATTGAAAGCATGCACACGGGCCACCAGTGCCGGATCGAGTTCGAAGCGGTACAGCTCGCCACGGTGGCTCTGGACTGCCGGACGCGGGCGGTCGGCAGGCAACGCCAGCACCGGGTGCTCGTCGCCCAGGCGGTGCTTCCAGTAGGCCAGTTGTCGAGCGCCCTCGCCGCTTTCCAGCCATTGCCGTTGCCACACGCTGTAGTCCAGGTACTGCACCGGCAGCGGCGCCAGTGGCGACTCGCGGTCATCGACAAAGGCTTCGTACAGCTCGCCCAGTTCGCGGGCGAAGATGTCCATGGCCCAGCCTTCGGTGACGATGTGATGCAGCGTCAGCACGAAGAAGTGCTCGCGCTCGTTGGCCTTGACCAGGCAGGCGCGCAGCAGCGGCCCCCGCTCCAGGTCGAAGGGCTGGTGCGCCTGGTCGTCGGCCAGTTGTTGCAAACGTTGCTGGCAGGCATCGTCTGACAAAGCGCTGAAGTCTTGCCAGTCCAGATGCAGGCCGCTGTCTTCGGCCACGCACTGGTACGGCACGCCGTCGATGCTGGGGAACGTGGTGCGCAAGGTTTCGTGGCGCACGATCAGCGCCTGCAGCGCACGCTCGAAGGCGTCCACGTGCAGGGTGCCGCGCAGGCGTGCCATGCCGCCGACGTTGTACGCCGGGCTGTCCGGCTCCATCTGCCAGAGGAACCACATTCGCTGCTGCGAGTACGACAGCGGCACTGCCTGACGGCGGTCGACACGGGTGATTGCACCTTGCAGGTTGCGCTCGCCGGCCGCGCGCAGGCGGGCGATCTCGGCACAGAAGGCGCCCAGCTCGCTGGCTTCGAACAGGGCCTTGAGCGGCAGCTCGACATCGCAGGCCTGGCGGGTGCGCGAAACGATCTGGGTAGCCAGCAACGAGTGACCACCGAGGGCGAAGAAGTCGTCCTGCAGGCCAATGCGCGGCAGATTCAACACGTCGCGCCAGATGGCCGCGACCTGTTGTTGCAGCTCGGTTCGTGGCTCGACATGCTCACGCTGCTGCCACACTGGGGCAGGCAGTGCCTTGCGGTCGACCTTGCCGCTGGGGCCCAATGGCATCTGTGCCAAAGGGATGAGTTGCGCCGGCACCATGTAGGCTGGCAATTGCTCAGCCAGTACGGCCAGCACCTCGGCAGGCTGGGCGCTGCCACTGTAATAGCCGACCAGTTGCGCGCCAATGGCGTCCTTGTGTATCAGCACCAGCGCCTGTTCCACACCCGCCTGTGCCAGCAGGCAGGCCTGCACTTCCTCGGGCTCGACGCGGAAACCGCGCACCTTGACCTGCTGGTCGAGGCGGCCAAGGTATTCCAGGGCCTCCAGCTGAACCTGCCAGCGGGCGCGATCGCCACTGCGGTACAGACGCTGACCATTGCCGTCGGCCTGGGGTACGAAGCGCTCGGCAGTGAGGCCGGGGCGGCCCAAGTAACCACGGGCCAGGCCCGCGCCACCGAGGTACAGTTCGCCCGGCACACCGGGGGCGCTCAGTTCCAGCTCATCGTCCAGCACGCGACACAGCACATTGCCCAGCGGGCGGCCGATGGGCGAGCGCTCGCCGTCCACCACCTGACAGTGCCAGTGGGTGACGTTGATGGCGGTTTCAGTCGGGCCATACCGGTTGTGCAGTTGCACCTGCGGCAGCACCTGCAGCACGCGGTCACGCAGCGTGGCGGACAACGCTTCGCCACCCGAGAACACCCAGCGCAAGCTACTGCAGGCACTTGCCTGCGGCTCCTGGACGAACACCTGCAACAGCGGCGGTACAAAGTGCAGCGTAGTCACCCCATAAGCCTGCACCAGGGCAGCGATACGCTGCGGGTCGCGATGTTCACCAGGGCCGGCGAGCACCAGCTTGCAGCCGGTGACCAGCGGCCAGAAGCATTCCCACACCGAGACGTCGAAACTGATCGGCGCTTTCTGCATCAGCACGTCGCTGTCATTCAGCGCATAGGTCGTCTGCATCCACTGCAGGCGCTCGGCCAACGCCGCATGGGTATTGCCTACGCCCTTGGGCTGCCCGGTGGAGCCGGAGGTATAGATAACGTAGGCCAGGTTATCGCCGTGCAGGTGCAGGCCGGGGGCATGGCTGGGCCAGCTGTCCAGGTGCAACTGGTCGAGGGCAATGGCGCTGACACCGTCGACCTGCGGCAGCTTGCCCAGCAGGCTGCTGTGGCTCAGTAGCAAACGGGCGTCGCAGTCGGCCAGCATGTAGGCCAGGCGTTCGGCAGGGTAATCGACATCCAGCGGCACGTAGGCACCGCCGGCCTTGAGAATGGCTAGCAGGCCGACCAGCAATTGCGGTGAGCGCTCGATGGCAATGGCCACACAGGTATCGGGGCCGACGCCTTTGTCACGCAGGTAGTGGGCCAGGCGGTTGGCTTGCTGGTGCAGCCCGGCGTAATCCAGGCTGCCCCCGTCCCAAACCAGGGCGGTGCGCTGCGGCGTCAGGCGTACCTGCTCATTGAGTTGTTCGACCAACAGGTGCTGCGCTGCGGCGGCCGGTGCCTGGCCCCAACCCAGCAGCTGCGCACGGCCGGGCTCATCCAGCAATTGCACGTCGCCCAGCGCCTGCTGCGGCGCGGCACACACCTGTTCCAGCAGCGCCAGCAGGTGATGGGCCAGACGTTCGACGGTGCTGGCTTCGAACAGCTCCGCGGCATAGTCGAAGGCCAGGCTCAGGCGGCCCAGATGGTCCTCCTCACTGTGCAACTGCAAGTCGAACTTGGCTTCGCGGCTGTGCCACGCCAGCTCTTCGGCCAACAGCCCTGGCAGGCGCCGCAGGGCTGACAGGTCGCGTTGCTGGTGGTTGAACATGACCTGGAACAGGCCCTGTTCGCGCGCATCGGGCAGGGCTTCGACAAGCTGTTCGAAGGGCAAGTCCTGATTAGCCTGGGCTTGCAAGGTGGCCTGACGTACCTGGGTCAGCAACTGGGTAAACGAGTGACGGCCATCGAATCGCGCGCGCAGCACCTGCGTATTGATGAAGAAACCGACCATGCCTTGGGTTTCCAGGCGCGGGCGGTTGGCGTTGGGCACGCCGACGCGGATATCGGCCTGGCCACTGTAGCGCTGCAGCAGCGCCTGCCAACCGGCCAGCAGGACCATGAACAGGCTGGCCTGCTGCTGGTGGGCAAGGCCCTTGAGCGCTTCGCCAAGCCTGACTGGCACCTTGAGGCTGAAGCGCGCGGCGCTGTGTTCGCGCTGGCTGGCGCGCGGGTGGTCAGTGCACAGGTCGAGCGCCGGCAGCTCACCACCAAGGTGTGCCTTCCAGTACTGCAACTGGCGCTCGGCTTCACCGTCAGCCAGCCATTGCCGCTGCCAGCTGCCGTAGTCGGCGTAACCCAGCGGCAGCGGCGCCAGGTTGGCCTCCAGGCCTTGGCAGCGAGCGGCATACAGCTTGGCGAATTCTTCGAGCAGGATGTTCAGCGACCAGCCGTCGGCAACGATGTGGTGCAGGGTCACCCACAGCTGATGCTCTTCGTCCCCCAGGCGCACCAGGGTTACCCGCAACAGCGGCCCCTGGGTGAGGTCGAACGGCTGGCGGGCCTCGGTTTCACGCTGCGCGGCAACCTGCTCGGGCGAGTGCCCTTCAAGGTCCAGGCGGTGCAGGCTGAGCGGCTGCTGCGGCAGGATACGCTGCAGCGCCTGGCCATTCTCTTCGCTGAACACGGTACGCAGCGATTCATGGCGCGCCACCAGTGCCTGGAAGGCCACGTGCAGAGCGTTGACATCCAGCTCGCCACGCAGGTGCAAGCCGGCAGGAATGTTGTAGGCCGCTGATTGCGGTTCCAGCTGCCACAGCAGCCACAAGCGGTTTTGCGCCAGCGACTGGGGCAACGCCTGGGCGCGCTCCAGCGTGGTGATGGCCGTGGTGGCTGCAGCGCCATCGGCGATGATCTGTGCCACAGCCTTGCTGTAGTCGGCCAGTACCGGCGCCTCGAACAGGGTACGCAGGCTCAGGTCGATACCCAACTCATCGGCCAGGCGCGCTGTGGCCTGGGTGGCGGCGATGGAGTTACCGCCCAGCAGCAGGAAGTGGTCGTCCGCGGCCACCGCCTCTACCTTGAGGATGTCGCGCCACACAGCGGCGATGCGTGCTTGCAGCTCGTCGCCAGCGGTTGCACGGATACCGGCTGCGCTCACCTCAGGGAAACGGGCATAGCAGTCCAGGCTGCCATCGTCCATGCGCAGCCGGCAGGCAGAGCGCTGCAACTTGCCGCTGGAGGTCTTTGGCAGCGCGCCGGGGTTCAGCAGCAGGACCACGGCCGGGGCCTGTCGGCAGGCGTCGGCGACGACCTGGCGCAGGGTCTTGATCAGGTCCTGGGGCTTGAGTGCCTTTTGCACGTTGCGGCTGATCTCCACCGCGACACCGATGCCCTCCTCGCCCTGGTGCTCGACGGCGAACACCGCCACACGGCCTTTGCGCAGCACCTGGACTTCACGCTCGAGGGCTTTTTCCAAGTCCTGCGGGTACAGGTTCTGTCCGCGCACGATCAGCATGTCTTTCAGGCGCCCGGTAACGAACACCTCGCCCTCACGAATGAAACCCAGGTCGCCGGTACGCAGCCAGGTCTGGCCGTCCATTTCGACGAAGGTTCGAGCGCTGGCTTCTGGGTTGCGCCAGTAGCCCCGGGCGATGCTCGGGCCGCCTGCCCAGATTTCCCCCACCTGGTTGTCGCCCAGCACTTGCAACTGTTGCGGCTCGACGATGCGTACCGCGTGCCCCGGCTGCGGGAAGCCGCAACTCATCAGCACGCTGCCAGTGCCGGGTTCGGCGCGGTTGGCGGCGAAGGCTTTGGCATCCAGCTCAAGCGCGGCGATACCCTGGCCACGACGGCTGCCGCTAACGAACAGGGTGGCTTCGGCCAGGCCATAACTGGCGAAGAAGCTCTGCGGGTCGAAGCCACAGGCCTGGAACTTGTCGGCAAAGGTGGCCAGGCTGTCCTGGCGGATAGGCTCGGAGCCGGAATAGGCCACGCGCCAGCGGCTCAGGTCGAGCCCGGCCAGCGAAGCCTCGCTGACCCGCTCGCTGCACAGGCGATAAGCGAAGTCGGGGCCACCGCTGATGGTGCCACCGTATTCGCTGATGGCCTGCAACCAGCGCAACGGCCGGGCCAGGAAGTACCTCGGCGACATCAGCACGCAAGGCACGCCACTGAAGATCGGCTGCAGCAGGCCGCCGATCAGGCCCATGTCATGGTACAGCGGTAGCCAGCTGACGATCACATCGTCGGGGTTGAGGTCGATGCCAAAGCCTTGGCGGATCAGTTGCTCGTTGGCCACCAGGTTGCCATGGCTGACCTGCACGCCCTTGGGCAGCGCGGTGGAACCGGAGGTGTACTGCAGGAAGGCGATGTCATCGCCCTTGAGCACGGGTTCACGCCAGTTCGCAGCCAGGGCCGGGTCCAAGCCATCCACTGCCAGCAGTTGGGGGGCGTTGTCCGCCGCCAGGGCTTCCAGGCCCTGCAGGCTGTCGCGCAGCGCCGCCACGGTCAGCAGCAGTCGCGGCTCGGCGTCATCGATGATCGACAGCAAACGCTCCTGGTGCTGCTGGCGCGCGGACTCCGGCGGGTAGGCCGGCACCGCGATCACGCCCGCATACAGGCAGCCGAAGAACGCCGCCACGTAATCTGGCCCGCTGGGGAACAACAGCACGGCACGGTCACCGAAGCTGGCGCGCCCCTGCAAGGCGGCGGCGATGGTGCGTGCACGCTGGTCGAGGTCCCGGTAGCTGAGCACGGCCTGCTCACCGGGTGTGTCGGCGAGAAAGCGCAGGGCAATCCTTTCCGGGGTCTGCGCGGCGCGTTGCGCCAGGGCCTGGACCAGCGAGAGCGGGAGTTCGAAGGCGTCCGTCATTGGGTGTTCCTGCCAGTGTCTGGTTAGGTCTGACAGCTGCTCCGCTAACGTGGGCGGGCAACGTAGGCGACCGGGGATGTACACAGGGGAACGGATGGGCAGGGGAAGAAATTAGCAGGCAGGTCAGGCTTTAAGGGTTGATAAGGCATACCCCCAAAGCCAGCCGCGCTTTAGAACTGAAACCCACAGATACTAATTACATTTCGCATTTGACAATTATTATCATCTTGCATAGTTTGTCGCACGTCGTAGGAAGCTTCCCAACCTTGGGCGCCTCCTCTCCCCTCTGTGACAAGGTGATTTCCATGGCGGAACAACTATCCACAAGTAAGTGCGATTCACCATTACTGCAGGCCTTCGTCGACAACCGCAGCATCCTGGTCAAGATCGCCGCCCGTATCACAGGCTGCCGTTCACGCGCTGAGGACGTGGTACAGGATGCCTTTTTCCGGCTCAGCACCGCCCCGCAGATCACCTCATCGTTCAAGGCCCAGCTGAGCTACCTGTTCCAGATCGTGCGCAACCTGGCGATCGACCACTATCGCAAGCAGGCGATGGAGCTGAAGTACTCCGGTAGTGAAGAGGAAGGCATGAACGTGGTGGTGCAGAACGCCTCGCCCGAAGCCACCCACATAAACCGCGCCGCGCTGAATGACATCGCGGAGGCCTTGAACGAACTGCCGCCGCGCACCCGCTATGCTTTCGAGATGTACCGCCTTAATGGCGTGCCGCAGAAGGACATTGCCAAGGAACTGGGCGTATCGCCGACCTTGGTCAACTTCATGATCCGCGATGCGCTGGTGCATTGCCGCAAGACGGCCAGTCGCCAGGCCTGAAGATGACTGCAAGCAAACGCCAGAGCGAACCTGGATCGCTCTCGCTTTTGCTTGCAGCGCTAGTATGGTGTTTTGCAAATACGGCCAATAACTCGCAGCGCAAAAAACGCCGCAAGTTATGGTCGTTATTTGTGAAACACCACACTAGCCCCTACGTCAGCTTGCAACGATCGAAAAACCGCTCCCGCCCCAGAATCATCAACGCCGCCCGCTTGTGTGGAAAGTCGAACTCCTTGTCGCAATGGAAACATTGGTCGTGCATGTAGCCAATCATCTTGCCATTGTCGGCGCGCGGCTCGGCCACCACCCGCTGGGTGCGCGGGTCATCCAGGAAAAGGTAGTGCACCAACGCCGATAGCCAGCTGGCCACCTTGTGCGGCCCTCGGTGGCTCTCCTCTCCCACCAGCATATGGATACCACGGTCGTAGTCATCGGCCGGGTAGAAGGGGGCAATGCGGTCCTCCTTGGCCCAGTACGCCTCGAAGTAGGCAAACGGCTCGTCATCGAAACAACCGATCAACGTCAACGTATGCGGGTCGGCTTCGAGCTTGGCCAAGTATTCGCGGTGCTGCGCCAGCGTGCCACCCTCCTGCCAGAACGCCTCCACGCGAGGGTTGTTCTGCCAGCGGTTGAAACGCTCCAGGTCATGCTCGATCTCCAGGGTACGCAGCGATACCCAACTGCCCAAGCGCGCATCGAAGCGCCGGTACACTTCGCCCCGCGGCTTGGGCGCCCGGCGCGGGTGGCGCTTGCCGTTGCTGATCTGCATCTGCTGCGGATATACCCCGGCAACCGACTCGCCCAGCCACGGCTGCGGCAGTTGCCAGAACAGTGCGCGCTCGCACAGGTACTGGCCAGGCTGTTCACCGGCCAGCAGCAGGCCACTGGCCAACGCCTGCGGCAACACTTCGGGCAGGTGCCAGGTCAGGCGCTGGCAGGCCGTATCGCGCGACAGCAACCAATAGCAGGCGGCCCACAAGGCTTGGTAGGGGCGCTCGGGGCAAAAGCGCTCAAGGTGAACGTGCAGAGAAGCGCCAGCCTCCAGTCGCAACTGGATCAGGGGGCGGCCTTCAAGGGCCAGGCTTAGCCAGCTGTCGCCCTCCTCGGCACTGAGGCTGCGCCAGCGTGGCGGTGACTGTGGCTGCGAAGCGGCATCGAACGGCATGGGCTTGACTCACGAAAATGAAGAAAAGGCACACTGCAGGGAACGTTGCCGCAACGCGGGAATTTAGTCTTGCGGTGCAGCCACTTTGATTCGGTACGGCTCGAAGATGCGCGCCAGTTCACCGCTGTCACGCAAGCCACGCAGCAGGGCAGCGAACGACTGCTCGCCGATAGGCGCCCCCGGGCGCAGCAAGGCGTAGTGGTGATAGACCTGGTCAATGCGTTGTGAAGGCACCAGCTGCGCCCTGCTCGCCGGGTTGCGTGCCAGGAAATCGCTGAGGTAGGAACGCGTGACCAGGGCAATATCGGCGCGGCCGGCCTGCACCATCAGCAGGTTGCTGTCGTGGGAGTAGGTCAGGGTTGCGTTGTATGTCTTGCGCAGGTAGTCCGGGTCAGCGTTGAAGCTGGCAAACGCGTAGTGGTAGCCGTTGAACAAGGCCAGGCGTTTGCCGCGCAGGTCATCGAAATAATGCGGATCATTGCCGTTTGCCTTGCGGGCGACGAACACTTCGGCATCTTCCAGGCCCATGTCCACGGCCTGATGGGCAATCTGCTCCCAGCCCCATTGTGGGTTCTCGAAAATCGCCATGTCGGTGCGGCCCTGCTGGAAATCACCGAAGCGCCGCTGGATAGACGTAGGCACCAGAACGAAGTGATAGTGCTGCTGCGCCCGGTTGAGTGCATCGACCAACTGCGGCAGCAAACCGGTATCGGCACCTTGCTCGGGGCGCACTGTGTAAGGCGGGAAATGGGCTGCGCCAATCTTCACTTCAACCGCCTCGCCAGCCCATACCGGTGCCGCCAACCAGAACACGGCCAGCAGCATCAGGGTGGACAAGGCCTTGAGGCCGGGCGCTGGAGTCAAGACGGACACTCATCACGGTTTATGCCTGTATGCGCTTAAGCTAGGCGTTTTCCAGGGGCGACACAACTACTGACGCCTGCTCTTTGTGCCAAAGCAGGCGGCAAAATGCCATAGGATGCCGTATGCCCGGACATTGGCTACGCTCTAGCAGGATCTGCAGGGGAGCCTGGTATGGGCCATTGGTTGGTGATCGACCTGGAAGCCACCACCGACGATGGTGGGTGGCCGGTTACAGAGATGGAAGTCATTGAAATCGGCGCAAGCCTGGTTACCCGCGAAGGCCGCGAGGTCGACCATTTCCAGCGTTTTGTAAAGCCACGGCGGCGGCCGCAGCTGACCCCGTTCTGCCGTGAGCTGACCCACATCAGCCAGGCCGACGTGGACAGCGCCGCGCCGTTTCGCGAGGTGTGGGCAAGCTTCGAGCGCTGGCTGGGGCACCACCGCGGGCAGCTTCAGGCCTGGGTCAGCTGGGGCGACTACGACCGCCAGCAACTGCACCAGGAGTGGCAGCAGTACAGCCTCGACAGCCTGCTGCGCACATTGCCGCACATCAACCTCAAGCAACGCTTTGCCAAGGCCCGCCACCTGCAGCGCCCCACCGGCCTGAACGGCGCCCTGCAACTGGCCGGCATGCACTTTTGCGGGCAACAGCACAGGGCCCTGGAAGATGCGCGCAACACGGCGCGACTATTACCGTTGACCCTGCCCGCCAACGGCCCCTGAAAGCAGATGACGACGCCTGTGGGCTTGGGCATACTGGCCAGCCCTTTTTCAGCACCTCTTTTCAGGAGTCGCCCATGTTCCAGGTCAACGAGTACTTCAACGGCACCGTCAAGTCGATCGCATTCTCGGGCGAAGAAGGCCCGGCCACTGTCGGCGTCATGGCTCCGGGCGAATACGAATTCGGCACTGCCAAGCGCGAGATCATGCATGTGGTATCGGGCGCGCTGACCGTGAAACTGCCAGGTAGCGACAACTGGGAAACCTTCAACGCCGGTGACAAGTTCAACGTGCCGGCTGACAGCAAGTTCCAGCTGCAGGTGAAGGTGGATACCGCTTACCTGTGCGAATACCGCGACTAAGCGCCGGCCTGTTCCGGCCTCTTCGCGGGTAAACCCGCTCCTACAGGGTGCTGAGCCGACCTTCGATGTTGTGCGGTCCTTGTAGGTGCGGGTTTACCCGCGAAGAATCCAGCACTAATCCTTCAGAAAATCAGCAACGCGTTCAGCCGCCGCCTGCAAATGCTGCTCATGGCTGAACCCCGAAGCCTTCAACGGCTTCAGGTCATGGTCCCCCGCCACTAGCCAGCTCACCTCGATCGCCGGCGACAACGCATACCCCGCCACCGCCTCGCGGTTACCCAGCGCATCCCGCTCGCCCTGCACGATCAACGTCGGTGTCTTCAACTCGGCCAGGTGCTCTACCCGTGGCTTCTCGGGCTTACCCACCGCGTAGAACGGATAGCCCAGGCACACCAGCGCATCCGCGCCCAGTTCGTCGGCCAGCAGGCTCGCCATGCGCCCGCCCATGGACTTGCCCCCCACGGCCAGCTTGCCCGCGACCAAAGGTCGCACTTGCCGGTACACCTCACGCCAGCATTCAAGCAACACCTTCTGCGGGTTCGGCGGCCGCTTGCCACCGGTAACCCTGCGCTCGGCCATGTACGGGAACTCGAAGCGCACTACCGCTACCCCAAGAGCCGCAAGCCTTTGCGCCATTTCGTCCATGAACCCGCTGTCCATCGGCGCGCCCGCGCCATGGGCCAGAATCAGGCACCCCTTGTAGTCATCCTGACCTGCAACCCGCGGAGGATCGCAGCGCAAGCCTGGGACATTTGCGACCTTCGCCCATTGATCCCCGTCAATACCGGCACTTTGCCCATTAATCATGCTTGCCTCGCTGTAAAGCCTGCCAAATAACCGTGGATGGGAACCCATACATGAACACAACCAGCAGTACCGCCTATAACTACAAGGTGGTCCGCCAATTCGCCATCATGACGGTGGTGTGGGGAATCGTCGGGATGGGGCTCGGCGTCTTCATCGCCGCCCAGCTCGCCTGGCCGTCCCTAAACTTCGACCTCCCCTGGACCAGCTTCGGCCGCCTGCGCCCCCTGCATACCAATGCGGTGATCTTCGCGTTCGGCGGCTGCGCACTGTTCGCCACCTCCTATTATTCGGTGCAACGCACCTGCCAGACCACCCTGTTTGCACCGGGCCTGGCCGCGTTCACGTTCTGGGGCTGGCAACTGGTTATCCTGCTGGCGGCCATCAGCCTGCCGCTGGGCTACACCAGCTCCAAGGAATACGCCGAACTGGAATGGCCGATCGACATTCTGATCACCATCGTCTGGGTGGGCTACGCCATCGTGTTCTTTGGCACGCTGATGAAGCGCAACACCAAACACATCTACGTCGGCAACTGGTTCTTCGGCGCCTTCATCCTGACCGTGGCACTGCTGCACATCGTCAACAACCTGGAGCTGCCGGTCAGCCTGACCAAATCCTATTCGGTCTACGCTGGCGCCACCGATGCCATGGTGCAATGGTGGTACGGCCATAACGCGGTGGGCTTCTTCCTGACCGCAGGCTTCCTGGGGATGATGTACTACTACGTGCCCAAGCAGGCCGAACGGCCGGTGTATTCGTATCGCTTGTCGATCGTGCACTTCTGGGCGCTGATCACCCTGTACATCTGGGCCGGCCCGCACCACTTGCACTACACCGCCCTGCCCGATTGGGCGCAGTCGCTGGGCATGGTGATGTCGCTGATCCTGCTGGCGCCAAGCTGGGGCGGCATGATCAACGGCATGATGACCCTGTCGGGCGCCTGGCACAAACTGCGCAGCGACCCGATCCTTCGCTTCCTGGTGGTGTCACTGGCGTTCTACGGCATGTCCACCTTCGAAGGCCCGATGATGGCCATCAAGACGGTCAACGCCCTGTCCCACTACACCGACTGGACCATCGGCCACGTCCACGCCGGCGCCCTCGGCTGGGTAGCGATGATCTCGATCGGCGCGCTGTACCACACCATCCCCAAAGTGTTCGGCAAAGAACGCATGTACAGCCTCGGCCTGATCAATGCGCACTTCTGGCTGGCCACCATCGGTACCGTGCTGTACATCGCCTCGATGTGGGTCAACGGCATCGCCCAGGGCCTGATGTGGCGCGCGGTCAACAGCGACGGCACGCTCACCTACTCGTTCGTGGAAACCTTGGTGGCCAGCCACCCAGGCTTCGTCGTGCGCTTCGTCGGCGGCGCGATCTTCCTCAGCGGCATGTTCCTGATGGCCTGGAACACCTGGCGCACCGTGCGTTCGCCAGCGCTTGACGTCGCCCCTGCGAACGCCCAGTTGGCTTGAGGAGAAACGCCTGATGAAACATGAAGTCATCGAGAAAAACGTCGGCCTGATGGCCCTGCTGATGGTATTTGCCGTCAGCATCGGCGGCCTGACCCAGATCGTCCCGCTGTTCTTCCAGGACGTCACCAACAAACCGGTCGAAGGCATGAAGCCCTACACCGCGCTGCAACTGGAAGGCCGCGATGTCTACATCCGCGAAGGTTGCGTGGGCTGTCACTCGCAGATGATCCGCCCGTTCCGCGCCGAAACCGAGCGTTACGGCCACTACTCGGTGGCCGGTGAAAGCGTGTGGGACCACCCGTTCCTGTGGGGCTCCAAGCGCACTGGGCCGGACCTGGCCCGAGTCGGTGGCCGCTACTCGGACGACTGGCACCGTGCGCACCTGTACAACCCGCGCAACGTGGTGCCGGAGTCGAAGATGCCGTCCTACCCGTGGCTGGTTGCCCAGCCGGTCGACAACAGCCACACCGACGTCAAGATGCGCACCCTGCGCACCCTGGGCGTGCCGTACACCGACGACGACATTGCCGGCGCCCGTGAAGCGGTCAAAGGCAAGACCGAGATGGATGCACTGGTCGCCTACCTGCAGGTGCTCGGCACCGCGATCAAGAACAAGAGGTGAGTGCGATGGAAATGGACATCGGCATGATCCGCGGGCTGGGCACCCTGGTGGTGATGATTGCCTTCATCGGCCTCACCCTGTGGGTCTTCAACCGCCGCCGCGACCGTGATTTCGCCGAAGCGCGCCTGCTGCCCTTCGTCGACGACCGCCTGCCCACTGCCGGGCAGGAGCCTGCTGCAAAAAGGAGTAACGGGCAATGACCACCTTCTGGAGTACGTACATCAGCGTACTGACCATCGGTAGCCTGATTGGCCTGACCTGGCTGCTGCTCGCCACGCGCAAGGGCCAGAGCAACAACACCACCGACGAGACCATGGGCCACAGCTTCGACGGCATAGAGGAGTACGACAACCCGCTGCCCAAGTGGTGGTTCTGGCTGTTCGTTGGCACCTTGGCGTTCTCGGTCGGCTACCTGATCCTCTACCCAGGCCTGGGCAACTGGAAAGGCATCCTGCCGGGCTATGAAAATGGCTGGACTGGCGCCAATGAATGGCAGAAGGAAATGGACAAGGCCGATGCCAGGTTCGGTCCGATCTTCGCCAAATACGCCGCCATGCCCGTAGAAGAAGTGGCGAAGGACCCGCAGGCGCTGAAAATGGGCAGCCGCCTGTTTGCCTCCAACTGCTCGGTGTGCCACGGTTCCGACGCCAAGGGCGCCTTCGGCTTCCCCAACCTCACCGACAATGACTGGCGCTGGGGCGGCGATCCGGAAACCATCAAGACCAGCATCATGAGCGGTCGCCATGGCGTGATGCCGGCCTGGGCCGAAGTGATCGGTGACCAGGGCGTGGCCGATGTGGCTGCGTTCGTGGTCAGCAAACTCGATGGCCGCACACTGCCTGAGGGCGCGAAGGCCGATGTGGAGAACGGGCAGAAGATCTTCGCAGCCAACTGCGTGGCCTGCCACGGGCCGGAAGGCAAAGGTACGCCCGCCATGGGCGCTCCGAACCTGACCCATCCGCAGGCGTTTATCTACGGTTCGAGCTTTGCCCAGCTGCAGCAGACCATTCGTTATGGTCGCCAGGGGCAAATGCCGGCGCAGGCCGAGATCCAGGGGAATGACAAGGTGCACCTGCTGGCGGCTTACGTGTATAGCCTGTCGCAGGATGGTTCGGCTGAGGCTGTGACGGCCAAGTGAGTTCGCCGAAAGGCATTTGCCGCCTGTGAGATCGAGCGCCGCCCGCGCGGCGCTCGATATCCGCCCCACCATAACCATCAAACCTTACACCCCCGCCCCACCATCCCCCTCAAACCATACCCCCACCGCCGCCCCCTTCCCTTGCACCCCCACCGAACACAACTAAGCTTGTTGCCTCAGTGGGCTTCGCTCCGAAAGGACCGATGCAGACGCGGCGCATGGCCTGTCGCCGCCCCAGAAAAAGCTTGACCGATCGATCAGAAAAAGATGAAAAACGGTACACATTACAAATATTTATTTGTGTACAATCGCCCAGACCCGATCCCTGCGGGACATCAGTGAACGGGTCTGGACACGGGTCGGCGTACCAAAGTTGCGTTGCGGTAACCTTGCTGGTTATCAATACTGGCGCCGATTTTTCGACCAACAAGAACATCAAAACCGTGGAACCTTAGAATGAGCACAGCAATCAGTCCGACTGCTTATAACTATAAGGTCGTCCGCCAGTTCGCCATCATGACGGTGGTCTGGGGGATCCTTGGCATGGGCCTCGGCGTCTTCATCGCCTCGCAGCTGGTGTGGCCGCAGCTGAACCTGGACCTTCCCTGGACCAGCTTCGGCCGCCTGCGCCCGCTGCACACCAACCTGGTGATCTTCGCCTTCGGGGGCTGTGCGCTGTTCGGCACCAGCTACTACGTGGTGCAGCGCACCTGCCAGACCCGGCTGATCTCCGACAGCATGGCCGCCTTCACCTTCTGGGGTTGGCAAGCCGTGATCGTCGGCGCGCTGATCACCCTGCCGATGGGCTACACCACCACCAAGGAATACGCCGAGCTGGAGTGGCCGCTGGCGATCCTGCTGGCCATCGTCTGGGTTACCTACGGGCTGGTGTTCTTCGGCACTATCGTCAAACGCAAGACCAAGCACATCTATGTCGGCAACTGGTTCTACGGTGCGTTCATCGTGGTCACCGCGATGCTGCACATCGTCAACCACATCTCGCTGCCGGTGAGCCTGTTCAAGTCGTACTCGGCCTACTCCGGCGCCACCGACGCGATGATCCAGTGGTGGTACGGCCACAACGCCGTGGGCTTCTTCCTCACCACCGGCTTCCTGGGGATGATGTACTACTTCGTGCCCAAGCAGGCCGAGCGGCCGATCTACTCGTATCGCTTGTCGATCGTGCACTTCTGGGCGCTGATCACCCTGTACATCTGGGCCGGCCCGCATCACCTGCACTACACCGCCCTGCCTGACTGGGCGCAGTCGCTGGGCATGGTAATGTCGATCATCCTGCTGGCGCCAAGCTGGGGCGGCATGATCAACGGCATGATGACCCTGTCG
The DNA here is from genome assembly GCF_021283545.2 of Pseudomonas alloputida. Taxonomy (NCBI): domain Bacteria; kingdom Pseudomonadati; phylum Pseudomonadota; class Gammaproteobacteria; order Pseudomonadales; family Pseudomonadaceae; genus Pseudomonas; species Pseudomonas alloputida. The sequence continues at coordinate 1,890,220 of NZ_CP128540.1, read as the reverse complement.
GGCGCCTGGCACAAACTGCGCACCGACCCGATCCTGCGCTTCCTGGTGGTGTCGCTGGCGTTCTACGGCATGTCCACCTTCGAAGGCCCGATGATGGCCATCAAGACCGTGAACTCACTGTCGCACTACACCGACTGGACCATCGGCCACGTCCACGCCGGCGCCCTCGGCTGGGTGGCAATGATTTCGATCGGCGCCGTGTACCACATGATCCCGAAACTCTACGGCCGCGAGCAGATGCACAGCATCGGCCTGATCAACGCGCACTTCTGGCTGGCCACCATCGGTACCGTACTGTACATCGCCTCGATGTGGGTCAACGGCATCACCCAGGGCCTGATGTGGCGCGCCATCAACGATGACGGCACCCTCACCTACTCCTTCGTCGAAGCCCTGCAGGCCAGCCACCCCGGCTACATCGTCCGCGCCCTGGGCGGAGCGTTCTTCGCCAGCGGCATGCTGCTGATGGCCTACAACGTGTTCCGTACCGTACGTGCCGCCAACCCGGCACAGGCTGAAGAGGCCGCCAAGATCGTCGTTGTGGGAGCGCACTGATGAAGCATGAAGCCGTCGAGAAGAACATAGGCCTGCTGGCCTTCTTCATGGTCATCGCCGTGAGCGTCGGTGGCCTGACCCAGATCGTCCCGCTGTTTTTCCAGGACGTCACCAACAAGCCGGTCGAGGGCATGAAGCCGCGCACCGCGCTGGAGGTGGAAGGCCGCGATATCTACATCCGCGAAGGCTGCGTGGGCTGCCACTCGCAGATGATCCGCCCGTTCCGTGCCGAAACCGAGCGTTACGGCCACTACTCGGTAGCCGGTGAAAGCGTGTGGGATCACCCGTTCCTGTGGGGCTCCAAGCGTACCGGCCCGGACCTGGCCCGCGTCGGCGGCCGCTACTCCGATGACTGGCACCGAGCGCACCTGTACAACCCGCGCAACGTGGTACCGGAATCGAAGATGCCTTCCTACCCGTGGCTGGTCGAGAACAAGCTCGACGGCAAGGACACCGCGAAGAAGATGGAAGTGCTGCGCACACTCGGCACCCCGTACACCGACGCCGACATTGCCGGCGCACGTGACGCGGTCAAGGGCAAGACCGAAATGGACGCCATCGTCGCGTACCTGCAAGGTCTTGGCACCATCATCAAGAGCAAACGGTGACGCTGATGGATATCGGGATGATTCGCGGCCTGGGCACCGTCGTGGTGATGGTGGCGTTCGTGGGCCTGGCGCTATGGGTGTTCAACCCACGGCGTAAAAAGGACTTCGACGAAGCGACCCAACTGCCCTTCGCGGATGACCCCGAGGCCACCCGGCACGTCGAGCAAGCAAAAGCTTCTGGGAGCAAACAACAATGACAACCTTCTGGAGTCTGTACGTTACCGTCCTGACCCTGGGCACCATCTTCTCGTTGACCTGGCTGCTGCTGTCGACCCGCAAGGGCCAGCGCGAAGAGGTTACCGACGAAACCGTCGGGCATGCCTTCGATGGCATCGAGGAATACGACAACCCGCTGCCGCAATGGTGGTTCTGGCTGTTCGTCGGCACCATCGTCTTCGCCCTCGGTTACCTGGTGCTGTACCCGGGCCTGGGCAACTGGAAAGGCGTCCTGCCGGGCTATTCGTACCTGGATAACGACAAGCAGACCGAGTTTTCCAACGGCCAGCCGGGCTGGACCGGCGTGCATGAATGGGAAAAGGAAATGGCCAAGGCCGACGCCCGCTTCGGGCCGATCTTCGCCAAGTTCGCGGCCATGCCGATCGAAGAAGTGGCCAAGGACCCGCAGGCATTGAAAATGGGTGCGCGGCTGTTCGCCTCCAACTGCTCGGTGTGCCACGGTTCCGACGCCAAGGGCGCCTTCGGCTTCCCCAACCTCACCGACAATGACTGGCGCTGGGGCGGCGAGCCGGAAACCATCAAGACCACCATCATGGCCGGTCGCCATGGCGTGATGCCGGCCTGGGCCGAAGTGATCGGTGACCAGGGCGTGGCCGATGTGGCTGCGTTCGTGGTCAGCAAACTCGATGGCCGCACACTGCCTGAGGGTGCGAAGGCCGATGTGGAGAACGGGCAGAAGATCTTCGCAGCCAACTGCGTGGCCTGCCACGGGCCGGAAGGCAAAGGTACGCCCGCCATGGGCGCTCCGAACCTGACCCACCCGCAGGCGTTCATCTACGGCTCGAGCTTTGCCCAGTTGCAGCAGACCATTCGTTATGGCCGCCAGGGGCAGATGCCGGCCCAGGAACAACTGCAGGGCAACGACAAGGTGCACTTGCTGGCGGCTTACGTCTACAGCCTGTCGCACCAGGCTGAGCCGGCCAAGGCTGAGTAAGGCAGGCCTGGCCTCTTCGCGGGTAAACCCGCTCCTACACAGGATCCTTGTAGGAGCGGGTTTACCCGCGAAGAGGCCGGTACTGGCACAGCATTTCTCGCAGGCAAGTGACCTGGATCAATTGACACCCGCCATAACACGTTTCATACCACGAACCCAACGCGACTAAAGGTCGCAGTGCGAACCCATACTGCCATCAGCGGCGTATCATGGGCCGCAGAGCGCTAGCAGATTGCGCGAGACTGCGGCCCGCACGCACAGGCCGCGGCGTTTCTCCACTGCCGTGGGACTTGATGATGAGCAAGCAAATTCCGGTACATGATGTGACCCCGCCTGCCAACAAAGGGAAGGATTCCGTCGACCTCTACGCTTCCCGGGAAAAGATCTACACCCGCGCCTTCACCGGCCTGTTCCGTCGCCTGCGCATGGTCGGCGGTGCAGTGCTGTTCCTGCTGTACTTCGGCACCGTGTGGCTGAACTGGGAGGGGCACCAGGCCGTGTGGTGGAACCTGCCCGAGCGCAAGTTCTACATCTTCGGCGCCACCATCTGGCCGCAGGACTTCATCCTGCTCTCGGGCATTCTCATCGTCGCCGCCTTCGGCCTGTTCTTCATCACGGTGTTCGCTGGCCGGGTGTGGTGCGGCTACACCTGCCCGCAAAGCGTGTGGACCTGGATTTTCATGTGGTGCGAAAAGATCACCGAGGGTGACCGCAACCAGCGCATGAAGCTCGACAAAGCCCCCATGAGCGGCAACAAGTTCCTGCGCAAATTCGCCAAGCACAGCCTGTGGCTGCTGATCGGCTTTGTCACCGGCATGACCTTTGTCGGCTACTTCTCGCCGATCCGTGAACTGGCGATCGAATTCTTCACGGGCCAGGCCGATGGCTGGGCCTACTTCTGGGTCGGCTTCTTCACCCTCGCCACTTACGGCAACGCCGGCTGGCTACGCGAACAGGTGTGCGTGTACATGTGCCCCTATGCCCGCTTCCAGAGCGTGATGTTCGACAAGGACACGCTGATCGTGTCCTACGACCCACGCCGTGGCGAAACCCGCGGCCCGCGCAAGAAAGATACCGACTACAAGGCCCAGGGCCTGGGTGACTGCATCGACTGCACCATGTGCGTGCAGGTCTGCCCGACCGGCATCGACATCCGTGACGGCCTGCAGATCGAGTGCATCGGCTGCGCCGCCTGCATCGATGCCTGCGACAGCATCATGGACAAGATGAACTACCCCAAAGGGCTGATCAGCTACACCACCGAGCACAACCTGTCCGGGCAGAAGACCCACATGCTGCGCCCCCGTCTGATCGGCTATGCCGTGGTACTGCTGGTGATGATGATCGGGTTGGCGACGGCCTTCGCCACCCGTTCGCTGGTCGGTTTCGACGTCAGCAAAGACCGCGTGTTGTACCGCGAAAACGCCCAGGGCCGGATCGAGAACGTGTACAGCCTGAAGGTAATGAACAAGGATCAGCGCGATCACCTCTACGTGCTGGACGCCGCCGGCCTGCCGGACCTCAAGCTCGAAGGCCAGCGCGAGATCCGCGTGGCCGCTGGTGACATCGTCAGCCTTCCCGTGCAGCTGTCGGTTGCCCCCGAGAAGCTGCCATCGACCACCAACGAAATCACCTTCATCCTCAAGAGCGCCGACGACAGCGACGCCCAGGTTGAAGCCAAGAGCCGTTTCATCGGCCCACAGATCCGCTAAGAGAGATAACGCACAATGCCTGCCGCCACCGCCGCCAGCCCCTGGTACAAGCACCTCTGGCCCTGGATCATCATCGGCATCCTCACCACCTCGGTGTGCCTGAGCCTGACCATGGTCAGCATCGCTGTGCACAACCCGGACAACCTGGTGAACGACAACTACTACGAGGCCGGCAAGGGCATCAACCGCTCGCTGGACCGCGAGCTGCTGGCGCAGCAGTTGGGCCTGAAAGCCAGCGTGCATCTGGACGAACTGACCGGCGAAGTGGACCTGCGCCTGACCGGTAGCAGTGGCCCGCAAAACCTGGAACTGAACCTGATTTCGCCGACCCAGCCAGAGAAGGACCGCAAGGTGCTGCTGAGCCGGGTCGAAGCAGGGCGCTATGTGGGGCAGCTGGAAGACAAGGTTGACGGGCGCCGTTTTGTCGAACTGCTGGGTAGCGAAGGGGGCCAGGTATGGCGCCTGTTCGAAGAGGAAAAAGTGGCGCATGGTGTGACCTTGCAGTTGGGTGACGAAGCCCTGCAAGGCGCCGAACACCAACAGTAGCAACACCGCAAATCCCTGTGGGAGCGGGCACGCCCGCGAATGCGATAGCTCAGGCAAAGGTATTTCCAGGTCTGACGCATTCGCGGGCGCGCCCGCTCCCACAGGGTTTCCTATCTGCCTGAGCAGTGTCTGCCCTATGACCCAACCGACCCCCTGCTACCACTGCGCCCTGCCCGTCCCCACCGGCAGCCGCTTCACCGCCGTGGTCCTCGGCCAGCCCCGGCAGTTCTGCTGCCCCGGCTGTCAGGCGGTGGCCGAGTCGATCGTCGCTGGAGGCCTGGAACATTACTACCAACACCGCAGCGACAACAGCGCCAACCCCGAAGCCCTGCCCAAACAACTACAGGACGAACTGGCCCTGTACGACCGCAGCGACGTGCAGCAAACCTTCGTCCGCCACCAGGGTGAGCTGGCCGAAACCACCTTGCTTGTCGAGGGCATCAGCTGCGCCGCCTGCGGCTGGCTGATCGAAAAGCACCTGCGCAACCTGCCCGGTGTCGCCGAAGCGCGCCTGAACCTGTCCAATCACCGCCTGCTGCTGAACTGGGATGACAAGCAGCTACCGCTGTCGCGCCTCCTCGCCGAACTTCGCCAGATCGGCTACGCCGCCCACCCCTACCAGCCTGACCAGGCCGCCGAGCAATTGGCCCGGGAAAACCGCAGCGCCCTACGCCGCCTGGGCGTGGCCGGGCTGCTGTGGTTCCAGGCGATGATGGCGACCATGGCCACTTGGCCGGAATTCAACATCGACCTGACACCCGAGTTGCATGCCATCCTGCGCTGGGTGGCGCTGTTCCTGACAATTCCCATCGTGTTCTACAGCTGCGCGCCCTTCTTCAAGGGCGCGGCGCGCGACTTGCGAACGCGCCACCTGACCATGGACGTTTCGGTGTCGCTGGCCATTGGCCTGGCGTTCGGTGCCGGCATCTGGACAGCCATCACTGGCAGCGGCGAGCTTTATTTCGACACGGTGGGCATGTTCGCCCTGTTCCTGCTGACCGGCCGCTACCTGGAGCGCCGCGCCCGCGAGCGCACAGCGGCGGCCACTGCACAGCTGGTCAACCTGCTGCCAGCCTCATGCCTGCGCCTGGACGCCATCGGGCGCAGCGAACGCATCCTGCTCAGCGAGTTACAGTGCGGCGACACCGTGCAGGTGCTGCCCGGCGCGGTCATCCCTGCCGACGGGCGCATCGTCGAGGGCCGCTCCAGCGTCGACGAATCGCTGCTGACCGGCGAGTATCTGCCGCAACCACGCCGGGTGGGTGAGCGGGTCACTGGCGGTACGCTGAACGTTGAAAGCGCGCTGAATGTGGAAGTGGAAGCCCTCGGCCATGACTCACGCTTGTCGGCCATCGTCCGCCTGCTGGAACGCGCCCAGACCGAAAAACCGCGCCTGGCGGAAATCGCCGACCGCGCCTCGCAGTGGTTCCTGCTGTTCTCGCTGCTGGCCGCCGTTGCCATCGGCCTGTGGTGGTGGCACCTGGACCCGACACGGGCGTTCTGGATCGTACTGGCCATGCTCGTGGCCACCTGCCCTTGTGCCCTGTCTTTGGCTACGCCAACCGCACTGACCGCCGCCACCGGAACCCTGCACAAGCTTGGCCTGCTGGTGACCCGCGGCCACGTGCTGGAAGGCCTGAACCAGATCGACACGGTGATCTTCGACAAGACCGGCACACTGACCGAGGGCCGCCTGACCTTGCGCAGCATCCGCCCGCTCGGCAGCCAGGCCGCCGACCGCTGCCTGGCCCTGGCCGCGGCGCTGGAAAACCGCTCTGAACACCCCATCGCTCGCGCCTTTGGTCGTACCGCCACACCTGCCGATGACGTACAGAGCGTACCCGGCCTGGGCCTGGAGGGGGTGGTCGACGGCCAGCGCCTGCGCATTGGTCAGGCTACCTTCGTCTGCGCCTTGAGTGGTGCGGAAATCCCCGCTGTACCCGAGCCGCGCGGCCAGTGGCTGCTGCTGGGCGACCGCCAGGGGCCACTGGCCTGGTTCGGCCTGGATGACCGCCTGCGCGACGATGCCCCGGCCCTGCTCGCTGCCTGCAAGGCGCGGGGCTGGCACACCCTGCTGCTGTCGGGCGACAGCTCGCCGATGGTTGCCGAAGTGGCCGCGCAGCTGGGTATCGACCAGGCCATTGGCGGCCTGCGCCCGGATGACAAACTGGACCGCCTGAAAGCCCTGCAGGCTGACGGGCGCAAGGTGCTGATGCTCGGCGACGGGGTCAACGATGTACCGGTACTGGCCGCCGCCGATATCAGCATCGCCATGGGCAGCGCCACCGACCTGGCCAAGACCAGTGCCGACGCCGTCTTGCTGTCCAACCGCCTGCAAGCGCTGGTGCAGGCGTTCGAGCTGGCCCGCCGCACCCGCCGCAACATCCTCGAGAACCTGCTGTGGGCGACCCTGTATAATGGCCTGATGTTGCCGTTCGCCGCGCTCGGCTGGATCACGCCGGTGTGGGCCGCCATCGGCATGTCGGTCAGCTCGCTGATCGTGGTGCTCAACGCCCTGCGCCTGACCCGAATGCCCGTGGCCTCGGGCCCGCTGCCCCACGAAGCCCCTTTACCCGGGAGGAAGTCGCCATGCCCGCCCTCTATGTCATGATCCCGGCAGCCCTGCTGCTGGTCGGCGTGGCCGTGTACATCTTCTTCTGGGCGGTAGACAGCGGTCAGTACGACGACCTTGAAGGCCCCGCCCACAGCATCCTGTTCGACGATCAGGACCCGCGCCACCAGGCGGCAGTGAAGCCTGACGATGCCGCAGCCGACACCGACAAGGAACCACCACCCCGTGCCTGACCTGCTTGCGCTGCTGGGCTCGGCACTGGTCCTTGGCCTGCTAGGGGGCGGTCACTGCCTGGGCATGTGCGGTGGCCTGATGGGCGCACTAACCTTGGCCATCCCCCCCGAACAACGCGGCAAGCGCCTGCGCCTGTTGCTGGCGTACAACCTGGGGCGCATTTTCAGCTATGCCTGCGCCGGCCTGTTGCTGGGCCTGGCCGGCTGGGCCGTGGCCAGCAGCCCGGCAGCGCTGGCGCTGCGGGTGGTCGCGGCACTGCTGCTGATTGCCATGGGCCTGTACCTGGCCGGCTGGTGGAGCGGGCTGACCCGTATCGAGGCACTGGGCCGCGGGCTGTGGCGGCATATCCAGCCGGTGGCGTCGCGATTGCTGCCAGTGTCCAGCCTCCCTCGGGCATTGCTGCTGGGCGCCCTCTGGGGCTGGCTGCCGTGCGGGCTGGTGTACAGCACCCTGCTGTGGGCGGCCAGCCAGGGCAATGCCGGCTACAGCGCCGGGTTGATGCTGGCGTTCGGGGTGGGCACCTGGCCGGTGTTGCTGGCAACCGGGCTGGCTGCCGAACGGATGAACGCCCTGTTGCGGCGACGCAGCGTGCGAGTGGCAGGCGGTGTGCTGGTGATGCTATTCGGTATCTGGACCCTGCCGGGCCCACACCAGCACTGGCTGATGGGCCATTGACGGGGGCTGCAAAGCAGCCCCAATGCCCTTGATACAAATCAACACAGTTTCCTACAGACGGCCATAGACTCCGGTGCACTGCTGCTCTTTCCGGGGACTACCCTCATGCTCGACGACCTCCGTTGGGATACCGACCTGATCCGCCGCTACGATCTCGCCGGGCCACGCTACACCTCTTACCCAACCGCCGTGCAACTGCACAGCGAGGTGGGTTCGTTCGACCTGCTCAACGCCCTGCGCGAGAGCCGACGGGCCGTGCGCCCGCTGTCGCTGTACGTGCATGTGCCGTTCTGCGCCAACATCTGCTACTACTGCGCCTGCAACAAGGTCATCACCAAAGACCGCGCCCGCGCTGCGCCCTACCTGCAGCGCCTGGAGCAGGAAATCCAGCTGGTCGCCTGCCACCTGGACCCTAAACAACGTGTTGAACAGTTGCATTTTGGCGGCGGCACACCGACCTTCCTCAGCCATGTGGAACTGCGCCAGCTGATGGCCACCCTGCGCCAGCACTTCCACCTGCTGGACGACGATTCCGGCGACTACGGCATCGAGATCGATCCTCGCGAAGCCGACTGGTCGACCATGGGCCTGCTTCGCGAACTGGGCTTCAACCGCGTCAGCCTGGGTGTACAGGACCTCGACCCGGCCGTGCAGCGCGCGATCAACCGCCTGCAGAGCCTGGAACAGACCCGTACCCTGATCGAGGCTGCGCGCACGCTGCAGTTTCGCTCGGTCAACCTCGACCTGATCTACGGCCTGCCCAAGCAAACCCCGGAAGGCTTTGCCCGCACCGTGGAAGAAGTGATCCGCCTGCAGCCCGACCGCCTGTCGGTGTTCAACTATGCCCACCTGCCCGAGCGCTTCATGCCGCAACGGCGCATCGACAGCAACGACCTGCCCAGCGCCGCCGCCAAGTTGGAGATGCTGCACGCCACCATCGACCAACTGACCGCCGCCGGTTACCGCTACATCGGCATGGACCACTTCGCCCTGCCCGACGACGAACTGGCCATTGCCCAGGAAGAAGGCACCTTGCAGCGCAACTTCCAGGGCTACACCACCCACGGGCACTGCGACCTGATTGGCCTGGGCGTGTCGGCGATCAGCCAGATCGGCGACCTGTACTGCCAGAACAGCAGTGACCTCAACACCTACCAGGACAGCCTGTCCAACGCCCAGCTGGCCACCCAGCGCGGCTTGCTGTGCAACCACGACGACCGCATACGCCGGGCAGTGATCCAGCAACTGATCTGCCATTTCGAGCTGGATTTCGAACCCATCGAACAGGCTTTCACCCTGGATTTTCGCGGTTACTTCAACGACCTCTGGCCCGAGCTGCTGACCTTGCAGCGCGACGGCCTGATCAGCCTGGACGACAAGGGCATTCGCATCCTGCCCGCCGGCCGGCTGCTGGCGCGCTCGGTATGCATGGTGTTCGACGCGTATCTGGCGATGCACAACCGCCAGCGTTTCTCGCGAGTGATCTGAAAAACAAGGCGTTCAACCGCATGGACAAGCTTCCTTGTCAGGCACACTATGAGCACACAAGGACTCCCGGCAGGCCACCTGCCGGGGTTTCGCCAGCGCGCACCATCATCGCGCACACTGGCCTACACCCTGTGTCGTGAGTTACCCTTACGACTTATGTGTGCTTTCCCACAAGGATCGATTCAAATGTCCGAGCCAGTCAAACTGCGCCCACACAACCAGGCCCATTGCAAGGACTGCAGCCTGGCCCCCCTGTGCCTGCCTCTTTCGCTGAACCTGGAAGACATGGACGCGCTGGATGAAATCGTCAAACGCGGGCGGCCGCTCAAGAAAGGCGAGTTCCTGTTCCGCCAGGGTGACAGTTTTGGCTCGGTCTACGCAGTACGGTCCGGGGCCCTGAAAACCTTCAGCCTCAGCGACAGCGGCGAAGAGCAGATCACGGGCTTCCACCTGCCCAGCGAACTGGTCGGCCTGTCGGGCATGGATACCGAGGCCTACCCGGTATCGGCCCAGGCTCAGGAAACCACTTCGGTGTGTGAAATCCCCTTCGAGCGGCTGGACGAGCTGTCGGTGCAACTGCCACAGCTACGCCGCCAGCTGATGCGGGTAATGAGCCGTGAAATCCGCGACGACCAGCAAATGATGCTGCTGCTGTCGAAAAAGACCGCCGACGAGCGCATTGCCACCTTCCTGGTCAACCTGTCGGCGCGCTTCCGCGCCCGCGGCTATTCGGCCAATCAGTTCCGCCTGAGCATGTCGCGCAACGAAATCGGCAATTACCTTGGCCTGGCGGTAGAAACCGTGTCGCGGGTGTTCACCCGCTTCCAGCAGAACGGCCTGCTGCGCGCCGAGGGCAAGGAAGTGCACATCCTCGACCCGATCCAGCTGTGCGCGCTGGCAGGTGGTGCAATCGAGGCCTGACGCTGGTCTTTAGCGGGTATACTTGGGCATTCGTTTTCCCAGGATACCCGCAACAATGCACAGCGACGCCTTCGACCTCAAAGCCCTGATCCGCCCGGTAGTGGACTTCCCCAAACCGGGCGTGATCTTCCGCGACATTACCCCGTTATTCCAGTCGCCACGCGGGCTGCGCTATGTGGCCGACCAGTTCATCGAGCGCTATGTCGAGGCGGAATTCAGCCACATCGGCGCCATGGACGCGCGGGGCTTCCTGATCGGCTCGATCATCGCCCACCAGCTGAACAAGCCGCTGATCCTGTTCCGCAAGCAGGGCAAGCTGCCAGCCGACGTGTTGAGCGAGGGTTACCAGACCGAGTACGGCGAGGCCTTCCTGGAAGTGCATGCCGACAGCCTGTGTGAAGGCGACTCGGTGCTGATCTTCGATGACCTGATTGCTACTGGCGGTACGCTTCTGGCGGCGGCCAACCTGGTGCGTCGTACCGGGGCGCAGGTGTTCGAGGCGGCGGCGATCATCGACCTGCCGGAACTGGACGGGTCGCGTCGGTTGCAAGCGGCCGGGGTGCCTACCTTCTGCCTGACCGAGTTTTCCCTCAGCGAGTATTGAGTGGGCTTTTGGGGCTGCTTTGCAGCCCATTCGCGGGTAAACCCGCTCCTACGAAAGCCGCGTATGTTTTGTAGGCGCGGGTTTACCCGCGAATGGGCCGCCAAGCGGCCCCAATGAATCAGAGCGAAATGGGCCGGCGCCCTGCAAAGGCATGGGCCAGGGTACCGCCGTCCACCATCTCCAGCTCGCCGCCCAGTGGCACACCATGGGCAATGCGAGACGCCACCAAGCCCTTCTCGCTCAGCAACTGGGCAATGTAATGCGCCGTCGCCTCCCCCTCCACTGTCGGGTTGGTCGCCAGGATCACCTCGGTAAAGGTGCCCTGCTCTTCGATCCGCGCCATCAGCTGCGGAATACCGATTGCCTCAGGCCCCAGGCCATCCAGCGGCGACAGGTGCCCCTTGAGCACGAAGTAACGGCCACGGTAGCCAGTCTGCTCCACCGCATACACATCGGTCGGCCCCTCGACCACGCACAGCTGTGTGTCGTCACGGCGCGGGTCGGCGCACTGCGGGCACAGCTCCTGCTCGGTGAGGGTGCGACACTGGCGGCAATGCCCTACCCCTTCCATGGCCTGGGTCAAGGCCTGAGCCAGGCGCAGCCCGCCACTGCGGTCGCGCTCGAGCAGTTGCAGGGCCATGCGCTGGGCGGTTTTCTGACCGACACCTGGCAAGATGCGCAGGCCGTCGATCAGTTGGCGGATGAGAGGGCTGAAGCTCATGGGAAAGGCCTGACAATTCAATAAGAGGCGGTTTATACCCAGCGGGGGCGGTGGCGTCAAATCACCTCGCCCAAAGCCTGCAAGGTCTGCTTTTTTGTGGGAGCGGCCTTGTGTCGCGAAAGGGCTGCGAAGCAGCCCCGGCACTCTGTGCTGCGAAGCTGAAATCCCGGGGCCGCTTCGCGCCCCTTTCGCGACACAAGGCCGCTCCCACAAAAAAGCAGACCGCAACTGGGTTGAAATCTCCGCAAAAAAAACCGCCACTGTTGTCAGCGGCGGTTTTGAGTATCGCAATGCCCTTAGAACGGCATCTTGAAGCCCGGCGGCAGCTGCATGCCGGCGGTCATGCCGCCCATCTTTTCCTGACTGCTCTGCTCGACCTTGCGCACTGCGTCGTTCAGCGCAGCGGCAATGAGGTCCTCCAGTACTTCCTTGTCGTCTTCATCAGTCGACATCAGGCTCTGGTCGATGCTGACGCGCTTGACGTCGTGACGACCGGTCATCACCACGCTCACCAGACCGCCACCCGACTGACCGGTGACTTCGGCGTTGGCCAGTTCTTCCTGCATCTTCTGCATTTTTTCCTGCATCTGCTGGGCCTGCTTCATCAGGCCGGCCATGCCACCTTTCATCATGGGGTATACCTCGATTGGGTCATGTGATGCGGCCCGGCACCGGGCCGGCCGCATGGTTATCCATTACTGGCCCTGACTAGCCAGGGCTTCTACAGGCTCAATAGTATCCTGCCGCACCTTGGCGCCGAACAACTTGATCATCTGCTGGATCAACGGATCCTGCTCGATCGACGCGACGGCGTCCTGCTGGCGCTCGGCTCGCTTGCGTGCCGCCGCCTGAGCCGGGGTTTCCTGCTCTGGCAGGATCAGCTCGATGCGCAGGTTCAGCGTGCGCCCCAGGTGCTGGTTGAGCGCTTCGTTCAGGCGCCGCTGCTGGGTGGCGTTGAACAGCGCCCCCTGGCCAGGGTCCAGGTGCAGCAACCAGTCGTCGCCATCGGCGGCAATCAGCGTACAGTTTGCCGCGATGTTGCCTGTCATCCCGGACACAGGCAACTGTGGGAATAATTCCAGCCATTGCAAGGCCAGGCCGGTGGCCGGTTTGGCTGCCGGCAACGGTTCGGCAGCCGGTTTGGACACGTCTTCCTGAACATGTTCGGCCAATTCGTCCAGGTAGCTGAAACCTGCCGGATCGCTTTCGCCACCGTAATAGTCTTCGTCAAGCGGCGGCTCATCGTCGCGCTCCATCCCCACGGCAGCGTAGGCAGACGGGTCGAAAGGCGGCTCGTCGTGTGCCGGGGCGGCCTGTGTGGGCGCCACCGGGGCAACAGGCTCGGGCGCAGGTGCCGGTTCAGGCGCAGGTTCAGCCGCTAACGGCGCGGGGGCAACGGCAGGCTCTTCCCACGGCAGGTCGACCACTTCGGCGACCGGCTCAGGTACGGAGATGGCCTCGGCTTCGGCCTTCAGCTCAACATCTGCCTCGGCCTCCGGCTCATGATCAGCCGTCGCGGGTGCTGGCACCTCCAGCTGCGGGGCTTGCGCAACAGGCTCCGCCGGCACAGCCGCGACAGGCGGTGAAAGCGCGACCGGCGCCGCAGCTGCCACCTGCCCTGCAGGATCAGCTGTGGCCTGGCTGATCCCCGTTGGCTTTAGCACCGGCTTCGGTGCGTCGTCCGTGTCTGCCGGGCGGAACGCCAGCATACGCAGCAGCACCATCTCGAAGCCACCGCGCGGGTCCGGCGCAAGGGGCAGATCACGGCGGCCAATCAGGCCCATCTGATAATAGAACTGCACATCCTCGGCCGGCAGCGCCGAAGCCAGCGCCAATACCCGCTCGCGATCACCCTGGCCGTTGTCTACCGCTTCGGGCAGCGCCTGGGCAATGGCTACACGGTGCAGCACATTGAGCATTTCGGCCAGAACGCCCGACCAGTCCGGCCCTTGCTCGGCCAGATTACGCACGGCCTCCAGCAAAGCCCTGGCATCGCCTTCGAGCAGTGCCTGCAAGACCCCATACACCTGGCCATGGTCGAGGCTACCCAACATGGCACGTACATCGGCGGCCAGTACCTTGCCTTCACCGAAGGCGATGGCCTGGTCGGTCAGGCTCATGGCATCACGCATGGAGCCGTCGGCCGCCCGCCCCAGCAGCCACAGGGCATCTTCCTCGAACGGCACGTTCTCGGCGGCAAGTACGTGGCTGAGGTGCTCCACCACCCGCTCCGGGCTCATGTTCTTCAACGAGAACTGCAGGCAGCGCGACAGGATGGTGGCCGGCAGCTTCTGCGGGTCGGTGGTGGCGAGGATGAACTTGACGTAGGGCGGCGGCTCTTCCAGCGTCTTGAGCAAGGCGTTGAATGAGTGGGTCGAGAGCATGTGCACTTCGTCGATCAGGTAGACCTTGAAGCGCCCACGGCTAGGGGCGTACTGCACGTTATCGAGCAGTTCGCGAGTGTCCTCTACCTTGGTACGGCTGGCGGCGTCGATCTCGATCAGGTCGACGAAACGGCCTTCGTCGATTTCCCGGCACACCGAACAGGTGCCACAGGGCGTGGAGGTGATGCCGGTTTCACAGTTCAGGCACTTGGCGATAATACGGGCGATGGTCGTCTTGCCCACCCCGCGGGTACCGGTGAACAGGTAGGCATGGTGCAGGCGCTGGTTGTCCAAGGCATTGATCAAGGCCTTGAGCACATGGGTCTGGCCGACCATTTCGCGGAACGAGCGCGGACGCCATTTTCGTGCAAGAACCTGATAACTCATCGAAAAACCATCGTAGCCTGATCGAGCGGAAGATCGCTAATGCTAGCGGAGCGGGGGCAAAATTGCACCCTGCGCAACTCGTCTAAGCTTGGAATGGCGCATTGTCCAGGGAGGATTGCCTTTGCGAAGACTGCTGGCCCTGTTACTGCTGTGGTCTACAAACAGCCTGGCTGACCAGCCGGTGCTGCGCTTCTCCGTAGCCGAGAGCTGGAGCATGCCCCTGGTACGCATCGAAGGCGATCAGCCAGTGGAGGGATTGCTTTACGACCTGATGCAAGCCGTTGCCAGGCAAGTGGGCGCTCGCCCCGAGTTCCACGTCATGGCCCGCCTGCGCCTGGAGGAGGCCATGAGCAGCGGCGATATTGATGTGCGTTGCTACGTCAGTACCCAGTGGCTCAACGACCGTCCAAGGGATTTTGTGTGGAGTATCCCGCTGATTCATCAGCGCGACGTACTGGTTGGCCGCCCCGGCGACAGCACCCCGATGCCCCCGGAGCAACTGCCACCCCAGGCGATCGGCACGGTGCTGGGCTACACCTATTCAACCCTGCAACCACTGCTGGACCACGGCCAGTTGCACCGTGAGGACAGCCGCAACCAGTTGCTGGTACTGCAAAAGCTGCAGGCCGGCCGGTATCGCCATGCGGTGAGCAACCAGTTGTCGTTGCAGTGGTTCAACCAAGGGTTGCCAGCGGAGCAGCAATTGCAAGCGCTGGCGGTGCTGGACGAACAGGATTTGGGGTGCATGGTGCGCAACGATCCGGCGATACCGACACAAGGGCTGTTGCGGGCGTTGGTAAGGATGAAGCAGTCGGGGGAGATAGAGCGGATTTTGCAGCGGTATGAAGCGACGGGCGACCCGGACAGTATGTCTGTGGCCCGGCCCGAAATACCCAGCAAAATGCCGGCACACAGCCAGCGCAACTAACGGCCCTGCTCATTTCGCGACCGCTTGCGCAACTGTCTTGCTCAATTTCTAAAAGCTGGCGCGATCCCTGTGGGAGCGGGCTTGCCCGCGAACACGGGCGAAGCCCGTGCCATCCACCGCGCTATATTCTTCGCGGGCATGCCCGCTCCCACAGCATTGTGCGGCACATTCACAATCTCTATCACAAACTCAACGTCACCGGCCTTTACGTTCAAACGCCACGCTGACAGCATCCGCCTGCCCCCAGGCAATCTGCATGGCCCGCAACCCATGCTCCAATAACTGCCTGGTTTCTTCGTCCTGAATACGCTCAAGCGCCCGCCGGCTATCGCTGTAGGCGAACATCAGGTAGTGGGAAACATTCATCAACGCGAACTCCATCGGGACGATGCCTTCGCTGATCGCGCGGGAAAGGGATTTGCCTTGGGGAAGATCGAAGACGTGGGGCGGATCGGGGACCAGTTTTTTCATGAGTTCACCATACCGGGCTGATAGCACCCTTTCGCTTCCACACTTAGGGTGACAGTTGTACGCGGGGTGGAAGACCAGGGGTATGGCAAACCCGGCAGGCCCGAAGGCCTCCCACGCACAACCGTCATATCGACAGCCGCCAAACCACCCAGGCTTCCACACCCGATCGCTGAACTGACAGCGACCGAAAAAGCCTAGTGGGCGAGGTTGACCGGGACAATCAGGCGGGAGTCGACGGAGATCGTAGGATAATTCGCTATACCTACCTGACATGTAGGAGCTTTCTTCGATTGATATCAGATCCGTCTAAAATTACTCCGACGTGACATACATGACGATCTTGATCGCAATTGGACTACAACACTCACTGGAAGACGGCGGTTTCGCGACCGAACCAAACCGCACACAATCAAGCCCGCCCCCCAGCACCTTCGCCGCAACAGAATAGACAGCCCGATGCATCAGGATGATCGTGAACATCTCGAACTTGAGAAGTTACAAAATGAAGGCCGCAAGTTAAGGGCCGAGGCACAGAAATTTGTAGCGGAAGCGCGTAAGCTCCGGCAGGAGGCGTTCTGGTACCCAATCGCAACGGGTTCAGCAGTTGTCACGACCATAGTTGGCGTAATGGCACTGGCCAGCAAGCTCTGAGCTTCGATTAATCCAGCCACAAGGAGTAACAAATGCACCGCGCCGCCCAGGATCACACCAGAACAGCACTGAATGAAGCAGAAGCGTTCGCCGAAGAAATGCGCAACCTTCGAGCGTCTTCGCCATGGACGGGTGTGCTCCTTTTTTACATCGGCGCAATCTCTACAGGGGTACTGCTGTTAGCAGGCATGCTGATTTTGCGCTCGCTCTGACCCAACTCCCTGCCGTCACACTAAAGCAAGTAAACCCGCACTCAAGAACAACCCCACACCAAACACAAAATGCGTGGCCAGGCTCTTCAGGCAGTTACGCGCAGGCGTCGGCGTCCTGGACGAAAAGAACCCTGCCCCCATCGCTGGCTGCATGAAGCACAGCGGCGCCACGGCTGTACCCACACCCACAACTACTGCAGGTAAAAGAGTAGGCGACCGCAACCAGCCCTCCCCTACGATCACAACCAGCAGCATCGCGAAAAGCACGCCGGTGGCGTAGTGAATCACCCATCCCCACGCCAACTCATTTTGCACCGGTTCCGCTTTGGCAATCGCCTGATGAGAAACACGCCCGCCTAGCAGGTGCCCCGCCCAACGTCCGACCATGGCGAAATTCAGCGTTGCGATACCTAACCGCCTCAGCAGCAACCCCCACAGGTCCATCACTACAGTGGCACCAATGCCAATCGGCAATGCAGCTAGAAACATCGCAGTAAACGTCATTTGAACAAGCCCTCGAAGGTTGACGGTCATTACCATGCCGCGCAGCATAGAAGTTGAAGTCAACTTCAAGTCAAGGGCCCGAAATGGACATTGCCGACGTCGCCAAACGCACTGGCGTACCTGCATCGACACTGCGTTACTACGAGAAGAAAGGCTTGCTCAAGTCCTTGGCCGGGCGCGGCCAGCGTCGACAGTTTGCAGCCGATGTGGCAGACCGGTTGGCGCTGATCGCCCTGGGGCAGGCTGCGGGGTTTTCGCTGGATGAAGTGGGGGCGATGCTGGTGGACCTGCAGGTCGACCGGCAGATGCTGATGGCCAAGGCGGACGAGCTGGATGCGCGGATCAAGCGGTTGCAGGCGATGAGCAAGGGGTTGCGGCATGCCGCGCAATGCCCTGAGAAAGATCATCTGGCATGCCCGAAATTCCAGCAGCTGATGAAGCTGTCGGCGGCGGGAGCATTGGGCGAAAAGCAGGCAAGAACGAAGGCGTTCGTTACAGATTGAGGTTTTCCGACCCCAGAAATGGAGGCGGCCCCACCAGCCACACCCCGGCACTCGATGTTCCCGCTATGGCTGCTCCCTTCCGGGCCTGACCAGGTAGCATGCAAGCATGCTCGATAATCAATGCGGGCCTTATGGGGCAAGGGTTTCAGGCTGATGAGGTAGCATGCCATCTACTCGTGCAGCTAGTCAGCACGGGCACTCAAGACTCGGGGTGTGACCAGAATTGTTCCACTCAATTGGTCCACTTTACTGGTCCACTCTGGTGTTCATTCATGGCCTACATCGTCCGCCGCCAGTCCGTTTACTACCTCAACCTTCGACTACCGAAGCATCTGTTCCCCAACCGCCATACCCTTCGGATTTCCCTGCGAGTACGAGAGCGGCAGGTTGCTCTGTTTCTCGCAACATCGTTAGTGGAGCAAGTGAGCAAGCACCTATGCGAACACCCCCTGACGCCCCCTGAGATGCTCCGTGAGCTCTGCATGCAGTTGCGTGACTCGTCCCCCATGCCAGTCATTCACACTGCTCTACAGCACGCTTCGGGCCCCACAGCGAAGCAAACAAGTAGCAGCCCTGCCCTGGCAACCCTTTCCAAGCTTTATATTGCAGAAGGCAAACGCGGTGGCACATGGCGGCAAGGCAGTATCGACGATGTAGAACGCGCCCTAGCTGACCTTTTCGAGCTGATGGGTGACATGCCAGCGGCAGCCTTTGATGCCCATCAAGCACGCTTATTGAAAGAGCGACTCAGCCGCTGCCCCCAGTACTTTGGCTTACGCCCAGAGTTCAAGGGCAAAACGCTGAGGCAGGTGGTCGAGTCGGGCAGCACCTACAAGACCATCACCGCCGTGACGGTGAACAACCGGCTACGCAAGCTCACTGCCTTCCTGAACTGGTGCAAGGCCAACGGGTATGTCGCTGAGAACCCTTTGGCTGGGATGAAGGTCATGACGGGCTCAGCAAAGGAAGCACGCCTGTCATTTGACCGCCATGATCTGACTGCACTGCTGAGCCATGAGGCGCTATGGAAGGAAGCACGCAAGCACCCGTGGCGTTACTGGTTGCCTCTAATGGGACGAGTTACTGGGGCGCGACTGGAAGAGCTGTGCCAATTGCGGGTTGATGATTTCACTGAGCAACAGGGGATTCAGTGCATCCGCATTGATGACAGCCGTGAAGGGCAGAACCTGAAAAACGCCAGCAGTCGTCGCTTGCTACCTCTGCACTCAGCCCTTTTAGACATGGGATTGCTTCAGTACGTTGAATCAGTCAAAGCTAGCGGCGCTGATCGAGTATTCCCTGAGTTGGAAGCCGTTCGAGGGAAGCTGGGCCATGCCCCATCGAAGTGGTTCGGTCGATATAAGACAAAGCTAGGTATCACCGATCCCCGCAAGACCTTTCACAGCTTCCGCCATACGCTCATTGACGACTTACGTGACGCCGGGGTGCAGGACTCCCTGATCAAGCGTATTGCTGGCCACGAGGATGCAGCCGTTACGTTCAGTGTCTATGGCAGCCGTACGCCTCTGAAGGCGATGCTGGAGGCGCTGCTTACAATACCGATGACAGCAACGGCTTGCAGACCTCGTTGGTAGTCGATACTACGACGTGAGGCCAAGCATCAAGCGATGACTGTTCTGGGCAACCTACAACGCAGGGTGTCCAGATACGTCGTTGGCCATGAGTAGCCCTGAGATTGCAGAGGTAGCTGGCAAGCTCCACACGAACGACATGCGGGACACTCCAAGATTGGTAGGGATATGAACGAAGGAGGCGACCGGCTGTAGTGCTCCACTGCGAGCCAGCGTCACCGACCGATAGCGCGACTGGAAGCGCAAGTCGCCAAACCGTTCAGGGGCGTGAATGACCCCTGCACCGCCTGGGCTTCAGCAACGAAATGATTGGCAGCCACGCAAATAGCATCACAGCCCCATAGCGAACTTACAACCAGGCTTACATAGCTTGCTTAGTTGCAGCATGATCCATGCTGCAATATACATCACGGTAGGCGCCCTAAACTTAGCCACCAACTTATCGCTTGACTTACCAAAACAAATCTGTATCATCCCCACCCTGTCAGAGCCACTGACATCCGCAACACCTCCCCTACTAGATCACTATCTCGCTTGTTCAAGCCAATAGGCCACTGAGCAGAGCGGGTTTCGTGCTGCCTGCTATTAGGCCAATCGTTTCCTATGCCGCCAGGAAGATCGGAGGTTTGCACCTGCACACAATTAAATCAAGGAAGAACCATGAGTACAATTAACACGACTCCAACAACTCCCGCCGAGCACCGAGTTATCGAACTTCGCAATGAAGGAATGGCTTACGACAAGATCAAAGATGAGACAGGCGTACCCGAGCGACGAATCAAGGCATTAACGAAGGGAATTGTGAAGCCTAAGAAGACATTGCAAAGAGCACCAAAGATACTCAAACCGTTTGATAGAACCTTCGAAAGAGTGTATCCGCTGGCTTGCCGCACCAACGGCATTAGGGACTACGAACTACGCGACATCCTACACCAGGAATACCGTAGCACGTGGGACTGCTCAAATGGCTACTACGAGAGCAATTACACTCAAGACACCATCAAACGCATTAAAGCGAAAGCACGAGAGCGGGCACTCGAGGAAGGCAGCAACGTAATCTTCATAGCAGACTGGATTGATGAATGCTCTCCCCGCGCAAGCTTTAACTTTATGGTCAGTGCCGCATCGGACCTTAATAGCCGGATTGAAGAGTATGTAGCCGAATACATGGCAGTTCATGGAAGCAGACAAGGGGATGACAGCGATGACGGAGTGGTAGCTCGCATCAAGCAACGTTACGCAACATTACGATTTCTCTGGAAGCTGGCGGTGCCTGATTACGGCAAGGAGCCCATCCAAAAGCTATTGAATAGATCAACAAAGTTAGTAGGTGAGCTTGAAGGCAACCCTGACGTGGAATTCTCGTGGCACGGTGAGATTGAGAAACCAGACTACTATCCTGAGCCGTCTGGACGTGATCACTTCCTTGACTTCGTTGAGGCCCAGGAATGGATCTAGTTTCTCCAACCCGAAGCTTCTAGAGTCGAGATCCATTCCTATTTGTCTGGAAGTCGTAAACCGCGCCTACCATACTATATGACACGGCAATTCCAGACACGACAGAATTTGACCATTAATAAATTACATCATGGCGTCTACGCCATGGCAGGACAGACCGTGCCTGAAGCACGATTAACACCTCTATGCAGCAGAGAAGGGGGGCAAGCAAGCCCCTTGCTCTTGATCTTGCTCTACTCCTTTAAAAGTTATTACTGCGTGACGGGCCGTCACCGTATATCTGCAAGGTTAAGATCAAAAGCTCCGGGGGCTTTCCGCCCTGCCCCCAGCTACAAACATGCCGTGAGGCGAGATATCAACTCTATCACCAGAAGGAGAGGAAGGGGCTGTGCTGCCCCTCTTCGCTTTAGCTCTTGATCCTAATTATGCCCAGCGGCATAGGTGTATTAGCACGTGACGGTGCGTCACAGGTTAATGAGAGAGCTGAACCAAAGGTATATTGGGCTGTTGCTCCCCTGCCCACTAAAGGAACCAAGCCTACAGGCGCAGGTTAACTCTTCAATCAGGGGTGGAGTGGAGCAGCACCACCCTGCTCTTCTTCTGGCTTTCACTCAAAGTAATCCGCCGTGACGGCTACGTCACTACATATAAAGCAGCAGTAATCCCATATAGCTTTGTGGGGCTTGTGCTCTGCCCCACTCCCTAGCAAACTACAGAGCTGAAGCACTCTCTAAGGCGCCACCTTGAAGGCCAAGATCACCTGCAAGCGAGTGAAGAGCATTAGAAGCCAGGGCTTCAGTAGTATAAGGGCCTACCCGGATATACTTAGAAGTCTCTGATGGCACTTCATAACCACTGCTTCGAACCTTATCAGTTATCTCTCTGCACTCCTTATTAGAAGCGAAGGGCAAGGTTACAAACCATTGCTCTTTACTAACAGTATTTGAATCCCCTTGAGCCAGAGGCTCTACCTCTGAACCACAATGCTTACACTTCTTGGCTTGGGCCTTGATCAGCTCCGCACAATAGGGGCAGTCTCTCTGGCCGCTGATAGTTACAACTGCCTGGCCTGTAGTCTGATCTGCTTCTACGTGTACTTCTTGCCAACCCCTGCGGAGGTAGGAGTTTACAATCATCTTGTTTATGGTTGCTGCATAAGCGATGGTTGCGATAGGTAGAGCAAAGACAATTCCATACCCTCCAGTTGCTAACGAGAAGCCTCCCACCACAAGCAGCCATAGGAAGAAGTGCCCCCAGAGGCCCTTAAATGCAAGGTAGATGGGACCAAGCAGTATTACCAGTCCAGCAGCTTCCCCGCTCACTTCTTCAACGTGTCCATTCGCAGGGTTGCGGAAGGTCCTTGCCATAACAATATCCTTTAGGTTCTGAAAGTGTTCACTGCCCGAGTGGGCATAGATGTATATCTCTGCTACGCATCCGCCCTACCCTTGCTTAAACAGAATTTGGTCTGAAGCTGGGCAGAGGGTACTGACGATAATCAGCCAGGTAACCAGCCGATGGAGTTGGTATGATCTGCCCTGGCTGCCATGCTTCAACATGAAGAACAGCCAAGACAGACCAACATAAGATGACCAGAGTTTACACGTATTACTCAGGCTTCTCTGTCGTTACGAGCTCCGGGCTTACCACACAAGTGAACAAACCACCTCGCTCAGGGCTAAGCTCTACAGAGCTAATCGCTCCTAACGCAGTAAGGTCAGCAATTGCTTTCCCGAGTTCCTTTAACGTGATCTTACAATGGTCTGCCAGTGCTGCCTGTGGGATCTGTACAATGCCATTACTGCCAACAACAGACATCAGAGTCAGCATGACCGACACATTTTGAGGATTTACTAGGCTTAGGTTGCCCAGTTCCGCAAAAGTGGTTTGGTTAACATACAGCTTGTCCTGATCACCATCAGAGGCGGCGCGGGTTGGAACGTGTTGGTCACTCATCAGTATTCTCCAGTGAGAGGTAGGTTTGGTCTGTGGCCTTACGTCTTACGGTCTTACTGGGTTTCTTACTGATTGACTTACCAGGGGACTTACAGCTCACGCCTCACGCGAGCTACAGGGCAAAGCTAACAACCAAGCCAGCTCGTGCCTACCTTGGCAGAGAGACATAGGTCTAGCCTTCACCCTTGACACCAATCCTCAGAGGCTGAGGTCGATCAGCATCTCGATGTCACGATTAGTGTGTGTCCGATTAGATCACATCTCTGGACCATTGGGGAATGCCTGCACCCCCTCCGTCTCCAGCGCTTCAGCACCAGTTCGGCACCCGAGTCAGGGAGCTGCGTGTGTCTATGGGCATGAGTCAGGAAGCATTTGCTGATCGGTGTGGCTTCGCCAGGACGTATATGTCTCGCATCGAGACAGGGGGCGCAAACCCCTCCATTAACGCGATCAAGGTGCTGGCCGATGCCCTGGGCGTCAGCATCTCTGCTCTCTTCGAAGGCATGTGAGCCCCCAAGCCACTACACGCCAACGCTTTATCTAATAGGTTGCTAATCGCCAACTAGCCCTATGCGTGCGTCTCTGACAGCTAGCCTTACCTCTACCCCCTATGAATGCTGGGATTGATACGAGCGGAGTCAAGCAAAAGGGCCTTCTGAAGCATTAACCTTATGATTGGCATGGAATTAGAGGCAGCTCAGCATTCCACTCACCCGGCGAAGAACCCTAGGGGCACTATTTATGCAGCCAGCAGCGCTACTGAGCTGCGGTAGTGATCGGAGAGCAGGGAGGCAAACGTCATGTCGGAACAAGAAGTGTGCATCACCACAGTGGTAACACGCCTCTGGGGTAATCAAATGGCCATGTGCGAGGCCCTTCATGCCCTGGCGCTGCTGCTTACGGAGACCGGGCACCCTGATCAGGCTTTACGGGTAATGCAGCTATCCAAGAGGCTTCTGGACTCCAGCTACGAGATCGAACCAGCAATCGGGGCTCTCACGGAGATCTCAGGTAGGAGGTTCCAGCCAGCCAATGATGGTGACGGGGCGAGCCCGCCAACAGGTCTATAGGCTTCGGGTTCAACTACTCAGCTCTCAGTACCGGAAATCGCTCATTAGGACTACGAGCGTCTGCATTCATCTTGGCACAGGCTTCAACCCCTTCTTGCCTAGTAGGGAACTGGTGCTTGAGCCTCACCTTCTCTTGGTTGTCATAGATATCAAAGCCCGCTGAAACCGTCTCAGCGTAGAACCTCGTACCTACACGGAATGAATTACTTTCGACAGGAACAGCCGGGACAAGAACAAATCTCGGTTGCATCTCTGATGCCTCCCCTGGCAGACACCCAAGTATTAGTCCTGAAGTGACTAACCATCAAGATCACTCATAGCACCTCTAGTCGGAAAGAGTCTCAACCGTCGTACAGGCTCACTCCCGCCATGTATTCATTGGCCTCTACCTAACCGACCACAGCTGGTTGTCGTTTTCAGAAGGCGACTGCACCAGTTCACTGGGCTGGCCGCCGTGTGTGCATAGAACTTCTGACCGGGAACGGTCAGAAGTTCTATGCACGAAGCGCCGCGAGAGATCGGAATTGCTCAGAACTCTTGTGCACGGCGCGACAAAGCCGGAACCGCCGAAAATTCCGGCGATCAACCGGCAAGCTGCTTGATGCGCTCGGCCAGGCGGCCGAAAGCCTCGTTCACGTATTCCAGCACCTTGGGTTCTGCGCCCTGCGTGCGCAGCGAGTCTTTGAAGGCTTCCAGGTCGGACAGCCATTGCCGATGCAGGCGGCCCAGCTCGTCGAGCTGAGGCCGGAAGTCTTGGAGACTGCCGCTCGCACGAAACGCCTGGTAGCCACGCTCAAGCGTGGCCGCCGTGGTCAGCAGTTGCGCGCCCATTTGCTTGTGCTGTTCGGAGAACTCGGCCATGCCGTCATAGGGCCGCGAAGCCTTGCGGCGCTCGGCTTCGGATGCCTCTTCCATGATGCGGGCGTAGCGGTAGAACCCTGGGAACTCGCGGGACAGCGCCATGAGCTGCTGATCGGATGTGCCGACCCAAATCCTGTGCAGGTCAGGCCCGTACCCCATCATGCGATTGATGATGGCATGGGCCTCGCTGACACCCTGGGCGGCAAGCTGCTGCATGTGTTGGTCGATCTTCGCGGCCAGTCGGCGGAATTCGTTCATGCTCATGTCCGTCACAAAAGGCGCGTTGATTGCCCTTGCGCCGTGAGAAGTGCCACCGCCTTCTTATCGAAGGAAACGAAGGTTTCCCCGCCAAGCCAGTTGCCTTCGTAGGCAATGACGCCATCGGCAAAGTCTCCGCCCGCGTCGAGCACCAGCAAGCCAGCCTCCACGGCAGGCCGGTTCACTTCCACATTCGCGGCGGCCAGTAGTGCCCGGATCGCGCTGGCCGCGTCGGCTTGCTGGAAGCCGTAGACACGCAGCAGCACCCAAACAAATTCGCATAGGCACGGCAGCGCGACCGCGATCAACTCGGCGTCGGTCAAGACTGCGGCGGCAACGTCCGCTTGTGCGGGATCGTCACGCACAACCGCACGCACAAGGACGTTGGTATCGACTGCGACCTTCATTGCTTACCTGCCCAGCCTTGCGCCGCCGCCTCGTTGATTTCTTCGATGGTGGCAACCTTCTGCGTCTTGCCCGCGAGCAGGCCGACAAAGCTGGCTATCGTCCCTGCGGGCCGTGCCGCCTTGAGCACGCCCCGACCGTCTGGCAACAAGTCCAGCTCGATCTTGTCGCCTGGCCTGATGCCGAGGTGTTGCAGTACGTCCTTCCGAAACGTCACTTGTCCCCGTGCGGTAACGGTCAATGTGGTCATGGTGGTTTGCCCTCGCAATCAAGGTTGATGCTTCACATAGTAATGCAAAAATGCCTTACCGTCAATGTCCGTCAAACGATCATTAGTCGGCCATGCCGGACACTGTCCAGCAAAGTTATTGCACAACGGGTTGTCGGACATTAAGATAGGCGGACGGAATGACGGACAAGAGAGGCGGCAAATGGCACTGATCGGCTATGCGCGGGTATCGACGGCGGAACAGGACACCGCCTTGCAGACGGATGCGCTACGCAAGGCAGGCTGCGAGCGCGTTTTCGAGGACACGGCTTCCGGGGCCAAGGCCGACCGCCCCGGCTTGGCTGATGCGCTGGCCTACCTGCGCGACGGCGACGTGCTGGCCGTCTGGCGGCTGGATCGGCTCGGGCGCTCTATGCCGCACCTAATCGAAACGATAGGCGCGCTGGAAGCGCGAGGCGTCGGCTTCCGTTCTCTGACGGAAGCCATCGACACCACCACGCCAGGCGGGCGGCTCATCTTCCACGTGTTCGGCGCGCTGGGCCAGTTCGAGCGCGACTTGATCCGCGAGCGCACCAAGGCCGGGTTGACTGCCGCCGCCGCTCGTGGGAGGAAGGGCGGGCGAAAGCCGGTTGTCACCGCCGACAAGTTGCAGCGAGCGCGGGAGCACATCGCCAACGGGCTTAATGTCCGAGAGGCCGCTACACGGCTCAAGGTGAGCAAGACGGCCCTGTACACCGCGCTGCAATCCACCAGTGCAGCCGACTCCTGATATTCCGTGCAGTCGTCTTCTGAAAATGACAGCCCCTCAGTCGCTGGATTTTAAGCACCACTCCCCACGGCCCCGCTGCATATTACGACCCTGGAATAGCGGGCGTCATTTGCAAAGGGCAGAGGTCAATTTTGAAAATCAAGAGAGGGGCGGCCGTGGCGAGAAGCTAGCATTCAGTGAACCGCGCCAGTACTACTGATGAACCAGACTGCGTTAAAGGCACTCAACGAGGAAGTCCGTATCTTTTACGACAGCGAGCCAGCGTGAACGCCTACCATAACGTGATGGCGGCGCTAGAACCGCTGAACTCTACCTCGGAAGCAATAGCTTCAGCAATAGAGCAGCTGCGCCCTAGCTAACGACCGCATCTGCCATATACTGAAACTAGCGACGACAGCGAATAGCCAAGGTTCTTAGCTCCGCCACCAGATGACGCATTACACTATAAAGAAGCCAGATACATCTGACGCTGAAGCTCTTCGATTGTAAGCGCTGGTACTGAGCGATGAAGCATCGCGTGACAATTAGGGCAAACCGGACGCAGATCCTGCTCTGGGTCCAAATTATACTCCCCACCTTGTTCCGATAAAGGCTTAAGGTGATGAACATGTATAAACCCTTTGCCTAGCTCCCCATAAACCTTCTCGAACTCGAAGCTACAAACAAAGCACTTCCGCCCCCAACGCTTTACACATTGCAATCGAGCTCCACGATCCCGCTCATACACCTTAACCAACTTCATTGAAGCAGCACCTTCAACGACGGTGATAGAGGCCGGATTCTCTTCCGTATCCTGCAAATCCCGAGAGCTAAAATCCCACACCACATTTAAAGGACTCTCATCAGTAGCGTCCGTCACTTGAAATGGCGTTGCGACTCCAGCAAACATAAATGGATCTCTATCACCCAGACGATAGAAGACAAAGACAATCCCTTCTTGACTAACCAGCTCGGAAACAAGCGAATGTCTCAACTTAGCGTCAGATCTAGCATACCAAACCAATCGACCGTCAATGAAGTGATTATTATAATCGTGACCAGTTCTACCCGCACCACCTATATTGCAAAACAAGAAGTGGTTGCCGGCATGATCAAAATGCCCGGTGTACCATTTACCACCATTGGGGCGTGGAATGCCGAGCAAAGCAAATACTCCCGCCCTGGTGTATTCTTGCCCAACATTAAATGACAAACTCTTGACACCAGAACCAAGACAGGATTTAGTCGAAACCTCAACATCTAAAGTTTCATCCATTACCCCTGAGAAAGCATCTGCACTCAACTCCGGCCGCACGACCGTGTAGCCAACCTTGATAAGCCGTTCTTCAGCAGATGAGATCAAGTGTTCGTCAAAGTACCTTGCCCATCGACTCTCTAGAATCACTGCCTCAACGGTCAGATCCAGCCTACGCTCCAGATAGAGCCTGGTAAATCCATCGGAGACCTTAGGCTTAGTGAGCAGTGATACGGCTGTCTTATAACCACCGATTGAGCCAAGCATCTTTAAAAACTCATTAGGCTTGTACTTAACAGCCCGCTGAGCTTCTGCTGCCTTCTCTCGCAAGAAGGCAGTAAACACGTCGTCTTCCGCAGGAGTCATTGACACAGGCCATTCCCTGCAATTATCCGCTTTACGAATTTCATCTCCACCCCCGCTCAGAGACCACACCACAGTAGAATTTAGCCGCAATTACAATAAACGATTACAAGCTTAGCGGCACTAACAATAATTCCTCAATAAGGAATCTGCTTAGCATCCTTGAGAACGGCCCTGACCACCAACGCTTTACGCCATCATCCCAACTACTTCACGACTTAGCTAGGATAACCTGGAAGAAACTGGTTATACGCTAACAAGATCAGCGCGCATCCCGTCGCCGCCTATTCCCAATGACATGTGTAACGTAAGGTGTCAGCTCATGCATGAGCAAGTCGGATAGCTTTTGAACATCCCGCTCAGTAAGAATGGCGCCCTCATCCACACCAAGGTTGCTGAATGCATACTGTACGGCCCTATCAATAGCTTGATCTCTTGCCTTAACGGCTGAGCGTTTAACCGCTTGACGCAATATAGAGTCAAACGCACGCTCAATGCTGCCATCTGGAATGCGATCGTAGTTGTATGAAGCCCGGATATCGACTCTATCTAGACCGAGGTCAAACTCTACATTTATTCTTTCGGAGCTTCTTGGATCAATGCAGTAGCTAGCGTGCACAGCCGCACCCGAGTAACTTTCAGCCAAACAGACAACCATGCGCCTGACGCCAAAGAACTCTATATACCCAAGTAACTGACCATCCGTGCCTTGGTTACTCACTGCCACAAAGTGAAGAGGAACTCCTTCCGGTCTATGCAGCATCAGATCACTTTCATACCAATACCCGAAGCATGCCTCTGCTCCGTCCTCCAGCAAGTACTGCCTGGCATTGGTACAATCTTTTGCTACTACGCCGTTAACCACAGCAAAGCAGAGTACAGACTTAACGAGCGAGCGCCCCGAGAGAGCACCACCAAACTCCATTGAGAAGCTCAGTGGACTCCTCGAATACCTTGACTGCACGCCAGCGCTGGCAATTGCCGACTCCAAATCAAAGTTAGAGTACTTGCGCTTAACGCCCTTAAGTATCTTACGCGCCTCTTCAACACTACGAGCAACGAGCTCAATCCTCATCGACCCATAACTTTCAGGAGTTTGACTAAAACTAGCTCTAGCCGGGCTCATGCTACCATCCGCATGCAGCAATAGTTGTTCACCATCGAGATTCTCAACTGCGAGAGAGGGCAATACTCCGCGCTCCCTCTTAACCCCAATCAACAGCCCCAGCGACTGAAGATCCTTGGCCAAAGCACTATCCCAAGTCTGTCCTGCACCATTGTTGCACTGCACACAAAGCACACCGGATACTTTATAACGCCCACCAATAGCGTTAATTACAATGTGCTCTTCGGAGTCATTAGCGTCCGAGAGAGGACTATCACAAAGCACACACTCTTTCACTAATCCCCCTCAATCAACAAATCACAGCAGAGCAGGCAGGACCACTAAGCAAATCCCTACCACTTCAGACACCACCTTAACCGTGTCTAGGCCGCCATAACCATCGACACGGATACGGCAAGCAAACTCACTCATACAAGGAGATAGTACTCTTCAACTGCTCTGCAAAGCCATATATCTCATCCAAGGAGGCGATTGGATGTCGAGTCTCATTCTTATCAGAGTCAAATAGCCCAATGTACTTCTGACTCCGATTAAAGTGCAAGCGGCAAATTGGCTTGCGGTTATTATCATCAAGCAAGACCCCAAAATAACTCTTAGTATCACGATGGACAATTCGTTTCGCATCAACAACCGCCCTAACGATTGCCTTGACGATATGAAACCCTTCCAACTCTTCAAGTGTCGTCTGGATCTGGTCTTCAGCATTATCTTCAGCAGACTCTGAAACCGGGCTACTTTCCACAGCCTCCATAGCATATGAAGGCTCAACTGCACCGCTCATGGCCGACTTCAGTCGGTCATTGATCTGATCCCCCAAGAACTGGATCGCAGCTTTACGGGTCAGGGTCGTGAACTGCTCCCTAACCTTCTGAGTAATGATCCCGTCGTAAACCCGAGTAGCGAAGAACTTCACGAACTCGTCACTAGGCTGACTGAACTGCGAAGCCATCTCTTTCTTGATCTGACCAACGTACTTCAGTTCTCCAGCAGCACTGATGATCGAGTCAACATCGAACGCAGACTTGGTTAGCTTCTGAAGCTCAGGGAGAGCGTGTTCATCTATATCTAGAAGATCCAGCTCCAAGAATGGCTTCTCATCCATCTTGTTAGGCGCATCAAGGTCGGTGAAGAACCGATATACCTGGCCGTTGGTAAGGATCGAGATACGAGCTGTGGTAACGTGAAAGTACCGGAAGAGTTGGCTCGCGTGATTGATATGCAGCGGCTCGCCGATCTTCTTGCACTCGATCAGGATCTGAATCTCGCCGTTCTTCATTATGGCGTAGTCGATCTTCTCGCCCTTCTTCGTCCCCACGTCGCAGACGTACTCTGGGGTCACCTCCGAGGGATCAAAGACGTCGTAGCCCAGAACGGAGTTGATGAAGGGCATGACAAAGGCAATTTTGGTTGCCTCTTCAGTTTGGATAGCAGGACCCTGCTGGCGGATTTTGGCTGATAACGCGTTCAGTCGCTCTACGAATTCCATCTCTAGCTCCTCGCTCAGATGCCACATCCTAGTAGCACAGCCACCGTACTGGCAATTGCAAATCACAGTGAGAGGCAGGGATAAACAGCCGCATGAGCGGATGACAGGATTGCGCCGGGATAGGCGTAACCAGAGAAGGGTATTGGAGAGGCAAGATGACGAAGCTAGAATGTTCAGCACGGTGCACCACTTAGGTGTACTACGGCACTGGTCCACTTCGAGATTTTTAGCGAGCAAAGCCCTTTAAAATTAAGGACTTGCGTAATGGAGGCGGCCCCACCAGCCACACCCCGGCACTCGATGTTCCCGCTATGGCTGCTCCCTTCCGGGCCTGACCAGGTTAACGGGTAATCAATGCGGGGGGACCGATGGGGCCACCACTACATGTCTCGCTGAGCAGCGAGTGGCGCCATTGTACCGGTCTTTGGAGCAGATACAACCACTGCGGCAGAAAAAGTCATCATTTCTCAATGACTTGTCAGGGTCGAGATGGCCTGGACGGGCCTCTTCGCGGGTAAACCCGCTCCTACGGGCGACCGCGCAGGCTTTTCAAGTTTTGAGAAGACAGTTGCCCCCCACAGGGGGGCACGGATGCCTAGACCGCTATGCCCTGTTCGGCCAGGAATGTGACAAAGGCATCTTCGTCCAGCACCTTCACACCCAACTCGGCCGCCTTGGCCAGCTTCGAGCCTGCCCCAGGCCCAGCCACCACGCAATGGGTCTTGCCAGACACCGAACCGGCAACCTTGGCCCCCAGGCTTTCCAGCTTGTCCTTGGCAATGTCGCGGCTCATGCGCTCCAGCGTACCGGTCAGCACCCAGGTCTGGCCGGCCAGCGGCAAGCCTTCGGCCACCTTCTTCTCGCTGCTCCAGTGCATGCCGAACGCCAGCAGCTGGGCTTCGATGTCCCGGGCCAGTTTCTGGTTCGCTTCATCCTTGAAGAACTCACGCACTGCGTCGGCCTGCTTGGCCGCCAGGGCCTGGCGCAGGTCAATGCCGTCGGCGGCGATGATCTTGTCCAGGCTGTCGAGCCTGGCCACCAACTTCTCGGCACCGGTCGGGCCGACGGAGGCAATGTCGAGCTTGGCGATCATCCCGGCCAAGGTGGTGCTGGCGGCAAATTCGGCAGCCAGCTCACCTTCGTCCTGCAACTGCATACCGCTGTCGAGCAGCTGCTGGATAACCTTCTGGTTGTGCTCGTCTTCAAAGAAATTGTGGATCTCGTAGGCCACTTCGAGACCGATGTCCGGCAAATAGGTCAGCACCTGCGGCAATGCCTGCTGCACGCGCGCCAGGCTGCCCAGCGAGCGGGCCAGCACCTTGGCGGTCTCCTCGCCGACATCCGGGATGCCCAGCGCGTAGATGAAGCGCGCCAGGCTCGGGCGCTTGCTGGCTTCAATGGCATCCAGCAGCTTCTGGGTAGACACCTCGGCGAAGCCTTCCAGGCCGACGACCTGCTCGAACTGCAGCTTGTACAAATCAGCCGGCGAGCCGATCAGGCCTTCATCCACCAACTGCTCGACGCTCTTCTCACCCAGACCGTCGATGTCCATGGCACGGCGCGACACATAATGAATGATCGCCTGCTTGAGCTGGGCGCCACAGGCCAGGCGGCCGACACAGCGGTACACCGCACCTTCGCTGGTGGTTTCCTTGCCCTTGCTGCGCTTTACCAGCCGGGTACGCTCGACCTGCGAGCCACAGACCGGGCATGCGCTTGGCACCTCTACCGGGCGGGCGCCTTGCGGACGACGCTCCAGCACCACCTGCATCACCTGCGGGATCACGTCGCCGGCCCTGCGAATGATCACCGTGTCGCCGATACGCAGGCCCAGGCGGGCGATTTCGTCCATGTTGTGCAGGGTGGCGTTGGACACCGTCACACCGGCCACCTTGACCGGCTTCAGCCGCGCCACAGGCGTTACTGCACCCGTACGGCCAACCTGGAACTCGACATCCAGCACCTCGGTCAGCTCTTCCATGGCCGGGAACTTGTGGGCAATCGCCCAGCGCGGCTCACGGGCGCGGAAGCCCAGCTCGCGCTGGGCGGCCAGGCTGTTGACCTTGAACACTACCCCGTCGATCTCATACGGCAGACTGTTACGCCGCTCGCCAATGTCGCGATAGTAGGCCAGGCACTCTTCGATGCCCGCCGCATGTTTGAGCTCGCGGCTGATCGGCAGGCCCCAGGCCTTGAGTTGTTCGAGGATGCCGATGTGGCTGTCGCCGATACTCTCGGACACCTGGCCAACGCCATAGCAGCAGAACTCCAGCGGGCGGCTGGCGGTAATTTTCGAATCCAGCTGGCGCAGGCTGCCAGCGGCAGCGTTGCGCGGGTTGGCGAAGGTCTTGCCACCGGCCTCGGCCTGGGCGGCATTGAGCCGGTCGAAGCCGGCCTTGCTCATGTACACCTCGCCGCGCACCTCCAGCACTGCCGGCCAGCCCTTACCCTGCAACTTGAGCGGGATGTTGCGCACGGTGCGTACGTTGGCGCTGATGTCTTCGCCAGTGGTGCCGTCGCCACGGGTGGCGCCCTGCACCAGCTGGCCGTCGCGGTACAGCAGGCTCACGGCCAGGCCATCGAGCTTGGGTTCGCAGCTGTAGTCGACCGCGCCCGGCTGATCGAGGCCTTCTACCACGCGACGGCCGAACTCACGCAGGTCGGCTTCTTCGAAGGCGTTGCCCAGGCTGAGCATGGGCACTTCGTGGCGTACCTGGCTGAACGCCGCCAAGGCAGCTCCACCCACACGCTGGGTGGGCGAGTCGGGGGTTACCAGGTGCGGGTGTTCAGCTTCCAGCGCCTTGAGCTCGTTGAACAGGCGGTCGTATTCGGCATCAGGCACGCTGGGCTCGTCGAGCACGTAGTAGCGATAATTGTGCTGATCGAGCTCGGCACGCAGTTCGAGGATACGGGTTTCGGCGGTCATGGGATTTGTCTTCTCTTGCAAAGCAAAAGAGCAGCTTGGGGTGGTGCGTGGGGTTCCAGGTGTCTGTTGACTGTGCCAGCCTCTTCGCGGGTAAACCCGCTCCCACAAGGGCGTCACATGCCCTAGGGCGGTGATGTACCTGTAGGAGCGGGTTTACCCGCGAAGAGGCCGGCACAGGCAACGACGATACCCGAACCGGCCAGCACGCCCTCAGGCTGCTCTTTCGTCTGGATCTGTCAGCGCTTCTGGGTTAGCGCACGGCGCTCGAACTCGACGATACGCTGGCGGTAGTGCTCGATGGTCTGGGCGGTCAGCACGCTGCGCTGGTCGTCCTTGAGCTCACCGTTCAGTTCGTGGGCCAGCTTGCGTGCCGCGGCAACCATCACGTCGAAAGCCTGCTTCGGATGACGTGGGCCCGGCAAGCCGAGGAAGAAGCTCACAGCGCGAGTGCTGAAGTGATCGATGTCGTCCAGGTCGAACACGCCAGGCTTGACTGCGTTGGCCATCGAGAACAGCACCTCGCCGTGACCAGCCATGCTCTCGTGGCGGTGGAAGATGTCCATTTCGCCGAAGCGCAAGCCGCTTTCCAGGATGTTCTGCAGCAGCGCCGGGCCCTTGAAGCCACCCTCGTCGCGCGAGATCACGCTGATGACCAGCACCTCTTCGGCAGGCGGCAACTCCTTGACGCTGTTGCTGGCAGGCGCTGCGCCGCTGCTACGGTTGTTGTCGGCGGCAAAGTCGTCATCGCTGTCGGAAAACAGGTCGGGCTCGCGCGGCTCGGCGCTCAGGTTCAGGTCACCCTGGTGCACATCGGCAGCCGCACTGGCACGCTTGCCGCGCTTGCTGGCCTTGACCGGCTTGGGCTCACGCTCGCGATCACGCGCAGACGCGCTGAGCGACGGCAGGTCGCTTTCGTCCAGCTCAGGCTCCTTGTGGGTATCGAGCACTCGCGACGGGCCGAGCACTTCGGCACTGCCACCCTCTTCGTCCGGCAGGTTGGAATAACTGCGATCCAGACGGAATTTCAACTTGCCTTTCCCGCCG
Source organism: Pseudomonas alloputida (assembly GCF_021283545.2). NCBI lineage: Bacteria > Pseudomonadati > Pseudomonadota > Gammaproteobacteria > Pseudomonadales > Pseudomonadaceae > Pseudomonas > Pseudomonas alloputida. The sequence goes on along the minus strand of NZ_CP128540.1, from coordinate 1,855,596 downwards.
CGCATGCGGCGCCAGCCGTCGAAAAGAATCCCGGCGATAACAATGATGCCGATGAGGATCAGCCACTCGCGCAGACCGATTTCCATGTAATCCCGTGCCTCTATAAAAATATGCTTGAAAACAAAGGGTTCAAAGCCCTTTAACACGTGGCGCCAACTCTATGTTCTGACAGGCGTTTTACCCACGCAAAAAACGAGTGACATTAAGCTAGCACGACCAAAGACAACTTTACACCGTCTGTCGCACACGGCGGGGCATTTCGCTGCAGAATGTGCCCCTATCGTCGTGCATCAAGCGTCGACCATGGCCATGGCCGCCTCCACATCAACCGCAACAAGGCGTGAACAACCTGGTTCATGCATGGTCACCCCCATCAATTGGTCCGCCATCTCCATGGCAATCTTGTTATGGGTGATGTAGATGAACTGCACGCTTTCACTCATTTCCTTGACCAGACGCGCGTAGCGCCCGACGTTGGCATCGTCCAGCGGCGCATCGACCTCGTCGAGCATGCAGAACGGTGCGGGGTTCAACTTGAAGATGGCAAACACCAGCGCCAAGGCGGTCAGTGCCTTCTCGCCGCCGGACAGCAAATGGATGGTGCTGTTCTTCTTGCCCGGTGGGCGCGCCATGATCGTCACCCCTGTATCGAGTAAATCTTCGCCCGTCAGTTCCAGATAAGCGCTGCCACCCCCGAAAACTTTTGGGAAAAGTGCCTGTAATCCGGCATTTATCTGATCAAAGGTATCCTTGAAGCGGTTGCGGGTTTCCTTGTCGATCTTGCGGATGACGTTTTCGAGGGTCTCCAGCGCTTCGACCAGGTCGGCGTCCTGGGCGTCCAGGTAACGTTTGCGCTCGGACTGCTGCTCGTATTCTTCGATGGCCGCCAGGTTGATCGCCCCCAGGCGCTGGATGCGCGCTTCAAGCTGTTCCAGCTCCTGCTCGGTGCCCTGCTCGCTGGCCTCGGCTTCCAGGGTGGCGAGCACGCCTTGCAGGTCATAGCCGTCGGCCAGCAACTGTTCCTGCAAGGTCTTGCGCCGCACATCCAGGCCTTGGCACTCCAGGCGCAGCTGCTCCAGTTGACCACGCAGCAGCTGGGCCTGCTGCTCGGCCTGGGTGCGGCGTTTTTCGGCATCGCGCAGTTCGCGGTCAGCTTCGTCCATGTGCAGGCGAGCCAGGCGCATTTCCTCGTCGACGCTCATGCGCCGCTCCAGCAGCTCCTCCAGCTTCAGACGCAGTTCTTCCTGCGGGGCTTCACCCTCCTCCAGGTTCAGGCTCAGTTGTTCCTGGCGTTCGGTCAGGCGCGCAGCTTGCTGCTCCAGACGCTCCAGCGCCTGGCGGGTAGAGTCGTGCTGGGCACGCAGCGACCCCAGACGCACCGCCAGCTGGTGAGCGTGGTCCTTGTGCTGGCGGGCTTCCTGACGCACCCGGTCAAGGCTTTCGCGCAAGGTATCGCGGCGGGCCATCAACTGTTCGCGCTGCTCGGTGTCCTGGGCCATGAGCTCCAAAGCCTCTTGCAGCAGCAGGCGCGCTTCGCCCAGTTGCTCGTGTTCCAGGGCGCGCTGTTCTTCCAGCTCGCTCAGCTCTTCCTGCAGGCGGCGGCGGCGCAGCTCGACCTGCTCGGCGCGCGCGCGGCTGGCCGAAAGACTGGCCTTCAGTTCGCCGTGCAGGCGGTTTTCATCCTGGGTGCGGCGGCGCAACTGTTCGCGCTGCTCCTCCAGGTCCAGTTGCTGCTCGCGCAGGGCCTGCAACTGTTGATCGAGTTGTTCCAGCGCCGCTTCCTGTTCCAGTTGTTCCTGGCCCAGGCGTTCGATTTCCTGGCCGCGCGCCAGCACGCCGCCTTCGGCCTCGCCACCCCGGCGTACCCGCAGGAAGTGCCGGCCGACCCAGTAGCCATCGCGACTGACCAGGCTCTGCCCTTCGCCGAGCGATCCGCGCTGCTCCAGTGCCTGAGCCAGGTCTTCCACAGGCCTGACCTGGCCCAGCCAGGGCGCCAGGTCGATACGGCCCTCGACCTTCTCCAGCAAGCTGCCGGGCAACGTCGCCCCCGCGCCGACGGCCAGCAGCAAGCGCAGCTCACCCTGTTCCAGGCCGGCAAAATCAAGGTCGTTGAAATCGTCCACCAGCACAGCCTGCAGATCGGCGCCAAGCACCGTCTCTACCGCCAGCTCCCAACCCGGCTCCACCCGCAAGCCTTCGGCCAGCCGCGGCTGTTGCTCCAGCCCTTGGCCGTGCAGCCATTGCGCAGCACCTGCGCCCGGCTCCAGGGCGGCCTGCTGCAAGGCTTCCAGCGAGGCCAGGCGCCCACCCAGGCGCTGCAGGTCGCCCTGTGCCTGCTGTTGCGCCTGGGTGGCCTGCTGCAGTTGCTCGCGCGCGCTTTCCAGGCGCTCGATCACCTGCTCTTCGCAGAGCTGCAGTTCTTCCAGCAGCATTTCGCTGCTGGCCAGTTGCTCGGCCAGTTCGAGCATGGCGGCATCCTGCGGGTCGCTGCCCAGTTGCTCGCGCTCCTCGACCAACTTGCGCTGGCGCTCGGCCTGGCGCTCAAGGCTGGTTTCCAGCTGCTGCAGGCGCGCCTGCTGCACTTCGGCCTGGCGGCGCGGTTCGGCGGAGCGGCTGTTGAAGCTGTCCCACTGTTCCTGCCAGCCGTGCATGCCCAGCTCGGCCTCTTCAAGCGCGGCAGCGGCTTCCTCGGCAGCAGCCAGGGTCATTTCCTGCTCGGGTTCGAGCATGGCCAGCTCTTCGCCCAAAGTCGCCAGCAGGGTGCGGTCGTGCCCCAGGTGCGATTCGGTTTCCAGGCGTGTGCGCTCGGCTTCCTTGAAGTCGTCCTGCAACTGCCGCAGGCGCTGCTGGCCGTGCTGAATGCTCTGCTCGACCCGGGCGATGTCACCGGCCACCGAGTAGAAACGGCCCTGCACCTGGTTGAAGCGTTCGGACAGTTCGTGATGACCGTCGCGCAGGCGTTCGATACTGGCATCGGCATTGCGCTGCTCGGCCACCAGTGCCTCGTGAGAAACGCCCTGATCGCCGATCACCGATTCGCGCTGGCGTACTTGTTCGTCCAGGTCTCGCCAGCGCAAGGCAGACAGGCGCGCTTTCAGCTGCCGCTCCTGAGCCTTGTACTCACGGTACTTTTCGGCTGCCTGGGCCTGGCGATGCAGACGCTCCAGCTGGCGCTCGAGCTCTTCGCGCAGGTCGGTCAGGCGCGCCAGGTTTTCCTGGGTGCGGCGGATGCGGTTCTCGGTTTCGCGGCGGCGCTCCTTGTATTTGGAAATGCCAGCCGCTTCCTCGATGAAGTTGCGCAGCTCCTCGGGCTTGGCCTCGATCAGCTTGGAGATCATGCCCTGCTCGATGATCGAGTAGCTGCGCGGCCCCAGACCCGTCCCAAGGAAAATATCCGTGATGTCACGCCGGCGGCACTTGGTGCCGTTGAGGTAATAGCTGTTCTGCCCGTCGCGGGTAACCTTGCGGCGGATCGAAATCTCGGCGTAGGCGGCATACTCGCCGACCAGGGTGGTTTCGCTGTTGTCGAACACCAGCTCGATACTGGCCTGGCTGACCGGCTTGCGGCCACTGGAGCCGTTGAAGATGACGTCGGTCATCGACTCGCCGCGCAGGTTCTTCGCCGAACTCTCGCCCATCACCCAACGCACCGCGTCGATGATATTGGACTTGCCGCAGCCGTTTGGGCCGACCACGGCAGCCATGTTGCTGGGGAAGTTGACCGTGGTCGGGTCGACGAACGACTTGAACCCGGCCAGGCGAATGCACTTCAGGCGCATCGGTCAGCCTCTGGCCAGTGCCGCCAGCACCAGTTCGCAGCTGCGCTGGCCATAGGCGGTGAGCACCTCGCGAATGCGCGGCAGGTCACGCGAGACCACGGCTTCGAGCAAGCGGGCGAACAGGTCGAGATAGTCGATCATGTTGGCCTGGCGCTGGTCCAGCGACAGGTAATAGGCACGGCTCATGGCCGGCTGCAGGTTTTCCACGGTTTCCTGCAGGAACGGGTTGTCGGCGAACGGATAGGCCGCACGCATGACCGCAAAACTGTCGGCGACGAAGGTCTTGATGTCGAGCTGGTCATGGGCACGCTGCAGCCGCTGCTGGATTTCCAGAAACGGGCGCAGGTCGGCTTCGGTGCGCCATTTTTGCGCAACCGCATTGCCCAGCAGGATGTAGAACTCGCCCATCAGCGAGCACAGGCTGCGAACACTGCGCTCGTCCAGCTGGGTCACATGGGCGCCCCGGCGCGGCAGGATCGCCACCAGATGACGGCGTTCGAGGATCAGCAGTGCTTCGCGCACCGAGCCGCGGCTGACGTTGAGCGCCTGGGTAACTTTCTGCTCCTGGATACGTTCGCCTGGCGCCAGCTCGCCGCGGATGATGCGTTCGGCCAGGTAATCGGCAATCTGCTCGGAGAGGCTGTCCGGGGCCTTGAACGTCATGGTTTTCCTTCAAAATCATTGAACTGGGCACAAGGGGCGAATTGTAGCGTACTTGGGCGGTAATCGCGCAGAGGGGCCAGGCGGTTTATTTGACCTTTCAGACAGCCACGCGCTCGGCGCGATCTATGCTTGTAATAGAGGCAGTGTGTGCGGCTGGGCATGGACATGTGCATTTTCTTGACCCTTGAGTCAGAAAAATATTGACCTGCTAGACAGGTCTTGCTTAGAGTCCGCCCAACAACAATAAAACCATTGCGAGGCCTTCCCCGTGATCCAGTTTCTCGTCAACCAGGAGCTGCGTAGTGAGCACGCCCTGGACCCTAACATGACGGTGCTGCAGTACCTGCGCGAGCACCTGGGCAAAACCGGCACCAAGGAGGGCTGCGCCAGTGGAGACTGCGGCGCTTGCACCGTGGTGGTCGGCGAACTGATCCAGGACGACCAGGGTAACGACAGCCTGCGCTACCGCAGCCTCAATTCGTGCCTGACCTTTGTGTCGTCGCTGCACGGCAAGCAACTGATCAGCGTCGAGGGGCTCAAACAACAGGGTCAACTGCACAGCGTTCAGCAAGCGATGGCGGACTGCCACGGATCGCAATGCGGCTTCTGCACGCCCGGCTTCGTCATGTCACTGTTTGCCCTGCAAAAGAACAGCAGCGGCCCCGACCTGCATCAGGCCCAGGAAGCCCTGGCTGGCAACCTGTGCCGCTGCACCGGTTACCGACCGATCCTCGACGCCGCCGAGCAGAGCTGCCGCCAGCCCTGCCGCGACCAGTTCGATACCCAGCAGGCGCAAACCATCAGCCGCCTCAAGGCCATTGCCCCGACCCAGACCGGCGAGCTGAACAGCGGCGACAAGCGCTGCCTGGTGCCGCTGACCGTGGCGGATCTGGCCGACCTGTACAGCTCGCACCCCGAAGCGCGACTGCTGGCCGGTGGTACCGACCTGGCGCTGGAAGTCACCCAGTTCCACAAGACCTTGCCGGTGATGATCTACGTTGGCCATGTGGCAGAACTCAAGCGCATCGAGAAAACCGCCAGCCACCTGGAGATCGGCGCCGCCACGCCACTGACTGACTGCTACGCCGCGCTGAACGAGGAGTACCCTGACTTCGGGGCACTGCTGCACCGCTTCGCCTCGCTGCAGATCCGCAACCAGGGCACCCTCGGCGGCAACATCGGCAACGCCTCGCCAATCGGCGACTCGCCACCCCTGCTGATCGCCCTGGACGCGCAGGTGGTGCTGCGCCAGGGTGAACGCCAACGGGTGATGCCGCTGGAAGACTACTTCATCGACTACCGCATCACGGCTCGCCAGGACAGCGAGTTCATCGAGAAGATCATCGTACCGCGCGCCTCCAATGACTGGGCGTTCCGCGCCTATAAAGTGTCCAAGCGCCTGGACGATGACATCTCCGCCGTGTGCGCAGCCTTCAACCTGAGCATCGAAGACGGTGTGGTCAGCGGTGTGCGTATCGCCTTCGGCGGCATGGCGGCGATTCCCAAGCGCGCCCGCGCCTGTGAGGCGGCGCTGCGCGGCAAGCCGTGGGACCAGGCTGCCATCGAGCGCGCCTGCCAGGCCCTGGCCGAGGACTTCACCCCGCTCAGCGACTTCCGCGCCAGCAAGGAATACCGCCTGCTGACCGCGCAGAACCTGCTGCGCAAGTATTTCATCGAACAGCAAACACCGTACATCGAAACCCGGGTGACCGCTTATGTCTAACCATCACGTAGCCAAGAGCCAGGCCGAGATGGCCGAACTGTTCAGCCAGGACCTGACCACCGGGGTCGGCCGCGGCGTCAAGCACGACAGCGCCGACAAGCATGTATCGGGGGAGGCGCTGTACATTGACGATCGCCTGGAATTCCCTAACCAGTTGCATGTGTATGCACGTACCGCCGACCGCGCCCATGCGCGCATCCTGCGCATCGACACCACGCCGTGCTATGCCTTCGAGGGTGTGCGTATCGCCATCACCCACGAAGACATCCCCGGCCTGAAGGACATCGGCCCGGTGGTGGCCGGCGACCCGCTGCTGGCCATCGACAAGGTCGAGTTCTTCGGCCAGCCGGTGCTCGCTGTCGCTGCCCGCGATCTTGAAACCGCACGCAAAGCGGCCATGGCCGCCATCGTCGAGTACGAAGACCTGGAACCGGTGCTGGACGTGGTCGAGGCGCTGCGCAAGAAGCACTTCGTGCTCGATAGCCACACCCATCAGCGCGGCGATTCGGCTGCCGCCCTGGCCAGCGCCCCGCATCGCATTCAGGGCACCCTGCACATCGGCGGCCAGGAGCACTTCTACCTGGAAACGCAGATTTCCTCGGTCATGCCTACCGAAGACGGCGGCATGATCGTCTACTGCTCCACACAGAACCCCACCGAAGTGCAGAAACTGGTCGCCGAAGTACTCGACGTGCCGATGAACAAGGTGGTGCTGGACATGCGCCGCATGGGCGGCGGTTTTGGCGGCAAGGAAACCCAGGCCGCCAGCCCGGCATGCTTGTGCGCGGTAATTGCGCGCCTGACCGGCCAGCCAACCAAGATGCGCCTGCCGCGGGTCGAAGACATGACCATGACCGGCAAGCGCCACCCGTTCTACGTCGAGTATGACGTGGGCTTCGACGACAACGGCCGGCTGCACGGTATCAATTTCGACCTGGCTGGCAACTGTGGCTATTCGCCCGACCTGTCCGGTTCGATCGTCGACCGTGCCATGTTCCACTCCGACAACGCTTACTACCTGGGCGATGCCACCGTCCACGGCCACCGCTGCAAGACCAACACCGCCTCCAACACTGCCTACCGCGGCTTTGGCGGCCCACAGGGCATGGTCGCCATCGAGCAGGTGATGGACCATATCGCCCGTCATCTGGGCCGCGACCCGCTGGCCGTGCGCAAGGCCAACTATTACGGCAAGACCGAACGCAACGTCACCCACTACTACCAGACCGTCGAGCACAACATGCTCGAAGAGATGACCGCCGAGCTGGAGGCCAGCAGCGACTACGCCGAGCGACGCGAGTCGATCCGCCGCTTCAACGCCAACAGCCCGATCCTGAAGAAAGGCCTGGCACTGACACCGGTCAAGTTCGGCATTTCGTTCACCGCCACCTTCCTCAACCAGGCCGGTGCACTGATCCATATCTACACCGACGGCAGCATTCACCTGAACCACGGCGGCACCGAAATGGGCCAGGGCCTGAACACCAAGGTGGCCCAGGTGGTGGCGCAGATCTTCCAGGTGGATTTCAGCCGCATCCAGATCACCGCTACCAACACCGACAAGGTGCCTAACACCTCGCCTACGGCTGCTTCCAGCGGCGCCGACCTGAACGGCAAGGCGGCGCAGAACGCCGCCGAAATCCTCAAGAAACGCCTGACCGAGTTTGCCGCACGGCACTATCAAGTGACCGAGGAAGACGTCGAATTTCGCAACGGCCATGTGCGGGTGCGCGACCAGATCGTCAGCTTCGAGCAACTGGTGCAGCAGGCCTACTTCGCCCAGGTGTCGCTGTCCAGCACCGGGTTCTACCGCACGCCGAAGATCTTCTACGACCGCAGCCAGGCCCGCGGCCGGCCGTTCTACTACTTCGCCTTTGGCGCTGCCTGCGTGGAAGTGATCGTCGATACGCTGACCGGCGAATACAAGATGTTGCGCGCCGACATCCTGCACGACGTGGGCGATTCGCTGAACCCTGCGATCGACATCGGCCAGGTGGAGGGTGGTTTCATCCAGGGCATGGGCTGGCTGACCACCGAAGAGCTGGTGTGGAACGCCAAAGGCAAGCTGATGACCAACGGCCCGGCCAGCTACAAGATCCCGGCCGTGGCCGACATGCCACTGGACTTGCGGGTGAAGCTGGTGGAGAACCGCAAGAACCCGGAAGACACCGTGTTCCACTCCAAGGCCGTGGGCGAGCCCCCGTTCATGCTCGGCATTGCTGCCTGGTGTGCAATCAAGGATGCCGTGGCCAGCCTGGCTGATTACCGCGTGCAGCCGCAGGTGGATGCGCCGGCAACGCCGGAGCGGGTGCTGTGGGGCTGCGAGCAGATGCGCAAGGCAGTGGCTGAAACACAGTCGCGCGAACGGGAACTGGAAACCATCACCCCCTGACAACGCAAGGCCCTTGTAGGAGCGGGTTTACCCGCGAATGCGATATCAGCTCCAACGCTACATTCGCGGGTAAACCCGCTCCTACCAGGGTCGGCAGCATGGCTTAGAGAGGTTGCATCATGCACCAATGGATCAACGCCCTCGCCGACCACCAGTCCCGTGGCGAAGCCTGCGTGCTGGTGACCATCATCGAAGAGCGCGGCTCTACCCCGCGCAACGCAGGCTCGAAGATGGTGGTCAGCGCCAGCGGCCTGTTCGACACCATCGGCGGCGGCCACCTGGAATACAAGGCGCTGCACATCGCCCGGCAAATGCTCGAAGAGCAGCGCACCACCCCGCACCTGGAGCGCTTCAGCCTCGGTGCCAGCCTGGGCCAGTGTTGCGGCGGCGCCACCGTACTGCTGTTCGAGCCGATGGCCGCGGTGCAGGCGCAGATCGCCGTGTTCGGCGCGGGCCATGTCGGCAGGGCTCTGGTACCCTTGCTCGCCGCGCTCCCCTGCCGGGTGCGCTGGATCGACTCGCGTGAACAGGAATTCCCCGAACTCATCCCCAATGGGGTGACCAAGGTCGTCAGTGAGGAACCGGTCGACGAAGTCGCTGACCTGCCGCCCGGCAGCTACTGCATCGTCATGACCCACAACCACCAGCTCGACCTGGAACTGACTGCCGCCATTCTCAAGCGCAACGATTTCACCTGGTTCGGCCTGATCGGCTCGAAGACCAAACGGGTCAAGTTCGAGCACCGCCTGCGCGAACGAGGCTTTGACGAGGCCGTGATGGCCCGCATGCGCTGCCCGATGGGCCTGGCCGAGGTCAAAGGCAAGCTGCCCATCGAGATCGCCGTGTCCATCGCCGGTGAAATCATTGCCACTTACAACGCCTGCTTCGGCCAGCACGACGCTGCCGCCAATGCCGGCCCCATTGCCCAGTTGCTGCCGCCCTCCCGGCGCAGCCAAGCCATTTGACGAGTGTGTTATGACCGTTACCCGCAAAGCCTACCGTGCCGCCATCCTGCACAGCATTGCCGACCCGGCCGAGGTGGGCCTGGAGGCTTCCCATGAATACTACGAAGACGGACTGCTGGTGGTCGACGATGGCCGCATCAGCGCCGTTGGGCACGCCAGTGAACTGCTGCCGACGCTGGATGCCGGCATCCCGGTCGAGCACTACCAGGACGCGCTGATCACCCCGGGCTTCATCGATACCCACATCCACTTCCCGCAGACCGGCATGATCGGTTCCTACGGCGAGCAGCTGCTGGATTGGCTCAATACCTACACCTTCCCCTGCGAAAAACAGTTCGCCGACAAAGGCCACGCCGACCAGGTGGCGAAGATCTTCCTCAAGGAACTGCTGCGCAACGGCACCACCACTGCGCTGGTATTCGGCAGCGTGCACCCAGAGTCGGTGAATGCCCTGTTCGAAGAGGCTGAACGCCTGGACCTGCGCCTGATCGCCGGCAAGGTAATGATGGATCGCAACGCGCCGGACTACCTGACCGACACCGCCGAATCGGGCTATGCCGAAAGCAAGGCACTGATCGAGCGCTGGCATGGCAAGGGCCGCCTGCACTATGCAGTCACCCCGCGCTTCGCCCCAACCAGCACACCGGAACAATTGACCCTGGCCGGCCAATTGCTCAAGGAACACCCCGGCGTGTACATGCACACGCACCTGTCGGAAAACCTCAAGGAAATCGACTGGGTCAAGTCGCTGTTCCCCGAGCAGAAGGGTTATCTGGACGTCTACGATCACTTCGAGCTGCTGGGCGAGCGCTCGGTGTTTGCCCACGGCGTACACCTGTGCGACGAAGAGTGCCAACGCCTGGCCGAAACCGGCTCGGCCGTGGCCTTCTGCCCCACCTCCAACCTGTTCCTCGGCAGCGGCCTGTTCAACCTGCCCCAGGCCGAGCGGTTCGGGGTCAACGTGGGCCTGGGTACCGACGTTGGCGCCGGCACCAGCTTCTCTCTGCTAAACACCCTGAACGAGGCATACAAGGTGATGCAGCTGCAAGGCGCGCGCCTGCATCCGTACAAATCGCTGTACCTGGCCACCCTCGGCGGCGCCCGCGCGCTACGCCTGGACGACCGTATCGGTAGCCTGCGCCCGGGCAACGATGCCGACTTCGTGGTGCTGGACTACAAGGCCACGCCACTGCTGGACTACCGCATCCAGCAGTCCAACAGCATCGAAGAAACCTTGTTCGTGCTCACCACCCTGGGCGATGACCGTACCGTACGTGAAACCTACGCCGCCGGGCGCTGCGTGCACCAGCGTTAAGGTTCTTTCGCCAGGCCCCGATACAGCGCGCCGCCGATAGCAGCACCGATCAGCGGCGCCACCCAGAACAGCCACAGCTGCTGCAGGGCCCAGCCACCGACGAACAGGGCCGGCCCCGTGCTACGCGCGGGGTTGACAGAGGTATTGGTCACCGGGATCGAGATCAGGTGGATCAGGGTCAGGGCCAGGCCGATGGCGATGGGTGCAAAACCTGCCGGTGCGCGGGCGTCGGTCGCCCCCATGATGACCACCAGGAACATCGCCGTCATCACCACTTCACTGACAAAGCCTGCACCCAGCGTATAGCCACCGGGCGAGTGGTCGGCGTAGCCGTTTGAAGCCAACCCCGCAGACAGCTCGAAACCGGCCTTGCCGCTGGCGATGAGGTAGATCACACCGGCCGCCAGGATGGCACCGATCACCTGGGCGATCACATAAGGCAGCAGCTCTTTTGCCGGGAAGCGCCCGCCCACCACCAGCCCGAACGACACGGCAGGGTTTAGATGGCAACCAGAAATATGGCCGATGGCGAAGGCCATGGTCAGTACGGTGAGGCCGAAGGCGAAGGCGACACCGAGCACACCGATGCCGAGAGGGGAACTGGCTGCGAGTACCGCACTGCCACAGCCACCAAGGACCAGCCAGAAGGTGCCGATCAGTTCGGCCCCCATGCGTTTACCCAGGGACATGCTCATGAATCCATTCCTCAAGAAGTTGAACGCAACGAATGCGCAAGCCCAACTGCTTGATGAAGGTTTGCTCACAAGAATTTAGCAGACCTTTGGGTTATGGCCAGTAGTGGCTGGAAGGGCTGCCTTGCAGCCCCTCGATCACGCAGGCAAACGATCAACCCTTGACGGAAACCTTGGGTTTTTTCAACAGATGCGAGAACACGGCATGCAAATCGTCCGAGGCGCTCTCCTCGTCCAGATTCAGCTTGCTGTCGATGTGGTCCATGTGATGCATCATCAGGCTCACCGCCTGCTCGGCATCGCGTGCCTCGATGGCATCGATGAGCTGCATGTGTTCATCGTAAGAGCAGTGGGAGCGGTTGCCGCTTTCGTACTGGGCAATGATCAGCGAAGTCTGCGAGACCAGGCTGCGCTGGAAACTCACCAGCGGCGCATTGCCCGCCGCTTCGGCCAGCTTGAGGTGGAACTCACCGGAAAGGCGGATACCGGCACCCCGGTCACCGCGCGAGAAGCTGTCGCGCTCTTCGCGCACCATCTGCCGCAGCTCGTTGAGCTGCTCGGGGGTGGCATGCTGCACCGCCAGCTCGGTGATGGCGCGTTCGACCATGCGCCGCGAGAAGAACACCTGGCGCGCCTCTTCGACGGTCGGGCTGGCCACCACCGCACCGCGGTTCGGTCGCAGCAGCACCACGCTTTCGTGGGCCAGGCGCGACAAGGCGCGGCGGATGATGGTGCGGCTGACGCCAAAGATCTCGCCCAGCGCTTCCTCGCTCAACTTGGTGCCCGGAGCCAGACGCTGCTCGAGGATCGCCTCGAAAATATGCGCGTAGACGATGTCGTCCTGGGTACCGCTGCGGCCGGCCTTGCCGACTCGTGCAGGTTTCTTCAGAGGTTGCAGCTGTTCGTTCATGGGCTCTCGAGGCACGAAGAGAAAGTATGGCGCCATTGTACACAGGCTGAGGCGATTCCGCAGGGGGCGTTTTACCTATATAGCCGTTGTATGACACATTGCGCACACAAAACATAAAACATTATTTGCTTTATTTGTACACAAAAGCATAATCCACCGAGCAACTTCTTGACCCATAAGTCAACAAACGGTCAGACGTCTGCCTTCCCGCGGAGCCGCCAAGTGCATCGCTCAGGAAACTGGCTCCATAACAACAAGAACGACTTGAGGAGTACTCGCTGTGGAAAGCCGCAAATCCGAAGCCCCTACGCTGGATCTTGCCCCACCGCTCGAAACGAGCTGGCTGGAGCGGATTTTCAAACTCAAGCAACACGGCAGCACCGTCAGAACCGAAATGATCGCTGGGGTGACCACCTTCATCACCATGGCCTACATCATCTTCGTCAACCCCAACATCATGGCCGACGCCGGCATCGACCATGGTGCCGCTTTTGTCGCCACCTGCATCGCCGCCGCGCTGGGCTGCCTGCTGATGGGCCTGTACGCCAACTGGCCGGTGGGCCTGGCGCCGGGCATGGGGCTCAATGCCTTCTTTACCTACACCGTGGTCGGCACCATGGGCTACAACTGGGAAACGGCGCTGGGGGCGGTATTCGTCTCGGGCGTGTTGTTCATGTTCCTGACCTTGTCGAAAGTGCGCGAATGGCTGCTCAACAGCATTCCGGTCAGCCTGCGCCATGCCATGGGGGCCGGCGTCGGATTGTTTCTCGGGCTGATCGGCCTGAAGACTGCAGGCATCATCGTCGACAGCCCCGCCACCCTGATCAAGCTGGGCTCGCTGCATGAGCCGGGGCCGCTGCTGGCGGCCGTGTGCTTCCTGCTGATCGCCATCCTCAGCTACAAGCGGGTATTCGGCGCGATCCTGATCAGCATCATGGGTGTCACCCTGGCCGGCTGGGGCCTGGGCCTGGTCAAGTTTGGCGGGGTGATGTCGATGCCGCCGAGCCTGGCGCCCACCTGGATGGCCATGGACGTGGCTGGCGTGTTCAACGTCAGCATGATCAGCGTGGTGCTGGCGTTCTTGTTCGTGCACATGTTCGACACTGCCGGCACCCTGATGGGCGTCGCGCAACGGGCCAACCTGGTGGCGCCGGACGGGCGGATCGAGAACCTGTCGAAGGCGTTGAAGGCTGACAGTGCCTCGAGTGTGTTCGGCGCGGTGGTCGGTGTACCGCCGGTGACCAGCTATGTGGAGAGTGCTGCGGGGGTTGCCGCAGGTGGCCGAACTGGCCTGACGGCTGTGGTGGTAGGCCTGCTGTTCATCGCCGCGATGTTCTTCGCGCCGCTGGCCGGGATGATTCCGGCCTATGCGACAGCAGGTGCACTGATCTACGTTGCGATGCTGATGATGGGCAGCATGGCGCACATCCATTGGGATGAGGCCACCGACAGCATTCCGGCGATCGTCACAGTGATCATGATGCCGCTGACGTTCTCGGTCGCCGATGGTATTGCCCTGGGCTTCATCAGCTATGTGGCATTGAAGGCGGGTACCGGCAAGTACAAGGAAATCTCGGCCAGCCTGTGGGTGCTGTGCGCGATCTTCATTGCCAAGTTCGTGTTCCTCTGACCGAGGGCGCTTCTACCCCGGGGGTGGACAGTTGGATACAGCCCGTCGTAGGAGCGGGTTCACCCGCGAAAGGGCCGGCCCTGCTGGCCAATCCCCACCCGCCGTTCACCGTTGCTGCCGCCACCGTATTCGCGGGTAAACCCGCTCCTACAACGGTGGTGGACAGTTGGATACAGCCCGCCGTAGGAGCGGGTTCACCCGCGAAGAGGCCGGCCCTGCTGGCCAATCCCTACCCGCCGTTCACCGTTGCCGCCACCACCGCATTCGCGGGTAAACCCGCTCCTACCACGGGGTGGACAGTTGGACACAGCCCGTCGTAGGAGCGGGTTCACCCGCGAAGAGGCCGGCACAGGCAACGCAAAAAACAGCAGACGAAAAAAAGCCCGCCAGTGTGAGAGCGGGCCAAAGGACCTACGAAGATTCTTCTAGCGACCAACTAGCTTCCACGATAGGTCGAATAGCTGTACGGCGAAATCAGCAGCGGCACGTGGTAGTGCTCCTGCGACTCGTCGATGCCAAAGCGCAGCACGACAACATCCAGAAACGCCTGGGCCGGCAATTGCACGCCACGGGCGCGGTAGTAATCCCCAGCGCTGAACTGCAACTGGTAAACGCCAGTGCGGTAATCGTCCCCCTGCAGCAGCGGCGCGTCGACACGGCCATCGCTGTTGGTCAGGGCGGTGTTCACCAGTTCCAGCTGCTGGCCTTCGACGCGGTACAGCTCGACCTTGATCGAGCTACCCGGGCAGCCATGCGCGGCATCCAGTACGTGTGTGGTCAAACGTCCCATTGCGTGTCGCCTCTTGTTCAATCTGTGGGCAAAAAATACTCAGCCATCGCACCAGCTTAGCGCCTGCGGCAGGCGGGAATGACGTTATTAAGACATTCCATCCAAGGATTGTACACAATTTTTTGATCCCTTCTGTCACACCCTCCATTTGCTGCCCATAAACGACCCATCGGTCGCAAATACACGCACCATAACGATGCCAACCTCATTAGCTGACCAAACAGGCAGGTTTCTTGCACTGTATTTCCAGGTCGCTGCGAGGCGACAAAAGGGAAGAAATGCGGAAAAACAGGCTTACAAAAGATTTCAGAAGTTGTATACAATCAGCCCATCCGGTGGTGCGACATACCGACGCGGCCCGCCCACCCCCCGCACTAACGCACAAGAAGGAAGACTGCAGTGAGCGCTGATTACCCTCGCGACCTGATCGGTTACGGCAACAACCCTCCTCACCCGCAATGGCCGGGCAACGCCCGCATCGCGCTGTCTTTCGTCCTCAATTACGAGGAAGGTGGCGAACGCAACATCCTGCACGGTGACAAGGAATCCGAAGCCTTCCTGTCCGAGATGGTCGCTGCCCAACCCCTGCAGGGCCAGCGCAACATGAGCATGGAGTCGCTGTATGAATACGGCAGCCGTGCCGGTGTATGGCGCCTGCTGAAGCTGTTCAAGGACAGCGGCGTGCCACTCACCATCTTCGCCGTGGCCATGGCCGCCCAGCGCCACCCCGACGTGATCCGCGCCATGGTCGAAGCCGGCCACGAGATCTGCAGCCATGGCTACCGCTGGATCGACTACCAGAACATGGACGAGGCCCAGGAGCGCGAGCACATGCTCGAAGCCATCCGTATCCTCACCGAACTCACCGGCGAGCGCCCGCTGGGCTGGTACACCGGCCGTACCGGCCCGAACACCCGCCGCCTGGTGATGGAGGAAGGTGGTTTCCTCTATGACAGCGACACCTACGACGACGACCTGCCCTACTGGGAGCCGAACAACCCCACCGGCAAGCCGCACCTGGTGATCCCCTACACCCTGGACACCAACGACATGCGCTTCACCCAGGTACAGGGCTTCAACTGCGGCGAGCAGTTCTTCCAGTACCTGAAAGACGCCTTTGATGTGCTGTACGCCGAAGGCGCCGACGCACCGAAAATGCTTTCCATCGGCCTGCACTGCCGCCTGGTCGGCCGCCCGGCACGCCTGGCTGCACTCAAGCGCTTCGTCGATTACGCAAAAAGTCATGACCAGGTCTGGTTCGCCCGTCGCGTGGATATCGCCCGCCACTGGCACGCCACCCACCCGTACAAGAATGAGAACGCCTGATGACCGCCTTCAATACCCTCAAACCATCCACCCTGGACCGTGACGCCTTCGTCAAGGCCTTCGCCGACATCTACGAGCACTCGCCGTGGGTTGCCGAAAAAGCCTACGACCTGGGCCAACTGGGCGAGCTGGACGAGATCGAGGCGCTGCACCAGCGCATGAGCGACATCCTGCTCAGCGCCAACCACGCCGACCAGCTGGCGCTGATCAACGCTCACCCGGACCTGGCCGGCAAGGCAGCCATCCAGGGCGAGCTGACCGAATCGAGCACCAACGAACAGGCCGGCGCCGGCATTCACCAGTGCACCGCCGAGGAGTTCGCCCGTTTCACCGAGCTGAACGATGCCTATAAAGCCAAGTTTCAGTTCCCGTTCATCATGGCGGTGAAGGGCAGCAACCGGCACCAGATTCTCGCCGCCTTTGAAAAGCGCATCCACAACGATGCCGATGCCGAGTTCAAGGAAGCCCTGGCACAGATCAACCTGATCGCCCTGTTCCGCTTGCTGCAGCTGTAAGCAACAGCCGAACCTTATTCAGAAAACGAACAATAGAAGAGATAACCGCATGCGCACCCTTATGATCGAGCCCTTGACCAAAGAAGCCTTCGCCCAGTTCGGAGACGTGATCGAAACCGACGGCAGCGACCACTTCATGATCAACAACGGCTCGACCATGCGCTTTCACAAGCTCGCCACGGTCGAAACCGCCGAGCCTGAAGACAAGGCGATCATCAGCATCTTCCGCGCCGACGCGCAGGACATGCCGCTGACCGTGCGCATGCTGGAACGCCATCCGCTGGGCAGCCAGGCTTTCATCCCGCTGCTCGGCAACCCCTTTCTGATCGTGGTCGCGCCCGTTGGCGATGCACCTGTATCAGGCTTGGTCCGAGCCTTCCGCAGTAATGGCAGGCAGGGCGTTAATTACCATCGCGGCGTCTGGCACCACCCGGTGCTGACGATCGAAAAGCGGGATGATTTCCTGGTGGTTGATCGCAGTGGTTCTGGCAACAACTGCGATGAGCATTACTTCACCGAGGAACAGATGCTGATCCTCAATCCCCACCAATAAGAAAAGGTCAGTCATCTTCTCGGTGACTGGCAGAGGTACATACTGTGGAAGCACACCTTCACGAATGGCTGAACCTGAGCATTCGCTGGGTTCACATGATCACCGGCGTCGCCTGGATCGGTGCATCGTTCTACTTCGTCTGGCTGGAGAACCACCTGAACCGAAGCAACCCGCGCGATGGGTTGTCAGGTGATCTCTGGGCGATTCACGGCGGTGGTATCTACCACCTGGAGAAATACAAGCTCGCCCCCCCGAAAATGCCCGAGAACCTGCACTGGTTCAAATGGGAAGCCTACTTCACCTGGATGTCCGGTATCGCCCTGCTGTGCGTGGTGTTCTACTGGAACCCGACCCTGTACCTGCTGGCACCTGGCAGCACCCTGAGCGGTGCCGAAGGCGTGGCCATCGGTATCGGTTCGCTGATCGCGGGATGGTTCATCTACGACTTCCTGTGCGACTCGCCCCTGGGCAAGAAGCCAGCGCTGCTCGGTGCTGTGCTGTTCGTGCTGATCATCGCTGCCTGCTGGGGCTTCAGCCTGGTGTTCAGCGGCCGTGGCGCCTACCTGCACACCGGCGCGATCATCGGCACCATCATGGTCGGTAACGTGTTCCGCATCATCATGCCGGCCCAACGCCAGCTGGTGGCGGCGATCGAGAACAACCAGACGCCCGACCCGGTCCTGCCGGCCAAGGGCCTGCTGCGCTCGCGTCACAACAACTACTTCACCCTGCCGGTGCTGTTCATCATGATCAGCAACCATTTCCCGAGCACCTACGGTAGCCAGTACAACTGGCTGATCCTGGCCGGTATCGCAGTAGCCGCGGTTCTGATCCGCCACTACTTCAACACCCGCCACGACAGCAACAAGTACGCCTGGACCCTGCCCGTCGGCGCTCTGGCGATGATCTGCCTGGCTTACGTTACCGGCCCGAAACCGATTGCCGTAAGCCCTGAGCAAGCCGCAGCGAAGATCGAGTACCAGCCGCTGCCGGCAACTGCGGTAGGCGGCAAGACGGCTGCCGAGCAGCGTGCCGAGGACGCCGCCAAGGCTGCCGAAGCACCCGCCGCACCTGCGCAAGCACCGGCCCAGGCCGCTGCCCAGGCCGCTGCCCAGGCCGGAGGTGGCGAATTCGACAAGATCCACAATGTCATCCAGGAACGCTGCACTGTGTGCCACTCGTCCAAGCCGACCAGCCCACTGTTCAGCACCGCCCCTGCCGGCGTGATGTTCGACACTCCACAGCAGATCCAGGCCCAGGCCGCGCGCATTCAGGCGCAAGCGGTTGCCAGCCAGATCATGCCGCTGGGCAACATCACCCAGATGACCACCGAAGAGCGCAAGCTCGTCGGCGACTGGATCGCCAAAGGCGCCCAGGTCAACTGACAGCACCTCGCCAGGCAACCCGCCCCCCAAGGGAATCACCTTCCCCTGCAGGAGCGGGCTTGCCCGCGAAGAGGCCGATAGCCCCAGCCTCAAGCTCCATGTGTTACGCAACAAGCAAGCATCGAGCGCGCAGGCATGAAGCCTGCCGCTTGGATCCGAGAATAAAAACAAAACTCGAGGTGCTGCATGTCCGAGTCACGCAAGGCGTATATCCCCATTGCGCCGCCGCGCGAACCCTTGCCCCTGTTCCAACTGATCCTGGTTGGCCTGCAACACGTTCTGCTGATGTACGGTGGCGCGATCGCCGTGCCGTTGATCATTGGCCAGGCCGCCGGGTTGTCCCGTGAAGAAGTCGCTTTCCTGATCAACGCCGACCTGCTTGTCGCTGGCGTCGCTACCATCATCCAGTCGTTCGGTATCGGCCCGGTGGGCATCCGCATGCCGGTGATGATGGGTGCCAGTTTCGCTGCCGTCGGCAGCATGGTGGCCATGGCCGGCATGCCCGGCGTGGGCCTGCAGGGGATCTTCGGCGCGACCATCGCTGCCGGGTTCTTCGGCATGCTGATCGCGCCGTTCATGTCCAAGGTTGTCCGCTTCTTCCCACCGCTGGTCACCGGTACGGTGATCACCTCGATTGGCCTGTCGCTGTTCCCGGTGGCTGTCAACTGGGCCGGTGGCGGCCATGAAGCAGAAACGTTCGGCTCGCCGATCTACCTGCTGGTGGCCGGCCTGGTACTGGCCGTGATCCTGCTGATCAACCGCTTCATGCGCGGTTTCTGGGTAAACGTGTCGGTACTGGTGGGCATGGGCCTTGGCTACATCCTGGCCGGTTCCATCGGTATGGTCGACCTGTCGGGCCTGAATGAAGCACCGTGGTTGCAGGTGGTCACCCCACTGCACTTCGGCATGCCGACCTTCAGCCTGGCGCCGATTCTGTCCATGTGCCTGGTAGTGGTGATCATCTTCGTCGAGTCCACCGGCATGTTCCTGGCCCTGGGCAAGGTGACTGATCGTGAAGTAACCCCTGGCATGCTGCGTCGCGGCCTGCTGTGCGATGCCGGTGCGTCGTTCATTGCGGGCTTCTTCAACACCTTCACCCACTCCTCGTTCGCCCAGAACATCGGCCTGGTGCAGATGACCGGGGTGCGCTGCCGCTATGTCACCATCGTGGCCGGTGCACTGCTGATCCTGCTCAGCCTGCTGCCCAAGGCGGCCTTCCTGATTGCCTCGATCCCGCCCGCAGTACTGGGCGGCGCGTCCATCGCCATGTTCGGCATGGTCACCGCCACCGGGATCAAGATTCTTCAGGAGGCGGACATCGGCGACCGCCGCAACCAGCTGTTGGTTGCCGTGAGCGTCGGCTTCGGGTTGATCCCCGTGGTGCGTCCGGAGTTCTTTGCCCAGATGCCACAGTGGATGGAGCCCATCACCCACAGCGGTATCGCCATGGCCACGGTCTGTGCCCTGGTGTTGAACGTACTGTTCAACATCCTTGGCGGTGCCGACCGCGCAATGCACAACGACGTCTGTCACCAGCATTGAGCCAAGGGGGGCGGTGCATGGCTGCCCCTCGTTCACCTCTGCAGTAACCGCTACGCCGTCGACCCGCCGGAATGGGTCGCCCGGGGCGCCTGCGCGCCAAAAAAACGCCAACAAAAACAATAAGTCCGGGAATCACAACATGAAGCGCATCACCACGTCCCTGTTGTTGGGCAGCAGCCTGCTGGCCACCCTACCCTCGCACGCAGGCGAATGGCTGCAATGGCACGGCGAAAGCCTGACCTACCTGTACGGCAAGGACTTCAAGGTCAACCCTGATATCCAGCAGACCATCACCTTCGAGCACGCCAACAAATGGAAGTACGGCGACACCTTCATGTTCGTCGACAAGATCTTCTACAACGGCAAGGCCGACCCCGGCAAAGGTGTGACCACCTACTACGGCGAGTTCAGCCCACGCCTGTCATTGGGCAAGATCTTCGACCGCAAGCTTGCCTTCGGTCCGATCAAGGACGTGCTGCTGGCCATGACCTACGAGCGCGGTGAAGGCGACAACGAGGCCTACCTGATCGGCCCCGGCTTCGACTTGAACATCCCCGGCTTCAACTATTTCACCCTCAATTTCTACGTGCGTAACACCGAAGGCAGCCGCCCCGGTGACAACGTCTGGCAGATTACCCCCGGCTGGTCGTACACCCTCCCTGTAGGCCGGTCAGACATTCTGATCGACGGTTACATGGACTGGGTTACCGACAACGACCAAACCCGCCGTGGCACCTATCACGCCAACCTGCACTTCAACCCGCAGGTCAAATACGACCTGGGCAAGGCGCTGAACCTGGGCGCCAAGCAGCTCTACGTCGGCTTTGAATACAGCTACTGGAAAGACAAGTACGGCATTGACAGCCGTGGCAACCTGGACAGCAACCAAAGCGTCGCCAGTGCGCTGATCAAGGTGCACTTCTAGGAAGTTGACCAAACGCACAAGTTTGAATCACCCCGCTCCAGGACGGAGCACTTGAGGCGCGGCGCGCAAGCCAGTAATCTGCGCGCCCCCTCGATCAGGGCAGAACGGATTCTGCCTGCGTTTACTGACCGCTCAGTCAATGAATTCGGGCGGTTGGCCAACGTGTTGCCAGCCTGAAATACCCTTTTCATCCGTTCAGAACGAAGTCGAGCAGGAAGGTTTTGCCAACCCGGAAAAGTTGGCCCAACCCTTGCCAAACAGCTGTGGCCTATCGAAAAAAGCTGACTCAAAAGACAAAAAAAGCGCCGACACCGAGCGCTGACAACAGATCAATCAAGGGAGCGACACTCGCAATGCGTACTATCAAGAGCCTGATCCTCGCCGGCGGCCTGCTGGCCTGCGGCACCACCTTCGGCGGCGACCTGCTGCAATGGCAGAACAACAGCCTGACCTACCTGTGGGGCAAGAACTTCAAGGTCAACCCGGCGATTCAGCAAACCGTCACCTTCGAGCACGCCGATGGCTGGAAGTATGGCGACAACTTCATTTTCGTCGACAAGATCTTCTACCAGGGCCAGAAAGACGCCGGCAACGGCCCGAACACCTACTACGGTGAGATCAGCCCACGCCTGTCGTTCGGCAAGATTTTCGACCAGAAGATCGAGTTTGGCCCGGTCAAGGACGTGCTGCTGGCAATGACCTACGAGTTTGGCGAGGGTGACACCGAGTCCTACCTGATCGGCCCGGGCTTCGACCTGGCCATCCCGGGCTTCGACTACTTCCAGCTGAACTTCTACAACCGCACCACCGACGGCAGCCGCGCCGGTGACAACGTGTGGCAGATCACCCCGGTGTGGTCGTACACCATTCCGGTCGGCGATTCCGACGTGCTGATCGACGGTTTCATGGACTGGGTGGTGGACAACGACGAGAACCGCCGCGGCACCTACCAGGCCAACCTGCACTTCAACCCGCAGATCAAGTACGACCTGGGCAAGGCATTGCACCTGGGTGAGAAACAGCTGTACGTGGGTGTGGAGTATGACTACTGGAAGAACAAGTACGGCATCAAGGACAGCGATGCCTTCACTACCGACCAGAACACCATGAGCTTCTTGGTCAAGGTTCACTTCTGACCTGAGTTAGCGGGGCCGCTTTGCGGCCCATTCGCGGGTAAACCCGCTCCTACAGGGGACGCGCCGGGTTCAAGGCAAACGCGGTACCTGGTAGGAGCGGGTTCACCCGCGAACCGGGGCAAAGCGCCTCAATTGGCCGGCCGAACCGCCCGCCACAATTTCCCCGCAACGCTTACCACCGCCAGCACCACAGCACCTGCGAGGACTCCGACCCCGCCGTTGAGCAACGCACTGGTCAGCGCCCCACCACGCCCTTCGCTGAACGCCTCGATGGCATGATGCAGCGGCTCGATGCCATGCACCAGGATCCCACCGCCAACCAGGAACATCGCCGCAGTACCAATCACCGACAGGCTTTTCATCATGTACGGCGCCGCCCGCAGGATGCCGTTACCCACTGCCTGAGTCAGCCTTGAGGTTTTGCGGGCCATCCACAGCCCAAGGTCGTCGAGCTTGACGATCCCGCCTACCAACCCATACACACCAATGGTCATCACCACCGCAATGCCGGAAAGCACGATGATCTGCTGGGTCAGCGGCGAGTCAGCCACGATACCCAAGGTAATGGCGATGATTTCTGCCGACAGGATGAAGTCGGTACGCACCGCCCCCTTGATCTTGGCTTTTTCAAAAGCCACCAGGTCAACACTGGCATCGGCAACGGCCTCCTTGCGCGCCTCGTGCTGTGCCTCATCCTCTTCCTTGCTGTGCAAGAACTTGTGCGCCAGCTTCTCGAAACCCTCGAAGCACAGGAACGCGCCACCCAGCATCAACAACGGCGTAACCGCCCAGGGTATGAACGCACTGATCAGCAGCGCGGCCGGTACCAGGATCGCCTTGTTGACGAACGACCCCTTGGCCACCGCCCAGACGACCGGAAGTTCGCGATCGGCACGCACGCCGGTGACCTGCTGGGCATTCAGCGCCAGGTCGTCACCCAGCACGCCTGCGGTTTTTTTTGCCGCCACCTTGGTCATCAGAGAGACGTCATCCAGCAGCGTGGCGATGTCGTCGATCAGTACCAGTAGACTGCTTCCTGCCATGTTTGCTTGTATCCAAATAAGTCAATGTGCCGGATTCTAGCCCAAAGCCGCTGCCTTGAGCGCCCGTCGAGGCCGGTGCTACCATGCCCGATCCCTCTTAGAGGTGGCCAGACACGAGGAAGATCCCTGACCATGAGCACCATTCGCGAGCGCAACAAGGAATTGATCCTGCGCGCGGCCAGCGAGGAATTCGCCGACAAGGGCTTCGCCGCCACCAAGACCAGCGATATCGCGGCCAAGGCCGGCCTGCCCAAGCCGAACGTGTATTACTACTTCAAGTCCAAGGACAATCTCTACCGCGAGGTCCTTGAAAGCATCATCGCGCCGATCATGCAGGCATCCACGCCGTTCAATGCAGACGGCGACCCGAAGGAAGTGCTGAGTGCGTACATTCGTTCGAAGATTCGCATTTCGCGTGATCTGCCCCATGCGTCCAAGGTGTTCGCCAGCGAGATCATGCATGGCGCGCCGCACCTGTCTCCGAACCAGGTCGAGCAGTTGAACGAACAGGCCCGACACAACATCGAGTGCATCCAGCGCTGGATCGACCGCGGGCAGATCGCCCATGTGGACGCGCATCACCTGATGTTCAGCATCTGGGCAGCGACCCAGACCTATGCCGACTTCGACTGGCAGATTTCTGCGGTGACCGGTAAGGCCAAGCTGGCCGACAGTGATTATGACGCGGCGGCCGAGACCATCATTCGTATGGTCTTGAAAGGTTGTGAGCCTGAGGCAGCCTGAACCATCTCGAAGGGCCATTCGCGGGCAAGCCCGCTCCCACAGGATCACCACATGCCTGAAGGTTGTGGAGTCCCTGTGGGAGCGGGCTTGCCCGCGAATGGGCCAGAACAGGCAATAGAGATTTAGGCCGCTACCCCGGCATCTGCCCGCAGCCCCACCTCCTCGATCGCACTGATCGCACACTGCTCGTCGATATCCGACGTATCGCCGCTGATCCCCACGGCACCCAGCACCTTGCCGTCCTGATCACGAATCAGCACCCCACCCGGCGCCGGCACCACCGGCCGCTCACCCATCCCGTTCAACGCGGCAAAAAAAGCCGGCCGCTGCTGCGCATCCAGCGCCAGCAAGCGCGAGCCCTTGCCCAGGGCAATCGCACCCCAGGCTTTGCCAGTGGCCACTTCAGGCCGAATCAGGCTAGCGCCATCCTCGCGCTGCAGCGCCAGCAGGTGCCCGCCGGCATCCAGCACCGCCACGGTCAGCGGCGCGGCATTGATCTTGCGGCCCGCCACCAGTGCGGCATTCACCAGGCTGACGGCGACTTTCAGGTTAAGAACGTTCATGGAAAGGTCCTCTTCTTGTTGTGAGAAGCCCTAAGGGCAGTTGAAAACCGATCGAACAAATAGAACACAACGAGCGATATTTTTGTATACAATATTTTGAAACGATCGTATGCGATGGCGCAAACCTCCGTTTTCACGGGCGCTCTGACGAAAGCCAGCTTAGCCGATGAAAACCCATTGACCTAAGCCGTCAGGCGTGAATACACTCTGTCGCAAAGCAAGTTGTATACAATTACAAAATCGATGAGGCACAAACCATGAGCAAAATGAGAGCAATCGATGCAGCCGTTCTGGTCATGCGCCGTGAAGGTGTAGATACCGCGTTCGGCATCCCGGGGGCTGCCATCAACCCGTTGTATTCGGCCCTGAAAAAAGTCGGTGGCATCGATCACGTCCTCGCTCGTCACGTCGAAGGTGCCTCGCACATGGCCGAGGGCTACACCCGCGCCAACCCGGGCAACATCGGTGTGTGCATCGGCACTTCCGGCCCTGCCGGCACCGACATGGTCACCGGCCTGTACAGTGCCTCGGCCGACTCCATCCCGATTCTGTGCATCACTGGCCAGGCGCCACGTGCCCGTCTGCACAAGGAAGACTTCCAGGCTGTCGACATCACCAACATCGTCAAGCCAGTGACCAAGTGGGCGACCACCGTTCTGGAGCCAGGCCAGGTGCCTTACGCCTTCCAGAAGGCCTTCTATGAAATGCGTACCGGCCGCCCAGGCCCGGTGCTGATCGACCTGCCGTTCGACGTGCAGATGGCCGAAATCGAATTCGACATCGACGCCTACGAACCGCTGCCCGTGCACAAACCGTCCGCCACACGCGTACAGGCCGAAAAAGCCCTGGCCCTGCTCAATGACGCCGAGCGCCCACTGCTGGTAGCCGGTGGCGGCATCATCAACGCCGACGCCAGTGACAAGCTGGTCGAATTCGCCGAACTGACCGGCGTACCCGTGATCCCGACCCTGATGGGCTGGGGCACCATCCCGGACGACCACGCACAGATGGTCGGCATGGTCGGCCTGCAGACCTCGCACCGCTATGGCAACGCAACCCTGCTGAAATCCGACCTGGTGTTCGGTATCGGTAACCGCTGGGCCAACCGCCACACCGGTTCCGTCGATGTCTACACCGAAGGCCGCAAGTTCGTGCACGTCGACATCGAACCGACCCAGATCGGCCGCGTGTTCACCCCGGACCTGGGCATCGTTTCCGATGCTGGTAAGGCACTGGACGTGTTCCTGGAAGTGGCCCGCGAGTGGAAAGCCGCCGGCAAGCTCAAATGCCGCAAGGCCTGGCTGGAAGAGTGCCAGGAGCGCAAGTCGAGCCTGCAGCGCAAGACCCACTTCGACAACGTGCCGGTCAAGCCGCAGCGCGTCTACGAAGAAATGAACCAAGTGTTCGGCAAGGACACCTGCTACGTCAGCACCATCGGCCTGTCGCAGATTGCCGGCGCGCAGTTCCTGCATGTGTACAAGCCTCGCCACTGGATCAACTGCGGCCAGGCCGGCCCGCTGGGCTGGACCATCCCTGCTGCGCTGGGCGTGGTCAAAGCCGATCCGAAGCGCAAGGTTGTGGCGCTGTCGGGTGACTACGACTTCCAGTTCATGATCGAAGAACTGGCGGTAGGCGCCCAGTTCAACCTGCCGTACGTCCACGTACTGGTGAACAACGCCTACCTGGGCCTGATCCGCCAGGCGCAGCGTGGCTTCGACATGGATTACTGTGTACAACTGGCGTTCGAGAACATCAACTCGACCGACGCTGCCACCTACGGTGTCGACCACGTCGCTGTGGTCGAAGGCCTGGGTTGCAAGGCCATCCGTGTGTTCGAGCCAGCAGAAATCGCCCCTGCCCTGATCAAGGCACAGAAGATGGCCGAAGAGTTCCGCGTGCCGGTGGTGGTTGAAGTGATTCTCGAGCGTGTGACCAACATTTCCATGGGCACCGAGATCAACGCGGTCAACGAATTCGAAGACCTGGCCCTGGTCGGCAACGACGCGCCAACCGCCATCTCGCTGCTGGACTGATCGCCTGACGCCCCCAGGCACGCCCTGGGGGCCTTCATCGCAAGGAGACAACTCATGCCTCGCTTCGCTGCCAACCTGTCCATGCTGTTCACCGAACAGGACTTCCTGGCCCGCTTCAAGGCTGCCGCCGATGCTGGTTTCAGCGGCGTCGAATACCTGTTCCCGTACGACTTCAGCGCTGCCGACATCAAGCAGCAGCTGGAGGCCAACGGCCTGACCCAGGTGCTGTTCAACCTGCCGGCCGGCGACTGGGCCAAAGGTGAGCGCGGTATCACCTGCCACCCCGACCGCATCGAAGAGTTCCGTGCCGGTGTCGACAAGGCCATCGAGTACGCCAAGGTGCTGGGCAATACTCAGGTCAACGCCCTGGCCGGCATCCGCCCACAAGGCCCGGACTGCGCCACCGTGCGTAAGACCTTCGTCGAGAACCTGCGCTACGCCGCTGACAAGCTCAAGGGCGCCGGGATCCGCCTGGTCATGGAAATGATCAACACCCGCGACATCCCCGGCTTCTACCTGAACACCACCCAGCAGGCCCTGGAAATCCAGGCCGAAGTGGGCAGCGACAACCTGTTCCTGCAATACGACATCTACCACATGCAGATCATGGAAGGTGACCTGGCTCGCACCATGGAAGCCAACCTGAAGCTGATCAACCACATCCAGCTGGCCGACAACCCAGGCCGCAATGAACCAGGCACCGGCGAGATCAACTACCGCTTCCTGTTCGAACACCTGGACCGCATTGGCTACCAGGGCTGGGTGGGCGCGGAGTACAAGCCGCTGACCACCACCGAAGCGGGCCTGGGCTGGCTGAAAACCCACAACGCAATCTGAGGAACAACTCGGGACCCTGTGGGAGCGGGCTCGCCCGCGAACACCGGCAAAGCCGGTGCCATCCACCGAGTTGTCTGCTTCGCGGGCGAGCCCGCTCCCACAGGGGGCCAAAGCTTGCTTGAGATATCACAATTACAAAGAGGTAATTTCTCATGGCTAAAATCGGTTTCATCGGCACCGGCATCATGGGCAAGCCCATGGCTCAGAACCTGCAAAAGGCAGGTCACAGCCTGTTCATTTCCACCCACCACGACGCCGCGCCAGCCGACCTGATCGCTGCCGGTGCCGTGGCCCTGGCCAACCCGAAAGAGGTTGCCCAGGAAGCCGAATTCATCATCGTCATGGTCCCCGACACCCCGCAGGTCGAAAGCGTCCTGTTCGGTGAAAACGGCGTGGCCGAGGGCGTTGGCCCGAACAAGGTGGTGATCGACATGAGCTCGATCTCGCCAACCGCCACCAAAGCCTTCGCCGAGAAGATCAAGGCTACCGGTGCCGCCTACCTGGACGCCCCGGTGTCCGGTGGTGAAGTCGGCGCCAAGGCGGCGACCCTGAGCATCATGGTTGGTGGCTGCCCGAACGCCTTCGAGCGCACCCTGCCGCTGTTCGAAGCCATGGGCAAGAACATCACCCGCGTCGGTGGCAACGGTGACGGCCAGACCGCCAAGGTCGCCAACCAGATCATTGTCGCCCTGAACATCCAGGCCGTGGCCGAAGCCCTGCTGTTCGCCGCCAAGAACGGCGCCGACCCTGCCAAGGTGCGCGAAGCACTGATGGGCGGCTTTGCTTCGTCGAAAATCCTCGAAGTGCACGCCGAGCGCATGATCAAGGGCACCTTCGACCCAGGCTTCCGCATCAACCTGCACCAGAAGGACCTGAACCTGGCCCTGCAAGGCGCCAAGGAACTGGGCATCAACCTGCCCAACACCTCCAATGCCCAGCAAGTGTTCAACACCTGCCAGGCCCTGGGCGGCGGCAACTGGGACCACTCGGCGCTGATCAAAGGCCTGGAGCACATGGCCAACTTCTCGATCCGCGACGACAAATAAATCGTTTTTAGCCTCACTGGCCTCTTCGCGGGTAAACCCGCTCCTACCAAAGACCGCACAATCGCTCAGAGCTGTGCATGTAGGAGCGGGCTTGCCCGCGAAGAAGCCAACGCCGTTGAACCTGCGACCACAGGCCCAATGGTGGCATCGAGCAACACCCGCCCCTGGTTCGGCCTGCACGGAGGCAGTTCCAGGGGCGTTTTTGATTCTGCAGAACAACAATAATTGGGAGCCTGCCATGTCGGTCGATCCGCAAAAACTTCTCCGCGAACTGTTCGACACAGCCATCGCCGCCGCCCACCCCCGTCAAGTCCTCGAACCCTACCTGCCCGCCGATCGCAGCGGCCGGGTTATCGTCATCGGCGCCGGCAAGGCCGCAGCTGCCATGGCCGAAGTGGTCGAGAAAAGCTGGCAGGGTGAAGTCTCCGGCCTGGTCGTGACCCGTTACGGCCACGGCGCCAACTGCCAGAAGATCGAGGTGGTCGAAGCCGCCCACCCGGTCCCGGACGCTGCCGGCCTGGCTGTGGCCAAGCGCGTGCTGGAACTGGTCAGCAACCTCAACGAAGAAGACCGCGTCATCTTCCTGCTGTCTGGCGGTGGCTCGGCGTTGCTGGCCCTGCCTGCCGAAGGCCTGACCCTGGCCGACAAGCAGCAGATCAACAAGGCGCTGCTGAAATCCGGCGCCACCATCGGCGAGATGAACTGCGTGCGCAAGCACCTCTCGGCGATCAAGGGCGGGCGCCTGGCCAAGGCCTGCTGGCCGGCCACGGTCTACACCTATGCCATTTCCGATGTACCGGGCGACCTCGCCACGGTAATCGCCTCCGGCCCCACCGTGGCCGACCCGAGCACCTCGGCCGACGCCCTGGCCATCCTCAAACGCTACAACATCGAAGCGCCCAAAGCGGTCATCGACTGGCTGAACAACCCGGCCTCGGAAACCGTCAAGGCCGATGACCCGGCCCTGGCCCGCAGCCACTTCCAGTTGATCGCCAAACCCCAGCAGTCGCTGGAGGCTGCCGCGGTCAAAGCCCGTCAGGCCGGTTTCAGCCCGCTGATTCTCGGCGACCTGGAAGGTGAATCGCGCGAAGTGGCCAAGGTGCATGCCGGTATCG
Organism: Pseudomonas alloputida; assembly: GCF_021283545.2. Taxonomy (NCBI): domain Bacteria; kingdom Pseudomonadati; phylum Pseudomonadota; class Gammaproteobacteria; order Pseudomonadales; family Pseudomonadaceae; genus Pseudomonas; species Pseudomonas alloputida. The sequence goes on along the minus strand of NZ_CP128540.1, from coordinate 1,825,974 downwards.
CCCGGCAAATCGTTCAACACGGCCAGCCGCTCAAAGCGCCCTGCGTGATCCTGTCGGGTGGCGAAACCACCGTGACCGTGCGCGGCAATGGCCGTGGCGGGCGTAACGCCGAGTTCCTGCTCAGCCTCACCGAAAGCCTGAAAGGCCTGCCGGGCGTGTACGCCCTGGCCGGTGACACCGACGGCATCGATGGCTCGGAAGAAAACGCCGGTGCCTTCATGACCCCGGCCAGCTACGCCAGCGCCGAAGCCTTGGGCCTGTCGGCCAGCGACGAGCTGGACAACAACAACGGCTACGGCTACTTCGCCGCGCTGGATGCGCTGATCGTCACCGAACCGACCCGCACCAACGTCAACGACTTCCGCGCCATCCTGATCCTTGAGACTGCCCAATCATGACGCCTGATAAAAAAGTTAAGATCCTTGCCACCCTTGGCCCTGCGATCAACGGCATCGACGATATCCGCCAGCTGGTCGAAGCCGGGGTGAACATCTTCCGCCTCAACTTCAGCCACGGCGAACATGCCGACCACGCCCTGCGCTACCAGTGGATCCGCGAAGTCGAGCAACAGCTGAACTACCCGCTGGGCATCCTCATGGACCTGCAAGGGCCGAAGCTGCGCGTTGGCCGCTTCGCCGAAGGCAAGGTGCAGTTGCAACGCGGGCAGGCCCTGCGCCTGGATCTGGACAAGACCCCGGGCGACAGCCGCCGGGTCAACCTGCCGCACCCCGAAATCATCGCCGCCCTCGAACCCGGCATGGACCTGCTGCTGGACGACGGCAAGCTGCGCCTGCGCGTGACCGCCAAGCACAGCGACGCCATCGACACCGAGGTGCTGAATGGTGGCGAGCTTTCCGACCGCAAGGGCGTCAACGTACCGCAAGCGGTGCTCGACCTCTCCCCGCTCACCGAAAAAGACCGCCGCGACCTGGCCTTTGGCCTGGAGCTGGGTGTGGACTGGGTCGCCCTGTCGTTCGTGCAGCGCCCTGAGGACATCGTCGAAGCGCGCCAGCTGATTGGCGACCGCGCCTACCTGATGGCCAAAATCGAGAAACCATCGGCAGTCGAGCAACTGCAAGCCATCGCCGAGCTGGCAGACGCGATCATGGTGGCCCGTGGTGACCTGGGCGTGGAAGTACCGGCCGAGAGCGTGCCGCAGATCCAGAAGCGCATCATCGGCACCTGCCGCCAGCTAGGCAAACCCGTGGTGGTGGCCACGCAGATGCTCGAGTCGATGCGTTTCTCGCCAGCGCCAACCCGCGCCGAAGTCACGGACGTGGCCAACGCGGTGGCCGAAGGTGCCGATGCAGTGATGCTGTCGGCCGAAACCGCCTCGGGTGATTACCCGCTGGAAGCCGTGCAGATGATGAGCAAGATCATCCGCCAGGTTGAGAACGGCCCGGACTACCAGGCCCAGCTCGACGTCGGCCGGCCAAAGGCCGAAGCCACCGTGTCGGATGCCATCAGCTGCGCCATCCGCCGCATCAGCGGCATCCTGCCAGTGGCGGTGCTGGTCAACTACAGCGAGTCGGGTGCCTCGACCCTGCGCGCGGCACGTGAACGGCCACGGGCACCGATCCTCAACCTGACGCCGAACCTGAACACCGCGCGCCGCCTGAGCGTGGCTTGGGGTGTGCATTCGGTGGTCAACGACCGCCTGCGTCAGGTCGACGAGGTGGTTTCCACCGCCCTGGAGATTGCCCAGGCGCAAGGCATGGCCAGCCGTGGCGACACGCTGCTGATCACCGCTGGCGTGCCTTTCGGCAAGCCGGGTACGACTAACACGCTGCGGATCGAGACTTTGATCTGAGATTGCCGGGGGCGCGTTGCGCCCCTTTCGCGACACAAGGCCGCTCCCACAGGGCCACGCTGGCACAAGGGAATGCAGTCCCTGTGGGAGCGGCCTTGTGTCGCGATTGGAGGGCAAAGCCCTCCCTGAATACCGCTCTACCCGACCGCGGAAAACCGAGGCCCAAAGAGGCCCACCGCTCCCCCATCAACCTCCACTGACTGCCCCATGTACACCAAAAATTTCGTCAACCCGTGCCCCGACTGGGCCACGGCGTTACTCAACGGCTTCAGCCAGGTGCTGCTGCTGCGCAACCCCCTGTGCGGCCTGTGCTGCCTGCTGGCCATCCTGCTGACCGCACCCAACCTGGTCGGCGGCGCGCTGCTTGGCGCCCTGGCCGGCCTGCTCACCGCCCAGGCACGCGGCTATGACCGTGCCGACCGCCAGGCCGGGCTTTACTGCTACAACGGCGTACTGATCGGCATCCTGATCAGCGCCGTGCTGCCCTGGTCGGCCATATTGCCCCCCCTGATCATCGCCGCCGGCGGCTTGTCCAGCATCATCACGCACCAGTGGCGCAAGCGTGGCGGCAAGTTGCTGATTGCCTACACCTCCCCTTTCGTATTGCTGGGCTGGGCCACACTGCTGGTCGCCAGCCCCTCGCCCAGCGGGTTCGTCGAAGCCGACCCGCTGTATGCGTTGGCCCGCGGCGTGGGCCAGATTTTCCTGCTCGACCAGCCCTTGGCCGGGTTGCTGATCATCGTCGGCATGTTCATCGCCAATCCCTATGCGGCGATGTGGGCGGTGATCGGCTCGGCCATTGGTGGCGGCGTGGCGTTGCTCACCGATCAGGCGCAAGCCGCCTGGTTAGGCCTGTACGGCTTCAATGGCGCACTGGCGGCACTGGCCTTTAGCCGGCAAGGTGAAAAGCCCTGGGTGACGGTGCTGGCCATTGCCCTGGCGCTGTTGCTACAACCGCTGCTCAACTTGATGCCCATTGCAGGGCTGACAGCGCCGTTCGTACTGGCCTGCTGGCTGATGCATTCGGGCAACCACTTCTGGCAGCTTCTGCTGCGTCGGAATATATGGCGCCTACATAACTGAAGGCCAGAACACATCGGATGTGCAGGACTCTGTCAGCCACGCTGTGCCACTTACCCATGACCAAAGGATGCCAGCGCCTGGATATCCAATACCTGGCGTGCGCCCTGCTCCCTGATAAACGCCATGGAGTGCTCGATATCGGCAATCTGAGTGTTCTGGGCCCGCTGATGATTGGGAATCATCTGGTCCAGACTCATTGGCTGAGTGCCCGGCCTGTGTTCCCAGTGCCAATGGTTATGCCAAGACGCTCCAAGCTCATCGATAGTTGGCCCTTGTGACGGAACGCCTGCTACTGTCGCTACGGGACGTATCTTCACAGGCGCGCCACTGAAATCTTCGGTAGTGCCAGAGCCGCTAAAGTCAACGACTTCACTCGAAACAGTGCGCGCAAGCTGATACTTGCCGGGACCATTTTTGAAAACCGGTGAAACTCGATCATCTGTCGCTTTTACAGGACTGACCACGGCCACTCGCCTTGCCCGCCCCGGCAAACGTTTCAAAATGCCTGTTCCACCAGTCGGGTCCAAGCGATTGACCGGATCACCTTGGCAATAGGAATACGTGTTGACCCCACCCTTACCGAACGGACTCAACATGTCAGGGCTGAAAAAGCGCATAAGTGCAGGGCAATAGAATCGATACCCGTTGCCCAGAGCATAGCCTTGAAGCACCTCTTCCTTCCTCTCGCCATTGAACCCCAACGCAGCGCCCGGCCCCTTCTGCAAAAAGCCGTAAGCGTTATATGACAGTGTTCGCCGAGCCAAGCCCCGTCGTTCAGTTACCCTTTTCATGACTGTCTCACACACTTGCCCGTGCCTGACGCTATTCTGCGCCCACCACTCAGATACCTAAAACTGGCATTTTTGCCAGTTCAGCCTGTTGCAGGTCCGGACACTGACCTTTTAGGCTTGTTGCTTACGCACCCGGATCACAAGCCATGCAAACCCCGCAATCAATACGCGAGCGGCTCTTCGTCATCGTCTTCCAGACCGACACCGTAGCCGGTCGCCGCTTCGACAAGATCCTGTTGCTGATCATCCTGGCCAGCCTGGTCACGGTGATCCTCGACAGCATCGATGAGGTGCACCAGGGCTACGCCGGCCTGCTGGCCGGTATCGAGTGGGGCTTTACCGCGATCTTCCTGGCCGAATACATCACCCGCCTGTACTGTTCGCCCAAGCCGCTGCGCTATGCCTTCAGTTTCTACGGCCTGGTCGATTTACTGGCGATCGTGCCGGGGATCCTCGCGCTGTACTACAGCGACGCCCAGTACCTGCTCATCATCCGGGTCATCCGGATGCTGCGGATCTTCCGTGTACTCAAGCTCAGCCCGTACCTCAAGCAGGCCCATTACCTGATGGAGGCGCTGCGCGGCAGCAAGCAGAAGATCATCGTGTTCCTGGTGACGGTATCGACGCTGGTAACGGTGTTCGGCACGCTGATGTACGTGATCGAAGGGCCTGAGCATGGCTTTACCAGCATCCCCAAAGGCATCTACTGGGCCATCGTTACCCTGACCACCGTGGGCTTTGGCGACATCGTGCCCAAGACCCCGCTGGGGCAGGTGCTGTCGTCGCTGGTGATGATTACCGGTTACTCGATCATTGCCGTGCCGACCGGCATCTTTACCGCCGAGCTGGCCAATGCCATGCGTGGGGAGCAGCTGCAGCATGATTGCCCGACCTGCCACAAGAAGACCCACGAGCAGGGGGCGGCGTTCTGTTCTCGCTGTGGGAATGGGTTGTTTCCCAAAGCGTGATAGCGCCTGCGCCGGCCTCTTCGCGGGTAAATCCGCTCCTACAGGCGCGGACCGTGCGCGGTCCCCCGTAGGAGCGGGTTTACCCGCGAAGAGGCCGGCACAGGCAGAAGCATAACCAAAGCATTTTTTGTTCTTTAACCCGTATAAACCCACCCGTTATAGTCGCTGGCAATCTGCCCCAACACCCTTCAAGAACAAGGACGCAACGTGAAAAAACTCTTCACCGCCTCGCTGCTCGCCGCAGGCCTGGCCCTGGGCAACCTCGCCCAGGCCGCCCCTACCCTGCTCAACGTTTCCTACGACGTGATGCGCGACTTCTACAAGGACTACAACCCGGCCTTCCAGAAGCACTGGGAAGCCGAGCACAACGAGAAGGTCAACGTGCAGATGTCCTTCGGCGGCTCGAGCAAGCAGGCCCGTGCGGTGATCGATGGCCTGCCGGCCGATGTCATCACCATGAACATGGCCACCGACATCAACGCCCTGGCCGACAACGGCAAGCTGGTGCCCGACGACTGGGTAACCCGCCTGCCGAACAACAGCGCGCCGTTCACCTCGGCCACTGTGTTCATTGTGCGCAAGGGCAACCCGAAAGCCCTCAAAGACTGGCCCGACCTGCTCAAGGACGGTGTGCAGGTGATCGTGCCCAACCCGAAAACCTCGGGTAATGGCCGCTATACCTACCTGTCGGCCTGGGGCTACGTACTCAAGCAAGGCGGCGATGAAAGCAAAGCCCGCGACTTCGTCGGCAAGCTGTTCAAGCAGGCACCCGTACTGGACACCGGTGGCCGTGCCGCCACCACCACGTTCATGACCAACCAGATCGGTGACGTGCTGGTCACCTTCGAGAACGAAGCCGAGATGATCGCCCGCGAGTTTGGCCGCGACCAGTTCGAAGTCGTTTACCCAAGCGTATCGGCCGAAGCCGAGCCACCGGTGACGGTGGTCGACAAGGTAATGGCCCGGAAAGGCACCCAGGCCGTGGCCGAGGAATACCTGAAGTACCTGTGGTCACCCGCAGCCCAGGAGATCGCCGCCAACAACTACCTGCGCCCGCGTGATGCAACGGTACTGGCCAAGTACACCGACCGCTTCCCGAAAGTGGACTTCCTGTCGGTGGAGAAAACCTTCGGTGACTGGCGTACCGTGCAGAAGACCCACTTCAATGATGGTGGGGTGTTTGACCAGATCTATACCGGTCAGTAACGCACAAGCAACATCAACCCCGGCGGAACACCAAGGCCTTCAGCCCCCCCGCCGGGTCAACGTCCGGAAACTCTGGCGGGTTTTCCAGGCGCTCGACATAAGCCAACGAAGGCGCCTGCTCTGCCATGCCTTCGATCAGAAACTCAGGCCCGATCCCCGGGTCGTTGACACACGCCAGCACCGTCCCGCCTTCGCTCAACAACTCCGGCAAACGCCGCAGGATCTTTGCGTAATCCTGGGTCAGCACAAAGCTGCCACGCTGGAAGGTCGGCGGGTCGATGATGATCAGGTCATACGGCCCGTACTTGCGCACCTTGCCCCACGACTTGAACAGTTCATGCCCCAGGTACGCCACCCGTGATGCATCGTGGCCATTGAGGCGATGGTTGTCCCGGCCCCGCGACAGCGCCGACTTGGCCATGTCCAGGTTCACCACCTGCTCAGCGCCACCGGCAATCGCTGCCACAGAAAAGCCGCAGGTATAGGCGAACAGGTTCAGCACGCGCTTGCCCGCCGCCTGCTCGCGCACCCAGCGGCGGCCATAGCGCATGTCGAGGAACAGGCCATTGTTTTGCCGCACGCCCAAGTCCAGCAGGTAGGTCAGGCCGTCCTCGATCACTTCGCGTTGCTGGCAGGGCTCACCCAGCAGCCACTGGCCCGGGCTGTCGGGCAGGTAGCGGTGCTGGATGATGACTGCCTGACCCGTCCACTGCGGGCGCTCGGCCAAGCTGCGCAGCATGGCTTCCAGTTCGGCGAGCTGGCCTTCGGGCGGCTCACGGAACAAGGCGACCGACAGCACGCCCTGCAGCCAGTCGACGGTGACCTGCTCCAGGCCCTGCCAGCAGCGGCCGCGACCGTGGAACAGGCGGCGGGTTTCCTGTGGGGCAGGGTCGAGGGCGGCAAGCAGGTGTTGCTCAAGGGTGTCGATGGGCGAGGTCATGGCGGATCGCAGGCTGGCAAAAAGCGGCATTCTACCTTGCGGGCCTCTTCGCGGGTAAACCCGCGCCTACAGGATGCCGCGCCGAGCGGAACCACCACCCCTGCTGCATGCCCGCTGCCGCCAGCAGGATCAACCCCACCCCCAGCCACTGTAGCGGCGCCAGGCGGTGCCCGAACGCCACCCAGTCCACCAGAATTGCCGCAATCGGGTAAATGAACGACAGCGCACCGGTCAAGGCCGTGGGCAAACGCTGGATGGCGCTGTACAACAGTACATACATCAGGCCGGTGTGCACCATACCCAGTGTCAACAAGCTGGCCAACGCGGGCACTTCAACCGGCAACCCGCCAAGCGTGACCCATGGCGCCAGCAGCAACACACCCGTGGTTACCTGAATCAACGCAATCAGGTGCGGGGGCGTGCCACTCAGGCGCTTGATGATCAAGGCCGCGATCGCATACAGAAACGCCGCCCCCAGCGCCAGGGCAATCCCCAGCAGATAGTCCTCGCCATTACTTTGCCCAGCGCCATGGGCACTGACGATGGCCAGCATGCCGAGGAACGCCACACTCAGCCAGGTCACCTTGGCCAAGGTGATCTTTTCGCCCAGAAACAGCGCCGCCAGCCCCACCAGCATGAACGGCTGCACGTTGTACACCGCCGTGCCGATGGCAATCGACGCCCGGGCGTATGAAGCGAACAACAGCAGCCAGTTGCCGACAATGGCCACCCCGCTGGCTATCGCCAGCAAAAATGCCGTGCGGCTGATCACCCCCGGGCGCAGAAAGCCAAACGCGGCGCAAATCGCCAGCAAGGTCACGGCACCGAATACGCAGCGCCAGAACACCACATCCAGCACCGGCTGGCCGGACACCAGCACGAACCAGCCAATGGTCCCGGAAATCAGCATGGCAGCGACCATTTCCAGCGAGCCACGGCGCAATGAACTGTCCATCTCAAACCTCCCTTTGATAATGGCAACAGTATGCAAAGGCTGCAGGCTGGCCATCCAGCGGATAACCAAGGCATTTTCGCCAACCTACCTTTACTATCAAGGTAAATAACACGAATTACCTGATGAGGTGGGTATGACCGATGCCATCGACCAATTATTGATCAACGCACTGATGGAGGACTCGCGCCGCTCGCTCAAGGCGCTGGCGCAGGTCAGCGGGCTGTCCGCACCCAGCGTCAGCGAGCGCCTGCGCCGACTGGAAGAGCGTGGCGTGCTGCGCGGCTATACCGTGGAGGTCGACCCGCGCGCCTTTGGCTACCAGTTGCAGGCGATCGTGCGCATCCGTCCGCTACCGGGGAAGCTGCAGGAGGTGGAGCGCCAGATCATTGCCATCCCTGAGTTCACCGAATGCGACAAGGTCATTGGCGAAGACTGCTTCGTCGCCCGACTGCATGTGCGCTCGATGGAGCAGCTGGACACCCTGCTCGACCTCATGAATGTGCTGGCCGAGACCAATACCGCGATCATCAAGAAGACCCCGGTCAAGCGGCGGTTGCCGCCAATGGATTGATTGGCTCCTGTGCTGGCCTCTTCGCAGGCGTGCCCGCGAAGAGGCCAGTACAGGAAAAGCTGAGTATTTTTTGTACACAAAAACGTAACCATAGGTGCCATTTTTGTGTGCACTTTCTTCAGTGGCGCCCCAATTCGTTACACACTTTCCACCCTCTATTTTGACCAAATGATCAACTAATCAATCTTTCAAAAATTTAAACTTGTTCATACGGTCAACTTATATTCTCTATATTTCATTAACTTAGCTTTTAACAAGATAAGTTCGAAATCATCGCCTGTTGAAACCTGCTCTTCCCTTGGCATGGAACTCGCTTTTGTGTGTTCGTGTTTTGTATACAACTTAAACAAAACATAGATACACAAGAATCCGCGACGCCGACCCCAATGTCAGCCGCCGCGCCCACAACCCTGTGATGCCAACGCTGCACCGACGAGATGGCGAGCCCGTGCGCATGCCCGCTCATCGCAGTCCAAGTGCATCAGGAGCCCGCCGGAATGAGTAGCAGCCTCGACCTTGCCCCTGAACTATCCGTCGCCAGCACACACCCCGCGTCCACGCTTGCCGGCCACCAGCCGGACCTTGTTCTCAGCCCGCGCCTGCATAACCGCGACCTCGCGCCAACGCGTATGGAAGGCCGTCGCTGGGGCGGCTACAGCATCTTCGCGCTGTGGACAAACGATGTGCACAATATCGCCAACTATTCGTTCGCCATGGGCTTGTTCGCCCTCGGCCTGGGTGGCTGGCAAATTCTGCTGTCGCTGGCCATCGGCGCGGCACTGGTGTACTTCTTCATGAACCTGTCGGGTTACATGGGGCAGAAAACCGGGGTACCGTTCCCGGTCATCAGCCGCATTGCCTTCGGCATCCACGGCGCGCAGATCCCGGCGCTGATCCGTGCCGTCATCGCCATCGCCTGGTTCGGCATCCAGACCTACCTGGCATCGGTGGTGCTGCGGGTGCTGCTCACCGCCGTTTGGCCGCAAATAGCAGCCTACGACCACGACAGCATCCTCGGCCTGTCGAGCCTGGGCTGGGTGTGTTTCGTGTCGATCTGGCTGGTGCAGCTGGTGATCCTGGCCTACGGCATGGAGATGGTGCGCCGTTACGAGGCCTTTGCCGGGCCTGTGATCCTGCTGACCGTCGCCGCACTGGCGGTGTTCATGTACTTCAAGGCCGACGCGCGCATTGCCTGGTCGGTGGCTACGCCGCTGACCGGCTACGAGATGTGGCGCAACATCTTTGCCGGCGGCGCACTGTGGCTGGCGATCTACGGCACCCTGGTGCTGAACTTCTGTGACTTCGCCCGCTCCTCGCCTTGCCGCAAGACCATCCGCGTGGGCAACTTCTGGGGCCTGCCGGTAAACATCCTGGTATTCGCCGTGATCACCGTGGTGCTGTGCGGCGCGCAATTCCAGATCAACGGCCAGATCATCGACAGCCCGACGCAGATCGTTGCCGCCATACCCAGCACGCCATTCCTGGTGCTCGGCTGCCTGGCCTTCCTGATCGTCACCGTAGCGGTGAACATCATGGCCAACTTCGTCGCCCCGGCTTTCGTACTCAGCAACCTGGCGCCGCGCCACCTGAACTTCCGCCGTGCCGGGCTGATCAGCGCCACCCTGGCGGTGCTGATCCTGCCCTGGAACCTGTACAACAGCCCGCTGGTGATCGTGTACTTCCTGTCGGGCCTGGGCGCCCTGCTAGGCCCGCTGTACGGCGTGATCATGTCCGACTACTGGTTGCTGCGCAAAGGCTGCATCAACGTGCCGGAGCTGTATACCGAGCACCCGGCCGGCGCCTATCACTACAGCAAGGGCATCAACCTGCGCGCCGTGGCCGCCTTCGTGCCGGCCGCACTGCTGGCCATCGTGCTGGCCCTGGTGCCCAACTTCCAGGGCATCGCGCCGTTCTCCTGGCTGATTGGTGCCGGCATCGCCGCCGCCCTATACCTGCTTATCGCGCCACGTAACCGCCATTACCACGACGTCAGCGGCGAGTGCATCGCCGTCGACCACAGCGGCCATTGATCAAGGAGGACTGCCCATGCGTATTCTGATCGCCAACGTCAACACTACCGAAGCCATCACCCACGCCATTGCCGAACAGGCCCGTGCGGTGGCCGCACCCGGTACCGAAATCGTCGGCCTGACACCCTGGTTTGGCGCCGAATCGGTGGAGGGCAATTTCGAGAGCTACCTGGCGGCCATCGCGGTGATGGACCGGGTACTGGCCTTTGAAGGGCCTTACGATGCCGTGATCCAGGCCGGTTATGGCGAACATGGCCGCGAAGGCCTGCAGGAACTGCTCAACGTGCCTGTGGTGGACATTACCGACGCCGCCGCCAGCACGGCAATGTACCTAGGCCACGCCTATTCCGTAGTAACCACGCTTGACCGCACCGTGCCATTGATCGAGGACCGCCTGAAGCTCTCGGGCCTGTATGACCGCTGCGCCTCGGTGCGAGCCAGCGGGCTGGCGGTGCTGGAACTGGAAGCCGACCCGCTGCGGGCCGTGGAGGCGATTGTCGAGCAGGCCGAACGCGCCGTGCGCGACGACAAGGCCGAGGTGATCTGCCTGGGTTGTGGCGGCATGGCCGGGCTGGACGAGCAGATTCGCCAACGCACCGGCGTGCCGGTGGTGGATGGTGTGAGTGCAGCGGTGACCATTGCCGAATCGCTGGTGCGCATGGGTTTGAGCACGTCCAAAGTGCGCACCTATGCGACGCCACGGGCGAAGAAAGTGGTGGGCTGGCCGATGCGCTTCGGCCGCTAGAGATCCTTCGCCTGTACCGGCCTCTTCGCGGCTGATGCCGCTCCTACCGGACCAGCACAAGCCTGAATACCGTGGGGTCCTCGTAGGAGCGGCTTTAGCCGCGAAGAGGCCGGCCCGCTTAACGCATCATCCTGGCCAAACGCTGCGCACTGCCACAGGCCAAGGTGAACCCTAACGCCCCATGCCCCAGGTTCAGCCACAGGTTGCGGTACACTGTCCCACCTATGATCGGCACCCCGGTCGGTGTCGCTGGTCGCATCCCCGCCCATTCCACCGCCTGGCCATAATCCGCCGCCCTTGGCAGCGTCTCCAGCGCCAGCCGCCGCATGCTCTGCAAACGGCGCATGTCCACCGACTCGTCGAAGCCGACAATGTCCACCATCGCCGCTACCCGCAGCTGCTGCCCCAGGCGTGCATAGACGATTTTGCGCTCATAGTCAGTAAGGCTCACCTCCGGGGGCAGGTGCCCGGCGCTGATCGGTGCGGTCAGGCTGTAGCCCTTCAGCGGGTAAACCGGTATCTGCACCCCCGGTAATGCCAAGCCTGGGCCGCGATGCCCGGCACACAGCACCAACTGCTCCACGTCCAGCTGCTGATCGCCCAGTTGCAGTGCCACGACCTGGCCCTGGCGCTGAACCAATTGCGTCACCGGCCGGCCAAGCAGGAAACGGCACTGGCCCGACGCGCGCAACAGCGCCTCCAGCCGCAAGCAAAACACGTGGCAATCGCCAACCTCTTCGCCCGCCGTGAACACGCCCCCCACAAACGGTGCGCCATCCAGGGCAGGCTCCAGCCCGCGCAGCTCGGCAGCCGCCAGCACCTGCTGACTGGCCGGGTCCGTCAACTGTTCCCGGCCTTGGGCAAAGGCCCGTTCACTGCGAAAAGCCACCAGCTTGCCATTGCGCCGCCAGCCGAAATCTCCCAGGTTATGGTCTTCGCGCCATTGCGCCAGAACGGCCTGGCTGCACAGCGCCAGCTCAAGCAATTGCCCGGCATTACGGCGATTGACGCTACGCCTACAAGCCAGGGTGAATGCCAGCAGCCAGCGCCACTGGGCCGGGTCCATGCGCAAGCGCAAGCGCAATGGCGACTCGCCCCGCAACAGCCAGCCCAGCGCCTGCCACGGCACCCCGGCATCAGCCAGCGGCGCCACATAGCGATAGGACAATTGCCCGCCATTGGCGAAGCTGGTGGCCGACGCCAGGCTGTCGCGGGCCTCGATCAGGTCAACCGACCACCCTTCCCGAACCAGCGCGTAAGCCGTCGCCAGGCCCACCACTCCACCACCGATCACCGTTACCCGCTGCTTCATCGCTCATCCCTGTTCCGGCTTCCTTGCCAAACAGTACCAGCGGATCAGGTCGGGCAGCTATGCGCACCGTCATTCAGGCCCTGGCGCACATTGCGGCTCAGCAGGCTGGCTTTGCCATCGCGCCAGGTCAGGGTCAATACGTAGAGGGTGTCGAAGTCTTCGCCGCTCCAGTCCTCGGTGATCACCCGCTCCTCCCCCAGGGCCTTGCCGGCCACGGTGTTGATCAGTTCCGGCAGGTAGCCGTGGGACCAGGCCGTGTAGATGGTCGCATTGCGGTATTTGTCGCTCAGCAACTCATCGGCCAGTTCAGCGGTGTCGTTGGCGCCGTAGTCGATATTCACCGGCAAGCCGAGGCGGATGGCACTGGGGGTGATGGTCATCAATGGGCGGATGTAGCTGTAGCTTTCGTCCCGGCTGCCTTCCTCGACATGCCGCGTGGGGTTGGCGGCAAACACGTAGTCGGCCTTGCCAAAGCGCTCGGGCAGTACACTGGCCAGGTCCAGCGCACGGTTGAGACCTTGGCAGTTCAACTGCCCGAGCCCTTCGCCCGGCTTCTCGCCATGACGCAGAAACACCAGGGTCTGGGTGCCATCCACCGGTTGTGCCCGGCTTTCGACAGCCTCCAGCGCCAACGGCGCGGCGATGGCAGTGAGCACCAGGCTCAGCAGCAAGTGACGACGACGGCGAAAGAATGTTGGCAACTTCATCAAGGCAGGCTCGTGTGGCAGAGAATATCGGGTTTACCCGCCACATCGCCCGGCTAGTTGCAGGGCGCCCGTGCAGTGAATGCCATCCTTGGCAACGCGTGAGGGTCAGAGTGCCCCGAACCCGTTTGGTTCCTCCCTGGAGGTGAATGCCGTTCCCTAGGCAAGGCCTAGGTTAGGGGCTGGGTGTTGCGCAATTGTGTAAGGTGCAAGAACCTCGGGTTGCAACGTGAACACTCAATCATCCCGCGTGAGCACTTCCAGCAGTTCGATCTCGAAGGTCAGGTCCGAATTCGGCGGGATCGCCCCTACGCTGCGTTCGCCATACCCCAGGTGTGCCGGTACCTGCAGCTTGCGCTTGCCGCCAACGCGCATGCCCATCAGGCCTAGGTCCCAGCCTTTGATTACCCTGCCGGTACCGATCACGCACTGGAACGGCTTACCGCGCGACCAGGACGAGTCGAACTCGCTGCCATCGGCCAGCCAGCCGGTGTACTGGGTGGTGATCAGGGCACCTTTGACGGCAGCTTTGCCGTCTCCCTCGACCAGGTCGATGATCTGCAGTTCTTGGCTCACGGGTACACTCCAAACGCTGAAAAACAAAACCGCCCTTTTCTCAGGAATGCACCGGTTTGGCAAGTTCACGCAGAATTGTACGGAGGCATTCGCCGACGGAATGCCTCCGTACAGACATGACGTTGAATCAGCTGTTCTGCTCGAACACCTCTTGGCCGGACAGCTCCTTGGTCTGATTGGCGAAGCAGTACCACGCGGGTTTCTCTTCGACGAAGATCTGCAGGTCGAAATCCCAGGCTTGGTCGCCATCAAGCAGGCCGACCGGCACGGCATGGAAGTCGTTGGCCTTGAGCCGGTAGTACAGGTGCGTACCACAGCGGCCACAGAAAGCACGCTGGGCCCAGTCGGACGAATCATAGACGCTGGGCGCACGCCCTTCGATCAGCGGAGGCTTGCTGCAGTGCACCACCAGCAGCGGGCCGCCGGTCCACTTGCGGCACATGCTGCAATGACAAGCGCTGATATGGGTATTGTCGACGGTGACCGTCAGCCGCGTGTCGCCGCACAGGCAGGTGCCGTGTTTTTCCAGGGCCATGGGTGGCTCCTTGAACGGAAAGATGGGCCTGCAATTATAGAAGCCACCCAGGGCATCGCACGCCGTACTAGATGTACACATTGCCCCGCAGGTACAACGCCGCCCGCCCACTGATGATCACGCGGCCATTGCCCGGCACTTCGCACTGCAACTGCCCTTTGCGTGCCCCGCCCTGCTCGCAGCTCAGCACGTTCTTGCCCAGCCTTTGGGCCCATAACGGCGCCAGCGAGGTGTGTGCCGAACCGGTTACCGGGTCTTCATTCACACCAACCCGCGGGCCGAACCAGCGGGTGACGAAGTCAAAGCCACGCCCTGCCGCGGTCACGGCAATGCCACGGACGTCGAAGGCCGACAGCGCAACAAAGTCTGGTTTCAACGTTTCGAGCAGCATGGCGTCATCGATCACCACGACATAATCGTCGCTAAGGTACACCGCCTTCGCCTGGCTCAAGCCCAGCGCCTGCAAAAGGCCCGCTGGCATGTCGACCGCTACGGGTTGTTTGGCGGGGAAGTCCATGGCCAGCAGGCCATCAGCGCCACGGCTGACGCGCAACTCGCCACTGCGGGTATTGAAGCGAAGCACTTGCGCCTGCTCACCCAGTTGCTCGAACAGCACGTAAGCCGAGGCCAAGGTAGCATGGCCGCACAGGTCGACTTCCACGGTGGGGGTGAACCAACGCAGGTCGAACGTTTCGCCTTTGCGCACGAAGTAGGCTGTTTCTGACAGGTTGTTTTCTTCAGCGATGCGCTGCAGCACATCGTCCGGCAGCCAGCTGTCCAGCGGGATCACTGCGGCCGGGTTGCCACCGAACGGTTCAGTGGAAAAGGCATCGACCTGGAAGATTTCAAGTTGCATGCACACACTCCTTGTTGCCCGGGCGCTGCCAGGCAGATATCTGGAAAAAGGGTTAAGGGCGTACCGGGGTCAAAACTGGCTCACCGGCAAAGAACGCCTGCAGGTTGCGCAGCACCAAGTCCACCGTGTCGCGCGCGGCTTCTGGCGACTGGCCAGCCACGTGGGGTGTGAGCACGGTGTTGGGCAAGGCCTTGAGTGCATCGGGCACTGTCGGCTCGTCATCGAATACATCCAGCGCGGCGCCAGCCAGCTGGCCACGCTGCAATGCAGCAATCAGGGCCTGGGTGTCGACCACGCTGGCACGGGCGATGTTCACCAGATAGCCTTCAACCCCCAGGGCCTGAAGGACGTGGGCATCGACCAGATGCCGGGTGTTGGCGCCACCGGGGGTGGCCACCACCAGAATGTCGACGGCTTCAGCCAAGTGTCGGGGGCTGTCGTACCAGGCATAGGGCACATCCTGGCGTGCTGTGCGGCTGTGGTAGCTGACGTGCATGTCGAAGCCCAAGTGGGCCCGCTTGGCGATCGCCAGCCCCACTGCGCCGAGGCCGAGAATGCCCAGGCGCTTGCCACTCACCGAGGGGCTGATAACCCGGTTCCATTCACCGCGCCGCGTGCTGGCATCGGCGCGGGGGATGTCGCGCAGCAGCGCCAGCAGCAGGGCCAGGGTGTGGTCGGCGACGGCCGCGGCATTGGCCCCGGCGCCATTGGTGACGGTTATGCCGCGGGCAGCGGCGGCGGCCAGGTCGACCTGCTCGTAGCCGGCGCCAATCACGCAGATGATCTGCAATCTGGGTAATGCGTCAATTTCGGTGGCGGATAGCCCCAGCGGCCCACGGGTGAGTACCGCATCGATTTCTTCGGCGTGGCGATGAATGGCATCGGCGCGCAGTTGCGGCGAAGGGGCACGGATCAGGTGGTAACCGGCCTGCTCCAGCATGGGCAGGTAATCGTCGACGGTTTCCACCAGTACCAGGACTGTCTTGCTCATGCCACCTCCGGGTGAATTCGAGGCGTCATTATGCGGAGTCACCGGCCAGTACAGTCAATGGAAATAACAAGGCAAAACTGTACTGTGCTGTTGTTGCTGTTGCTGTTGCCGTTGCCGTTGCCGTTGCCGTTGATCTTGATCTTGATCTTGATCTTGATCTTGATCTTGATCTTGATCTTGATCTTCGCGACTTCAGGAGGCCGAACGCAGGCCTTGCGGAGGCAGGTGACGGGCATGGATGCCCGTCAAGCGCTGAGGCCCCAGGATGGGGCCTTCGGCGCGGTCCTGCCGGGAGCGAGGCCGGAGTGAGGGGACCCCGGAGCGCAGCGCAGGGGCCGGATGATGGGAGCGCAGCGTTTTTTGGTTACTTTTTGTCGCGTTTGACAAAAAGTGACTCGCCGTAAGGGCCATCCCTTTCAAGGTCTTCGGTAGAATTCGCTGAAATCCAGTCAGGAAGACCCGAGCGATGTGGGCTGATGTACTAGCGCGATTCGAGAAAAAAGCACCCGCCAGCGTAATGGCCAAACTTGCCTTGGAGCAGGCCATTGCGCCGGAGTGGGTCGATCAGGTTTTCGAGGAGCACCGCCAACGGCAGTATTCTCGCGAGCTGCTGTTCTCGACCATTATCAAGTTGATGTCGCTTGTTTCATTGGGCTTGAAGCCATCGCTGCATGCTGCGGCAAGACAACTGGACGACCTTCCCGTCAGCCTGGCAGCTCTGTACGACAAGATCAGTCGAACCGAACCTGCCCTGTTGCGTGCTCTGGTGACAGGCTGCGCGCAGCGCTTGGCGCCGACAATCCATGAGTTGGGCTGCTCAGCCATGCTTCCTGATTGGCAAGTTCGGGTGGTCGATGGCAGCCACTTGGCCTCTACCGAAAAGCGTCTTGGCGCGTTGCGCCAAGAGCGCGGAGCGGCTCGCCCCGGGTTTTCGGTGGTGGTTTACGACCCCGACCTGGATCAGGTAATTGACCTCCAGCCGTGCGAGGACGCCTACGCAAGCGAACGAGTTTGTGTTTTGCCGTTGCTGGCTGAAGCAAAGACCAATCAGGTTTGGATCGCTGACCGTCTCTACTGCACGCTGCCTGTAATGGAGGCGTGCGAACAGGTGAAGACATCATTTGTCATTCGCCAGCAGGCCAAGCATCCACGCTTGATCCAGGAAGGTGAGTGGCAAGCACCGATGCCCGTCGCCACAGGCACTGTGCGCGAGCAATCCATCGAAGTAAAAGGCGGGCACCGCTGGCGACGTGTCGAGTTAACGCTTCATTCACCAAACGACTCAGGTGATAACAGCTTGATGTTCTGGAGCAACCTGCCCGAGAGCATCAGTGCGCAACAGATCGCAGACTTCTATCGGCGCCGCTGGAGCATTGAAGGGATGTTCCAGCGGTTGGAAGCAATTCTGGAAAGTGAAATTGAAACCCTCGGCAGTCCGCGAGCCGCCTTGCTTGGATTCACCACTGCCGTGCTGGCATACAACGTTCTGGCCTTGCTCAAGCGAAGTGTTGAACAGGCTCACCGCGATGCCTTGCCCGAGAATTGGGAAGCCTCGATCTATCACTTGGCGGTGCAGATCAGAGGGGGTTACGAAGGCATGCAGATTGCCCTGCCATCCGAGTACATGCCCGTTGTTCCGATGGAAAACCTGGCTCAGCGCCTGCTGGAGCTGGCCAGAAACATCCAGCCCAGACAGGTTGCGAAAAGCCCACGAGGCCCCAAGGTGCTCAAAGCGAAGGCCTGGGTGCAAGGGACGGCTGTACATGCTCATGTTTCGACGGATCGGGTCATCAAAGCCGCCAAAACCAAAAGACCTTGAAAGGGATGGCCGTAAGGGCGAAAAGGTGAGTCAGCGTCGCCATCGCAAACGGACGGTTCGCTGAGTCAAAACAGACGAGTTCGCATCTTGCTTCTTGCTTCTTGCTTCTTGGATGTGGGCATTCACATCGCGTAGGTATTCATTCGCGCAGGGGGCGCATAGTCACCTTTCCGCCCTTACGGCGGGTCACTTTTTGTCAAACGCGACAAAAAGTAACCAAAAAACGCTGGCTCCTATCATCCGGCCCCTGCGCTACGCTCCGGGGTTCCCTCGCTACGGTCTTGCTCCCGGGAGTACGCGCTGCAGGCCCCATCCATGGGGCCTCAGCGCTTGACGGGCATCCATGCCCGTCACCTCCCTTCGCAAGCCCTGCGCTCGGCCTTCTGAAGTCGCAATCTGCGTCGCCTGAACTACCGCGCGCTTACAAGCAAAAGCAGAAGCAGAAGCAGAAGCAGCAGAAGCAGATACAGAAACAGTGTTACTGTGCGAACGCCCGCCCTAACCCACCTGGTACACCACTGCTGTCAGTTTCCTGCCAAGGCCCATTCGGGCTCAACGACCAGCTCCAGCCGTTATCAAACCGATAGTAGGTACGCTGCCGGTAGAAGGTATTGGGCTGCTTCTCCAATACATATACACCCAGCTTGGGATCCCAGTGGCTTGCCCCGCCAGGCGGTGGCGCAAAGCTGGCCGAGGTACGCGGCATGGGCTTGGGTATCGCCGCCGGCTTGCTCGGCGAAGTGGCAGGCTGCCTGCCCGGCAAGGGCTTGACCACCGGCCCCGACGGCGGCACACGCTCGATCGGTGGCGCGGGCTGCTCGTACGGCTCATGCACCGTACACGCAGACAAACCCAAGGCCAGGGTAATCAGGGTCAGGCGGACGGTGCTGTGCATGGCATTGCTCTCTTACTGGTCTGGAGTGTCGATGGTCAGGCGCTGGGTAGCCTGGGTGGCGCTAGACAACGGAGCACCCCGGCCAACCCACTCACCCTGGGTAGGCTGACCCGCGCGTGAAACACGTGCAACCAGTTGGACTTCGGCATACTGCGACAGTTTCATCTGCGGCATCATCGCATCAGCATCAGACAACTCCACCTCGATCGGCAACTGCGCCACGGTCACCCGCTTGGCCGCCAGCGGCATCGGCGGGCCATTGCTGGCGCGAGCGAAGATAAACACCGTGTCGTCCGGCTGAACCTTGTCCTTCAAGGCAGCCGCCAGTTCCACCCGCACTTTCAGGCGAGCCGCCACAGGTGCAGGCTCGGTCGCCTCTGCTGGCACCCCACCCAGGCGCTCGGCGGCGCGGTCGATACCACCCTGCAACGCCGCTCGCGATGCATCACCTTCTGGCAACTGCGCCAGCAAACGCTTCCAGTAGTCGATGGCTTCCTGATAACGCTCGCCTTCAAACGCAGTAATACCGCGCAGGCCCAGGCTGGTCACCTCGTTGGGGTCAGCCTTCAACGCTTCGTCAGTCAGCGCCTGCAATTGCGGGCTCCACTGCTTGTTGGCGGCAAAGTACTGGGCCTGGGCCCACTGCCCCAGCAGCTCGGGCTGGCGGCCAGCCAAGGCCACGGCCCGTTCGAACGTACGCGCGGCATCGGCCGGGCGCTGCTCGGCCATGTAGGCCCGGCCAAGGAAATACATGGCCTCGGCCGAATCCGGCTGGGCCTGCACCACGCGCTCAAGGCGCGTAGTCATTTCTTCCATCGACTTGGGTGCCTCGGCAAACTCCTGGGTCAGCGCCACCTGGTCCGCCGCACCAAAATGCAGGTACAGCCCCAGCGCCATCAGCGGCACCAGTACCGCAGCCAGCAGCGGCAGGGCCTTGCCCAAATGCCCCTGGCGCGGGGCCTCGGCGCCTTCGGTATCGGCCAGCAGCTCGCGGGCAGCCTCGTCCCGGCCCCTAGCCATCTGCGCCTCATCGAGCACACCGGCGGCTTGTTGGGCCCCCAGTTCGGCGACACGTTCCTGGTAAAGGGCCACGTTCAAGGCCGTGCGGTCTTCTTCCTGCTGGCGACGGCGGCCACGCAGGATCGGGAGCAGCAAAAAGCTGAGGGCAGCGAGCAGCAGAAGGCCCGCGCTAAGCCAGAATTCAATCATGGGTCTGTTCTTTTTCCAGCAGTTTGGCGAGACGCTCGCGTTCTTCGGCAGACAACTCATCGGCGCCCTGCACGGCCGTAGCACGGCGCCGGCGTACGATCACCGCCAGCACCACGAAGCCACCGGCCAGCAAGATCCCCGGGCCAAACCACAGCAGCCAGGTACGCCCGCTGAGCGCCGGCTTGTAGCGCACGAAGTCGCCATAGCGGTCGACCATGAAGTCGATGATCTGCTGGTTGCTCTGACCTTCGCCAAGCATGCGGAAGATTTCCCGGCGCAGGTCGGCAGCAATCGGCGCGTTGGAGTCGGCAATATCCTGGTTCTGGCACTTGGGGCAGCGCAGTTCCTTGGTCAACTGTTGGTAACGCTCGCGCTCGGCCTCGTCGCGAAACTGATAGGTGTCGATCGCCGCCTTGGCCACACCGGCCAGGCTCATGCCCAGCACTGCAGCTGCCAGCCAGCGCCTCATGGCTTGGCCTCGTCGATCAGGCCCTGATACAACGGCGCCAGCTGTTCACGCCAGACCGTGGCATCGACGATGCCTACGTGCTTGTAGCGGATGATGCCCTTGGCATCGATCAGGAAGGTTTCCGGCGCCCCATACACCCCAAGGTCCAGGCCCAGGCTGCCCTGCTCGTCACGAATATCCAGCTGATAGGGGTTGTGGAACTCGGCCAACCACTTCTGCGCGGCGGTGTTGTCATCCTTGTAGTTGACCCCATGGATCACCACACCCTGCTGTGCCAGCTGGTTCAGGTACGGGTGCTCGACCTTGCACGACGGGCACCAGGTGGCCCACACGTTGACCAGTGCCGGACGCCCCTGCAAGTCGGCCTGAGTCAGGGTGCGGTCCCCCTGTGTCGACGCCAGGGAAAACGCCGGGAACGGTTTGCCGATCATTGCCGAAGGCAGCTCGTCGGGCTTGAGGAAAAGCCCCTTGTAGAGGAACACCGCCACCAGCAGGAACACTGCAAGGGGCACTACCATGATCCAACGCTTCATGCAGCTGCTCCAGACACGCCCAGGACATCACGCACCCGGGTCTTGACCTTGACGCGGTAGCGCCGGTCGAGGGCCGCCAGCAACCCGCCCAGGCCGGTCAGCAGACCGCCCAGCCAGATCCAGCGGACGTAAGGCTTAATATGTACGCGCACAGCCCAGGCGCCATTCTCCAGTGGCTCGCCAAGCGCGACGTACAGGTCGCGGGTAAAGCCGGCGTCGATGCCCGCTTCGGTCATCATCGACTGTTGCACGGTGTACAGGCGCTTCTCTGGGTACAGTGTGGTCACTTCACGGCCCTCGCGGCTGACCACGATGGTGCCCTTGTCAGAGATGAAGTTCGGCCCCTCGAAGTGCTTGGCGCCCTGGAACAGGAAGTGGTAGCCACCCAGCTCCACGCTTTCGCCCGGCGCCATGCGCAGGTCGCGCTCGGCGCTGTTGTTGCTGGACAGCACCACGCCCAGCGCACACACCGCCAGGCCCAGGTGCGCCAGTTGCATGCCCCAGTAGCTGCGGCCCAGGCCCGGCAGGCCTTTGACCAGGCCCTTGTGGCGGGTCTTGTCGAAAATGTCACGCAGCCCGCCAAGCACTACCCAGGCGGCCAGGGCGAAGGCCGTCAGCGTCGGCCAGTCGAAGTCGTCGACGATAAAGCCGGCAACCGGTGCAAGGATGGCACTGCCGATCAATACCGGGGTCATCATGCTGACCAACCATTTGCCCGGGGTGTCCTTCCAGCGCACCACCACGCCCACGCTCAGCACCACCATCAGCAGCGCCATCAGTGGCAGGAACAAGGCGTCGAAATAGGGCGGGCCGACCGACAGCTTGGCCCCGGTCAGGGCATCGAGCACCAATGGGTACAGGGTACCGAGCAGAATCATCGAAGCCGCGACCACCAGCACCAGGTTGTTGGCCAGCAGCAGCGTTTCACGCGACCACAGGGCGAAACCGACCTGGCTCTTGACCACCGGTGCGCGCAGGGCGAACAGGGTGAGCGAGCCGCCGACCACGAACAGCAGGAAAAACAGGATGAAAATACCCCGCGACGGGTCGGCGGCAAACGCGTGCACCGAGGTCAGCACTCCGGAACGCACCAGGAAGGTACCCAGCAGGCTCAGGGAGAATGCGGCAATTGCCAGCAGCACGGTCCAGCTCTTGAACACCCCGCGTTTCTCGGTCACCGCCAGCGAGTGGATCAGTGCGGTGCCCACCAGCCAAGGCATGAACGAGGCGTTTTCCACCGGGTCCCAGAACCACCAGCCACCCCAGCCCAGTTCGTAGTAGGCCCACCACGACCCCAAGGTGATGCCAACACCCAGGAAAGCCCAGGCGACGATGGTCCACGGCCGCGACCAGCGCGCCCAGGCAGCGTCCAGCCGGCCGCCGAGCAAGGCGGCAATGGCGAACGCGAAAGCCACCGAGAAGCCCACATAGCCCATGTAGAGCATGGGTGGGTGAACGATCAGGCCAAAGTCCTGCAACAGCGGGTTGAGGTCACGGCCATCGGTCGGCACCTGCGGCAGCAGGCGCTGGAACGGGTTGGAAGTAATGATCAGGAAGCTCAGGAAGCCCACGCTGATCATGCCCATTACCGCCAGCACGCGGGCCAGCATCACCTGCGGCAACTGCCGGGAGAACACCGACACGGCAAAGGTCCAGCCGCCAAGGATCAGCGCCCAAAGCAGCAACGAACCCTCATGGGCGCCCCACACCGCACTGAACTTGTAGTACCAGGGCAAGGCGCTGTTGGAGTTGCTGGCCACATAGGCGACCGAGAAATTGTCTGTCATGAAGGCATGGGTCAGGCAGGCAAAGGCAAACGCCAGGAAGGCGAACTGCCCCCAGGCTGCCGGCCGCGCCAGGCTCATCCACAGGCTGTCGCCACGCCACGCGCCAAGCAACGGCACACTGGCCTGTACGACGGCAAAGCAGATGGCCAGAATCATCGCCAACTGGCCCAGTTCGGGGACTACCAGTGCTGCGTTCATGGCTTCGTCTCCCCGCCGGCAGCGGCCTGGCCGCTTTCCTTCAGGGCCTTGGTGACTTCGGGCGGCATGTATTTCTCGTCGTGCTTGGCCAGCACTTCATCGGCTACCACCACACCGTCGGCATTGAGCTTGCCAAGGGCGACGATGCCCTGCCCTTCGCGGAACAGGTCGGGGAGGATGCCGCGGTAGGTGATGGGTACCGACTTGTTGAAGTCGGTTACCACGAAACGCACGTCCAGCGAGTCGGCCGAACGCTGCACCGAGCCTTTCTCCACCATGCCGCCGGCGCGGATGCGCGTGTCCAGCGGGGCTTCGCCGTTGGCGATCTGGGTCGGTGTATAGAACAGGTTGATGTTCTGCTGCAATGCGCTCAAGGCAAAGCCGACGGCAACCCCGACGCCGACCAGCAGGCCGACGATGAGCAACAGGCGTTTCTTGCGCTGCGGATTCACTGGTTGTTCTCCCGGCGCAAACGGCGCGCCTCTTCTTGCAAATAGCGACGACGGGCCAGCAGTGGCGCACCGACATTCAGCGCCAGCACCGCCAGGCAGATGCCATAGGCCGACCACACGTACAGGCCATGGTGGCCCATGGCGAGAAAGTCACCGAAGGTGGCAAAGCTCATTGTGCGGCCCTCCGCCCCAGGCTGTTCAATACTTCGTCCCTGACCCAACTGGCGCGTGCTTCGCGCTTGAGCACTTCAAGGCGCATGCGCAGCAGCAGTACGGCGCCGAAGAAACAGTAGAAACCCAGCGCCGTGCACAACAGCGGCAGCCACATTTCGGCCGGCATCGCCGGCTTTTCGGTAAGGGTGAAGGTGGCCCCCTGGTGCAGGGTGTTCCACCACTCCACCGAATACTTGATGATCGGGATATTCACCACACCGACAATCGCAAGCACCGCACAGGCCTTGGCCGCACTATCACGATTACTGATCGCCTGGCCCAGCGCAATAATGCCGAAGTACAGGAACAGCAGGATGAGCATGGACGTAAGGCGGGCATCCCACACCCACCAGCTGCCCCAGGTCGGCTTGCCCCAGATGGCGCCGGTAACCAGCGCCACGGCGGTCATCCAGGCGCCAATGGGCGCGGCACACTGCAGGGCGACGTCGGCCAGTTTCATCTTCCACACCAGCCCCACCACCCCGGCCACCGCCAGCAGCACATAGCAGGACTGCGCCAGCATCGCCGCC
Source organism: Pseudomonas alloputida (assembly GCF_021283545.2). Lineage (NCBI taxonomy): Bacteria > Pseudomonadati > Pseudomonadota > Gammaproteobacteria > Pseudomonadales > Pseudomonadaceae > Pseudomonas > Pseudomonas alloputida. The sequence goes on along the minus strand of NZ_CP128540.1, from coordinate 1,801,796 downwards.
GGCACATGGATATAGATGATGCGGAAGCTGTTGCCCTGCTGGTAGTCCTGGGGGGCGAAGGCCAGGCCCCAGGTGATGCCGACCAGCAGCAGGAGCACGGCAGCACCGGCCAGCCACGGCAGCATGCGGCCGCTGATGGCATAGAACCATTTCGGGGAGCCCAGCTTGTGGAACCACGTCCAGCTTATTTTCATCAGGGTACATCCAGGGTATTTGCCGGGCTTGAGAGCCCGGGACTCGTTATTCGCCGACGCTGATCTTCAGGCCGGCCGCTATCGCAAAGGGTGCCAGGGTAACGGCCAGGGCCGTCAGGCTGGCGAGCCAGAGCAGATGGCCGGTTGCCGGCATATTTTGCAACGCCGCTTGCAACGCACCACTGCCCAGGATCAATACAGGGATATACAACGGCAGAATCAGCAACGCCAGTAACAAACCTCCGCGTTTAAGGCCGACTGTCAGTGCCGCACCTACCGCGCCCAGCAAGCTCAATACCGGCGTACCCAGCAGCAGCGAACCGAGCAGCACCGGCAGGCAATGGCTTGGCAGCCCCAGCATCAGTGCCAGCAGTGGCGCCAACAATACCAGCGCCAGCCCGGAAAAGATCCAGTGCGCCAGCACCTTGGCCAGCACCAGCAGCGGCAGTGGGTGCGGCGACAGCACCCATTGCTCCAGCGAGCCGTCCTCGAAATCGCTGCGGAACAGGCCGTCCAGCGACAACAACACGGCCAGCAACGCTGCCACCCAGACCAGGCCCGGCGACAAGGTTTGCAACAATTGGCTTTCCGGGCCGACCGCCAGCGGGAACATGGCCACGACAATGGCGAAGAACACCAACGGGTTGGCCAGTTCGGCCGGGCGACGGAACAGCAGGCGCGCTTCGCGGCGCAGCAGCAAAATGAATACGCTCATGCAGCCCATTGCCCCAGGTTCAGTTCTCGATAACCGGAGGGCTTGCGTTCCAGTGTGTGGTGAGTCGTCAGCACCACCGTGCCGCCCTGCTCGCAGTGGGCTGCCAGGTGCGCTTCAAGCTGCGCCACGCCTTGCTTGTCGAGCGCGGTGAACGGCTCGTCGAGAATCCATAGCGGCGGACAAGCCAGGTGCAGCCGGGCCAGCGCCACACGGCGCTGCTGACCGGCCGACAGGGTATGGCAGGGGACGTCTTCGAAACCGCGCAGGCCGACAGCCTCCAGCGCCGCCCAGATCGCCTCGCGGCTGGCCGGCTGGTGCAGGGCGCACAGCCAGGTGAGATTCTCCTCGGCGGTGAGCAAGTCCTTGATGCCGGCGGCGTGGCCAATCCACAGCAGGGCGCTGGCCAAGGCATGACGCTGTTCTGCCAGGGGCTTGCCACCCAGCAGAATCTGCCCGGCCGTCGGCTGCATCAGCCCGGCCAGCAGGCGCAACAGGCTGGTCTTGCCGCTGCCGTTGGGGCCACTGATCTGCAGCATGTCGCCGGCGCCCAGCTCGAAATCGAGCTGTTCGAACAGCAGGCGCCAGTCGCGCTCGCAGGCCAGGCCCGCGGCTTGGAGGTGAAGGGTCACGGTTTCGCCTTATCTTCAGTAGGGCTTTGAAGCAGCCAACACCGCTCCAGAACCCTTGTGTCTCAAGTCGCCCCGCGCGCTGCCGTTATACTGGCAACCACAGGCGCGCGGCATTATTACACGCGCCGCCGCGCTGCCAAGAGGCCGGGCTCGACAGGTTGTATACAATCATGACTGAAATCAATAGTCTCGGCGCACAAACCGCGATCAACAGCCAAGCCATGAAGGCGGGCATGACCGGCGATCTGCTGCGCCTGATCCAGGCGCAGCCTGGGTTGCTAGCTCCTGGCGAAACCGCGCAAGCCGAGGTTTTATCGTTGCGTCAGACGGGCCAGGACTTTCAGCTGGTGCTACGGCTGATGCAGGCCAACGGCGTGCAGACCCAGCTTCAGGCCAACGCCAGCCAGCCGCTGCCCCAGGGCAGCCAGATCACCGTCAGCCAGACCGAAAGCAATCGCCTGGCGATCATGCTGCAACAGGCCAGCGCCAGCCAGGTCGCCACCCTCACCCAGCTGGACACCAGCAAGGTGCCGGTCGGCACCTTGCTGCAAGGCAAGGTCCTGACCAACCAGCTGCTGGCCCAGGCACCCGGCCAACCGGCCGTGTACCGGGCGCTGGTCAGCCTGCTCAACAGCAACCAGGCCGGTGCCACACTGAGCATCGACAGCCCGCGCCCGCTGGTCATTGGCAGCCTGCTCAGCGCCCTGGTGCAGGGTGATCAGTCATTGCGCTTCGTGCCGCTCAGCGGCAGGCAGGACCAACTCAGCATTGCCCAACAGCTGCTGACCCAGCAAAACCGCCAAGCCTCGCTACCCGGCCTGCTCAACGCCCTGCAACAGCTCACCCGCGACCCAGGCGTCGATGGCGACCTGCGCGCCAGCGCCGAACGCCTGCTGGCAAGCCTGCCGGACGCCCGACAACTGGGCGACGCCAAGGCAGTGGCCCAGGCCCTGAACAACAGCGGCAGCTTTCTCGAAGCGAAGCTGCTGAGTGGGTCCACCGCCAGCGTCGCCACCGACCTCAAGGCGCATTTGCTGCGGCTGATGGCCCAGGCCCCTGCCCTCCCGGCAAGCACTGCCAATCTCAACCCCGCCAGCCTGGCCGTGACTATGCCGGCTTTGGCGCGCAGCGCACTGGGCATGCTCGAGCGGGTCAGCCCCAAGCCGCAGCCGGGCGCGTTCCCATTACCGTCGCGCCTGCTCAAGGCCCTGGAAGAGGAAGGCGACCTGCAACAGCTGCTGCGCCTGGCTGCCGCTGCCGTTTCACGCTTGCAGAGCCACGCCATGAGCAGCCTGCAACAAACCGGCACGCTGGAAAACGGCAACCTGCAGACCACCTGGCAAACTGAAGTGCCGATCCGCCACGGCCAGGACTTCATCCCGCTGCAAGTCAAACTGCAGCGCGAAGAAACCCCACAACAACAGGCCGACCGCCAACATGAAGCCCAAGACCCTCGACAAGCCCTGTGGCGCATCGAGCTGGCCTTCGACCTGTCCCCGCTCGGCCCCCTGCAAGTGCAGGCACAACTGAGCGAGGGCCGCCTGAGCGGGCAGCTATGGGCGGAGCGCGAGCAGACCGCGCGGTTGATCGACACCCAGCTTGGCGCGCTGCGCGCGCGCCTGCTGGCCCGGGGCCTGGAAGTCGGCGACCTGGAGTGCCACCCGGGCATCCCGCCGCAGGGGCCACGCACACGGATGGAACAACGCTGGGTGGACGAAACCGCATGAACGATACGACACCACGCCAAGCCATAGCGCTGAATTACGACGGCCATCAGGCACCGACCCTCACCGCCAAGGGCGACGAGGACCTGGCCGAGGCCATCCTTGCGCTCGCCCGCGAACACGAAGTGCCGATCTACGAAAACGCCGAGCTGGTGCGGCTGCTGGCGCGGCTGGAGCTGGGCGAGCAAATACCCGAGGCGCTGTACCTGACCATTGCCGAGATCATCGCCTTCGCCTGGCACCTGCGCGGCAAGGTACCCGCCGGCTTCGATGATCCGGGCCCGGCAGAGCGCGATATCACCCCACCATTGCCCCCGCTGCCCGGCACTGGCCAGTAACTATCTACCACCCCCTCCGCCTCCATGCGCCCAACCTTGTCGGCCTCCCACGTACAAGGTGTACCGTCATGATCGACAGCAGAATCAACGCCAAAGGCGTGCAGTTCGTAGTAGACCATCTGGCCAACATCCCTCGCCCGGACCGCGAAGCCCATCGCTTGATCCGGCAGTGGCTTGCCGGGCAAGGTGTGCATATCGACCCCGATCGCGTCGATGTGGTCACCCTGCACTACCGGCCGGATGACCAAGGGTATGTGGCAGCGGTCCAGCAGACCCAGAGCATGACCCAGGCGCTGCTGGGCAACTGGCAAGGGGAGTCCGATAACAACCTCATCGGCGCACTGTTCGCCAACCCTTGGGCAGGCACCTTCCCCCAAGGGCCGTTGAAGCTGGTCGATCGCCTGCCAACGCTGGGCTTTGGCCATCAGGGCGCCGCCTTCGAGGTGTATAACGGCCTGTTCCAGCGATCGTCCCCCGCACGTTACGATGCCTCGACCCACATTCAGGTTCCGGCTGAAGCCTTCCAGCGGTTCATCGAAGCGCTGGACTTTCACCAGCCGTTCAAAGCCATGCTCGACGCTTACTGGCAGGAGCATCAGGACACTCACCGCCTGGCCAGCAAGCTCAATTTCATCGCCGCCTGCAACGCCCAGGTCAGCCAGGGGCGCCTGAGCAATGCTGCCAGGGAACTGGCATGGCAAGCCGCCGGCATGATGCCGCAGCGCTTCAAGATACGGGTCAGCACGCTGAGCATCTATGGCTATGCGGCCACCGACCTGCTGTACATCAACGCCCCCCACAGCGATCTGACCCTGCTGTACATGCCAGGTAACAGCTCGCCCTTGCTCGAATTCGCCAGCGAGAACCTGCTCAAGGACTGGGTGGGCGATCAGTGCAAGGACCCCGCCCGACGCGAAGCGCTAAAGCAACACTTCAGGCTCGCCGACCGTCCCCAGGGCCTGGATTTCAGTGGCCTGGACACCGCGCTCGAGGGCCTTGGCGACTATCCGGACCGGCACCGGCTGCCGCCTGAACACGGTTATTTCAACGATGATGGCGTCTGGCCCCCCAGAACCTACGTGAACTACAAACCTGGCAAATACAACCCCAAACTGACCGGGGATATGTTCGCAGCCCTGACCGAGCGCCAGCGCCAGCGCAGCTATGACGATGCCGATTTTGTCATCACCACCGACAGCCAGGTTACCAAAGCCAAATGGCGAGGCTACCTCACCAATACGCTCAACCTGCTAGCGCCACTGTGCCTGGTGGTGCCGGGGCTGGCGCCACTGCTGGCGCTCGGTGGCATTGCCCAGTTGGGCCTGGGCCTGGATCAGGTGATCAACGGCCACAGCCTGAAAGCCAAACAGGAGGGGGTGGGCGACATCGCCTGGGGGCTGTTCAACGCCGTACCGCTGGCAACGGAGGGCACAGCAGGCATCAAGGCCCTGTTCGAGTTCAAAAGCGACGGTTTTGTCATGCCGCGCGAGGTCAACGGGCAGCTCGGCTATCCGCTAAGCCCGACCAGTCCACCACGGCTTCCCGAGCCAGAAGGCGCGGAGTACTTCCACCACCACGAGCCGATTACACCGCTTGACGAAGGCGACCCGGCTGTTGCCGGCGCGGTGATACGCTTGCCACACTACGATGGCGAACTGGACGACCTGGAATGCAGCATCGAAACCTACAATGCACGCGTGGTCTATGACCTGGAGCACGACGCTTTCATCATCAAGGAAACCGTCAACGAGGTCGAGCCGCAAGCCTACATCGCAGTGCCTGGCAGCCGTGACCTTGTGGCGCTCGACAGGCAGCGCCCAGTCACCGACTCCATGCGCACCCGCACCTTGCGCGCGCTGGGTGTCGACCTGCCACTGCCAGTCACCATTCCGACACCGGCCCCGGACAGCGCCCCCATCCCCAAACTTATCTCCAGCCTCTGGGTCGGCGACAAAGTCATTAGCGAGCCATTGCTGGCCAACCTTGCCGCCAACGCCGCGCGCCTGAGCGACAGTGAATACAGCATGCGCCTGTTTCTGTCGAAGGCTTCGCCTACCGCTTACGAACAGAACGCAAGGCTATTGGCAGCCCGGGCCCCAGGGCTGCAGGTATTGCCGCTTGAAGAGCAAGGCTTCTTCCGGGCCTTCTGCCAGAGCCGCTATTACGCGCAGTACGAGGCAGCGCTGGATGGCAACGGTGGCATCGCCACCAATTACGCGTCTGCGACCGATGTGCTGCGCTACCGGATGCTGCACCATGAGGGTGGGCTGTACATGGACGTGGACGACTTCCTGCTGCCGGACGGCAAGGGCGAAACGATCGATCAGGTCGAGCTGCGCACCCCACCCGATGGGCTGCTGCTGCCACCGCCGATGTCCAACGAGAAAATGAGCATGAATTGCCTGTACAACACCAGCCTCATTGGTAGCCACCCAGGCAACCCACTGCTGGATGCGATCTCCGATGAAATGCTCGCACGTTTCCAGACCCATGCAGACTTCTACGAAAGCCGACCGAGCCTGGAACAGGACCCGAGCGGTTTCTACCGCTATGCCAACACGCTCAGCTACCTCACCGGGCCGGCACTGCTCACTGAAGTGGTCGATCGCCATCTACCCGGGTTGCGGACCCTGCGCCAGATCATCAACCTGCACACCATGCCACGCGTCAACACCTATCCATTCATCAACCCTTCGCAAGCCAATACAGCCCTGAAGCAACTGCTGCCCCTGAACCGGTTCGCCGGCGTGGGCGGCAATCACTCCTGGGTTCGCAATTGAAATGAACAGCGGGTACTGAACGAGCCTGGCGACACCTTTCAGATCGAGCGGAGCATGGGGCGCCGCTCGATTTCCCAGGCGACGAACCTGCTGCCGAGGGTACCCCGTCAAGGAGCCCGGTACACCTTGCTCATCAACTCCGCCTCGGCCTGGGTCAGGCCGCAGCTCTGGGTCAACTCATCGATACTCGCCCCCATCCCCACCAGCTTGGCCGCCTGGCTGAAAGTTACGTTGCTGGGGTCGCGCTGCTCGAGGCGTTCCAGCCGGTCCGGCAGGGTGGCCACCGCCGCACGCAGCTCATGGATGGCCTCACCCATGCGCACCGTGCCGTTCTGGTAGTCATCCAGACGCTTGGCCAAGTCCTTGATGCGCTGGTCACGCAGCGCATCGCCCTCGGCCTGCTGCGCAGCCAGCTCGCGCTGGCGCTTGCTGTAGTTGAGGAAAAACCACAGGCTCAGCGCCCAGCCCAGCGCCAGGAAGATGACAGCAACCTCTAGGATCAACTCAGATGTTCTCCAGCTCGGACCACTCTTCCTCGGTCATCATCTTGTCCAGTTCGACCAGGATCAGCAGTTCGCCATTCTTGTTGCACACGCCTTGAATGAACTTGGCCGACTCTTCGTTACCCACGTTCGGCGCGGTTTCGATTTCGGACTGGCGCAGGTAAACCACTTCGGCCACGCTGTCGACCAGAATGCCGACCACTTGCTTGTCGGCTTCGATGATGACGATACGGGTGTTGTCGGTCACTTCGGTCGGCATCAGGCCAAAACGCTGACGCGTGTCGATCACCGTCACCACGTTGCCGCGCAAGTTGATGATGCCCAGCACGTAGCTCGGCGCACCCGGTACCGGGGCAATCTCGGTGTAGCGCAGGACTTCCTGCACCTGCATCACATTGATGCCGTAGGACTCGTTGTCCAGACGGAAGGTAACCCACTGCAGGATCGGATCTTCGGAACCTTGTGCAGACGACTTTTTCATTCCCCTACCCTCAAAATCCGCCGTTGGCGGTATGTTCTGTGTCATTTCTGTTTGGCGTGCATCTGCTTGACCGCACCGCTGGCGATCAGCTCGGCCAGTGCGGCGACGTCGAGCAGTGCGCACATGTGTTCGATTACGGTGCCGGCCAGCCACGGGCGCTGGCCACGCTGGCTGCGCCACTTGATCTCCGACGGGTCCAGGCGCAGCGAGCGGCTGACCTGATGCACCGCCAGCCCCCATTCATAGCCCTGCACCGAAATCACGTATTGCAGGCCCTGGCGAAAATCATCGCGGTAGCGGTCGGGCATTACCCAACGCGCAGTGTCCAGCACCTTCAGGTTGCCGGCCTGGCAGGTCAGGATGCCGAGGAACCAGTCGGGCTGGCCGAACAGTGGCGTCAGCTCCTGGCCAGCCAGGGTGTAGATCGAGCCCAGGCACACCAACGGCACCGCCAGGGTCAGGCCGGCAACGTCGAACAGCAGGCATTCGAACGGCTCGGCCGCCCACACCGGACGACCATCGACAGTGGCCGGGGGTACGGGCAGGTTGGGTGCCGGCAGATGCACATCGACCAGCGGCACAGCCGGTTCCACGGTTTGTTCTTCGACCAGTACCGGGATGCTGGCTTCGGCCACGACCTCCTGCTCGACCACCGTCACCACCGGGGCTTCCACCGGCATCACGCTGGGCAGTACCGCCAGCCGGGGTTCGGCGAACGGCCGCGGGGCAAAGCTGGCGGCGGCGGCTTCGGCGGGCTCAGGCCGGGCTGGCTGTCGGGCATCGCGTGCCTGCTCCTCGCGCACCGCCTCGGCGAACTCGTCCGCCACTGCCGGCTGCTCGCTCAGGTCTTTGGCCTCGGTGGCCTCCTGCAGCAGGCCGTCCAGGTACGATTGCAGGGCCATCTGGGGCCGGGTGCTGGTTTGCCGGGTTTGAGTCATCAGGCTACCTGCACTGCGTTCTTGTAGGTGAGCAGGTGCTTGAGCAGCGCCCTGTAGGCGATCAACCCACGGCTCTTGCTGTCGAACTGCGAAGGCGTGACGCCCTTGCGACTGGCATCGCGCAGGCGCGTATCCACCGGAATGTAGCCCTGCCATACATGCTGCCCGTAGGTGTCACGCAGCAGCTTGAGGGTGCCCAGCGACGCCTGGGTACGACGGTCGAACAGGGTCGGTACGATCTGGTACGGCAGCGCCTGCTTGCGCGAACGGTTGACCATGGCCAAGGTGCCGACCATGCGTTCCAGGCCCTTCACCGCAAGGAATTCGGTTTGCACCGGGATCACCAGCTGCTGGCTGGCGGCCAGGGCATTGACCATCAGCACACCCAGCAAGGGTGGGCTGTCGATCAGGGCATAGTCGAAATCCTGCCACAGCTGCGCCAGACTCTTGGCGATTACCAGGCCCAGGCCATTCTGCCCTGGCGACTGGCGCTCCAGCACCGCCAGGGCGGTACTCGACGGCAACAGCGAAATGCGCTCATCGCTGGTGGGCAGCAGCAGTTGCCCGGGCAAGCCTTCGGGCACCGTGCCCTTGTGCAGGAACAGGTCGTAGCAGCTGTGCTCCAGGGCATCCGGGTTGTGCCCGAAGTAGCTGGTCATCGAGCCGTGCGGGTCGAGGTCGACGACGACCACGCGCTTGCCGGCCTCGGCCAGCAGGCCGGCCAGGGCAATGGTAGTGGTGGTCTTGCCGACACCACCTTTTTGATTGGCTACTGCCCAGACTCTCATCAAGCAAACTCTATCTATTGATTTGGCAGGGACACTGCCTTGCTCAAAATTCGAAAGCTCGCGCAATCAATGTAGGAGCGGGTTTACCCGCGAACACCGGTGCAACCGGTGCCATACACCGCGTCGCCCGGCTCGCGGGTAAACCCGCGCCTGCAGGGGACAGCGGCGACGGGGAATTGACGTATCACGGCCTCGCTACCGTTGCTTGTATTGCCGGTGCACTTTGTGTGCCAGCCCGGCGCAATGCGGCATCCGGTGTGGCATTGGCGCTGCCCGAGCCGGTCAGGCTGCGGCGCACTTCCAGGTTACGGGAAATCACCAGCACCACCCGGCGGTTGCGTGCGCGCCCTTCGGCGGTATCGTTGCTGGCCACCGGCTGGTACTCGCCATAGCCCACCGAAGCCATGCGTGCCGGGTTGACGCCCTCCATGGCCAGCAGCCGCACGATGCTGGCCGCGCGCGCCGAGGACAACTCCCAGTTGGTAGGGTACTGCGCGGTGCGGATTGGCAGGTTGTCAGTGAAGCCTTCGACGTGCACCGGGTTGGCGAACGGCTTGAGGATGCTGGCCACCTTCTCGATGATCGCAAACGCCTTGTCACTGGGCATCGCGTCACCACTGCCAAACAGCAGCGAAGAGTTGAGCTCGATCTCGATCCACAGCTCGTTGCCGCGCACGGTCATCTGGTCGCTGTTGATCAGGTCGCCGAAGGCATCGCGCACGTCATCGCTGATGGTTTTCAACGGGTCGACATTGGTCGCCGCCAGGCCCGCTTCGGTCTGCTCGCTGTCTTTGACCAGCGGTTCGGCCGGGCGCACGCTGAGCGGCTGCTCATCGCCAATCGGGATCGGCTTCATGCTGCGCTCGGGGTCGTTGAATACCCCTAGCAAAGCCTGGGAAATAACCTTGTACTTACCCTCGTTGATCGAGGAAATGGAATACATCACCACGAAGAAGGCGAACAGCAACGTGATGAAGTCGGCGTACGACACCAGCCAGCGCTCGTGGTTTTCGTGTTCCTCGGTATGACGACGGCGACGCATGGGTTACTCCATGAAGCCTTGCAGCTTCAGCTCGATCGAGCGCGGGTTTTCACCTTCGGCAATCGACAGCAGGCCTTCGAGCAGCATTTCGCGGTAGCGCGACTGGCGCATGACGATGGCCTTGAGCTTGCTGGCGACCGGCAATAGCACAAGGTTGGCACTGGCCACACCGTAAATGGTGGCGACAAAGGCCACGGCAATGCCATTGCCCAGTTGCGACGGGTCGGCCAGATTGCCCATCACATGGATAAGGCCCATGACCGCACCGATGATGCCGATGGTCGGCGCATAGCCGCCCATGCTTTCGAATACCTTGGCTGCCTGGATGTCACGGCCCTCCTGGGTAAGGAGGTCGACCTCAAGGATGCTGCGGATGGCTTCCGGCTCGGCGCCATCCACCAGCAGTTGCAGGCCCTTGCGCGCATAGGGGTCGGGCTCGCTGTCCGCTACCCCTTCCAGGCCCAGCAGGCCTTCTTTGCGAGCGGTCAGGCTCCAGTTCACCACGCGGTCGATGCCGCCCGCCAGGTCGACCCGCGGAGGAAACAGGATCCAGCGCAAAATCTGCAAGGCGCGCTTGAACGACGTTAGCGGCGACTGCAACAACGCCGCCGCCAGGGTGCCACCCAGCACGATCAGAGCCGCCGGGCCATTGACCAGAGCACCGACATGACCGCCTTCAAGGAAGTTGCCACCGACAATGGCAACGAAAGCCAGGATCAGACCGATCAGGCTGAGGACGTCCATCAGACGCACGCCTCCACCAGGTGCTTGCCGATTTCGTCGAGGCTGTACACGGCATCCGCCAGGTTCGCCTTGACGATGGCCATGGGCATGCCATAAATCACGCAGCTGGCTTCATCCTGGGCCCACACCGTGCTGCCCCCCTGCTTGAGCAGGCGCGCGCCCTCGCGGCCATCGGCGCCCATGCCGGTGAGCACCACCGACAACACCTTGTCACCGTACGACTTGGCCGCCGAACCGAAGGTGATGTCCACGCACGGCTTGTAGTTCAGGCGCTCGTCGCCGGGCAGGATCTTCACCGTGCCACGGCCATCGATCATCATCTGCTTGCCACCGGGGGCCAGCAGGGCCAGGCCCGGGCGCAGCATGTCGCCGTCTTCGGCTTCCTTGACGCTGATGCGGCACAGCTTGTCCAGGCGTTCGGCAAACGCTTTGGTGAAGGCCGCCGGCATGTGCTGGATCAACACGATCGGCGCCGGGAAATTGGCCGGCAGCTGCGTCAGTACCCGCTGCAGCGCCACCGGCCCCCCCGTGGAGGTACCGATGGCCACCAGTTTGTAGGGTTTGCGCTTGGGTGCCGGCGACTGCGAGGCCGCCGGCGTCGGGGCCGCTGCACGGGCAGGCGCTGCCGGGCGCGTCTGCGCCTGGCTGGTAAAGGTGCTGGCCGGCGCTGGCGCGGCGACCGGCGCCGTTCTGGCATAGCTGCCGATCCGGCGGTTGCTGCGCGAAATGGTGTGCACCTTCTCGCACAGCAACTGCTTGACCTTGTCAGGGTTGCGCGAGATGTCCTCGAAGTTTTTCGGCAGGTAGTCCACTGCGCCGGCATCCAGCGCGTCGAGGGTGACGCGGGCGCCTTCATGGGTCAGCGACGAGAACATCAACACGGGCGTCGGGCAGCGCTGCATGATGTGCCGCACGGCGGTAATGCCATCCATCATGGGCATTTCGTAGTCCATGGTGATCACATCGGGCTTGAGCGCCAGCGCCTGGTCGATTGCTTCCTTGCCGTTGGTCGCGGTACCCACTACCTGGATCGTTGGATCCGCCGAGAGGATTTCCGAGACACGGCGGCGGAAGAAACCAGAATCATCCACCACCAGGACCTTGACTGCCATAAACACTCCATTAGGCGGCGCAACCCGCCAGGGCGCGCCACCGAAATCAAATACGCCGCGCGGCGTAACGCTTGAGCATGCTCGGGACGTCGAGAATCAACGCGATGCGACCGTCGCCGGTAATGGTGGCCCCGGACATGCCCGGGGTGCCTTGCAGCATCTTGCCCAGCGGCTTGATGACCACTTCTTCCTGGCCCACCAGTTGGTCGACGACAAAACCGATGCGCTGGGTGCCGACCGACAGAATCACCACGTGGCCCTCGTGCTGCTCTTCGTGCACCTGGCCCTGGACCAGCCAGCGCTTGAGGTAGAACAGCGGCAGCGCCTTGTCGCGCACGATCACCACTTCCTGGCCGTCGACCACGTTGGTACGCGACAGGTCGAGGTGGAAGATCTCGTTGACGTTGACCAGCGGGAAGGCAAACGCCTGGTTGCCCAGCATCACCATAAGGGTGGGCATGATCGCCAGGGTCAGCGGCACCTTGATGACGATCTTGGAGCCTTGGCCCTTGGCCGAGAAAATGTTGATCGAGCCGTTGAGCTGGGAGATCTTGGTTTTCACCACGTCCATGCCCACGCCACGCCCGGACACATCGGAAATCTCGGTCTTGGTCGAGAAGCCAGGGGCGAAGATCAGGTTGTAGCAGTCCGACTCGCTCAGGCGCTCGGCGGCGTCCTTGTCCATCAGGCCCTTTTCCACGGCCTTGGCGCGCAGGATGTTCGGGTCCATGCCCTTGCCGTCGTCCGAGATCGACAGCAGGATGTGGTCGCCTTCCTGTTCGGCCGACAGCACTACGCGGCCGGTACGCGCCTTGCCAGACGCTTCACGCTCGTCGGGCATCTCGATACCGTGGTCGACCGCATTGCGCACCAAGTGCACCAGCGGGTCGGCCAAGGCTTCTACGAGGTTCTTGTCAAGGTCGGTCTCTTCGCCGACCAGTTCCAGATTGATCTCTTTCTTCAGCTGGCGCGCCAGGTCGCGAACCAGGCGCGGGAAGCGGCCGAAGACCTTCTTGATCGGCTGCATACGGGTTTTCATCACCGCGGTCTGCAGGTCGGCGGTGACCACGTCAAGGTTGGACACGGCCTTGGACATGGCCTCGTCGCCGCTGTTCAGGCCCAGGCGCACCAGGCGGTTACGCACCAGCACCAGTTCGCCGACCATGTTCATGATCTCGTCCAGGCGCGCGGTGTCGACGCGCACGGTGGTTTCCGCTTCGCTGGCGGCGTGCTTCTCGGCGGCCGGGGCCGGCGCGCGAGGCGCCGCGGCAGGTTTGCTGGCCGGCGAAGGCGCTGGCGCGGCAGCGGGCTTGGCCACCGGCTGGCTTTCGGCCTTGGCGGCAGCCGGCGCTTGCGCCTGGACAGCAGCCGGGGCTTCTACAGCGGCAACATCGCCACCGAACTTGCCCTTGCCGTGCAACTGGTCCAGCAGGGCTTCGAACTCGTGCTCGCTGATTTCATCGCTGGCTGCGCTGTTGTCTGGCGCGGCAGGTGCTGGTGCCTGGGCGGCTGGCAAGGCGCCAGCCTGGAAGGTGCCCTTGCCATGCAACTGGTCGAGCAGCGATTCGAATTCGGCGTCGGTGATCTCATCACTGACCACTTCGCTGCTGACGGCAACCGGTGGCGCGGCGACCTCGGCATTGAACTGGCCCTTGCCGTGCAACTGGTCGAGCAGCGATTCGAACTCGGCGTCGGTGATTTCATCACCCGCACCGCTGACAGTCTCGCCCTGCATCTGCTCGTCGGCCGCCGCTTGCGCCTTGATCGCATCGAGCGAATCGAGCAACTGCTCGAACTCACTGTCAGTGATGTCCTGGTGTTGCTCCTCGGCCTCGGCCGGCGCTGCAGCCACCACGTCGGCAACCGGTGCCGGTACGGGCGCTGCAACAGCTTCGGCTGCCCCAGGTTCGGCCAGGCGCGACAGCGCTGCCAGCAGCGCCGGGGTGGCCGGTGTCACTTCGGCACGCTCGCGCACCTGGCCGAACATGCTGTTGACCGTATCCAGTGCCTCGAGCACCACATCCATCAGTTCCGCATCGACCCGGCGCTCACCTTTGCGCAGGACGTCGAACACGTTCTCGGCGATATGGCAGCACTCCACCAGCTCGTTCAGCTGAAGGAAGCCGGCGCCCCCTTTTACAGTGTGGAAACCGCGAAAGATCGCATTGAGCAGGTCGGCATCGTCAGGTCGGCTTTCCAGCTCGACCAGTTGCTCGGACAATTGCTCAAGTATTTCGCCGGCCTCTACCAGGAAATCCTGGAGGATTTCTTCATCGGCGCCGAAGCTCATCAAACGTGCTCCTTAAAAACCAAGGCTGGACAGCAGATCATCGACATCGTCCTGACCGGACACGACGTCTTCACGCTTATCGGCATGAATCTGCGGACCTTCACCCCGAGTCGGATGTTTTTCTCGATCTTTTTCTGCACGCAATTGATCGTGGTCATGTTTTATACCGGCAAAGCGGTCGACCTGGCTGGCCATCAGCACCAGCTTGAGCAGGTTGCTTTCCACCTCGGTCACCAGTGTGGTGACGCGCTTGATCACCTGGCCGGTCAGGTCCTGATAGTCCTGGGCCAGCAAAATGTCGTTGAGGTGCCCGGAAACCTTGCGGTTACCCTCGGCGCTGTGCGTCAGGAAACTGTCGACTCGCTTGACCAGATCACGAAATTCCGGCGCAGCCACTTCGCGGCGCATGAAGCGCTGCCAGTCGGTGCTCAGGGCCTTGGCCTCGTTGGCCAGCTCATTGAGCACCGGTGTGCTTTCCTCGACCAGGTCCATGGTGCGGTTGGCCGCGCCCTCGGTGAGCTTGACCACATACGACAGGCGCTCGGTGGCGTCGGTAATCTGCGACACCTCTTCTGCCTGCGGCATGGTGGGGTCGATCTGGAAACTGACGATGGCACTGTGCAGCTCGCGAGTCAGCTTGCCGACTTCCTGGTACAGGCCGCGGTCGCGGGTCTGGTTCAGTTCGTGAATCAACTGCACCGCCTCGCCGAAACGGCCCCGCTCCAGGCTTTCGACCAACTCCTGGGCATGCTTCTTCAGGGTCGACTCGAACTCGCCCAAAGACGTTTGTGATGAATCCATGACGCGCCCCCCCTGACGTGACTCAGCCGTTGACGCGTTCGAAGATCTTCTCGATCTTCTCTTTGAGCACCTGAGCGGTGAACGGCTTGACCACATAACCATTGACGCCAGCCTGGGCCGCTTCAATGATCTGGTCGCGCTTGGCTTCAGCGGTCACCATCAAGACCGGCATGCTTTTCAGCTTGTCGCTGGCACGCACTTTACGCAGCAGGTCGATGCCGGACATGCCCGGCATGTTCCAGTCGGTCACCAGGAAGTCGTAGTGACCGTTTTCCAGCATCGGCAACGCCGTGGTGCCGTCATCGGCTTCGTCGGTGTTGGTGAAACCCAGGTCACGCAACAGGTTCTTGATGATCCGCCGCATCGTCGAAAAGTCGTCAACGATGAGGATTTTCATGTTCTTGTCCAATTAGACCTCCAAGCAGTCTCAAACGCGCTCGGCCTACCGAGCACGCACTCATTCAATTCGGTACAACGTGGAAAACGACTGCAACGACAGTGGGCTCAACGCGCCCGCCATTCCCCCAGGCGGCTGCGCAGGCGCGCGGCACATTGGCTGTGCAACTGGCTGACCCGCGACTCGCTGACACCCAGCACCTCACCGATTTCCTTGAGGTTCAGCTCTTCGTCGTAGTACAGCGCCAGCACCAGGCGCTCACGCTCCGGCAGGTTGGCGATGGCCTCGGTCAGGGCAGCCTGGAAGCGCTCCTCCTCCAGGCCGCGCGCAGGTTCGACCTGGCCACTGGCGCCATCCTCATGCAGTCCTTCGTGCTCGCCGTCCTGCAACAGGTCGTCAAAGCTGAACAGGCGGCTGCCCAGGGTATCGTTCAAGATCCCGTAGTAATCATCGAGACTCAATTGGAGTTCGGCAGCAACTTCATGATCTTTAGCGTCACGGCCTGTTCTGGCTTCAACCGCACGCATGGCATCACTGACCATACGGGTGTTGCGGTGTACCGAACGCGGCGCCCAGTCGCCTTTGCGCACTTCGTCCAGCATGGCCCCGCGAATGCGGATGCCGGCGTAGGTCTCAAAGCTGGCGCCCTTGCTGGCGTCGTATTTGTTGGCCACTTCCAGCAGGCCGATCATGCCGGCCTGGATCAGGTCCTCGACCTGCACGTTGGCCGGCAAGCGCGCCAACAGGTGGTAGGCGATGCGCTTGACCAGCGGGGCGTAGCGTTCGATCAGCTCGTACTGGGCGTCCTTCGCCGCCCGGCTGTACATCTTGAAGCCGCTGGCGTTCATAGTACGGGTCCCGCGCTGGTGGGTTGCACCAAGCGCTCGACAAAGAACTCCAGATGGCCGCGCGGATTGGCTGGCAGCGGCCAGCTGTCAACCTTCTGGGCAATCGCCTTGAAGGCCAGCGCGCACTTGGAGCGAGGGAAGGCTTCGTAGACGGCACGCTGCTTCTGCACCGCCTTGCGCACGCACTCGTCGTACGGCACGGCACCCACGTACTGCAGGGCAACGTCAAGGAAGCGGTCGGTGACCTTGGTCAGCTTGGCAAACAGGTTGCGCCCTTCCTGCGGGCTCTGCGCCATGTTGGCCAACACACGGAAACGGTTCATGCCATAGTCGCGATTGAGCAGCTTGATCAACGCGTAGGCGTCGGTAATCGAGGTAGGTTCATCACACACCACCAGCAGCACTTCCTGGGCGGCGCGAACGAAGCTGACCACAGAGTCACCGATACCCGCAGCGGTATCGATCACCAACACATCGAGGTTGTCGCCGATCTCGCTGAACGCCTGGATCAACCCGGCATGCTGGGCCGGGGCCAGATGCACCATGCTCTGGGTGCCCGAGGCTGCCGGCACGATACGCACACCGCCGGGGCCCTGCAGCATCACGTCACGCAGCTCGCAACGCCCTTCAATCACATCGGCGAGGGTACGTTTGGGGGTAAGGCCCAGCAACACGTCGACATTGGCCAGGCCCAGGTCGGCGTCCAGCAGCATGACCCTGCGGCCAAGCTCGGCCAGCGCCAGGGACAAGTTCACTGAAACGTTAGTCTTGCCGACGCCACCTTTGCCACCGGTCACGGCGATCACCTGTACGGGATGCATGCTACCCATGTCTGTTCTTTACCTTGTCTCGCTGGGACTCAGGCCACACGTAGGGCAATTCTGCGTGCCCCTTGGCATAGCGACTTTGCACACGCTTCATGGTCAACCCGCTCGCCGTGGGTTGTGATAGAGATCAGCGAACATGTCGGCCATGGCCTCTTCGCTGGGCTCGTCCTGCTGCTGCACATTCACCGCCCGCGTGACCAACTGGTGGCCCCGCGGCAGGTGCAGGTCGTCAGGAATGCGTGGGCCATCGGTAAGATAGGCCACTGGCAGTTCATGACTGATGGCAAGGCTCAACACATCGCCAAGGCTTGCCGTTTCATCGAGTTTGGTCAGGATGCAGCCGGCCAGGCCACAGCGCTTGTAGCTGTGGTAGGCGGCGGTCAGCACCTGCTTCTGGCTGGTGGTGGCCAGCACCAGGTAGTTCTTCGCGGCAATGCCACGCCCGGCCAAGGTTTCCAGTTGCATGCGCAGTGCAGGGTCGCTGGCTTGCAGGCCGGCAGTATCGATCAGCACCACGCGCTTGCGCAGCAGTGGTTCCAGCGCTGCTGCCAGCGACTGGCCCGGGTCGACGTAAGTCACCGGCACGTTGAGGATGCGGCCCAGGGTCTTGAGCTGTTCCTGAGCGCCGATACGGAAGCTGTCCATGCTCACCAGCGCCAGGTTCTGCGCGCCGTACTTGAGCACGTAGCGCGCGGCCAGCTTGGCCAGGGTGGTGGTCTTGCCCATGCCCGCCGGGCCGACCATGGCGATCACCCCACCCTCTTCGATCGGCTCGATTTCAGGCACTTCGATCATCCGTGCCAAGTGAGCCAGCAGCATGCGCCAGGCCTGGCGCGGCTCTTCGATCTCGGCGGTCAGGTCCAGCAGCTCGCGGGCGATCGGCCCGGACAGGCCGATGCGCTGCAGGCGGCGCCAAAGGTTGGCCTGCTGCGGCTTGCTGCCCTGCAGCTGATTCCAGGCCAGCGAACCGAGTTGCACTTCCAGCAGCTCGCGCAGGCCCGACAGCTCGGAGCGCATGGCATCGAACAGGCGTGGGTCAACCGGCGCAGCAGCCGGTACGGCGGCGGCCTCCGGGACCTCGACGTGCGGCTCGATCAACGGTTCGGCAGCGGTCAAAGATTGCCCGGCGAACAATTGGCGGTTGTTGTCACTGCTGTCCTGACGCTGGTCCAGCTCGGCCTGGGCAGTGGCAATGCGCGTGTGGGTCTTGCGCAGCTCTTCTTCCAGCTCGGCGTTGGGCACACGCGGGGCCAGGGCGGACAGCTTGTAGTCCAGCGCGGCCGTCAGCTCGACACCACCGGCAATGCGGCGGTTGCCAATGATTGCGGCATCGGCGCCCAGCTCGTCACGGACCAGTTTCATGGCCTGACGCATATCGGCGGCGAAAAATCGCTTAACTTGCATTATCCCCTACCTCAGCCGTTAGGGCCCACGGTGGCAACGATGGTGACTTGCTTGTTGTCAGGTATTTCCTGATACGCCAGAACATGCAAATTCGGTACAGCCAGGCGACCGAAACGCGACAACATGGCGCGGATCGGGCCGGCGACCAGCAGAATGGCCGGCTGACCCTGCATTTCCTGGCGCTGGGCCGCCTCGATCAGCGAACGTTGCAGCTTCTCGGCCATGCTAGGTTCCAGAAGAACACCGTCTTCCTGACCCTGCCCGGCCCTTTGCAGACTATTCAGCAAAATCTGTTCCAACCTTGGCTCCAGGGTAATCACTGGTAGCTCCGACTCAACGCCGACAATGCTTTGCACGATGGCGCGACACAATCCGACGCGCACCGCCGCCACCAGTGCGGCGGTATCTTGACTCTTGCCCGCGTTGTTCGCGATGGCCTCGGCAATACTGCGAATATCGCGCACTGGCACCTGTTCCGACAACAGGGCTTGCAGCACCTTGAGCAGCCCCGACAAGGAAATGACACCCGGCACCAGCTCTTCTGCAAGTTTAGGCGATGCCTTGGCCAGCACCTGCAGCAACTGCTGAACCTCTTCGTGGCCGATCAGCTCGTGGCAGTGTTTCTGCAGGATCTGGTTGAGGTGGGTGGCCACCACAGTGCTGGCATCGACCACGGTGTAACCCAGCGACTGCGCCTGTGAGCGCTGGCCGACGTCGATCCACACCGCTTCCAGGCCAAACGCCGGGTCGCGCGCGGCAATACCGTTGAGGGTGCCAAACACCTGCCCAGGGTTGATCGCCAGTTCGCGGTCCGGGTAGATCTCCGCCTCGGCCAGAATCACCCCCATCAGGGTCAGGCGGTACGCGCTGGGTTGCAGGTCGAGGTTGTCACGAATGTGCACGGTGGGCATCAGGAAACCCAGGTCCTGCGACAGCTTCTTGCGCACGCCCTTGATCCGCGCCAGCAGCTGGCCGCCCTGGTTGCGATCGACCAGTGGGATCAGCCGATAGCCGACTTCCAGGCCGATCATGTCGATGGGGGTGACGTCGTCCCAACCCAGCTCCTTGGTTTCCAGCGCGCGCTGTGGCGAGGGCAGCAGGTCCTGCTGACGCTGCGCCTCTTGCTGGGCTTTGACCTTGGCCTGCTGCTGCTTCTTCCACACCAGGTAGGCGCCGCCGGCCGCCATCAGGCCGAGGCTGAGGAAGGCAATGTGCGGCATGCCCGGCACCAGCCCCATGACGATCATCAACGCGCCAGACACCGCCAGGGCCTTGGGCGAATCGAACATCTGCCGATTGATCAGCTTGCCCATGTCTTCAGAGCCTGAAGCACGGGTGACCATGATCGCGGCGGCGGTGGACAGCAGCAGTGATGGCAATTGCGCCACCAAACCGTCACCGATGGTCAGCAGGGCATAGACCTTGCCGGCCTCGCTGAACGACATATTGTGCTGCAGCATGCCGATGAGCATGCCACCGATCAGGTTGATGAACAGGATCAGCAAGCCGGCGATGGCGTCGCCGCGCACGAACTTGCTGGCACCGTCCATCGAGCCGTAGAACTCGGCCTCCTGCGCCACCTCGGCACGGCGGTGCTTGGCCTGGGCCTGGTCGATCAGGCCGGCATTGAGGTCGGCGTCGATGGCCATCTGCTTGCCAGGCATGGCGTCGAGGGTGAAACGCGCACTCACTTCCGAGATACGCCCGGCACCCTTGGTCACCACCACGAAGTTGATGATCATGAGGATGGCGAACACCACGGCACCGACCACGTAGTTACCGCCGATCACCACCTCACCGAAGGCCTGGATCACTTTACCGGCAGCGCCATGGCCCTCCTGGCCATGCAGCATGACCACACGGGTGGACGCGACGTTCAGGGCCAGGCGCAACAACGTGGCCACCAGCAGGATGGTGGGGAACGCAGCGAAGTCGAGCGGGCGCAAGGCGTATACACAGACCAGCAGCACCACGATCGACAGGGCGATGTTGAACGTGAAGAACACGTCGAGCAGGAACGGCGGTATCGGCAACATCATCATTGCCAACATCACCAGCAGCAACAGCGGCACCCCCAGGTTGCCCCGGCCGAGCCCGGCCAGGTTGTTGCGGGCGTTGCTGATTAACTGAGTGCGATCCACCGCGAGTCCTCTTGATGCAAAACTTTGACGCCCAGGGGGCGCCTGGGCGTGGCTTTGCAAGAAGCTTTCCAACTTTGGCAGACACCCACACGAAAAGATGAACCGGGCGAGCACCACCGCGTTGACGGGTGGCTCATGAGCAAGCAATCACCAAGAAAAACGAGACCTCCCGCCCAATCGCCTCTACGGCAATGGCCAAAGGCTTAAGCTCTTGGAAAGCCACAGAGAGGGTGGCGCCACGACAAAAAAAATCTGAGCGACTTGATCATGCAAAAGCTCACGGTTTCTATGCGGATGTAGAGAGCCAATGACTACTCAAAGGCATGAACATCATGCCAACTGCTCGATGGTAGCTCTAGTGAGTCTGTGATACCTTCGCCAGCGCTTTTGACTACATCGCTAGACCCGGAGAACATGGTGGCGAACTCTCTCGATAGCTTTATCGTTCCTGACAAACATCGCCATAAAACCGCGATGGATTATGTGGTCGAGTCGCTACGCGAAGGCATACTTTCTGGCGCAATAGCCGAAGGTACGGCTTTGCGCCAAGAAGAGCTAGCCTCGAAATTCGGTTTGAGTCGTATGCCGGTAAGGGACGCCATAAGGCAGTTGGAGGCCGAAGGGCTTGTTACCTACGAAGTCCATAAGGGGGCCTCTGTAGCGATCATGACGATTGAAGACATTGTCGAGATCTATGATATGCGGATCATGGCAGAATGCACCGCCTTGGACTTTGGCTTTGACAACATCGTAGAAAATGATCTGGCGCAGATGTACGAACTCTTATCTACCATGGAGCATGCCACCGACCCGCACCACCTTAGCGAACTCAATGAAAAGTTTCATCACTTTCTTTATTCAAAAGCAAAGCGCCCCAGATTACTTGCATTGATTAAGTCCCTTCATGACTCGGTGGATCGCCATCTTCGTTTTTTGTTGACAAATCTCGACTATCACAAGAAATCGCAACAGGATCATAAAAGCATTTTGAGCGCTTGCGCCAAGGGTGATCGCGAAGCCGCCAAGCAATTTTTAGCCGAGCACCTTGCCGAGGGACGAGATGCAATCGTTACGTTTCTTGAGAAGCGGCGTCGGCAGGACGTGTCATAAACGTTCTTTAGATGCTGATGAGAGCCCATATTCGACTAGCGCTCCTACCAACTTCGGCGGAGGGTAACCGGAGCACTCAAACATCTTCGGGTACATACTGGCACTCGTAAATCCGGGTAAGGTATTGATCTCATTGAGAATAATTTCACCCTCTTCTGTCAAGAAAAAATCCACCCTGGCGTACCCCTTCAGTTCAAGGCATCTAAACGCCTGGACAGATAAAGCCTGGATGCGCGCGACAATGTCAGGTGGCAACAAGCTTGGCACACGAAGACCTGTCACACTGTTGGAATCGTATTTCGCCTGATAATCGTAATAGGCGTGCCCTTCCTTTTTGATTATTTCACCCACCACCGAGGCCATCAAACCCTCCTCAAGTTCGAGCACACCACACTCTATCTCTCTTCCACAGACAGCAGCCTCCACCAGCACCTTTGTGTCCTCTCGTGCTGCAATAGCAAATGCCGCAGCATATTCCAAGGCGTTGGAGACCCTAGACACACCAATCGATGAGCCCGAAGTAGCGGGCTTTACGAAGAGCGTGCTGCTACCCAGGCACTCAACCAGTTCCTCCCAAGGACGCATGGAGTTCATGGCCAGCCAAGGCACCACAACAAGCCCGGCAGACTGGACCATTCTCTTTGTGACATCTTTATCCATGGCCATTGCCGAACCTAGCACCCCGGAGCCCACACACGGCAAACCGCACATCGCTGCCAATCCTTGAATTGTTCCATCCTCCCCCCACCGACCATGCAGTGCCGGGAAAAGCAAATCGATCCCAATCTCCACCGTGCCGCTCTCTTGAGTTGTGTATGAGAGCGAGCGATGGCCTGGACGAATTGAAATCAACGGAGCCGACCGATCAACCGCACCAGGGAACTGGCACGGCTCTCCTTGATACCTCCAGTTGCCCTCACGATCTATCCCTACACAGTGCACCCTGTGACCGAGAGCCATCAGCGCCGCGTGGATTGTAGCGGCGGAGCGTAGCGCCACTGAATGCTCTGAGCTCCGCCCCCCAAAAACCAGTGCGATCACATTTTGTTTCATTTCGACAGGCCTCAGTCAGGAGATTTTGGCTACTGTATCCAATATCCAATAAAAATAACAACGGCATTTGCCGATATTCAGGAATGGAAGAGCATGCCTTTGCAAATCACTAAGGGGGCGACCCTGGGCGAGCGGTCGTCCGCCCCCAAAATCGTCACGCCTCATCTACAGATTCGAGCGATCGCGGTCTCTGCGCCGGAATGCATCAGCGGCCACAAATCAGGCAGGGCTTTGAACAGCACTGACCCTGTCAGCCTCTTTAACGCATGCCGCTATGCGGCAAGCCTCGCTAAACAAAGGAAAGGTGCTTGGGGAAACAGCAACTGGGGGCGACTCGACAAAAAGTTGAGAGAGCATTTTTTGCTCATGTACTCACTGGATGACATGCATCGCTATGAAAATTTAATACAAGCATCTCGACCCAACATTCTATTCATTGGCGCCATGACGCTCTGCATGCCTGGCGCAGTGGAATGTGCAAAAGTCGCTAGAAAAATGTTCGGCGATAGATTATCTCATCGTACTGGGTGGGCGGCACGTTAATGAAACGATATACCTTGCTGACGAAAGAAAGAGGCTACCCTCCCTCGTCAAACACCATAGAGCCTCGCCGGGGCGCCTTATCAGAGAGTGTGAAATCCCTCCACTATTTGACGTCATAATTTCCGGAGAGGCGGAAAAATTGATTGCAGAGATTGGCGAGCTGTTTAGTCGCTGCAATCAAAGCCCAGCGACGTTCATTGCAGAAAACCTGGATATGAAAACTGAAGGGCGATGGATCGCTGACTTCCCACGCATCGATAACACACTTGTAAGTGATGGCGTACCTCTGAAGCGCGACGAATTACCCTCAGTGGTCGGTACATTTGGGGTCACCGCTTCATTTGATGTTTTCGAGGGGCGCATGACCTCACATATATTCAGCGATACTGGGCCTGGGTGTATCTATGATTGTAATTTTTGCAGTGAACGCCGCAGCATTGCCGGAAACATCCAGGACATACAAGGCGCCCCACGACGACTCTACAATCAACTCAACGAGACAGTTAGCGCAGTAATGCAAGATCACCCCAGCAAGGGGGCAAGCGCATTCGTCGAAGATTCGATATTCCTTAGCGGTAGCCCAGTCGCAATCACACAGTTGTGTCAATTACTTGAGAAAGCCCCTTTAGAAGTCATTTTCGGAGGCCAATTCACGATCGATCAGATTCTTAGAAAAAAGGACCTTATTCAAAGGCTAGCCAAATGTGGCCTTAGGTATATATTCATCGGACTCGAAACGCTTGAACCACAAGAAATTGGGGGCATGAGCAAAGACGTTGACGGCAATAAACAAACGTGGAAAGACCGATTCTTACAAGCTCTGGACTTTATGGCTGCAAATCATATCGATTGCGGGTGCGCATTACTTTTTGGCTTGGGTGAAGCACATATCAGTCGCCGAAACTTGCTTAATGGACTCATAAAGCTTAAGCAGGAGACAGGACAGCCTATTACCTTAAGTGCAAACTGGGCGGTCCGGCACCCACTGCGGAGTAGCCGCGAAAGCGAGAATGAAAATTACCTGCGCTGGGGCACTCCCGAAGGTGAACTGCTGGAGTATTTCCATAGATTCGGTGAAGCCTCCCTCGAATATCCCTTACCCAATGTCTGTGCACCTCAGGTTGGCGAAGTTAAAGAAATAATCCTTCTTCTCAATGAGTTCGAGGCAAGCGATGCCTGAGATGACACGTAGTAAACTGGCCCAGGTTGGCCTCTTCCCCACAGGAGGAATCCAATCCACACAAACGCCAGCCATGGAGTGCACCAGCTATTTAGTCGACACCTTTGATCAGCTGCCACCCATCAATGAAGAAAGCCTAGCAGACATAGACAATGATCTTTTCAGTGGTCTGTACTATGGCGGCGTTGACACACCAACGACTCGACAACTTTCTCAGCGGGTAGCCGACCTCGAGAAGGGCAAGTTCGCAGTCTTAACACCTTCCGGGCAGTCCGCCTTCAACCTGTTGCTGACAACATTCGTGAAACCAGGTGATCACGTACTTGCTGGAGATACCATCGTTTACTCCACACGATGGCTGCTGAATCACTTTGAAAATATTGGTGTAAAAATTGAATACTTCACACCTAGCGAAGCCGCGACTCTAAAAAATAAACTAACTCTAAAGACAAAATTAATCATATTTGAAAACCCAGGCGCATTCACGTACGAGGTCATGGATATTAGTGCGATCGTCGAATCAAGACACGACCACCCAGCGCTGATTGTGGCCGACAACACATGGGCAGCATCACTATTTCACCACCCCTTATCACTCGGCGCGGACATCAGCTTGATTTCAATGAGCAAATACCACGGGGCTGTAGAGGGCATCTCTCTCGGAGCACTAATAACCAAGCGAAAAGATCTGTATGTAAACCTTAAAACCACCTCCGCATTAACGGGCAACCATGTGAGCTCACACGCCTGCTCAGCAGCAATTCGATCAATCAGCACGCTCGGCGCTCGCCTATCATTTCAAATGAGTACGACTCGCAAGGTACTTAGAAGCCTCAAGCCACTGCCTCTTTTAAAACAGGCAATACATCCCATTCTCCAAAACACTGAGCTCCACCTACAAAACTCGATGATCTATGGATTCAACAGCCTTTTCACCGCTGAATTTTCATGCTCTCGCAACGAACTGATATCTCGCCTGAACCGACTAAACCTAATAAAGATCGGCTATGGATGGGGCGGCACGACAAGCCTCGTCAATCTTATTGATACTCACGACATGCCCTCAGCAAAAAGACTAGGCATTAACAGTGAGTGCGCAAGGATATACCTCGGACTTGAAGACCCAGACGAATTAACTCGCGATCTTACCAATGCATTTACTCAATAACCCTCACCCCAAAACTACCCACAAGGATAAATTATGAAAAAAATAACAACACATGAAAGCTTTGCATTTACAGAAGCCGAGCTAAAAAGTCGCATTTTCAACTTCATGGATGCCGAACCCTTGAATGCCGCTCACATCATGGCCGGCCACTTCATGCTATTTTATGACAAACAGAGCGATCGACTGGCACCAGGAGTCTTTGAGGACATACAAGACCCTACATTAAAAGCACAAATCAAGGAGCGAGTGGGCATATTTCCCACCTATTCTTGGAAGTTAGCTATAGAATTCGCAGAGCACCATATAGTCAAGAATAACCAAAGCGGAAACCTACTCCTTTTGATCAACGATTGGCAATACGTCCCAAGCGACAAAATCACTCAAGACTATAGGGCCGAATTTTACAACCACTTCGAGCAACTTCCAACAAGCTACCTCACGCACCTTAACTCATCCTCAATCGTCACTACAAAAAATATCACACCCAGTCGCAAACATACACTTTGTTTCCCCGAGACATGGTTGAAAAATCGCTTTCAAAATGAGGCTTCTCGACTGGTGAAGCAAGGAAAACTCGAGAAACGATGTATTCCAGATCAACCAGAAATGTCCGAGATTTCATTCACTGACTCTTCGGGCACACCTTTACCACTGGTCAGTTGCGGCATGACCGGTTGCGCAGGTGAAATAACAGAAATGATTTCCGAAGCCTACAGAGCAGGCGCTCGGCTTTTGATTCTCCTCGCCCCAAATGAATGCCATGCTCCAATTAGAAAGGGAGTTGAGATCGCCCTCTCACTTTACGAGTTCGATCCTGTAAGCATATTGGTGGCAGATCTGGGAGGGAGCGGGGAGCTCACGACCGAAGAAATATACAGCAAAGGCATCCATATCGTCACCTATAGAACTTGAGAGGCCAGCAATGCAACCAGACTCGGTAATCTATCTAGATGCTGCAGCCACTACTCCGTGCGCTGATGACGTCATAAAGGAAATGGCGAAATATGACAACATCAACTACGGAAACCCCTCATCTGCGCACATTCTAGGCCGTCTTGCACGGAGTGCTGTCTTTGAAAGTGCTTCACATATTTCTGAGCTACTAGGCTGCACACCGGCTGAAATAGTTTTCACATCTGGCGCCACGGAAAGCAATAACATTGCGATTCTTGGAAGCGCCACCACCGCAAGAAGCAATATAATTATATGCCCTATCGACCACAAATCCAGTATTTTAGCCGCAGAAGAATTAGAAAAACGCAACATAGAGATTCGACGAATGAAAATCGATTCGGACGGACGAGTCAATCTAACGCATCTAAACAGCCTACTGGATGAAAACACATCACTGCTCTCTATTTCTTATGTGAATTCCGAAATAGGCACATTTCAAAACCTTCTAGAAATCAAAAAGGCATTAGAAAACTCAAATGCACTTTTCCATGTCGATGCCGCTCAAGCGTTGGGCAAGCTACCTATCAACGTCAAAGAACTTGGCGTAGATTGCGCTTCGATTTCAGCCCATAAAATCGAAGGGCCAAAGGGCATCAGCGCCCTCTATGTTTCTTCCTCCAGCTTTTCTCGGTTGCGTCCTCTCACATTTGGCGGCGGTCAATCTTCACTCCGTAGCGGCACACTTCCCACTCAACTGATCGCCGGATTCGGCGCTGCGGCACGTCGACTAAAGAACAAGGATTACCCTGCCTCATGGTCCGCTGCGAAACAACTGAGAAATGCAATCCTTGAAACACTAAACAAGCATGACATCGCGTTCCTAATTAATTCTCCAGACGCTGTTTCGACACCTCACATCTTGAATATTTCCATTCTTGGGATGCGCTCAGAAACCTTGATTAGTAGCTTGAGAAACGTCTGCATCTCTTCCGGATCAGCCTGCAACTCTAACAATCTTTCCCCCTCTTACGTCATCACCGGGATTGGGCACAGCGCAATGAGGGCCAACAGTGCGATCCGCTTATCCTTCACCAGCGACATGGACATTAAAACCGTTCGAGCAGGTGCAGAATCGCTTTCACAAAAGGTGCTTCAGCTTATCCACTTAAATCATAGGGGGCAAATGAAATGATTGAAAATATTGCAATTATAACGGGTGGAAACTCCTCGGAGCGGGAGGTCTCCCTTCAAACTTCCGAAGCTGTCTCACAATCGTTGAAAACCCTCCAAATCAGCCATGAGATTCTCACCATTTCGGACTATAGAGAACTGCTTAGTCTGGACCTCGCTAAATTCACCAGAGTCTTTTTGGCGCTTCATGGCGGTTTCGGTGAAAACGGGATGGCACAAGCATATTTAGAAGGACTAGGGATCCCATATAATGGCCCTTCTCCTCAGGCCAGCGCAATCTGCATGGACAAGCTTCTAACGAAGCATATTGCAAGAGGACTTGGAATAAATGTCGCAAACTATCTTTACTCGAAAAACGGTGATGACGTTTGTTTTGAAGAGATCAGTGAACGTCTAGGAACACCCTGCATCGTCAAACCTAACCGTGAAGGATGTAGCTTCGGTGTGTCCCTGGTCCGCGACCTCAAAGCTGACCTCCAGCCTGCTATAAACGCAGCAGCAAAATTTCACACTGGAATTCTAATAGAAGAATTTATAAGTGGGCCCGAGTTATCCGTATGCTATTTAAACAAATCCACGCTACCCATCTATACAGTTGAATTTGAGAGTGATTTCTTCTCTTATGATGCGAAATTCATATCCACCAAGACGAATGCCACCCTCACCATCCTAGACAGGAGCACCCATCAACTAGTCACCAACTACTGCTCTGCTATCGCTGAGGCACTTGAGCTTGATTACTTTAGAGCAGACTTCATCGTCCACAACACAGAGCCGTACCTTATTGAGCTTAACACCCTTCCCGGGCTTACAAGCCATAGTCTTTTTCCGAAAGCATGCCAGCAACATGGTATCGAATTTGACAAACTGGTACTTATCTTAAACAACTTGGATCCTAGCCAATACTGCTGACCGAACAACAAGTATAATTCGTACCATCAGGCTATTGGATGTCGTTGGTGTTTTTCGGATGGTAATTTATTGATCACCCAATTGAGATTAAGCGCCGCTCAAACGGCGCTCGATCTTGAGCAATCCCAGAAACGGTCAAGAAACTTTCAACTGTCACGCCGCAAATCCGGCGGAATCGGAAAGCAGGATGGTCGGGAACGCGGCAAAGTCGAGCGGGCGCAAGGCGTATACACAGACCAGCAGCACCACGATCGACAGGGCGATGTTGAAGGTGAAGAACACGTCGAGCAGGAACGGCGGTATCGGCAACATCATCATTGCCAACATCACCAGCAGTAACAGCGGCACACCCAGGTTGCCCCGGCCGAGCCCGGCCAGGTTGTTGCGGGCGTTGCTGATTAACTGAGTGCGATCCACCGCGAGTCCTCTTGATGCAAAACTTTGACGCCCAGGGGGCGCCTGCGGCTGGCATTGCTAGAAGCTTTCCAACTTTGTGATCTGCTGTGAATCGGGGTGTTCGCCGTGAGGTTTTTGTCGCCTGTGAGATCGAGCGCCGCCCGCGCGGCGCATCGCGAGCAAGCTCGCTCCTACATTTGTTTCGGGCCAGTTATTCCTGCGGGATTTACGCGCGACCGCCTTCGCGTACACCTCGATATTGCGCCGTACAAACAAGGCGGTCGCGCGCGCCGGGCACAGGAGGGACTGGCCCGAAACAAATGTAGGAGCGAGCTTGCTCGCGATGCGCCGCGCGGGCGGCGCTCGATCTCACAGGCAACGCAAACCTATCGCCGAACAGATCAACTGTCGCGGCGCAGGTCCGGCGGGATCGGCAGGTCGTCCTTCAGTGGCTCTGGGCGCTTGCCCTTGCCGGCGCGGTATTGGCGAATCTGGAACACATACGCCAGCACCTGCGCCACCGCCAGGTACAGCCCCGCCGGGATCTCCTGCTCAAGTTCGGTGGAGTAATAGATCGCCCGCGCCAGCGCCGGCGATTCGAGGATCTGGATGTTGTGCTCCACGCCAATTTCACGAATCTTCAACGCCATGAAATCGCTACCCTTGGCCAGCAGCAACGGCGCCGCACCGCCTTTCTCCGGGTCGTATTGCAAAGCCACCGCATAATGCGTCGGGTTGGTGATGATCACATCTGCATCCGGTACCGCCGCCATCATGCGCCGCTGCGACACCTCGCGCTGCAGTTGGCGAATACGTTGCTTGACTTCGGGCTTGCCCTCGCTGTCCTTGTACTCGTCGCGCACTTCCTGCTTGGTCATCTTCATTTTCTTGTGCGTCTGGTACAGCTGGAACGGCACATCTGCCGCGGCAATCAGCAACAGCCCGGCTGACATCCACAAGGCACTCCAGCCCACCACCTGCAAGCTATGGATGATCGCCTGCTCCAGCGGCTCATTGGCAATCGACAGCAAGGCCTGGCGGTCACCGGAGAGCACCACCACCGCCACCACCAGAATCACGAAGAACTTGGCCAGCGCCTTGAGCAATTCAGTCAGGGCCTGCATCGAGAACATGCGCTTGATCCCCGACAGCGGGTTCATGCGGCTGAATTTTGGCTGCAGCAAGCTGCCCGAGAACAGGAAGCCGCTAAGCGCGATGGGCGCCACGAAGGAAACCACGAACAGCAGGATCAGCACCGGCTGCACCGCCCATATGGCCATCTTGCCCGAGGCCAGCAGGAAGGCACCCATGGCCCGTTCATCGACGATGATGTCGCGGGTCAAACTGAAGTTCATGCGCATCAACGCAAGCAATGTCTCGGCCACGTGGCCGCCGAACGCCAGGAGGCCACCGGCACCCGCCAGGGTCACCGCCACCGTGTTCAGCTCCTTGGAGCGGGCGACCTCGCCCTTCTCGCGGGCGTCGCGCTTGCGCTTTTCGGTGGGGTCTTCTGTCTTGTCCTGACCGCTCTCGCTTTCTGCCATGCTCAGCGTACCCTCGCCAGCTCACGCAGCCATTGCAGCGTTTCGCTGGCCAATGCCTGATAGTGGGACAAGACATCGGCCAGGCCGACCCAGAAGATGAACATGCCCATGACCAAGGTCAGCGGGAAGCCGATGGAGAAAATGTTCAGCTGCGGCGCGGCGCGGGTCATTACGCCAAAGGCAATGTTCACCACCAGCAGCGCAGCGATCACCGGCAGAATCAACAGCAGGCCGGCACCGAACACCCAGCCCATGCGCCCGGCCAGCTCCCAGAAGTGGTTGACCACCAGCGCACTCCCCACCGGCAAGGTGGTAAAACTTTCGGTCAGTACCTCGAACACCACCAGGTGGCCGTTCATCAACAGGAACAACACACTCACCAGCATGGTCATGAACTGGCTGATTACCGTGACGTTGACCCCGTTGGCGGGGTCGACCATCGAGGCGAACGCCATACCCATCTGTACCGCGACGATTTGCCCGGCAACCACGAAAGCCTGAAACAGCAACTGCAAGGCCAGGCCAAACAGCGCACCGACGATGATCTGCTCGGCGCACAGCAGCATACCGCGCAGGCTCAACGGGTCGAACTCGGGCAGCGGCGGCAATGCCGGCACGATCACAACGGTCACCGCCACCGCTACGTACAGGCGAATCCGCGCTGGCAACATGCGGGTACCGAAAATCGGCATGGTCATCAGCACCGCGGTCACCCTGAACAACGGCAGGATGAAGGTGGCGACCCAGGTGCCGATCTGCGTGTCGGTCAGCTCCAGCATCGCCGCATCAACCTATGAGCTGCGGGATGTTGGTGTAGAGCGTGGTGATGTACTCCATGAACTTCTGCACCAGCCACGGCCCGGCGATGATCAGCGTGATCAGCATCACCAGCAGGCGCGGCAAAAAGCTCAGGGTCTGTTCGTTGATCTGCGTGGCCGCCTGGAACATCGCCACCACCAGGCCCACCAACAGGCTCGGCACCACCAGCACGGCGACCATGAGGGTGGTCAGCCACAGGGCATCACGGAACAGGTCGACAGCGACTTCAGGTGTCATCGGCGGCTCTCCTTGACGGCGTCAGACGCCGCCGAAACTGCTGGCCAGGGTGCCCATGATCAGCGCCCAGCCGTCGACCAGCACGAACAGCATGATCTTGAACGGCAGCGAGATGATCAGCGGCGACAGCATCATCATACCCATGGCCATCAGCACACTGGCCACGACCATGTCGATGATCAGGAACGGGATGAAGATCATGAAACCGATCTGGAACGCCGTCTTCAGCTCGGAAGTGACGAACGCCGGCACCAGGATCGTCAGCGGCACCTGGTCGGGGCCGGCGATGTCGGTGCGCTTGGACAGGCGCATGAACAGGTCAAGGTCGCTCTGCCGGGTTTGCGCCAGCATGAAGTCCTTGAGCGGCCCCTGGGCCTTGTCGATCGCCTGCTGGGCAGTCATCTGCTCCTTCAGGTACGGCTGCAGCGCGTCCTGGTTCACCCGATCGAACACCGGCGCCATGATGAACATGGTCAGAAACAGCGCCATGCCGGTCAGCAACTGGTTGGACGGCGTCTGCTGCAGGCCCAGCGCCTGGCGCAGGATCGAGAACACGATGATGATGCGGGTAAAGCTGGTCATCAGGATGACGAACGCCGGGATGAAGCTCAGCGCGGTCATGATCAGCAGGATTTGCAGGCTGACCGAATATTCCTGTTGCCCGTCCGGGGTGTTGGACAGGGTGATGGCCGGGATCGACAGCGGGTCGGCGGCCAGGGCCAGCGGCGCAGCCAGCAGCAGCGCCAGAGTCAACAACGTACGCAGCGCGCCGCTCATCACTTGTTGTCCTTAGGGTCCTTGCCCATCAGCTCCATCAGCCGCTGGGCAAACTCCGGCGTCGCCTGACGGGCGCTTGCCGGCACTTCCACGGGTTCGGCCAGTACGTGCAGGGCCTCGATGGTGCCGGGGGTATGGCCGATCAGGATCTGCTCCTTGCCCACCTGCACCAGCAGCAGGCGGTCACGCGGGCCGATGGCACGGCTGCCGACAATCTCGATCACCTGCCCACCCTTCACTGCGGTGCTCTGCAGGCGCCGCAGCAGCCAGGCCAGAAAGAAGATCAGGCCCACCACCAGCAGCAGGCCCAAGACCATCTGCGCCAGCTGCCCGCCAAGACTGCCAGGTTGAGCCGCCGGGGTGGCTGCTGGCGTGGCCGCAGCCAGGCAGGCGTGGCTGGCGAACAGCACCGCTGCCGCAGCGATGGCGCGCATCGTGCCCTTCACTCAGCGCAGCTTCTTGATACGTTCGCTGGGGCTGATCACGTCGGTCAGGCGGATGCCGAACTTTTCGTTGACCACGACCACTTCGCCATGGGCGATCAGCGTGCCGTTGACCAGCACGTCGAGCGGCTCGCCGGCCAGGCGGTCGAGCTCGATCACCGAGCCCTGGTTGAGCTGCAGCAGGTTGCGGATGTTGATCTCGGTGCTGCCCACTTCCATGGAAATGTTCACCGGGATGTCCAGGATCACGTCCAGGTTCGGGCCTTCGAGGCTGACATTTTCATTCGGCTTCGGCGAGCTGGCGAATTCTTCCATCGGCAGGCGGCCCGGGCCGCTGCTGCTGCCGGTGTCCCCGCCCAGCAGTGCATCGATGTCGGCCTGGCCGGCAGAACCGGTTTCTTCCAACGCTGCGGCCCACTCATCGGCCAGTGCCTGGTCCTCTGGGGAGGTGATCTCGTTTTCGTTAGCCATGATTTCCTCGACAGGCATTCAATTCGTTGTAAGCGACCGGCACACCGTCAGCGGCGTTCGATCGGGTCGATGATCTGCAGGGCCAGGTTGCCCTTGTGCGAGCCCAGCCGCGCCTTGAACGCTGGCACCCCGTTAGCGCGCAGCACCAGGTGCTCGGGCAGCTCCACCGGGATCACGTCACCCGGCTGCATGTGCAGGATGTCGCGCAGCTTCAGCTGGCGTCGGGCGACCGTGGCGGTCATTGGCACGGCCACGTCCAGCACGTCCTCGCGCAGGGCCTTGACCCAGCGCTCGTCCTGGTCGTCCAGGTCCGACTGGAAACCGGCATCGAGCATTTCTCGCACCGGCTCAATCATCGAGTACGGCATGGTCACGTGCAGATCGCCGCCGCCACCGTCCAGTTCGATGTGGAAGGTGGACACCACCACCGCTTCGCTGGGGCCGACAATGTTGGCCATGGCCGGGTTGACCTCGGAGTTCATGTACTCGAAGCTGACCGGCATGATCGCCTGCCAGGCTTCCTTGAGGTCGACGAAACACTGGTCCAGCACCATGCGCACCACACGCAGTTCGGTCGGGGTGAACTCACGCCCTTCGATCTTGGCGTGGCGGCCATCGCCGCCAAAGAAATTGTCCACCAGCTTGAACACCAGCTTGGCGTCGAGGATGAACAGCGAAGTGCCGCGCAGCGGCTTGATCTTGACCAGGTTGAGGCTGGTGGGCACGTACAGCGAGTGCACGTATTCGCCGAACTTCATGACCTGCACGCCACCCACGGCCACGTCAGCGGAGCGGCGCAGCAGGTTGAACATGCTGATACGGGTATAGCGGGCGAAGCGCTCGTTGATCATTTCCAGGGTCGGCATGCGACCCCGCACGATACGGTCCTGACTGGTCAGGTCGTAGCTTTTGATACTGCCAGGCTCGGATGCACTCTCGGTCTGCACCAGCCCGTCGTCGACGCCATGCAACAGGGCATCGATTTCATCCTGGGACAGCAGGTCCTGTACGGCCATTGCGGACTCCTACTGCAATACGAAATTGGTGAACAGCAACTGGTCGATGACCGGCTTGCCGACTTCCTTCTGCGCCACTTCCTGGACCACCGCGGTGGCCTTCTGGCGCAGCATCTCCTGCCCTACCGGGCTGCTGGCGAGGGTGTCGAACCCTTGCCCGGAGAACATCATCACCAGGTTGTTGCGGATCACCGGCATGTGCACCTTGAGGGCATCCAGGTCGGCCTGGTTACGCGCCTGTAGGGTGATACTCAGCTGCATGTAGCGCTGGCGGCCGTTCTGGTTGAAGTTGACCACGAAGGCCGGGGTCAGCGCCTCGTATATCGCCCCTGGCTTGACGTTGCTGGCCGTGGCCTCAGCGGCCGGAGCCGGCTCGCTCTTGTGCATGATGAACCAGGTAGCGCCCACCGAAAGGCCGATCGCCAGCAACAGGCCGACGACAGCCAGCAGGATCAGCTTGAGTTTGCCTTTAGTGGCGGGGTCTTTGACTGCTTCGCTCTTCGCCATGCCAATAATCCGTCGTCCATCGGGGGTTCAAAGGAGAATGGCTTGGCTTGAGCAAGTGTTATGCCAGATTTTGCAGGGGATGGATTCCAGCAGGTTTTGCGGTGCTGGCTTCTTCGCGGGCTCGCCCGCGAAGAAGCCAGCCCAGGCCAACAGTTATCAGGCGTAGTAATCGACCGCACTGTCGCCGACAACCACCTGCTGCTCCAAAGGCCGGGCGCTATCGACCGCTTCGGCCCCACCCTGCTCGGCCCGGCGCGCCGCCACCCCGGAAAGGTTGCTGCCCTGCGCCTGCCCCTGCTGTTGTTGCTGCCCGCGCGACTGGTCAGCCACGTTGACATCCGGCTGCGCCAACCCCTGCTGGGCAAACAGTTCGCGCAGGCGGTGCACCTGGCTGTCGAGGGCGTCACGTACGCCGGCGTGGCCGCTGATGAAGGTGACCTGGGTGGCCTGGTCCGCCGCAACATTGACGCGAATGTCGAGGCGACCGAGTTCTGCTGGCTCCAGTTGGATATCAGCCGACTTGAGGTTCTGGCTGGACAGGTACATGACCCGGTTGACCAGGCCCTCGGCCCAAGCGTTCTGGTTCATCGGCAATGGCTGATGCAGCGGGTTCGCAGTGGCCGGTACGGCGTTGGCGGTCTTGGCCGTGGCCGCCTGGGTCAGGCTGGCCAGGCGGTTGGCAAAATCATCGATGCGGGTGTCGCTGCTGGCGCTCTTGGTGTCTTTCAGGCCGTCTTCAAGCAAGGCACCAAAGGCCTTGCCACCGGATTCAGCGCTTTCGCCATCGGTATCCTCGACCAGATTCGCCAAGGTATTGACGGCCGCCTGCCCTTCCTCGCCCTGAGCCTGGGCAGCATCAAGGGCATGTGCCGAGGTGCCCCCCTTGGCCTGGGCACTGTGCTCCAGCGCCAGGCGCAGGGTCGGCAGGTTGGCCAGGGGGTCAGCATCCGGATCGAAGGCCTCCTCGGCGGACGGCTCTTCAGGCAGTGCTGCGGAAACCTGGGTTTGCGCCGTGGCCGCCTGCAGCACGGGCGCCACCGCCTCGGCCTGCGCCTGAATCAGTTGTGCGCCAGGCTGGGCATCAGTGACCTGACCGGCCACCAGGCTGGCATCACGCACACCCGTATCGGCCTGGGCCGAATCCTCTTCTGGCAACTTGTTGCCGTCATCGGCAACTGCAGCTTTGCCAGCCGGGTCTTTCTTGCCGCCAGCTGCCGCATCAGGTTTGTCCTTGGGCTTGGCCTGAGCGACCTTGTCGTCCTGCCCGGTAACCTTGTCGCGGCCCTGCCTGGCCATCACCTGGCCAAAGGCATCGCCCTTGTCACCCAGCGCCTGCAGCGGTTTGTCCGCCTGCACGGTGGCCGAACGCGAGGTTTTGGCAATGGCATTGGCTTGCAGCAAAGGGTTGGGTGCGACAGGCATCGAGCGGTCTCCGCGCCAGAAACAAAAAATCATTCAGGCAGAGACAGGCAAGACTCGCGCCAACTCGCGTATCAGCCTGCGGAAATACGTTGCTGCTCACCACGGTAAAAGTGCTGCACAACGACGAATTCCATGTCGATGCGGCTGATCAAGTCTTCAATACCGTACAACGGGGGCCGCCGCGCGCGCTCTTCGAGCTGCTGACACAGGCTGGCCAAGGCCACCGCGCCCATGTTGCTGCTGCTGCCCTTGAAACTGTGAGCTGCCGCGCCAAGCTCCTCGGCGCTTTTGGCCGCGTGCAACTGCCCAAGACGCCGCTCCGAGTCGTCCAGAAAAGTCTGCACCAACTGCAGGTAGCCATCTTCCATGACCTCACGCAGGTCACTGAGTACCTTGTGGTCAATATGCATGTCAGTCACTTGTTCACTCCTTGATCAAGCCAGATTATGCCCGAGCCAACCCGTGGCTCACCATACGAACTCCACATGCGCGCAACGCCCGCCCTCACTCCAGCGCGCGTCACTGGCCAACTGCCGCACCAGATTCAGACCGCGGCCGCTCAGCCCCTGGTCCGGCGAAGGCCGCGCAAGCACGCGCTGCACGTCGAAGCCGGCACCGCTGTCGCGCACCTCGATCATCAGACGCCCACCGCCGCCATGCGGTTCAACCTTGAAATCGATGCTTACAAAGCCTTCGGTCAGCGAACCCAGGCGCCGGGCACGCTCCTGGTAATAGTCGGTAAAGCCTTGCACATCGCGCTTGAGCTGCGAGTCCAGGCCCAGCACACCATGCTCCAGCGCATTGGAATACAACTCGCTAAGCACACTGTGCAGGTTGCCGGTACGTGCGCGCAGGCCATGAATTTCCTGCAACAACTGCACCAGGTACGGCACAGGGTTGAAGCGTTTCAGGCTTTCGCCACGCACCTCGAAGCTCAGCGACCAGTCCAGCGGGCTGGAGCGGCCACTATCAGAGTAGATCATCGGGGCCGCCACCCGCTCCTCGGCAGTGAACATGCGAATATCGCACAAGCTGATGTCATCGCGTGGCTGCCCACCAAAACGCTCCAGGGCCAGCATCAGCTCATCGAACAACTTCACCGGGTCGCGGTTGTCGGCCAGCACCGCTCGCAGGCGCTGTACGCCAAACAGGCATTCCTGGTCGTCGGCGGTATCGATCACACCGTCTGACAGCAGCAACAGGCGCTCGCCCGGTGCCAGCGGCAACACCTCCGTGCTGTCATCGAAACGCTCAGCGGCCAGAATGCCCAGCGGCAGGTGCCGCGAACTCAGTGCCGACAGCACTTGGCCATCCACCGACAGGCGATAGCCATCAGGCATACCGCCATTCCACACCTCCACCGAGCCGCGCTGCATGCTGAGATTGAGCAGCAGCGCACAGCAGAACATATCCACCGGCAGGATGCGCTTGAGCTTGGCATTCATCTCGCGCAGGATCTGCGCCATGCCGTAGCCCTTGGCGGTCATGCCGTAGAACACCTCAGCCATCGGCATGGCGCCGACCGCCGCCGGCAGGCCGTGACCGGTGAAATCGCCAAGCAGCACACGCATGTCGCCGGCCGGGGTAAATGCCGCCAGCATCAGGTCGCCATTGAACAGCGCGTAAGGCGATTGCAGGTAGCGAATGTTGGGCGCAGAAAGGCAACCAGAGTGGGCCACCTTGTCGAACACCGCCTTGGCGACCCGCTGCTCGTTAAGCAGGTGATGGTGATGCCGGGTGATCTGGTCACGCTGTTCCAGTACCGTTGCCTGCAAGCGACGCAGGCGGTCCATGGCGCGAATCTTGGCAGCCAGGATCACCGCGCTGTAGGGCTTGGCCATGAAATCATCGCCCCCCGCCTCCAGGCAACGCACCAGCCCCTCTTCTTCATTCAGCGACGTCAGGAAAATGATCGGCACCAGCGCTTCGCCAGCCAATGCCTTGATCTGCCGCGCCGCCTCGAAGCCATCCATGACCGGCATCAGGGCGTCCAGCAGCACCAGTTGCGGGCGCCGCTCGAGGTACAGCGCTACCGCCTGCTCGCCGTTTTCAGCGGTGAATACCTGATGCCCCTGGCGACGCACGATCTGCGCAAGCAGAAGGCGATCGACAGCACTGTCTTCGGCGACCAGCACGGTTAACGCCTGTTCGGCCGGCATGTCGGCGCTCAACTGATATCGAAGAGTTTTTCGAAATTGGAGATGGCGAGAATCTTGCGCACATCGGAGCTGGCATGCACTACCCGCACATCCGACTCGTCGCCGCCCGCGTGGTCGCGCAGCAACAGCAGCATGCCGAGCGCGGAGCTGTCGAGGTAGGTGGTGTCCTTCAGGTCGACGACCACCGAATCCGGCCGCCTGGGCTGGCGTTCGTAGGCGTCGCGAAACTCCTGATGCTTGCCGAAATCGAAGCGCCCCTTGATCTTGATGGTCAGCTTTTTCCCGTCCTGCGAAAAATCAGTCTCGACTGCCATGCTAGCGATTCCTTCGATGATGGCGGATGCAACTGCTTTAAGGTTTAGCAGGCGATGGTGGGGGAGGCAAGCGGATGCAGGCTCATGGCTTTGATGGCCTGTACCGGCCTCTTCGCGGGCAAGACCTCTCATTTGTTTCGGGCCAATTATTCCGCTGCAAGGCCTGCGGCGAACACCTATAGAGGGTTTTGCCGCGGCAGACGCTGCGACAGCTCATCCAGCAAGCGCTGCTCGCGCTTGTCTTCAGCGCGCCGGGCCTCGTCCTGGTAGCGCTGTACCAGCTTGCGCAAACCTTCCACCCGGGCATAGGCCTGCTGCCAGGTACCACGGGCGTTATTGAGGTTGTTCTGGTGCCAGACCAGGCTCTGGCGCTGCTGGGTCATGGCCGTTTCCAGCTGCCCCAGAAAGCGCTGGTAATTGACCAGCCAGCTGCCATTGACCCCTTGCCCGCCGCGGTTGATCCACTGCAACTGGTAATCCTCGCGAAAGCGCTCCAGCTCGGCCAGCTTGGCCTGGGCCGTGGCCACCTGCTGCTGGAAATGGCCAAGGCGCTGAGCCGCCTTGCGCTCGGCCTCTTCGGCCATGTCCACCACCGGCGCCAGGCGCGCGGCACGTCCGGGCAGCGCCATGGCTTATCAACCTGCCGGGGGCGTGAAAATCGCCCCCAGCTGTTCGCGGCTCTGCGCCATGCCCACGTTCTCGCGCAGGCCCTGGCGCAGAAACTCAACCAGCTTCGATTGCAAGGCAATGGCCAGGTCAGTCTCCGGATCACCGCCAGCTACATAGGCACCCACGCTGATCAGGTCGCGGCTTTGCGACAGGCGCGACCACAGTTGCTTGAACTTCTGCGCCTGGCGCAAGTGGTCGGCATCGACCACTTGGGGCATGACCCGGCTGATCGACGCTTCGATGTCGATGGCCGGGTAATGGCCTTCCTCAGCCAGCCGACGCGACAGTACAAAGTGGCCGTCAAGCACGCCCCGCGCCGAGTCGGCGATCGGGTCTTGCTGATCGTCGCCTTCAGACAGCACGGTATAGAACGCAGTGATCGAACCACCGCCAGGTTCGCCATTGCCTGCCCGCTCCACCAGCTTGGGCAGCTTGGCGAACACCGAGGGCGGGTAACCCCGGGTGGCTGGCGGCTCGCCGATGGCCAGGGCAATTTCCCGCTGGGCCTGGGCGAAACGGGTCAACGAGTCCATCAGCAACAGCACATTCTTGCCTTTGTCGCGGAAGTACTCGGCAATGCGTGTGCAATACATGGCGGCGCGCAGGCGCATCAGCGGCGCATCGTCGGCCGGCGAAGCCACCACCACCGAGCGCTTGAGGCCCTCTTCACCAAGGATGTGCTCGATGAATTCCTTCACCTCGCGCCCCCGCTCACCGATCAGGCCGACCACGATGATTTCGGCTTCGGTGAAACGGGTCATCATGCCCAGCAATACCGATTTACCCACACCGGTACCGGCGAACAGGCCTAACCGCTGGCCACGGCCGACGGTAAGCAGGCCGTTGATACTGCGAATGCCCACATCCAACGGCTTGCTGATAGGGTCGCGGTTGAGCGGGTTGATCACCGGGCCGTCCATCGGCACCCAGTCCTCGGCCTTCATCCCGCCCTTGCCATCCAGCGCACGGCCGGCGCCGTCGAGCACCCGGCCCAGCATGCTCATGCCCATGGGCAGACGGCCGCCGTCATCCAGCGGCACGACCCGGGCCCCCGGCGCGATGCCGACGATACTGCCCACCGGCATCAGAAACACCTTGGGCCCGGCAAAGCCCATGACTTCGGCCTCGACCTGCACCGGGTGATAACTGTCATCGTTGATCACCAGGCAGCGGCTGCCCACTGCTGCGCGCAGGCCTTCGGCTTCCAGGGTGAGGCCGACCATACGCAGCAAGCGGCCTTCGACGATGGGCTGGGCCGGCAGCTCGATGGCCTCAGCGTAAGTGCCCAGACGCTTGCCGAAGCTGGTGCGTTCAAGGCGCATCTGGGCTGTCCACGGCACGCTCGGCCGGCGCGTCCAGGTCTATCGACATGTCTGGCGCCGCCGGGTGCAGGGAATGATCGTGCAACTGGTCGAACAGCTGCGTCACCGCTTTTTCGATACGCGTTTCCATGGTGGCATCGATACGGCTGTGGGCCGTCTCGATGCGGCAACCACCCGGTAGCAGCGTGCTGTCTTCCAGCAGCCGCCAGTTCTCCTCATGGCGTTCGCGCAGGGCCTTGGCCAGCTCGAAATCCTGCGGGTTGAGGTGGATGCGGATATTGTCCGCGCCCATGGGCAGCAGCTTGAGCGCTTCGCGCAGCACCTGAGTGATCTGGCTGGAATCGTTGCGTAGCTCGCGGCCGATCACCTGGCGGCTCATGTGCGCGATCAGGTGCACCAGGCTTTTCTCGATCTGCGTGTCCTGCTCGGCAATCGGCTCCATCAGGTTGGCCATCAGCCGCTCGAGGCTGTCGAGTTTGGTTTTCAGGGCCTCTTCGGCCTCCTGGCGAACCTTGAGCTGGGTGCTGTGGAAGCCCTCGCGCTCACCGG
This sequence comes from Pseudomonas alloputida, assembly GCF_021283545.2. Lineage (NCBI taxonomy): Bacteria > Pseudomonadati > Pseudomonadota > Gammaproteobacteria > Pseudomonadales > Pseudomonadaceae > Pseudomonas > Pseudomonas alloputida. The sequence continues at coordinate 1,760,404 of NZ_CP128540.1, read as the reverse complement.
TTGCGAAGCCCTCGTTGTAAGCCTCCTGACGGATGGCTTCGAGCTCTTCCAGGGTCAACGGCTGGACTTCTTCCAGCGGCACTTCCTCGACTTCCTCGATGACCTCGGGCTCAGGCTCAGGCTCCGGTTCGGGCTCCGGTTCCGGGTCGAAGCTTGGCAGCGTCCACACATCCACGCCCTCGAGGTCGCGGGCACGGATCAGGTCGCTGGGGTGGTGTTCTTTGGTGGGCATGCTGTCATGTTCTCAAACCATGTTCGGCCGACACGGTCCCTTGTAGGAGCGGGTTCACCCGCGAATGCGTCGGCAGCGACAACCTCGATTGCCAGGACCGACGCCTTCGCGGGTAAACCCGCTCCTACAAAAGGCGGCGTCGGCTATGGGATCGCGAATACCTTAGATCATTTCCTCGGCGCCCTTGCCGCCGAGCACGATCTCGCCGGCCTCGGCCATGCGCCGGGCAATGGTGAGGATTTCTTTCTGCGCGGTTTCCACGTCGCTGACCCGTACCGGCCCTTTGGCCTCCAGATCGTCACGCAGCAGTTCCGAAGCACGTTTGGACATGTTCTTGAAGATCTTGTCCTTGACCCGCTCGTCGGCGCCCTTGAGCGACACCACCAACACGTCGGAGGACACTTCGCGCAACAGCGCCTGGATGCCCCGGTCGTCGACGTCGGCCAGGTTGTTGAAGACAAACATCAGGTCTTCGATCTGCTCCGACAGGTCGCTGTCGATTTCACGGATCGCGTCCATCAGTGCGCCTTCCACCGAGCTGTCGAGGAAGTTCATGATGTCGGCAGCACGTTTGATACCACCCAGGGTGGTGCGCGCGGCGTTGGAGTTGCCCGAGAACTGCTTCTCGAGGATCTGGTTCAGCTCCTTCAGCGCCGCCGGCTGCACGGTGTTCAGCGATGACACGCGCAGGACGATGTCCAGGCGCACCTTGTGGTCGAAGTTGCTCAGCACTTCACCGGCCTGGTCGGGGTCGAGGTAGGCGACCACGATGGCCTGGATCTGCGGGTGCTCATAGCGGATCACGTCGGCCACGGCACGCGGCTCCATCCACTTGAGGCTGTCCAGGCCGCTGGTATTGCCGCCGAGCAGGATGCGGTCGACCAGGCCGTTGGCCTTGTCCTCGCCCAGGGCCTGGTTGAGCATCTTGCGGATGTACGCATCAGAACCGACGCCCAGGCTGGTCTGGTCGCCGACGATGTCGACGAACTCGCTCATCACCTGTTCGACCTGGTCACGGTGCACATTGCCCATCTGCGCCATGGCCACACCCACCCGCTGCACTTCCTTCGGGCCCATGTGCCGCAGCACCTGGGCCGCATCGGTCTCGCCCAGCGAGAGCAGGAGGATCGCCGCCTTGTCGACGCGGCTCAGCTTGGCGGTAACGGCTCGGTTATCACTCATCGGCGTTGATCCAGTCTTTCACGACCTGAGCCACACGGCCCGGGTCTTCGGCCACCAGGCCTTTGATTGCGTTGAGCTGTGCCTCGTAACCCTCGCTCGGGCTAGGCAGCAGAATGCTTGTCGGGCCACCCAGGCTGACGCGGTCGTTGGCCAGTTCGCCATCCAGACCCATCATGCCGCCCAGCTCCATGTCGCTGTCCGGGGCAGCCTGCTTGCCGCCCCCGGTAATGTTGTTCAGCACTGGCCGCAGCACGCCGAACACCAGCACCAGGATGAACACCACGCCCAGCACCTGTTTGACGATATCCCAGAACCACGGCTGCTGGTAGAAGGCGATGTCGGCGATTTCCTCGCCACGGTCGGCGGCGAACGGCACGTTGATCACCGTCACGCTGTCGCCACGGCTGGCATCGAAGCCGACTGCGTCCTGCACCAGGCGGGTAAAGCGCGCCAGGTCCTCGGCACCCCACGGTGCCCGCGTGGTATCGCCTGTGGCCGGGTCGATCTTGACCTGGTCGTCCACCACCACCGCTACCGACAGGCGGGCCATGCGCCCCTGCTGCTGGCGGGTGTGGCTGATGGAACGGTCCAGCTCGAAATTCTTGGTGCTTTGCTGACGTTTGTCTGACGGGTACGGCGCGAGCATCGGCTGACCGGTGGCCGGGTCCATGATCTGCTGGCCGTTGGCATCCACCAGCGGCTGGCCAGGCTGAATGGCAGCAGCCGGGGTAGCCGCGCCACCAGTGGTCTGCGGTGCCGAAGCGGCGCCTGGCGGCTGGTTGCTCAGCGCGCCAGGCACACCTTGCGGGCCTTGGCTGCTGGCACGTTGTTCGTCGACCGACTGCTCGCTGCGCAACGCCGGCTGGTCGGGGTTGAACTGTTCGGAGGTGGACTCGACCGCGCTGAAGTCGAGGTCGGCGGACACTTCGGCCTTGTAGCGGTCGTTGCCCAACACCGGCTGCAGAATGTTGTGCACACGCTGGGTGAGCATGCTTTCCACCCGGCGGCTGTAGTCGAACTGCTTGCCGGCCTGGGTCAGCGCGGAATCCTGAATCTGCTCGGACAGCAGGTTGCCCTTCTGGTCGACGACGGTGACCTGGGATTTGTCCAGTTCCGGCACGCTGGTGGCGACCAGGTTGACGATGGCCATCACCTGCCCGGCTTCCAGTGCACGGCCTGGGTACAGCTCGACCAGTACCGAGGCGCTGGGCTTGCGTTCATCACGCACGAACACCGAACTTTTCGGGATGGCCAGGTGCACGCGCGCGGCCTTGACGTTGTTGAGGCTGGAAACGGTACGTGCCAGTTCGCCTTCCAGGCTGCGGCGGTAGCGGGTGGCTTCCATGAACTGGCTGGTGCCCAGGCCCTGCTCCTTGTCGAGCAGTTCGAAGCCGACATTGCCGTCGCTCGGCGCCACGCCGGCGGCTGCCAGTTTCAGGCGCGCACGGGAGAGGTCGTCGGCCTTGACCAGCAGGGCCCCCGAGTTGGGCTCCACGTTATAGGGGATGTCAGCAGCGGCCAGGGTGTCCATGACCTGCTTGGTGTCCATGCCCGACAGGCTGCCGTACAACGGACGGTAATCGGGTTGTTGCGACCACAGCACCACGGCAAAGCCGATGGCCACGCTGGCCGCCAGGCCGACCAGGAGGCCGATCTGGCGCAGCATGGGCATCTGCGAGATGTTTTCCAGAAACGCCATGCCAAACAGCGGCGGCTTGGCCGCTGGCGAGCCAGCTTTGGCGGGGGCGTTTTCGACGACTGCTTCAGCCATGGGTTACATCCGTCCTCAAACCGGCATCTGCATGATGTCCTGGTACGCCTGGACCAGCTTGTTGCGTACCTGGGTCATGGCTTGCATCGACACGCTGGCCTTTTGCGAAGCGATCATCACGTCAGTCAGGTCGACGCCGCTCTTGCCGATTTCGAACGCGTTGGCCAGTTGGGTCGAGGCTTGCTGCGTCTCATGCACCTTGCCGATGGCCTGGCCGAGCATGTCGGCGAAGGTGCTTTGCCCTGGCGCCAGCTCGGGGGCGGCAGTTACCTTGGGCAGCGACATGGCATCGGCCTGCATGGCCCGCATGTCCAACATCAGACGATTGAATTCAACACCTTGGCTCATGACCCTTCTCTCTCCTGCGGCCGCATTTTTTTGACAGTCATGCGGCGAATGACCTACCTAAAGCAACAAAGGTGCCAGCCTTCGCAACTCATTTCCCAGAGATCACACAATTCCTGCGGGAGCGGCCTTGCGTCGCGATAGGGCCGCAGAGCGGCCCCGGCGATCTTTGCGGCGGAGCTGAAGACCTGGGGCCGCTTCGCGCCCCATTCGCGACACAAGGCCGTTCCCACAGAGGTCCGCGCCAGTTGCAGATGATTTGCCAGTCAGCCGAACAGGCTGGCCTCGACGTCAAACCCGGCATCGCGCATCTGCGCCAGCTTGTAGCGCAACGTCCGCGGACTGATCCCCAGGCGTTCGGCCGCCTCTTTGCGGCGGCCGCGCTCGGCGCGCAGGGTGTCGATGATCATCTGGTACTCGTGACGACGCATGTCATCCCCCAGGCCGCCGGCATCAGCAACCACCTCGAGAGATGGCTCGGTGCCAGCCGACAATGGAATGGCGCCTGCCAGACAAAAATCCGCCGCCTCGATCACGCCACCCTGCTGCAGAATCAACGCCCGCTGCAGGGCGTTGTCCAGTTCGCGCACGTTGCCCGGCCAGGCATATGCCTGCAGGCAGGCCCGAGCCGCTGGCGAGAGGCGCACCGAGGCATGCTTCATCTTGGCCACATGGCGCGCCAGCAGGCGCTCGGCCAACTGCAGGATATCGCCCGGCCGCTCACGCAGCGGGCGCCAGGCCAGCGGGAACACCGACAGGCGGTAGTACAGGTCTTCGCGGAAGCGCCCAGCCGCCACTTCGCCGGCCAGGTCGCGGTTGGTGGTGGCCAGCACCCTAATGTCCAGGCTGATCGGCTTGCGCCCGCCTACCCGCTCCACCTCGCGTTCCTGCAGCACACGCAGCAGCTTGGCCTGCAAGGCCATGGGCATTTCCGAGATTTCGTCGAGCAGCAAGGTGCCGCCTTCGGCCTGCTCGAACTTGCCAGCCTGAGCCGCGATAGCGCCGGTGAAGGCGCCCTTCTCGTGGCCGAACAGGGTGGCCTCGAGCATGTTGTCGGGGATCGCCGCGCAGTTGATCGCCACGAAGGGCTGCGCCGCACGCGGCGACTGCTGGTGAATGTAGCGCGCCAGCACTTCCTTGCCAGTACCGGACTCGCCGGAAATCAGTACGGTCGAGTCACTGCGCGCCACACGGGCCGCCAGCTCCAGCAACTGGCGACTGGCCGGCTCGCAGGCCACCGGCCCTTCTTCGCCGGTCACACGCCCGGCGGCATGCCGCTCCACGAGGTTGAGCAGCGCCTTGGGCTCGAACGGTTTGACCAGGTAGTCGGCGGCGCCTTGGCGCATGGCCTCGACCGCACGCTCGACGGCGGCATGCGCCGTCATCAACAGCACCGGCAACTGTGGCTGCTGGCGGCGCAACTGGCTCAGCAACTGGTGCCCATCCATACCGGGCATGTTGACGTCACTGACCACCAGGCTGAACGCGTCTTCGAGTACGGCCTCCAGCGCTTCTTCGGCACTGCCCACTGCCTGGTAGGCGAAACCGCCGATTTCCAGGGTATCGCCCAGCGCCTGGCGCAATACGCGGTCATCCTCGACCAGCAGCACCTTGATTGCCATTACACCCCCTCCGCCAATTGCCCGTCGATCAACGGCAGCTCTACCCGCACGCAGGTACCACGGCCGACTTTCGAGCGCAGGTTGATCGTGCCCTGATGCGCACGCACCACCGCCTTGACCACGGCCAGGCCCAGGCCGGTACCGGTGGCCTTGGTGGTAAGGAACGGTTCGCCCAAACGACCGAGCAAGCCTGCATCGATGCCACTGCCGGCATCGCTGACGCACAGGTGCAAGCTACGTTCGCGGCGGTACAGGTGCACCTTCAGCCGCGCCGGGCCATCGCTGGCCTGCAGGGCATTTTCAATCAGGTTGAGCAAGGCGCCGACCAGGGTGTCGCGGTTGCACAGCAGCTCACCCAGATGACTGTCGCACTGCCAGCGCACGGCGTGCCCCTGCACATGCGCCTGGGCCGCCTGTTGCAGGGCCTGGAACAGCGCTTTCGGGGTCACCCGGTCCCCCAGTGGCAACTCGCCACGGGCAAACACCAGCATGTCGCGCACCTGGTGTTCCAGTTCGTGCAGGCGCTCCTTCAAGGTCGCGGCGAAGCGCTGACGGGTTTGCGCGCTCAGCGCTTGCTCGTTGTCGGCCAGGTGGCCGGCATACAGCATGGCTGCCGACAGCGGCGTGCGGATCTGGTGGGCCAGCGAGGCAACCATGCGCCCCAACGACGACAGCCGCTCGTGGCGAGCCAGCTGGTCCTGGAGGCGACGGGTTTCAGTCAGGTCGTTGAGCAGCACCAATTGGCCAGGCTCGGCATCCAGTGAGCGGGTGGCGATCGACAGGCGGCGACCGTCGCGCAGCGAGACTTCGTGGCCGTCGTCCTTGCGCGGGGCAAAGCTACGGGCGATCACCTGGCGCCACAATTGGCCGATCAGAGGCTCACCGAGCAACTCGCAGGCGGCCGGGTTGGCTTCGCGCACCAGGCCCTGACCATCGATCACGATCACCCCGCCAGGCAGCAAGTCCAGCAGGTTCTGCAGGCGGTTGGCCAGGCGTTCCTTTTCACTCAGTTCGTCGATGCGCTGGGCGCTGACCACGGCCAGCTCACCTTTGAGCTCACTGACCCGGGCTTCAAGCAGGCTGTAGGACTGGCTCAGCTGGCTGGACACCTGATTGAACAGGGCAAAGGCTTGCGCGATACCCTGGCCGCTGTCCTGCGCGACCGGGGTTTGCCCCTGCTGATCGGGGGCTCGGGATACGTGGGCGGCCTGGGGCATCGTGCTCTCTCGCGTGGCTGACCGTCATAAAACGGTGTGTTGCCAGCGGTGTAGCAATAGCCGTGCCGGAGATGGGGGTTTGGGTTTGACGTAGGATTGCGTTAAGACCGAGAAGGGTTCGCCGTGAGTTTTGTTGTGCCGCGGAGATCGAGCGCCGCCCAAACAAAAACCTCAAGGCGAACACCCCGCCCAAACGCAACCCCCAAGGCGAACACCCAGCCCAAACATCAATCCTCCGCCTGGTCCTCACCGCCCTGGCGGCTCATGCCGTACTTGCGCATTTTCTCGACCAGGGTGGTACGGCGAATACGCAAACGTTCAGCCGCGCGCGCAACGATACCGTTGGCATCGTCCAGCGCCTGCTGGATCAGGCCCTGCTCCAGGCTACCCAGGTAGTCCTTGAGGTCCAGGCCTTCGGGCGGCAGCATGGCGTGGTTGCTGAAGTTTGGTGTGTGGCCATTGATCGCCACGCGCTCTTCCAGGTCGCTGCGCAGGCTGTCGACCATCTGCTCGTCTTCGTCATCGACATAGCGGAATTTCTTCGGCAGTTCCGACACGCCAATGACCCCGTACGGGTGCATGATCGCCATGCGCTCGACCAGGTTGGCCAGCTCGCGTACGTTGCCCGGCCAGCCGTGACGACACAGCGACATGATCGAGGCGGAATTGAAGCGAATGGAACCGCGCTTCTCGTGCTCCATGCGCGAAATCAGCTCGTTCATCAGCAACGGGATGTCTTCCACCCGCTCACGCAGCGGCGCCATTTCGATAGGGAACACGTTCAGGCGGTAGTACAGGTCTTCGCGGAAGGTGCCGTCCTCGATCATGGTTTCGAGGTTCTTGTGCGTCGCAGCGATGATGCGCACGTCGATGCTTTGGGTCTTGTTGCTACCCACGCGCTCGAAGGTACGCTCCTGCAGCACACGCAGCAGCTTGACCTGCATCGGCAACGGCATGTCGCCGATTTCGTCGAGGAACAGGGTACCGCCGTTGGCCAGTTCGAAACGCCCGGCACGGCTGGTGATGGCCCCGGTAAAGGCGCCCTTCTCGTGGCCGAACAGTTCGCTTTCCAGCAGCTCGGCCGGGATCGCGCCACAGTTGACCGGCACGAACGGCGCTTCGCGGCGCTTGGAATGGTAGTGCAGGTTGCGCGCTACCACTTCCTTGCCGGTGCCGGACTCACCCAGGATCAGCACGCTGGCGTCGGTATCCGCCACTTGCTGCATCATCTGCCGCACGTGCTGAATGGCACGACTGGTGCCAACCAGGCTGCGGAACAGATTGGGTTCGCGCTGGCGACCCCGCTCGCGCGCCTGGTCATACATTTCGCGGTAGACCTGGGCACGGTGCAGCGAGTCCAGCAATTGGCTGTAGCTTGGCGGCATTTCCAGGTTGGAAAGCACCCGGCGGCGAAGGTCTTCCGGCAGCTCGGCGGAAGAAATTTCACCTAAAAGCAAAACCGGAAGGAACTCATCCCAGGTAGCCACTGTCTTAAGCAGCCCAAGCAGATTGCCCGGAGCATTCACGGTGCCGATGAGCACGCACAGCACTTCGCGGCTCGAGGACAATGGCTCGACCGCCTGCTGCCAGTCATGGCTGGCACACGCGAGGTTTTCTTCGCCGAGGAAGTTCAGCACCACCGCAAGGTCGCGGCGGCGCGCGCTGTCGTCATCGATCAGCAGAATCTTGGTTTCACGCCACATGCAATAGCAACTTCCCTAGTCATATCGGCGCCCTGCAGGGGCGTGCTCGACATCATTCCGACTGAATGGTCAGTGTTCGGACGTCTGAAATTCGAAAACAGCCACTAGTAAAGTCAAAAACTTAAAGGCAGTCAAATTTATGGCGCCGAAGCGTTGCTCTCTGCCCAGCTTCAGCTGAACAGATGGTATACCTTTGTGGCGTGTTTCGCTTGGTTGATATTCGACATTCGTGCGACCAAGGATTGACGCTCGTCACTTGCAACGTCGATCAGCTGACGATAAACCGCCATCAGCGCTTCCAGATTGGCCCGGATTTCGGCCTCATCATCCTGATTCTCTCGCAGTAATTCATCCATCAGCGCACGACAGGCCAAGTCCAACTCACCAATGGCAGCCCAGTCGCGCACTTGCAGGGCCTCGCTCAGGGCAAGGCGGGTGTCTTCGATTTGCTGCAGCGCGCTCATGGGGGGCTCCTTACGGTATTATTGCTCGGCGGAGGCGATGGCATCCCAGCCGCTTTTGACAGTGATCATCAACTGCGCGACTTCGTCAATCATGGCCGGATCGCTATGCAGATTGGCCTGAGTCAGGCGGCGAGCCATGTAGTCGTACAGGCTGTCGAGGCGATCCAGTTCGTCTGGGTTATCGGTCTTTTCCTTATCCAGCCCCTCACGCAGACCACCTATAATGTCAATGGCCTTGCCCAGCATTACACCCTTCAGCGCCACATCACCGCGCGCAATCGCGCCCTTGGCCTGAGCCATGCGATCGAGCGAGCCCTCCATCAGCAACTGCACCAGGCGGTGCGGAGTGGCTTCAGAAATCTGGGCGTGGGAATTGACCTTCTGGTACTGGCGAAGGGCTCTCATCGGGTGCATGGGGGATCCTCTTTGAACGGGGCTACACAGGGGCTACATACCTAAGTGATCGGCTTAGCCCCAAAGATCTTGAATACGACCATCAGTCGTCGTTATTGGCCTTGTTCATCGCGTTCAGGGTCGTCATCACGCTCGAACTCGTGGCATTGAGCTTGGCGACGAGGGTATCCATCGCGTTGTATTTGGCTGTCAGCGTGGCCGTCAATGTCTCAATACGACGATCAAGCGCCTCTTGCTGCTTGGTGAGCTCAGTTAGGTTGTCGTTGAGGTTCTTTGTCCGCGTTGCCAAGATTCCGGTCGTGCCAGTGTAAGCATCCGTGGCCGCAGTCATGCGCTTGATCAGGCCCTTGTCACCGGTGAACACCGCCGCGATATCGGCTGCACCCTTGGCAACAGCCTTGTCCCACTTGGTATCGTCCAGCACCAACAGGCCCGTCTGCTGATCGGTATTGATCCCCATCTGCGAAAGCATGGAGATGCTCCCCGCCCCGGTGCTCTTCACCAGCTCGTTACGCACTGTCGAGACCAAAGCGCGCATCGTTGCATCCCCGGTCAACGCACCGGCGGTGGTAGTGCTGGCATCGCCAGTGGCCGTGACTTTGGTCTGCGTGTTGATTGCCGTGATCAGGGCGTTGTACGCACTGACAAAAGATTGCACAGAGGTTTTCAGCGTAGTGGTATTGGTCGCAACGCTGAGCCTTGACTTACCCTCAGCTAGTAACTCGAAGTTGACGCCACTGATGGCGCCAGTAACCGTATTACTCTTGGATTCAAGCTCCAGGCCGTCAATCGTGTATTTTGCATTTTGAGCCGGCGCGCCGGGCGTGGCATTCTGGACGAGGGAGGAGTCACCGCTCAAAGTAATATCGGAACCTTCTCCAGTCGTCGAAGAACTCATTACCAGCCGTGAACCCTTGGCATCCGTCAGGATGTTGGCATTGATGCCTTGTGAGCCCAGTTGTTTATTGATCAGGTCGCGAACCTGTTGCAAGGTCGCCCCATCCGGGATCGTGACATTGTAGTCCGCAGAGGACTTGGAAATGGTCAAGGTCTGGGGATCACCGCTATTGTTTACGACGGAAGAAACTCCTCCAGCAAAAACATCCGTGGTGATCTTCGAAGAAGTGGCGAGCTGAGTGACTTCCAACGCGTAGTTACCCGCAGAAGCGGACGCGGTCACGGTTGCCTTGGCGACTTTTTCATCCGAAGACGTACCCGCAAGCCCTGTGAAAGACGTGGATGTATTCAGCTTGGCAATCGCAGAGCGGAAGGTATCCAATGCATTCTTAATCATGCCCACAGCAGACACTTGTGTGGTCGTAGTCTTCTGTTGAGTAGTGATCTGCTGTTGCTTGGGCGCCTTTTCGGCATCGGCCAGAGCCTTGACAATCGACTGGGTATCGACGCCGGAGCCGATACCACTGACTGTTGTACTTGCCATTGCTTTATATCCCTGATCAGCGAATGCCAATTGCTTGACGATGAATGAGCGAGACACAATCCGAGTCAAGACTCATGCCAACATTACACATTGTCATCAAGTAAAAAACCATCACCCTCCGCCAGACTGCGAGCCAGGCTCAGGGCTGCCTCACTTGGAAGCTGTCGAATGACTTCGCCACTACCGGTGGCAATAACCTTGACCACCAGGGTCCCCGTGGAATCGTCCACGGAAAAATCCAACTGCCGCTGCGAAGCTTTTACGTATTCTTGTATGTCGCTGACCGCTTTCTCGAGTTCCGGCCGCTGGACTTCCTTGGTCGGCACGTCTGGTAGCTCAGCATTCGATCTGCTCGATGGCTGTGCACTCCTGGCTTCTTGAGTGGCGGGCGCAGAGAGAACAGAGTTCAGCTTGACACTCATATCCATGATGCTTGCCTCGTAGAATCAGAAAACGAAAGGGTACGTTGCCGCACCCTTTCGCGATTCATCACAGAATCGAATTAGCCGAGCAGCTTCAGTACCGAAGATGGCAGCTGGTTCGCCTGCGACAGGATAGCGGTGGAAGCTTGCTGCAGGGTTTGCTGCTTGCTCAGCTCCGCAGTTTCGGCAGCAAAGTCGGCATCCTGGATACGACTACGGGCTGCGGTGGAGTTTTCCGAGATCGACTGCAGGTTAGCGACAGTGCTATCGAAACGGTTCTGCACTGCACCCAGCTGGGAACGCTGGGAGTCCAGCGACTGCATGGCACCATCCAGAACCTGGATAGCCTGCTGAGCACTTTGCGCGTCCGTGATGTTCAGGTTGGAAACGGTAGATTCCATCTCGACGGCAGAGGTCTTGCCTGCAACAGCAGTCAGACCCAGCGCGGCCAGACCGGTACCATTGCTGCCATCAGCAACGGTGATGTCCTGGTCAGCGAACAGCGACAGAGTGCTGCTGCCGGCATTAACCACAACGCTGGCGTTGACACCGGTGCTGGCGGCGTTGATGGAGGCTGCGATGCTATCCATGTCATCACCTTTCTTGAACTTGACTTCTACGCCGTTCAGAGAGATGGAGGTATCAGCAACCAAACCAGCCTTGGTGGTGCCCGAGTTCAGACCTACGGCAGCCAGTGCCCCTTGCCCAGTCACGCCAGAACCATTGTCCAACTTGATGTCCTGGCCATTGGCCGAAGTCAGCACCAGGCGACCGTTATCATTTTTGGCAGTGACGCCAGTCAGGGCAGTACCCGAACCGACAGCACCTGCACCGTTGTTGTTGATGTTGTCAACGATCGCATCCAGGTCATCCCCTTGAGCGAAGTTGAAGGTAGTGCCATTGATGTCGATCGAAGCAGCCGACGCCAGACCGGTAGTCTGAGGCGCGATGGCAACAGAACCTGCAGTCAGACCCAGGCCAGTCAAGGTACCCGCAGTACCACCTACGTCGAAGCCGGCAGCCGAGTTCAGTTTCAGTTGCCCAGTGGCACTGTCAATGGAAGCCGTTACACCAGTCGTGCCGGTTTGAGCATTAACCTTGCCGACTACCGAAGATAGGGTGTCAGTCGCAACCAATGCAATGTTGGTAGAGCCGAGCGTCAGGTTACCGGCACCACCGGCCCCCAATACACCATCACGCAGGTTGGCAGTACCGGTTTTCGACAGCTGGGCACCACCGGCCTCGGCCAGACCCAAGGCAGTGCTCAAGACGTCATCAGTGCTGGCATCGATGGTGAATGCCTGGGTGCCGTCGAGCTTCAGTGCACCAGTGGCGCTGTCAATGCTAGCGGTAACACCGGTATTGCTAGTTTCCAGGTTGATATTGTCAACCACATCCTGCAGGGTGTCGCCTGCCGCAGCAGCGATGGTGGTGGTGGTGGTACCAACGTTCAGCACCAAGTTACCGGCAGCAGCACCGATGGTCGGCTTATCAAATACGCCCGCGCCTGCAGTACCCACAACCGAAGCAGAAGTGCTGCCAGCATTGTTGGTGCCGAACTTACCGGCTGCACCGGTGACGCTGGCTTGCAGGGTAGCAACACCGCCGGCAACGCTGGCTTCGTTGTAGTTGCCCTTCATCGAGGTAGCGCTGACATCTTTCATGCCAAACGAAATGCTTTCGTTGGAGTTCGCGCCAACCTGGAAGCTGCTGCCGGAGAAGGTGCCATCGAGCAGATTACGGCCACCGAAAGTGGTGGTGTTAGCAATACGGGTGAGCTCGCCCGACAGCGCGGTAAACTCCTGCTGCATGGAGGCGCGGTCGTCATCGCTGTTCGAGCCGTTCGCCGATTGCAGGGCCAGTTCACGCATACGCTGCATGATGTTGCCTGAAGTCGCCATGGCGCCTTCAGCAGTTTGCGCAATAGAGATACCATCGTTGGCGTTCTTGACCGCAACGCTCAGACCTTTGATTTGAGTGGTCAGACGGTTGGAGATCTGCAGGCCTGCGGCGTCGTCTTTGGCACTGTTGATTTTCAGGCCAGAGGACAGACGACCCATGGTGGTGCCCAAGGCGTCGGACGACTTGTTCAGGTTCTTCTGAACACTCATGGAGGTGATGTTGGTGTTAACGGTCAAAGCCATGACGAATTCCTCGTTGTATGGATACTGCGGCTTCCGGCCCTGGCGACAGCCGGGTGTGGCCTAGAGAACCTTCGTAATGGTTATCGTCGGGTGCGCGGGTTGCTTGAGGGTTTTTTCAAAAAAAAAATACTGGCATGGGGCCAGCCCTGAGAAATCAAGGGGTTAAGGGCGGTTTATTGGCGTCAAAAACTGTTTGAACTGGGCTGAATGCCTCATCCCGTCGGTGGAGCGGGTGAGGCTGCGAAGAAGGAGACGCGATGGGTGGCACCGGCTTTGCCGGTGTTCGCGGGTGAACCCGCTCCTACAATGGGCTGCGTTAGGCAGAAGCTTATTTTCGGCAGAAAAAAAAGCGCCGGGCGGTGGCCGCCGGGCGCTTTTAGGGGCTGACTGGGATCAGTCGCGGTACAGGATGGCCGAGCCCCACGACAGGCCCACGCCAAAGCCACTGATCGCCACGCGCTTCCAGCTGCCATCGAGCATGTGCTTCTGCAGCAGCAGCGGAACACTGGAGGACACCGTATTGCCGGTTTCCAGCATGTCCTTGACGAACTTCTCCGGGTGTTGCTCTTCAAAGCGTCGCGCCACGGCGTCGACAATCGCCGCACTGCCCTGGTGGATGCAGAAGGCGTCGATATCCGACGACTTCAGGCCGCTGGCATCCAGCAGCTCGTGCAGGTGCGCTGGCACCTTGATCAGGGCGAAGTTGAATACCTGGCGGCCGTTCATGAAGAACTTGCCGTCACTGACTTTCAGGTGCTCGGCACCGGAACCGTCAGTGCCGAAACGCGCCTGGCCCAGGTTCCAAACCGCGTTTTCACCCATCCAGGTTGCCGTGGCGGCGTCGCCGAACAGCATGGTGGTGTTGCGGTCTTCCGGGTCGACGATCTTCGAATACGGGTCGGCGGTGATCAGCAGGCCGTTCTTCAGGCCTGCCGCCTCCATGAAGCCTTTGATCGCATACAGGCCATACACATAGCCGGAGCAGCCAAGCGACACGTCGAACGCCGCCACGCGGGTAGACAGGCCAAGTTTGCTCTGGACGATGGCTGCGGTGTGCGGCAGACCTTCTTCGTCGCCGTTCTGGGTGACCACGATCAACGCATCGATCGATTGCGGATCAAGGTCGGGGTTGCTGGCGAACAGTGCCTGGGCGGCCTCTACGCACAAGTCGGAGGTTTCTTGCTCTTCGGCCTTGCGCGGCAGGAACGACGCACCGATCTTGCCGAACATGAACTCTTCGTCCTTGCCGAACTTCGCACCCTGAACGTAGTTGTCCAGGCCAGCGGTGGGCACGTAACTCGCAATGCTTTTGATGCCAATCATTCTGGCTTCCCAATGAAAACAGCCAAAGACCACCACTCGATGAATTGAGGGCGCCAAATACCGGAGCGGCCACCGCCAGGGGTTGTAGCCAGGGCTCGCCTGCGCACCGGTAACAAAATGCTGCAACAGCTGCTGCATAGAATACAGGGAAGATGAGCGTTTTGACTCATTGGTCACATTGAAATGCTACGAAAGCCGTGGCGAGGGTGTGGGGACTGGGGAATTTGCGGAATGACCGGGCGGGCACTGGACCCCGAATGATCAGCTTCGCAGCAGATATCGATGGGGCCGCATCGCGGCCCTTTCGCGACGCAAGGCCGCTCCCACGAATACGCCACCTCCAGGAGAGAGGACGACCTGTGGGGGCCTTGTGTCGCGATAGGGCTGCGCAGCAGCCCCAGGATCAGGCAGGCAGATTAGATCTTGTCGAACAGGCTTAGCTGAGAAATGCGCGCAAACGCCAGTTGCGAAGCTTCAAGCATGGCCTGCTGCAGGGTCAGCTGAATGGTGGCCGAGGCCATGTCAGTATCGCCAATGGCACTTTGTGTGCTTTGGTTGGCCAGCCCCAGGCTTTCGTTTTCCTGCGCCTGAATATCCAGCGAGTTGCCCCGCGCACCGATCGAACCACGGGTAATGTCGATACGATCCCGGGCACTGGCCAGGTTGGAAATCGCCGAGTCGGTGGCGGTTTTCAGTGCAGCCTGCGCCTCGGGCGTGTCCAGCGGCTTTTCCAGAGCGCTGCGTAGCTGACCCAAGGTATCCAGTACGTTCTGCGTGCGATGGGTATTGGCATTGACCGAGAACTGGTCGCCTTGCTTCGGCGCGCTGTCGAACTGGTAGGTAACGCCTGCCACCGTCACTGCGTTGCCCGCCCCTACTGTACCCGAGCCAATCGGCTTGCTGTCGGCACTGTACGGCTGCGCATACAGAGAATACTCGGTGTCGCTGGTGAAGCGGATCACCGCGCCGTTGCTTGGGAAGGTGCTACGGTAAGCTTCCGGGTCGGTAACGCTGGTGCCGGTCACCTGCGCCGTCGACGGGTTGCCCGCGCTACGCGTCGCAGTGAGGGTATCGGGCTTGGCTTCGAGGGTGAACACATGGCCGGCAACGACGGCGTCAGCATCGTCACCTTCCGCCAGGTTCAGGTTGATCTCGAAGTCGACACCGCGCAGCGAGATCATCTTGCCGCCTTCGGTATTGACGTCGAACTTGCCCTTGCCGGCGGTTTCATTGGTGATGTCATTGCCGGCGGCATCCCTCACGCTGTACTCGGTGGCACTGGTGAAGGTGACAGAATACGGCTGACCAGCGGCAAACTGATTGCCGTAGGTGGTGGCCGAGGTCAACAGGCCGCCAGACAGCAATACCTTGCCGTCATCCGGCGACGGTGCTACCAGGCTCGACTGGGTGCGGCTGTTGTTGGTGGCCTGGTCGAAAATGCTGTAGCCGGTGTCGTTGGTCGCCAGGCGCAAGGTGTCGGACACCTGCAGGCTCAGCTGGGTCTGGTCGCCCTGGTAGCTGTAGGTGCCGTCGGCGTTGCGCACATAGGGCGGGGTCGACGACTTGGAGCCGCCAAACATGTAGTCGCCGTTGGCATCGCGCGAGTTCAGCAGACCGAACACGTTGGCTTCGATTTCCTTGATCTCGCTGGCGATCGAGGTACGGTCGGCATCGCTCAGGCCCCCGTTACCCGCCTGGATCGCCAGCTCGCTGGCACGCTGCAGGGCATCGTTGATGGTCGATAGCACGCTCTCTTCCTGCAGCAGGGCGTTCTTGACCGTGGTCATGTTTCCGCTGTACTGCTCCAACAAGGCGCTCTGTTGCTGCAGCACCAGCAGGCGCGCAGCGCCGACCGGGTCGTCACCGGCCGATTGGATGCGCGATTTGGAGGTGACCTGTTCGGTAATCTTGGCCAAGTTGGAGTAGTTCTGGGAGTAGCTAGTGGCGCTGGTCTCATAGAACTGAGCAGTTGAAATACGCACGGTCCGCTACTCCTTACAGGGCGTTAATCAGGGTGGAGAAGGTTTCTTGCGCCGCCTTGATGATCTGCGACGACGCTGTGTAGTAGTGCTGGAACTTCACCAGGCTGGCCGCTTCGTCATCGAGGTTGACGCCCGACACTGCGCTGCGGCTTTCGGTCGCAGACTTGAGCACTGCCTGGGTCGCCGTGGTGTCAATGGTGGCCTGGCTGGCCTTGGCCCCTACCCGCTCGACCAGCGAGGCGTAGGCCGAGGTGAAGCTGGTACCGGTGCCGGAATTGGTGCCCACGGTCGACTTGGTCTGCAGGTCCAGCAGCGCGTTGGCATTGCGGTTGTCCGCCTTGCCGTCGGCATTGAACGACAGGGTAAAGCTGTCATTGGCCGCAGGGCTGCCACCGATTGTGGTCTCGACGGCAAAGGTACGCGGGTTACCGCTACCATCCAGAATCGGGTCGCCGGCCGCATCCAGCATCGGCACGGCGATGGACAAATTGTTGTCCTGCCCAGGCACCACGCTGCCGGTACCAATCTGGGTACCCTTGGCGTCGAACAGCTTGTAGCCCTGGGAGCCACCGCTGGCAGCGTCGAACACCACGCGTACCGGCATCGAATCGCGAATCGACTGCTGGATCAGTGCGGTGTCGGCACCGCCATAGATATCCAGCGATTCGCCCAGCGTAGGTTGGGTGATGGTGCCGGTACCGCTGTTGCCACTGCCTGCCGCAGCACTGATCGGCCCGGCGAAGGCCAGTTTGTTGGCATCGGTCAGGGTGGTGGTGATGCTGCCGGCTGCCGCACGGGTAGGGATCACCTTGAAGCTGTCGCCGGCCGCCAGGCCGCCGCCTTTCAACGCCAGGCTGAAACCGTCTATCACCGGTGCCGGGTCGGCATTCAGGTCGAAGCTGCCCATGTCGGTGCCGTCTGAGCGGCGCACACTGTACTGGCTGGCGCTGGTGAACTTCACCTCGTAGTCGTAGGTGGTCAGCGCACCGCTGTTGGCGATGGTGACATCCAGATTGCCGGAGCCTGCACTGTTGTTCGACGAGGCCAGGCTGCGCTGGGCAATGGCGGTGGCGCTGTTGATGCTGGAGAACAGCGAGCTGCCGAACTGGCCGTTGGCATCCAGGCCCTGCCCCAGCTGGCTATTGATGCTGTCGGCGACGACCAGGGCAACGCGACCAAGCTCGTTCATCGACGGCGTCAGCACGTCCTGGCGATAACGCAACAGGCCGCCAATGGCGCCACCGGACACCACCGAGGTCACGTCCGAGCTGAACGAGTCATAGTTGATGCGCAGGGCAACCTGGCTCTTGTCGGCCACACCCGGCTCCACCGACAAGGTGTTGGCCTTGGTTCCGGTGACCAGCGATTGGCCACTGCCCAGATACACGTCGTAGTTGCCATCACGCTCCTGCACCGTCACCCCTACCAGCTCGTTGAGCTGGCGCACGGCTTCGCTGCGCGCATCCAGCAGGCTGTTGGGGGTGTTGCCGGAGGCGCTGGCCGCGGTGATCTGCTTGTTGTACTCGGCAATGTTGGCTGTGAGCTTGTTCACCTGGCCGGCCATGGTGTCGAGCTGGGAGTTGATCGTGGCGTTCTGCTGGGTCAGCTGGGTGCTCACCGCGTTGAAACGGTTGCTCAGGGTTTGCGCCTGGGTCAGCAGCAGCTGGCGCGAGGCAACGTCACCCGGCTTCGCCGCCGCAGTCTGCAGCGCCGAGAAGAAGGCGGTAAGGACCGAGCTGATGCCGGTGTCACGGTCGGCCAGCAGTTTGTCGACGCTGGTGATCTGATCCTGGAACGTCACCGAGTCTGCCTGCAACGAGGTGGCCGTCTGCAGCTGGTTGTCCAGGTAGGAACTGTAGATGCGACGCACATCCGCCAGCGTGGTGCCGGTACCCAGGAAACCTGCGCCGATGTTGTGCGAAGGCCCCGCCGCCTGAACCGTCTGCTGGCGCGAGTAGCCACTGGTCGCGGCGTTGGCGATGTTGTTACTGGTTACCGACAAGGCCGCCTGGCTGGCACTCAGGCCACTCAGGCCGATGGAAATCAGGCTCGACATGATTTAGTCCTTTTATAAGTTCGTGGTTCTGCCAGCCATGGCGTATTGCGGGGTTGACTGCATTTGCTGGGCGATGCTGATGATCTTCTTCGCATAGCCCGGGTCGGTCGCATAACCTGCTTTTTGCAGCTCTCTTGCAAACTGCTCAGGGTTATCGGCCGCATCCAGCGCACCTTGATAGCGAGCATTGCTCTGCAGCAAGGTAACGAGATCGTGGAAGCTGTCCTGGTAGGAGTCGTAGCTGCGGAACGCCGCGGTTTCCTTGACGAACTGGCCATCGCGGAATTCGCTGGTGATCGCCCGCGCCTGCTCGCCTTGCCAGTTGCCGGTGGCTTTGATGCCGAACAGGTTGTGGCTGCTGCTGCCGTCGCTGTTGCGCATCACCGACTTGCCCCAACCGGTTTCCAGCGCGGCCTGGGCCACCAGGTAGCGCGGGTCGACACCAATGCGCCTGGCGGCCTGCTCGGCCATTGGCAGCATGGTGGCGACGAAGGCGTCGCTGTCGGTGAAAGCCTTGTTCGGCGCCAGCGGTGGCTGGGCCACGGCACGGCCGACAATGCGCAGGCCGTTGTCCGGCACGGCGAAGGCCTTGGCTACTGCCTGACCGTCACGGGCAGGCACGGCGGCGTTATTGGCAGTTTCCGCCGACGGCACGATACCGGCCAACAGGCGGTCGGTGAGTTTGCTTGGCAGGGCCAGGCGCCGCGCGTTGAGTGCAGCAACGTCGTTGCGCGTAGCGGACGAGGCCATGGCATGCGCTGGCTCCGCCACCTTGTTGCCCCACAATGCCGGGCCACCGCTATCGACGCGCGGGAACGGGCTGGTATTGATCGACGCACTGCGGCCCTTGGTCAGCTGGCGCACCAGCACGTCCTGCAAGCCGATGCCGCCACCTTCGCGGGACATGCTCACGGCCAACTGCTGGTCGTACATGTCGCGGTACTGCTTGACCGTTTCGGTGTTCATCGGGTTGTCGTCGGCCAGCACGTCACTGGCCTTGCGCGAGGCCTTGAGCATTTCGCTGATGAACAGCGACTCGAATTCCTGGGCCACCTTGCGCACATTGGCTTCGCTGTCGCGATCGCCGTGCTTGAGGGCACTCAGACGGTTGAGGTCGGTGTAGGCGCCGCTGTCGGCACTAACGGATACCTGGCTTTTGATATTCATCCGCGCCGTCCTCAGATCACGATCAGGTCGGCCTGCAAGGCGCCGGCCTGTTTCAAGGCTTCGAGGATCGCCATCAGGTCGCCGGGCGCTGCGCCCACCTGGTTCACCGCGCGGACGATTTCATCCAGCGTGGTGCCTGGGCCGAACTTGAACATCGGCTTGGCTTCCTGCTCGGCATTGACCCGCGAGCGTGGCACCACGGCAGTCTGGCCATTGGAGAAGGCCCCCGGCTGGCTGACGATCGGGTCTTCGGTGATGGTCACGGTCAGGCTGCCGTGGGTAACCGCCGCCGGCGACACCTTGACGTTCTGGCCGATGACGATAGTGCCGGTACGCGAGTTGATGATGACCTTGGCCACCGCCTGGCCCGGGTCGATTTCGAGGTTTTCGAGGATCGACAGATAATCCACGCGCTGGCTTGGGTCCATCGGCGCGCTGACCCTTACCGAACCACCATCAACGGCCTGGGCCACGCCAGGGCCGAGCAGGTCGTTGACCTTGTCCACGATGCGCTTGGCGGTCGTGAAGTCGGGGCGATTGAGGTTCAGGGTCAGGGTATTGCCCTGGTTGAAGCCGCTCGGTACCGCACGCTCGACACTGGCACCACCCGGGATACGGCCAGCCGACGGCACGTTGACAGTGATCTTCGAGCCGTCACGGCCCTCGGCGTCAAAGCCACCCACGACCAGGTTGCCCTGGGCAATGGCGTAAACGTTGCCGTCGATACCCTTGAGCGGGGTCATCAACAGGCTGCCGCCGCGCAGGCTCTTCGAGTTACCGATCGACGACACGGTGATGTCCACCACCTGGCCCGGCTTGGCGAACGGTGGCAGGTCGGCATGCACCGACACTGCGGCAACGTTCTTCAGCTGCACGTTGCCGGAACCGGCCGGCACCTTGATGCCGAATTGCGACAGCATGTTGTTGAAGGTTTGCAGGGTGAACGGCGTCTGGGTGGTCTGGTCACCCGTGCCATTGAGGCCCACCACCAGGCCGTAACCAATCAACTGGTTGGAACGTACGCCAGAGATGCTGGCAATGTCCTTCAGACGCTCGGCCTGGGCAGCGAAGGCGCAGGACAAAAGCAGGGTTGTGGCAATCAGCTGCCTCACGTTGAACATGGTCATCCGTACTCAGAAAGGCCAAAGCGGGCTGATGAAGAAGCGGTCCAGCCACCCGGGCTGGCTGGCATCGGCGAACGAACCGGTACCGGAGTAGGTGATGCGCGCGTCGGCCACACGGGTGGACGGCACGGTGTTGTCGGTGGCGATATCGTCAGCGCGAACCATGCCGGCAATGCGCACCAGCTCTTCGCCGGTGTTCAGGGTCAGCCACTTCTCGCCGCGCACGGCGATGATGCCGTTGGGCAGTACCTCGGCCACGGTGACGGTGATCGAACCGGTCAGCGTGTTGCCCTGGGTGGCCTTGCTGTCGCCCTTGGTCGCGCGATCGCCGCTATAACCGGCCTCCAGCGAAAGGTCACCGCCACCGAACGGATTATTGGTGTTGGGCGTGCTACCAAACAGCGAAGTCAGGCCGATGTCGGTCTTGCTGGTCTTGGCGATCTGCGAGCCCGCGTTCTTGCTGGCGGACGTGCGCTCATTGAGCGTGATGGTGATGATGTCACCCACCCGGAACGCCTTGCGGTCGCTGTACAGGTTCTGCTCGAAACCGGCCTGGTAGATCGAACCGTTGTTGGCCGCTGCCGGCAACGGGGTGCGCGGCAACACCGGCGCATAGTACGGGTCGTTGGGCTTGGGCGTCGGTGCGACGCAACCTGCCAGCAACACCGCCCCCCCCAGGGCGAAAACGGACAACAGACGATTCATGACACTTACCTCACGGGCGCAGCTGAGTGACAGGGCTTAGAGCTGTTGAGTAACGAACGACAGCATCTGGTCGGCCGTGGAAATGACTTTGGAGTTCATCTCGTAGGCACGCTGAGTGGTGATCATGTTCACCAGCTCTTCCACGGTACTGACGTTGGAGTTCTCCAGCGTCTGCTGCAAGGTGGTGCCAAAACCGTTCAGGCCTGGGGTGCCGACCTGAGGCGCGCCACTGGCGGCGGTCTCGAGGAACAGGTTGTCGCCGATCGCCTGCAGGCCGGCCGGGTTGATGAAGTCGGCGGTCTGGATGTTGCCGATCACCTGTGCAGCCGGGTTGCCGGCGGTGGTGATCGACACGGTGCCGTCCTGGCCAACGGTGAAGGTCTGCGCGTCGTTAGGCACGACAATGGCAGGCTCCAGGGCGTAGCCGTTGTCAGTGACGATCTGGCCGTCGGAGTTCAGGTGGAAGGTACCGTCACGGGTATACGACACGGTGCCGTCCGGCTGCAGGATCTGGAAGAAACCGCGGCCGTTGACTGCCATGTCCAGCGGGTTGTCGGTGGTTTGCAGGCTGCCGGCAACGAAGCTTTTCTGGGTGCCCACGATACGCACACCGGTACCGACCTGCAGGCCCGAGGGCAGCTCGCTGTCCTGGGTCGACTGGGCACCAGGCTGGCGCTTGATCTGGTAGAGCAGGTCTGCGAATTCGGCGCGATCACGCTTGAAGCCGGTGGTCGAGACGTTGGCCAGGTTGTTGGAAATGACCGTCAGGTTGGTGTCCTGAGCGGACAGGCCGGTTTTAGCGACCCAAAGAGCCGGAAGCATGTGAGTTCTCCTCGTGCGCCTGTTTTACGGCACCCGTTCAAAAGTGATTAGCCGATTTGCAAAACCCGAGCCATGGCTTCGTCGCCTTCCTTGGCCGTATTCATCATCTTGACGTGCAGTTCGAACTGGCGGGACAGCGCCAGCACCGAGGTCATTTCCTCGACAGCGTTGACATTGCTGCCTTCCAGGAAGCCAGCCACCACCCGCACGTTGACGTCGGCATCGGCCGGCTGGCCGGAAGTGGTATGGATCAGACCGTCCAGGCCCTTCGTCAGGCCTTTGGTGTCCGGGTTGACCAGTTTGATGCGGTCGACCTCGGCCATCACCCGCGGGTCTTCACCCATGGAGCGGATGCTGATGGTGCCGTCGGCACCCACTTCCACTTTCTGCTCCGGCGGGATGGCGATCGGGCCACCGTTGCCGATCACCGGCATGCCATTGCCGGCACGCAGCACACCGAGGGCATCGATGTTCAGGCTACCGGTACGCACATAGGCTTCGCTGCCGTCCGGCGCCTGCACGGCGATAAAGCCTTTGCCGGTCACCGCCACGTCAAGGTCGCGGCCAGTTTCGACCAACGGGCCTTCACTGAAGTCGGTGGCCGGGCGCTCGGTCATGGCGAATGCACGCGCCGGAAAGCTGTCACCGAACACCGGCATCGAGCGGGCCTGCTCCAGGTCGCGCTGAAAACCGTTGGTGGAAATGTTCGCCAGGTTGTTGGCGTGGGCCTTCTGCGCCAGCGCGTTCTGGCTGGCGCCGGTCATGGCCACATAAAGCAACTTGTCCACAGTTTCTCCTCTGCGCGTAGCTGCCGCGCTGTCACTGGGCAGGTTCCAAGCAATAATTGAACCAAGTCTGAAACACCCGGTTTACGGGGCTTTCAGCGCGGCAAGGGGCAATAACCGTCAGTTTGTCGGCGGATGTTTGCCGCCTGCGGCAAGGGCTTGCTCAATGGGCGCGGCAGGCGGCGTTGTTGTAGGGGCCAGAGTGGCGCACCCAGCCTTTGCCCGGGTTGTGGGCCGAACACAGGTAGCGGCCGGTGACCAGGCTTTGCCATTGATAGAACGGGGCGGGGGCAGCGGGGGCAGGCAGAACCAGCACCAGCAAGGGGAACAAGGCCAGTAACGACAGCCGCTTCATTCGCGTGAACCTTCACATTCTTGGGGCCGCTTTGCGGCCCCAATTACAAACACCAAAGCCAATACAATCATCAGGTCATCTGAATGATGGTCTGCATGATGGTGCTTTCAGTGGAAATGGTCTTGGCATTGGCCTGGTAGTTGCTCTGCGCCTTGATCAGGTTTACCAGCTCGCCGGTCAGGTCGACGTTGGAGTCCTCCAGGGCACCACCGGAAATCTGGCCGAGGGTACCGGTGTCCGGAGCGCCGATCACCGGCACGCCCGAGGCATAGGACTCTTTCCAGTTGGTACCGCCAATCGGCGTCAGGCCCTGCAGGTTGGCGAAGTTGGCAATCGCCACCTGGCCGATCACCTTGTCCTTGCCGTTGGTGAAGCTGGCAAACAGGTAGCCGTTCTGGTCGATGCTCAGCCCCGACAGCTCACCGGTGGCGAAGCCATCCTGGGTTTTGGCGATTTCTGCGGACGACGCGTTGTATTGGGTGGCACCCAGCATGTCCAGCTTCACACCGTCCGCGTTGGCGATGGCGCCATTGGCCGACCACTCTCCAGCGGCGTTTTTCTGCGCCGGGATCCAGTCGTTGAGCTGGAAGATCTTGTCTTCGCCAATGCTCAGGCCGCCCGCGACGTCACCCGCAGTCATTGCATCCTTGTCCAGCGTACCATCGGACTTGAACGGCACGGCGTTGACCAGCGGCGTGGTGGAGGCCGGATTGGCCGGGTTGCGGCCATCGATAGTGGTGTGCATGGACCAGGTATTGGTCGCGTCGTCCTTGATGAAGTACTGGTTCATCTGGTGTTCATTACCCTGGCTGTCGAACACCGGGGTATTGAACGTGAAGTTGTAGGAACTGGCATTGGTGGGATCGAAGGGCGTCACCGACGGGGAGGTCGCAGCCGAGTTCAGGTTGATCTTCTCGGTGATGAGGCTGGTCGGCTTCGGCGTCAGGTTGGAAGTATCGATCTGCAGGTCAGTCAGGATGCCCTGGATGATCTTGCCGTCCTCGCCGACCGCATAACCCTGCAGGTTGGCACCCGAAGCATTCACCACATAACCGGCCTTGTCGCTGTAGAAAGCGCCCGCACGGGTGTAGATCTTCGAGCCGTTGTCGTTCAGGGCAAAGAAGCCGTTGCCATCGATAGCCATGTCCAGCGCCTGGCCGGTGGCGTTGATATTGCCTGGCGTGAACAGCTGCGACACCGCGGCAGTCTTTACCCCGGTGCCGATCACGGTCTTGCCCGCGCTGGTGCCGCGAATGGAGTTGGAGTACTGGTCGGCGAACTCGGCACGCGACGACTTGAAGCCGGTGGTGGCAACGTTGGCAATGTTGTTGCCGGTAACGTTCAGGGCCTTGTTTGCTGCATAGAGGCCGCTAAGGCCGATATTGAAAGACATGTGTAACTCCTGTCGTTTTGCTCAGGCCCTAGATGCCGATGCTTTGGATTTTGGAAAGCGCAACACTGCCCAGCCCGGCCAGGTTGAGCGTCATCTCCGAACCGTTGCTACCCATGGTCACACTGGTAACCGAGGCCGGCAGGTTGGTGGTCATGGCCGTGGCCTTGCCATCGATCGAGGCGGTGGCCTTGAAGGTGTAGGTCCCGGCGGCCGCGACTTCACCGTCATCGTTCAGGCCATCCCAGGTAAAGTCGATGCTGCCAGACTTCTGGGTACCGAGTTCGATGGTGCGCACCAGCTTGTCGTCCTTGTCGTAGATCCCCACCGAGGTGGAGGTACTGGACGACGTCAGGTTGACCGAGCCCTTCATGTCCTTGCTGGTATCGACCACAGCCTTGTCGGTCTGGACAATGACATTGCGCCCGACCAGCGAGGAGGCCTGCAAGGCCTGGGAAGATTGCAGCCCGGCCGCGATGTAGGTCACAGCGTCGTTCAGCGACTGCATGCTTTCCAGGCTGCTGAACTGCGCCAACTGGGCCACGAACTCGCCGTTTTCCTGCGGGTCGAGCGGGTTCTGGTTCTGCATCTGGGTGACCAGCAACTGCAGGAACGCGTCCTTGCCCAGCGCGCTGCCGGCGGCGCCGGTAGAGCTGTCAGTCTTGGACGTCTGCTTCTGCAGCGAGGTCAGGTATGCGCTGCCGACGTCTGTAGTGGAATTGGTGGTGGTCATGTCGGCTTCCTATCACTGCCCCAGGGTCAGCACTTTCTGCATCATGTTCTTGGCCGTGTTCATCAGTTCAGCGTTGGTCTGAAACGCGCGGCTGGCGGAGATCATGTCAGCCATCTCCTCGACCACATTGACGTTCGGGTAGTAGACGTAGCCGTCCTTGTTCGCCGCCGGGTGGTTCGGCTCGTAGCGTGCTTCAAGGGTGCTCTGGTCTTCGACGATGCCTTTTACCTGCACGCCCTGCCCTGCCTCGCCCTGGTCTTCGAACAGCGACTGGCTGCTACCGGCCTGCGCATTCTGGAAGGTGGTGGCGAACACCGGGTGGCGGGCGCGGTACGTCTGGTCGATGCTCGAAGACACGGTCTCGGCGTTGGCGATGTTGGACGCCACGGTGTTCAGACGCGTGTTCTGTGCGCTCATGCCGCTACCGGCAATGTTGAAGACACTGGAAAGGGACATGGTCATTCTCCCCGCAGGGCGGAAACCAGCCCTTTGAATTTACTGTTGAGCAAGGTGAAGCTGGCCTGGAAGCCAATCGCGTTTTCCGTGTAGTTCGATTGTTCGATCTGCGCATCCACGGTGTTCTGGTCGATCGACGGCTGCAGCGGCGTGCGGTACTTGAGGGTTTCATCGGCCATGGCCAGGCCCTCAGCTTCGATGTGCCGGCTGTTGGTCCGGTCAAGGTTGAAGCGGCCGCCGCTCTGCTGCTTGTCGCTTTCGGCTGCGAGCACCGAGGCGAAGTCCATGTCACGGGCCTTGTAGTTGGGCGTGTCGGCGTTGGCGATGTTGTTGGCCAGCACTTCAGCGCGCTGGGCGCGGAAGCCCAGTGCTTTTTCGTGAATACCAAGCGCCTTGTCGAAGCTGATGCTCATGTCAGGGAAACCTTCAGAGGTTGACCGGAATTTCGTTGAGCAAGGCATAGCAAGGGCTGTGCCAACCACTGGAAAGCCCGTATTTATGGGGTTTTGCGGCGCGGTACTGTCAGATTGATGCCAGAAAAGCGGCAAAGGCCTTCCGCCTGAGGTGACAAAAGCGGCAATTGATGGGCGGCAAAAGCGGCAAAACAAAAAATTGACGTCAGTGTTTTCCTGGGCCGGCCTCTTCGCGGGTAAACCCGCTCCTACGGGGAGCTCGGCAGGAACAGCGGATAGGCATACAAAAAGGCCGGCATCTCTCGATACCGGCCTTCGTGCTTACTTGGCCTGGTAGATGATCCCCGGGCTGCACTGCACCATCTGGTAATGGTCCGGCAAGCCGTTCAGCGCTTCCGAGGCGCCGAGGAACAGGTAGCCACCGGGCTTGAGGGTACTGTGAATGCGCAGCAGGATGTCCTTCTTCACCTGCGCCGAGAAATAGATCAGCACATTGCGACAAAACACGATGTCGAACTTGCCCAGACTGGCATAGCTGTCGAGCAGGTTGAACGAGCGGAACTCGACACGGCTGCGAATCGCCGGCTTGACCGCCCAACGCCCCGGCCCCTTTGGATCGAAGTAGCGCTGCAGGCGTTCCTGGGACAGGCCGCGGGCAATCGCCAGGCTGTCGTATTCGCCGGTCTTGCAGTTGGTCAGCATGGTGCCGGAGAGATCGGTGGCGACGATCTGCGCCCCCATCTTCAACTGGCCGAGGTTGCTGCGCTCGAACTCGTCGATCGCCATTGAAATGGAATACGGCTCCTGCCCCGACGAACAGGCCGCCGACCACATGCGCAGGCGCTGGCCGGGGTTGTTGCGGATGAACTCGGGGATCACCTTGTTCTTCAACACCTCGAACGGGTAGGTGTCGCGAAACCACAGGGTCTCGTTGGTGGTCATGGCATCGACCACCTGCTCGCGCAAACCGCCGCGCGGCTGGGCCTGAATGCGCTGCACCAGCTCACCCAGGCTCTTGATGCCCTGTTGTTCCATCAGCTTGTTGAGACGGCTGGAAACCAGGTACTGCTTATTCTCGCCCAGCAGGATGCCACAGGCTTTCTCCAGGAAGACCCGGAACTGTTCGAAATCCAAATTACCCGTAGACACTACTGCCGCCTCTTTTCAATCACTGGTGCCGGAGGGCATGCCCCCGGCTGCTTCAATGCGCTGCCTTGATCCGGTCGACCACCCGCTGGGCCAGGTCATCCGGCTTGAACTTGGCCAGGAAGTCATCGGCACCGACCTTCTTGACCATTGCCTGGTTGAACACCCCGGAAAGCGAAGTATGCAGGCAGATGTGCAATTTTTGCATGCGCGGATCGCTGCGAATCTCTGCGGTTAGCGTATAACCGTCCATTTCCGGCATTTCAATGTCCGAGATCATCATCAGGAACTCTTCTTCCGGCTTTTTGCCCTCATCCACCAGCTGACGCAGGTAGTTCAGAGCCTGACGGCCATCATTGAGCGCCACCACCTCGACCCCTACGGTCTGCAGGCAACGGCTGACCTGCTTGCGCGCCACCGACGAGTCATCGACGGTCAGCACCCGCATCAACACCGCCTTGTCCTGCACTTCGGCATCGATCACACCGGCCGATACCGACTCGGACGACGGCGACACTTCGGCCAGCACCTTCTCCACGTCGATGATCTCGACCATGCGGTTGTCCACCCGGGTGACAGCGGTCAGGTAGTGATCACGGCCGGTACCCTTGGGTGGCGGATGGATCTCTTCCCAGTTCATGTTGACGATGCGCTCCACCGAATGCACCAGGAAGCCTTGGGTCTTGGTGTTGTACTCGGTGATGATCACGAAGCTGTTGCGTGTGTCTTCCTGCAACGGCCGCAACCCGGTGGCCATCGACAAGTCGAGGATCGGGATGGTCGCCCCGCGAATATTGGCAACGCCACGCACCACAGGGTGCGCCTTGGGCAGCAGGGTCAGCGCAGGGCATTGCAGTACTTCCCTGACCTTGAACACATTGATGCCGTAAAGCTGTTCGCCATTGAGGCGGAACAGCAGCAATTCCAGGCGATTCTGCCCCACCAGCTGCGTGCGCTGGTTGACCGAATCCATAACACCCGCCATGCCAGACTCCTTAACGTTTCAGCCTTTCGTTGCAACTCAGGTAGCGAGTCGGCACGGGCTTTGCTTTTTTGAGTGTCATGCACACGAAAACGACATTTTCCCGACGATTGACACGCCTGCTGACTGGCCCGCTGGCCACGCTGTGCCTGCTGATGCCCGGCGTTCGCACGGTGGCGAACGCGTTCACCTTGCCTGAACAGCTTATCGGTGTCACCCAAGGGTTTCTTGAATTCACCGTTGAAGATTATCTGTCCACCACCCAGACTGCCGGCCGCTATGAAATCCAGGTCAACCCGCTGGACCCACGCCTGCGCATGCCGTTGTGCAGCCAGCAGCTGGACGCCTCACTGGAAAGCCCGGCCCAGCCGCTGGGCCGTGTGACGGTACGGATACGCTGCAACGGCGCAGCACCGTGGACGGTATTCGTGCCGGCCACCGTGCGACTTTTCCGCGACGTGGTGGTGGTGACCCGCCCGCTCAAGCGCGACAACACGGTCGGCGAAGGTGACGTGGCCCTGCGCGAGCGCGATGTCGGCACCCTGGGCCAGGGCTTTCTGACCGAGCTGGACCAGGCGGTGGGCATGAAGATGCTGCGCCCCACGGTGATCGACCAGGTGCTCACCCCGCAACATCTGGAACAGGCCGAGGTGGTGCGCAAGGGTGACCAGGTGGTGATCATTGCCCGCAGTGGCAGCCTGAGTGTGCGCATGCCGGGCGAAGCCTTGAGCAAGGGCGGCCTGAGCGAGCAGATTCGGGTACGCAACCTCAATTCCAAACGCGTGGTCAAGGCCAGGGTGACCGGCCCGGGCCAGGTCGAGGTCAGTATGTAGGCTAGCCACCAGATTGCGCTGGCAGTGAGGAACCGCTTTTCCTAAACTGTGTCAGAACACGGGTTCGCGGGCTTGCCGACAGGCGGCAATGCATTTGTGCCTAAAGTTTATATCGGGTTGGCCGAAAACAAGGCAAGCGTCCAAATACCCAGAGGTTTCTGATCATGGTCATCGACTTCAGTCGTTTGAATAACTCTCCGTCCGTCACGGGCGGCGTGCGCGGCAACACCGCGTCCGGCAGCGCCGAAAAACCGGCAGCCAGCCAGGAAGCGGTGAAAGACACCAGCGCCAGCGGAGAGGCGGTACACCTCAGCCAAGAGGCACAGCAGTTGCAGAAGATCAGCGACAAGCTGCGCGACGAGCCCGTGGTCAACAGCGCCCGTGTGGCCCAGTTGAAGCAGGCGATCGCCGACGGCAGCTACCAGGTCGATGCCGGCCGGGTCGCCAGCAAACTGCTTGATTTCGAAGCCCAGCGCTGACCGTACGGCGCGCTGACTTCACGGACGCCAGAAAAGCCAAGAGTTAGCCATGCACGACACCACCTTGCTGCAACTGATCGAAGATGACATTGCCCCGATGCAGGAATTGCTCGACCTTCTGCACAAGGAAGCAATCGCCCTGCATGGCCGCGACATGCCGCTGCTGGAGCAAATCCTGGCGCGCAAGCAGTCGTTGATCATCTTGCTCGAGCAGCATGGCCAGCGCCGCAGCCAATTGCTCGGCAGCCTGGGCCTGAGTGCCGACCGCACCGGTGTGCAGGCTGTAGCTGCGCAGTCACCCCATGGTGATGTGATGCTGCAGCGGCTCGACATGTTGTCGCAACTGATGGACGACTGCCAGCAGGTCAACCAGACCAATGGCCGGATCATCCAGGTGCAGCAACACGTCACCAACAACCAGATCCGCATCCTTCAGGGCGGCGATTCGCCTTCGCTCTACGATAGCCGTGGCAGCACCTCGCCGCTGGCCAAGCCGCGCGCGCTCAGCCAAGTGTGATTTTTCTATCAAGGCACAGAACATAGTGGCAAAATGCCGTTACTTGCGTGTGTCGCTTTTGCCTGGAGAACAATAAGCTGTGTTCAATGAATCCGATGCCCCGCAACCACCCAAGGTGTTGAGCACCCCCTTGGAGATTGCGGCCAACTTGCGGCAGCTGCAGGAAAGCCACGACCCCCTGATCATCACCTTCCACGACCGCAGCCATCGCTTCCAGAGCTATGTGGTGCACGTGGACCGCGAAAGCAACACCCTGGCACTGGATGAGATGATCCCCCGTGACGGCGAGAAATTCATCGAGAACGGCGAGCACTTCCGTGTCGAAGGCTTCCACGATGGTGTACGCATCGCCTGGGAATGCGATCACGCGCTGAAAATCAGCGAAGTCGACGGCCACCGCTGCTACAGCGGCCCCCTGCCGCAAGAGGTGACCTACCACCAGCGCCGCAACGCCTTCCGCGCCGCGCTGAAGCTATCGCAGCTGGTCGACATCATCCTTGACGGTGCTCACCTCAAGGGCAACGGCGCCATGCGAGGCAAGCTGCTGGATATCTCGGCCACCGGCTGCAAACTGCGCTTCGAAGGCAATGTCGAAGACCGCTTGCAACTGGGCCAGGTGTATGAGCGCTTCAAGGCGGGCAACCCACTGGGCCTGGTGGACACCATGGTCGAGCTGCGTCATCTGCACTATGAAGAGCGCATCAACACCACCTTTGCCGGCGTGCGTTTCCACAACCTGAGCGGGCAGGCGCAGCGCAAGATCGAGAGTTTCGTGTACCAGCTGCAGCGTGAGGCGCGGCGGTTCGACAAGGACGATTATTGATCGTCGGTCGGTAAAACAGAAAACGCCACCTGCTGAGGTGGCGTTTTCATTTGTGTTTCTGCTGGGCTGGCCGCTTCGCGGGTAAACCCGCTCCTACACCGACTTGCTGACCTCTTCAGGCGCCTGTTGCTGCGCGCCCTTCTCTTCATCCTCGGTGTCTTCAGCCGCCACCGGCGCCTGCATCACGTCCTGCACCGTCTGCTCATCCACCCGCGGGTCCAGCGCCGCCGACAATGGCGAACCGGCCGCCGGCATCGCCACGTGGCCCAGCGGTGCATCCTGTACCTGATGCAGGCCGGTAACCGCTTTCGGCCGAATGCGCCAGACCAGCACCAGGGCAAAGAATACGAAGAAGGCATACAGCATCTGCGCGCCCAGCACTTTCATCAGAACGCCTGCCGCCAGCGGGCCGACGCATGCACCCACACCGTAGGTCACCAACAGCATCGCCGTCAGCGATACCCGGCGCTCGCTTTCCACGTGGTCATTGGAAAAGGCAACCGCCAGCGGGTACAAGCAGAACTGCAGCAACGAGATCAGGAAGCCGATACCGAACAGCAACTCCAGCGGCACACTGGGCAGTATTGCCAATGGCGCAGCCGCCAGCGCCAGCCCCACTGCCACACTCCGAATCAGCACCGCCCGGTCATAACGGTCAGACAACCAGCCCAGCGGCCACTGCACCAGCAGGCCGGCAAAAATGCAGCTACCCATGAACAGACCGATCTGCTCGGTACTCATCCCCTGGCTTGACGCATACAAAGGCGCCAGACCGTAGAACGAGCCGACAATCAGCCCCGAGCCCAACACCGTACTGAGCGACTGCGGCACGCGCTTGATGAAGAACTTCGGCTCCATCGGTGCCGGGCGCAAGGGCGCCGGGTGAATACGCCGGGTCATCGCCACGGGCACCAGGCACAGGGCAAAGCACATCGCCACCAACATCAGCAGCTCAGGGCCGAGCTGCGGGTGCACCACCAGAATCAACTGGCCAAGCACCAGCCCCAGGTACGAGGCAATCATGTAGCCGCTGAACACCGCGCCCCGGTGCTTCACATCGGCCTGCTCATTGAGCCAGCTCTCGATGACCATGTATTGGCACATCATCCCCAGGCCGACGATCACGCGCAGCCCGACCCAGGCCGGCAGCCAGCTGGTCAGGCCATGACCGAGCACCGCAGCGCCGACGATACCGGCACAGGTGGCATAGGCGCGTATGTGCCCTACCCGTCCGATCAGCCGGTGGCCAACCTTGCCGCCAACCGCCAGACCAAAGTAGTTGGCCGCCATCAACGCACCCACCCACAGGCTGTCGACATGGTCGGCAGCCAGGCGCAGGGCCAGGTAGGTGCTGAGCAGGCCCGAGCCGATCAACATCATCAGCGCGGCGAAATACAACGACTGAAACGGCTTCCATACATTTCGCATACGTCCCGTGGAGCTCCCTGGTCAGGTGGCAGTTTTGGGTGCTAGCAGCATAAAGGCAAAAACCGCCTGGCGCAGGCCCCCGACAGCTAATTGGCACTGCGGGGGCGTGCCCGGTGCAGGTTGTGTCGCGCTCAGGCCTGTGCCGCCAGGACCCGACGCTCCCACGGTGTGATCTCGTCGAAGAAATCGCTCAGCTCAAGGGTCTTGCTGGCAATGTAGCCTTCGATGAACTCGCTGCCGAACAGTTCCCGCGCCAGCGTGCTGCGCTTGAGCCTTTCAAGGGCCGCGTGCAGCGTGCACGGCAGGCTCAGGTGCTCGGGCACTTCGAATTCGCCCTGGATGGCCGGCGATGGCTGCAAGCGCTGCTCGATGCCATGCAGCCCGGCGGCCAGGCTGGCTGCAATGGCCAGGTAGGGGTTGGCATCGGCGCCAGGCAGGCGGTTTTCCACCCGTCGCGCGACCGGCGCACTGGCCGGAATGCGCAAGCCAGCGGCGCGATTGTCCTCGGACCAGCACGCATTGTTCGGCGAGGCATAGGGGTGGCACAGGCGCTGGTAGGAGTTGACGTTGGGTGCAAACAGGGCGGTGAAGTCGGCCATGCACGCCTGCAACCCGCCGATGAAATGGTGGAAGGTTTCTGTCGGCAGGCCTTGCTCGTCACTGAATACGTTACGGCCGCTGCCGGCCTCGACCAGGCTCTGGTGAATGTGCATGGAACTGCCGGGCGTACGCGCCAGCGGCTTGGCCATGCAGACCACGGTCAGCCCGTGCTTGAGCGCCACTTCCTTGAGCAGGTGCTTGAACAGGAAGGTCTGGTCGGCCAACAGCAGCGGGTCGCCGTGCAGCAGGTTGATCTCGAACTGGCTGACACCCATTTCGTGCATGAAGGTGTCACGTGGCAGGCCGAGCGCGGCCATGCAGTGGTACACCTCCTTGAAGAACGGGCGCAGGCCGTTGTTGGAACTGACACTGAACGCCGAATGGCCCAGCTCGCGGCGGCCATCGCTGCCTACAGGCGGCAGGAACGGTTGCTGCGGGTCGGTGTTGGGGGCAAAGACGAAGAACTCCAGCTCGGTTGCCACTACCGGCGCCAGGCCCAGTGCCGCATAGCGGGCTATCACGGCCTTCAGCTGGCCCCGTGTGGACAGTGCCGAGGGCCGGCCATCCAGCTCGTTGGCATCACAGATGGCCAAGGCGCGGCCGTCATCGCTCCAGGGCAGGCGGTGGACCTGACTGGGTTCGGCCACCAGTGCCAGGTCGCCGTCGTCACTGCCGTAGAATTTCGCTGGTGGATAACCGCCCATGATGCATTGCAGCAGCACGCCCCGGGCCATCTGCAGACGACGGCCTTCGAGGAAGCCTTCGGCGGTCATCACCTTGCCGCGCGGAACGCCGTTGAGGTCGGGGGTGACGCATTCGATTTCGTCGATGCCCTGGAGCTGAGCAGTGCTCATGACGCTTGTCCTTGTTGTTGTAGGCTGACAACAACATAGGCTGCGGGTGTTCAAAATATCAAGCAGCCTATTGGGTGGCTGTGCCGGCCTCTTCGCGGGTGAACCCGCGCCTACAGGTGGATGCGATCCTTGTGCCGGCGCCGCCCCCTACTCCCGCAAGGTCATGCCATTGGCCGGCAACGGCAACGCCGTCTTGTAGCGCACCTGCTTCAGGGCAAAACTCGAGCGAATATTGGCTACCCCTGGCAAGCGCGTCAGGTAATCGAGAAACCGCTCCAGCGCCTGGATGCTCGGCAGCAGCACCCGCAGCAGGTAATCCGGATCGCCGGTCATCAGGTAGCACTCCATCACCTCAGGCCGCTCGGCGATCTCTTCTTCAAAGCGATGCAACGACTGCTCCACCTGTTTTTCCAGGCTGACATGGATAAACACATTCACATCCAGCCCCAGCACCTCAGGCGACAGCAAGGTCACCTGCTGGCGAATCACCCCCAGCTCTTCCATGGCCCGCACCCGATTGAAACAAGGCGTGGGCGACAGGTTCACCGAGCGTGCCAGCTCGGCATTGGTGATGCGGGCGTTCTCTTGCAGGCTGTTGAGAATGCCGATATCAGTACGATCGAGTTTGCGCATAAGACAAAATCACCGGTTTTTTGTGTTTATGCGGAATGTTTATCTGCCCTGCTCAGCAAAGGCAATCAACTTGAGAGAAAAATTCTCCTGCCGTGCCACTAAGATGTAGGTGACGCTGACTTACCAGTCACAAGCCGGTACTCAGCGGCGGCCGCTTCAGAGCTCACAAAAACAAATACCCGAGCGAGCGTAAAAAGCATGAACGAGTACGCCCCCCTGCGTTTGCATGTGCCCGAGCCCACCGGCCGGCCAGGCTGCCAGACCGATTTTTCCTACCTGCGCCTCAACGATGCAGGTCAAGCCCGTAAACCCGCGATCGATGTCGATGCTGCCGACACTGCCGACCTGTCCTACAGCCTGGTCCGCGTGCTCGACGAGCAAGGCGATGCGCAAGGCCCCTGGGCCGAAGACATCGACCCGCAGATCCTCCGTCAAGGCATGCGCGCCATGCTCAAGACGCGGATCTTCGACAGCCGCATGGTGGTTGCCCAGCGCCAGAAGAAGATGTCCTTCTACATGCAAAGCCTGGGCGAAGAAGCCATCGGCAGCGGCCAGGCGCTGGCGCTGAACCGCACCGACATGTGCTTCCCGACCTACCGCCAGCAAAGCATCCTGATGGCCCGCGACGTGTCGCTGGTCGAGATGATCTGCCAACTGCTGTCCAACGAGCGCGACCCCCTCAAGGGCCGCCAGTTGCCGATCATGTATTCGGTGCGCGAAGCCGGCTTCTTCACCATCAGCGGCAACCTGGCGACCCAGTTCGTGCAGGCGGTCGGCTGGGCCATGGCATCGGCGATCAAGGGCGATACCAAGATCGCCTCGGCATGGATCGGTGACGGCGCTACTGCCGAGTCGGACTTCCACACCGCCCTTACCTTTGCCCACGTATACCGCGCCCCGGTCATCCTCAACGTGGTCAACAACCAATGGGCCATTTCCACCTTCCAGGCCATCGCCGGTGGCGAGTCGACCACCTTTGCCGGCCGTGGCGTGGGTTGCGGTATTGCTTCGCTGCGGGTTGACGGCAACGACTTCGTCGCCGTGTACGCTGCCTCGCGCTGGGCGGCCGAGCGCGCCCGCCGCGGCCTGGGCCCAAGCCTGATCGAGTGGGTCACCTACCGTGCCGGCCCGCACTCGACGTCGGACGACCCCTCCAAGTACCGCCCTGCCGACGACTGGAGCCACTTCCCGCTGGGTGACCCGATCGCCCGCCTGAAGCAGCACCTGATCAAGATCGGCCACTGGTCCGAGGAAGAACACCAGGCCGTCACGGCCGAGCTCGAAGCTGCGGTGATTGCCGCACAGAAAGAAGCCGAGCAGTACGGCACCCTGGCCAACGGGCACATCCCGAGCGCCGCCTCGATGTTCGAGGATGTGTACAAGGAAATGCCCGACCACCTGCGCCGTCAACGCCAGGAACTGGGGGTTTGAGATGAACGACCACAACAACAGCATCAACCCGGAAACCGCCATGGCCACCACTACCATGACCATGATCCAGGCCCTGCGCTCGGCCATGGATGTCATGCTTGAGCGCGACGACAATGTGGTGGTGTACGGCCAGGACGTCGGTTACTTCGGCGGCGTGTTCCGCTGCACCGAAGGCCTGCAGAACAAGTACGGCAAATCGCGCGTGTTCGACGCGCCCATCTCCGAGAGCGGCATCGTCGGTACCGCCGTGGGCATGGGTGCCTATGGCCTGCGCCCGGTGGTGGAGATCCAGTTCGCCGACTACTTCTACCCGGCCTCCGACCAGATCGTCTCCGAGCTGGCCCGCCTGCGTTACCGTTCGGCCGGCGAGTTCATTGCCCCGCTGACCCTGCGCATGCCTTGCGGCGGCGGCATCTATGGCGGCCAGACTCACAGCCAGAGCCCGGAAGCGATGTTCACCCAGGTGTGCGGCCTGCGCACCGTGATGCCGTCCAACCCTTATGACGCCAAAGGCCTGTTGATTGCCTCGATCGAATGCGACGACCCGGTAATCTTCCTGGAGCCCAAACGCCTGTACAACGGCCCGTTCGATGGCCACCACGACCGCCCTGTAACCCCGTGGTCGAAGCACCCGCACAGCGCCGTGCCCGACGGTTATTACACCGTACCGCTGGACAAGGCCGCCATTACCCGCCCTGGCAATGACGTGACCGTGCTGACCTACGGCACCACGGTGTACGTGGCCCAGGTGGCCGCCGAAGAAAGCGGCGTCGATGCCGAAGTGATCGACCTGCGCAGCCTGTGGCCGCTGGACCTGGACACTATCGTCGAGTCGGTGAAAAAGACCGGCCGTTGCGTGGTGGTGCACGAGGCCACCCGCACCTGCGGCTTCGGTGCCGAGCTGGTGTCGCTGGTGCAGGAGCACTGCTTCCACCACCTGGAGGCGCCGATCGAACGCGTCACCGGCTGGGACACCCCCTACCCTCACGCACAGGAATGGGCTTACTTCCCAGGCCCTTCGCGGGTAGGTGCGGCACTGAAAAAGGTCATGGAGGTCTGAATGGGCACGCACGTCATCAAGATGCCGGACATTGGCGAAGGCATCGCGCAGGTCGAGTTGGTGGAATGGTTCGTCAAGGTCGGCGACATCATCGCCGAGGACCAGGTGGTGGCCGACGTCATGACCGACAAGGCCACCGTGGAAATCCCCTCGCCGGTCAGCGGCAAGGTGTTGGCCCTGGGTGGCCAGCCCGGGGAAGTGATGGCGGTCGGTAGCGAACTGATCCGCATCGAAGTGGAAGGCAGCGGCAACCATGTGGATGTGCCTCAGCCAAAACCGGTAGAGGCCCCGGCTGCCCCCATTGCAGCCAAGCCGGAACCGCAGAAAGACGTAAAACCCGCCGTGTACCAGGCGCCCGCCAACCACGAAGCTGCGCCCATCGTGCCGCGCCAGCCGGGCGACAAGCCGCTGGCCTCGCCTGCCGTGCGCAAACGCGCCCTGGACGCCGGTATCGAACTGCGTTATGTGCATGGTAGCGGCCCGGCCGGGCGTATTCTGCACGAAGACCTCGATGCCTTCATGAGCAAGCCGCAAAGCAATGCCGGGCAAGCACCTGATGGTTATGCCAAGCGCACCGACAGCGAGCAGGTGCCAGTGATCGGCCTGCGCCGCAAGATTGCCCAGCGCATGCAGGACGCCAAACGCCGGGTCGCGCACTTCAGTTATGTCGAGGAAATCGACGTCACCGCCCTGGAGGCCCTGCGCCAGCAACTCAACAGCAAGCACGGCGACAGCCGGGGCAAGCTGACCTTGCTGCCATTCCTGGTACGCGCCCTGGTCGTGGCGCTGCGTGACTTCCCGCAGATCAACGCGACCTACGATGACGAAGCGCAGATCATCACCCGCCATGGCGCGGTGCATGTGGGCATTGCCACCCAAGGTGACAACGGCCTGATGGTGCCCGTGCTGCGCCACGCCGAAGCGGGCAGCCTGTGGGCCAATGCCGGCGAGATTTCGCGCCTGGCCAACGCTGCACGTAACAACAAGGCCAGCCGTGAAGAGCTGTCCGGCTCGACCATCACCCTGACCAGCCTTGGCGCCCTGGGTGGCATTGTCAGCACGCCGGTGGTCAACACCCCGGAAGTGGCAATCGTCGGGGTCAACCGCATGGTCGAACGGCCAGTGGTGATCGACGGCCAGATCGTCGTGCGCAAGATGATGAACCTGTCCAGCTCGTTCGACCACCGCGTGGTCGATGGCATGGATGCCGCCCTGTTCATCCAGGCCGTACGTGGCCTGCTCGAACAACCCGCCTGCCTGTTCGTGGAGTGAGCATGCAACAGATTATCCAGACTACCCTGTTGATCATCGGCGGCGGCCCTGGCGGCTATGTAGCAGCCATCCGCGCCGGGCAACTGGGCATTCCTACCGTACTGGTGGAAGGCCAGGCACTGGGCGGCACCTGCCTGAACATCGGCTGCATCCCGTCCAAGGCGCTGATCCACGTGGCCGAGCAGTTTCACCAGGCCTCGCGCTTTACCGAACCCTCGCCGCTGGGCATCAGCGTGGCTTCGCCGCGCCTGGACATCGGCCAGAGCGTCACCTGGAAGGACGGCATTGTCGACCGCCTGACCACAGGTGTTGCCGCCCTGCTGAAAAAGCACGGGGTGAAAGTGGTGCATGGTTGGGCCAAGGTACTGGACGGCAAGCAGGTCGAGGTCGATGGCCAGCGTATCCAGTGCGAGCATCTGTTGCTGGCGACCGGTTCCAGCAGTGTCGAACTGCCTATGCTGCCGCTGGGTGGCCCGGTGATTTCCTCGACCGAAGCCCTGGCGCCGAAAACCCTGCCGCAACACCTGGTGGTGGTCGGCGGTGGCTATATCGGCCTGGAGCTGGGCATTGCCTATCGCAAGCTGGGTGCACAGGTGAGTGTGGTGGAAGCGCGGGAGCGCATCCTGCCGACCTACGACAGCGAATTGACCGCCCCGGTGGCCGAGTCGCTGAAGAAACTGGGCATAGCGTTGCACCTGGGCCACAGCGTCGAGGGCTACGAAAATGGCTGCCTGCTGGCCAGCGACGGCAAGGGTGGGCAACTGCGCCTTGAGGCCGACCAGGTACTGGTGGCCGTGGGACGCCGGCCACGCACCAAGGGCTTCAACCTGGAATGCCTGGACCTGAAGATGAACGGCGCCGCCATTGCCATCGACGAGCGCTGTCACACCAGCATGCACAACGTCTGGGCCATCGGCGACGTCGCTGGCGAACCGATGCTGGCGCACCGGGCCATGGCCCAGGGCGAGATGGTCGCCGAAATCATCGCCGGCAAGGCCCGACGCTTTGAACCGACAGCGATTGCCGCCGTGTGCTTTACCGACCCGGAAGTGGTGGTGGTCGGCAAGACCCCGGAACAAGCCAGCCAGCAGGGCCTGGACTGCATCGTCGCGCAGTTCCCGTTTGCCGCCAATGGCCGGGCCATGAGCCTGGAATCGAAAAGCGGTTTCGTGCGGGTGGTGGCGCGCCGTGACAACCACCTGATCGTGGGTTGGCAGGCGGTTGGCGTGGCGGTCTCCGAGCTATCCACCGCGTTTGCCCAATCGCTGGAGATGGGCGCGTGCCTGGAAGATGTGGCCGGTACCATTCATGCCCACCCAACGCTCGGTGAAGCGGTACAGGAAGCCGCACTGCGCGCCCTGGGCCACGCCTTGCATATCTGACACTGAAGCGGCCGAGGCCGATTTGGCCCGCTGCGCCGAGAGGCGCTGCGGGTCTTTTTTCATTCAGGCCATCTAAGCCTCCAGAGAACCGCACACTCTTTGAGGGGCTAGCTACTCGGCAATTGCGTTCTTGCCTGTCCCCTTGGCCCTGTAGAGCGCCTTGTCGGCACGCGCCAGCAGCGCGTGCTGGTCCTCCCCTTCCCGCCATTGCACCACGCCATAGCTCATGGTCAGCCGGCAGTCACCCACCGGCTCCACCTGCTCCAGCACCTGACGCAAGCGCGCCGCCACATCCAGCGCCTCCCCCAGCGCGGTCTGCGGCAGCACGATGACGAACTCGTCACCGCCCCAGCGCGCCAGCAGGTCCAGTTCGCGCAAGCAGGTGCGCAGGCTTTCGGCCACCCGGACCAGCGCCGCATCGCCACGGGCGTGACCGTAGCGGTCGTTGATCGGCTTGAAATCATCCATGTCCATGGCAATCAGCGACAACGGCTGGCGGAAGCGCTGGGCGCGCTGGCACTCCAGCTGCAACGCGCTCTCCAGCCGGTAACGGTTGGCGACACGGGTCAACGCATCGCGTTCGGCCAATTCACGGTTCTCGTCCAGTTGCCGCTGCAACTGCTGGTTCACCCAGGACAACTCACGGGTGCGTTCGGCCACCTGAAACTCCAGCGACTGGTTCTTCTGTTCCAGTTGAGACACCAAACGCTTGCCAGCGTCGATATTGCGATGCGCACCCAGCATGCGTGCCACGGAACCGTCCTCGTTATGCGCGATGATGTAGCCGCTGTCTTCGATCCAGATGTAGCTGCCGTCCTGACAACGGCAACGGTATTCAATGCGGTAGCGCTCGTTGCGATGATTGATGTAGGCCTCGAAATGGGCCATTACCCGTGGATAGTCTTCGGGATGGATCACGCTTTCCCAGGTAAATACCGAGTTGGCCATGGAGTGGCTGGCATAACCCAGCATGCTGTACCAGCCCGGGTTGCGATAGACGTAACCCGTATTGGCATTCCAGTCCCAGATGCCATCGCTGATCAAATCGAACAAGGTGTGCAATTGCTGTTCACTGAAGCCGGCAGGTACCGGCCTGGTGTCTTGACTCATGGACGCTCTCCCTGATGCCCAGCAACTGCGCTCCGATCAAGGGGCTGCCGACAGTGGTGTTGATTGCCGCGAGCGGCAAGATGATGCCTATCACGGGCAAGCATATGCCCACCCACGTGCAACCGAAATAGTGCCAACGCCCTGATTTCGACCGGCACAGCGCTGGCATGGATTTTGCGCTTGGTACCTGCCAACGAGATTTCCAAGGAGGAAACATGATAATCGCCCCTAACGGCGTCAGCTGGCAGCCCACGCTCCACCAGCCTCGGTACACCAGCGATGAGCAGACAGTGGCCCAGATTGCACCGCTGCGCACGCCAATATCCACCGCCAACACGGCGAGCCAACATCAGAGCGGGGGCAGCACCGCTCAGCAAAACGCAGAGGATGCTCGTGCAGAAGCCTTTGCCAAGTTCAAGGTGATGCTGCAAAACCTAGGTTCTGCGACCACCGAGACGATCATCGGAGAACCCCTGCCGCCCAAGACTGCCCGGCAGGAATTTCACGACTTCATGTCCAAGTCGCCCGGCGAGATGATCAAGGAAAAACTGCTGCGTGAAATCGGCTTGACCGAAGAAGAGTACGACGCCCTGCCGCCCGAAATGAAAGCAAAGGTCGACGAGTTGATCGCCCAGCGCATGAAAGAAGACATCGAGCGCAAGATCGAGGAGAAAGCGCAAGAGCAGGTCGCCAAGGTGGACGGCGGCCTGGATGAAGAGCAACAAGCAGCACGCCCGGTATGAGGGTGTGGCAGCGGCCGGTAAGAATAGCGCCGCGGTTCGTCCAAGGCGCCCCAGCCTGATCGTCGTCCGGTGGCGTCGACGTTCAGGTGGTGCATGGCTTCGTCAACTGCAACGCTACCGGCGCCATCACCGGTCTCAGGAAAAATCGGCAGGATGTTGTGCAGAGAATTCGTTTGAGGTCCTTGGCCTTATTGTCCAGGGTGGCAGGCTGGTAGCTATTTGCCACGCGTGGACGCAGGCGCATGACGATGCCTGCGTAGGGGAACGATGTCGGATCCCCCCTAAAATAAGAGAGGACAAGGAAATGCAATCACACGGTTTGAAG
The DNA here is from genome assembly GCF_021283545.2 of Pseudomonas alloputida. Lineage (NCBI taxonomy): Bacteria > Pseudomonadati > Pseudomonadota > Gammaproteobacteria > Pseudomonadales > Pseudomonadaceae > Pseudomonas > Pseudomonas alloputida. The sequence goes on along the minus strand of NZ_CP128540.1, from coordinate 1,718,518 downwards.
CAAAGCCTCAAGCAGCGGCATATCACCATGATCGCGCTGGGTGGGGTGATCGGTGCAGGGCTGTTCATGGGCTCGGGCTCACTGATCGCATCGGCAGGGCCCGCGGCCATACTGTCGTATTTCATTGGTGGCCTGGTGGTCACCCTGGTCATGTTCATGCTGGGCGAAATGGCCTGCCGCAACCCGGATGCAGGGTCGTTCTCGACCTACGCCAACACCTACCTCGGCGACTGGGCTGGGTTTGCGGTCGGCTGGCTGTACTGGTTCAAGTCGATGATGACCATCACCCTGGAAGCGGTACTGCTGGGCGCCATCCTGCATGACTTCCTGCCCTGGCTACCGATCTGGGCAGGCGCCTTCCTGATGCTGGTGACACTCATGGCCAGCAACGCCTACTCGGTGCGTTCGTTTGCCGAAGTAGAGTATTGGCTGGCCGCGATGAAGGTCGCCACCATCCTTATCTTCATGCTGCTGGGCGTCTCGATCCTGCTCGGCCTGCACAGTGATATTCCCGCCCCAGGCCTGATCAACCTCACCGCCCATGACGGCTTCATGCCCAACGGCCTGTCACCGGTGATGGCCGGCGTTATCGTGGTGATTTTCTCCCTGGGCGGCAGCGAAATTGCCGCTGTGGCCGCGGGTGAATCAGAGAACCCCCGACAGAACGTGATCCGCGCGATCAAGAGCGTGATCCTGCGGGTGATGCTGTTCTATGTAGGTTCCGTGTCGATCCTGATCCTTTGCCTGCCCTGGACCGACAAGGCCAACCTGGCCTCGCCCTATGTTTCACTGTTCAGCCTGGCCGGGTTCGGTGGTGCGGCAGTGGCCATGAAACTGGTGCTGTTCGTCTCGTTCATGTCAGTGATGAACTCGTTCATGTTCTCCAACTCACGCATGCTGTTCTCGCTGAGCCAGCGCGGTCACGCACCCAAGCTGTTCTCACGCACCAGTGCCAAGGGCGTACCGATCAATGCACTGCTGCTGAGCCTGTCGATCTGCACGATGATCCTGACCGTGCACTTTGTCAGTGGCGGCGACCTGTTCATGACCTTGGCCAAGAGTACCGGCAGCCTGGTCATGGTCGTATGGATCTTCATCATCATCGCCCACGTGGCCATGCGCATCAAAACCCGCCACGAAGCGGTCGCCCCAAACGCCTTCCGTGCCTGGCTGTTCCCCTACACCAATATCATTGCGCTGTTCGCCTTGCTGGCAGTCATCGGCACCCAGGCGTTCGACCCGGCATCGCGTTTCCAATTCTGGTTCACGGTGCTGACGGTACTGCTGGTGGTGGCGGGGTACTTCCTGATGCGCCAGCGGCTGGCGTCAAGCGCGGTGTTAGCCCACGAACGTGATGCATGACAGCGCTGGCCACGCGCAGGTGCTGTCAACAGCAGCATGGCGGCAACGAAGACGACGGAGACAAGATGGGAATGACGAGAATGGCGTCCCAGGCAGGAATTGAACCTGCAACCTTCCCCTTAGGAGGGGGATGCTCTATCCAATTGAGCTACTGAGACGCTACGACCGGCAGCGAGCGCTGCACAGCGGGATGGCCAGCATGTTAACCAGCATGCTGGCGTTTGTCATGCCTGAACTGGGCTTTTTCGCGTAATCCTTTTCTGCGCTGCTATCCCCGCGGTAGTACGCCCTGATCGCGAAGCAGCGAAACGAATGCGGCGACCGCCGCCTCCAGTGTGGAAGAATTATCCAGCACATGCACCGACGGGTCGGCTGCAGCTTGCAAGCGTGCGCTGCGCGCCAGGCGCTGTTCCACTTCTTCTGCGCTTTCCCGCCCCCGGGCCAGCAAGCGCTGGCGCAGCACCTCAGGCTTGACCTCGACCAACACGGCCAACAAATCCGGATAGCGCTGACGGGCCTCTGGCAGATAAGCCCGCGAGCCATTCACCAGCACTGCCCTCCCCGCCGCCAACCACTGGTCCACCTGCCGGGGTATGCCATAGTCTAGGCCATTGGCCCGCCAGTGCATGGCAAACGCACCCTGCGCACGCAAGGTATCAAAATGCTCAGGCGTGACCCCTTGGGCAGCTTCGCCCTTGGCTTCGGCCGAACGGGTGATGACCCGGCGGGCAATTTCTACCCCGGCGGCGGCCAGTTGCTCACGCGACGCGTCGATCAGGGAATCTTTCCCGGAACCCGACGGCCCAACCAGAAATATCAACCGGCCCGTCCCTGATCGGCGGTCGCTTGCGTCATGTTGCATAGCCACTATGCTCTATAGAGGGAACCGGCGCATTCTAGGGCTTTTCTGGGCATTTTTCTGCGTTTTACCGATTGTTGACGGCAAAAGACTGACGGCCAGGCTAGCCAGAGCATGTAAAACTTTTCAAACCAGTGCTCATTTCTGATAATTGGTACTGGCATAAAGCCTTTATCCGGATCACTATTTGTCACATAATTGACGCCAAGCAAACGGCGACCATGAGGCAAGATGAGCATCCATTTTTCACTGGCGGTTGAACATTTTGTCGTCGCCACGGTCGTACTTCCATCCCGTGCGGCCAATTTGAGAACCGCTTCCCCTGAACCAAACTCTGGTCAATTTATATGCGCCCAATGAAACAGGCTATTTATTCGAGCCGCACTGCTGACAAGTTCGTCGTCCGCCTGCCTGACGGAATGCGTGAGCGCATTGCCGAGGTAGCACGCAACCACCACCGCAGCATGAACTCCGAGATCATTGCACGCCTGGAACAGAGCCTTATCCAGGAAGGTGCGCTGGGTGACGAACTGAGCATGCGCCTGGACAGCCCTGAACTGTCCCTGCATGAGCGCGAGTTGCTGCAGCGTTTCCGCCAACTGTCCCACCGCCAGCAGAACGCCTTGGTCGCCCTCATCGCTCACGATGTGGAAATGGCCGCAGACGCCTCCTGAGGGCTGCAGCGAACACGAAAAAGCCAGCGTAAGCTGGCTTTTTTGTGGGCGTCTGACTGGCAGCAAGGCCATTTCCCTGCGGGATTGTTCCCACAGGGAGGATTGGCTTACAACAGGAACAGCGTGGCCAGCCCAAGGAAGATGAAGAAACCACCGCTGTCGGTCACAGCAGTGATCATCACACTCGCCCCCATCGCAGGGTCGCGCCCCAAGCGGGCCAAGGTCATCGGGATCAGCACGCCCATCAGCGCCGCCAATAACAAGTTCAAGGTCATCGCTGCGGTCATCACCACCCCCAGCGACCAGCTGCCATACAGCCAGAAAGCCACTGCACCAATGACTCCGCCCCAAACCAGGCCGTTGATCAGCGACACCGCCAACTCCTTGCGCATCAAGCGGCTGGTATTGCCTGGCGACACTTGGTCCAGGGCCATGGCGCGGACGATCATGGTGATGGTCTGGTTACCAGAGTTGCCACCAATACCCGCAACGATCGGCATCAACGCAGCCAACGCCACCAGCTTTTCAATCGAACCTTCGAACAACCCGATCACTCGCGAAGCAACAAAGGCGGTAATCAGGTTGATTGCCAGCCACGCCCAACGGTTGCGGAACGAACGCCAGACCGAGGCGAAAATATCTTCCTCTTCACGCAGACCCGCCATGTTGAGGACTTCGCTCTCGCTTTCCTCACGGATCAGGTCAACCATTTCGTCGATGGTCAGACGGCCGATCAGGCGTTCGCTCTTGTCCACCACCGGGGCGGATACCAGGTCATAACGTTCGAAAGCCTGCGCTGCATCGTAGGCATCTTCCTCGGGCTGGAAGGAGACAGGGTCGGTCGCCATGACCTCCGCCACCTTCTTCTCCGGGTCGTTGACCAGCAGGCGCTTGATCGGCAATACCCCCTTGAGGATGCCGTCGTAATCGACCACGAACAATTTGTCGGTGTGGTTCGGCAGTTCTTTCAGGCGGCGCAGGTAGCGCAGCACCACTTCCAGGCTGACGTCTTCGCGGATGGTGACCATCTCGAAGTCCATCAGCGCACCGACCTGCTCCTCGTCGTAGCTCAGCGCCGAACGCACCCGCTCGCGTTGCTGGGCATCGAGGGTTTCCATCAGCTCGTGAACAACGTCACGCGGCAGCTCTGGGGCGAGGTCGGCCAGTTCGTCGGCGTCCATCTCCTTGGCGGCAGCCAGCAGCTCGTGATCGTCCATGTCGGCGATCAGCGATTGGCGAACCGAATCGGAAACTTCCAGCAGGATGTCGCCATCGCGCTCCGAGCGCACCAGTTGCCAGACCGTCAGGCGATCTTCCAGGGGCAAGGCTTCGAGGATGTAGGCGATGTCGGCGGGGTGCAGGTCATCGAGCTTGCGCTGCAGCTCGACGAGGTTCTGGCGGTGGACCAGGTTTTCCACCAGGTCGTTGTGCGCGCCTTCCTGGCGATGGGTCAGGTCTTCGACCATGCGCTGACGCTGCAGCAGTTCGACCACCTGGGCCAGGCGATCCTGCAGGCTTTCTTGCGCTTTTTTAACTTCTACTTCGGTCATAGGCGAACTCCACTCCCAGCAGCGGAGCACGCCGAGGGAATCAATCGGTCAGATCTTTCTGTATGAATCGTGTTAGCGAGTAACTACTGGGTAAGTCCATGGTGGTTTTCCACAAGCCCCGGCGGGGCTGACGGGCGCAATCATACACTGCTAAAGCTGTCAGATCGCTTAAATTTTTGGCCAGAACAATCGTTTGCGCGATAAAGCTGGGACAACGCGTGAAGCTATCAGTGCGACGATTGTTGTGGATGGGAAAGCACATTTGATTTTTGAGGCCGCTCAGCGGCTCCAAACTACACCGCAATCATTACAGAAGAGCGTAGATCGACAGGCTCAAGAATTCATTGGCGCACAAACAAAAAGCCCGCTCTATTGAGCGGGCTTTTTGATGGGGTATGGCGGACTCAGCAGGATTCGAACCTGCGACCGCTCGGTTCGTAGCCGAGTACTCTATCCAGCTGAGCTATGAGTCCGTGATGGTAGTTTTAGACCAGGTTACCACTGGCTTACTGAAATGGCTTTTCAAGCAGAACCACTTCAAGAAAGTGGCGGACTCAGCAGGATTCGAACCTGCGACCGCTCGGTTCGTAGCCGAGTACTCTATCCAGCTGAGCTATGAGTCCGCGATTGGCAGTTTTAAACCAGATTACCGCTGGTTGACTGAAATGGCTTTGCAAGCAGAACCACTTCAAGAAAGTGGCGGACTCAGCAGGATTCGAACCTGCGACCGCTCGGTTCGTAGCCGAGTACTCTATCCAGCTGAGCTATGAGTCCGCAATTGGCAGTTTTAGACCAGATACCGCTGGTTGATTGAAGCAGCCTTGCAAACAAAGCCACTTCAAAAGTGGCGGACTCAGCAGGATTCGAACCTGCGACCGCTCGGTTCGTAGCCGAGTACTCTATCCAGCTGAGCTATGAGTCCGTGTCTTGCCGCGCATTATAGGTCGCTGAAACATTTTTGCAAGAAGCTTTTCGTTATAAAACAACTACTTAGCGTTCCTACCGTTTACAGCGCCCTACGCAAATAATGGCGGTGAAGGGGGGATTCGAACCCCCGATACCCTTATGAGGTATACTCCCTTAGCAGGGGAGCGCCTTCGGCCACTCGGCCACCTCACCGCAACACGAGGCGAATATTAAAGAACCTCTTTCACCTTTGCAACCCTTTTTTTGAAAAAAACTTCAAAAAAATTAAAGGCTTGGCTCTTCATCCTTCTCCTTCTTGATCCGCAGGTAGATTTCCTCGCGGTGAACTGCCACTTCTTTCGGGGCGCTCACGCCAATACGCACCTGGTTGCCTTTGACGCCAAGCACCGTCACGGTGATCTCGCCGTCTCCAATGATCAGGCTCTCGGCGCACCGACGAGTCAGAATCAACATAGCTTTCTCCTTACGCAAAACATTCAGGGGTAACAGTCTTGGATATCGGGCCCGGGTCGCGGACGACGACCATGGCCCCGGTTACTCGCCGCACAAGGCAGGACAGGACCTGCGCGGCGAGCAGAAACGCGAAGGGCGCGGCAAGCCGCGCCCTTCCAGGCAGCGCCTTACTCGCCCTGTCGGGCAGGAGCATCCAGATCGAACGCGGTATGCAGCGCGCGTACGGCCAGCTCCAGGTACTTCTCTTCGAGCACCACCGAAACCTTGATCTCGGAAGTGGAGATCATCTGGATGTTGATGCTCTCCTTGGCCAGGGCTTCGAACATGCAGCTGGCAACACCGGCGTGCGAACGCATGCCGACGCCGACGATCGAGACCTTGGCGATCTTGGTGTCGCCGATCACTTCACGGGCACCGATTTCGCGCGCGGTGTTTTCCAGCACGCTCTGCGCCTTCTCGTACTCATTGCGGTGCACGGTGAAGGTGAAGTCGGTGGTGTTATCGTGCGCAACGTTCTGCACGATCATGTCGACTTCGATGTTCGAAGCGCTGATCGGGCCGAGGATCTTGAAGGCCACGCCCGGGGTATCCGGCACGCCGCGAATGGTCAGCTTTGCTTCATCACGGTTGAAGGCGATACCGGAAATGATCGGCTGTTCCATGGATTCCTCTTCATCAATGGTAATGAGGGTACCCGGACCCTCCTTGAAGCTGTGCAGCACGCGCAGCGGAACGTTGTACTTGCCGGCGAACTCCACCGAACGGATCTGCAGCACCTTGGAACCAAGGCTGGCCATTTCCAGCATCTCTTCGAAGGTGATCTTCTCCAGGCGACGGGCCTGTGGCACGACGCGCGGGTCGGTGGTGTAGACGCCATCAACATCAGTGTAGATCTGGCACTCATCAGCCTTCAGCGCCGCCGCCAGGGCCACGCCGGTGGTATCAGAGCCACCACGACCCAGGGTAGTGATGCTGCCGTGCTCGTCGACGCCCTGGAAGCCTGCAACCACGACCACGCGGCCTTCCTTGAGGTCGGCACGAATCTTCTGGTCGTCGATTTGCAGAATGCGCGCCTTGTTGTGCGAGCTGTCGGTGAGAATACGCACCTGGTTGCCGGTGTAGGACACCGCTGGCACACCACGCTTGATCAAGGCCATGGTCAGCAGGGCAATGGTGACCTGCTCACCCGTCGACACGATCACGTCCAGTTCACGAGGAACCGGCTGATCGGTGATCTGCTTGGCCAGGTCGATCAGGCGATTGGTTTCACCGCTCATGGCCGACAGCACAACCACCAGGTCGTCGCCCGCTTCACGGTGTTTCTTGACCTTTTCGGCTACCTGCTCGATCCGCTCGATGGAACCGACAGAGGTGCCGCCAAATTTCTGTACGATCAACGCCATTTCAATGGTGCCTCAGCCCATACAGGGCCCCAAAAAACAATCCAACATGAAGGGGTGGACGGGAGTGGCCTGTGTGGCCACTAGACCCTCCACCCCCTCATCTCAAAGTCCCTGCTCTGCGAATGGCACGGCCAGCGCCAGGGCCTGGTCCAGGGCAGCGACGTCGACGCCACCACCCTGGGCCATGTCCGGACGGCCGCCGCCCTTGCCACCCACCGCCGCAGCGGCTTGTTTCATCAGATCGCCAGCCTTGAGTTGGCTGGAGAGGTCCTTGGTCACGCCGGCCACCAGCACAACCTTGCCCTCATGCTCGCTGCCCAGCAGGATCACTGCGTGGCCGAGCTTGTTCTTCAGCTGATCGACCAGGGCCAGCAGGGCCTTGCCATCCTGCCCATCCAGGCGGGCGGCGAGGACCTTGGCACCCTTGACCTCAACGGCCGCGTTGGAGAGATCGTCCCCGGCGGCGCTGGCGGCCTTGGCCTGCAGCTGTTCCAGCTGCTTCTCCAGCTGGCGGTTGCGCTCAAGCACAGCCGACAGCTTGTCGATCAGGTTGTCGCGGTTACCCTTGACCAGTTGTGCGGCTTCCTTGACCTGCTCTTCGGCAGCGTTCAGGTAAGCCAGCGCAGCGGCACCGGTTACGGCTTCGATACGGCGCACGCCAGAGGCTACGCCGCCTTCGCTGATGATCTTGAACAGGCTGATGTCACCGGTGCGCTTGGCGTGGATACCGCCGCACAATTCCACCGAAAAATCACCGCCCATGCTCAGCACACGCACGGTGTCGCCGTATTTCTCGCCGAACAGCGCCATTGCGCCTTTGGCCTTGGCAGTTTCGATGTCGGTCAGTTCGGTTTCAACCGGGGTATTCTTGCGAATCTCGCGGTTGACGATGTCTTCCAGCTGCTTGATCTGCTCCGGCTTCACCGCTTCGAAGTGGCTGAAGTCGAAACGCAGGCGCTGGCTGTCGACCAGCGAGCCCTTCTGCTGTACATGCTCGCCCAGTACCTGGCGCAATGCTTCGTGCAGCAGGTGGGTAGCGGAGTGATTCAACGAGGTGGCGTGCTGTACGTCGGCATCGACCTTGGCCTCGACGGGCGAACCGATCACCAGCGCACCGCTGGTCACCACGCCGTGGTGCAGGAAGGCACCGCCGGTCTTGGTGGTGTCGCGCACGTCAAAGCGTGCAGCGCCAGCCTGCAAGAAGCCGGTATCACCCACCTGACCACCGGACTCGGCGTAGAACGGCGTGCGGTCGAGCACCACAACGCCCTCCTCGCCTTCACCCAGCTGGTCAACGGATTGGCCGTCCTTGTACAGGGCGATGATCTTGCCCTGGCCCTCGGTGGCGTCGTAACCGAGGAACTCGGTGGCGCTGTCGACCTTGACCAGGCTGTTGTAATCCATGCCGAAGGCGCTGGCGGAGCGGGCGCGCTCACGCTGGGCGTCCATTTCACGCTCGAAGCCGGCTTCGTCGATGGTCAGCTCACGCTCACGAGCGATGTCGGCAGTCAGGTCCATCGGGAAGCCATAGGTGTCGTACAGCTTGAACACCACGTCGCCCGGTACCACGTCGCCTTTCAGCTGGGCCAGGTCTTGCTCGAGGATGCGCAGGCCCTGCTCCAGGGTCTTGGCGAACTGCTCTTCTTCGGCCTTGAGCACGCGCTCGATGTGCGCTTGCTGGCTCTTCAGCTCCGGGAAGGCTTCGCCCATTTCAGCGGCCAGTGCGGCAACGATCTGGTAGAAGAAGCTGCCCTTGGCGCCCAGCTTGTTGCCGTGACGGCAAGCGCGGCGAATGATGCGGCGCAGCACGTAGCCACGGCCTTCGTTGGACGGCAGCACGCCGTCGGCAATCAGGAAGCCGCACGAACGGATGTGGTCGGCGACCACTTTCAGCGAAGCCTGGCCGTCATTGCTGCAACCGATGGCCTTGGCTGCGGCAGCCAGCAGGTTCTGGAACAGGTCGATCTCGTAGTTCGAATGCACGTGCTGCAGCACGGCGCTGACACGCTCCAGGCCCATGCCGGTGTCCACCGACGGCGCTGGCAGCGGGTGCAACACACCGTCGGCAGTGCGGTTGAACTGCATGAAGACGTTGTTCCAGATCTCGATGTAGCGGTCACCGTCTTCTTCTGGCGAGCCGGGTGGACCACCCCAGATATCCGGGCCGTGATCGTAGAAAATCTCGGTGCACGGGCCGCACGGGCCGGTATCGCCCATGGTCCAGAAGTTGTCGGAGGCGTACGGGGCGCCCTTGTTATCGCCGATGCGCACCATGCGCTCGGCCGGCACGCCGACTTCCTTGGTCCAGATGTCGTAGGCTTCGTCGTCGGTGGCGTAGACGGTGACCCAGAGCTTTTCCTTGGGCAGGTTCAGCCACTGCTCAGACGTCAGGAAGGTCCAGGCAAAGGTAATGGCGTCGCGCTTGAAATAGTCGCCGAAGCTGAAGTTGCCCAGCATTTCGAAGAAGGTGTGGTGACGCGCGGTGTAACCGACGTTTTCCAGGTCGTTGTGCTTGCCACCGGCACGCACGCACTTCTGGCTGCTGACAGCACGCGTGTAGGCGCGCTTCTCCGCACCGAGGAAGCAGTCCTTGAACTGGTTCATGCCTGCGTTGGTGAACAGCAGGGTCGGGTCGTTGTTCGGGATCAGCGAACTGGAGGCGACTCGGGTATGTCCCTGCTCTTCGAAGAAGCGAAGGAAGGCTTCACGGATTTCTGCGCTTTTCATAGGTTCTTCCACGGAAACGGCGGCCCTGTTGGGCAAACGCGTCGACGAAACGACGGCAAAGGGCCGCATTATATCGGTCCTGCAGTCTCGATGCAGTGTGTTTATACGATAGAAGCCATCGTTTGGACGGTTTTTCGGGCTATGCAAACGAAAACGACATGACCGGATGCTAAATCCTGTGTTTCGCCACTGGCAAGCCAATTACCGCTCAAGGGAGGGGAAAATGGAACAGGCGGTGAATTAAAGGGTTTTCATCAAGGATAGGATCCGAAACTGTGTCGCCTGTTTCGCGGGTAAACCCGCTCCTACGGGCACGGCACCACATTGAGACCTTGCACATATCTCGTAGGAGCGGGGTCACCCACGAAACAGGCGACACCGCTCTCACCCCAGGCGCTGCCCCGAATCCGGCACGATCAGAATGCCGGCGCGCAAGCCGTTCTTGACCTTGGGGTTGGGGAAGATGATGCGCGCACCCTCCTCCTCGACCACCCAGCGCATCTCGGCCAGGTCTTCAGCCAGCAGGTAACCCTTGCTCAGCTCGGAGAAGTTTTCGATGTCCGCCGGCAGGTGCAGGTGGAAGCTGTCGCTGTGCTTGATGATTTCGCGGGAAACACTGAACAGCTGCAGGCCATCCAGCGAACTTTCGTCCTCTGGCTCGGTAGCCTCGATGATGCGGATCAGCCGCTCTTCGAGCTTGTCGAGGTTGACCTGCTCGTTCTGGCCGAACGGACGGGCCTTGCCCAACTCCAGGGTGAAAGCTTCAGCCTCAAGTTGCTCGTAGGTGAAAGCGCTGAAGGTGATGGACGACTTGCTTTGCAGCAACACCGCCTCCATACCTGCCGCCGCCAGGCGCGCCAGTTCGCGACGGGAGTGCTTGCGCCCCTCTTTATAAGGGTACAAGGCGAATTGCTCGATCTTCGAACCGCGGATGGCAGTATGCAAGTCGTAATGCAGGCGGTTGCGCCCCGGTTTGCTGAAGAACACCCGGGCGAACTGTTCCAGCTCGGCAGCACGCAATGCTTCGAAACCGCTGGACAGCTCATGGCGGCCATTGAACAGGCGGTTGATGTCCTGTTCGATAAAGCGCTCGCCCTTGCGGATCGCCGCCGGGTTGCCGAACAGGAACAGCACCCGCGCCCTGGGCCTGATCTTGCCGTTGGCCACGCCGTGCAGCAGCCGCTCGAGCAATTCGATCGGCGCTGTTTCATTGCCATGAATGCCGGCGGACAACAGCAAGTCCAGCCCGCAATCGTCGCTTTCGGCCGGGCGCACTTCGAGCGCGCCCTCCCCCAGCCATCGCAAACGCGCGCCCTTGGGTGTCACTTGGGTCTTCTCGGCCGGTTCGTGATCGGTGAGGGTCAGCTCAAGCAATTTGCCAAGGGCGAGCATAGGTGCTTCCTTAGTGGTGGTGACCGCAGTCAGGGCCATGAACGTGATCGTCGTCTTCGCCAAGTTCTGCCGGTTCCATTTCCAGCTGCAGGCTGACCAGATTGGTGGCCATCGGGCGCAGCAGCAAGTTGGCATACTCGGTGTCGTCTTCCTCGACATCCACGCCGATCAGCAACTGGCCACGGCCATCCTGCTGAATCCACACTTCCTTGCCTTGCCAGACCACAGCAAAGCGGGTGCAGGAGGTTTCCAGCTGGGTGCCGTCTTCATCTTCGAGGATCAGGCGCAAGGCGTCGGTCATTACAGAGTCTCTCTTCAAGGTTGGCGTTGGAACGGATACACCGAGCCCAACTTCAGGATCTGGGTCAATTCGTCCAGTGCCGTACGGCATTCCACCAGCAGTTGCGGGTCAGCCAGGTCTGCTTCGCCAAGGCGATCGCGGTAGTGCCTGTCGACCCACTGCAGCAGCGTGTCATACAGCGTGGCCGTCATGATAACGCCTTGGTTGACCGCCGCCAGCTCCGCTTCCTTCAAAGCCACGCGCAAACGCAGGCAGGCCGGGCCGCCGCCGTTCTGCATGCTTTGCTTGAGGTCGAACACCTTGACCTCCTTCACCGGGCCTCCCTGGCTGGTCAGCTGGCCCAGATAGGCCCAGACCCGCTCGTTGTTGCGGCACTCTTCCGGCACGACCAACAGCATCGAACCATCTTCGCGGCTGAGCAGCTGGCTGTTGAACAGGTAGGAACGCACCGCGTCCTCCACCGCCACCGCTGCCCTGGGCACGCAGATGGCCTGGAAGTTGCCACCCTTGCTGGCCAGTTTAGCTCGCAGCTGCCCAAGTACCGCGTCGGTCTCGAGAAACGCGTCCTCGTGGTAGAACAGCACCTCGCCGTTACCTACCGAAATCACATCATTGTGGAACACACCCTGGTCGATCACCGCCGGGTTCTGTTGAGCGTAGACCACACCGTCATCGCTCAGGCCGTGCAGCCGGGCCACAGCTTGCGAGGCCTCCAGGGTTTGTCGGGCCGGGTACTTCTGTGGCGCCGGGTAACGGCTGTCAAAGGCACTGCGGCCGTAGACAAAGAACTCCACGCCAGCCTCGCCATAGGCGCGGCAGAAGCGCGTGTGGTTGGCCGCGCCCTCGTCACCGAACTGTGCCACGGCAGGCAGCGCGGCGTGGTGGGCAAAGTATTTCTCGTCATTGAACATGGCGCCCAGCACGCGGCTGGTGGTCGGGTGCTCGATGCTGCGGTGATATTTGCAGTTGAGGTTGGCGGCGGTGAAGTGCACGCGACCGTCAGCAGTGTCGGCACTCGGGCTGACTGTTGCGGCGTTGGCCACCCACATGCTCGAGGCCGAGCAACTGGCCACCAGCAACGGCATGGCCTCGCGGGCGGCGCGCTGGATAACTTCGGCATCGCTGCCACTGAACCCCAGGCGGCGCAGCGCCGCCACGTCCGGGCGCTCTTGTGGCGCCAGAACACCCTGCTTGAAGCCCATGTCGGCCAGCGCTTTCATCTTCGCCAGGCCCTGGCGCGCGGCCTCACGCGGGTTGGACGCCTGCTGGCTATTGCTCTGCGAAGCCACGTTACCGTAAGACAGGCCGCCATAGTTGTGGGTAGGCCCCACCAGGCCATCAAAATTCACTTCATAGGATTTCATCGGCTAGGCTCCGTGACCTGTTGTTATAGGGTGACGCCCGGCGTCAGGGTCGCCGGCAAGGCAAGGCTGGCGGTCTCCAGCGAAGCCACGGGGTAAGCGCAGTAGTCGGCTGCGTAATAGGCACTGGCGCGATGGTTGCCACTGGCTCCCACGCCACCGAACGGCGCGCTGCTGGCAGCCCCTGTCAGCTGTTTGTTCCAGTTGACGATGCCTGCGCGACTGCGCAGCCAGAAGTACTGGTAGCGGGCTCGCGAATCAGACAATAAGCCGGCGGCCAGGCCATACTGGGTGTTATTGGCTTCATCGATGGCGGCATCGAAGTCGGCGTAGCGGATCACCTGCAACAGCGGGCCGAAAAACTCTTCGTCCGGGCGGTCAGCCACGGCAGTGACATCGACAATGCCCGGGGTCAGCAGTGCAGCATCGGCCTGCGGCTGAGTCATTTCCAGCAGTTTCACGCCACCTTTGGCGGCCAGTTCAACCTGGGCGGCTAGCAGCGCCCGAGCCGCCTGCAGCGAAATCACCGAGCCCATGAAAGGCGCCGGCTGTTCATCGAACGCCCCCACCGTGATGGTTTTGCACACCTCGACCAGGCGCGCGATCAGTGCATCGCCCCAGGCGCCTTGCGGCACCAGCAGGCGCCGCGCGCAAGTGCAGCGTTGGCCGGCGGAAATGAACGCCGACTGGATAATGGTATACACCGCCGCGTCGAGGTCCTTGACCTCGTCCACCACGAGCGGGTTGTTACCCCCCATTTCCAGGGCCAGAATCTTGTCTGGGCGGCCTGCGAACTGTTGATGCAACAGGTTGCCGGTGCGGCTGGAGCCGGTGAAGAACAGGCCATCGATACCTGGGTTGGCGGCCAGCGCCACACCGGTTTCGCGTGCGCCCTGCACCAGGTTCAGCACACCCGCCGGCAGGCCGGCAGCAATCCAGCAGTTGACGGTAAGCTCAGCGACCTTGGGGGTCAGCTCGCTGGGCTTGAACACCACGCAGTTGCCTGCCAGCAGCGCCGGCACGATATGGCCATTGGGCAGGTGCCCGGGGAAGTTGTAAGGGCCGAACACCGCCACGACGCCGTGAGGCTTGTGCCGCAGAACAGCCGTGGCATCGGCCAGAGGACCACTCTTTTCGCCGGTGCGCTCGCGGTAGCTCTGTACCGAAATCGCCACCTTGTTGATCATGCTGGTGACTTCAGTCGCAGATTCCCACAGCGGCTTCCCGGTTTCCTCGCCAATGCACTGGGCCATGGCCTCGGCATGCACTTTCAGCTGCGCGGCAAACTTCTCCAGCACATCGATACGTGCCTCCAGGCTCAATTGCGCCCAGGCCGGAAAGGCCTGCCGCGCGGCCTGCACGGCGGCGTCGACCTGGCTGGCGTCAGCGCCCTGCCCTTGCCAGATCACGGCCTGGGTCACCGGGTTGAGCGACTGCAGGGTTTCGCCCTGGCCGGCCTGCCAATTGCCTGCGATGTAATGCGTGGTCATTTAATGGGCCTCCCGGCTGGCCGACAGCGGCACCGCGCGGACATTGTCGCCAACGCCCATGCGCAGGCGTTTGGCGGTCAACGGGTCGACCACCAGGGTGCCGGCGGCCAACCGTGCAGGTGCGGCAGTGATGCGACAGTCGTCGCGCTTGCGGTTGTGGATGATGAAAGGGGTCGCGTCATCGCCTGGCGTACCTACCGCCAGCACCAGGGTCTGGCTCTCGCGTACGGCGCGGATCTTGGCAGTGTCACACTCGATGGCCGGGCCGGCATCGAAGATGTCGACGTAGCCCTGGTAGTTGAAGCCTTCCTGCTTGAGCATGGCCAGCGCCGGCTCGGTGTCTTTGTGCACACGGCCGATCACACTGCGCGCCGCTTCGGACAGGAAGCAGGTGTACAGCGGGAACTTGGGCATCAGTTCGGCGATGAACGACTTGTTGCCCACGCCGGTGAGGTAGTCGGCCTGGCTGAACTCCATCTTGAAGAAATGCCGGCCCAGGCTTTCCCAGAACGGCGAACGGCCCTGCTCGTCAGACATGCCGCGCATTTCGGCAATGATCTTCTTGCCGAACAGCTCGGGGAACTCGGCAATGAACAGCATGCGCGCGCGCGACAGCAGGCGGCCATTGAGGCCCGAGCGGTAGTCGCTGCGCAGGAACAGCGAGCACAGCTCTGAGTTGCCGGTCAGGTCGTTGGCCAGGAACAGCGTCGGGATTTCGCGGTAGATCTTCAGCTCCTGCGAGGCGCTGACAGTCAGGCCGACCCGGTAGTTGTACCAGGGCTCACGCAGGCCGACGGCGCCGGCGATGGCACTGATGCCCACCACCAGGCCTTCGTCGTTTTCCAGCACGAACAGGTAATCGGTGTCGCCACGCTCGGCTTCGCCACGAAAGCTTTTTTCCGCCCAACCAACGCGATGCCCCAGGCGCTCTTCGTTGGCCGGCAGCGTGGTCAGCCCGGTGGTGCCGGTGCTGCGTGCCAATTCGATCAACGCAGGCAAATCGCTGCTGCGTACAGGACGAACGATCATGCTATCTCCTTGTGCGACGGCATCGGCCGGCGCGAAACTCTGCTAACGCATCAAGCCCGAAACGTCTGTTGCCAGACCTCAAACCGCGACCAGGCGCACGCTGGCGCCCTCACCCACGCCCAGCGCGTCGGCTGCTGCCACGCTCAGGCTGACCGGCTTGCCAGGCACCCAGTCCAGGTCCAGCAACACCGCGCGGTAGTCCTGCAACAGGCCGTTGCACACCAGGTACGGGCGCCCGCCTTTGACCGGGGCCTCTTCGATCTTCACCGGCACCACCCGGCTCTGGGCGATCGAGCGGATGCCAGAGGTGCGCGCATGCAGGGTCGGGCCGCCGTCGAAGATGTCGATGTAGTGCTCGGTCTCGAAGCCTTCGCGCATGAGTATGTCGAAGGTGATCTGCGCCCGCGGATGTACCTGGCCCATGGCTTCCTGCGCCAGGTCTGGCAACAACGGCACGTAGATCGGGTAATGCGGCATCAGCTCGGCGAGAAAGGTACGGCTCTTCAGGCCGCACAGGCGCTCGGCGTCGGCATAGTTGAGGTCGAAGAAGTTGCGGCCGATGGCATCCCAGAACGGCGATTCACCCTGCTCGTCGCTGAAGCCGACGATCTCGGTCACCACCGAATCGGCAAAGCGCTCCGGGTGCGCAGCCATGAACAGCAGCCGGCCGCGCGAGTTGAGCTCGGCCCAGCCACTGTTCACCAGCTCCGGCGCCACATAGAAACTGGTCAGCAGGCTGTTGCCGGTCAGATCGTGACACAGCGACAGCACATGGATCTTGTTGTGTATCTTCAGCTCGCGTGAGGCGTGCACGAATGTTTCGTTACGAAAACTGTAGAACGGCTCGGAGTAGCCGGCCGAAGCGACAATGGCCGAGCAGCCGGCCAACTTGCCTGTTTCACTGTCTTCGAGCACGAAAAAGTAACTCTCTTCACCGTTGAAGCTGACCTCGGCGGCGAAGGATGTCTCAGAGGCGGCAATCTTGTCGCCCAGACGAGCAGTGTCGTCCGGCAGCGAGGTGACACCAATGGGGCTGTCTGCAGCCATGCGCTGCACGTCGTTCAGATCAGCCATTTGCGCGGGGCGCATCACCAGCATGGTGTCACTCCTTTGGAATACGGGCCATTCACGTCGGCACGGAAAAACGGCAGGCACCCAGGCACCTGCACTGGAATCGGGTATCGCCGACCCGGATCAGCCTCGGGCTGAGGCTGCGCCAGGGCCGGCGAAAGGACCGCTGGCGGATCAGCCTTTGGTCAGTGTGGCCACAGCGCGTTCGAAGCGGTCCAGGCCTTCGTCGATGTCGGCGTCTTCAACCACCAGGCTTGGCGCGAAGCGGACCACGTCCGGGCCGGCCTGCAGCACCATCACGCCTTCTTTCTCGGCAGCATTGAGCACGTCCTTGGCCTTGCCTTTCCAGGCCTCGGTCAAGACACAGCCCAGCAGCAAGCCGACACCACGCACCTGGCTGAACAGGTTGTACTGCTGGCCGATCTGTTCCAGGCGGGTTTTGAAGCGCTCGTGCTTAGCCTTGATACCGGCCAGGGTTTCCGGGGTGTTGACCACGTCCAGCACCGCGCAGGCAACGGCGCAACCCAGCGGGTTGCCGCCATAGGTGGTGCCGTGGGTGCCAACGGCCAGGTGCTTGGCCAGCTCGGTGGTGGTCAGCATGGCGCCAATCGGGAAACCGCCGCCCAGGCTCTTGGCACTGGTCAGAATGTCCGGGATCACGCCGTAGTGCTGGTAGGCATACAGCGAGCCGGTACGGCCCACGCCCGTCTGCACTTCGTCGAAGATCAGCAGAGCGTTGTGCTCGTCACACAGCTTGCGCGCGCCTTCCAGGTAGGCCTTGTCGGCCGGCACCACGCCGCTCTCGCCCTGGATCGGCTCGATCACCACGGCACAGGTCTTGTCGGAAATCTGTGCCTTCAACGCTTCCAGGTCGTTGTACGGCACATGGCTGATACCGGTGATCTTCGGGCCAAAGCCATCGGAGTACTTCGGCTGGCCACCCACGCTGACGGTAAACAGGGTGCGACCGTGGAAGCTGTTCACGGTGGCGATGATTTCGTGCTTTTGCGGACCGAAGCGGTCATGCGCCACACGACGGGCCAGCTTGAAAGCGGCCTCGTTGGACTCGGCGCCGGAGTTGCAGAAAAACGCGCGGTCGGCAAAGGTGGCGTCCACCAGCTTGTGGGCCAGGCGCAGGGCCGGCTCGTTGGTGAACACGTTGGAGACGTGCCAGAGGGTGTTGGCCTGTTCAGTCAGGGCCTTGACCAGTGCCGGGTGGCAATGGCCCAGGGCATTGACCGCGATGCCGCCGGCAAAGTCGATCAGCTCGCGACCCGACTGGTCCCAGACACGGGAACCCTCGCCTCGCACAGGAATGAAGGCCGCCGGAGAATAGTTGGGGACCATCACCTGGTCGAAATCGGCACGTTGCACCGGGGCTTGCTCAACGGACATCTGAGTCTCCTGAAGAGGAACGCTGGCCTGGAAGTGGCGAGCGATGGGGGGATTGTAAGGACTGATCCGCGCCTGTCCTTGCGGCCAAGCGACAACTTGTTACAGCGCAAAACCCAGTTTTGACAAGGCTTTCGGCAATGCGACAAACACTGTCGCAATCGCGCAGTGTACGGGAGAGAGGGGGCTGGGTGAACGGGTGCTCACACAGGATTGTGAGGGGGCAGGATGTACGGCGATGTTGATGTGTTGACGGGGAGATCGAGCGCCGCGTGGGCGGCGCTCGATTTGCGCCCCAACACCAACCCCAAGGCATACACCCCGAACCCACCCGAAATCTCAGCCCTTTTCAGCCGGCGCCGAGCTCAATTCAAACGGGCTGCTGCTGCGACGCTGATTGCGGTCTTCCCGCGGCGTTGCACCAAAGAAATTACGGTAGGCACTGGAAAAATGCGGCCCCGAGGAGAAGCCACAGGACAGCCCGATCTGGATGATCGACTTGCTGGTCTGCATCAGCATCTGCCGCGCCTTGTTCAACCGCAACTCCAGGTAGTACTGGCTGGGCACGCGGTTCAGGTACTGCTTGAAGATACGCTCCAACTGCCGACGCGACACACACACATGCTGGGCGATTTCGTCGGTGGTCAGCGGCTCTTCGATGTTGGCTTCCATCAGCAACACGGCCTGAGTCAGCTTGGGGTGACTCGAGCCCAGGCGGTTCTGCAGCGGAATACGCTGGCGCTCGCCACCCTCGCGGATGCGCTCTACCACCAGCTCTTCCGACACTGCCCCGGCCAGCTCCGCCCCGTGATCGCGCGCCAGCACCGCCAGCAGCAGGTCGGTCACGGCCATACCGCCGCAGGCGGTCAGTCGGTCGCGATCCCAGTCGAACAGGTGGCTGGTGGCAATCACCTTGGGGAAGCGTTCGGCAAAGTCATCCTGCCAGCGCCAGTGCACGGCTGCCCGGTACCCATCGAGCAGGCCCAGCATTGCCAGCGGATACACCCCGGCCGACAGGCCACCGATCAGGCAACCACTGCGCGCCAGTTGCTTGAGCGCCGCTGAAAAGGCAGCCCCCATCGCCGCAGGCGGCTCGTCGGCCAGCAGAAAGAGCTTGTGGCAGCCCTCCAGGCGGCCGGTCCACGGCTCGCCCGGCAGCCGCCAGGCGCCTTCCTGCGCAGGCTCGGCCTGCAGGAAGACCAACTCGTAGACCACATCCGGATGCACACGCTGCGCCACCAGCAACACTTCCTCGGCCAACGCCAGGGTCAAAGGCCTGGTGCTGGGCCAGATGAGAAAACCGATTCGCTGGGTGGTCATAGGGTACGGTCCGAAACCTGAGGTCGTTCGAGTCTGTGCGCCGGGTCAGGCTGCGCTCGCCGCGCAGCATGCCCTATTCTGGTGCAAAAATGCAGCTTTTACTTCAGGCTGCCGGAGAGGAACTGCTGCAGGCGCTCCGACTGCGGGTTGGCCAGCACTTCACGTGGGCAGCCGGTTTCTTCCACCAGGCCTTTGTGCAGGAACACCAACTGGTTGGACACCTCGCGGGCAAAGCCCATTTCGTGGGTCACCACTACCATGGTCCGACCTTCCTGGGCCAGCGCCTGCATCACCTTCAGCACATCACCCACCAGCTCAGGGTCAAGTGCCGAGGTCGGCTCGTCGAACAGCATGACCTCCGGTTCCATGGCCAGCGCCCGGGCAATTGCCACACGCTGTTGCTCACCCCCCGACATATGCCCGGGGAAGGCATCCTTGCGATGGGCAACACCCACCTTGGCCAGGTAGTGCTCGGCCTTTTCCAGGGCTTCCTTCTTGTTCACGCCCAGCACGTGCACGGGCGCTTCGATGATGTTCTCAAGCGCAGTCATGTGCGACCACAGGTTGAAGTGCTGGAACACCATCGACAGGCGCGAACGCATGCGTTGCAATTGACGCGGGTCGGCGGCCTTCAACGCACCATCCTTGCCGGGGACCAGCTTCAGTTCTTCGTTGTTGAGCAGGATCTTGCCAGCGTGCGGCTGCTCCAGCAGGTTGATGCAGCGCAGGAAGGTCGACTTGCCCGAACCGCTGGAGCCGATGATGCTGATGACGTCGCCGGCCTTGGCCGCCAGCGACACGCCCTTGAGCACTTCGTGGCTGCCGTAGCGCTTGTGCAGGTCTTGGACTTCGAGTTTGTACATGCTGTCGATTCTCACAAAGCGGTCAGTGCTTGCGCGGCGCCAGGTAGCCGAGCCAGCGGCGTTCGGCCATCTTGAACAGGCGCACCAGGATGAAGGTCAGGCACAGGTAGAACACGCCCGCCGTGATATAGGCCTCGAAAGGCAGGTAGTACTGGGCATTGACCGTGCGCGCAGCACCGGTGATGTCGATCAGGGTGACGATCGACGCCAGGCTGGTGGTCTGCAGCATCATGATCACTTCATTGCTGTACTGCGGCAGTGCCCGACGCAGTGCCGAAGGCAGCAGGATGCGGCGGTACATTTTCATGCGCGACATTCCCATGGCCTTGGCAGCTTCGATCTCGCCATGCGGCGTCGCCTTGAGGCTGCCGGCAATGATTTCGGCGGTGTAGGCACTGGTATTGATGCCGAACGCCAGGCAGGCGCAGAAGGTAGCGCTGGACAGCAGCGGCCAGAAGATACTCTCGCGCACTGCCTCGAACTGGGCCAGGCCGTAGTAGATCAGGAACAGCTGCACCAGCATCGGCGTGCCACGGATGACGTAGGTGTACAGCCATGCAGCAAGGTTGACCACCGGCTGCCTGGATACCCGCATCAGGCCCAGCGGAATGGCTGCCAACAGGCCGAAGAAAAGCGAAATCGCCAGCAGTTTCAGGGTGGTCAGCAGGCCGCCGAAGTACATCGGCAGCGCTTCCCACACGACGTTGTAGTCGAAGATCATAGTTCAGCCACCTTGACGCCCACCGAGTAGCGGCGCTCCAGATACTTCAGGGCCAACAGCGAAACACTGGTCAGCACCAGGTACAGCGCCGCCACTGCCAGGAAGAAGGTGAAGGGTTCGCGGGTGGCGTCAGCCGCCTGCTTGGCCTTGAACATCATGTCCTGCAGACCGACGACCGAAATCAGCGCAGTAGCCTTGGTCAGCACCAGCCAGTTGTTGGTGAAGCCCGGAATGGCCAGGCGAATCATTTGCGGCACCTGGATACGGAAGAACACCTGGCGAGGGCTCATGCCATACGCCACGCCCGCCTCGGCCTGGCCCTTGGGAATGCCCAGGAAGGCCCCGCGGAAGGTTTCCGAGAGGTAGGCGCCAAAGATGAAGCCCAGGGTACCGATACCCGCAATCAGCGGATTCAGATCGATATAGTCTTCATAGCCGAGCAGCGGCGCCACCCGGTTGATGATGTCTTGCCCGCCGTAGAAGATCAGCAGGATCAGGACCAGGTCCGGAATACCACGGATCACCGTGGAATACAGATCGCCCAGCCAGGCCAACCAGCGCACTGGCGACAAACGCAGCGCCACACCGATCAGGCCGAGCACGATGGCCAGGGCCATCGACGACAGGGCGAGCTGTAGCGTCAGCCACGCCCCGTCGAGGATGACTGCCCCGTAGCCTTTCAACATGATGAGGTCCTCGACCTAGAGAATGAAAAATGGTGCAAACCTCAGAGCCTCTGCTGTTTGCACCATTGCACAGGTGAAACCCGACGTCTTACTTCGAGTCTGGACCGTAGATGTCGAAATTGAAGTACTTGCTTTCGATTTCTTTGTACTTGCCGTTGGCACGAATGGCGTCGATCGCCGCGTTGATGCGGTCGACATTGGCCTTGTCACCCTTGCGTACGGCAATACCGATACCGTCACCGAAGTACTTGGCGTCGGTGAAGGCCGGGCCTACGAACGCGAAGCCCTTGCCGGCGTCAGTCTTGAGGAAGCCATCTTCCAGCAGGGTGGCGTCAGCCACAGTGCCGTCGAGGCGGCCAGCTGCAACGTCCAGGTAGATTTCGTTCTGGGTGCCGTAAGGCACCACGGTGGCACCCTTGGCGCCCAGCACTTCCTTGGCGAAGCGGTCGTGAATGGAGCCGCGCTGCACGCCGATCTTCTTGCCTTTCAGTTCGTCCAGGCTGTCGCTGACGGTGGTGCCGTCCTTCATGACCAGGCGCGCCGGAGTCAGGTAGTAGCGCTTGGTGAAGTCGACCGACTTCTTGCGGTCATCGGTGATCGACATGGACGACAGGATGGCGTCGATCTTGCGCACTTTCAGCGCCGGGATCAGGCCGTCGAACTCCTGCTCGACCCAGGTACACTTGGTTTTCATCTCTTCGCACAGCGCGTTGCCGATATCGTAGTCAAAGCCGGCAATGCTGCCGTCAGGTTGCTTGAAGGCGAAGGGTGGGTAGGCAGCTTCGATGCCGATTTTCAGCGGTTTTTCAGCAGCCTGCGACACCAGGGAAAACACAGACAGCGCCAGGGCGCCAAGCAGTGCGAGCTTCTTCATCAGGTAACTCCATCGGTACGGGGCAATACAAGGCAGGTAACAGCTGCCCGATATGCGAATGAGTACAACGCGAGCCGCGCAGGGTTCGACCAAGGCCGCATACCACGAGCGAGTGAGTGGCATTTTAACGACAGCCCGGTAGTCGATATTTCTTCAAAGCGACAACTACTTATAGAAGCGCCTGAAACCGCCGCGGGCGATGTTGACAGCCAGTGCAGAATATGCAATGGCGCAAGAAATAGAACCTATAGACCTAGCAATTCCTGGGCCTATTATTGGCAAAGCCTTGTACGACGGCAAGTGCAGCGTGCCTTGATGCACAAAATGCTGACTCCGATGCACCGAAACGGGCCGGAATTGTTTCCTGGCGCCCCGAACCTGTGCGGGGCCGGTGACAGAACAGTAACCGATGATTGTCGGGTAACAATGCAAAAGCGGGCTTGCCCGCGAATGCGTGAGGTCAGGGGACAGCTTAGCCTGAACTGACGCATTCGCGGGCAAGCCCGCTCCTGCAGGGGGTATTGCCGGGAAGGGTTTACGCCGAAGCCAGGTTCATCGCCTTGTGGGTATCGATCAGGTGCTGTACCACACCCGGGTCAGCCAAGGTCGAGATATCGCCCAGGGCGTCGTACTCACCGGTGGCGATCTTGCGCAGGATGCGGCGCATGATCTTGCCCGAGCGGGTCTTCGGCAGCCCCGGCGCCCACTGGATCACATCCGGCGAAGCAATCGGGCCGATCTCCTTGCGCACCCAGTTCTTCAGCTCCAGGCGCAATTGCTCGCTGGCCTCGATGCCGGCATTGAGGGTGACATACACATAAATGCCCTGCCCTTTGATGTCATGCGGCACGCCAACCACTGCAGCCTCGGCAACCTTCGAGTGCGCGACCATGGCGCTTTCGATTTCGGCAGTGCCCATGCGGTGGCCGGACACGTTGAGCACGTCATCCACACGGCCGGTGATCCAGTAGTAACCGTCCTCGTCGCGGCGCGCACCGTCGCCAGTGAAGTACATGCCACGGAAGGTCTTGAAGTAGGTGTCGACGAAGCGGTCATGGTCGCCGTACAGCGAACGCGACTGACCCGGCCAGGAGTCGAGGATTACCAGGTTGCCTTCGGCAGCACCGTCGATCAGGTTGCCCAGGTTATCGACCAGGGCAGGCACCACACCGAAGAACGGGCGGGTTGCCGAACCCGGCTTGAGGCCGGTGGCACCAGGCAGCGGGCTGATCAGAATGCCGCCGGTCTCGGTCTGCCACCAGGTGTCGACGATCGGGCAACGCTCCTTGCCGACGGTCTTGTAGTACCAGTTCCAGGCCTCAGGGTTGATCGGCTCACCCACCGACCCCAGCAGACGCAGGCTGGAACCGTCGGCGCCTTCAACAGCTGCCTGCCCTTCGGCCATCATGGCGCGAATGGCAGTTGGCGCTGTGTAGAGGATGTTGACCTTGTGCTTGTCGACGATCTTCGATACGCGGGTAATGTCCGGGTAGTTGGGCACGCCTTCGAACAGCAAGGTGGTGGCGCCGTTGGCCAGCGGGCCGTAGACGATATAGCTGTGGCCTGTGACCCAACCGACGTCGGCGGTGCACCAGTACACCTCGCCCGGACGGTAATCGAACACCCGTTCATGGGTCAGCGCGGCGTAAACCAGGTAACCGCCTGTGGTGTGCAGCACGCCCTTCGGCTTGCCGGTGGAGCCGGAGGTATAAAGGATGAACAGCGCCTCTTCAGCACCCATTTCTTTGGGGGCGCAGTGGCTGGAGGCCACTTTCATCAGGTCTTCGTACCAGATGTCGCGGTGCTGGTGCCAGGCAATGTCGCCACCGGTGCGCTTGCACACGATGATTTTCTGCACGCTGCTGGTTTCAGGGTTGGTCAGCGCCAGGTCGACGTTGGCCTTGAGCGGGGTACGGCGGCCACCACGCACGCCTTCGTCGGCAGTGATCACCACCTTGGATTTGCAGTCGATGATACGGCCAGCCAGCGCCTCGGGCGAGAAGCCACCGAACACCACCGAGTGAATCGCACCAATGCGTGCACAGGCCAGCATGGCGACCACCGCTTCGGGGATCATCGGCATATAGATGGTGACCACGTCACCGCGGTGCACATCCTGGCCACGCAGGGCGTTGGCGAACTTGCAGACCTGCTCGTGCAACTCGCGGTAAGTGATGTTGCGGTGCTCGGAAGGGTCGTCACCTTCCCAGATGATGGCCAACTGGTCACCGCGCTCTTCAAGGTGGCGGTCCAGGCAGTTGGAGGAAACGTTCAGAGTGCCGTCGGCGAACCATTTGATATCGACATGGTGGTCGTCGAAGGAGGTCTGCTTGACCTTGGTGAACGGCTTGATCCAGTCGATACGCTGGGCCTGCTCGCGCCAGAAGCCGTCCGGGTTGATCACCGATTGCTGGTACATGGCCTTGTAGGTGGCCTCGTCGGTCAGGGTAGTGGCCGCAACCTCGGGACGAACGGGATACAGTGGAGCCGCACTCATCTGTGTTACCTCGGTGTAATAGTTGTTTTTGTATGGAACCGTTTGTAACTGTACCAGAGCGACAAAAGCCATTCGACGTTGGTAGTAATTTGGTACACCCGTTCCGGCAAAACGCTCTGGCGCGGGCATTACAGCCTTGCCGACGAAAAAACGAGGGGTTTGCCACAGGATTGTTACAGATTCTGTCAAAACACTTTATCAAAACACCCACTGTTTCGGCCTTGGCCAGCGCCATAAAATTCACCTCGCCAGCAACGGCAAGGCGATTAACAACTGGTAACAGCCCCCACGAAGGCAAGCGTTAATCTCCATCTAATCCCGA
Organism: Pseudomonas alloputida; assembly: GCF_021283545.2. Lineage (NCBI taxonomy): Bacteria > Pseudomonadati > Pseudomonadota > Gammaproteobacteria > Pseudomonadales > Pseudomonadaceae > Pseudomonas > Pseudomonas alloputida. The sequence goes on along the minus strand of NZ_CP128540.1, from coordinate 1,693,244 downwards.
TAGTTAAAACTAGCAATACTCGCGGCGCCATAAGCGCCGCGTGCCCCCTCACGACCTTAGACAGGTAAATAGAAAATGAAAGCTTTACTGGTATTGGTACTTGGCAGTCTTTGCGGCGCGGCAATGGCCGGCGAAGCCAAAGATGCCGAGCAGATTCCGGTTGAACAGTACAGTTACTCGCAGCACCTGGACATTGCCCGCGTTATTTCCATGAGCGAAGTGCCCAATGTGTGCGAAGTCGTGCCGGCCCGCATGACCTACGAGGACTCCCAGGGCCAGAAGCACATTCTCGAATACCGCGTGATGGGGAACGGCTGCTCCAACGGCTGATACCTTGGAATCGGGGGCCCTGCGGGCCCCTATCGCGACACAAGGCCGCTCCCACAGATAATGCGCTCAGCCAGAGCACAGCGTATTACCTGTGGGAGCGGCCTTGTGTCGCGAAAGGACTGCAACGCAGTCCCAGGTTCTTTGACCAACAACTAATCCGCCGACTTGTTAAGCGAGTAATCCCTCAACTTGTTGGCAATTGTCGTGTGCGAAACACCCAGTCTTTTGCCCAAGGCCCGACTACTGGGAAACTCCCCCATCAAACTTTCCAGCACCGCCTTTTCAAAGCGCCCGACTATCTGCGAAAGATCCCCTTCCAGCGAAAACTCGCCCAACGGTTGCCGCACGCCATAATCCGGCAAACGAATATGCTCGCTTTTAACCACGCCGCCGTCACATAACGAAACCGCCTGGAACAAAACGTTTTCCAACTGCCTTACATTACCTGGCCAGTGATACTGCCCAAGTTTGTCCATTGCCGCCGGTGCCAGGCGCGGCATGGCGCAGCCAATCTGCCGACTGGCCTGATCGAGAAAATGCTGCACCAACCCCTCCAGACCATCCATGCATTCGCGCAAAGGCGGAATGTGCAGCGACAGTACATTGAGCCGGTGATACAGGTCCTGGCGAAACTCGCCACGGGCACACAACTCGGACAAATCGACCTGGGTTGCACAAATCACCCGCACATCCAGGTAGACCTCTTCATCGCTACCTACCCGACGGAAGCAGCCGTCCTGCAGAAAGCGCAGCAGCTTTACCTGCAAGCGCGGGCTCATCTCCCCTACCCCGTCAAGGAACAGCGTGCCGCCTGCAGTCAACTCCAGCAGCCCCAGCTTGCCTTCGGCCCGTGCCCCTTCGAATGCCCCGGGGCCGTAACCGAACAGCTCAGTCTCGGCCATCGACTCGGGCAGCCCGGCGCAGTTGAGCGCCATCAGCGGCGACTGCCCACGCGGGCTGGCCAGGTGGCAGGCACGCGCCAGCAACTCCTTGCCGGTTCCGGTTTCGCCCTCGATCAGCAACGGTGCATCCAGCGGCGCCATGCGCCGCGCTTCACGCACCACGGCAGCCATCACCCGCGAGCTCTGGAAGATGCTGTCGAAGCCACGCAGCTCTTGCTTGCGCACATTGTAGATACGCTCGCCGATCCGGTCGGCACGGTGCAGGGTAAGCACCGCGCCGGCCAGCGCCTCGCTGTCATCGTGTTCGGACTGCAGCGGTGCGATATCGGCCAGAAACACATCACCTTTGACTTTGATGCGCAAGCCGTTGATGCGCGACTTGTTGGCCCGCACCAGCTCCGGAAGATCGAAGTCTTCTACGTAGCGCGCCAGCGGCATGCCCGGCACCTCATCAACCCGCACGCCAAGCAACTGCGCGGCTGCACGGTTGGCCGCAACGATGCTGCCGCCCATGTCGATCGACAGCACCGGGAAGTCCAGCGCCCCCAGCAACGCATTCAGCTCCATGTGCCGGCGTTCGCTGGGCATCAGGCCCACACGCTTAACGCCGAATACCCCGGCAATGGCCTCGAACTTCGGCCGCAGGGCCTGAAATTGCAGGTTGATCAGGTTCGGGCAGTGCAGGTAGATGGCGTTGCCATGATCACCGCCCACCTCGCCGCGCAGTACGTTGATGCCGTACTCCACCAGCAGGTTGAGGATGTCGCGCAGGATGCCAATGCGGTTCTGGCAATGGACTTTGATACGCATGAGGGCTCTCGAAGCGCTGATGTTTTTCAACACAGCGCGGAAAAGTCGTAAAGATAAGCTGACAAAAACTGTGTTTCCGCCAGCCAGATGCCTCGAATTTTCCGACACTTGCCGAGTTTTGTAAAATTATCGTTACGAAAACCGACGTCGGCACACTCCGCGGCCGATCCGCGCCCCCGTGCAAAACCTCTGGCGAAGGGATATTCCTTTAGGCATGTCCTGCACATAACAAGAAAAGCCCTCACCAGGAGAGCCTCATGAAACAGACGCAATACGTGGCACGCGAGCCCGATGCGCATGGTTTTATCGATTACCCGCAGCAAGAGCATGCGGTGTGGAACACCCTGATCACCCGCCAGCTGAAAGTGATCGAAGGCCGTGCGTGCCAGGAATACCTGGACGGCATCGACCAGCTGAAATTGCCGCATGACCGCATTCCGCAACTGGGCGAGATCAACAAGGTGCTGGGTGCCACCACCGGCTGGCAGGTTGCCCGGGTTCCGGCGCTGATCCCCTTCCAGACCTTCTTCGAATTGCTGGCCAGCAAGCGCTTTCCGGTCGCCACCTTCATCCGCACCCCGGAAGAGCTGGACTACCTGCAAGAGCCGGATATCTTCCACGAGATCTTCGGCCACTGCCCGCTGCTGACCAATCCCTGGTTCGCCGAATTCACCCACACCTACGGCAAGCTCGGCCTGGCCGCGACCAAGGAACAACGTGTGTACCTGGCACGCTTGTACTGGATGACCATCGAGTTTGGCCTGATGGAAACCGCGCAAGGCCGCAAAATCTATGGTGGTGGCATCCTCTCGTCGCCGAAAGAGACCGTCTACAGTCTGTCTGACGAGCCTGAGCACCAGGCCTTCGACCCGATCGAGGCCATGCGTACACCCTACCGCATCGACATTCTGCAACCGGTGTATTTCGTACTGCCGAACATGAAGCGCCTGTTCGACCTGGCCCACGAGGACATCATGGGCATGGTCCATAAAGCCATGCAGCTGGGTCTGCATGCACCGAAGTTTCCACCCAAGGTCGCTGCCTGAGCGACCTTGCCGATAACAACTCGAACCGGAAAACACCTCATGAATGCCTTGAACCAAGCCCATTGCGAAGCCTGCCGCGCCGATGCGCCGAAAGTCACCGACGAAGAGCTGGCCGAGCTGATCCGCGAAATCCCGGACTGGAACATCGAAGTACGTGACGGCCACATGGAGCTGGAGCGCGTGTTCCTGTTCAAGAACTTCAAGCACGCCTTGGCGTTCACCAATGCCGTGGGCGAAATCGCCGAAGCCGAAGGCCACCACCCAGGGCTGCTGACTGAATGGGGCAAGGTCACCGTGACCTGGTGGAGCCACTCGATCAAAGGCCTGCACCGCAACGACTTCATCATGTGTGCACGCACTGACAAGGTGGCGGAAACGGCTGAAGGCCGGAAGTAAACACCAGAAGGAAGGGGCCAGAGGCCCTTTTTTTCATGGGGCATATGTGCGCTGTTCGCCCGCAAAACCGACAAACGACCGGGAAAAAAACCAAACTGTCATCCAGACTTGTGTATCCTGCCCGAGCTTTTTGAAGCTACAAACGCGCCTGGCGCAGACTTTTCACTCACACTTGCGAGGAACGACGAGATGCATGAAATCCCGAATCTTCCCTTCCCAAGCCTGAACCCAGAAGAGCCATCCGTGACCGTTCACGCCGAACCGGCAGCTGCCGCCGAGCAGGATGGTGACGATCAATCCAGCGCTGACCAGGAATAACTGCGCATCCCCGACTGTGTGAAAACGGCTGACCTGCGGGCTACCCCCGTCATCACGTTTTCACACCGTCTAAAATCAACGTTGTAACAACCCACTACCACCTGCCCCGCCCCTCTCCCACACAGACTCGTGCCTCCTAACGCAAAGAGGCAGAAATGCGCCAGCCGCTCAAGCGCTCGACGCCCTGCTGCATTCGTCCATGTTCACCCGATGGGCCGGCTTTGTCCTGCTGCGCTTGCGGCTGGATTACTTGCAAGCCGAGTTCAGTGTGACCTGGATGCTCGATTACACCCACTGACTACAGGCTGACAGCTGCGCCCGCAAATACCCTTGCTGTGGTTAAGATGGCGGCACACAACGCCATCCTTACCGCAGCAACGGATCCCCAATGCCACCACGCAGTCCCACGTCCCTTGCCGTCACTGGGCAAGTCGTCTCCATCGTCCTGTTCACCTTCATCGGCTACCTGAACATCGGCATCCCTCTGGCCGTGTTGCCCGGCTATGTGCACAACGACCTGGGTTTCAGTGCTGTGATCGCCGGCCTGGTGATCAGCGTGCAGTACCTCGCGACGTTGCTCAGCCGCCCTGGCGCCAGCCGTATCATCGACAACCACGGCAGCAAGAAGGCAGTCATGTACGGCCTGGCCGGCTGCGGGCTAAGCGGGGTATTCATGCTGGCCTGCGCCTTCCTCACTCACCTGCCCTGGCTGAGCCTGGCTTGCCTGCTGGTCGGCCGCCTGGTGCTGGGCAGCGCCGAAAGCCTGGTAGGCTCGGGTGCGATCGGCTGGGGCATTGGTCGGGTGGGTGCCGCAAACACGGCCAAGGTCATCTCCTGGAACGGCATCGCCAGCTATGGTGCGCTGGCCATCGGCGCCCCACTGGGTGTGCTGATGGTCAAAGGCATCGGGCTGTGGAGCATGGGTGTGAGCATCATCCTGCTGTGCGTACTCGGTTTGCTGCTGGCCTGGCCCAAGCAAGCCGCCCCCATCGTCAGCGGTGTACGCCTGCCGTTCCTGCGGGTGCTGGGCAAGGTATTCCCGCATGGCTCGGGGCTTGCCCTGGGTTCGATCGGCTTTGGCACCATCGCCACCTTCATCACCCTTTACTATGCAAGCCGTGGCTGGGCCAATGCGGCGCTGACCCTGAGCCTGTTCGGCGCCAGTTTCATCAGCGCACGGCTGCTCTTTGGCAACCTGATCAACCGCATCGGTGGCTTCAGGGTGGCGATCGCCTGCCTGTCGGTGGAAACGCTCGGGTTGTTGATGCTGTGGCTGGCACCCAACGCCGAACTGGCCTTGGCGGGGGCTGCATTGAGCGGGTTTGGTTTCTCGCTGGTGTTTCCGGCATTGGGCGTGGAGGCAGTGAACCAAGTGTCGGCGGCTAACCGCGGGGCGGCGGTGGGGGCGTATTCGCTGTTCATCGACTTGTCACTGGGGGTGACCGGGCCATTGGTCGGTGCGGTGGCGGCGGGGTTCGGCTTTGCTTCGATGTTTCTGTTCGCGGCGGCTGCGGCAGCGTGCGGGTTGGTGTTGAGCCTCTATTTGTACCGCCAAGGGCGTAGGGACAGGGACCGTACAACAGAAGCCTGAAAGCCGCTGCCGGCCTCTTCGCGGGTAACCCCGCCCCCCTGGCGTGCACGATCCCCCGTAGGAGCGGGTTCACCCGCGAAGGGCTGCAAAGCAGCCCCCAAAGGCCCTGAACCTCAGCGCTGAGCGTACTGCAACACCACCTCAAGCGGGTGACGCATCTTCCGCTCGGTCATGCGCTTGACCTGGCTACGGCACGAATAACCGGTTGCCAGCGGCTCCCCGTCCTTGTCCAGCTTGGTCGCCCAGCTCTGCTCGAATATGGTCCGAGACGTTTCCTGGTTGCGAGCTTCGTGCCCATAGGTACCGGACATACCACAGCAACCGGTGGCCTCGGTCACCAGCTTCAGCCCCAGACGGGCGAACACCTGCTCCCACTGCCGGGTGCTGGCCGGCACATTGGTCTTCTCGGTGCAGTGCGCCATCAGGCGGAAGCTGCCCGGTGCGGCAGGCGCCTGCTCGGGCAGCACATCCATCAACCATTCCTGCGGCAGCAGCACCTTCGGGCAACCCTCCAGGCCTGGCACTTTCTGATACTCCTGGCGATACACCAGCGTCATCGCCGGGTCCAGCCCCACCAGCGGCACACCGCAATCGGCCAGGGCCTTGAGCTGCGTGGCGTTGCGGATCGCTGCCTTGGCAAACGCGCCAAGGAAACCCTGTACGTGCAACGGCTTGCCGTTGGCGCTGTACGGCGCCAGGAATACCCGGTGGCCCAGGCGGTGGGCAAGGTCGATGAAGGCCGACAGCAGCGGCGTTTCGAAGTAGCGGGTGAAGGCGTCCTGCACCAGCACGATGCTGCGCTCGCGCTGGGCCGGGGTCAGCTCGCGCAGGGCCGGCACCGTGGCCATGCCAACGCGACAACGGGTCAGGGTAGCCTGGAAGTTGAAGCGGCTGATCAGCGGGCTGTCGACCATGCCCACCTTGTCGGCCAGCAGCTGGCTCACCCACTTCGAGCCCATCACCGCGTTGTACAGCCCCGGCGCGTGCGCCAGGTAGGGGATGGTGAACTCGAGCGAGCCGATCAGGTAGTCACGCAGCGGGCGCTGGTAGCGACCGTGGTAAAGCTCGAGGAAGCGCGAGCGGAAATCCGGCACATTGACCTTGATCGGGCACTGCCCGGCGCACGACTTGCACGCCAGGCAGCCGGCCATAGCGTCGTACACTTCATGGGAGAAGTCTTCCTGGCCCTGGTTGCGCGCACGGTTGTTGCGCAGACGCGCCGGCAGGCCCTTGAGCCACGACACCTTGTTGCGCGCCGCAGCCAGCACATCGATGTTCGCCTCGCCCTGCAGGCGCAGCCACTCGCGCATCAGCGAGGCGCGCCCCTTGGGCGAATGCTGGCGTTCGCGGGTGGCCTTCCACGACGGGCACATGGCGTCGTTGGGGTCATAGTTGTAACAGGCGCCATTGCCGTTGCAGTGCACGGCGCTGGGGAAGTCCTGCCAAACGCGCTCGTCAATGGTACGGTCAAGGTCGCCGCGCAGGGTCACGCCATCGACCGGGGTCAGGCCCTCTGCGCTGCCAAGTGGCGTGCAGATCTTGCCCGGGTTGAGCTGGTTGTGCGGGTCAAAGGCGCCCTTCAGGCGCTGCAACGCCGGGTACAGTTCGCCGAAGTACTCGGGCACGTATTCCGAGCGCAAGCCCTTGCCGTGCTCACCCCACAGCAACCCGCCATAACGTTTGGTCAGCGCGGCAACGGCATCGGAAATCGGCTTGACCAGCGCGGCCTGCACCGGGTCCTTCATGTCCAGTGCCGGGCGCACGTGCAGCACGCCGGCATCGACGTGGCCAAACATGCCGTAGGCCAGGCCGTAGCCGTCGAGCAGTGCGCGGAAGTCGGCGATGTAGTCGGCCAACTGTTCTGGTGGTACTGCGGTGTCCTCCACGAACGGCTGCGGGCGCACTTCGCCTTCGACGTTGCCCAGCAGGCCGACCGAACGCTTACGCATGGTATAGACGCGGGTGACTGCCTCGGCGCCTTCGGCCAAGGTGTGGCCCAGGCGCTCGACGCTGGTGTCGCTTTGCAGGTGCTGGATGAACGCCTGCACCTTGGCGTTGACCTCGGCCGGCTCGTCGCCGCAGAACTCCACCAGGTTGATGCCCAGCGTGGGGCGCTCGGGGTCCGCCGGGAAGTACTCGGCAACGCTGTGCCAGACGATGTCTTTCATCGCCAGCATCAGCACCTTGGAGTCGACCGTCTCGATCGACAGCGGCTTGTGCGCCATCAGCGCGTTGGCATCACGCAGCGCATCCATGAAGCTGGTGTAGCGCACATTGACCAGCACCGCATACTTGGGAATCGGCAGCACGTTGAGCTTGGCTTCGACCACGTAGCCCAGCGAGCCCTCGGCGCCGCACAGTACGCTGTTGAGGTTGAAGCGGCCCTGCTCGTCGCGCAGGTGCGCCAGGTCGTAGCCGGTCAGGCAACGGTTGAGCTTGGGGAAGGTGGTTTCAATCAGTTCGGCCTGGGTTTCCTGAATTTCCCGGGCCATGCGGTACACCTCGCCGACCCGGCCCGGCGCGGCGCAGGCCTGTTCCAGCGCAGCATCGTCGATCGGCAGGCTGTGCAGGCGTTCGCCACCGAGCAGCACGCTGTGCAGCTCCAGCACGTGGTCGCGGGTTTTACCGTAGGTGCAGCTGCCCTGGCCACTGGCATCCGTGTTGATCATGCCGCCGACCGTGGCGCGGTTGGAGGTGGACAGCTCAGGGGCGAAGAACAGCCCGTGCGGCTTGAGCGCAGCATTGAGCTGGTCCTTGACCGTGCCGGCCTGTACCCGCACCCAGCGCTCTTCCACGTTGATTTCGAGGATGTTGTTCATGTGCCGCGACAGGTCGACGACGATACCGTCGGTCAGCGACTGGCCGTTGGTGCCGGTGCCACCACCGCGCGGGGTCAGCTTGACCTGCTGGAAGCGCGGCTCGCCCATCAGCGTGGCGACCCGCGCCACATCGTCGGCATCCAGCGGGAACACCGCCGCCTGCGGCAAGCGCTGGTAGATCGAGTTGTCGGTGGCCAGTACCGTGCGGGTTGCGTAGTCGGCACTGATCTGGCCGCGGAAGCCGCTGTTGCGCAGGGCTTCGAGGAATTCGGGGTAATTGGCGCTCGGTGCAACGGTGGACAGCTGGGCGATCATCGAAGGATGGCCTCTTGATATTGGCTAGATCACGGGATACCTGTGGCCCCGGCATGGGTTCAGGCATGCAGGGATGACGTATAGGCCAATGTTCCTGTAGTTTCGCGTCAGGGGCAAACGGATAATCCTGCCGCTATCAATGACTTTTATGAATGAATTACCGCCACCTGACCCCATCCATGTCACTGCTGCTGGCTTTCGAGGCCGCCGCCCGGCATGAAAGCTACACCCGCGCCGCCGCCGAACTGTCGCTGACCCAAAGCGCGGTCAGCCGCCAGGTACAGGCCCTGGAGCAGCAGTTGGGCCTGACCCTGTTCCGCCGCGAGGGGCGCCAGGTACAGCTGACCGATGTCGGCCGCCTGTACCAGCGCGAGCTGAGCGAGGCACTGGGGCGCATCCGCAGCGCCACCTTGCAGGCACTGGCCTATCAATCGGGAGTAGGCACGTTGCGCCTGGCCACCCTGCCAACCTTCGGTTCGAAATGGCTGTTGCCGAGGCTGCATGCGTTCTACAGCGCTCACCCGGGCATGCTGGTGCACATTCATTCACGCATTGAAACCATCAACTTCGACACCAGCGAAATCGATGCCGCCATCGGCGTGGCCAGCCACGACTTGCCGGGTCTTGTCTGCCATCGCCTGCATGCCGAGGAGCTGGTGGTGATCTTGCCGCCGGAGGCTGGCGTCGGCAGCCAAGGCTGGAGCCCGGCCAGGATCAGCGAAGAGGTGCTGCTGAATGTGGCCAACAACCCGCATGCGTGGGGCGAGTGGTTTTCCCATCATGGCCTGCCGCACCGGGCGATGCGGCTGGGGCCGAGCTTCGAGCTGACCTCGCACCTGATCCAGGCGGTACGTGCCGGGATCGGGATCGGGCTGGTGCCGCGCATATTGGTGGAGGAGGAACTGGCCAAGGGAGAGCTGTACAGCCCGGGGGTGGCGTTTGCCAGCCAGCGCAGTTATTACCTGATCTACCCGCCGAGGAATGAGGCACTGCCGTCGCTGCGGGCATTCAGGGGGTGGTTGCTGGAGCAGATCTGATTTTTGGCGGGGTCACCTGACCTGAGGGCAACGCTGTACCCGTAGGAGCGGGTTCACCCGCGAAAGGGCCCGTACAGGCAACAAAAAAGTGCCGGTGTCAATTCTTTCGCGCAAATCAAGAAGGACTTGAAACCGTATATGGGACAGTAGGTTAGCTCCTTTCGGGGCCGCTTAGAAGAAGAGCGGCGTTGTCGGCTAGGAGCGACATAGGAGCGTTGGGAGAGAAAGCCGCATCGCACTGTGTAGTGCTGGATTGCCGAGGAACGGCGGGCCTGTCGCATCATCATAGCCCAACAGGCTCGGCGGCATCCAGAATGAAGAACGCGCAGCCTGGGCTGCGCGTTCGATGGATGCCGTTGAATAGCATGCGGTGCAATCATGGCGGCTTCGGTGGTGTGCTGCGGGTCGCCGTGCCCTTCCTGAATCCTCGATCCCCCGCCATGAACGCTTCCAGCATATGCGGGATCAGCGTCGCCGCATCAACGGCCTCGCCATACGCCTGCGCGTGTAGCGCGGCGTAGCGGTCGAGGTCGACTTTCAAGCTGGTCGGGCAAACGAAAGTCAGCTTGGTGCTCTCGGTCTTCGGCAGCGGGCCGAGCCGCAGCTTCTTGGTCGTGCTCATCGTGAAGTCCCCCGGTTGAAGAACAGCGGCTGGTACGGCCGCAGCACCAGATCCCGGTTGACGATGATGCGAACCGGCAGGCCCGGCCGTTGCGTTAAGGTCGGCTGGATGTTGAGGTTGCGCCGGGTCATCTCCTGGCCGACCTGATTGATGCTGTCCTGCGCGCTGTCGCGCCCAGCGATGATGACGCGATCACCATCCTGCCGGTTCTCCGGCGCGGCCAGCTCGGCACCGACGCCCAGCAGCGTGGTGAGTGCCGCACCGGCAAAGATGCGGCCCCAGTGGTAGTCCACATCGTCCTCCAGCCCGGCATAGCCGGCTGGGTCGGTGCCGGCCAGGTTGTCGAGCGTGAGCGAAGACGTGTCCGGCAGGATGATCCGGTTCCAGACGACTTGAACGCGGCTCTGCCCGTAGCTGACCTGGCTGTTGTATTTGCCCAGGATGCGCGAACCCTGCGGAATCAGCAGGAAGCGCCCGGTGGCTGTGTCATAGACCGGCTCCGTCACCGTGGCGATCACGTCGCCGGGCAAGTCCGACTTGATGCCCGTCACCAAGGCACCTGCGACCACTGTTCCGGCCATAACCTGATACGGCGAAATTGGCAGAGTCAGATTGCCGGAATTACGGGTTTCAGTGGGGCCAGCTTTCATGAAAGCCTCTTTCTGGTCTTGCCGGTTTTGCACCGCTGTCGGGTCAGCAGGTTGGGCCGCCGTGGAGGCCGGCCCGGCCGCCAGCGGGTCAAACGCCGCATTGGCGGCGAAGCCCGGCGCAGCGGCCACCTGTGTCTGCGCTACCGGCGCCGCATTCTGCCCACCCGAGCGGAAGAACACGGACGAGGCCGCGGCCGCCTCGGCTTCTTTTCGCAGGGCATCGTTCGGGTCGTGACCGGGGGCCGCGTAGGCAGCCGTCGCCGGTTGCTGCGACTTCACGATAGCCGGGCCAAGATCGCCCGGCAGCGGTGGCCCTAGTTCGGGAACGGCAGGCAGCAACGCCGGCGGCAGCTTGGAATAGTCCGTCGGCAGCGCATCCAGTCCTTCCGACTTTGACACGCGATCGACGTTGTAAAGCTCGGTCTGCTCGCCTGTGCTGCGTCGATGAGGTTGCAGCGACCACATCAGCGCGCCGAGCACGGCGACCGCTAGGACGCCGGCAAGGATGGCCAGCGAGCGCCGGTTCAGGCGTGTGACTGGACGCGGCTGGGCGCGCAGCGCCACTGCCTCCGGCGCCACCTTGTCCGCCTGCGGCGCGGCAAGGTCGGGAGTGTCATCCTGGCTCATGGTCAGTTCCTCCGTGCAACACCATCGGTGCGCTCGATCCGCACCACGTCGCCGCCATCGCCGCCCAGCCGCAGTTCGGCCGCGCCGAACAGGCGATCCACGACGTAGTACGGCGAGCGAAAACGGTAGTTCACCAGTTGCCCGTCGCCCTGCGCGCCGATGACAAACAGCGGCGGCAGCTCGCCCTGGGCGATGCCCGGCGGGAACTGGATATAGACCTTCTCTCCATCATCGAAGGCGCGCAGAGGCTTCCACGGCGGGTTGCTGCCCGATACCGCGTAGCGGAAGCGGATCTTGTCCAGCGACAGGCCCGTATCGACAGGCGTTGTTGCCTGCGCTGCCTGCGCCTGGCGCTGCAACGCGAGCATTCGGTCTTTCGGATAGTCCCAGGACACCGACGCCATCCATGCCCTCTCGGTCGAGGTCAGCTCCAGCAGGTAGGTGCGCCGACTGGTGGTGATGACGAGATTGGTTTTCAGACCGGAGCGGATAGGCTTGACCAGCACATTGACGCGCAGATCGGCCCCGCCGCCGCTGGACGTGTCGCCCACGATCCAGCGCACGGTATCGCCGGCGGCGACCGTTACCAGTTCCTCGCCCGGTTGAAGCGAAACCACCGTCACGCGCCCCGGCGACGCATAGACCTGATAAAGCGCGCCATCGGTGAACGGCCACACCTGAATCGCGTTGACGTAGCCCTCACGGGTAGGCGCGATACGCGCTTCTGCATTGGCACGGGAAACGCGCACCTTTTCGTCGGCCGGCTCCGGCGCAACGGGGGCCTCATCGAGTTCCGGCAGGGGCTTCAACTGCGCCGGCAGCGCCAGCGGTTCAGGGACGGCGACGACTTCGACGGGCTTGGGCGGTTCGGGCAACGGCTGGGCCAGCACCGTCTCGTCGAGCGAGATGGATGGCGGCGGCTTCCCCTGCGAGGCGCAGCCCGCGAGGGCCAGCAGCGTCAAAGGAACAACGTAAAGGCGGAAACGAAGTTTCATGGTTTGGCTCCTTCGGAAGAATCCAGTTCGCGGCTCCATGACAGGCCGTTGACGTAGATACCCAATGGGTTCTTGAGCAGGCGCTGTTCAGTACGCGGGGTTTGCAGGACGGTCGAAAGCACGGCGTTCCAGCGTTCGGTGCCGGCGGGCGCACCGTTGACATAGCGCTGCTCTGTCCAGCGCACGTTGAAAGACGTGTCGCTCGCGCGAACCACGCTGGTGATTTGCACCGTTACCGATTCCTTGCCGATGCGGGCGAATGGGTCATTGGTGCGGGCGTAGTCGTTGAGCACCGCCGCGCCCTTGTCGGTGGTGTAGTCGTAGGCATCGAGCCAGTTCTGCCGCACCACGATGGGGTCGATGGACAGCGAGCGAACCAGCGTCACGAAGCGCGCCAGGTGGTGCGCGATCTGCGCGTCGCCGGGCCGGTACGGCGTGGCGGCCTCTCCCACGGCGCGCACCTGCCCGGCTTGATCGACCTCGATGACATAGGGCGTCACGATGGACTGCGCCGAGCGCCACACCAGGCCGCCGGCCATCAACAGCGCGAGCACTAGGCAGCCGAAGGCCATCAGGCGCCAATTCTTCGCCTGCACGCGGGCGGAGCCGATACGGTCGTCCCACACCTGGGCGGCGGCTTGATACGGGGTGGCAGGCTGCGGCGTATCGGCGTAGCGCACCTGCGGTCGTTTGAATCGCATGGGTGTTCTCCTTGAAGGTTAGGTATCGGAATCCCGCAGGCTCGGGCCTTGCCCGGAGCCGCCGCCGTCGCCGCCGCGCAGCGTGTGGGCGGCAGTGGTCGCGGCATGGGTAGCCTGCTGGCGGCGGTGCATCCGCTTGGCCCAGGCCGGTTGCTCTTGCTTCTGCGAGCCTGCGGTGCCGTCTGCGGTCTGGCCGGGGCCAGCACCGTCGCTGCCGGCTTCTGTGCCGTTCCAGCCAGCGCGGAAGGAGTCGGCCACCTTCTGCCCAACAGCGGAAGCACCAGAGGTGACGCTGCGGCCTGCGGCTTGTGCGCCAGTCTTGGCGACATTGCCGAGGCCAGCCGCCGCGCCCTTGGCACCGCCGCCGGCCGCAGCGGAACCGGCCTGGAACGCCGATCGGGCACTGCCGGCCGCCGAAGTCGCGGCACGCGCACCGGCACCGGCCAGCTTTGCGGCCGCCGGGGCCATTCGTGCCCCGGCCATGACGGCGCCGCCCACGCCCGTTACGGCGGCGCCGATGGCAACGCCGGTGCCGACAGCCCCGACCGCAGCACCAGCCATCGCGCCCGCACCAAGCTGTGGCGCACCGGACACCAGGCCGGTGGCGATACCGGGGCCGAAAATGCCCAGCGCCAGCAGCGCGAGCGAGGCCAGCATCACGACCAGCGCGTGGTCGATGGATGGTTCGTCGGGATGCACCTGGAACTCGGCGAACAGGCCTGAACCGATGCCGACGATGACGGCCAGCACCAAGACCTTGATGCCTGACGACACCACGTTGCCTAGCACCTTTTCCGCGAGGAACGAGGTCTTGTTCCAGAGTGCAAACGGGATCAAGACGAAGCCGGCGAGCGTAGTCAGTTTGAACTCGATCAGCGTGATGAAAAGCTGTACGGCCAGCACGAAGAAGCAGAGGATCACCACCAGCCAGGCGATGAACAGAACCACGATAGGGTCGATGTTCACGAACACCTCGGGGAACCCAGCCATGTCCCCGATCTGTTCCAGAATCGGCGCGGCTGCGTCGATGCCGGTCTTCGCCAGCCGGCCCGGCTGAAGGAAGTTCTCCATCGTGATGGCCGAGCCGGTAGCGGTAATTCCCAAGCCGGCGAACGAGCGGAACACGATGCTCGCCAGCCAGTTGAAGTTGCCGATGATGTAGGCGAACGCGCCGACACAGAGCACCTTGCGCAGCAGCTTGGCGATCACGTCGTCGCCCTGGCCGGTGGCGTGGCTCATGGCCCAATACAGGCCAGCGATCGTCATGTCGATGACGATGAGCGTGGCGGTGAGAAATGCCACTTCGCCCTGCAATAAGCCGAAGCCCGAGTCGATGTAGCGCGAGAACGTATCGAGGAAACGGTCGATGATGGTCACGTCGTTCATGGCGAATCCTCGGGCGGAGTGAGCGGAACGGCGCCCTCTGGCAATTCATCTGCGGGCGTATCGAAGCTCGGCGGAATCGGCGGGAGTTCAGCCAGCGAGTTGTATTCATCCGGCCCGGTATGGCCGGCGAAGAAGCGCCGCCGGAAGGCTTCAGCGGCGGCGCGGCAGGCATCCTCGCCCACGGCCTGCCGGTCGGCCGCGCATTGCCCGCGCAACGCCTTGAGCCGCACCGGATCTGCGGCCAGGGCGTCGGCCAGGTTCTCGGCCGGCTGCTGGCCGCACGCGGTCAGCAGCACGGCCATCAGGACGGAAGCGCATCGCATGGCCGCCTCCGGTCAGTTGTTATAGAAGTTGACGGACTGCGGCGTGTACGGCGTGCCGGTGCCCAGAAAGCGCCGCCGCACTTCGCGGGCGCGCTCCATAGCCGCCGCTTGCCGCGCCAGTTCCAGTGAAGCGGCCCGGTCTTGCGTGATCTGGAGCTGCTGCGCCTGGATCGACTGCTTGGCCTGCAAAGCCAGGAGCTGGTTCGTCGCCTGCATCGCTTGCAGCGCGCCGGTGGCCGACTGGCTCTGGCTCACGAGATCGGCCAGCGCGCTTTCGTCTTGGGCGAGGTTCTGCGACACCTGCGCCTGCATCCGCATCGCGGTGTGCAAGCCGTTCAAGGTGTTCTGCCAGCGTTCGCGGGCGTCCTGTGCCATGCGGTCGCCGCTGATGGTGGCGGCGTACTGTTCCGGGTACAGGCGGGCGAACGTGGCATCCATGCTCTGCACGTCGTAGGCCAAGCCGCGCGCCTCGGCGATCAGGCGCTCGGTGGTGGCGAGCGTCGAGCGCAGGCGGTTGACGATGTTGAAGTCGAGATTTGCCAGGTTCCTGGCCTGGTTCATCAACATCTGCGCCTCGTTCTGAAGCTGGTTGATCTGGTTGTTGATCTGTTCCAGCGTGCGCACGGCGGTCAGCGTGTTCTGCACGAAGTTGGACGGGTCGAACACCGTCAGCGCGGATGCGGGCTGCACGGCCAGCAGCGATACCGACAGCACGGCAGCGAGTGAGACAGAGAGCAAACGGGGCTTGGTCTTCATGGTGAAACCTCCAGCGGTTGAGAAGCGAGAAAGGAAGCTGCCGCCGGAGCGGACGGCAGCAGGTCGGCGGCCCAGCCGAGGCCGCGATGGCGCAGCCACGCGCCGGCGAAGCCGGGAGCGCCGGCCTGCGTCAGCACGCGGTCAATATCGCGTTGGTCTTGAGGGGTGGATGCGCCCGCGAATGCGAGCGCGACAGGCCCCAGGTCGAGGTCGAACAGGCGATTGCCGAGGCGCGACTGGTAGTAGTAATCGCGCTTGGGCTGTGCGGTCGCCACGATCTCAATCTGGCGGCTGTTCAAGCCGAAGCCTTCGTAGATCGTGCGAATCTGCGGCTCGGTGGCCTGCGGGTTAGGTAAGAAGATCCTGCTCGCGCAGCTTTCGATGATGGCTGGCGCGATGGTCGAGTCCTTGATGTCGGCCAGCGACTGCGTGGCAAAGATGACGCTGACGTTCTTTTTTCTGAGCGTCTTGAGCCATTGCCGGATGCGGGCCGCGAAGGACGGCTCATCGAGGAACAGCCACGCTTCATCGAGGATCAGCAGCGTGGGCGCGCCGTCAAAACGTTCGTCGAAGCGGGCGAACAGGTAGCGCAGCACTGCTTGCACGGCGGCGGGGCTGTGCATCAGTTCTTCCATCTCAAAGCCCTGCACGTCGGCCATGCCCAGCCGGTCGTGGTCAGCGTCCAGCAGCTTGCCGTGGGCGCCGCCCAACACATAGGGCGCGAGCGCTTGGCGCAGCGCGTTGGACTGCAATAACACCGACAAGCCGGTCATGGTGCGCTGCTCCACTGGCGCACCGGCAAGGCTTCGCAGCGCCGACCAAATGGCAGCCTTCTCGTCCGGGCCGACCGTCACGCCTTCGTGCAGCAGCCGGCCCTCCACCCATTCGGCGGCCCAGGTGCGGTAGCCCTCGTGGGCTATTCGCGCGAGTGGCTGGAAGGCGATGCCGCCATCGGCACCGAGGTCGTAGTGCTCACCGCCAAGGCCGAGGATGGTGGCGCGCATCGAGCGCCCCATGTCGAAGGCGAAGATCCGCGAGCCGAAGTAGCGCCGGAACTGCATGGCCAATATGGCGAGCAGCACCGACTTGCCCATGCCGGTCGGCCCGGCGACAAGGGTGTGCCCCACGTCGCCGATGTGCGTCACCAGCCGGAACGGCGTCGCGCCATCGGTGCGGGTGACGATCAGCGGCGGGCCATCGAGGTGTTCGTTCTTCTCCGGCCCAGCCCATACCGCTGACATCGGCATCATGTGCGCCAGGTTCAGCGTCGAAACGATGGGCTGACGCACGTTCGCGTATGCGTTGCCGGGGACGGACGACAGCCAGGCATCGACTGCGTTGAGGGTTTCGGGGATGGTCACGAAACCCCGGCCCTGGATGACGCGCTCCACCATGCGCAGCTTCTCGTCGGCCACGGCCGGGTCGGCGTCGAGCACCGTCACCGTGGCGGTGAGGTAGCCGAAGGCGACTTGATCGCTGCCCAGCTCCTGCAAGGCGGCATCGGCGTCGGCGGCCTTGTTGCTGGCATCGGTATCGACCAGCGGGCTTTCCTGCTGAAAGATCGTTTCGCGCAGCAGCGCGATGACGTTCTTGCGCTTGGCGAACCATTGGCGCCGCAAGCGCCCCAATTCCCGTTCCGCCTCGGCTTTGTCCAGGCACAGGAAGCGCGTACTCCAGCGATACGCAAAGCCCAGGCGGTTGAGGTCGTCCAAGATCCCCGGCCAGGTCGAGGTCGGGAAGCCTCGTACCGACACCACGCGCAGGTGCTGATCGCCCAGCATGGGCGCCAGGCCGCCGACCAGCGCGGCATCGGCCAGCAGTGCGTCGATATGGAACGGCACGTCGGGCACGCCGACGCGATAGCGCCGCGTGGAGACTGTGGCATGCAGGTAGGTCAGCGTCTGGCTATCGTCCAGCCAGGCAATCTCCGGCATCACACCATCGAGCAGGTCGAACACGCGATCGGTCTCTGCCACGAAGGAATCAAGCCGACCACGCCAGTCCACACCCTCAGTGGGCCGGTTCTCGTACAGCATCCCAGCCGCACGGGCGCGAGACTCTTGCGGCGGTAGGTGTTGCAACGTGAAGTGATAGACGCTCTCGAAATGGCCATCCGACTCCTCGAACGCCGCGCGTCGCTCCTCATCCACCAGCCAGGACAGTGGTTCGGGAAAGGAGGATTGCGGATAGCTCGATGCCCGCATCCGCTCGGCCTCGATATAGAAGGCCCAGCCAGACCCGGTACGGCGAAGCGCGTTGTTCTGCCGCGCCGACGTGGCAATCAGCTCGCCCTGTGTCGCACTGTCCAAGTCGGGGCCGCGAAACTGGAACGTGCGTTGAAACGAACCATCTTTGTTCAGCACAACGCCCGGCGCGACCAGCCCGGCCCAGGGCAGCCAGTCGGCAAGCAAGGCCGGGCGCTGACGATATTCGGCAAGGTTCAGCATGGCGTCCTCCCCTCACACGTCCAGAAGCGGGCGGTGTTTGATATGCCGCGCGAAGACCTGCATGAACTGCGGATCGACGCGCGCACCCCATACGGCCAGCGAGTGGCCGACGATCCAGAGCACCACGCCGGGAATCCACAGTTGCAGGCCCAGCCCGACGGCGGCGGCTAGCGTGCCGTTGGCAATCGCCACGGTGCGCGGCGCACCGCCCAGCAGGATCGGCTCGGTCAGCGAGCGATGCAGCGGCACTTCAAAGCCCGGAAGATCGGTGGCCTTACTCATACGACGGCCCCTCCGGAGAAGCTGAAGAACGACAGGAAGAACGAGGACGCGGCGAACGCGATGGACAGGCCGAACACGATCTGGATCAGCTTGCGAAAGCCGCCGCTGGTATCACCGAACGCCAGCGCAAGCCCCGTCGAGATGATGATGATCACCGCCACGATCCGGGCGACTGGCCCTTGGATGGATTCGAGGATGGAGGTCAGCGGCCCTTCCCACGGCATCGAGGAACCGGCGGCCTGCGCCGTGCCCGCCAGCAACAGCATCAGCGCGGCCAGCAGCAGCCCTTGCCCTGCGGGACGGGCCAGGTGGCGCAGCCGCGCCATGCTGGACAGGCGAGAAATAGGATTTACGGAAAGACGGAAAGCATCAACGTGCGTCATGGCAGTTCTCCAGGTTGGTCAGGGGTCGAGGAAGGCGCAGCGGCAGCGGCTGCAAGAGGAACCGGCGGCAGCTCGGGAAACGGCGTTTCCAGCGCATCTGTCAGGCGATAGCCCGCACCGTCGAAGCCGACGACACGGGAGATGGTTTCGACGTGACGTTTGCGGCCACGGCCTGCGATGTGAATCACCACGTTGACCGCCTCGGCGATCAGGGCGCGGGGCGGATTCACTGCCACTTCGAGGATCAGTTGCTCCAGACGCAGCAGTGCGCCCAAGGCGGAGCCGGCATGGATGGTGGCAATGCCGCCGGGGTGGCCGGTGCCCCAGACCTTCACCAAGTCCAGGGCTTCGCCGCCACGCACTTCGCCGACGATCACGCGGTCAGGCCGCAGGCGCATCGTGGCCCGCACCAGCTCGGTCATTGTGACGACGCCGGCGCGGGTGCGCAGCGGCACATGGTCGCGGGCCGCGCATTGCAGCTCGATGGTGTCTTCGAGCACCAGCACGCGGTCGCCTGTGGCGGCGATCTCGGCCAGCAGCGCGTTCGCCAGCGTGGTCTTGCCGGTGCTGGTGCCGCCGGCGATCAGGATGTTCTGCCGCTCGCGCACGGCGCGGCGCAGGAACTCGGCCTGCCCGGCGGTCAGGATGCCGTCGGCCACGTAGCGATCCAGGCCGATGATGCTCACGGCCCGCTTGCGTAGCGCGAAGGCTGGCCCCGGGGCGGCCGGAGGCAGGATGCCCTCGAAACGCTCGCCGGTTTCCGGCAACTCGGCGGTCAAGAGCGGCTGGCCGCGATGCACCTCCGCGCCGACATGCGCGGCGACCAGGCGGATGATGCGTTCACCATCGGCCTCGGGCATCTCCACGCCCAGCGGCGAGCGACCCGACGACAGCCGATCCACCCACAGGGTGCGATCGGGGTTGAGCATGATTTCCACAACATCCGGATCTTCGAGCGCAGCGGCGATCAGCGGCCCCATCGCCGTGCGCAGCATCTGGATGCGGCGATCCTGGGACGCCGCGGCGGATGAGCGAGATTCAGGCGGAATCTGCGGAACGGCACTCATGACGCACGCTCTGCAGCTCGCTCATCGGCGGACGCCATCGCTGCTGCGTCATCCATCCGCATCGGATCGGGGTGCAGTTCCTCCACCACGTCGCGCACCAGACTGCGGCCACGCAGCAGGTGGCGACCCAACTGCTCGACGAACTGCTCGAAGCGCGCTTTGCCCTGGGCGCGGGCCGCGTCCTTGTGGGCTTCTGGCACCGGCGTGCTGATGGTCAAGAAATAGCGGATGAACAGCGCCAGCGTTTCGATCTGGATGTTCTGGTCGCGCTCCATGCGTTCGGTCTGCCGCGACAGTCGATCCAGCCGCTTGGCAATGGCGGCCTCACGCTGGTCGCCCGCATCGGGTGACAGCCAGGACGCCAAGGCCGCTGCGACGATGGAGGACTTGGACACGCCTTTCTTGGCGGCAAGTTCATCCAGGCGCTTGGCGTGCTCGGGCTGGATGAAAAGATTGAGGCGGTATTGGCTCATAGGTCGATTCCGTCGTTGGGGTCGAGAGAAGCCAGCCGGGCCGTGCGCTGCATGGCCGGGTCGAGCTGGCCGGGAAGCGGGAGCGCCAGGTCGTCGTCATCGAGCAGCTCCAGGTCGTTCGCACACGCGTCCAACTCGGGCTCGTAGGCGACGGTTTCGGAGAGTTCGAGCTGGCGGCGCGGGCCGCCGTCATCGGTGCCGCCCGGACCATCGGCGGATACCGAGGTCGGCGCCGTAGGTACGGCCGGGATCGCCAAGCCGCTCCAGTCGTCGGGGCGGGCTGGCGGCGCGTCGGCGTACCTCCCGACTGCGAGCACGGGCGGTGGCAGGACGCGATCCTTGAAATTGGCGTCGACGTAGTAACGCAGCTTCTTCGCGCGGATCGGGGCAACGCTGGACACCATGACTACGGCGTCCTCAGGTGGAAGCTGCATCACCTCGCCGGGCGTCAGCAGCGGACGTGCAGTTTCCTGACGCGACACCATCAGGTGCCCCAGCCACGGAGCGAGGCGGTGGCCCGCGTAGTTGCGCTGCGCGCGAAGCTCGGTGGCGGTGCCGAGGGTTTCGGAAATCCTTTTCGCCGTCCTTTCGTCGTTGGTGGCGAAAGTCACCCGGACATGGCAGTTGTCGAGGATGGAATGGTTCTGCCCATACGCCTTGTCGATCTGGTTCAGGCTTTGAGCGATGAGAAAGCTGCGGATGCCGTAGCCGGCCATGAAGGCAAGCGCGGACTCGAAAAAATCGAGGCGACCCAGCGCCGGAAACTCGTCCAGCATCAGCAGCAGCTTGTGCCGGCGCGCGATGCCATCGCTGCCGTCGAGCGATTCGGTCAGCCGCCGCCCGATCTGGTTCAAGATGAGCCGGATCAGCGGCTTGGTGCGGCTTATGTCGGAGGGCGGCACCACCAGATAGAGCGATACCGGGTGCTCGGCGGAAATCAGGTCGGCGATGCGCCAATCGCAGCGCGATGTGACTTCGGCCACGGTCGGGTCGCGGTACAGGCCGAGAAACGACATGGCGGTGGAGAGCACGCCCGATCGCTGGTTGTCCGACTTGTTGAGCACTTCGCGGGCAGCGGATGCGACAACCGGGTGAGGCGCATCGCCCAGGTGCTTCGTCGTCATCATCCGGTGCAGCGTCAGCTCGAACGGACACGCCGGGTCGCTGAGGAAGTTGGCGACGCCGCGCAGCGTCTTGTCCTCGCCTGCGTACAGAACATGCAAGATTGCACCGACCAGTAGCGCGTGGCTGGTCTTCTCCCAATGATTGCGCTTCTCTAACGCACCTTCAGGGTCAACCAGAATGTCGGCGATGTTCTGCACGTCGCGCACTTCATGTGCGCCGCGCCGGACTTCAAGCAGCGGGTTGTAGGCGGCCGACTGCCTATCGGTGGGGTTGAAAAGCAGGCAGTGCGAAAAGCGCGAACGCCAGCCCGCCGTGATCTTCCAGTTCTCTCCC
This sequence comes from Pseudomonas alloputida, assembly GCF_021283545.2. Taxonomy (NCBI): domain Bacteria; kingdom Pseudomonadati; phylum Pseudomonadota; class Gammaproteobacteria; order Pseudomonadales; family Pseudomonadaceae; genus Pseudomonas; species Pseudomonas alloputida. The sequence goes on along the minus strand of NZ_CP128540.1, from coordinate 1,671,510 downwards.
TTAATGTCGTGAATGACGGCGGACGCCGGCCACGAAAGCAACGTAGGCACCACCAAGCCCACGCCCTTGCCCGAGCGCGTGGGTGCGAAGCTCAGGACATGTTCCGGCCCCTCATGTCGGAGGTATTGGTCGTCGTGTTGGCCGAGGAAGACGCCCGCCGGGAGGGTCAGTCCAGCTTTGCGGATGTCGACGGCATCGGCCCAGCGTGCCGAACCATAAGTCGTAACCAGCCGCGACTGCCGAGAACGCCATACCGACATGGCGATGGCGACGAGTAAAGCGAACAAACCGCTACCACCCGCAATCGCACCGCCTGTGTCGAAGACGTGCGGCGCGTAGGCATCAAAGAAGAACCACCATTCGAACAAGCGCCACGGGTGATAAACCGGTACACCTAGAAGATCGAACCAGGGCGATCCGAGGCGTACTTGATAGCCAAGGGTCGCTGCTGTCCATTGTGTGGCGCCCCAGACGCCGGCGATCACGATGCCGATTACCACAGCGATCTGGCCGAACAGAACGTTCGTCCCTTGCATGACCTGTCCTCCGATTTCTCCTGCGCTGGTGTCTCATTGAAAGCGTTGCACAGGGGGTGTCGCAGGCGTCAGGATCGGTTCTGGGCTAGTGCCGGTCAAAGACCGTTCGCAGCACAATGGTCGAGGGAAAAGAAAGAATGAGCGCGGTGGCGAGTCAAAGAAAAGCGCCGCAAGCGAAAGCGCACTGCGGCGCATACAGAGTTCCAAGCAAGTTACCCAAAAAAAGCCGTCAATGGGCCTTGCTTCCACTCATAGGCAATATTTAGATATCATGAAAAACGATGATATTTAAGATTGGAATAAAAATGAAAAATATCAAGAGTATGGATCTCAACTTGCTCAAGGCGCTGGACGCATTGTTAGACGAACGCAATGTGACACGGGCGGCGGCCCGTCTGGGACTAACCCAGCCGGCCTTGAGTGGCATGCTGACGCGGTTGCGCGAGAGCTTCGGTGACCCGCTTTTCGCGCGCTCGCAGCGGGGTATCGTTCCAACGCAGCGGGCGCTGGATCTAGGGATGCCTGTCAAGCAGGTGCTCGCCGAAATCGACGCGCTGCTCCAGCCACCTTCCTTCAATCCGGCCACCGCACAACTGACCTTCTCCATCGCCGCGACGGACTATGCGCTGCGTGCCGTTGCTGTCCCATTTCTATCGGCACTTAAACGGCACGCACCGCGTGTACGAGTCTCATTAGTGCCAGTCGAGAGCGGGCAGCTACAGAACCAGCTTGAGCGCGGTCAGATCGATTTAGCCCTCCTGACGCCAGAGATCACTCCGCCAAATCTGCATGCCCGAGAGCTGTTCAAGGAACACTATGTGTGTGTCCTGCGGGAAGACCATCCTGCGGCTATGGGGCGCAAGCTGACCGTTAAACAGTTCTGTGCTCTCGACCATGCGCTTGTTTCCTACGATGGTGGAGGTTTCCGCGGCGTCACCGACGATGCGCTAGAACAGTTGGGCAAACGACGCAGCGTCACACTGTCGGTCAAGAGCTTTCTGATCTTGCCAGACATCCTGCGTGCCAGTGACATGGTTGCGATCTTGCCGAGCCGCTTGGTCGCCGGTATGGACAAGCTGGCTATCTCCCTGCCGCCGGTGAAGATACCGGGGTTCACCAAGACGGCTGCTTGGCACGAACGCACCCATCACGATCCAGCACATCGCTGGATACGAGCACTGCTGTTCACTTCCTGTGCTAACAACAAGTAGGCAAGATCGCTCCTATCGTCATGCTCAGCACAACTCTACCTCGCACTACAAATAAGCAATCAGTCGGCTCAATTGGAGACGCGCCCTTTCGTAGCGCCGCTGCGAGATAGCCTAGTCGGTGGATGGCAGAACCTAGGCCTTGATATCATATTTTATGATATCAAAAATAGAAACTTAGGATTTCACTTATTGCAGATGGAGGCTCATGATTTGCTCCATGACCACTTGAATGACGCAGCCACCCCTGTTGCGTCATCGACATTTTGTGAAGGAGCTTCGATATGAGCAAGCAACAGAACGCCATCCTCTGGCCCGAAGGCTACACGCCGGGCTTTACTGAGAATTTCGCCTCCAATGAGATCATCGCCGCCGGCTTGAGCGCGGCCGACGTATGGCCTCTACTCGTCACACCATCGCTGTGGCCAAGCTACTACGCCAACTCGGCTAACGTGTGCTTTCATGACGGCAAAGGCCCGGTACTGGCCGACGGCGATCGGTTTTACTTCGAGACCTTCGGCTTCCCGGTAGAGGGGCAGTGCAACGAATACGTGCCACCTGCGGATGGGCAACCCGGCCGCGTGGCCTGGCACGGCTGGTCCGGCGAGGAAGGCACAGATACGCGCCTGGATGTGCATCACGCCTGGCTGGTTGAGAACCTGGACGGCAGGCGCGTGCGCATCCTCACGCAGGAAACTCAGAAGGGCAAACCGGCCGAGGAGCTGCACAACGCCAAACCCAACCCGATGATCAACGGCCATCAGGACTGGCTCGACAGCTTGGTCGAGGCAGCGCGCAAAGCCAAGCAGGCGTAGTGGTCTCCGGCCGCTTGATCCCAAGCGTCTGAACGGAGAAAACCATGATGAGAACTCCCCTCAGGATTCTGCTGGTCCTGACTTCGCAGGCAACGATGGGCGACGAACTGCTCAACCGCGAATGGTTCCGCAGTCGGACCGAAGCGAAGGTGCTGATCGAACGTTGGCGACAGTTCTACAACGAGCAGCGGCCGCATAGCGCGCATGCTTACAAACCGCCGGCGACGATCCGGCGCAACTGGATCCAATCCGATAGCATCCCCTCCGAACTCACTGCCTGACTGGCTACAAAGTTCGTACTCAGGTCACCTTGGCGCAGGCACTGAAGGTGGAGCCACCCGGAATGGGTGCTCCCACCGCCTTACGCGCACTGGCTCGAACTCTCCCGAGGCGCCGGCAAGCTCGTCACATAGCGACTAGAGAGAGGAGGTGACCGTACGAGTTCCCAGCGCCCGATCCACTCTGGGAGCTGGGTCGCCTAGCGACTACGCTACCAATGGAGCTAGCGATCAACTCGATAACTTGAGCGTGATAACGCCCAGGATGATCAACGCCACGCCAAGGTATCGCATCAGGGAGGTTGGGTCGCCATAGAAATGAATTCCGACTAAGAAAGTTCCCGCCGCTCCGATACCCGTCCACACCGCATAAGCAGTCCCAATCGGTATCTGACGCTGAGCAAGCCATAGGAAGGCGCCGCTAATTGTCATGAAAGAGACGGCTACTGCGACCCCACTCCAACGCGATGTTGGCTCTTGCGCCATTTTCAGCCCGACCGGCCATCCGATTTCAAACAATCCAGCCAAAACAAGATAGATCCAACCCATTGCGATTCTCCTTCAAATTTTTCATATCCGGCATACATACTCCGGCATGACCACCAGCTTAGAACTTCGGCGGCTCTTTAGGCGTGGTGTGGGGCACATCGCCATCTTCGTAAAAGCGCTTTCGCGTAGCCTCGGCAACCCGGTTACATAGTTGGTCGCCCAGCATTGGTCGATCCAACTTGCATTGCTTGCGCAACTCTTTCAGACGCTCAGGATTGAGCGCTAATTCATCGACTGTCGGAAGGTTGGCTTTATCTGGTTTCCCAGATGGGCTGCAGGCTGCCAATGTCGAGGAAAGCAATATGAGAGCAATCTTCTTCATGGTTAATTTTCTTTGGGAGATTGTGTGATGGTTTACCGCCGACCTTTGGCATCTGGAGATTTGATCGAATGAACGCGTTCCATGAAGCGAGTCAGCATTTCTGACGGCTCGCTGGCCGGCCGTAGTAGATAGGTCGTGAGCATTGGCGAACGTCCAGTCAGCGGCCGTGCGACCACCCCCTGTTCCCTGCTGGCTGTGATATGCGCGCCTCCTGTGAGGCCTAGTGCAAGTCCCGCCGAAACCAGGACCATCATTAGATCGCTGGAAGTCACGCGTTCGGCAATCAGTGGCTCTATGTCCACGCGACGTAGCACCCGTTCAACTTGCCGAGCATGGCCCTCACACGCCACCGCGTCGCAGAGCACCAGCGGATACCGCAACAGCTCTTCTAGGGGAATCTGTTTGTGGGATAGCAAGGGGTGCCGTGCGGGCACAGCTACCATCAGAGGGTCACTCCACACCGGCACGGCGATGATGCCTTCGCCGACTTCATCCGATTGAGCGAAGCCGAGATCGTACAGTTCGCCACACAATCCCTTGATTTGCTGTGCCAAAGGCACCTCGAAGAAGCGAACTTCCACTTCCGGCTCTTCCTGCCGGCAGAGCGCCAACAACGCAGGCAGGCGCGATGGCGTGATTCCATCAGACAATGCAATACGGAGCTGGCAATGAAAGCCATTGGCTGCGGCGTTCACACTGTCGCGCGCCTGCTGCAAAGCTGCGAAGACACGCGGCACGCTCTCAAAGAAGAGCCTGCCCGCACGAGTCAAGCGGGTGCTCCGAGTGGTTCTCGCAAATAGCGCTACGCCCAACTCTTCCTCAAGTTCCTTGATGGCGCGCGACAGCGGCGATGTCTCTATGTGGAGGCGCTCTGCGGCTCGGGCAAAGTGCAGCTCCTCTGCCACCGCCAGAAAGTAGCGCAGGTGTCGAATTTCCATGTTCGCATTCCTCATCACTCAGGCCTCACCACCTTCGCCTTGCGTCACGCTATTTAGCTAGCCTTCGCAAGCTGCTCCAGCATGTTTCTGCGATCAAACAGGAGAGCCGGATAATGCTTTTGCCAGGACGCCCCATTGCATGGCTGTCTCGGCCCGCGTGCGGATCAGCGAAGCCTGCGCTGACAGCACCCCGGCCTCAGCCTCGGCCACCACCGTGGCGTCCACTTGTCCCGCCTCGAACAGACGTCGGCTGCGATCGAGCTGACGCTCCGCGACTGCGACACCCTCGGCCTGATGCTCCAGTGCTGCGTGCTGCGTATGCCAACCGAGATATGCGTTCTCTACGTCCTGCAAAGCACTCAACAAAGTGCGCTCGAACTCCGCACGGGCAGCTCGGCTGCGCGCCTCTCCGGTCTCGATGCCGGCACGGATCGCGCCACCATCGAAGATCGGCAACGACACCCCGGCCCCAAGTGAAAAAATGTTTCCAGTGATGCGGGTTCCCACACTCTCTACGCGCTGCCGTCCGCCGCTCAGGTCCAACACCAGCCTGGGGAAGCGTTCGCCTTCGGCTGCGTTCCAGCGCGCGGTTTCGGCGGCGAACTTCGCTTCGGCGGCGCGCACGTCGGGCCGCTCACTCAGCAGGTCCGCAGGTATGCGTGTCGGTGTCCAGTCCGGGACGGCGAGCGACGCAAGAGTTGGGGAAGCTGCAGGCGCTCCGGGCGTTTGTCCCACTAGTACATCGAGTGCATGCGTCGCCTCGCCGCGCGCACGCCGCAGTTGCTCTTGCTCCACGCGCAGTGCGACGACGCCGGCGCGGGTACGCTCGATGTCGAAGCCGGTAGCTTGTCCGGCCTCGAACTTCCGTTGCATCAGCAAGACGAGTCGTTCTGCGGATGCCAGCCGCGCCGCGGCTAGCGCTTCGAGCTCACTGGCTTGGCGCTGCTGCACAGCCGCCGACACTGTTTCAAACGCGACCTGCCACCGCGTGGCAACCCACGCTTGTTCGGCTGCCACCGCATCCAGGCGCGCACCTTCTGCTGCCTGCGAAAGCCGTCCCGACAGGTCTGCCTCCCACGATGCGGACAACGTGGCGCGGCCATCATTGCCGATTGCAACGTTCTCTGAATAGTCGCGTCCTCGAGTTGCCTGCGTGCCCGCGGACAACGAGGGGAGCAGGGAGGCCCGTGCTCGCCGCGTGGCGGCCGATGCCTCGTCCACGCGCGCTCGCGCAATCGTCAGTTCGGTATTGCGCTCCAGCGCCGCCCGGACCAAGGCATTGAGGTGCGGATCGCCGTAGGCCGTCCACCAATCGACGGGAAGAGTACGGCGGGACGATTTGTCCAAGATGCCTTCACCTCCCTCTTCATTTGAGAAATGGGCCGGTACATCCAGGCGAGGTGGATCGGCAGAGTGCGGGGCATGGCTGCAGGCCGCAAGAAGCAGTAGCGGAGAAATCATGGCAATGAGGCGATAGCGTTCAAGAATTTGAGACATGGCAGCTCCTTGCGTTCCGAAAAAGTCTTGACGGACTGTTGTATGGCTTCTACTATACCGTCTGGACTGTATATGACTCAAGCTTTTTTGGAGCACGACCATGCCGCCCCGCGCGAAAACAAAGTTGCCCCCCCCGTCCACTGCCCATAGCAGCGCCGATGCGCAGCCCGGCCTCCAGCAAGGAGCCCAGCGAACTCGCGACCGCATCCTGCAGGCCGCCCGCGAACTGGTGCTGGAGGAAGGTGCCAGTCGCTTGACACTGGACGCCGTCGTTGTGCGGGCCGGGTTGAGCAAAGGGGCGTTTCTCTATCACTTCAAGACCAAACGCGATTTGTTCGTGACACTGATCGACGAGATGATCCGGGCGTTCGACGCGGTACAAGCCAATCACGAGCGCAGGTTTGCCGGAGATCCGGACCCCTGGCTGTCGAGCCAGGTGGAAGCGATGCCCGACGACGAGATGCAGAAGATGGGCGCAGCGCTGCTCGCGGCAGCTGCGGAAGATCCAACACTTCTCGACCCACTGCGCGAGTGGTACCGCGTGCAGTACGAACGCGTGCGTCGATCCCCGCGTGGCACCGAGACCGCGGCACTCATCATGCTGGCATTGGATGGCGCCCTGTTCGCCGATCTTCTGGGTTTGCCAATACTCGCACCCGCAGAGCGGCGGCATTTCTTTCGGGCGCTCCAGGATCTCGCCTCGGGCCATCTCGAACTTGTCCCGGCAAAAGGACGCACATGAGTCGCGTCCGTAGCGGTGTCATGACCGCGTGCGCACCGCGCTCCTTGGCGGTTGCTTGCACACTATCCATTTCGACTCTGCTCTCAGGGTGCGGAAACTCGCAATCCACCGTATCCGAGCCTCCGCGCGCAGTGAAGCTCGCCGCCGCGCAGTCGGATCTCCCGCATAGCTCTCGCATCGAATTGACTGGCTCGGCGCGAGCAACCGAGCGCAGCATCCTAGGATTTGAAACAGGAGGACGGATCGCCAAGTTGAACGTCGACGTGGGTGAACGGTTCTCCCGCGGCCAAGTCCTGGCAGAACTTGATGCGCAACCTGACCGGCTTCGCGTGACACAAGCGCAAGCATCCCTGGCGGCCGCCGAAGCCGGCCTGATGGATCGACGTGTACAGACAGATCAACAGCGCCGGTTGCTCGAAAGCGAAGTCATCTCCCCTGCTGCGTTCGAGAGCGCGAAGGCGCAGCTAGCGGTCGCAGAGGGTCAAGCGCGCACTGCCAAGGCGGCGCTTGGCCTGGCCGAACGAGCACAACGTGGCACGATGATCGTCGCTCCTTTCGATGGTGTCGTGGCGGAAAAGCTGGCTTTGGCGTTCACCGACATTGCTGCTGGTGCGCCGGTATTTCAGGTCGACGGCGTGCGCAGTGGCACTGAGATCATCGCGAACGCGTCTACTACACAGGCACCTCACATAGATGTCGGCCAACGCGCAGAACTGAGCTGGAGCGGAGCCGAACAACCAATCCGAGCGGTGGTACGTCGTGTCGGTCTGCGCGCCGAAAATGGCTCGCTCCTACCCGTGGTGCTAGTGCCTGAAGATAACGCGCAAGCGCGCGCACTTCGGCCAGGTATTCCCGTACAGGTCGTGCTCGACGCACCTGCGGCAACCTCCAAGACCTCTCGGCCCGAGACTGTATCCATACCTTATGCCTCGCTGGTGCTCGGCACGAAGCCGGGCGAGGCTTCCGTCTTCGTCTACACCCCTGAAGATAAGAAGGTGCACCGTCGCGCGGTGCGCTTCACGCCGGTACAGGAAGGAGACAGCGCGCGCGTCCTCGCTGGACTCAAGCCCGGCGAGACGGTGGTTGCCGCCGGAGGAGGATGGCTCACCGATGGACAGCCAGTGACACCACTGGAAGCCACCACTCAATTGACCAAGCGCTAACGCGATCCACCAGGTTACTTCATCATGAAGATCACCGAGATGGCGCTGCGCGCCAGTCGACTTACCTACTTTGTAGCGCTCATCATTTTCGTCGCCGGCATCGCGACCTTCCTGAATTTTCCTTCTCAGGAGGAGCCGACTGTCACGGTCCGCGATGCGATGGTCACGGCGTTGAACCCGGGGCTGCCCGCCGAACGCGTTGAGCAACTCATTGCCCGGCCGATCGAGGAGCGCTTGCGCGAACTGGCAGAGGTCAAGCGCGTGACGAGCACCGTGCGCGCAGGCAGCGCCATGATCCAGGTCACGATCTGGGACCGCTACACCGACTTGGCACCGATCTGGCAGCGCGTCCGGGCCAAGGTCGCCGATTCGAAGGATGCCTTACCACAGAGCACGATGGGGCCTTTCGTCGACGAAGACTTCGGCCGCGTCGCGGTTGCCTCGATTGCGGTCACTGCACCAGGTTACTCCATGAGCGAGATGCGCGTCGCGCTCAAGCAGATGCGCGACCGCCTGTACACCGTGCCTGGTATTGAGCGCATCACTTTCTACGGCCTGCAGGAAGAGCGCGTCTATCTCGAATTCGATCGGCCTAGGCTCGCGCGATTGGAGCTGACACCACAGGGGGTGATCGACCAACTCGTCAAACAGAACGTCGTCGCTTCGGGTGGACAAATTGTTGTCGGCGGCATCAATGCAACCTTGGCGGTCAGTGGCGAAGTGCGTGACGCTCCCTCCCTGCGAGCAATGCCGATCGCGCTGCCACGACCGCAAAGTAGTACGGCGCCCGTGCCGACGATCGCATTGGGTGAACTGGCGCAGGTGAGTGTGCGGCCAGCCGATCCGCCGGAATCTGCTGCCATCTACAAAGGCCAGCCCGCTGTCGTCATGGCGGTTTCGATGGCCTCCGGTCAGAACGTGGAGCAGTTCGGAAAAGCGCTCAAAGCACGGGTTGCAGACCAGGAGAAGCTGCTGCCGGCGGGTTTCGATCTGTCATACGTCACTTTCCAGGCCGATGTCGTCAAGCACGAGATGGGCAAAATGAACCACGTCATGATGGAGACGATCATCGTCGTCCTCGGTGTCGTCGTGCTATTTCTCGGTTGGCGCACCGGGATCATCGTGGGCATGATCGTGCCGTTGACGATCCTCAGTGCACTCATCGTCATGCGCGCGATGAACATCGAGCTTCAGAACGTCTCGATGGGCGCCATCATCATTGCGCTCGGCTTGTTGGTGGACAACGGCATTGTGATTGCCGAAGACATCGAACGCCGCCTGGCCGGTGGCGAAGATCGTAAGCATGCCTGCCTCGAGGCGGGCCGCACGCTCGCCATTCCGCTGCTCACGTCCTCGCTCGTGATCGTGATCGTGTTCTCGCCGTTCTTTTTTGGCCAGAACGCCACGAGCGAGTATCTGCACAATCTCGTGGTCGTGCTGGCACTGACGTTGTTCGCTTCGTGGCTGCTGTGCCTGACTGTCACGCCCCTATTGTGCTACCACTTCGCCAAACCCCATCACAAGCAGGAGCAGGGCGACGCCTATGACACCCGCTTCTACCGTGGCTACCGGCGCGTACTGGAGTGGGTGCTCCACCATAAGGCGGTCTATGTAGCGTCGATGATCGCGGCGCTTGCCATTGCGCTGTATGGCTTCACCACCCTGCCGTACGATTTCATGCCCAAGTCCGACCGGCTTCAGTTCCAGATTCCGGTGCAGCTCGCCCCCGGTACCGACTCGCGCGAAACGCTCGCCCGCGTGAAGCAGATCAGTGGTTGGCTGGGCGACACGAACATCAATCCAGAAGTCTCCGATCACATCGGCTACGTCGCCGATGGTGGCCCGCGCTTCATCCTTAGCCTGAATCCACCACTGCCGGCATCGAACATCGCGTACTTCGTTGTCACATTGAAGCCGAAGAGCGACATCGACGCCGTCCTCGCCCGCACCCGCAGCTACTTTGCGCAAGCACATGGCGACGTGCGCGCCGAGCCCAAGCGTTTCTCGCTCGGTGCGACCGAGTCAGGGACTGCCATTTATCGCGTCAGCGGTCCGGATGAGGAGGTATTGTTGGGGGCCGCGTCCAAAATCGAAGCAGCGCTGCGCAAGCTGCCCGGCACCATCAACGTCAAGAACGATTGGGATACGCGCGTTGGCCGCATCGACGTACGGGTCGACCAGGACCGCGCGCGTCGGGCGGGCGTGACGACTGAAGACATCGCTGGCGGGCTGGATGTCCGCTACAGCGGCAGATCGATCTCGGTTATTCGCGACGGTGACACCTCCGTCCCGATCGTCCTGCGCAGTATCGTAAGCGAGCGTCGCAGCACGGCAGACGTAGGCGCGACGCTCATCTATCCCACCAACGGCGGTCCAGCGGTGACGCTGGCTCAGGTCGCAGACGTATCGCTCGCGAGCGAGCCCTCGGTCATCCAACGGCGCAATCTCATCCGCACGATCACCGTGCAAGGACAGAACACCTCTTACACCGCCCAGGAGATCATCAACCGCCTGGCGCCTAGCGTCGCTGCCCTGGACCTGCCCGCGGGCTACTCGGTTGAACTTGGCGGCGAGATCGAGGAAGCCGCCGAATCGAACGCCGCGCTGTCGACCTACATGCCCCTCGCATTTCTGGCGATGCTGATGCTGTTCGTATGGCAGTTCAATTCTTTCCGCAAGCTCGGTGTGATCCTCGCGACGATCCCTTTCACGCTTATCGGCGTGGTATTGGCTCTGAAGCTGACCGGCACACCTTTCAGCTTCATGGCGACCTTCGGCGTACTGGCCCTGTTCGGGATCATTGTCAACAACGCCGTGCTCTTGCTGGAACGCATCGACCAGGGGCTAGCGGAAGGCCTGCCACGCCATGAAGCCTTGGTTGGGGCCGCGATACAACGGCTTCGTCCAATCGTGATGACCAAGGTCACCTGCATTTCGGGACTGGTGCCACTCATGCTCTTCTCCGGACCATTATGGAAAGGGATGGCGATCGCGATGATCGGTGGGCTGGCACTCGGAACGCTGGTGACGTTGGGCTTGATTCCGCTGCTTTACGAAGTCCTGTTTGGAATCAAGCGAATTGGGCCGTGGAACCTGAGTGTCGCCACCGCGCATGGAGATCGCTCATGAGTCTCTTGCGAGCCGCCGCGTGCTGCGCATTCTCAGAATTCGTATGCACCCACGCTTCATGCGTATGTCTCGCTAGGCTTATGCGATTCAGCACCCATCCGCTGATCTGGAAATCCTGGTCGATTGTCATTGCCGCAGGGGTTCTAGGAGCGGGCTATCCACTGGGCCTGCGGGCCATCACGGCGGGCGGTCCGATGCGCTGGGTCGGCCTCTGTGTGGCAGTGACGTGCATGGCGGCCAGCGGCGCACTTTTGTGGTTCGCGCTCAAGCGGATTCCGATCAGCGCGGCCTCTGCAGCCTGGGCAGGAATCGGGCTACTTGGAAACTTGGGCGTCGGCGCCCTCCTACTAGGCGATGTCGCATCGGTAACGCGCTGGTCTGGCACCGCCCTCATCGCAGCAGGCATTGCCTGTCTTAGTTTCGTTTGATCAAGGAGACCCATTATGAAGAGCAAAACTGCATTGATCCGCGGCGGCATCTTTTTTTGCGTAGCAGGCGCGCTCTCTGGATGCGCGACCAACAGCATGACGCGCTCCGGATTTCTCGGCGACTACGAGAAGTTATCGCCGACACGATACGAGAACGTACTGATGTACCGCGCAGCGGGATTCGAGCCCAAGCGTTATGCCGCTGTCGTGGTGGAAGAAGCGCAGATCAAGACCGCCTCGGGTCGCATCGATGGGCTCGATGACGCGCAGCAGCGCGAAGTGCTAGACCATGTGACGAGCGAACTGAAACGCCAGGAAGGCAAAAGTCCCGCCCCCCCAGGTGGCGCGGGACAGGTTCGGGTGCGTGTAGCGGTCACCGAACTGCAGACACCGAATCGGGCAGTCAATGCAATGACGACCCTGCTGGTTGGACCCGTGACGACGGGTGGTGCCAGCCTAGAGTTCGAAGCAGTCGATTTAAGGACGGGACGCCGGGTTGCTGCCGCCAGTTGCTTCGAGCGCGGCAACGTCATTAAAGAGTTCGCCGGTTCGTACACATTGCTGGGTCATGCCAAAGCGGCGATCACGAACTGCATCGAGCGCATCGACAGCGCTTGGCGGGACACGCAGCCATGAGCAACGCTTCACAGGCTTGGCTCCGGCAGGATGCCATGGTCGGCGGTGATCACAAATGGCTGGCGGGTGGCGACTGGACGATAGAGCACTACGCCAGTCTGGCAAAATCCGTGTCCGCCGCCCGCATCAGTCATGCCGAGGGGTACGCCACTCCCTTACTCGACTGGACGCAAGTCCAGAGACTGGACACCGCCGGCGCGGCTCTGCTGGTGGAAATTCTCGGGCCAGACTCGATACTCGACCGGCCGGAGGCAGCTCCAAATCTGTCCTCGGATCGCCTCGCCCTAATGAGAGCGCTGGCCGCCGCTGCTACCGATCAGCAGAAGACGGAGAAAGCAGCGGTGAGCGGGAATCCTCTGCTCCGCGGTCTGGGACGCATAGGCCTGACCTTGGAACAGGGCTGTCGTGCGTGTCTTGGTCTGGCCGGGTTCGTGGGCCAGATCATCGAAACATGGAGCCGTACCGTTCGTCACCCGCGTCGCTGGCGCGCGACCTCGGTGATCGCTCAAATCCAGCGATCAGCGGTGGACGCCATTCCCATCGTGGCGCTACTGAGCTTCATGGTAGGAATGGTGGTGGCGTTCCTGGGAGCAACGGTGCTGGCCAACTTCGGTGCGAGCATCTTCTCGGTGCATCTGGTCGCCTTCTCGTTCATGCGCGAGTTCGGAGTGCTGCTCCCGGCCATATTGATTGCAGGCCGTACCGCAAGCGCGTACACCGCCCAAATCGGTTCGATGAAGGCAAATGAAGAGATCGATGCGCTTCGCTCCAACGCGCTCGACCCCATCGAGTTACTGGTGCTGCCACGCGTGCTGGCGCTTCTTGTGTCCTTGCCACTGCTCACCTTAGTAGGCATCTTGGCTGGCATTGCGGGCGGCGCCACCGTATGCGCACTGAGCTTGGAAATTCCTCCCGCACAGTTCCTTGCCATCGTGCAGGAAAAAATCGAGGTGCGCCATTTTCTTGTCGGAATGAGCAAGTCCCCGCTCTTCGCGGTGATGATCGCCGCTATCGGCTGCCATGAAGGGTTCAAGGTCGCCGGTAGCGCTGAGTCGGTAGGCGACCACACGACGTCTAGTGTCGTGCAATCAATCTTCATGGTGATCCTGATAGACGCCATCGCTGCACTGTTCTTCATGGAGATGGGCTGGTGAGCGCGGTGAAGCAAGACACCGACAACGGTGTGCGACACGCTATTGAAGTGCGCGGCCTGGACAACAGGTTTGGAACCCAGCAGGTCCATCAGGACCTAGACCTGGACGTGCGGCGCGGGGAAATCCTTGGCGTGGTGGGAGGGTCAGGCACCGGGAAATCCGTGCTCTTGCGTAGCGTCGTCGGGCTGCAGAAGCCGCATTCGGGCGTGGTCCGTATCGGGGGGCGCGACCTACTGCGAGCCCAATGGCTTGCGCGCGCGCGTATGGAGCGAAGGTTCGGCATTCTGTTCCAGAAGGGCGCGTTGTATTCATCGCTGACCGTCTTGGAGAACGTCGCTCTTCCTTTGATCGAGCATGTCGGTCTGGCGCGGCCTCTTGCCGAGCGTTTGGCAAGAAGCAAGCTGGGCTTGGTGGGGTTGCCTGCCGGAGCGGGAGACAAGTATCCGGCCTCGTTGTCCGGAGGCATGGTGAAACGAGCAGCACTGGCGAGAGCCTTGGCGCTTGATGCGAACATCCTGTTTCTTGACGAACCCACCGCAGGACTGGATCCAATCGGGGCTGCATCTTTCGACCAATTGATTCTGACCCTGCGCAATGCACTGGGCCTCACGGTGTTTCTGGTAACCCACGACCTCGATACGCTGTACACCATATGCGACCGTGTCGCGGTCCTGGCGAACCAGAAGGTACTCATCAACGACGGCATCGAGGCAGTCGAGCGCTTCAAGCACCCGTGGATACAGGAATACTTTCACGGCCCCCGTGGCCGTGCGGCCGCACAGGCCACTGGTGCTTCCAGCCAAGAGACGCAGCCATGAAACCCCTCCGCATCTGCATCATTCTTCCGTCGCGCACGCATTGGGCTGGGCGCACGCAATATTTAAACTCTGAGAACGAGGTGGTCTGATCATGGAACCACGTGCCCATCATGTATTCATTGGTCTGTTCGTCGTGCTGCTCGGTGCGATTGGTATTGGCTTCGCGCTTTGGCTCAGCGACACACGTTCCGACCACGATTACCAGTATTACCGGATTATGTTCGATGAGCCAGTGACCGGGCTTACGCCCGGCAGCCAGGTTCAGTACAGCGGAATCACGATTGGCGAAGTCGTTGCACTTTCTCTTTCACCGCGAGACCCAAGGCGGGCGATAGCGCGCGTACGCATCAATGCCACCATCCCGGTCCGGCAGGATACCCGCGCTGAATTGGTCATCACGGGAATTACCGGCAACGCGGTGATCGAGTTGAGCGACGGTGGGCCAAACGTGCCATTGCTGGATCGGAGAGAGGACGAGGAACCGTTGATCCTCGCACCACGTTCGGCGATGGCATCCCTGGTCTCCGGTGAGGGGAACAGCATGACGACACTCAACGGCATCTTGCTGCGCACGCAGGAGTTACTGTCGAAGGAGAATTTGGCTCTTGTGCACCGCAGTCTGGTGAATCTTGAACAGACCACGGGCGCGGTCGCTGACCAGAGGGCCGAGATCGCGACGTTAATCAGCAATCTGACCGAAGCAAGCAGAGAATCGACAGCTGCCGTGCGCCAAGCAAATAGCACTCTTCGCGATGCCAACCTGCTACTAAATAACGATGGTAAGCAAATCATGGTGAACACGCGTGATGCAACGGCATCCCTCGAACGCGCCGCTTTCAGGGTTGAGACGCTACTGCAAAACAATCAGGAATCGCTGAACCAGGGCTTGGCCGCCACAGGTCCTGCCATGCACGAACTCCAGCAGGCGCTGGCCAATCTAAACACCGTGCTGCGCCGACTGGATCGCAATCCGGCGCAATACCTGCTCGGTGGAGAGAACATTGAGGAAACCAAGCCGTGAACACTTCCGCCAGGATGATTCCCGTCGCTGCCGTGACTATGACGCTAGTACTCGGCTTGTCCGCGTGCAGTGTGCTTCCCAAAGCAGCTCCAATGGTCACCTACAAATTGCCCGACTATCACATCGCCCAGGCGGAGAGTACGCCGCGCGCCGTTCCGGGACCCGGGGCGCTGCGCGTCTACGCCCCTGAGAGTAGTCGCGTCCTGGATTCGGAGCGGCTGTTCATTGCGCAGCCCGATGGTCGCTTGTCGGCTTGGCAAGGAGTGCGTTGGGCCGACCCCGCACCGGTGCTGCTGCGTGACCGAATCGTCGAAGCCTTCATGCGCGATGGGCGGTCGACTTCCGTGATTACCGATAGCACCCCAATGAGCGCCGATATGGAGTTGCGCAGTACGCTGCGGGCGTTCCAGCTCGAATACCGCGGCACTGAAGCGATCGCCGCGGTTCGGCTCGATGTGCAACTGGTCGATCCGGCCAAACGGACTGCTATTGCCAGTAGACGCTTCGAAGCAATCCAAGCCACAGGCAGCAAGCGAGAGGCCGATGTGGTGAGCGCGTTCGGTGTCGCCACGGATATATTGGCCGGGCAGATCGTTGAATGGGCAGTTCAGGTCGGGGCAGCGCGTTTGCGAGTTGCACCGGAATTGGCAAGCAACCATGCACCCACAGCGTCGTCGATAAGCACAGACTAGTCGTCTTAACGGAGCACAGAAGCTAGGGCCAAAACGCTGCTCGACACCTTAACTCGGTACGACAGCCTACGGCCCCGATCCAATCCCAGGACCTCTTTGCCGTCCAACCTCCCATGACACACCGCCGCCGCGTACAGTCGCGGCGATCTGCTGCCCCAGTCGTGGCTCGATTATCGGCCGCCAAGGCACCAGACTGAATCCCATGCCGTCATCGAGCAGCGCATAGCGACCGCTGGCGAGCATGACCGAGCGCCGGTAGATGCCGGCTACGCGCTGCCCGTCTGTGACGTGCCGATGCTCCAATCCGCTATCGGCGGCAATGTGCTGGGCGGCCTGCGCCAGCTCCCGATTGCGCAGCGTTTCCAGCAGATTCCGGGAGAGAATCAGCCGCTGCCCGCGCCGCTGGGCCAGCCCCTGTTCTTCGAGGAAGTCGGCGCGCTGCTGCAAGGCTTGCCTAGCATCGCCGCCAAAGCCCAGGTCGCCCAGTCCCTTGCCGCCGCCGATCAACTGCTGATCCAGCCAGGTCGCGCCGATGACGCGGGCCTGCCGTTCAATCGGCAGATGCGATTTCAGTTCGACCGCCACGCCGCCCAGCCGCTGCGCGTCGTACTGGCGGCCACGCTCGGCCAAGTCGTCCGGCACCTTCCATAACCCCTCGGCCACGCGCTCCACGATGCCGGCCCGCCGTAGGGCTTCCAGCCGGCGGATATGGGCCGCCACAGCCTCTTGCGGGTCGCGGCCGGGCTTGGCTCGGCCTTGCTCGATCGCCAGGTGGTGATCGGTGCGGTACAGGCCATTGCTCGCCAGCGTGGCGATGTTCTTGTCGGCCGCCCGCACCTCGGCGGAACCGCGTACCTCCACCACCGCGCCGATGGGATAGTTCGCCAGCTCGTCGCGGGCGTCCAACGCGACGTAGTGGGCTTTGCCGTCCAACCCGTCGATGACCAGATAGCCGCGGTCGTGCAGCTCGTCGGCCAGACCCTTAGCAGCCACGCGACCGACGATAGTGCGGCCGTCGTCGCCCGGCTCGAACACCGCCAGCTCGCGAGGCTTGCCGCTCATGGCCCGCTGCATCGTTCGGATGATGTCGCCACGCTCGCCCAGGGCACGCAAGGTCTTCTCCGCGTCCGCATGGACGGCCCAGGTGCCGGGCTGCACCTCGTCGGCCAGGCCCAGGCGCTGCAAGTGTTGCAGGCGGCCGATCAGCAGCAGGCGCTGGCGTTGCAGCCGGGGTTCGTTGAAGCGTTCGATCTGCACCCGGCCATCCTCGCCGGCCTCGCGCTGCAACGTGCGGTCGAGGCTCGTCCACCGCTCTTGCTCCACCTCGCGCTGCAAGGTCTGCTGGATCTCCAGTTCGGTGCGCGGCCCCAGCCATTCCGTCGCCAGCTCGGCGGCGCGATGGCGGAAGCCGTGGGCGATGTAGTCGCCCGCGATGATGAGGTCTTTGCCGGTATCGTCGCGTCCGCGCACGATCAGGTGCGTGTGCGGGTTGTCGGTGTTCCAGTGATCGACCGCCACCCAATCCAGCCGCGTCCCCAGGTCGGCCTCCATCCGGTTCATCAGGTGCCGGGTGTAGGTGCGCAGGTCGTCCAGCTCCGCACTGTCTTCAGGTGAGACGATGAAGCGGAAATGATGTCGGTCGTCCTGGCAGCGTTCCTTGAAGGCATCGAGGTCGGCTTCGTCGGTCTGCGGCCCGTAGGCACGGCCCGGCTCGCCGTTCCGGCCGGCACCGTCGCGCTCGATGTAGCGCAGGTGCTTGGCGAGCGACTGCGGACTGGCGTTGCGCTGGTTGACCAGCAGCGTCTTGATGGTCACGCGCCGTGACATAGGGGTCAGCTTTGCGCCTGCGAAGCGCGCCGCCGTATGGCCGCGTCCAAGCCGTGAGCCGGGCCGCTGGCCGGCGTGCTGGCCGCTCCCGCCAGCGGTAGGACGGCGCACCGCCGACTTGCCGCCGCTGGCCTTGCCAGCCTGCTTGAGCACCTTGGAAACGAAGCTCTGGCCCTGGCCTTTGCCTCGGTTCTTCGGCGCGCCAGGGCGCACCCAGAAATCATGGTCGCCGCGGTCGGTCATGGCTGTGCTCCCTGCAAGCTCCGGCGTGTCCGAGCGTGCGAAGCACGCGGACATGCCTGCATCGGCGCGTGCCTCGCGCCCCACGCGGCACGGCGGCGAAGCCGCGCCGTGCCGCGCCACCCCCACGTGCAGACTGGCTTTGCGGGCGGCAGAGTGCCGAACCCTTTTGTCTTGCCTTCCGCCTTTGCCCCTCGCTCCCGCTCCGGGCATCGGCGGCCCGGCGGCGCTGCTGCACGAGCAGCCAGCCCGCCGGCGAACACGCCAATGGCCGCAGGCCAGGCGCGTTCGAGGCAAGACGCCTGCACGTTGGGCGGCTGCGCCGAAGGCAGCGCGAAGTGCGGTGCGAATGCACCCGCACTGCACGCGCGACGACACGGCGACGAACAGTAGAACGACATGCCCGATGGCACGATGAGAGGCGCGGCAAAGTGCAGCGAATCGGCGGCCATCATGGACGTGTCTCCAGCCAGATCGGATGCGCAACGCCGATCACGGCGAACGCGCTGACCGGCCCGAAATAGCGGCTGTCGAACGACGCCGGGTTGGTCGCGCTCAACAGGAACAGTTCGCCCGGTTGGAGACGGCGGCAAAGCTGCAAGGATGGCAGCGGCCGGCCCAGCCGGTCGGCAGGCAGGGCGGCGGCCACCGGCACGCCGTCGATGCGAACCTGGCCGGCGACGATGCAAACGTGTTGTGGCGCGACTGCGCCCACACGTTTGAGCAGCGGAACGCGGGTCGGCAGGTAGCCGCGCTGCGCAGCCAGCATGGCGGCCCTGTCGGGCAGCGGCATCAGCACGATGCTGTCCACGGACAGCGGACGTGGCCGCGAGGCGGTGCGCGGGTCGAACGGTTCGATGCGATACCAACCGACCGCCACGCTGTCGGACGGGTTGTAGGCCATTCGCGGCAGGGGCTGCACGAACGCCGCCCAGGCCAGCGCAGCGAGGCCGACGGTGGCGAAGCCTGCCAGCACGAGGCGAGCGCGCAGGCGCGAGCGAGGATGCGGCACGGGGCCGGTCGTGGAAATCGTGGTCATGGCAATGCCCTCCCGGCCAGCCAGGCGGCGTGCCGTTCTGCGGTGTATGTGGGTAGCGCCGAGCGCGCTGCGAGCCGGTTCGCGAGCGTGCGCCAGTACGCGGGCGATGTGTCTGCGGCTGCGATGCCCAGCGCCTCGATGCCGTCGATGCGTTCCAGCACGGCGCGCACGTTGGCATCGCCTTCGGCGTGCAGCAGCAGACGCGCGCCCGGCTGCACGCCGGGGATGCGCTGCACGGCGTCCAGCGGCGTGGCGGTCTGCATCACCATGAGCTGCCAGCGGATCGTGCCGTAGTCGTTGGCCTGCCAACGGATGCGGCACAGAACCGCGTTCGGCAGGAACACGGCGCAGCGCCGCCAGCGGTCGAGCTGGAGCGTGCGCGCCGGTTCGCCGAAGCGCAGGTAGAGCTTGAAGCGCGGTTCGATGTAGGCCAGCGCCACGCGCGTCAGCGGCACGTTGCCGGCCTGGCCGGCGAGTGTCGAAGGCGCCGGCGGCGGCGCAGCCGTGGGCGCACTTGCTTTGGGGGTGTGGGCGGTCGAAGCGGATGCGTTCACGGCGTGCCCTCCGGGGGAAACTCCCGCTCCAGCAGGTCGCGCAGCAGTTCGGCTACGGTCACGCCTCGCGTGAAGGCCGACACCTTGATGCGCGCCCGCATGGCGGGCGTGATGTCGAGCGTCAGTCGAGCGGTGTAGAGGTCGCCTTTCTGCACGGCATCTGCGTCGCCCTGGCGAATCCACGCTTCGGCGTGCGGATTCGCTGGGGGACGCGCACCGATGCCGACGCGCTTGCTGCGTGGTGGTGGCTTCCCAGTCATGTCGGCCACCGCAGCAGTTCGTCGGTGAGCGCGGCGATCTCGCGGGCAGCGGCGCTGTCGGGCGCGGTTTCGCGGGCGAGCCGGCCAGCGGCTACGCTGTCGGCAAAGACGATGCGCTGGTGGATCTCCGAGCGCAGCGCGGGCAGCGGCTGTTCGGCCAGCGATTGCCGTGCCTCCCTGCCGATGATGGTGGTGCTGACGCGCCGGTTGATGACGAAGGCCGCGCGCAGCGCTGGCCGGAACACCTGTGCTTCGCGGATCAGTGCGACCATCTCGGCAGAAGCCCATACGTCGTAGGGGCTGGGCTGCACGGGGATCAGCACGCGCTCGGCCGCCAGCAGCGCGGAACGCGCGAGGGCGGCGATGCGCGGCGGGCCGTCGATGATGATGTGATCGGCCCGCCTGGCGAGTTCTGGCGCTTCCTGATGCAGCGTTTCGCGGGCAAGGCCCACGGCGCTGAACAGACGGGGCAGGCCCTGCTGGCTACGCCGCTGCGTCCAGTCGAGCGATGACCCCTGCGGGTCGGCATCCAGCAGGATGACATGCAGGCCGCGCATCGCCAGTTCGCCGGCGATGTGCGTGGCGAGCGTGGTCTTGCCGACGCCGCCTTTCTGGTTGAGAAACGCGAAGATCATGGCGCGGCCCTCCGAGCTGGAAAGCCGGCCTGGCCGTGCCGTTTCGTGGTTGTCCACCGAAACGGCGCGCTTCTACTAAAAGTTATGTATTTCTTGTTAGGTAAGTTAGAGGGAACGCAAACCCGCGCCGTTGTTGGCTTTCCGGCGTTTTCGTACTCCTGATAGCACGAGGGTCGTACTCCTGATAGCACGATACCCGGTACTCCTGATAGCACGAGGCCGTCCACAGGTTCTCCCGCAGTTATCCCCGTGCCGCGTGCGGCACGGGCCGGAAGGTCAGCAGCTCGGTGTTGTCGTCCGGCATCCGCTCGATGCCGAGGACGTAGCCGGGCAACGACTGCCGCGCCACCAGGGCGCGCACGTCGTAGGCGAAGTCCGAGAAGCGGGCCGCGCTGCCGGATTTGCGGTACAGGTGTCGGAAGTCGAATTGCCAGCCGTGCTCCTGCCGCCCGCCATGCTTGCGCACCAGGCGGTACAGCCAGCGTTCGATACCGCCCTTCAAGCGGAAATAGGCCGGGTCGATGGTCAGCACCAGGGCGGCGTCGAGCACGCCGGCATAGAACCAGTCCGGCAAGATCAGCTCGATGCCCAGCGGGGTGCCGCTGGCGTCGGCGAGTTCCTTCCACTCGTTGATCCACGAGAAGCGATGCAAGCGCCTTCCCGTGGTTTCGCGGATGGACGTGGCCACCGTGGTCGATTGCAGCCGGTCGAGGGCGGCCTTCAGGCGCTGGTAGTCGTTGAGGGACGTGCCGCGCCCGATGAAGCGCAAAATCTCGTAAGGCGTGGCGCGTATCCAGCGCGACGGGCGCAGGCCCGCGTCGCGCGCCTCCACGATCTGCGAGGCGGCCCATATCAGCACGTCGGCATCCCATATCGTTGCGATGCCGTGCTCCTGCGTGCCTTCCACGCGAATGGTGACGTTCCCGCTGCGGAAGTCGATCGGCGCCGTGCGCCGCGACTTGGCAAGCGAGAAGAACGGAAAGGCCATCAAGTCCTGGGAATCGCGTGGCGCCATGTCGCCCGGCAGCGCGCGGAACAGATCGAGCTGTTCGCGCTGCGGCAAGGCTTGCCCTGGCGGGCTGGACATGGCGAAGGCCACCCACGCGCCGACGATCAGCGGCCATCACGGTAGTCGCCCGCGTGGCGCTCGGCGTATTCGGGATCGGACGTGGCCTCGTAGCTGCGCTGGTCGGCCCAGGCATCGAGGTCGGACACCGCGTACATGACGCGGCGGCCGAACTTGCGGAACTTGGGGCCGCCGCCGATCACCCGCTGCTTCTCCAGCGTGCGCGGCGACAGCCGCAGGTAGTCGGCGGCTTCGTCGTTTGTCAGGTAGCGTTGAGGCTGCGAGGTCGCAGTGACGGCAGCGGCGGCAGGCCGCGAGGGAGCAGGTCGCATGGGATGTACCTCCATCAAGCCCGGCCACACCACGCGGCCGGATAGAGGCACTCTCAAGAAAGCAAGGCTTCTTGCTAAGGGACGATTCGCACGGGTCGAGAAACGTCCCCCCTAATGCGACGGGAACATTGGAAGCTGCGCTAGTCGGCGGTAGCCGCCGTGCATCAGCTCATCGCCGCGGCGTACCAGCCGCCGTACGCGGGCACGCAATGCACTGTCTTTGTGCCAGTCGGCCGCGACGGCATCCGCGCCGAACAGACCTTCGCCCACCTCGCGCAAGGAGGCTCCCGCGAGGGTCGCGTCGAGCGCTTGCAAGGTATGCAGTTCCAGCAGCGCGGCGGGCGTGGGGCGGGAGCGGGCTGTTGCCACAGGCGTGGCCACGGTTGCGGCAGATAGCGCATCCAGCTTCGCAGCGAGCGTGCGGTAGCGCGCACAGGGCGTGGCGCAGGCGCGTGTGGCGTAGAGATAGGCCGAACCATCTTCCAGGTCGGGTGCGAGTGCCAGCCGAACGCAGCAGCCTGGCCAATGCGATACGAGCACCAGGCGCTTGCCGTCGTGGGTCAGTTGCTTGCGCCCAGGAATGCGCCAGAACTCGAAGGTATGCGCATCGGGTGGTGGGTCGGCGTCGGGGTATAGCTGCACCACGGCATCGTGATCGGGGAACCAAGCAGGATGTGCGTCGCGCGCATCCAGGCCGGGATCTTCCAGCAGGCGCAGGCCCCAGGCCTGCGCCGCATCAGGCTTGCGACGCCGGCGTAGCCAGTCGCGCCGGTAGCTTGGATTCCTGCGCAAATACTCCCAAGCCAGCGCTGGGCCATCGAGGTGCAGCGTGTAGAGATACGCGGCCGTGGGATACCAGTGTTGGCTGCTGCGGTCAGTCATGGCGAAACCTCCCTGTTTCTGGGAACGTCGCCACAATTCCGCTGTGCGGGAGCTATCGAATCGCCATCAAGTGGTCATCAAACTCGGGTTACGCTTTAACTGCTGGTGTCAAGACAGATTCGCTCCAGTGCATTGCCGAAATCGTCTAAATGCGACGACTGCACCGCCCGGAAATGGGGTGCAGCATTGAACACCGTGCCGAATCTCGCGCCTGGCATCATGACTGTTTTGGTCAGGAGCGCACCACCCTGGTGCAAGCATGCGGATCAAGACTTGCCAGGTCTTGGCTAAGACCGAAATAGTCACAATGCGATACTTTTTGCCTGGTCGCGCTGGAATGCGTCAATCGGTGATCGAACCGTTTTCCTGAGCCAGTCGAACGTATTCCGACAGCGGCCGCGTCGGCTGGAAATACCGATCTCGTATCACGGGCTGCTTGAGCGGCCCGACGATGGACGCCAGATCGGACAGCTTCACCGTCGCCAGGGCAGGCATCCCGATCCCGAGGTCGATCAGGCCGTAGGCCGTATCGCCATCGGTCGGATCGAGCGCGGCCAATAGCCAGGTCGCATGTGCGTCCGGTGTGAACAGGCGCACCACGGGCAGCGGGTCACATTCCTGGCCTGCGGCGCGGGTGAGGCCGTGGGCCAGTAGGTGCACCCGGTCTTCCTCGGTGACAAGCGTGGTCAAGGCCGCGCCCCTTCCACGAACACACGCAATCGCCGAGGCGCATCTGTGCCTGCGGACGGATGCACGTATGCGCAAGCGCACGAAGCCGCAAAAGCGGAGAGGCACGAAGGCGTATTGGTGGAAGTCAGGAAAGACACGGATGCGGTTCCCTGGGTCTGAGGAAATCCGCAGATGCGGATCTCCGTAAAAGCACGGAAAAGGAAAACATCACCACCAAATGAACACTATAGATTGTAGTCCTATAGGGCGCAATGGGCTGTCATCTTGGTTTTTTGGGGAAACCATAGGTGGCAGCGAAGAACTCATTGGCAGCGGCGATTCGGACGGTAAGGAAGGCGCGTGGTTTGAGCCAGGAAGCGTTCTCCAACGTGTCCAGTCGCACCTACATGAGCACGCTGGAGCGCGACCTGAAAAGCCCAACCATCCAGAAGCTGGCCGATCTGTGCGAGGTCATGGAAGTGCATCCGCTCACGCTGCTCACATTGGCTTATGCCGGTGACAGCACCCGCGAAGCTGATGAATTGCTGGCACAGGTGCGCCAGGAACTCAGGGCGATATTGGAAGAGCCCGACACGCCTTAGCGCGTTGGCGTGTGGTACTGAATTGCAGCAAGCGGAGCGCGCAGCGCCGCAGGCGCGAAGGCGTGAGGGATTGAAGCCGGATGGCCGTGACGGCTTGCCGGCACGGGGCGAAGCCCGAAAGCCCGGCGGCGCTTACAGCGCCGACACGCCACACACCGCTCGTTGACACGGATTGCGAGCCACAAGGCACGCATGCAGGCCCGCCGTGACGGGCGTATCCAGCACGCGGCAGCAGCAGAAATCCTGCGCGTGCGGTGCTGCGATCAGCAGCATCGCGCCCCGCCGCAGTGGGCGGGACGCGGTAAGCGGCTGTCAGGCCGCCTTCGGCTTGTTGCGCGACCAGATCAGGTCGTGCGTGCCGTCCTCGTTCTCGATCAGGCGGGCATAGACCGTCGCCGGGAACGAAGGGTCGTCGATGGATACGGACAGGTATTCCCGCCCGGCCTCGCTGGTCTTCTTCCACGCTGCGCCGACTTCGTGGCCAGCCGCTTGCAGGTGGAAGTCGGGGGCGTTCTCGGTGTCGCCCTTGTCGTTGGGAACCAGCTTGACCTTGACGTTGAGCGTCAGGGTGCGAAGCGTGCCGGTGAAGCCGTCTTTCTCTGCGGTGAAGGTGCCGATGTTAGCCATGATGTTTCTCCTTTCGGGTTGAACAAGGTCGCGCCAGTGCGTCCTTGTTGTGATCCGGCCGGCGGGGGATGGGCTGGTCGCACCGCACAGCGGTCGCAACAACGTGGAGAACCTGGAAGCGAAAAGAATTTGTCCCGCGAGGAATGCGCGCAGCGCAGGGGAAATTGTTTTCGCTGCAAGGTTGCGGCCATCAAGCACAAGGCGCAGCCGCGCCACCGCCAGGATTCACAACAAGACAAGGACGCACAGGCCGCCCGCTCCCGAATGGAGACGTGGCCAACTCGGCATCCCCGCGTGACGGCTGCACCGGCTTGCGCCCTGACGCGGGCCAGGTCAATGCCCCGACGACAAGGCCAGAGCGCCCCTGCCGCAGCTCACGGCCACATACTGAGGCGTGGTGTGGAAGCTCCATAGAAGCGAGGCTGGGCGGCGTGTCGGTGAACCGTCTTTCGTGACGTACAGACAACGAACCGCCAGCGTCGGGGACGGCACGCTTTCGTGCAACCTGCCGCAGCAAGCCGGGGCGTAGCCACACCAGCCCCGCCCATTGCGGCGGGGCTCGGTCGAATCGTTGGCGGCGCGATGCGCCGCCACACTTGCTGGCTTCGTGGATTTCGCGCACGAGCGCCCTTGTGCGTGGCCCCATCGCCGCCTGTCCGAAGGCGGCGATGGGGCGTTTTGGCTTTGAGCAGTGAAACCGGGCGCGGCCACCGCCGCGCCCGGAGTTTTCGACCACCGGCCCCAAGGCGGCACGGCTTGGGGCCGGTGCGGCTCGTTATTCCTTGGTTTCGATGATCCACCACACGGCGCGCGGCAAGGCGCGGCCCGTGAGGGGATGCAGATCGGTCAGGTCGGCGCGGGCCGTCCAGCCACGCGGCGGACGGTAGCCGCGCACGTCGCCGTCGCCGTGCCAGCGGCGGGCGCGCACCGTGCCGGAGGCATAGGTCGCAGCTATGCGGGGGCGGTTTGCGGGTTGGTGGGTCATGGCAGGCATCCTCAACATGAAGCGCCCCGGCCGGAACCGGGGCGCTATCTACGGTGCGAAGTCACGCGGCCAAAGCCTCGGCCTGCGGCTGGTCATCCGCCACGGCGGCCACTTCTTCCTGTGCTTCGGCTTCGCCATCCGCCGGCGCGTCCTGCCCGGTCTGCTGCGGGCCTTCGGAGCGGAAGATGGCGGGCATCCAGCCGGTGCCAGCGGCCAGCCGTTCGGCTTCGCTGGCAATGTCGCCCTTCTTCAACTTCGCCAGTCGGGTGACGTGCGAGGGCGCGAACCCGCCAAAGGCTTCCAGAATCGCGGCCTTCGGCACATGCCGGAAGTAACCCTCATTGGTGGGCTGCCACCACGCGGCCATATCCAGCCCCACGGCCTGCGCCAGTTCCGCGCCGGGCTGGTGCGGCGTGGCGCGAGGCGTCACCACGTCCACCGTGGAAGCTAAGCACACGGCCAACAGCCGCACCAGTTCATCCTGTGATTTCGCCAGCAGCGCGGCGAACAGTTCGGCGCTGTCCTCCGGCAAGGTTTCGCCTGCCACCTGTTGCAGTTCGCGCAGCGCCACGGCGGCGGGTGATTCCGGCCAGTCCGGGGCCATGCCTTCCAGCCGGTCTTGCACCGTGAGGCGCACACCCAGCGGCAGGTCGTGCCCGTAGTGCCTTTCCTGCAAGACGGTCTGCACCATGCCATGCACCACGGCGGCCAGCGCTGCTTGCGGATGCCGTGCAACTTCGATTTGCAGCGCAGCGGTACGGTGCGCGCTCAACCGCTGCGCCAGTCGGTCAGACATGGCGGCGGTCTTGGGCTGCTCGTCGTCCTCGCCTGCGTCCTCGTTCGCGGCTTCGCCTTCGCTGCCGAAACCCTGCCGCAGCCGCTCCAGCGTGCGCAGTGCCTTGGCCTCCGCTTCGCGCAGCAGCCCGCGATGAATCGCGGCCTGCCCGTCGCGGTCGATGGTGACAATGGCACCGGCTGCGGCCTTCACGTTGGCCGCATAGTCCAGCAAGCCATCTTCCAGCGCCTGCAACTGCTCGCCCAGGCGTTCGCCTTCTTCCTGCAAGGCATCGGCCTTTTCCTCGTCCTCGTCGTCCAGCGCGGCATCCACCGCCTCGGCCAGTTCGTGCAGCTTGGTTTGCAGCTTCTCGATGCGCTGCGCGTCGCGCTTGTTCGGACTGCGGCGTTCCCTTGGCGCACGCTGGAAGGCTTGCAGATCGGCATGGGTCATGCCCGGCGTGGCATCCACCCACGCCCAGCCCTCGGCCTGCACCTTGGCGGCGATACCTGCCAGCTTGTCCTGCGCCAGCCGTTCCAGCAGTGCGGCATCGGTCAGATACACGCCTTTGTCGCCCTCCGCGAACAGGTCGCGGCGGATGCCACCGCCTTCCTGCTCGTAGCCGTCCAGCCCGACAAAGCGCACCAGCGGATGCCGGTAGGCGTCGATTTCGCGTTCGGTCAGGCGGTCGCGCAGGTTGTGCGGGCCGCGCTGCCATGTGGGCGCATCGTAGAACGCGGCTTCCTGCGCAGCATGGTCGTCGGTGATGGCGAGGGCCATCAACTGGTCAAGGCTCACGGCCTCGGCCCGGTAGTCGGCCAGCAGGCGCGGCGACACGTTGGCGAGTTTCAGACGGCGCTGCACCACCAGCGGCGTGACGCTGAAATCCGCTGCAATGTCCTCGATGCTGCGGCCTTCGGCCACGAGCGCGGCGAACGCCTCGAACTGGTCGGCGGGGTGCATGGCTTCGCGCTGCACGTTCTCGGTGAGGCTGGCCGTGCGGGCGGTGCCATCGGCCACCAGCAGGCAAGGCACCTCCCATTCCTTGCTAATGCGGTGCTTTTTCGCCAGCAGCTTCAACGCTGCGAGGCGACGGTCACCGGCCACGACCTCGTAATGCTCGCCATCGGCGGCGGCAATCACGATGAGGTTTTGCAGCAGGCCGACACGCTGGATGCTGGCGGCGAGTTCGGGAATGGACATGCGCGGGGTCTTGCGCACGTTGCGGCCAGTGGGACGCGACACCAGCCGCGACAGCGGAACCAGAATCAGGTTCTTGGTCGGATCAGCGGCTTCCAGCGGGATAGCGGCGGCGGTGTTGATGGCGCGGGCTTCGGTTTGGGTAACGGCGTTCATGGTGATAACTCCTATCGGTTCAGGGATGCAGCAGCGAAGAAAGCGACAAGGGCTGCTGCCTGCCCCTGCCGCGTGGGGATTCAGGCTTTCAACTGGCGCATGCCATCGGCCAGCAGCCAGAGGGCGCGATTTAGTCGGATGTTTTGGTCGATGCCCTGCACCGGGCGGGTTTGCTGTCGGCGCCCGTTGGCGCTGCGGCCACGCAGCCCGCCTTGGGTCAGGTTTTCTTGGGTGCGGTTGAACACGCTCCACAGGTCGGGGCGGCGGTCGTCGAAGCGGCGCGGCATCAGGATTTGCGATTCCGTGATGGGCGCGGGCTTGTCGGGGTCGTCGTACTTGAGGGCGAGCGCGGCGCGGGCGAACACTTCGGATTCGCCATCGTCCAAGGTGATGCCGCGCATGGCATCGCGCGATTCCTTCACCCGATCGAAACCGCTCAAGACTTCGTAAGCCCCCTCAATGACCAGACCGGCCACGTCGCCTTTATGGGGCACTCGCACATCGGCCACGGTGTTGCCGCAGACAAGGCCATTGCTGCACACGAACCGGAACATTCCGGCCAGCATCTGATAGCTGCTGGTGCCGTCGTGCGAGTTCAGCAGCACGATTTCGTTGGCCTCCGCGCCGTTGATCTGGCTGGCATGGCGCAAGCGAATCATGTGTTTGGTGTGCTCGCGCTTGCCTTCGTCGCGCACGCGGGTTTGCGTCACCATGAAAGGCTGGAAGCCTTCTTTGCGAAGCTCGGTCAGCACGGCGGCGGTGGGGATATAGGCGTACCGCTGCGAACGGCTCTCGTGCGGGGCATCCGCGAAGATGGACGGGGCCACGCGGTGAATCTGGTCGTCGGACAGCGGGTAATCGCTGCGCAGCGAGGGGGAGCGGAAAGCGAAACGGGATGCGAGTTGCATGGTCTTTCTCCTGACAAAAGAGGTTTGCTGTTCACACCGCACACCGGATTTCTAGATTCGGAGCCCAGCCTTTCGGCTGTTTGGTGCGGTCGGCACGAGGAACCCGGTTGGCCCTGTTGCCACCGTCTTTCCTGAGTTCATCGCCCGCGCCCAAAGGAGCGCGCGGACGGGGGCCGTCAAGGAGCCAAGCGCAGGGTTGGTGCGGCCCGCAGGCGCAGCCGAGGACACGGCCCTGCGCGCCTTGACGGCACACGGTCGCGGGCTACGGTCGCGGGTAAGGTGATGAAGTCAGGGGAGACGGCTGGACAAGGCAACGGCCATCCCTTTGTGCTGACCGCACGCAAGCGAAGCGCGCAGGCCCGAAGCTGGAAGCCGGGCCGTAGGCGTCAGCGATGCGGAAGGCTGGCGAAGCCAGTCCCGCCAGGGATGAGCGACTAGCGAACCTGGAGCAGCGCGATCCGCGAAGCGGAGACGCAAGAGGACTCTTCGTTTACCATTTGTTTCGCAAGCAAATGATGGGAAAGCAAGAACACGGAGATATAGAGATGATTGTCTGCATCAACCGCCTCAAACAGTTCGGAATCTTCAGCGACTTCAATGGAACGAAGATCCAAAAGTTCGGCCGGTACAACCTGGTCTATGGTTGGAATGGAACAGGCAAGTCAACGTTATCGAATCTATTCTCTTGCTTTGAGCTTCGCTCGATGGTTCCCCGCTTCAGCACGGGCCAATTTTCAGTAGTTCTGGAGGATGGCTCAACGATCACGGAATCCACACTCCACTCATCCCAATTGAATATTCATGTTTTCAATCAACGCTTCGTGCATGAGAACATTGATTGGGACAAATCCGTAAAGAGCATCCTTCTTATTGCGAAAGAGAAGATTGATGACTTGCAGAAGCTGGAGAAGCTGAAGAGCGAGCTTCAGTCGAAAAAGAAGGCTCACGACGACAAGCAAAGCGATATCAAGAAGCAGCGTGAGGCATTAGAGAAGTTCCTGACCAATGCTGCCAAGAAAATGAAGCTTGGACTTCAGGCGATTGATACGAGCGACAGTTATTACTTGAATTACGACCGCCGCAAGCTCTTCAACTTCATACAGAATAACGGCGAGACAATTATCAAGGCGGAGTCGGTTCTTCCAGATGAGAGGGTTATCGACCTTACGAATGCCGCCAAGCCAGATCAGCTTCCAAGCATTGCTTTCGCCTCAACGGCCATTGAGCCGGACTACTTTAAGAAAGCGGCGGGCCGCATCAGAGATTTGATTGGGACTACGGCGGTCAATCAAGCAATCCAGCGGCTGACCGATAACCCGGAAATCCGCGAATGGGTTCAAGCAGGCTTGGAAATCCATAAAAACCACGACTCGCAATCCTGCGAGTTCTGCGGCTCTCCGTTCGCCCAGCTTCGTGCCGAGGCGCTTGCTGCCCACTTCAGCAAGGAGTTCACGGAGTTTCAGAGCCGACTTCAGAACGCGGCGACATGGATTGAATCTCAAGGCGCTCCAGCTAATCAGTTTCCCGCATCGACCGAGTTTTATAAAGAACTATCGGCCGAGGCAGAGAAGCTTCAAAAGGACTACGCAACTGCTGCTGAAAAGATCGACCAGCAAATCGACGCCTGGCGGGAAGCCCTGAAGGCCAAGATCACAGACCCTGGGAAGACAGACATTCAGATCTCGGATGTGGTTGAAGACGATGTCACCAATTTCAATGACATCCTGAAATCGATTGTTGCTCTCGTTGGAAAGCACAACAATAAGACTTCAAATTTCAAATCTGAGACCTCAAAAAGCAAGGTGGCACTGGAGCTTCACTTTGCTGCGGCTGAGGTGCAAGAGTTTGACTATGCTGGAAGTGAGAAGAAGTGCAATGACCTTGAGTCAGAAGCAAAGAACGACCATAAGGAAATTGAAAAAATTAGTCTAGAGGTCGGAGCCATAGAAGCGGCGCTCTCGAATGAAACGGTCGGGGCAAAGGAGTTCAATGACATCCTGCATCGCTTCATTGGCCGCTCTGAGCTTTGCCTGAACTTCAATCAGAAGAAGAAAGGCTATGAGATCATCAGAAACGGGGTTGGTGAGCACGATGGGAATTTGAGCGAAGGTGAGAAAACTGCGATTGCATTTGTCTATTTCATCACGAAGCTCAAAGAAAATGGAAATAACATCAAGGATACGATCGTCGTCGTTGACGATCCGGTCTCAAGCTTTGATTCTAATCACTTGTTTCACGCCTACTCGTTTTTGAGAACGCAATGCACTGAAGCCAAGCAACTTTTTGTGCTGACTCACAACTTCACTTACTTTAAGCTAGTGAGAGACTGGTTCACTGGCACCAATAGGAATCGAGTCAAAAAAGGCAACGCCGAGAATTGCTTCTTTTATCGCCTGGATGCGCCACCTGGCTCCCCTCGTCACTCCCTACTTGTGGATGCCGACGACTCACTCAAGAACTACGGTTCCGAGTACCACTATATCTTCAAGAAGCTCTACGAATATAGGGCGCACACAACACTCAATCGAGATGAGGCGTTCTTGACCGCCAACCTCGCCCGAAAGCTTGTTGAATCGTTTTTCACCTTCAAATATCCAAGGCGTCGAAGCGACATTAGTCAATTGATGGAGGCTGGCCTAAAAGATTGCACCATCACGACACCAGAGCTTAAAGAAAAAATCTACCGCTTTATCAATAAGTATTCACATAGCGACGTTATTGAGATAACAGAGGAATCCGCAGAAAACTTGGCAGGCGAAAGCCACAGCGTCATCGGGAACATCTTCCAGTGGCTGGAAGAGGTGGACAAGAAACATTACGACGAGATGATTCAGGTTGCGACGGCCTGAGCATCAGGCCGCGAGGGCCATAGCTATGCCACCAGGCGCAGCAAAAAGGGGCCGAAGCCCCTTGGGCTAGATCAGCCCATGCTCGGCGAACGATGCCGTTTCGTTGCCCGCAACGATGATGTGATCGAGCACGCGCACGTCCACCAGACCCAACGCTTCCTTGAGCCGCTGGGTCAGCGCCCGGTCAGCCGCGCTCGGCTCGGGGTTTCCGCTCGGATGGTTGTGCGAAACGACGACCGCCGCCGCATTGAGCCGCAGCGCCTCCTTGACCACTTCGCGCGGATACACCGACGCACCGTCAATAGTGCCGTGGAACATCTCCCTGTATTCGATCAGACGATGGCGCGTATCCATGAACAGCACTACGAACACCTCATGCTCGAAGCTGGCCAACTTTGTACGCAAGTATTCCTTGACCGCCGCCGGCGAAGTGAACTCTGCTCCGCGCCGCATTTTCCGGTCAATGACCTGGCGCGCAGCTTCCAGAATGTCGTCGGCCGATGCCGGTAGATAGCGCCCGTGCGCGTCGCGCACCAGCAGACAGGAATCGAACGAGGGAAAGGACAGTTGCGACATGATCGTGCTCCGGTTGCTCGGGCGGAATTGCCCGGAACCGGCGGCAGCACGGCGCAGCGCAAGCAGTCAGGGGTCGCAGACGGCCGCCAGGACGCAAGCGCGCATGGCGCGCGCCGCCCTTGACGGCGAGAACGCCGTGATACGGTGAAGGGAACAGCAAGACCGCCCACACCCGCCCACTGCACAGAGTCGATTTTTGGCAAGCGGAGCGCGCAGGCCCGGATCAACGAGCCGGGACGGAGGCGTCAGTGATGGAAGCCCGACAGGGGCGAGACTCGCGCAGCGAAGCTCGATGCGCAGCACGACAGCGCGACGGCGGCACGCCGGGACGCCCGACTGCTTGGGACAGGACTACTCGTTGTCCGTCTTGCGCTGCTCGATTTGCAACTGCGCCCGTTGCGTTGCCTGTTGCAGCCGCTCCACCAGCACGCCCCTCGGCGGCAAGGCGGTCAGATACTCGGCAACGTGGATGCCGGACTTGTCCAGCTCCAGCAATTCGATCTGCTCGCGCTTCTTGCCGGTGCAAAGGATGATCCCGAGCGGCGAGGCTTCCTCCGGCTCCCGTTCGTGCTTGTCTAGCCACCGAAGGTAAAGCTCCATCTGCCCTTTGTAGGCCGCCTTGAAGTCACCTACCTTCAACTCCACCGCAACCAGCCGCCGCAGCTTGCGGTTGTAGAACAGAAGGTCAAGGTGGAAATCCTCGTCGTCGATCGGAATGCGCTTCTGCCGGGCGACGAATGAGAAGCCCGCGCCCAGCTCCAGCAGGAAGGACTCCATTTCACGGATGATCGCCGCTTCCAAGTCGCCTTCCTGCCAAGTGTCCCGCAGGCCCAGGAAGTCGAGGATGTACGGGTCGCGCATGACCAGGGCCGGCGACATGCGCTGCGCATCGCGCAGGGTCGCCAACTCCTGCGCTATGGTTTCTTCCGGCTTTTGGGAAAGCGCCGTGCGCTCGTACAGCATCGAGTCGATACGCTCGCGCAGCGTCCGCACGCTCCAGCGTTGGGTGCTGGCCATCTGTGCGTAGTAGTCCCGCTGGAGCGGGTCTTTCAGCGGCATCAGGGCGATGAAGTGCGTCCAGCTCAATTCTCGTATCAGTGATACGAGAATTCGCTCGTCGGGGAAGGTGGCGGCGAACTGCACCATGCGGCGCAAGTTCTGCTCTGCAAAGCTGCTGCCGTACTCCTCCACCAACTGCGCAGCCAAGGTGGGCAGAACTTCCTTGCCGTAGGCGCCCCGGCGCCTGTCCAAGACCTGCGTGTGGATGCGTTGGCCGATGCGCCAGTAGAGCATCGTAAGCTCGCTATTCACCGTCGAGGCGGCGCGCAAGCGCGCCGCCTCGATCAGTGCCCGAATGTCGCCCAGCAGCGCCGCGGGCGCTGCGAGCGATGCTGCTGATGGCCGGCGCCCGTTCATGCCACCGCCTCCGCAAGCTGCCGCGCGCCCGTGATGGCTTGGCGGCGGCTGGCCACCAGCTCGGCCGCCTCGCGCACCGGCTTGTCCTCGGTGTGGACGTAGTGCATGAACATCGCCACGGTCTTGTGGCCCGTCAGCTTCATTCCCACTTTGGTCGGCACACCGGAATTGGCAATGTCGGTGGTCGAGCGATGACGGATGCCGTGCGTGCCTACGTGCGGCACGCTGGCGGCCTTGAGCGTCCGGCACCAGCCGCCATAGTGCTCGCCAAAGGTCAGGTGCTTGGCCGGGTCGTTCGGCGACGGCAGGACGTAAGGGCAGCCTTCCAGACGCGGCGCCGTCGAAAGCAGCCGATAGGCTTCCTCGCTCATGGGCTTGGAAATGCCGCCAACCTTGCTGTCGGGCCACACCACGCGCCGGTTCTCGAAGTCCAGCCAGCTCCATTCGAGCGGGCAGATTTCGGAGCGCCGCGCCGCAAACTCGAATTGCAGCCGGATCGCCAACGGGATGACGTAGTTCTCCAGCCCCTCCGCCTCCAGTTTCTCCAACTGGCGGAAGATCCGCACCATTTCCTCGTCCACGATGAGCCGGGTTTCCTTGCCCGGCGGGTACATCGGGACGTGGCGGCACGGATTCGTGCCGTCCGGGCGGAAGCCCCAGACTTCGGCCAAGTTGAACATCTTGCGCAGCACGCCGAAGGTCTTGTTGGCCTCGGTCGGCTTGTAGGCCAGCTTTTCCATGAGCCCCGCAATGTCGGGCCGCTTCACGTCATGCACCTTCTTGCGGCCCAGCAGCGGGATGATGTTGCGGTCGATGACGCCCTGGTAGCCGTCCTGCGTGCTGACCTTGTTGCGCTTCTTGGAGTAGTCCTCCATGAACTTTTTGCACAACTCGGCCATCGTGGGCGCCTTGCGCGCCTCGGCCTTGGCACCGCCGGGATCACCACCCCGGCGAACCTCGGCCAGCCAGTCCTGCGCTTTGACCCGCGCCTGTTCGACGGTTAGCTCCCCGTAGAGTCCCAGCGAGGGCTTGCGGGGCTGGCCAGAGTTCGTGCGGTACTGGAGCATGAACACCCGGCGTCCCGTCGAGGTAATCTTGCAAAGGAAGCCGGGCACGACGGTATCCCGTAGTTCGATGTCCTTCGCCTGGGGTTGCGCCGACTCTACGGCGGTCTTGGTGAGCTTGATCTTTGCCATGATGACTCCTTGGAACGACCCGGATTCCAGGAGCCAGATAGGAGCGGCGCGAGGGAGAACCGGGTCAAGTTTCAGAAAGCACCGGCATATGATGGAAGCGCGTAAGCTATTGATAAACCTGCTGTATCGGGCTACGTCGCAGTCCAGCGAACTACCGGGCTGGAGTCATCGTGAAACAAAAAACCCGAAGCCAGTCACCTGACTCCGGGTTTTCACATACCGCCTATGGCGCCTTACTTGGCCACAGTCTCAACAGCACCGCCCGCATTCACCTGGCGACGCGACTTGACCATGTACACCACCAACATTGCAAGCAGCCACACCGGGATTGCATACACCGACACCTGGATACCCGGGATCATCAGCATGATGCCCAGAATCAGCACCACGAAAGCCAGCACCACATAGTTGCCGTACGGGTACCACAGCGCCTTGAACAGCGGTTTCTGGCCGGTACGGTCGAGGTGCTGACGGAACTTCAGGTGCGAGTAGCTGATCATCGCCCAGTTGATCACCAGGGTGGCCACGACCAGCGACATCAGCAGTTCCAGCGCGTTTTGCGGCATCAGGTAGTTCAGCAGCACGGCGACGAAGGTCACGGCAGCCGACACCAGGATCGAACGCACTGGCACGCCCCGCTTGTCGACCTTGGCCAGCGACGCCGGGGCATCGCCCTGCTCGGCCATACCCAGCAGCATGCGGGCGTTGCAGTAGGTGCCGCTGTTGTACACCGACAGCGCCGCAGTCAGCACCACGAAGTTCAGCAGGTTGGCAGCCACGTCACTGCCCAGCAGCGAGAACACTTGCACGAACGGGCTGCTGCCGTAGCTGCCACCCGAGGCGTCGATGCTGGCGACCAGGTTGTCCCACGGGGTCAGCGACAGCAGCACCACCAACGCACCGACATAGAAAATCAGGATGCGGTAGATGACCTGGTTGATCGCTTTGGGGATCACGGTCTTTGGCTTGTCGGCCTCGGCGGCGGTGAAGCCGAGCATTTCCAGGCCACCAAAGGAAAACATGATGAAAGCCAAGGCCATTACCAGCCCGCTGACGCCGTTGGGGAAGAAGCCGCCGTGTGTCCACAGGTTGGCCACGGTGGCTTCAGGGCCGCCGCTGCCGCTGGTCAGCAGGTAGGCACCCAGGCCGATCATGCTGACGATGGCGACCACTTTGATGATGGCGAACCAGAATTCGGCTTCACCGAAGAACTTCACGTTCATCAGGTTGATGGCGTTGATCAGCACGAAGAAGGCTGCCGCCGTGACCCAGGTGGGGATCTCCGGCCACCAGTAGTGAACATACTTGCCGACCGCCGAAAGCTCCGACATCCCCACCAGGATATACAGCACCCAGCAGTTCCAGCCCGACAGGAAGCCGGCGAACCCACCCCAGTAGGTGTGGGCGAAATGGCTGAACGAGCCGGCCACCGGCTCTTCGACGATCATTTCACCCAGCTGGCGCATGATCATGAAGGCGATGAAGCCGCAGATCGCGTAGCCAAGGATCATCGACGGGCCGGCGGATTTCATCACGCCTGCCGAGCCGAGGAACAGGCCGGTACCAATCGCACCGCCGAGGGCGATCAACTGGATATGGCGGTTCTTCAGGCCCCGCTTTAGCTCGCCTGAATGCATGTTTTGTCCACTCATGAACGAAGTCACCTGCATTGTTTTTATCTGTGACGGAATCGGACCCACCGCGCTCGTGGCGCAGCGGAATGGGCAAGGTGGTTACCTTGGGTTTCTTGACCTCAGGTGCCGCCGGAGCGGGTCAACCAGGCGTGATCAAGAGTGCGCGGTACGCAAGAGGGTCACAGGTAAAACGCGGCGCACTGTATACCCCTGCAAACGCGCAGGCGTCAACGCGTTGCATCGTTTCCTCGGGAAAAAACGCAGCGTTCCTGTGGTACAGGCCTTCAAAGGCGAAGTGATCGGCGTACATGGCGCCTCCATTTGTTGTTTTGTCAGCCCGGCTCTCTGGACGGGCTCCTGCACAAGGCAATGGCGGCTATAACACCGTGGGGACGGGGGTTTGGGCAAGGGTGGCTGGCGCCATGGCGACGGCTTTGGCACAGGGGCGCCGGCAAGGTTTGTTTACAAGATCGGGCTTGATCTGAAATGCGGACTGAAAACGGCCACATTCGTACAGATTTCTTTACAAGGCGGTTCAAGAACTTGCCAGTCGTCCGAAAAATTCTTTTTGTTCAATATCTTGGGCTTGGTCCACATTCCCGCAGGCATAAAAAAACCAGCCCGAAGGCTGGTTCCTTGATGACCACACTGGCTTATTAGCCACGCGGCTTGCCGCGACCACGGCCTGCCGGCTTGTCGCCATCAGGTTTGCCCGGACGCTTGCGCATCTCGCTCGGGCGCTCAGCCACCGTGCTGCCACGGGTGGGTTTGCGCGGCGCTTCTTCACGCGGCTGACGCGCCGGGCGTTCGCCAGTAGCGGCACCTTCGTGGGCCGGGCGCAGGTTGCGCACGCGCTCGCCACGGCCCAGCGGGCGGGTCGACTTGCGCTGCAGGCGCTCCATCTTGTCCTTGGCCTTGAGCTTCATGGCTGGCAGCGCGACCGGCTGCAGGCCCACTTCGGCGGCGAGGATGTCGATTTCGCCCTGGGTCATTTCGCGCCAGCGGCCCATCGGCAGGTCAGAATTGAGGAACACCGGGCCGAAACGCACACGCTTCAGGCGGCTGACCACCATGCCCTGGGATTCCCACAGGCGACGCACCTCACGGTTACGACCCTCCATCACCACGCAGTGGTACCAGTGGTTGAAGCCTTCGCCACCCGGTGCCTTCTGGATATCGGTGAACTTGGCCGGGCCGTCCTCCAGCATTACGCCGGCTTTCAGGCGCTCGATCATCTCGTCGTCGACTTCACCACGCACACGTACCGCGTACTCACGGTCCATCTCGTAGGATGGGTGCATCAGGCGGTTGGCCAGTTCACCGTCGGTGGTGAACAGCAGCAAGCCAGTGGTGTTGATGTCGAGGCGGCCGATGTTGATCCAGCGGCCTTCTTTTGGCCGTGGCAAGCGGTCGAACACGGTCGGGCGCCCTTCCGGGTCGTCACGGGTGCAGATTTCGCCGTCGGGTTTGTTGTACATGATCACCCGGCGGGTGGCCTCGGCGGCCTCCTCGCGCTTGATCAGCTTGCCGTCGACGGCGATGGCGTCGTGCAGGTCGACGCGCTGGCCAAGGGTGGCCTCGACGCCGTTGACCTTGATGCGACCCTGGCTGATCCAGGCCTCGACGTCACGCCGCGAGCCCACGCCAATGCGCGCCAGCACTTTCTGCAGCTTTTCGCCGGATGGCGGGGTGATTTCGGTTTCTTTCAGGTCTTGCTCACTCATCTGGGCACCTCCCGGTGTAGGAATGAAAACAGGTTTCTGGCGACGAACGCGCCAAAAGGCCGCGCATCATACGCGGTTCATCAGGGGAACGCACTGGAGGGTAGAGGGTTTTGTGGGGCTGGGCATGATTTTCTGCCCAGTG
Source organism: Pseudomonas alloputida (assembly GCF_021283545.2). Classification (NCBI taxonomy): domain Bacteria; kingdom Pseudomonadati; phylum Pseudomonadota; class Gammaproteobacteria; order Pseudomonadales; family Pseudomonadaceae; genus Pseudomonas; species Pseudomonas alloputida. The sequence continues at coordinate 1,633,290 of NZ_CP128540.1, read as the reverse complement.
GGCTTTGTGCTGGCCTCTTCGCGGGCACGCCCGCTCCTACATGTTCGCGCAACCTTCGGGGCCTGTGATACCCCTGTGGGAGCGGGCTTGCCCGCGAAGAGGCCAGCACAGGCAGCAGATCAATCAGGGCTGAGCCTTGATCTCCTCCTCCACCGGAGGCTCAGGCTCCTCTCCCCGCAGATCATCAAAATCGGTTTTCAAACCGTCTTCCATGGCATCCAGCTCCACCAACAGGCTACGGAAGCTGGTCTCCTCTTTCGGCTCACCAACCTCCTCGTCCCCAAGGCTGGCATCCGCCAACGCCTGCAGGTGCGCAGGCACCGGCGCATCATCCGGGTCAAGTTGCGGCGCTGGTTCCATTTCGCGCAGCTCGGCCAAGGCCGGCAGGTCCTCAAGGCTCTTGAGGTTGAAATGATCGAGAAACGCCTTGGTGGTGGCGAACATCGCCGGCCGCCCGGGCACTTCGCGGTAGCCGACCACGCGAATCCACTCGCGCTCCATCATGGTCTTGATGATATTGCTGTTCACCGCAACGCCCCGCACGTCCTCGATTTCACCACGGGTGATCGGCTGGCGGTAGGCAATCAGGGCCAGTGTCTCAAGCAGCGCTCGCGAATAGCGCTGCGGGCGCTCTTCCCACAGGCGCCCGACCCAAGGGGCATAATCCTCGCGAATCTGCAGGCGATAGCCGCTGGCCACCTCCTTGAGCTCGAACGCACGCCCATCGCACGACTTGCCCAGCACCTCCAGGGCCAGCCTGAACACCTTGGGCTCGGGGCGCTCGGCTTCCTCGAACAGCTCGTACAGGCGCTCCAGGGATTGCGGCTTGCCCGAAGCGAGCAAGAAGGCTTCGATCAGCGACGCCAGGTCGCGGGGTTCATTCAGGTTCATTGGGTTCTTCAACTGGCGCCGGGCGAAGCCGCACGTGAATGGCGGCGAAAGGTTCATTCTGCACAAGTTCGATCAGCGATTCCTTCACCAGTTCGAGAACGGCCATGAAGGTCACCACCACGCCCAGCTTGCCCTCCTCGGCAGCGAACAGCGCGATGAACGGCACAAAGGCGCCGCCCTTGAGACGCTCCAGCACCTGGCTCATGCGCTCGCGGGTGGACAAGGTCTCACGGGTGATCTGATGGCTTTCGAACAGGTCGTTGCGGCGCATCACCTCGGCCATGGACATCAGCAGCTCTTCCAGGCTGACCTGAGGCAACAGCTTGCGTACCTTGGCCTGCGGCGCTTCCAGGCGCGGCACCACCACCTCGCGCCCGACCCGTGGCAATTCGTCGATGCCCTCGGCGGCAGCCTTGAAGCGCTCGTACTCCTGCAGGCGGCGGATCAGTTCGGCGCGTGGGTCACCCTCCTCCTCCTCGACGTCGGCGGAACGCGGCAGCAGCATGCGTGACTTGATCTCGGCCAGCATGGCAGCCATCACCAGGTATTCGGCGGCCAGCTCAAGGCGTACGCTTTTCATCAGCTCCACATAGCCCATGTACTGCCGGGTGATCTCGGCCACAGGGATGTCGAGGATATCGATATTCTGCTTGCGGATCAGGTACAGCAACAGGTCCAGCGGGCCTTCGAAAGCTTCGAGGATGACTTCAAGGGCGTCCGGCGGAATGTACAGGTCCAGCGGCAGCTCGGTCAGGGCTTCACCATAGACCAGCGCCAACTGCAGTTGCCGAGGCTCCTCGACCCGTTCGGCCGGCGCCTCAGGCGCTTCCAGCTGGCTCACGCGTTGACCAGGAATGGCGTGGGGTCGCCACAACCTTCGCGGATCAGTTCCGGTTCGTCGCCGGACAGGTCGATGATGGTCGACGCCTTGAGGTCGCCGAACCCGCCATCGATCACCAGGTCAACATGGTGCTCCAGCCGTTCACGGATCTCGTAAGGGTCGGTCATCGGCTCGCTGTCGCCCGGCAGGATCAGGCTGACGCTCATCAGTGGCTCGCCCAACTCGGCCAGCAAGGCCAGGGTGATGGCATGGTCCGGTACACGCAGCCCGATGGTACGCCGCTTATCGTGCAACAGCAGGCGCGGCACTTCACGCGTGCCGTTGAGGATGAAGGTGTAAGGCCCCGGCACATGCGCCTTCAGCAAGCGGAAGGTGCCGGTGTCGACCTTGGCGTACAACCCCAGTTGCGACATGTCGCAGCACATCAGGGTGAAGTTGTGCGTCTTGTCCAGCCCGCGCAGGCGCCGCACCCGCTCGATTGCCGACTTGTCGCCTATCTGGCAACCCAGCGCATACGCCGAATCCGTCGGATACACCACCACGCCCCCCTTGCGGATGATCTCGACGGCCTGTTTTATCAGGCGCGCTTGTGGGTTCTCCGGATGAATCTGGAAAAATTGGCTCACGTAATCGTCCTGTTCATAGCGCCAAAGGCTGTTCATGGCTGAATCGACGCCACAAAGGTGGCAGATCCTCGGGCAAAGGCCGATAGGCACCGATCTCGCCCCAGGTGCCGGGGCCGTGGAAGTCACTGCCAGCGCTTGCCAGCAGGCCGAACTCACGGGCAAGGATGGACATGGTGCCCACTTGCTCAGCAGGCATCATCCCGTTGACCACTTCAAGCGCCTGCCCTCCTGCCTGAATATAGTCGGCAATCAGCCGCCTGCGCTTGCTGCGGGTCAGGTCGTAGTGCATGGGATGCGCCAGGCTCACCCAGGCATTGGACTGCCTCAGCGTGGCAACGGTTTCGTCGAGCGTCGGCCAGTGCTGCTTGACGTCGCCCAGCTTGCCGGCGCCCAGCCACTTGCGAAACGCTTCACCACGGTCCTTGACGTGCCCGGCCCGCACCAGATACTCGGCAAAATGCGGGCGCGCCGGGGCGTTGCCGCTGTCACCCAACTCGTGCTGCACGGCGCGCGCGCCTTCGAGCGTGCCGGGCATGCCCTTGGCCGCCAGCCGTCTGTCGATTTCTTCGGCACGCAGCCAGCGGCCGTGGTGCAGCGCTTGAATCGCCGCCAGCAGTGGCGGTGCGTCGAGTGGGAAGTCATAACCCAGCACATGGATGGTCGCGCCGCCCCACGTGCAGGACAGCTCCACCCCGCTGACCCAGCGCATACCCAGGTCAACGCAGGCCTGGCGCGCTTCGGGCAGGCCTTCGAGGGTGTCATGGTCGGTCAGTGCCAGCGCTTGCACCCCGTGCTCATGAGCCCGGGCAACCAGTACCGAAGGCGACAGGGCGCCGTCGGAGGCCGTGCTGTGACAGTGCAGATCAACATTCATAGAGGAGCGCTTTCGCTGGATTCGATGTTTGTTATTATGCCGTCACATCCCGATTCTGGCTGCCATTGTGAAACAATTCATCGATTTCATCCCGCTGCTGCTGTTCTTCATCGTCTACAAGCTCGACCCGCGCCCCATGGAAGTCGCCGGCCATCACTTCGAATTTGGCGGCATCTACAGCGCCACGGCCATGCTGATCATCAGCTCGCTGGTCGTGTACGGCGCACTGTTCCTGCGCCAGCGCAAGCTGGAGAAGGGCCAGTGGCTGACGCTGATCGCCTGCCTGGTGTTCGGTGGCCTGACCCTGACCTTTCACAGCGAAACCTTCCTCAAATGGAAAGCCCCCGTCGTGAACTGGCTGTTCGCCCTGGGTTTTGCCGGCAGCCACTTCATCGGCGATCGGGTGCTGATCAAGCGCATCATGGGCCACGCCCTGACCCTGCCTGATGCCATCTGGACGCGCCTGAATCTGGCCTGGATCGCTTTCTTCCTGTTCTGCGGCGCGGCCAACCTGTTCGTCGCCTTCACCTTCCAGGACTTCTGGGTGGACTTCAAGGTGTTCGGCAGCCTGGGCATGACCGTGATCTTCCTGGTGGCGCAAGGCGTGTACCTGTCGCGCCACCTGCACGATGACCCTTCTACCTCCAAACCCAAGGATTGACATGCTCTACGCCATTATCGCCAGCGACGTCGCAAACTCCCTGGAAAAGCGCCTGGCCGCCCGCCCGGCGCACATCGAACGCCTGCAGCAGCTCAAGGCCGAAGGCCGCGTGGTGTTGGCCGGCCCGCACCCGGCCATCGACAGCAACGACCCGGGCGAAGCGGGTTTCAGCGGTAGCCTGATCGTTGCCGAATTCGAATCGCTGGCGGCGGCGCAGACCTGGGCCGATGCCGACCCGTACATCGCTGCCGGCGTGTACGACAAGGTTGTGGTCAAGCCGTTCAAGCAAGTACTGCCTTGACCTGAGACGGCACGGCCTTCTTCGCTACACAAACCTTCGGATCTGTGCCATCACCCGCGAAGAGGGCCACGCGGCACCAGCAGTTATACTCAGGCCATCAGTCTGCGGTATCTTTGCCACTGGCGGGCCGAATCACCGCCGTCAATGGTTGAATTGAGTGAGTCATGAGCGAGCTGTTACTGATTGATGATGACCAGGAACTGTGCGAGCTGCTCGGCAGCTGGCTGACCCAGGAAGGGTTTTCCGTGCGTGCCTGCCACGATGGGCAGAGCGCACGCCTGGCCCTGGCCGAGCATGCCCCTGCTGCTGTGGTACTGGATGTGATGTTGCCCGACGGCAGCGGCCTGGAGCTTCTCAAGCAGCTGCGCAGCGAGCATGCCGAGCTGCCGGTGCTGATGCTTTCAGCCCGCGGCGAGCCGCTGGACCGCATTCTCGGCCTGGAACTGGGCGCCGACGACTACCTGGCCAAACCCTGCGACCCGCGTGAGCTCACTGCCCGCCTGCGCGCGGTACTGCGCCGCAGCCACCCCACCGCCACGACCAGCCAGATGGAACTGGGTGACCTGGTCTACAGCCCTGCGCGGGGCGTGGCCAGCATCGATGGCCGCGAAATGACCCTGACCCTGTCCGAAAGCCGTATTCTTGAAGCGCTGCTGCGCCAGCCCGGCGAGCCGCTGGACAAACAGGAACTGGCGCAGATCGGCCTGGGCCGCAAGCTGACCCTGTACGACCGCAGCCTGGACATGCATGTCAGCAACCTGCGCAAGAAGATCGGCCCCCACGCCGATGGCCGGCCACGCATAGTGGCGTTGCGTAGCCGTGGCTATTACTACTGCCTGTAAACACACCGGGGCCGCTGTGCGCCCCCCTTGCGCGGCACAAGGCCGTGGCTGCACCGACCCATCATCTTTACTTTGCCTTTACCATCCCCTGACTGCGCTTGACGGTGATCTCCCTAGACTGTGCTCATCCGGTAATCACCGGCCTATGAAAGGAGAGACACCATGCGCAAGACCCTTATCGCCCTGATGTTCGCTGCCGCTTTGCCGACCGTAGCCATGGCCATGCCAGATGGCGGCCCGCGCCACGACGGCCCGCATCATCGCGGTGATGCGCCTTTCCACCAACTGGACCTGAGCCGCGATCAGCGCCAGCAGATCGGCAAGCTGATGGGCGAGCAAATGCAGCAGCGCCGCGACATTACCGAGCGCTACCTGTCCAAGCTGCCGGCCACCGACCAGAAAGCCATGAAGGATGAACTGCAAGCCAACCGCGACAAGACCGACAGCGCAGTGCGCAAGTTGCTCACGGCTGACCAGCAGAAGAAGTTTGACGAACTGCAAAAAGAACGCGCCGCCAAGAAAGCCGAGTGGCAGGAGTTCCAGGCCTGGAAAGCTGAAAAAGGCGCCAAGGCCCAGTAAGCTGTCCGCCCCATGCCCGGCCCGCATCACTGCGGGCCGGGCTTTTCCCGTTTAGGAGGTGCACTTGCGTTCACTGTTCTGGCGCATCCTGGCCAGTTTCTGGCTGGCCATCACCCTGGTCGCAGGCCTGTCGATCCTGCTGGGGCACATGCTCAACCAGGACGCCTGGATCCTCAGCCGTCACCCGGGCCTGAATACCCTGGCCAGCAAGTGGACCAAGCACTACGAGCAGGAAGGCCTGGAGGCGGCCCAGCACTTTCTGGAACGACGCAAGAACCGCTACAAGATCGACGTGCAGGTGCTCGACGATAGCGGTGAAGCCGTGGTGCCCGGTACCTTCCCACGCCGTGCGGCAGCCCTCGAAGCGCGCCAGCACAATGACCAGCGGCGCTTGCCATGGCGCCGGCTGACCGAGGAATACACCAGCCCCGACACCGGCGAAACCTACTTGCTGATCTACCGCATCCCTCACCCGGCGCTGGATGCCTGGCACCGCGAGAGCCTGCTTTGGCCGCTCAGCGCACTGGGCATTGCCTTGGTCGTGCTGACCCTGTTCAGCCTGCTGGTGACGCTGTCCATTACCCGCCCGCTAAGCCGCCTGCGCAGTGCCGTACACGACCTGGGCCAGACCACCTATCAGCAGAACAGCCTGGCACGGCTGGCAGCGCGGCGCGACGAGTTTGGCGTGCTGGCCAAGGACTTCAACAAGATGGGCGCACGCCTGCAAAGCACCATTGGCAGCCAGCGCCAGCTGCTACGCGACGTGTCCCACGAACTGCGCTCGCCACTGGCCCGGCTGCGCATCGCCCTGGCCCTGGCCGAACGCGCCGAGCCTGAGCAGCGGCAAGCGCTGTGGCCGCGCCTGACCCGCGAATGCGACCGCCTGGAAGACCTGATCAGCGAAATCCTCGCCCTGGCCCGGGTGGATGCCGAACAAGCCCATGCCGAACCGGTCGACCTCAATGCCCTACTCGGCAGCGTGCGCAAGGACGCCCTGCTGAGCGCGCCGGATCAGGACGTGCGCCTGGAGGCGCAGCCAGGTTTGAGCTTGCAGGGTTGGCCAACGCTGATCGAGCGTGCCGTTGACAACCTGCTGCGCAATGCCCTGCGCTTCAACCCGGCGGGCCAGCCGGTCGAGGTCAGCGCCGCGCGCGAGCAGGACCGCATCGTGATCAGCGTGCGTGACCATGGGCCTGGGGCGGCAGAGGAGCACCTGGCGCAACTGGGTGAGCCGTTCTTCCGCGCGCCGGGGCAGGAAGCGCCGGGGCATGGCCTGGGGCTGGCGATTGCGCGCAAGGCAGCGGAGCGCCATGGCGGTAGCCTGATGCTGGAGAATCATCCACAGGGTGGGTTTGTGGCCAGGCTGGAGTTGCCCTTGGCTGGAGCGGCAGGCAGTTGATGGGGTGCAAAGGCGCCAGGCCTCTTCGCGGGTAAACCCGCTCCTACAGGGGATGTGGATGCTGTTGTAGGAGCGGGTTCACCCGCGAAGAGGCCGGATGCCTTGATGCATGAATCAGCCCAAGGCCAGGTTACTCACCCCAGCTACTAACGAAATCAGCCGTTTCCAGCACCGGCGCCGTCCGCGGCTCGGTCAGCGGCGTACCGACATACAGGTAGCCGATCAGCTCCTCGTTCTCGGCCAACCCCAACCCCTTGTGCACATGGGCATCGAAGGCCATGTCACCGGTACGCCACACCGCGCCGATCCCCTGCGCGTGCGCAGCAATCAGAATACCGTGCGCCGCACAGCCCGCCGCCAGGCGCTGCTCGGACTTGGGCACCTTGAAGTGGTCCTGCAACCTGGCCACCACCACGATCAGCAACGGCGCCCGCAGCGGCATCGCACGGGCCTTGTCCAGTGCAGCCTGGCTGGCATCGCCCTTGTGCTGCACGGCTTCGGCGAACAGCTCACCCAGCTTCTCGCGGCCCTGGCCTTCGATGGTAAGAAAACGCCACGGCCGCAGCTGGCCGTGATCCGGGGCGCGCAGGGCAGCCTGGAACAGCGCCTCGCGCTGGGCGGCATTGGGCGCCGGGTCGGTCAGGCGTGGCACGGAAACACGGTTGAGCAATGCGTCGAGAGCCTCCATCGGCTACCCTCCTGGCAGGTGAATGTGCGGCCATTCTAGCGTTTACATCACCAGACCCATAGGTAGAATGGCGCCCTTCCGTTTCGAGTCTGAGCAGATCACATGGCGTTGCCGACCTTAAGGATCATTGGTTTCATCATCGGCATCTTCCTGATTACGCTGGCCGTGAGCATGGCCGTGCCCATGGCGACCCTGGTGATCTTCGAGCGCACCGGTGACATGCCGTCGTTTCTCTGGTCGAGCCTGATCACCTTCATCGCCGGCCTGGCCCTGGTGGTGCAGGGGCGCCCGGAGCATGTACACCTGCGCCCGCGCGACATGTACCTGCTGACCGTCAGCAGCTGGCTGGTGGTGTGCGTGTTCGCCGCGCTACCGTTCCTGCTGACCCAGCACATCAGCTACACCGACGCCTTCTTCGAAAGCATGTCAGGCATCACCGCCACTGGCGCCACCGTGCTCAGCGGGCTCGATAACATGTCGCCGGGCATCCTCATGTGGCGCTCGATGCTGCACTGGCTCGGCGGTATCGGCTTTATCGCCATGGCGGTGGCGATCCTGCCGCTGCTGCGCATCGGTGGCATGCGCCTGTTCCAGACCGAATCGTCCGACCGCTCGGAAAAGGTCATGCCGCGTTCGCACATGGTCGCCAAGTCCATCGTGGGGGTTTACGTCGGTTTCTCGATACTCGGCGCGCTGGCCTTCTGGTGGGCGGGCATGAGCCCGTTCGATGCAATCAACCATGCCATGTCGGCTATCTCTACCGGCGGTTTCTCCACCTCCGACCAGTCGTTGGCGAAATGGGATATCCCGGCCGTGCACTGGGTTGCAGTAGTGGTGATGATCATGGGCAGCCTGCCGTTCACCCTCTACGTAGCCACCCTGCGCGGCAACCGCAAGGCGCTGATCCGCGACCAGCAGGTGCAAGGCTTGCTGGGCATGCTGGTGGTCACCTGGCTGGTGCTGGGCACCTGGTACTGGTACAGCACCAACCTGCACTGGCTCGATGCCCTGCGCCATGTGGCGCTGAACGTGACCTCGGTGGTCACCACCACCGGCTTCTCCTTGGGTGACTACAGCCTGTGGGGTAACTTCTCGCTGATGCTGTTCTTCTACCTGGGCTTCGTTGGCGGCTGCTCCGGCTCGACCGCAGGCGGCATCAAGATTTTCCGCTTCCAGGTGGCATACATCCTGTTGAAGGCCAGCCTCAACCAGCTGATTCACCCGCGCGCGGTGATCAAGCAGAAATACAACGGCCATCGCCTCGACGAAGACATCGTGCGCTCGATCCTGACGTTCTCGTTCTTCTTCGCGATCACCATCTGTGTCATGGCGCTGCTGTTGTCGCTGCTGGGCGTGGACTGGATGACCGCGCTGACCGGCGCCGCCGGCACGGTTTCGGGTGTAGGCCCGGGCCTGGGTGAAGTGATCGGCCCGTCGGGCAACTACGCCACGCTGCCTGACGCGGCCAAATGGATTCTGGCGGCCGGCATGCTGCTGGGTCGCCTGGAAATCATCACGGTGTTGGTGTTGTGCATGCCGGCGTTCTGGCGTCACTGAGCACTTCGCCTTCCGCGCCCAGGCGGGCGCGGTACTCGCTGGGCGTGGCATCGAACCAGCGACGGAACGCCCGATAGAAGTTGCTGGGGTCGGCAAAGCCCAGCAGGTAGGCGGTTTCCAGCAAGGTCATGCCCGGCTGGGCCAGGTATTGTTCGGCCAGTTCGCGACGGGTGTCGTCAAGCAAGGTCTGGAAGCTGGTGCCTTCCTCCTGCAGCCGCCGTTGCAAGGTGCGCTGCGACAGGTGCAGGGCCTGGGCCAGGGTTTCGCGCTTGGGCTCACCCTGCGGCAGGATGCGGCACAACACCTGGCGCACGCGGTGGCTGACCCGGCTTTCGGAGAAGCGTGCCAGGTACTCGCCGGCAAACCGGTCGTGCAGCACCGCCATGGCCTCGTTGGCGGTCGGCAGCGGCGCCTCCATGTCGGCCCGCTCGAACACCAGCGCATCATGTGGGGCGCCGAACACCAGCGGCGAATGGAACGCCACCTTGTAAGGCTCGACATTCTTCGGCTGCGGCCCCTGCACCAGGACCCGCCGCGGCTGGACCGGCCGGCCACTGAGCCATTTGCAAAGCGCCAGCGCACAGGCCAGCGACGCTTCGGCGCTGTGCCGGGTTGGCGGCAGGTGGTCGCCGTGCACGGTCAGAATCAGCGAATAGCCCTCGGGGCCGAGGACGAAACTGAGGTCGGAGCTTTCGGCGATGATGCGCTGGTAGCGCACCAGGCGCTCGAAGCCCTCGGCCAGGGTGCGGCTGGACATCAACGCATAGCCCACCACATGGAACGACGCCGGGCGGACCACCCGTGCCATGTTCAGGCCGATGGCCTCATTGCCTGACAGCTCCACCGCCAGTTGCCATAGGCGGGTCATGGAGTCTTGCGGAAAACGTGCGTCGGGATCGTCGAGGGCGGCAAAGTCCAACCCCAATTGCTTGAACATGGCTCTGCAATCCAGCCCTTCCAGTTCAAGTGCCTTCACGATCCCTGATGCCCAACTGGCTGACGTTGTTCTTTCGCTCATGACAGGCTTCTTTTACCAACCGCTCCTGCGGTGAACCCCAAGGATACTCATTTGGCGCCTATTGTCACTGGTAGGCCCCGTCAGTCACTCTAGACTCGAATCAGGCTCCACGCCGTGTATCTTGTCCAGAAGTATTAATCCCGGAGCACTGCCATGAACAGCACAGCGCAGTTTCGCAGTTTTGCCGAGTTCTATCCGTACTATCTGGGGGAGCACAGCAACCCCACCTGCCGCCGCCTGCACTTCGTCGGCACCAGCCTGGTGATAGCGCTGCTGGCCTACACCATTGGCAGTGGCAAATGGTTGCTGCTGCTGGCCGTGCCGGTGTTCGGCTATGGCTTTGCCTGGGTCGGGCACTTCTTTTTCGAGAAGAATCGGCCAGCGACCTTTACCTATCCGCTGTACAGCCTGGCCGGGGATTTCGTGATGTTCCGGGATATCCTGCTAGGCAAGCTCAGGCTGTAAGCATCTGAGGCCGCTTGGCGGCCCCCTGCCCTCGAGCCTTAAGCCGGCTCGCGCAACGCCGCCACGGCCTGCGCTTCGGCCAGCCGATACAGCTCGACACTGCCGTCCCAATGCTCGATCAGGGCCGTGCACGACTCCACCCAGTCCCCGCAATTGAGGTAGTCCACCTCACCCACCTTGCGGATCTCGGCATGATGGATATGCCCGCACACCACCCCGTGAAAACCACGGCGGGTGCACTCATGGGCAATGGCGTTCTCGAAGTCGCTGATGAAGTTCACCGCGCCTTTCACCTTGTGCTTGAGGTACGCCGACAGCGACCAGTAACCATAGCCATACCGCGCACGCCAGTGGTTGAGCCAGCGGTTGAGCACCAAGGTGAATTCGTAGGCGCGGTCACCCAGAAACGCCAGCCAGCGGTGGTAACGGGTAATCACATCGAACTGATCACCATGGACCACCAGCAGTCGGCGGCCATCGGCTGTCAGGTGCTCGGCCTCGTCTACCAGCTGAATGTTGCCCAGAATCAACTTTGAGTAGCGGCGCAGGAATTCGTCATGGTTGCCGGTGACGTAGATCACCTCGGTACCGCGCTTGCTCATGGTCAGCAGCCGGCGAATCACGTTGGTGTGGGCTTGCGGCCAGTAGATCCCGCCGCGCAGCTTCCAGCCATCTATGATATCGCCCACCAGATAGACGCGATCAGCCTGGTAGCCCTTGAGAAACTGCGACAGGTGTTCGGCCTGGCAGTCGCGGGTACCCAGGTGCACGTCGGAGATCCACAGGGTACGCACGCGTTGCTTGCGCGAGGGGCGGGACAGTTCGGCATGGCTCATGGGCAGGCTCCGGCGCAGTTTGCTGGAGACTGGCAGGCACACATGACAGCGCCATGGCAAAACGGTGACGAGTGATGGCGTGCAGGGATTGAGGCACAATGGGCGCCTGCCCTGCGAGGAAGCCCCCATGACCGCCGGCCCGATCCTCTCGCTGCGCCATTACCGCGACAGCCTGATCGCCCATAGCCACGAACACCCGCAACTGGTGTTCGGCCTGCGCGGCCGCCTGGAGTTCGAGGTCCAGGGACATGGCGCCGGCATCGATCGCCAGGGGCTGATCGTGGTCCCGGCGGGTGCTCATCACACGTGCGCCAGCGATGCCGGCAGTGATTGCCTGGTGCTTGATGTGCCAGGGGAGCCTTGGCTGCGCGAGCACCTGGGCGAGCATGCCGATGCCAGCCGCCGCCTGCTCGACCGCCCGGCCGCCGTAAGCCTGGATGAGCGCCAGCAGCAACTGGTGGACTGGCTGGCGACCAGCCCCGTGCACGACCCGTTGATCGCCAGGCAAGGCGCGGCACTGCTGCTGGCCAGCCTCAACGCCACGGCGGCAGCCAGAGTGCACCCCAGCCAGCGCCTGCCCTACAGCGCCTTCGATGCGCATATCGAACAGCATGCTGCCTACCCGCTGCAGGTTGCCGACCTGGCACGCATCGCCGGGCTGTCCATTGCCCGGCTGCATGCGCGATTTACCGCGGAGTGCGGGATGACTCCGATGGACTACATTCGCCAGCGGCGGTTGCTCAAGGCGCGGCGGCTAATCGTGCAGACCGTGCTGCCGATGGGCGAAATTGCGGCGCAGGTGGGGTATAGCTCGCAAAGTGCCTTTTCAGCGGCGATGCTGCGGGCGTTCGGGTGTACACCTTTGGCTTTGCGGCGAGAGTCTGGCGATAACTGACAGCAGTCTTGCGACAGAATGTGTTTGCCTGAGGCTTTACACTTTGCCTTTGCCGGCCCCTTCGCGGGTAAACCCGCTCCTACAGGATGCCCCCGCCTGAATGTTGTGCAAAACCTGTAGGAGCGGGTTTACCCGCGAAAGGGCCGGCACTGCCTGTAGAGATCTCCATCAAGGACCCACCATGAACCACCGCACCGCCCTCGGCGCACTGCACATTGGCGCGCTGTTCTTCGGCCTTACCGGCGTCTTCGGCAAACTGGCCACCAGCGCCAGCCCGGCGATCATCGTCTTCGGTCGCGCCACCTTCGCCGTACTCGCGCTGGCCCTGTTCGCCAGCCTGGCCGGTCCGGGCTGGCAACGCCTGAGCAGCCAGGATGCGCGCCGCCTGCTGCTCGGTGGTGTGCTGCTGGCCGGCCACTGGGTCAGCTTCTTCATCGCCGTCAAAGTGGGCGGCGTAGCCATCGCCACCCTCGGCTTCGCCAGCTTCCCGGCCTTTACGGTGATCCTCGAAAGCCTGCTGTTCCGCGAGCGTATCCACCGTAACGAAGCCGTCTTGGTCGTGCTGGTCAGCATCGGCCTGATACTGGTCACACCAGCATTCGACCTGGCCAGCGAAGCCACCGGCGGCCTGCTCTGGGCACTGCTCTCGGGCCTGCTGTTCTCGCTGCTGTCACTGACCAATCGGGCCGGCTCCGGCCGTTTGCCTGCAGTACAGGCCGCACTGTGGCAAAACCTGGTGGTGGGCCTGTGCCTGCTGCCGTTCGCAGCGCCCGGCCTGGCCGACGTTGCGGCCCTGGACTGGCTGTGGATCGCCCTGCTCGGCATCTTCTGCACGGGTGTGGCGCACAGCCTGCTCGTCGCCAGCCTGGCGGTGATCAAGGCGCGCACCGCCGCGGTCGTGTTCGGCATGGAGCCGGTCTACGGTATTGCCGTGGCCTGGGCAGTGTTCGCCGAAACCCCGACCGTGCGCATGCTGCTGGGCGGCGCGCTGATCATCTTCGCTATCGTGCTGTCCAGCCGTCTGGCTGCCGAGCAACCGCCCAGGCAGCGACCACTGACCGAGGGCGCCTGATCAGCGGTCGTTGTGACCAAGATCACGCTGCGGGTCGACCTGGTCGCGCACCCGCTGCTTCAGTACCTTCGCTTCGGGGAAACCACCGTCGGCCTTGCGCTCCCAGATCTGCACGCCATTGCAGGTGATGCGGAAGATACCCCCGGTACCCGGCTCCAGCGCTACCCGGCCAAGGTCGTCGGCAAAGGTGCTGAGCAGTTCCTGAGCCAGCCAGGCAGCACGCAGCAGCCACTGGCACTGGGTGCAATAGGTGATGACGATTTCCGGCTTGTGGTTAGCCATGGTGAAACATCTCCAGGTAAGGGGCCGCTTATACTATCGGTCTTTAGCCCACGGTTTGAGACTCACGATGCGCCGTTTGCTGTTCTGTTTTCTGCTCGTCCTTACCTCGCTTACGGCAATCGCTGCGGAACCCGCCAGGCCCAAGGTCGGCCTGGTGTTGTCTGGCGGTGCGGCCCGTGGCCTGGCCCACATCGGCGTACTCAAGGCGCTGGAGGAACAGGGTGTGCGCATCGACGCCATCGCCGGCACCAGCATGGGCGCGGTGGTCGGCGGCCTGTACGCCTCGGGCTACAGTGTCGAAGAGCTGGAAAAACTCGCGACCACCCTTGACTGGCAACAGGCGCTCTCCGATGCACCGCCCCGCGAGGATGTGCCGTTCCGGCGCAAGCAGGATGACCGCGACTTTCTGGTCAAGCAGAAGCTCAGCTTTCGCGACGACGGCAGCCTGGGCCTGCCGCTGGGTGTGATTCAGGGCCAGAACCTGTCACTGCTGCTGGAAAGCAAACTGGCGCATACCGCCGATACCCGCGACTTCGACAAGCTGCCCATCCCCTTCCGCGCCGTGGCCACCGACATCGCCAGTGGCGAAAAAGTCGTATTCCGCCGTGGTCACCTGCCCCAGGTAATCCGCGCCAGCATGTCGATCCCCGCCGTGTTCGCCCCGGTCGAACTGGACGGCCGCCTGCTGGTCGACGGCGGCATGGTCGACAACATTCCGGTGGATGTGGCCCGCGAAATGGGCGTGGACCTGGCCATCGTGGTCGACATCGGCACCCCGCTGCGCGATCGCAAGCAATTACTGACGGTGGTCGACGTGCTGAATCAGTCGATCACTTTGATGACCCGGCGCAACTCCGAAGAACAACTGGCCAGCCTGCACCGCGACGACATCCTCATCCAGCCATCGCTGACCGCCTTCGGCGTGACAGATTTCGGCCGTGCCCGCGACATGATCGACGCCGGTTACCGCGCCACTCGCCTGCTTGACCCGCGCCTGGCCGCCCTGCGCCAGCTCGAGGGCGACGCCAGCCTGGCCGTGGCCCGCTCGCCGCGCCAGCGCACGCCGGTAATTACCGCAATCCGGATCGAAAACGACTCCAAGGTCAGCGATGATGTGATCCGCTCGTATATCCGCCAGCCGATCGACGCACCGCTGGAACTGGACCGCCTGCAGACCGACATGGGTACGCTGTATGGCCTGGACTACTTCGACAGGGTGCAGTACCGCGTGGTGCACAAGGGCAACGACCACACCTTGGTGATCAACGCCCGCGGCCGACGCGGCGGCACCGACTACCTGCGCCTGGGCCTGAACCTGTCCGATGACCTGCGCGGCGACAGCGCATTCAACCTGGGCGCCAGCTACCGGGTCAACGGCATCAACAGCCTTGGCGCCGAATGGCTGACCCGCGGCCAGATCGGTGACCAGCAAGCGCTGTACAGTGAGTTCTACCAACCCCTGGATGTGGGCTCACGCTACTTCATTGCGCCGTATCTGGACCTGGGCTCGCAGAACATCGAAGCCACCCTGGACAACGACCCGGTCGCCGAGTATCGCCTGGAGCGCTACGGTTTTGGCCTGAACGTAGGCCGGCAGATCGGCAACAGCGGGGAAGTGCGCCTGGGCGTGGGCAAGGCCTGGGGCGAGGCCGAGGTGCGCATCGGCGACCAGGACCTGCCCAAAGTCAGTTTCAACGAAGGTTTCTACGAGCTGAAGTACTCGTTCGACACCCTCGATAACGTGTACTTCCCGCACCATGGCGAGGACATCGGCCTGACCTTGCGCAAATACGACAAGTCGCTGGACTCCGACCAGGATTACCGGCAGTGGCTGTTCACCCTGGACAAGGCCATCAGCAGCGGGCCGAACACGTTCGTGCTGGGTGGGAGCTACGGGCGCACGCTTGACGATACCGAAGTGGTGACGTCGAGCTTCGTGATGGGCGGGGCGCGACAGCTGTCAGGCTTCCGCGAGGACTCGGTATCGGGGCAGAACGCGAGCCTGCTGCGCATGGTCTATTACCGCCGGCTGACGCCGCGGGCCTATGTGCCGCTGGACTTCCCGCTGTACATCGGCGGCTCGCTGGAGCGTGGGCGGGCGTGGAACAACGACAACGAATTCGACAGTGGGTACATCAATGCGGCGAGCATCTTTCTGGGGCTGGATACGCCTCTAGGGCCACTGAACTTCAGCTACGGCGCCAACAGTGCGCATGAGCAAGCGGTGTACCTGAACCTTGGGCACACCTTCTGAGGCTTGCACTGCACCTGCATCGATGGGTGAGCTCAGGACTTTTCGAGGTTGGCCAGGATCTTGGCATGCACGCGCATACAGACCTGCAAGTCCGCCTCGTCCACGCCGGTAAACAGCTCTACCCGCAGCTGGTTGGCGATGGTCTCGATCTGATCGATCAACGGCTTGGCCGGCGGGCACAGTACAATCTTCTTCGCCCGCCGATCCTCCAGCACCGCCTGCCGGCGCACCAGCCCTTGCGCTTCCAGGCTGTCGAGCAGACGCGCCAGGGTCGGGCCTTCGACGCCTACGCTCTGGGCCAGCTCACGCTGTGTCGGGGCTTCTTCGAAGCGGGCCAGGTGCAGCAACACCAGCCAGCGCGCCTGGGACAGGTTGAGCCCGGCCAGGCGGCGGTCCAGCTCGGCACGCCAACCTCGGGACATCTGGGCCAGTTGCATGCCAAAGCGGTGTTGGTTGTCGTTCAGGGGCATAAGGAACTCATTGGAGTAGATCTAATTATTAGGCAGCTAACCATGCCCTGCCCTACGAGGCAAGGCTCGGCCATGGTTACGCGTTCGATAATCGTCAAAAAGCATGACAAAGGTCAGCAGATGGCGCTTCTGCCTTCGATCCTGCATGCGTTTACAATTCGAATTCCGCCGCCAGTGCTGCGCGCACGCAATAGAGTACGCCCTCCGGCACCCGCGCCCCGAACTGCGGGGCAATGGCCGACACCGGTGGCAGCTCACCCTCGCCATCAAGAAAGGCGTCCTGCACCTCCATCATCAGGTCTTCCGGCAGGTCGATGGCCTGGTCCAGACTCAGCTCCTGGCGGCCCAACGCCTCGGCCAGCAGGCTATACACGTTCTTCTCGCTGCAGTTGAGCTGCCCGGCGATCTGCGCCGGGGTCATGCCGGCACGGGCCAGGCTGACCAGTTCGTGGCGCAGGTCGAGCACCACTTTCGGAGCCTCGTCGGTGCCACCGCTGTTGTTCAGCACTTCGAGGAACGCCTGGCCGTAGCGCTCCAGCTTGCGCGCCCCCACACCGCTGACCTGGGCCATGTCGCTGAGGCTGACCGGCTGGCTGCGCAGCATCTCCAGCAGTGTCGAGTCGGGGAAGATGACGTAGGGCGGCACACTGTGTTCTTCGGCCAGCTTGCGGCGCAGGGTACGCAGCGCTTCCCACAGATCGCGCTCTTCGGCACGCACCAGCTGGCTGGCCGGGCTGCCGCCGCTGGACGACGAGGTTTTGGCCGTGGTCTGCGGTTTGAGATCACGGCGCAGTTGCAAGGTCACCTCGCCGCGCAGCAGCGGCCGGCAGCTGTCGGACAGGCGCAGGCCGCCGTAGCCTTCCAGGTCGATATCGACCAGGCCGCGCGCCACCAACTGACGGAACAGTGAGCGCCACTCGACCTCGGCCAAGCCTTTGCCAACGCCGAATACCGACAGCTTCTCGTGGCCGAAATTGCGCACCTTCTCGGTGTCCTTGCCCAACAGCACATCGACCAGGTGGCCAACACCATAGCGCTGGCCGGTGCGGAACACCGCCGACAGCGCCTGGCGGGCCGGCTCGGTAGCGTCCCAGGTCTGGATGTTGTCGACACAGTTGTCGCAGTGCCCGCACGGTTGTTCGAGGATCTCGTCGAAGTACGCCAGCAGCGACTGGCGGCGGCAGCGGGTTTCTTCGCACAGCGCCAGCATGGCGTCCAGCTTGTGCTGCTCGATGCGCTTGTGGCGCTCGTCGCCTTCGGAGTTCTGCAGCATCTGCTTGAGCATCACCATGTCCTGCAGCCCGTAGGCCATCCAGGCATCGGAGGGCAGGCCGTCACGGCCGGCCCGGCCGGTTTCCTGATAGTAGGCTTCAAGCGATTTGGGCAGGTCGAGGTGAGCAACGAAGCGCACGTTGGGCTTGTCGATACCCATGCCGAAAGCAATGGTAGCGACCATGATCAGCCCTTCCTCGTTCAGGAAGCGATGCTGGTTGGCCGCCCGCGTCTCGGCGGCCAGGCCGGCGTGATACGGCAGCGCGGGGAACCCCTGACTACAGAGGAAGGCGGCGGTTTCGTCGACCTTCTTGCGCGACAGGCAGTAGACGATGCCAGCGTTGCCACGACGTTCGCCGAGGAAGGCCATCAACTGCTTGCGCGGTGCCTCCTTGGGCACGATGCGGTAAAAGATGTTGGGCCGGTCGAAACTCGACAGGAAGCGCTCGGCGCCTTGCAGGTGCAGGCGCTGAACGATCTCCTCGCGGGTTCGCATGTCGGCCGTAGCGGTAAGCGCAATGCGCGGCACATGCGGAAACAGTTCGGCCAGCTGGCCCAGCTGCAGGTACTCTGGGCGGAAATCGTGCCCCCATTGCGAAACGCAGTGGGCCTCGTCAATGGCGAACAGCGAGATGTCCAGATCGCGCAGGAAGTCGAGCATGCGCGGCTGCACCAGGCGTTCCGGCGCCAGGTACAGCATCTTGACCTCACCACGGCGCAGGCGCCCGGCCAGTTCACGCTGCTGCTCCGCCGTCAGGGTAGAGTTCAGGGCGGCCGCAGACACACCCAGCTCGTCAAGGGTGGCGACCTGGTCGTCCATCAGCGCGATCAGTGGCGATACCACCACCGTCAAGCCCGGGCGCAGCAGCCCCGGCACCTGGAAACACAGCGATTTGCCGCCACCGGTGGGCATCAGTACCAAGGCATCGCCGCCATTGGCCACGCATTCGATGATCGCTGCCTGGCGCCCACGGAAACTGTCGTAGCCGAAGATGTCCTTGAGAACGCGCTGAGCCTGTTCGAGCATGTGCAACTCCAAATCGCCGTACCATCCTGGATAAAGGCTGGACGAAAAACCCGCCCCGCACACGCCAAATGCGTAAGCGGTTTTTGCCAGGCAGCCATTGAAACCTGCCCCTGGATGAAAAATCGCGGAGTATACCGCAGCACCGTGCTGCACATGCACCGCGGCGATAGACGTTCCCTTTGCCCCGCTGCCGCTGCAAGGTGCTAGAATTCGTTATCGTTTATTCCCCAAGGTAGCCCTGTAATGTCCTTCGCCGAGCAACTGACCCGCCTGCAAGCCTTCCTCGACGCCGACGAGCTGCACGAAGAAGCGCTGGACTATGTCGCCGCACACGGCTACCTCACCGCTCTTTCGATCAACGCCGAGGACGTGCCCGAGCGCGAATGGATCGACGCCCTGTTCGCCGAGGAGCCGCACTACGCCAGCGAAGCCCAGCGCACCGAGATCGAGGCCACCCTGGTGGCGCTCAAGGCACACATTGCCCGCCAGCTGGCCAGCGACGAAGAATTCGACCTGCCCTGCGACCTCGACCTGACCGATGAGCCGGACGATTCCGACCTGCGCGGCTGGTGCATCGGCTTCATGGAAGGCGTGTTCCTGCGGGAAGAGGCGTGGTTCGAAAACGCCGAGGAAGAAGTCAGCGAAATGTTGCTGCCGATCATGGTGGGTTCGGGCTTGTTCGACGAACAACCAGAGTTCGCCGACATCGCCAGCAACGCCAACCTGCAGGATGACATGATCGTGCAAATCCCCGAGGCACTGAGCGCACTGTTCCTGCTGCTGCACGCCCCTGACGAAAAACCGGCGCTGCTCAAGCCACGCCACCACTGAGCAAGCTGTGCGCTACCTGCTGCTGGCCACTGGCTGGCTCAGCGTCGCGCTGGGGGTGCTGGGGATATTCCTGCCGGTATTGCCCACCACCCCATTCCTGCTTTTGGCGGCGGCCTGCTTTGCCCGCAGCTCGCCGCGCTTCCATCACTGGCTGGTCCATCATCCCAAGCTGGGGCCATGGATTCGTGACTACCTCAGTGGTGAAGGCATCCCCCTCAAGGGCAAGGTCTACGCCATCGGCCTGATGTGGGCCAGCATTGGCCTGTCGTGCTACCTGGTGCCGCTGTTCTGGGCGCGCACCTTCATGTTGACCAGTGCCGCATTGGTCACCCTGTACATCCTCAGCCTGAAAACCCTGCACAAGCCAAAGTGACAATATTTTGTCGCCAAATATCGCTTTCGCCTAATCAATGCCCTCTTTATCCGAATTAGTTCTGGAACTGGGCATAGCCCTTGTATCCATTGGTTTTCAAGGCATTTCCTGCGTTCATTCCGTGCCCTTGAATGCACACTTATTAGACAACAAAGATATTATATGGCAATTTGATATGAATAAATCTTCTTACCTATCGCGTTGAATGTACTTAGCTGTGTTGTTAAAAACCTGCAACACTATACGCGATAAGTTTATCGTCATTTTTTTGGCGAACAGCAGGATCAATTCCAGGATCAGGGAGATGTACCATGCGCGTTTTGAACCCCATCACCAGTGCTTTACTGTTGGCCCTGGCGAGTGCCAACGTACAGGCGATGTCGATTACCGAGGCTGTCCAAAGCGCCGTGGACTACCACCCACAAGTCAGCTCCAACCGTAACAGCAAGCTGTCGGCCGATGAAGACGTGAAGTTCGCGCGTGGTGGCTACTACCCTTCCGTGGACCTGGTTGCCGGTTATGGCCGCCAGCGCTCGGACAACGCCACTACCCGCGCCGAGGGAAACCACAACAAGGAAACCCTCAACTACACCCAGTCCGAACTGCGCCTGCGGCAGATGATCTTCGACGGCTTCAACACCTCGAATGAAGTAGGACGCACCGAGGCGGTCTCTACCTCCCGCGCCTATTACACCCAGGCCGTCGCCCAGGATGTCGCCCTGCGTGCAGTCGAGGTCTACCTGGAAGTGCTCAAACGCCGTGAACTGGTGACCCTGGCCAAGAACAACCTGCAAGCTCACCTGCGCGTCAACGATCAGATTGGCCTGCGCAACGAGCGCGGCGTCGGCAGCACCGCCGACCTCGACCAGTCCCGCGCCCGTCGCGCCCTGGCGGAAAACAACCTGGACACCGCCGAAGTCGACCTGGCCGATGCCGAGGCCAACTTCTTCAGTGTGATTGGCCGTGCCCCGGACGAGCTGGAAAGCCCGCAGAGCATCAAGGGCGAGGTGCCAGGCACCCTCGAAGAAGCCCGCGATGGCATGCGTCAGAACAACCCGTACATCAAGTCTGCCCAGGCTGACGTCAACGCCGCCGAGAAGCAGTACGAAGTGGGCAAGTCGACCTTCTACCCACGCTTCGACGCCATTCTGGCAACCGGTGCCAACAACAACACCGGCGGCGAGAAAGGCCACAACAACAACGACTGGCAAGCTGGCGTGGAGATGAACTACAACCTGTTCCGCGGTGGCAGCGACAAGGCTCGCCTACAGTCCGACGCGCACAAGATCAACCAGGCACTGGACATTCGCAACAACGCCCTGCGTGAGTTGACCGAGAACCTGAGCCTGGCGTGGAACGCCATGAACAACGCCAGCAAGCAGCTGCCGACCGCGCGTGAATACGCCGAAACCACCAAGCGTGTGCGTGCGGCCTACCAGGACCAGTTCGGCCTGGGCCAGCGCACCCTGCTGGACGTCCTCGACAGTGAGAACGAGCTGTACAACGCCGACCGCCGCTACACCGAGGTGCGTTATACTGAAGAGTTCTCGCGCTACCGCGTACTGGCGACCATGGGTGAATTGCTGAGCAAACAGCATATTTCGTTGCCACCAGAGGCGCTGGCGACCACCGAAGTCCGCACCGAGGCGCGTCTGCCTGAGATGCGTTGAGCGGGTTTTAGGTAGCGGGGCCGCTTTGTGCTGCGAATGGGCTGCAAAGCAGCCCCCAACCCTCACTCGCGGCCATGATTACGCTGAAAGGTCTCTACGCCCATGGCCCTGATCTGCCCCTCGATCAACGTCTCGAACGGCGCCAGCAGTGCATCGAAGCAGGCCGGTTGCTCCAGCGTGTTCAATGCCCCGACCACCGCCTCGATCGTCGACAACGCACCCGCCTCCGGCGCTTTGCGCAACCGATAGCGTGAAGCGGCCACCTGCCCCAGCGTCACCCGTGGCAGCCCCCCCAGCAACGGGTTCAGGTACAGCAGCTTGCGCGCCTTGCGCCAGGTGCCGTCGGGCACGATCAGCAGCAAAGGTTTGTCGCCCGCCTCGCCATAAGCTGTCAGCACCTGGGCGTCATCACCCGGGAACAGCAGCACCGGGTGGTATCCGGGGGTGGCGAGCAGGTCATGCAGGTCATCGAACACCTCTCCAATCCGCAGCTCGGCATTGTTCAGGCCAAGGGCAGCCAGGCGCGCCGTGTTCAGGGCATGGGCAGTTTCACTGGGGTGCTGCAGCAGGATCACACGGGTGCGGCTGTCGAGCGCGGGGATCAGTGGGCATAGGCAATGGTCGAGCGGGCGCTGGCAGCGCTCGCAGCGGGGTCTGGGCATGGCGGTCTCCTTGGCGGGGACAGTTTGCCACATAACCGGGGCCCGCTTTGCGGGCCCCGCGATTTCAGCGGTTGAACCTTTCCGCCAGGCTATGCAGGTACTCCGCCATGCGCTCGAGGTCCTGGCTGATTTCCGCGCCTTGCCTGGCTTGCCCGGCACTCTGGTCGCACAGCTGGGCAATTCTCACGATCTGCTGGTTGATGTCTTCAGCCACATGGCTCTGTTGCTCCGATGCCGTGGCCATCTGCTGGCTCATGCCGGTGATGCGGCTGACCGCCACGGCAATCCCGCTCAGCGCCGCCTGCACCGCCTCGACACTGTGCACACTGTCCCGGGAAATCTGCTCGCCCCGGCTGGCAGTGCTCACCGCTCGCTCCGCCCCGGCCCTCAACGAGGCGATGATATGGTGGATCTCTTCGGTCGACGCGCGGGTACGCTGCGCCAACGACCGCACCTCATCAGCCACCACGGCGAACCCGCGTCCTTGCTCACCGGCGCGCGCCGCTTCAATGGCGGCGTTAAGCGCCAGCAGGTTGGTCTGCTCGGCAATCGAAGTGATCACGTCGACCACACTACCAATCGACTGGGTCTGCTCGGCCAAGGCGTTGACTGCCTGACCAATGTCATTGACCGCATCGCTCATGCTGCCCATGTCTTTCAGGCTCTTCAGGGCCAGCTCGCTGCCCTGCTGCGCCAGCTGGTCGGCATCACTTGCCGCGTGTGCCGTACTTTGCACGTTGTGGGTGACCTGCTGGATGGTCGCCGCCATCTGCGCGATGGCCGTGGCGGACTGGTCAGTCTCGCTGCGCTGCCGGTCGAGCATCTGCGCCTGGGCATCGGACAAGTCGGAAGATTGCGCCGCCCGCGACTTTACCCCGACCCCGGCATCCACCAGGCGGGTCAGGGCCGTTTGCAGACGGGCTTCTTCGCTGATGATGGCCAGGTCGAGCTGGCCCTTCAGGCCTGGGTTGTCGCTGTAGGTCAGCGCCACCAACGGACTGGTAAAGGCCTTGGGATGCTCAGCCAACGTGCGACGAATGGCCTGGTTCTGCCGGTGCTCGACCCAGTACCAAGCCAGCAGCAGACTTGCCATCAGCACCGCGAGCGCCGCATAGGGGGGCAGCCAAAGGTAACCCGCCGCCGACAGCAGGCCGGCGCCGATCAGTGGCCAGCCATGGCCCAGGCCGTGCCCCAGGCGAGCAGCCCAGGGCACCGGGCTGCGGCCATCGCGCAAGCGCGCATACAGCGCCTCGGCCCGGCGGATCTGCTCACGCGTGGGCACCGAGCGCACCGACTCGTAGCCACTGATCCGGCCTTGTTCGTATATCGCCGTGACATAGGCGCTTACCCAATAGTAATCGCCGTTCTTCGCCCGGTTTTTGACGATGCCCATCCAGGGTTTGCCCTGCTTGATGGTTTCCCACATATGGCCAAACACCGCCGGCGGCATGTCTGGGTGGCGCACCAGGTTGTGCGGTTGGCCGACCAGCTCGTCATAGGTAAAGCCGCTGATTGCCACAAAGGCGTCGTTGCAGTAGGTGATGCGGCTGTCGAGGTCAGTCGTGGAAATAAGGCGTTGATCGCCGGGGAAGGTTCTTTCGTGCTCAGTGACGGGCAAATTCATGCGCATCTTGGGCGATCCTTGCAGGATGAAATAAGGGGAAAATCATCAGCGCAAGTTGATATGTAGCAGAGCGCTATCAGGTTAGCGGCCAGCGTTTAGCGGAATTTAACCCGCTCCCGACGGAATGCATGAATGCGTCGCATCTCAGCCCACGTTGAGCTGGCTTTTCAACAGGTCACGGAAGGTCTGGATCAACGGTTCGCGGCTGCGCCCGCGGCGAATGATCAGCGAGAACGGGGCCTGGTAACCAAAGGTCGACGGCGACAGCACGCGCAAGTCACCCTTGTCGACCCAGGCCTGGGCGTAGTGTTCAGGCAAGTAGCCGATATAGGCCCCGGAAAGGATCAGGATCAGCTGCGCCTCCATGCTTTCAACCGTCGCCGCACTGTGCTTGAAGCCATGCCGGGCCAGTTCGGCCTGGCTCCAATAACCACGGCCGACCATGCGCTGCTGGGTCACTACCTGCTCGGGAATGCGCCGCTCGGCATACAATGGGTGGCGGCTGCTGCAGTACAGCCAGTGCTGTTCGCGGTACAACGGCTGGTAGAGCAGGCCGCTCATCCGCGAAGAAAACGCGCCGATGGCCAGGTCCAGGCGGTTGTCCTGCACACCCAGTTGCAGCTCGTAGGGGCTGGACACCGATAGATGCAGGTGCACCGCCGGGTGCTCCTGGCTGTAGGCACCGATGGCTTCGGCCAACGGCAAGGCGCGATCACCGACGGTGGAGTCGATCACCCCAAGGTTGAGGGTGCCACGCAGTTCGCCCTTCAGGGCGGCGGCATACTGCTCGAAACCGTCCAGCTCGGCCAGCAGGCGCAGGGTTTCCTGATGGAACAGCTCGCCCTTGCTGGTCAGGCTGAAGCCCCCCCGACCCCGGTGGCACAACACGATACCCAAGGCGCCCTCCAGCTGGCTCATGTAGGTACTGATGGCCGAGGTCGACAGGTTCAGCTCGCGCTGGGCGTTGGCAAAGCCCTGGTGGCGCACCACGCTGATGAAGATGCGCAGCAGTTTCAGGTCGGGCAAGGTCGAGGCCATGGTGCAACGGTTCCACAAGGGTATGTGCGCGCAGTCTAACTGCTCTACCCGCCTTTAGTTCAGAAATTCCTGAACTAAGTATTTGTCGGTAGCGATTCTTCCCCGGCGCTCGCTTGAGCAGACTTGGCCGAAATGTCCCTGCCCGCCGGCAAACCACACGTGAATGGCGCGCGGCGGCACAGGTTCGAACAAACACAACAATCGACCGACTGATGAGGCCCACCGTGGACAAGACTCTCCACCAACCACTGGGCGGCAACGAAATGCCGCGTTTCGGCGGCATCGCCACCATGCTCCGCCTCCCCCACCTGCAAAGCGCGAAAGGTCTGGATGCGGCCTTCATCGGCGTCCCGCTGGATATCGGTACCTCGCTACGTTCCGGCACCCGCTTCGGCCCACGGCAGATCCGCGCCGAATCGGTGATGATCCGCCCGTACAACATGGCGACCGGTGCCGCCCCGTTCGACTCGCTGTCGGTCGCCGATATCGGCGATGTGGCAATCAACACCTTCAACCTGCTGGACGCCGTGCGCATCATCGAAGAAGCGTATGACGAGATCGTCGAGCACAACGTCATTCCCATGACCCTGGGGGGCGATCACACCATCACCCTGCCGATCCTGCGTGCGCTGCACAAGAAACACGGCAAGATCGGCCTGGTACACATCGATGCCCACGCCGACGTCAACGACCACATGTTCGGCGAGAAGATCGCCCACGGCACCACCTTCCGCCGCGCCGTGGAAGAAGGCCTGCTCGACTGCGACCGCGTGGTGCAGATCGGCCTGCGCGCCCAGGGCTACACCGCCGACGACTTCAACTGGAGCCGTCGCCAGGGCTTCCGCGTGGTCCAGGCCGAAGAGTGCTGGCACAAGTCACTGGAGCCACCGATGGCCGAAGTGCGGGAAAAGGTCGGCGGTGGCCCGGTTTACCTGTCTTTCGACATCGATGGCATCGACCCGGCCTGGGCGCCCGGTACCGGAACCCCGGAAATCGGCGGCTTGACCACCATCCAGGCGATGGAGATCATTCGCGGCTGCCACGGCCTGGACCTGATCGGCTGTGACCTTGTCGAAGTCTCCCCGCCTTACGACACCACCGGCAACACCTCGCTGCTCGGTGCCAACCTGCTGTTCGAGATGCTCTGCGTGCTACCTGGCGTGGTGCGTCGCTAATACCGCTCTACCCCGGCAGGAGCCATGAGGGAGGGCCACTGAGGCCCGCCAACACAAGAAAAGACCGCCGGGCGCCGTGCAAACGCCCGCGCGGTCGATCTCGCCATAATAAAGATAATCGGGAGACCCCCAATGGCCTTGGACATCATTGTTGTAATGATCTACACCGCTGGCATGCTAGGCCTTGGCTGGTATGGCATGCGCCGCGCGAAAACCCATGAAGACTACCTGGTAGCCGGGCGCAATCTCGGCCCGGTGCTGTACATGGGCACCATGGCCACCACCGTACTCGGTGGCGCTTCCACCGTCGGCACCGTGCGCCTGGGCTACGTCCACGGCATTTCCGGCTTCTGGCTGTGCGCAGCCCTGGGCCTGGGCATCATCGCCATCAACCTGTTCCTCGCCAAACCGCTGCTGCGCCTGCGCATCTTCACCGTGACCCAGGTACTGGAGCAACGCTACAACCCCACCGCACGCCAGGCCAGCGCCGTCATCATGCTGGCTTATGCACTGATGATCGGGGTCACCTCGACCCTGGCCATGGCCACCGTCCTGCAGGTGCTGCTGGACCTGCCGTTCTGGGCTTCTCTGATGCTCGGCGGCGGCGTGGTAGTGCTGTACTCGACCATCGGCGGCATGTGGTCGCTAACCCTGACCGATATCGTCCAGTTCGTGATCAAGACCGTCGGCCTGATGTTCATCCTGCTGCCAGTGTGCCTGTACAAGGCCGGTGGCTGGGATACCCTGGTGGCCAAATTGCCAGCGGCCAGCTTCCAGCTGACTACCATTGGCTGGGACACCATCATCACTTACTTCCTGATCTACTTCTTCGGCATCCTCATCGGCCAGGACATCTGGCAGCGGGTGTTCACCGCCCGTGACGAAAAGGTCTGTCAGCGTGCCGGTACCGCCGCTGGTGTGTATTGCGTGCTGTATGGCCTGGCCTGCGCTGCGATCGGCATGGCTGCGCATGTGCTGATGCCCGACCTGGCCAACCCGAACAACGCCTTTGCCGAGATGATCAAGACCACCCTGCCCGATGGCATCCGTGGCCTGCTGATGGCTGCGGCCCTGGCGGCCATGATGTCCACCGCCAGCGCCGGTCTGCTGGCTGCCTCGACCACCGTGACCGAAGACCTGCTGCCCAAGCTGCGTGGCGGCAAGCAGTCGAGCCTGGGTACCAGCCGCCTGTTCACCCTGCTCACCGGCCTGGTGGTGCTGGGCATCGCGCTGATGGTGAATGATGTGATCAACGCCCTGACCCTGGCTTATAACCTGCTGGTCGGCGGCATGCTGATCCCGCTGATCGGGGCGATCTTCTGGAAGCGTGCGACCACTGCAGGCGCGATTGCCAGCATGTCGCTGGGCTTTGCCACCGCCCTGCTGTTCATGTTCCTGGACGGGCTGGAGGCCAATACGCCGATCTACTACAGCCTGGCAGTAGGGCTGGTGAGCTTTGTGGGCGTGAGCCTGGTGTCGCGCAAGTCAATGGCGGCGGTGAAGCTGGCCTGACTGCTGTACCGGCCCTTTCGCTTGTAGGAGCGGGCTTGCCCGCGAAAGGGCTGGTACAGGCAATAGAAATCAGCAGACACAAAAAGGCCGCTGCACCCACTCGGGTGAAGCGGCCTTTGTCGTTAATCAGCGCCGACGCGGTTGACGTTTGCGCTGCTCTTCATCAGTCGGGATCGGCACCGGCTGCAAGGGTGGTGGGATCAGCCCCAAGGCGACAGCCAGGTCATGGAGCCAGTTTGACAGTGGTTTATTCATAATGCCCCCTTGACGGGTCAGCCTCACGGCAAATCAATCCTGCGATGTTTCATACAGATCATAGCCCGATGTCCTGTATTACGCATTCCTCTGTTCCTACAGATAAGGGCGATTTTGACTCGGATCAAGCCGTGGCAGCGCATTCCGACGACTGGTTAATCGTTTCGCTTTGTTGCAGGTCGATCCATGCCTGCAGATTAGCCCCGCGCATACCTTGGCGCCACATCAGCCAGGTGACCGCCTGATCGAAAGGTGCCTGCAGCGAGTGCACCCTCACCCGATCACGCCCAGGCAGGCTGTCGAGCATCGACTGGGCCATCATCGCCACACCCGCACCCGCGATCACACAGGCCAGCATGCTCTGGTACGACTCGATCTCCATCACCCGCCCCATTGGCGTATGGGCATGGGCATACCAGGCCTCCAGACGCATGCGGTACGAGCAGCCCTGGCGGAAGGTGAACACCGCCTTGCCCGCCACGTCCTTGGCGGTGAGTACCGCCGGGTGCTCGGGGCTGGTGATCAGTACCAGTTGCTCATCGCACAGCGGCACGCCATCCAGCCCGGCAAGGCTCGGTGGCCCGTCCACAAGAGCAGCATCCAGGGTGTGGTTCAACAGCCCTTCAAGCAACTCGCCGCTGGGTGCTGCACGCACTTGCAGGTTCACCTGCGGGTAAGACTGGTGATAGCGCGCCAGCAACGCCGGCAAGTGGGTCGCCGCCGTGCTGTACATGGTCCCCAGCACGAAGTCCCCAGCCGGCTGACCGCCACGCACGGCGCCCAGCGCTTCGTCGCGCAAGGCGGACATACGGTTGGCATAGTCCAGCAGCACCTTGCCTGCTGGCGACAGTTGCAGGCGCTGACGTTCGCGCAGGAACAGTTCAACGCCCAGCTGCTCCTCGAGTTGGCGCAGGCGCGTGGAAAGGTTTGATGGCACCCGGTGCAGGCGCTCTGCGGCGCGGGTAACCGAGCCCTCCTCGGCCACGGCCTGGAAGATACGCAGTTGGCTGAATTCCACGGCATTCTCCAAAACAGAACAACTTGATCATCATTATTCAATTTTATTGAAAAATAAACCGCCCTAACCTGCCATCTATCGCTTACCTGCGCAGGAGACCTGTCATGTCGCCACTCATTCAACTGCTCGCCAGCGCCGTGGCGCTGATGATGGCCATGGGCATCGGCCGTTTCGCCCTCACCCCGCAACTGCCGCAACTGATTGCCGAGGGCCAGTTCGACCTGACAGTCGCTGGGCTGGTCGCGGCGGCCAATTACCTGGGCTATTTCGTGGGCGCGGTGGACGCCATGTTCGCCCGCTCGCCAGGCCAGGTACGGCGACGCCTGCATGGGGGGCTGTGGCTGTGTGTGCTGCTGACCCTGGCCTCCTGGGCTGCCAACGGCTTTTGGGGCCACCTGCTGCTGCGCTTTGGCACAGGCGTAGCCAGCGCCTGGGTGCTGGTGATGATCACCAGCCTCAGCCAGCAAGTAGCCACTGCGCACAACCGCCAACGTCTGGGAGCGCTGGTATTCGCCGGGCCCGGCCTCGGTATCGCCGTGACCGGGCTACTGGCACTGGTTGCGCATGTGCTGGGGCTTGGCTCGGCAGCCCTGTGGCTGATCTATGCCGTAGCTGCGCTGGTGATGCTGCTGGCCGTGCGGCCGTGGTTGCCACGGGCATTGCAAGCGGCACCGACTCAGTCGCCAGTACGACAAGGCCCGACGCGCAATGTCGGCACTGGCCGCCTTGGGTTGGTGTATGGCCTGTATGGCATGGGCTACATCCTGCCGGCCACCTTTCTGTCACAGATGGCCAATCAGCAGTTTCGCGGGCAGTGGCTGGCTGACCTGTTCTGGCCGGCGTTTGGCCTGGCGGCGGCGTTGGGCGTCTTGCTGGTGAGCGTGCGCCGTGATGGCCGCACTTCAACCTGGTTGACCGCCACCCTGTGGTTGCAAGGGCTGGGTGTGCTGGCCTGCCTGATGGGTGGGGGTATCGGGCTGGCGCTGGGTGTTGCGCTGTGTGGCGGGCCGTTCCTGGCCTGCATGCAACTGGTCATGCAACGCTCGCGCGAGTTGGCGCCACAGGCCACACAGCGCAATGCCGGGCTGCTGACCGCATGCTTTGCCTTGGGGCAGTTGAGTGGGCCGCTGCTGGCGGCGCTCAGCAGCCACTACAGCGGTGGGCTGCAACCCGCATTGATGCTGGCGGCGGGCGGGTTGGTGGTGGCTGGCGGGTTGGTTCAGTTGCCGGGTGATGCACAACAAGGAAGCGCCTGTCAGGCCAAGGTTGCATCCTGAGCCGGTACAGGCAACCCATCACCCTACCAACCGCCGCAATTGTTGTTTAACCCAAGGCTCGGCACTGACCAGGATCACACCCAACAACACCATCAACGCCCCCACCACGAAATTCGCACTGAGCGGCTCATCCAGCAGCAAAACGCCAAAGGTCACCCCAAACAACGGGGTAATGAAGGAAAACACCGCGAGGTTCGACGCCAGGTATTTGCGCAGCAACCAGAACCAGGTGAGGTAGCTGATGAACGACACCACAATCCCCTGGAACAATACACTGCCCATCGCCAGCGGCGTCAGCGACACCGCGCCGATCTGCCCGCTGAGCAGAGCGATCAGCAACAGCCCGGCAAAACCGACCGCCAGCTGATAGAACAGGGTCAAGGTCGCTGGCGCCTCCGACAACCGCGAGCAGCGCACCACCACCGTGGTCGCACCCCAGGCCAGCCCGGCGATCACGCCAAAGGCATCACCCAGCAAGGTGCGGCC
The DNA here is from genome assembly GCF_021283545.2 of Pseudomonas alloputida. Lineage (NCBI taxonomy): Bacteria > Pseudomonadati > Pseudomonadota > Gammaproteobacteria > Pseudomonadales > Pseudomonadaceae > Pseudomonas > Pseudomonas alloputida. The sequence goes on along the minus strand of NZ_CP128540.1, from coordinate 1,602,519 downwards.
GTCCATGTGCTCGAACGAAGAGCCACCGGCAAAGGCCATGGCAATGCCGCCGAAGGCCAGCAGAATGCCCAGCCACTGCAGCAGCCGCAAGCGTTCACTGGGTAGACGAAAATGCAGGCCCAAGGCGGTAAATACCGGCGCGGTATAGAGGAATACCGACATGTGCGCCGCCGAGGTCAGTTTCAGCCCTTCGGCAATGAACAGAAACTCCACCCCGAACAGCCCGCCCGCCACCAGCCCTGCGCGCCAGGTGCTGCCGACCTGCTCCCAGCCACCCCGCCAGCACAGCATCAGGCCTACCAGCACAGCGGCAATGCCATTGCGCAGTGCTGCTTGCATCACCGGCGCGATGTCGACGGCGGCGGTCTTGATCAGTACCTGCTGGCAGCCCCAGATCAGGCAAAGGCCCAGCATTACCTGGAAGGCAAAGGCGTCTGGGTTCTTGCGGACCGCGCTCATAAGCGGGCCTCTGGGGTGATCGTAGGCATAAGCAAGGCTCGGCAGCGTTCAGAAGCTACCGATTATCGGGTTTTGAACGCTGCACTTGCCAGCCTTAAAACGACCTCAAGCAATCTGTGCCTTCGCAGAAACCCGTTCGAACGTCGTTTCGTCCAGCGCATCCTCTTGCTCATCCAGCACCTGGCGCGGGTGCTCGAAGCCGGGGATGCTGCTGTCGATCAGGCTCATCAAGCGCGAGCCGCGTTCGGTCAGGACGAAGTTTTCGCCATTGCCGCCGTCCTCTTCAGGTCGGCATTCAATGAATCCGCGCTCGAATAGCAGCTTTTCATACTCGCATGCACGGGTTTTCAGGTGATCCACGTCACCCACCGGCTCACCCTTGGCGGCCAGTGCAGCAGCATGCTGCTCGGCATAGGGGCGGGGCGTGAAGCTGTGACCGGCGCCGTTCTGCACTTCGTGCAGCAAGCGTTCGATCAGGTCCCAGTCGTAGGCGATGCTCATGGCTACGGGCTCCTGCTGTGGACGAAAGGGGTACACAGGTTGGGACCTGCCAAGGTTGCCAAGCGTTCCGAAGCGCTTAGCGCTGGCGTTGTTGCGCTTGCATGTACTGGCGCAGCAACTGATTGATGCGGGTCTGGTAGCCGCTGCCCTGTTCCTTGAACCAGGCGAGGACATCTGAGTCCAGTCGAATGGTCACCGTCTGCTTGGCGGGAACGCGCAGCTCGGCCTGGCGGAAAAAGTCCTGGTCCAGTTCAGGGATATCTGATGTGTCGATATCCTTGTCGTCCTGTCGGGCCAGGCGGCTCCAGTCAGTTCTCGATGATTTGGTCATAGTACCTGGCCTCCCGTTTGGTGGCTTTTCTTGCAGAAATGATGCGTATCACCTCACCCCGCCTCTCCGTGTACACGACGACACCTATCAGCGCCTTTAGCCATCCTAGGCTGACCCAACGTTCTTCAGCACATTCCACATCCTCATCACGCCGGATCAGCATGGGATGGTTGAACATGTCAGGAACGTCGGCAAAGTCGATGCCGTGCTTGCGGATATTGCTCTGGTTTTTCCCTTCGTCCCATTCAAAGAACATGGGACGGCCTGTATTTACAGCTGTACATACAATACCCCCTCTTTTCCTTCGAGACTAGAGCGATGTAGCGTGCTGCTCAACAGCGCTGGAGGGACACGGGAGCGTTTCAGAAACGGACTACCACCACCAAAGAAATCTTCCATCGGTCGCAAGCCCTGAACTTCCCTGCGCCCACAGCCCTCCACCGGGCATCACCACCGCCGGAGGTTGGAAGGATGAAACCGCTACTGCCCATAGCCTGTGCCGCTGCCCTGCTCTGCGCCCTGCCCGCTTGGGCCTGCACACCTGAAGAAGCAACGCAGAAACGTGAAGAGCTGGCCGGGCTGGTTACTCAGTTGACCGAGCAGAACCCGCAAAAGGCCAAGGAGATCAATGATGAGCTTCAGGGGATGGATCTGGGGACGGCGAGCAAGGACTTGCCCGATAAGTGTCAGCTGATCGACCAGCGGATCAAGGAGTTGAAACAGGCAGAGAAAAAAGCGGAGTGATCGTTCGTCGCCTGCGCACGCCCTTCGCAGATGCGAACTTGCGTCGCTTCTGCAAAGGGCCGGCGTGAGTCTTATTCAGCAGCAGGCTTGCGCTTCTTCAGCGGTGCCAGGCCATCTGCACTGGCCAGAGGCGCATTGGCTTTCGGCTTGGCAGTAGGCTTGCGCTTGGCGGCAGCTTTCTTGTCGCCGGTCTTCTTCTCGACCTTTTTCTTCTTGCTACCGGCCGCCTTGCCCGAGGCCTTGACCTTCTTCGGCCCGTTGTAGGTGCCCTTCACTTCCTTGATGACCCGGCGCTCGAACTGCTGCTTGAGGTAGCGCTCGATGCTCGACATCAGGTTCCAGTCGTTGTGGGTGATCAACGAGATCGCCAGGCCTTCGCCACCGGCACGGCCGGTACGGCCCACACGGTGTACGTACTCGTCACCGCTACGTGGCATGTCGAAGTTGATCACCAGGTCCAGGCCGTCGATATCCAGGCCACGGGCTGCCACGTCGGTCGCCACCAGCACTTTGGAGCTGCCCTGCTTGAAGCGCTCGATGGCCAGCTTGCGGTCCTTCTGGTCCTTTTCGCCATGCAGCACGAAAGCCTTCACGTCCTTGGCCACCAGGTGACCGTAGATGCGGTCGGCCATGGCGCGGGTGTTGGTGAAGATGATCGCCTTGTCGAAGGTTTCGTTGGCCAGCAACCACTGCGCGATCTGCTCTTTATGCTGGTCGTGGTCGGCGGTAATGATCTGCTGGCGGGTGCCTTCAGCCAGTTGCGAGACACTGTTGAGCATCAGGTGTTCAGGGTCTTTCAGCACCTTGCCGATGATGTCGCGCAGGGCCGCGCCACCGGTGGTAGCCGAGAACAGCAAGGTCTGCTCGCGGTTTTCGCACTCTTTGCACAGGCGCTCCATGTCTTCGGCAAAGCCCATGTCGAGCATGCGGTCGGCTTCGTCCAGGATCAGGACCTGCACGTGGGACAGGTCGAGGTTGCCGGCATTGAGCTGCTCGAGCAGGCGACCCGGGGTGCCGATCAGCACGTCAGGCACCTTGCGCAGCATGGCGGCCTGTTCCTTGAAGTCTTCGCCGCCAGTCACCAGGCCCGACTTGATGTAGGTGAACTGCGAGAACAGCTGCACCTGCTTGAGGGTCTGCTGGGCCAGTTCACGGGTCGGCAGCAGGATCAACGCGCGAATCTCGACACGCGGACCGCTGAGGTCGACCAGACGGTTGAGCAGTGGCAGTACGAAGGCCGCCGTCTTGCCGCTGCCGGTCTGCGCAGTCACACGCAGATCCCGCCCTTGCAGGGCCAGGGGGATGGCCGCGGCCTGCACCGGGGTTGGCTCGACAAATTTAAGCTCGGCCACGGCTTTAAGCAGGCGTTCATGCAGGGCGAATTGGGAGAACACGGAGGTAACCTCAGACAAGTGCGGGAAATTCAGTTGCATAGGGTAACGTTTTCTGCAGCCTTAGCCGAATTTCTTTTGGCAACTTTGTCGCTATCCGCGCTCTAATACGGCTTCGTTTCGCAACAAGACTGTACGCAAGCCCATGGATATCCAACGAATCTGGCGTGACTCCCTCGACCTGTGGGGCACCCTCGACCAACATCCCATGCTGCACGCCGCCATCGGTCTGGCGGTACTGCTGCTCATCTCCCTGGTAGTCGGCCGCCTGGCGCGCTTCCTGATACTGCACGGCGCGCGCCTGCTGGCCCGCCAGCCTGCACTGAAGTGGCTGGACGACCTGCGCCACAACAAGGTGTTCCACCGCCTGGCACAAACGACCCCGTCCCTGGTGCTGCAGTTCGGCCTGAAGCTGGTGCCTGAGCTGTCCGACACCGCTCAGCACTTCCTCGGCAATGTCGCCCTGGCCTTTACCCTGTTGTTCATGACCATGGCGCTGTCATGCCTGCTGGATGCCCTGCTCGACATCTATGCCCGCACCGAACACGCCCGCACCCGCTCGATCAAGGGCTACGTGCAACTGGCCAAGATGATGTTGTGGATCTTCGCCTCGATCATCATCGTCGCCACCCTGATCGACCGCTCGCCGCTGTTGCTGCTGTCCGGTCTGGGTGCGATGTCGGCGGTATTGCTGTTGGTGTACAAGGACACCCTGCTGTCATTCGTCGCCAGCGTGCAACTGACCAGCAACGACATGCTGCATGTCGGGGACTGGATCGAAATGCCGCAGGTAGGCGCCGATGGCGACGTGGTGGACATCACCTTGCACACGGTGAAAGTACAGAACTTCGACAAGACCATCGTGTCCATCCCCACCTGGCGCCTGATGAGCGAGTCATTCCGCAATTACCGCGGCATGCAGCAGTCCGGTGGCCGGCGCATCAAGCGCAGCCTGTTCATCGACGCCGCCGGCGTGCGCTTCCTCACCCGCGAAGAAGAACAGCGCCTGAGCCAGGTGCAGCTACTGAGTGACTACCTGGCGGGCAAGCGCCAGGAACTGCAAAACTGGAACGAGGCGCTGGGGCCGGTGGCGGACCTGTCGGCCAACCGCCGCAAGCTGACCAACATCGGCACCTTCCGCGCGTTTGCCCTGGCCTATCTGAAGAACCATCCCAACGTGCACCCCAACATGACCTGCATGGTGCGGCAGATGCAGACCACCGCCGAAGGCGTGCCGCTGGAGATCTACTGCTTCACCACCACCACGGTGTGGGCGGATTACGAGCGCATCCAGGGGGATATCTTCGACTACCTGCTGGCGGTGTTGCCGGAGTTCGGCTTGAGCCTGTATCAGCAGCCGAGTGGCAATGACATGCGCGTGGGGTTGGCCGGGCGTACGGCGGCGGAGCCGATGCCGCGACACCTTGAAGAAATGAGCGAGGCCTGAGATTGCCGGGGCTGCCTTGCAGCCCCTTACGAGCCAAGGCCGCTCTGCAAAGGAGCGGCGGGATGATGGTGTTTAAGGGGTTTTCATCATGCCCAATTCAGCATCATCCATCAGCGCCTTGGCCAAGGCACAGAGGTAGTGCGAAGCCCAGATTAGCTGAGGTTTGTCTTCCATCAATCCGTCCAGGGTCATGTCACGTGCGTAGCCCATCAACTCCGAAGCTTGTTCGCGGGCGCTCTGGCAAGGGATGCCGGCCTCGATGCGGAACAGTGGATGGGTCTGGTTTTCACCTTGATAGAAGGTGGTTTTGCCGACGGTGAATTTGGTTTCTTCTGTAGACACTGCTCATTATCTCCCCGAAATCTTTATTGCCTGGGCTGGCCCAATCGCCGGCAAGCCGGGCACCTTCAGGGGCCCCCAGGCGAGTCATGATGCGGTTAATGCAACGGCTGAGAGTCCGCTGGCTTTTGGACTTGAGCCAGCGCCGATTCGAGCAACTTGCGGAGGGTCTCCAGCTCGTGCATTGAGGCCATCATCAACACCGAGACGGGTGATCTCGGCTGCATCAAAACGGCTTGCTGAGCAACGGCTTCCGCGCACAGTGCGTAGTCCGCTGCCATCAGCAGTGTGTCTTCAAGGGAGTGAAGATTGTAAGGTGGATCGGGGACTATTTTCAGCATGGTGTAACCCTCAATTTGTGGTTGGGACTACCGCCATTCGCTGTCAAACAAAGGGTGGCAGCTGTGCACGGGTTGACAGACCGGTCAAATTGAGAAACCCGGCGCACCCGAAGGCGCCCCACGCACAGCCACCATTGAAGGTACAGCTATGGATTGCAATTTGAGTCGGCCTGTCAAAGCCGGTCGTTGAATGGCAACGACCAAGCGAGACTAGTGGCCAACTCGGAACTGCACAATGGGCGACAGTATCTTTGGGAAATGTCCTACAAGAAAGGGGCAAAATCTGATTTTTTTAGCCGTTAGGCGTAACGGCATGTAACGCGCACACACCGTGAGTAAAGTGTTTTTCTGCGTGGAGGCACGCCTGGCGGTGCATAGCGCATAACGCTCAATCAAGGGCACTCGCCTTGTAACTATGCGCGCGTCTTGAGTCGCTGTGCATTCTGAATGACCACGAGCAATCAGACGCATAATACATAATGTGTCCACGCCGCCCGCCATATCTTGGCTTCAACTTCAGTGTCCAAGCCAATCCTCATCCAAGTTCCAACCAGGAGGCTATCCCCCCCTGGTTGGAACTTCAGTTACTCGGCAATCAGACCGCGCGTTCTCCACCGAGCGCGGACGAAGTCCTCGAAGACATAGTTGCCCTGCAACGGCAGGCCATCCGCGTGATCGCAGACAATGATTTGCGGCTTGACGCCGGTTTCCTTGAACGTCGTGTCGCAAAACTTGGCCAGGGTAGTGAACATCTTCGAAACCGCGTCCACGTCTTCGTCGACCGTCTTGGTAGTCTTCCGATCCCCACGTAGCTCGTCGGCTTTGAAGGCTTCAGCGTTGTCAGTAGAAGGGAAGTAGACCTGGGTCGGCTGATCCAAGAAAAGGATCGGCGGCACCTTACACTTGGGATGTGCGGCGAACTGGTAATGCAGTGCCATGAAGAGCGTCAGGTGGGAGTACAGCCAGTTGGCACCGCTGCCCATCGAGCGCAGAAACACCTTTTTCACATGTCCCCCAGCAATGGGCTTCTCATGCCAAAGATCGAAGGTATCCCCTTTTCAATTTGGACGCCATGGCCTGCTTCAAGCAAAACCCTATGAGGGTTCAAAAATACTCAGGCCACTGAAAAATGCATTAAATGGTCAGAAACGTAGGATTATCAAAGTCTGTGTCGTACCGCAGACTCCGGTAGAGTGAACCATCCTCCCATGGTGGAGTGGAAAACGAGTCCCCTATGTGCCAGTCAATTTGACTAGAACATGCTAATTCGGCTTGTGCGAGAGGCTGATAGGTAGAGGCCAGCTTAAATCGTTCAGTCATCGCTGAGCTAGTACTTGGATGCCAGGACTGATCAAGCAAGACAGCTCGACTTCTTAGCTGTTCAATTAGTTCGTGACGCTGCTTCGCATCAAGACACTCTACAAAGTAACCTATTACTGCGTAATCAAGAGAGCTTGATGAAACCGAAAACAGATGCTTAGACTTACCTTTAGCATCGAAATCCCAATCTTTCCACTTATTGAAAGATGCCTGCCATAACCGCTTTCGCTCCTTTAGGGCCGCCCTCTCTCTAAAGACCGATAGCGCCGATGCTACCGGCTTCCTAGCCATATCAGGCGTAATCATAGAAATCGAGCTAACATATATATCGAGCGCCCAGCCCTCAGCCTGCGCTAGCGCACTTCCTAATGCCTTTTGAATTTGAGGGTAGCGAGACGGATACTCATTTATAACCGATAACCACCGAGGCCACTCTGTTGGGCTTTTTGAAGCTTCCCGCAACAATACCTCCCATTCGTTAGGGGAGGACGGTATATTTCGACTAGCATGCGTAACAGAACGATGAAAAGCCCAAAATTTGAATGTCCAGTTCTGGCTCGCCACTGCCAACGGCATGATTTTTTCAATAGGGGCGTGACGCGTGTAGGACGCCAATTCAAAAAAATCTTTTTCACCTTCGATGAGGCTCTGCAGGAGGGGTACATTATACCGGTGCAGTGCAGCTGCTGCCTGGAGCTTTATTGGTGAGCGATAGTCCATCCAAAACTGGTCGATTACCCATTCTACCGACTTCCAATCCTTATTGGCAATATCCTCCTTAATCTCACGAACATGGCTATCACTACAATAATACCTACTAATGACTCGCTCACTATCGACATGACTTTCCTTGATCAAGCTGGCAAGAGCAGCAATAACTCGCTCAGGAAGAACGGGATTTATCCTGTAAATCTCGCCCCATAGTTGATCATCGCAATCAAGAGCCGCCGCAACTGCTAGTAATTTTGCTAGATCTGCCTCAGGCCTTATCAAACCACAGGGGAAATCGAAAATCTCACGCACAAGCCAGCAGAATAAATGATCAAACTTTTCAGACTCACCACCCTCGAAGTACTCTCTGCCATTCCACAAAAAAGGGAACTCACCAACTAGACTATCAAGCACCAATTCAAATGCAGCCTCTCCATATTCAAGAAGGGAGAAACCAAGCGCTTCAGGTTGCAGAGGTTCAGCACCAGTAATTCTATCCGCGATGCCAACTAAAGCGTCCTTCTGCTTCATGAGTACTTCCATATCAGGTGTTCAGGTTTAGCACTTTGATTCCAAAAGCTTTGGAAAGCCTGGAGTACGGGCTCAGGATAGGTCACCTCCTGAACAATACAATGCTGCGCACCAATGTGATTTATCGATGCACCAAGAGACCATACTCGTGTGCGGCCTCGGCCTAACCCTGGAAAAATTAGAAACCTATCATGAAAGCTTCTCTGAATACCCCAGCTCATGCGAAATTCAAGCTTCATACATGGCGAGCCCGTAAAAGCTTGATTCAGTAATTCTTGCTGAGCAGTTATCCATTTCACGCGATCTGTCGCGCCAGCTGGGTCGGCCTCAGTTAACTCGTCGTCCGCATCATCTGAGCAGTCCGGACGCATCTTTGATGGTTTAACAGACGTTAACCCCCAGAGCTGAGTCCCCGCGTCAGTACAAAAAGCAAGAGTGTTGAGAATGTCATTTGCCGACAAGTATGGATCCCATAGGTAGACTGCCCCTTGGCTGACTGAGCGGATCAGTACGCGCAAGTCATCCAACGCTCGAACCCTCTCATCTTGCCTATTACTTCCTTCAAGGCCATATTGCAAGAATTTACGAGACACAACAAACTGCTTCATCTTTGCTTTCAGCTGCCTTATCGCTTTCCAATCAACGTCCTCAGGGTGTCGTGGTTGCCGATGGTTTCGCCATCCCCCTGAGGGTTCCATCAGCGCGATTTCGTGTATTTCGACGTCTCCGTTAGGGCTAGTTACTCTGAATCGCCTTGGCGCCTCCATTCCACTACTAGTTTCTGAAGAAAAACGCCACTTCCCTCCTTGTGCAAACGTAGTTGACGCAGCAAGGAGGACGCCGTTTTCCACATCCCAGACCGAAAACTGTAAATCCCCGGACGCTTGCGGTATATCTATCTTCGTTACACCCTCGCTCAAATCAAAGCGAGTAAGGCAAGAAATTATACCGTCATGCTCAATACGATACTCCCCAACTATAGCTCGTGGGGAAACGACAGGACTCCAAGCCAAGCATATCTCAAGCGGCATGTTTGGGCGCCGACGAAACTCGGCAAGCAATGCATTGGCAGGAATTTGGAACAGCACATCGCCTATGCGATCAGGGACAATTGCAAGGTTCAGCGGAAGCATCGTCACGAGCCACTCAGATAGCTCTTCGAAAAGAGCCTCTTTACGAACTAAATCCACCAATCTTGACTTACCCTCATCCTTGAGCTCAACAAGGTATGACCCAGACCAATAGTTATTCTTTAAAACGGCGTTAAGTGGCACCTCAATCCGCGAGTTCGGAGGGCAAAACACTGGTGGAGCAGCTACTAAACTTCCAACCTCAAGAGCAGGCTGCCCTGGTGGCGCCCAAGTCCCACTACGACCATAAGAGCAGAGACTCGCCATAAGCTCGCCGATATCCACGGGACGTTTTGAAACTCTAAAACTCCACCCATCAAAGCCCTTTAGCTTTTTTGATTTTGCATCTATAAAAGGCGACTTCGGTGAGATTGGCTTTTCGCCCTGTTCCGCCACATAAATTGAGAAGATATTTCGTACAACTTTCTTACCATCCGAATCGGTACCAAAAGCGATGACTTCAACTGCTTCAAACCATGTAAACTGCCCCAGCACGCCCGGAGTAATTAAATAATTTAATGCACCAACTGCTTCTTTAATGTTCTGCGACCTAGCTTGAGTCATTATCCCCCCAAAATATTTTGCCTTAGTCGCGACTACCGTCCCCCTGCCCCAGCTCGATTTGGCCGATCACCGTGTCATGTGACAGGTGGCCGAAATCCTGGCAGTGTCGAACTAGCCTCTTACTGGAAAGAAACCACATTCGACGTCAACGAAATGAAAAGCGTATCGCCGCTTACGTCCCAGCTTCTGTTCCTGCTCACTCATGCATGGGTACCTCAGCTATTGAAATTTTGTTCGGCAGCCCGACTCATCAAATCTCAGACTCGACGAAGCCTCCCGGATTGATGCTTCGGGATATTGTCGGTGTGTTCGGTGGCGCAACTGATCCATGTCATGCTCCTACCGCCCTCCTCACCTTTCAGGCGAGGGTTACTGGGCATCCGGGTGTCCATACGCAATGGCACAATACTATCGTCATTGCGCTTCTCTCGGAAACCAGATGGCATGCCACTGCGGCTACCGGGAGGGCGTGCGGGAGGCTTATGGATTGCAGGGAGGAAGGGTGTCCATGGATTTGAAGAAAAATGGACAATGGACAAAAAATCTTAACCTGTTGATCTGTATCACTTCTCCACGTCCATTTCGGGGAAGAGCTCACGCGTGCAGAACTTCGACAAGACCCTCGTTTCCATCCCCACCTGGCGCCTGATGAGCGAGTCATTCCGCAATTACCGCGGCATGCAGCAGTCCGGTGGCCGGCGCATCAAGCGCAGCCTGTTCATCGACGCCGCCGGCGTGCGCTTCCTCACCCGCGAAGAAGAACAGCGCCTGAGCCAGGTGCAGCTACTGAGTGACTACCTGGCGGGCAAGCGCCAGGAACTGCAAAACTGGAACGAGGCGCTGGGGCCGGTGGCGGACCTGTCGGCCAACCGCCGCAAGCTGACCAACATCGGCACCTTCCGCGCGTTTGCCCTGGCCTATCTGAAGAACCATCCCAACGTGCACCCCAACATGACCTGCATGGTGCGGCAGATGCAGACCACCGCCGAAGGCGTGCCGCTGGAGATCTACTGCTTCACCGCCACCACGGTGTGAGCGGATTACGAGCGCATCCAGGGGGATATCTTCGACTACCTGCTGGCGGTGTTGCCGGAGTTCGGCTTGAGCCTGTATCAGCAGCCGAGTGGCAATGACATGCGCGTGGGGTTGGCCGGGCGCACGGCGGCAGAGCCGATGCCGCGTCGCATTGAAGATATGAGTGAGGCTTGAGATTGCCGGGGCTGCCCTGCAGCCCCCGGATCAAAGGGCGAGTCAGGCCTTGCCGGCCAGCGGCGCCTGTGCGCGCCCACCCAGGCGGCTCAGCCACACCGACGCCAGGATGATCCCCCCGCCGATGAACAGCCGCCCCAACGGCTCGTGCTGGTTCCAGATCAACAGGTTCAGCAGCAGCCCCACCGGCACATGCAGGTTGTTCATCACCGCCAGCGTACCGCCAGAAACCAGGCATGCACCTTTGTTCCACCAGTACAGCCCCAGCGCCGTCGGACACAGCCCCAGGAACAACAGCACCAGCCATTGCACGTCAGTGCTCGGCAAGTGCTGGGTATTGCCGAACAGCAGGAAGGCCGGCAGCACCACCAGCAACGCACCGAGGTAGAAGTAACCGAAGCGGGCGTAGTGTGGCAGGTCGCTGGGGTGGCGAGCGACCAAGTGACGGTACAGCACCTGGCCGGCAGCGTAGGTGAAGTTGGCCAGTTGCAGCAGCAGGAAGCCGATGAAAAACTCGCCGCTGATGCTGTCGAAGCGGATCACGGCAGCACCGGCCACGGCGACCAGCGCGGCCACTAGCGCCCAAGCGTTGAAGCGCCGGTTCAGGGCATCTTCGATCAAGGTCACGTGTAGCGGCGTCAGGATCGTGAACAGCAGCACCTCCGGTACGGTGAGCACGCGGAAGCTCAGGTACAGGCAGACATAGGTGATGCCGTACTGCAGCGCGCCAATCAGCAGCATGGAACGCATGAAGCGTGGCTCGACCTGGCGCCAGCGGGTCAGCGGCAGGAACACCAGGCCGGCCAGCAGCACCCTGGCGAGCACTGCGAAATAGCTGTCGACGTGCCCGGCCAGGTACTCGCCGATCAAGCTGAAGGAAAACGCCTGGATCAGCGCGACGATTATCAGATAGCCCATGGTTGCCTCTCGTGAATCAAGGCCGCGACCTTAGCGGGTTGCAGCGAATGAGTTCAACCATGAGGAATGTAGGGGCTGTACCGGCCTCTTCGCGGGCACGCCCGCTCCCACAGGGACCTGCATATCATCCGGCGAGCGAATAGGCCGGCACTGACCACCAAAAAACCCCAGGCATAAAAAAGCCCGGCCATACAAGCCGGGCAGGTACACCCAAAGGAGCAAAAACAGGTGTCAGGTTTGGGAATTCGTGAAGCCTCAGGCCACCGCTGCCAGCTTGGCCTTGGCCTGGTTGACGCCCTTCTCGTGGAACTCGCCGCTCATGTTCAGGCCTTCGGCATGGATGAAGTCGACATCGTGGATGCCGATGAAAGCCATGACCTGGCGCAGGTACGGTTCCTGATGGTCACTGCTGGCACCCGCATGGATGCCGCCGCGGGCAGTCAGGACGATGGCGCGCTTGCCAGTCAGCAGGCCTTGCGGGCCGGTCGGGGTGTATTTGAAGGTGATGCCGGCACGCAGCACATGGTCCAGCCAGGCTTTCAGGGTGCTGGGGATGGTGAAGTTGTACATGGGCGCAGCCATCACCAGTACGTCGGCAGCCAACAACTCATCCGTCAGTTCGTTGGAACGGGCCAGGGCCTCCAGTTCGGCGGCACTGCGCTGTTCTTCGGGTTTCATCCAGCCGCCCAGCAGGTTCGCATCCAGGTGGGGAACCGGGCTTACTGCCAGGTCGCGCACAGTGATCTGATCGGCCGGGTGGGCGGCCTGCCATTGCTGGATGAAGTCCTTGGTCAGCTGACGGGAAACGGAATCCTGCTGGCGGGCGCTGCTTTCGATGATCAGTACGCGGGACATGGGGGGTGCCTCCATCGGCAAAAAAGGGTGCGATTCGATGGAGGTGAGATTAAGGCTTGACCTATCGATAAAAAAGCGTAAAAAGTGGGTCCAATCTATCGATTAATCAGTTTATTCCGCGCTGCAGTTCAAGGCGATCCGCAGTTTGATGATTTGCCGATTGAATTTCGCGGTGACATCGACGCTTTTACCCGCCGGTACGTTCACCCGGCGCACCCGCGGTGCCTCTGGGCCATTACGGAAGGTCACCTTGCACGCCGCCGGGACCTGCCCATAGTTGTTGAGGGTGATGGCGCCAATGTCATAGGCCGTGTCATAGGCGGTGTAGTCGAGCTTGACCCCGGTCAGCTCCTTCTCCACATCGATGGGATAAGCCATGGCCCCGAGGGGCAGGCACATCAGTATTGCCGCACAACATTTCTTCATGGGCCGCTCTCCTTGAAAGAGCGCAGCTTAGGACAACAGGAGCGAAAGATGAAAGCGCCGCGCGTAACCCTTGACCAGTGGCGAACCCTGCAAGCAGTGGTCGATCACGGCGGGTTTGCCCAGGCCGCCGAGGCCTTGCACCGCTCGCAGTCATCGGTCAGCTACACCGTGGCCCGCATGCAGGAGCAGCTGGGCGTCCCGCTGTTGCGCATCGATGGCCGCAAGGCGGTGCTGACCGAGGCCGGCAATGTGCTGCTGCGCCGCTCGCGCCACCTGGTCAAGCAGGCCAGCCAGCTCGAAGACCTGGCCCACCACATGGAACAGGGCTGGGAAGCCGAGGTGCGCCTGGTGGTCGATGCCGCCTACCCCAGCGCCCGCCTGGTGCGCGCGCTGGCTGCGTTCATGCCACAAAGCCGTGGCTGCCGGGTGCGCCTGCGTGAAGAAGTGCTGTCTGGCGTGGAGGAAGTGATGCACGAAGGCATCGCCGACCTGGCCATCAGCAGCTACAGCATCGGCGGCTACCTGGGCGCCGAATTGAGCGCAGTGGAATTCATCGCCGTCGCCCACCCCGAACACAGCCTGCACCGCCTGGGACGCGAACTGACCTTCCAGGACCTGGAAAGCCAGCTGCAGGTGGTGATTCGTGACTCCGGCCGCGCCCAACCGCGCGACGTCGGCTGGCTGGGCGCCGAGCAGCGCTGGACCGTCGGCAGCCTGGGCACCGCCGCCACCTTCGTCAGCAGCGGCCTGGGCTTTGCCTGGCTGCCCCGTCACATGATCGAGCGCGAGCTGCGCGAAGGCGTGCTCAAGCCATTGCCGCTGGATCAGGGTGGCAGCCGCCACCCACTGTTCTACCTTTATTCGAGCAAAGAGAAGACCCTGGGCCCGGCCACGCAGATTCTCATCGACCTGCTGCGCAATTTCGACACCGCGCCACTGGACGTGCCCTTCGCAGCCCCCCCACAAGCCTGAGAGGACCGCGCCCATGGCCTATTTCGAACACGAAGGATGCACGCTGCATTACGAGGAATATGGCCAGGGCGAACCCTTGGTGCTGCTACACGGCCTGGGCTCCAGCTGCCAGGACTGGGAGTTGCAGGTGCCGCTGTTCAGCCGCCACTACCGGGTGATACTCATGGACATCCGCGGCCACGGTCGCTCCGACAAACCCGCTGACGGTTACCAGATCGCCACCTTCAGTGCCGACCTGCTGGCCCTGCTCGAACACTTGCACACAGGCCCGGTGCACTTCGTCGGCTTGTCCATGGGCGGCATGGTCGGCTTCCAGTTTGCCGTCGACCACCCTCAATGGTTGCGCAGCCTGTGCATCGTCAACAGCGCCCCTGAGGTCAAGCGCCGCACCCGCAGTGACTGGGCGTGGTGGCTCAAGCGCTGGAGCCTGGCGCGCATCCTCAGTGTCGAAACCGTCGGCAAGGGGCTGGCCGAGCGGCTGTTCCCCAAACCACAACAAGCAGACCTGCGGCAGAAAATGGCCCAGCGCTGGGCGCGCAACGACAAGCGCGCCTACCTGAAAAGCTTCGACGCCATCGTCGACTGGGGCGTGCAGGAACGCATCGGGCAGATTCACTGTCCTACCCTGGTGATCGCCGCCGACCACGATTACACGCCGATACAACTCAAAGAGCGCTATGTCGCCCTCATACCCAACGCCAGGCTGGTCGTCGTCGACGATTCCCGGCACGCTACACCCCTCGATCAACCCGAGGTCTTCAACCAGACCCTGCTGCAGTTCCTCGCAGCCGCTTCCACCTCTCAAGGATCTTTGAGCCCATGCTGAAAAAACTCCTGCTCACCGCCTGCTCGGTCGCCTTCGCCACCAGTGTCATGGCTTCCGACAAGACCCCGCACGTCCTGCTGGACACCAGCTTCGGCCAGGTCGAAATCGAGCTGAACGCCGAGAAGGCACCGCTCAGTACCAAGAACTTCCTGCAGTACGTGGACAGCGGCTTCTACAACAACACCATCTTCCACCGCGTGATCCCGGGGTTCATGGTCCAGGGCGGCGGTTTCACTGACCAGATGGTGCAGAAGAACACCAACGACCCGATCAAGAACGAGGCCAGCAACGGCCTGCAGAACACCCGCGGCACCCTGTCGATGGCACGCACGTCCAACCCGAACTCGGCCACCAGCCAATTCTTCATCAACGTCGCCGACAACGACTTCCTCAACCCAGGCCGCGACGCCGGTTATGCCGTGTTCGGCAAGGTGACCAAAGGCATGGAAGTGGTCGATCAGATCGTCAACTCGCCGACCACCATCAAAAAAGGCATGCGCGACGTACCGGCCGATCCGGTCTATATCAAGTCCGCCAAACGTATCGACTGACTGCAGGCTTCACAGGGATGTGAAACCGCCTGAGGGTCGGACGAACAGGAGTGTTGTCGCCCATGCTGTACCGCCGTTTCGAAAGACTGATCAATATTTTCCGCGAGGCACCGAGCGAAGCCCCCCCGAGCACGGTGTGGCCGTTCTACCTGTATTACCTGCGCCAGGTGTGGCCCAGCTTCGTGGCCCTGCTGGTGGTCGGCCTGGTCGCCTCGCTGATCGAGGTGGCGATGTTCAGCTACCTCAGCCGGATCATCGACCTGGCCCAGGGTACGCCCAATGCCAACTTCTTTAGCGAGCACAGCGGCGAGCTGATCTGGATGCTGGTGGTGATTCTGCTGCTGCGGCCATTGTTCTTCGGCCTGCACGACCTGCTGGTGCACCAGACTATCAACCCCGGCATGACCAGCCTGATCCGCTGGCAAAACCATACCTATGTGCTCAAGCAGAGCCTGAACTTCTTTCAGAGCGACTTCGCCGGGCGTATTGCCCAGCGCATCATGCAGACCGGCAATTCGCTGCGCGATTCCGCCGTGCAGGCGGTGGACGCGCTATGGCATGTGCTGATCTACGCCATCACCTCGCTGGTGCTGTTCGCCGAGGCCGACTGGCGCCTGATGCTGCCGCTGCTGGCGTGGATCGTCAGCTACATTGCAGCGCTGTTCTACTTCGTGCCACGGGTCAAGGAGCGCTCGGTGGTGTCTTCGGACGCACGTTCCAAGCTGATGGGGCGTATCGTCGACGGCTACACCAACATCGCAACGCTGAAGCTGTTCGCCCATACCGACTACGAACAGCAGTATGCGCGTGAGGCAATCCGCGAGCAGACCGAGAAAACCCAGCTGGCCTCCCGGGTGATCACCAGCATGGACGTGGTCATCACCACCCTCAATGGCCTGCTGGTGGTCGCCACCACCGGCCTTGCCCTGTGGCTGTGGAGCCAATCGCTGATCACCGTGGGTGCCATCGCCCTGGCCACTGGCCTGGTGATCCGCATCGTCAACATGTCGGGCTGGATCATGTGGGTGGTCAACGGCATCTTCGAGAACATCGGCATGGTGCAGGACGGCCTGCAGACCATCGCCCAGCCGGTCACCGTCACCGACCCGCCCAATGCGCCGGCCCTGAAGGTCAGCCGCGGCGCGGTGCGTTTCGTTGACGTCGACTTCCATTACGGCAAGGCCACCAATGTCATAGAAGGGCTCAACCTGGACATCCGCCCGGGTGAGAAAATCGGTTTGATCGGCCCGTCCGGGGCAGGCAAGTCGACTCTGGTCAACCTGCTGTTGCGTCTGTACGACGTGCAGGGTGGGCGCATCCTCATCGACGGCCAGGACATTGCCAAGGTGAGCCAGGCCAGCCTGCGTGCACAGATCGGCATGATCACCCAGGATACCTCGCTGCTGCACCGTTCGATTCGCGAAAACCTGCTGTACGGCCGCCCCGGTGCCAGCGATGCAGAACTGCATGAAGCTGTGCGCCGCGCGCGGGCTGACGAGTTCATCCCACAGCTTTCGGATGCCCAGGGCCGCACCGGTTTCGATGCCCATGTGGGCGAACGCGGGGTCAAGCTGTCGGGTGGCCAGCGTCAGCGTATCGCCATTGCACGGGTCCTGTTGAAGAATGCGCCGATCCTGATCATGGACGAGGCCACCTCGGCGCTGGATTCGGAAGTGGAAGCGGCGATCCAGGAAAGCCTGGAGACGCTGATGCAGGGCAAGACGGTAATCGCCATTGCCCACCGGCTTTCCACCATTGCCCGTATGGACCGGCTGGTGGTGCTGGACAAGGGGCGAATTGTCGAGAGTGGCAGCCACAGTGAGTTGCTGGAGCAGCAAGGGCTGTATGCCCGGTTGTGGCACCACCAGACCGGAGGTTTTGTCGGGGTCGATTGACACCTGCGCGGCCTTTTCGCGGGTAAACCCGCTCCTACACAGGTTCGCTATCGTTGTAGGAGCGGGTTTACCCGCGAAAAGGCCGGCACAGGCAACACAGATCTCTCAGTCCCGGCGGTAGGGCAACATCCCCCGCGCCTCTTCGGCATACCCCTTGACCCCTTCCCGTTCCTGCAGCAGAAAATCCTCCACCGCCCGCCGCAACCCCGGGTGCAGCAGGTAATGCCACGACCGCGTCAACACCGGCTCGAACCCGCGTATCAACTTGTGCTCGCCCTGTGCCCCGGCATCGAAACGCTGGTAACCCTCGGCAATGGCAAAGTCCATGCCCTGGTAGAAACACGTCTCGAAATGCAGCCGGTCGAACTCATCCAGGCAGCCCCAGTAGCGGCCAAACAGGCTGTCGCCGCCCACCAGGCTCAAGGCCATGGCCACATCACGCCCACCCTGGCGGGCCATCACCACGCGCACCGCCTCGGGCATGCGCTCGGCCAGCAGACTGAAAAATTCGCGCGTCAGGTAGGGGGCACGACGACGCACCGCATAGGTGTTGGCATAGCATAGAAAGACGAAATCCCACTGTGCCTCGTCCAGTTCATCACCGCGGTACCAGCGGAAGTCGATACCCTGCCCCGCCACCTGCTCGCGCTCCTTGCGCATCTGCTTGCGCTTGCGCGAGCTGAGGCTGTCGAGAAAGTCCTGGAAGTCGCGATACCCCCGGTTTTGCCAGTGAAACTGGCAGCCCAGGCGTTCCATCCACCCAGGCAGGCCCGCCAACTGCGCGTCCAGCGCCGGGTCGGTGAAGTTGATGTGCGCTCCGGAAAGCCCACCCTTGCCCAGATACTCCGGCAGGGCCTGCAGCATCAACAAACCGTCAGCCGGATCGGCCGTCAGCAGCCGTGGGCCGCTGACCGGGCTGAACGGCACAGCGCCAAGCAGTTTTGGGTAGTAGGCGATACCGGCCCGCTCACAAGCATCGGCCCAACCATGATCGAACACATACTCGCCAAACGAGTGCCACTTGCGGTACGCGGGCAACAGCGCCCGTACCTGTCCGTCACGCTCCAGCACCAGGTGCTCGGCGGCCCAGCCCGTGTTGCGCGCCACGCTGCCGCTGTCCTCCATTGCACTGAGAAAAGCATGGCGCAGGAAGGGTTGGCCGGCTGGCACAAGGGCATCCCAGGTGGCCGTCGAAAGATCACGCAGGTGGGCAAGGCTGTACAGGCTGGTCACGTTTTCGGCTCGCTGTCTGAAGACCGTCAGTATCCCCAAGGAAGGCCCGTCGCTCAAATGACGAACGCCGGGTGGGTCCTTCAATACTCAATTACTTAACAACAGTGCCACTAATCAGACATTAATCTGTCATTGGCCCCCGCAATACTTGCGCCTGTTTTCCGGAACCCTAGAACCTGTCTATTCAGGCCCTTTCCGAAGACATGCCAACGCAGGGGCAGGCGCTTGAGCCTCCCCCATTTTTTTCAGTAGGGAGAACCTTATGCGTCTTGTTTCCACACTTACCGGAGTAAGCCTCACCGGCATGATGCTGGCCCTGAGTGCCCCGGCCAGTGCTGCTGTCGACGCCAAGCTGCTCGAAATGCTCCGCGCCAATGGCTCGATCAACCAGGCGCAGTACAACGAACTGCAGGGCGACCTGGCAAAAGAAACCAAGGAAAAGGCCGACCAGAAAGCTCAGTCCGAACGTATGAGCTCCTTTGAACAAAAAGTGGCATGGGCCGCCAAGACCCAGATCAAGGGTGACGTGCGCCTGCGTTACGAAGACGTCAACGTCGACGATCCGAACAGCAGCAGCGGCAACCAGGACCGCCAGCGAGTACGTGCCCGTGTCGGCTTCTACAGCGAGATCAACCCGCAGGTCGACGCTGGGGTCCGTATCGCCACTGGCAGCAGCGCTGACCGACGTTCGACCAACCAGAGCTTCGACAACTACTTCGACAAGAAGTCGCTGTGGGTCGACCTGGCCTACCTCGACTGGCACCCGACTGCAGTGCCTAACCTGCACCTGATTGGCGGCAAGATGCAACAGCCTTGGGTGAGCATGGGCGACATCATCTGGGATAGCGACATCAACCCGGAAGGTGTGGCGGCCACTTACAAGGCTGACCTGGGCGGGGCCGAAGTCTTTGCCAGCGCCGGTCAGTACACCCTGAAGGACAACGTCGATGGTGACGGCGTCCAGTACAAGCACGATGCGCAGGTCTACCACGGCCAGTTGGGCGCCAAGTTCGCGCCGGCCGACGTGCTCAAGCTCACCGTGGGTGCCAGCATCTATGGTTACGACAACGACAAGGAAGCAGCCATCCTGCAGTCGTTCGGCAACACCACCAACGAGTTCAATCTGGTGGAAGGCTTTGGCCAGATCGACTTCACTGGCTTGGCCATTCCGTTGTCGGCCTATGGCCAGTACGTGAAGAACACCGACAGCACCGACGGCGAAGATCAGGCCTGGCTGGCTGGCCTGAAAACCAAAATGGGTGCCTGGAGCCTGGACTACAACTACCGCGATGTGCAGCGTAACGCGGTGGTCAGCCTGTTCACCGATTCGGACTTCGGCAACGGCTACACCGGTTCGCGCGGTCACAAGTTCAAGGTCGGTTACGAGATCGACAAGAACTTCTCCCTGGGTGCTGCCTACCTGATGGCCAAGACCGACCTGTCGCAGCTGCCGAACAGCAATGCTGACGTCGACACCCTGCAGGTAGACCTGGAAGCCAAGTTCTAAGCAACACCCTGCTCTGCTTCACCTGAAGCGGGAAACGCCGACCCCATCCGGCGTTTCCCGCTTCTTTTTGTCTGTGTGAAATGCGCCGGCCCCTTCGCGGGCTTGCCCGCTCCCACAGTATCACCACAGACCTTGAGAACTGTGCTGTACCTGTGGGAGCGGGCAAGCCCGCGAAGAGGCCGTAACAGGCGCCTGATGAATCAGCGCTTGCGCAGAATCACACTACCAATCGAATACCCCGCACCAAACGAGCTCAACACGCCCAACGAGCCTTTGGCCAGGTCATCCTGGTACAGGTGGAAGGCAATCACCGACCCCGCCGAGCTGGTATTGGCGTAACGGTCCAGAATCACCGGTGCCTCTTCCTCGGCCACTTCACGCCCCAACAGTTTCTTGACGATCAGCTGGTTCATGCTGAGGTTGGCCTGGTGCAGCCAGAAGCGCTTCACGTCGCCTGGTTGCAACCCGTTCTCCTGCAGGTGCTCACCGATCAGCTCGGCCACCTTCGGGCACACCTCGCGGAACACCTTGCGGCCTTCCTGTATGAACAGCTTGTCCGCAGCGCCTTCGCCCTCTTCCGCCGCACGGTTGAGGAAGCCGAAGTTGTTGCGGATGTTGTTGGAGAACTCAGTCCAGAGCTTGCTGCTGACGATGTCGAACTGGTGCGCCGAAGTGGCCTGGTCGGCACGCTCCAGCAACACGGCGGTGGCGGCATCGCCAAAAATGAAATGGCTGTCGCGGTCACGGAAGTTGAGGTGGCCGGTGCACACTTCGGGGTTGACCATCAGCACCGCCCGCGCCTGGCCCAGCGCTACGCTATTGGCGGCGGTCTGGATGCCGAAGGTGGCCGACGAGCAGGCCACGTTCATGTCGAAGGCAAAGCCCTGGACACCCAGTGCCTGTTGCACTTCGATGGCGATCGCCGGGTAAGGGCGCTGCAAGTTGGAGCAGGCGACGATCACCCCGTCGACATCGGCCGCCGTTCGGCCTGCGCGCTCCAGGGCCTGGCGGGCAGCGGCCACGGCCATTTCACACAGCACCGACGGCTCATCGTTGCTGCGCTCGGGCAGGCGCGGCTTCATGCGCTGCGGGTCGAGGATACCGGCCTTGTCCATGACAAAGCGGCTCTTGATGCCCGAGGCCTTTTCGATAAACGCCGCGTCGGAGAGCGGCGCCGCCTCGACTTCACCGCGCTCGATGGCGGCAGCGTTGTCCTGGTTGAACTGCTGCGACCAGGCATTGAAGGAAGCCACCAGCTCTTCGTTGGAAATGCTCTGGGCCGGGGTGTACAGGCCGGTGCCGCTGATCACGACGTTATGCACGGTCGTTCCTCTGGTCAAAGGCCATCGCCACAGGGCGCTGGCTGGAAACATGACAGGTTAATGGCACTTTAGTGCCAATTCAGGGGCATACGTTTACCCCCGCGCGGCGGGCTTATCCGCCAAGGGCCGCAAAGCGGCCCCAAACGCCCCAAAGTTTGCCACAAATAATGGAGGTTAGCCTTCCACCTGACTCCATTGTTTGCTCAATCGCTTGTCAGAAATCGGCACCTTGGTCCCCAACTGCTGGGCAAACAGCGACACTCGATATTCTTCCAGCCACCAGCGGTACACGGTCAGTTGCTCATCGCGCTTGCCTTCCTGGGCATGCTTGTCGGCACGGGCCTTGTACTGCGCCCACAGGTTGGCCAATTCGCCGCTCCACACCCGGTCCTTCTGTACTTGCGAGCCGAGTTTCTCGAGGCGCAATTCAACCGCCTTGAGGTAACGCGGCAACTCCTTGAACCACACCCCAGGCGTTTCGCGTACGAAGCCCGGGTACACCAGGTTGCCTAGCTGCTGCTTGATGTCGTTCAGTGCCACCGCTTGGCTCAGGTCGATCTTGCCCTTGAAGCGTTTCTGCAGACCATGCCACAGCTTCAGCACTTCCAGGGTCTGCCTTGCCAGGCGCTCGGCATGCTCGGCCCAGCTGCCGCGCTTGCGTTCAGCCAGCGCGGCCAAGGCCGCACCTTCACGTGGCAACGGTTGTTCGCCTTCAAGGATGCAACTGTCCAGGCTGGCCAGCAGAATGTCTTCGACCAGCGCTTCTACCCGCCCCATTTCACGGTACAGCAGGCCCAGCTCGGTCAGCCCCGGCAGCTTGCCGCGCAGGAACTTGGCCGGCTCGGCCAGTTGCTGCAGCAACAGCCGTTGCAAGGCGCGGCGGTGCTGAAACTCCGCTTCGGCCTGGGTCGAGAAACGCCCTTCACGCACAGTGCCGTTGTCTTCCACCAGTGCCGGGTACACGGTCATCGACAGGCCGGCGATCTTCTGCTGGGCGGTCTGTTTCACTTCGCTGAAGGCCTTGGCCTGCACCGGCTGCTCACCCTTGGCGTCACGCGGCACGGCCAGGGCAGCCTGGCTGGCGGCAGCAAAGCGCGCGGTCAGTTCCGCCAGGTCGCGGCCTTCGCCAAGGAACTTGCCCTGGCCATCGACCACTTCGATGTTCATGCGCAGGTGGCCCTCGACCTGGTTGACCGACTCGTCCCAGGCCTCGTCCGACACACGTGCACCGGTCATGCGCAGCAGCTCCTGGCCCAGGGCCTGTGGCAGCGCCCCTTGGCCGAAGGTCATGCGCGCCAGCGAAGCCTTGACGAAGTCTGGCACCGGGACGAAGTTCTTGCGCAGGGCCTTGGGCAGGTTGCGCACCAGCGCCACGCACTTGGCCTCCAGCAGGCCCGGCACCAGCCACTCCAGGCGCTCGCCCGGCAGGCTCGGCAACAGCGGTGCCGGCACCCGCACCGTCACACCATCACGGGGGTGGCCGGGCTCGAAGTGGTAGCTCAGCGGCAGGCGCAGATCGCCCACCTGCATACTGTCGGGGTACTGTGCGGCGGTCACTTCGCTGGCCTCGCGGGCCAGCACGTCCTCCTCGCGCATGATCAGCAGGTTGGCGTCCTTTTGGCTGCCCATGCGGTACCAACTATCAAAGGTCGCCGTCTGGTGGATTTCCGCCGGCAGGCGCGCTTCATAGAAAGCGTACAGCGTTTCTTCGTCAGCCAGGATGTCACGCCGGCGAGCCTTGGCTTCCAGCTCGTCCAGCTCTCCAAGCAGGCGTTTGTTGGCCGCCAGGCACTTGGCCCGCGACTGGATTTCGCCACCCACCAGGCCTTCACGGATAAACAGCTCGCGCGAGGTCGCCGGGTCGATCGGGCCGTAGTGCACCGGCCGACGGCCGACCAGGATCAGCCCGTAGAGCGTGATCTGCTCGTAGGCCACCACCTGCCCGCGCTTCTTCTCCCAGTGCGGCTCGAAATGGTTCTTCTTGATCAGGTGGCCGGCCAGCGGCTCGATCCAGTCCGGCTCGATCTTGGCCACCATGCGCGCATACAGCTTGGTGGTTTCGACCAGCTCGGCAGCCATGACCCACTGCGGGCGCTTGCGCCCCAGGCCCGAAGATGGATGCACCCAGAAGCGCCGCTGACGGGCGCCCTGGTAGTCGCCCTCTTCGGTCTTCTGGCCAATCTGGCTGAGCAGCCCGCTGAGGATTGCCTTGTGCAGCTTCTGGTAATCGGTCGGTTCCTTGTTCACCGTCAGCTGCAGGTCACGGCAAATCAGCGCCAACTGACGATGAGCATCGCGCCACTCGCGCAGCCGCAAGTAGTTCAGGAACTGCTTGCGACACCAGTTGCGCAGCGGGTTGGCGGTCAGCGCCTGGCGTTGTTCCTCGAAGCCACGCCACAGGTTGACCAGCGCAGCGAAGTCCGAGTCCACGTCCTTCCACTGTGCGTGCGCCTGATCGGCGGCCTGCTGGCGTTCTGGGGGGCGTTCACGCGGGTCCTGCACCGACAGCGCGCTGGTGACAATCAGCACTTCCTGCAGGCTGCCCAGGCGCGCGCCTTCAAGCAGCATGCGGCCCAGACGCGGGTCGATCGGCAAGCGCGCCAACTGGCGGCCAATTGGCGTCAGCTGGTTCTCGCGGTTAACCGCCGAAAGCTCCTGCAACAGGTTGAAGCCGTCGCTGATGGCTTTGCCATCCGGCGGCTCGATGAACGGGAAGGCATCGATTGCGCCCAGGCGCAGGTGCAACATCTGCAGGATCACCGCCGCCAGGTTGGTGCGCAGAATCTCCGGGTCGGTAAACGCTGGCCAGCTGTTGAAGTCCTCTTCGCTGTAGAGACGCACGCAAATGCCCGGCTCGACCCGGCCGCAACGGCCTTTACGCTGGTTGGCACTGGCCTGTGACACGGCCTCGATCGGCAGACGCTGGACCTTGGCGCGGTAGCTGTAGCGGCTGATGCGCGCAGTACCGGTGTCAATCACATAGCGGATGCCAGGCACGGTCAGCGAGGTTTCGGCGACGTTGGTGGCCAGCACCACGCGGCGCCCGGTGTGCGGTTGGAAGATACGCTGCTGCTCGGCCGGTGACAGGCGCGCGTACAGCGGCAAAATCTCGGTATGGCGCAGTTGCGCCTTGCGCAGGATCTCGGCGGCATCACGGATTTCCCGCTCGCCCGGCAGGAAGATCAGCACATCGCCCGGGCCCTTGCCCTCGCTGCGTTCGTGCTGCGCCAGCTCGTCGAGGGTGGCAAGGATGGCCTGATCGACGGTGAGGTCGTCCTCGATCTGGTTGCCCTCTTCGTCCTGCTCGCTGGTCAGCGGGCGGTACCAGGTGTCCACCGGGAAGGTGCGCCCAGACACCTCGATGATCGGCGCACCGTCGAAATGCCTGGAGAAGCGCTCCAGGTCGATGGTGGCCGAGGTGATGATCAGTTTCAGGTCCGGTCGGCGATGCAGCAACGTTTTCAGGTAGCCGAGCAGGAAGTCGATGTTCAGGCTGCGCTCGTGCGCTTCGTCGACGATGATCGTGTCATAGCGTTCAAGGAAGCGGTCATGCTGGGTTTCGGCCAGGAGAATGCCGTCGGTCATCAGCTTGACCAAGGTATTGGAATCGCTCTGGTCTTCGAAACGCACCTGGTAGCCGACCAGCGCGCCCAGGGGCGTGCCCAGCTCTTCAGCGACTCGCGCGGCCACACTACGCGCTGCGATCCTGCGTGGCTGGGTATGGGCGATCAACCCATGGCTGCCACGGCCAAGCTCCAGGCAGATTTTCGGCAACTGGGTCGTCTTGCCAGAGCCGGTTTCGCCGGCGATCACCAATACCTGGTTTTCGGCCAGGGCCTTCTTGATTTCGTCACGCTTGGCGGCGATGGGCAGGTTGTCGTCGTAGCGTACGGTCGGCACGCTCTGCTGACGCGCGGTGACCTGAGCGCAGGAGGCCTGGACCTTCTCCACCCACTGCGCCAGCTTCGCCTCGTCGGGGCGCTTGCGCAGTTCGTGCAGTTGCCGGCGCAGGCAATGGCGGTCGGCAATCATGGCGTGGTCGAGGTTTTGCAGCAGTTTGTCGATGGCGTGGTCAGTCATGGGGCTTTTTAGTGATGCAGGTGAGCCTGCTTTTTCATGATCGGCATTCGGAAAGTCGGGCGATTGTCGCAGATTTGCGGATTCTCTGCTGCCTGCACGCTCCCTGTGGAAGCGGCCTTGTGTCGCGATAGGGCCGCAAGGCCGCTTCCACTTTGACCGTGGTGCTTTCAACACGAATGTTTAGCCAAGTGCGATGTAAAGGTTGCCATTCACTGCTTTAATCAACCTTACGCCGCATGTGAGTATCAAAGGCATGACTCCCGCCCAGCCCATCGCCCCACCGTCGTCCCGCCCTTCGCTACCGAAGGCCCGGAGCCGTGCCGGGGAAAATCCGCTGGTCCACATCATCCTCGCCTTCTGGGCCTTGTGGCACTGCCGTCACGCGCGCCCACCGGACACTTCGCTCACGCCATTGTGACCAAACCCGGCCAGCGTCTGGCCGTTTGACTCAACCGGGCCGCCTGCTTGCGCGGTGGCCCTGCGCGTCTATGAGCGAATTGATCATGCACTTTGCCCCTGTAGAGCAGGCTACCCGTTTTCTGGCCGACAACCCCGATATCGAGCTGTTCGAACTGTTCATCCTCGACGCCAACGGTGTGCCACGCGGCAAGCTGTTGCACCGCGAGGAACTGCTGGCCGTGTACCAGACAGGCCGGCCACTGCCCAGCACCATCCTTGGCCTGACCCTCAACGGCGACGACGTGGAAAACTCCGGCCTGGTGTGGGACGTCGGCGACATCGACTGCCGTGCCTACCCGCTTGACGGCAGCCTGGTGCGCCTGCCCTGGCGCCGGGTGCCCACCGCCGCAGTGCAGGTGAGCATGCACCCCAGCGAGGGTCTGCCGGCCAGCATCGCGGACCCACGCCATGTGCTGCTGCGCACCATCGAAGCGTTGAAGGCCGATGGTTATCACCCGGTGATGGCCTGCGAGCTGGAGTTCTACCTGCTCGACCAGCAGCGTGATGCCCAGGGCCGCCCACAACCGGCACTGGACAACGATGGCGGCCGCCCCCGCAGCACCCAGGTCTATGGCCTGCGCGAACTGGAGCAGATCGAACCGTTCCTCGCCGACCTGTACGCTGCCTGCAAGGCCCAAGGCATCCCGGCGCGCACGGCCATTTCCGAGTACGCCCCGGGCCAGGTGGAAATCACCCTGGAGCATGGCGATGCGCTGCAGGCGATGGACCAGGCGGTGCGCTACAAGCGCTTGGTAAAAGGTGTGGCCCATGCCCACGGCATGCAGGCCTGCTTCATGGCCAAGCCATTCGCCCAACTGGCCGGCACCGGCATGCACATGCACCTGAGCCTGGCCGACAGCGCCGGCAACAACCTGTTCGCCAGCGAAGACAAGGCCGGCACCCCGCTGCTGCGCCAGGCCGTGGCCGGCATGCTGCGCCACCTGCGCGACTCGCTGCTGCTGTTCTGCCCCAACGCCAACTCCTTCCGCCGCTTCCAGGCCAACAGCTATGCGCCCCTGGCGCCAACCTGGGGCGTGGACAACCGCACCGTGAGCCTGCGTGTGCCAGGAGGCCCTGCCAACAGCCGCCATGTGGAGCACCGCATCTGTGGCGCGGATGCCAACCCTTACCTGGCAGCAGCGGCGATCCTTGCTGCCAGCCACTGGGGCATCCGCGAACAGCTTGACCCAGGCGCGCCCGTTGAAGGCAACGGCTATGCCCAGGCCACCGAACACCTGCCCACTGACTGGCTGACCGCACTCGACGCCCTGCAACATTCCGATTGGGCCCGTGAAGCATTGGGCGAAGACTTCCTTGGCGTGTACCTGAAGGTCAAGCGCGCCGAGTACCGCCAGTTCATGGCCGAAGTCAGCGAACAGGACTGGCGCTGGTACCTGCACCAGGCCTGAGCCCCTAAATAACAAGGAACACCCATGAACGCAGCATTGAACAACGGCCCGGCGCAGCGCGCGCCGTCCTACTACAGCGCCACCCTCAACGACCACACTGCGTACCCGCAACTCAAGGGCACGGTGCAGGTGGATGTGGCGATCATCGGCGGTGGCTTTACGGGCGTGGCCACGGCGGTTGAACTGGCCGAGCGCGGCCTGAAGGTCGCCATCGTCGAAACCAACCGTATCGGCTGGGGCGCCAGCGGGCGCAACGGCGGCCAGGTCACCGGCAGCCTGTCGGGCGACGAGGCCATGCGCTCGCAGATGCGCAACCATCTGGGCGCCGAAGTTGACGACTTCATCTGGCACTTGCGCTGGCGCGGGCACCAGGTGATCGAGCAGCGCGTGGCGCGCTATGGCATCGATTGTGACCTCAAGCGTGGCCACCTGCATGCAGCCATGAAGCCTTCGCACATGAACGAACTGCGTGCGTTCGAGGCCGAAGCGCGGCGCCGTGGCATGGGCGATCAGGTGCAATTGCTCGATCGCGCTGCAGTGGCCGAGCATCTGCAAAGCCCGCTTTATCTGGGTGCGTTGAAGAACCTGCGCAACCTGCACCTGCACCCACTCAACCTGTGCCTGGGCGAAGCCCGTGCCGCACATGGCCTGGGTGCACTGATATTCGAAAATTCCGAAGTGCTGGACATCGTCCATGGCCCGCGCCCGGCGGTGGTTACCGCGCATGGCCGGGTGGAGGCACGCCAGGTGATGTTGGCCGGCGATGTGTATCACAAGCTCGAAAAGCGCCAGCTCAAGGGCAAGATCTTCCCGGCCATGGGCGGTATCGTCACCACCGCGCCGCTGGGTGAGCTGGCCGAGCAGATCAACCCGCAGGACCTGGCGGTGTACGACTGCCGCTTCGTCCTCGACTACTACCGCCTGACGGCCGACAAGCGCCTGCTGTTCGGCGGCGGCGCCAACTACTCAGGCAAGGATTCACGGGACATCGAAGGCGAATTGCGCCCCTGCATCGAACGCACCTTCCCGGCATTGAAGGGGGTGCCGATCGAGTTCCAGTGGAGCTGCGCCATGGGCATCGTGGTCAACCGCATCCCGCAGCTGGGCAAGCTGTCGGACAACGTGTGGTACTGCCAGGGTTACTCGGGGCATGGCATTGCCACCAGCCACATCATGGGCGAGATCATGGCCGAAGCGTTGACCGGGACGCTGGAGAAGTTCGACACCTTCGCCCAGTGCAGGCATGTGCGGGTGCCGATGGGGGACTTGCTGGGGAACCCGCTGCTGGCGGCGGGGATGTGGTATTACCAGATGCTTGAGAAGCTGCGCTGAGTTGCGCCTACAGGGACTCACAATGTCTGAAGACGGCGCCGCATCTTATTGTGGGGCCTTGTGTCGCGAAAGGGGCGCAAAGCGCCCCCAGCCATTGATGCATCGCCGCCGAAATCCCAGGGCCGCGTCGCGGCCCTTTCGCGACACGAGGCCGCCCCCACACTGAGCGTGCAGGCTTGTGGTCAGGCGATCTTCTTCAAGCCTTGCTTCTTGAGCTCTTCATCACGCAGTTCGCGGCGCAGGATCTTGCCCACGTTGGTGGTCGGCAGCGAATCGCGGAACTCGATGTGGCGCGGTACCTTGTAGCCGGTAACGTTGGCACGCATGTGCTCCATCACCTGCTCCTTGGTCACGGTCATGCCCGGCTTGACCACGATGAAGACCTTGATCACTTCACCCGACTTCTCGTCCGGCACACCGATGGCTGCGCACTGCAGCACGCCCGGCAGGGCCGCCAACACGTCTTCCAGCTCGTTGGGGTATACGTTGAAGCCCGAGACCAGGATCATGTCTTTCTTGCGGTCGACGATGCGCATGTAGCCGTCCGCCTGGATCACGGCGATGTCGCCGGTCTTCAGCCAGCCTTCGCTGTCGAGAATCTCGGCCGTGGCGTCTTCACGCTGCCAGTAGCCCTTCATCACCTGCGGGCCCTTGACACACAGCTCGCCCACTTCGCCAAGCGGCAACTCATTGCCGGCGTCGTCGATGACCTTGCACAGGGTCGACGGCACCGGAATACCGATGGTGCCCACCTGGTTCGCTTCCGAGGGGTTCACCGCCGCCACCGGGCTGGTTTCGGTCATGCCGTAGCCTTCGCAGATGGCGCAACCGGTAACGGCCTTCCAGCGCTCGGCCACGCTTAGCTGCAAGGCCATACCGCCCGACAGGGTGATTTTCAGCGCCGAGAAATCCAGGGCTCGGAACGCCTCGTTGTTGCACAGGGCAACGAACAGGGTGTTGAGGCCCACAAAGCCGCTGAACTTCCACTTGCCCAGTTCCTTGACCATCGCCGGCAAGTCACGCGGGTTGCTGATCAGCACGTTGTGGTTGCCGATCAGCATCATCGCCATGCAATGGAAGGTAAACGCATAGATGTGGTACAGCGGCAGCGGGGTGATGAGGATTTCGCAGCCTTCGTGCAGGTTGGAGCCCATCAGTGCACGGCACTGCAGCATGTTGGCCACCAGGTTGCGGTGGGTCAGCATGGCGCCTTTGGCCACACCGGTGGTACCGCCGGTGTACTGCAGCACCGCCACGTCGTTGGCCTGCGGGTTGGCTTCGGTCACGGGCTGGCCCTTGCCCAGCGCCAGGGCGTCATTGAAACGCACGGCCTGCGGCAGGTTGTAGGCCGGCACCATCTTCTTCACGTACTTGATCACGCTGTTGATCAGCAGGCGCTTGAGTGGTGGCAGCAGGTCGGCAACTTCAGTGACGATAACGTGCCTGACCTGGGTTTTGGGCACCACTTTTTCCGCCAGGTGGGCCATGTTGGCCAGGCACACCAGGGCCTTGGCACCCGAGTCGTTGAACTGGTGTTCCATCTCCCGCGCGGTGTACAGCGGGTTGGTGTTGACCACGATCAGCCCGGCACGCATGGCACCGAAGACCGCGACCGGGTATTGCAGGACATTGGGCAGTTGCACGGCAATGCGGTCACCCGGCTTGAGGTCGGTATGCTGCTGCAGCCAGGCGGCAAACGCCCCCGACAACGCATACAACTCGCCATAAGTGATAGTCTTGCCCAGGTTGCTAAAGGCCGGTTTGTCGGCAAAGCGTTGGCAGGATTGCTTGAGTACTGCCTGGATATTGGGGAATTCGTCAGGATTGATTTCCGCCGTAATCCCGGCTGGGTACTTATCCTTCCAAAAATTTTCGATCATGGAAGCCCACTCCTTCAGCAACAGCGAAGTTCGATTCACGCGTCGATGCGCTTATTATTGATATGAGATGACGGTTCGTTGCAAACCGGATCATCTGGAAGCGGGCCGAGAGTAACAGCTTTGTCTGGGGTCGCCTAGAGGCCAAAACAGGCCTTATGGTCACAAAAATGACTCAATGAACAATACAGGTCATTTTTAGAGTAATTATCCAAAATGTCGCAGATAAGGCTGTATAGAGCCTGTTAGAGCGGTTTAAGGCATTCGCGGGTAAACCCGCTCCTACATTGGGCAGTGTAGGAGCGGGTTTACCCGCGAAGAAGCCATCCCGGTATCACGCTATATCGCGCAACTCCCGCCGCAAAATCTTGCCCACCGGCGTCATGGGCAACGATTCGCGCAGCACGATGTGCTTGGGTACTTTGTAGCCGGTGAAGTTGGCCTTGCAGTAGGCCTTCAGCTCATCAACGCTCAGCCCCCCCTCGCGCGGCACCACGAACAGCTTGACCGCCTCGCCGGAACGCTCGTCCGGCACGCCGATAGCCGCACAGTTGGCGACCTTGGGATGCCCCATCACCACATCCTCGATTTCGTTGGGGTACACGTTGAAGCCCGAGACGATGATCATGTCCTTCTTGCGGTCGACAATTCGGGTGAAGCCGTCCGGGTCGATCACCGCGATATCACCGGTCTTGAACCAGCCTTCTGCATCCAGTGCCTGGGCCGTTGCCTCGGGCTGCTGCCAGTACCCCTTCATGACCTGCGGGCCTTTGATGCAAAGCTCGCCCCGCTCGCCCAGCGGCAGTTCGTTGCCATCATCATCGATGACCTTGAACGCGGTACCCGCCACGGGGATGCCCACGGTACCCAGACGCGCCAGCTGGCCGTAGGGGTTAGTGCTGGCCACCGGCGAGGTTTCTGTCAGGCCGTAGCCTTCAACGATGCGGCACCCGGTAAGGTCTTCCCAGCGCTCGGCGGTGGCTTTGACCAGCGCTGTGCCACCAGAGTTGGTGACCTTCAGCGCCGAGAAGTCCAGCTGACGGAATCCCGGGTGGTCCATCAGTGCGACAAACAGGGTATTGAGGCCCAGCAAGGCAGAGAAACGCCACTTGCCCAGCTCCTTGATGAAGCCGGGAATATCCCGCGGGTTGGTAATCAGCACATTATGGTTGCCGGTGACCATCATG
Source organism: Pseudomonas alloputida (assembly GCF_021283545.2). NCBI lineage: Bacteria > Pseudomonadati > Pseudomonadota > Gammaproteobacteria > Pseudomonadales > Pseudomonadaceae > Pseudomonas > Pseudomonas alloputida. Next base: position 1,570,652 of record NZ_CP128540.1, on the reverse strand, counting down.
CACATGCAGTTCGCGGTGAAGGCATAGATGTGGTACAGCGGCAGCGGCGCAATCATCACTTCCTGGCCGTCCTTCAGCAGCTTCTGCCCATCGGGGCCGTGCTGCGAGAAGCAGGCCAGCACTTGCAGCATGTTGGCCACCAGGTTGCCATGGGTGAGCATGGCGCCCTTGGCCAGGCCGGTGGTGCCGCCGGTGTACTGCAGCACCGCGATGTCATCGAGGTTCAGCGACACCGGTTTGGGCGACAGCCCGCGGCCCTCGCGCAGCACCTGCTTGAACGGCACCGCCTGGGGCAACCGGTAGGCCGGCACCATCTTCTTCAACTTGTCGACCACGGTGTTGACCAGCCAGCCCTTGGCGGCCGGCAGCAGGTCACCCATCTTTGCCTCGATCAGGTATTCGATACCGGTATCGGGCAGCACCTCCTGCACGCGCTTGCCGAACATGTTCAGGTACACCAGCGCACGCGCGCCACTGTCCTTGAACTGGTGGCGCATCTCGCGCTCGGTGTACAGCGGGTTGGTATTGACCACGATCAGCCCGGCGCGCATGGCACCGAAGACGGCGATGGGGTACTGCAGCACATTGGGCATCTGTACGGCGATGCGCTCACCCGGTTTGAGGTCGGTGTGCTGCTGCAACCAGGCAGCGAAGGCTGCCGAATGGCGCTCCAGTTCCGCGTAGCTGAGGGTCACGCCCAGGTTGCTGAACGCCGGGCGGTCGGCAAAGCGCTTGCAGGAGCGCTCGAACACCTCGACGACCGAGGCGTAGGCATTGATGTCGATGGTGGAAGGCACGCCTGCCGGGCGCTTGTCATTCCAGAAGTCGGCTTGCATTTATTATTGTTCCTCTGCCTGGACCTGCACTGCGTCCTTTAGTCCTTTACCTGACCGCCTGCCGGCGAAAAGGCGTTGATTCGACGTTAGCAGGTAAACCCAAGGTGGCATATACGCCAAGTGCCGCCATTAACATTGTGAATCTTATTTGTGCCCCTCCTGCAATCCGGCCGGTTGTGCATACACTGTTCGGGTAACCGCGCGCACAAGGACCCGCCATGCCTCACGACGCCTTCTGGCTGCCCGCCAGTGAGCACTGCAGCCTGTACGTACACCAATGGCTGCCGGCCACACCGGTAAAGGCCGTGGTGCTGCTGGCCCATGGCATGGCCGAGCATGCCGGGCGCTACCAGCGCCTGGGCCAGGCTCTGAGCGAGGCCGGCTTTGCCCTGTTCGCTGCCGATCAGCGTGGCCACGGGCGCACTGCCGAACTGGGCAACCTCGGCCTGTTCGCCCGCCATCATGGCTGGAATGCCGTGGTCAATGACCTGGGGTGTGTGGCCCAGCACATCGGCCAGCAGTTCCCGTGCACGCCGCTGTTCCTGTTCGGCCACAGCATGGGCAGCTACATCGCCCAGGCGTACCTGCTGCATCACAGTGGCAGCCTGCACGGGGCGATCCTTAGCGGTTCCAACTACCAACCGGCCGTGCTGTACCGCTTTGCGCGGCTGATTGCCCGGCTGGAGTCCTGGCGCCAGGGGCCACTGGGCAAGAGTGCACTGATCGAATGGTTGTCCTTCGGTTCGTTCAACAACGCCTTCAAGCCCAACCGCACGGCCTTCGACTGGCTCAGCCGCGACCCGGGCGAGGTCGATCAGTACGTGAATGACCCGTTGTGCGGCTTTCGCTGCACCAACCAGTTGTGGCTCGATCTGCTGCAGGGCTTGGCGCAGATCAGTCAGCCGGGTAACCTCGCGCAGATCGATCCCAACCTGCCGATGCTGGTGATCGGCGGTGAATGTGATCCGGTCAGTGCCGGCAAGCGTCTCACCCATCTGGCCGACGCCCTGCGCGCGACCGGCAACCGACATGTACAGCTGCGCGTCTATCCTGAGGCGCGGCATGAAGTACTCAACGAAACCAACCGTGGCGAGGTCATCGCCGATATTCTCGGCTGGCTGGAACAGGCGCTGGCCCTTGGCCGCCCTGCGCGCAGTGAATGATAGCCGCCCTCGCCCAACGCTTAAGGAAGCCTCGATGTCCCAGGTCACCAACACGCCTTACGAAGCCCTCGAAGTCGGCCAGAAGGCCGAGTACAAGAAGTCCGTTGAAGAACGCGACATCCAGCTGTTCGCCGCGATGTCCGGTGACCACAACCCGGTTCACCTGGATGCCGAGTTCGCCGCCAAGAGCATGTTCCGCGAACGTATTGCCCATGGCATGTTCAGCGGCGCGCTGATCAGTGCGGCAGTGGCCTGCACCCTGCCTGGCCCTGGCACCATCTACCTGGGCCAGCAGATGAGCTTCCAGAAACCGGTGAAAATCGGCGACACCCTGACCGTGCGCCTGGAGATCCTCGAGAAGCTGCCCAAGTTCAAGGTGCGCATCGCCACCAATGTGTACAACCAGAACGACGAGCTGGTGGTCGCGGGTGAAGCCGAGATCCTGGCGCCGCGCAAGCAGCAGACCGTCGAGCTGGTATCGCCGCCGAACTTTGTGGCGAGCTGAAGTGTGATGCAGCCAGCCTCTTCTTCAAGGCTGCTCTCCTGGGTAACCCGCTAACGCGTTGATTTAGCAGGCACCCTGAGGGAGCGGGCTTGCCCATGAAGCGGCCGGCCCCCCCATCATTCGATAGCCTGCAAACGCCGCTCGATATGCCGCCGTTCAGGCGCCTGCCGGGTCAAGGCCAGCGCCTGCTGCCAGGCCGCACGCGCCTCTTGCACCTGTCCCAGCTGGCAATGCAACTCGGCGCGTGCCGCATGTGCCAGGTGATAGTCCAGCAACTCCCCCCGCGCCAGAATCCCTTCGACTTCCCGCAAGCCAGCCTCCGGCCCATCCCGCTTCGCCAGCGCCACCGCGCGGTTAAGCGCCACCACCGCTGATGGCCAATACCGCTGCAACACGTCATACAGCCCGACGATTTCTCCCCAGTCCGTCTCTTCAGCCGTCGCCGCTTCGGCATGCACGGCAGCAATCGCCGCCTGGACGGTATAGGCCCCGAATGCACGGCTCTGCAGGGCCTGGCGAACCAGAGCACAGCCCTCGGCAATGAACTGCCGGTCCCACAAGCTACGGTCCTGCTGCTCCAGAACCACCAAATCGCCTTGGCCATCGATGCGCGCCCGCTGCCGGGACGCCTGCAGCAACATCAACGCCAGCAGGCCGACCGCCTCCGGGTCGGGCAGCAACTGCACCAGCAACCGCGCCAGGCGAATGGCTTCATCGCTCAGCGCCTGCTGCAGCAGTGTCTCGCCCGATGACGCCGAATAGCCCTCGTTGAACACCAGGTAGATCACCCGCAACACGCTTTCCAGGCGCTCGGGCAGTTCACTCAGCTCCGGTACCTGGTACGGTATGCCCGCGTCACGGATCTTGGCCTTGGCGCGCACGATACGCTGGGCGATGGTGGCCGGGCTTTGCAGAAAGGCGCGGGCGATCTGCTCGGTGGTCAGGTCGCAGACTTCGCGAAGCGTCAACGGCACCTGAGCGTCGGCCGACAGGGCCGGATGGCAACAGGTGAAGATCAGCCGCAGGCGGTCATCCGCCAGCAGCTCTTCTTCACTGGGGTCCTGCGCCTGACCCTCCAGCAGCATGCTCAAGTCAGCCTGGGAGCGGTCGAAGCGGACGCGCCGGCGCAGCGCGTCAATGGCCTTGAAGCGCCCGACAGAAACCAGCCACGCTCGCGGGTTGGCGGGGATACCGTCGCGTTGCCAGCGTTCGACGGCAATGAAGAAGGCATCATGCATGGCCTCCTCGGCCAGGTCGAAATCACCCAGCAAGCGGATCAGTGTCGCCAGTATGCGCCGCGACTCCTGCCGGTACACAGCCTCGACTTCGGCACGCACCTGGGCCAGTGCGGCCATCAGTCGGGCATCCGCTGGGTCACCACCTCCACCAGGCGGTCCAGGCTTTCTCCCCAGCCCTGGTGGAAGCCCATTTCTTCATGGGCCCGGCAGTCGGTGGCATTCCAGTGCCAGGCACGGGCGGTGTAGCGGGTTTTGCCCTGTTCCTCGTCAAAGCTGATCACGGCGGTCATGAAGGCCTTGTCCGACGGTACCCAACCGGGGCCGAAGGCATCGGTGAACACCAGCCGGCGTGGCGCGGCAATTTCCAGAAAGACGCCCTGGTTGGGGTACTCGCAGCCATCCGGCGCGCGCATCAGGGTGCGAAACAGGCCACCGGCCCACAGTTGCATCTCACACTCCGGGGTGGTCATGCCGTGCGGCCCCCACCACTGCATCAGCCACTGGGGTTCGGTCCAGGCGCGAAATACCTTGGCCGGTGGTGCGTCGATCAGGCGGCTGATGGACAACTCGTGTTGCGCCTGGGCAATGGGTGCAAGGCTCATGCTGATGGTTCTCCTTGGCTGTCAGGGTTGCAGCTCGCGCACTGGTCGCACCTCGACACTACCGACCCGCGCGGCAGGGATGCCCTTGGCGATATTCAGCGCTTCGTTGAGGTCGCGGGCCTCCACCAGGTAAAAGCCCGCCAGTTGCTCCTTGGTTTCGGCGAACGGGCCGTCTGTCAGGCTCATGTGTCCGTTGCGCATGCGTACCGTGGTGGCCGTCTGCACCGGCTTCAGCGCCTCGGCCGCCAGCATGCGCCCGGAACCGTGAATGGCTTCGGCGTAGGCCATGCATTCGGCGTCTGCCGGGCTGTCGGGCAGGCTGTGCAACAGCCCCTCGTCACAATAGACCAGGCACAGGTATTTCATGGTCGCCTCCAGGGTATTGGCAAAGTGCGTTTGGCGATAACGGCTCAGGGCTTGAGATCAAACAGCGCTTTTTGCGTTTCCATGTCGAAAGGCGCCGACCAGTGTTCGTGGATTACCTGCCACTGGCCGCCTTGACGACGATAGCCCACCGTGGCGCGCATGAAGCCGCACTGGCTTTCGTCGTCGCCCGGGCCGCAGCGGTTCAGCCAATGGGCCAGGGCCAGATCGCCAGCGGCGTGCACGGTGAGTTGGGCAAGTTCGAACACCATGGGGCCGGTGCACATGCCCATGCACATTTCCCAGTGCGCCGTGTAGGCCGACTTGCCTTTGAATTGCAGAGCCTGGATGGCATCGAAGGCGACGATATCGTCGGCGTAGGGGGCGATGATGCCCGGGATGTCGCGATCGCGCACGGCTTGCATCCAGCGCTCGATCAATTGGCGGATTTCGGATTCGGCTGCGGTGCTCATCGGGGTACCTCCGACAGATCATAGGGGTTGGGGCACGGTGTGAAGCGTGCCTTCAGCTATGGTCGAACGGTAAGCGGAGGATTCGACAGGTGGGGGAAATTATTCTGTATTGGCGGAGCACCCGGGAGATCGCATCAGGGCCAGCAAGTGCCCGCCACAGCGTTTTCAGCCCCTGTGGCGGGCACCGCCAGTCAACCCTGCTGGCAACCTTCACCCATGGCCCGGTACTGAATGGTGTGCACCTGGCCCTGATGGTCTTCATAGGTCATGGTCGCAGGTACCACTTCGCAGACATTGGGGATGGTCGACAGGTTGATCACCCGCTTGATGTCCAGGTTCATCGAGTAGTCGTACTGCTGAGCCACAGGCTCGCTGGAGACGGGTTTGGCCTCATCGGCGAGGGCGAACGAGGACATACCGACCAATGCAAGAATCAGTAATGGTTTCATGTGGTTTTGCCTTTTGAGCGTTCAAGCTGATCGATTGACTTCTATTGCCGTATCCGGCGCGGAGAAGTTGTCATCTAGGGTCTAGATGGCACGAAGTACCGATCCCGCTTCGTACTGCCAGGGGGGATGAACAAAATTCTACTCCCGGCCAGCAATAGTTGAACCCCGTAGTCGGATATTCACCCTTGCCGGTTTTGCAACAATCTGCGACAAAGTGGCCGCAAATCATCAGGCCAGAGCCTCTGGCCTCGTTTCAGGGTAGGGCTCACCATTTCTGAACAATTGTACTGTTCGACGCTTTCGGACACAGAACGCCGTTTGCTGGACCACTTCTACCGCCAGCACAGCTCACGCATGCGCGCTGCAAGCGACGCCGAACTGTGGGTAGCACGGGCCCCTGGCATCATCGCCGGGCTGAGCCTGAGTGCGGTGGGTGAGGGATTCTGGCTGACGGGCCTGTTCGTCGCCCCGCAGCGGCGCAACCAAGGGGTGGCTGCGCGATTGGTCGAGGCCGCGCTGGCGCAGGTTGGCGGGCCCGTCTGGCTGTTCTGTCACCCCGACCTGATGCCCTTCTACCAGCGCCTGGGTTTCGACCTGGCCCAACAGCTGCCAGAAGCCCTGGCCAGCCGCCTGCTACGCTATCAGCGCAACAAACGCCTGGTAGCCCTGCAGCGAAGTCAGTCCTCGCTGACCTCGAGCCCAGGGAACAGCACCTCGGTGTAGCCGAACTTGGCAAAGTCCTGGATGCGCGAGGGGTATAGCCGGCCGATCAAGTGGTCGCACTCGTGTTGCACCACTCGTGCATGGAAGCCATCGGCAAAGCGGTTGATCGGGCTGCCCTGGGGGTCGATCCCTTGGTAGCAGATATGCTTGAAGCGCGGCACCACGCCGCGCAAGCCAGGCACCGACAGACACCCCTCCCAGCCGTCCTCGACCTCGCTGGAGGTCGGGGTGATGACCGGATTCAGCAAAATGGTCTGCGGCACCGCCTCGGCATCGGGGTATCGCTCGCTGCGCTCGAAGCCGAAGATCACCAACTGCAGGTCGATGCCGACCTGCGGGGCGGCCAGGCCCACACCGCCGACGTGACGCATGGTTTCGAACATGTCGTCGATCAGTTGCTGCAGTTCGGCACTGCCAAGCATGTGCTCGGGCACTGGCGGAGCGATGCGCAGCAGGCGTTCGTCGCCCATCTTGAGAATGTCACGGATCATCAGGGGTTCGGCTCGACGCTATGAGGCTTGCTCGGGTTTGGGTGCTCGTGACCCAGTACAGTCAAGGTTTCCTTGGGCTTTTCCCCGTCGAAGTCTTTCTCGCCCGGGTTCTTGCCTTCGGCTGACATGTGCTCGATCACCGCATTCATTTCGGCGCCGAGCAGCAGCACGGCAGCCGAAATATAGAAATACAGCAACAGCACGATGATTGCACCAATGCTGCCGTACATGGCGTTGTAGTCGGCAAAGGTCTTCACGTAGTAGGCAAAGCCCAGGGAGGCCACGATCCACACCACAACCGCCAGCACCGAGCCCGGGGTGATGAAGCGAAACTGCTGTTTCACATCAGGCATCACGTAATAGATCAGGGCCACTGCCACCATCAGCAGAATGATGATCACCGGCCAGCGCAGGATGGTCCACAGTGTGACGATGAACTCCTGCATGCCGATCTGGGCAGCTATCCATTCCATCACCTGCGGGCCCAGCACCATCAGAGCTGCGGCCGCCAGCAGCATGCCAGCCAGGCCCACGGTGTAGAAAATGGAAAGCGGGATACGCTTCCACACCGGGCGACCTTCGGACACATCGTAAGCGGCGTTCATGGCGCTCATCATCAGGCGCACGCCGGCGGAGGCGGTCCACAGGGCGATCACGATACCCACCGACAGCAGCCCACCCTTGGATTGTTGCAGCTGGTCGATCACCGGGTTCACCTGCTCCAGCGCCTGGGGCGGCAACACCAGTTCCGATTGCAGACGCAGCCAGGAGAAAAAGTCCGGCAAATGTAGGAAACCGATCAGGGCAATCAGGAACAACAGGAAGGGGAATAGCGAGAACAGCGCCTGGTAGGCCAGCGCTGAGGCATAGGTGGACATCTCGTCGTCGAGGAATTCCTTGACGGTGCGAACCAGCACGCGGTGCAGGGGCAAGCCGCGCAGGTCGGGGAAAATCATAGCGTCTCCTTTCGCCGCTTGATCGTTACACAGGCAAGTCTAATAGACCGTGCCCGAGCTGTGCTGCTCCCGGCCGTGGTTGAAGAATTTGCTTACGAATAAGTGCCGGCCTCTTCGCGGGTTCACCCGAGAAGAGGCCGGCACCGCCTCAAGTCAAGGCTTCTTCACCGCATCCTTCACATTTCCCTTGACCTGCTGCGCCTCGCCTTTGAGCTCCTGCGCCTTGCCTTCGGCCCGCAGCTTTTCGTTGTCGGTCACCTTGCCAACACCCTGTTTCACGTTGCCGATCGCTTCGTTGGCCAAGCCTTTCGCTTTGTCTTTAGTACCGCTCATGGCAAAACTCCTGCAAATGGAGACACGTGAACCGTGTCGACAGAAGGTTGACCCAACGCCTGGGCCAGGAGTTTCAACGGATTTCCCGGCCAGAAGCCGAACGGTAAAACGGCAGGCGAATACCGCCCAAGCCCGCGAAGAGGCCGGCACTGGCACCGCAAGTCACAAACCTTGCTCCGCCCCGTGCCACCCCTCACAATGCAGGCCTTCATAGCGTCAACGCGCAGGAACCTGCATGAAACTCGACAAACCCGCCGCCATCGCCCGGCGCAACGAAGCACTGGCCCGGCCGGTGCTGACCAGCAGCAACACCCTGTTCGCCATCCTGGACAACAAACGCAACCTGTGGTGGTTCGAAGTGCCGGTGGCACTGCTGGGCAAGGGCCAGGCCGACTGGGTCAACCTGCTGCTGCACACGCCGGAAAGCGATGAGCTGCAGCACCTGAAGGTGCCCACCAATTTCCTCAAGGCTCACCTTGAGCAAATGGAAGTGCGCAAGCCTGGCAAGCGCCGCTCCACCATCAGCCTGGCCCTCAGCGCCGACCGGGACTCGCTGCTGCGCGACACCCGTCCGGGTGGCGAGCAGCTGGACTTCCGCAACTTCGTACAGGCGTAAGGCCGTCAGGCTTTCTCGATGCGATCGTCATGGATGACGATCAGGCCCTGCTTGAACAACCCGCCAATGGCCTTCTTGAAGTTGCCCTTGCTGACGTTGAACAGCTTGCTGATCAACGCAGGGTCACTCTTGTCGCACACCCCCAACACCCCGCCTTCGGCTTCCAGGCGCGCCATGATCTGCTCTTGCAGGGTGTCCGCCAGGGCGGCGCCTACCGGCTGCAGGCTCAGTGAAATCTTGCCGTCCTGGCGCACTTCCTTGATGAAGCCCTTCTCGTGCATGCCCGAGCGCAAGAACTTGAACACCTCGTTCTTGTGGATCAGGCCCCAGTGGCGGTTGTTGATGATGGCCTTGAAGCCCATCGGCGTTTCGCCGGCCACCAGCAGCTCGACCGGCTGGCCAACCTTGTAGTCGGCCGGGGTGACATCGAGGTAGCGGTCCAGGCGCGACGTGGCAGTGATCCGGCGGGTGCGCTTGTCGAGGTACACGTGCACCACGCAGTAATCACCGATCTTCAGTGGCCGAGCCTCTTCCGAGTACGGCATCAGCAAGTCCTTGGACAGGCCCCAGTCCAGGAAGATACCGGCACCGTTGATGTCCTTGACCTTCAGGCTGGCGAACTCGCCGACCTGCACCTTGGGCTTCTCGGTGGTGGCGATCAGCTGGTCTTCGCTGTCCAGGTAGATGAACACGTTCAACCAGTCATCGACCTCGGTCTCGGCGTTTTTCGGGATGTAGCGCCCGGGCAGCAGGATTTCGCCATCGGCGCCGCCGTCCAGGTACAGACCGAAGTCCACGTGTTTCACGATTTGCAAACTGTTGTAACGCCCAAGCAGAGCCATTTCCGATGATCCTCAAGACAAGGCGGCTATTCTACACCTGAAGCCACCACATGGCCCGACCACTCATGCAGTGGAACCGCCAGGCCGCACTTGCATCTACCTTCTGGCCAGCCTGAGGAAGGAACAGCACATGCCGCTACGCCTGCCCAAAGCCCTGCTTATCGCCATCGGCTTCGCCCTGGCCTTGGCCGCCTGCAGCCGCATCGACCTGGCCTATCGCAACCTCGACCGCCTGGTGCCGTGGTCGCTGAGCGACTACCTGGACATGAACCGCGAGCAAAGGGCGCTGCTGGATGATCGGTTGCGCGAGCACCTGGCCTGGCATTGCAAGACTCAACTGCCCGGCTACCTCGACTGGCTCGACCGGCTACGTGACATGGTCGCCGACGACCAGGTCACCGACCAGGCCCTGCAGCAAAGCACCCGCGAGGTCCGTGAGGCAATTGGTCGATTGGCCGAGGAAATCACCCCTTCGGCCACCGAACTGCTGCGCGGCATGAGCGACAACCAGGTAGCGCAGATGCGTGAGGCCTTCCGCGAAGACATCAGTGAACGGCAGAAGCAGTATGTGGATACGCCATTGCCCAAGCAGATGGCCCGCCGTAGCGAACGCATGGAAAAACGCCTGACGCCATGGTTTGGCGAGTTGACGGCGGTACAGAAGCAACGCATCCAGGCCTGGTCTCAAGCGCTGGGTGACCAGAACCGTGAATGGATCGCCAACCGTGCCCACTGGCAGCAGCAACTGCTGTTGGCAATGAACCAGCGCAACGACTCCAGCTTCGAACCGCGCCTGGCGACCTTGTTGCAACGCAAGGAGAGTTTGTGGACACCCGAATACCGGGCGGCGTATCGGAATAGCGAGCAGCAGGCACGCAGCCTGCTGGTGGACCTGGTGCGGCAGAGCACCCCGCAGCAACGGAGGTTCCTGCAGGAACGGTTGGGCAAGGTGCGTACCCATTTGAGCGAGATGAAGTGTTTGAAGGCGTGACAGGCCTGTTCGCGCTGATTCACCGGGCCTTGCGCCGATACGGAAACACATCGATCACTTTCCCCTCACGTATCGCCGCCTGCAGCCCCTTCCAGTAATCCGCGTCATACAGTTCCCCATGCAAGCGGCTGAACAACCGCCGCTGGCCCATATCGGCAAACAGAAACGGCGGAAACTCTTCGGGGAACACATCATGCGGCCCGATCGAGTACCACGGCTCGCCCGACATTTCGTCCTCCGGGTAACGCGGTGGCGGAATGTGGCGGAAATTCACCTCGGTCAGGAAGCTGATTTCGTCATAGTCGTAGAACACGACCCGGCCATGACGGGTCACACCAAAGTTCTTCAGCAACATGTCGCCGGGGAAGATGTTCGCCGCCGCCAACTGCTTGATGGCCAGGCCGTAGTCCTCCAGCGCCTCCAGCACCTGGCCTTCGGTGGCCTGCTCCAGGTACAGGTTCAACGGCGTCATGCGCCGCTCGGTCCAACAGTGGCGGATCAGCACCGTGTCGCCCTCCAGCGCCACCGTCGACGGCGCCACCTCCAGCAACTCGGCCAGGCAATCCGGCTCGAACTTGCTGCGCGGAAAGCGAAAATCGGCAAACTCCTGGGTGTCGGCCATACGCCCCACCCGGTCGACACTCTTCACCAGCCGATACTTGTCGATCACCGTGGCGCGATCCACGGTTTTCGATGGCGAGAAGCGGTCCTTGATGATCTTGAACACCGTATTGAAGCCGGGCAAGGTGAACACGCTCATGACCATGCCCCGCACCCCTGGTGCCATGACAAAGCGGTCATCACTGCTGGCCAGGTGGTTGATCAGTGCGCGGTAGAACTCCGACTTGCCCTGCTTGTAGAACCCGATCGAGGTATACAGCTCGGCAATGTGCTTGCCCGGCAGGATGCGCTTGAGGAAATTGACGAACTCGGCGGGCACCGGGACATCGGCCATGAAGTAAGAGCGGGTGAACGAAAAGATGATCGACACCTCGGCCTCGTCGGTAATCAGCGCATCGGCCTCGATGCCGTGGCCCTCGCGGTGCAGCAAGGGAATCACCAACGGCCACTGCTCATCGCTGTTGTACAGGCGGCCGACCAGATAGGCCCCCTTGTTGCGGTAAAGCACGGGTACAAACAGCTCCACGGCCAGCGCCGGGTCCTTGCACACCCAGTCGGGCAGGCATTCGCGCAGTTGTTCTTCCAGCCGCGCCAGGTCGCCTTCCAGGTCGCCATAGGGCATGTCGAACGGGTAATCGGCGAACACCGCGCGCAGCAAGTTCCTGAGACTGCCGTCAAGCCGATAGGTACGGGTTTGCGCGGCGCGCTCGCGGCCGCGCATGGAAGGCCGGGTAGTGTGGATGAACATGCAGCCGTCGCTGATCAGGTCATGGCTGAAGAGGCTGCAAAACAGCGAGTTGTACCAGGTCTCTGCCAACTCGTCGTCCAGGCGGGGGTCGATCAGGTGGATATAGGCGTTTTTCACCAGCGGCCACTGTTCCACATCCAGCAGCACCTCTGCAGCAAAGGCCTGGCGCAGCCAACCGTTGACTTCGGCGACTTTCTCTTCGTAGAGATTGATGCGGGCAGCGGCGGCCTGCTGGATATCCTGCCAGCGCGCCTGTTCGAAGCGCTGGCGAGCACCCAGGGTGATGCGCTGGAAATGATCGCGGTAGTCGTCGAAGCCGGCGAGGATCATCCGGGCGATTTCGACAGCGGGCCAGGGCTGGGACATGCGTGGGGCCTCGGAGCTGGGATTGAGTACAGAGCTTAGCCGCCCTTGGCTTCATGGGTTACTGCCATTGAAGGCCCGAGCTGTAGTTGCAGTTGCCTTGCCCAGAGCCCCGCAGCCCAAGAGGAATTACACAGCAAGAAAGCACAAGAATCCCCCCGCCCCCTGGCGTACACTCGCGCCCCTGCCTTACCTCCGGAGACCGTTGTGAGCCCCATCGCCCTAGCCCGCCTGCTGACCCTTGCCGCCGTCTGGGGAGCGAGTTTCCTGTTCATGCGCATCATCGCCCCCGAACTGGGCACGGTGCCGACCGCGTTCTTCCGGGTCTCCATCGCCTGTCTGGGCCTGATCGTGATACTGGCCGCCGCCCGTGTGCGCTGGAACTTCCAGGGCAAGCTCGGCGCGTGCCTGGTGCTGGGCATGATCAACTCCGGCATCCCCGCCACCTTCTACTCGGTGGCGGCCCAGGTGCTGCCGGCCGGCTATTCGGCGATCTTCAACGCCACCACCCCGTTGATGGGCGTGCTGGTCGGCGTACTGTTCTTCCGCGAGCCAATGACCCTGGCCAAACTCTGCGGCATCTTCCTTGGCCTGTTCGGCGTCGGCATCCTTAGCGGCGCCGGCCCGGTGGCACTGGACATGGCCCTGCTGCAAGGCGCCCTCGCCTGCCTGGCGGCCACCACCTGCTACGGCTTTGCCGGGTTCCTCGCCCGCCGCTGGATCAGCGGCCTGGACAGCCGTCTTTCCGCACTGGGCAGCATGCTCGGCGCAACGCTGATGCTGACCCCGCTGTTCGGCTGGAGCGCACTCACCCAACCGCCCGCCAGCTGGGGGGGCTGGGAGGTGTGGTTGTCGTTGCTGGGGCTGGGTTTGCTGTGCACCGCCTTTGCCTACATCCTGTACTTCCGCCTGCTCGAAGAAATCGGCCCGGTAAAAGCCAGCACCGTAACGTTCCTGATCCCGGTATTCGGCGTATTGTGGGGGGCATGGCTGCTGAATGAGCCGTTGTCGATGGCGCATCTATACGGCGGCCTGCTGATTGGCCTGGCCTTGTGGCTGGTGCTGCGCCCGGCGCGCAGTTGAAGCGGGGTACTGCATGAACAGCGCGTACAAAAAGGTCCTGTTCCGCCTGGAACAGGACGAGAACGGCTACCCACCGGCCTCGGTCGAGGGCCTGTGGGCCAAGGCCGTGGAAGGCGGCTATGCCATCGACAACATACCCTTCCATGTCTATGGCATCGCCCCGGGCGACGTGATCGACACCCGCGAGGAAGCAGGCGAAACCTGGTTCGCACAACTGCGCCACAGCAGCGGCAGCTCGGTGTTCCGGGTGGTCGTCAAACCACCGGAAACCCTCGACCAGGTACGCGCAGCATTGCTGGATTTCGGCTGCGCCTGTGAAACCGAACAAGCAGTGAAGATGTTGGCGGTCGAGGTCCCGCCGCAACGCTCGCTCGATACCCTGCTCTACTACCTGCTCACCCAGCGCGAAGCCGGCCTGCTGGACTTCGAGGAAGGCGTGTTGCGCCACGCCATCCCCGAAGAGTTCCGCTAGGGCCTACGCTTCGGCCAGGCGCGCGGCGGGCTTGCGAAACACGAACAGCAGCCCTACCACGATCAGCCCCATGCCCAGCAGGCTGAGCGGTGCCAGGCGGTTACCGAAGATCAGCAAGTCCATCACCGCAGTCACTGCCGGCACCAGGTAGAACAGGCTGGTGACATTGACCAGGTTGCCCTTGGCGATCAGCCGGTACAGCAGCAAGGTTGCCAGCAGCGAGACCACCAGGCCCATCCACAGCAGCGCACCGACGAAGCTGCCGGTCCACTCGACATGAAGCGGCTGCAGAGGTGCGAACAGCGCGCACATGGCAAAGCCGGCCAGGTACTGCAGCGGCAGTGTGCCCATGGGGTTGTCGGTAATGCGCTTCTGCAGGATCGAGCCAAAGGTCATGCTGACCAACGCCAGCAGGGCGAACAGCATGCCCGCCAGCGATACCCCGCCCAGGTTGATGCCCTGGTAGACCACCATGATCAAGCCGCCCAACCCCAAACCCAGGCCGAACAAACGGCTCCAGGAGCGCTGGCGTTCCATCAGCACCACGGTGAGGATCGGTTGTACCCCCATCACCGTGGCCATGACGCCGGGGGTGACATGGGTATCAAGCGCCAACAGATAGAAGATCTGATAGGCACCGAGCAGCACACAACCGGTACCCAGGGCGCGCAGAATGCTCCCGCGAGTACGCGGCCAGCGCAGCCCTAGCAACGGGCCGATCAGCAACAGGCCAGCCAGGGCCAGCGCCGAGCGCAACAGCAGAAAGGCGAACGGGCTGGCATGCGCCAGGCCGAGCTTGGAGACGATCGCCCCGCTGCTCCACAGCAGGACGAACAGGCAGGTAGTGGCCGCCGAGGCCACGGACGTTTTGGTAAAGACAGACATGAATTGCCACCTGATAGTAGGCAGATAAGCCAAACGGACGGCGTGCGCTTCACGTGAGCAGTGGCCGACCGTGTTCAGTAGGTTGCGCGTGTGAAGGGGTACGGCAAGAAGCCGATCAGCCCAGCACGACCACGCAATGAGGCGGAGCTACGCCGCCTACGACGCCACTGACAGGTGGTGGGGAGTGACAGATCATGACCGGCTGCTGGCTACCACGCACGACCATGCCCGCGACTGGCGCGATGGCAAAGCGTGTGGTGGAAGGGATGGCGGGCATGACAGGGGTCTTTGCAGAAGTGAATGTTCTGGAATATAGCGAGTGATTCTTCGCAGCACAACCCCGCTTCCACGCGCGCGCCCTCGTCCTTGAAGGATCAGCCGCACCTGTGGCAGCGGGCTTGCCCCGCAAAGATGCCGGTTAGACCAGAAAAAATCAGAACAACCAGCGATACAACAGATACGCCACCACCACCGCCAGTACCGGCCGCAGCACGCGGTAAGCCTTGGGGTTGGCACGTTTGAACTGCTTCACATGGCTGCTGATCCTGTTGCTGAAGCGCTTGCTCCAGGCGTACGCCTGGTTGATCCCGCCCACGCGCTCGTCGTCGGTGTTCTGCGGCGCGGTGGCGCGGCCGAGGAAGGCACTGACCTTACGGTTGATGCGCGTCATCAGCGGGCTACTCAGCGGGCGCTCGATGTCGCAGAACAGGATCACGCGGGTAACGTCGGTTTCGTTCTTGACCCAGTGCACGTAGGTTTCGTCGAACATCACGTCTTCGCCATCACGCCAGGCGTACTGCTCACCGTCCACGTAGATGCGGCATGCGTCGGAGTTGGGCGTGGACAGCCCCAGGTGATAACGCAGCGAACCTGCGAACGGGTCGCGGTGCGGGTTCAGGTGGCTGCCGCCGGGCAGCAGGGCAAACATTGCGCCCTTGACATTGGGGATGCGGCTGACCAGTTCGACAGTGCGCGGGCACAGGGTTTGCGCCGAAGGCAGCGGTTTGTCGTACCACTTCAGGTAAAAGCGCTTCCAGCCCTTCTTGAAGAACGAACCGAAGCCGGCGTCGTTATCTTTCTCAGCGGCACGGATATAGCCTTCGTCGAACAGACGCATGGCCTCTTCGCGGATTTCCTGCCAGTTGTCCTTCAACACGTCCAGCTCGGGGAAGCGCTGGCGATCCAGGTAAGGCTTGGACGGCACGCCGGAGAACAGGTACATCAACGCGTTGTAGGGGGCGAACAGCGCCGAATGGTTGACGAACTGGCGCAACACCGGCAGGCGGGCCTTGCCGCGCAAGTGCACGAACAGCACGCTGCCGAAAAACACCAGCAAGACACCCGCCTTGGCTGCAAAGGAAAAGGTCATGCTTTCACTCCTTGAGGAAGAGTCACGGCTGCGCTGCCTGCTCTCCAGAAAATCATCCTGCCATCATAAACCGATCCCGCCGCGGTAAAAACAACCCGGGCGGGATCGCATTCATGAAGATTTTGCAATAAACCAGTCCGCCGATCGTTGCGCCGGATCAGCGGCAAGGCCGATTACTGCTGGGTTTCCTGCTCGCTGAACATGTCGCTGAACAGCATGCTCGACAAGTATCGCTCGCCCGAATCGGGCAGGATTACGACGATGGTCTTACCCTGCATTTCCGGTTTTTCGGCCAGACGCACCGCTGCCGCCATTGCCGCACCGCAGGAAATACCACAAAGGATGCCCTCTTCCTGCATCAGGCGAATCGCCATGGCCTTGGACTCTTCGTCGGTCACCGTCTCCACTTGGTCGACAATCGACAGGTCGAGGTTTTTCGGCACGAAACCGGCGCCGATGCCCTGGATTTTGTGCGGGCTTGGCTTGAGTTCTTCGCCGGCCAGGGTCTGGCTGATCAGTGGCGATGCCACGGGTTCCACTGCCACCGACAGGATGGCCTTGCCCTGGGTATGTTTGATGTAGCGCGACACGCCGGTGATGGTCCCGCCAGTGCCCACGCCTGCCACCAGCACGTCGATGGCGCCGTCCGTGTCGTTCCAGATCTCAGGACCGGTGGTTTTCTCGTGAATGGCCGGGTTGGCCGGGTTTTCGAACTGGCCCGGCAGGAAGTACTGCTCCGGGTCGGAGGCGACGATTTCGTTGGCCTTCTCGATCGCGCCCTTCATGCCCTTGGCCGGATCGGTCAATACCAGTTCGGCGCCCAGTGCCTTCAGCACCTTGCGGCGCTCCAGGCTCATCGAAGCGGGCATGGTCAGCATCAGCTTGTAGCCGCGGGCGGCGGCGACGAAGGCCAGGCCGATGCCGGTGTTGCCCGAGGTGGGCTCGACAATGGTCATGCCCGGTTTGAGCTTGCCGCTGCTCTCGGCGTCCCAGACCATGTTCGCGCCAATGCGGCATTTGACCGAGTACCCGGGGTTGCGCCCTTCGATCTTGGCCAGGATGGTCACACCGCGCGGAGCGATGCGGTTGATCTGCACCAGCGGCGTGTTACCGATGGAGTGGGCGTTGTCTGCGAAGATACGGCTCATGGCAGGGGTCCTTGGCATGAAAAAGCAGGGAAATGCCTCAAGGGTAAGCCTGCGGCGGTGGCCCGTAAAGCCTGTTCGAACTCAGCCCGGCACGTTGCGGTCAACCGCACATCCCGCCTTGGAGACAGCCTCATGAAAGCCCGCTATCGCTGGCCGCTGGTCGGCCTGGCCAGCCTGATCGTGCTGCTGGTGGCGCTGCACCTGGCCCTGCCCTACCTGGTGCGCGACTACCTCAACGACAAGCTGGCCGACATGGGTGACTACCGCGGCCAGGTAGCCGATGTGGACCTGGCCTGGTGGCGCGGTGCCTATCAGATAAACGGGCTGAAAATCGTCAAGACCACCGGCAAGGTGCCCGTACCGTTTCTCGACGCCCCACTGATCGACCTCTCGGTGAGCTGGCATTCGTTGTGGTACGACAAGGCAGTGGTGGCGGAGGTGACCTTCGTGCACCCCGAGCTGAACTTTGTCGACGGTGGTAGCAAACAGGCGTCGCAGACCGGCCAAGGTACTGACTGGCGCCAGCAGCTGGAAAAACTCCTGCCCATCACCCTCAACGAAGTGCGTATCGACAATGGCGTGCTGACGTTCCGCAACTTCAATTCCAAGCCACCGGTCGACCTCAAGGCCACCCGGTTGAACGCCAGCATCCGCAACTTGACCAACGTGCGCGACCAGCAAGGCCGTCGCGATGCAAGTTTCGAAGGGACGGCGCTCATCGCGGGGGATGCGAAGGTAGAAAGCCGTGCCACCTTCGACCCTTTCAGTGATTTCGACGACTTCGAATTCAGGCTTCGCGCCACCGGCATCGAGCTGCGCAAACTGAATGACTTTGCCAGCGCCTACGGCAAATTCGACTTCAATGCCGGGCACGGTGACGTGGTCATCGAGGCCCAGGCAGAAAACGGCCGGCTGAACGGCTATATAAAACCGCTGCTGCGCGATGTCGACGTGTTCGACTGGCAACAGGACGTCGAGGAAAAGGACAAGGGCTTCTTCCGCTCGGTGTGGGAGGCCCTGGTGGGTGCGACGGAGACGGTGCTGAAGAACCAGCCGAAAAACCAGTTCGCCACCCGGGTGGAACTCAGCGGCAGTGTGCGCCAACAGGATATCAGTGCCTTCGAAGCGTTCTTGCAGATCCTGCGCAATGGGTTTGTCCAGGCATTCAATGCGCGCTATGAGCAACCAGCGCCGAAGTCTGACTGAGACAGCGTGACGGGGCATTCAGGGACTGAATACCCGGTCTGCGTTTGCAGCCGCCAGGCCCCGCGTTATAGTCGGAAACAAATCCAGATCATGTGCTGCCTGTTCGGGCCTCTTCGCGGGTAAACCCGCCCCTACAACCTTATTAGGCGCGGGTTTACCCGCGAAGAGGCCCGCAAAGCCCTAAACAGAGGACAAACCCCCATGAAGTTCGAAGGCACCCGCGACTACGTCGCCACAGATGACCTGAAACTGGCGGTAAACGCGGCCATTACCCTCGAACGCCCGCTGTTGGTCAAGGGCGAACCGGGCACCGGCAAAACCATGCTCGCCGAGCAGTTGGCGGCTTCGTTCGGGGCGCGCCTGATCACCTGGCACATCAAATCCACCACCAAGGCCCACCAGGGGCTGTACGAGTACGACGCGGTCAGCCGCCTGCGCGACTCGCAGCTGGGCGTGGACAAGGTGCACGATGTGCGCAACTACCTGAAAAAGGGCAAGCTCTGGGAGGCCTTCGAGGCCGACGAGCGGGTCATCCTGCTGATCGACGAAATCGACAAGGCCGATATCGAATTCCCCAACGACCTGCTGCAAGAACTCGACAAGATGGAGTTCTACGTCTACGAAATCGACGAGACCATCAAGGCCAAACAGCGTCCGATCATCATCATTACCTCGAACAACGAAAAAGAGCTGCCGGACGCTTTCCTGCGCCGCTGCTTCTTCCACTACATCGCCTTCCCCGACCGCACTACCCTGCAGCAGATTGTCGACGTGCACTACCCGAACATCAGCCAGTCGCTGGTCAGCGAGGCGCTGGATGTGTTCTTCGACGTGCGCAAGGTGCCGGGCCTGAAGAAAAAGCCGTCCACCTCCGAGCTGGTCGACTGGCTCAAGCTGCTGATGGCCGACAACATCGGTGAAGCGGTGCTGCGCGAACGCGACCCGACCAAGGCCATCCCGCCGCTGGCCGGTGCGCTGGTAAAAAACGAGCAGGATGTACAACTGCTCGAGCGCCTGGCCTTCATGAGCCGGCGCGGCAACCGCTGACAGGAGCAGGGCCATGCTGCTCAATCTGTTCAATGAGATGCGTGCGGCCAAGGTGCCGGTTTCGGTGCGTGAACTGCTCGACCTGCACCAGGCCTTGCAAAAGCGCGTGGTGTTCGCCGACATGGACGAGTTCTACTACCTCGCCCGCGCCATCCTGGTGAAGGATGAACGCCACTTCGACAAGTTCGACCGTGCCTTCGCAGCCTATTTCAAGGGCCTGGAAAACCTCGACCGGCATATCGAGGCGCTAATCCCCGAAGACTGGCTGCGCAAGGAATTCGAGCGCTCGCTGACCGATGAAGAACGCGCGCAGATCCAGTCGCTGGGCGGCCTGGACAAGCTTATCGAGGCATTCAAGCAGCGCCTCGAAGAGCAAAAGGAACGCCACGCTGGCGGCAACAAGTGGATTGGCACCGGCGGCACCAGCCCATTCGGCTCGGGTGGTTTCAACCCCGAGGGCATCCGCGTCGGTGAAGCCGGCAAGCGTCAGGGCAAGGCAGTAAAAGTCTGGGACCAACGCGAGTACAAGAACCTCGACGACCAGGTCGAGCTTGGCACCCGCAACATCAAGCTGGCCCTGCGCCGGCTACGCAAGTTCGCCCGCGAAGGCGCCGCCGAAGAGCTCGACATCGATGGCACCATCGACCACACCGCGCGTGATGCCGGGTTGTTGAACATCCAGATGCGCCCCGAGCGGCGCAACACCGTGAAGCTGCTGTTGCTGTTCGACATTGGCGGTTCGATGGACGCCCACGTCAAAGTCTGCGAAGAGCTGTTCTCGGCCTGCAAGACCGAGTTCAAGCACCTGGAGTATTACTACTTCCACAATTGCGTTTATGAGTCGGTGTGGAAGAACAACCTGCGCCGCACGTCCGAACGTTTTTCCACCTTCGACCTGCTGCACAAGTACGGCGATGACTACAAGGTGGTGTTCGTCGGTGACGCGGCCATGGCGCCCTACGAGATCACCC
Organism: Pseudomonas alloputida; assembly: GCF_021283545.2. NCBI lineage: Bacteria > Pseudomonadati > Pseudomonadota > Gammaproteobacteria > Pseudomonadales > Pseudomonadaceae > Pseudomonas > Pseudomonas alloputida. The sequence continues at coordinate 1,550,158 of NZ_CP128540.1, read as the reverse complement.
AGCCCGGTGGCAGCGTGGAGCACTGGAACGAAGAAGCCGGGTATGTGTGGATCCAGCGTTTCATGGAAAAATTCAGGAAGGTCATCTGGATCAACCCGTACCCCAAGCAGGCCTGGGAGTACACCGCCTCGACCCATCTGGTGCGCGACCTGATCGAGGACAAGATGTATCCGCTGACCCTGCAAGGGTTGGAGGACGGGATGCGCTACCTGTCCAAGTGAGGTTGCCTGTACCGGCCCTTTCGCGGGCTCGCCCGCGAAAGGGCCAGCAGTCTTACGACCAACGCCCCAGGTAAAGCTGCTGCTCTCGCCAGGCCTCGTCCTGCACCACCGCCCTGAACCGCACCACCGTCCCCGGCATGCACTGCGCCAGTTGCGCCAGCGCCAGCGGCGTCAGCGCGCCCAGCCGCGGGTACCCACCAATGGTTTGCCGGTCATTGAGCAACACGATCGGCTGCCCGTCTGGCGGCACCTGTACCGCCCCCAGCGGGATCCCTTCGGAGATCATCGGCGCCCCTTGGTACACCAGCTGCGGCCCCAACAACCGGATGCCCATGCGGTCGGCCCGGCTATCCAGCGTCCACTCCCGGTTGAATGCCTCGAACAAGCTGGTACCGCTGAATTCACCGATCTGCGCGCCCATCACCAGGTCCAGCACCGGCTTTTGGGCGAACTGCGGGCACAACGCTTGCGGCACTTCGCGCAGGGGGGCATTGCTACCGGTAAAAGCCAATGCCTGGTGTTTAGCCAGCGCAGCACCCTGGCCATCGATGCCACCCAGTGCTTCACGTACCACAGTGGCACAACTGCCCAGCACATCCTCGCCCAGAAACCCACCCGGTGCCGCCAGATACGCCCGCACACCCACTTTGGGCTGCTTCAGGGTCAAGCGCTGCCCCTTGGCCAGGGCAAAGCTGCGCCATGGCGCCAAGGGCTGATCATCGACACACGCATCCAGGTCGGCACCGGCCAGGGCCAGCACGCAATCCTGTTCGGCCACCACGCAAAAACCACCCAGCGCCACCTCGACCACCGGCGCCCCCAACGGGTTGCCCAGCAGCCAGTTGGCCCAGTGCATCGCCACCCAGTCCAGCGCCCCGCCCTGGGTCACGCCAAGGTGGCGCACGCCAAAGCGCCCGGCATCCTGTAACTGGCACAACGGCGTACTGGCCTCGATCATCAACTGCTTCATCCCTGCGCCTCCACATCACCACCCATGGCCAGGAATTCGCTGCGCGAAACCGGCACGAAGCGCACCCGGTCACCGGGTTGCAAGAGGCTGTAACCCTCACGCTCACGGTCGAACAACCGCACCGGGGTGCGCCCGATCAGGTTCCAGCCACCCGGCGATACTGCCGGGTAGGCCGCCGTCTGGCGCTCGGCAATACCCACGCTGCCCGCCGCCACGCGCTTGCGTGGGGTACTCAGACGAGGGCTGGCCAGGCGCTCGTCGACCAGGCCCATGAAGCCGAAACCCGGTGCGAAGCCCAGGGCAAACACCGGGTAATCGCGTTCACCGTGCAAGCGAACAATCTCCGCTTCACTCAAGCCGCTGCGGGCTGCCAGCACAGGCAGCTCGGGGCCGACACTGGCGTCGTACCACACCGGGATCTCGTGTCGGCGGCCGCCACTGCCTGTGTCAGGCTGCAAGCCGTCCAGCGCCTGAGCGATTCGCGCCCTGGCCTCGCCTGGCGCCAGGGCAGACTGCACCATCAGCGTAGTATAAGACGGCACCAGGTCCAGCAAATGCTCGCCGAACGCCGCGCTCAAGCGCCGGCTGGCGGCGAGCATCCATGGCATGTTGACCTCATCGATACGGTCGAACAGGCGTACCATCAGGCTGTCGATGGCGACCACTTCGATTCGCGGCTTCATCACACCTCCAGCCCATCGAGGGCCTGGCGAATCTGCCGCACCGCCGCCACCGAACTGTCGTTGTCGCCATGCACGCAGAGGGTGCGGGCGGCAAGCTGCAAGGCGCTGCCATCGTCAGCCAACAGCGTTTCGCCTCGGGCCAGACGCACCGCCTGCTCCACCACCCGCGCCGGGTCGTGATGCACCGCGCCCGGCAGGCGCCGCGACAGCAGATGGCCGCTGGCAGTGTATGCGCGGTCTGCGAACGCCTCGAACCACAGCGGCACGCCGATTTCATCGCCCAGTGCCTGGGCGGCACGGTTGTCGGCGGTGGCCATCAGCATCAACGGCAGGTTGCTGTCATAGGCCGCGACGGCCTCCAGCACGGTACGCAGCTTGAGCGGGTCGGCCATCATGTCGTTGTACAGCGCACCATGGGGCTTCACATAGGCCACGCGACCACCCAGCACTTTGCAGATGCCATCCAGCGCACCGATCTGATAATGCAGCAGGTCACGGATTTCTTCCGGGCTGCAGGCCATGGAGCGGCGGCCGAAGCCGACCAGGTCCGGGTAGGCCGGATGAGCGCCGATAGTCACCCCGTGCTCAAGCGCCAACGTCACCGTGCGGCGCATGATACCGGGGTCGCCGGCGTGGTAGCCGCAGGCGATGTTGGCGCAATCGATGTAAGGCATGACCTCGGCATCCAGGCCCATGCGCCAGCTGCCGAAACTCTCGCCCATGTCGCAATTGAGTAGCAGGCGTTCCACCACGCGGTCTCCCTTGTCGTTGTGCATATGCCTACCTTACCGCGCCTGCAGCTGTTTGCCGCGGGTTTCAGGCAAGCTCAAGGCCGCCACGATCACAATGCCGTAGGACACCGCAGAAAACACGCCGATACCCAGGCCCAGCGGAACATTCTGGCCGAGCATGCCGATCATCAACGGAAACAGCGCGGCAATGACCTTGCCGATGTTGTAACAGAAGCCCTGCCCCGAACCCCGAATGCGCGTGGGGAACAGTTCGGTCAGAAACGCCCCCATGCCGCTGAAGATACCCGAGGCGAAGAAGCCCAACGGGAGGCCCAGCCACAGCATCACGCCATCGCTGACCGGCATCTGCGTGTACAACAGCACAATGACGAAAGAGCCCACGGCGAACAGGATGAAGTTCTTCTTGCGCCCCAGCAGGTCGGATAGATAAGCGCTGACCACATAGCCCATGTATGAGCCGACGATCACCATGGCCAGATAGCCACCCGTGCCCAGCACGCTCAGGCCGCGTTCGTTCTTCAGGAAGGTTGGCAGCCACGAGGTGATGGCGTAGTAGCCGCCGAGCGCCCCGGTGGTCAGCAGGGATGCCCGCACAGTGGTCCAGAGCATGCCCGGGGCGAAGATTTCGTAGAAGCGCGAAGGTGCCTCGGCGTTTTCCACTGCCTTGGCCTTGCGATAGACCTCAGGGTCCTTGACCAGGCGGCGAACGAAGATCACGAAGATTGCCGGTACCAGCCCCAGCAGGAACAACGCACGCCAGGCCTGCTCTGCCGGCAGCCAGGAGAACAGCAGCGCATAAAGGATGGCCGTGAGGCCCCAGCCAATTGCCCAGCCGGACTGCACCATGCCCACCGCCTTGCCGCGGTCCTGGGCGCGGATCACTTCGCCTATCAACACCGCGCCGGCGGTCCACTCGCCACCGAAGCCAAAGCCCATCAGGGTTCGGGCAATCAGCAATTGCTCGTAGTTCTGAGCGAAGCCGCACAGGAAGGTGAAGAAGGCGAACCACAACACCGTCAGTTGCAGGGTACGCACCCGGCCGATGCGGTCGGAGAGGATACCGGCCACCCAGCCTCCTACAGCCGAGGCGATCAGCGTGCTGGTGTGGATCAACCCGGCTTCGGTGGTGGTGATACCCCACAGCATGATCAGCGTAGGGATGACGAAACTGAGCATCTGCGTGTCCATGCCGTCCAGGCCATAGCCAATCTTGCAGCTCCAGAAGGTACGTCGTTGCTGTTTGTCGATGTCGCGGTACCAGGCGAAAGGCCCGGACGAAGGGAGGGTACTGACCTGCTGCTGCACGCCGGTGGGGTTCATGGATGCCTCGGCTTGTTGGTATTGTTTTATGGGCGACATGAAGCGTCGCGGCCTGGGCGCCATTGTTCAGAGGCCGCCTCGCCTGCGTCCAACGAAAAAAACCGCCGGTCTGGATTAAGAAAAACTGATCATGAACCTTCGCTTCCTCGAAACCTTCGTCTGGGTCGCCCGGCTCAAGAGCTTCCGCCTGACGGCAGAAAAGCTGTTCACCACCCAGGCTTCGGTATCCAGCCGCATTGCCGCACTGGAGGCCGACCTGGGCGTGAAGCTGCTGCTGCGCGACTCCCGCGGCGTCAGCCTGACCCCGGAAGGCAGCAAGGTACTGGAATACGCCGAACGCATGCTGGAAACCGCCAAGGCCATGAAGCAATCGCTGGACAGCGACCGGGCCAAGGTCGGGCGCATTCGCATCGGGGTGATGGATACTGTGATCCACACCTGGATGAGCGCGCTGGTGGCGGAGCTGACCGAGCGCTACCCACAGGTGGAAATCGAACTGGTGGCCGACACCGCGCTGAACTTGCGCGAGCAGCTGCAGAAGGGCTTTCTTGACGTTATCTTGCAGACCGACTTGCTGCGCGAGCAATCGATCCGCAGCCTCGACCTGGCACGCTACCCAATGGGCTGGGTGGTGGCCGCAGGCGCCCACCAGCACCGGGACTATGCGTCGCTGGCCGAACTTGGGCGCGAGCGCATCATCACCTTCTCGAAGAATTCACGGCCGCACCAGGAGGTGCTGAGCTTGCTGCAGGCTGCGGGGGCAGAGGCACCACGGTTGAATTGTGTGAACTCGGTGGCGGCGATTACCCGGCTGTTGCGCGACGGCTTTGGCATTGGCGCGCTACCGCCGGCGCTGGTGGATGCCGAGTTGGGCCGGGGCGAGCTGGTGCTGCTGGAAGGGTTGCAGCCGCCGCCGAGCCTTGAGCTGGTGGTGGCGTGGCAGACCGGGGTGGCGTTGGTCGATGAGGTGGTTGGGGTTTGCCGGCAGGTGTTGGCGCGGTATGCGCGGGATGTGGGTGGGCAGCGGATCGTGCTGGTCTGACCAACAGTCTCCGCCTGTAGCGGCCCTTTCGCGGGCATGCCCGCGAAAGGGCCGGTACAGGTACAGCAGAACTTAGCGCCAGCTCTCTTTCACCACCCTGCGCCGCCCGCCCAGGATCAGCCAGCCAATCCCCAGCAACAGGCTTTCGACCACAAAGGCCAGCACAAAACCGGCACCCACACCCCAGCCAATCGCCTCGGGTACCAGCAGAATCTGGTAGCTGTAGCCATTGAGGGTTTCTTCACGCAACTGCGGGTCGGCCTGTACCAGCACATGCCAGGTACGCCCGGCCCATGACCCTTGCAGCACCTGCCATTCGTTTTCCAGCAGTTCGTTGCGGATCATCAGGCTTTCGATGCTGTTGGCATCACTGTTGAACACCGGGTCGTCGCTGCTGCGGTAGTGCTGCAGCAGCGCCTGCAAGTCGCCCTTGAAAAAGCGCTCGGCCGTTTGCCGGAACCCATCGAGCGCCTCGCGCGATTCGAACAGGTGCGCCTCGACCCGCTGGCTATAGTCCTTGACCAGCCCCGGGACCTGGATACCGGCCAGCAGGCCGAAGGTGAACAACAGCAATCGCAGGTAACTTCTGAACATGCAGCGTCCTTAGCTCTGGCCGTGCGCCACGCACTCGCCGTGCCGCCACAGGGCCCACTGACCCGGCGCGTAGCGGTGCCAGGTCTCGTTCTCGGTCAGGGCCTCGGTGGCAATCACCGTGACCACGTCGTTGGGGGTGGTTTCGGTATGAAAATCGACGATCAGGTCGACATCCTTCAACCGTGCGGCACCGAATGGCGCACGGCGGGTAATGTGCACCAGCTTTGTCGAGCAGAAGCAGAACAGCCAGTCGCCATCGCTGAGCATGCAGTTGAACACCCCCAGATCCCGGTAGCCGGCACAGGCTTCGACCAGCACTGGCAGCAGCTGTTCCACCGGCACCGGTTCGGGGAAGGCGCTGCGGATGCGGTTGAGCAAGTCGCAGAAGGCCGCTTCGCTGTCGGTGTCGCCCACTGGCCGGTAGAAACTGGCCAGGCCCTTGAAGTCACCCAGCTGGCCGTTGTGCGCGAAGCACCAGTTGCGGCCCCACATTTCCCGCACGAACGGGTGGGTGTTGGACAGGCACACCCTGCCGACGTTGGCCTGACGGATATGACCGATCACCACTTCACTTTTGATCGGGTAGCGCTGCACGAGGTTGGCCACTTCCGACTCGCTGCTCGCGGCCGGGTCCTGGAACAGGCGCAGGCCGCGGCCTTCGTAAAAGCCTATCCCCCAGCCGTCACGGTGCGGGCCGGTTCGCCCGCCCCGCTGCATCAGGCCGGTGAAGCTGAAAACGATGTCGGTAGGGACGTTGGCACTCATGCCCAGCAGTTCACACATAGGCGTGTCTCCGTTTACAGACGGGGCTCGACCCGGCCTGCGCCACGCGCAGCGGCTGGCGGCAAGTCGTCACGGTAACGGTCGCTGCGCTCGGCAGCCAGCGGCGCCTGGGTGCCGAGCTGGTCATCCTCGGCCCGCTGACGCCTGGCGGCGGCTTCGGCCTGCTCACGGCGTGCGTGCGTGCGCTTTTCCAGCGGCCAGCGCAGCAGCACGAAGAGGAAGTACAGGCCGAAGGCGATCATGCCGTACATGGCGAAGTCGGACACAGCGCGCCAGGCGTTGTTGCCGACCTTGAAAGCGACATCCAGCGCAGTGATGGCGATTGCAGGGGCGAAGCTGTCCTTGACCGGGTCGACGATGGTCGGGGTCAGCAGCAGCACCGCCAGCACCACGCGTAGCGGTTCGCGCAGCCAGCGCCACATCCAGCCGGTGAGCTTGAAGCCCACCAGCAGGCACCCTAAGGCGGCTACTGCGTACAAGCCCCAGGCGAAGGTGTAGTCGTTCTCGGTCATGGTGTTCGTGCAAGCCAGGCAAAGAGATGCCTATGATAAACACTTTTCCGGGCGCAGACAGTGTTTGCCTGTGCCGGCCTCTTCGCGGGTAAACCCGCTCCTACCTCGGTGCGATCCCTGTTGGAGCGGGTTTACCCGCGAAGAGGCCGGCACAGGCAACTCCAATCAAGAGACCTTCAATGCCAACCAAGCCCCAACCCCCGATTGCCCAAGCCGACCAGGCCACCGACCCGTATGCCTGGCTGCAACAGCGCGACACCCCCGAGGTACTCGCTTACCTGCAAGCTGAAAACGCCTACCAGGAAGCCTGCCTGGCCGACCAGGCACCGTTGCGTGAGCGCCTGTTCGAAGAAATCAAGGGCCGCATCCTGGAGACCGACCTGTCATTGCCGGCGCCCTGGGGCCCCTACCTGTACTACACCCGTACCACCGCCGGCGACGAATATCCGCGTCACTACCGCTGCCCACGTCCGGCCGACGACTCGAACACCGTCGATGAAAGCCAGGAGCAACTGCTGCTCGACCCCAACGCCCTGGCCAACGGCGGTTTCCTCTCCCTGGGCGCGTTCAACATCAGCCCCGACCACCGCCTGCTGGCCTATAGCCTCGACACCAGCGGCGACGAAATCTATACCCTGTACGTCAAAGACCTGGCTAGTGGCAGTGTCACTACCCTGCCCTTCGACGACTGCGACGGTAGCCTGACCTGGGCCAACGACAGCCAGACGCTCTTCTTCGCAGAGCTGGACGACACCCACCGCCCATGGCGCCTGCGTCGCCACACCTTGGGCACCGACGCCGCGCACACCGTGTTCGAAGAGCCAGATGGGCGTTTCTTCCTGCACTGCTACCGCACCAGCTCCGAGCGCCAGCTGGTGCTGCTGCTGAACAGCAAGACCACCAGCGAGGCCTGGGTGCTGGACGCCGAAACCCCGCAGGCGCCGTTCACCTGCCTGGCGCCGCGCGTCGAAGGCCACGAATACTTCCCCGACCATGGCCAACTCGACGGCCAGTGGCGCTGGTTCATCCGCACCAACCAGGATGGCATCAACTTCGCCCTGTACCACGCGCCAGCCGCGCCAGTGCCAAGCCGCGAACAGTGGCAGGTGCTGGTGGCGCACCGCGACGCGGTCATGCTCGAAGGCCTCAGCCTGAACGCCGGTGCCCTCACCCTGAGCCTGCGCGAAGGCGGCCTGCCGATCATCGAAGTCCGCCCGCAGGGCTTGCCGGCCTACCGCGTCGAACTGCCAGACGCAGCCTACAGCCTGTACGTGCAGGACAGCCTTGAATTTGCCAGCACTCGCATACGCTTGCGCTACGAAGCGCTCAACCGCCCGGCCCAGGTGCGCCAACTGACGTTGCCCACGGGCGCCCAGGTGGTGCTCAAGCAAACCCCGGTGCTCGGTGCATTCGATGCCGATGACTATGTCAGTGAGCGCCTGTGGGCAACCGCAGCGGACGGCACCCTGGTGCCGATCAGCCTGGTACGCCGCCGCCAGGACCTGGGCAAGACCGTGCCACTGTACCTGTACGGCTATGGTGCCTATGGCGAAAGCCTCGACCCCTGGTTCTCACATGCGCGCCTGAGCCTGCTGGAGCGCGGCGTGGCCTTTGCCATCGCCCACGTGCGAGGTGGTGGTGAACTGGGGGAAGCCTGGTACCGTGCCGGCAAGCAGGAGTACAAGCACAACACGTTCAGCGACTTCATCGCCTGCGCCGAGCACATGATCAGCCAGGGCGTGACTGCCGCCGACCGCCTGGCCATCAGTGGTGGCAGCGCTGGCGGCCTGCTGATCGGCGCGGTGCTCAACCTGCGCCCGGCGCTGTTCCGCTGCGCCATTGCCGAAGTGCCGTTCGTCGACGTGCTCAACACCATGCTCGACCCGGAGCTGCCGCTTACCGTGACCGAGTACGACGAATGGGGCAACCCTGAGGAGCCGGAGGTGTATGAACGGATCAAGGCTTATGCGCCGTACGAGAACCTGAAAGCGCAGGCCTACCCGGCGATGCTGGTGGTGGCGGGCTACAACGACAGCCGCGTGCAGTATTGGGAGGCAGCCAAATGGGTGGCGAAGTTGCGCACACTCAAGACCGACAGCAACCTGCTGCTGCTCAAGACCGAGATGGGGGCTGGGCATGGCGGGATGAGCGGGCGGTACCAGGGGTTGAAGGATGTGGCTCTGGAGTATGCGTTCGTGTTTGGCGAGCTGGGTATTCTTTGAGATAGCGGGGGGCGCGTTGCACCCCCCAGCCCCCTCAGCTCGCACCCGTCAATCATCCTCCACAACCGGCTTCGGCGGCTCCGGCCGCAACCCGGGCAATGGCTGATCCTTCGGCGGGCCGGGCACTGGCATCGGCGGCAACAGTGGCGCCCCCGGCTGGCTGTCGTAAGCCTTGGGCGGTGTACTCGGGGTTATCTGCGGGTATGGCGTGGGCGTAGGCGTACCCGGTGCACCAGGCACTGGCGTATTGAGACGAGGTGGCGTGCTGGCAGCTTCTGCCAGGGGCAGGCCAGCCATCAACAGCGCGGCGAGGATCGCGTGAAACATCAGCAACCTCCTGTCGGGAACCTTTCTACAGGCTACGCCTAAATCAACGCTTTCGCCTGTCCGCCTGACCTGCAAGCGCGCTAGACTCAATGGCATAACCGTCACCTGCCTGATCAGAACAAAGGAAACACCATGAGCTCCACCTCTTCTGCCGCCGCTACCGCGCGCCTCGACCGCATCCTGGCCGATGCCAAGCGCGACAAGGAAATGGGCTACCGCGACAAGGCCCTGAGAATGTACCCGCACGTGTGCGGTCGCTGCGCCCGCGAGTTCGCTGGCAAGCGCCTGAGCGAGCTGACCGTGCATCACCGTGACCACAACCACGACAACAATCCTCAGGACGGCTCCAACTGGGAGCTGCTGTGCCTGTACTGCCACGACAACGAGCACTCGCGCTACACCGACCAGCAGTACTTCAGCGAAGGCTCCACCAGCACCCCGAGCATTGCCAAGGCTACGCACAACCCGTTTGCCGGGCTGGCGGGCATGCTGAAGAAAGACTGACCATCGATTCGCCCCCCGCTGTTACCGGGCAGCCCGTATAATCGCGCTTTTTTCGCGAAGGGCCCCGGTACGTGGCAAACAAACGATACAGCTGCATCGGCCTGTTCAACCCCAAGTCGGCAGAAAACGTCGGCTCTGTGATGCGCGCCGCGGGCTGCTATGGCGTCAATTCGGTGTTCTACACAGGCAAACGCTATGAGCGCGCACGTGACTTCGTCACCGACACCAAGCGCGTGCACTACGACATCCCGCTGATCGGCATCGACGACTTGCAGCGCATTATCCCGCTGGGCTGCACGCCTGTGGCGGTGGAACTGGTAGAGGGTGCGCGGCCATTGCCGGACTACACCCATCCGGACCGGGCTATTTACATCTTCGGGCCAGAGGACGGCTCGTTGAGCGAAGACGTGCGGGGATGGTGTGAAGAGACTATCTACATCCCGACCGAGGGCTGCATGAACCTGGCGGCGACGGTGAATGTGGTGTTGTATGACCGCATGGCCAAAGGGCTGAATACCCGCTCAGGGCCCAAGTTCAAATAACAAGGCCGTGCGGCGAAGCTTGGGCTGTCAAAGGCCGGGACAGGCGCCAGGGATGCCTTGGGCCTGTATGAAAAGCCTTGAGACGAAGGTCAGGCAAGGCTTTTCATACGGGCCTTAGTGCAACACCTTGCTCTGCAGCACATCCGAACGCCGCCCCAGCACGTTCTCGCTGATCTGCACGAAGTCCTCGGTACTGACGCTGGGCAGGCGCATCAGCCCACGCACTACATCGTCCAACGAACGTTTGGCCTGGGTGTGAATGCGGATTTCCTTGTCCAATGCCTGCAACAGCATCACGCCACGGGCCACCTGGGCCGGGCTTGCGCGCTCACCCTTGAGCCGGTTGACCTTGGCGCCCTGCTTGCTCAGACGCGCCTGCCAGACCTGGTAGCGGTCATCACTCATCCCGCCCGAGCGGCGTAACAACTCGTTGGCGTAATAATCGGTCAGGCTCTCTACCAGCCAGTCACTGCCGTCACGCCCCTCAATCTGCGCGAACAGTTGCACCAATTCGCGCAGCAACGGGCTATTGCCGTTTTCGCTGACCATGGGCCGGGCACTGTTCAGGTACAACGAGCCCTGCGCAGCCATAGCCCCTCGCCACATGCCGTCACGCGCCCCGACCAAGAGCAGCTTGGGCGGGTTACGCGGGAACACAGCTTGTAGTTGTGGCCAGACGAATGTGAGCAAGGTCAGGCTGTCCATGCGCCGCATGCCCTGCCCCACCGGCGCGGCCACGGTCACTTCGGTCTCGCCCAGGCGAGCGCGGCGGCTGCCCAGGTCGCCGGCAAGCATCCAGCCGGTCGGGCGATCGAACAGGCGCGACACGTTGTCGATGCGAAACTTCCCCTTGCCGATGCGCGGCCAGGAGGTTTCGATGCTCTTCCAGCCCTCGGGCAGGTCGAAAGCCAGGCGCGCCACCAGCTCGGTACCATCCTGCTGGTCGAGGCGCGCAGGGGGTATCAGCTGGTCGCCGAGGAACAGGGCCCAGTGCGGGGTGATGCGTGATGAATAGGCGCCGCTGGCCAGCTTCTGGTCCAGTTGCACACGGTAGCTGAGGCTGGTCTTGCCGGCCGCTGGCTGCCAGATACCACGTTGCCCCTTCAGCTGCCATTGCCCATCAGCCTGGAAGCCGCTGTAGGCCCCAGCCTTGCCCAGGTCGAAGTCCAGGCTGCGCACGGCGCTGCCTTCGGCCAATGTCACGCGGACCTCGGCCTGGCCGCTGGCAGGCAGCAAGCGCACCTGGTAGTCGAGGTCGACCTTTTTCGCCCAGGCCGGCGAACTGGCCATCAGGCCCAACAGCAACATCAGGTGGCAACGCATACAGAAACTCCTTGTTTCCCCGAGGCAGCGGGCCGCGCCGGTCAGCTGGCGCGAAAGATCAGGTGGTCTTCCCAGTCGTCTTCGTGCACATCGTGTTCACTGAGCATACGTCCCGACTGGGAAATGCGCTGTTCATGAACCTGTTGCCGGTCGCCACAAACCAGGTGATGCCAGGCCGGCAAGTCCTTGCCCTCACTGACCAGGCGGTAACCGCAGGTACTCGGCAGCCACTTGAACTGGTCGGCCTTGCCCGGGGTGAGCTGGATGCAGTCTGGCACTTGGGCGAAGCGGTTGGGGTAGTCGCTGCACTGGCAGGTATTCAGGTCCAGCAATTTGCAGGCGATGCGCGTGTAATAGACGCTGTTGTCGTCTTCGTCCTCGAGCTTTTGCAGGCAGCACAGGCCGCAGCCATCGCACAGCGACTCCCACTCTTGCTGGCTGAGCTCTTCGAGGGTCTTGCGCCGCCAGAACGGCGCGTTTTCAGCGATCATCACACAGGGTTCCTGCCTTCATCTTGGGGGCCACGGCGCGCGGCGGCGCCAGTCTAGAGCCTGGCCTTCGGCAAAGCCAGACCGCTTGTCAGTCGCGACGGCACGCAGTAGCGTGCGCTTTTCCCGTCCGTTCGCAGGAGCCGCCATGAGCGCCAACCCCCGCATTGCCGATTACGCCATCAACGAGCAGTTCATCAACCGCTGGTCGCCACGCGCCTTCACCGCCGAGCCGATCAGCGAAGAAACCCTGCTGAGCTTCCTCGAAGCCGCCCGCTGGGCACCTTCGGCCTATAACTCGCAGCCTTGGCGCTTCCTTTATGCCCGCCGCGACACGCCGAACTGGGAGCGTTACCTGAGCCTGCTGGTGCCCTTCAATCGCAACTGGGCGCAACAGGCGTCGGCGCTGGTGCTGGTCATTTCCAAGACCACGTTCGCGGCCCCGGGCGCTACGGAAGAAAAACCGGCGCTGTGGCACACCTTCGACACGGGCTCTGCCTGGGGGCACCTGGCCCTGCAGGCCAGCATCAGCGGCTGGCATACCCATGGCATGGCCGGCTTCGATCAGGACCTGGCACGTCAGGAACTGAAGATTCCCGAGGGTTACGTACTGCATGCCATGGTGGCGATCGGCAAGCTGGGGGACAAGGCCAGCCTGGATGAAGCCCTGCAGGCGCGTGAAGTGCCGAGCCCGCGCAAGCCGCTGAGCGAGCTGGCTGCTGAAGGCGATTTCAGCCTGTAAGGTTTGTGTTGGCAGTGCTGGCCTCTTCGCGGGCAAGCCCGCTCCTACGGGGGGTATCACCACCCTGTGCTAAAGCGGTTTTACCGCGAAGAGGCCGGTACAGGCCGCAGCGATCAGTAGCCCCGGGCGAAATCGACTTCACCCCGCAACCCCTGCCCCGCTTCATAAGCCCGCACATTCTCGACAAACAAGCGCACCATCGCTGTCGGCGAGGTGGGCGCCGAGCTGTGCCCGGTCAGCAGCAAGCCCCAGGCGGTCCAGAACGGGTGTTGCTTGGGCAACGGCTCCTGGCGGCACACATCGATCACAGCACCGGCCAGATGACCCTCTTTCAACGCCTCGACCAGGTCGGCATCGACCACCGCCACACCACGCCCGGCATTGATGAACAAGGCCGAGGGCTGGAAGCATTTGAACAGCGCGGCGTCATACAGGTCATGAGTCGCCGGGGTATCCGGCAGCAGGTTCAGCACGTAGTCGACCTGGCCAACCAAGCGCGGCAGGTCGGCCAGCGCCGCCACCTCGACGAACGGCGCCTGCTCACGGGCGCTGCTGGCAACGCCGTACAGCGCCACACCAAACGGCTGCAGGAACTCGGCCACACGCTGACCAATGTCGCCTACACCCACAATGAGAACCTTGCGCCCTTCCAGGCTGCGCCCCGGGCGGTCATCCCAGCGCCGCTCGACCTGGCTGACCAGGCGCGACAGCACCTCACGCTCATGGCCTAGCATATAGGTGAGCATATACTCGGCCATCACCTGTCCGAAGATGCCTACTGCGCGGCTCAGGCGGTAATCACGCGGCAGGCCGTCGGCCAGCAACGGCGTGATACCGGCCCATGTCGACTGTATCCAGCCAGGCTTGTGGCCTTGGCGCAGCAGACTGGCCAGCAAGTCCGGCTGGCCCAGCCACACCGGGCACTGCGGTGCCTGGCGGGCCAGTTCGGCAGAGTCGCCGCTGGTCAGCACTTCCAGTTCTGGCGCGGCGGCGCGCAAAAGCGCGGCGTATCGAGCATGGTCATGCTCAGCGATCAGTACGCGCATGGTCAGACGGGGTCGTTGCGGCGCAGCAGCTCTTCGGGCAGGTGCTCGATGTACTCATCTTCCAGCGGCGGCATCTGCAGGTGGTAGCCTTGGCTTTCGAGGTTCTCCAGCACCTTGGTGATGTCCTCGCGGGCCAGTTTGCGCTCAGGGGTGAGCACCAGGTCGAAAGCGTGCACGGGGGTGCCGAAGAACGGCAGCAGGCCTTCAGGCACGCGTTCCAGGCCGTCAGCCTTGAGTACGTACAGGTACATTTCGTTCTTGCGTGGGCTCTTGTAGATCGAGCAAATGCGTTTCATCGGGTTTCTCCGGCACCTGCCAGGTTGTCCAGCAGGGCCTGGCCCATGCGCTCACGGCGCCAGCCGCGCAGCGAATCGGGCAGTTGATAAGGGCCATTGGGGTATCCGCTCTTGAGCAGCGCCTCCAGGGCTTTCTTGCGCAGCATCAGCTCGGGTGCAATCCCCAGGCGCTCGCCTTCGGCCTGGCCGATGGCACGCAGCTGCTTGAGAAGGCCAGCAGCCTCGATCGGAAGCGGCTCAGGCAAGGGCGCAGGCCATTGCTCGGCCGGCAGGCTGGCGGCGCGCTTGATCAGCTGGATGAGGAACTCACCGTCCTGACGAATGGTGCGCGGGTGCATCTCGTCGATCTTGGCCAAGGCCGACAGGTTGTTCGGCTGGCTTTTGGCCATGGGCCACAGCGAGTGCTCCTTGAGGATACGATTACGCGGCACATCGCGGTTGCGCGCTTCGCGTTCGCGCCAGGCGCACAGCTCACGTAGCACTGCCAGTTGTTGAGGCGCCAGCTTCCAGGCCAGCTTGACGTCGCGGTACAGGCTTTCGGGCTCGACTTCACGGCGCAACGCAGCCACCAGCTCGGCGCCGTCTTCCAGCACCCAGGCATACTTGTCGTCACTCAGCCGCGGGCGCAGCACGGTGAAAAGCTCGGCCAGGTGCACGGCATCTTCGGCAGCGTAGCTGACCTGGGTTTCCGAGAGCGGGCGTTGCAGCCAGTCGGAACGGGTTTCGCCTTTGGGCAATTCGATGCCCAGCACTTCCTGCACCAGGCGCGAATAGCCCATCGAGAAGCCCAGGTTCAGGTAACCGGCGGCCAGCTGAGTGTCGAACAGCGGCTGAGGCAGCTTGCCGGTCAGGCGCAGCAGCACTTCGAGGTCTTCGCTGCAGGCGTGCAGCACCTTGACCACAGCGCTGTCTTCCAGCAGGTCGGCCAAGGGTTGCCAGTTGCCGATCAGCAGCGGGTCGATCAGGAAGGCGCGTTGGCCGTCGCCGATCTGGATCAGCCCGGCTTTCGGGTAAAAGGTGTCTACCCGCATGAATTCGGTGTCGACGGCGACGAAGGGCAGTTGGTGCCAGTCGCGGCAGTGTTCGGCCAGGCTCTGGTCGTCACGGATCCAGTGAATTTCGATGGCCACAAGGCTCTCCCACTAACATTGGCGCGCAGTATATACGGCGCGGGCACTGCGGGTGAAACTGTCCCGCTTTTCGGGGGCAGTCCACCCTGTGGGAGCGGGCGCGCCCGCGAATGAAGGCAACACGGTGTATGGCCCGGGTTTGCCCGGGTTCGCGGGCGTGCCCGCTCCCACAGGGCTTCAGCGCTTGGCCGCCAGCCAAGGCCGGCAACCGGCAAACATGTCCAGCGACTGCTGGTAGAGCTCGGTATGTACCTGCAACAGGCCAAGCATCGAGTGGAACAGGTTGTCCTGGGACAGCGGGGCATCGCTGAGCCGTGCCAGGCAGTCGGTATCGACGCCGAAGTCCTCCTTGTAGCTGTCGGAGAACCAGGTCAGCAGTGGTATGTGCTTCTGCTGCTCGGGAGCGATGGCGTAGGGCGTGCCGTGCAGGAACAGGTTGTACTCGCCCAGCGACTCGCCGTGGTCGGACAGGTAGATCATCGCGGTATCGACCTTGTCTTGCTTGCTGCGCAGGGTATCGATCAGCGAGGCCAGCACCTTGTCGGTATAGGCCAGGGTGTTGTCGTACCCGTTGATGATTTCCTCCTCGCTGCACTGGTTCAACGCGTTGCTCTGGCACACCGGGGTGAAGCGCTCGCCATCACTGGGGTAGCGCTTGAAGTACTCGGGGCCGTGGCTGCCCATCTGGTGCAGCACCAGCACGGTGTCCTTGTCGAGGTTGTCGATCAACGCGTCCAGGCCTTGCAGCAAGATCTGGTCATGGCATTCGCCATCGGCGCACAGCTGCGGGTCCTTGAGGTTGCTGACGTCGATGAACTGCACGCGATCGCAGGTGCCTTTGCAGCCCGACTGGTTGTCACGCCACTGCACGGCCAGGCCGGCACGCTGCAGGATGTCCAGCAGCCCTTCGCGGTTCTTCGCTACGCGGGCATCGTAGTCCTTGCGCTTCATGCCCGAGAACATGCAAGGCACCGAAACCGCCGTTTCCGTACCGCACGAGTGCACGTCGGAAAACGCCAGCAGGCCCTGCTCCCTGGCGAGATTGGGCGTGGTATCGCGGTCATAGCCCAACACGCCGAAATGGTCTGCCCGGGCACTTTCCCCGACCACCAGCACGGTCAGCGACTTGCGCTCATGTTTTAGCCAGGCCGCATCACGCTTGGCATCTTCGCCATAATGCTGGAACGGGCGCGAGGCCGTACCGACACGTTCGTCGACATAACCAATGGAGGCCCCGACGATATTGCTGGGGGTGAGCATCAGACGCAGTTCATGGTGATTGCGAAACAGCGACGACAGCCCTTGATAATTGACCAACGCGACCGAGCCGATGGTCACCACACAGGCACCACTGACCACCAACTTACCCAGCAGCTCGCGGTGCCACGGGCGGTAGGCGATCTGCGCCTTCCACAGCAGCACCGATGGCAGCACACCCAGCAGCAGGATATACGCGGCAAACTTGAACGACATCAAGTCGCGCACCTCCGCAATATTGGTCTCGGCCATATTACGGAACATGCCGGCGTCAATAAGTACGCCGTACTGGTTCATGAAGTAAGCCACGCCCGCGCCACTCATGAACAACACGATAAGTACCGGCTTCACTACATACCGGAAGGCAATTAACGTGAGGATCAGATTGAACGCGAAGAGCATCAGCACAGCAAACGCCAGACTCAGCCACAACCCCGAAAGGCCGGCAGGAACCACCGCTTGCAGGTGCTCCCAGAGGAACATATTGAAGCCAATCAGCAGATAAAGACTGGCCAGCAGCGTGACCCATTCAGTCCGCAGGGATTTGAAGTTGAGCATCAGCGTTCGCTATCAAGAGTGATGATCACCCCAGGCCAGATGGCACTGTGGGAACTGGGGCGAACTCTAGAAAGCACGTCATCAATTTTTTGTGAAAAACTTGGTAACAATTTCGTGAGGGTGTGTCTTTTATCGATTATCGCAAAACCATTCAGCTGCCATTCAGCCTGGACCGCCGTCACAAGCCTGCGCAAAGACAGCTATCCTCAATGGTCAGGACCTTACCGACAACCCTGACAGAGGTGAAGAAATGCCAGTTCCGCACGATCTGCTCGCTGACCTGCACGTTACCGCTGATGCATTCCAGGCGCTCATGGACAAGGATCAGGGCCTGCACAAACTGCACAAGGAGTACAACGCCAAGGACAAGGAGGTGGTAGCCGCCGAAGGCAACGGCACCAACGACGAAGCCGTCAACCGCCTGCGCAAGGAAAGGTTGCTGATCAAGGACAAGATCGAACGGATCATTCATCCGCCCAAATCCTGACAGGCATCTATTGAATCCACCGGCCTCTTCGCGGGCAAGCCCGCTCCTACACCGTCGTAGGAGCGGGTTTACCCGCGAAAGGGCCTGCGGCCCTCACACAGCGACCAGCGCTTTCAACGCCCCATCCAGGTCCTCGACCAGGTCACGGTAATCCTCGATCCCTACCGACAACCGCAGCAGGTTCTCGCTGATCCCCATCACCCCTTTCTGCTCTGGGCTCAGCGAGCAGTGCGACATGCTCCAGGAGTGGTTGATCATGCTCTCCACCCCGCCCAGCGAGTCGGCCAGCACAAAAATCTGCAGCGCCTCCACCAGGCGGTTGAGCGCGGCGCGGTCGCCTTTTACTTTCATCGCCACCACCGCCCCGCCACTGCGCATCTGGCGTTTGCACAGTTCATGCTGCGGGTGGCTTTCCAGCCCCGGGTAATACACCTGCTCGACCTGCGCGTGACCTTCCAGGAAGCGCGCCACCTGCAGGGCATTGGCGCACTGGCGCTCCATGCGCACATCCAGGGTCTTCAGACCGCGCAGGGCCAGGTAGCAGTCGAACGGCCCCTGCACCGCACCAATCGCCATGCTGATACGGCGCAGGCGTGCCAGCAACGCATCGTTGGCCGCCACCACCACACCGCCGGTGAGGTCGGAGTGGCCACCGATGTACTTGCTGGCCGAGTGCATCACCAAGTCCACGCCCAGGGTGATCGGGCGCTGGTTCCACGGCGAGCAGAAGGTGTTGTCGATGCAGGTGAGGATGCCCTTGGCCTTGGCCAGGTCGCACACCGCCTTGATGTCGACCAGGTGCAGCAACGGGTTGGTCGGCGACTCGATCCAGATCAGCTGGGTTTCCGGCTTGATCGCAGCCGCTACGGCTTCAATGTCGTTGAGATCGACATAGGTGGTGGTCAGCCCCGAGGTGCGGCTGCGGTAATCTTCCATGATGCGGAACGTGCCACCGTACACGCCGTTCATCACCACCACGTGGGCATCCTTGGGCAGCAGCTCAAGCACGGTTGCGGTGGCATTGACTCCCGAGGCGCAGGCCACAGCGCCCACGCCTTCTTCCAAGGCAGCGACACAGGTTTCGTAGGCATGCCGGGTGGGGTTGCCGACGCGGCTGTAGGAATATTCCGGCTTATCGTCCAGGCTGCGCTTGGTGAACGAACTGGCGGTGACGATAGCCGGGAAAATGGCGTTATCGGCAACGCTGAACTGCTCGCCGGCGTGAATGGTACGGGTGGCGAAATTGCGCGGCTTGTCGGACATGGTCAGGCCCATTGGCAGAATGAAAGCCGCAACTATCGCACAACCCAAATCGTCTGGCCTTGGGGTAATCTGTGAAATATTTTCCTGCACGGCCAGCGCGCGATATGGACAGTTTCGACCAGCACATTCTTACCCTGCTACAGCGTGATGCCTCAATCTCGCTGAAGGACCTGGCCGAGGCCGTCAACCTGTCCACCACACCGTGCTGGAAGCGGGTCAAGCGCCTGGAGGAAGACGGCTACATCCTCGGCCGCGTCGCCCTGCTGGACCCCGAACGCCTGGGGTTGGGGCTCACCGTGTTCGTCCAGCTCAAGACCCAGCGCCACGACAGCGCCTGGCTGGAGCAGTTTGCTGCGACCGTGACCGGGTTCGAGGAAGTGATGGAGTGCTACCGCATGTCGGGGGACTGGGACTACATGCTGCGGGTGGTGGTGGGTGATATTGCTGCGTATGACCGGTTCTACAAAAAGCTGATTACCCATACCGATGGGCTATCGAACATCACGTCCAGTTTTGCCATGGAGCAGATGAAGTACACCACGGCTTACCCGGTGCATCGCGCCTGACCGGTGCTGGATTCTTCGCGGGCAACCTCACAGGATCACCTCAACCTCAAGCGCTGTGGGGTCCCGTAGGAGCGGGTTCACCCGCGAAGAGGCCAGCACAGGCACCCCATCAATCCGAGGCCAACACCGCCGCAATGCGGTTCCCCGCCTTGGCCTTTTCGACCTTGATCGCCACGAATTTCGAGGTCGGGGTATAGGTCCCCTCACCATAACTTTCCAGCGGTACCAACGGGTTGGTTTCCGGGTAATACGCCGCCGCCTGCCCCTCGGGCACGTCATACGCCACCAGGCGGAATCCCGACACCCGCCGCTCCACGCCATCCTCCCACAGCGACACAAGGTCCACCTGCTCACCCGGTTCGAAGCCCAGGCGACGGATGTCGGCTTCGTTGACAAACACCACTTCACGCAGGCCGAACACCCCACGGTAGCGGTCGTCCAGGCCATACAGGGTGGTGTTGTACTGATCGTGCGAACGCAGGGTCTGCAAAATCAGGTCGGGCTTGTCACCACGGGCCAGTACCTTGGCGTTGACCAGTTCCTCGGGCAGCGCGTGGGGCATGAAGCGGGCCTTGCCCGTGGCCGTGCGGAAGTTGCGATCGGCGGCATTGTTGCCAAGGTGGAACCCGCCGGGGCTGTTCAAGCGTTCATTGAAACCGGTAAAGCCCGGAATCACGTCAGCGATCATGTCGCGAATGCGGTTGTAATCGGCCACCGCGTACTCCCAGTCGATCGGCTGGTTGCCCAGCGTGGCCTTGGCCATACCGGCAATGATCCACGGCTCCGAGCGCATATGCGGCGAGCGCGGGCGCAACTGGCCATTGGAGATGTGCACCATGCTGAAGGTGTCCTCCACGGTCACGCCTTGCGGCCCTTCGGCCTGCAGGTCGATTTCGGTACGGCCCAGGCACGGCAGGATCAGCGCATCGCGGCCGGTGATCAGGTGCGAGCGGTTAAGCTTGGTGGAAATCTGCACGGTCAACGCGCAGTTCTGCAGCGCCGCGTGGGTGCGCGCGGTGTCCGGGGTGGCTTGGGCAAAGTTGCCGCCCAGGCCGATGAACACCTTGGCCCGCCCCTCTTCCATAGCCTTGATCGCCAACACTGCGTTGTGCCCATGGGTACGCGGCACACTGAACTGGAAACGTTGCTCGATGGCATCGAGTAGTGCCGCCGAGGGTTTCTCGTCAATGCCCATGGTACGGTCACCCTGCACGTTACTGTGGCCACGCACCGGCGACAGGCCTGCGCCGGGCTTGCCGACGTTGCCACGCAGCAGCTGCAGGTTGACGATTTCCTGCACGGTCGGCACCGAATGGCGGTGCTGGGTGACGCCCATGGCCCAGCACATGATGACCCGCTCGGCCTTGCGGTACATGCGGGCGGCCAGCTCGATCTCGGCCAGGGTCAAGCCCGACTGTTTGACGATGTGCTCCCAGGACGTGGCGTCCACCGCCGCCAGGTAATCGTCGACGCCGCTGGTGTGCTCGGCGATGAAGGCATGGTCGAACACCGCCGGCTCGCCCTTGGCCTGCGCCTCGCGCTCCCATTGCAACAAGTACTTGGCAATACCGCGCATTGCCGCCATGTCCCCACCCAAGGCCGGGCGGAAGTAGGCGCTGGAGGTCGGCTCGGAGCCGTTGCTGAGCATTTCGAACGGGTGCTGCGGGTGCTGGAAGCGCTCAAGGCCACGCTCTTTCAGCGGGTTGAAGCAGACGACCTGGGCGCCACGCTTGACCGCTTCGCGCAGGGGTTCGAGCATGCGCGGGTGGTTGGTGCCGGGGTTCTGCCCGATGACGAATATCGCGTCGGCCAGCTCCAGATCGTGGAACACCACGGTGCCCTTGCCCACCCCGAGGGTTTCCGACATGCCCGCGCCGCTGGCTTCGTGGCACATGTTCGAGCAATCCGGGAAGTTGTTGGTGCCGTAGGCACGCACGAACAGCTGGTAAAGGAACGCCGCTTCGTTGCTGGCCCGGCCCGAGGTGTAGAATTCGGCTTCATCCGGCGACTGCAGCGCACGCAGGTGCCTGGCGACCAGCTCGAAGGCCTCCTGCCAGGTGGTTTCGACATAGTGGTCGGTGGCGGCGTCGTAGCGCATCGGGTGGGTGAGGCGGCCCTGGTATTCAAGCCAGTAGTCGGTCTGCTCCTTCAGCGCGCTGACGCTGTATTTGGCGAAGAAAGCCGGGTCGACCGAGCGGCCGGTGGCTTCCCAGTTGACCGCCTTGGCGCCGTTTTCGCAGAACTTGACCATGTCGCTTTCCGGCGACTCGCCCCAGGCACAGCCGGGGCAGTCGAAACCGCCGTTCTGGTTGGTCTTGAGCATGGCCCGCAGGTTCTTGAAGGCGTTGTCGCTGCCCAGCCAGCTCTTGGTCACGCTTTTGAGCGCCCCCCAGCCGGCAGCGGCGCCCTTGTAGTCCCTGATGTGTTCGTCCTGGCTCATGCGATGAATCCTCACGCTTCGATGCTTTTTTCCAGCCTATGGAGCGTGGGAAGGGGCGTCCAATCGAAAGATCTTACGGCGTGATAAGCGGTTTCGATCATGGCTGCCAGAGGCTATGCCAAGCGATAGAGGCCATCGATCAACCGGTCAGGCAAAGCAATTTGACGGCCTTGCGGCCAGGTTATAGCTTGGAGTCATGTCCCAACCCATTCGAGTGCGAACGTGGAACAGAACAGCCGGGCCCTGATCGACGGCTTCAACCGGAAAATCGACTACCTGCGGATGTCGGTCACCGACCGCTGTGACTTCCGTTGCGTGTACTGCATGGCCGAAGACATGCAGTTTCTGCCGCGCCAGCAAATCCTCAGCCTCGAAGAACTGTTCCAGGTGGCCGAACGCTTCGTCGCGCTGGGCACCCGAAAGATCCGCCTGACGGGTGGCGAGCCACTGGTACGCCAGGGCATCGTCGACCTGTGCGGGCGCATCGCCGCCCTGCCCGGCCTGCGCGAGCTGTGCCTGACCAGCAACGGCTCGCAACTCGGGCGCCTGGCTCAGCCGCTGTTCGACGCCGGGGTGACACGCCTGAACATCAGCCTGGATAGCCTGGATGCCGACCGTTTCAAGCAGCTGACCCGCACCGGCGACCTAGCCCAGGTAATCGCCGGCATCGACGCCGCACGCCAGGCCGGTTTCAAACGCACCAAGCTCAACTGCGTGGTACTCAAAGGCCGCAACGACCATGAACTGGTCGATCTGGTGCGCTTTGCCATCGAACGCGAGCTGGACATCACCTTCATCGAGGAAATGCCGCTGGGGGTGATAAGCGAGCATGAACGTGGCGAATCGTTCTGCTCCAGCGATGAAGTACGGGCACGCCTGGCCGAGCAGTTCACGCTGGTCGAATCGACCGAGTCGTCCATGGGGCCGGCCCGCTACTGGCGCCTGGCCGAAGCCGCGAACACCCGGGTCGGCTTCATTTCCCCACACAGCCACAACTTCTGCGCCACCTGCAACCGCGTGCGCCTCACCGTCGAAGGCCGCCTGCTGCTGTGCCTGGGCAACGAACACTCGGTAGACCTCAAGCACGTGCTGCGCGCCCACCCGGGCAACCCCGAACGCCTGGAAAAGGCCATTCGCGACTCGCTGCACCTCAAGCCCTATCGCCATCATTTCGAAGTCGGTGGCGATGTGCAGATCCTGCGCTTCATGAACATGACCGGCGGCTGAGCAGCCGTCTCTGGACTTCCATGATCGTCCCACCCTCCACCGATGTGTTGCGCGTGCTGTTCACCCTCAAGGGGTCGATCGTCAAACGCATTGCCCTGCGTTGCCTGATGGTGACACTGCTGGCCGCGCTGATCGTGCTGGTCGAGCGGCATTACCCGGCGTATTTCTACCCGGTCAGCGCCACGCCGTTCACCTTGCTGGGCCTGTCGCTGTCGATCTTCATGAGCTTTCGCAACAACGCGTGCTATGACCGTTGGTGGGAGGGGCGCAAGGCCTGGGGCAAACTGATTATCGAAACCCGCTCGTTCGTGCGGGAAAGCGTGGTGATTACCGACGAAACACTGCGCACCGAACTGCTGCGCAACCTGTGTGGTTTCGCCCATGCACTCAATGCCCGGCTGCGTAACGAGGACGAACGGGCAGCTGCCAGGCCGTGGCTGGCCCGGGCCGATGCGATCAGCCCGCACAATGTGTGCGACGGCATCCTGCGTGAAATCGGCGAACACTGTTCACGGTTGGCCGCACAGCAACAGATCAGCGAATGGCGCTACAACCTGCTGGAGCAACGCCTGGCGGGCCTGACCGAAGTGCAAGCCACCTGTGAGCGGATCAAGGGCACTCCCTTGCCGTTCCCCTACACGCTGCTGCTGCACCGTACTATCTACATTTTCTGCCTGCTGCTGCCGTTTGCCCTGGCCGAGCCGCTGGGCTGGCTGGCACCGCTGTTCACCACCATCGTGGGGTACACGTTCTTCGGGCTGGATGCGATCGGCAACGAGCTGGAAGACCCGTTCGGGCGCGATGAGAACGACCTGCCGACCGATGCCATGGTGCGGACTGTGGAGCGCGATGTGCTGGCCGGATTGGGGGAACAGCAGCTGCCTCCCGCCTTGTTGCCGGTGGGGTATGTGTTGAGCTGACGGTGGGTGGTTGCCTGTTCTGGCCTCTTCGCGGGTAAACCCGCTTGTATGGTAGGACTTGAAGGGAGGAGGAGGGCCATAACTCGCTTCTGACTGTTCGCGCAGTACAGACCGTAGGAGAAATCACCCCTCCTCCTTTCAACACCCAAGCGCCGATAAGGAATGCCTCGCGAGCAAGCGACAATAGAAGCAAGCCTGCGCCAGGGTGTGCCCTTCAAGTCACACTACGCTACAAGGAGCAGCTATTCATGGCAATGTCCGCAATCCCAATCGAAGCTGGCGTGGACACCTCCAAAGATGAACTGGTGATTCAAGCCGCTCCGAATACCAAATCCTTCGCCATCCCTAACACTCCGAAAGCAATCAAAGCCTGGCTCAAGACGCTGCCCAAAGGCTCAGCGCTGGCCATCGAAGCGACCAGTACCTATCACATGGAAATGGCGGAGCAAGCCCATGCTGCGGGCTTCGCGGTATACGTTATCGATGGGCTGAGGCTGAGTAAGTACCGGGAAAGTGTTGCTATACGGGCAAAAACAGATGCCCATGATGCCGCTTTGCTCGCCCGCTTCCTGAGCAACGAGCGGGGCTCTTTGAAGGCTTGGACTCCGCCACCAGCCGGGCATCGTGAGATCCAGGTGCTGCTGCGCCGCCGCGCCAAACTTGTAGCAGTGCGCGGCATGCTGCGGATGAGCTTGTCGGGCGACAAATTGTTTGCCTCAGAACTCAAACGTGTTGAGGAAGTGCTCGAACGCATAGAGCTTTCGCTGGAAAAACAGCTGCGTGCGGTGATCAAGAAGGCGGGGCTTTCCGATCAGATGCGCCGTGTTCAGAGGCTTCCGGGTGTTGGTTTCTTAACGGCTGCCGGCCTGGTGATGTCCTTCATGCGCGGCGAGTTCAAGAACAGCGACGCCTTTGTCGCTTATCTAGGCATGGATGTAACGGTTTCCCAATCCGGTAAATGGGCAGGCAGAGGGAAGTTGAGCAAGCGCGGAGACTCGGAGGTCCGTAGACTCCTGTACAACGCCTCGATGAGCGGCAGTCGAACCGCGACCTGGAAGCAGTATTACGCCCATCACCAAGCCCGGGGGAAGAAAACCACTCAAGCCTTGGTGATCCTTGCACGTCGCTTGGCTCGGCTGGCCTTCGGCCTGATGAGGCATCAGGCCGACTGGAAGCCCGAGATATATACCGGAGGTGCCAAGCCGGCCAGCTGAGGCTGGGGCTGCAACGCAGCCCGCCCAAACTGACGGGCAGTATCCAATGCTGGGGAGAAATTCTCTGGCACGCTGACTCGTACCTCGAGGTTGCTGAGAGAGGCCGATGGCGTTTTTACTGAAAATTTGCCTCCGGCCATAGAATCTCCTACATCGGCAACAGGTGTTTGACGAAGTTGCATGGCCGGTGCCGTGCATCCAGCTGCTCGGCCAGAATGCCTTCCCAGGCGGTGCGGCAGGCTCCGGTCGAGCCCGGCAGGCAACATACCAACGTGCGGTTGGACAACCCGGCCAACGCCCGGCTCTGCACGGTCGAGCTGCCAATATCGAGAATCGACAATGCCCGGAACAACTCGCCGAACCCATCGATACGCTTGTCCAGCAGGCACTCGACCGCTTCGGGTGTGCTGTCGCGCCCGGTAAAGCCGGTACCTCCGGTGATCAGCACCACCTGCACCTGTTCATCGGCAATCCAGCTGGCCACCTGAGCGCGGATCTTGTACAGGTCGTCCTTGAGCAGCGCTCGCGCCACCAGCCGGTGACCGACCTCGACCGAGCGGTTGGCCAGCAGCGCGCCGGAAGTATCGTTGTCGTAGGTACGGGTGTCGCTGACAGTCAGCACGGCGATGTTCAGCGGTACGAAGACCGCATCAAGTTGGACGCGCACGGTGAAGCTCCTTGAAGGGCATTTTCACCACGCTAGAGGCATACCCCCAGAGGCGTCCAATCGATATGACGTACCGGCCGATCAATGACATCTATCGCAGACGTGGGTTAAGGTCTGCATAACCAGACGCCAGGCACTTCCATGGACATCAAGCAGCTCAAGTTCCTCATCGCCCTCGACCAGACCCGCCACTTCGGCCAGGCGGCGGCGCTGTGCCATATCACCCAGCCGACGCTGTCCATGCGCCTGCGCAACCTGGAAGACGAACTGGACCTGGTGCTGGTCAAGCGGGGCCAGCGCTTCGAAGGTTTCACCGAGGCCGGCGAGCGCATCCTGGCCTGGGCCCGTACCCTGCTCGCCGCCCATGACGGCCTGCAGGCCGAGGCTGCCAGTTGCCGTGGCCAGGTGGTCGGCAGCCTGCGCCTGGGCACGGTGCCGCTGGCCAGTTTCAACCCCATGCACCTGCTGCTGCCCCTGCGCGAAAAATACCCCGAACTGCACTTTCAGCTCAGCTCGCTGAGCTCGGAACAGGTCATCGACGGCCTCAGCCGCAACCAGCTCGACCTGGGTATCTGCTACCTGGACCAGGTCAACACCAGCTTTTTCGAAGTGATCGAACTGGGCACCACCACCATGGGCCTGCTGCACGATACGCGGCACTTCCAGTTCACCAGCGACCGGCTGCGCTGGGACGAGCTCGGCGATATTCCGCTGGGGCTGCTGAGCAAAGGCATGCACTACCGCCAGTCGCTGGACCTGAGCTTCCGCAGCCGTGGTCTGGAGCCCAATGCGGTGCTTGAGAGCGACTCGAGCTTCCAGCTTATCCAGGCCATCAACACCGGCATATGCTGCGCGATCATGCCACTGGACTGCGGCCTGGAAGACCTCAGCGAGCACCTGCGCATCGTACCGGTGGCAGACGCCGCCATCCACAGCCCGGTCGGGCTGCTGCTGCGCCGCAGCGAGCCGCGCTCGGCGATTGCCGAGCAATGCTTTGCCGAGGCGCGGGGGCTGTTTCAGGCCAGCTGATCGGCGGTAGCCTGGCGGTACTGGCGCGGCGTAAAGCCGGTCAGCTGCTTGAACTGGCGGCTGAAGGCGCTGTGGTCGGTGTAGCCGCAGCGCATCGCCACTTCAGTGATCGGCAGCTCCGAATGCAGCAGGCGATGGGCATGCTCCAGGCGCGCCTTGTGGATCATCTGCCGGGGCGTGAGGTGGAACACCCGCTTGCAATAGCGCTCCAGCTGGGCCACGGAAATACCGGCAATGCGGGTCAGCTCGCTCATGCTGATCGGCTGGTGAAAATGCTGGCGAATGTGCTCGTCCACTGCGGCCAGGCGCTGGTAGGCGGGGTGGCTGTCAGCGGCTGACTGCAAGTCGACCGAGATGCCGACCAGGCCGATGATTTCGCCGGCAGGGTTGTACAGCGGGCGCTTGTGGGTCAGGCACCAGCCGGGCTCACGGCTGCCGTAGAGGTGCAGCTCCAACTGGTCCTCCAGCACCAGGCCTTCCTTGAGAACACGTCGATCCTGCTCGGTATAGCCGGGGCCAAACTGTGCCGGAAACACTTCGGCGCTGGTCTTGCCCAGCAGCGGTTGCAGGCGCTTGAGGCCACAGCGCTGGACCAGTGTGTTGTTGGCCAACGCATAGCGGGCGGCAGAATCCTTGATGAAGATTGCGGCGTTGGGGATGGCGTCGAGCATCGGCAGCAACAGCGATACGCCGGCGAGCAGGGCCTCGAGGGTGGCGGGGCGGTGCTGGTCGAGGGACTGGTAGAGGGTTGCCAGGGGGGTGTCGGTCATCTGTCGGTTCTCTGCTGGCTGGGCCGGCCTCTTCGCGGGTGAACCCGCTTCTATCAAACAAAAGATAACCCACTGTTCTTTCTAGCGAAAAAAACAGGCGCGCGGGGTCAATGGCGGCGAAGTGTTCACTCTTCTATACGTGGTCACAGCAAGCTGTGCCGACAGGGATTAACGCCGATGCCATTTGGGCCACTCTCTCATTCGGGAGCAAAGCAGCACACCAGTGCGGTCTACGGCCTCTTTCCCGCGCATTGGGAACCATAGCAAAGTATTCGGCGGCTGACCTACCCGGATCAGTCGGCGAATGCTTTTCTAGATCTCGATGTCAGTGCAGATCTGACGTCATGCGCATCCTGTTTGCTGTGCGACAGCGCAGCCCGGAAGGGCTGGGTGATCTCTCATCAAACAAAATGCAACCCATTGTTTTCTAAGCACTCAAGCGGCCACCAGTTGATACCCCAGTTTCCGGGCTTTGCGAAGCAAAGCCCGGACCTGCCGGTCTTGGCTTCTGGTTTCGAACTCCTCAAGACCTTGTTCAACATAAGCCTGCTTCTTGGTTAACAGGTTGTACACCAGACGTGCCAACTGATGCGCAGTGGCCTTGATGGCGCAGCTGGTATCCATTCGAGTCAGTCTGGCTCGGTGCGATGCGCCAATGAAACCCTTGTCGTTACGGGCATTGGATGCAGCCTGCTTGAGTGCTTGCGCTGCTCGATTGACTATTTTGGGCCCACCACCTGCCAGTCGATGACCGCCGGAAATTCGGGTAGGGGGAGCCAGTCCCAACCAAGAGCAGAAGTGCTGTGAGGACGGGAAGCGTGATAGATCTGTACCGATCTACCGGGCCAACCGCCTTTTCTTTTTCAAAATGTCAGCGTCGCTGCGGAACTGAAGCCGTACACCTCATGTTTGCTGCGCGACAGCGCAGCCCGGAAGGGCTGGGTGATCTCCTACAGGGCCCCCACAGATTTCGAATTCTGCGCCGTACCTGTAGGAGCGGGTTCACCCGCGAAAGGGCCGGCACTAGCACTGCATCTCTCAAACCCTTATCCGGTATGGCTTTGAGCCTATCCCCACGCTTTGCGGCTTACCACTGTTTTTCTGCAACTGTGCCGATTTCGTCATCCCCCTTGCAGAAAACCATCAAGAACCGCCGCCCTGATCGGTCCACTCTATGCCCCACGCAAGCCGCCCAAGTCCTACAAGAGCGCGGCCCAAAAAGCCGCATCTCGTGACATCAGACCTGCCTATCCAATAACCAACAAAAAGGCGAACCCATGTCAGGCAAATTCAAAAAACAGTTATCACTGCTGGACCTCACCTTCATCGGCCTAGGCGCCATCTTCGGCTCCGGCTGGCTGTTTGCCGCCAGCCACGTCTCGGCCATCGCCGGCCCGGCCGGCATCCTCTCCTGGTTCCTTGGCGGGTTCGCCGTACTGCTGCTGGGCATCGTCTACTGCGAGCTGGGCGCCGCCTTGCCCCGCGCCGGTGGCGTGGTGCGCTACCCGGTGTACTCGCACGGTCCACTGTTGGGCTACCTGATGGGCTTCATCACCCTGATCGCCTTTTCCAGCCTGATCGCCATCGAAGTGGTCGCCTCACGCCAATACGCCGCCGCCTGGTTCCCTGGGCTGACCAAGGCCGGCTCCAGCGACCCAACCGTGCTCGGCTGGCTGGTGCAGTTCGCCCTGCTGGGGCTGTTCTTCTTCCTCAACTACCGCAGCGTGAAAACCTTCGCCAAGGCCAACAACCTGGTCAGCGTGTTCAAGTTCATCGTGCCGCTGCTGGTGATCGGCGTACTGTTCACCTTCTTCAAACCGGAAAACTTCGAGGTCCAGGGCTTTGCCCCGTTCGGCCTGTCCGGGGTGGAAATGGCCGTATCCGCCGGCGGCATCATCTTCGCCTACCTGGGCCTGACGCCGATCATTTCGGTGGCCAGCGAGGTCAAGAACCCGCAGCGCACCATCCCGATTGCGCTGATTCTTTCGGTGTTGCTGTCCACCGCGATCTACGCCTTGCTGCAACTGGCCTTCCTTGGCAGCGTGCCGACCGAAATGTTGGCCAACGGCTGGGCCAGCGTGACCAAGGAACTGGCCCTGCCCTACCGTGACATCGCCCTGGCGCTGGGTGTGGGCTGGCTGGCCTACCTGGTGGTGGCCGACGCAGTGATCTCGCCAAGCGGCTGCGGCAACATCTACATGAACGCCACCCCGCGCGTGATCTATGGCTGGGCGCAGACCGGCACCTTCTTCAAGTACTTCACCCGCATCGATGCAGAGTCCGGCATCCCGCGCCCGGCCCTTTGGCTGACGTTTGGCCTGTCGGTGTTCTGGACCCTGCCGTTCCCGTCGTGGGAAGCGCTGATCAACGTGGTATCCGCCGCTCTGGTACTGAGCTACGCCGTGGCCCCGGTCAGCGTTGCCGCCCTGCGCCGCAATGCACCACACATGCCGCGCCCGTTCCGGGTCAAGGGCATGACTGTGCTCGGCCCGCTGTCGTTCATCATCGCTGCGCTGATCGTGTACTGGTCGGGCTGGAACACCGTGTCGTGGCTGCTGGCCCTGCAGATCGTGATGTTCGTGCTGTACCTGCTGTGCAGCCGTTTCGTACCCACCCAGCACCTGTCGCTGGGTCAGCAAGTTCGCTCGTCGGCCTGGCTGATCGGCTTCTACGCGCTGACCATCCTGCTGTCGTGGCTGGGCAGCTTCGGCGGCCTGGGCGTCATCGGCCACCCATTCGACACCGTGGTCGTGGCGGCCTGTGCACTGGGCATCTACTACTGGGGCGCCGCCACGGGTGTGCCTGCCCACCTGGTGCGCCTGGAAGGCGACGACGAAAGCGAAGCCTGCGCTGAAACCTCTAACGGCCGCCCTGTTGCCGTCGCTTCCTGATCTTTTACGCAAGGGACAAGCCCATGAAACAGATTCACGTCATCGACTCCCACACGGGTGGCGAACCAACCCGCCTGGTGATGAAGGGCTTTCCGCAACTGCGGGGCCGAAGCATGGCCGAACAGCGCGACGAACTGCGCGAACTGCACGACCGGTGGCGCCGCGCCTGCCTGCTGGAGCCACGCGGCAACGATGTGCTGGTTGGCGCACTGTACTGCCCGCCAGTGTCGGCCGACGCCACCTGCGGGGTGATCTTCTTCAACAACGCCGGTTACCTGAACATGTGCGGCCACGGCACCATCGGCCTGGTCGCCTCGCTACAGCACATGGGCCTGATCACGCCCGGGGTGCACAAGATCGACACCCCGGTCGGCCAGGTCAGCGCCACCTTGCATGAAGATGGCGCCATCACCGTCGCCAACGTGCCCTCCTACCGCTACCGCCAACAGGTTGCGGTGGACGTGCCCGGCCATGGCGTGGTGCGCGGCGACATCGCCTGGGGCGGCAACTGGTTTTTCCTTGTGTCCGAACACGGCCAGCGCATCGAGCTGGATAACCGCGAGGCGCTGACCGAGTACACCTGGGCCATGCTCAAGGCCCTGGAAACCCAGGGCGTCACCGGCGAAAACGGCGCGCCCATCGACCACATCGAGCTGTTCGCCGACGACCCCAACGCCGACAGCCGCAACTTCGTGATGTGCCCCGGCAAGGCCTACGACCGCTCCCCGTGCGGCACAGGCACCAGCGCCAAGCTGGCCTGCCTGGCCGCCGACGGCAAGCTTGCCGAAGGCCAGACCTGGGTGCAGGCCAGCATCACCGGCAGCCAGTTCCATGGCCGCTACGCGCGCGACGGCGAACGCATTCGCCCGTTCATCACCGGCCGCGCCTACATGACCGCCGACAGCACCCTGCTGATCGACGAACAAGACCCTTTCGCCTGGGGCATCTGACCCCGGTCTTTTCCCGACTGAACTTTGCCAGGAGTGACAACAATGAATGACAACATCTTCACCGGCACCATGCCTGCCCTGATGACCCCGTGCACCGCCGAGCGCAAACCGGACTTCGACGCCCTGGTGCGCAAGGGCCGCGAGCTGATCGAGGCCGGCATGAGCGCGGTGGTGTACTGCGGCTCGATGGGTGACTGGCCGCTGCTGACAGAGGCCGAGCGCCAGGAGGGCGTGGCGCGCCTGGTGGCGGCCGGCATCCCGACCATCGTCGGCACGGGCGCAGTGAACACCCGTGAGGCGGTTTCGCATGCTGCACACGCCGCCAAGGTTGGCGCCGCCGGCCTGATGGTCATCCCCCGCGTGCTCAGCCGCGGTGCTTCGCTGATCGCCCAGAAGCACCATTTCTCGGCCATCCTCGCTGCCGCACCGAAACTGCCGGCGGTGATCTACAACAGCCCTTACTACGGCTTTGCCACTCGCGCCGACCTATTCTTCGAACTGCGCAGCCAGTTCCCCAACCTGATCGGCTTCAAGGAGTTTGGCGGTGGCGCCGACTTGCGCTACGCCGCCGAGCACATCACCTCCAAGGATGACGATGTCACCCTGATGGTCGGTGTCGACACCCAGGTGGTGCATGGCTTCGTCAACTGCAACGCCACCGGCGCCATCACCGGCATCGGCAATGCGCTGCCGCGCGAAGTGCTGCAACTGGTGAGCCTGAGCAAACAGGCCGCCAAAGGCGACGCCCGTGCCCGCCGCCTGGCGCGCGAGCTGGAAGCGGCGCTGGCGGTGCTGTCGTCGTTCGATGAAGGCTGCGACCTGGTGTTGTATTACAAGCACTTGATGGTGCTCAACGGCGACACCGAGTACAGCCTGCACTTCAACGAGACCGACGTCCTGACCGACGCTCAGCGCAACTATGCCGAACAGCAGTACGCGCTGTTCCGCAGCTGGTATGCCAGCTGGTCGGCCGAGCAAAACATCGCCTGAGCAGCCACTGCTCTCCCTGTGGGAGCGGGCGTGCCCGCGAATCAGGCGACCCGGTGCATGGCACCGGCTTCGCCGGTGTTCGCGGGTGAACCCGCTCCTACAGGGGTCGTAATCCCCCCCATGCATCTGCATTAGATTTCCAAGGAGGCTACATGCCCCTCACAGGCAACCTGCTGATCGGCCAGAGGCCGGTAACCGGCAGCCGCGACGCCATCCGTGCCATCGACCCAACCACCGGTCAGACGTTGGAGCCGGCCTACCTCGGCGGCACAGGCGAACACGTGGCCCAGGCCTGCGCGCTGGCCTGGGCGGCATTCGATGCCTACCGCGAAACATCGCTCGAACAACGAGCAGAGTTCCTTGAAGCCATCGCCACACAGATCGAGGCCCTCGGCGATGCCCTGATCGACCGCGCCGTGATCGAAACCGGCCTGCCCAAGGCGCGCATTCAGGGCGAGCGTGGCCGTACCTGCACCCAGCTACGCACCTTTGCCCGTACAGTGCGGGCCGGCGAATGGCTGGACGTGCGGATCGACAGCGCCCTGCCTGAGCGCCAGCCCCTCCCCCGCGCTGATTTGCGCCAGCGCCAGGTGGCCCTGGGGCCAGTCGCCGTGTTCGGCGCCAGCAATTTCCCGCTGGCCTTCTCGGTGGCCGGTGGTGACACCGCGTCGGCATTGGCCGCTGGCTGCCCCGTGGTGGTCAAGGCCCACAGTGCCCACCCCGGCACCAGTGAGCTGGTCGGCCAGGCAGTGGCGCAAGCAGTGAAGCAGTGCGGCTTACCGGAGGGTGTGTTCTCGCTGCTTTATGGCTCCGGCCGCGAAGTGGGCATTGCTCTGGTCAGCGACCCACGTATCAAGGCCGTTGGTTTCACCGGCTCGCGCAGCGGTGGCATGGCACTGTGCCAAGCCGCCCAGGCGCGCCCGGAGCCCATCCCGGTGTATGCCGAAATGAGTTCGATCAACCCGGTGTTCCTGTTCGACGCCGCCCTGCAAGCCCGTGCCGAAGCACTGGCACAAGGTTTCGTCGCCTCGCTGACCCAGGGCGCCGGCCAGTTCTGCACCAACCCTGGCCTGGTAATCGCCCGGCAGGGGCCGGCACTGCAGCGGTTCATCACTGCAGCCGCCGGGTACGTGCAGCAGGGCGCCGCCCAAACCATGCTCACCCCTGGCATTTTCAGTGCCTACCAGGCCGGTATCGCAGCCCTGGCAGACAACCCCCATGCCCAGGCCATCACCAGTGGCCAAGCCGGTCAGGGCCCCAACCAGTGCCAGGCACAGCTGTTCGTGACCCAGGCCGAAGCGTTTCTCGCCGACCCGGCGTTGCAGGCTGAAGTGTTCGGTGCAGCATCGCTGGTCGTTGCCTGCACCGACGATGAGCAGGTCCGCCAGGTAGCCGAACACCTGGAAGGTCAGCTGACCGCCACCCTGCAACTGGACGAGGCCGACATCGACAGCGCTCGCGCCCTGCTCCCCACCCTTGAGCGCAAGGCCGGGCGTATTCTGGTCAATGGCTGGCCGACCGGCGTCGAGGTGTGCGATGCCATGGTCCACGGCGGGCCGTTCCCGGCCACTTCCGATGCCCGTACCACCTCGGTGGGCACGGCGGCGATCCTGCGTTTCCTGCGCCCGGTTTGCTATCAGGACGTCCCCGATGCGCTGCTGCCGCAGGCATTGAAACACGGCAACCCGCTGCAGCTGCGGCGCCTGCTTGATGGTAAACGGGAAGACTGAGCATGGTCGAAACCGCTGAAACCGATATCGCCGTGGTGGGCGCCGGCATTGTCGGCGTCGCCTGTGCCCTGCAACTGGCCCGCCAGGGCCATCGGGTAACGCTGGTCGACCGCCAGGCGCCCGGCCTGGGCGCGTCCTTCGGCAATGCCGGGCACCTGGCAACCGAGCAAGTATTCCCGATTGCCGACCTGTCGATCCTCAAGCGCCTGCCTCGCATGCTGCTCGACCCGATGGGCCCGCTGCGCCTGGACTGGAAGTACCTGCCCAAGGCCATGCCGTGGTTCACCCGGCTGCTGCTCAACCTGCGCCCGGCGCCGTTCCAGCGCAGCGTGGCGGGCATCCGCACGCTGAACGAAGGCAGCCTGGGCGCCTGGCAACGGCTGTTGGGCTCGATCGGGCGCAGCGAGTTGTTTCAAGAGGATGGTTCGTTGCTGGTGTTCGAGAAGCCTGAGTCACGCCAGGCGCTGGAGGCGTTGCGCACACGCATGCAACAGCAGGCGGTGCCGGTGGACTTCTGGTCGGCCGAAACCGTGCGCGAAGCGGCGCCGCAACTCAGCCCATCACTGTTAGGCGGGCTGTTCTTCCCGCGCACCGGGCACTTCATCGACCCTTATCGGGTGGTGTGCGAATTGTTCGAAGCGGCCAAGGCCAGCGGGGTGCGCTTTGTCCAGGCGCAGGTCGATGGCGGGCAGTTACACAGTGCCGGCGTGAGCCTTGCCAGCGACCAAGGCATGCTCAATGCCCGCCAGGTGCTTGTCAGCTGTGGCGCCCATTCTGCAAAACTGACTGCCGCGCTGACAGGCAAGCGGGTGCCGCTGGATACCGAACGCGGCTACCACCTGATGTTGCCGGGTGAGCACCAGCGCCTGCCGTTTGCAGTCACCTCGCTTGAGCGCAAGTTCATCATGACACCCATGGCCGAAGGCTTGCGCCTGGCGGGCACAGTGGAGTTTGCCGGGCTGCAGGCACCGCCGAGCATGCAGCGGGCGTGGCAGTTGCACCGGTTGAGCAAGGGGTTGTTCCGGCACGACTTGAGCGTCGAAGGGGCAACGCCGTGGATGGGTTTCAGGCCTTCGTTACCGGACTCATTGCCCGTGATCGACAGGGTGTGCGATGGGCGGGTGCTGTTGGCGTTTGGGCATCAGCACCTGGGGTTGACCCAGGCGGCGGTGACGGCGGAATGGGTGGGGCGGTTGGCTGAGCAGACTGGTGGGCCTGAGATGGGCGCATACCGACTGAACCGGTTTTAGCCCCTACCGGCCCATTCGCGGGCAAGCCCACTTCCACAGAGAGGGTGCAGTATCTGAAACCTGCGGTGTCTCTGTGGGTGCGGGCTTGCCCGCGAATGGGCTGCAAAGCAGCCCCTCCAAGCCTCAGCGATAACGCTCGAGCCAGTGTGCATAAGGCGCCGGCAAGGTCCAGGAGGCTTTTTCCACCCCCAGCTCCTTGGCAGCAAAGTAAGCCCAGTGCGGGTCGGCCAGGTGCGCGCGCCCTACCGAAACCAGATCCAGCTGGTTGGCCTGCAATGCGGCCTCCGCCAACTGCGGCGTACCAAAGCCCCACGCCGACGTCACGGGCAGCTTCGCTTCGCGGCGCACGCGCTCGGCAATCGGCCCCATGAACGCTGGACCCCAGGGGATGTTGGTGTCGGGAATGGTGAAGCCGACACTCACGCTCAGCAGGTCGAGCCCACCGGCCTTGAAGCGGCGGGCCAGTTCGATCGACTCTTCCAGGGTCTGCTCATCGCGGCCATCGTACTCCAACACACCAAAGCGCGCGGTCAGCGGCAGGTTCTCCGGCCACACTTCACGCACGGCGGCCAGTGTCTCCAGCAGGAAGCGGCTGCGGTTGTCGAAGCTGCCACCGTAGGCATCGGTGCGCTTGTTGGAGTGCTCGGAGAAGAAGCTCTGGCCCAGGTAGCCATGGGCAAAGTGCAGTTCTATCCACTCGAAGCCGGCATCACGCGCACGGCGGGCGGCATCGACGAAGTCCTGCTTGACCCGGGCGATATCGTCCAGCGTCATTTCGCGTGGCACTTTCGGCAGGTGCGCGCCAAAGGCAATGGCAGACGGGGCAATGGTCTCCCAGCCGCGCGCATCGTCGGCGGCAATGTGGTCATCACCCTCCCACGGGCGGTTGGCGCTGGCCTTGCGCCCGGCGTGAGCGATCTGGATACCCGGCACGGAACCGGCAGCCTTGATGGCCTGCACCACCGGTACGAACGCCTGAGCGTGGGCATCGCTCCAGATACCGGCGCAACCGGGGGTGATACGCCCTTCCGGCGCCACAGCAGTGGCCTCGACCACCAGCAAGCCGGCACCACCACGGGCCAGGCCGGCCAGGTGAACGTGGTGCCAGTCGTTGATCATGCCGTCTTCGGCCATGTACTGGCACATCGGCGGAATGGCGATACGGTTACGCAGGGTGACGTCTTTGAGGGTGTAGGGTTCGAACAGTGCGGACATGGGAAACTCCGGGTTCATTTGAATACTGTTGTTCGATCATAATCGAACTATGGCAATTAATGAAACCCCCGTTATCATGTCAACCATGCGAGCCTATAAACATCCCAACCCCGACGACCTCATTCTTGAACGCCTGCTCTATGCGCTCAGCGACCCCGTGCGCCTGGAAATCGTCCGCCACCTGGCCGGCGTGGCCGAGGCCAGCTGTGGCGAGCTGGATGGAGGTCGGCCGAAGTCGAGCATGTCCCACCACTTCCGTGTGTTGCGTGATGCAGGGCTGGTGCAAACCCGCAATGTGGGGACTACCCATATGAATTCGCTGCGTAGCGAGATGCTGGGCGAGCGGTTTCCCGGGCTGCTGGAGTGCATCCTGCGCCAGCAGTGATACCTGTGCAGGCCTCTTCGCGGGTGAACCCGCTCCTACCAGGGATGGCGATAAGCCTGAGGGTTGCGCTGGGCTTGGCAATCGAGTAGGAGGCGGATTCACACCCGCCGTCCTCTCACACCACCGTGCGTACGGTTCCGTACACGGCGGTTCAGGTTACGCGGCTAAGCCGGTTAATCGTATCCAGTATCGAGACCAGCCCGAGCCGGTCCCACAGTTTCTTTGGCAGCGCGTAGTTCATATGTTGCGCTCCCGAATTCCACCATGGACCTCGGCCATTGAAGGCTGACTTGTTGGCACGCTCCTCGCTCAACCCCAGGCGCATCAAGTTTCTCAGCCTCGTGGGAGGCTGCTTCCATTGACGCCAGATGACGCAGCGGAGTTTGTGCCTGACCCAACCATCCAGTTCCTCAAGCGGCCGCTTGCTCTGGCTGAGCTTGAAGTAGCTAGCCCAGCCTCTCAGGACGGGGTTGATCCGCTCGATGACAGTCGCCATTTTGCGAGCCCGTACGCTGCGCAGCAGCATTCTGAGCCGGTCGCGTAAGCGGTCTAGGCTCATCCTTGCCACGCGCAGCCTTGGCTGCTGGTGCCAGCTCATCCCATAGCCTAGGTAGTCGCACTTCCACGCCCTTGCCACTTGGCTTTTCTTCCTGTTCACCGTCAGCTTCAGACGTTCTCTCAGGAAGCGCTCGACGCTGACCAACACCCGTTCGCCGGCCCGGGGACTGCGTACATAGATGTTCGCATCATCGGCATAACGTACGAAGCGATGGCCCCGCCGCTCCAGCTCGCGGTCGAGTTCGTCGAGCAGGATATTCGACAGCAACGGCGAAAGCGGGCCGCCTTGCGGCGTCCCCTCCTGCCGTGGGCTGACGACACCGCCCGACATGATCCCGGCTTCAAGGTAGCGGCGAATAAGCCTGAGTACGCACTTGTCTTTGATCCGACGTTCGATGCAGGCCATGAGGATGTCGTGATTGACCCGATCGAAAAACTTCTCCAGATCGAGTTCCACGCACCAGCGGTGTCCCGCTGTCACATGAGCACGGGCCATCTCGATGGCTTGATGCGTACTTCTGCCCGGACGAAAACCATAGCTGTAGTCCGAGAACAGTGGGTCGAAGATAGGTGTGAGCTGCTGCTGCAGTGCTTGCTGGATCAGGCGATCCACGACGCTGGGGATTCCCAGTTGCCGTGTGCCGCCCTGCGGCTTGGGAATTTCAACCGCTCGCACTGCTTGGGGCTGGTATTCACCGGCCAGTAACCTGACCTTGAGGGTTGGCCAATACTGTCTCACGTAGCCCGCCAAGTCAGCGACCGTCATGCCATCGGCACCCGGTGCTCCCTTGTTGCTGACCACGCGTTGATACGCACGTCTGAGGTTGGCCGGTGCAAGCACCCGCTCCATCAGCGTGTCCGGCTCCGCGTTCGTCCACGTCACGGACGCCGTCGATACCTTTGCACTGTCAGGCGTCACCCTCGGCTTCTGGCCGGAGCTCGGGATGACAGTTTCCGCTGTGGGAAATTTCTGCATTACGGTTACCAACGAGACGGCGACGCCTACTGGCGGCATAACCTGTTCGGCCCTTGGTGGCGCGGTTAACCGCCACTTACTACGGCTTCGGCTGACTTCTGCACGCTCATCCCGTCGCCTTTCGACGCGCGGTAGCACAATGGCAAACGTACAGATCTCCCAGGGTAATTCGCGCGACCTTCCTGCTTATGCCTGTCGGATCTACGTCACAGCGTTCCGTGCAAGTATTGGGCTTTGGCGATTTGTGCCACCTCACCCCGCTGTGCCGCCTCTATCCGCTTCCTGTTCGTCAGGCCAGCATTTTGCCTCGGGCTTCCTTCAGATTCGCGGTCACCCGCGACACCCTTGCCTCCGGCTAACACTTCCCCTTGCCGGGTGTGTAGAGGACTTTCACCTCCAAGTCACCCACTTGGCCACCACAACCAAGCGGGTTGCGCATACGCGCAACGCGCCATGCCTGGCGCACACAAAAACCCCCGGCCATGTGCATGACCGGGGGCCTTGGATCACGCCGCAAGCGTCGCGATCAGGGTACCGCCAAGATTACTGCTGCTGAGGCAGTTTATCGATCGGGCCGCAGCCACCGATGATCTTGGAGATGGAAACCGAAGGGTGGAACAGGTAGTCGTAGGTGCAGTTTTTCGGTTGGTTGTAAACCTGGCCAGTGCAACCCGACAGCAGGGCGACACCCGAAACGACGGCAACGGCTACGGTGGCCTTGAACAGCTTTTTCATTACTCAATCCTTTAAATGAATCATCTTCGACCATCGTCTGATGGCCGCGGAATCATACAGACTCCAGGCATTGGATCCAAGCCGCGCTTGGCACAGGTTCTTTGCAACTGTGCAACAACAGGTTGAAAAGCGCGCCTTTGGCGACGATAGTTCAGAGCACTGCCTTCGCAATGCCCAACAGGAACTCACCATGCTTG
Source organism: Pseudomonas alloputida (assembly GCF_021283545.2). NCBI lineage: Bacteria > Pseudomonadati > Pseudomonadota > Gammaproteobacteria > Pseudomonadales > Pseudomonadaceae > Pseudomonas > Pseudomonas alloputida. The sequence continues at coordinate 1,510,386 of NZ_CP128540.1, read as the reverse complement.
GCGTCACCGACTACGGCGCATTCGTCATCGCCTTCCTCATTCTTCTGGCCATCCCCGGCCCGGGCAATTTCGCCCTGATCACCGCCACCGGCAAGGGCGGTATCAAGGCAGGCCTGGCCGCGACCTGTGGCGTGATCGTGGGTGACCAGGTGCTGCTGTGGCTGGCGGTAGCCGGTGTCGCCACCCTGCTGGCCACCTACCCTGCCGCCTTTCATATGGTGCAGTGGGCGGGGGCTGCATACCTGGCATACCTGGGCCTGCGCATGCTGCTGAGCAAACCCGGTGGTGCAGCACACACCTGCCGCATGGACAACGGCCAGTACCTGCGCCAGACCATGATGATCACCCTGCTCAACCCCAAGGCGATCATGTTCTACATGGCGTTTTTCCCGCTGTTCGTCGACCCGGTGAAGCACCAAGGGCTGGTGACGTTCGGTTTCATGGCGGCGACAGTGGCGGTGGTGACCTTCCTGTATGGGCTGATTGCCGTGGTGCTGACCCATCAACTGGCCGAGCGCATGCGCGCCAGCCCGCGAATTGCCAATATGTTCGAGCGGCTGGCGGGGGCTTGCCTGGTGGGATTCGGCATCAAACTGGCGGCGATGCGCTGATCCCAAGCCCGACAGTGTCCGGGCGCGCCTGACAGCAACCCTAAAAAAGCCCCCGGCAACTCATGGTTCCCGGGGACTTGTTCACTCAGCCATTACCCAGTCAATTGGTTTCCAGCTGATAGGCCTTGTTCACGAACAACGCCGCAAACAGGCTCTTGCCTTCCTTGAAGGTGTACTGCTCTTCGAACGTGCCGTCTTCGACCAGCTTCTGCCCGATGGCGCATTCCGAGTCGCTGTGGTTCTTGGCCTTGGCGCCAAAGTCACTGCTCCACGACGACAGCCCAACCTCCTGGCAGAAGGCTGCGAACTTTGCCTTGGGGACTTGCTGCTGGTATTCGCTGAAAGCCTCTTTCAGCGATTTGAAGCCGCTGTAGCTCACCGAGTAGTTCTCGACCTTGGCCTTGCGGGCAAAGCCGCTCACCGCTTCAGCCAACACCGCCTGGCCGGTGTACGGGCTGTACGCGCCAATCAGCATCGCGCTCAGGGCACTCTTGAGCTGGGTTTCGACATCGTCCAGTTCCGGCAGCGACTGGAAGTCGGCCTTGCGCACGATTTCCCCCACCTTGGAGCCGTCGTTGCGGTGGGTGACCACGAACGCCATCGAGCCTTCGCCATCGCTGGAGCGCTTGATGGTGAAGTCCAGGTCGACCGTGGTACCAAAGTCACCGGTGCTGCTGACCAGAAACGCGCCGGTTACTGGCTGGCGCACCGCCATGTTGGCGCCCCAGGTGAAGTTCGACGGGGCGGCCCGACCATTGGCGGCCAGCTCGGCACGTGGCTGGACTTCGTCGCTGACATCCGCCACCAGCACGACTTCGGCCCCCTTGGTGGCAACGTAAGGGTTGCCCATCTGCATGCCCAGCAACTGGATATGAATGCTGCCATCCTTGCTGTCTCCGTCATGGGCCAGCTTCAGCGCATCAGCCTTCAGGTACACCCCGGCCACATTGCGGCTGACATTGAGCTGGTACTTGGCCCAGCCCGCCAGGCCTTCTTCAGCCGAACCACCCTGTACGGACTCCATCAAGCCCGACAGGCCGCGCATGAACTGCTGGGCGCCATTGGTCTGCGCCGCCGCCACGCGGATCTCCGGGTCGGCTACCGTCAGGTTGCCGGAAAACGCCGAGTAGGAAATGTCCCCCTCAGACAGCACATCCTCAAGGAAATAGCGCTCCTTGAAGTCGTCGTAGTAGGCCAGCGCAGCCTTCTTGCCCGAGCTGGAGACCATCGCATAGCCACCACCGAGCACCAGCACCGCTGCGGCCACACCGCCAATCAGCAACTGCTTCTTGTTCATCTGTTTGATCATGGTGTTTGCCTCACTGGACCATGGCGGAAGCGTTGTTCCAGTCGTTCACGTACTGTTGGGAGACCTCGGGGGTCCAGCTGAAATCGATACCGGCGTTGGGGAATTCCTTGGCCAGCACGGCGCCGAACGACACGCGGTCGGCACAGTGGTCCTGTTTGCAGGCCTCCGGCTCACCGGCGCTGTAGGCACGGTAGGTAGGCACGGCGCGGCCGTCGTCCAGCGGGTAGTACGGCGTGGCGTTGGCCACCTGGGTCACGTACCAGCCTTCGCTGTATTCCTCGTCCGCAACCAGGCGGCCGTTGCTCGGGAAGTCGATGCTGTAGAAGTCACCTTTCTTGCCGGTGACGTGCACCATCATCGGCACTACGCTGGCCGAGGTCGCAGGGTTTTGCTGCTCCAGTGGCGAAGCGAAGCGCACCTTGATACCGGCCATCTGCGCCAACGCCTCGGTTTCGCGCCCCTTGAAGTCGCTCATGCCGTCCTGCAACTGCTGGTAACGCTCCAGCACACGGGTGTGCACGCGGGCCAGCTCCTGTTGGCGCTGACGCTGCTCACGCACACGCTGCTGCTCGCGCTGTACCGCCCAGTTGGCTCCGTCGCGCACATCGAAGAACAGGCCTTGGCGGTTGATGCCGATGCGGTTGCGGGTGATTTTCTGCGCGTCGTTGCCCCAGATGTTGTTCGAGATCGCCGACAGGTCTTTGACGATGAACAGGTTGGCCACATCGGTGGTGGTCGGCGAGGTGGTCTTGATCAGGTCGAAGATTTCCAGCGCAGCTTCCTTGTACTTGGTCGCGTCCAGAGCAAACGACTCGTCCGGGGTGACCGCGACGTAGTAAGGGTCGCTGCTGAACGGGCGGAGCACGCCGTAGCTGGAGCGGGTGAACGTCAGGTACACCTTCATCTGCCGGCCGGGGATCTCACCGACCAGGAACGCGGCCTGGTCAGCTTGCGGCGTAAGATAAGAAACGGCCTTGTCCTTTACCGCAGGCTCAAGGTTCTTGTTGAAGATCAAACCACTCGGGTGAGCATAAACGCGGGTCCAGTTATCACCCCGGTAGGTACCCACAGCCTTCCAGCTGATTTTGTCGAAGCTGCCTTCACCAAAGCCGGACGCCGGGCACGGCATGGCCGGGGTGGTGCCGAACGACAGGGTGTCGCCATCGCCGATGATCGAGGTACTGAGTACCCATTTGCAGCCGGTGCCGTCCGTTACCTGCATCAGGTTGCGGTTTTCCAGGACCACCGAGCGACCGAAGTCCGAAGTGGGGGCTGCGGCGACTGCTGTGGCAGGTGCCGGAGCGGGCGGCACAACAGGGGCTGCTGCCGGAGCTTCGGGGGCCGGGGCTGGCTCTGCGGCTACGGCTGGCGCGGGCGCGGGCGCGGGGGCCGGAGCGGGTTTTGCCTGCGCAGGTGCGGCTTCGACCACTGCCGGGGCCGCTGCAGCAGCAGGGGCTGGGGCTGGGGCCGGAGCAGGTGCCGGTGTCGGTGTCGGTGCAGCAGCCGGTGCCGGGGCGGCAGTGGCAGGCGCAGCAGCCAGGGTCACCAGCCCCAGGTTGCTGGCATTGCCCGAGCCGCTGGCGTACAGGTTGCCCTTGGCATCGACCGCCTTCCAGCTCACCTTGGCGGTCGAGCAGTCCTTGGCGAACACGAACGGCAGCTTGGTCAGCAGGCCCGCCAGCAGTTCCTGGTTATCCCAGGCCGGGCGGGTGATGGTCAGGTCGACCTGGGGCTTGCACCAGCTGGTGGCATCCCCGGGCACTTCGACCTTGATGTTGTCTTTCTTGGAAAAGGCCAGCTCGTGGGCGAACGCCTGCGGTACCAGACCACAAGCGCCGATCACAGCCAGCGCGAGCGCGTGCTTTTTCATGGAGTTCCTCAGATCAGTTCCCAGGTGCCGTTGGCTTGTTTGCAGAAGGTGTTCTGCTCTTGTTCGGTCTGGCCGCTTTGCGATTTCAGGCTGACGGTGACCGGGCGGCAGGCCGCTTCGGCGGCAACTGTCTGGGTCGGCAGCGACTGCACCGAGTCCAGGTCGAAACCTTGGGTTTCCTTGCTGGCGGCAACGTCCAGCTCGTCCAGGTTGACGGCTGGCGTTACGCGCTTGGCGACCGCTTGCGCCTTGGGCTCGACGTAGTTCTTGTGCACATAGCCCACGGTCACACCCTTGCGGCCGACCAGAATCCAGTCACCGGTGGAGCCCACGGCGGTGAATTCGGTGTGGTTCTTCAGGCTGCCGACCTTCTCACCAGCCTGGTTAGGCGCGGCGCGCACGTTGAGGTTGTCGCTGATGGTCACATACGGCTCGTTGATCAACTTCATCGACGGCACCGCCTGGATCTTCGGCGCGCGCTTGACCTCGACCTGCTTGGTTTTGGTGTATTCCTTGCCCGGCACGATCTGCGCGGTGGCGCCGGAGTGGTCGGACTTCCAGGTCACTGGCTGGGCACTGGCAGTGGTTTGCTGCTGGCTCAGAACCTCCTGCGTACGCAGCGCCAGGGCTTGCTGGTCCTTTTCATCGAGCATGTGGCCGATGCGGTTGCCCACGTAGGCGCCAATGCCACCTGCGATCAGCGCGGCGGCGATCTTGCCGTTGCCACTGCCCATGGTCGAGCCGATGGCCACACCGGCCAGGCCACCGATCACGGTGCCCGCTTGCTCTTTGCTGATCCCGAGCTGTGCACAGGCCGTGGTAGAGGCGATGGCGACCGCCAGAAGGGACGCGACGAATTTCTTACGCAAGTGGAGCACTCCATTTTCGGTGGGGCGCACAGCCGCGTACCGCAGCCAATGGTTGGCGGCAGCATTCGAGTTTGTGCGGGGTTTTCAGAAAGTGTGCAGCACTGGCCGCAGACGACAATTCAGCCGTCCAGCGAGGGGCGCAGGGGGAGACCAGTACGGCGCAAAGCATCCAACGAATCCATGTCAGGAAGAGTTCATCGCCCAGCGCGCGTAATCATTACGGCGTGTGGCCTGGGCGTGAGTGGCGTATCAGAGCGCCGCATTGTAGCCCAAGGTGCCATTGGCAGTTCAAGACAAAATGTTGCAGGAAGCCTGTCTGATTGATTAGTAGAAATCCGTCCTACAACTTCTACTCAGAATTATCCCCTTCCTTGTAGGGCGTTTCCCAAACATACTGCCAACCCGCTCAAACGGTTGCGACGGATTCGGTCGCGCTCTAGTCTCGGCTCGTCGTTGCAAAATCAACGGCCGGCTTTGACAGGCCGACGATTTCCCGCACACGTGCACTGTTTATGGCGGCTGTACGTGGGGCACCTTCGTGTGCGCCGAGTTACTCCGGGATCCTCGGTCTGTCAACCCATGTACAGCTGCCACCCTCTTGTTTGACAGCAAGCTTGCGGCAGCTCCAATGATCCTGGAGATGTTTATGCGCAAGATGGTCCCTGATCCACCCCTCGATACCACCCAGTTCCTGCAAGACACTCTGGTCCAGTCCTCAGAGTACGTACTCTGCGCCCTGTCCGTGGCCCGCCAATCCGTGCAACTCAAACCCACCGCCCACAGCTCGATCGTGATGCAGGCCGTGATCCATGAAATGGAAGCGGTACAGGGGCTGGTCGAGTCGGCGTTGATGCAGTTGCAGATGCGGTCGCATTTACCCACAGAGCCTCACACCTTGCATTAGCAGGTCAGGCCTCTTCGCGGGCACGCCCGCTCCCACAGGGTCACCACAGCCGTCACGCACTGCACAGTACCTGTGGGAGCGGGCGTGCCCGCGAAGAGGCCAGCCCAGGCAACCCAGAATCCAGGGAAACAAAACAATGCCCACCGACAACACAACAGAACCCACCACAGTCGGCAAGACCTGCTTCTACCAAGGCGAAAACAACACTCACCCGCTGTTCCGCATCGAACCCGGCATCCCCTGCCAGGACGCCCGCGAACAGGCTTCCGAACTGATGGGTTACGTGCGCGACCTGATCATCACCGGCCTGATGGACGGCGACCAGAAACTGATCTGGGCCTCGCATTACCTGAGCGCGATGGCCAAGGCGCTGCTGGATGATGCCGAGTTGGGGATGATGAAAAAGTAAGTGCGAGGAAGCCCTGGAAACGCAAAATATCCCGGGGCTTCACCGATTGCATCATGTCGCAAGCGCACCTTAGCGAGCCCCCACGCTGACAGCTGGAGTGCGACATTCTCTACCGCCATGTAGTCCATTTCCCAAACGCTCAGCAAACCCGCGCTATCCGTTGCCAGCGCTCCGCTCGCGCCCTAGCCTCATCACGTCGCGGCCAAACCAAGCGCCGACGATGGGAGGCGAACATCGTTGCAGGCGTATACACCCGTTGCGTAATGGGCAGCCCACTCCGTTTAAAAAGCGGCAGGCCGACTCGGCCGCTCACTCAAACGAGCAAAGGAAATTTTTGATGCTTTACGAGGTAGAAAATGATCAGCAAAAAAATTTCGCCGCAAGACATGCCAATCCTTGATCTGGATTTGAGCAAAACAAAACGCTTCGAGGCCTCCCGGTTTCTCGACAGCCCGGAAACCATCGCGGCATTTCTGGCAGAAGCAATGAAGGCTAATGACGCTCAGACCCTGATGCATGCATTGGGTGAAGTGGCAAAAGCCAAGGGCGTGAATCAGTTTGCGCAAGACGCAGGGGTCAATCGAGAGTCTCTTTATAAAACGCTGAAGGGCGAAGAAAAGACCCGTTTCACCACTATTCAAAAACTGATGGTTGCGTTAGGTGTAGAGCTCACAGTCAGGCCGCTCGAGAAGCTTCCGGGCTCTTGATTTAAGCGCTCGGGCAATTAGCATGCTGGCTGTAAATCTTTGCCTTCCATAACGAAAAAGCCCCCGAAAGCTTTCGCTTCCAGGGGCTTGATCTTGTATGGCGGAGAGATAGGGATTTGAACCCTAGGTACTGTTGCCAGTACAACGGATTTCGAATCCGTTTTTTATCTTATATTTTTTTGAACAAAAAATTGAAAACCTAACAAAATCAGCATCTTAAACGCAGCATGACACAACACGATTCCACACCTTTTGGGGAACCCATTCCCCCAAAATTCCCCCAGCGCCTTTTTGTTGGATAGGCGTCGGTAGAATGATACTTTTCCAGCTATCCGCACACGGTAGTCGACTAACCTCGGTATCTGAAACGACAAAAGGAGCTTGGCTTGCAACTCAAAATAAAACTTGTAGCTGCGGCAGACGATCAGCCGACGAAAAGCACATCAATCCAACAAGATTACCGTAGCTTCAGGTCGACCCTGGATGATGCTGGAGTCAAATATTCGCAGCGATCTATGGTTTTCGACAGTGCAGAAGCGCTTGGTTATTCACTAGGCGAATTCGCTATTGAGTTCACCAAGACTGTGTTGCCAGTGCTCACCGCCGCTGTAGGTGGCTGGTTCTTGGCCCGCAAGGGCAGGAAAATTCGCCTGGAGATGGATGGCGTGATACTTGAGGCCGGCTCCATCAAGGAGATGGAAAAGCTGGTTGAGCTTTATGAATCTGTGCGTGATGGTCAGGTCTACGACCCTGATTCGCACCGAAATGGCCCCGACTCACCTTCGGGAAGGTAGCGACCTATCCGTGCAAGGTGCACGGCACGCTGGACATCAGCGACAGGCCTGCACTGCCGCCACCAACTCCTTCTCATACCCGATACGCTGGCGTCGTTCAGCCAACAGCGCCCGCACCTTCACTTCCAGACTGTCGGTCTTTCGCAGCGCGGCAGCCGCCCAGGCCGGCACCGCCACCTCCGGCGCCCGACACGGCACCTGCACGGGCACCTCGACGCGCACGTACTGGACCTCTGGCGCGACCTTCCCTGCGCAGCCGGCCAGCAGAGCGATGCCTGCGAGCACCCCCACCCCGCGCAGGATTCGACCTGCAGCACCTGCACCGCCTGCACTTTTGTGCAAGACCTGCACTTGTTCGCTGCTCCTGCAGGGCCCACCTTGGTGACCTCCCTCAAGCCCAGAAGCCATGCGGGTTTCAGTGGTAATTTCGCCTGCCTGGTGGTCGGGCAGGCCCACCCCTAAATCGGTCATAGCCCTAGCTCCTGATCGATGATCGAGGTGGCGGCTTCGCACTGGTCGCCGCCGGTGCGCTCCTGCTGCAGGCGGTTCGCCGCGGCGAAGTCGATGCCTGCACTGGCTTTGGCCTCACTCACCGCCTGCTCTGCCCTGGCCTGGCGCTCATTCGCCGCCAGGGTCAGGTCGCCCAGGGCCCTGCCCTGCTCTTGCGCCAGGCCTTCTAGGTTGTCGCGCGCCGCTGTGCACGCTGCGACCCGGTCCTGCTCCTCGTCGAGAGCCGGCCGGAAATGGCTAGTGGCTAGCCAGACGCCCACTGCCACGCCGAGCAGGATCATCAGGCCGGCGCCGGCAAGCCGCATCACCCAGTCGTTCACATTGCCTCCAGGAACAGATCCCGCTCAGCAGCCCGCCGGCGCACCAGCCCGGCCAGCACCTGCCCGCCTGCCTTGTTCCAGCGGGGGAACTGCTCGGCAGCAGCAACGTAGTTGCCCGCATTGAGCAGCCGGCGTAGCGTGGACGACTCAAGATTGGCCGCACCCAGGTTGTAGGTGAAGCTCATCAGGGCATCCCACTGGTTTTGGTTCAGCGGCGCTGTGACCAGGCGCTGCACTTCTGGCTCGAAGCGCTGCACGTCGTTCAGCAGCATGCGTTCGGCCTGTTCCTTGGTGATCGTCATCCCCGGTTTCACGCCACGGGTGGTGCCATAGCCGATGGTCCAGACGCCGACAGAATCCTGATAGGCCTGCAGGCGCAGGCCCTCGAATGACTTGATGAGGCTCAAGCCACGTTGCGATGTGCGCATGGGTTTTCTCCAGGCGAAAAAAGCCCGCGCTGGGCGGGCATTGGGTGGTTGCGAACGCCGTCAGGCAGCAGACGCCTCAGGCTCTGGTGCTGGCTCTACCGGATCTTTTGCGCTGATGGAGACTTTGGCGGTGTAGTCCTTCAGCACCTGGGCCACGCATACCTGCGCGGTCGGGAACTGGTTCAGGATCTCGCGAGCTCGGGCGTCGGCCTCCTCCTGGGTGGCGTAGCGAGTTTTGTTGGCAACTTCGTAGTCATTGCTCAGGTTGATGGCGACAAATGGCATGGGTAAATCTCCAGGCAAAAGAAGCCCGCTCGATGGCGGGCATTGGGTAGTTGACTTGGATTCAAGCCTTGGGGTGTTGCTGTTTGATCTGCTGCAGGGTCGAGAAGAACGGCTCAGCCTTGGGCATAAGCCCTTGATTCATCGCATGCCAAAGCATGTCCAGTTGCTCCTCCACCGGCGGGTACTCGGCCGCACGGCGCTTGGTGTGGTCGCTCTTATGCTGAATTTTCAACGGTGAACTCCTGATCGCGGTATGGCCAAAGGCTGACCGTGACGGTGTAGATACCGGGCGCCGAAAATCCCAGCTCGATGTCACTGCCGTCAGCGGTGTAGGTTTCGCTCTCGATGTTGACGGCGGCACCTTCGTGCACCCCCTTCAACCAGAGCCCTTGGAGAACCGCCCCCATCTGGGGGCGCTCCCTGAGCATTTGCCCCATCACGAAGTGATCGGCCGGCCTTGCCGGTGTGGCCACTTGGATGAAGGGCCGGTCGGTATTCAGCCTGATGATCTGCTTCCCGAACTCGGGCGGGCAGCTGACGGCAAATACGATCCGGCCGTCAGTCTCATAGGCTGCGAAGTGTCCAATGTTGCTCACCGTTTAGTCCCCATGGCAAAGAGGTTATGATTTCTCACGCCGACACCCGTGTTCTCCCCCCACCACTTCACAGTGACGACGAAAAAACCCGGGCCAACGCCGATTGATCCCATCAGGTTAGGGAAACCGTCCGCCCAGTCGCCTCCACCTTCAGCGATCACCAGGCCGTTGATATCCATCTGGAATTGGTACTTACGGATACCACTGCCAAACCCTTGGTAGCAGCTGTACTGGGCCGTGATGAAACCGCCCTCGTCCATTTGCACGCCGACGGCGGCCAAGTTCTGCCATTGGCCTACTCCCGCACCCAGCACATTCCCGGGGCTATTTGCCGATACCGGCACGGTGACGGCGTTCCCACGAATGCGCAGCGTGTCGATTTCCGCCACACCGATCTTCGCCGACGTAATCGCACCGTTGGCGATCTTGGCGTTGATGATGCTGCCATCACGAATGAAGGCATCATTCATGAACACCTGGCCGCCTTGAATCGCAAACGGGCTGACGTAACCATTGCCGGCGGCGTTGATTACCGCGAACTGGTCCGCCAAGACGGCCACGACCGACTGCAGCACACCATTCTGGTTCTGAATGCCTACTCCAATCCCACCGAGCGCATAAACTCCGCTTTGCGTAACTGCAACCTTGATCGAGAACTGAGCGTTGACCCGATTATTCAATCCGGTCTGCGCGGTACTGATCTGCTGTACCGAAGCATTGGTGGCCCCCAAAGACGATTGGGTGCTCTGAATTTGCTGACTGAGTGCTCCATCAGCATCGCTTCGGGCCTTGGCTTCGTTCTGAATCGCAGCGTTGGCATCTCCGACAGAGGACAGCAGCCCATTTATCCTCTGTGTTTCAGCCGCCAGCTTGTCCCCCTGCTGGGAAACGTTGACGCTGAGTGAGTCAAACGCCCTCCCCGAAGCAGCCACCGACCGTCGCCCGGCTGCGATGTAGGCGATGTCCACCTCGCCATTGGCATCACCCGAGTTGTACATGTCCAGGCGGATGGCCCAGATCTTCTTCCCATTCCAACCAGAATGGCCGGACAGATCGAGCTCGATGTCCTGCCAATCTCCACTCGAGGTGCTGATAGGCCAGTTGAACCGCCGAGCCTCGGCAAGCCCCCCATCCTCGTTGGCCCAGTACATAGCCGCACTGGTCCGGCCGGTGTTGCGCCGGCGTAGCCTGATCCTCACAAGAGGGTTCGCGGCTCCGTCTATGACCGGGAAGGTGTTGGTTGCCTGAATGGTCGTGAACTTGGCGACAGTTGCATACTGAGGGCCAGCGGTCAGGGTTGCTCCAGACGTATTGGCTATCCATCCCTCCACTGAGTTAACGAACTCCCAGGTCTGCCCAGCCACGAATGGCAGAGCGGTGCCAATCTTCGCCTCCAGGTTGGTGATGCTCGTGGATTGCGCCGTCAGGCCGCTTTCCGTAGCAGCGACGCGGTTGGCCACGCTGGTCAGCGCAGCGGTCGACGCCTTGCTGGCCAGTCCAGTGGAACCGTTGTTGACGCTATTCTCCAGGCTGGTCGTTCTGCTGGACACAGAGTTGATGTCTTTGCCCTGCTGGCTCACGCTGGATGTCAGGCCGTCGACTGCCGTAGAAACGGCGCCGATGGCGGTGCTGTTGACCTGCCCGTTGTCTCGCCAGCCAGTCGGCCGCGAACCGTATTCGACCTGTGGCCTGGCAACCTCGAAAGTACCAGCAGCACTACTCCCGCTTGCAGCGTGGGCCCGGTAAAACACCCGAACCTTGGCGGCGCCAGCAGGAGCAATCGATGTGAACGACACGCGATCGCCGGAAACCGATACGGGCACAACCAGCGAGGCCGGAGCGGAGATTACGGTACCGGCGGCGTTTGCCCACTGATGGAAGATCCTCAATCCCAAATCGCCTGAATCGGAGGTCTTCCTTGCATAGATCGACGACGTCACCGTCTGACCCGGGGCAACTGCAGGAGCCCGTTCACTTGCTGTGACCAGCGACGTGTAAGGGTTGCCCGAAGCTGTTGTGCCAACGCCCGTGGTGGTGCACCGATATGCATTTTCTGCAGCGTTAAGCCAGGAGCTGACCATTGAGGGCGTATAGGTCGCCGTCCCTTCCGGAACCCATCCATCAGGATTGTTCCCCGTAGCTGCTCCCAATTTCGTGAAAGCCGGGTTGTAGAGCAGATTCTCTCCGCCAACGTCTCCGATCGAATTGTCCAGTTGAGTTAGCCGACCACTGACTGACGTCAGCCCCTCCTCCGTGCTGGAGACACGACCCGATACGCTGTTGATCGCTGCAGCGTTTGCTTGCGCTGCGCTTTGAGCGTTCTTGGCGTTGTCCTTCCAGGCACTCACGACGATGGATAGTTCAGCTTGGGCGCGATCAATCTCGTAGTAGCCGTCACTGGCGGTACCACCCAAAGGACCTCTGACGCGTAGAAGAAGGTCTGCCCCGATCGTCCCCGCTGGAGCGGCAGCGCCAGTGAAGACTGGTCGGTTCCATGCGTCGCTCAGAATGGTTCGGAGCGGTCCATGCGTCCCTATCGTGGCCCCACCACTGTTCTTGTATTGCAGGTATATCTCACTGACCAGATCCTGGGTGCCCCGGACATACGCCGACACTGTCAGTACCTGCCCTGGCGCCATGGACACCCAGCTTGCGTTCGGTAGCGCAACATCCACATACGCAGAGCCGGATAGCCCTTTGGCATCGACACGCTGCGCCTTACCGCGAGGGTCCAAGGTTGACGGCACCAACGACAGCAGCCGATTGGGTGCAGACAGCGGAGAGCCAATACGCCAGCCATCAGCAAGGCCGGCAGTTGGCCCCTCTACCTCAAACGAAGGGTTAGGCAGTAGGTTCTCGCCGCCAACCTGGCCGAGCGATGCATTAATACCAGTGATCGCCTCGCCAGCGGCGGTGATGGCTGCGCCTTGTTGCTCTACCTTATTCGTGAGGCTCTGAACGGTAGAGGCATCAGCCTTTGTCGCTACTTGGCTCAGGGCATTGGCCGCTGCTGCTGCGGCATCCGTGGCTACCTTGTCCGAAACTGCCTGCCATGCAGAGCCATTCCACCGTTTGGGTGTGTTCCCACCACCTGTGGTATCAATCCAAAGGTTCTGGATCTGCTGGTTGATGGCTGAAGGTGTTGAGTTTTGGACGATCACCTTGCCCTTGGCATCAGCGAGGCTGTAGGCGTCTTGGGCAGCCTTCTGCGCAGCTGACACATTACCGTTGGTGGCATTGAGCCCACCCTGCAGATTTACGATCGACTGGCTCTGGCTGGATAGCTTTCCTTCTGCTTCGGTAACCGCGTTGCTCAGAGTGGAAACGGCTTCTGCCGAGGCCGAGGCGGAACGCCTACCAACGGCGATATAAGCGATATCGATCTCGCCGCTTGTATCACCGGAGTTCATCATGTCCAGGCGGATGGCGTAAATTTTCTTGCCGTTCCACCCGGCATGGCCGGACAGGTCAAGCTCGATGTCCTGCCAATCCGTGGTTGTGGTGCTGATGAACCACCCAAAGCGCCTTGCCTCGGCCAACCCGCCGTCTTCGTTGGCCCAGTACATCTGGGCACCCGCCCGGCTGGTATTACGCCGCCTTAGCCTGATCCGCAGATAAGGGTTCTCTGCGCCTGCAACGACTGGGGTGAAATTGCACTGAAGGTTCGGGTTTGCAGTCACGGTAGCAAACAGCGGGCCCGCAGTAATCGTCCCATTTGTCGCGGTCGCCACCCAACCCCTTGTCGAGCCGGTGAACTCCCAGGCACGGCCAGCAACGAATGGCTGGGCAGCGCCTACGCTGTTTTTCAGCTGCGTGATATCAGTGCTCTGGCTGCTCAGTGCCCCTTCAGCAGCCTCTACTCGGTTACCCAGGGACTGGACAGCCGAAGCATCCGCCTTCTTGCTCACGCTGTCAGTCAGCGAGGTGAGCGCCTGGCTTTGCGAGCTGATGAGCTGATCTTGGGCCTTATCCTTGTCCTCGGTCGCCGTCACACGGCTCGTGACCTGCTGCAGCGCCTGCGAACTGGCCTTGCCGTCGATGCTGGTCTGCATGCCGTCCATGCGGGTGGCTTGCGACGACAGTTTGCCCTCGGCATCGCTGACGCGGGTGCTCAGACTGCTGACTACAGAAGCGTCGGCCTTGGTCTGCGCCAGGGCCAGAGCACCAGCGGCAGCAGCGGCTGCATCGGTGGCCACCTTGTCCGTCACCGCAACCCAAGCCGAGCCGGTCCAGCGCTTCGGGGTGTTGGCATTGCTGGTGGTGTCGATCCATAGGTTCTGCGCCAGGCGGTCAGCGACGGCAGGCGCGGCCGACTGAACAATGACCTTGCCCTTCCCGCCCGCCAGCGTGGCCGCATCCTGCGCAGCCTGCTGGGCAGCCGACACGTTGCCGTTGGTGGTGGTAAGGCTCGACTGCAGGCCCGAGATCTGCTGGGCCTGGGCTGAGGTGGCGCCCTCCAGGGTTTCGACTTTGGTTTCCATGGTCTGGACGCGCGCGGCCATGCCGTTGGCAGTCACCACCGCCTGGCCAACATCGGTCCAGTAGGTGGCGTTCGGCGGTGGCGTGTTCAGCGGTACCGCTTTTAGGGCCTGGTACAACTTGCCATCACTGCCCAGGGCGCTTTGCCCGACGCTGTAGGCCTTGTCTTTCCGGTACGGCAACGAGCCGGCCAAGGCCGAGACGTTGGCGATCTGCTGCTGCAGGTCGGCCTTGGCAGCCGACACATCAACGCTCACAGCGGTGATCTGCTGCTGCAAGTTGCCCTTGGTGGTGTTGAGGGCGTTGTTCACCTCACTGATTTGCTGGGCCAGTTCGGTCTTGGCCGTCCCTATCCGATCGTTCACCGACCCAGGGCCATTCTTGTCTATCAGGTCGATGCGGCTGGTGAGCTCCTGGCCCAGTTCACTCTCGGTGATCTGATCCTTGATCTGCTCGAGGATCGCGCCAGCATCAGCGCTGGCCATTCCGGCAACCACTGCCGGGGCCTCCGGGAAGAACGGGCCGAGGTTGCCGGTGCGATCCACCAGGCGCGCCCAGAAGAAGAAACGCTGCCCGGCGCGCAGGCCCTGCATGACGTGCTCGTTCTGCGGATAGGCCAGGTCGGCCAGCTTGGTGGCCAAACCCAGATCGGTGCCTTCGCTGTACCACAGTTCGGTGCGCTGGGTGTCCTCGGCACCAGCCGGGAAGCCCCACATGACCTTGATGCCGAACAGCAGGCTCTCGGTGATAAGGTGAGTGACCGCCGGCGGCGGCGTCGTCTTTCCGGCCACGTTGGTCAGCATCGAGGTGGTGGGGATGGACGAGACATCCATGGAGCTGACTGCGCGCACGCGGGCCAGGTACTGGCCGGCATACACGCCACGCACGTCGGCAGCCAGCTCGCCGGTTCTCGGCACCTTCACCCAGTCCCGCGAGCCCCAGCGCCACTCAACGTCGTAGGCCACAGCCCCGGGCGCTGCATCCCAAGAGATCGTCATGGTGGTGACGGCCATACCTTGGTCCACAGAAGAGTGGCTGCCGATCAGCACGCGCGCCGGGGCATCTTGAACGCCCGGTGGCAGAACGCTGATGGGGCGGTCATCGATCACCGTCCCGTAGTCAATGGCGTCGAACTTGCTCGGCTCGTACTGGATGCACTCCAGCTGGAACTGGTGCCACTCCGGGCGCGTGACGTTGCGCACGTAGAACTGCATCAGTTTCAGATCATCGAAGTCCAGCACCCAGCCGGATTCAGGCTGCGGCACCTCGCTGAAGTCCGCCATGACAGTGATCTGGCGGCCGGCCACAGAGCGCACCTGGCGCGCCTCGGACTTGCCGCTGGGCAGGTTGACCAGCAGGCGGGCACCAGTCGGCACCTCGATGTCACGGTCGACCGTCACGACGCGCCCGGCCACGGCGGCGATACGGCCACCGTTGGCGCGGCCTGCCAGCATCGGGTCGGACAGGGTGATCACCTTGCCCGGCTTCGGGATGTAGCCATCCAAGCCGACACGGAAGCTGGCACCGCGCAGCTGCAGCTGCTCGGTCATGAGAGCCCACTGGCCGGCGCGCTGGGCCTGGCCCCGCGACGTGCAGCCGACAGCCTCCACAGAGATCTCGCGCACGCCATACTCAGCAATGGCGCTTTCATCGAAGACCGGCTCTTTGTCGGTGTCGTAGCCGCGATCTGGGTCATCGAACGACACCATGGCCTGGCTGTGCCGATCGCGAAGCTTGCTGCCGGTGTACTTGACTGCGCCGTCGTCGAGGATCTGCGACAGGGTGTAGTTGTAGACCGGATCCTGCGGCATATCGGCGTTGACGGTGATCTGGCTGCCGTCCCAGAAGGCCAGGCCATGGAAGATGGCCGCCAGGTCCTGCAGAACGGCCCAGGCCTCGGCCTGCTTCTGCAGGTACAGGTTGCAGGTAAATCGCGGCTCCTGGCCGCCAAGTCCGTTCGGCACCAGCTGGTCGCAATACTGCCCGATGCGGTACAGCGACCAGCGATTGATCATGGTCGCGTCGATGCGATCGCCAAGGCCGTAGTAAGGGTGCAGGGCCAGGTCGAAGAACACCCAGGCCGGGTTGTTGGTGTAGGCCTCCTTGAAGGTGCCATCCCAAACGCCGTTGGTGGTGCCGGGGCCGCTGGTGGCGTAGGTGCGGTTCACCGGGTCGTAGTTCATGGGCACGCGCACGATTCGCCCGCGCATCAGCACGGCAATCTTGGCGATGTCGCCACCGAACTGCTCGGCGTCGTACTCCACGCAACTGACGGCGGTCAGCGGGTATTCCTGATCGCTGTCGACCACCTCGGCGATGGCCTCGACGTACATCCCATCCTGCACCAGCGAGCTATTAGCCTCCGGCGTGATCCGGCGCGCGCGAATCGCCCAGCGGCTGCCGGCCGGCAGATCGATGCGATGGGATCGCTCGTACTTGGTGACGTTCTTCCGGTTGACCTCGGAGGCCAGCACCTGCTGGAACGGGCCGTTATCGGTAGAAACGTCCACCGCATACTCGATACGAACGCCATCGATGTTGCCGCCCGAATCCTGGGACTGCAGTTGTGGCCACGAGAACCGCAGGCGCACGGCGTCCAGCATGGAGTTGGTGATGGTGTAGACGTAAGGCGTGGTGCTGAGCAGCTGCTGGCCAACGGCAATCTCGTTGCTCGACTCGCTGATCCCGGTCATGCGCTCCTGGTTCAGCTCGCCCGAGCGGAACTGCCACTTCACGCCTGGGTAAGTCAGGGTGCCGTCTTCCGCCATGACTGGCGTGCCATCCAGTTTCACAGAACGCAGGCCGTTCACCGGGCCCACGATCGGCCCCCAGCTCCACAGGTAGAGCATGCGCACCGTGGCGATCGACGGAACGCTGTTGGAAGCGATGCTGGGCTGTTTCTGCTTGGCTGAACCGCCCTTGCTGCCGACCACCTGCCGCTTGCTGGCTGCAGTGGCGCGCCGCGGCGCGCGCTTCAGTGCTTGACCCATTCCACTCTCCAAAAACGAAAAAACCCGCCGAAGCGGGTCAGGTGTTGCCGGCGATCACAGCCGGTCTTGCGTGTAAATTCCGCCGGACTCGACGGCCCCGCCGATCTCCCGCTCGCCGTACAACAGCGGGTAGGGGTTGCCCTGGGCGATCGTCGTGACTGCACCACCAAAGCCATAGCTGGGGTTGTTGCCATCCTCGTTACGGTCCAAGCCACCGGTTTTGGGGGTTGGCGACAGCATCTGCACAACGCCGGAGGCGGCCATGGCCGCCCCGCCCGCGATCATGGCGACGCCGTAGGCGGAGGTCGTGCCGAACGTGAAGTAGCCGGCGACGATCAGCACCACGCCGAGAATGGTCGTGAACAAACCGGCCTGCTTGCTGCCCTGGATGATCGGTGCGATGCGGATATCGCCGGCGTCGTCGCCCTTCAGGTCCAGATCATCCGCTGAGAGGTTGCGAGTGCCCGAGAAGACGGTGAACACCAGGCCCCGCTCTTCACCGTTGGACAGGAACTCCTCGAAGCCCGGGACCATGTTGCACAGGGCCTGAATGGCATCGCGGGTGCTGTTCACGTCCAGAACGTACTCGCGGCCGAAGTGCTTGCGTAGCACGCCGTACAGCTTCACCGTGCGTTTCATGGTTGGTAGTCCTTGTGCCGCAGGATCAGCCGGCAGCGGCTGGCCATCGACCAGCCGTAGACCTCGCGAGTCGACGCCCTGCCGGCCATGTGGTGGTAGATGAATGGCCCGCTGCCACCGAGCGATGCCGCCGGCTCACTGGTAAGGTCCGGTTGACTGCCCAGGTAGATGGCCGCGTGGTTCGGGTGGAAGCACGGCCGGCCAGGCGATGGCACCATAAACACCAGCATGTCACCACGCTGTGGCACGTCCACCTGATAGAAGCCGGCGCCAGCGAAGTTCGCCTCGTACAGGCTCGGGCCGTCCTCCTGCTCCCACCACAGGTCATCCCGTTCGAAGTTGGGCAGCACCAGCCCGGCCTCGCGGGCGTACCAGTCGCGACAGGCGCCCCAGCAGTCGAGCAGGCCGTGGGCGAACTCGCGGCCCAGCAGCGGGGCCTGGTAGCCGGACGGCTTGAACCACTGCATATCGCCGCCGGGCCAGCCGACGATGCCCCATGGCACCTCATGGAGCTCGCAGCTGACCAGGTCAGCCATGCTCGGCATGGGCGCGGCGTCGGGGTGGCTGTGCACGATCGCCAGCAGCTCGCCCTGGTCTTCGGCGTTTGCCAGGTCCTCGTGGTGCAGGCGGAAGTTCTCCCGCGGTGTCTTCGCCAGGTTGCGACAAGGCACGTAGCTCCGGCCCTGGTCGGTCTTGATCAGCACCCCGCACGCTTCGGCCGGGTACTCGCGTTCGGCATGCTCGCGGATCGCGGCCTGCAGTGTCTGGTTGATGCGCATCGATTACCTCGAACTGGCGATCAGGCTCGCGCCCATGGAGCCGCCGAAGCGGCGGGTGTTGCCGCGGAGCTTGCAGCTCTTCCACCGCCCCGGGCAGCGGTCGAGCGCCGGATTGTCGGTGGGCTCGTCCTGCTTGGTGTACATGGCCGCGCCGGTGTAGGCGCAGGCCTCGCCCCGGTACTGACCCCGGCAGGCCCAGCGGCACAACTTGGTGATCTGCTGGCTCGGCAGCATGATGCCGCCCATATCCAGCGGGCTGGACAGCTGGAACGTCACCTGCTGGCGGTCTTCATCGGTCTTTTGCTCGATGTACCAGAGGTTTTCCCGCGCCTGGTTGGACGCCTCCGGGTTCCCGTCGGGGAAGTTGGCCGCATCGAGGAAGTGCCGGAAGGTTTCGATTACCTTCACCTTGGAGCCGACCAGGTCCTTCAGGGCCAGGCACAGCGCGGTGACCGCTCCCCTCACCCCGTTGATTTCGTTGACCAGCTGCAGCGTCGGCGTTGCGGGCCGGCCATCGCCACGGATGTCGAAGCCCTTGGCTTCCAGCTGCATCGCCGAGTACAGCTGGCCCTGCCAGATGATGTCGGCCTCTTGGGCGTGGCCGTGGAAGCGCATGATGTTGCCGCCCAGGCGCGTCGCGTCCACTTCGAACAGCCGGATCTGGTTGCCCGGCTCGAGCTTCTGGATATCGGATTCGAATGTCATGGGGCCTCAGAAAGAAAAACCCCGCAGTGCGGGGTCAGTAGGGGGTGAATGTCTGCTTCATGGTGAAGCTGATCTCGAAGAGCCCGGCGCCCTTCGGGTCGAGCTTGTAGCCGTTGGCCTTGTACCGGCCCTGCGTGCCGCCCGGCGGCGTCCAGAGGAAGGACTTGTAGCCTTCGTGCCGGTCGAGGAAGTCGCGCATCAGGCGCAGTTCTTCGCCGGCGTCGAGGCTGCCCACGGCCTTGTGCGACCACTCCTGGGTCTTGGTGTTGATCCCGGTACCGCCGGCCTGGGTGTAACCGTCACCGAAGTCGTTCTCCCACACCCTCTGCTTGATCTCACCCGTCGCACCCAGCCGGGTGCAGAAGCTGAACGTTTCTGCCATTACCGCCTCCAGAGAAGCCCGCCCTGCTGGGTGGCCTCGTAAATCACCTGTTCCATCTGCTGCTTCAGCCCCTCGGCCATCATTTCTCCCTGTCGGCGCGCGGCGTCGTCGCTCATGCCGGGCTGAGCCTGGACGGTGACCGGTGCGTTGATCGTGACGCCGCCCCCGCCGCCCGAGCCTGCGCCAGCATCGTTCGCGTTGCGCAAGTACTGAGTCAGGTCGCGGTTCTGGTTCGGGTTCAGCACCCGTTCCCCGCCGTCGAGCAGCCAGGTACCCTCTCGCGGAATGTTGTCGAGGCCGTTGTGAGCCATACCCATGAGGGATGTGGATGCCACGCCAGCCACCATCGGCGCCGTGGCCATGGCTGCGGCCATCGCGGCACCAGGCGCCAGGGCCGGGCCGACGATAGGGATCGCGGCAGTGGACGCATAGGCAGCCAGCTGGGCCTGAAACGAGGTCGCCTGCGCGTTGGCCACCATGCCCATAGCTGCAACCGACTGGGTGCTCTTGCCGACCAGCAGCTGCACTGCCTGGTACACCAGCCACTGTGCGGCCATGTCCGCCAGGGTATCGATCATCGACTTGGCGAAGCCGGTGACCATATCGGCCAAGGCATCGCCTGCATCCTCGGAGCCCGTGGCTACATCGGAGAGGAACGAGCCAAGTTCACTTCTGGCACTCCCAAGCACAGAGGTCGTTGCATCGGCAGCCATGGCCGAGTAGTTCGTCGCAGCGTCTGCGAAGTTCTCCCAGGCGCTGGTGACGCCATCCATCCAGTTGTTCTGCGCTTCGTCGAGCTGGCTGTAATAGTCGTTCTGCAGTTCCAGGCGCTCGGCCAGCGCATCGCTCAGCACCTCGGTTTCCTGGTCGTAGAGCTCTTGGCTTATATCGCCGCTGTTGCGCTGAAGAACCAGCTCGCGCTGCTGGCGGTTGAAGTCCTGCTCGATCGCTAGGCGCTCTTTCAGGCGCTCCTTGTACTTGTCACCACGGCCCGCGCCAGCGAGCTCTTGATCAAAGCCGTTGCTGGCTGTGAGGAAGTCTTCGTTCACGTTAGACTTGAAGGAAGCAAGCTTTTTGGCGTCCTCTTCGGCGTTCTTGACCTTCTTCAGGGCGTCAAGCTCAGCCGCCAGGCCCTCCAGACGCTTACGCTGTTTGTCGTTGATGCCGTCCAGCTTCCCGCTGGATATCTCGAAGGCTAGCTTCTCAACTTCGGTCGCATCCTTGCGCTTGTCCGTCGAGGTGTTGATCAGCTCAATCTGCCTCTGGTAGTTCTCTTCAGTCGTCTTGAACGCCTGGTTCAGCTTTTTGGTGGCGGCCTCAGCCGCCTTCGCTGCGGCTTTCTGCGCATCGGTGTGACCGACAATCCCTGCGTTACCACTTCCTGGCGGCTGCAATTTGGGCAACTCGGCAGCGGCCTTCCTAGCCTCTTTAACGTAATCGCGGATTACGTCGCCGGACCAAGGCTTGTTGAAGGCTTCCGCAACCTCCGACATAACGCTTCCAGCGGTCCTCGAGTTGATAATCGCATCGTTTGTCAGCTGCTCAGCATTCTTCTTGAAGTCTTTTGACATGTCGCCAAAAGTAATGGCGCCAAGCAAAGTGTTCGCTGTAGCCCCGATGCTCTGCAGGTACGCCATCGTTGTGGAAAACCCACTGACGATGGTCGCTGCAGCAATCTTGAATGCCCGCGCAATACCGTCGGCAAGACTCGCAGTGGTCGCAGTAACCTCGATGAAGTCATCAGCGAACTCCTGAACTACTTTTCGAAGGCCACCAGCCTCTTTTGAGGTGTCGGCCAGGTCTTTCGCCAGCTGCGCCAACACCGGCATGAACTCGGCAGCCAGGGCGGTCTTCGCTGAGTTGGCGTACTGGCCTATAACGGTCAGTTCTGTGCTGAATTGCTGAGCAGCACCAATTGTCTGCTCATCCATGATCATGCCGGCAGCCTGCGCGGCATTACCCAGCTCCTTGAATTTCTTGCCACCATCGGCCAGGAGCGGCACAAGGGCCGTGGCCTCGTCGGCGATCGCCTCCATGAAGAAAGTCATTTGCGACTGGCTGACGTTTGCCTTTTGAAGGCTGGTAACGTAGAGCTGCAGCGCATCCGCGCTGTTCAGCTTGCGAAACTGGTCCGCAGTCACGCCAACCTTTGGCGCTACCGTTTCGAAAAAGTTTTTCAGCTCTCCGCCGCCAGTAGCCAGGAAGTCGCCGACTTTGTCGTTTGTGTCCTTGAAAATATCAGACAGTTTTTCCTGGTTCAGTCCGACCGAGGCTGCGGCAGCCGCAAAGCGCTGGAACTCAGTAGTACCCACCCCCGCGAGCGCGGATAAATTGGAAATCTCTTTCGCCGCTGACGCGGAACTGGTTACAAGCCCAGCGACAACGGCGGGAATGGCGGCGAAAGTAGCACCTACGGCAGTACCCAGACGCTCGGCCTGCTTCTTGATCTCGGCCATTTGCTTCTGCGTTTCACGACCTGCCTTGTCCAGCGGACCAGTGAAACCGCCGATTTTCGCGATTAGGTCGAGTGTAAGTGTGCCAAGTGAACGGCTCGCCATACTTTCCTCCAGGCGAAAAAAAACCCGCCTAAGCGGGTTTGTTACGTGAAGGTCTAGCGGCTCAGAATCTTGGCTTTTTCTGCCTCAAACTCTTCTGCCGTTATGTGCCCTCGCTCTTTCAGAGCAGCTAATTTTTCGAGCTCATGGTATGGATCTTCTCCCGATCTTCCTGCATGAGCGATGGGAGGAGCGACGCCTCCGGCCGGTTTATTTATTGCCGATGCGGACCATATTAGCGCTCCCAGCCACCCAAGCCCCGTCCATCCAAGGAAGAGGTTCAGCAGCATAATCGAGACGCGATTTTGATGAAGACGAATTGCGGCCACAATGGTTGGGATAAAATACACAGCCACCACAAGCGCGAGCGTGACGAATGCTTTGGTTGACTCGGGTTCAACAACCATGGTTAGACACTCCCTGTTAATCCAAGGAAATCTACCATTACATTCACATTCTCCCAAATCAAAGGCGAAACGGGTTATGTCCAAGAGGCAACCGCATCCATGAGCGATATCCCCGACTGCTGTGGGTGATGCGGCATGAAATCGTACAGATCAGCCTTACCACCCCGACTGCGATTTACCTGAACGGCGATCAGCGCTGCGGACAACTCCTGTCGTCTGGCTATGTTGAGCGACCCATGCTTGTCTCGATAGTCGACCCATGACAGCACCTCCGCGTAAGAAAGCGTGGCCTTGGCCTCTGCGATAGAGGTGCCACCGATCCCGTTCAGCACCAGCTCATGCCAAAGTTCATCAGCCGGGGTCAGCTCTTTGGGGGCGGATTGTTCACAGCCTTAACGGCGTTGTACAGCGCCAGCCCCAGACCTGGGTCAAGATTCACCGCGTCGTCGAATGGCAATTCCTCGGTACCATCTTCGCCCAGCATGACGCTGGCCGACAGGTAGCGAGCGGTTTTGAAGCGCTCAGTTTCCCCGCCGGCGAACATCGCCTCCATCACACCGAAGGCGTGACGACGGATGTGGACCGTGAATTTGTCAGTTACGGTCTTGCCGTTCTTGTCGACGTGCTTCCACGCGACTTCTTTCGGCACCAGTGCATCAGCGATGACTCCACCTTTCTTCTTCAGCTGCTCCAGATTCATGGGTTTTCCTTAATGATCCAGTTGAGCTTGCCGGAACGCTGAATGGTGGCGGCGGTGCTCACCGAGGCGTTGCTCGCGAAATCGAACGGGAAATCCGCTACGTAGCCGGCGAACAAGCACCAGGTGCGGGTCTTCGGCAGTTCGAAATCATCACCCTCAGTGTTTACCGTGGGCGCAATGCCTTTGCCATCCGACCAGCCGAGCGCCCACAGGATGTCCTCGTCGCTATCGTCCTGGGACAGCTGGAACATACGCACATGGCTGGCGTTGCGCGGATCAGCCAGGATAGTTGCGGTCGCTTGACCTGGCGTGCGAAGGCCCTTTTTGTACTTGCGATCGGTGTCAGCCAGGCAGGTGTCATCGATCTGGTCTGCAGGCGCACCGCCGGGGTTGAATGCCGTGAGGCACTCAACTTCCATTACAGTCATACCGCCTGAGCCACCATTGGCTGGCGGCAACAGCGCATAGAGCTGTGCGCCCTGAGCATTCATCGACATGGTTTATCTCCAGTCAGCAATAAAAAAGCCCGCGCGGGGCGGGCGTGATGGACTTCGACTGTTTAGCGTTGCACCCACCAATCCACGTCGAAGCTGGCCCGGTAGTTCTTGGTAGCAGGGTCGCGAGTTTCGCCCCCCCAGCGGGTGACGTAGGCGCGCAATTCAATTGCATCGCGAATCGCATCGCGCACCTGACGCACTGACTTGCTAGTGGTGCCGTAAACGTCGACTTGCAGCGTGAAGCCATCGGCATCAGGGCGGCCGGCCAGGTAGTTCTCTGGGCTGCCATTCACCAGCTGCCATACCGCATAGGGCTTGGCCACGGCTTCGGGCGCCTCGCCGAATGGGTACATGCGCAGGTCAACGCCACTGCCGAGCAGCGCCGTGACGCCGGGGTATGCTGCGCAAACGAGTTCAATGGGTGGTGTCATGAGGATGCCGCCTTCTTCGCAGCGCGCCGGATGGCGCGGTCGATCGCTTTCTCGTACTCGGTGACGAAAGTGCTGGTGACTTCGCTGATACTGTTGGCGAGGGCTGGTCGCATGAACGGAGCCGCGGCCATCTTCTCAGTACCGAACTCGATCAGGCGCCAGTGAGGCGTCGGCGAGTTAGGGCTGAGGTCACCGCCATCCTTGAGCACGGCGCCGTGCAGCACGCCGATGCGAAAGCCCAGGTCGCCTGTCTGCTTGAAAAGCTTGCCGTTCCAGCGCAAGGCGATGTTGTCTGCGATTGAGCGGCCAGTGGCCTTGTCATCGATGCGCTCGGCGCCTTCCTTGGCCTTCTGCACCACGACCTGGGCAGCCTTTCGAAGTGCAGCCCGGCCACCCTTGCGCCGAACGTCATAGCTGACCGACTCCAGCTTCCCCAGCAGGGTATCCAGGCCGGTGATGCTGAACTCGACCCCATCAGCCATCCTTAACCCCCTTCTCGACCAAGATCGTCAGGTAGTCGAGGCCAGACTTAGCGTCGGCCAGCGGCGGGCCAACGATGCTATACACCTCCCCCCGGTACAGGATGCGCATGGTGGCTAGGACGCCAGGCCGGTATCGGATAACCATCCGACTCGTGGCCTGCGCCTGGCCGGCCTGGGCGGCAATGAAGTCTCTGGCCGACAGATCTTCGACCCTGGCTGGGCACTTCTCCCAGCGAGTGACCCATTCTGGCTCCCCGAACTCGAGGGTCACCGGGTCACGCACCGCTTTCAGCTCCTGAATGTCAATGCGGTGCCGGAGCTTGCCGGCCTGCATCACACTCCCATCCGGATGCGATATGGCATCAGCAGGTGCTGCGATGCCACCGGAAGCTCGGTAGCGATGGTCCCGGTCACGACATCCTCGCGGTTGGCAAACAAATGGCCCAGCTTCAGCAGGCAAGCCGCCTGAATAGAAGAATTGAGCACCATGCCGTAGGCAATGGCGTCTGCATGGTCATACGCATCGGCCAGAGCCTGGCGGGCATGGTCGAGCAGTCGGCAGCGCAGCGCGTAGTCCTGCTCGGTCTCAGCTGCGGTGACCGCCGCTGCGTTAACGTCCTTCGCTTGCTGCAGGGCGGCCGACACGCCGGCGCGGGCTTCGTCGAGCGTCACCTGGTCGAGGTAGAAGCGTCGGTTGAGGAACTGCATGGCCGCCTCCTCCGCCGCATCAAGCTGCGCCTGGACCAGCACCTGGTCTTCAGGTTCAGCCAGCAGATGGTGCATGGCCAGGTCGATGGCGATCACGGACATGGATCACTCCTTGGGCTTGGTGGCCGCTCCCTTGCCGCCCTTGTTGGCCGGCTCCGGCGCCTTCTTGTTGTCTGGGTCTTCGGCTTTCTTCACGTCGTATTCCTCGATGAGGCCGTTGCGCAACAGGTCACGAGCGCGCTGCTCGTCCACCGTAATGGTCGAACCGCGCTTTGCGTAGACGCCGTCGTTGTTGAAACCCTTGATGGTTTTTACGCTGACTTCTGGCATGGTCTGCCGCGCCCCGTTGCCGAGGCGCGCTCCGGTGATGGTTACGGGGCGTCGAATTCGCCGTGAACGAACGACTCTTCGCGGTACACCGCCAGCGCCAGGCGCTCTTCTGCGCGGATGGTGACCATGTTGGTGCGGAAGTTGTCGCCGTCTTCAGTGGAGACCTCGACAGCCGCTTCCTCGCGGTCGAACACCTGGGCTGCGATGTTCATCGCGCCGACCAGGAACTCGCCTTCCGGTACGGCGTTGCTGTCCACCACCGGCAGTTTCCACAAGCGCTGCACGCCACCTTCCTGCACGTTGACCCAGATGTAGGAGCCGTTGGCGTCCTTGGTGAGTTCGATGTCGGCCCAATCGACCGGATTCAGGGCGATGGCCGAGGCGCGGTATTCCGCGACGCGAACCTGCAGAATGGCGCGGCGCAGGGTGTCGATCTTGGTGTCGCCGGTTTTGCGCAGGGCGTTGTTGAAAGCGGTCGCCTGCGGGATCAGGCCCAGCAGGTTCTGACCGGTACCGTCGCCTGCCAGGATCTGCTCTTCTTCCTTGTACTTCAGGCCGTAGATGGCGCGCCCGTTGATGTAGCTCTGCAGCAGCGGAATATCCGACAGTACCTGCTTGGAGGCCTTGAACCAGTGAGCGATGGTACGCACCGGGGTGGTCTTCAGCTCGAAGGACAGGTCCGACTGGGCCTTCAATGCGCCCTCGCCAGCCTGAGCGGCGGCCATGTTCTGGAAGCCGCTCTCGCGCACATACTCGATGGCGTTGGACGAGGTGCGGCCCGGCATGATCAGGTCACGAATAGTGAACTGTCGCTCAGGCTCAGTGATGATGCCTGGCAGGCGGGTCGGCTGGATGGCAACGCCCACGCCGCCGGTCCCGGTGGTGGCACTGGTGATGTTGGTGACAGCCTTGCGACCGATGCGCGCGATACCACGACCACGGGTTTGCAGGGCCTTGAATTCTTCGGTTTCAGAAAGCTCTTCACCAACCGATTTCACGTCAACCGGATCGTTTGCCGCGAAGCGGCGGGCCATCTTCTGCTCGATCTCCTGCAGGCGATCCTGCAGGCCCAGGCCATCCTTCACCAGGCCGTCGAGAACGGTCTTGGTTTCCTCGAGGATGGTGCCGTGCTCTTTGATTTCAGCCGCCGCCTTACTGGCGAAGGCCTTGATTTCCTGATCGCGCTCATCGAGCAGGTCGTTGACCGCTTTCAGCTGGATCTTGTCGTCGGCGTGCTCCTTGCGCTGGAACTGGCGATGTTCGGAGCGAGCCTGGTTGCTCATGGCGTTATGCATGGTGATTCCTCAAAACGAAGGGAGGGAAAGAGCGGGGCGCGACTTGAGCGCCTCAGCGATTTCAATTGCTGCCAGGTCGCCCTCGGACTCGCTCCGGAGCAGGTGCTGCAGGCCACGGTTGGCAATCACCGCAGACTGAGTCTTCGAGAAGCCTGCCTCGCGCAGGAGCAACTCAAATTCGGGCATCGAAGGCAGGCCGCCGTGGGCCAACTTCGACTTGATCGTGTCGGTGCGGGCCTCGTCATTGGCCGGCACGGTCACGATGGAAATCTCGATCAGGTCGAGCTTGGTCAGCGTGCGAATGCGGGTCTTCTCATCGAAGCTAGACTCGCGCACGTAGTAGCCGATCGACAGGCCGGTGATCGAACGCGTCTGCATGCCGCGGTAAGCGATGCGCGCATACGGGGCGTCCTGCAGCCAGAGCTCACCGGCGCCGAACAAACCCCGGTCGTCTTCCTTCATGCTGCTGATGTCCCAGCTGCCAATAGGCTCGCCGGTGCGGTGCTGCCAGAGCACCGGGAAGGTTCTCGACTTGGCCTTGGCGTCCTCGATCGACTCCAGGAAGGCGCCAGGCGCGACCACCTCGTTGTAGCTGTCGACCACGCCGAACACTGAGCCGTAGCCAGAAAAAAGGCCGTCGTCGCCGACAGCCTTCACGTCATAGTCGAAAGAGCGGTACTTGACTGCCGCTGCTCGATCCTTGTGTCCCGCCTTGACGCCGGGCCCAGACCACCAGCTGGTGGGTGCGGTTTTCATTCAGATTTACCTCTTGGCTGGTCGTTGAGCCAGTCGAGCAACGCTGCCTTGGCCTGGTTGGCGCCGCCGGGGTCTTCGCCCAGCTTGTCGATCGGCAGCATGTTGGATTGCACGGTGAGCTTTGCCGCGTTGCCGCCCTCCGGCGGCAAGTTCTCTTTGCGCCGGCAGTCGTCCCGGGTGTAGATCCCGTTCTGGGTCATCGAGCTGTAGAAGGCCGCCCGCGCCGCGCTGTCCATGCGCAACAGCCCTTCCGGGTTGAACTTCACGTAGAAGCGGCGACGTTCGTCAGGACGCAGCAGGCGGCGGTTGGCGCACATTTCGATGCGCTTGATCCAGGGCAGCAGCGTGAAAGACAGGAAGCCGATCATCTGCTGCTCCATGCCGGTACCCCAGCTGGTGGAGTTCTGTGTGTGCCCGACCATCCAGGGCGGCACGCGGAACCAGCGGCAAATCTCCTCGACGTTGAACGCCCTGGTCTGCAGCATCTGGGCATCCTCAGGCGTCATGGATACCTGCTGGTACTTCATTCCCGCCTCGAGAACCATCGTCTTGCCGTGGTTCGTCGCGCCTGAGAACTGCTTGATCATGTCCTCGCGGATGTCCTTCCGCTGTTCCGGCTTGAGGATCTGGTCCGTGGACAGGACGCCGCCCAGCTTCATGCCGTTGGCGAACATCTTCGCCGCCGACTCATCAGCCGCCATGGCCGAGCCCAGCACCTGTCGCCCGTATGCCAGAGGCGAAAGGCCGCAAAGCGGGTCAACGCCGAAGGCTCGGACGTGCACCATCTGATCCTCGGTCAACGTGTGAGGCTTGCCGAAGTTGTCGGTGTAGCGGTACTCAATGGAGCCGTCCGCCAAGCGCCGCGGGGGCGACATGTTCTGCGGCAGAAGGAACTCCAGACTCGTCAAGGTGCGGCCGCTCTGGTGGGGCTCACAGAATGCATTCCCCTGCAGCAGCAGGCTGGCCATGACGTTCTCCCAGAACTCCACAGGGGTTTGGTCGGCGTTGGGTTGCTGGCTGATGACGAAGTTGACCGGGTGAGAGCTGGCCACCACCGGCGCACCGTTCCTGTCCTCGTACAAGGCGATCGGCAGCGTGGCGATCGTTTCAGCGATCAAGCGCACGCATGCCCAAACAGTCGAGAGCTGGAGCGCCGTCTGCTGGCTGACCACCTTCCCTGAGGCCGAGTCGGTACCGTAGAAGGTGTTCCAGAAGGCGGAGTCGGTTAGGCCGATCTTGCGGCCCGCCCATCCCGCCAGGCTCGATGCCACTCCCGGCTCGGCCGACTTCACCAGGGCCTGGCCGAGGATCTGCGTCAATGATTTATCCACCGATCAACCCCTTGCGAATGAAGCCCGCGGCGATCAGTAGCGAACCAGCAGCGGCCAGCAGCGCGTAACCCAAGCCGGCCAGCACGTATACACCAGCGACGCCCAGCAGCAAGCCGCCGGCGGCAAGCACCAGAAAGATGATCAGGCCAGTTTTCATAGGTAGTCCAGTTAGCCAACCACGATCGGGCTGGCAAGAAAGTCATCGAAGTGGCCGGAGTCATCGATACCGAGCTTGATGGCCACGGCGCAGCCGGTGATCAGGCTCACCATGCCGTCGATCTTGTTCTCCGGGCGCTCCTTGTTGGGGTAGATGTTGTCCTTCACGTCCAGCTTCGCCACCACGTTCGAGGCCATCCAAGTCAGCACCGGGCAGTCACCGTGGGCCAGCTTGCGCTGCAGCACCAGAGCCTCGACCTCTTTCATGGGCTCGCTCAAGTTCTGCACTGTCTGGCGCAGCTCCACCATCGGCAAACCTTCGGCGTCCATTTCCTGAGCCAGCTGGGTGGCCTGCCATGGGTCGTAGGCGTAGGCCCGGATGTCGAAGCGACCGGCAAACTCTCGCATGTCCTCCTTGATGACTTCGAAGTCAGTGACCTCTCCGTCGGTCAGGGTCAGCAGACCGAGAGCATCGAATTCGCGGTACCGCGCGGTGTTGCTGTCCAGCTCCTCCAGCACCCGCGCCTCTGGCAGGTAGTACCTGGCGTGGATATGCCAGAACGGATCGTCGCCATGGGGCGGAAAGATCAGCAGGTTCGCAGCAATGTCGATCTTGCTCGCCAGGTCGAGACTGCCGTAGCACGGGCGGCCCTCCAGTTCTGCAAGGCTCTTCCTGACCGGGGCCTCTTTCCAGCGCAGCATGTTGAGCCAGGCATTCTTGG
This sequence comes from Pseudomonas alloputida, assembly GCF_021283545.2. Taxonomy (NCBI): domain Bacteria; kingdom Pseudomonadati; phylum Pseudomonadota; class Gammaproteobacteria; order Pseudomonadales; family Pseudomonadaceae; genus Pseudomonas; species Pseudomonas alloputida. Next base: position 1,480,430 of record NZ_CP128540.1, on the reverse strand, counting down.
CGCCTACCCACTCATTCAGGTGCTTGGTGCGGAAGGTGGCCTGCTTGGTAGCCGACTGCATCGCGTCACGCTGGCGGGCCAGCAGAAAGTCCTCCCCGACCGAAATGCCGAAGTTCGGATTCGCCTTGCGCAGCGCGATCTCGCTGGTCCAGTCATCGCCATGGTCAATGGTGTAGAGCGCGGGCCAGAGATCCGGACGTTCAATGACCCCTTCCAGCATCCGCTCGGAGTCGCGAATCAGCTGGTGGCAAGGCCCGCCGATGCTGGACCCAGCAGTGGTGATGACTAGCATGATTGGCTGCTCGCGGGCGCCCATGCCGGTTTCCATGGTGTCGTAGAGCGTCGAATCTTGATGTTCGTGGTACTCGTCGACCACCGAGCAGGACGGTGAAGAGCCGTCGCCAGGCTTCCCGATGACCGGTTCGAATCGCGACCCATCGGCCAAAACGACCATGTTGGAAGCGTTCACGTCGACGCCGTAGTGCTCTCGCAAGTCGTCGGTACGCTCGACCATCAGCTTGGCCGGCCTGAACACCTCCCAGGCTTGCTTCTCCGTGGTCGCTCCAGAGTAGACCTCGGCGCCGAACTCTCCGTCGGCGACGAACATGTACAGACCCACGCCGCCGCCGATGATCGATTTGCCGTTCTTCCTGGGTACGAACACCAGAATCGTCCGGTAACGCCGAGTGCCATCCTTCTTGCGGACCCAGCCGAACGGCACGCAAACCGAGAAAAGTTGCCAGGGCTCCAGCTTGATCAGCTGCTTCTTTCCGCCCCATTTACCCTTGGTGTGCGGCAGAAGCTGCAGGAACTTGGCGACTTTCTCCGCCTTGGCGGGATCGAATTTGTACGGAAAGTCCTTGCGCTTTGAGGCAGCCAGGTCGTCGAGGTGACGCTGGGCCAGCAGCTGGATCCATTTGCAGACGAGGATCTTCCCGGCGACGACATCCTTGGCGTACTTTTCGGCCGCCTTCATCAGCGGAAATTTCACCTTGGCCATCACAGCTCCGCGAATGCATTGCCCTTCGGCGCGTCTTTTTTACCCCCGCCCACCTTGGACCGGTCAGCCGGCGTCATGCCGAACTTGCCGAGCATGGCCTCCAGGCGCACTAGCTTGGCGGCAGGGAAATCGAGTGGGTCGTTGCGGAACTGGGCCAGCAGGTTGGCGGCCAGTTCCAGACTGAGTCGGTCGGAGTTGGTCAGCACGTCCCGCGGGGCGTACTTCGCAATCTCCTTCCAGGCGTGGAGCACTGCTCCGTTGATGTGAGCCGGCGGTGCGGTCAGCTCACCCACCGGTTCGGCATCCTCACGGTGACGCTGGGGGTCTTTCTTGAACGCACCGGTCAGCTCAAGCACGTTGGTCGGCTTGCGCGGTCGGGCCATTTTGAAAACCTGAATTTTGCGGAAGTGGAAAAAAAGCTGAGGGCGCGGTGTCCGAGCGGAAAGGTGTGAACTTTCACTAGACCCCTACCCCCACCTTGATCGGTATGCAGCTCCAAGCCTTACCGCTGACGATCTTGGGGATGTATTCGCGGTGTACACCGTACTCCTCGGCCAGAGCCTTCGGCGACTCGCCTGCAGCTCTCCTCTGCCTTATCTCAACCACCTGTTGGTCAGTAAGGCGTCGATGCAGAGCCTTCATTCCTGGTCCGCGAGTACCATGCTTGATGGCGTCCTCTAGGTTCTGTCGCCTGGTACCCCACGCCAAGTTAACCGGACGGTTATCCTCGCTCACACCGTTCAAGTGGCGCGCTTCAAGGCCGTCAGTTTGCGGCAAGCCTGCATACGCCATAAGCACGAGTCGATGCACTTCGAAGCGATGACGTTCCTTCTTGCCATTGACTCGAACCGTCAATGTGACGCGATGGTAGCCATCGTACACCTGGCTCTTGAGAACCCGGACAGATCCAGACCGCACAGACGCAACTTCCCCGCCCTCAGTTGCGTAGTAGCCGCTGAGGTTGGGTATTGGTTGCATGTTCTATCTATCGATGCTGTCGGGATTCTTTCTGCGTCTTCGCCTTGTGGCAGTCACGGTTGATCGCCCGAAGGTTGTCGTCATCGTCAGTACCGCCGTGGGCCAGGGCCACGATGTGGTCAACCTCATGAGCTTCGCGGATGCGACCTAGCTGGGTGCAGTCATCGCACCGGCAGAGGTACTGGTCTCGCTTCAGGATTCGCTCACGCTTGCGGCGCCAGGGGCGACCACCACGGCCAGACCCCTTACGCGTCGCCCAGGCCTTGGCCTGTTCGGCAGCCAGTTCGGCATGGCCATCGCAGTAGCCGTTGGCATTCCGGTGCAGCGACCTGCATCCCTGAGTCCGGCATGGACGCTGGGGCCTCAACGGCATGGCGAGCCGTCCAGGTAGGTGGATGGCTGTGCGTCAGGGTCAGCACCTTCACCCTCGGCCAGCGCTTCGATCAGTGCCAAGTTCTGGGTTGCGATCTGCTCGAGCAGTGCGGTCTGCTTCTGCTGCTCTGCCAGAAGCTCGCTCACGCTTGGCTGCAGCTGGGCAGTGATGCCCGCCTCAAGCACGACCAGCTCACACTGGAGTCGATCAGCCGTCCCCGCCAGATGCTGAGTCAGCCGCTCGCGCTGCTCCGCCTTGATTGGGAATGGAACGCTGATCACCAGAAGGTCGCCCTTCTTCGCGCCCAGCTTCTGGATTTGTTCGGAATAGGCTTGCTGCTCGCTCATATGCCACCTTGGCCCATTTGTTTAACCACTCGCGCCGGGCGGCGCATCCACTGCAGGACACTCGTCATCTCCGGTACCAGGTCAGTTGGTAGCACCGCGCGTCAGGCGGCACCTCGGTGATCGGCCAGCGCAGGCAGTCCATGTGCTTGCGCTCTGGCCGCTTGCGGTTCACCCGCAGCGTCTGCACCAAGTACGCCGAACCGGCAGCGGTGGTGATGAAGTCGCCAACCGCGATGCCGTCAGCGCCGTCCACGTAGAGCTTGCAGGGTGTGTAAGGCGCCTTGGCCATTAGCTGAAAGGGTCAGCCGGCTTGGCGATCGAGCGCACAAACCACATGAAGCCCTGCTGCAGGTTGGTCTTGGCCAGGGCCAAGGTGCGCTGGTCCACACCTTCGATCTGGCCGATCTGCTTGAACAATTCGCCAGCTTCAGCCATCAAAAGCCTTGATGGAATTCATTCCGTCGATCTCACTCTGGGTGAGATCGCGGTAACCGGTAATCTTCTTGTGCTGGTTGTCCATGGGTGAACCTCTATGCTGATTGAAAGGCTTTATGGAGCAAGACGCTATGGAAGGAAAAAAGGATCTCGCCAGAAAGCATTTAGATCTGGTCGAACAACTAAAGCGGCTATCCAGCATGCTGCATGATCACTCGAGTGGAATTGACCCATTAGTAGTCATGCGGCTTGATTTCCGGATACACCAACTAGAGCAGACCGCCGCAAAGGAAAAAGGCTGGCGATCTCCATTCTCGACAAGGCCTGGAAGCTAGGCATCTGTTAGTTGCGTTCGCGCCACGAAACGGCGCATGTCGAATTCGTGGCGCGGATCATTCAACCCGCACGATCTTGGCCACGTTCCCCTTGGCCCGACACACCAGCATGGCGGCCAGCAGGTAGAACGCAGTGTTGAACCAGGACACGTCGGCGAACTCGTCATGCAGCACCATGCGGCCTATGAGGCTCACGCACTGCATTCCTGTGACCGCGCATGCGGCCCAGGCCATCAGGGACACGCCCAGCTTGTAGCGGGCATCGGGATAAGGCCGATAGCGCAGTCCAATCATCACGAAGATGACGGCGCACAATGCGGCCTGAATAACAGCGGCCATTCAACCCTCCTTCCTGGCCCGGAGGCGGAAGAACCAAGCCCACCACCTTGGCGGCTGGCCGGTCTGCATCCACTCGATGAGGCCAGAGAACGTGATCACGCACAGAGCGCCACACACGAAGGCGCTGAACCCTGCTGTCTTGGTCCAAGCCCAGCCCATCAATTCGGCAGCACCGAAGTAGCCACCGATCCAGCCAGTCAGCAGGTAGCCGATCCGGCGCCAGGTGCTCATGTCCTTGGCGAATACGACGTAGAAGAAAGCCCCGCCGAAAGAGCCGACGAGCGTGGCCAGGTCCAACTGCGGGAAGGCAGCACCCAGGCTGACGCTGGCAAGTAGGCCGGTCACTGCGAGGGCGCCGGTACTTGGTTCGGCCATAGGGGTGCTCCGGAAACAAGAGGGCCCGCCGAAATGGCGAGCCCTCGAGTACGAGAAAAAGGTGGCTACGTGCTATCGTCGGGCTTCCATCCAAAACTTTTCAGGGAGCGAAAAACGATGAATGTAACCCTCAAGTGCGCGAAGTGCGGCAGTGACAAGTTCGATATTCCGTCTAGGCCGAACAACAACTCGAAGATCACCTGCGGCAAGTGCGGTGCTGTCGAGACTTACGGAAAGCTCGTGAAGGCTGTTGGCGACAAGGTCACGAAAGACCTGCAGCGGCAACTCGGGAAACTTTTCAAGTGACCTGAGCGCCTCAGCCAGAGGGCGCAGGAAATCAGCGGCGTCCTCAACCTCTACGTCGAGTTGTAGCTTTTCCATGCATCCTCCAGAACGAAGAAAGCCCCGGCAGGTCCCGAGGCTTCAATGAAAAACCCGGCCTCGCGACCGGGTATTCCGAACTAGCCAACATAGACTGCTACGGCTATGCAAAAGCTCGGAATTCGATGTTCTCACAAAAACTTTAGGCATGTCATCACTCCTGCCAGGAGCGGCTAATACTCAATGAGTCAGCCCGGAGATAAAAGCCGCAGATCAACAACATAAAAAAAAGCCCGCACTGAGCGGGCAAGAGGGGGAAAGCCTTCAAATTCGGTGGCTGTAGAACAGCGAGTATGACTCGATGCCGTCGTTCGGTTGCTTGATGCCAGCGTTGGAATAGTGGATCGCTCGGATGCCAACCTTTTGCGTCTCGCCGATCTTCAAGCCTGCCCCAATGCGATCTTCAAAGTTGAAGGACGATCCAAAATTCTGGTCACCTGCGGAAGTGCCAGAGAACACCGCAACACCGATACCGGCTTCGATGAAGGGTTTAACGTTGCCGTTGCCAAACTCGTAAACGAACACAGGGGAGAATGACAGCGAGTGGGCTCCACCGGAAGCGTCCCCAGCTTCCCAATAGGTGTAGCCAGCATCCCAATAACCGGTTAGGCGGCCAGTGCTGCTTTCTAACCAGCTCTTATCCCAGTTAAAGCCTACTGCTGCACGAGCGGTCAAGCCGCCCTGGCTTGTAGCACCGATAGCGCCGGATAGATCAGCGGCTTGGGCTCCAGAGGCCAAAAGTGAAAACACGGCAGCAGCGATAATTTTTTTCATGATCACGGAGTCCTGATGGTTTTTTCTCAGAAAGCTATCAGAATCAGAGTGCCATCAATTCGTTCCGCTGCGCTACAAAAAACCAATAAAAAAACCCCAGCGAGATAGCTAGGGTTTGTAGGTGTCACGTTGCTTGCAAGCTGGACACGCTGCTATGAAAACAGGTGTTTATCCGCCCGCATAGAACTTTTTACGCAGCCACTCGGATTTCTTCGAGCGCGCAATCGATCCATGCCACACCAGCCTTGATAATCTCCCTTGCCTTTCGCTCAGACATGCCCGCCTCCCTTCCGACTCGCATAGCCGGGTGCTTTGAGCCGTAGTAGGCCCACACAAAGTCACCCATCTGCTGGTTGCGCTTTGTCAGCCTGGCCACGGCGCCATCGATGATCAGCGCCAGATCGTCGGTGATGACGTGCTGCCGAATACCGCCCTCGCTGGGCACGTTGTCGCGCATAAGCGCGTATAGCGGTGACACGTAGCGAGGTACCCCCATCTCGCACATCCGCCACCAACCCCACTGCTCAAGCATGTACTCAGTGTCGCCGAGGGCCTTGTCCACGTAGGTTCGTTTCTTCATGCAGCCCTCCGGGGCGTTGGGTCGGTGTCTAGGCCGAACAGTTCGCACAGCAGCATATAGGCGTGCTTGTTCTTGGCCCCACCTTGGATGATCCAGGCCTTGGCGTACTGCTCAAAGCCATGGCTGGCCCGCGAACCAAGCCAGTCCACCACGATGTCCATCAGAGCAGCAGCGCCCATACGGCCATTGGGCTTGTCCAGCATCATGCGGTTGCCCTTCTTTAGAAATTCCCGCTCCACCGGGGTCAGGATCTTGTGCGGCATGACCGCAGCGACGTTACTCATGGCCATCTCCTCGCTTGAATTTTTGATTAAACATCCTCCCTTGGGATGGATGCTGTGAGGTGCCGCAACCCGCCCAGGTAGTGGCGTCAACGGCTACAGGCCCGGTTTTCTGTCCCAGCAATGTCTCGGTGTGAATGACGGCGAACCCCTGCCCGTCGAGGTGCTGGTGCCAGGCCTCCAGAGCCTGACGCTTCAGCCCTTCGGCCGTGGTGTGGATGTAGGTGGCGTCGAGATCCTTCATGGCGTGGTTCAGCAGCAGCTCGCCCACCATGTAATCCACGCCGAGGTCGGTCCACGCTGTGCGGGCCACCTTGCGCAGGTCATGGCTTGACCACTCGCCCTTGGCCAGATCGGTGAACAAGGTGTTGGCCTTGCTCGGGCTCAGCGGTGCACCGTGGCTGCCCGGGAACAACAGCAGGCCGGTGTAACCCTGGGCGGCCTGCAGGCGCTGGTACCGGCGGAGCAGTGCGCAAGCCTGGGCGGTCAGCGGCAGCGTGTGCTCGGCCTTGGTCTTCGTGTCACCCGCCGGGATGAACCAGCGCCTCGACTCAAGGTTGACATTGCGCCAGCGCGCCAGCCGGGTCTCACCCAGCCGCGAACCGTGGCACAGCATCATCAGGGCCAGCATGCAGCCCGCCGGCTCCACCTCGAAGCGCTCGGCCATCACCGCCAGCAGGGCCGGCACATCATCCCCGCGCAGTCGCGCCGGTCGCGGCCTGATCCGGGTTCGCACGAAGTCGGTGAACTTCAGCGAGGCCATGGGATTGGCTGGCAGCATGTCCAGACGCAGGGCCTGGCGAAACGCGACCGAAAGGACGCCGTAGACCGAGCGCACGAAGGACAGGGCATAGCGCTCCTGCAGCGGCCACATCAGGCGCTGGTCGATCGCCTGCTTGTTGGTCTCGACCAGCGGCAAGTCACCAAGGCGCGGCACCAGGTGGCGATCAAGCGCTGACTTGGCGCTGGCCTTGCGTTTGGCCGACAGGCCACGGTCACGGTTCATCCGATCGCGGTACCACGCCAGCACATCGCCCACCGTGGCCCAGCTGGTGGTGGTGGACTTGGCGTCGGCATCGGCGGCACGACGAGCCAGGATCGCTGGCAGCGTGGTCAGCATGGTCTTGGTGTTGATGCCCGGGTAATCGCCAGCCTTGCCCCAGCGCCCACGCACCACGACGTGCCAGGCGCCGCGGGAACGGTCCACAGTCGAGAAACGGAACCGCAACTCCCGGTGGCGGGTGTCGCGCAGCTGGAAGACCTCACCAGCAGCGTGCCGGCGGATCTCCGCGTCACTGAGGGTAACGGTGAGGGTCTTGGTGTCGCTCATGCGTCCCTCCTCGGCCATAGGTTCAGGCCCTTCTGATCGCCAACGTCATAGCAGGCGCGGGCCTTCGCGTGGCGGTTGTTCCAGCTCTCGACAGCGATCCGCATCACATCCGCCACCTGCAGGTCATACAGGCACTCGAACGAGCCCAGGGTCAGCGTGTCGATGTTCGGCCCCTGCGCGCCGCAGTCGTGGCACCAGACGTGCGCCGAGACCATCGGGAACTCGTCAGAGGGGTCGAAGGTGTGGCCCTCAGAAATTTCGGTACCGGCTTCATCCTTGGCCGTGATGCAGGGCGGACCTTCGCAGAATGGGCATGGCGCCATCTTGATTGGCTCGGTCACAGGTCGGCCCCCTTGTAGCGCTGGGCGTAGCTGCCACGCCCAGCCTCGACCTCATCATCGCTGGGCAGCGAACCGGCGTAGGTGGCGAAACGGCCATACTGCCCCTCCTGCTGGACGATGCAGCTGCCAACCCGCGCATGGCGACACTTGGTCATCAGGATCTCCGTGAGACCGTTCTGGCCCTGCTCCGTATCCATGTCGCGATGCACCATCAGGATGCAGCTGGCGTCGGCCTCGATCTCACCAGAGTCGCGCAGGTCGCTGGATTGGGGCTTCTTCCCAGGGCGCTTGGTTGAGTCACGGTTCAGCTGGGCCAGCTCAATGACCGGGATGGCCATTTCCTTGGCCAGCTGCAGCAGGGCCTTGCTGATCTTGCCCACTTCCTCGGTACGAGATCGGCCACCACGCTCGCTGCGCACCAGGGTCAGGTAGTCGACCACGATGCCGGCCAGTCCGTGCTCGCGCTGGCACTGCCGAGCCGTGGCGCGAATAGTGGACGGCGTCTGCACCGGGTCGTCACAGACGAAGAGCGGGGCTTCCAGGGCCAATCCTACGGCACCGCTCATCCTGGCCCAGTCGTCTTCGCGCATCTGGGCCGGGTTATCCAGCTTGTGCAGAGCCACCCCTCCAAGCGAGGCGATAGCGCGCAGCCCCAGTTCTTCGCCGGGCATTTCGATGGAGAACACCAGCCACGGCTTCCGCTCCTTGACGGCGTTGTGCTGTGCGATCTGCAGGGCCAGGGTGGTCTTGCCACTGCCCGGCAGGCCGGCGATTACGGTCACCTTCTTCGGGCGAAGGCCTTGGACCAGCTCATCCAGCTTTTCGAGCCCCGTGGAGGGCCACTTCGGCGCCACCCCTCGATGCTTTTCATCCACCAGGTCGGCGGCATCTCCCATCCATTGATCCAGCCGCTTGTAACCCTTGGCCTCGCCATCAAGATTGCGCAGGTCTGCTATGGCCTGCTGGGCAGCGGCGATTACTTCGCCGGTAGGTGCCCCGGCCTGCACCATTTCCTGCGCGCCGCCTGCCACGTCAAGAATGCGCCGAATCACGCCCCATTCCTTGACATGCTTAGCGTAGGCCTTCCAGTTGGCCAGAGAAGGCACCTTGCTGGCCAGCTCAGCGGCATAGGCCATGACGTTGTCGCCACCCGGGAGCAGCCGTTGAACTGCCCCCAAGGTCACCGGATCGATGGGCATGGCTTGCTCGCGGCACTCCAGCATGGCCTCGAACAGGGCCGCATTGTCGGCGTGATAGAAGTCGGCCGAGGTCATCTGGCCGAGCATGTCCTCGACCAGGCCTTCGTCTTGCTGCAGCGAAGCGTAAATGACCGCACCAAGCACCCCGTGCTCAGCCTCGTCGCTGTAGAGAGCCCTCATGCCGCAGCCCTCTTCGATTCCCAAGTGAACCCGACTTGCTGCCCGCCGTTCTGACGCAATCGGTCAAGGGCGCGTTCGCCAATGTAGGATTTGAGGCCGTCAGCGTTCAAGTTGCTGATCACCACAGTCGGCAGCACGGACTGATACCGGCGGTCGATGATGCTGTGCAGCAGGCCCAGCTCGTACTCGCTGCCCTTCTGCGCACCGATCTCATCGATCACCAGCAGGTCCAGGCCGCCAAGATGGACTGCCACGTCACGGTCGGTGTAGCCAGAGCCAGGCGTCATCGACGCACGGGCAATGCTCACGATGTCGCCAGCCGGAATGATCAGCGCCTCGCCGCGGTCGGCCACCACCGCGCGGACGATTGCGCTGCCCAGGTGGGTCTTGCCGCAACCGACGTTGCCGGTCAGCAGCAGGCACCGGCCAGCGCGGTAGTTGGCCGGGAACTGCTCAGCATACGCCCGACATTTCGCCAGTGCCTTGCGCTGCGGGTCTCCATCGACCTGGTAGTTGTCGAAGGTCGCGCCAGCAAAGCGAGGCGTGATACCGGCAGCGATCAAGGCCTCGTTGGCTTTCTCTACTTTGTGCTGGGCGGTGGCCAGAGCGCGCTCAGCCGAGTCGCGACGCGTGGTGTGCAATGCCTCCCAGGCGCAGCGCTTGCAGCCACGCGCCAGCATCGAGCCGTCCAGCTGCTCGACTTCGGTCATGTCGACCTGGCCGTGCACGGCGCACTCGCCGGAGAAGATGCGCATGAAGGGGCGACGGTGGAAAAGATCAGAAATTCGAGCGGCCATCGTGGCTCTCCTGGTACATGTCATCGGTGTGCTGCGGAAGGTTGTTGAATGCGCTGCCTTGGGCAGCTGCGCCAGCTGGTTGCAGAACGTCGTGCCAGCGCTCGCCGTTGAGCCAGGTGGAGGCCATCGGCACGTACTGGCCGGCATTCTTGGTCCAATCCCGCGACACGCAGTGCTGGGCCAGAGCGGTGATCATCACGGCCTGCAGTTCTGCGTCAGGGTTGATCTTGCTCCAAGCCTTCAGTGCGTCCTTCCGGCTCTTCTTTTTCGGGTACAGCTTCCAGAACTGCTCGAACCCATCCGCCACCGAAGTGCACTTAGGTTTAGGTTCCTTGACTGGTTCAGAAAGGTGACTGGTTCTGGGGGCAGCTGCCGCCCCACCCCCTGGGTTTTCTCCCGCCCCACCTAGGATTTCTGCCGCCCCACCGACTGGGGCAGCTCCCGCCCCATCAGGTAGGTTCAGGTGAAACAGGTTCGACTGGTTCAGTTCGCCAATACGACGAAACTCTCGGCGCACCAAACCTGCTTTCTCAAGCTCGCGGATGTGCGCTTTTACGGTCGAGCGTGCGATCTCGCATTGATCGGCAATGTGCTGATAAGACGGCCAGCACTCGCCCTGGTCGCTGGCGTTGTCCGCCAGCTTGATCAGCACCAGCTTGCGCAGCGGGTTGCCGACCTTGGTCTTCATGGCCTTGACCATCAATTCCATGCTCATGGGTTCAGATCTCCAACTCAGCGGTGATCCGCTGGACAAACTGGTCGTAGGGTTCAGCCACCGCGATGCCCTGCTCTTCCAGCGCGACCCGATATGCCTTGGCTGTGCTGTAAACCACCCACCGCTCGCGCTCAGGCAAATTTCGAGCCCCGGCGTAACTGGGCCATGGGTCCATCACCAACGATTCGCCGCCGCAGGGCTCAGTCGCTGCAGCCAGTCCGTCCGGATCGATTGCAAGCCGTTCAAGAAACGCCTTGTTCACCTGCTCCCGAAGCTCAAGGGCAGGGAACCCGGTTAGTCGCCGAACCAGCACCCGCAAAGCCCACTGAGCCATGAGCACTTCAAACTTGGCTTCTCGCAGAGAGTCTTCCTCTGCCTCATCCGAGAAGAAGATTTCCTCAGCCAGGTCGCAGTGGTTCCAGGCCCGGTACGCGAGCTGGTCGTTGGTCAATGGTTCGAAATACGCCTCGTTGATCACCACCGGATCGGTGGGCTCCCGGCCGAACAGAGGAATCACGTTGTCGGTCATTGCGGCGCCCTCGGGTTGATCTTGAATCGCCCTTGTGGGATCTCCGGATGGGTTGCACGCTCGGATGTGACGTACGCGCATTGCTCCACGAACTGGTCAAATCGGCGCGTGATTGCCGGCTTGGGCCAGATCGCGAAAGGCTGCCCCCCTTCGTCGGAATGGCGGCTGCGCACCATGGCAAATGGCAGCGGTGCCCCTGACACTTCACGCATCACCGCGTTGACCACCCAGGCCGGCAGGCCATGGCGATTGTTGATGCGGTCGCGGATCGTGGTGATGGTCTCGAAGCCGCTGGGCACGGAATCGAGATAGCGGACCTGTTCAAGCTTGGTCGTGCGATCTTCGACGCGCTCCAGCGCCACCTGGTGGGCCGCCTGCTGCCGCTCGATGGCGACCAGCTGGTTCGCACTGGCGGCAATGAGCTCGGCCTGGGTCATCGGTCGGGCCTGCTGCCCCTCCAGTTCGTTCAGTCGAGCAAGCACGCGACGGCGCACGCCCTTCGACTCGCGCATGGCGACCAGCTTGCATTGGTCAGCGGTGAGTCGAAGCCCTTCGGACTGCGTGTTGTTCAAATTTTGCACTACGAAAGTTTCGTAGTGCTCCCCGTCGAGCTCATCCTTGCAGCGAGCAACGAAATCGTTATGACGGACCGCCCCTTCGCCGAACGCAGCGCGGGCTTCATTGACGAGCGCCAGCAGCTCAGGGGTGTCCATGGTGGTGAAGGCGGTAGAAGGCAGATTCATGCCGCACCTCCCACATCTTTTGCTTCGTGGGAGGCTGCAGCGTCACGATGGGGGTAGAGGAAGTTGCGCGTGTCGAAGACGACACGCTCCATAAGGCGCTCAAGCTCGCACACTACGGGGTTATCAAAGCCGCCGAGACCAGGGACAACCTTCGACCAATACAGGCTTTTGATGGCCCGGAACGCCTCGCGGGCTTCGTTGAAGCGTGAGATTTCCGCGGCGGTGAGGGTTACGTCATAGACGATCTCACATTGCGCTCCGCCGCCCTGCCATGCTGGGATAACTTGGCTAGTTGAATGGCTCATGCTGACGCCTCCGATCCGAAGGCCAGCCAGTCCGTGCTAACGCCGCAAGCACGAGCCATTTCTGCAACGTACGTACTGCGCTGGGATTCCCCCCTCTCAAGCTGCGAGATTGATGCCTGTTCGATGCCAATCTTCTTCGCCAGCTTGGACTGGGTCAGACCCGCCCATGCACGAGCAAGAACAAGGCGTTCACCTATTGTTCTGCAGGGGCCATCGACAGGTGGCGCACCACGTTCGGGTAAGGTGCTGTTTTGTGGCGCGCCTTCCATCTCCGGATCAACGCCGGCATGCGCTGCATAAACGAGCGCCAGCGCTGACTCCGCTGCATAAAATACGAGTGTGGCGTGCTGCGTGACGGTAGGGTCCTGCATCAGCTCACGCAGGCCGGCCAAAACGGCCTCAAGGCGATCGGTGGCGGCGCCCAAGGATTCATGAACGGGAATATCTCCAGCAGCCTCAAGCACATCGTGCAGGCCATACGTGGCGAACGGGCTCGAAAGAGTTTCGGCTTGAGGTCTCATTGCTCACCCCCGCGGCCCGCAGCGGCGGCAACGCTCTTTTCAACCGACCAAACCAATGCGCTTACGGTCTCTCCCAGGAAGCTCAGGGCGGCCATGCCATCACAGTACGCCATCTCACCCATGTTCAGGCTGTCGTGCATGTGTTGGCAGAGTTGGCTCAGGCCGGAAGACAGGGTACGGGCCGCGCGCAGAGCGTCTTCGGCGTTCATCCCAGCATCAACGCTGAGCAACTGGTCGGCAACTGGGCTGATTGGAGCATTCAAGAACCCCACCTTGGTGGTGAGGATTGCTTGCACCGATGATTGCGCGGTGGTATTTTTTGGGTGCGACATATCGCCGTCTCCTAATGAAAGACGTTTCAAGAAGGTCCCCTGCAAGGGACTGGATTTAAAGAACCCGCCGGCAAGCGGGTTTTTTTGTGCCTGGACGAAGAGGATTGTTCTTGTCCAAATCACAAAATTAGGCGCCTTTACCCTGGGCGGGCGGGCGGACTAGATGATTGCTCGCGCACTTCACACTCCTTTGAAAGCGCAAAATGCGCTTGAATTTTTGTCGAATGATTCAAGCGACAAGTGGTCGCCATTGGAAGGCCCGCAAGAGGCCCTTTAGGCAAAGAGAATCCTTGAAGCGCTCGGCAGGTGACACCGAAGTCACTGCATTTGCTCTCGGTGTCCAAGCTCACGGCAAAACCTCAGCACTGTATGAATGAACAGATCCATGGAGAGGCTGTGCCGATTGCACAGAAACTGTGATCATTTCTTCAAGGTCGGCAAGGGTCTTGCCGCTTGCTCCTACGGCAGGAAATGACCGGATTTCAAATGCAGCGCAGCGATCAGCCCCGAGGCTGACAACGTAAATGGTTCTTCCAGATCGGACAGCTTTGCTTACCGCTGCCTGTGAAAGCCCGAGACGCCGCGCAGCATCTTTCTGTCCTCGGCAGTCAACGAAATGGGTTAGAGATACAGGCGTCATGGGGCTACCTGAAAGTGGCTATTACCGGGAAAAATAACCTGCGGTGATTCTTTTGTAAATACCTGCGGTATTTGTCGCCCATAATCTACGGTTATACAATGGACGGTATGAAAAAGCGCACCCTCACTCCAGAAGAGCTCGCTGAATGCCAGGCCCTGAAGGCCGTCTACCTGGCCAGCAAGAGCAATCACGGGCTCAGCCAGATGAGCCTTGCCGAAAAGTTAGGCATCACCCAGTCAGCCGTTTCGATGTACATGAACGGGGTAAACGCCCTGAACCTGCCTATCGCGCTCGGCTTCGCGAAAGCCCTCAACGTGTCAGTGGAGGACTTCAGCCCTCGTCTTGCGAAAGAGCTCGGGGATGCTTTGCCCAATGCTGCTGGACCATCGCAACTGGGCGTCGAGACCACGCAGCCTAGAAAGGGCGACGACATGGAGCTGCTCGGTTCGCTTTCCGCCTGGGAGGACGGTGACCCCGTCGATAGCGATGAGGTAGAGGTGCCTTACTTTGCAGAGGTTGAGTTTGCTGGTGGAAATGGAATGACTGAGGTCGCGGAAATCGCCGGCAGACAACTGCGATTCAGCAAAGACACCCTTCGCGCCGCCGGCGTGAATAGCAACAGCGCCGCAGTCGCTCGGATCAAAGGCTCAAGCATGGAGCGTTTGATTCTTGATGGCGCAGCTATTGGCTTCGATATGAGCGACACGCTGATCTATGACGGCGACATCTACGCCTTCAATCATGGGGGCATGTTGAGGGTAAAGTACCTCTACCGCCTACCCCATGGGGCGGTACGTATCAGCAGCGAGAACAGTCACGAGTATCCGGACGAGATCATGAGCGCCGAGGATTGGCAGCGAGAGGTCAAGATGCTGGGGCGGGTCTTCTGGTGGTCCACAGTCCGCAGATCACGCCGTCGCTAACGCACTTCTAAGCCCGGAGACCCCGGGCTTTTTTACGTCACCTGAAAAAATATGACCGCAGGTTATTGACCGATTGTATAACCGCTGATAATTTCCTTCCCAACGACGAACACACTCTCGGGTGGCGATATGGAAATGACTGTTGGTAATTGGCATGGAATCCAAGGCTTGCTCGCCCCACGTGAGCTTGAAGGCGTACTGCACTGCGCGAACGACCGGACAGTTAAAGAGGCTGCCAGAGAGATGAATATCAGCCCGGCAACTCTCAAAAAGCGCTTGGAAAGTGCGCGTTTGAAATTAGGGGCTGGAAGTATTCGGGCCTTGGTTCTTGAGGCGTTCAAGCGCGGACTGATCAATCCAGCAGCTACTACCCTAGCAGTGATCATGGCCATTCACGGAATGATCGGTGATGACCACGATTTCACCCGTATACGTCGAGGCGGCGGTCAAGGCCGGAAAGTGGAATTACGAGTAGCAACCCGGCGCGCTGAATGCGCCCTGGCGGTGGCGTGAAACTAGCCACCTGACCTGATCCAACCCTGATTTTTGCGAAAGCCAACAAACGCGGCGGGCCTTTGCTCGCCCTGGAGAAAGTGATGAAACCACCCTCAATCAGAACGCTGGACCTGCTGATCAATCTGACTTGCGCATTTCTGTACGCGATCATTTCGCTGGCAGTACTGCGCTTCATCGCGCCATCCCTGGTCAGCAGCGAATCCGACGCCCTGGTGATTATCGGCCTGGCACTGATCGCCATCTGGCTGATCGGGTCGATCGCCCTCGCCTACCACCTTTTCAACAAGCGCCGCGCTTCTGCGGCAATCACCAATGAGGAAGACCAATGAAGCGTTTACTCGCTGCTGTATCGCTGTGTGCTCTCGCCGTCCTGGGCGGATGCTCAAAGGTTCCGGCTGGCAACGTCGGCGTCATCGTGAACCTGTACGGCTCGGAAAAGGGCGTTGAGCTCAAGGAAGTCGGCACCGGCAAGTACTGGGTTGGCATCAACGAAGAGCTATACCTGTTCCCGACCTTTACCCAGACCGAGACCTGGACTGGCGACGAGACGATCACCTTCCAAACCGTCGAGGGCATGAAGGTCGGCGGCGACGTGGGTATCACCTATGCAGTCGCTCCGGACAAGGTCACCACCCTGTTCCAGAAGTACCGCGCCGGCATAGACGAGATCACCAACAAGTTCCTGCGCAACATGGTCCGCGACGCTTTCAATGACGTTGCCTCCACCCTCCCGGTGGAAAGCGTGTACGGCGCAGGCAAGGCCGACCTCCTCACAGCGGTGGAAAAGCGTGTGCGCACCCAGGTTGCGCCAATCGGCATCAACCTCGAGCGGATCTATTACGCCTCCGATCTGGCCCTGCCGCCTCAAGTGACCAACAGCCTCAATGCCAAGATCCAGGCAACCCAGATGGCTGAACAGCGCCGTAATGAGGTCGCACAGGCCAAGGCCGAGGCAGACAAGGAGCGCGCTCGCGCCCAAGGCGAGGCCGACGCCAAGCTGCTGATTGCTCAGGCAGATGCCAAGGCGATCGAGGTCCGCGCCCAGGCGCTGCGTGCCAATCCCGACGTGGTGACCCTCAACGCCGTTGAGAAGTGGGACGGCAAGCTGCCGACCTATACCGGCGGGCAAGCCCCTCTTCCCTTCATCGGCATCAAGTGATCGCAAGGGGTGGTGAATGTCATCACCCCTACCCCTACAGGAGTTTGACCATGCTAATCCTCACCAGAAAGATCGGCGAATCCATCAAGATTTCCGACAACATCACCGTTGTTGTGCTGGGCGTGAAGGGCAGCCAGGTGCGCCTCGGCATCGAAGCTCCGGAAGGCGTAGCTGTGCACCGCGAGGAAATCTTCGAGCGCATCCAGGCCGGTCTGCAGCAATCGGCGCCGGCAAATCAACCTGAGCCCGACCGGTCCGAACCGCTGTACGCCAACCGCACCGAATCGGAGTGGCGCCAGCTGCTGGCTGAGGAACAAGCCGTGCAGGTAAATAAGGAGGTGGCCCATGGCCTTTGAATACGGCTCCCGCGAGGCGGACAAGTTCGTGGTTCGACTGCCGGATGGCATGCGTGACCAGGTTGCAGCGGCAGCAGACGCAGACGACCGTTCGATGAACTCCCTGATCATCACCGCGATTCGCAACGAACTGGATGGACGCGCCCGCGCCAACGCCCTCCTCGATGCGCTGGCCCAGGCAGCAGAATCCAAGGGGGTTCAACATGCAAGCGCCTGACCGTATCACCTTGGTTTTGAAAGCGCCCGAGGGTGGAAGCCTTGAGCAGATCCTGCCGTTCGCCCTCCGCGGTGCCCACGTATCGATCGGCCGCGGCCTGGCGGTGATCGCCGGCGCCAGCGGTGGCGACCTGCAGGCAGAGCTTGAGCAATCCCTGATAGGTGCGAGCTCGCAAGGGACTGCGTACGTGTATGCGCCTTGGAGTGACGCGCAGGTGCTGGACTTCATGTCGGTAGCACTGCGGAACGTTGTGGTCGAAGGAGACCTGCAGTACAGCGACATCAACGAAGCGATGCGCTACATGGCGGAGAAAGGCCAGCCGGCATTCTGCAAGGAGTTCAGCATCGACGAGCACGTCAAACTGGTGGCCGACGCACGCCGGTACCGCTTGCTGCGTGACCGCGAGCGCATCGAAGACCCCGATGAAGACCTGCTGGTGGTGCGTGGCGATAACTGGCTATCCGGCGAAGAGCTGGACCAGGAGATCGACACCGCACTTCGCGTGCAGGCCATGCAGCAGCAGGTGGTGCAGGAGCAGCAGCCATGAGCCAGGCCGGCCTGCTGCTTCTGCTGTGGGATGCTCTGCAGCAGCGTGAGACAACCTTTGGACAGGTTCTCGACCTGTCCGCCGCCTGCGGCCTGGACGGGCGCCGAGTGCTGGCCGACCACTTCCGGGGGTGCTCATGAGCCATCGCGATGTCAGCCCAGCTGCGATGGAGATCATCGAATCGATGGGGCTCAAGCGGGGTCGCGGGCAGATCAACTCGGTCGCATCGAGGTCGGCTGCAAAGCTCCCATCTGCGCAGATTGCAGAGCCGGCCCGGAAATTTTCTGGCCGGGCACAGCCTCTGGCCGGACCCATCAATCGCTTCATGTACTTGGAAGCGAGGAACTGGGCGATTGATTTGGTCGCCTCGCTGCGAGGCTCTCCGGTCGAGGTAGTGGTAGAGCGATTGAACGGCGCGACTGCAGGCCGGCCAGGCAGCTATGTGGCCGGCATCCAATCGGTTATCGGAGAACTACAGGCCGGAGCAAGCCATGACTAGGCGCGGGCCAGTCAAGCGCTGGACTGAGGCGGAAGATGCACTTCTTCGCGAGTTCTATCCCAGCAAAACCAACAAGCAACTTTGCGTCTTGCTACCAGGCCGGACAAAGACGGCCATCACGCTGAGGGCAGCCGGCTTCGGAATCACGAAGACGAAAGAACACCGATCAGCGATATCAAGGCAGACCTTCCTTACGACCTGCGAGGCCCTTGGGATACAGCCTGGTCAGCAACCTAGGCCAATAGGAGCAACTCACAGAAAGGGTCGGTACATCCTGATAAAAGTTGCCCAGCCCGACGTTTGGAAGCCCCTGCACACGCACGTTTGGGAGCAAGCCAACGGACCAGTACCAGAAGGAATGATTGTCGCAGCCAAGGACGGGAACGTAAGGAACACAATCCTGGAGAACCTGTGCCTCAGAACATTCTCCGAAAACCAGCTGCGCAGAAACAAACATTACAAGGACCTACCGGAGGAGATCGTTGACATCCTCCATCTGCAGAACGAACTGAAAAAAGAGATCAAGAGGAAGACCCGGAATGAAAAATAAGCTCAGCGACCTTCGCGACCATCTATTTGCCCAGCTAGAAGCAGTGCGCGAGGCCGATGACGAAAACCTGGCCAAAGAGGTTCAGCGCGCCCAGTCAGTCTCGGATATCAGTCGTGTGCTGATTGAAAGCGCAAAGGTCGAGATCGACTATTTCCGCCACATCGGCGGCGAGAACTCTGCCAGCTCGTTCATTGAGTCGAAGCCAGCCCTACCGCCAGCGAAACGAACCTGACGTGACAGGTCAGCGTGACAACCAAAACCTGACGCGTCAGGCTAGGAGTAAGGTATGAGCGAAGAAACTGAAGTGTTGACGGTCGAGGGCTTGGCCAAGCTGCTGGGCCGCACCGAGGCGTCAATCAGGGAGGGGATTCGCCGCGGCGTGCCGTGGCTACCCAGAAGCTTCAAGATGGGCAACCGGCATTGCTGGCTGAAAGAGGACGTGCGCAAGTTCCTGCGCGAGTATCGGGACGGGGAGCACCAGAAGCCGAAGCCGGGGCGGAAGCGGAAAGATCCGCCCTCGCTCTGGGTTGCCTGACCTCAGCCGAGCTTCTCGGCGAGGTCCTGCGGGCTTAGGTGTGTGTAGCGCTTGAGCATCGCCAGGGTCTTGTGACCAGTGATACTCGCGACCTCCATCATCGTGAAGCCGCGCTCGAAGAAACGACTGGTCGCCTCATGGCGCAAGTCGTGAAGGCGCAGGCCTTCAATCCCGGCGGCTATGCAGGCTCGGGGGAAGTAGTTGCTGATCGTGTTGAGGGCCAGGTTGAAGTACCGGCCGCCACCGATCGGCGTGGGCAGCCCCTCCAGCAGAGCGATCGCCCGGGAGGACAATGGCACGGCACGCCGCTCGCCGTTCTTGGTCTCTTCCAGATAGGCCACTTTGCCGCGCACCTGGTCGTGGCGCAGCATCAACAGCTCAGACCGGCGCATCGCCGTCTCCACCGCCAACTCAATGAACACCGGAAGCTGGGCATTCATCTGGCCGGCTGCCTTGTACAGCGCGGTGAGCTCGGCCGGCGTCGGGCGTCGATCCCTTTCCTTGCTGCCTTTGGGCATCCGGATAGCTCGGCACGGGTTGGTCAGTCCTTCGATACCCCATTCCTTGGTGGCCACCGTGTAGAGATGGCTGATCACCGCCAGGTTGAGGCGCACTGTCGCCGTCGACTTCCCTTCCTTGAGCTCAGCATCGCGATACGCGGCCATGTCGCTCGAGCGGATCGCGGCAAGGCCCTTGCTGGCCAGCTTGTGCTCTTTCCATTTCTTGATGCGGACCTGCTCTTGCTTGGCGCCCTTCTTGGTGGAAGTGACTTCTGACAGGTAGCGGTCCAGGGCCTCAGCGAGCGTGGTGCTCTCGGCCTCGCGCATGTCGACAAAACGCGCACGCGACATATCACCTTCGATCTCAGCGGCCCATCGCTGGGCTTCTGCCTTGGTATCAAAGGTGGCGGAAAGGGTTGGATATCCTTTGCGGCGGATCTGGGCGCGCCAGGCGTCCCCGCGCTTCTCGTAGTAGGCCATGGGGGAAATGATAGCGAACGCTTGGGGGAAATACACGCTCCCCCATTCCCCCAAAATTCCCCCAAATGAAAAAGGCCCCGAGGGCTATACAGCGCTCGGGGCCTTCAATATGGCGGAGAGATAGGGATTTGAACCCTAGGTACTGTTGCCAGTACAACGGATTTCGAATCCGTCCCGTTCGACCACTCCGGCATCTCTCCAATGCCGCGCATCATACCAGCGTTCTTTTAAAACGCAAATCTTTTTTTCAAAAAAATCGCGTGGTATCAGGCGCTTGCGTGAACGTGCCGCTTACAGCGGCACGCCCAGGCGCTTGGCAACTTCTTCGTAGGCTTCGATCACGTCGCCCAGGCCCTGGCGGAAGCGGTCCTTGTCCATCTTCTTGCGGGTTTCCTTGTCCCACAGGCGGCAGCCGTCCGGGCTGAACTCGTCGCCCAGCACGATCTGGCCGTGGAATACGCCGAACTCCAGCTTGAAGTCGACCAGCAGCAGGCCGGCGTCATCGAACAGCTTGCTCAGCACTTCGTTGACCTTCAACGACAGCTTCTTCATTTCCACCAGTTGCTCGGCGGTGCCCCAGCCGAACGCGACAACGTGGGATTCGTTGATGAAGGGGTCGCCCTTCTCGTCGTTCTTCAGGAACAGCTCGAAGGTGGACGGCTCCAGCTTGATGCCCTCCTCCACGCCCAGGCGCTTGACCAGGCTGCCGGCAGCGTAGTTACGCACCACGCACTCGACCGGAATCATGTCCAGCTTCTTCACCAGGCACTCGTTGTCGCCCAGCAGCTTGTCGAACTGGGTCGGCACGCCGGCTTCTTCCAGTTTCTGCATGATGAAGGCGTTGAACTTGTTGTTCACCATGCCTTTGCGGTCGAGTTGTTCGATACGCTTGCCGTCGAACGCCGACGTGTCGTTACGGAACAGCAGGATCAAGCGGTCGGCGTCGTCGGTCTTGTAAACCGATTTGGCCTTGCCGCGGTAAAGTTCTTCGCGTTTTTCCATGATTGGGCTCCGCTTGCTTGAGGTGTTGGGCTAGGCGATTTCGCGCCAGTCGAGCCCGTGTTCCTGATTCGCCACCTGGAGCCAGTCCGGGTCACACCCGAGGGTGTCGACAAAGCACTGGCGGGCCAAGTGTGGCAGGTTGTTCTTGCTGCTGAGGTGGGCCAGCACCAGGTGTTGCAGGTTGTTCCAGCCCAACTCGTGCACCAGGCGCGCAGCCTGGTGGTTGTTCAAATGCCCTTGCATGCCACCCACCCGCTGCTTCAGAAAAGCCGGGTAGTGACCACGTGCCAGCAGGTCGCGACAGTGGTTAGCCTCGATCAGCAGTGCATCCAGGCCCTGGTAACGCTCCAGCAACAGCGCGTCGTAAGAGCCCAGGTCGGTCAGCATGCCAAAGCGCCGCTTGCCGTCGCTGACCACGTACTGCAACGGCTCGTAGGCGTCGTGCTCGACCCGCGCTGCGGTTACTTCCAGGCTGCCGATATGCAGGCTTTGGCCACACGCGAGAAAACCGGCCACCTCCACCGGCTTGCGCATGCCGCGCAAAGTCCCTTGGCTGAGGTAGACCGGTACATTGTAGCGCCGTGACAGCAAGCCGACCCCATGCACGTGGTCGGCATGTTCGTGGGTGACCAGCACTGCACTGAGCTGAGCTGCAGAAACCCCGAGCAGCGCCAGGCGCCGCTCGGTTTCACGCAGGGAAAAGCCGCAATCGACCAGGATGAACGTGTCACCACTGGCGATCAGCGTGCCGTTCCCTTGGCTGCCGCTTCCGAGTACCGCGAAGCGCACTTAGCCCAGGTGGTCCTGAATAGCGCTCAGCACGCGGCGGGCGACATCGGCCGGAGCCACGGTGTTGATGTTTTTCTCGACCGTGACCTGCACGCTCTCACCCACCTTGCTCAGGCGAACCTGGTAACGCTCGGCACGGGCTTCACGCTCTTCCTTGGTCGGCTCGCTGCCGAACAGGCGGCTGAAGAAGCCCGGCTGGTTCTGCTTGTCGTCAGGCTTTTCGGACAGGTTGATGTAGTACAGGCCCAGGCTGCGGTTGATATCCTCAACCCGCCATTCGCCACCCTGCTCCAGGGCACGGCCCACGCCAGACCAGGCGCGGTCCAGGTCGGAGCCCAGGTACAGCACCGGGTTGCCGCTGCCGTCTTCGCTCAGGCTGACGCGGCTTGGTGCGTCGAAATCGCGCGCGGCCAGCAGCGACACCGAACCGCCCTTCTCGGCGCTGCGGTTCATGCTGGCAAGCATTTCGTCGGCCAGCAGGGCATCGGTGCCGGTATTGATGGAGGTGGATGGGAACGCAGGCTCGGCAGTGCTGCCCGCCGGGCGCTCGACGCTGACCACATACACTTCGGAGGTGTTGCGCTGCACGCCAGGCTCCATGCGCACACGTACGCGCACCTCGCTGTCGCCGCTGCTGGCAGTGCTGGCCAGACGCTGGCCAAGCGATGCCGACAGTTCATCGAAACGCTGCCAGGCGGTATTGAACTCACCCGTCTGCGGGCGCTCCTCAGCAATGCGGAAGCCGTTGTCCTCGAAGAACTGCCGGGCAACCGGCCACACTTCGGCTGGCGAATGCTGGGCCAGCACCCAACGGCTGCTGCCGCTGCGCTGCAGGCTGTAGTCGGTGACCTGGGCGGCACCGCCCGTCAACGGTTGCGGGCGAGGCACTTCAAACTCACCCTTGACGGTATCGTCAGCGACGTTACGCGGAATCGGCAGCAGCGGGTCAAGGCGTTTGACGTTGCTGGCGTCCGGCGGCAGCTGCATCGGCGCGGTCGGGTGCGCCTGCAGGTAGTCACTGCCGCGGTCGCGGAAATAGCCATCCTCGCCCCACAGCCAGCCACACCCACTGGTGGTGGAGATAATCAGGGCAAGGGCGGAAAGACCAGCCAGTCGCTTCATGCGGTGTACTTCCTCTTAAACCAGTACGCCGGACTGGCGCAAGGCAGTACGGACTTTTTCGTGGCAGCCTTCGCTCAGCCAGGTCAGTGGCAGGCGAATACCTTTTTGCATCAGGCCCATTTCGACGAGCGCCCATTTCACCGGGATCGGGTTGGACTCGCAGAACAGGTCCTTGTGCAGCGGCATGAGTTTTTCGTTGATTGCGCGGGCCTTCTCGGCATTGCCCTCAAGGGCGGCCTCGCACAGGTCCGCCATTTCGCGCGGAGCGACGTTGGCGGTGACGGAGATGTTGCCCTTGCCGCCCATCAGGATCAGCTCGACGGCAGTCGGGTCGTCGCCGGACATGACGATGAAGTCCTTGCTGACGCCATCGAGAATGGCCTTGGCGCGGGCCAGGTCGCCCGTGGCTTCCTTGATGCCGATGATGTTCGGCACGGTCGACAGGCGGATCACGGTCTCGGCCTGCATGTCGCAGGAGGTACGGCCGGGAACGTTGTAGAGGATCTGCGGGATGTCGACGGCTTCGGCAATGTGCTTGAAGTGCTGGTACAGGCCTTCTTGCGTCGGCTTGTTGTAGTACGGCACAACCAGCAGGCAGGCGTCGGCGCCAGCATTCTTGGCGTTCTGGGTCAGGTGCACGGCTTCGGCGGTGGAGTTGGCACCGGTGCCGGCGATGACCGGAATCGGTTTGGCGCTGCGTTTGACGCGCTCGACCACGTGCTTGATGACCAGGATGTGTTCTTCGACATCCAGCGTGGCCGACTCACCGGTGGTGCCGACAGCGACGATCGCATGGGTGCCGTTTTCCAGGTGGAAGTCTACAAGTTTGTCGAGGCTGCCCCAGTCAACACGCCCTTGTGCATCCATGGGTGTGACCAATGCCACCATACTGCCCGCAATCATGTAACTGCTCCTGCCGGAAAAAGAGAGCGGTAATGGTACTGGGGGCATCGACCTTGCACAAGCGAAGCAGGCGGGTGGAGCATTCCCCTCGGCGGCTTATTTCGCTACCCTTGGCCCTTTGATCGGTGCAGCGCGGCCCGCCGGGCCGTCGACCTTGCTCCCCGCCAGCGTCCAAGACCTCGCATGCGAGCCCCGGGCCCTGCCGACAGGAGGCATTTGCCCGTCCTGTGCCGACCGCTCATCGCTTTAGGAATGCTGCATGTCCACCCCCACCGTCCGCGAACAATTCCTTGTCATCAGTGCCCTGGGCCCGAACCCCATGGAGCTGGCCAACGTCCTCAGCCGCGCTGCCTTCGAAAACCGCTGCGCGGTGGTCACCTCGCGCCTGAGCCGCCACGGCGAGACCAGCGCCCTGGTGCTGCAGGTGGGCGGCAGCTGGGACGCCCTGGCACGTCTCGAATCCACCCTGCCAGGCTTGGGCAAGAAGCACGGCCTGACCCTCGACGTGGTCCGCAGCGCGGACCAGGAAGTGCGCCCGCAGGCCCTTCCGTATGTGGCCTACGTGAGCGCTGCCTACCGCCCGGACATCATCAACGAGCTGTGCCAGTTCTTCCTTGACCACCGCGTCGAGCTGGAAGCCATGACCTGCGACACCTACCTGGCGCCGCAAACCGGTAGCAGCATGCTCAACGCCCAGTTCACCGTGATTCTGCCGGCCGGCACGCAGATCAGCTGGCTACGCGACCAGTTCCTGGACTTTGCCGATGCCCTGAACCTCGACGCTCTGATCGAGCCATGGCGTCCACAGAACCCTATGTAAGGAAACCGATCATGGCTGTAGCACTCGACCAACCTGTCGCCGACTTCCAGGCCCAGGCCACCAGCGAGCAAACCGTCAGCCTTGCCGAACTCAAGGGCCAGCAGGTGGTGGTGTACTTCTACCCCAAGGACAGCACCCCAGGCTGCACCACCGAGGGCCAGGGCTTCCGCGACCAGCACGACGCCTTCGCCGCGGCCAACACCGTGATATTCGGTGTGTCGCGTGATGGCATCAAGTCGCACGAGAACTTCAAGGCCAAGCAAGGCTTCCCGTTCGAGCTGATCAGCGACAAGGACGAGGCCCTGTGCCAGCTGTTCGACGTGATCAAGCTGAAGAAGCTGTATGGCAAGGAGTACATGGGCGTTGACCGCAGCACCTTCCTGATCGACAAGGACGGGGTGCTGCGCCAGGAATGGCGTGGCGTGAAAGTGCCCGGGCATGTGGATGCCGTATTGGCGGCCGCCCAAGCCTTGAACAAGGCTTGAAATTGAATGGGGCTGCCTTGCAGCCCCAATTACATTCAAAGCATCGGTGAAACGCTAGGCTCCTGCTTGGGCCACGCATCCAGCACGGCCTTGATCAGCGTCGCCAGCGGGATGGCGAAGAATATCCCCCAAAACCCCCATAGCCCGCCAAACAGCAGCACCGCGCAGATAATCGCCACCGGGTGCAGGCTCACCGCTTCGGAGAACAGCAGCGGTACCAGCACATTGCCATCCAGCGCCTGGATGATCGCGTACACCGTCATCAGGTAGATGAACTGGTCACCCCAGCCCCACTGGAACAGCGCAATCAGGGTCACCGGCACGGTCACGACCACCGCGCCCACGTAAGGCACCACCACCGACAGCCCCACCAGCAACGCCAATAGCGCTGCGTAATTGAGCCCCAGGCTGATGAAGGCGATGTAAGTGGCAATGCCGCAGATCAGAATCTCGATACCCTTGCCACGGATGTAGTTGGCGATCTGCCGGTTCATCTCGCTGCCCACCCTGTTCAGCAAGGTGCGCTGGCGCGGCAGGTAGCCGCTGACCCAGCGGCCAATGAGTTCGCGATCCTTCAGGAAGAAGAACACCAGAATCGGCACCAGCACCAGATAGATCATGGCATTGACCAGCAGTGGCAGGCTGGACAGCGAGAAGGTCAGCGCCCATTGACCAAACTTGCCAATTTCACCGCGCACCGACTCAATGGCGTGCAATACCTGCTCGTCCGACACCAGATGCGGATAGCGCTCCGGCAGCAGCAGCAACAACGACTGCCACTTGCCGAGCATGCCCGGCAGCTCGTTGAACAGCGTGATCAGCTGGTGCCACAGCAGCGGTACCAGCACCAGCATGAACACCGCCAGTGCGCCCATGAACAAGGCGAACACCAGCATCACCGCCAGCCGTGTAGGTACGCGCACGCGCTCCAGGGCGTTGACCAGCCCCTGCATCAGAAACGCCAGCACCATGCCCGCCAGCACCGGCGCGAGCATGCCGCCCAGGGTGAGCACGGCGGTAAAAGCCAGGAACAACAGGACCGCCAGCACCACCGCTTCCTCATCGGAGAAGTAGCGCTGCACCCAGTCGCGAAGCACTTTGAACATTGACGATCCTTGGAAAAGACTCAGGCCTTGCGCAGCCAGTAAGTATAGGTACCGGCCTCGGCCGTTTCTTGCAGCAGGGTATGACCGGCCAACTGGGCGAAAGTGCGGAAGTCGCGCTGGGAGCCTGCGTCCGTGGCGATAACCTTGAGCACCGCGCCACTGGCCAGGCGATTGAGCTCCATCTTGGCCTTGAGCAGTGGCAAAGGGCAATTCAGCCCGCTGGCGTCCAGTTCGGCGTCGCAGGTCAGGGTGTTACTCATCGCGGGGTCTCCAAAGGCATCGCCAGGCTGCTTCTTGGCATGGCTGGCTAGGATAGCGCCACTGGTCGTCAACGTGTGAGCCCGCTACAGTAGGTATCTTTGATCCGACGCGAGCTTCATGCATGAATCTACTGCGCCCTACCCTGCTGACGCTGGCCTGCCTGATGGCCCTTCCCGGCCATGCTGACGACCTGCCATCACTGGGTGATGCCAGTTCTGCGATCGTCTCGCCGCAACAGGAGCACCAACTGGGCCGTGCCTGGCTCAGCCTGCTGCGCGGCCAGGTCAATCAGCTCAATGACCCACAGCTCAAGGACTATGTCGAAACCAGCGTGTACAAGCTGGCCGAAACCAGCCAGCTGCAGGACCGGCGCCTGGAATTCATCCTGATCGACAGCCGCGAGCTGAACGCCTTTGCCGCCCCGGGTGGCATTGTCGGGGTCAACGGTGGGCTGTTCCTCAACGCCCAGACCGAGGGCGAATATGCCTCGGTACTGGCCCACGAACTGGCGCACTTGTCGCAACGCCACTTCGCGCGGGGTGTCGAGGCCCAGCAGCGCATGCAGTTGCCGATGATGGCGGCGCTGCTGGCCGGCATCGTGCTGGCCGCAGGTGGTGCCGGCGATGCGGGCATCGGCATGATTGCCGGCACCCAGGCAGCGGCCATTCAGGAGCAACGGCGCTTCTCGCGCCAGAATGAACAGGAAGCCGACCGCATCGGTATCCAGAACCTGGAAAAAGCCGGCTACGATCCACGCAACATGCCGACCATGTTCGAGCGCCTGGCACGCCAGTATCGCTATGACGCCAAACCGCCGGAATTCCTGCTGACCCACCCGGTGACCGAATCACGTATTGCCGACACCCGTAACCGCGCCGACCAGGCGCCCAAGGGTGGCATTGAAGACAGCATGCGCTACCAACTGATCCGCGCCCGGGTGGCACTGATCTACGAGGGCACACCGGGGCTTGCCGCCAAGCGCTTCCGCGCCCAACTGGACGAAGACCCAAAGCTGGACGCCGCACGTTATGGCCTGGCCTTGGCACAGGTCAAGGGCGGGCAATTGAACGAGGCCCGTGAAATGCTCAAGCCGCTGCTGGCCAAGGCGCCCAACGACATCACCTACAACTTGGCACAGATCGACCTGGACATCACCAACAACCGTCTTGCCGACGCCCAGCAGCGCGCCGAACGGATGCAGGGGCTGTACCCGGGCAACTACCCGTTGAAACAGGTGCGTGCCGACCTGCTGGTGAAACAGAACAAGCCGGCTGAGGCCGAGAAGGTGTTGAACGAGCTGGTGAAGAGTCGGCCGGATGACCCGGATGTGTGGTACGACATGGCCGAGGTGCGTGGCTTGTCGGGCAATACCATTGGCTTGCACCGGGCGCGTGCCGAGTACTTCACCCTTGTAGGCGACTTTGATCAGGCAATCCAGCAGCTGGATTACGCCAAGCGTCGGGCGGGCGGTAACTTCCCGCTGGCCTCACAGATTGACCAGCGCCAGCGCGAGATCATGGAGCAGCGGCGCATGGTTCAGGAAATGATGGGGCGCTGAAGGCGATTCGCGGGCAAGCCCGCTCCCACAGGTACTCCACCGCCTTGGTAAACGGTGCAATATCTGTGGGAGTGGGCGAGCCCGCGAAGAGTATGACGCGGTCTGGCGTCAGGCATTACCAGACAGCTTCAGCCGCGCCGCCTGGGTAAAGTCCAGCATGCGATTAAGCGGCTTGATCGCCTTGGGCACCAGCGCCGGGTCAACGAAAATTTCGTTGGTGCCGTTACGCAGGCAATCCAGCACCCGCTCCAGGGTGTTCATCGCCATCCACGGGCAATGCGCACAGCTGCGGCATGCCGCGCCGTTGCCGGCGGTGGGGGCTTCGACGAATTCCTTGTCCGGGCACAACTGCTGCATCTTGTAGAAGATGCCGCGGTCGGTGGCGACGATGAAGGTTTTGTTCGGCAGGGTCTGGGCAGCCTTGATCAGCTGGCTGGTGGAGCCCACCGCGTCGGCCAGCTCGATCACCGCTTCCGGCGACTCGGGGTGCACCAGGATCGCAGCATCCGGGTACAGCGCCTTCATGTCAGCCAACTGGCGCGACTTGAACTCTTCGTGAACGATGCAGGCACCGTCCCACAGCAGCATGTCGGCACCGGTTTGCTTCTGGATGTAACGGCCCAGGTGCTGGTCCGGGCCCCAGATGATGGTTTCGCCGTTGTCCATCAGGCTTTCGACAATTTCCAGGGCACAGCTCGAAGTCACCACCCAGTCGGCGCGTGCCTTCACCGCTGCGGACGTGTTGGCGTAGACCACCACGGTGCGCTCAGGGTGCTGGTCGCAGAAGGCCGAGAACTCTTCCACCGGGCAACCCAGGTCGAGCGAGCAGGTGGCCTCCAGTGTCGGCATTAGCACGCGCTTTTCCGGGGTGAGGATTTTTGCCGTCTCGCCCATGAAGCGCACACCGGCCACGATGACCGTTTCGGCCGGGTGGTTCTTGCCGAAGCGGGCCATTTCCAACGAGTCGGACACGCAGCCGCCGGTTTCTTCAGCCAGCGCCTGGATGACCGGGTCGCAGTAGTAATGGGCAACCAGCACGGCATTCTGGGCTTTGAGCTCGGCAGCGATGGCCGCACGGTATTCGGCCTCCTGCTCGGCTGTCAGCGGGTTGGGCTGCTTGGCGTCGAGGTGGGCCTGAACCAAAAGGCGTTCGGAAATCTGGGTCATGATCGCTGGACCTGCAGGCGCGCTTGCGCGTCAAATCGAGTGTATCACCCGGCCCTGGCAGATCGGCTAAGGGTGCCGGACGGCATGTTGACCGCCACGGCCCTCTGCGGGCGCGGATTATTATCGGAGGCCGAAGGCTACAGACAATCCAGCGATTACTAAAGGGGTTTTTGTAGTGCTTGTGCGGGCCCCTTCGCGGGTGAACCCGCCCCTACACTGTGAAATCCTCGTAGGAGCGGGTTCACCCGCGAAGAGGCCGCAACAGGAGAAACCATCACCCCTGCGGCGACAGGGCCCCCAGATGCGCCGCCATGAACATGGCAAATTCTTCAACGGTCATTTTTCGGCCATTGAAATCGACCATGCCATCGGCATAGTGCAGGCTGCTGACCACATCATCGCCCTGCACGGTGGCCATGCCGCTCTGCAGCGCCATCATGCCGACCATCTCCCCCGCCTGGCTCGACTGCATGGCAATCGCTTGGGCGTCGGTCTGGCCATCCAGCAAGGCCTGCAAGGTCGCCAGGTCACCGATCATCGGCTTGGACAGCGACAGCTTGCCTTTCACCTCCGTGATGATCTGCTTGCTCAGTTGGTCCGGCGGCAGGTCGAAGCTGGCCGGCGCGGCGAGGTCCATCGACAGGTTGAAACGGCTCTCGCCATTGGCGGTCTTGAACGACAGGTTTTCCACCGCCAGCCTGGGCTTGGCGGCCAGCAACTTCTGCAAGTCACCCTGGAAGCGGGCCTTTTCGGCGTCGTCCATCTGGATCTGCGGTACCGGCTGGCCAGCCGCACTGGCGGCCTCGAACTCCGGCAAGTGCGACTGGTACCACTTCGACAAGGCCTGCAGCGCCGGGGCGTTGACCGAGGTCACGCTCACCGCCATCTGCGCCTTGCCTACCGCGCGGCCATCCCAGCTGATGTCACCGACCTTGTACTCCGCGCGACCACCTACGGTGTCCGTGCCTTCGAGGGTTTGCAAGGCGTTCTGTTCCAGGCCCTTGATCAGCAGCACCTGCTGTTTCGGCCCAAGGATGACCTTGGTTTCGGCCAACGCCATATCGACGTTGCCGACATAGATGGCATCGTGCGCGGTGGCTGCGAGGTTACCGCCAAACGTCAGCCCTTTGAGCTCGAAGGTGGCCGGCGGCTGGTCGTCATGCACCCATTTCATCACCAGCCTGTCGGCCTGGCCGTGGAACTTCGAGGCCTTGCCCTCCTTGTCCCCACTGACTTCGAACTGCATGCCCGAGAAGTCAAGGCTGTTGCCATCCGCTTCGTCAAACTTGAGCGGCGCCAGCTGAACCTGGCTGACCACATTGCCGCCGTAACCCAGGCTGGTCTGCGCGCTGATCGGGGCCTTTTCACCCGCAGCGGCGAACCATGGCGCAACGGCGTCATCCTTCTGCAGCGTGCTGTTGCTGACCGCCATTACCGGCATCAGCTTCAGTGACCTGACCCTCGACCACGGAAACGGGCCGTGCTCGATCTGGTCGGTCACGCCCACGTCAAAATTGATCACCTCGCCCTGCCCCACATTGATGTCGCGAGCCTTGAGCCGGTACTGGGCAGTGCTGCTGAAGAGATGCTGCTCCAGCGACACACGCTCGATGCTCATGCTACCACCGGTACTGACCAGGGCCTTTTTGAGTTCGGCGTTGCTGCGTGCAAGGGCGTTGTCCAGCTCTGCCGGCAGCTGCTTGCCGGTGTACCAGGCGCCTGCGGTAGTTGCGACGGCAATGGCGATAGCCAGGCCGGAAAGGATGCCAACTGATTTCTTCATGAATAGAACCGATTGCTGTCCGTAAGGGCTTCGAAGGCGGCCAGAGGCCACGCAGAAATTGAAGAGTACCCCCCCCGATTGGGCCGAGTGCTGGCCCAGGTCGAGAAATGCCATTTTTCGGACACATCCGACATCACGCTGCGGCAAGCAAAGGGATCGTTAATTTTTACGAACACACAAATTGATCATAATCGCAAAAAAACGCGCAAAAACCGAACAAACCCCGTATTTAATCGATAGATATTTCAATCTGGCAACATCTTGTCATGTTTAACTTGACACCAACCTACCCATCGTTTTTTATTTTCACCACTTTGCGCGCCCCCACCGCGCCTTCCGCCGCTCCAACATAAAAGGTGAACAACATGGAGCCCACCCGCTCGCCCTTGCCGCATGCGCAATACACCGTGCCCGTCGTTTACGCCAAGCAGCAGGAGCCATGCCAGCATGCAGCCTGACCACAGCGCTTCCGGCAACGGCCAACTTCGCAAAACCCTGCGCCTCTGGCACGTGATCATCATCGGCCTGGCCTACCTGACCCCGATGACCGTGTTCGACACCTTCGGCATCGTCAGCGGGATCACCGCTGGCCATGTACCCAGCGCCTACATCCTGGCATTGGCTGGCATCCTGTTCACCGCGGTGAGCTATGGCACCCTGGTAAAACGCTTCCCGCAGTCGGGCTCGGCCTACACCTACACCCAGCGCGCGATCAACCCGCACGTGGGCTTCCTGGTGGGCTGGTCTTCGTTACTGGACTACCTGCTGCTGCCGATGGTCAACGCACTACTGGCCAAGCTGTACCTTTCGGCCATGTTCCCGGAAGTGCCTGAGTGGATGTGGGTGGCCGGCTTCGTCACCCTGATCAGCCTGATCAACATGCGCAGCGTGAACCTGGTGGCGCACTTCAACCTGCTGTTCGTGGGTGTGCAGGTGGCGATCATCGCCGTGTTCATCTACCTGTGCGTACGCGGCCTGGACCAGGGTGAAGGGCTGGGTACCACCTGGAGCCTGATACCGTTCGCCGACAGCCAGACCCAGTTCAGCGCCCTGGCCGCCGGTGCGACCATCCTGTGCTTCTCGTTCCTGGGCTTTGACGCAGTCACCTGCCTGTCCGAGGAAACCCGCGATCCGGCCAAGACCATTCCCCGGGCGATCTTCCTCACCGCACTGATTGGCGGTGTGGTGTTCATCACCGTGTCGTACTTCATCCAGGCCTACTTCCCGACCATGGCCCGCTTCCACGACCAGGAAGCAGCCCTGCCGGAAATTGCCCTGTACGTTGGCGGCAAGCTCTTCCAGTCGATCTTCATCGCCTGCACCGTGATCAACACCATCGCCTCGGGCCTGGCCTCGCAAACCAGCGTGTCACGCCTGCTGTATGTAATGGGCCGCGACAACGTGATCCCGGCCAGCGTCTTCGCCCGCCTGCATTCGCGCTACAAGACGCCAGTGCTGAACATTGCCGTGGTAGGGCTGATTTCGCTGTCGGCGATCTTCTTCGACCTGGTCACCGCCACTTCCATCATCAACTTCGGCGCCCTGGTCGCGTTCAGCTTCGTCAACCTGTCGGTGATCAACCACTGCTACCTGCGCGAAGGCAACCGTAAAGGCCTGGCCAACCAGCTGAAGTACCTGGTACTGCCGACCATCGGCTTCTGCATCATCGTCTCGCTGTGGCTGGACCTGAACGCACATTCGCTGATGTTTGGCGGTATCTGGGCTGCGCTCGGGCTGGTCTACCTGGGCTGGCTGACCAAAGCCTTCCGCGCGGCACCGCCCAACTACGTCGCCGAATGACCCACGCTGCCAACAACGCCCGCGCCTGATCGCGGGCGTTGCATTTGTTCGAAAAGGAAAGCCCCCATGCCGCTGCGTCGCCTCTCCATCCAGTGGAAGATCACACTCCTCGCCGGCCTGTGCCTGCTGGCCATTGTCGCCTTGCTGGTCGCCACTTCGCTGACCCAGGCCCATCGCAGCGCCGCCCTGGTCAACCAGGCCAACACTGCCATGCTCGAAGACAGCGCCCGCCAGCGCCTGCAGGCCCACGCCGAAACCCAGGCCTTGCGTATCCAGCGCTACTTCATGGACGCCTACCAGTACGGCAATGGCTTTGCCCGCCTGGTACAGGTGCTGAAGGACCGTGGTGGTAGCGACCTGCGCGCCGAACTGACCCGCCAGGCGCGTGCCAGCCTGGCCGGCAACCCGGATGTGATTGGCCTGTACCTGGTGTTCCAACCCAATGCCCTGGACCAGCAGGACAGCCACTACCTCGGCCAGGACGCCATGGGCAGCAATGAGAGCGGGCGTTTCTCGCTGTACTGGTCCCAACCAAGCCCCGGCACCCTGGAACTTGAAGCCATGCCGGAAACGATGCTCGGCGACACCAGCATCGGCAGCAACGGCGCGGCGAAGAACCGCTGGCTGACCTGCCCGCAGGACACCGCCAGGACCTGCATGCTCGAACCGTACCTCGACGAGGTCAACGGCCGTCAGGTGCTGATGACCAGCATCGCTCTGCCCTTGCTGGAACACGGCAAGGTAGTCGGCGTGGTCGGCCTGGACATCGGCCTGGCCAACCTGCAGCAACTGAGCGTGAACGGCCGCCGCGATCTGTTCGACGGCCAGGGCCAGGTGAGCATCGCCACCGCCGCCGGCCTGCTGGCCGGCAACAGTCGCGACGACAGCGTGCTCGGCAAGCCCATGGACAAGTCGGTAGCCGACGGCCTGCTGCGCGTGGCCCACCCCTTCACGCCAATCCCTGACACAGCCCCGTGGCAGGTAGTGCTGGAACTGCCGGAAAGCGTGCTGCAGGCCCCTGCTGTCGCCCTCAACCAGCGCCTTGATGCCCATAACCAGAACGCCAACCTCACCAGCCTGCTGATAGGCCTTGGCACGGCTATCGCCGGTTTGCTGCTGGTGTGGCTGACCGCGCGCGGCGTTACCCGGCCAATCCTGGCCGTGGCTGCACGCCTGGAAGACATTGCCAGTGGCGAAGGCGACCTTACCCGTCGCCTGGACTACGCCCACCAGGATGAACTGGGCCAGCTCACCGGCTGGTTCAACCGTTTCCTCGACAAGTTGCAACCGGTCATTGCCCAGGTCAAAGGCTCGCTGCAGGAGGCCCGCAATACCGCCGACCAATCGGCCGCCATTGCCAGCCAGACCAGCGACGGCATGCAGCAACAGCATCGCGAAATCGAACAGGTGGCTACAGCTGCCAACGAAATGAGCGCCACCGCCCTGGATGTCGCCCACAACGCATCGCAGGCGGCCCAGGCCGCACGCGCCGCGGATCAGGCCAGCCAGGAAGGGTTGCAACTGGTGGACAGCACGCGCCAGGGCATCGACCGCCTGGCCGCCGGCATGAACACTGCCATGGACGAGGCACGCGCACTGGAAGACCGCAGCGGGCAAATCGGCTCGGTGCTTGAAGTGATCCGCACCATTGCCGAACAAACCAACCTGCTGGCACTGAATGCCGCCATCGAAGCGGCCCGCGCAGGCGAAGCCGGGCGTGGCTTCGCCGTGGTTGCCGATGAGGTGCGCGGCCTGGCCCAGCGCACGCAGGTTTCGGTGGAGGAAATTCGCCAGGTCATCGAAGGCCTTCAGCAAGGCACCCAGGACGTGGTCGGGGCCATGCATGCAGGCCAACGCCAGGCCCAGGACAGCGCCGCACGCATGGAGCAGGCACTACCGGCACTGCAGCGTATTGGCGAGGCCGTGGCGGTGATCAGCGACATGAACTTGCAGATAGCCTCGGCGGCGGAAGAGCAGAGTGCGGTGGCCGAGGAAGTGAACCGTAACGTGGCCGGCATTCGAGACGTGACAGAATCACTGGCTGGGCAGGCCGATGAATCGGCACGCATCAGCCAAGCCCTGAACCGGCTGGCCAACCAGCAGCAGGCGCTGATGGAGCAGTTTCGCGTCTAGCCTGTCAGGGCCTCTTCGCGGGCACGCCCGCGAAGAGGCCCTGACAGGCACCGCACCATCGTTATTCTTGAGCACAACTTATGCCTAATCCAACCCGATCCACTTTCTTCGACATCACCAGCGAACAAGGGCTTTTACGCACCTCGATCGCCGCCACCCTGTTCATCGCCACCATCGGCATCGCCTTCGGCCTTGCCTCCGGCTCGTTTTCCATCGTCTTCGACGGCGTATACTCGCTGGTCGACGCCAGCATGAGCGGGCTGTCGCTGGTGGTGGTCAAGCTGATCACTTCGCACACCACCAGCGTGCAGATGTCGCGCAAGCTGCGCGAGCGCTTCACCATGGGTTTCTGGCACCTGGAGCCCATGGTACTGGCACTCAACGGCATTCTGCTCGGCGGCGTGGCCATCTACGCGCTGATCAACGCCGTCAGCAGCCTGCTGCAAGGCGGGCGCCACCTGGAGTTCGGCATTGCCATGGTCTACGCGGCGCTGACGGTGATCACCTGTGTGACCATCGCCGTCATCGAGGCCCGCGCCAACCGCAAACTGAAGTCAGACTTCGTGCGCATGGACGTCAAGGGCTGGGTGATGTCGGCCAGCATCACTGCCGCACTGCTGATTGCCTTCTGTTTTGGTTATGCCGTGCAGGGCACTGCGCTGGAATGGGTATCACCCTATATTGACCCGGCGGTGCTGGCGCTGGTGTGCCTGGTGATCGTGCCGTTGCCGATGTCGGTGGTGCGTCAGGCGCTGTCTGAAATCTTCCTGGTCACCCCTGGCGACCTCAAGCTGCACGTAGATGAGGTGGCCAAGGCCTTCGTCGCCCGCCATGGCCTGCAATCTTACCGCGCCTATGTCGCCAAGGTCGGGCGTTCGCGGGAGATCGAGCTGTATTTCATCGTGCCCAAAACCATGGCGGCGAAGACCATCGATGAATGGGATGCCTGGCGCAACGAGATTGGCGACGCGGTAGGCGGAGAAGGGCCGGACCGCTGGCTGACAGTGGTGTTCACTGGCGACCCGGAATGGGCCGAGTAATTGGTGGGCGCTCTGCGCCCTTTTTCCGAAACCCGTAGCGCAAACGAAAAAGCCCGCGACCATTTCTGGTAGCGGGCTTTCACGTACTGCGTATGGTGGGTCGTGTAGGATTCGAACCTACGACCAATTGGTTAAAAGCCAACTGCTCTACCAACTGAGCTAACGACCCATTTGATGGCGCGTATAATACTGATTTCTAACGAGAATTCAACACCCCATCACGATTTTTTCAAAAATACCGAGTCGGATCTTCGATACCGGCGGCCTTGAAACCATCGGCGCGCAGGCGGCAGCTGTCGCATTTGCCACAGGCGCGGCCGTCATCGTCGGCCTGGTAGCAGGAAACGGTCAGGCTGTAGTCCACGCCACGGGCCATACCGGCCTGCACGATCTGCGCCTTGCTCATGTTCTGCAGCGGCGCCTGGATGCGGAAGCCCTGCCCTTCTACGCCAGCCTTGGTCGCCAGGTTGGCCATGCGCTCGAAGGCCTCGACGAACTCGGGTCGGCAATCCGGGTAGCCGGAGTAATCCACGGCGTTGACGCCAATGAAGATGTCGCGCGCTTCCAGTACTTCGGCCCAACCCAGGGCCAGCGAAAGGAACACGGTGTTGCGCGCCGGCACATAAGTGACCGGAATGCCTTCACCCGGGGCTTCCGGCACGTCGATGCTGCTGTCGGTCAATGCAGAACCGCCGATGCCGTCGAGGTTCAGCCCAATCACCTTGTGCTCGACCACACCCAGGTCGCGGGCCACGCGGGCAGCGGCGTTCAGCTCGGCACGATGACGCTGGCCGTAGTCGAAGCTCATGGTGTAGCAGCTGTAGCCTTCGGCCTTGGCCATGGCAACCACGGTGGCCGAATCCAGGCCGCCGGACAACAGGATTACTGCGCGTTTTTCTGTCATGTGTACGTGCTCCTCAATCAACGTCCGGGCTCGTCGTTCCACAGCAACTTGTGCAGCTGCAGTTGGAAGCGTACAGGCAGGTTGTCAGCAACGATCCAGTCAGCCAGGTCACTGGCGTTCACCTGATGATGGCTGGGTGAGAACAACACCTCACCGGCACGCTCGGCCAGGTTGTACTGGATCAGCTTGGATACCGCCCAGTCATAATCCTCGCGGGAACAGATGACGAACTTGACCTGGTCGTTGCGTGTCAGCTGCTCGATGTTCTCGTAGCGGTTACGGTGCGACTCTTCGGAGCCTGGGGTTTTCAGGTCGACCACACGGCTGACGCGAGTGTCGGTGCCGGCAATATCCAGCGCGCCGCTGGTCTCCAGCGACACCTCGTAACCGGCATCACACAGCCGCTGCAGCAACGGCAAGGCGTTGGGCTGGGCCAGTGGTTCGCCACCGGTGACACAGACGTAGCGCGGTTTGAAGCCGGCCACTTGTTCGAGGATCGAATCAAGGGTGCGTACGGTACCGCCACTGAAGGCATAGGCACTGTCGCAGTACTGGCAACGCAGGGGGCAACCGGTGAGGCGCACAAATACCGTGGGCAGCCCGGCCGTTCGCGTCTCACCCTGCAAAGAGTAAAAGACTTCGGTGATGCGTAATGTGTCTTGCATGCTCGCCACGGGCGTGACAGCTAAACAGGCTGTCCGCCTCCGTCAGGCACTGTCGCGGACTCGACATAGCGTTATCCGCAGCAGCGTGTTTACGAAAAAAGGGCAGTGATTCTAACGAAAAAACCCGCGACTGGCGCGGGTTTCTTTCGAGCGGTACAGCGACAACGCCTAGAGCTTCTGCAGGTCACGCTGGGCCAGTTGAGCGGCAGAGGTGCCGGGGTACTGGGTCACGACCTGCTGAAGGATGCCTTTTACCTTGTCGGTATGGCCCATACGGCGCTCGACATCAGCCAGTTTGTACAGCGAATCTGGCACCTTGCTGTGCTTCGGGTACTTTTGGCTGACCTGGGCAAAGGCCTGGCTGGCGCCTTGCAGGTCACCCTTGGCCAGGTTCACTTCACCCAACCAGTATTGGGCATTACCGGCGTACTGGCTGTTGGGGTACTTGCGCAGGAAGGCGTTGAACGCCTGGCTGGCCTTGTCGAAGTCTTTCTGTTTGATCAGGTCGAAAGCTGCGTCGTAATAGAGCTTCTCTTTCGCCGGATCACCGGGCTGGCTACTGCCGGCCGGTTGTTGCGCAGCAGCACCTGCTGCGGCATCGGGGGCGGCATTGGACGCGCCACCACCGGAGGAATTGTCAGGGGTTGCGGCAGGCGCAGCGCCACTGTTGATGCGACGGTCCAGGTCCTGGTAACGCTCCAGGTTTTCCTGCTTCATGCGGGACACATCGTTTTGCAGCTCTTCGATGATGCCTTGCTGGCGGGAAAGCTGATCCTGCATCTGTTGCAGCTGCATGAACAGCTGGCCCTGTGCAGAGGCAGGGGCCGAAGCCCCTGACCCGGCATAGGCGCCGCTCGTGCCATAACCCGCAGGCGGATAGCTGCCTGCGTTGTCATCTACTACAGGGACCTCAGCCCAGGCCGCAAGCGGCAGGCTGAGTGCGAGGACGGTTACTACACGGCGGCACATACGCATAAGAACTTACTTACGCAGTTCTACGCGACGGTTCTGAGCCCAGGACTGCTCGTCGTTGCCGGTAGCAACTGGACGCTCTTCGCCGTAGGAAACCAGTTCCAGCTGAGCAGGGGAAACGCCCTGCAGAACCAGGTAGCGCTGAACGGCTTTCGCACGACGCTCACCCAGAGCCATGTTGTACTCGCGGGTGCCGCGCTCGTCGGTGTTACCTTCCAGAACAACACGGTTGCCGTTGGCTTTCAGGTCCTTGGCGTGAACGTCCAGAGCGCGCATGGCTTCTGGCTTCAGGTCCGAGCTGTCGTATTCGAAGTAGAAGGTGGTGATTGCGCGCAGGGCGGCTTCTTCGCTCAGGGAGCCGTCAACAGCGCCAGTGTTGGCACCGTAGCCAGCGTTAGGGTCTACAGCAGCGCCTTCGCCTGCGTTATCACCGCCCTTCGAGGAGCAACCTACAGCTACGGCCATGGCCAGAGCCAGCGCAGCAAATTTACCAAACTTCAGCATTTCCATCGTGAAACTCCTAATGAAACCCCAGTGTGTTAAGCAAAATGTATTACGCCGCAATCAGTTCAGGTAAGGGGACCAGGACGGTTCTCTGACTTCGCCTTGAGCGGTAGGAAGTGAGAGCCTCACGCGGCCGTTCAGCGACACGAGCATCAAGACTCCCCGGCCCTGCTGGCGGGTGGCGTAGATTAGCATGGTGCCGTTTGGCGCAACAGTGGGAGACTCATCAAGACTTGTTTCAGACAGAATCTTTACACTTCCGCGTTGCAAGTCCTGTGCCGCCACTTTGAAGTTGGTAAAGCCCTGTTGGCGATGAATCATTACCAGGGTCTTTTCGTCCGCCGAAAGTTTCGGGTTGGCGTTGTAGTTACCTACGAACGTTACGCGCTCGGCACCACCACCACTGACCGACTGTTTATAGATCTGCGGTTTGCCGCCACGGTCGGAAGTGAAGTAGAGGGTGTTGCCATCTTTACCCCAGAACGGCTCGGTATTGATACCCGGGCCTGCAGTAACACGGCTGATCTGGCGCGAGGCCACGTTCATCACGTAGATGTCCGGGTTGCCGTCCTTGGACAGTACGAACGCCAGGCGCGAACCGTCCGGCGACCAGGCTGGCGCACCGTTCAGGCCTTCGAAGTTGGTCACCTGCTCGCGGCGGCCAGTATCGATGTTCTGCACGAAGATACGTGGGCGCTTCTGCTCGAACGAAACGTAGGCGATACGTTTGCCATCTGGCGCAAAGCGCGGCGACAGGATCGGCTCACGCGATTGCAGCAGGGTCACCGCACGCGCACCGTCGTAGTCCGAACGCTGGAGGGTGTAGCGGGTGTTATTGGTGGAGAAACGCTCGGCCGTCACGTACAGCATGCGCGTAGAGAACGCGCCCTTGATGCCGGTGAGCTTCTCGAACGACTGGTCGGCAATGTAGTGCGCCATGTCGCGCAACTGGTCGGTGCTGCCCGCCACGCTGCCGGTCAGCACTTGCTGCTCGGTGGCGACGTTGAACAGCGCGTACTGCACCTGCAGGCGACCGCCCGACGGCACGATGCTGCCGACCATCACGTACTGTGCACCCAGCGCTTTCCAATCACGGAAGATCACTTCGCTGGCCTGCGACGGCTGGCTGATCATGTTCTGCCGCGGAATTGGCGAGTAATAGCCAGAGTTGCGCAGGTCGTTGCCGATGATGTCGGCGATGTCTTCAGGCAACACGCTACCGCCCTGCAGACCGAACGGCACTACCGCGATGGGCGTGGCCCGGTCGCTGCCGCTGGTAACCAGGATGTTCTTTTCTTCTGCCACCGCCATGCCTGCCACGCAGCAGAGCATGACCAGCAGTCCTCTCAGACGTTTAATCACAACGCTAGATCCTCAGGTGTAAATGTCATCTTGAACGAACGATATTGGTTGAAATCGCTCGGCTTCATACCCTGCATCTCGGTCAAACGACCAATGTTCTTCACCGCAGCCACCGCCGAACTGTCATACGGGCCGTCACCACTGGACCGGGCCACGCTGACATTGGTGATGGTACCGTCCGGCAACATGTTGATCTGCAGGACCACCGTCATGCCCTTGCGCGCGGAAGGCGGACGTGCCCAGCCCTCGGCCGCGCGCATGCGGATCAGGTCGTCGAAGTCGCCGGCCACCTGGTCACCCTGCTCGTCGGCCAGCGCCTGCTGCCGCTCGGTGGTATCGGACAACAGCTCGGCCAGTGCCTGGGCTTTCTTGTCTTCTGCCGCCTTGCGGGCCGCTTCCTGTGCCTTCTTCTTCTGGGCATCTGCAGCGGCCTTTTTCTTGGCCTCTTCAGCTGCCTTCTTCTTCGCGTCCTCGGCCGCCGCTTTCTTCTTGGCGTCCTCGGCTGCTTTCTTCTTGGCCTCTTCGGCTGCCTTTTTCTTGGCGTCCTCGGCGGCTTTCTTCTTCGCCTCTTCAGCGGCCGCTTTCTTGGCCTCTTCTTCGGCTTTTTTCTTGGCTTCGTCCTCGGCCTTCTTCTTGGCGATGTCGGCCTGCTGTTTCTCGGCAGCTTTCTTCGCCTCGTCGGCCTTCTTGGCTTCGGCAGCTTTCTTGGCCTCGGCAGCCTTGGCGGCTTCAGCGGCCTTGGCAGCATCCTCGGCTTTTTTCGCCTCGGCGGCTTCGCGGGCCTCTTCGGCCTTTTGAGCGGCGTCAGCTTTCTTTTGTTCCGCGGCCTTCACGGCCTCCTGCTCGACCTTCTTCTGTTCCAGCTGCTCGACTTCGGTCTGGCGCGAAGCGGTTTTCTTCGCCTCCCCGGCAATCTTCTGATTGGTCTGGGTGGTTGCCTGGCTCTTGGACTTGAGCTGGTACAGGGTAGCCTGAACGATCGGCTTGGAAGGCGGCAGCTCCGGCGTCATGGCAAAACTGACGAACAGCAGGGCGAACACCAGCACATGCAGGCCGATGGCCCAGACACTGGGCCAGAAGTAGCTTTCCGAGGCGGATGGCTCTCGCTGTTGCATCAGGGCGCCTCGGTAATCAGGCCAACGTTACCGACACCGGCCTTCTGCAACCCGCCCATGGCACCCATGACCGCGCCATAGTCGACAGCCTTGTCGCCACGAATGAACACCTGGGTCTGCTTGCCCTGGTCACGGCCGGCAGCAATGATCTTGGTCACGGCGTCGGTCATGGCCGGCAAGGTCATGGCTTTGTCCATCTGCTTGTCGGTATCGACTTCGCTGCCGAGGTTCCAGTAATAGGTTTTATCGGCCTTGATGGAGATGGTGAGGATCTGGACGTTGTTGTCCTGCGGCAAGGCTTCGCTGGAAACCTTGGGCAGGTCGACCTTCACGCCCTGGTTGAGCATGGGCGCCGTCACCATGAAGATGACCAGCAGCACCAGCATCACGTCGATGTAGGGCACCACGTTCATCTCGGCGACGGGCTTGCGTTTGTGGCGAACTCGGGCCATGGGCTTCTACCTGATTACTCTTCGCTGGTGTGCACTTTGCGGTGCAGGATCGCCTGGAACTCGTCGGCGAAGGTGTAGTAACGGCCGATCAGTACTTCACTGCGCGCGGCGAAACGGTTGTAGGCAATAACAGCCGGGATTGCCGCGAACAGGCCGATGGCGGTAGCGATCAGTGCTTCGGCGATGCCCGGAGCAACGGTAGCCAGGGTGGCCTGCTGGGCGCTGGCCAGGCCGCGGAAGGAGTTCATGATGCCCCACACGGTGCCGAACAGGCCGATGTACGGGCTGGTCGAACCAACGGTGGCCAGGAACGGCAAGCTCTGCTCGAGTTTTTCTTCCTCGCGCGAGATGGCCACGCGCATGGCACGGCCAACACCTTCCATGACGGCGTCCGGGTCAACACCCGGTTGCTGGCGCAGGCGCGAGAACTCCTTGAAACCGGCACGGAACACCTGCTCTACGCCGGAGTCCGGGTCTGGGTTGCTGCCTGCCTGGCGGTACAGCTTGGACAGGTCGATACCCGACCAGAAGCGCTCTTCGAAGGCATCCAGCGCACGACGACCGGCGCGCAGCATGGTGCTGCGCTGGAAGATCATGATCCATGAGGTGACCGAGGCGGCCACCAGGGTCAGCATTACCAGCTGTACCACCACGCTGGCATTGCTGACCAGACTCCACATGGAGGTATGGTCGACGACGTTAGCTTCCACGCTTATTCTCCTGCATTCGATTGATTACCCGAGCCGTCCGCCGCAAAGGCGTCGCGCAGCTGGGGGGGTAGGGCTCGGGGTTTGAAAGTGTCGGCGCGCACGGCAGCCACCAGGAACTGCCCTTCGCAAAGCAGCGTTTCATCCTTTTCCCGCCAGACCTGCTGTACGAAACGCAAGCTGGCGCGATTGAGTTCAAGGACCTGCGCGGTCACCCGCAATTCGTCATCCAGCCGCGCCGGCGCGTGATAGCGCGCTTCGCTGGAATGGACCACGAACAGCAGGTTGTCTTCAGCCAGTTGCGACTGGGAAAAGCCCAGGTGCCGCAGGCGTTCGGTGCGCGCGCGCTCCATGAATTTCAGGTAGTTGACGTAATACACCACGCCGCCCGCATCGGTATCTTCGTAATAGACGCGACACCGATGTGCGAACGGTTCGAGCTGATTTTGCGCGCGCATACTCTAGTGCTTACTCCTCAGCTTGCCAATCCGCTGTGGCAACTGTTTTTTCTTCATTAATGTCTTATTGCCAGCGCACC
The DNA here is from genome assembly GCF_021283545.2 of Pseudomonas alloputida. Classification (NCBI taxonomy): domain Bacteria; kingdom Pseudomonadati; phylum Pseudomonadota; class Gammaproteobacteria; order Pseudomonadales; family Pseudomonadaceae; genus Pseudomonas; species Pseudomonas alloputida. Next base: position 1,437,130 of record NZ_CP128540.1, on the reverse strand, counting down.
AGGGGCATGCCAGCGGTAGGACCACAAAAAGTCGCTTTCGATCTGTCATTCATCGCCTGGCTCGGAAAAATCGCCCCCCTCCCCCAAGCGCCCGGGAATATTCAGCCCAAAGTGCAGGTAGGCATGCCGGGTGACCACGCGGCCGCGTGGCGTGCGCATGATGTAGCCCTGCTGAATCAGGTACGGCTCAAGCACATCTTCGATGGTATGACGCTCTTCGCTGATGGCTGCAGCCAGGTTGTCCACGCCCACCGGGCCGCCATCGAACTTCTCGATCATGGTCAGCAGCAGGCGACGGTCGGAATGGTCGAAACCACGCTCGTCGACATCCAGCAGGTTCAGCGCCATGTCAGCCACGGCCTTGGTGATCTGGCCCTTGCCGCGTACCTCGGCATAGTCACGCACGCGGCGCAGCAGGCGGTTGGCGATGCGCGGCGTGCCACGGGCACGGCGGGCGATCTCGTAGGCACCCTGGTCTTCGATGGCCAGGCCAAGGATGTTGGCCGAGCGGCTGACGATGGTGCTCAGATCCTTGTCGTTGTAGAACTCCAGGCGCTGGACGATACCGAAGCGATCACGCAGTGGGTTGGTCAGCATGCCGGCACGGGTAGTAGCCCCCACCAGGGTGAAGGGTGGCAGATCGAGTTTGATAGAACGGGCTGCGGGGCCTTCGCCGATCATGATGTCGAGCTGGAAGTCCTCCATGGCCGGGTACAGCACCTCCTCGACAACAGGCGACAGGCGGTGGATTTCGTCGATGAACAGCACGTCGTGCGGCTCGAGGTTGGTCAGCATGGCTGCCAGGTCGCCGGGGCGCTCGAGAATCGGCCCCGAAGTGCTCTTCACCGACACGCCCATTTCATGGGCGATGATGTTGGCCAGGGTGGTCTTGCCCAGGCCGGGCGGGCCGAAGATCAGCGTGTGGTCAAGCGACTCGCCGCGGCCGCGGGCGGCCTGGATGAACAGCGCCATCTGCTCGCGCACCACCGGCTGGCCGATGTACTCGTCCAGGCTCAGCGGGCGAATCGCACGGTCCTGGACTTCTTCGCGGTCGCGGCCACTGGCGGCGATCAGGCGGTCGGCTTCGATCACTTGGAAATCATCCCTTTCAGGCTGCGGCGGATCAGCTCTTCACTGCTCAGGCCGGCCTTGTCCTTGATCGCGGCGATTGCCTTGCTGGCTTCCTGCGGCTTGTAGCCCAGCGAGACCAGGGCACTGACGGCATCGGCCTCGGCACTGGACTCGCTGGCGACCGGTAAAGGCCCATCGGACACCAGGGTGAACATGGCCGGCGAGGTTTCCCAGGCCTTGAAACGGTCCTTGAGCTCGACCAGCAAGCGCTCGGCGGTTTTCTTGCCGACGCCCGGCACGCGCACCAGGGCTGAGGTGTCCTGGGCCTGCACGCAGCGCACCAGTTCATCCACTTCCAGCCCGGACATCAGCGCCAGGGCCAGCTTCGGCCCTACGCCGTTCAGGCGGATCAGCTCGCGGAACAGCTCGCGCTCGCGCTTTTCGGCAAAGCCGTAGAGCAAGTGGGCATCTTCGCGCACGACCAGGTGGGTATGCACCGTGACGGTTTCACCCACTTTGGGCAGACGGTACAGCGTGGTCATGGGAACTTCCAGTTCGTAACCCACGCCGTTGACGTCGATAATCAGGTGAGGCGGTTGTTTTTCCGCCAGGGTGCCGCGCAAACGTCCAATCACGTTCCGATCCTTCCTCTCGGGGAGCCGGTCAAAGACCGCTCAACCCTATCAGCAAATGCAGCGGGTGAATGTAACACCCGAACAAAATGTGTATCAGCGCATGAAGCGCTTACAGACGCAAGCGCCCGCCGCGTCGCCGCGCTGTGGTCAAGCCATGCGGCACCAGGCTGGAGCGGGTGTGGGCGTGGCACAGAGCGATGGCCAAGGCATCGGAAGCGTCGATCTGCGGTTTTTGCGTCAATTTCAGCAGGTGCATGACCATCATCATCACCTGCTCCTTGTTGGCCCCGCCCGTGCCGGCCACGGCCTGCTTGACCTGGGTGGCGCTGTACTCGGCGATCTCCAGGCCGGCCTCGGCGGCGGCGACGATAGCCGCGCCACGTGCCTGGCCAAGCTTGAGCGCCGAATCGGCGTTGCGGGCCATGAACACCCGTTCGATGCCCATGGTCACCGGGCCGTGCTGGGCAATGATTTCACTGACACCACGAAAAACAATCTGCAGCCGCTCGTGCAGCTCACCGCTGCCGGTGCGGATGCAGCCCGACGCCACGTACTCGCAACCACGGGCGGTCTGGCGTACCACGCCATAGCCGGTGATGCGCGAGCCGGGGTCGATACCTAGAATCAGAGTCATAAAGCCCGTCGAAAAAATGATGCATCTCTACAAACTGCGCCGGCCCTTTCGCGGGTAAACCCGCTCCTACAGGTACTGCACCACATTTGAAATGGGCGTAATACCTGTAGGAGCGGGTTTACCCGCGAAAGGGCCGGCACAGGCGCTATCAAACGCTCAGAGTTGGCACAAAATGCCAAATCACCTTAGCCGAGGTTTTCCATGATCTCGTCGGAAATCTGGGCATTGGAATAGACGTTCTGCACGTCGTCCAGGTCTTCGAGCATGTCGATCAGCTTGAGCACCTTTTCGGCACCGTCCTGGTCGAGCTCGGCACTGGTGGTCGGCTGCTTGACGATTTCCGCGTCAGCGGCCTTGAAGCCTGCCTCTTCCAAGGCATTACGCACGGCATAGAAGCTGTTGAACGAGGTGAACACGTCGAACGAGCCGTCGTCATTGGCGACCACGTCGTCGGCATCGGCCTCCATTGCCGCTTCCATCAACGCGTCCTCTTCCACGCCCGGGGCAAAGCTGATCTGGCCTTTGCGCTCGAACAGGTAGGCCACCGAACCGTCAGTACCCAGGTTGCCGCCACACTTGGTGAAGGCATGACGCACGGCCGCGGCGGTACGGTTGCGGTTGTCGGTCATGGCTTCGACCATGATCGCCACGCCACCCGGGCCATAACCTTCGTAGCTCAGCTCTTCGACATTGTCGCTTTCATTGGTGCCAGCACCACGGGCCACGGCGCGATCGATGATGTCGCGGCTCATGTTGGCGCCCAACGCCTTGTCCAGGGCCAGGCGAAGACGCGGGTTGGATGCCGGATCCGGGCCACCCTGCTTGGCAGCGACCGTCAGTTCACGGATCCACTTGGTGAAGACCTTGCCTCTCTTGGCATCCTGGCGCTCTTTGCGGTGCTTGATGTTCGCCCACTTGGAATGACCAGCCATAACGACTCCGAATCCTTTGAATCACAAACGGCCCCGCCCCATGACGGGGCGGGACGGGAAAAAACCTGCGTCGAAACGCAAAGGCGCATCCATGTGGATGCGCCCGGGGACTGCTTACTCGACCTTGGTCTGTTCGCGCAGTCGGATGTGCAGTTCGCGCAGGGCCTTGGCGTCGACCATGCCAGGGGCCTGGGTCATGACGCATGCAGCGCTCTGGGTTTTCGGGAACGCGATCACTTCACGGATCGACTGGGCGCCGGTCATCAGCATGACCAGACGGTCCAGACCGAATGCCAGGCCACCGTGAGGCGGTGCCCCGAACTTCAGAGCGTCGAGCAGGAAGCCGAACTTCTCTTCCTGTTCTTCTGCCTCGATACCCAGCAGACGGAATACCGCCTGTTGCATCTCTTTACGGTGGATACGGATCGAACCGCCACCCAGCTCGGTACCGTTCAGCACCATGTCGTAGGCACGGGACAGGGCAGTGGCCGGGTTGGCCTCGAGCTCTTCCGGGGTGCACTTCGGCGCGGTGAACGGGTGGTGCAATGCAGTGAAGCTGCCGTCTTCGTTCTCTTCGAACATCGGGAAGTCGACGACCCACATCGGCGCCCACTCGCAGGTCAGCAGCTCGAAGTCGTGACCCAGACGAATACGCAGCGCACCCAGGGCTTCGCTGACTACCTTGAACTTGTCGGCACCGAAGAACACGATGTCGCCGTCCACGGCACCCACGCGGTCGAGGATGTTGTTGAGGTTGGCCTCAGGGATGTTCTTGACGATCGGCGACTGCAGGCCTTCGACACCCTTGGCGCGCTCATTGACCTTGATGTAGGCCAGGCCCTTGGCACCGTAGATGCCAACGAACTTGGTGTACTCGTCGATTTTGCTGCGCGGCATGCTGGCACCACCTGGCAGACGCAGGGCGGTAACGCGGCACTTCGGATCGTTGGCCGGGCCGGCGAACACCTTGAAGTCGACATCCTTCAGCTGGTCGGCAACGTCGACCAGTTCCAGCGGAATACGCAGGTCTGGCTTGTCGGAGCCGTAGCGGCGCATGGCCTCTTCGAAGGTCATGTGCGGGAATTCGCCGAATTCCAGATCGAGCACTTCCTTGAACAGCTTGCGGATCATGCTTTCGGTCAGGCCCATGATCTCGCTTTCATCGAGGAAACTGGTCTCGATGTCGATCTGGGTGAATTCCGGCTGACGGTCGGCACGCAGGTCTTCGTCACGGAAGCACTTGGCGATCTGGTAGTAACGATCGAAGCCAGCGACCATCAGCAGCTGCTTGAACAGCTGTGGCGATTGCGGCAGGGCGAAGAAGCTACCGGCGTGGGTACGGCTTGGCACCAGGTAGTCGCGGGCGCCTTCCGGGGTGGCACGGGTGAGAATCGGGGTTTCGACGTCGAGGAAGCCGTTTTCGTCGAGGAAGCGACGGATGCTGCTGGTGATGCGCGAGCGCAGGCGCAGCTTGTCGGCCATTTCCGGGCGACGCAGATCGATGAAGCGGTAACGCAGGCGGGTTTCCTCGCCGACGTCGGAGTATTCGTTCAGGGGGAACGGCGGGGTTTCCGCTTCGTTGAGCACGTTCAGCTGGTAGCCGAGGATCTCGATGGCACCGGAAGCCATGTTGGCATTCACTGCACCTTCAGGACGCTTGCGGACCTTGCCGGTGATCTGCACGACGTATTCGCTGCGCACGCGGTCGGCGGCAGCGAAGGTTTCGGCGCGATCCGGGTCGAACACGACCTGGGCCATGCCTTCGCGGTCACGGATGTCGAGGAAGATCACCCCGCCGTGGTCGCGGCGACGATGGACCCAGCCGCAAAGGGTGACTTCCTGGCCGTCCAGGCTCTCGTTCAGTTGGCCGCAATAATGGCTGCGCATCATGATGGTGGTTTCGCTTCTCGTGATTCGTGTATTCGGTGGAGGCCTTGGCCGCCCGGAGGACTAATACTGCAAGACCCGGTCACAGCATTCAACTCAGTCGGCCTTGTCGCCGCCTGCCAGATTCTTTTTCGCCCCGGTCTTGAAGTCGGTTTCGTACCAACCGTTACCGCTCAGGCGAAAGCCTGGCACCGACAGCAGCTTTTTCAGTGCCGGCGCCTGACAGGCCGGGCAATCGATCAGCGGCGCGGCGCTGATCTTCTGCAGCACTTCCATGCGGTGCTCGCAGGACGCACATTGATAGTCATAAAGGGGCATGGGTGTCTCTCGTCAACCATAACGCTGGCTGCCGGGGGGCAGCAAAAAGCGGGATTATATATGGTTAGCAAGCACTGCGCAGCCCGCCTGGCGATCAGCGCGCACTTGGCGGGTCCTGCAGCCACGCCACGCAGATTACCCGGATCAGCCCGCTGAAATTGCGCACTCCGCCCTGGCGCAGGTGCACCTCACGGTCCACGTAGGACAACACGGCACTGACCGAACAACGGTTGGCGGCGGCGATGCGCTCTAGGATACCCCAGTAGACAGCCTCCAGGCGCAGACAGGTAGAAAAGCCGTTGAGCCGCACGGAACGTGACACCGGCTGCGTCTGCAACATGTCGAAGTCCGCCTTGAACGGGTCGATGCACTGTTTCCCTGGCCAGTTGCCCTGGCCGGCCATACGCTTGTTCGCTTGCATCATGCGCCACACTTCCTCGTCACAGGTACCAGGTGGCCTATGAAGCGCTGACGGGCGAGCTTAAAGCAGCGGCAAAATGTTCCTTCGCAAATACCAGATTGCCAGGCGGAGCCTGTGGGAGCAGGCAATGCGGTGGATGGCACCGGCTGCGCCGGTGTTCGCGGGCACGCCCGCTCCCACGGGGGTTGCGCAAGCTTTCCCCTTGAGCAACGGTTACTTGTCGTCGAGCAGTACCCGCAGCATCCAGGCGGTTTTCTCGTGAACCTGCATGCGCTGCGTCAGCAGGTCGGCGGTCGGCTCGTCACTGACCTTGTCCACCACAGGGAAAATGCTGCGCGCAGTGCGTACCACGGCCTCCTGCCCCTGAACAAGCTGGCGGATCATCTCGTCTGCCGGGGGGACGCCTTCCTCCTCCTTGATCGACGAGTGCCGTGCATAGAATGCATACGAACCCGGTGCCGGGAAGCCCAAGGCACGGATGCGCTCGGCGATCGAATCGACTGCCAGCGCCAGTTCGTTGTACTGCTCTTCGAACATCAGGTGCAAGGTGCGGAACGACGGGCCGGTGACGTTCCAGTGAAAGTTATGGGTTTTCAGATACAGCACGTAGGTATCCGACAACAGGCGGGACAGCCCATCGACGATGGACTTGCGATCTTCTTCACTGATACCGATATCGATTGCCATGAAGCTCCCCTTTCCACAAGGCTTGAGACTCAAGCGGGTGCCGACCACTGTAGCAACACTTGCCGCATGCCGCATGTGACATGGCGCAATACATTGCCCACTGGGCGGCCTGCGGTTTGAGTAGGCTGCGGCTTTACTGTTAAATAGGCAGTGTGCCACCCGTGCGGACTGTCATTGCCGGGTGCATAGGCTGGCCTGCCACGTGTTCGCGCTCTATATCTCATGCGCACCGTGCTGCCAGCTCTTCCTGTGATCGGCCTTATCAACAGTGAGCCAACCCCATGTTCAAGATCGTCCATCTGGTGACGGGCGTGGCAGCTTTGCTGCTATCGCTCATACCCAGCCTGAAAACCGATGCGACACCCTTCCTGCAACAACCCGACGCGGTCTACCTGGCCCTGCTCGGCCTGCTCAACCTTGTGCTGGCCCCGGTCGTGCCGCTGTATCATCGCGGCGCGCGGCAACAACTGCAGCACCTGGCCTGCGCCCTGCTGGTAGTCGCCGTCGTGCTGCAGACCCTGACGCTACTGGCCCGCCCCGAAATGGGCAACCTGGCAGCCCTGGTGTGTGCGGCGCTGGCCGTGGCCGTGCATCTGGCCGTGGGCTTTGCCCGCAGCACGCGCAAGGCACGCGGCACTCAACACGTGGCACAAGATGCCGGCAACCGTGATACCGGCACCGTCAAATGGTTCAACACGTCGAAAGGCTTTGGTTTCATCTCCCGAGACTCGGGCGATGACATCTTCGTGCACTTTCGGGCCATCCGCGGTGAGGGCCACCGCATTCTGGTCGAAGGCCAGCGCGTGGAGTTTTCGGTGATGCACCGCGACAAGGGCCTGCAGGCCGAAGACGTGGTTGCAGTAAACCGCCGTTGACCAACGGCTGACCGGCCGACGCTATCAACGGCAAACCAGCGCCCACAAGGGCCGTGCTGCACCTGAAGGCAGCATCATACCTGTGGGGGCTGGCTTGCCGGCGATAGCAGCCTGGAACAACTCAATAATGAGGAGGCGGGGCCTCTTCCCCTTCGCTGCCATACTGGCCAACCATCTCTTCATGACGCTTGATCAGCTCGGCCATCTGCAATTGCAGCCGCTCGATCACCCGCGCTTGCTCCACCACCACGTCATTCAGCGCCTGGATAGTGTCATCCTGAAACGCCTGACGGGTTTCCAGTTCGACCATCCGCATTTCCAGTGTCATCTCAGGCCTCTTGGTATCCAGCAAGTTGTAGCCCGCGCAGACGCTGGCGAACAGCTTGCAGTTGATCATCGGTGTAGCCCACAGGCGCACACTTGCCCCATACCGGTGCCGGCCATGCAGCGTCGTCGCGCTGGCGCACAATCACATGCATGTGCAACTGGCTGACCACGTTGCCCAAGGTAGCCACGTTCATCTTGTCGGCCCCATAGCTGGCTTTCAACGCCTCTGCCAACAAGGTGGTTTCCTGCCACAACTGCTGTTGCTCTGCCGCATCCAGCTCGAACAGCTCACTGATACCAGCGCGCTTGGGCACCAGAATGAACCATGGGTAATTGGCATCCTTGCTCAGCAGCAACTGGCACAGCGGAAACTCTCCCAACACCAGCGAATCCTGCTGCAAACGCGAATCGAGGACGAACACGGCATATCTCCTTCAGGCAATACATCCCGCTTCAGGCGGAAAACAGGGCAGCAAGGATACCTTGCACACTCCCGGTAACACAGCGCTACTTTTCGCACCAAAATGAGGCCACCTGCCCGCCCCTCCCACACTGACCACCCCACAAACGACGCTGGATGAACAAGTCGCGGTAACACTTTGACTCTAAGGGCAACTTTATAATTTTTAATGATTCTCGATCGCACAAATCACACAAGCAGCCTTCGCCCCGCGTTTACGGGACTTTCCGACCCTCGGTAGCAGGTTTTGTGAAAATTTCATGAACTGTTGCGAATTTTGAGCACGCTTGTTGCATTCCCTTCACGCCAAGTCGGCACGACATCTGCAGTGACAGGTGTACGCGACAAATAACAACAGCGACATGGGTTACCAGGGAGTTTCCTCAACCGGAATCGGCAGTTACAGATTCGTTACGGTGACAGGAATAGCGCTGAGGTTATACGGCCCCTGAACCGGGGCGTGATTTGCGACATGGAAATACTTAAAAGCGACACGGTGAAAAAGTTCCGCAAAGAGTGCTTATAGCCATATCGCCAACAACAGTCTGCGTGCTATACATTTTCGCCGACATAAAAAGAAAGAGCTGCCCCATATAACTAAAAGACTTGGACGCAGCGGTACTCTTCCTAAAAACCAAAGAAGCAAATCACGATGCGCGTGATGAAGTGGAGCATGATCGCCCTGGCCGTTTCGGCAGGGACCTCGCAGTTGGCAATGGCCTCGGCACAGGACGAGTCCAAAGGTTTCATCGAAGACAGCAAGCTGAGCGTCAAGACCCGCATGCTGTATTTCAGCCGTGACTTCCGTAACAACGAAGGCGGCCAGAGCCGTCGCGAAGAAACCGGCCTGGGCTTCGTCGGCACCTTCGAGTCCGGCTTCACCCAAGGCACCGTGGGTGTGGGTGTCGACGCCATCGGCATGCTCGGCCTGAAACTGGACAGCGGCAAGGGCCGTGCCGGTACCGGCCTGTTCCCGACCGGTTCCGACGGCCGTTCGCAGGATGACTACTCCAAGGGCGGCGGCGCGGTCAAATTCCGCATCTCCGACACCGTGCTGAAAGTGGGTGACCAGTTCACCGCGCTGCCGGTCTTCGCCACCGATGACAGCCGTCTGCTGCCAGAAATCGCCCAGGGCACCCTGATCACCAGCAACGAGATCGAAGGGCTGACCCTGCACGCTGGTCACTTCACCAGCCTGACTGCCCAGGAACAAACCAACCGCGACAGCTTCGGCCTGAAGGAAGCCAACGTGGTCGGCGGCACCTACGCCTTCACCGACAACCTCAGCACCAGCCTGTACTACTCGAAGGTTGAAGACTACTGGCGCAAATACTACGCCAACGTCAACTGGGCGCTGCCAATCTCCGACAATCAAGGCCTGGTGTTCGACTTCAACATCTATGACACCAAGAGCGAAGGCTCTGCCGAGTACCGCGCCTTCGATGGCGACAAGCTGGACAACCGCGCGTTCAGCCTGTCGGGCGCCTACAACATCGGCGCTCACACCTTCACCCTGGCCTACCAGAAAGTCACCGGCGACGGCGACTATGGTTATGGTATCGACGGTGTCGGCACCATCTTCCTGGCCAACTCCGTGGCCCGCTCCGACTTCAACGCCGAAGACGAGAAATCCTGGCAGGCTCGCTACGACCTGAACTTCGCCGAATACGGCATTCCAGGCCTGACCTTCATGACCCGTTATGTACGCGGTTCCGACGCCAACGTCGCCGGCACCAGCAACGGCAAAGAATGGGAACGTGACGTCGACATCAAGTACGTGCTGCAGGAAGGCCCGGCGAAAGACCTGAGCTTCCGCGTGCGTCAGGCCACCTACCGTTCTTCCGATGGTGTCTACTACGATTCCCCATCGATCGACGAACTGCGCCTGATCGTGGAGTACCCGCTGAGCATCCTGTAAGCCTGGCTTGCAGTGCCCCGCACCTGAAAAAGCCCGGCAATCACGCCGGGCTTTTTCTTGGCTGACAAGTGTCACGCCCTGGGGCATCCTGTACGCCTTCGTTTCCCCCCCGTACAATGCGGGGCTATTTCAACGTCTTAGGCAATCGACACGGCTAACCATGCGCACCAGTCAATATTTGCTCGCCACCCAGAAAGAAACCCCTGCCGACGCAGTGGTCATCAGCCATCAGCTCATGCTGCGTGCCGGCATGATCCGCAAACTGGCCTCCGGCCTGTACACCTGGCTGCCGATGGGCTTGCGGGTAATGCGCAAGGTCGAAGCCGTGGTGCGTGAGGAAATGAACGCCGCCGGCGCCCTGGAAGTGCTGATGCCGAGCATCCAGCCCGCCGAGCTGTGGCAGGAATCCGGTCGCTGGGAGCAATACGGCCCTGAGCTGCTGCGCCTGAAAGACCGCCACCAGCGCGACTTCTGCGTTGGCCCTACCCACGAAGAAGTGATCACCGACCTGGCCCGTAACGAGCTGTCCAGCTATAAACAGCTGCCGCTCAACCTGTACCAGATCCAGACCAAGTTCCGTGACGAGATCCGCCCGCGCTTCGGCCTGATGCGTGGCCGCGAGTTCATCATGAAGGACGCCTACTCGTTCCATGCCGACCAGGCTTCCCTGCAGGAAACCTATGATCGCATGCACCAGGCGTACAGCAATGTGTTCACCCGCCTGGGCCTGGACTTCCGCCCAGTGCAGGCCGACACCGGCTCGATCGGGGGCAGCTACTCGCACGAGTTCCACGTGCTGGCAGAGTCTGGTGAAGATGACGTGATCTTCAGCGACAGCTCCGACTACGCCGCCAACATCGAGAAGGCCGAAGCCATCCCGCGTGAAACCGTGCGCCCTGCCCCTACCGAGGAGCTGCGCCTGGTCGACACCCCGAATGCCAAGACCATTGCCCAGTTGGTGGAAAACCACGGCCTGCCGATCGAAAAGACCGTCAAGACCCTGATCGTACGCGGTGCCGAAGAGGGCAAGCTGATTGCCCTGATCGTCCGTGGCGACCACGAACTGAACGAAATCAAGGCCACCAAGCTGGAACAGGTTGCCGACCCGCTGGTCATGGCCACCGAAGCCGAACTGCGCGACGCCATTGGCGCCGGCGCCGGCTCGCTCGGCCCGCTCAACCTGCCACTGGAAATCATCATCGACCGCTCGGTTGCCCTGATGAGCGACTTCGGCATCGGCGCCAACATCGACGACAAGCACTACTTCGGCGTCAACTGGGAGCGCGACCTGCCGGTGCCACAGGTTGCCGACCTGCGTAACGTGGTCGAAGGCGACCCAAGCCCGGACGGCCAGGGCACCCTGGTTATCAAGCGCGGCATCGAAGTGGGCCACATCTTCCAGCTGGGCACCAAGTACAGCGAGGCGCTGAAGTGCCAGGTGCTGGGCGAGAACGGCAAGCCGGTCGTACTGTCGATGGGTTGCTACGGCATTGGCGTGTCCCGTGTGGTTGCAGCTGCCATCGAGCAGAGCTATGACGACAAGGGCATCATCTGGAACGACGCCCTGGCTCCGTTCCAGATTGCCCTGGTCCCACTGCGCTACGAAACCGACGTGGTCCGCGAAGCAACCGACAAGCTGTATGCCGAACTGACTGCCGCCGGCTATGAAGTGCTGCTGGACGACCGCGACAAGAAAACCAGCCCAGGCATCAAGTTTGCCGACATGGAGCTGATCGGCATCCCACACCGCATCGTCGTCAGCGATCGCGGCCTGGCCGAAGGCAACCTGGAGTACAAGCACCGCACCGAGCAGGACGCCCAGGCGTTGCCGCTCAATGAAGTGCTGACCTTCCTGCAGGCCCGCGTTCGCCGCTGATAACCAATGCACGAGTGATCATGTACAAGCGAAGTACCTTTACCCTTGGGGGCGCCGCACTGTGCGGCGCCCTGCTCGTCAGCGGCTGCGCCAACCAGATGTCCCAGCGCAGCGACCATGAGGAGCGCGTCGAGCGCAAACTGCTCGAGCATACCCTGCAGATCGATGTCGGCGAGCCGAAGGTGATGGAGCTTCCGCAGCGACGTGTGCGCGTGCATGAGCAAAAGCGCTTCGAAGTCACCGAATTCGAAGTGACCCGTCGTTATGACCGCTACACGCCTTACCAACCCTGGCGGGAGATCTACGAGATCCCGCTGGGTGCAGTGGCCGTGGTGGCGGGTGTCGGCGCCAATGTGGTCAACGTCTTCGCCTTGGGTAACCTGCCGCAAAGTATCACCCACGACTGGCTCAGCTATGGCGTGGATGGGCTCAACCCGTTCATGAACGTGCCATCCAACGGCCGCGCCCAGCAGAACCTGGCCGGGATCAGCGAAGTGCAGAAAGGCAAGCGCGAGGAATCCATCAGCCTGCCCTGGAGCGAGCGCCTGGTCGAGGTCAAGGCCGGCAAGATGACCCACGAGCTGACCACCGACCGCAACGGCGTGCTGCGCCTGAACCTGCTCGACAGCCCGTTCTCCGAGCAGAACCTCAACCACGTCGGCACCCTGCACCTGCAAGTACTTGACGAGGACAATGCGGTACGAGGCGATGCCAGCCTGTTGGTCAGCGCCACCCTGCGCAATAAGCTGCTCGAAGCCCATGAGCTGATCTTCGATGACCTCGAAGATGATGATGTCGGCCAGTGGGTGCACCGGGTCAAGCGCCTGTCCGAACTGGGCCTTGAAGAGGAAGCCAGTGAAATGGAACAGAGCCTGATCGAGCTGACCCGCAACGATCCGGAGCTGCAGCAGGAGTTCCTGCAGTCGCTTACCAAGGCCACTGGCCGGTTGGTGGCGGATCCAGGCGTGCATTAATAGAAGGGGCTGCATTGCAGCCCCTTTCATTTGGGCGGAAACAGCTCCAACTGTTCATGCGCGCCCCGCAAGTCACGCAACCTCACCCCTACCCCTAGCAAGCGCACCGGCTTGCCGCCACGGGCGAACGCCTGCCCCAGCAATTGCCGATAACTCTCCAGGTCCCGGCCCGCCCCGGCCTGCTCCATGGTGGTCTGGCTGAAGTCATGGAACTTGACCTTGACGAACGGTTTGTCTGGCCGGTAACTGCTGTCCATTCGGGCGATGCGTTCGTTCAGGCTATCCAGCAACTCTGGCAGCCGCGCCAGGCAACTGGCCAGGTCTGGCAGGTCGGTGTCGTAGGTGTTTTCCACACTCACCGACTGGCGTCGGCTGTCGTTATGCACCGCACGCTCATCGATCCCTCGCGCCAGCCCCCACAACCGCTCGCCAAAACTGCCGAACTCACGCACCAATGCCAGCCGTGACCACTCACGCAAATGCAGGCAGGTTTCGATGCCCAGCCGCGTCAGTTTGTCGGCCGTCACCTTACCCACCCCATGCAACCTGGCCACCGGCAAGGCTGCAACGAACGTTTCCACTTCATTTGGGGTAATCACGAACAGCCCATTGGGTTTGCGCCAGTCACTGGCGATCTTGGCCAGAAACTTGTTAGGCGCCACGCCAGCCGACACGGTGATATGCAGGGTGCGGGCAACACGCCGGCGAATATCCTCGGCAATGCGCGTGGCGCTGCCCGAATACCACTGGCTGTCGCTGACATCCAGATAAGCTTCGTCCAGGGACAAAGGCTCGATGAGCTCCGTGTAATCGCGAAAGATCGTGTGGATTTCCCGCGAGGCCTCACGGTAGGCCTCGAAGCGCGGCTTGACGATCAACAGATCGGGGCAAAGCTTCAGCGCATGCCGCGATGACATGGCCGAGCGCACACCATAGGCACGCGCTTCATAGTTGCAGGTGGCGATTACCCCGCGATGGTCGGGCGAGCCCCCCACCGCCATGGGGCGACCGGCCAGGCGCGGGTCGTCACGCATCTCGATCGCAGCGTAGAAACAATCGCAGTCGACGTGGATGATCTTGCGCAAGGACATGGACGACCGTCAGCACTGTAAATTCATACAGATAGTATCGCATGCACCCAGCTTTGAAACAGCTCACCTGCCTTGCTACACGATAATCGGCCTGAAAGCCCCGCCGTGACTGAGCTGTACACGGTCATGAAGCGCTAAGGGTTTGAACAAAAAAGGTTTTTCCAAAACAATTGCTTGACATCAGTGCGTAAATCCGTAGAATTCGATCTCACAGGCGCGGGATGGAGCAGCCTGGTAGCTCGTCGGGCTCATAACCCGAAGGTCGTCGGTTCAAATCCGGCTCCCGCAACCAGATTCGAGAAAAGGCCACTGTTAACGCAGTGGCCTTTTTCTTTGCCCGTTAAAAAGCTTTTTCGAAAAAACATCGACAAATCAAAGCCTAGCGCTTGACATATAAACTACACGCTGTAGAATCCGCCCCACTGACGCGGGATGGAGCAGCCTGGTAGCTCGTCGGGCTCATAACCCGAAGGTCGTCGGTTCAAATCCGGCTCCCGCAACCAGATTCAAGAAAAGGCCACTGTTAACACAGTGGCCTTTTTCTTTGCCTGCTGATAAGCATTCGCGAAAAAACGTCGAAAAATCAAAGCCTAGCGCTTGACATACAAACCACACACTGTAGAATCCGCCCCACTGACGCGGGATGGAGCAGCCTGGTAGCTCGTCGGGCTCATAACCCGAAGGTCGTCGGTTCAAATCCGGCTCCCGCAACCATATTCGTCAGAACAAACCCCGCCTGTGTAAAAGCAGCGCGGGGTTTGTTGCTTTATACCTCCCTGACTTTCGTCGCCTCGATTTTCCCTCCCCTCATGCCAACCCGCAGGCTTGAGATGTCGTGCCCAGGATGAACTATCTTTAACCCTGCCAAGCCGCTGCAAACGCCTGAGGCCGGAGTAACATTGGATACGTTTTCCTAAGGGACTTTCACTTGGCCGCACCTTTCCTTCACCTCGCGCTGCATGCCCGGGGCAACTCATGACTTCGCACAATCCCGAACCTCCGGTGCCACTCGCTACGGCACTACCCGGTGCTGTGCAGCGCCTGCCCCTACTCGAACGCCTGAGTCGCTACCGCCAGCCCATAGGCCTGATGGTGACCCTGTTACTGTTCACGATGGCCTTGATTGCCTGCCGCCACCTGCTGAGCGAGCTGGACATCTATGCCTTGCACGATGCCATGCTCAGCGTGCCCACCCAATCATTGCTGGGCGCCTTGCTGGCGACGGTGATCGGCTTTGTGATCCTGCTGGGCTACGAGTGGTCGGCCAGCCGCTATGCGGGCGTGAAACTGCCAGCACGCAGCCTGGCACTGGGCGGCTTCAGCGCCTTTGCCATCGGCAACGCCATCGGCCTGTCGATGCTCTCTGGCGGCTCGGTTCGCTATCGCCTGTACGCACGGCAAGGGCTTGGTGCTGGCGAAGTCGCACGCATGACCGTGTTTGCCAGCCTGTCACTTGGCTGCGCGCTGCCGCCCCTGGCCGCCTTGGCGACATTGAGCAACCTGCCGGCGGCCTCGACAGCGCTGGGGTTGGCGCCCGGCCTGCTGGCAGCTGTTGCCAGCGCCGTGCTGGTGGTGTCTGCCTTACTGGTAATTGGCTTGTACCGCCGACGCCTGGCCGAGCAACCGGCGGCCAATAACCTGCTCGTTCAACTGGGGCGGCGCACACTTCGCCTGCCGGATGCACGCCTGGCGGCCCTGCAATTGCTGATTACCGCGTTGGATGTGGCGGCGGCTGCCACCGTGCTCTACCTGTTGCTGCCCGAAGCCCCTCCTTTCGGCGCGTTCGTGCTGGTGTACCTGCTGGCCTTGGCTGCGGGCGTGCTCAGCCACGTACCGGGCGGCGTCGGGGTGTTCGAAGCGATCCTGCTGGCGGCCTTTGCCGACCAGCTCGGTGCCGCGCCGCTGGCGGCAGCCTTGCTGCTGTACCGGCTGATCTATGTGGTACTGCCACTGCTGCTGGCCTGCGTGTTGCTGCTGGCCAATGAAGCCCGACGCCTGCTGTTTGCGCAACAGGCCATCAAGGCCGCTTCGGGGCTGGCCGCGCCGATCCTGTCGATCCTGGTGTTCCTGTCCGGCGTGGTGCTGCTGTTTTCCGGTGCCACGCCCGAGATAGATACGCGCCTGGAGCATATGGGCTTCCTGGTGCCACACCGGCTGATCGATGCCTCTCATTTCGGCGCCAGCCTGATCGGTGTGCTCTGCCTGCTGCTGGCCCAAGGCCTGCGCCGGCGCCTGTCCGCCGCCTGGCTACTGACCACCGTGCTGTTGCTGGTCGGCGCCCTGCTGTCGCTGTTGAAGGGCTTTGACTGGGAAGAGGCTTGCCTGCTGACCTTTACCGCCGCCCTGCTCGCGCTGTTCCGCCGCTCGTTCTATCGCCCCAGCCGACTGCTGGAGCTGCCCTTCTCGCCGGTGTTCCTGGTGGCCAGCGCCTGTACGGTGGGCGCATCAGTGTGGCTTCTGCTGTTCGCCTACCAGGATGTGCCTTACAGCCATCAGCTGTGGTGGCAGTTCACCCTCGATGCCGATGCGCCACGGGGCCTGCGCGCCGCCATGGGCAGTGCCTTGCTGCTGGCTGCCGTGGCACTGACGTGGCTGCTGCGTACAGCGCCACCCGTGATCCACCTGCCTGACGAAGAAGAGTTGCAACGCGCCAACCGTATCCTGCAGGCCTCCGACCAGCCCGACGGTGGCCTGGCGCTGACTGGCGACAAGGCGTTGCTGTTCCACCCGCGTGGTAACGCGTTCCTCATGTATGCCCGGCGCGGCCGCAGCCTGGTGGCGTTGTACGACCCGATAGGCCCGGCCCAGGAACGCGCCGAGATGATCTGGCAGTTCCGCGACCTGTGCGACCTGCACCACGCACGCCCCGTGTTCTATCAGGTGCGCGCAGAGAACCTGCCGTTCTACATGGACATCGGCCTGACCGCATTGAAGCTCGGTGAAGAAGCCCGGGTCGACTTGCGCCGCTTCGACCTTGAAGCCAAAGGCAAGGAGATGAAAGACCTGCGCTACACCTGGAACCGCGGCGGACGCGATGGCCTGAGCCTGGAGATCCATGAGCCCGGCCACGCCCCGCTGGCTGAGCTGAAGGAAATTTCCGACGCCTGGCTCGGCGGCAAGAACGTGCGCGAGAAAGGCTTCTCGCTGGGGCGCTTCAGCCCAGACTACCTGCAGCACTTCCGCATAGCCCTGATTCGCTTCCAGGGCCGCCCGGTAGCCTTCGCCAACCTGCTGGAAACCCATGGAAACGAACTGGCCAGCCTCGACCTGATGCGTGCGCACCCCGAAGCGCCAAAGCTGACCATGGAATTCATGATGATCGGCTTGATCCTGCATTACAAAAGCCATGACTACGGGCGTTTCAGCCTGGGCATGGTACCGCTGTCCGGCCTGCAACCAAGGCGCGGCGCACCCTTGACCCAGCGCTTGGGTTCGCTGGTGTTCCGCCGTGGTGAGCAGCTTTACAACTTCCAGGGGCTTCGACGCTTCAAGGACAAGTTCCAGCCGGACTGGGAACCCCGCTACATGGCCGTGCCAGCCGGGCTCGACCCGCTGGTGGCACTGGCCGACACCGCCGCCCTGATTGCAGGCGGCCTGACTGGATTGGTGAAACGCTGATGACCCGACGCTTTTTGTTGTACCTGCTGGTTCCCCTGCTGCTGGCCGCCCTGGGTGGTGCGCTGGCCTTCTGGCTGTGGACGCGCCCGGCCCCCGAGGCGCGCCTGGAACAGTTGAGCATCAATGACACCAGCATCACCCGTGTTACCCCTGGCGTGCACCCCAAGGCCCGGGTGGCCATCGGCGTGCCACAAGACCAGGCACTGACGGGCAAGCAACTGCTCGACCTGAGCCAGGCCGGTGAAGCCCAGTTGGTGCAGGTGATTCTGCCGCCTGGCGACTGCAGCAAGCAGCAACAGGCCATGGACCAGGCGCTGAACCAACTGCAGGAAAAACCGACCTTGGTCGCCGGCATCGGCCCCGGTGCCGTCCAAGCCTGGCGCTGGCTGGCCAGCCAGAACGATGACAAGGCGCGGGCCATTTCCGTGGGCTTCACCCTCGAACAGCCTGACTGCCAGGCACCGCTGCCCAAATCGGCTGCCCATGGCCACTGGAACGTCGCCTGGAACGACAACCCGGATGACGCCAGCGCCGCCTTCGTGCGCGACCAGGCCAACGCCGAAACCAGCATCAGCGACTACGACATCCACTTGCCACAAGTGCTCAAGGCGCAACTGACCCAAGCCCTGGTCGGCCGCGACGGTAACGCACTGGCCATCCCGGTGGTCGAAGTGCCGGCCGGGCAAACCACAGACACGGTTACCTTGTTCCTCTCTGGTGATGGCGGCTGGCGCGATCTGGACCGCGACGTAGCCGGGGAAATGGCCAAGCTGGGTTACCCGGTGGTGGGCATCGACACGCTGCGCTACTACTGGCAGCACAAGACCCCGGAACAAAGCGCCGCCGACCTTTCCGAGCTGATGCATCACTACCGGCAGAAGTGGGGGACCAAGCGCTTCGTCTTGACCGGCTATTCGTTCGGCGCCGACGTGCTGCCGGCGATCTACAACCGCCTGCCCGTCGAGGACCAGCAGCGTATCGACGCGGTGATGCTGCTAGCCTTTGCGCGCAGTGGCAGCTTCGAGATCGAGGTCGAGGGTTGGCTGGGCAAGGAAGGCCAGGAAGCGCCAACCGGGCCGGAAATGGCCAAGCTGCCAGCGTCCAAGGTCGTGTGCGTATATGGCGTCGAGGAAACCGACGAGAGCGGTTGCACGGAAAAGACGGCAGTAGGTGAGCGCCTGAAACTGCCTGGCGGGCACCACTTCGACGAGAACTACCCGGCACTCGCCAAGCGGTTGATTGGCGAGATCGAAACGCGCCAAGGCAAGTCCAGCGTAGCTGAGCAGAACTGACAAGGCTCAGGGCCGCTCTGCGGCCCTGAGCCTGCTGTATAACCCCATTCAGATCTCGACCTGGGTCCCTAGCTCGATCACCCGGTTCAACGGCAGGTTGAAGAAGCGCAAGTTGCCGTTGGCATTCTTCAGCAAGAACGCGAACAGGTTGCCCCGCCAGCGCGACATCCCCTCCAGCCGTGACGCGATCACCGTCTCGCGGCTGAGGAAGTAAGTGGTGCGCATGGGCGTGAAGTCCAGGCCATCCAGATGACACAGCTTCAACGCGGCAGGCACGTCCGGCTCATCCATGAACCCAAAGTGCAGCAACACCCGGAAGAATCCGTCGCCATAGGCTTCCACCTCGAAACGCTCATGTTCCGGCACCCGGGGCCGGTCCTCGCTGACCACAGTCAGCAGCACCACCTGGCTGTGCAGCACCTGGTTGTGCAACATGTTGTGTAACAGCGCATGCGGCACGGCATCGGAGCGTGCAGTCAGAAACACCGCCGTACCCTCGACCCGGTGCGGTGGCTGAATGCGGATGCTGCTGATGAACAATGGCAATGGCAGCGCCCCTTCATCGATGCGCTCGACCAGAATCTGCTTGCCGCGCTTCCAGGTGCTCATCAGCAGGTACAGCACACCACCGGCCAACACCGGGAAGGCACCGCCCTGGGCGATTTTCGGCACGTTGGCGGCGAAGAACAGCCCGTCGACCAGCAGGAAGCCGACCAGAATCGGCACTGCGAGCAGCGGCGGCCACTTCCACAGCAGCAGCATCACCGCTGACACCAGGACGGTGGTGATCAGCATGGTACCGGTCACCGCAACCCCGTAGGCAGCCGCAAGGGCACCTGACGACTCGAAACCGATGACCAGCAACACCACGCCCACCATCAGCGTCCAGTTCACCGCACCAATGTAGATCTGCCCCTGCTCGTCGCTTGAGGTGTGCTGAATCTGCATGCGCGGAATATAGCCCAGCTGGATGGCCTGGCGGGTCAGGGAGAAGGCCCCGGAAATCACCGCCTGCGAGGCGATAACCGTGGCCATGGTGGCCAGCCCGACCAACGGCAGCAGCGCCCAGCCCGGCGCCAGCAGATAGAACGGATTGCGCGCGGCCTCCGGGTTTTGCAGCAGCAATGCACCCTGGCCGAAGTAATTGAGCACCAGCGCCGGGAGCACCAGGATGAACCAGGCCCGGGCAATCGGCTTGCGGCCAAAGTGCCCCATGTCGGCGTACAGCGCCTCGGCCCCCGTCAGCGCCAGCACGACCGCGCCGAGAATGGCCACGCCGATGCCAGGGTGCACCACGAAGAAATTGACTGCCCAGGCCGGGTTGAACGCCTTGAGTACTTCCGGGCTCTGCGAGATGCCATGCACACCCAGCGCGCCCAGCGCCAGGAACCAGGTAACCATGATAGGACCAAACAGCTTGCCGATCTTCTCGGTGCCGTGCCGCTGTACCAGGAACAGTGCCACCAGCACCACCAGCGAAATTGGCACCACCCAGTGGTCGATACCGTCGAAGGCCAGGCCCACGCCCTCCACTGCCGACAGCACCGACACCGCCGGGGTGATCATACTGTCGCCATAGAACAGCGAAGCGCCGATCAAGCCACAGATCACCATCAGTGTGCGCAGCCGCGGGTACGCCGCCGTGGCCCGCCGCGCCAGTGCGGTCAGCGCCATGGTGCCGCCCTCCCCCTGGTTATCGGCGCGCAAGATGAACATCACGTACTTGAACGACACCACCCACAGCAGCGACCACAGGATCAGCGAGAGGATCCCCAGCACGCCATCATGGTTGACCGACACCCCGTAGCCGCCGGTAAAGACTTCCTTGAGGGTATACAACGGGCTGGTGCCGATATCGCCATAAACCACCCCGACCGCCGCCACCAGCAGGCCCACCGACCGCGATGCCCCCTGCTTCCCCTCGTGCCCGCTCTCAGCGTGACTGCTTGCCTGAACCATCGACCACTCCCGCAAACGGCCATCACGGCCCTTGGTAATCAATCTGCCACCAGGCCCTGGAAGGTACCCCGGCACAACGGCGCGAAGCATAGCGCAGCGTTCGTCGTATTTCTGCTGGTCAAGCGCCCTTGCGCTCGCTAGAATTGCGCACTTTTTGATCAGAGGCGCCAAAAGCGCCCGTCAAGTTCGCCCCCGATTCCGGCCGGGCGACCTGCATTCAATACCGAGGTTAGTCATGCCCACCACACCCGCCACCCCCAAGGTAGGTTTCGGTTTGGAAGGCCTGGATTGCCCTGATGACTCTCAATCCATACTTGAACGTTGATCTCAACCTATACCGCTCATCCCCTGATCAAGAAGAATCACACGCTGACACAAGCGTCACCTTGTACAACTTAGATGAGCGCCCTATTATCCAGCTACGCCATTGACGCATAGCAGGGACTGCATGATCTTCATCGAGACCCCAGTATTCACCTCCGATCTCAAGGAGCACCTGGATGATGAAGAATACCGGGCTTTGCAGGCCTATCTGGCCGAGCATCCCGAAGCCGGTTCTCTCCTGGAGGAAACCGGCGGCCTCAGAAAGATCCGCTGGGCAGCCAAGGGCAAGGGCAAGAGTGGGGGTGTACGAGTGATCTACTACCACGTCACTGCAGCCCACCAGATCCGTATGATTCTGATCTATCGCAAGGGCATCGTGGATACCTTGACAAGCAGTCAGAAAGCGCAGCTTCGCGCACTAAACAAAGGGTGGAAATAATGGAAAAGCATCTCTTCGATCGTCTTGTGGAAAGCATGACTCAGATGGATGAGATCGATCGCGGTGAGCGTCAGCCCTCGCGTGAGTTCCACGTAGACGCACTTCAAGTCAAAAAGATTCGTCAAGCCACTGGCCTTTCCCAGGCTGCGTTTGCCAAACGTATCGATGTCGCAGTAGGAACTCTACGGAATTGGGAACAGGGCCGTCGCGAACCTGAAGGACCAGCTCGTGCCTTGCTTCGAGCGATTCATAACGATCCCGAACATGTACTTGCGGCCTTGAGCTAAGTACACGAAAGCCACCAGGCCCTAGAAGGTACCCCGGCACAACGGCGCGAAGCATAGCGCAGCGTTAGTCGTATTTCTGCTGGTCAAGCGCCCTTGCGCTCGCTAGAATTGCGCACTTTTTGATCAGAGGCGCCAAAAGCGCCCGTCAAGTTCGCCCCCGATTCCGGCCGGGCGACCTGCATTCAATACCGAGGTTAGTCATGTCCACCACGCCCGCCACCCCCAAGGTAGGTTTCGTAAGCCTGGGTTGCCCAAAAGCCCTGGTCGACTCCGAGCGCATCCTGACCCAGCTGCGCATGGAAGGCTATGAAGTCGTACCCACCTACGAGGACGCCGACGTGGTGGTGGTCAACACCTGCGGCTTCATCGACAGCGCCAAGGCCGAATCGCTGGAAGTGATCGGCGAAGCCATCAAGGAAAACGGCAAGGTGATCGTCACCGGCTGCATGGGCGTCGAAGAAGGCAGCATCCGTGACGTGCACCCAAGCGTGTTGTCGGTCACTGGCCCGCAGCAGTACGAGCAGGTAGTCAACGCCGTTCACGAAGTGGTGCCGCCGCGTCAGGACCACAACCCGCTGATCGACCTGGTGCCGCCACAGGGCGTCAAGCTGACCCCGCGCCACTATGCCTACCTGAAGATCTCCGAAGGCTGCAACCACAGCTGCAGCTTCTGCATCATCCCGTCGATGCGCGGCAAGCTGGTCAGCCGCCCGGTGGGTGAAGTGCTGAGCGAGGCCGAGCGCCTGGTCAAGGCCGGAGTCAAGGAAATCCTGGTGATTTCCCAGGACACCAGCGCCTACGGCGTCGACGTCAAGTACAAGACCGACTTCTGGAACGGCCGCCCGGTCAAGACCCGCATGCTCGAGCTGTGCGAAGCACTGAGCAGCCTGGGCGCCTGGGTACGCCTGCACTATGTGTACCCTTACCCGAATGTTGACGACGTGATCCCGCTGATGGCTGCCGGCAAGATCCTGCCGTACCTGGACATCCCATTCCAGCACGCCAGCCCGAAAGTGCTCAAGTCGATGAAGCGCCCGGCCTTCGAAGACCGCACCCTGGCACGCATCAAGAACTGGCGCGAGCAATGCCCTGAGCTGGTGATCCGTTCCACCTTCATCGTCGGCTTCCCGGGCGAGACCGAGGAAGACTTCCAGTACCTGCTGGACTGGCTGACCGAAGCCCAGCTCGACCGCGTGGGCTGCTTCCAGTACTCGCCGGTAGAAGGCGCCCCGGCCAACGACCTGGGCCTGGCCGAAGTACCGGACGACGTCAAGCAAGAGCGCTGGGACCGCTTCATGGCCCACCAGCAGGCCATCAGTGCTGCCCGCCTGCAATTGCGCATCGGCAAGGAAATCGACGTGCTGATCGACGAAGTCGAGGAACAAGGTTCGGTTGGCCGCAGCTTCTTCGATGCACCGGAAATCGACGGCAGCGTGTTCATCGATGGCGACCATGGTTTCAAGCCAGGCGACAAAGTGCGTTGCCGTGTGGTGGATGCCGACGAGTACGACATGTGGGCTGAACCCATCTAAAACGGCTGAAGCCTGCAAAGCCCCTGCCCCGGCGTTCTCCATAGGGAATGACCGGCGCAGGGGCTTTTTTGTCAGAACGTGTGAAACAGCATCAGGCCGCCCTCGGCATCCGGGCTGGCATCCGAGAAGCCTTTGACTGCATAGAGTTGGACTTTCCACTGCGGGTTGAGCTTGTGGGTGAGGAACAGGGTAAGCTCCTTGATCTGCGCCCCGGTCGAGACCACTTTCTGCCGCCAATCGTAGGAGGCGCCGGCCGAAGTACCGACCGCCACCGGCAGGGCAAAGCCGAGACTGGCAAATACCGGGTCATCGAAGTCGCTATCGGGCGGGTCACCGAACTTCTTCCAACCCAGCGTCGCGAAACCGGTGACCGGGCCAAAGCCCTTGGCTATGTCGACCTGGGTGGTGTAGTCGTACTGGCCGGTGCCCAGGCACTGGTCTTCATCAGCGGTAGGGAATTTGACCTTGCCGATCAGGTCCAGCATCAGGCCGCCGTCACGACCATCGAGCAGTGCATAAGCGGCGCTGGCAACCGTGTCACCCAACCCGCTTTCCACGTCTCGGCAACCACCGGGCAAGGGGTCACCATTGGGGCCGACTTCGGGGTTGGTGATACGCAACCAAGGCACGGTAACCTTGTAGGTCATGGGGCCGCTCTCATACTTGCCGACCACCGGCACATACCAGATTTCCGAAGTGGTGCCGGTACCATAGTCGCCACTTGAATAATCCATGCCAATGGCGGCACTGAAGGTATCGGCCAGCGCCGACACGCAGGTGCACGAGAGCAAACAGGCGAACAGAGGGAGCGTGGGTCTCATTTGCAACTCAGTACTCTTTCGGGAAGCATGGCCAGACTTACCCAGCCTAGTTGCCTAACGCCCGGATCGCTCTGGATGCTCGACTTTTTCCACCGTCTCTGCCTTTTCCGGCCTCTCCACCTTTTCAACTTTCTCTGGTAACTCCACCTTTTCGACTCTCTCGACCTTTTCGACCTTTTCGACCTTTTCGACCTTTTCGACCCGTTCAGGCTTTTCGACTTTTTCGACTTTTTCGACTTTTTCGACTTTTTCGACTTTCTCGACTTTCTCGACTTTCTCGACCTTCTCGACCTTCTCGACCTTCTCGACCTTCTCGACCTTCTCGACCTTCTCGACTTTCTCGGGCTTCTCGACCTTGTCTACTTTTTCGACCTTTCCGGTGTTTTCGACTTCGACCTTCTCAACCCGATCGGAGCTACCACTGTTGCTGCGCGTCGATTGCTCCAATGCGTCGAGGTGTACCGACTTTCCCGACTTTTCACCGCTGCCATGGTCACTGGAGCCGTCAACGGCACTGCGCCCACTGTGATCATCGCTGTTTTCATCGCGATCGCTGGCCCCATCGCTTGCGCCATGACCGCTGCTGGAGCCGCCGGAGCTACTTCCGTCATGCTCACCACCGTGCCCCGACTGGCTTCTGTCAGGATTGTCGACACGGTCGTCCTGGAATTCCACGCGGGTTGCCCGCAGCTCGTGAGTTCCATTGAGCACCCCGCTCACCCGCACACGTTGATCAAGCGCCAACGCCGCTGGCTGCCGACCGACAATTACGGTGCCCTGCCCCAATGTCACATTGAGACCTGCAACCACCAACTGCCGAGCTTGTGTACGCTGTACCAGCCCTTCAACCACCGCCTGCTGGACACGACCAGCAAAAGGCAGGCTCGGGTCTGGACGGGTTTGTGCCACTTCAAGCTGGCGCCCGGTCCACTGGCCGCGCACCAGCACCTCACGAGCAGGCGCCACACGGGTACCCAACTTCAACCCTTGAAGGCTGCCAGTGCGATCAACCGCGCCGATGGCGCTGGCCTCCCTCAACCCCGGTGCCCGTTCGATACGGGTCGCCACGACTTCTCCCCGGGCATCGCGCAGGCCGCTGACCCTCACGGGCTCACCCGGGCGCAACCCTTCAGCTACCCGCGCGCCAGCGGCCAGCCGCACGGGTTGCCCCATGACCCGCAGTGGGGCCGAGGCATTGGGCAGCGCCGTCAACGGCCCTTCAAAGACGTTGAGGATCGAAATGCGCCCCGCTTGCAGGCCGCGCTGGGTGGCGAATGCCTCCACCGCCACCACCTGCCCGATCGCCAGGTGACCACTGCTGGCAGGCGCACCGTTCTCACTCACCGGTACGTCCTTGCCATAGTGCACTTCCATGCCATTGACGCAGATCGAGGCGAAGCCGGTGATGGTACCGACGATGCCTGTACCCCCAGTACCACCCGGGCGCAGGATCGGCGTACCGGTACCACCTACATCACCGTGGCGCTGATCAAAGTAGGTGCCGTCCACACCCTCCGCCACCGCGCCTGTGCCGCCTGTACCACCCGGGCGTTGCTGGACTGGGGCACCGGTGCCACCGACGCCGCCATTTTCATTGCGTGCACCGGTGCCGCCCATACCGCCGGGAAACTGCAGGCCTGCGGCACCGGCCATACCCATCTCGTCACGGCTGACACACACCGGCGCTGCGGCCACCTCGGCCGGGGCCATCAGGTTCCCCCCGAAAACCAGGGCAAACATGACAGCACTGAGGTAGCGCACAGGAAGAGTCATGGGCCGGGTGTCTTCGACGGATCGGAATCGGTAGCTTCAGTGTAGAAATAAAGCCCGACAGTGATGCGCTGACGTTGTTCGATACCGGGCTCATCAGCACTCTCCAACGCTGCTGCAAGCCGGCTGAAGGCAAGTAGTGTCTGCATGCCATCCTTGGCTACCACATCTCGCAAATGCTCGACGCTGGCCGGGCTCAAGGCATCGTAGTGCACGCTACGCTCAAAAAATGGCGGGCCTTCGCCGCTGAGGTTGTGCACCGCCGCACAGGCATGGTCATGCAGGTTGTGGCCGAAGTACGCAGCCTTTTCATCAAAACCCTTCTGTGGCACGAATGCATGGGCTTCCAGGTGCACGCAATCCTGCTCATCGAGCCGCACGACGCCCAGGCGCAACCATTCGTCCAGCACCACCCGGCCGCGGATATCGGTGCTGACCTTGGCGACCAGGGCGTCGAATGAGCAATCGCCACCCACACTGGCTAGCCGCGCAAGCGCCCTCGCCTGGCCGGGTGCCGAGCAGAATGGTGGGGTGTTGGTCCATACATTGACCAACTGTGCACCTAGCGTGATGTTATCCGGCAGGGCCGCAATTGCAGTGTCACCCTCATTACGCAGCCGCCGGACATCTTTACGATGTACGCCGGTAAGCAGGCTGATGCGGCTATCGGTTGGCGCGGTGTCGTTCAGGCGAAACTCGCGATGGGCCACATCGACGAACACCTCCTTGAGCAGGTCGGTGAACATCGTGTAGGTAACCCCTTTGCGCAGCATCAGGCGCACCAGCGGGCGCATCACACGCCGCAGCGCACTCAGCATCGACGGGGGTAAGACAGGCGATTGCATCGAGGGCATTCCTTGACAGAGGCACCCAGTATAAGACGCGGGAATTAATCCCACGCAAACCGCAATCATATCCCGGCATGGACGAGGAAAAAGCTGTCAGCGCTCATTGGAAATGACGTGATAAAGGCAAGACAGGCCAGAACCTGCTCATACAAAACCCGTCCGCTGGGTTTTGTATGGGCCACTTCGGGTCAGCGCCAATCAGCTTCTGCTGTTGTCATCCCCGGCCTCGCCGCCGGCATGAACACCGTGGTCATTACCGGGTTCGCCACCCACATGGTTGCCGTGATCGTCACCAGGTTCACCACCAACATGATTGCCGTGATCATCGCCAGGCTTACCGCCGACATGATTACCATGATCATCCCCGGGTTCCCCACCCACGTGATTGCCATGATCGTCACCCGCTTCAGCATGGTTGCTGCTGCGCCCAGCGTTTGAATTACCGTCGTGGCCACTGCCGCTGTTGCCGGCATGGCCACCACCGTCACCGCCGCTGCCGTGGCCACCACTTCCGCTTCCGCCACCATGGCCACCGCCGCCACCACTTCCACCACCACCGTGGCCACCACCACCGCCGCTTCCACCACCACCGTGGCCACCGCCACCGCCGCTTCCACCACCACCGTGACCACCGCCACCGCCGCTTCCACCGCCACCGTGGCCACCGCCGCCGCCGCTTCCACCGCCACCGTGGCCACCGCCGCCGCCACTTCCACCGCCACCGTGGCCACCGCCACCGCCACCGCCACCGCCACCGCCACCGCCATCTTTAGCGTAGGCACTGGAGCCATGAGAAATCGAGTCAGGGATCAAGGCAATGGACATCGACAACACGCCAGCTACAGCAGCCGCGAGTAAAGCCTTCTTGAACAGCAGGTGGATTTGCATAGTCCGTCTCCAGGTCTTCGCCACGAGAACGCCAAATCAGTCAGTAATCTTGCTTCAGATTGAACTTATATTTACGTGGGATTTTTTCCCACGCTTAAGTAATAGACCGTCACTCCCCAGGTCTCAAGCGCTAAGCGAACAAGCCGACCGGTGGTTGGCCTGCTATGTTTTCCCTATCGCCCCAGAGGAACACCGGCATGTCTGCGCTACTGACGCTGCAAACCCCGCGCTTGTGCGACTACAGCGAGCTGGTACAAGTGTGGGAGGACTCGGTACGCGCCACCCACGACTTCCTGCCAGAGGGCTATATCCTGCTGCTGCGCGAACATGTGCTGCGCCGTTATCTCGACGCAGTGATGCTGGTCTGCTGCAAGGACCGCCAGCGCATCTGTGGTTTCGCCGGTGTCGCCAACGGGCGGGTGGACATGCTGTTCGTCGCACCTGGCTACCGTGGCCAAGGGGTAGGCAAGCGCCTGCTGCGCTATGCCATCAGCGAACTGAATGCCGAGTACCTTGACGTCAACGAGCAGAACCCGAAAGCGCTGGGCTTCTACCTGCATGAAGGTTTCGAGGTTATCGGCCGTTCGGAAACCGACGGCCTGGGCCAGCCCTATCCTCTGCTGCACATGAGGCTGATGCGCACAGTGCCTTGAGGCGGCGCCTGAATGTGCCGCGCTATGTGTCCAAAATGGCGCATCTGACACAGATTCCCATCATCTACCGCTTGCAGGCAGGTACAATGGAGGCCTTTCCCTGCCTTGCGAATTGCCCCATGTCCGAACCCGTCCGCCTGTCCAAACGCCTCATCGAGCAGCTCGGCTGCTCCCGCCGCGAGGCCGAGCAGTACATTGAAGGAGGCTGGGTAACGGTCGATGGCGTGGTGGTCGAGCAGCCGCAGTTCAAGGTTGAGCAGCAGCGCGTCGAGCTGCTGCCGGGCGCCCGTGCCGAAACCCTGGAGCCGGTGACCCTGCTGCTGAACCAGCCAGCCGGCATGGACAGTGAAGATGCCCGCGCCAGCATGAACATGGGCAGCCTCAGCGAGGCCCACCGCGAAGGCGTGCGCGCCCTGCACGGGCATTTTGCCCGGCAGGCCTGCGTGGCACCGCTGGAGCGTGGCGCCAGCGGCCTGCAGGTGTTTACCCAGGACTGGCGGGTATCCCGCAAGATCGAGGCCGACCTGCGTCGCCTGGAGCAGGAGTTCATCATTGAAGTGCGCGGCGAAACCACCCCCCAGGCGCTGGAACGCCTGGCGCGTGGGGCCATGCGCAATGACCGCGAGTTGCCCAAGGCCAAGGCCAGCTGGCAGAACGAGACACACCTGCGCATGGTGTTGAAAAACCCACAACCAGGACAGATTTCCGAGCTATGCGCCTACCTGCGCCTGGAGCTTTTAGGCATGCGACGCATTCGCCTGGGTGGTGTGTCGATGGGCAAGCTGCCCTTGGGCCAATGGCGTTACCTGGCTACCTCCGAACGTTTCTAAGCAATACGCCGCGCTGGAATGCGCGGCACCTGAACAGGATTCTGCTGCAATGAACCACAACGACGTCCTGCGCAGCCTGCGCTACATGCTCAAGGTGAACGACGCCAAGATGGCCGAAATCATCGGGCTCTCCGGCCTCGAAGTGCATCCTCTGGTGCTGGCCACCTACCTGAAAAAAGAAGAAGAGGAAGGCTTCGTGCGCTGCCCGGAACGGGTGATGGCGCACTTCCTTGACGGCCTGGTGATCTACCGCCGTGGCAAAGACGAGAGCCGCCCGCAGCAACCGATCGAGCTGCCGGTAACCAACAACCTGATCCTCAAGAAGCTGCGTGTGGCCTTTGAGCTCAAGGAAGACGACCTGCACGCGATTCTCAAGTCGGTCAACTTCCCGGTCAGCAAACCTGAGCTCAGTGCGCTGTTCCGCAAGGCTGGCCACGACAACTACCGCCCGTGTGGCGACCAGTTGATGCGCAACTTCCTCAAGGGCCTGACCCTGCGCGTGCGCGGCTGAGTGGCCATGCAGCATACGGTTGTCCCGGTCGGCATCGTCCACTCCTGTTTCAAGGAAAAGTTCGCCATTCCGCGCCAGCCGCAACTGGCGCCTGCCGCCCGTGGCGTACTCGAACTGTTGCCGCCGTTCGATCAAGGTGACGCGGTCGAGGGCCTGGAACAGGTCAGCCATGTGTGGCTGCTGTTCCTGTTCCACCAGGCCCTGGAGGAAAAGCCGCGCCTGAAAGTGCGGCCTCCGCGTCTGGGCGGCAACAAGAGCATGGGGGTGTTCGCCACCCGCGCCACCCACCGGCCCAACGGCATCGGCCAGTCGGTGGTACGCCTGGAGGGCGTGGAGCCCGGGCGCCTGCTGCTGTCCGGGATCGACCTGCTCGACGGCACGCCGGTGCTGGATATCAAGCCGTATGTGCCCTATGCCGACAGCATCGCTGGCGCCAGCAACCAGATGGCCAACGCAGCGCCGGTGGCAATTGCCGTGCAGTGGGCCGACAACGCCTTGCTCCAGGCCCGCGAGCATGCGCTGCGCCTGAGCGAGCCGCTGGTGGAGCTAATCGAGCAATGCCTGGCGCAGGACCCACGGCCGGCCTACCAGATACCACCGTCCGAGCGGGTGTACGGGGTGAAGTTCTGGGATGTGCAAGTAAGGTGGCATTACCCGCAGCCGGACGTCATCCGGGTGTTGGAAGTGGTACTGGGCTGAGGGCCACGGGCTTCGCCCGTGTTCGCGGGCAAGCCCGCTCCCACAGTCCAATCGCGCCAGCTTTTAGAAATTGAGCAAGGCCCACACAAGGGTCCGCGCTAACACGAAAAAGGCGACCTTTGGTCGCCTTTCTCATTTCAACCAGCTCTCAACGAGCCGGGCCTTCAGCCACGCCCAGGTCGTCCGTCGGGCGGGTATCGATCAGCGGCGCACCACCGGAGTCCAGTTCCGAAGCCAGCTTGTCGTTGTCCATTTCCTTGACCCACTTGGCCACTACCACGGTGGCAACGGCGTTGCCCACCAGGTTGGTCAGGGCGCGGGCTTCGGACATGAAGCGGTCGATGCCGAGGATCAGCGCCAGGCCGGCAACCGGCAGGTGGCCAACAGCCGACAGGGTCGCGGCCAGCACGATGAAGCCCGACCCGGTAACGCCGGCAGCCCCCTTGGAAGCCACCAGCAGCACCAGCAGCAGGGTGATCTGGTGAGTGATGTCCATGGTGGTGTCAGTGGCCTGAGCGATGAACACCGCAGCCATGGTCAGGTAGATCGAGGTACCGTCCAGGTTGAACGAGTAGCCAGTCGGGATAACCAGGCCCACTACCGATTTCTTGGCACCCAGGCGCTCCATCTTGGCCAGCATGCGTGGCAGGGCCGACTCCGAGGACGAAGTACCCAGCACGATCAGCAGTTCTTCACGGATGTAGCGGATCAGCTTGATCACGCTGAAACCGTGGGCGCGGCAGATACCGCCCAGCACCACCAGCACGAACAGCAGGCAGGTGATGTAGAAGCAGGCCATCAGGTAGCCCAGCTGCACCAGCGAACCAACACCATACTGGCCAATGGTGAAGGCCATGGCGCCGAAAGCGCCGATCGGGGCCAGCTTCATGATCATGTTGATGATGTTGAACATGACGTGGGCGAAGCGGTCGATCATGTCCAGCACCGGCTTGCCGTAGCTGCCCAGGCGGTGCAGGGCGAAGCCGAACAGTACCGAGAACATCAGCACTTGCAGGATGTCGCCGTTGGCGAAGGCGCCGACGACCGTGTTGGGGATGACGTTAAGCAGGAAGCCGACGGTCGTCTGCTGCGCGCCGGCGGCGGCGTAGGCAGCCACGCTGCTGGCGTTCAGGGTGCTGACGTCGATGTGCATGCCAGCGCCTGGCTTGACCACGTTGACGACGACGAGGCCGATGATCAGGGCGATGGTGGAGACGATTTCAAAGTACAGCAACGCGTAGCCGCCGGTTTTACCGACCGACTTCATGCTCTGCATGCCGGCAATGCCGCTGACCACGGTACAGAAGATGATCGGGGCGATGACCATCTTGATCAGTTTGACGAAGCCGTCACCCAGGGGTTTGAGGGCAACGCCCGTTTCCGGGTAGTAGTGGCCGAGCAGGATGCCGATGGTGATGGCGACCAACACCTGGACATACAGGGATTTGTACAGCGGCTGACGTGTCGTCATGGCTAATTTTCCTCAAGTGTGCCGGTTCACCCTTCCCAGGGTGATGGGGCACCTGAATCGCTAACCCTCCTGCACTTGGAGGGATTTGTCGTTGTGTTCGAGCTGCCTGGGCAGGCCTCTGCGAGGATCAATAGCAAGGGTGGTGCCAAAATGCTCATGAAGGGTGCAAGGTCCGTATTTGCTGGGGATAAATGCCCAACGACAGGGCGATACTCCCGGGACGGATTGGCGGATTTCCGCCCGATGGCGGAATTTGTACAAGGAGGAATGGCGGAAATCCGCCCTTTGTGGATTGCCTGTGCCGGCCCATTCGCGGATTGACCTGCGAACGGGCTGGCACAGGCTAAGAATCAATCCAGGTGGAAGGTGATCCTGAACGCAGCGCCCCCCAGTGGCGAATCGCCAAGGCTCAGCTCGGCGTCATAGCTGTCGACGATATCCTTGACCACTGCCAAGCCGATGCCCTGCCCCGGGTGCTGGCTGTCCAGCCGCTCCCCACGCTCCAGAATGCGTTC
The DNA here is from genome assembly GCF_021283545.2 of Pseudomonas alloputida. NCBI lineage: Bacteria > Pseudomonadati > Pseudomonadota > Gammaproteobacteria > Pseudomonadales > Pseudomonadaceae > Pseudomonas > Pseudomonas alloputida. The sequence continues at coordinate 1,404,567 of NZ_CP128540.1, read as the reverse complement.
ACGCTGGTCGACGGGCACGCCCGGCCCGTCGTCCTCGATGCACAAGGTCAGATACCCCGGCGCTTTCATCAGGCTCACCCGCACTTGGCCCAGGCTCAGCCGGTAGGCGTTCTCCAGCAGGTTGCCGAGCATTTCCAACAACGCGCCCTGCTCCATCGGTACCTGCGCCGCGTCCGGCAACTCCAGCACCACGTCCACACGTTTTTCCCGGTAAACCTTGGCCAAGGTGCTGCACAGGCTGTCGAGCAACGGCCGCAGCAATACGCTGTGGCGTACCAGGCCACTCTTGCGCAGGCTGGCGCGTTGCAGCTGGTAGTCGATCTGCTGGCTCATGCGCTCGATCTGGCTTTGCAGCACCCGCGCCTGCTCGCGCTCGCCGCTGCGCTGCTGCAAGCTTTCACCCACGCCCTGCAGCACCGCCAGCGGCGTCTTCAGGCTGTGCGCCAGGTCGTCCAGCGAATCACGGTAGCGCGTGCGCTGCTCACGCTCACTGCGCAACAGACGGTTGAGCGAGCGGGTAAGGCGCAGCAACTCGCGTGGGTGCTCGCCGCTCAGGCCGTCACGTGCACCGGATTCCACTTCATCCAGTTCGTGGCTGAGGCGTCGCAACGAGCGCAGCCCCCAGGTCAGGCCTGCCCACAACAACACCATGAGCGCCAGCAATGCAGCGCCGAACCCCAGGTAGAGCTTTTCGCGCAGGCCATTGAGGGTGGCCTTGTACTCGCTCACGGGCTGTAGAGCGACAATGCTGTAGGCGGCGCTCTGCCCGCCCAGCAGCTTTATCTCGACGTCGTATACGAAGAACTCTTCGCCATCTGACTGGTGAATGCGGTCGAACTCGTTGCCGCGCCCGTCATAGCGCGGCTGATAGTTGATGTGCCGGTCGGCGGTGGCACGCGACTGCCAGACCAGTTTGCCATCGCGGTCAAAGATATAGCCGAGCAGGCCTGTGTAGGGCAGGTTGTAGCGCTCGTCCGGCAGCAGTGTCGGCATCTGCAACCGGCCATGCTCGATACGCGCAGCGGAAATCAGCGTGGTCACATCCGAGGCCAGACGCTGCTCGATCGATTCCTGCAGAGCCAGGCTGAAGGCCTTCTGCAAGGCCGGCAGCAGCGCCAGCATGAACAGCAGCGCCAACACTGCGGCGGCCAGCATCAGGCGCACCCGCAGCGAGCGGATCATCGGCAGCGCTCGGTGAACAGGTAGCCCAGGCCGCGCACCGTGTCGATGGGTTTGAAGCCGCGCTCGCCTTCAAGCTTGCGGCGCAGGCGGCCAACCAGCACTTCGATGACATTGGGGTCGCGCTCTTCGTCTCCTGGGTACAACTGCTCCATCAGGCGATCCTTGGCCACCACCTGCTGGTGATGGCGCATGAGGTATTCGAGGATGCGGTATTCGTAGGCGGTCAGGGCCAAGGCTTGTTCGTCGAGGGTGGCCTGCTTGCGGTTGAGGTCAAGCACCAAGGGGCCAGCGGCGATGGTCGACTGGGTGAAACCACTGGAGCGGCGCAACAGGGCATTGAGCCGTGCTTCAAGCTCCTCGAACTGGAACGGCTTGACCAGGTAGTCGTCGGCACCGGCGGCCAGGCCCTCGACCTTGTCTTGCCAGTTGCCACGGGCTGTGAGGATGAGAATGGGGAAGGTCTTGTCCTGGCTGCGCAGGCGCGTGATCAGCTCCAGGCCGCTGATACCGGGCAGGCCCAGGTCGATGATGGCAAGGTCGAAATGGTACTGCTCGGCCTGGTACAGCGCCTCTTCGGCATCAGCGACCGCCTCGACCACATGGCCGCTTTCGCCCAGGCGGGTGTAGAGGTGATGGCGAAGCAGGGCTTCGTCCTCGACCACCAGCAGTTTCATGTGCAGCTCCTTATGTGTATTGCCTGTACCGGCCCTTTCGCGGGCACGCCCGCTCCCACAGTAATCGCACAGTCCCTGAAACCTGTGTAGCACCTGCAGAAACCCAAGGCACTGCACAGGTTCTGAGGTTTGTGCAGCACCTGTGGGAGCGGGCGTGCCCGCGAAGAGGCCAGTACAGGATAACGCGGCTCGTCCGTCAGAACTTGTATGAAGCCGCCAGGTAGGTCTGGGCGCTGCTGGTCAGACGCAGGGTGCCGTCCTTCGGCCCGCCATGTGCGCCCACCTCGGTCGCGGCATTGGTGCGCAGGTAACGGTAGCCCAGTTCGACCGAGGCCTTGTCGGTGATGTCCTGGATCACACCGGCCTGCAAGCCGTAGGCATAACCGTAGTCAGTGTCCCGGCTGGCGCCTGGCGAGTCCTGGGTCAGTTTGGTCACACCCAGGCTGCCACCACCGAACAGCTTGGTGGTATCGCCCACCGGCAGGAACAAGTCGTAGCTGCCAAGCAGGTTTTCCTGGCGCAACTTCAGGCCACTGTGGTCGCCAGAGACGTTGTCATAGGTCATGTAGTAGCGGCCCTGGTCGTTGATCTTGCCCAGACGCACACCCCAGGTATCGTCCTTGCCGATGATACCGTCGGCGTTGAGGTGGTCGGTGTTGCGTTGCAGCAGGCCGGACTTGCGGACTTTGTCGCTGGTCTGGCCGTAGGTGAGGCTGGCGAAGTTGTCGTCCGCGGCCTGGGCGGTGGTGATGCCAGCGGCACAGACGGCCATGGCGGCAAGCAGGGTATTGAAGGTTTTCATGGCTGGGTACTCCAGTTGGGTGCGCTGTTTCGGTCTGGAAGCTAGAGTAATCAGGGCACCCTGAACCGCGACTGAACCCTGGCTGAACCCCGGCTGAACGAACCGATAGCAAAACAAGGAGTTGTGAACATGCGAGCCCTGCTGGCCCTGACCCTGATGTGCAGCGCCGCCCTCGCCCAAGCGGCGGTAGTGACCCGTGAAATTCCGTATCAGGACGACGATGGCAACCGCCTCGTCGGCTACTACGCCTACGATGACGCGCTGGACGGCAAACGCCCAGGCATCGTTGTGGTGCATGAATGGTGGGGCCTGAACGACTATGCCAAGCGTCGTGCGAGAGATCTCGCCGCCCTGGGCTACAAGGCACTGGCCATCGACATGTACGGCGATGGCAAGCACACCGAGCATCCGCAGGATGCCCAGGCATTCATGGCCGCAGCGATGAAGGACCCGGCCGCAGCAGCAGCGCGCTTCGACGCGGGCCTGGAGTTGTTGAAGAAGCAGCCGAATGTGAACAAGCATCAACTGGGCGCTGTCGGCTACTGTTTTGGCGGCAAGGTGGTGCTCGATGCCGCACGCCGGGGAGAAAAGCTCGATGGCGTGGTGAGCTTCCATGGCGCACTGGCCACCCAGACCCCGGCAAAACCTGGCGTGGTGCGGGCCGATATCCTGGTCGAGCATGGTGCGGCGGACAGCATGGTCACCCCACAGCAGGTGGAGGCATTTAAGGCCGAGATGGATGCGGCCAAGGTCAACTACCAGTTCGTCAGTATTGAAGGGGCCAAGCACGGGTTCACCAACCCCGATGCCGATCGGCTGAGCCACGGTGAACATGGGGGGCCGGACATTGGCTATAACAAGGCAGCGGACGAGCGTTCCTGGGCAGATATGCAGGCGTTCTTCAAGAAGGTGTTCAAATAAAAGATTGTGCAATCGTTGTGGGAAAGGAGGCGTTACCACGCCACCTCCCTTAGCGCCTGCACAGCTGGCACAATAGCCGCCATGAACACACTTCCCGCCTGCTGCGCCCCGCTCCGGCACCACTGGCCCCTGCCCCGTCCATTGCCCGGCGCGGTGCTGGTCAGTTGCGCCTTCGACCCTGCCCACCTGGCAACCGACGACTTCCAGCGCGCCGGTATCGTGCCCAGCGCCAGCCTGCAGCGCTCGGTCGCCAAGCGCCAGGCCGAGTACCTGGCCGGTCGCGTATGTGCCCGCGCCGCGCTCCAGCACCTGGACGGTCGCGACTACGTGCCCGGCACCCACGAAGACCGCTCGCCCATCTGGCCCGCCGGTATTCATGGCTCGATCACACACGGCAAGGGCTGGGCCGCTGCGGTGGTCGCCGGCGAAAACAGCTGCCAAGGTCTGGGCCTGGATCAGGAAGCCTTGCTGGATGACGAGCGCGCCGAGCGGCTGATGGGTGAAATCCTTATCCCGGCAGAGCTGGAGCGCCTGGACCGCCGTCAGCTCGGCCTGACCGTTACCTTGACCTTTTCGCTGAAGGAAAGCTTGTTCAAGACCCTGTACCCACTGACTCGCCAACGCTTCTACTTCGAACACGCAGAAGTGCTCGACTGGTCCGCGGAAGGGCTGGCGCGCTTGCGCCTGCTCACCGACCTGTCACCGCAGTGGCAGCAAGGCGCAGAGCTGCAAGGCCAGTTCTGCCTGCAGGACGGCCACCTGCTGAGCCTGGTCAGCGTCTGACCTTTACAGCGGTGCCTGCTGCCTTGGCCAGTTCAGGCTGAAGCAGGCACCGCCCAACGCCTCGCTGCGGCCCACTGTGGCCCGGCCCGCGTGCCAGTAGATGATCCGCCGTACGATCGACAAGCCCAACCCGTGCCCGCCCGAGGCACGGGTACGGCTGTCATCGAGGCGGGTGAAGGGCGTGAAGATGCGGTCCCAGAAGCCCTCGGGGATCCCCGGGCCGTCATCCTCCACATCGATACGGCAACGTTGCTGGCCCAGCTGATAGCTCAGGCGCACTTCGCCCTCGGCATGGCGCATGGCATTGCCGACAAGGTTCTGCAGGGCCCGGTGCAAGTAGCGCGGCTCGGCCTCGACCCAGGCGCCTTCGGCATCCGCGCCCTGGCAGTCGCCGCGCACAACCCGCACCTCGGCACGCAAAGGTGCCAGCTCTTCGATCACCCGATCGAGCAAGGCATCCAGATCGACCCGCTGGAACTTCAAGGCCGGTGCGCCCTGCTCCAGGCGGGCGTAGGTCAGCATCTCGTCGACCAGCTTGTCGAGGTCCTGAATATCCCCGTCCATGCCCGCCAGATGCTTAGCCCGCACCTGTTCAGTCGTGGCGCTTTCGATCATCTCCAAGCCAAAGCGCAGGCGCGCCACCGGCGTGCGAAGCTCGTGGGACACCGCTCGCACCAGCTCGCGCTGCATGGTCAGCGAGCGCTGCAGGTGCTCGGCCATGCCATTGAAGGCAGCAGCCAGGCGCCCTACCGAGTCGGCGTCGCCGGCCGGCACGCGGGTGTCCAGGCTGCCCTGGGCGATGCGCGTGGCAGCAATCTCCAGGCCCGACACACGACGTTCCAGCTGACGCACCAGCAGGTAGACCACCAGGCCGATCAGGCACAGCCCCAGGAAGGCAATCAGGATCAGCAACTGCGGCGGGTAAGGGTTGAGCTGGTACAGCGGGCCGATTTCCAGTACCCATGGCGAGCCCGTCAGCCCGGCGAACACCCGGATCGAGTCACCATCCTTGCCCAGCGCCATCACCGTGTCGCCCTCCTCCACCCGGCGCCGCTGGTCATCGTCCAGGCTGACCCGCTCGATACGTTGCAAGGCAACGCCAAAGCCGAAGCCTTTTTCCTGCTTGATCTGTGCCAGACGCTGCTGCTGTTCGGCTACCGGGTAGCGCACCAATTCGTCGGCCAATAGATAGAGGGTGGCCCGCGCCAACTGCTCGCTGATCTGTTTGATCTGCGCGACCAGCATCAGGTCTTCCTGGCCCACCTTGCGTAGCACTTGCGCCGCATGCGGGCCAATCTTCTCGACCACCACCAGGCCACGGTACAGGCGCGCCCGCTGGCCACCGTCAAGGCTGCGTGCGCTCATCGGCTGCAGCGCCAACTGCACGCCAAGCAGGCGTTCCCAGATCAGCAGCGAACGCTTGCGTTGGGTTTCATTCTGCATTGCCAGGTTGTCGGCCATCAGGCTGAAAGTGCCCTGGGCCAGGCCCTCGCGGTGCTGGGCAGCGCGCACTTCGTTGACCAGGTGCAGGCTGAGCACGCCAAGCAGGGCCACCAGCACCAGCACGGCCAGCATGCCGCCGTAGATGCGCAGGAAGATCGAATTGTTCATGGCGCCTCGCCCACGAACAGGTAGCCTTTGCTGCGCAGGGTCTTGATCAACCGCGGCTGAAGCGGGTCATCGCCGATCTTGGGGCGGATTTTCGAGATGCGGATATCGATGGAGCGGTCCTGGCCGTCGTAGCCCACGCCACGCAGTGCGGTGAAGATCTGTTCACGGGTCAGCACGCGGCCAGCGTTGCTGGCCAACAGCCAGAGCAGGTCGAATTCGGCGCCGGTCAGCTCGATCAACTGCTCGCCCAGGCGCGCCTCACGCAGGCGGTTGTCGATACGCAGCGCACCGAAGGCCAGGTCCTGGCGCTTGCTGTCCACGGTTTCGCTGCGGCGCAGCAGGGCCTGGATACGTGCCAGCAGCAAGCGTGGGCGCACGGGTTTGCAGACGTAGTCGTCGGCGCCCAGGTCCAGGCCCTGGACCTGGTCCAGTTCATCACTGCGCGCGGTGAGCATGAGGATCGGCCCCTGGTACTGGCTGCGCACCCGGCGGCAGATGCTCAGGCCGTCCTCGCCGGGGAGCATCAGGTCGAGGATCACCAGGTCGGGCTGGCTGTCGATGATGCGCCTCGCGGCACGGGCGCCATCGGCCTCCACCGCGACCTCGAAACCATTGGCCTGCAGGTATTCGGCGGTGAGTTCGGCGAGGCGCTGGTCGTCTTCGACGATGAGGATGCGGGGTATGGGGTGGTCCATGGCTTTGGCCTTGTTGTTCTTGGGATCGTGTCAGGGCAGCTGAGAGTATGAATGTAGATGGGGGGCCCTGCGAGACCGAGCGCCCCGCGGGCGGTGCTCGATCTCCCAGGCACCCCAGATCTTCAGACACGCCCTACCGCCCCCTCGACTGAACCGTTTTTTGTGACAGGCTTCGCGCCCAAAAAAAACTGCCCAAGGGCTTCACGGTGCAGAAAAATACTGCAAACCACTTGGCACAAGGCCTACAGCGAATACCCACCATTCACTCACAAAGTACACACAACTTATCCACAGGCGCTCGCCTTGCAAAGCCCCCAATACCGCATTATCTTGTATCCCGATCGCAGCGAACCACTAGATATAGGGGTTCGTGCAAAATCACACACAAAAGTCAACCCGCAAGATCAAGCGATTTTCCGGGTGGAACTTCAGGTGATTTCAGCAGCCAAACCGCTCCTGCGGAGGCGACCGAGGCAAGCCCTTTCAGGGCGTTGTTCGGGCATGGGTGTTGCAGGCCAGGCCTGGCACCCATCAGCAACAGTTTTTGGGCTCGGCCCAGAACCTTTGACTTCGGCCAGGGAGCGGCAAGCCATTGCCCCTTATTCCTGAGTCTGTCCCGAAGTCGGTACGCCCGCGCGGGCGGATGCGCATGCATTGCGCATCCCCGCGAGGTTATCGAGCAAGTGGACGGAACGGTGGGCGCCCATAAGGCGCCTGAACAATATAGAAACTGTGGAGACACCCACCCATGCAAACCGACACGACTCGCGAGAACCCGCAGGCCCAGGTGCCGCAGGCCGCCGATTCCAACCAGGATCTGGCTGCCACCGCCCCCGGCCAACTGCGCGTGATCAAGCGTAACGGCACTGTCGTCCCTTACACCGACGACAAGATCACCGTCGCCATCACCAAGGCGTTCCTCGCAGTTGAAGGCGGCACCGCCGCCGCTTCGTCGCGCATCCACGACACCGTCGCGCGCCTGACCGAGCAGGTTACCGCAACGTTCAAGCGTCGCATGCCATCGGGTGGCACCATCCACATCGAAGAAATCCAGGACCAGGTCGAACTGGCCCTGATGCGCGCCGGCGAGCAGAAAGTCGCCCGCGACTACGTGATCTACCGTGACCAGCGCGCCAAGGAGCGTGCCACCCGCGCCAACACCGACGCCGTGGTCGAGCCGCACCCGAGCATCCGCATCACCCTGGCCGACGGCAGCCTGGCGCCGCTCGACATGGCCCGCCTGAACACCATCATCAGCGAAGCCTGCGAAGGCCTGGCCGAAGTCGATGGCGACCTGATCCAGCGCGAAACCCTGAAGAACCTGTACGACGGCGTGGCCATCAAGGACGTCAACACCGCCCTGGTGATGACCGCCCGTACCCTGGTGGAGCGCGAGCCGAACTACTCGTTCGTTACCGCCCGCCTGCTGATGGACACCCTGCGCGCCGAAGGCCTGGGCTTCCTGAATGTAGCCGACAGCGCCACCCACCACGAGATGGCTGACCTGTACGCCAAGGCCCTGCCGGCCTACGTCGCCAAAGGTATCGAGTTCGAGCTGCTGAACCCGGCCCTGGCCGACTTCGACCTGGAAAAACTGGGCAAGGCGATCAACCACGAGCGCGACCAGCAGTTTACCTACCTGGGCCTGCAGACCCTGTACGACCGCTACTTCATCCACAAGGATGGCGTGCGCTTCGAGCTGCCGCAGGTTTTCTTCATGCGTGTGGCCATGGGCCTGGCGCTGGAAGAAAAAGACAAGGAAGCCCGTGCGATCGAGTTCTACAACCTGTTGTCGTCGTTCGACTACATGGCCTCGACCCCGACCCTGTTCAACGCCGGCACCCTGCGCCCGCAGCTGTCCAGCTGCTACCTGACCACCGTGCCGGACGACCTGTCGGGCATCTACCACGCGATCCACGACAACGCCATGCTGTCGAAATTCGCCGGTGGCCTGGGCAACGACTGGACCCCTGTGCGCGCACTGGGCTCTTACATCAAGGGCACCAACGGCAAGTCGCAGGGCGTCGTACCGTTCCTGAAAGTGGTCAACGACACCGCCGTTGCGGTCAACCAGGGTGGCAAGCGCAAAGGCGCTGTATGTGCCTACCTGGAAACCTGGCACCTGGACATCGAAGAATTCATCGAGCTGCGCAAGAACACCGGTGATGACCGCCGTCGTACCCACGACATGAACACCGCCAACTGGATCCCTGACCTGTTCATGAAGCGTGTCTTCGATGACGGCAAGTGGACCCTGTTCTCGCCTTCGGAAGTGCCAGACCTGCACGACCTGACCGGCAAGGCCTTCGAAGAGCGCTACGAGTACTACGAAGCCCTGACCGAGTACAACAAGATCAAGGTGTTCAAGACCGTTCAGGCCAAAGACCTGTGGCGCAAGATGCTGTCGATGCTGTTCGAGACCGGCCACCCATGGCTGACCTTCAAGGACCCGTGCAACCTGCGTTCGCCGCAGCAGCACGTGGGCGTGGTCCACAGCTCGAACCTGTGCACCGAAATCACCCTGAACACCAACAAGGACGAGATCGCGGTCTGCAACCTGGGCTCGATCAACCTGCCGAACCACATCGTCGATGGCAAGCTGGACACCACCAAGCTGCAACGCACCGTGAACACCGCCGTGCGCATGCTCGACAACGTGATCGACATCAACTACTACTCGGTGCCGCAAGCGCGTAACTCGAACTTCAAGCACCGGCCGGTCGGCCTGGGCATCATGGGCTTCCAGGATGCGCTGTACCTGCAGCACATTCCTTACGGCTCCGATGCTGCCGTCGAGTTTGCCGACAAGTCGATGGAAGCGGTCAGCTACTACGCCATCCAGGCTTCGTGCGACCTGGCCGATGAACGCGGCGCCTACGAGACCTTCCAGGGTTCGCTATGGTCCAAGGGCATTCTGCCGCTGGATTCGCAACAGATCCTGATCGAGGCCCGTGGCCAGAAGTACATCGACGTCAACCTGGAAGAAACCCTGGACTGGGCGCCGGTACGTGCCCGCGTACAGAAAGGTATTCGTAACTCGAACATCATGGCCATCGCGCCAACCGCGACCATCGCCAACATCACCGGCGTGTCGCAGTCGATCGAGCCTACCTACCAGAACCTGTACGTGAAATCGAACCTGTCGGGCGAATTCACCGTGATCAACCCGTACCTGGTTCGCGACCTCAAGGCCCGCGACCTGTGGGACTCGGTCATGATCAACGACCTGAAGTACTACGACGGTTCGGTACAGCAGATCGAGCGTATCCCGCAAGAGCTGAAAGACCTGTACGCCACTGCGTTCGAAGTCGAGACCAAGTGGATTGTCGACGCTGCTTCCCGTCGCCAGAAGTGGATCGACCAGGCGCAGTCGCTGAACCTGTACATCGCGGGTGCATCGGGCAAGAAGCTGGACGTGACCTACCGCATGGCCTGGTACCGTGGCCTGAAAACCACCTACTACCTCCGTGCCCTGGCCGCCACCAGCACCGAGAAGTCGACCATCAACACCGGCAAGCTCAACGCCGTTTCCAGCGGTGGCGACAGCGCCCCAGTCCAGGCAGCCGGCCCTGCGCCAGTGCCAAAGGCCTGCGCGATCGACGAGCCTGACTGCGAAGCCTGCCAGTAAGGCCTGAATGCCGTGCGGGGTGCCTACGGGTGCCCCGCGCGGCATTTTTGTATCCGCGCCTCAGAGAAACCTTGCCCTTTGCCCACTGTTCACGCAGCTCGGTAAAAGAACAGGACCTCTCAAAAAAGGATGTACGCCCATGGCGCGGAAAAAACTGGCATCTCGCAAGATTGGTCGCAACGCAGAAACCGGCCGTTTCACCTCGGTGGAACAGGCACGCAAGCACCCCAAGACACACATTGTCGAAACGCTGTACACCCACCGTAGCTAGTGGTGGCTGGCCTCATCGCCGGCAAGCCCACGGTGAGGCCGACTCCGCCAACACAAGCCTCAGGAAACACCATATGATGTGCCTTCAAATTTAAACTGGCACAACATATAGGTTGGCGCTACACTCTCCCCCCGTAGAAGAAGCCACCCGCTTCGTGAACGGACGCACGCCAAACCGGTCAAAAAAGTTACCCTCGCCGGCAAGACACGCGCCCCGATCGAAGGTGAATTCCGGTATACTTTGCGCCCTCTGAAAAGAGCACCTATTCAATTGTCCTGGCCCCTCCCAGAGGCCTGGCCAGGTACAAGCCAGAACACATTCAGATGTAAACGAGAGTCAGCCTCTCGAGCTGCCCATTCGCCATTACGGCCTTGCGTCAGGCATCACATTCTTAAAATCCAACCGGTTGCCTCTGGGCGACCCTCAAGCAGGAGCCAAACCATGCTGAGCTGGGACGAATTCGACAAAGAAGACGGCGAAGTAGCCGCCAAAGGCAACACCCCTGCGCAGGCCGCTGCCGCCGCCACCCTCGACAAGCTCGACAGCGCCGGTGGTGCCGCCGCCCTGGAGGCCCGTGCGGCCACCGCTTCTGACTCCGAAGCCGTCAAACGTGCCAAGGCTGCCCTCGACGCCCTCGACGTTGCCGAAGGCCTGGCCGAGCTGGAAGGCTCCTCGGCCCGCGTTGCAGTCGATGAAAAGCGCATGATCAACTGCCGCGCCGACCTCAACCAACTGGTACCGTTCAAGTACGACTGGGCCTGGCAGAAGTACCTGGACGGCTGCGCCAACCACTGGATGCCGCAAGAGGTCAACATGACCGCCGACATCGCCCTGTGGAAGAGCCAGGACGGCCTGACCGAAGACGAGCGCCGCATCGTCATGCGCAACCTCGGCTTCTTCTCCACCGCCGACTCGCTGGTTGCCAACAACCTGGCCCTGGCCGTGTACCGCCTGATCACCAACCCGGAGTGCCGCCAGTACATCCTGCGCCAGGCCTTCGAAGAGGCGATCCACACCCACGCCTACCAGTACTGCATCGAGTCGCTGGGCATGGATGAAGGCGAGATCTTCAACATGTACCACGAGATTCCGTCGGTCGCTAAAAAAGCCGCCTGGGGCCTGAAGTACACCCGCGCCATCTCCGACCCGGAATTCAACACCGGCACCGTCGAAACCGACAAAGAGCTGCTGCGCAACCTGATCGCCTACTACTGCGTACTGGAAGGCATCTTCTTCTACTGCGGCTTCACCCAGATCCTGTCCATGGGCCGCCGCAACAAGATGACTGGCGTTGCCGAGCAGTTCCAGTACATCCTGCGTGACGAGTCGATGCACTTGAACTTCGGTATCGACGTGATCAACCAGATCAAGATCGAAAACCCGCACCTGTGGGATGCGGCGATGAAGGAAGAAGCGACCCAGATGATCCTGCAAGGGACCCAGCTGGAGATCGAATACGCCCGAGACACCATGCCACGCGGCGTGCTGGGCATGAACGCAGCGATGATGGAGGATTACCTCAAGTTCATTGCTAACCGTCGTTTGACTCAGATTGGTTTGAAAGAAGAGTATCCGGGGACTACCAACCCGTTCCCATGGATGAGCGAGATCATGGACTTGAAGAAGGAGAAGAACTTCTTTGAGACGCGTGTGATCGAGTATCAGACGGGTGGGGCGTTGAGCTGGGATTGATTGACCGGGCGCTCAAAATCAGTAGATCGTGAAACCTTCTCACTAAATGTGAAATGGATTCACCCAAAAGGCTGCCTAAGGGCAGCCTTTTTGTCATCCACAGATCATTGAGCGCCCCCAGCCCCTCAGAAGCTGTAGCAACTCTCTCCAATTGGTAGACTGCTGAAATTTGGTGCCCATGACGCACCTGTCGTGCCTTAAAGGAATTCCTGTTCAATGTCCGCCCTTCAATCCCTGCTCGACACCTACCGATCTGCATCTGTCACCGAACGCGAAAAAGGTACTTACTTCGAAGAGCTGATCTTCGCCTATTTCCGCAACGAAGCGACCTATCGCGACCTCTACGATAAAGTATGGACATATGGCGACTGGGCCAAAGAACAGGGACTGGACGGTCGCGACACCGGCATCGACCTGGTGGCGCGCACCCAGGGGACAGGCGAGTACCACGCCATCCAGTGCAAGTTGTACGCCGAGGACTACCGCGTCCAGAAGAAGGACATTGATAGTTTCTTCACCGCTTCCGGCAAAGCACCGTTCTCGCACCGCATTATCGTCGCTACCACCGACAACTGGAGCAAACACGCCGAGGACGCCTTGCAAGGCCAGCAGCTTCCGATCAACAAGATCGACCTGCAAGCCCTAGAGGACAGCCAGATCGACTGGGCCAAATACCAGCCCAAGCATGCGGTTGCGCTCAAGGCGCGCAAGCAGCTGCGTGATCATCAGCAAACCGCACTGAATGCCGTAGCAGCCGGTCTTAAAGATGCCGAGCGAGGCAAGCTGATCATGGCCTGCGGTACCGGCAAAACCTTCACCAGCTTGAAGATTGCCGAACAGCAGGCCGGCAAGGGCAAGCGTGTGTTGTTCCTGGTGCCCAGTTTGTCGTTGCTGTCGCAGACTCTTACCGAATGGACACAGGAAAGCGAAACTCTGCTCCACAGCTTCGCCGTATGCTCCGACAGCGATGTAGGCAAGAAACGTAAGACTGATGAGGATGCCCCGCAGGTCTTCGCCCACGAACTCCGCTACCCAGCCACCACCAAGGCAGATCGCCTCGCGGCGGAAATGCTCAAGCGTCATGATGCCGAACATATGAGCGTGGTGTTCTCCACCTACCACTCCATCGACGTGATCAGCCGTGCTCAGCATGAGCACGGCCTGGCAGCATTTGACCTGATCATCTGCGACGAAGCCCACCGCACTACTGGCGCGACCTTTGACGATGATGACGAAAGCACCTTCGTGCGCGTTCACGACGCCGACTACATCCGTGCCACTAAGCGCCTTTACATGACCGCTACGCCGCGCATTTACGGCGACAGCGCCAAGGTCAAAGCCGAGTCCGGAGAAGTCACCCTGTGCTCAATGGATGACGAGGCGCTGTACGGCAAAGAGCTGTTCGTCATCAACTTCTCCGAGGCTGTTCAGCGCGGCCTGCTGACCGACTACAAGGTGCTGGTACTCACCGTCGAAGAGAGCGCCATCAGTCGCCGCCTCCAAGACTTGCTCAAAGACGAAGACAACCAGCTTAAGGTGGACGACGCCGCCAAGATCGTCGGCTGCTGGAAGGCGCTGGCCAAGCAAGGCCTACACGAGCAGCTCATTGGCGATGATGAACCCATGAAGCGTGCTGTGGCCTTCTGCCAGGTCATCTCACCCAACTACAAGGGCACCAAGCACAAGGTCAGCTCAATCAACATCGCCAGCATGTTCCAGTCGGTGGTGGAGGCTTACCAGGACTCCGAAGAGATAGATCAGGACTCGCGCATCATCTGCGAGGCCGAGCACGTCGATGGCGGCATGAATGCCAGCCAGAAGGAAGCCAAACTCAACTGGCTCAAAGACGAGGCCCCGGCCAACACCTGCCGTATTCTAAGCAATGTACGCTGCCTATCTGAAGGTGTGGATGTGCCGGCGCTGGATGCCGTGCTCTTCCTCACCCCGCGCAACTCCCAGGTGGACGTGGTGCAATCCGTAGGCCGGGTGATGCGCAACGCACCGGGCAAGAAGCGCGGCTATGTGGTGCTGCCAGTGGTCATCCCTGCGGGCATGGAGCCTCACGAAGCCCTCAATGACAACCAGACCTACAAGGTGGTCTGGCAGGTGCTTCAGGCGCTGCGTTCGCACGACGACAGCTTTGACGCGATGGTAAACAAGCTCGACCTGATCGGCTCAGACCCGCGCAAGATGGAAGTCATCGCCATTACCGACAAGGCCGACAAAAAGGCCAAGAAAGGCAGCGGCACCAGTAACGACAAAGCTGGAAAAGGCCAGTATGGCATTGGCGAGAAGCGCCAGAAATACGATGCCGAAGGCCAGATGACCCAGCAGGCCGAGCTGACCTACGAAGTGGGTGAAATCGAAAAGGCCATCTACGCCAAAATCGTCGATAAGTGTGGCAACCGCCACCACTGGGAAGACTGGGCTAACGACATTGCCAAGATCGCCCGCACCCACATCGACCGCATCCAGGGCATTCTGGAAAATCCGGCCAACACACAGGAACAGGCCGCCTTTAATGCCTTCGCAGCCGAACTGCGCGACGACCTCAACGACAGCATCAGCGATGGCGAGATCGTCGAAATGCTTGCTCAACACCTGGTAACCAAGCCGGTGTTCGATGCGCTCTTCGAGGAGTACAGTTTTGCCAGCAACAACCCTATGTCCAAGGCCATGCAAGGCGTGCTGAACGCGCTCCACGAGCACCACCTGGCCAAGGAAGCGGACACCCTGGAGAAGTTCTACGCCAGCGTGCGGCAACGCGCAGCCGGCATTGATAATGCCCAGGGCAAGCAGAAGATCATAGTCGAGCTGTACGACAAATTTTTTCGCAACGCCTTCCCCAAGATGACCGAGCGTCTGGGTATCGTCTATACCCCAGTCGAGGTGGTGGACTTCATCCTCTACAGCGTCAACCACCTGCTGCAACAGGAGTTCGGCCAAACCCTGGGCAGCAAGGGCGTCCACATCATCGACCCGTTTACCGGCACCGGCACCTTTATCACCCGTCTACTGCAATCCGGGTTGGTCAAGCCGGAAGAACTGCCGCACAAGTACAAGCACGAGATCCACGCCAACGAGTTGGTGCTGCTGGCGTACTACATTGCTGCCATCAATATTGAAGCGGCCTATCACGGCGAAGTGATTGACGAGTACACCCCATTTGAAGGGATCTGCTTGACCGATACATTCCAGATGTACGAGAAAGACGATCTGGTGGATGCCCTGTTGGAAGACAACAGTGCGCGGCGCAAGCGGCAGAAGGCGCTGGATATTCGGGTCATTGTGGGAAACCCCCCTTATTCGGTTGGCCAGAAAAGCGAGAACGACAACAACGATAACGTCGAGTATCCAACACTCGACGGCCGCATCCGCTCAACCTATGCGGCGCGCTCCAGCGCCACCCTAGCTAAGGGACTGTACGACAGCTATATCCGCGCCATCCGCTGGGCCAGCGACCGTATTGGCAACGCCGGCATCATCGGCTTTGTCACAAACGCAGGTTTTCTGGAGGCCAACACCGCAGACGGCCTGCGCAAGTGCTTGGCCGATGAGTTTTCCAGCCTGTATGTGCTCCATCTGCGCGGCAACCAGCGCACCATTGGTGAAACCTCACGCAAAGAAGGCGGCAAGATTTTTGGTAGCGGCAGCCGCGCCCCCATCGCCATTTCTCTGTTGGTCAAGAACCCCGACGCACAGGCTCACGGCCAAATACACTTCCATGACATTGGGGACTATCTCAGCCGTGAGGAAAAGCTGGAGAAGATTGCGAGTTTTAGCAGTATTGCCGGCATCGAGCAGTGGCAGCAGATCACCCCGGATGAGCACGGCGACTGGCTCCGACAGCGCGACGACAGCTTCAACCAGTTCATCGTATTGGGCGACAAGAAGGGCGATGCGCTCAAGTTGTTCGATAATTTCTCGCAAGGCGTACTTACCGCGCGAGATGCTTGGGCTTACAACGCGAGCCAAATAAAACTGACCACCAACATGACCGGAATGATCGGTTTCTACAACACCGAGGTGACACGCTTCAATGCGGCTCATCCGGCGCTGGATAGCAAAGCTCGGCAGGCAAAGGTGGACGGTTTTGTTGATACCGACCCGACCCGTATCAGTTGGACGCGAGCCCTGAAGCAGGATCTTGGCAAAAACCGCAGCTATGTCTTCAAGGCCAGCTGCCTGATGCCAAGTCTTTATCGCCCATTTACCAAACAGTGGCTGTACTTCGATCGCCGCTTTAACGAAATGGTCTATCAGATACCACGGCTATTCCCCACAGCAGGGTGCCAAAATCTAGTTATTTTGGTGAAGGCTCGTTGGTCAAACGGGCAGATCGCATTGATTACAGATAAACCACCAGCCTTTACGCCTGATGGGGGAGAACAATGCTTTCCTCTTTATCTATACGACGAAGCCGCCCAGACCTCAGACGATGACCTCTTTGCAGAGCCGGTTGAAGGTGGATTGCGCCGTCGCGATGCCATTACCCACGCTGGCCTGACCCACTTCCAGTCAGCCTACCCCGGAGATTCGATCAGCAAGGAAGACCTTTTCTACTACGTCTACGGCATCCTCCATTCTCCGGATTACCGTGAGCGCTTTGCCGACAACCTGAGCAAGGAACTGCCGCGCATTCCAGCAGTGAAGAAAGCCGCCGACTTCTGGGCTTTCAGCAAAGCTGGCCGTGCCCTGGCTGATCTCCACCTGAACTACGAAACCATCGCACCCTACCCACTGACCATCGATTCCAAGGGCACGCTCACCAATGCTGACTATCGCGTGGAGAAGATGAAGCTCGCCAAGAAGGGTGACAAGAGCACCGTCATCTACAACCACCGCATCACCCTGAAAGGTATCCCTGAAGCGGCCTGGGATTACGTGGTCAACGGCAAGGCCGCGCTGGACTGGGTGATGGAACGTCAAGCCGTTCGTACCGACAAAGCCAGCGGCATTGTCAACGACGCCAACGACTGGGCAATCGAAACCATGGGCAACCCCAAGTACCCGCTGGAGCTTTTTCAGCGCGTGGTCACCGTGAGCCTCGAAACACAGAAGATCGTCAACGGCCTGCCACTTCTGGATATCTAACCGAGTAGAAACAGGAGCAAGCATTCTCGCCAACGCGAATTCCGCTGATAACCAAACGACCGCTGTATGTTTGCAATGGCGAATGATACAAGCGGTCCGGCGTGGTGCGACATGAACAACCGCGCCTTGGTCTATTAGATAGAGCACTGCATCTCATCAGTGCTCGGTCGGCAAACTTAACTGAATACGGCTGAGGCCTTGGGCTTAGCCTTCTCCCACTCCTTTCGAGCCTTACTTTAGTCCTCCTTGATGCTATCAAACAGGGCTAGCTCGTTAGTCACCACTTCGAGGGTGAGCGGCACCTCGTAAAAATCTTCGGAGTGCGAATGTGCGTCGATGTAACGAGACAGTACCGCCAGCCCTTGCCATCCGTCCCACGCGTCGCCCGAAACTCCCGCGCAGCCCCACTCTCGATCAGCGCCACCAAGGTGTCCTGCTCAACAGCCTTTTCATTTTTTCTGGCCCCAACCGTCCATGCCCTGAGCACTCAGGCTAGTGGTCGACACGTGCCTCAACCTGCTTCATAGCTTCCGGTCGACCAGCGACCGGGGGCGTGGTTGCCAGTCCCGAGTGGGACTGACGCCAGCGCCCCGGTGAAGAGAGAGGCAATTGACCATAACGTCAAATTACACGCAGCACGCGACAGTCGCCCCGCCCTAGTGACGCCATGGTCCGCACAGGCCAGAATGCGCAGACCATCAAGGGGACGCCATGAAATCCGAAACGCTCACCGTGCGCCAGCTTTTCCAAGACCGCCGCCAGTACTGTGTACCGTTCTACCAGCGCGCCTATGTGTGGACGCTGCGCAATCAATGGAATGCCTTGTGGCAGGACATCCAGGAAAAAGCCCAGGCACGGGTATCCGGCCTGAGCATCACACCGCACTTCCTGGGGGCGGTGGTCCTCGAACCCCAAGCCAAAGACGGGCTGATGGGCGTCGACACCCTGCACATCATTGATGGCCAGCAACGGTTGACCACGCTTCAGTACGTGCTGGCCTCGCTCCTGCTCGCGTTACGTGCCACCGGCATTCAGGCCTTTGAGCCCAGCGTGATCGGCTGCATGCAAAACAACAACGAAGAAACCATGCGCGACCCCAAAATGGAGCGCTATAAGCTGTGGCCGACCTTCCGCGACCGCCCCCATTTCATCAAAAGCCTCGGCATCCAGCGTCTGGACGATTTCCGGAGCGAATACCCGGCCCATTTCACGCAGCACGGCAGCCTGCGCAAGCACCATGATCACCCACCTGCACTGGCCGCGATCTGGTTCTTTACCCATGAGTTCATACGCTGGATTCGCTCAGGAAACGAATTGGCCGCCGCCTATGCAGAAAGCCTCATCATGGCGGTATTGCAAGACCTCAAGCTGGTCAGCATTTCGCTGGAAGCCGAGGACGATGCCCAGGTGATTTTTGAAACGCTCAATGGACGGGGCGCAGAGCTGCATGCCACGGATTTGATCCGCAACTACATTTTCATGCGTGCCGACCAAGATAAAGTCGATGCCCAAGCGCTTTACGACAAGCAGTGGCTACCGTTCGAAGAAGACTACTGGTCGACCAAGCAGCGTCGTGGCCGCCTGAACAAGCCCCGCCTGGAGTGGTTGATCCACGCCACCCTGCAAGCAGAGATGGGCAGTGAGGTTGATCTGTCACGCTTGTACAACGAATACCGGCGCTATGCAGCCGAGGCTCCAGCCAACACCGCAGACCGTCAGTTGGTGACCCTGACCCAATACGCGGAACATTACCGCGAACTGATCAGCACCTCCGGCTCCTCCCTCATTGCTCGTCTTGGGCGTCGCATTGCGGCGTATGATGTCACGACGCTCCACCCGCTGGCCCTGCTGATTTCGACTGCGCAAGTGCCTGAGGCGGACAAAGCCTGCATGTTCAATTGCCTGGTGTCCTACGTGGTACGCCGCGCTATCTGTGGACTGACGCCCAAAAACTACAACAACATCTTCCTCAGTGCGCTACGTCACCTGACGAAATCAGGGATCTCCAGCGGGGTCCTCGGCGACTATCTGAGTACACTCAACGGAGATGCTTCCCGTTGGCCCGACGATGCCGAATTCCGTAACGCCTGCGTCAGCGCACCGTTGTACCCAGGCCGGCTGGATACAGCGAAAACCCGTTCGCTGCTAACGGAGCTGGAGGGCGGTTTACGACTATCCGTTAAAAGCGAAGAGCCCGAACTGCCAAACCTATCAGCGCTTGATATCGACCATATTTTGCCGCGCAGCTGGCACGCCCACTGGCCGCTGAAAGATGGCAGCGTGGCAGCCGACAGCGACGAGTCGGATATCGAAGTGATTGTGCGCTCTGGCGGCACATTGACGCCCTGGCAGCTCCTGATTCGTGAGCGGCATGAGAGCATCCCAACGCTAGGCAACTTGACGCTGCTGAACCTCAGCGTCAATAGAGCGGCGCAACACTGCGATTTCGCGGCGAAACGCGACAAGCTGCTTGCTAATACCAGCCTGCGTCTCAATGTCCCACTGATTGCTACCTCTGCGTGGGATGAAGCCGCGATTTCAGCCCGAGCCCATGCCCTCGCCACCATAGCACTGACAATCTGGCCCAAATACGAATGATCACCTACCACTCAGAAGCAGCAACACTACTTTGCTGCCGAATGCCGATCCGGTAGTAGCGGCTCTGCTTACGCGAGGCGATCCCTCCGGGGATCGCCCCCGCGATACAGGCCGACCGTGCGACGAACCGGAGCCTCACCCGAGATGCCGTTTGCTGGCGCCGCTCAGTGAGTGCCTGGCGCGCGCCGCCGTTCAGCACAGCGGAGAGGTCTATTCACGCTCCAGACTACGAGCATCGGCGGTGACCGCTTCCACAACCCCCGCCAGCTCCCGCACCAGGTCAGGCTCGAAACGCTCCAAGTAAGCGGCGATAGTCTGATTGCGCAGCATGCGAGACACATAGCCCTTGGCAACCACGAGTACCAGCATGGTTTCGCCAAGGGTGTCTTCAACCAACCGGTAGTCGTGGTAGAGCTTTTCCATCTCCCGCTCCATGCGTGCAATGTCTTCAGCAGTCACGCCCTCACTGACTTTCTTTGCCTCGACCAGCTGTTCAGGACGCGTTGCGGCCAAGACCATTTCGGCGTAGCGGCCAGTAAAGCAGTTAGCCGACATCATCATCTCGACTAATTCGATCTGGCGCATCGGCTTCATCTTGCGCAGCACGCGAAAGACCGCCTGACTGACCATTCGCGTTTTCAGCATCTCAGCGACTTCCGGCGCAATCCCCCGCAGCAAATGCTGGCGCTCGCGGATGCGTCCAACGTTGACGCTCAAGACTTCGGCAATCCGCTCGGCGGTCGTTCCTTTGCGAATCGCCTCCAGAATCATCTTGTGCTCTTGAATCGGGGTAAGTCGGTTGACCTGCCGGTTGTAGGTAAAACCTTCGTCATCTGTCGCCAACAGGCACAACGCGTCTTCCGCCCCCAACTGTACGAGCGCAGCTAGCCGCAAATGACCATCCAACAGTAGATAACGGGGCTCCCCTCCCGTCCCGTGAACCGGCTCGGGATGCACCGCGAGCGGCTCGACCACGCCCAACTCACGGATGGAGGCCAAAATCGCCGCATACTTGACGGACGTCAGCATATCGTGGGTGACTTGGCGAGAGGGCAGGATCAGCGGTAAGCGGACGGTAATCAAATCGGGCTCAAAGGCACGCTTGACGACAGTCATGGGTCCCCCTGAATACGCTCGGCCAATACCTGCGGCATATCATCAATACCTTCACTGCGTAACATTGACCGGAAAAATTCATCGGCCAACAACCGACGCAATGCGGTCACGACGAAGAGCAATCGTTGCTCACCGATGTCCGCCTTCTTCACCATCAGGCGCTGACGGCGCACCTCACTCTGATAGGCGGTCAGCAGCTGGCGAGGAGTGGTCATGCGCTCGCCTCCATGCTGCCTACCATAGCCCTTGCCAAGAACGCGTCTTCGGTCGATCAGACGGCGCACCTTGATGAGTTCATCTCCTTTCAACAATCCACTTTCATAGGCTTCGACCATGGCGGCCTGGACCTGGCCATCGTCAGACCGTGCCACATGGATCGCGACTTTAATCGGTAGCCAGCCCTTTTCGACGGCAGCGATCAGGCGCTCCTCTCCTTGCCGCAACAGGATCAGAATGCCGCCAACATAGGCACGGTCCAAGCAGGTTTTCTGGGCAATCTGCCTGATGGAGTAACCACGCTCGTGCAGTACGTTAATCGCCATCAGCAAGTCGCGGTTCGAGTGCTTGCGTCGCGCCAGATTCTCTACCAGGCTGATGAGATAGCGGTCCGCCTCAGCCGCCGTCACCACGACCGCCGGTATGGCCGACTCCCCCAGGACCTTGAAGGCTTCGAAGCGCCCCTGCCCACAGATCAGGTCGAAACTCGAACCGTTGCGGGTCACCGTGATCGGTCGTTTCAACCCCAGGCTCGCAATGTTTTCCACCAAGCGTGCAAACACTTGTTGATTGCGACTACGCGGATTGAGCACGCGAATATCGTAAGCGTCCGGCGAACTCACCTTCCGAACTCCAGCATTAAGGGCGATGGTGTCCGCGTATTTTTAAGCGGACGCGATCACCCTTATCGCCAGGATTTCCATGCGCCAACGAAGCTCTTATCCGAAACCATTCAAAGCCCAAGTCGTTCAGGAATGCCTGCAACCTGGCGCGACGGTGTCCAGTGTTGCCATCAGCCACGGCATCAATGCCAACGTCATCCGCAAATGGCTGCCGCTCTATCGAGATCAGCCTGCAGCAGCTTCACTACCGGCTTTCGTCCCGCTAAAAGCCCCACCTAAACGGCCAGTCGAGGCGTCAGTGATCATCGAGTTGCCCATGGCCGGGCAAGTGATCACGGTGAAATGGCCAACCTCAGATCCTGAGGGCTGCGCGCAATTTATCCGGGCTGTCTCTCAATGATCCGCATCGATGCGATCTGGCTGGCCACCGAGCCGATGGACATGCGCGCCGGTACCGAAACCGCTTTAGCCCGAGTAATCGCGGTGTTTGGTGCGGCGAAGCCGCACTGCGCTTATCTGTTCGCCAATCGCCGGGCCAACCGGATGAAAGTGCTGGTGCACGACGGCGTGGGCGTCTGGCTTGCCGCACGGCGACTGAACCAAGGCAAGTTCCACTGGCCCGGCATTCGCCATGGCTGCGAGGTCGAGCTCGACAACGAACAACTCCAGGCGTTGGTACTGGGCTTGCCGTGGCAGCGCGTTGGCGCCGGCGGTGTGATCAGCATGCTGTAAACGCCGGCCATTTGGCCGGTCTACTTGTCGTCGTCCCGCGCCTGCTCTGGCACAATCGGCGGCATGACTTTCTCGCCCAACCTCGACCAGATGACCCCGGAACAGCTTCGTGCCTTGGCGGCACAGGCGTTGCAGTTGCAATCACAGGTCGAGGCGATGAGCAGGAAGATCCAAAACGATGAAATCCTCATCGAACAGTTCAAGTTCGAAATCGCCCTGCTCAAACGGCACAAGTTTGCCAAGCGCAGCGAGCAAATCAGCCCGGCTCAAAGCAGCTTGCTGGATGACCTGCTCGACACAGACCTTGAAGCTATCGAGGCCGAGCTAAAACAGCTCCTCCCAGCTGCGCCACAGTCCGAACCACGGCAATCCCCGAAACGTGCGCCCTTGCCGCCGCAGTTTCCACGCACCGTCATTCGCCATGAACCCGAAAACACTCAGTGCGCCTGTGGTTGCCAGCTCCAACGCATCGGCGAAGACGTCAGCGAAAAGCTGGATTACACGCCGGGCGTGTTTACCGTCGAGCAACATGTGCGGGGCAAATGGGCCTGCCGTCAGTGTGAAACACTGATCCAGGCGCCGGTGCCGGCGCAGGTTATCGATAAAGGTATCCCGACCTCAGGTTTGTTGGCCCACGTGATGGTGGCCAAGTTTGCCGATCACTTGCCGCTGTATCGGCAGGAGAAGATTTTTGGCCGCGCCGGGCTGGCAATTGCTCG
Source organism: Pseudomonas alloputida (assembly GCF_021283545.2). Lineage (NCBI taxonomy): Bacteria > Pseudomonadati > Pseudomonadota > Gammaproteobacteria > Pseudomonadales > Pseudomonadaceae > Pseudomonas > Pseudomonas alloputida. The sequence continues at coordinate 1,381,210 of NZ_CP128540.1, read as the reverse complement.
CTCGACCCTGGCGCAGTGGGTTGGACAAACCGGTGTGCGACTTCAGCCGTTGGTCGATGCACTGCGTGAAGCGGTGCTGAACCAGGGTGTGATCCACGCCGACGAAACACCGGTGCAAATGCTTGCGCCAGGCGAGAAGAAAACCCACCGGGCTTATGTCTGGGCCTACAGCACCACGCCGTTTTCGGCGCTCAAGGCGGTGGTTTACGACTTCAGCCCAAGCCGTGCTGGCGAACATGCGCGCAACTTCCTGGGTGACTGGAACGGCAAGCTGGTCTGCGACGACTTCGCTGGCTACAAAGCCGGGTTTGAACAAGGCATCACTGAAATCGGTTGCATGGCCCACGCCCGTCGCAAGTTTTTCGATCTGCATGTGGCGAACAAAAGCCAATTGGCCGAACAGGCGCTGCACTCGATCAGCGGCCTGTACGAGGTCGAACGCCAGGCGCGAGACATGAGTGATGAAGATCGTTGGCGAATACGTCAGGAACTAGCGGTACCGATCAGCAAAACACTGCATGAGTGGATGTTGGCCCAGCGTGACCTGGTGCCCAACGGATCAGCCACGGCCAAAGCCCTCGATTACAGCCTGAAACGCTGGGTAGCGCTGACGCGCTACCTGGACGATGGGGCTGTGCCCATCGACAACAACCAGGTCGAGAACCAGATACGGCCATGGGCACTCGGGCGCTCGAACTGGTTGTTTGCCGGGTCGTTGCGCAGCGGCAAACGCGCGGCGGCGATCATGAGCTTGATCCAGTCGGCACGCATGAATGGGCATGATCCGTATGCCTATCTCAAGGATGTGCTGACGCGGCTGCCGACCCAACGGGCCAGTGAGATCGGGCAGTTGCTGCCGCATCAGTGGGTACCGGCCTGACTTACGCAAGGTGAGTTGGGCGGACGCTTACCGAATATCCGCGAGTGGGATCTGCGCAATAGGCGCCGCCTGCGCCACATGTAGTGCAAGATGCTCTCCCGATGTGGCCATTACGCAGCGCTCCCCAGGGGTATACGTCGACTCAGGGCCGCCAGGATATCCAAGCTGTCGAACCGGTAGAGTTCCAATTCGCGCGGATTAGTATCTCCCAGACGCAGGTGAGGGGCCGCCAAATCGATCATGGGAAAGAGGTAGTAATCAAGCACCTCCTGCTCACCGGGGAGCATGCGAACCGCGACAGTAAGGTCAGGTAACAAACCGAAATCAAAGCGCAGCTGCCAACGCCTGCGCACTGACTCTGAACATTGACAGCGGCACAGCACCACCGAGATCGAGAACTCATCATTAACCCAAACCAGTTGGGTCTGAGGGTCGACCGAGATGCGTCCACCGACAAGACGAATGCGCTCCTGCGTGTCGACCAAGATCTGCGGATACAGCTCTCGCAGCCGGCGATTGGCCTCCAGAAAGCTGTAGTCCCGTGCGGGTGAATAACCAATCAGGCTGTAGCTGCGTAGCAAACTACCAAAGCGTTGGCGATAACAACTGCTGGAGGGGCAATCCTCTTGCTCATCAATGATCAAACCAGACAGACAGCCTCGCTCCGCAAATAGTTGCTTCAGCGCGGCCAGCATTTGCTCATCAGTCCAGTGCCGTGACCGCGCACGGATGATGGCCTGCGCCGCGAGAAACAAGGCGTGGTCGACCACTGAGGAGAAGGCACCGTCGGCCCGCACCAACTGATCAACTGGATTAGGTGTACGGGGCTGTTTCAACTTGCCAGACGTGCGATTCCAGACGTTGTTACCGATGTACTTTTCGTTGATCAGGACCTGATGCACTACACCCCGTGTCCACGGCCGCTGGAAGTCTGTTAGCAGGCCACGCCGATTCAGTTGCGTTGCAATTTCAGCTTCGGTTCGACCTTCCCTTACAAAGGCCTGGTAAATGTCTTGAACGACCTGTTGCTCGGACTCCGGACCTGGCGTGAGGATCACCCGATCCGTCTGAAGGCTTTTGTACTCTCCCCGACCCAAGATTGCTTTAGGCTGCCCAGTCTGATCGATAAGTTGACGACGCAATCCATAGCCAGCCGGGCCTCCTTGTCGGTAGCCCAACTCGATCAGGCGCGACTGCCCCGCAAATACCTTGACGGACAGCTCACGGCTGTACTCACCGGCCATCATGCGCTTAACACTCTTGATGATGCTGGAGACCGGAGAGCCATCGTTAACGAACTGTTCGGCGCAGTATTCGACCCTGACACCCGCCTGCCGACATCGAACTTCGTAGCTGGCGCTCACATCAGGGTCCTGAAAGCGCCCCCAGCGACTTACGTCATAGACCAGAACCACAGAGAACTCGGACTGACCCGCGTCAACGTCTCGAAGTAGCTGCTGAAGAGCTTCCCGACCATCCAGGCTCAAGCCACTTTTCCCTGCATCGGTGTACACCCGGACGATCTCCAGCTCATGCGCTGCGGCATAAACGCGGATCGCATCCAGATGGTTCTCAGTGGAGTACTGCTGGTGTTCCGTCGACATGCGGACGTAGGCAGCGGCTCTATTGCTGCCCTCTGCCAGGGATAGCTGTGCTCGTCTCATTTGTTGATCGATGCCCCCTCAGCAGCTTGTGGTCTACACCCATGCCAAGCCGTAGACCTCACCACGCCTACCGGTCTTCGTCAGATACGCCACAAACGAATATAAAGAGGAGACACAGAAAAATGATCGCGAAAACGGGCAACCCATTTCCAATCAACGCAGAAATCTACGCCAGCGCCGTAGCCGCAGCCTTACGCACCGAATTGGGCATGTCACATCGCGCAATCAAGACGCTGCGCCATTGGACCGATGCCAGTGAGCGTACCGCTAAGCACTGGCTGGCGGGCAGCCATGGTCCCAGCGGCCTTCATTTGGTTGAATTGATGCGGCATTCAGACCATGCGCTTCAGGCAGTGCTTGAATTGGCACAGCGGAACTCGTCCGTGGCAGTCGTCTGGCTTCCCGCTTTGCGCGAGCGCTTACTTGACGTCGCGGACATGATCGAGGCTTGCCTGGGTCCAGGCAGCGCTCACTGACGGACCTTTGCGGAGGCCCACTCCGATCACGCAAGTGGGACACAATAGGATTACGGTGAGAGGCCCTTAGCTGGCAGGCCGTCTTGTCGCCCCCCAAAGGACAACGGTTCAAGTTGGCTCATGGCGGCACACCATGCGCCAACTGCCCAAGCAACCTCAAGATCTCTTCGCGGCCTGCTTCACTTTGAACAAGGTCTTTGGGACATTGCCCAGCAAGACCGATGACAGGCGATGAGAACCAACGCGAAGCGCACGATGGATCGTGACTGAAGAACGCCATAACCTGATGAATGACTCCTACCATGGCCAGAACGTCTTCTGGGCACTCGGTCGTAGGCATTACCAGCGCAGCCAACTGAGGCCAGAGGGCCATTGCGACGCGAGTAGTGCAGCGCAGGCAAAGCTTTAACACCCCCTCCCCCTGCGCCGGGCGGGCAACAATAGCCCAAGTGCTGCTGAGGTCTTCGGTCAGGAGAACACAGCCACAACCGGCACAAGATGGACTTGGATTACTCATTTCGCACCGCCAAGGCTGCCTGGCAGCGAGCACAGAGTTTCCAAACGCGCCTCGCGCTTACCAGACGCTGCGGCCCAGGCTTCCCACAGCGTTGGCAGATCGCGTCGGTCACGTATTCCACTGCCATGGCTAAGGTCTGTATGTGCAGTGGCGCGAATGGTTCCTCAATCCTCAGGTAACCATCCATGGGCTTTACAAGGGTGAGCTTGAAGTCGTAATCCAGTGCAGCAAGCTGTAAAGCATTGGCGAAACGTTGCCAGCCAGCAAAATCGGGACCGAGGTCTAGGTCCAGAGCCTTGATCTGCTGCGTCCAATCCTTCCCCTGCATTTGCTTCACCTGTTTCCCGATCGTAAACCTGATCTTCTTGTAAACTTGGTAGGTTTACGAAAAATCTAGCTTTACGATCTAGCTATTAATGACGAGTAGAGTTCTGATCCAGGTGCCACAATGTCAGCACCCGATATAATCCCTGGGCGGAGGATAACTTTCTCTTCAGCTTACCCTTGGTGCATTCGCCAATGGGATAAATCCGCACACAGGTCCCTAACAACAGCGTCAACTGCAAACTCAGTTGCACCACTTCACGTCTATACCTGAACGAAATCAGCTCCACCCCGCGCTCTGGAAAATCGGGGAGATCATGGGGCTGAACCAGCAAAATTTCAGGATCCCGAATCGTCAGCTTACGAATATCGGAGCAGAACAAAAGGAGGACAATATTTTGACGCGGCATCAACATATTGATTTACCTTGGGAAGAATTTGCCCTTGGTCAGCACTGGAAATTTAGTATACCGAAAGTCCTTGTCAACTTTTGAGGCCCATAGGACTATTAGTTCAAGTTCAATGGCCACTCACCGATTAGCCAAGTCCACGACCACTCCGGCGACCTCCGCATGGTTAGCCTTGGCGGAAACAGTCTTGAACTGGCTTGAGCCGCTCGACACAGCCAGCGTCACCGTCTAAATAGGCCGCCCTACGCCGCATGGGGCGATCCTTAGCCCCTCCTTGGCGAAAAGTCGATCTACTCTAACGCGAAGCCAGCTATTGACTTTCATGGCAAGCCTTGTTATACTCTGGCGGCATCTAATCAATGCGCGAAGCAAGAATGAAAGCACTTTCCCTCCCCTTGCAATACTTATTACCCTTCCTCAATCGCTGATCAGCGAGCTTTCAGCTTTCTGCTACCCCCTGTCGTTTCGGCAGGAAAAACTTACTTGACCTGTAAGCTTACCGAGTTCCACTAGACATGGCGCCTAGCCACTCGTCAGGCAATGCTCCGTGATTTCTATAAAATAATAATAGGAAAATATAGATATAACTTTTCAACCCCTTGATTAATCCGATTTTCTCATCAACCAGTCAATCTAGCAAACGAACCGACCAGGACCGAACCATGATGTTATGACCATCTATCTGACAGCCGTTTGACAAGCTGATGCCTTAGTACCAGCCTAAGTAACGCTACCAATAGGGTATACATCATGAAAAAAATCCGCAGTTCTGGCGGTGGCCTCCCCTCGCCCGAAAGATTGATTGGGCGCAGCAAATATGGGAAACAAACCACGGTCTTTCCCTCTCGAAAGAATGGCTCGCTGATTATCTGTGAAACACGGCTGGAAGCAGACGCCTGCTTTCACTGGGAACAGGATCGGAATGTCATAGCCTACCGAGAACAACCCGAGCGGCTGCACGTGCTGGTAGAGGGCAAGGCTCACACCTACGTGCCAGATTTCGTCGTTCAGTACGCAGATAGGCCCATCCGCTTTGTTGAGGTAAAACCCGACAACGTCTTTCAAAAACCGAAGTCCCTTGCCCTCTACCAAGCAGCCAAGCAGCTCGTCGAATCCCGAGGCGCTGACTTCGAACTGCTGACAGAGCGACAAATACGCCGCCAGCCACTCTTGAACAACCTGATCCAGGCCTATAACCAGTCACGGGCCGTTTCGCCACTGGAACTCGACTACCTGCGTGACCGACTTGGCGCCCTGACTCCGCCGTTGCGCATTCGCGAGCTACTGGACCTGCCTTCGCCACCTTCCCCTGGCGCGATAGCTGCGGCGATTTTCAATCAGGACCTGCATCTCGACTGGAGTAAGCCCCTCACCCAAGACAGCCGAGTTGACTGGAGATAAGGGCATGGAAAAGCGTCATGAAGTGCGCCTGGGCGCTCGCTACCTGTTCAATGGTGAACTGATGGAAGTAGTTAGCTTTTACAATGGCTACTTTCAGCTACGAGGCGTCAACCACAAGGGAGTGATAAACCTCCTTGACAGTGAAATTGATAAGCGCCTACAACAGGGACAACTGGTCCCTGCTCGCAGTGCCATTTTGAATGAAACTGAAGCACTAAGAATGATCCATCTCGATGCTTCTGAACAACTCAAACTGGACAATATCGCTTACTACATTCGCAAGCTACACGAAAAATTTCATGGTTCACTGCCACGTGAGAGCACTCTCGCTGAGTTGCAGAATCTAGCATCAGAACGCGGCGACCCAAAGCCGCCAAAATACACAAAAATATACAATCTGATGAAACGCTACGTAGAGAGCGGTCAGAATATTTTTGCGCTACTAAAGGCACCGCAGAGTAAATGCCAGCGCGCTAAGAGGCTCGAACCAGAGGCCCTCGACATTATGCAAGACTACATAAAAAATTACTATTTGACGCCAACCCGGCTACCAGCCTCCTGCGTCTACCAACTCATGAGAGGCCATATCGAGGTTTTGAATGAAGACCGAACGACGGATCTAGACATTCCTTCCACAGCGACGTTTTACCGCGCAGTGAATGCTATTCCCACATATGTGGCCGATTGCGCACGCCTGGGGAAAAAAGCAGCTGCCAATAAACATAAGTTTGGCACTAGCATTCACTGTTCACGCCGCCTACTCGCAAGAGTTGAGGCCGATACGCAAGAACTAGATGTTGAGCTGGTCGACGACTTTGGCCTGAATATTGGTAGACCCTATCTGACTATGCTCATAGATACCTACTCGGGAGCACTAATTGGTTGGTCGTTGTCGATGACACCGCCCTGCTACGAGAAGACCGCTAGCGCATTGCGCCATGCACTGACTGAACGAGAGGATGGCTCTCCAGCCGGACTACCTGAGGAGTTGGTCGTTGACAACGGTTCCGAATTCTACAACGCCTCCCTTCTAGCAACTGCCCAACGACTTGGCTTCCAAATAAGGTTTTGCGCACGAGGACAACCTGATCAAAAGCCGTTTATTGAGTCATTTTTCAAGACGCTCAACAAACAGCTAATTCATTGCCTAGAGGGAACAACAAAATCAAACCCAGCAGAAAAAGGTGATTACAACTCCACAACCGAAGCAACGTTCACGTTGGCAAAACTGCGGAATATTTTTGAAGATTGGGTACACAATTATTATCACAAGCGAAGACACGGTCAGCGCAGCCTTCCAACGCTAGAGATGTGGAAGCAAAGCATCGATCCGATTAACCCACCAAAGGTCTTCTCGCCGGAAAACGTTTCTTTTCTGTGCATGGCAAGCTTCCGCTGCACAATTAACAAAGGACGAGTTAGACATAAAAATTTGGCCTGGACCGGACCCGGCCTCTCACACCTCGCAGAGGTGGTTGGAGCGGGCCAATCTGTAGAGGTTTTGTATGACCGCTCTGACCTCGGCACTGCCTATGTACATGCACCGGGAAGCCACGTTTTCTACACAGCTGACGCAGTCACTGATTATCAATATGGCCTATCGATGTACGAGCACGAACTTGTGCAAGAAAAACTCAAGGCTGAGAAAAAAGCGTATGACGAAACTGACGCAAGAAAAGCCCTGCTCAGAATTCACACAGAAATCAGCAACGGAAAAACACGGAGCGAACGACGCAAACGTCAGCAATTGCAAGACGCGCTAATCCAACAGCGCTCTCTTGATATTACCCACGAATTCCCTCCAGACCATGATCACGAGCTAGAGCCCCAGGAAACTGACAATGCCCTTATCAAACAAGACATCCGAGGTAACGAAGTCGATGACTCCGAGGAAGACGACTATCAAACCATTCAACTACCCAGGAAGAAACCATGACCAAAACTATTACCGACAAACTATCGCAGTTCGCAGAGTGCATTGTCAGCCACCCTGAGTACACCCAAGCGCTTGATTGCATTTATCGTAGCGTAGAAACCACTCAGGTGCGCGGTGAGCCAGCCTCTGCGCTCATCGTTGGAGAGCCTGGTACAGGGAAGTCTACTGTTTGCAAGGTTGCGATGAGCCGTTTCGGTGCAAGAAGCGTCGTTACCGATGAGCATGGAACCAGAGAGATTGTGCCGGCATTCTACTGTTCGCTCAATGCTGGAGCAACCATAAAAACGCTGACTGTTAGCATGCTTGAAAAGCTGGGATCCACCAATACCTCAGGTAATAACTCGACACTTTTTAACCGTCTTGTTGTTTTGCTAGAAACTTGCCAAACACAACTGATAGTCCTTGACGAATTCGATAATCTGCTCAGAAAAGGTGCTGAAAAATCAAGGGAGCAGGTCTGCGACTGGGTTCGCACTCTTTTGAACGAAACCCTCGTCCCTATAGCTATTGTTGGCATACCACGTTGCGAAGAGATCATCAATGCCCACCCGCAACTTTCTCGACGCTATCCTTATCGTCACCAAATGACCGAATTTACCTATTCGACGCTAGATCCAAAATCGGTATTCAGCAAAACCCTCCGTGCACTGGGAAACACCCTGAAAGAGGTTGGCGAGTTCACAAGCTGTATGAACATCTGCGCGGATCAACACCTAAAGGCAATGTACCTGGCCAGCGGCGGAAACATGAATGGGATTAGGCAACTGCTCAGCGATGCCCTTAAAGCCGCTCTCCTACGGGACGATGGATGCTTTACCCATGAAGATCTCGCAAAAGCGGTGGACCTGTCGTTCATCCCAACCGCCAAATGCCCCAATAATCCCTTCCGTTTGCCCCCGGCGTCGCTCGACCGAATCATCGCCGGGAGGATGAGTTAATGAAGCTTTTTTTCCTCGCTCATGGATCTGACGAAGAAAGTCCACGCAATGTCCTGATCCGTACCGCGCTGGCCAATGGGTTCGGCTCAGTCACTGCAATGGCCAGAGCCATGGGCTCCAAGGAGTCTCGACAACCCTTTGCATGGCAAATGCGACACTCGAAACTAGTCACTGAACTCAGCAAAAACACCGCTCTCAATGGGGGGCAATTCCGACGAAGCTTTTATACCCAGAGAGGCCCCACAAGCGAAAGTCCGGTGGAAGTGATGGGACTGCTAGTCCCAGCGGCATCGATCCGTGCCGAAGCCTACTGTTTCTGCCCAGAATGCCTTCGGAACGTTGGTCATCGCGCGATTCAAGACCTCATCTGGCTGGATACCTGCCCCTACCATGAATGTCGATACGAGTTCGCCTGCCCTAACTGCCAGAAGCCGATTCAATGGACCCAGTTGGTGGGTAACCACTGCCGCTGCGGCTTCGATCTCTGCATTAGTCCTACCGCAGCCTCTCAGTCTCAAGCCTCCCATCTGGTTCTGGACTTCTTCAGAAGAGGGGACCAGGATGCACTGGACCGTTTTATGTTTGCACTGCGGGCACTTCGCTATGAAGCACACCCCCAGCGCTTGATGATTCTCGAAATGGCGGCACGCGTCGCCAACTGCGATGAGCAAACATTCAATGAGGTGCTCGCTCTCGCAAGCAAAAAGTACCCCTGTTTGCCGGTTCGAGCACTCATGGCGCCTTGGATGACCGCTACTGACGTATGGATCAGAAATCAAATCTCTCGCTTGCTCATTTCCGAAGTCCCCAAGAACGAGCACATTGGTTCATGCCGTTGTTCAGAGCTACAGCTTTATCAAGATGAACTGCTGAAGGCTTTGAATGTATCTACCAAAAATCTCAAGTCACTGCTGTCACGCAATCTGGTTCAGCGAAAGAAGCAACAAGGAGTACGTTGGATCTATTCTGCGATCAACCTGTGCAAATTGTTGGAAGCACAGCAGCACGCACCAAATACCGTATTCAGTGTTCCAGAGGCTCTTCATAGTGACGACCACAACGACCTCATCACTATTGAGGAGGCCGCAGTCCGGCTCGGAGTATATCCTGAGGCGGCACGCAATGCGCTCTCCAATGGGTTTATACAGCCCCATCTAAAGAAAGGTCCACGTGGTAAAATTTTGATCAATGCGGCATCTGTTGCTCAATTTTCGACCGATTTCATATTCATCGGTCAGCTTGCCGATGAGCTGGCACTTCCTCGCACCACGCTCTCTGCCAAGCTGCTTCACCTCGGAGTGCAGCCAGTATCAGGCCCTTTGATTGACGGTGGCCTAGTAACCATCTATCGGCGCACGGATCTTGGTCAGGAGCTACTCCTAACGCTCCAAGGCTTGGTTCGTTATAAATCGAAGTCTGGCAGAAAAAGAGCCTCTGCTAGCTGCGGCGCCCCTGAGCCAGACGATTCATGCGTCAGTGCTGTCGCCGCGCGTATGCTGCAAGTGTCCCTGCATGATCTTAAGCACCTACACGACCTCGGCCATCTCACGCGTGTGCAGGGAGCAAAACGGAGATTCACGATGAGTTCGGTCCTCAACACCAAAGCCCTGCTGGAGAGAATGCTTACGCTAAAAAGCTGTGCAAGAGAACTATCAATGTCACCGCAAACCTTCTCTCGGCGTTTTGTCCAAAGCGGTTTCGTAGAGCACCTGCGCTTGGGTGCCAAGGTCTTTATACCCCAAAACCGACTAACGCAACTGAAAGAACACCGCCTATCGTTCGTTAGCCTCTGCGAGGCAGATGAGATGCTCGACGGCCCCATCGGATATTCGACCAACCTTGTGAGAATGGGAAAAATCAATCCAATATCGCCAGGGGAGCCAGGATATGTCCCGACTGTCCGCCTACTACATCGCAACGAAGTAAACAGGTTAAAATCGTAGGTCAGACGCCGAGCCATCCGACGATGCCGGGGCATACTTTCCCTTGATAATAGTCATTTCACAAATAAGTGATAAAAAATCGCTAAATTTCACACAATAGTGGAAATTGAATTTCGCTCCAAGCGATAAACTCCTCGCCAGCCCTTGATTTTCCTTAGTGACATTTCTCAGTCCAATGAGAATGAGCGCGGGCTGAGCATCAACAAGGCTGCCAAATGGCAGCCTTTTTATTGCCTGGCAGAAGCAGAACAGGACGTTTCCTACGGCTGCCGACCTTGCCTGTTTTTGGACATCGCGATAACGTTTTCCGGCGCTTAAGAACGCTCACATAGCGGAATCCCGTTCTCGTCAGAAACGGCTCTCCCCCATCAGGATGGCCAAACATGGACAATCTTAATACCCCCACCCTCTTCATCCGCCACAACCGCCCCTCCACACTATCTGGCCCGAATCCCAAGCCTGGTTCTGCGCCCACGAACTCGGCCGGCTGAGCGGTCATTTCTTCGACGAACAATGCATGCGCAAGCTCGACGCGGATCAGTACCGCACTGTGCCGCTAGTGCGCTATGGCAAATACCAGGAGACCACCATGGTCAGTGAGTCCGGGGCCTAGACCTTGCCGGCGCATCACCATGTGCCAGAGAACCGCCATTTGCGCTGGCGCAAGTGTGCAGCGGGCGTTGCGGATGCATGGGGTTTTGCGGGCGTTTTTTGCCTGTTCTGGCCCTTTCGCGGTGAACCCGCTCCCACACCGAACTCGGATGCCTGGACTGACCAGAGGCCATTTCCGCAGCAAATCGGGCTTATATTTTCGATAACTCCGGAGATGAGTCTGTCTTTCTTGCGGAGATTACTGATGGTGCCACGCTGGAGTTTCATCAGGACGACATGCCAGATTGGTTCATCAACGCCTATCTGAGCCGAGTTTGGGAATTTTGATGTACTGGCTGAAGACAAGAGGAGTGCGACGGCACAGCTTCTGATTTCTTGCATGAACTGCTGGAGCTAGGGAGCGCTCGATCTCATCCGGTCAGTCGCTCCGCAAAAGAAGAGGCCCCGCCCACGCCGACAAGAGGGGTACGGCACAACGAGGTGCCGGGACTGGACATGCCAGTCTACGTGGTCGAGGGCGAGGCCAGAACTGAAAATAGCGCAGGGTTGCGGCCGGGTCTACAGGCGATTGGATTGAATTTGTAAACCATGTCCTCTCCACACCCTCTGGCTCGAATCCCAAGCCTGGTTCTGCGCCCACGAACTCGGCCGGCTGAGCGGTCATTTCTTCGACGAACACTGCATGCCCGAGCTCGACCCGGATCAGTACCGCACGGTGCAACTGCTGCGCTATGGCAAGGACCAGGAGACCACCATGGTCAGCGAGTCCGGGGCCTATACCTTGTACAAAGCACTGATCTTGGGGGTTCTGCAATGATGGATTGTTTGCCGGGGCGGCTGTGCGGCCCTTTCGCGGCACAAGGCCATTCAGGGAAGCGCGTAGCACGGGAGAGTTGCCAAGATAGCTGGCGGCCGTGGCGCCAGGGAGCGCTCGATCTTAGCCGGGAAGCGTTGCGGAAAAGGAAGAGGCCTCGCCCACGCCGACAGGAGGGGTACGGCACCAACGAGGATGCCGGGACTGGACATGCCAGTCTGAGTGGTCGAGGGCGAGGCCAGATCTGAAGATAGCGCATGCTCGCGGATGGGACCACTGCTGATTCGATTTGATTTGTAAACCATGTCCCCGGTTTGAGGTGCGAGGCAGGCAATGGGGGCACGCCCGCACAGAGGATCGCGTACGGCGCGAGAGCCCCAGTCGTAGTATGTCTGTACAGAGTCCACGGCAGAGCTTCTGCAGCCCGGATTTTGGGTCCTTGGACCTTTATTACTCAGCTATCAGCCGTTGACAGCCCATCTTCCCCTTGCTAATAATCACCCATAGTTGTACGACAACACATAACAAAAACAACAAGCCGTGGACGAACCCATGTCGACACCCATCCCGCTGCACCCGCACCTGTTGCCCCCCCCTCTTCCCCCGGCCAGCTCGCGTACGCCTGCCAGTACGTAGCGCCCGGTTACCGCGCGTTCACCCCTGGCCCTGACCGGCCCGTTATCTACCCGCCCCTGCCGCAGGCCGCTTGCGCGTGCCCGGTGGACGGGCTGCCACACCCTTAGGGAGCACAACAATAATGAAAATCTGCCACACCCTGCCCTTCGCCCTGCTTGGCGCCGGGGTTATCGCCGGCCTGCCGGGCACCAGCCTGGCCGCGGGATTTGTCGAGGACGGCAAGGCCACCCTCGGGCTGCGCAACTTCTACATCAATCGAAACTTCACCAACCCCAGCAACCCGCAAAGCAAGGCCGAGGAGTGGACGCAAAGCTTCATCCTCGACGCCCGCTCGGGGTTCACAGAAGGGCCAATCGGCTTCGGCGTGGATGTGCTGGGGCTGTGGTCGGTCAAGCTCGACGGTGGTGGCGGCACTTATGGTACGGCGTTGCTGCCACGCCATGACGATGGCCGGCCAGCCGACGATTACGGGCGCCTGGCAGTGGCGGGTAAGGCGCGTATTTCCAAGACCGAACTGAAGATCGGTGAATGGATGCCGGTGCTGCCGATTCTGCGTTCGGACGACGGGCGTTCGTTGCCGCAAACATTCCGTGGCGGGCAGGTGACCTCCAACGAAATCGCAGGGCTGACCCTGTACGGCGGCCAGTTCCGCGGCAACAGCCCGCGTAACGACGCGAGCATGGAAGACATGAGCTACGGCGGCGGTGTGTCGGACCGTTTCAACTTCGTCGGCGGCGAGTACAAGTTCAACCAGGACCGCACGCAGGTGGGGCTTTGGAATGCGGTGCTGAAGGACGTGTACCAGCAGCAATACCTGCAACTGAGCCACAGCCAGCCGGTGGGTGACTGGACCCTGGGTGCGAACCTGGGCTACTTCCATGGCGACGAGGACGGCTCCGAACGTGCCGGGCAGCTGGACAACAAGACCTACTCGGGGATGTTCTCGGCCAAGTACGGCGGCAGCACCTTCTGGGTGGGGCTGCAGAAAGTCGATGGTGATACCTGGATGCGGGTGAACGGCACCAGTGGCGGGACCTTGGCCAACGACAGTTACAACTCCAGCTTCGACAATGCCAACGAGCGTTCGTGGCAGGTGCGCCATGACTTCAACTTCGTCACCGTCGGGGTACCGGGGTTGACCCTGATGAACCGCTACATCAGCGGGCGCGATGTGCACAGCGGGGGCGTGACCGATGGCAAGGAGTGGGTGCGTGAAACGGAGCTTGCGTATGTGATCCAGAGCGGGGCGTTCAAGGATTTAAGCGTGAAATGGCGTAACTCGTCGATTCGCCGGGATTACAGCAATAACGAGTTCGATGAGAACCGGTTGATCTTCAACTATCCGCTGTCGTTGCTCTGATCAAGATCTGCGGGTTTACCCGCGAATACGGTGGTGGCGGCAACGGCGAACGGCGGGTGAAAACTGGCCAGCAGGGCCGGCCCATTCGCGGGTAAACCCGCTCCTACACAGCGGCCTGCGCCCAACCTCCGATGTGTGTCCACCATTGATCAGGTGTAATCGATGGACTCGCCCCCGCCGAGGCATCACAGTGCCACGGTGGTGTTCGAAGAAGCCAACGGCAGCGAGGGCGAGACCATGAAAAAGCATAGTTCGAAACACGATTCCCTGTCTTCCACTGATGTGGAGCTTTGCACAACCATCTGCGTAGACCTGGCCAAACAGGTCTTCCAATTAGCAGGCGAGGACGCTACTGGTCGGGTGATCTACGAAGATCGCATCAAATCCCGCCAAGCGTTCCACGATTTCCTGCTCAGGCTGCCAACGACCGTGGCCGTCTTGATGGAGTGCGGTCCAGGTGCGCAAGCCTGGGCCAGGCTGCTGCAGGCCAAAGGTAATCCGGTTCGCATCCTGCCGGCGCAACGTGTCGCCGAACATCGCAGCGGTGCAAAGAACGATCGTAACGACTGCTATGCCATTTTGCGTGCCGGTCGCGATACGAGCATCGCTTCGATACCGATCAAGAGCACCACAGCACTGGCTATTCAAGCGCTGCACCGTATCCGGCGCGGTAACATCAAGCGACATACCGCGCTGGGTAATCAGATCCGTGGTTTGCTACTTGAGCATGGCGTATCCATGCCCCAGGGCGATGCCGCGATCAATAAGCATGTGCCTCAGGCGCTTGAGGATGCTTCCTTGCCTCTACCCGACCTGTTGCGCGAGTTGCTCGATGAGTTGCTGATGGACTGGTTGTCTCTAGGTGAACGCATAACGGCGCTGAGCCGCCGGCTCGAAGCGACCGCCCAAGAGGATAAAGTCGCTCAGCGGCTGATCACCATTCGCGGCGTCGGCCCTATCATTGCCACGGCGATCGTGGCGAAACAGACCGACCCCAGCCGCTTCGCCAGTGGCCGAATGTATTCCGCCTTCTTCGGTATCGTGCCCGATCAGCACAGCAGCGGAAACAAAATCAGATTGGGCAAGATGAGCAAGCGCGGTGACGGCTACATACGCAGCCTGATGATCCAGGGCGCGCATTCCGTCTTGAGCCAGCTAAGGCCTGATTCCGATCAGCCAGATGATCGCCGCCTCTTGCGCTGGCTATCCCGCCTTGGGCGCAAGGAGGCGGCGATCAGGCTGGCTAATCGAAATCTGCGGATTATCTGGGCCCTGTTACAGAGCGATCAGGTTTACCAACGCAAACCGAACGAAAAACCGGAGGCGGCTATGAGCCTCTGACCAACCGGGTAATGCCACCGGGGCGCTAGGCGCTCCAACCCCTGCTAGTGAACATTGACCCTAGGTAAGACCGTCGCAGACCGATGCCTCCGCTCCTACAGGCCTGATAGTGGCCTCAATGTAAACGGCACACTGCGAGCTCACCACGATGTTGGCCAGAAGCAAAAAGCTTCCTCGAATAGGCCTGATACATAGATGCAACCGGGTTCCTATGTTCAAAAAAGCAGCTAGACAGTGTGGGCGAGTCCATACATAGGAGCGGGTTTACCCGCGAATACGGTGGCGGCGGCAACGGTGAACGGCGGGTGGAAATTGGCCAGCAGGCCTGGCCCTTTCGCGGGTAAACCCGCTCCTACGGGCGACCGCGCAGGCCTTTCGCATTTCTTACCCGCGAAAGGCCGGCAAAAGCCGCCCAAGCCTCATTGACAACACACAGAACCACCGCCAATAATCACCCAAGTCATACGACAACCTACAACAACTAACAACAAGAGCCGGCCATGACCACTACCCCCTTCAATCGCCTGCTGCTCACCGGAGCCGCAGGCGGCCTGGGCAAGGTCCTTCGCGAACGCCTGAAAGGCTACGCCGAGGTCCTGCGCCTGTCTGACATCAGCCCCATGGCCCCGGCCGCGGGCCCGCATGAAGAAGTCATTACCTGTGACCTGGCCGACAAGGCTGCGGTGCATACCCTGGTCGAGGGCGTAGACGCCATCATCCACTTTGGCGGGGTTTCTACCGAACACGCCTTCGAAGAGATTCTCGGCCCCAATATCTGCGGCGTGTTCCACGTGTACGAGGCGGCGCGCAAGCACGGGGTCAAGCGCATCATCTTCGCCAGCTCCAACCACACCATCGGTTTCTATCGCCAGGATGAGCGCATCGACGCTCACGCGCCGCGCCGGCCCGACAGCTATTACGGGCTGTCCAAGTGCTACGGCGAAGATGTGGCCAGCTTCTACTTTGACCGCTACGGCATCGAGACCGTCAGCATTCGCATCGGCTCGTCGTTCCCGCAGCCACAGAACCTGCGCATGCTCTGCACCTGGCTCAGTTACGACGACCTGGTGCAGTTGATCGAACGCGGGCTGTTCACCCCCGGGGTTGGCCACACCATCGTCTACGGCGCCTCCGACAATCGCACCGTGTGGTGGGACAACCGCCATGCCGCGCACCTGGGCTATGTACCCAAGGACAGCTCCGAAACCTTCCGCGCAGCCGTGGAGGCCCAACCGGCACCCGCCGCCGATGACCCGAGCATGGTCTACCAGGGCGGCGCTTTCGCCGTGGCCGGCCCGTTCAACTGACCCCACGCCAGGAGGCACGGCCATGAACTGCGAACTGATCGTCGACGCCCGCAACGGTACCGGCGAAAGCCCTGTGTGGCACCCCGGTGAACAGGCCCTGTACTGGGTAGACATTCCCGCTCGCCAATTGCATCGCTGGCAAGCGGCCGATGGCAAACACCAGTGCTGGCAGGGCGACGAGATGCTGGCCTGCATCGCCCGCAGCGGTCAGGGCTGGGTTGCGGGCATGGAAAGCGGCATTTTCCAGCTCCAGGCCAAGGCGGACGGCAGCCTGGACAGCCGGCTGCTCAGCAACGTGCAGCACGCCCAGGCCGGCATGCGCTTCAACGATGGCCGCTGCGACCGTCAGGGCCGCTTCTGGGCCGGGACCATGCTGCTGGACATGCAGCAAGGCGCCCATGTGGGTGCGCTGTACCGGCATGACGGCGAAGGCCACCTGCACCTGCAGCAGGACGGCATGATCGTGCCCAATGGCCTGGCGTTCAGCCCCGACGGCAAGCGCATGTACCTGTCCGACTCGCACCCGAACGTGCAGAAGGTATGGGCTTTCGACTACGACACCGACAGCGGCACACCGCACGGCAAGCACCTGTTCGTCGACATGCGCAACTACCCCGGCCGCCCGGATGGCGCCGCCATCGACCAGGACGGCTGCTACTGGATCTGCGGCAACGACGCCGGGCAGATCCACCGTTTTACCCCCGAAGGTCGCCTCGACCGATCACTCAGCGTGCCGGTGAAAAAGCCGGCAATGTGCGCCTTTGGCGGCGCCAGCCTGGACATTCTGTACGTCACCTCGATCCGCCCCACGGGCATCGACCTCAGCGACCAGCCCCTGGCTGGCGGGGTATTTGCCCTCGACCCTGGCACCAAGGGCCTGGAGGAACCTGCCTACCGGGGCTGACGCGCCGTGCCACACCCACACTTGCACCCACGAAACCAGATAATAAAAACCACGGAGTTTCATCATGACGTTCAAACGCAAGCTGCTTCTTGCCGTACTCCCGTTCGCCTTCAGCGTGGCCATGCCCGCCTCGGCACTGGACATCAAGTTCGCCGAGATTCACCCGGCCGGGTACCCGACCGTGGTCGCCGAACAGAACATGGGTAAAAAGCTGGAAGACGCCAGCAATGGCGAAATCACCTTCAAGATGTTCGCCGGCGGCGTTCTGGGTTCTGAGAAGGAAGTGATCGAACAGGCACAGATCGGTGCCGTGCAGATGACCCGTGTCAGCTTGGGGATCGTCGGCCCGGTGGTGCCGGATGTGAACGTATTCAACATGCCGTTCGTGTTCCGCGACCATGATCACATGCGCAAGATCATCGACGGCGAGATCGGCCAGGAAATCCTCGACAAGATCACCAATTCCGATTTCAACCTGGTGGCCCTGGCCTGGATGGATGGCGGCTCGCGCAGCATCTACACGAAAAAGCCGGTGCGCAGCCTGGAAGACCTCAAGGGCATGAAGATTCGCGTACAGGGCAACCCGCTGTTCATCGACATGATGAACGCCATGGGCGGCAACGGCATCGCCATGGACACCGGGGAAATCTTCAGCGCCCTGCAGACTGGCGTGATCGATGGCGCCGAAAACAATCCGCCCACGCTGCTTGAGCACAACCACTTCCAGAGCGCCAAGTACTACACACTCACGGGTCACCTGATCCTCCCGGAGCCGGTAGTGATGTCCAAGACCACCTGGAACAAGCTCAGCCCCGAGCAGCAGGCGCTGGTGAAGAAGGTTGCGCGTGAAGCACAGATGGAAGAGCGCGCGCTGTGGGACGCCAAGTCTGCCGCCAGCGAAGAGAAGCTCAAGGCCGCCGGTGTCGAGTTCATTACCGTCGACAAGAAGCCGTTCTACGACGCCACGGCTTCGGTACGCGAAAAATACGGCGCGCAGTACGCCGACCTGATGAAGCGTATCGACGCCGTCCAGTAACAGCCGCCCTTGCCCAATCGACCTCGGCAGTGCGGCGCCCGCCGCCCTGCCGCTTTGGTGATGCCTATGAAATCGCTTTTCCTGAGCGTGAACGACACGCTGTACCGCAGTTGCATCTGGATCGCGGGCCTGTCGATCCTGGCCATGACGCTGATCATCCCGTGGGGCATCTTCGCCCGCTACGTGCTGGGCACCGGCTCCAGCTGGCCAGAACCAGTCTCTATCCTTCTGATGGTGGTATTCACCTTCGTTGGTGCCGCCGCCAGCTATCGCGCCGGGGCGCATATGGCGGTTGGGATGATTACCGACCGGTTGCCGCCGCTGCAGCGCCAGCTGGTCGCCCTGCTGGTTCAACTGCTGATGATCGTGGTGTGCGTGTTCATGACCTATTACGGCACCCGGCTGTGCATCACCACCTGGAACCAGTCGCTGGCCTCGCTGCCCGGCGTGCGGGTCGGCATGACCTACGCGCCGATCCCGGTCGGCGGCGTACTGACGCTGGTGTTCGTGCTGGAAAAACTCCTGCTGGGCGATCAGAGCAACCGCAAGGTCGTGCGCTTTGATCTGGTCGAAGAAAACGAAGGAGCTGCGTAAATGGAAGCGTTCATTCTGTTGGGCAGTTTCATCGTGCTGATTCTGATCGGCATGCCGGTAGCCTACGCCCTGGGCCTGTCGGCACTGATCGGCGCCTGGTGGATCGACATCCCGCTGCAGGCGATGATGATCCAGGTGGCCAGTGGTGTTAACAAGTTCTCCCTGCTGGCCATTCCATTCTTCGTGCTGGCCGGCGCGATCATGGCCGAAGGCGGCATGTCGCGGCGGCTGGTGGCCTTTGCCGGGGTGCTGGTGGGCTTCGTGCGTGGCGGGCTGTCGCTGGTCAACATCATGGCCTCGACCTTCTTCGGTGCGATTTCCGGCTCGTCGGTAGCCGATACCGCCTCGGTGGGCTCGGTGCTGATCCCGGAGATGGAGCGCAAAGGCTACCCGCGTGAATTTTCCACCGCCGTGACCGTCAGTGGCTCGGTGCAGGCGCTGCTGACCCCGCCCAGCCACAACTCGGTGCTGTACTCGCTGGCGGCGGGCGGCACGGTATCCATTGCCTCGCTGTTCATGGCGGGTATCATGCCCGGGTTGCTTCTGAGCGCAGTGATGATGGGCCTGTGCCTGATCTTCGCGAAGAAGCGCAACTACCCCAAAGGTGAAGTCATCCCGCTGCGCGAGGCGCTGAAAATTGCCGGTGAGGCGCTGTGGGGCCTGATGGCCATGGTCATCATTCTCGGCGGTATCCTGTCGGGGGTGTTCACCGCGACCGAATCGGCAGCCGTGGCGGTGGTGTGGTCATTCTTCGTGACCATGTTCATCTACCGCGACTACAAGTGGCGCGACCTGCCCAAGCTGATGCACCGCACAGTACGGACCATCTCCATCGTGATGATCCTGATCGGCTTTGCCGCCAGCTTCGGCTACGTGATGACGCTGATGCAGATCCCGTCGAAGATCACCACCGCGTTCCTGACCCTGTCGGACAACCGCTACGTGATCCTGATGTGCATCAACTTCATGCTGATGCTGCTGGGCACGGTGATGGACATGGCGCCGCTGATCCTGATTCTTACCCCGATCCTGCTGCCGGTGATTACCGGTATCGGCGTGGACCCGGTGCACTTCGGCATGATCATGCTGGTGAACCTGGGGATCGGGCTGATAACGCCACCGGTGGGCGCCGTGCTGTTCGTGGGCTCGGCCATTGGCAAGGTGAGTATCGAGTCGACGGTGAAGGCGCTGATGCCGTTCTACCTGGCGCTGTTCCTGGTGCTGATGGCAGTGACTTACATTCCAGCGATCTCGCTGTGGCTGCCTAGCGTGGTGCTGTAATTATGACCGGGGGCCGCTTGGCGGCCCCTGGGCTCTTGCAAATGGATCCTGCACATGGCTGTTCCCTCCTCGGCTGTACCGCTTTTCCCACGCAAACTAGCCATCGCCCTGCTCGCCCTCCTGGCCTGTTCATTCGCTGGCAACCACATCGCCGCGCGCATCGCCTTCGATGACGGCACCGGCGTGCTGCTGGCGATTCTCTGCCGCTCAGGCATCACGTTCCTGGTACTGGCCGGGCTGCTGCTGTGGCAACGCCAGGCCCTGGCCCTGCCCGCCGGTGCGCGCCGGTGGCAGCTGCTGCTCGGCCTGCTGATTGCCACCCAGAGCCTGTGCCTGTACTCGGCGGTGGCGCGTATTCCAGTGGCTTTGGCGCTGCTGGTGGGCAACACCTTCCCGATGCTGCTGGCGCTGCTCACCTGGGCGCTGGGCGGCGCACGCCCCACGGGCCGCACCGTGCTGTTCATGGGCCTGATCCTGTGCGGCCTGGTGCTGGCGCTGGATGTGCCGGCACGCCTGGCCGACAGCGGTGCGGCCAACCCGCACTGGGTGCCAGGGGTCAGCCTGGCCTTCGGCGCCGCCTGTGCCTTTGCCTGCGCCTTGTGGATCACCGACCATAAACTGGCCAGCGTGCGCGGCCCCGTGCGCAGCCTGCTGACTTTGCTGATCGTGTTCTCCAGCATGCTGGTTGCAGGCGCAAGCGGCGTGATGCCTTCCGGTTTGTCATTGCCAGGCAGCAGCGGTGGCTGGGCGGCCTTGGCCAGCCTTGTAGTGCTGTATGGCTTGGCCTTCACCTTGCTGTTTGTTTGTGTGCCAAGGCTGAACATGGCGCAGAACGCACCCGTGATGAACGTCGAACCCATCGCCACGCTACTGCTGGGCTGGGCCTTGCTCGATCAGCAACTCGGTACCCTGCAATTACTCGGCGGCGCGGTGGTGGTGTGCGGCATCGTGCTGCTCACCTACCGTCGGGCCAATTGATCGTTCATTTAAATGGAGCCTTGAATGCCTGCGACCGAACTGCACCTGCAGGACCGCCTGACCCGCCTGAGCCTGGCTCCGGAGTTGGGCGCCAGCCTGGTCAACTGGGAAGTGAAAGCGACCGGGCAAGCGCTGCTGCGCCATTCCGACCTGGCCGCACTTGAAAGTGGTACGCCACGACGCCTCGCCTGCTACCCACTGGCGCCTTGGTCCAACCGCATTGGCGAGGGTGGCTTTGCCCGACCCGAGGGGTGGCAGGCACTGGCACCCAATACCGGGCATGACCCTTACCCGATCCATGGCAGTGCCTGGCAGCAGGCCTGGCAGGTGGAGCACCACAGTGAACAGCGAGCACGGCTGACGCTAGACAGTGCTGTGCCGTTTGCTTACCGGGCCACGCTGGATGTGCATCTGCATGAGGGGTGCCTGAACCTGGACCTGCATATAACCCATCTGGATGAGTCGGCCAATTGGTACGGGTTGGGGTTGCACCCTTACTTTCCGCGGTATCCCGATACCAAGTTGTACGCATCGGCACGCAAAGTGTGGCTGGCCGAGGATGGACGGTTGCCGTCGTACCAGGCCGAGGTGCCCGAACAATGGCGCTTCAATGCCATGGGACGTTTACCCGAGACAGTGGTTGATCACGCCTTCAGTGGCTGGCCAGGGGAATGTGTGATCGAACAACCCAGCGCGGGTTATCGACTGGCGTGCAGTGCCAATGGGGCCGAACACTTCTTGCTGTATTGCCCGCAGGGGCAAGGTTTTTTCTGCTTTGAACCTGTTAGCCACCCCATCAATGCGCACCACCTGCCAGGGCGACCAGGGTTGCGGTTGCTGCACCGGGGGGAGGCAATGAACCTGGGGTTCAGGATGCAGTATCGGGCGTTGTGAGCGGGTTGCCTGAGAAAGGGCCGCCACGATATCGAACATTGTCTGACATCCTTTTCGACCCGCTGTAAGACCTTAATCCAGCTGCTGATCGCGCAATCCTTGCGCCAGCATGTCGATAAAGGCCCTGACCTTGGCCGAGCCGTACTTGCTTTCGCGGTGCAGCACATGAATGGGCCAGGGCGCCTCTTCGTACTCGGCCAGCAGCACCTGCAACTGCCCGCTGGCCAGTTCGTCTGCCACCTGGTACGACAGCAGCCGGGCAATCCCCAGCCCGCCGCTGGCAGCTGCGATTGCCCCGTCATTGCTGGTGACCGTCAGCCGCGGCTTCATGCGCACCAAGGTCGGCTCGTCGGTCACTCCGAAGCGCCAACCCGCACGCGGCGACAGGTTGGTGGTGCCGATTATCGCATGCCCGGCCAGGTCCGACGGGTGCTTCGGCACACCATGGCGCGCCAGGTAGTCGGGCGAGGCACACAACATGCGCCGCACCCTGCCCACCCGCAGCGCCTTCAACCCGGAGTCGGGCAACGGTCCGATGCGCACGGCCACGTCCATGCCCTCCTCGACCATGTTTACCACGCGGTCGAGAAAGAACGCGGAAACATCGACTTCCGGGTACTGCTGCAGGTAACGGACGATGCACGGCATGACGAACTTCTTGCCGAACAGGATCGGCGCGGTCACCGCCAGGTCGCCCCTGGGAGTCGCGTTGATGCCGGCAGCGGCCTCATTGGCCTCGTGGATACTGGCGAGGATGTGCCGGGTGTCTTCCAGATAGCGGCCGCCGGCCTCGGTCAAACGCACGCTGCGTGTTGTGCGCAGCAACAGCTTGACCCCGAGCTGCTCTTCAAGGGCGCTGACGGCGCGGGTGACGGCGGCCGGGGAAATGTCCAGACGGCGGGCCGCAGCGGCGAAGCTTTCCAGCTCGCCGACGGCGACGAATACCTTCATCAGGTGGATCTGGTCCATGCGGGCTCCTGAAGGTTAAGAGGCGTGGGGATTATCTTTCATCTGGATGCCTGGTGTTAGCTGTGCCGGCGTCTTCACGGGCAAGCCCGCACCTGCGACTGGCTTGAATCAGACATCCAGCACCAACGCCTGCATCCCCTCCTCCACCTTCGCTGGCACAGCACAACAGATCAGCACCGATCCTGCCTCCGGCAACTCTGCCGGCGGATTCGGATAATGCACCTGGCCGCTTACCAGCCGGGTCTTGCAGGTACCACACGAACCACCCCGGCAACTGAACTCCGGGGCCAGCCCACGCGCCTCGGCCAGTTCCAGCAAGGTGCCGCTACCGGGTACCCAGCGAGCCTCCTTGGCCGACGCGGCAAAATACACCGGCACCGGTTCGTCAGCGGCAGGTGGCTGTTGCAGGACTGGCTGGTCTGCGTCGGTGTGCCGCCGCAGCGTCGACGGGCCAAACGCTTCGGCGTGAATCCGCGCATCCGGCACATGCACCCCACGCAGCCCTTCGTAAAGCTGCTGGGTGAAGCTGCCCGGGCCACACAGGTAGAAATCGTAGTCGTCCAACGCCAGCGTTGCCTTGACCTGTTCGATACCCAACCGGCCGGCAAACTCGTAATCACGACCGACCTGCGCGTGCCCTTCAGGCTGGCTCAGTGCGCGGTGTACCTGCAGTAGATCGCCAGCCTGTTGCCGCAAGGCCGCCAGTTCCTGCTGGAACGGCAAGTCGGCCAGGCTGCGTGCGCCATGGAACAGATGAATGCGCCGGGCCTGCCCTGTCCTCAACTGCTGGCGCAGCATGGCCAGCAACGGCGTGATGCCCACGCCCGCGCCGATCAGCACCAACGGGCGCGTGCTTTGCTGGTCAAGCGTGAAGCTGCCCATCGGCGGGCGCACATTCAGCACATCGCCGGCCACAACGCGCTCATGCAGATACCGCGAAGCCGGGCCCTGGGCTTTGACGCTGATGCGCAAGAATCCATCGTCGGGGGCACTTGAAAGGCTGTAGGTGCGGATCAGCGCTGACTCGCCATCACGCGGCACTTGCACAGGCAGATGCTGGCCAGGGGCAAAGGCCACACGGCAGCCTGCCGGTGGTTCGAGATAGAACGAGCGGATGTCGCGGCTTTCCTGCTCCACCCGCAGCACCCGCCAGGCCAGCCATTGGCGCTGTTGTTGCCGCTGCTCCAGGCGCGCATCGGCCTCGGCCCAGGTACCAGTCATCAGACTGGTCGGCGCGTACTCCTTGAAAGCCCAGCGCAGGGCAACGGCTGCCGGACGCCACACCACCTTCTCGACCTGCAGTGTCCATAACCGCTCAGCGCCTTCAAAAGCCTGGATGGCCGGGCTGTCCAGCAGCACCTCGGCACGCCCGTACAGTTGCAACACATTGCCATTTTTGAAGTCGATGAACAGCAAGCCGGCCCGCGGGTTGACCACCAGGTTGCCCAAGGTGTTGAAATGCAGATTGCCAGCATAGTCGGGAATCGTGAGCCGATTGCCTTCGACCTTGATGAACCCTGGCCGGCCACCACGGTGGGAGACATCCACCGAGCGCTGGCCGTAAGCATGCTCGACATAGCTGGCGACGAAGAAGGTATCGGCCGCCTGGATCATGCTGACGGTTGAAGTATCCAGTGTTGTCGCATCGATGCGCCCGAGGGCGGGTTCGGTGACGCGGGTGTAGTCACGCAACTGGATGTACTGCGGGCAGTTGCCAAACGCCTGCTCTACGGCCACTTGCAGTTGCCCTTGGGCAGCGTGGCGGATCTGCCCGTTGATGCGATTGCGCCGACGGGTGTGCAGTTCGATCCCCAGCAGGCCGACCGCCTGCCCGGCTGCCAACCCGGGGGTGGCGGGGTCATCTGCTGGCAACGTGGTGTGGATCGTCAGCATACGAGGGTCAGGCGAGCTTACGAACCCTTCTGGCCCTTCCAGCAGCGTGGCCCAAGGCCGACCCTGGGCATCCACACTGGCGGCGACCATGAACGGTAACTGGTGATAGAACGTTCGGTGCTGGTCGGGCATGTGGTCACGAATGACCTTTTGCCCGAACGCCTCCATGCGTTCTGCTACACCGACCTTTTCCTGCAGGGTCTTTTCACCCGCATGCCAGGGCGAGGGGCGGTGATCAGGAGATTGTTGCATGGCGGCGTTCCTCGCGATGGCGGGGTTTCAGGCGTGGGTTTGCAGCCCGATCACGGTGCGCGGCATGGGGACGAAACGCGGCAGCGCCTCGATCCGCGCCAGCCAGTTGCGCACATTGGCATAGGGCTCCAGCGACACGTTGCCTTCGGGGGCGTGAGCGATGTACGAGTAGTTGGCAATGTCCGCTATGGTGGGTGTGCTGCCCGTCAGGAATGGCGTATTGGCCAACTCGGCATCGATCACCTTGAGCAAGGTGTGGGCGCGGGAAATCACTTCGTCGGTATTGAACGAAGCCCCGAACACCGTGACCAGGCGAGCGGCTGCCGGGCCAAAGGCCAGCGGGCCTGCGGCGACCGATAGCCAGCGTTGCACCCGGGCGGCGGCGGCAGGTTCTTCGGGCAGCCAGGTACCGTTGTCATACTTTTTGGCCAGGTAGACGAGGATGGCGTTGGAGTCGGCAATCACGGTGCCGTTGTCATCGATGACTGGAACCTGGCCGAATGGGTTGAGGGCGAGGAAGTCCGGCTGCTTGTGCGCGCCTTTGGCCAGATCGACGAACACCAGCTCGGTGGGCAGGTTCAGTAGCGAGAGCATCAACTCGATGCGATGGGCGTGGCCAGACTTGGGGAAGTTGTAGAGCTTGATCGGGTTCGACATGGGCTTGGCTCCTGGTCAGCGCCGGGATGGGGCTGATGGAGCACATGCTGCACTGGATCGGCTGGTAGCAGAATCAGTGCGCAGGGGAAACCATAATTTCGCTGGGCGGAATAATGGTTTCCAAACACTTGCACTGGCGCCTGCAGGTGAGCGCTAGCCAACGATCCGATCAGTGCAGTTTTTTGAAATGTCGGTACAGCCCACGCGCAGCCTCGACCACCTGCGGCACACAGGCCTGGATATCCTCATCGCTCATCTGGTCCAGCAGCTCGAAATTATCCTCCAGCCCATGTAGCGAAATGGCCTTGAGCAGCGGGTCCTGCTCCGGTGGCAACTCGCCCCAACCGGCCACCTGGGTACCGCGCATGTAGCCGAAACACCACTCCTCCATCACGATCACAGTGCCCTGCTCGCCTTCGCGTTCCTCGAACAGCGGCTCGAACTGGTCGACATCATTGCTCAGTTCTTCTGCCACCTGGCTGGCATAACGCAGCATCAATGCCGTGTAGGCCTCCTCATGGGCGGGTTTCTTGAACTTCGGTACCTTGCCACCCACCACCGCCGGCAGCCATTGCTCCGGGAGGACAGTGACCGGCGAACTGGCCAGTGCGACGAAAAAGCCATTGAGCTCGGCCAGGTTCAGCACCGAGTAGTCGTTGCCATAGGTGATCAGCAGGTCTTCAAGGCGGTCGAGTTCTTTTTCGCTGAGTACGGGGAGCATGGGTAAGAATCCTGGGAAGCAAAAGTGTGTGCACCCTAGCACAGCAACGCCGGAAGGGCTGCCCGCGCGAACACCCGCGCGGGCAGATGGTTCAGGGCTGCAACCAGTCCTGCAGCTCATGTTGCCGGTCGGTGCCTATCAGCAGCCACAGCAAGATGCGGCATTTGCGCGGGCAGAGTTGCCCAGCCATGTAGACGCCTTTTTTCTGCAGGTCGATCTCTGCACCAGCAAACCCGTAGGTTGCCCGGGCTGTAAGCCCCCTACCTGTGCGCGTAGCAACCATGACCGGCAAGGTGGGCGCCAGGTGTTCCAGCACTTCGGACCAACTGGCGGAAACATGCCCAGCACCGAAACCGGCGATGACCAACCCCTCATAACCCAATGTGGCCACAGCCTGCAGCAGCGCCGTGTCTGCGTCCAGGCAGGCTTCCAGCAGGGCAACGCGCTGGTCGGTGCGATAGGGTAACGGCAACACTTTCCGTCGCCCGGGCGGATGGCGATACAACACAACACCCTCCACAACGTCGCCCAACGGGCCACATCCGGGCGACTCGAATGCCGCCATCGCCAGGCTGGCCGTCTTGCGAACCCTTGCCGCGCAGTGGACCTGATCATTCATGACCACAAGCACACCTCGCCCACGGCTGTCTTGTGCCAATGCAACCTGAGCCGCAGCCAACAAGTTGGCCGGCCCATCATTGCCCGGCTGACTCGCCGAGCGCATGGCACCGGTCATCACCAATGGCACATCGAATGGCCAGAGCAGATCCAGGAAATAGGCCGTTTCTTCAAGGCTGTCGGTCCCTTGGCTCAATACCAAGGCCTGAGCCCCGCGCTCCACCTCGCCCCGGGCCCATGCCAGCACCTCCAGCAACGTCGCGAAGCCCAGCGATGCACTGGGGAGCAGGCACAATGAAGCAACGTTCAACTGCGCCATTTCGCGCAATTGTGGAACCTGAAGCAGTTGCCGCTCACAATCCAGGCTTGGCGTCACACCATCCCCGACAGCACCGGCCCGCATACTGACCGTGCCACCCAGAGTGGCGATCGACAGCCTGGGCAGGCTCGAATGTTCACTCATGCTTCTCCCCCCACAAGCAACCCGACTACCGGCACGATGCCAAGCGTGCAGATGGCCATCGACACCACATTGCCGATGTAGCCATGCACATAGGCCGGCAACCGCTGAGTGATCGCCACTGCCAGCGGCGGAGCCACCAGTGCACCCAGCACTGCACTGGCCACCACCACTTGCCAGCTGCCGCCATGTGTCAACACCGCGGCCGGGACGATCGACACAATCGGAATGTAGGTAGGGTACCACCCACGGGCTTTCCACTGTCCACGCCAGAGTACAACCCCGACCAGGGATGCCAGGGCCTGCCCGGCCACCATCTGCATCACCAGCATAGAACCGTAGGACAGTGCAGCCGGGCTCAACAGGTATGCCAGCAACACACCCAGCAATAGCCCGAGGCTGGCCAGCTCATTACCAAAGAATGGGGCTTCGCTGAAGTCGGCCAGAACGCGCCGCAAAGTCCAGACCACACCGTAGTCAGGCTGATTGACAACCGGCGCCACGACGGTGGGTTCACCGCATTGGCGTACCCATGAAGGAAAGCGCTTGCACAGGATGAAGGCCACGACGCTTGCCACAGCCATGCCACTCACATTGCCCACTACCACTGGCAACTGCAGGGGATAACACAGGTAATTGACCATCAGCAGGCCGGCCGGTGTTACCAGTAGTGCCCCCAGTAGCGCCCCTGTGATCGTCACCCGCCAGCCCGCACCAAAAAGCAAGACCATGGCTGCCGGCAATGACACGAAGGCAACGAAGGTGGGTTGCCAGGTGCCACTGGCCAAGGTCCATCCCCACAACACATGGCTAAGCAGCAAGCCCAAAAGCGAGCTGGTAAACACCCATGGCCATAATCCGCTGCCATAGCAGATGGCAAAGCCCTGCCAGCGGTACCCTCGCAGCTGCGCCCAGTGCGCCAGGCACGCCCCCAGCAGCAAGCCCAGCGCGGGCAGTTCGTGCTTGTAGAAAGCCACTTCACTGATATCACCAACAATCCAGCGCAAGCGGCTGAGCGGCTCATCAAGCGTCGCCACCCTCTGTGCATAATCCAGCCATTGGCCATGGCCAAGGCTTGCAGCGAGAAACACCAGCAGGCAGCCGAAAATCAACGCAAGCCAATACTGCTGTCGTGAGAAGAAGAGCGTGTTCATTCGCAACTCCTCAACGTGGCATAGGTGCATGCAAGCGATAGCCAAGGGTGACATCGTAGAGGTCGGTGCGCCGGTCTCTTGGCAGGTCGTTGAGGCTGTTCCAGATCGGTGCCGAGCGTGCACTGCTCAAATCGACATCGGCATAGATGATCTCCTCGGCTTCTGCACTGCCCACCTCGCCGATCGGCCAGCCATTGGTACCGGCGATCAGCGAGCAGCCCAGGAAGCGCCCGCCCCGCTCGCTGCCGACACGGTTCGCGGCGGCGATATAAACGTTGTTGACATGCGCTGCCGTCATGGTCAGGTACGAGGCCATGCAGCGCCCTGCATCATCGAACAAAGGCGGCGGGGTCCATACCCAGTTGTTGAGGCTGCAGATGATGTCGGCACCTTGTGCGGCCATCACCCGTGGTACTTCCGGGAACCAGATGTCCCAGCAGATCAGCAGGCCGATACGGCCGATAGGCGTCTCGAATACCGGGAACCCCAGGTCACCGGGGGTGAACCAAAGCTTTTCCTGGTTCCACAGATGCGCTTTGCGGTAATGCCCAAGCAGGCTTCGGGGCCAAACAGGACAGCACTGTCGTAGAGCTTCAGCCCGTCGCGTTCTGCAAACCCCGCAGCCAGGTATACCTGGTATTGCCTGGCGAAGTCGGCCCAGGTTTTCAGGCAAGGGCCGTCCTGCAGCACCTGCGCATGGGAATAGGCTTCGGCACGGGAGTTGAAGGTGTAGCCCGTGTTGGCCAGTTCAGGCAGTACGATCAGGTTGGCACCTTCGCGTGCTGCGCGCCGGGCCAATGCCAGGCCTCTGCTCACGTTGCTCTCACAGTGTTCAAGACCGACCTGAGGGTCGTACTGGATGACAGCGATACGTACGGGGCTGACGGGAGAACAGGATTCAGACATGGCGGCTTCCTTCTTGTGGTTGTTTTGGAAGGACGCCAGTAAAGCGATGTTGGGTCAGGGAGCGACAGTCAGGAGAGTCCTATGGAACCAAAGGAAAATCACACAACGGCGGTAGGACTCCCCCTACAAAATGCCTCGTACGCCGTTGGCAGCGAAGGGTCGATGGCCAGATCGGCAGGATGGTTGTGTGTTGAACCAATAGTCATGATCTCGTGTTCTCCATGAGTAGAGAACCTGAGAATGATCAATTGCAAGAGGCGTGAAGTGGTTGCTATGTAGCACCTGCCGGCACCTACAGGATCGTGTGATACCTGTGGGTGCCGGCTTACTGCGATAAGGTCGTTAGGCCTTACACCGCCAGCGCGCGCTCACGCAGCTCGCTGTTGAGGATGCGGTCGTTCTCGCTGTAATCGACCGGGCAGTCGATCACGTGCACACCTGGGGTCTTGATGCAGTGCTCCAGCAGCGGCAGCAGGCCTTCGGCGCTTTCCACGCGGTGGCCGTTGGCGCCGTAGGCTTCGGCATACTTGACGAAGTCCGGGTTGCCGTAGTCCAGGCCGAAATCGGTGAAACCCATGTTGGCCTGCTTCCAGCGGATCATGCCGTAGCCGTCGTCACGCAGGATCACCACGGTGATGTGCATGCCCAGACGTACTGCAGTTTCCAGTTCCTGGCTGTTCATCATGAAGCCGCCGTCGCCACACACCGAGATTACCGGGCGGTCCGGGTGCACCAGGTGCGCGGCCATTGCCGATGGCAGGCCGGCGCCCATGGTCGCCAGGGCGTTGTCCAGCAGCACGGTGTTTGGCTTGTGCGCTTTGTAGTTGCGGGCGAACCAGATCTTGTAGATGCCGTTGTCCAGGGCGACGATGCCTTCGGACGGCAGTACACGACGGATGTCAGCCACCATGCGCTGTGGGTAGACCGGGAAGCGGTCGTCGTCGGCGCCTTCGGCGATCTGTGCTTCGTTGGCTTCACGGATGGCCATCAGGCGGGTGAAGTCCCAGTGCGACGTGTCGTTCAGTGCTTCACTGATCTGCCACACGGCGTTGGCGATGTCGCCGATCACTTCTACTTGCGGGAAGTACACGGCATCGACTTCGGCAGAGCGGAAGTTGATGTGGATGACTTCGGTGCCGCCACGGACCATGAAGAACGGCGGCTTCTCGATCACATCGTGGCCGATGTTGATGATCAGGTCGGCGGCTTCGACGGCGCGGTGAACGAAGTCGCCCGACGACAGCGCAGCGTTGCCGAGGAAGCGCGGGTGGCGCTCGTCGACCACGCCTTTACCCATCTGGGTGGTGATGAACGGGATGCCGGTCTTGTCGATCAGCTGCTTGAGGACCTTGGCGGTCATCTTGCGGTTGGCACCGGCACCGATCACCAGGATCGGATTACGCGCGTTCTGCAGTTTCTCGACGGCAGCTTCAATGGCCACGTGCTCGGCCAGCGGGCGGCGGTGCAGGCTGCGCGGGATCGGCAGCGCGTCGGTCTGCTCGGCGGCGATGTCTTCCGGTAGCTCCAGGTGCACCGCACCCGGCTTTTCTTCTTCGGCCAGGCGGAAGGCTTCGCGCATGCGGGCCGGGATGTTGTCGGCCGAGGCGAACTGGTGGGTGTACTTGGTGATGGGGTCCATCATGCCGCACACGTCAATGATCTGGAAGCGACCCTGCTTGGACTTCTTGATCGGCTTCTGCCCGGTGATCATCATCATCGGCATGCCGCCCAGGTAGGCGTAGGCGCTGGCGGTCACCAGGTTGGTGGCACCAGGGCCGAGGGTCGACAGGCTGACGCCGGTCTTGCCGGTCAGGCGACCGTAGGTGGCAGCCATGAAACCTGCGGACTGCTCGTGACGGGTCAGTACCAGCTTGATCTTCGACTTGCGCAGGGATTCGAGCAGGTCGAGGTTTTCCTCACCGGGAATGCCGAATACATACTCGACACCTTCGTTTTCCAGGCATTGCACAACGACATCGGCGGCCTTGGCCATCTTGCTTGCTACCTCAAGTGATGGGACGGGGAAGTCCAGAAATGCGCAGCACGGTACGCTGGCATCGCCAGGTCCAGGAGCAAAAGTGCCCCGAACCAAAGTCTTGACGTAGGGGGGGTGCGGGAAAGTCACGTTAATGCTGCGTTGAGGCCATTCTAGCCTGGCTTCGCACCATCCTCTGTAGGAGCGGGTTTACCCGCGAACACCGGCGAAGCCGGTGCCATCTCCGCTCTCGAGCAGGTCCAATTTTTTGCCCACAAAGACAAAACCCCTACCTGCGTGCGCAGATAGGGGTTTTGCGAAATGAATCTTGACGATGACCTACTCTCACATGGGGAAACCCCACACTACCATCGGCGATGCATCGTTTCACTACTGAGTTCGGGATGGGATCAGGTGGTTCCAATGCTCTATGGTCGTCAAGAAATTCTGTTGCCAGAATGTCCAGATGGACAGCCCAGCGAATTCGGATATGCGATATTTGCGAAGCTCTTGTGTAAAGCACGAATTTTCGGGTCTTTCGTCTTCACCACCACAATCTGCGTAGCAGATTGCTTGGGTGTTATATGGTCAAGCCTCACGGGCAATTAGTATTGGTTAGCTCAACGCCTCACAGCGCTTACACACCCAACCTATCAACGTCGTAGTCTTCGACGGCCCTTTAGGGGATTCAAGATCCCAGTGAGATCTCATCTTGAGGCAAGTTTCCCGCTTAGATGCTTTCAGCGGTTATCTCTTCCGAACATAGCTACCCGGCAATGCCACTGGCGTGACAACCGGAACACCAGAGGTTCGTCCACTCCGGTCCTCTCGTACTAGGAGCAGCCCCTCTCAAATCTCAAACGTCCACGGCAGATAGGGACCGAACTGTCTCACGACGTTCTAAACCCAGCTCGCGTACCACTTTAAATGGCGAACAGCCATACCCTTGGGACCGGCTTCAGCCCCAGGATGTGATGAGCCGACATCGAGGTGCCAAACACCGCCGTCGATATGAACTCTTGGGCGGTATCAGCCTGTTATCCCCGGAGTACCTTTTATCCGTTGAGCGATGGCCCTTCCATACAGAACCACCGGATCACTAAGACCTACTTTCGTACCTGCTCGACGTGTTTGTCTCGCAGTCAAGCGCGCTTTTGCCTTTATACTCTACGACCGATTTCCGACCGGTCTGAGCGCACCTTCGTACTCCTCCGTTACTCTTTGGGAGGAGACCGCCCCAGTCAAACTACCCACCATACACTGTCCTCGATCCGGATAACGGACCTGAGTTAGAACCTCAAAGTTGCCAGGGTGGTATTTCAAGGATGGCTCCATGAGAACTGGCGTCCCCACTTCAAAGCCTCCCACCTATCCTACACAAGCAAATTCAAAGTCCAGTGCAAAGCTATAGTAAAGGTTCACGGGGTCTTTCCGTCTAGCCGCGGATACACTGCATCTTCACAGCGATTTCAATTTCACTGAGTCTCGGGTGGAGACAGCGCCGCCATCGTTACGCCATTCGTGCAGGTCGGAACTTACCCGACAAGGAATTTCGCTACCTTAGGACCGTTATAGTTACGGCCGCCGTTTACCGGGGCTTCGATCAAGAGCTTCGCTTGCGCTAACCCCATCAATTAACCTTCCGGCACCGGGCAGGCGTCACACCCTATACGTCCACTTTCGTGTTTGCAGAGTGCTGTGTTTTTAATAAACAGTCGCAGCGGCCTGGTATCTTCGACCGGCATGGGCTTACGGAGCAAGTCCTTCACCCTCGCCGGCGCACCTTCTCCCGAAGTTACGGTGCCATTTTGCCTAGTTCCTTCACCCGAGTTCTCTCAAGCGCCTTGGTATTCTCTACCTAACCACCTGTGTCGGTTTGGGGTACGGTTCCCAGTTATCTGAAGCTTAGGAGCTTTTCTTGGAAGCATGGTATCAACCACTTCGTCGCCTGAAGGCAACTCGTCATCAGCTCTCGGCCTTGAAATCCCGGATTTGCCTAAGATTTCAGCCTACCACCTTAAACCTGGACAACCAACGCCAGGCTGGCCTAACCTTCTCCGTCCCTCCATCGCAATAACTGGAAGTACAGGAATATTAACCTGTTTTCCATCGACTACGCTTTTCAGCCTCGCCTTAGGGACCGACTAACCCTGCGTCGATTAACGTTGCGCAGGAAACCTTGGTCTTTCGGCGTGCGAGTTTTTCACTCGCATTGTCGTTACTCATGTCAGCATTCGCACTTCTGATACCTCCAGCAAGCTTCTCAACTCACCTTCACAGGCTTACAGAACGCTCCTCTACCGCATCATCATAAGATGATACCCGTAGCTTCGGTGCATGGTTTGAGCCCCGTTACATCTTCCGCGCAGGCCGACTCGACTAGTGAGCTATTACGCTTTCTTTAAAGGGTGGCTGCTTCTAAGCCAACCTCCTAGCTGTCTAAGCCTTCCCACATCGTTTCCCACTTAACCATGACTTTGGGACCTTAGCTGACGGTCTGGGTTGTTTCCCTTTTCACGACGGACGTTAGCACCCGCCGTGTGTCTCCCATGCTCGGCACTTGTAGGTATTCGGAGTTTGCATCGGTTTGGTAAGTCGGGATGACCCCCTAGCCGAAACAGTGCTCTACCCCCTACAGTGATACATGAGGCGCTACCTAAATAGCTTTCGAGGAGAACCAGCTATCTCCGAGCTTGATTAGCCTTTCACTCCGATCCACAGGTCATCCGCTAACTTTTCAACGGTAGTCGGTTCGGTCCTCCAGTCAGTGTTACCTAACCTTCAACCTGCCCATGGATAGATCGCCCGGTTTCGGGTCTATACCCAGCGACTAAACGCCCTATTAAGACTCGCTTTCGCTACGCCTCCCCTATTCGGTTAAGCTCGCCACTGAATATAAGTCGCTGACCCATTATACAAAAGGTACGCAGTCACCTAACAAAGTAGGCTCCCACTGCTTGTACGCATACGGTTTCAGGTTCTATTTCACTCCCCTCTCCGGGGTTCTTTTCGCCTTTCCCTCACGGTACTGGTTCACTATCGGTCAGTCAGTAGTATTTAGCCTTGGAGGATGGTCCCCCCATATTCAGACAAAGTTTCTCGTGCTCCGTCCTACTCGATTTCATTGACAAGAGATTTTCGTGTACGGGGCTATCACCCACTATGGCCGCACTTTCCAGAGCGTTCCACTAATCTCAAATCAACTTAAGGGCTGGTCCCCGTTCGCTCGCCACTACTAAGGGAATCTCGGTTGATTTCTTTTCCTCAGGGTACTTAGATGTTTCAGTTCCCCTGGTTCGCCTCTTGCACCTATGTATTCAGTACAAGATAACCAGCTTATGCTGGCTGGGTTCCCCCATTCAGAGATCTCTGGATCACAGTCTGTTTGCCGACTCCCCAAAGCTTATCGCAGGCTACCACGTCTTTCATCGCCTCTGACTGCCAAGGCATCCACCGTATGCGCTTCTTCACTTGACCATATAACCCCAAGCAATCTGGTTATACTGTGAAGACGACATTCGCCGAAAATTCGTACGTTGCTCTTTCGAGCAGAACTCACAAATTTTACCTTAGCCTGATCCACCAGCAGTGAAACTGGTGTTCAGTCTATATCTATCACATATCCGAATTTTTAAAGAACGATCTGACAAAAGCCAGAAATCAACATTCGATGCGAATGCTCATTTCCAGGTTCTGACCAGGAAAAACGTCTTCGACAATGAATCAAGCAATTCGTGTGGGAGCTCATCAGCAGGCTGATGTCGTCGATTAAGGAGGTGATCCAGCCGCAGGTTCCCCTACGGCTACCTTGTTACGACTTCACCCCAGTCATGAATCACACCGTGGTAACCGTCCCCCCGAAGGTTAGACTAGCTACTTCTGGTGCAACCCACTCCCATGGTGTGACGGGCGGTGTGTACAAGGCCCGGGAACGTATTCACCGCGACATTCTGATTCGCGATTACTAGCGATTCCGACTTCACGCAGTCGAGTTGCAGACTGCGATCCGGACTACGATCGGTTTTGTGAGATTAGCTCCACCTCGCGGCTTGGCAACCCTCTGTACCGACCATTGTAGCACGTGTGTAGCCCAGGCCGTAAGGGCCATGATGACTTGACGTCATCCCCACCTTCCTCCGGTTTGTCACCGGCAGTCTCCTTAGAGTGCCCACCATAACGTGCTGGTAACTAAGGACAAGGGTTGCGCTCGTTACGGGACTTAACCCAACATCTCACGACACGAGCTGACGACAGCCATGCAGCACCTGTGTCAGAGTTCCCGAAGGCACCAATCCATCTCTGGAAAGTTCTCTGCATGTCAAGGCCTGGTAAGGTTCTTCGCGTTGCTTCGAATTAAACCACATGCTCCACCGCTTGTGCGGGCCCCCGTCAATTCATTTGAGTTTTAACCTTGCGGCCGTACTCCCCAGGCGGTCAACTTAATGCGTTAGCTGCGCCACTAAAATCTCAAGGATTCCAACGGCTAGTTGACATCGTTTACGGCGTGGACTACCAGGGTATCTAATCCTGTTTGCTCCCCACGCTTTCGCACCTCAGTGTCAGTATCAGTCCAGGTGGTCGCCTTCGCCACTGGTGTTCCTTCCTATATCTACGCATTTCACCGCTACACAGGAAATTCCACCACCCTCTACCGTACTCTAGCTTGCCAGTTTTGGATGCAGTTCCCAGGTTGAGCCCGGGGCTTTCACATCCAACTTAACAAACCACCTACGCGCGCTTTACGCCCAGTAATTCCGATTAACGCTTGCACCCTCTGTATTACCGCGGCTGCTGGCACAGAGTTAGCCGGTGCTTATTCTGTCGGTAACGTCAAAACAGCAAGGTATTAACTTACTGCCCTTCCTCCCAACTTAAAGTGCTTTACAATCCGAAGACCTTCTTCACACACGCGGCATGGCTGGATCAGGCTTTCGCCCATTGTCCAATATTCCCCACTGCTGCCTCCCGTAGGAGTCTGGACCGTGTCTCAGTTCCAGTGTGACTGATCATCCTCTCAGACCAGTTACGGATCGTCGCCTTGGTGAGCCATTACCCCACCAACTAGCTAATCCGACCTAGGCTCATCTGATAGCGCAAGGCCCGAAGGTCCCCTGCTTTCTCCCGTAGGACGTATGCGGTATTAGCGTTCCTTTCGAAACGTTGTCCCCCACTACCAGGCAGATTCCTAGGCATTACTCACCCGTCCGCCGCTGAATCAAGGAGCAAGCTCCCGTCATCCGCTCGACTTGCATGTGTTAGGCCTGCCGCCAGCGTTCAATCTGAGCCATGATCAAACTCTTCAGTTCAATACTGCTTGGGTTTTTAAGAAACCCTAAACTTGGCTCAGCAATCTCAAATGACTATGTGATTTCTCGCATGGTCACTTGTGATGCTGATAATCTTTTTGACTATCAGTCCATACTCACAAGCACCCACACGAATTGCTTGATTCGATTTGTTAAAGAGCGTTTGGTTAAGAGCTTTTCGTCTCAACCGAGGCGCGCATTCTACGCTTTCCTCAGAGCCTGTCAAGCGTTTATTTTGAAGTTTTTTACTACCGCTTTCTTTCGAAAGCTAACAACTTCAACAACTTACCGCTTGCCCCGAAGCGTTCATCGCTGCGAGGAGGCGAATAATACGCGCTTTGAAATCAGAGTCAACACCTTGTTCTGAAAAACTTTTCCATCACCGTTTTGCCGCTAACCGGCAACTAATGAAAGCGCCGTGGATCTGTAAAGAAACACACCACGGAGCGTAGCGGCCATGAGCAATGGGCAAAGCGAGAAAACCCCCGGCCTCTCTGCAGATGAAGAGCAGGAGGTCAGCCACAGCCAACCGCCACGGGCGGCAGTGCTGCACGAAATCATTCGCTACCAGGGCGACCAGGAGCTGGAACGTACACTTGCCGCGTTGTGGTGGTCGGCACTTGCCGCCGGCCTGTCCATGGGGCTGTCGTTGATGGCCATGGGGCTATTCTACGCCCGCCTGCCAGAAGGCGCTGGTGCCCAGGTGGTCGCCAGCATCGGCTACAGTGCGGGCTTTCTTGCAGTGATCCTGGCCCGCCAGCAACTGTTCACCGAAAATACGCTCACCGCGGTGCTGCCCGTCATGACCGCCCCTACGCTGGCCAACTTCGGACGCCTGCTACGCCTCTGGGGCGTGGTGTTGCTTGGCAACCTGGCAGGTACCCTGCTGGTAGCCTGGGTGATGCTGGAACTGCCGATATTCGACAGCAAGACCGATGTGGCATTCCTGGAGGTCGGTCGCAAGGTAATGAAGAACGACATCAGCCAGATGTTCGCCAAGGGCATAGTCTCAGGCTGGATGATTGCCACCATGGTCTGGATGATCCCTTCAATGGAGCACGCCAAGATCTGGATCATTCTGATGATCACCTACCTGATGGCCCTTGGCGATTTCACTCATATAGTGGTGGGGTCAGTCGAAGTGTCCTACCTGGTGTGGGCTGGCGACGAAACCTGGAGCCGCTTCTGGCTGGAATTTGCACTGCCGACGCTGGCGGGCAACATCATCGGTGGCAGTTTCATCTTCGCCTTGATCAGCCATGCACAAGTGCGCAGTGACAGTGGCAAACCACCCTCGCGGCTTCTGAACGAAGACCAGCCCCGGTCCGCGCGCAGCAGACATGAGCACAAATGATACTCAGCGTGCCGCTACGGTGAGTTCATGCCCCTGGTCCTGCTCACTCACAGGCCAGGGGCTACCCATCCGTTTGCCCGTCATGCGGTGAGTCCAGGTTGCCCCGCCCCCGCCTGCGAGTGCTCAGTAGTACCTGAGCCTGGTTATCAACTGCCCCACCGTGATCGAATCAACCGTGAATTGGCTTGCAAGGTCATTTCTCGCCAATGACACACTGTTCAACAATATTCATGCGTGTTATGCGATGAACGGTACACCGACAGAAAACTGTGAGCACTATGGATAACCGCAACGGCAAAGGACTTTCATTCGTCAAGCGCATCTACCTGCCGCGGGTCATTGGCCTGGGAATCGGCCTGTTCACTGTCATGGCGGCCATTGCGCCGCTGTCACCCCCCTCCTGGGCATGGCTGCTGGTACTGTTCAATGGTTTGCTGTGGCCGCACGTGGCCTACCTGTGGGCTGCCCGCTCGACAACGCCTTACCAGGCGGAACAGCGCAACCTCCTGCTGGACTCCCTGATGGGCGGGTTCTGGACCGCCGCCATGCACTTCAACCCGTTGCCCAGCGTGACCGTGCTGGCGATGATGACGATGAACAACGTCGCCGCCGGCGGCAAGCGCATGGTCTTTCGCGGGGTGCTGGCGCAACTGGCTGGCATACTCGCCGCCATCCTGCTGCTCGGCCCTGGCTTGCAATTGACCGCCACGCCCCTGCAGGTCTATGCGTGCCTGCCAATGCTGGGGCTGTACCCGCTGGCCTTGGGCTGGGTGTGCTACCAGCTTGCGATCAAGCTGGGCGACCACAAGCGCCGGCTGAGCGCCCTGAGCCTGACCGACAGCCTGACCGGGCTGTTCAACCACGGTGCCTGGAAGGACCTGCTGCAGCTCAAGTTCCAGGCGTGCAAGCAACAACAGGGGCACGCGGTGATTGCCCTGATCGACATCGATCACTTCAAGACCATCAACGACACCTTTGGCCATGTGGTCGGCGACTGTGTACTGCGCCAGCTCAGTGCTGAGCTGCGGCGCAGTTTGCGCGAGGGCGACCAGGCCGGGCGTTACGGCGGCGACGAGTTCTGCGTGATCCTGCCCGAAACCAGCGAAGCCCAGGCCTGCCAAGCCATGGAGCGTCTACGCGAGCGGGTTTCCAGCTACCGCAACCCACAGTTACCGCACCTGCGCATCAGCCTGAGTATCGGCCTGTCGCCCTTCCAGGCCAGCCTCGAGTCCCCCGAGCACTGGCTCGAACAGGCAGACAAGGCGCTGTACATCGCCAAGCACGCTGGCCGCGATCAGGTCAATTTTGCCCGCGGTGAAGCTGCCACGCTCAGGCTGGCCTATCCTGATTGAACCTCCTTCCTGACTGACTGGCGGGAGGTTGCCTGAAGGAGCCGCTCGCGCATGGCCAGGACCGCCAAGCTTTCACCCGCTAGCCCCACACCGCGCTTTCAGGTACGCCACCTCATTGCCGGTTTCAGCGCAGTGTTCGGCCTGGCTTGCCTGGTCATTCTCGGCGCTCTGTTCAATATCGCCCGCACGCTCGACCAACAGGAGCGCGAGCGTAGCGCCTTCCATGCGACCCAGGCGCTGGAACAACGGCTGCTCGCCTCACGCCAGTTTCTGTCCAGCTATGCCGTATGGGATGCAGCCTTCGAGCACCTGTCGGGCCAAGCCGACTGGCAATGGGCCTACGAGGAAAAGAACGTAGGCGAGTCGCTGTACAGCGCCAGCGGCTACGAAGGGGTGTTCGTAGTGGAAAACCGCCGCACCACCTATGCCTTGTTCAAAGGCCAGCCCAGCCAGGCAGGCGCTGACAGCTATATAGACACACCCCTGCAGCCGATTATCGAACAGGCCCGCGCGGCGGCGATTTCACGCGAGCAGGTCACCCGTTTCGTGCTGTTCAATGGCTGGCCGGCCGCACTCAGTGCAGCAGCCGTGCGCCCGGACCGGGAGGTTACCGACAGCGAGGTGAGTCAGGCGCCGGTCATGCTATTCATTGACCAGCTCACCGAAAGCAAACTGGCGCAGTTGGGCAAAGGCGCCGGCCTGACCGGCATGCACGTGGAAAAGGAGGATAGGCAGGATCACAACCACCTGCGCATCGACCTGGGCGACACCGGCTACCATCTGACCTGGAACAGCCCGCTGCCGGGGCAGCAGATGCTGTGGGCAGTGTTGCCAGCACTGTTGTGCGCACTACTGATACTTGGGCTGGTGATGCTGTACCTGTTCCGCCATGCCTTGCGCAGCTCCCGGGCAATCGGCCTCACGCTCGTGCATCTGCAACAAAGCAACCAGGCCCTGGAGGCCAGCGAGCAGCGTTTCCGGGCGGTGGCCGAGTCGGCATCCGACTGGATCTGGGAAACCGACCGGCAACAACGCCTGACCTACCTGTCGCAACGCTTCGCCAACGTCACCGGCTACCCGGTAGACGGCTGGCTGGGCCACCCGCTCAACCAGTTGCTGGCCTGCGATACCACGCCGCTGTCACCTTGGCTGGACGCCCTGACTGCAGCCGAGCCGCAGCAATTGGCCAACCTGCGCTGTACTTACCGCGACCAGAATGGCCAGAACCGCTACTGCCGGATATCCGCCCGCGCTATCTGGCGCGATGGCAAGGCCATCGGTTTCCGGGGTACCGCCAGCGATATCACCGACGAAGTCGACGCCCACGCGCGCATTCAGCACCTTTCGCTGCACGACCCACTGACCGGACTGGCCAACCGCAACAAGCTCGCCCGGCACCTGGAGCAGGCCTTGTTGCGCGGCAGTGACTCGCCGCCGCTGACCTTGTTGCTGCTGGACCTGGACAACTTCAAGCCGATCAACGACTCGCTCGGTCATGCCGCCGGAGATGCCGTGCTGCAAGAAGTGGCAACGCGCCTGCGCGACACCA
Organism: Pseudomonas alloputida; assembly: GCF_021283545.2. NCBI lineage: Bacteria > Pseudomonadati > Pseudomonadota > Gammaproteobacteria > Pseudomonadales > Pseudomonadaceae > Pseudomonas > Pseudomonas alloputida. Next base: position 1,339,798 of record NZ_CP128540.1, on the reverse strand, counting down.
CCCGCGATGGCGACCTGGTCGCGCGTCTGGGCGGCGACGAGTTCATCCTGGTACTCAGCGGCATGGACAACAGCAGCGAGATCGACCGCTTCTGTGCGCGCCTGATCGGCCTGCTGCAGCAACCCATCGTCTTCGAAAACCAGCCGCTGCACATTGGTGCCAGCATTGGCGTTGCACAGACGCGCAACCAGGGCTTCGATGCAGGTGAGCTGATCCGCTGCGCCGACATCGCCCTGTACCAGGCCAAGGCCGATGGAAAGAACACATGGCGCTACTTCGTTGCCGAAATGAACCAGCAGATCCAGTACCGCCGCCAGCTGGAGAACGACCTGCGCAGGGCCCTGCGCAATGAGGAGTTCGAGTTGCATTACCAGCCACGCTACCGCCTGGACGACCTGCGAATCGTCGCGGTCGAGGCCTTGGTGCGCTGGCGGCATCCACAGGAAGGGTTGCTGGCGCCGGACACCTTCATCCCGTTGGCCGAGCAGAGCGACATCATTGTTGCGCTGGGCCGCTGGGTGCTTCGCGAAGCTTGCCGCACTGCCCATGACTGGCCGGCCGACGTGCTGGTTTCAGTCAACCTGTCGCCTGCCCAGTTCTTGCGCAGCGATGTGGTAGCGGACGTGCGCGAAACTTTGCTCGACACGGCCTTCCCCGCCCAACGCCTGGAACTGGAAATTACCGAGAACGTGATGCTCAACGATATCGAAGGCGCATTAGGCACCATGCTGTCGCTCAAGGAGCTAGGGGTGCGCCTGAACATGGATGATTTCGGCACCGGCTATTCGTCGTTGGGCTACCTGCGTACCTACCCGTTCGACAGCATCAAGATCGACAAGCGCTTCATCAGCGGCCTGAACAACAACGGCGGCAGCGACCGCGCTGTGGTCCAGGCCATCATCAACCTGGGCGAGGCGATGGGGCTGACAGTGACAGCCGAAGGCGTGGAAAGCGAACATCAACTCAAGTCGCTGGAAAAGGACCGCTGCCATGAAGTGCAAGGCTATTACCTGAGCAAGCCCCTGGACAGCGCCGGGTTGACGGCGTTGTTGCACCAACCCTCCCAAAACACTGCACAGCCTTTGTAGACCCGGCCTTGCTCCTAAACAGACTGGGTGCGCTGCTGCAGGCTGCGCTGCGCCACGATTTCAGGCAGATCACAGCGGCGAAGGTAGGCGCGCAGCGGTTCACCAATGTTCAAGCGGTCATCCACATGCTGATCCAGCAAAAGCGACAGCCGTTCGCGGCACAACGCCATGCGCTGCCCTTGCTCGGGCCGCCAGACAAACTCGCTGCAGGGGGTGATACTGGCGTCGGCCACGTCCATGCCGAACGCGTCCTCGGAGAAACGCACGATATGAACACCGCGCTTGCCGTGAAAGCCGACAAAGCCCTTTAGCTGATCGGCGGCGTTGCAGATATCCTGGGAAGTGATGGCCATGACGTAACCTCGCAATGAAATCGGAAGATACGCACGCCTGGCGGGAGAAGGGTTGCCTCTGTCGGGCAACTCACAGCGACAGCCTAACGCAACTGGCGGACCGTTCGCCACGAACGTTACATTTCTGCCTGTTAAGCCAGCACCATCACTGCGGCTCGCGGTCCTCGTGCACTTGCACACTCGCCGTCATCCCCGCACTCAAGGTCAGCCCTTCCGGCACCTGATCCAGGCGAATCCTCACCGGTATGCGCTGGGCCAGTCGCACCCAGTTGAAGGTCGGCTCTACCTCCGGCAGCAACTGGCTGTCCGGGTTGCTGTTGCGGTCGGTGATGCCGCGGCTGATGCTCTCCACGTGCCCCTGCATCGGTTCACCCGTGCCCATCAGCCACACCTTCACAGTGTCCCCAACGCGAATGCGCGGCAACTTGGTTTCCTCGAAATAGGCCTGGATGTAGAACGTCGAATCATCCACCAGCGCCATCACCGATTCCCCGGTGTTCACATAATTGCCCTCGGCCAGACGCAGATTGGTGATATGCCCGCTGCGCGGGGCCCGCACTTCACTGCGCGCCAGGTTGATCCTGGCCACCTGCAACTGCGCCTCGGCTTCATGCAGCTCGCCACGCGCGATGGCGGCATTGATCTGGGCGTTTTCACGCAACTCGGCACTGATCGCCTCTGGCCCCAGGGCAGTACGCCGGGCTGCTTCACGCTCGCGCAAGCGCAGTTGCTGGGCGCGTGTCTCGGTCACCGCGCTGGCCTGATCGAGCGCGGCCTGGAAGCGCTCGCGGTCAATACTCATCAACAAGTCGCCAGCCTTGACCTGCTGGTTGTCATGGACCTTGAGTTCGCGAACCCAGCCGGACACATCAGGCGCAATCACCACCACATCGGCGCGCACACGGGCATCACGCGTCCATGGGGTGAGCATGTAGTACTGCCACAGCTGGTAGCCGGCCAACACGGCCAGGGCCACCACACACAGGGTCACCAGAATACGTACGGCCGCACGCATCGAAACACTCCTTTATAAAGTCCCAGACAGGCGTACCACCAGGAACAACACACAGACGAACAGCGCTGCGTCGAACAGCGCTTCATGCCAGATCCAGCGCCCCAACGGTGTGGCATGCACCACCAGGCGCAGCAGGCCGGTGAGCAGCAGCGCCAACAACACATAAAGCAAAAACGGGCTGAGCAGCACACCGCCCACTTCCCACTCACGCAAACCCATGGGTGTCCTCCTGCCAGCGGCACCATTTGCCCCAGCTTTTCTGCAATTGCAGTACTGCCCCCTCGGCCAGGCGAAGCGGGTCGCTGGCGGGTAGCCGACGCAAGGCCGCAATGAACTGCTCACTGGCAGCATCCAGCAGCTGCCCACGCCCGGCAGCAGGCCCTTTGGCCAGCGCTGCCTCCACGTGTTGCAGGTACTCGCGCTCGGCCCGCCCCAAAGGGGCCTGAGCGACCGCCAGGCACATGCGCAGGTGCACCAGTTCGTCGCCGATATCCAGCCCGTGAAGGCCGTCATCCCAGCGTTTGCGTTCGCCTTCCGGTAATTCACTGGCATGCCGCGCCAGTTGCATCAGCCGGTCGGCCATGCGCCCGCCAAACCAGCTGTCAGCCCCGCGCAGGTCGCGCCGAGTCAGGCGCACCAGGTCGTTCTGCGTTGCAGCACGCAAGCGCCGGCCCAGCCAGGCCGGATGGCGGAACACCAGCAAGCGAAAGGCCATGACCGCTGCCGACACCCCCACCAGCATGGCCAGGGCACTGTTCAGCATGGTCGCCACGCCGAACTGCATGGCGTTGAGCGGCGACACCAGCACAATGAAGTGCAGGCAATAGGAAGTGGCCGTAGCCCCGGTACGCGGATGGGCCATGCCCAGTGCACCAAGAAACAGTGGCACGCCCATGCCCAGGCAGAGCATGGCGAAGCTGCTCCATTGCGGCAGCATGATCTGCCCGACCACAAACGCCGCCGGTATCGCCAGGAATATCCCGCGCAGGAAACTCAGGCCGATCTGTGCGCCGTTCTCGCGACTGGCGAACAGGCTGCAGACCACGCAGGTCAGCACCAGGCCACCGGGGGCCGAAGGCCAGGCCGTGGCCAGCCAGAAACCACTCATTACCAGGAAGGCCAGCGCGCTGCGCGAGCCGAACAGCAAGGCCAGCGACCAGTCTCGGTGCGCGGCCAGCCCCTGGGACACGTCCTTGGGCGCCCTGCCCGCCTCCACATCCTCAAGTGCCTGGCTGGCGGCCATGGCATAGTCCAATAGCAGGGCCATGCGCGCCAGGCAGAAGTGCTCCGCTGAACTGATTTGCTCATCGTGGGCGGCATCCCAGATTCGCTGACGCAACAACAGCAGGCTGGGCTGATCGGGTTGGGCCAGCAGCGTGCGCACTTCCTGCAACCAGGGCGTCAGATGCTCTACCTCACCCTCATCCAGTTGCCGCCACTGGCGGCGCACCGAACGGGAAATACGCAACAGCACCATCAGTTTCTGGCTAAGGCCACGAATGGCACGGGCACGTTGGCGCCCGCGATTGCCCTCGAACCAGGCATGTTCACGTTGGCTGTCGATGGCAACGATGCGCCCCAGGCTTTCCAGCAGGCCTTTGCGCGCCTCGTCCTCTCCGCCCAGCATGGCGCTGGCGGCCTGCAGGCCGTTCTGCCAGGCCTGCCGCGCCTGCCCGCCCAGTTGCTGCTCGACCCGCATGGGCCAGAGCAAGGCACTGCTGGCTGTTGCACAGAAAATACCCAGGCAGATCTCGGTACAGCGAGCCACGGCCTGGTCGAATACTTGCAGGGGGTGGTCAATGGCCGGCAAGGCGATGATCGCTGCGGTGTAGCCGGCCAGCACGAAGGCATAGGCCCAGGCGCTGCGCAACTGGGTGGACGCTGCGGTACACAGCGCCAGCCAAAGCGCCAAGGTAAGCAGAAACAGGCCGGGGGTCTGGGCGAACAGGCCGATGAACAGCACCGACATGACTGTGCCGACCAACGTGCCGGCCAACCGCGCCAAGCCTTTCTGCACCACCATGCCCGATAGCGGCTGGGCGACGATGAAAGCAGTCATCAATGCCCAGGAGGGTTGCTCCAGCCCCCAGCGCATCGCCAGCCACAACGCCAGGCCGCCCCCGAGCAGGGTCTTGATGGCAAACTTGAGGGCGAGGCTGCTGGGCGCGAACAGGGCCTGAAAGGTGATGGGCACGAGGCGGACCTTGCGGGGAAAAGTCTTGCTGAAAAGATAGACAATGATGAGCAGGATAAAGCGGAAACGATTAATTAGCTAGCTAATCATGTATATTCGATTGGCCTGCACTGAAAGGGACAGCTCAGACAATAAAAAATGCAGGCAAAAAAAATGGGCGACCGAAGTCGCCCTAAATGCCTTGCGTGCTCGTGTACCCGGAAGGTCAGCGCGGCTTGCGCTTGTTCGAGTCCTTCCAGATGAAAATGCCCAGACCGGCAAAGAAGGCGACCATCAGCCCGACCGTTACCACACCGGCGATAACCACGTTGTCGAAGAACATGCTGGCCTCCCCATTCGTTTGCCGTTGTCCGATGGGTACACGTTAACCAATGTGGCGGCGGGGAAAATTGATCAGTGTCAATGGTGCCCGAGGCCGGGCACGCGAGGGGGGCGCAGGGTTGACCTGCGTCAAGTTTCAACGCTTCTTAGGCTTGCCCTTGGGCTTCTTTTTCTTGCTGGTACTCAATGGCAGGGCCTGCTCGAAAGCATTGCGCATTTCGTTCAGCCGCTTTTCCTTGAGGTCGTGGACGCGCTTGGCACGTTCGGCATCGAAATCGATGAGGTTGTCTTGGCTCATGGGGTGGGCTCGACGATCAACAGAGAATTGCATGATGAAGCCAGGCGCAGGCGCTGACCAGCCCCGTATCAGACTTCGATGTCCACCAGCAGTCCTTGGCGTACATGCTCGCCCATCAATGGCGCTACCGGCACGGTGTTGTCGGCATTGACCTCGTCACCCGGGACGGCCTCGTAGCGTTCCTGCTCGCCCTTGTTCCGGCGTTGCTGCTGGCGGCGCTGTTCATCGCGCAGCAACAATACCTGCTCCTGCGGGTCGCGCTGGCGCTTGAGGTCAATGGCACTTTCGCCGGACGCAGGCTGCGTCGGCACCACCGGCTTGACGTCGGGGGTTGGCTTGACCGGGTCCTGTTGCGAGGTTACCGGGGCGGCACTGAGCGGAATGATCGGCGGCAGCATGGACGTTCTCCTATGCCCCCTGTATCGGCAGGCGCAGCTTTACCTTGATGTCATGGACAACATTTACTCGGCTTCGTCACCCGGCTCATCGTCGACTGGCGGGCTGGCCTCGCTCCAGGGCCGCTTGTACACCTGCTGCCAAACCGCATCCATATGATCGCGCAATACCTGCGGCGCGGCTTTCAGCGAAGCGCTGTCCTCGCGCTCACCACCGATCGGTTCCTCGCCCGCCGGGGTGATCAGCGACTGGCCGGTAATGGTGTAACTGGCCTGCCCTTCACGCATCTCGATGGCGATGTCATGCGGGTCGATACCGCCGCCGCAGAATGCATGGCTGGCCACCGTTATCTCGGCCACTCCATTCTGGTTCAGGTCGCTGACATCACTGACGTCATTATAGAAGTCCACATCCAGGTCCAGCCCCGGGCAGGTCGTTTCCTGCTCGACCTGCCAACGCGCCTTGAAGGCGTCGCTCTCGGCCGTGCGCCCGTACAAGGTGGCCTTGAGCACCACCTTGTCCACTTCCTGTTCGCTTTCCAGGTCGCTGGCCTGGCCATCGCTGCGGCTCAGGACCAGCAGCCCTTCGCCGTCACTGTCACGAAAGTGCACGCTCTTTATCGGAGTCTGCACGCCCAGTACCTCAAGCTGCTCCATCGGAATGGGGGGCAATGTCTCAAAGTTTTTCTGCTCGCAGGCGCTAAGCAGCACCAGGCTGCCCACGGCCATCGAAGCGCTGATCCAGCGGTGCTTGGCAGACATGTTGATCCGGGGCCCTCATCGGCGGCGCTGTGCAGGGCGATGAAACGACTAGACTGTGCCTTTCGATACCATTCGGTGCTATCGGCACTTTGGTCTGACCGGCCGATCCGTTAACATAATCGGCTTTTTCATCGCGGGAGTTCAGGCAGTATGGCGCAGCAGTATCAACCGGGGCAACGCTGGATCAGCGACAGCGAAGCAGAGCTCGGCCTGGGTACCATCCTGGCGCAGGATGGCCGCCTGTTGACCGTGCTCTACCCGGCCACTGGCGACACCCGCCAGTATTCCCTGCGCAATGCGCCGCTGACCCGCGTGCGCTTCTCGCCAGGTGACCAGATCACCCACTTCGAGGGCTGGAAGCTGACCGTGCGCGAGGTCGAGGACATCGACGGGCTGATGGTCTACCACGGCCTGGACGGGCAGAACCAGCCTCGCACCCTGCCTGAAACCCAGTTGTCGAACTTCATTCAGTTCCGCCTGGCCAGCGACCGCCTGTTCGCCGGGCAGATAGACCCACTGTCGTGGTTCAGCCTGCGCTACAACACCCTGCAGCACACCAGCAAGCAGATGCAGTCGGCACTGTGGGGGTTGGGCGGCTGCCGCGCACAGCCCATCGCCCACCAACTGCACATTGCCCGCGAAGTCGCCGACCGCAGCGCCCCGCGCGTTCTGCTGGCCGACGAAGTGGGCCTGGGCAAAACCATCGAAGCCGGCCTGGTCATTCACCGCCAACTGCTGTCGGGTCGCGCCAGCCGCGTACTGATCCTGGTGCCGGAAAACCTCCAGCACCAGTGGCTGGTGGAAATGCGCCGGCGCTTCAATCTGCAAGTGGCGCTGTTCGACGCCGAGCGCTTCATCGAAAGCGACGCCAGCAACCCGTTCGAGGATGCCCAACTGGCGTTGGTTGCCCTGGAGTGGCTGGTCGATGACGAAAAGGCCCAGGACGCGCTGTTCGCCGCTGGCTGGGACCTGCTGGTAGTCGACGAAGCCCACCACCTGGTCTGGCACGAAGACCAGGTCAGCGCCGAATACGGCCTGGTCGAGCAACTGGCCCAAGTGATTCCGGGCGTACTGTTGCTGACCGCCACCCCCGAGCAGCTGGGCCAGGACAGCCACTTCGCCCGCCTGCGCCTACTCGACCCCAACCGTTTTCACGACCTGGCCGCTTTCCGCGCCGAAAGCGAGCACTACCGCCCGGTAGCCGAGGCGGTGCAGGAACTGCTCGACGAGGGCCGTCTGTCGCCCAAGGCCCACGCCACCATCCTGGGCTTCCTGGGTGCCGAAGGCGAAGCCCTGCTGGCAGCGGTCAGCGACGGCGACACCCAGGCCAGCGCCCGGCTGATTCGCGAACTGCTGGATCGCCACGGCACCGGACGCGTGCTGTTCCGTAACACCCGTGCGGCGATTCAGGGCTTCCCCGAGCGCCAGTTGCACCCCTACCCGCTGCCCACGCCCGAGCAATACCGCGACCTGCCAGCCGGCGAGCACGCCGAGCTGTACCCGGAAGTTGCCTTCCAGGCCCAGGGTGAAGTGGCCGATGACGAGCGCTGGTGGCGTTTCGACCCACGCGTCGACTGGCTGATCGACACCCTGAAGATGCTCAAGCGCACCAAAGTGCTGGTGATCTGCGCCCACGCCGAAACCGCCATGGACCTGGAAGACGCCCTGCGCGTGCGCTCCGGCATCCCGGCCTCGGTGTTCCATGAAGGCATGAGCATCCTCGAGCGCGACCGTGCCGCTGCCTACTTTGCCGATGAAGAGTTTGGCGCCCAGGTGCTGATCTGCTCGGAAATCGGCAGCGAAGGCCGCAACTTCCAGTTCGCTCATCACCTGGTGATGTTCGACCTGCCGGCGCACCCCGACCTGCTCGAACAGCGCATCGGCCGCCTTGACCGGATCGGCCAGAAGCACACTATCCAGTTGCACATCCCGTACCTGCAGGACAGCCCGCAAGAGCGCCTGTTCCAGTGGTACCACGAAGGGCTCAACGCCTTCCTCAACACCTGCCCCACCGGCAATGCCCTGCAGCACCAGTTCGGCCCACGCCTGCTGCCGCTGCTCGAAGGCGGCGAAAACAAGGCCTGGGATACCCTGGTGGCCGACGCCCGCAGCGAACGCGAACGCCTGGAAGCCGAACTGCACACTGGCCGTGACCGCCTGCTGGAACTCAATTCCGGCGGCGCCGGCGAAGGTCAGGCGCTGGTCGAGGCCATTCTCGAACAGGACGACCAGTTCGCCCTGCCGATCTACATGGAAACCCTGTTCGACGCCTTCGGCATCGACAGCGAAGACCATTCCGAGAATGCACTGATCCTCAAGCCGAGCGAGAAGATGCTCGATGCCAGCTTCCCGCTGGGCGACGATGAAGGCGTGACCATCACCTACGACCGTGGCCAGGCGCTGTCACGCGAGGACATGCAATTCCTCACCTGGGAGCACCCGATGGTACAGGGCGGCATGGATCTGGTGCTGTCAGGCTCGATGGGCAACACCGCCGTGGCGTTGATCAAGAACAAAGCGCTCAAACCAGGCACTGTCCTGCTTGAACTGCTGTTCGTCAGCGAGGTGGTGGCACCCCGTAGCCTGCAACTGGGCCGCTACCTGCCGCCAGCGGCACTGCGCTGCCTGCTCGACGCCAATGGCAACGACCTGGCGTCACGCGTTGCTTTCGAAACCCTCAACGACCAGCTCGAGAGTGTACCGCGCGCCAGCGCCAACAAGTTCGTCCAGGCCCAGCGCGATGTGCTGGCCAAGCGTATCAGTGGCGGCGAGGAGAAGATCCTGCCGGCCCACAACGAGCGCGTGGCCGAAGCCCAGCGCCGCCTGGCAGCCGAGGCCGACGAAGAGCTGGCGCGCCTGGTGGCATTGCAAGCGGTCAACCCAAGTGTGCGTGACAGCGAAATCGACGCCCTGCGCAAGCGGCGCGAAGATGGCCTGGCAATGCTGGAGAAGGCCGCCCTGCGCCTGGAAGCCATTCGCGTGCTGGTGGCTGGCTAGCGCAGGCCCCGCGCCCCTTGTGGGAGCGGGCACGCCCGCGAACACCGGCAAAGCCGGTGGCATCCACCGCAGTGGATGCTTCGCGGGCTCGCCCGCTCCCACAGGAAGGCATTAGGGCCCCAAATTTATTCCTCACTGCGATTGGAGTTATAACCAAATCGTAGAAATCATTGTGCCATTAGTCAGGAAGGCTTAAGTACTCCTTCCTATACTGCCTCTGGACAGTCTGCACAGGGTTGTAGCGCAGACGAGTGAAGACTCGATCAAGAGGCATTCCATGGAATGGCTGGGGCTGCAACTGTTCACCGATCTTCCCGCAACCGGGCGCATCGTCATCGACTGCCGTCATGAACCGCTCTTGGTTCTGCTCGCCTATTTCGTTGCTTGCGCGGCCTGTTTCGCCACGCTCGACATGGCCGAGCGTCAGTCCCACAGCGACGACCCCACCGCCCACCGACAATGGAACATGCTTGGAGCCTGCTGCCTGGCAGGCGGCATATGGGCCATGCATTTCATCAGCATGCTGGCCTTTCGGGCCCCGGTGGACGTGCACTACGACGTATCCCTGACCATTCTTTCACTGCTCATCGCACTGGGCGTGGCCTGGTTGGCCATGCACAGCCTCGAACGCAGCAACATGCGCGCGCACTATTTCGTGCCGAGCGCAGGGCTGATCGGCCTGGGCATCATCCTCATGCATTTTGTCGGCATGGCCGCGATGGAAACGGGTGCCCGCCAGTACTACCAAACCGGCTTGCTACTTGCCTCTGCCGCCATTGCCCTGCTCACCGCCCTGACCGCGCTGTACCTGGCCCGCTACTTGCGCAATGGCAGCGGTACCCTGTACCAGGCCATGAAGTACGGCGCCAGCCTGCTGATGGCCGGCGGCATCGTCGCCACTCATTTCACCGCGATGTCGGCCATGACCTTGGTCATCCCTGCCGATACCGCACTGCGCCTGCCGTCGGGCGACAACAGCCTGCAACTGGGACTGGGCATCGGCTTCATCACCCTGCTGATCAGTGGCGCCAGCATCAGCGCCGCACTGGCCGACAAGAAGCTGCAAAGCAAGGAGCACGACCTGCGCCGGGTCAGCGTACTGCTCAGCCAACTGGACCAGGCCCGCGCTTCGCTGCAGCAGGCGGCGCACTATGATGCCCTGACCAACCTGCTCAACCGCCGTGGATTCAACCAGGTATTCGCCGAGCGCCTGGTCGAACATCAGGCCAGCGAAAACCGCCTGGCTGTCATGTTCCTCGACATCGACCATTTCAAGCGTATCAACGACAGCCTTGGCCACGACGCCGGTGACGAGCTGCTCAAGGTGATCGCCAACCACATCAAGGCCGCTACCCGCAACCACGACCTGGTTGCGCGCTTTGGTGGCGACGAGTTCTGTGTGGTCACCAGCCTGAACAGCCGCGACGAAGCCCGCCACCTGGCCCAGCGCATCATGCAACGGATGAAAGACCCCATCGACCTGGGCGGGCGGCGCATGGTCATGACCACCAGCATCGGTATAAGTATCTTCCCGGACGATGGCAGCACAGCCGAAGAGCTGCTCAAGCATGCCGACCTGGCCCTCTACCAATCCAAGGACAACGGGCGCAACAGCCTGAATTTCTTCAATGACAGCCTGAAGGCTCGCGCGTCGATCGCCTTGCAACTGGAAGAAGAGCTGCGCCTGGCGCTGCTCGAAGAGCGCGGGCTGTGTGTGCACTACCAGCCGATCTTCGACCTGCGCAGCGGGCAAGTGGCCAAACTGGAAGCGCTGGTACGCTGGCAGCATCCTCAACACGGCCTGCTCGGGCCCGACCGTTTTGTCGGCATTGCCGAAGCCAACGGCCTGATCATCGACCTTGACCTGTGGGTGCTGCGCCATGCCTGTGCCGACCTGGCCCACTTGCAGCGCCACGGCTACGGCGAGGTCCAGGTCACGGTCAATTGCTCGGCAGTCACCCTCAGCCACGACGAACTGCCTAACGAAGTAGAAAAGGCGCTGTTCCACGCCGGCCTTGCGCCGCGCCACCTGGAGCTGGAGGTGACCGAGAACGCCCTGGTAGGGGATATCCAGCGCACGGTCAGCCTGCTCAAACGCGTCAGGGCTCTGGGGGTGGCACTTTCGATCGATGATTTTGGTACCGGCTACTCGTCACTGGCTTACCTCAAGCGCCTGCCGCTGGATGTGCTGAAGATCGACCGCACCTTCCTGCAGGATGTACCGGGCAGCCAGAAAGACCGGGAAATTGTCCAGGCGATCATCGCCATGGCGCATACCCTGCACCTGCGGGTAGTCAGCGAGGGCGTGGAAACCGCCGAACAGCAGGCGTTCCTCGAAAGCCATGGTTGCGACTACCTGCAGGGCTACCTGTTGGGGCGCCCCGTACCGCTGGCCGAGTTGCGCCCACTGCTGGAGCGGTTGCAGCGCCAGAATGGCCGGATCACACCTTGTTGCGGTACAGCTCTACCAGGGTCGCCGGATCTTTTTGCAGGTAACCCTGGCTACCGTGCAAGCGCATCAGTTGCGCGGCAAGGCCACTGAGCGGCGTCGCCGAGCCTTGCTCGCGGGAAAACTTGACCGCGCCATCGAGGTCCTTGAGCAGCGTGCGTACGTGCCACTTGATTGGCTCGAAGCGGCTCTCGGCCATTTGCGGTGCAAGAATCTGCAATGGCTTGGAGTCGGCGAAGCCACCCGCCAGCGCTTCAGCGATCAGCGTCGCGTCCACGCCCGACTGTTCGGCCAGTGCCACCACTTCTGCAATTACCAGGGCATTGCAGGCTACGATCATCTGGTTGCAAGCCTTGGTCACCTGGCCCGCGCCTACCGCGCCCATATGCGTCACGCGCTGACCAAGCACCTGCAGCACCGGGCGTGCACGCTGCAGATCGGCCGCTTCACCGCCCACCATGATCGCCAGCGTGCCCGCCTCGGCACCGGGGGTACCGCCAGATACCGGTGCATCCAGCCAGGCCATGCCGCACAGTGCGGCCAGTTCGGCAGCCATTTCACGGGTGGCGGTGGGTTCCAGGCTGGAGAAATCGATCAGCAACTGGCCGCTGCGCCCGCCCTGGGCAATGCCTTGCTCGCCGAACACCACTTCACGCACCACCGCCGTGTCGGCCAGGCACAGTAGCACCATGTCGCTGTCACGGCACAATTCGGCCGGGCTGCTGGCCAGGCGCGCGCCAGCAGCGACCAGTGCGGCGCACTTGTCCGGGCTGCGGTTCCATACCGTCAGCGGATAACCCGCTGCCAGCAGGCGGCGGCACATGGGCAGGCCCATCAGGCCAATGCCGGCGAATCCAAGCGAAGGTAGTGCAGTGCTCATCGATAAACTCCTGACTGATTCGAACATTTCCCAGGCTGGCGACGGTCCCGGTGGCGACTGGCAGAACGGTGGCCACATTACGCATCCCGTAAACTGTTACCGCCACGCCGAATTGTTACTTCCCTCTACCCGTCTTGATTGCTTTCAAGCACCAAAACGGCGCTGATGCGTAATTTTGCGCACTAAAAAAGATCACGCCTCTTCCTGGCCCTTCACCTGAATCACGATGAACGGTGAAACCACCACCGCCCAGATCTCTGGGTCGCGGCTTTGCAGGTCCAATGCCTGCTCGGCCGACACCGGCCCAACAGTGCCATCACTACGCCACTTGGCGAAGATCTCGCTGCGATTCTCGGCCATCGCCTCGGCAACGGCGATCAGGTCAAGGTTGGGGTCGACCCAAATCAGGTCACCCTTGGCCCAAAAACGCTCCAACGCTTTCCACTCGATGATTGCCGTCTCGCCAAGCAATTTGGCATAGAGGGTGCTTGTTTGATCAGTCATGGGTGGTATCCGCAAAAAATCGGTCAATAAAAAGGCCGGCATTTTTGCAGAAAAACCCGGTTTCAAATATGTAATTTGGTCGATTGGCCCCGAAGTTGTGGGACGGGGTCGCAGATGCAGGCAGTTTGATGGCGCCTTTCTGTATCTTTCTGTCGATCAAGCGACAACGCAGGAAAGACGCACTTTTCGACCGCTTTTCAAGCGCTCGAACAGCGCTCTACACTGTACCGGTACAGTTCCGGGACATGTTCCGGGGGAAGGTGGGCTAGCGCGTTGGCATGGCCACGCCGCAAATCCCGCCCGGTCTGTAGCCCTGGCCGCCAGGACTATAAGAATTACAACAGAATGAGTGGAGCACTATGATCAAGATTTCCAAGCTGTTCGCCGCAATGGTACTGGCCGGGGTAGCCAGCCATTCGTTTGCCGCCGATACCATCAAGATCGGCATCGCCGGTCCCAAGACGGGTCCCGTGACCCAGTACGGCGACATGCAGTTCATCGGCGCCAAGCAAGCCATCAAGGATATCAACGCCGCGGGCGGCGTGGATGGCAAGATGCTCGAAGCCAAGGAATACGACGACGCCTGCGACCCTAAACAGGCCGTGGCAGTCGCCAACAAAGTGGTCAACGACGGCGTCAAGTTCGTGGTCGGCCACCTGTGCTCCAGCTCCACCCAGCCAGCGTCCGACATCTACGAGGACGAAGGCGTGATCATGATCACCCCGGCCGCCACCTCACCGGAAATCACCGCCCGTGGCTACAAGCTGATTTTCCGCACCATCGGCCTGGACAGCGCCCAGGGCCCGGCTGCCGGCAACTACATCGCCGACCACGTCAAGCCGAAGGTCGTTGCCGTCCTGCACGACAAGCAGCAGTACGGTGAAGGCATCGCCACCGCCGTCAAGCAGACCCTGGAAAGCAAAGGCACCAAGGTTGCCGTGTTCGAAGGCCTGAACGCGGGTGACAAGGACTTCTCCTCGATCATCCAGAAGCTCAAGCAGAACAACGTCGACTTCGTCTACTACGGCGGCTACCACCCAGAGCTGGGCCTGATCCTGCGCCAGGCTCAGGAAAAAGGCCTGAAAGCCAAGTTCATGGGTCCGGAAGGCGTGGGTAACGACTCCATTTCGCAGATCGCCCAGAACGCCTCCGAAGGCCTGCTGGTCACCCTGCCGAAGTCGTTCGACGCGGACCCGGCGAACAAGAAGATCGTCGACGCCATCAAGGCTGACGGCAAGGACCCAAGCGGCCCGTTCGTATTCCCTGCCTACTCGGCTGTCGAGCTGATCGCTCAAGGCATCAAGAAAGCCGGTTCCGATGATACCGACAAGGTGGCCGAGGCCATCCACAAAGGCACCTTCAAGACCCCGACCGGCGACCTGTCGTTCGACGACAAAGGCGACCTGAAAGACTTCAAGTTCGTGGTCTACGAATGGCACTTCGGCAAGCCGAAAACCGAAGTCTCCCCTCAGTAACTGCGTGACTAATAGCTGACCTACGAGCCCACTGTGCGAGCAGTGGGCTTCGTTTTATGAGGTTCATGGGCCCGATCCCCGCGATCCGGGGGCCGGCTCACCTGAAAATCTTAAAACCGTCACCCGCGGTTTCCTGGCCGTACCCCTGCCAGTGAAATGCAAATCAGGTTTTTAGGAGCGCTGTAATGCCTGAGATCTACCATTTCTTCCAACAACTGGTTAATGGATTGACCATCGGCAGCACCTATGCCTTGATCGCCATCGGCTACACGATGGTGTACGGCATCATTGGCATGATCAACTTCGCCCACGGCGAGGTGTACATGATCGGTTCCTACGTGGCCTTCATCGCCCTGGCGGGCCTGGCCATGATGGGTATCCATTCGCTGCCGATCCTGATGACCGTCGCCTTCGTCGCGACGATCTTCGTCACCAGTGCCTATGGCTACAGTATCGAACGGGTTGCCTACCGCCCCCTGCGCAACAGCAACCGTCTGATCCCGCTGATTTCTGCCATCGGCATGTCGATCTTCCTGCAGAACACGGTCTTGCTTTCGCAGGACTCCAAGGACAAGTCCATCCCCAACCTGATCCCCGGGAGTTTCTCCTTCGGGCCAGGCGGTGCTGAAGAAGTACTGATCAGCTACATGCAAATCCTGGTGTTCGTCGTCACCCTGGTGGCCATGACCCTGCTCACCCTGTTCATCTCTCGTTCCCGCCTAGGCCGCGCCTGCCGCGCCTGCGCCGAGGACATCAAGATGGCCAACCTGCTGGGCATCAACACCAACAACATCATCGCCCTCACCTTCGTCATCGGTGCCGCCCTGGCTGCCGTGGCGGCCGTGCTGCTGAGCATGCAGTACGGGGTGATCAACCCCAACGCCGGTTTCCTGGTGGGCCTGAAGGCTTTCACCGCGGCGGTACTGGGTGGCATCGGCAGCATCCCGGGCGCCATGCTCGGCGGGCTGGTGCTGGGCGTGGCCGAAGCGTTCGGTGCCGATATCTTCGGCGACCAGTACAAGGACGTGGTGGCATTCGGCTTGTTGGTTCTTGTCCTGCTATTCCGGCCGACCGGCATTCTGGGCCGCCCGGAGGTTGAAAAAGTATGAACAGAAATCTCAAACAGGCGTTCTTCAGCGCCTTGCTGGTCTGGGCCGTGGCCTTCCCGGTACTGGGCCTGAAACTGAGCATCGACGGCATCAGCCTGGTCGTGCACAGTCAGGGCTCGTTCACCATCAGCATCATCGCCGTGTGTTCCGTGCTGATGTTCCTGCGCGTGCTGTTCGACAAGCAGTGGAGTTCGGTGATGGGCCGCCGATCGGATCGCAAGCTGATCCCCCCGGCAGTCAGCAACTACCTCACCCTGCCCAAGACCCAGCGCTATGTCATCATCGGGTTGATCGTGGTGGCACTGGTATGGCCGTTCTTCGGCTCTCGTGGTGCGGTCGACATTGCCACGCTGATCCTGATCTACGTGTTGCTGGGCCTGGGCCTGAATATCGTGGTCGGTCTGGCGGGCCTGCTCGACCTCGGCTACGTGGGCTTCTATGCCGTCGGTGCCTACAGCTACGCCATGCTCTCGCATTACCTGGGCTGGAGCTTCTGGGTGTGCCTGCCGATTGCCGGCCTGATGGCTGCCACGTTCGGCTTCCTGCTCGGCTTCCCGGTGTTGCGCCTGCGTGGTGACTACCTGGCGATCGTGACCCTCGGTTTCGGTGAGATCATCCGCCTGTTCCTGCGTAACCTCACCGACTGGACCGGCGGCCCCAACGGCATCAGCAACATCCCCAAGCCGGAGTTCTTCGGCCTGACCTTCGAACGCCGTGCGGCCGAGGGCATGCAGACCTTCCACGAGTTCTTCGGGCTGCAATACAACTCGATCAACAAGGTCATCTTCCTGTATCTGGTGGCCCTGCTGCTGGCCCTGCTGGCGTTGTTCGTGATCAACCGCCTGCTGCGCATGCCGATCGGCCGTGCCTGGGAAGCCCTGCGTGAAGACGAGATCGCCTGCCGTGCTCTGGGCCTGAACCCGACCGTGATCAAGCTCTCGGCATTCACCCTGGGTGCCTGCTTCGCCGGCTTCGCCGGCAGCTTCTTCGCCGCGCGCCAAGGCCTGGTGACGCCGGAGTCGTTCACCTTCATCGAGTCGGCGATCATCCTCGCCATCGTCGTGCTGGGTGGCATGGGTTCACAACTGGGCGTGATTCTCGCGGCCATCGTGATGATCCTGCTGCCTGAGCTGATGCGTGAGTTCAGCGAATACCGCATGCTGATGTTCGGTGCGCTGATGGTGTTGATGATGATCTGGCGTCCGCAAGGCCTGCTGCCTATGCAACGTCCACACATGGAGCTGCGTCGATGAGCCGCGAAATTCTGCAAGTCAGCGGCCTGAGCATGCGCTTCGGCGGCTTGTTGGCGGTCAACGGCGTGGCCCTGACCGTCAAAGAAAAACAGGTGGTGGCATTGATCGGCCCGAACGGCGCCGGCAAGACCACCGTGTTCAACTGCCTGACCGGCTTCTACAAGCCCAGCGGCGGCACCATCCTGCTCGATGGCCAGCCGATTCAGGGCCTGGCCGGCCACCAGATCGCCCGCAAGGGCGTGGTGCGGACCTTCCAGAACGTGCGGCTGTTCAAGGAAATGACCGCACTGGAAAACCTGCTGATCGCCCAGCACCGCCACCTCAACACCAACTTCTTCGCCGGCCTGTTCAAGACCCCGAGCTTCCGCCGCAGCGAGAAGGAGGCCATGGAACGCGCGCAGTACTGGCTGGAGAAGGTCAACCTGACCGAGTTCGCCAACCGTACGGCCGGCACCCTCGCCTACGGGCAGCAACGCCGCCTCGAAATTGCCCGCTGCATGATGACCCAGCCACGCATCATCATGCTCGATGAACCGGCAGCCGGCCTGAACCCGAAGGAAACCGAAGACCTCAAGGCTCTGATCGCCTACCTGCGTGAGTCGCACAACGTCACCGTGCTGCTGATCGAGCACGACATGAAACTGGTGATGAGCATTTCCGACCATATCGTGGTGATCAACCAGGGCACCCCCCTGGCCCATGGCACGCCGGAACAGATCCGCGACAACCCTGATGTGATCAAAGCCTACCTGGGGGAAGCGTAAATGCTGAAGTTCGAAAACGTTTCCACTTTCTACGGCAAGATCCAGGCGTTGCACAGCGTCAACGTGGAGATCAACCAGGGCGAGATCGTCACCCTGATCGGCGCCAACGGTGCCGGCAAGTCGACCTTGCTGATGACCCTGTGCGGTTCGCCGCAGGCGCACAGCGGCAGCATCAAGTATCTGGGGGAAGAACTGGTCGGCCAGCCGTCCTCGCACATCATGCGCAAGAGCATCGCGGTGGTGCCGGAAGGCCGCCGCGTGTTCGCTCGTCTGACGGTCGAGGAAAACCTGGCCATGGGCGGTTTCTTCACCGACAAGGGCGACTATCAGGAGCAACTGGACAAGGTCCTGCAACTGTTCCCGCGCCTGAAAGAGCGTTACATCCAGCGCGGCGGCACCATGTCCGGTGGCGAGCAGCAGATGCTGGCCATCGGCCGGGCGCTGATGAGCAAGCCCAAGCTGCTGCTGCTCGACGAGCCTTCGCTGGGCCTGGCGCCGATCATCATCCAGCAGATCTTCGACATCATCGAACAGCTGCGCCGCGATGGCGTGACGGTGTTCCTGGTGGAGCAGAACGCCAACCAGGCGCTGAAGATCGCTGACCGGGCGTACGTGCTGGAAAACGGCCGGGTGGTGATGCAGGGTACCGGTGAAGCACTGCTGACGGACCCGAAGGTACGCGACGCGTATCTGGGGGGATAGGTATTTAACGTAGAAAGGAGACAACCAACAGGCTCTCCATTGCGCCTGTCACGTTGCCCGACACCTCAATGTTCTGTAGCCGATGCTACCAAGCATTGAGGTCGTCGGTCTCGGTACCACGCTAGTCAAGCTGCGCCGCAAACCCCTTCATAGAACTTAAATTGTTATTGGGACCACTATCGCCAGAAACCAAGATTTTTTGCTCTAAATCGACCTGCAGGCCCTGTAGATATGTGACCGCATCTCCAAAAGGTGCGAGTATCCTCCAGCCCTGCTCGCCAAATGTAGGATCAAGTACCCCTTTGGAATCATATCGAACCAGCAGCACCTGCCGCTGATAACCTGCATTGCGCGTCACTGCACCTCCCGCCACGGCCACCTTGCCATCGGCCATTTCAGCAATCCCGCCCCAAAGGAAGTCAACCTCAACGCCATCAGGCAGCTCAAAGAGCAACGGTTTACCGCCGTTGAAAGACTGCTCCGGCCGGCCGGTTGAATCTATGCGTACCACCATCCCATAGAAGCGCCAGGGATCACGTGCTGTCAGGTAACCACACGCGACGTATCCGCCGTCCGCCATGATCGCCACGTGAGCAAGCTCCATTTGACTCAGCTCTGGATGAGGGATACCTGCAGATACAGAATCGAAAATCGAATAACCTTCCTCACCGAACGTCTTGTCCAGCGAGCCATCGGCCTTGTACCGACAGAAAAATCCGCGCATCCCAACCGACAGGTCGCCCAGTGTGCCAACTACCACTGCGCCCCCGTCTGCAGAAGCGATAACGGCGGGGGCGTCTGTGTCCAAAGTCGGATGCTTAACGCTAACAATGCCAGTGCCATTGAACTCAGCATCCAGCGCTCCGTTTGCTAAACAGCGCAGCAACGAGAAATCACCTGCAAAGCGGTTACCCAGAACCCCGTAAAAGTTGCCGTCCTTGGCGGGTGTCAATGCGCCCAGCACTGCCGACGAAAAAACAGAATCCTGACGACCGTCATTGTTTCTTCCACGCCCCGCTGAACTTGCACTCATCTTTTCAACTTTGTGGAAGACCGTGCCGGCCTGCCCAAACGACATATCGACCTCACCATTGAGCTTGAAGCGGACCAAGCCCAGCTCCGATGCATTATACAAACCAGCGATTACGCCTCCGTCAGGTTGAGGAATCAACCCTGCAGCGCGCGGAAAAGCATCCGTAAAGTCAGAAATATTATGGGAGCTGAAACCTCGCAAACCAAACGTCAAATCTGCTGTACCATCATGCTTTACACGCCCTACCATAATCGTTTTACCAAGGCCATCCAGCAAATATCGCTTACCTCCAACGGGGAGAACCAGCGTACTTTTATTGGTGGCCTCGGGAATCGGAAAAGGTACTCGATATTCAATATCAAATCCCGCTACCTGCTTATTCTGACCCATGTTTTATATCCTCTAAAATAATTAATAAAGTCCGCAACCATGCATATGCAGAGGCAAATGATCATCCCTGAAGCAGAAAGCAGCGGGTATAAAATTCTTGCCAATTAAAAACAGCTTGACTACTGACAAATATAACTAATGGCCCAGGGCTATCACTTCATCAAGTATCTGGGCATTCCTGGTCCGACTCGCGCGTCGTTTTCATAGGTCTCAATGGAGATAATGTCACTTGTGGAGTTCGTCCGGTCTCAGTAACGTGGCCAGCTCTTTGGCAAAGATTCCCCGGAGTTCGCCCATGCGCCTAACCCCTACCCTGCTGCTGACCACCCTGCTACCCCTGTTCGGCGGTTGCCAGCTCATGGCTGACGCCCCCAACGACCCGAACATCGGCACCACGCGCATGCAGGGCGAACTGCGTGCCGCCGGTGGCCAGTTGCTGTTCAAGCCGTGCAGCGAAAACCGCACCTTCGTGATCAACGACGTCGCCGCCACCGGCATCCTGCAAGAGGCCGCCAACCTGGCCAAGGATGCCAACGACAAGCTGTTTGCCGATGTCCGAGGGCGCCTTACCGGCAGCAAGCAGGCCACCAACGACGGCCAACTGGAAGTACGCCATCTGTACCGCCTGGAACCTTCCACCCGCGCCTGCGAGGACCCCAACTTCAAACAGCTGACCCTGCGCGCCAACGGCCACGAACCGGGTTGGGACATCAAGGCCAGCGGCAAAGGCATGGTGCTCAACCGCATCGACCAGCCCCCCCTGCCCCTGCCATTCCTGGAAGAAGAAGTGCCCGGCGGTGGCCTGACCCTGACCAGCGAAGCCAACGGCCAGCACGTGGAGCTATGGGCCGCGCCGCAACGCTGTGTAGACAGCGCCACCGGCGCCATCTACCATCTGCGCGCCGAATTGCGCATCGACGGCAAGACCCTGCAAGGCTGCGGTTACTACGGTGGGGCGCGCGACAACTGATCACCGGGCGCTTTTATCCTGCCAGTCGGGGCGTCTAACAGCTTATACTTGGCGGTTTGTGTAAAGCCGCCGGCCGCCCATGGCCGGGATACTGGACCCTGCCATGCTACGAATCACCGAACTGAAGCTGCCCCTGGACCATCCCGACGAAGCGCTGCGCGAAGCCATCGTCCAGCGCCTGGGCATCCGCGACGAGCAACTGCTCAGCTTCAACCTGTTCAAGCGCAGCTACGATGCGCGCAAGAAGAACAGCGAGCTGCTGTTCATCTACACCATCGATCTGGAAGCCAGCAACGAGGCCGAGCTGCTCAGCAAGTTCGCCGATGATCGCAACATCGGCCCGGCCCCAGACGTCACCTACAAGTTCGTCGGCCAGGCCCCGGCAGGCCTGCAGGAGCGCCCGATCGTGGTCGGTTTCGGCCCGTGCGGCATCTTTGCCGGCCTGTTGCTGGCACAAATGGGCTTCAAGCCGATCATCCTCGAACGTGGCAAGGAAGTGCGCCAGCGCACCAAGGACACCTGGGGCCTGTGGCGCAAGAGCGTGCTCAACCCCGAGTCCAACGTGCAGTTCGGTGAAGGCGGCGCCGGTACCTTCTCGGACGGCAAGCTGTACAGCCAGATCAAGGACCCGCAACACCACGGCCGCAAAGTGCTGGAAGAATTCGTCAAGGCCGGTGCGCCAGACGAAATCCTGTACATCAACAAGCCGCACATCGGCACCTTCCGCCTCACCGGCATGGTCGAACAGATGCGCCAGGACATGATCGCCCTGGGGGCCGAAGTGCGCTTCCAGGAGAAGGTCACCGACCTGTTGATCGAAGATGGCCAACTGACCGGTGTAGTGCTTGAAAGCGGCGAGCAGTTGCACTCGCGCCATGTGGTATTGGCCCTGGGCCACAGCGCCCGCGACACCTTCCGCATGCTGCACGCCAAAGGTGTCTACATGGAAGCCAAACCGTTCTCGGTGGGCTTCCGTATCGAGCACCCGCAAACGCTGATCGACAAGGCACGCCTGGGCAAGTATGCCGGCCACCCAAAACTGGGTGCCGCCGACTACAAGCTGGTTTACCACGCCAAGAATGGCCGCTCGGTATACAGCTTCTGCATGTGTCCGGGTGGCACCGTGGTCGCGGCCACCAGCGAGCCAGGGCGAGTCGTCACCAACGGCATGAGCCAGTATTCGCGTAACGAGCGCAACGCCAACTCCGGCATCGTCGTCGGCATCGACCCCGAGCGCGACTACCCGGGTGGCCCGTTGGCCGGTATCGAACTGCAGGAGCGCCTGGAGGCGCACGCCTATGTAATGGGCGGCAGCAACTACCAGGCCCCGGCACAGCTGGTGGGTGATTTTGTCGCCGGCCGGCCCTCGACCGCACTGGGCAGTGTCGAGCCGTCCTACAAGCCGGGCGTGACCTTGGGTGACCTGGCGCCGAGCCTGCCGGACTTCGCCATCGAGGCGATCCGTGAGGCACTGCCGGCGTTCGACCGGCAGATCAAGGGCTATAACCTGCATGATGCGGTGTTGACCGGGATCGAGACGCGTACCTCGTCGCCACTGCGGATTACCCGGGGTGAGGACTACCAGAGCCTGAACATCAAAGGGCTGTTCCCGGCGGGTGAAGGGGCCGGGTACGCGGGCGGGATCCTGTCAGCCGGTGTGGATGGCATTCGCATCGCCGAGGCAGTGGCGCGGGATATGCTCGGCCTCTGACTCTTTAGCGACTGACAGGGCCTCTTCGCGGGTAAACCCGCTTCTATCAAACAAAAGATAACCCACTGTTCTTTCTAGCGAAAAAAACAGGCGCGCGGGGTCAATGGCGGCGAAGTGTTCACTCTTCTATACGTGGTCACAGCAAGCTGTGCCGACAGGGATTAACGCCGATGCCATTTGGGCCACTCTCTCATTCGGGAGCAAAGCAGCACACCAGTGCGGTCTACGGCCTCTTTCCCGCGCATTGGGAACCATAGCAAAGTATTCGGCGGCTGACCTACCCGGATCAGTCGGCGAATGCTTTTCTAGATCTCGATGTCAGTGCAGATCTGACGTCATGCGCATCCTGTTTGCTGTGCGACAGCGCAGCCCGGAAGGGCTGGGTGATCTCTCATCAAACAAAATGCAACCCATTGTTTTCTAAGCACTCAAGCGGCCACCAGTTGATACCCCAGTTTCCGGGCTTTGCGAAGCAAAGCCCGGACCTGCCGGTCTTGGCTTCTGGTTTCGAACTCCTCAAGACCTTGTTCAACATAAGCCTGCTTCTTGGTTAACAGGTTGTACACCAGACGTGCCAACTGATGCGCAGTGGCCTTGATGGCGCAGCTGGTATCCATTCGAGTCAGTCTGGCTCGGTGCGATGCGCCAATGAAACCCTTGTCGTTACGGGCATTGGATGCAGCCTGCTTGAGTGCTTGCGCTGCTCGATTGACTATTTTGGGCCCACCACCTGCCAGTCGATGACCGCCGGAAATTCGGGTAGGGGGAGCCAGTCCCAACCAAGAGCAGAAGTGCTGTGAGGACGGGAAGCGTGATAGATCTGTACCGATCTCCCCTGCCAGCACTAATGCAGTGTCCACCCCAATGGTTGGAATTGCGGTTAGGTCCACGCCAAGAACTTTCCACAAAGTCTGATGCAATACAGTCTGTTGGGCGCCGTTTCGGTGTGGGCTCCGTAAAGGCTTCTTGGATGGCTCTGGCTTGTTTTGCAGCACCGGCAACTGCTCTAACGCGGCTTTTATGGCGTCGTCACAATCTGCAATTTGCTGCTCCAGGAAGTCATAGGCAGCCAATTCCTGAGTTAGCGCATGCAAATGCTCGCGCCGCCAATTGCCATGAAGACTCCGAGCGACAGCCTCCTTGCCTGCCTTGATGCGGCGGTCGGTTAGTTCAGCCAGTTGCACTGGGTCCCGTTCACCTGCGCAGATGGCCCGCAAAATCTTCATGCCAGTTACACCGGAAATATCACTGATGACATTGGCCAGCTGGATGTTCATTTGGCTCATGGCCTTTTGCATCCGGTTCAGCGTCTGCGCCTGGTCTTTCACTTTGGAAGCACGCTGCCTGACCAATGACCGGACGCAGCAGGTCAGATCATCGGGGCGGAATGCGCCTCTGAGCAGTCCATGAGTCATCAGCTGCCAGATCCACTGGCAATCCAGCACATCTGATTTACGGCCCGTGATTTGCCGAGTTGCTCTGGCATTGACGAGATAAACGTCAAAACCGCGCTCGCTGAGAATCTCGTAAATTGGAATCCAATAAACCCCCGTGGATTCCATGGCAACGACCTTGATCCCCAGGCTTTCAAGCCAGTTAGCCATCTTGAGCAGGTCGTCAGTAAAGGACGTGAACGACTGGACGGGATTTTCGTGCCGGGGATCGACCGCCACGAAATGCTCTCGACCACCGACATCGATCGCCGCGCAATCGGGATGGACGACGGTAAAGCGTTGCTTGGAAGGCTTGCGCGCCATGATGAATCCTCGCAGGATAAAGGGCGCGCGGGGCACACGGTGGCGAAAGGGTTCACTCTCTCATACGTGGTCACAGCTGAATCAGCTGATGCCTACAGGGACTTCACGCCGATACCGTGCGGATCACTCTCCTACGCGGGTGTGCAGACACACACCAGTGCTGGCTACGATCTCTGTCCCGCGCACACGAACCCTAACAAAGCAAAAGGCGGCTGGCCCTACCGGGCCAACCGCCTTTTCTTTTTCAAAATGTCAGCGTCGCTGCGGAACTGAAGCCGTACACCTCATGTTTGCTGCGCGACAGCGCAGCCCGGAAGGGCTGGGTGATCTCCTACACGGAACAATGGTCCCCTGTAGGAGCGGGTTTACCCGCGAAAGGGCCCGGTCCGGCATCAGACTATTCCAGCACCTACTCCAGACTTCCCCTCCCCCATCCTTCCCCAAATCCATCTAGGCTTGCCCCAGGCCTGTCAGCAACAACATATAACAAAAACGAATATGTCTTTTGTTTGAAAGCATATCTCTGCAGGCTAGGGTGTACGCCCGTACCCTGCGTAAACTGCTCATGGAGGGCCTACAGCCCGTGCGTAGCCTGTTTACCCGTTTCTTCCAGCTCGAAGCCGCCAGTGGCCTGCTGTTGATCGCCGCCGCCGTTCTGGCCCTGATCATCAACAACTCGCCACTGTCCTACCTGTACGGCGGCTTGCTCGAGGTACCCGTCGCCGTCCAGGTCGGCGCGCTGAACATCGCCAAGCCATTGCTACTGTGGATCAACGACGGCCTGATGGCCCTGTTCTTCCTGCTCATCGGCCTGGAGGTCAAACGCGAGGTGGTCGACGGTCACCTGTCCAAGCCCTCACAAGTGATTCTGCCTGCCACCGCAGCCGTGGGCGGCATGGTGGTGCCAGCGCTGATCTACTGGTTCATCAACCGTGACAACCCTGCAGCCGTGGCAGGCTGGGCGATCCCTACCGCCACCGACATCGCCTTCGCCCTCGGCGTCCTGGCCCTGCTCGGCAAGCGCGTACCAGTGTCACTGAAGTTGTTCCTGATGACCCTGGCGATCATCGACGACCTGGGTGCGATCATTGTCATCGCCCTGTTCTACTCCGGCACCCTGTCGAGTGTGTCGCTGCTGCTGGCTGCGGCCTGTCTGCTGGTGCTGGTGGCGATGAACCGGCTTGGCGTGATCAAGCTTGGCCCCTACATGATCGTTGGCCTGATCCTGTGGGTTTGTGTGCTCAAGAGTGGCGTGCATGCCACCTTGGCCGGTGTCGCGCTGGCCTTTTGCATCCCGCTGCGTACACGCAATGCTGAATCGTCGCCGCTGCTGGCGCTGGAACATGCCCTGCACCCCTGGGTGGCCTATGCCATCCTGCCAATTTTCGCCTTTGCCAATGCCGGCGTTTCGCTGGCAGGCATGACCGTAGACAGCTTCACCCACCCCGTGCCGATGGGCATCACGATCGGCCTGTTGCTGGGCAAGACCGTGGGGGTTTTCGGCCTGACCTGGGTGGCGGTCAAGCTGCGCCTAGCCGCGCTGCCTGCGGGCGCTGGTTGGGGGCAAATTCTGGGGGTGGCGATACTCTGCGGCATTGGCTTTACCATGAGCCTGTTCGTAGGCTCGCTCGCCTTCGCCCCGGGTAGCAGTGAGTACGCCGGCATGGACCGCATGGGCATTCTTACTGGTTCGTTCTTTGCTGCGGTGATCGGCTACGCCGTCACCGCAATGGCCAGCCGCAAAACCAGCATTGCCTGACTTGGCTGAGGCATGAAAAAACCCCGACTGGCAGCAGCCATGTCGGGGTTTTTTATTACTGCACTACGGTCAGTGCGAAACGCGACTGGTACCGTCTACAGTCATGATGCGCACTCGGTCGCCAACACGGAAGATTTCGTTCTCCTGCACGGCCTGCACATAGGCGCGCATGCTGCCATCATCTTCACGAACGGTAATTTCGACACCTTGGGTACGGGTCAAGCCTTCTTCTGCTGCGGAACCCGCCAAGCCACCGGCCACGGCACCGATCACGGCAGCCACGATGCTGCCACGGCCACCGCCCACGGCGCTGCCGGCTACACCGCCCACGATGGCACCAGCACCGCCGCCAATCGGGGTCTTGGTGCCCTCGATCTTGACCGGACGCAGGGATTCGATGGTGCCCATACGCACGGTTTGCACGCGGCGGGCTTCGTCACGGGAGTAGCTGTCACCGGTCAGGCTCGAGGCACAGCCCCCCAGCAGCAGCGACATGGTGGTAAAGGTCGCCACCAGCAAAGCGGATTTACGCATGGGTAAAGTCTCCATAAGTCAGGTGCTCATTAGACGCTGCACATTGACGGCTGTCACGGTACAAACGTAATAAAATTGTTTTCATTCAGCCGGGGTACAGCCTGCCGGGCTGTGTCGAAGGCCTTTCAAGTGAGACCAAGAATAGCCATGGATTACTTCATCGTCGTGGTCACCACCGTTGCGGGACTGTATTTCCACTGGTGGTTGTATGTGCGCATGCGCCGCTGGATGGACCGCGACCTGGCGTTGTCGCTGGCAGGGGCCGATCCTGAAAAACGCGCGTTCATGCTGGAAAGGTTGGCGCAGGCGCGGCAGGAGAAGGTGGGGCGTAAGCAACTGGCGGGGTGGTTGGAGCGCGAGGCGGCAGGTTATCCGGGGTAGCTTGATCAATGGCTGGGGCCGCTTGGCGGCCCCAGTTGCTCAGGGCGCCAGCCGCTCTCGCAGCCACTGCCCGTCCACCAGCCGATAGTTCAAACGATCATGCAGACGACTTGCCCGCCCCTGCCAGAACTCGATGCGCTCGGGCAACAAACGGTATCCCCCCCAATGCTCAGGGCAGTGCGGCTGGGTGTCGGAGAAACGCGCTTCGGTGGCCTTTACCAGGCCCTCCAGCTCTTCACGCCCGGCAATCACGCGGCTCTGTGGCGAAGCCCAGGCCCCCAGGCGACTGCCCAACGGGCGTACCTGGTAGTAGGCATCCGACTCCTGCGCCGTGACCTTCTGCACCCGGCCCTCGATGCGCACCTGACGCTCCAGCGCCGGCCAGAAGAAGGTCATTGCCGCAAAGGGGTTGGCTTGCAGTTGCTGGCCCTTGGCGCTGTCATAGTTAGTGAAGAAGGTGAAACCCTGCTCGTCGAGCCCCTTCAACAGCAATACACGGCAATGCGGGCGACCTTCGCCGTCCACGGTGGCCAAGGTCATGGCGTTGGCTTCTACCGGCACCTGCTCGGTTTTCACCGCATCGGCGAACCACTGGTGGAACAGGGCGAACGGCTCCCCTGGTGCCTGGTCTTCGGCCAGGCCATCACGGGTGTAGTCGCGGCGCATATCGGCCAGGGATTGGGTCATTACTGCGGTTCCTTGACGATCAGTTGGTCTTCGCAGGGCTGTTGGCAGCTACTTTCTTGTCAACGGCAGCTTTCTTGGCGGCAGGCTTGGCCGGCGCAGCTTTTTTCTTGGCTGCAGTCTTCGCAGGCGTTTTGGCCTTGGCTACAGGTTTCTTCGCCGCAGCCTTGACGGCAGGTTTGCCACCAGCGGCCTTGGCAGCTGGTGCCTTGGCATCCTGCACCGCCACCATCGAGGCCGGGGCGGGTGCCGGGGCGGCCTGCTGGTATTTGGCCAGCAGCGCGACCATGGTGTTTTGCGGGGTCAGCAACATTTCCACGCGGCGGTTCAGGGCGCGGCCCTCGGCGCTGTCGTTGGCAGCGCGCGGCATCACCGAACCCATGCCCTTGAGGGTCAGGCGGTCACGCTGCAGGCCGCTGAGGCGGAAGATGGCCGATACCGAAGCGGCGCGCTCCAGGCTGAGCTTCTGGTTGGCAACGGCGGCGCCGCTGCTGTCGGCATGGCCCAGTACCAGCACGGCAGTCTTGGGGTCGCCTTCGACAGTCTTGGCAACGCGGGTAATCGGGCCCAGGGACATGGGCAGCAACATGTTCGGGCGATCAGGATTGTACGAGCTGTCCACCGGCAGGGTTACCGCCAGCACGTTGTCACGACGCTCCAGCTCCAGCTTGCTGTCCTTGATCGCTTCGCGCAGCTTGGGCTCGTATTCGTCCAGCCAGGCCTGCGTGGCCTTCTGATCGATCTTCGGTACCACCGGCCCCTTGGCTTGCTTGTCGTCACCGCCAAACGGCCACCACCAGCGGCTGGAGCTTTCCGATTTGGCATCGGCTTTGGCCACGTTTTCAGTGACGGCTGACTTCACTTCCTGCTCGGCAACCTTGTCCGAACCGAAAGGCCACCAGCTGGAGCCACCTTCCTTGGAGCCGTCCGGGGAGTGACTGGCGCAGCCGGTAACGGCGGTCAGGCACAGGGCGAGTGCTAAGGTTTTATGTGAAGACATCAGCGATACACCATGAAATAGAAAGATATTTTGCCTACGAACTTCAGGCGTTGGCATTGAGAATAGTCAAAGGGGTGTGGCAATACCCGCATTACCCGATCAAAGGCAACTGGCAAGGACGCGTACCAGTTTCTGGGCGCGTGGGTCCATCAGCACATAAGGGCCGAGGGTATTGACCACAAAACCGAAGGCCACATCGTACTCCGGGTCGGCAAAACCGACCGAACCACCGGCACCAGGGTGGCCAAAGGCGCGGGCGCCGAGACCAAAGGTGGCATTGGCCACATCGGGCTGGTCGAGCATGCAGCCCAGGCCGAAACGGGTCTGGGTGAGCAAGGTACGGTCCTGGCCAAGGCTATGCTCGCGGGTCAGCTCATCGAGCAGTTCGGATTCAAGCAGGCTGCCGTCCAGCAGCCCGGCATAGAACCCCGCCAGGCTGCGTGCGTTGCCATGGCCATTGGCCGCTGGCTGCTGCATGCGTCGCCATTCCGGTTTGTTGGTGCTGGTCAGTATCGCGGGCGGGTTGGTAAAGGCACGGGTCGACAGCGCCTCAGGCTCGCGCATGGTCACCTGCAGCAAGCGTTGCGCTGCACTGTCTCCAGCATTGCCCTTGCCACGGGCGATATGCGCCACGCGGTGGAACTCCTCGTCGGCCAGGCCAACATGGAAATCCAGGCCCAATGGGCGGGCGGTGCGGGCCACGATCGAGTCGCCAGGGCCACGGCCGTCGGCACGGCGAATCAGCTCGCCGATCAGCCAGCCAAAGGTGATGGCGGCGTAGCCGTGTTCTGTGCCTGGCGTCCACCACGGAGTCTCGGCTGCCAGGGCATCGACCATGATCTGCCAGTCATACAAGGCTTCAGCCGGCAGCAGCTCACGAATGGCCGGCAAGCCGGCACGGTGGCTGAGCAGCTGACGCAAGGTGATCGACTGCTTACCCGCCTGGGCGAACTCGGGCCAGTAGTTGGCCACCGGGGCATCGAGGGCCAGCTTGCCCTCGCCGACCAACTGCAGGGCGGTAACGGCCGCGAAGGTCTTGGTGCAGGAGAACAGGTTGGCGATGGTATCGCTGTGCCAGGCCTGCTGGCCGTCCTTGTCGGCACTGCCGGCCCACAGGTCAACGACGGTTTCGCCACCCACCTGGATGCACAGCGCGGCGCCACGCTCCTGGGGATCATCGAACAGTGCGGCAAAAGCTTCGCGCACAGCTTCGAACTTCAGCTCATAGTGACCCTGGATCTGCACCCGCTGCTCTCCGTACGACCATATCCAAAAAGGTGTGCATTGTTTCAGTAGTTGGGTGTTTTGCAAACAGGCTTGGGCCAAGTGGTCGCGACACAAGGCCGCTCTCACCTGGGTTGACTGCATCCGCCTGATCTCAGGGGGCCGGTTTTTCCAGCTCGGCACGCAGTTGGTTCATGGTTTGCAGATTGCTTTTGCGCACGGCATCGACAAACCCTGGATAGGGCATATCGGTAATCGCCACCAGCCCGAGGTGGCCGTTCTCACCATCGAGCAGGCGACCGCTGGCCGGTTGGTCGAGGTACTGGAACCAGTGCGCGCCAACGATCATCGGCTGCGCCATGGCGGCCTTGAGGAAGTTTGCGTAGGCCGGGCCGCGATCCTCTTCCCGCGCCAGCTCCAATGGCCCCGGCCAGAACGGCCCGCGATCACGCGAGCCGAACTGGAACTCGGACACCAGCACCGGCTTGTCCAGCTCTGCCAGGCGGGCAAAGTCGTAGCCGTCCTGCGGCTTGAGGGTATAGAAGTTGAAGCTCAGTACATCGCAGAACTCGGCACAGGCCTTGACCGCCTCCGGTGTACTGACCGCATAGCGGCCACCCAGGAGCATGTGATTGGGCGCATGCCATTTCAACGAATCGGAAATGGTCTTGAAGTAGGTCTCGGCAAATACCCGCTGGAAGTGCTGGTAGTCACGTTCGATTTCCGGGTGCTCCGGGTCAGGCAACGGCGCCTCGAAGCCAGGATCTTCCATGAGTTCCCAGGCGGTCAGTTCGATGCCCCAGGCCTTGGACAACCCTTCCTGGTTGCGATACTTGTCGCGCAACTGCTTGAGGAATGCGCGTTTGGCTGGCACGTCGGTGGTCAGGCGCAAGGTGCCGTAGGCCAGGCCATAACGGCTCTTGGGGTCGCTTCCAGGGGCGGCCCAGGCCAGTTCGTTATCGGCGAAGTAGCCGATGAGCCAAGGGTCGTCACGGTGATCACGAGCGGCGATGGCCACGGCACGCTCGGTGGCCATGGCAAAACGCGGGTCGAACGGGTCGGGCATGCGGCCCCACCAGTCCATGCCAGTGCTGATGCTGGCGTAGTCGCCTACGATCGACAGCGGCAAGGTATACGGCATGCGTCTGGCTTGGCCAAGCGCCGGCTCGCTCCAGTTGCCAACGGTGTTGAACCCCCAGGCCTGAAGGCGATCAAGCGCATGCGCCTGCCAGCGGTCGGCATCCAGCACCGGCGGCGCGCAATCGGCTGGCTGGCCCTCCACTGCGGGCCGGCAGGGTTTGCCATAGGTACGCTGCAGGTTGGCGGCGTAGAAGTCGAACCAGCGCCCCTGCTTGAAATTGCGCCCTTGCGACGAGGCATTGCCATCGTCGTTGTTGCTTTCGCCATAGAAAGCGGCCAGTGCATCGCCCTCAGCGGGCAAGGCCTTGAACATGCCTTCGCGCCCGGCGACATAGGTACGCCCGCCGTCTGCCGCCACGGCGTTCACCCCCAGGGAATAGAACGGGTGCCCATCCGGCGTTACCAGGTACCAGCGGCCATCACGCTTTTCAGTGCGAAAGAAACCCTTGGCTGCAAAGGCCGGCCCACCCACCAGACCACCGTAGGCGTCCAGTTTCTGCTTGCCGCGCTCTGCCAACCAGCCCTTGAGCTGTTGCTGTTCACGGGTATCGGCCGCCTTGAGCTGCTCGTCACTGGATACCTTCTCGGGCCAGTTACCGCGAGTCGACTGGCCATAAGCATCAATCAGCTCGTGGTAGGCCGCCCTGTACGCCTGGTCGTCATCCTGGATACCGACACGCTCGATCAGCAGGCTCTGCGCCACCTTGGGGCTGGGGATGCTCAGGCTGACCGAGGTCACCTGCTTGAGGTCGACTGCTCCGGCGCTGCTGGTCAAAAGGAGGCGCTGACCACCATGGTTCCAGGGCATCGGCGGGCCGGCGCGCATGCCCTGGTCCAGCGGCGAACTGGCCGTCAGGGGCACCATCACGGTTTGCGCGGGGCCAGCGGGCAGGTCGATACGGCTGGTCAAGACGCGGCCATCGCTGCCTTGCACTGTGACATACACGGTCAATGCCCAATCCATGGCACTTTGCAGGCGCAAGGTCAGGAACTGCCCGGCGGACCAGTCCCACACCCCGCTCTGCGGGCTCAGGCGCAGGGTCGGCTGCTGGGCCGGGTTGAACACCACACGCCGCAACACCTCGCCCTCGGCCGTTTGTTCCGCGTTGTACTGCGGCATGCTGGCATCCACCGTCGCCACATTGACCACCGAAGCCGGGCGCACGAAGCTGAACAGCGTTTGCTGCCCGGCCAGCAAGGGCGAACTGCACAACAAGGCGAATACGGCGGGCAGGGTGCGGCGGATCATAAGGCTGAGGCTCTCCTTCAGGACCCTGATGGGCCCAAGACGAGTAATGGACAATGCGCCGGCGCAAGTGCTCCGGCGATCAGGAAATTTCCCGCCGGAACGGCGGCAGCGCATTGAGAATAGCCTTGCCGTAGCGCTGCGTGACCAAGCGCCGGTCAAGCAAGGTGATAACGCCGCGATCCTGCTCGGTACGCAGAAGGCGGCCGCAGGCCTGGATCAGCTTCAACGAGGCGTCAGGCACGGCAATTTCCATGAACGGGTTGCCGCCACGTGCCTCGATCCACTCGGCCAGCGCAGCTTCGACCGGGTCGTCGGGCACAGCAAAGGGAATCTTGGCGATGACCACGTGCTCGCAATACGCGCCCGGCAGGTCGACACCCTCGGCAAAGCTGGCCAGGCCGAACAGCACGCTGTGCTGGCCATCGTCGACCCGCGCCTTGTGCTTGTTCAGGGTTTCCTGCTTTGAAAGGTTGCCCTGGATGAGCACCAGCTTGCGCCAGTCACGGTCCAGACCGTCAAACACATCCTGCATCTGCTTGCGTGACGAGAACAACACCAGCGCGCCACGGGCATCTTCGACGATGTTCGGCAGTTCGCGGATGATCGCCGCGGTGTGCGCTGCTGCATCGCGTGGGTCGGCCTGCAGGTCGGGGACCCGCAACAGGCCGGCATCGCCATGCACGAACGGGCTGGGCACCACGCAGGTGACTGCGTCGCGCGGCAACCCCGAACGCATGCGAAAACGGTCGAACTTGCCCAGCGCGGTCAATGTCGCCGAGGTCACCAGCGCGCCGTGGGCCACGCTCCACAGGCTGCGCCGCAGCATATCGGCGGCGAGGATGGGGCTGGCGTTGACTTCGATGTCGAACAGCGCGCCACTTTCGGCCAAGGTCAGCCAGCGCGCCATGGGCGGGCTGTCTTCCGGGTCTTCGGCGGTGAAGGCCGTCCACAGCTCCCAGTTGCCCTGGGCACGGGTGACCAGGCTGCCGAACAGCGGATACCACTCTTCGGCCTGATGGCTGGCGATGCCGATATTGACCTCGCCGTCCATGCCTTCCTTGAGCAGGTCAGCCAGGCGGGTGAACAAATCGTTGAGGCGGGCAAAGCCCTTTTTCAGTTCGATGCCCACTTCACGAATCTGCTCCGGCACCACCCCACCCTCGAAACGGTAACGCGGGCGCTCACGGCCTTCGGTGTCCTCGCTGGGACGGAAGTCAGCCACCTGTTCACAAAGGGTGAACATGAACTGCTGCTGGGTGCGTACTTCTCGTGCCAGCTCCGGCACCTGCTCGATGTACTTGCCCAGGTCGCCAGGCAGCGGATGCTGGGCCAGCAATTTGGTCAGGTTCTTGGCGGTCTGCTCCAGCCAGTCGGCGGTGGAACGCAGCCGCGAATAATGGGCGAAATGGCCGATCGCCTTGTCTGGCAGATGATGGCCTTCGTCGAACACGTACATGGTATCGCGCGGGTCAGGTAACACCGCACCGCCACCCAGGGCCAGGTCGGCCAGAACCATGTCGTGGTTGGTGACGATCACATCGACCTTGCCCATGCCTTCGCGGGCCTTGTAGAACACGCACTGCTGGAAGTTGGGGCAGTGGCGGCCGGTGCACTGGCTGTGGTCGGTGGTCAGCCGTGCCCAGTCCTGGTCTTCCAGGGCCTCTGGCCAGCTGTCACGGTCACCGTCCCAGCGGTTGCCGGCAAGCTTCTCGATCATGCTGTTGAACAGCTTCTGGCTGCGCTCGTCGACTTCGATGCGGAAGCCTTCTTCCTCGAACAACTGGGCCGTGGCTGACTGGGCGTGGCCTTCCTGCAACAGGATGTCGAGCTTGGACAGGCACAGATAGCGGCCACGGCCCTTGGCCAGGGCGAAGCTGAAGTTGAGGCCGCTGCTGCGCATCAGGTCGGGCAGGTCCTTGAAGACGATCTGTTCCTGCAGGGCCACGGTGGCCGTGGCGATCACCAGGCGTTTGCCGGCGGCCTTGGCCGCCGGGATGGCAGCCAGGCTGTAGGCTACCGTCTTGCCGGTACCGGTGCCCGCTTCCACGGCCACCACGGCAGGCTCGCCAGCGCGGCGGCCTTCATCGTCGCAGGCAATGTCGCCAAGCACCTTGGCCACTTCGGCGATCATCAGGCGCTGGCCATAGCGCGGCTTGAGGCTCTTGGCTTCGAGAAAACGCGAATAGGCGCCCTGGATAGTGGCTTTGAGTTCGTTGCTGATCATGGTCTGCAGGCGCCCGAAGGGCTGGATATATTTTCAGTGTTTCACATGGGGCGGCTATCATACCCCGCTATTGCCCTTTCTGCCGCATGGAGATCCGAATGCTCGCCTTTGCCCTGCCCTACACCCTGCATGTTCTGGCCGCACTCGTATGGGTCGGCGGCATGTTCTTCGCCTGGCTGGTGCTGCGCCCGGCAACGGTTGCAGCCCTTGAAGGGCCTGCCCGCCTGCGCTTGTGGGTGGAAGTTTTCCGACGCTTCTTCGGCTGGGTCTGGCTGGCGGTGGCGATTTTGGCGATAAGTGGTATCGGCATGTTGCACATGCGCTTCAGCGGTTTCGAGACGGCGCCCAGATACGTGCACGTGATGATCGGTGGCGGGATCGCCATGTTTGCCTTGTTCATGCGCATTCAGGCGTTGCTGCTGCCGGAATTGAAGGCAGCGGTGCAGGCCGAGGACTGGCCGACGGGTGCGGCGGTACTGGGGCGCATTCGGCGGATGGTGGGGGTCAATCTGCTGCTGGGGCTGGCCGTCGTTGCGGTGGCCAGTTCGCGACTGGTGATCTGACAGGCGTTGCGTGCAAACAGCAGTGAAGCAGGAGCCACGATGGATGGCACCGGCGTTGCCAGTGTTCGCGGGCAAGCCCGCTCCTGCAAGGGATCGCAGCGAGAGACGCTGCAAGATCAGTTCACCCGCGGCGCCTCCCGCGGACGAGGAATGGACATGACATGGAAGATTCCCGTCAACAGGATTTGCAAACGGTCAAACCAACGGTGACTGCGCCCGCGCAGGCTGCGATTGAAGAACAGCACTTCAAGCAGGTGCAGGCCAAACAAGACGATGCCTGCGGCATTGATCAGCAGATTGAAGGGCAAGGGTTGTGGCATCAGCTGATTGAACAGCACCACCCCCCAGAAAGCGACCGTCAGGACCTTGCCCAGGCCCAGGATGAACTTCATACCACGCCCCTATAGATGGTTGCCATGTCGAGGTGGCCTGATCGAGCAAACCGTGCGAACAACATTAACGGCAATGCCCAGGCAGGCGCCAGCAACACTCAGTTGAGGTGCAGCTCCACCCGTCGGTTGCGCGCGCGGCCCTCCTCGGTTTCGTTGTCGGTAACCGGTTCGCTTTCCCCACGGCCCTGGCTGGTGACCTTGCCCATCTCCAGACCCTGGCCGATCAGGTACTCGGCAACGCTGCTGGCGCGGCGTTCGGAAAGTGCCTGGTTGTAGCTGTCGGAGCCCACACTGTCGGTGTGCCCGATCACACGAACCTTGGCCACCGTCGGTGAATTGAGCTTCTCCACGAGGCCTTGCAGGCGTTGCTGGGCCGCCGGCGTCAGTTCGGCGGAGTCGAAGGCGAACATCACCGCGCCGTTGTCATCGAGGGTGATCACCTCTGGCGAGGGTTCGGGTGCACTGGCAGGTGGCGCGGCCGGGTACTGTTTCAGTGGGCAGCCCATGTGGTCAACCGCCGTGTTGGCCGGGGTCTCGGGGCAGTGATCGCGCCGGTCGAAAATGCCGTCACCATCTTCGTCACCGTCCTGGGCGTAACAAATCAGCCCGCCGGCAATGGCGCCCAAGGCGCCACCACCGGCGGCCCAGGAAGAACTCTCGATGGCACCAAGGCCACCACCGACCAAGCCGCCCAGCAGGCTGCAGATGGGCCAGGTCCTTTGATTGAGGGGCGCGCTGCCATCGCTGTGCGTAGCGCAGCCCGTGAGCAGGCTGGCAGCCACCAACAGCGGCAAAGCCGCCTTCGACGTCACACTCATGCTGAATGCTCCTGTGTCATTGGCCACAAACGGCTGGCCGGCATGAAGACGCGCCCGTGCCACTGCTCGAGGCACGGGCGCCTGCCGTCTTACCGCTGGATCTTGATCTCGGTACGACGGTTCATGGCACGCCCTTCGGCCGTGGCGTTGTCTGCCACCGGCTGGGTTTCACCCGCGCCGACCACCGAAACGAAGCTGCTGCGCGGTACACCGCTCTCGACCAGGTAATCGGTCACCGAATGGGCACGGCGCTCGGACAGTTTCTGGTTGTAGCTGTCGGAACCGACGCTGTCGGTATGGCCGCTGACGCTAAGGCGGGCAGAGGGCGCTTCCTGCTTCAGGCGCGTGGCAATGGTATTGAGGCGCTCTTTGTCACTGGCCGTCAGGCGCGCAGAATCGAACTCGAAGTGCACATCGCGGATGACAATGACTTCTTCCTTCTGCACCACCACTTCTTCGACCACCGCAACCGGCTCAGGCGGGCATCCGTTGGCATCGACCTGCACACCACGCGGGGTGCCAGGGCACTTGTCACGGCTGTCTGGCACGCCGTCACCATCCTCGTCGCCATCGCCATGGGCCCAGCAATAGCCCGCCGCCAGGCCACCGCCCAGCAACGCACCCCAGCCAGCCCAGCTGGAGCTTTCGATGGCGCCCAGGGCGGCGCCGCCTACACCCCCGACGGCGGCACATTTCGGCCAGTCGGTTTTTTGCAAACCTGCACAACCAGTCAACACACTGGTGAGCAGTACCAGGGGTAACGCTGTGCGTACTATGCTCATTTCATTGCTTCTCCTAGGGGGAATCGGCATAAGGCCGATCTCTGGGAGTAAAGACCGCGCATTCCAACCCTGCCAGCAATAAGCTACGACACGGTCACATGCCTCTTTGCCCGCACGCCGCAGCCCGCTAGTCTTGGATGACTTGAACGAGGAATGGCAATGACCGAAGGTTTCTCCAAACGCACCCCGCAACAGGCCCTGGCAGCCCTGCTCGAGCGCTTCACTCCACAACGGCTGCTGCTGGTAGGTACGCGCTTTCCGGCGCTGGACGCCTTCGCCCAGGCACACCCCCAGGTCACCATCAACACCGCCGCCCCTGGCCCGCTGCCGGCCGAACTGGCCGCCAAGCGCTTTGACCTGGCGGTACTGGTGGACTGCCTGGAACACTTGCCCAAGCGCACCGGCCTGGAGCTGCTCGGCGGTATTCGCAACCTCAATGCCAGCCGGGTTGCAGTGCTGGCCGACCTGGCTGCCTGCGGCTGGCAGGACACCGACTTTTTCGCCCTGGCCATGTCGGCCAGCGAGAAATTCTGCCGTGACCAACAGGTTTTGAGCCTGTTCACCTATGATCTACATGACTATAAGCAGGTCCCGGACTGGCTCAATGCCAGGTTCTGGGCCAACCCTGAAAACTTCGGCAAGTACTGGTGGTGATGATGAGTGTCTCGGTCTGCCCTTGTGGCAGTGGCAACCTGCTTGACGCCTGCTGCGGGCATTACCATGCCGGTACCCCGGCACCGGATGCCCAGGCCCTGATGCGCTCACGCTACAGTGCCTACGTGCTGGGCCTGGTCGACTACCTGGTAGCCACCACCCTACCAGCCCAGCAAGCCGGCCTGGACCGTGCTGCCATGGCCGACTGGAGTGCACAGAGCACCTGGCTGGGCCTGGAGGTGGAAAGCGCAGAAGTGCTGGGCGGCCAACCCGAGCACAGCTTCGTCACCTTCACCGCGCGCTGGCACGACCAAGACGGCGATCATCAGCACCGCGAACGCTCGGCCTTCGTCCAGCATGCCGGTCGCTGGTACTTCATCGACCCAACGGTCGGGCTGAAGGCCGGGCGCAACGACCCCTGCCCCTGCGCCAGCGGGCACAAATTCAAGAAATGCTGCGCCAGCTACGTAGGGAGCTGAACATGATCAAGCGCACCCGTCTGCTACTGCTCGGTGCGCTGCTGGCATGGCTGACGGGCTGTGCCAGTTGGGGCGAGGACTGGCGCGAGCCCGAAGTGCATCTGGTCGAGGTCGAAACGGTCAAGGCCAGGTTGCTGGAACAGGAGTTCGTCTTGCACCTGCGGGTCGACAACCCCAATGACAGCCGCCTGTTCATTCGCAACGTGTCGTATGCAATACGCCTCAATGACCTGCTACTGGTGCAGGATGAAGCCAGCGTATGGCGCAGCGTGGGCGGGCATGCACGGCGCACTTTCAAGATCACCGCACGAACCAACCTGTGGCAGCACCTGAAGCCACTGGCCAAGCTGCTCAGAAGCAAGCAGCCGCTGCGTTACTCCCTGCAGGGCGAACTGGCGACCGGGTTGCTCATCCATCGGGACCTGCACATCTCGCGCAGTGGTGAGATAATCCCCGACGATTACATACCGGAGTGACCCTGCAATGTCCCAACAACCCCACGTTCATGGCCCTGACTGCAACCATGGCCATGATCACCACCACGACCACGGCCATGTACACGGCCCGCACTGCAACCACGGCCACCAGGAGCCGGTACGCAACGCCCTGAAGGACGTTGGCCGTAACGACCCGTGCCCGTGCGGTAGCGAGAAGAAGTACAAGAAGTGCCACGGCGCCTGATCGACTGACGCGATAAAAATCTGAGAGATGGCTCGAACACTGTGGGAGCGGGCGCGCCCGCGAACACGGGCGAAGCCCGTGCCATCCACCGCGTCGCCTGCTTCGCGGGCTTGCCCGCTCCCACAGTTTCCGTGCCAGCCTCTGGATCATGAGCCTGACACAGGTGGCTACGCGGCCTTTCGCCGGTTTGCCCCCAACAGGTCCTGGTACCAGAGGCCGGCATCATAGGCGATGGTCACCAGGGTGGTCTCGACATACCGCGGGTGCTGGGCCATGCGCTGGGCAACTGCCAGGCAGGCAGCGGCTGTATTACCGACGAAAATGCCACTCTGCATGTAGAACCAGCGCTGTGCGGCCAGCATTTCTGCATGTTGCACCTGGGCCCGCTCGTCCACCAGCGACCAGTCCATGAACGGCGGGCAAACGCCCACGGCCATGCCTTCAAAACGATGGTCGGCGAACACGCCAGCCCTCGAATCGCAGCCATTGGGATCGACCAGTACCGTCGACACGTCGAAGCCATGGTCCTTCAGCCCCAGGGTGATACCCGTGAAACTGGCGCCAGTACCCGCACAGCCCACGAACAGGATCTGCCGCCCTGCCCCGGCGTTGGTCAGTTGCACGGCCAGTTCACTGGCGGTCTGATAACGATGGGCTTCGATGCCCACCGGGTTGTTGAACTGGTCGGTGTAGAAGTATGACTTGCCCAGCGCGGCCTGGTTATCCAGGTGATGCATCACCACGTCCTTGGGTGTGGCACCGGCCATCAGCATTTCCTTGCCGATCAGTCGGGCACCGAAACACTCCAGCAGATCCCGCTTGGTCTGGCTGAAGCTCAGCCCCACCGCCAGCTCTACGGCGACCTGGTACTTGTGGCAGGCCGCCAGCAAGCCAAAGCCGAAGCTGCCACCGGTTTTTTCGATGACGGTCGTCACCCCGGGAATGATCTCACCCTTGCGCACGGCATGTTCGACGATCCGCCGCGCCGCCCGATATTTGTGGCTACCGCCCGGGTTGTTCATTTCCAGCTTGGTGTAGATACGATCGCTGACACTTATGAGCTCGCTCATTTGCGGCTACCTTCCATTGAAGTTTGCAGGCCGACCTTGTTCTGCAGCAGGCCGGCAGTGGCAACCAGCAGCCCCAGGCAGAGGACCATGCAGATGGCGTTGGTACCGTCCCAGCCGACCGAGCTGAGCAACAGCGAAGGGCTGAATGCGCCGAGGGTGGCAAAAATGGCAATGGCCAAGTCGTTCTTGCCCTGCATCTGCATCGCTGCCGGGCTGTTCTGCAGCGACTGGGCCAGCAAGGCACCTCCGCCTACGTAAGTGAGGTTCCAGCCCAGCCCGAGGGCAATCAGTGCCAGGGTCATCATGGCGTAGCTGTGCGACCAGATATTCATCGCCGAGCAACCGATCAACAGGGCCAGGCCCGCGCAAATGGTGGTCTTGATACCCAGCCGCTGGATGATGGCGCCGGTGAAGAACGACGGGGCAAACATGGCAATCACATGCCACTGGATCGCCAGACGGACGTCAGTGAAGTCCTCGTGCATGTGTTTCATGTGCATCGAGGCCTGGATCATCAGCAGGTTCATGATCCCGTAGCCCAGGGCAGCGACAGCCATTGCCACAACCACGCTCGGGCCTGCCGGCTCGGCACGGACACTGGCCGGCTTTGCTGCGCTGTTGACCGCTCTGGCCATACCGGCATCGTTGGGCAGGCACAGCGCAATCAACAATGAAAGCAACGCCAGGCCGACAAACGCGGCATAACACAGCGAAAACAGTGGGTAGCCACCCACGTCACGCAGCCACTCGGTAAGCGTCGGCCCGACGACAGCCGCGATGACCCCGCCCGCCACGACCAGCGAAAGCGCCTTGGGCTTCAAGGCCTGGGAAAGATTGTCGGTTGCCGCGAACCGGTTGAAGTTGGCGAACGCGATGTACACACCCAATGCAGAGTGGCTGAGGACCAGCGTTGGAAAATGCTGGTGCTCCACCGCCAGAAAGCCGCTGACGCCAGACAGCGCCAGGGGAATCGCGCCCAGCATGAACGCCTTTTTACGGCCGATACGGCTCATCAGCCTGGAGACCGGATAAGTTGCCAGCATCAGGCACAGAAACTGGAACCCGTACGGCACCGTGGACCATGCGGCATCAGGCGCCAGCGCAGCCCCGACAATGGCCGCCATCGTCACCGACATCACGGCAGTCGTCAGGTTGATCGACTGTGCCGTGAAGTACAGGTACGTGCGCCGCGGTAACGTGCTGTTCATAATGCGTGCTCGTGATAAGTGGACAGGTCGATTTCGGCCTCGGGGAACACGCAGATCAGCCGTTCCTTGCCTTTACCCAGGCGTTTGCGCTTGACGCCAAGGCGCCCGATGCGCCTAGGTGAATCGAGGTGCGTGCCACCGCACGGGATTTCGATGCCGTTGTAGGTCCACAAACGCGCGTCTTCCAGGCCTTGAACCGCGTAGTGCTCGATGGGCGCATCGCAGCCGATCAGTTCATTCGCCCGTCGTTCTATTTCAAGTACGTCTTCAGCCGTGAACGCGTCCTCGACCAGGAAGTCGAAACGTGCCGTGTCCTCCTTGATATGGCAGCCGATAGTCCATTGCTTCAATTCTTCACGCAGCCCGATGGCGGCGGCATACAGGAAGTGGCTGGCACTGTGAGACAACGTCAGCCGTTCGCGCCGTTCGATATCGATAGTGACGCGGGCCGGCATGCCTACGGTGACTTCATCCAGCAAGTGCAAATCATCAGGGTGCAGGCTGTGAATAATGATGCCGCCCAGTTTTCCACCTTTGAAACCTTCCAGGCGAATAGGGCTACCGTAGAGTTTTTTAACCCAGACGAATCGCACGGTACCCACCGGTAATTCAATGGTGCCGAAGTCCGCTTCCTGGCCGCCCCCTTCTGGATAGGCCACCGTACTCAGCAACTCGATGCCGTCACTGTGCACCCGCGCTACTTGCGTATTCGCGCCCGCCAAATACTGGTCTTTGTAATACAGTTTCTCGGTATTTCTTAAAACTTCGTAGTTCAGAGCGTTCATGATTCCAATACCACCTGCAATGATGTTTTAACCTGTACCCGGGCAGCGGCCGGGACGTCTTTGGTAACAATGCAGCCCGGCCCGATAAACGCACCGTCACCGACATGAATTGCGCCCAGCACACTGGCGAAAGCGCCGATCTGCACCCGGTTACCCAACGTCGGATGCCTGGGGCTCGAGGGGTTGTCACTGATACCGCGGGCGCCCAGGGTTACGCCGCCAAGCACGTAGCAATCGTCACCAATGGTCGACGTTTCACCAATGACGGTGCCCATGCCGTGATCGATGATGAAGCGCGCACCAATGCGGCTGCGGAAATGGATCTCCGCCCCCGAAAGCATTTTTCCGCGCCTGGAGATCATGGCGGCCAGGCATTGACCGCCGGCGCCGTAGGTCGCGGCGCTATTGTTGTAAATCCAATGGGCAAGCCGATAATGCAAAACCGCAGAATAAGAGGTGTAGGTTTTTGCAATGAATACCAGGTCGCGGCCGGCAGCCGGATCTTTCATGGCAAATGCCTGTAAATCGGCATGTGCCTGTTCAGTCACAGTTTCTATGATCGGTGTTTCTTTCAGTGCTTCGAACTCGACGATTGAACAACACTCCAATAAAGCCGAGGTCACAAGATTCTTTACAACTTTGAATGACTCCAGTTCGTCAGGGACAGGAAGCCTGGCAATGACGGCTGATTGCATGTCCATTGGGTGCATGGGCTTGATATCCAGTTGTCTGGTCTGCACAGACGCTAAAAGTGCCGCCTTTGTTGGCAGCCGAAAGTTCCGACACAGGGATATTGGCATGTGCTGGCCATTTGCAAACGAACAGTCGACAAGCATTTCCGTTAACTGTTAGGCTTTTTTTTCTAACGGTTTCGGACCTGCCATGATCCCCTGCAGCCTTCATCACCTTTTGAAACAACGCCTGGATGCAGGCGAGTGGTTGCCCGGGCAACGCATGCCCTCCATCCGCAAGCTGACCGCTGCAGTGGACTTCAGTTACCACGACGTCGTGTCGGCCTACGCCCAGCTGGTCAGCGAAGGTGTGTTGACGGCATCACCCGGGCGAGGCTACTTCGTGGCAAACCGCGCCCGGCAAACCAGCGTGATTCACGAACCCGAATGCATGGCCGGCGACCCGCTGTTCCGGCTGCTGCAGGGCGGCCAGCACTTCACCAAGCTGGGCAGCGGCTGGCTGCCCCCAGCGTGGCGCGACACCGAACTGCTGGCCAAGGCGATTCGTCGCACGGCGCGGCTGGAGCAGAGCTCGCTGGCAGAGTACGGCGACATCCAGGGATACCTGCCCATGCGCAAACAGCTGTGCGTGCACATGAAACGGCTAACCCGTGTCGAAGTCCGCCCCAACCAGTTGCTGACCACACTGGGGGCCACGCAAGGCCTGGACCTGGTTGCACGGTTGCTGATCAAACCGGGCGACCACGTGTTCGTCGACGAGCCGGGCAACGGCAACCTGATCAAGCTGATCCAACTGGCTGGCGGACACGTCGTCGGCATTCGGCGGACCCAGGACGGGCCGGACGTGGAAGAAATGAGAAGCCACCTGGCCAGGCACAAGGTCAAGGCGTTTTTCTGCAACAGCACCTTCCACAACCCGACCGGCAGCAACATCAGCCCGCACAACGCCTTCAGCGTCCTGCGCCTGGCGGTGGAGCACGAGTTCTTCGTGGTCGAGGACGACGTTTATGGGGACTTCAGCCCTGCTGTGCGCCAGACCTTTGCCGAGCTGGACAACCTTGACCGGGTTATCTACATCGGCAGCTTCTCCAAATGCCTGTCGGCCTCGCTGCGCGTGGGGTTCATTGCCTGCTCGCAAGACCTGATCGAGCCGCTCACACGCCTTAAACTGCTGACCTGCGTCGCTGTCCCCGCGTTTTGCGAACGCTTCGTCAACACCATATTGTCGGATGGCACGTATGCCCGGCACATGAAAGACGTGCAGCAGCGCCTGATCCGCCAGCAAGTGCAAACCCAACGCTTGCTGCTCGAGCGCGGCTGGCAGTTCGACATTGCACCGCAAGGGGGTATGTTCCTCTGGGTATACCACCCGGACCTGCCCGACCTGCAACCTTTCGTGCGTAAACTGGAGCAACACAAGATCCTGCTGATGCCCGGCTCTGCATTCGCGGTGAGCCGTGACTACCAACGCTACACGCGCATCAATTGCACGCATTTTTCCGACGCCTTGGCCGAGCACTTCGAGGTTTGACCCGGCGCAATCAAATAAACCGACCTGGGACCTTGCACGGCGCCTGCGCGCTTACTACCTTAGCGCCTTTCCAAACCAGCCTCGCCTTGCAGGAGCCCTTGCCATGGCCGCCCCCGCCTTTCCTCCCTTCCGCCTGCGGTTCGCAACCGCTGCCACCCTGCTCGGCATGCTCGGGCTGGCCGGCTGCCAGACGGGCGGCTATCAGGACAGCGTGCCACCGACCAGCGGCGTGCAGCCGCTCAAAGGCTTGGCACAGAATGTTTCGGTACGGCGCAATGCCATGGGCGCGCCGCTGATCGAAAGCAGCAGCTTCCATGATGCGCTGTTCAGCCTGGGCTATGTGCACGCCGGCGACCGCATCGAACAGATGGTCGCCATGCGCCTGCTCGCCCAGGGCCGCCTGGCCGAACTGGCCGGCAGCGAGGCGCTGGATATCGACCGCCTCATG
Source organism: Pseudomonas alloputida (assembly GCF_021283545.2). Lineage (NCBI taxonomy): Bacteria > Pseudomonadati > Pseudomonadota > Gammaproteobacteria > Pseudomonadales > Pseudomonadaceae > Pseudomonas > Pseudomonas alloputida. Next base: position 1,295,080 of record NZ_CP128540.1, on the reverse strand, counting down.
CGCGCCGCCAACCTCAAGCAGAGTGCCGCCCAGCAATACGCCGACGCATCGCCACGGCTCAAGCGCTTCTTCGAAGTGTACGCGCGCGGGGTCAACGCCTACCTGTTCCGCTACCGCGACAAGCTGCCAGCAGGCCTGGCCAGTAGTGGCTATCGCCCCGAATACTGGAAGCCTGAAGACTCGGCGCTGATCTTCTGCCTGTACGCGTTCAGTCAGTCGGTCAACCTGCAAGAGGAACTCAGCGCCCTGACCCTGGCGCAGAAAGCCGGTAGCGACAAGCTGGCCTGGTTGCTGCCCGGGGCCCCGGACGAGCCGTTGGCCGAAATGGAAGTGGACAAGCTCAAGGGCCTGAACCTGGCCAGCCAGTTGCCGGGGCTGCCAGCCCTGGCGGCTGCCAGCCAGAAGCTGGCCGACCTCGACCTGCTCGGTAGCCCGGGGTCGGCCAACCTGGCCCTGGGTCCGCAGCGCAGCCGCAGCGGCAAGAGCCTGCTGGCCAGCGACAGCCGCGCCGCCTGGGCCTTGAGCCCGGTACAAATCAATACCAGCAAGTACCAGGTTGCCGGCCTGTCCTTGCCGGGCCTGCCAATTGTGCTGGCCGGCTACAATGGCAAGCTGGCCTGGAGCAGCAGCGCGGTCATGGCCGACAATCAGGACCTGTTCCTCGAGCAGCTGCGCCGCCAAGGCAGTCAGCTGAGCTACCTGGCCGATGGTAAATGGCTGCCGGCCCGCGCCCGCAGCGAAACCTACTTTGTACGTGGCCAACGCCCCGTGCGCGAAGTGATGTACGACACCCGCCACGGCACCCTGCTGGCCCAGCCAGAAAACGCCAGCCTGGGCCTGGCGCTGAACCTGCCCCAGTTCAAAGGTGATCGCAGCCTGGATGCCCTGTTCGACCTGACGCGGGCCAAGAACGTGGAGCGGGCCTTCGACAGCACACGTGAAGTGACGGCTGCTGCCGTCAACTTCGTTTTTGCCGAGCCTGAGCACATCGGCTGGCAAGTCAGTGGCCGCTACCCCAATCGCCGCGAAGGCCAGGGCCTGCTGCCCTCGCCGGGCTGGGACGGGCGTTACGACTGGGACGGCTATGCCGACCCGATGCTGCACCCGTACGACCAGGACCCACCCGCGGGCTGGATCGGCCATGCCAACCAGCGCAGCCTGCCGCGCGGCTATGGCATGCAGCTGTCCAGCACCTGGTACTACCCCGAGCGTGCCGAACGACTGGCACAGCTGGCCGGCAACGGTCGCCACGACAGTCGCAGCCTGATGGCCCTGCAGAACGACCAGGTGACCTTGCTGGCCAACAAGCTCAAGCAGATGTTCGACGCACCCGGCATGGCCCAGCCACTGAAGCAGGCAATCGACGCCCTCCCCGCCGGGCAGCGCGACAAGGCCCGCGACACGCTGGCCCGGCTCAAGGCCTTCGATGGCCGCCTGAGCCCGGTGTCGGCCGATGCCGCGCTTTACGAGTTGTTCCTGCAGGAGGTCGCTCGACAGACTTTCCTCGATGACCTGGGCCCGGAGTCTGGCCCGGCCTGGCAGGCATTCGTCGGCAATGCACGTTTGTCATTCTCGGCGCAGGCCGATCATCTGCTGGGCCGCGATGACAGCCCCTTCTGGGATGACCGCAACACGCCACAAAAAGAAGACAAGCCCGCCATCCTCGCCCGCAGCCTGGCGGGCGCAATGGAGGCCGGTATCGCACAGCTGGGGGCCGACCGACGCACCTGGCAGTGGGGCAAGCTGCACCAGTACCGCTGGCCGGCACCGGCCTACCATGGCCTGGGTGATGCGATCAGCCGTTCGCCGCTTGCCGCAGGCGGCGACTTCACTACCCTGGCCCTCACACCATTCGCCTGGGGCAGCGACTTCGACACGCATCTGCCAGCCTCGGCACGGATGATCGTCGACTTCGGCCAGGCCGAACCGTTGCAGATACTGACCAGCAGCGGCCAGTCCGGCAACCCGGCCAGCGCGCATTACCGCGATGGGTTGGATGCCTGGTTCAAAGGGCGCTTCATGAGCCTGCCACTGCAACAGCAGAACTTCGGCAGGGCGTATGGCAACCAGCGGCTTACATTGGTGCCGGGGCGGTAACGGCATTCTTCAGGGGCGCATGAGGGGGCTTGATGAAGTTTTTCAGCAGCTCCCTCCCAAATCCATCCGAACTAACGTCCAGCACCATGCCTCTTAACGGGTAACCCCAGAACCAGTGCCCGTGCCATGGACCTCGTCATCGCCCGCCCCGAAGGCCTGTACTGCCCGCCCGGAGATTTCTACATCGACCCCTGGCGGCCCGTGGAGCGGGCTGTCATTACCCATGGCCACGGCGACCACGCACGCACCGGCAATGGCCATTATCTGACCGCCAGCCCCGGTGCCGGCATTCTGCGCAGCCGCCTGGGCCAGGACATCAATCTGCAGACCCTGCCCTACGGTGAGCGCCTGCTGCACCACGGCGTGACGTTGAGCCTGCACCCGGCCGGGCACGTGCTGGGTTCGGCACAGGTGCGCCTGGAGTATCGAGGTGAAGTCTGGGTTGCATCCGGTGACTACAAGGTAGAACCCGATGGCACCTGTACGCCCTTCGAACCGGTGGCGTGCCACACCTTCATCACCGAGTCGACCTTCGGCCTGCCGATCTACCGCTGGCCAAGCCAGAGCGAGATCTTCGCCAGCATCAATGCCTGGTGGCGGGCCAACAGTGAACAGGGCAAGGCCAGCGTGCTGTTCTGCTATGCCTTCGGAAAGGCCCAGCGGATTCTGCATGGGCTGGATGCCAGCATCGGCCCGATCCTCGTGCATGGCGCCATGGAGCCGCTCAACCGGGTGTACCGGGATGCCGGCATCCGCCTGCCGGAAACCCGCTACGCAGGCGATATTCCGCGCAACGATCCACTGCTGCGCCAGGCACTGGTCCTGGCGCCCCCGTCAGCCGGTGGCAGTAGCTGGATGCGCCGTTTTGGCGATTACAGTGATGCCTTCGCCAGCGGCTGGATGCTGCTACGCGGCGCCCGCCGGCGGCGCGGCGTGGACCGGGGCTTTGTGCTGTCCGACCACGCCGACTGGCCTGGCCTGCTCTGGGCCATTGGCCAGACCGGTGCCCAACGGGTGATGGTCACTCACGGCTCGGTCGAGGTACTGGTGCGCTACCTCACCGAACAAGGCCTGGATGCCCGCGCCTTCGTCACCGAGTATGGCGACGAAGACGATGTGCCCAACACCGCCCCCTCGCCATGAAAGCCTTCGCTACGCTGTTCCTGCGCCTGGACGCGACCACCTCCAGCAATGCCAAGCTCGAGGCACTGCGCGACTACTTCGACATGGCGCCCGCCGAAGATGCTGCCTGGGCGGTGTATTTCCTGGCCGGCGGGCGCCCACGCCAGCTGGTGCCCACCCGCCTTCTACGCGAACTGGCGACGACGCTGGCTGGCCTGCCGGACTGGCTTTTCGAAGAAAGCTATCAGGCCGTGGGCGACCTGGCCGAGACCATTTCGCTGCTGCTGCCGCTGCACGCCGATGGCAACGAGGAAGGCCTGGCCACCTGGGTGGAACAGCACTTGCTACCCCTGCGCGGGCTGACGCCTGAGCAAGTCCGCCAGCGCCTGCCGCCGCTCTGGGCCCGGTTGGACCGTGCCAGCCTGATGCTATGCCTGAAGCTGATCACTGGCAGCTTTCGCGTGGGCGTGTCAAAGCTGTTGGTCACCCGCGCCCTGGCGCAACTGGCCGGGCTGGACGCCAAACGCGTGGCCCAGCGCCTGGTCGGCTACACCGATATAGGCCATCGCCCGACTGCAGCCAGTTACCAGAGGCTGATCGCCCCAGAGTCCGCCGATGAACACAACCAGCGTGGCGGTCAGCCCTACCCATTCTTCCTGGCCCATCCGCTGCAAGTGTCCAGCGATCAGTTCGATACCCTGCTCGGACCACCAAGCGATTGGCAAATCGAATGGAAGTGGGATGGCATTCGGGCGCAAGTGGTGAAGCGCGATGGCCAGCTGTGGGTGTGGTCACGCGGCGAAGAACTGGTTACCGAGCGCTTCCCCGAACTGCATGGCCTGGCACAGACGTTGCCCGATGGCGTGGTGCTCGATGGCGAGATCCTGGTCTGGAAACCCGGTGAAACCGAGACGGAACTGGCCGTGCAGCCTTTCGCCTTGCTGCAACAGCGCATCGGTCGCAAAACGCTGGGCAAAAAACTGCTGAACGATGCGCCGGTGGTGCTGCAGGCCTACGACCTGCTGGAGTGGCAGGGCGAGGACTGGCGCAGCCGACCGCAGCACGAACGCCGAAGCCAGCTGGAACACCTGGTGGATGAACATCCACTTGCCCCCGTGCTGTTGTCGCCTCTGCTGCAAGGCCCGGACTGGGCCGACCTTGCCCGCCAGCGCGAACAGTCACGCAGCCTGGGCGTGGAAGGGCTGATGCTGAAGCAACGCGAGGCCCTGTACGGTGTGGGGCGCACCAAGGACATGGGCATCTGGTGGAAGTGGAAGATCGACCCTTTCAGCGTCGATGCGGTGCTGATCTATGCCCAACGCGGCCACGGCCGCAGGGCCAGTCTGTACAGCGACTACACCTTTGCCGTATGGGATGCACCGGCAGGTACCCCTGGTCGGGCGTTGGTGCCCTTTGCCAAGGCCTATTCAGGGCTCAGCGACGAAGAAATGCGCAAGGTCGACGCCATCATCCGCAAGACCACGGTGGAAACGTTCGGCCCGGTGCGCAGTGTCACTCCAACGTTGGTGTTCGAGCTGGGCTTCGAAGGCATCGCCCTGTCCCGGCGCCACAAAAGCGGTATTGCCGTGCGCTTTCCGCGCATGCTGCGCTGGCGGCTGGACAAGCCGGTGGAAGAAGCAGATGACCTGGCCACCCTGCAGGCGCTACTGGCCTGAAAAAGTATGCGGTGCCTGACTGCTGCAGGATGAGGCGCATTCGCTGAAACTATGCTTCTATTTTTGAGCCGACCCGTGTCGCAGACCGTTTTCGCCACGCAGCCAGGACCAACATGCACCATTCAACCCACGACCTGCTCTCCCCCGTACCGGGGATCACCCGCCAACTGCACAGCTTCCACTTCGGCCCCCGCAGTGGAGGCAAAGTCTATATCCAGGCCTCACTGCACGCCGACGAGCTGCCGGGCATGCTGGTAGCCTGGCACCTCAAGCGCCGCCTGGCCGAGCTGGAACAGCAAGGCCGACTGCAGCGCGAGATCATACTGGTGCCGGTGGCCAACCCGGTGGGTTTGGAGCAAGTGCTGCTGGATGCACCATTGGGGCGTTTTGAACTGCAAAGCGGCGAGAACTTCAATCGCAACTTCGTCGACCTGTCGGACAGCATCGGCGACCAGATCGAAGAACACCTTACCCAGGACCCGACGCACAACCTTGCACTGATCCGCGAATACCTGCGCCGCGGCCTGGACGCACACCCGGTCCGCACACCCCTGCAAGCCCAGCGCCTGATACTGCAGCGCCTGGCCTGCGATGCCGATATGGTGCTGGACCTGCACTGCGACTTCGAAGCAGTCGAGCACCTGTACACCACACCCGATGCCTGGCCCCAGATCGAACCCTTGGCCCGTTACCTGGGCGTCCAGGCCAGCCTGCTGGCAACCGACTCGGGCGGGCAGTCGTTCGATGAATGTTTCAGCCTGGTCTGGTGGCAATTGCAGCAACGTTTCGGCAAACGCTTCCCGATCCCGCTGGGCTGCTGCTCGGTCACCGTGGAGCTGCGTGGCCAGGCGGATGTCAGCCATGATCTGGCCAGCAAGGACTGCCAGGCGATCCTCGACTTCCTGACCCACGCAGGTGTCATCGAAGGCACCAGCGCCCCCCTGCCCGCGCTGTTACGCCACGCCACCCCGTTGGCTGCGGTGGAACCTGTGGCAACGCCACTGGGCGGGTTGCTGGTTTACCACGCCAAACCGGGCCAGCACCTGGAGGCCGGCCAACTGATCGCCGAAGTCATCGACCCACTCAGTGACCGAGTCACCCCCCTGCGCAACAGCCAGCCGGGGCTGCTGTATGCGCGTAGCGTCCGGCGCATGGCCACCGCTGGCATGGTCATCGCCCATGTGGCCGGCGAACAGGTATGCCGCAGCGGCTACCTGTTGGCCAATTGATCCGGTAAAACCATTGCAGCCGGCAAGTGGTCTGTAGAAGCACAGCCTTCGAAGGACCGCCTGCCCTCATGCCTGCTGCTACCGACCTCGCCAATGCCTGGTTTGCCAAGCGCGGCTGGAAGCCCTTCGCCTTCCAGCGGCGCGTATGGGCTGCCGTCGAACGGGGCGAATCCGGTTTGCTGCATGCCAGTACCGGTGCCGGCAAGACCTACGCGGTCTGGCTCGCGGCGCTGCGTGCGTTCAAGCCCAGGCCCCAGGGCCGCCACTTGGCCCCCATACAGGTGCTGTGGGTGACGCCCATGCGTGCCCTGGCCGCCGACACTGCACGTGCGTTACAAGCGCCGCTTGATGAGCTCCAGCTGCCTTGGAGCGTAGGGGTGCGCAGCGGCGACACCAACAGTGCCGAGCGCGCCCGACAGGCCCGGCGGCTACCCAGTGTGCTGATCACCACCCCCGAAAGCCTGACCCTGCTGCTGACCCGGGCAAAGGCACGTGAGGATTTCGCCACGCTGCAACTGGTGGTGGTGGATGAATGGCACGAGCTGCTTGGCAACAAGCGCGGGGTACAACTGCAGCTGGCCTTGGCGCGCCTGCGGCATTGGCACCCGGGCCTACCGACCTGGGGCTTGTCGGCAACCCTCGGCAACCTGCAACACGCACGGGATGTCTTGCTGCCCCAGGGCGGCCTGCTGGTGCAAGGCCGGCAAGACAAGGCACTGCAAGTCGACACCCTGCTGCCAAAAGCGATCGAGCGCTTCCCTTGGGCTGGACACATGGGCCTGAAGATGCTCGACCAGGTCTGTCACGAGATCGATGCCAGTGCCAGTAGCCTGGTGTTCACCAACACCCGCGCCCAGGCAGAAATCTGGTATCAGGCCCTGCTTGAGGCCCGCCCGGACTGGGCCGGGCTGATCGCCCTGCACCACGCCTCGCTGGCCCGCGATACCCGCGACTGGGTCGAGCGCAGCCTCAAGCAAGGCAGCCTCAAGGCGGTGATCTGCACGTCCAGCCTGGACCTGGGCGTGGACTTTCTGCCCGTGGAACGGGTGCTGCAAATCGGCTCGGCCAAGGGCATCGCCCGCCTGATGCAGCGGGCGGGTCGCTCAGGACACGCGCCTGGGCGGCGCTCCAGGGTCACCCTGGTGCCCACCCATAGCCTGGAACTGGTGGAAGCGGCGGCGGCCCGGCAGGCGCTGTTAGCCGGCCACATCGAAGCCCGCTTTTCACCGCGCCTGTGCATGGACGTGCTGGTACAGCATCTGGTCAGCATGGCCTTGGGCAGCGGTTTTCGCCCGGAGCAACTGCTCGCCGAAGTGCGCAGCACCTGGGCTTTTCGCCAGTTGCGCGACAGCCAATGGCAATGGGCGCTGGACTTCGTCTGCCACGGCGGCAGCTCATTGACCGCCTACCCGGACTACCAGCGTGTCGAGCGCCAGGCCGACGGAGTTTACCGGGTTACCAGCGAACGCCTGGCGCGGCGCCACCGCATGGGCATCGGCACCATCGTCAGCGATGCCAACCTGCAACTGAAATACTGGAGCAAGGGCGGCGGCGGGAAAACGCTGGGCAGTGTTGAAGAAGCGTTCATCGCCCGCCTGCGCCCCGGCGATACCCTGGTGTTTGCCGGGCGGGTACTAGAGCTGGTACGCGTGGAAAACATGACGGCCTATGTGCGTCGCAGCACGGCGCGCAAGGCTGCGGTAGCGCGCTGGAACGGCGGGCGCATGCCGCTCTCGAGCGAACTGGCCGATGCGCTGGTCGAGCAGCTCGATGCTGCCGCCCATGAACGCTTTGAGGGGCCGGAAATGCGCGCAGTACGCCCGCTGCTTGCGCTTCAAGCGCAGTGGTCAGCCTTGCCCACCACAAGCACACTGCTGGCCGAGACCTTCAAATCCCGCCAGGGCTGGCACCTGTTCCTGTATCCCTTTGCCGGGCGCATGGCCAACCTGGGCTTGGCCAATCTGATTGCCTGGCGGGTCAGCCGCGCACAGCCGCTGTCGGTGTCGATTGCCGTCAACGATTACGGATTCGAACTCCTCAGCCCTGCCCAGGTGGACTGGGCCAGTCACCTGCCGCAAGCACTCGGCACCGCGGACCTGCTGGAAGATGTGCTGGCCAGCCTGAATGCCGGGGAGATGGCACTGCGGCGCTTTCGTGAAATTGCCCAGATTGCCGGGCTGGTGTTTGGCGGCTATCCCGCCGCGCAGAAGAGCACGCGGCAAATCCAGGCCTCCAGCGGGCTATTCTATGAGGTGTTTCGCAAGCATGACGCGGGGAATTTGCTGCTTGGCCAGGCGCGGGATGAAGTATTGAGCGAAGAGCTGGAAATCGAACGGCTGCATCGGCAACTGCTGAAAATGAGTGAGTTGCAACTGGACCTGCAGGCGTTGAGGCGGCCAGGGCCACTGGCGTTTGCCTTGTTGGTGGAAGGCATGCGCGAGACATTGAGCACCGAGAAGCTGGCAGACCGCATTGCGCGGATGGTGGCGGAACTGGAACAAGCGGCGAACGCGGGATGAATTACCAACCCATCGAACACCGGGGGCAGGCGCTCTGGCTGCTTGCCGACAAAGCCATCTACTGGCCCGCCCGCCGCGCCTTGCTGGTGGCCGACGTGCACATCGGAAAGGCCGCCAGCTACCGCGCCCTGCATCAACCGGTGCCACGCGGAACGACTGAGGCGACACTCGCCAGGCTCGATCGCCTGCTGGCCGAGCATGACTGCGAACAACTGATCATCCTGGGCGACTTTCTGCATGCCCGCACGGCCCGCGCCCCGGCAACGCTGGCCAAGGTGGAGGATTGGCGAAAGCGGCACAAAAATCTGAAAGTGGTGCTCATACGCGGCAATCATGATCGCAACGCCGGCGATCCACCAGCCTCGCTCGATATTCAGGTCGTGGACGAGCCTTGGGTTCTGGAGCCCTTTGCCCTGCAGCACGAGCCGCAGCCCCACGGCACACACCCGGTACTGGCGGGCCATGTACACCCGGTCTTCGTCCTGCGCGGCAAGGCCCGTCAGCGCTTGCGCCTGCCTTGCTTCGTGATCGATGAGCAAGTCAGCCTGCTACCTGCATTCGGTGAGTTCACCGGGGGGTGGGAAATCACCCCCGCCAGCGCCAGCCGGCTGTACCTGGCTGGCGCTGAACGCGTCTGGCCGCTTTAGCGACGCTCAGGCCACAGGGGCGGGAGGCGGCTCGTCCGGCAAGGTCGGCTCACCCGGCTCCATGGGAGGCGTCTCACCGGGTTCCGGCGGTTGCGGGGTATCGGGGTCAGGCTGATGGGGCACGCCCCCCGCCTGCATGGGCAGCGGGTGCGCCAGCAGTGACCAGGGCAACAACCCAACGTGATTGGGCTGCAGGCCTGCCAGCTTGGCACTGATTGCGGGATGGAGTTTCATTGGCTGCTCCTGACGAAAGCCGATGCACATCATGCACACCGGCGTTACTTCGTTGGAGTGCCAAAGGCGCGGGTAATTCCCCGCGCTTGTCGGCTCAGGTACGCGGCAGGGTGACGCCGCGTTGGCCCTGGTATTTGCCGCCACGGTCCTTGTACGACACTTCGCACTCTTCGTCGGACTGCAAGAACAGCATCTGCGCCACGCCTTCGTTGGCGTAGATCTTTGCCGGCAGCGTGGTGGTGTTGGAGAACTCCAACGTCACGTGGCCTTCCCACTCGGGCTCGAGCGGCGTGACGTTGACGATGATGCCGCAACGGGCGTAGGTGCTCTTGCCCAGGCAAATGGTCAGCACGTCACGGGGAATGCGGAAATATTCGACAGTGCGCGCCAGGGCGAAAGAGTTTGGCGGGATGATGCACACGTCGCTCTTGATATCGACGAAGCTGCCAGCATCGAAATTTTTCGGGTCGACGGTGGCCGAGTTGATGTTGGTGAACACCTTGAATTCGTCGGCGCAGCGTACGTCGTAACCATAGCTGGAGACGCCGAAGGAGATCACGCGGTTGTCCTGCTCGCCGCGCACCTGGCGCTCGACGAACGGCTCGATCATGCCGTGTTCCTGCGCCATGCGGCGAATCCACTTGTCCGATTTGATGCTCATGGCGGGGTGTCCTGAAGAGTTGCGAGGTGAAAATCGTGACGCGCATATTACCGGTCCCGGCGCCCAGGTTAAAGTTCCATCCCTCATCCCGCGCCGGGTGGGGGCTGCAGCCGCCGCCGATCCGAATTTGCCTAAAGCGTCTTCTGACCATTGGCAGGTTGCGGAAAGTGGGGTAAGGTGTTGCCACTGTGCTGCACGTGACACCGAGAATCTCTAGTTTGATGCACGATCCTGATCGGCCCATCGCTGAATTTTCTGCTCTCTTTGCGCTCAGTCCCGGGCAGGGTTTTTCCTGACCGTTATCAAATTGTCCAAGGAGACAGAAAAATGTCCAACCGTCAATCCGGTGTTGTTAAGTGGTTCAACGATGAGAAAGGCTACGGCTTCATCACCCCTCAGTCGGGCGACGACCTGTTCGTGCACTTCAAAGCCATCCAAGCTGACGGCTTCAAAACCCTGAAAGAAGGCCAGGCTGTTACTTTCGTCGCTACCCGCGGCCAGAAAGGCATGCAGGCTGAAGAAGTTCAGATCGCCTAAGTCGATCTAGCTTCCTAGCTTTCAAAAAAACCCGCCTTCTGGCGGGTTTTTTTATGCCTGCTCGAAATAGGCGCTGGCCTCTTCGCGGGCTCGCCCGCTCCCACAGGGACTGCACAGGCTTCAAGTACGGCGCAGTCGCTGTGTGCGGGCAAACTCGGTATGGCAGGTCAGTCTTCGCTGATGGTAATGCTGGGCATTGCCGGCGCCGCAGCTTCCTGCAGCACGATCCGCGCGCCTACCTGGCGGGCCAGCTCCTGGTAAACCATGGCAATCTGGCTTTCCGGCTCGGCGATCGCCGTGGGCTTGCCGCTGTCGGCCTGCTCACGTATCAGCATCGACAACGGCAGCGACGCCAGCAGGTCGACGCCATACTGGCTGGCCAGCTTCTCGCCGCCACCCTCACCGAACAGGTGTTCGGCATGGCCGCAATTCGAGCAGATATGCACGGCCATGTTCTCGACCACGCCCAGCACCGGAATGTTGACCTTGCGGAACATTTCCACGCCCTTCTTGGCATCCAGCAGCGCCAGGTCCTGCGGCGTGGTGACGATCACCGAACCGACCACCGGTACCTTTTGTGCCAGGGTCAGCTGGATGTCACCGGTACCCGGTGGCATATCGATCACCAGGTAATCCAGGTCATCCCAGGCGGTCTGGGTGACCAGTTGCAGCAGCGCGCCAGACACCATTGGGCCACGCCATACCATCGGCGTGTTGTCGTCGGTGAGGAAGGCCATGGACATGACTTCCACGCCGTGGGCCTTGATCGGCACAAACCACTTCTGCTCGCGAATCTGTGGACGGGTGCCCTCGGCGATGCCGAACATCACCCCCTGACTGGGGCCGTAGATATCGGCATCGAGAATACCTACCCGTGCGCCTTCGCGTGCGAGGGCCAAGGCCAGGTTGGCAGCGGTGGTCGATTTGCCCACACCGCCCTTGCCCGAGGCCACGGCGATGATGTTCTTGACGTTGGCCATGGATGGCACCTGGGCCTGGGCCTTGTGCGCGGCCACCACGCAATCGATCGAAACCTGAGCGCCAGTGACCCCCTCGAGGCTGCCAATGGCGGCCTGCAGCACCTGGGCCCAGCCGTTCTTGAACAGCCCTGCGGCATAACCCAACTGCAACTGCACGCTGACCTGCCCGCCCTGGATATCGATGGCGCGCACGCAGCCGGCGCTGACCGGGTCCTGGTTCAGGTAGGGGTCGGTGTACTGGCGAAGCACGCCTTCAACGGCGGCACGGGTGACGGCACTCATGGAGACTCCCATTGGCAAACTGAATGTAAAACAGCCGCCTATCCTAACCCGTCAATCGTCAGCAGATGCGCTTGCGGGGTGAAATATCTTCGCCAGCCCTTTATAGTGGCCGATCATCCTCATTTTTACCCCGTAGCCAGATAAGTAGCCGAGCCACCATGTCCGAGCCACGCCAGATTCTCGTCACCAGCGCCCTGCCCTATGCCAATGGATCGATCCATCTCGGCCATATGCTGGAGTACATCCAGACGGACATGTGGGTGCGCTTCCAGAAGCTGCGCGGCAACCAGTGCATCTATGTCTGCGCCGATGACGCCCACGGTTCGGCCATCATGCTGCGCGCCGAAAAGGAAGGCATCACCCCGGAACAGCTGATCGCCAACGTCCAGGCCGAGCACAGCAGCGATTTCGCCGACTTCCTGGTGGACTTCGACAATTTCCACTCCACCCACAGCGACGAGAACCGCGAGCTGTCGAGCCTGATCTACTCGCGCCTGCGTGAAGCCGGGCACATCGCCACCCGTTCGGTGACCCAGTACTTCGACCCGGAAAAAGGCATGTTCCTCGCCGACCGCTTCATCAAGGGCACCTGCCCGAAGTGCGCGGCCGAAGACCAGTACGGCGACAACTGCGAAAAATGCGGCGCCACCTACGCACCCACCGAGCTGAAGAACCCCAAGTCGGCGATCTCCGGTGCCACCCCGGTACTGCGTGATTCCCAGCATTTCTTCTTCAAGCTGCCAGACTTCCAGGCCATGCTGCAGCAGTGGACCCGAAGCGGCACCCTGCAGGACGCGGTAGCCAACAAGCTGGCGGAATGGCTGGACTCCGGCCTGCAGGAGTGGGATATCTCCCGCGACGCGCCGTACTTCGGCTTCGAGATCCCGGGCGAGCCTGGCAAATACTTCTACGTATGGCTGGATGCACCAATCGGCTACATGGCCAGCTTCAAGAACCTCTGCGCACGCCGCCCGGAGCTGGACTTCGACGCCTTCTGGCACGAAGGCTCCAAGGCCGAGCTGTACCACTTCATCGGCAAGGACATCGTCAACTTCCACGCCCTGTTCTGGCCTGCCATGCTCGAAGGCGCCGGCTTCCGCAAGCCGACCGCGGTCAACGTGCACGGCTACCTGACGGTCAACGGCGCCAAGATGTCCAAGTCGCGCGGCACCTTCATCAAGGCCCGCACCTACCTGGACCACCTGCAGCCGGAATACCTGCGTTATTACTATGCGGCCAAGCTGGGCCGTGGCGTCGACGACCTGGACCTGAACCTGGAAGACTTCGTGCAGAAGGTCAACTCCGACCTGGTCGGCAAGGTCGTCAACATTGCCAGCCGCTGCGCCGGTTTCATCCACAAGGGCAACGAAGGTGTGATGGTAGGCGGTGATGCCGCGCCTGAGCTGACCGAAGCCTTCCTGGCTGCCGCACCTTCCATCGCCGAAGCCTATGAGGCCCGTGATTTTGGCCGCGCCATGCGCGAAATCATGGCACTGGCCGACCGCGCCAACGCCTGGATCGCCGACAAGGCACCGTGGTCACTGGCCAAACAGGAAGGCAAGCAGGATGAAGTCCAGGCCATTTGCGCCCAAGGCATCAACCTGTTCCGCCAGTTGGTGATCTTCCTCAAACCGGTACTGCCGGTGCTGGCCGCTGACGCCGAGGCTTTCCTCAACGTGGCCCCGCTGACCTGGAACGACCACCTGACACGCCTGGAAAACCACCAGCTTAATCCGTTCAAGGCCCTGATGAGCCGTATCGAGCCGGCCAAGGTCGAAGCCATGGTCGCTGCCAGCAAGGAAGACCTGCTGGCTGCCGAAGCCAAGGCCCCGGCGGGCAATGGCGAGCTGGCCAAGGACCCGCTGTCGGCAGAGATCGAGTTCGATACCTTCGCTGCCGTCGACCTGCGTGTGGCGCTGATCGTCAAGGCTGAAGCCGTGGCGGGTGCCGACAAGTTGCTGCAACTGACCCTGGACATTGGTGACGAGCGCCGCAACGTGTTCTCCGGCATCAAGTCAGCCTACCCAGACCCGTCCAAGCTGGAAGGCCGCCTGACCATGATGGTAGCCAACCTCAAACCCCGGAAGATGCGCTTTGGCGTGTCCGAAGGCATGGTCATGGCTGCCGGCCCTGGCGGTGAAGAAATCTACCTGCTGAGCCCGGACAGCGGCGCCAAGCCAGGCCAGCGCATCAAGTAACCGCCCTGCCGGCCATTGTGGGAGCGGCCTGCCCGCTCCCACAATTACGCAGGCCCCTTCATGTCAAACCCGGACAATCGCCCCGATTCCCGGCTATCGTCATCTCATGAATGACTACATCCTGGTCCTGATCAGCGCCGCACTGATCAATCACCTGTGCCTGCTCCGACAGCCACTCTCCGGGCTGCAACTTCAGGTGCACGGCCTGGCCTGCGCCCTGTGCATCGCCCTGGGCGTAATCGGCGCGCAGCTGCTGGTGCACGCGGTACTTGCCCCGTTGCACATCCACGATCTTGCCCTGTTTCTGCTATTGCCCTGGCTGGCCTTGCTCGCCTGGGGACTGCCCTGGCTTTTGGCCAAGTGGCGCCCGGCCTGGCCTGTAGTGGGGTTGCCAGCGCTGCTGTTGAGCAATGCAGCAGCGCTTGGGCTTGCCCTGCAGCAGACAAGCGACGGCACCACCTGGCCAACCATGCTGCTCAAAGGCTTGCTGACGGGTGGCGGCTTCTGGCTGGCGCTGATGGTGTTCGCCGACCTGCGCCAGCGCAGCGCCCACGCCGATATCCCCAACGTGCTGCGCGGCCTGCCCATCGAATTGATCGGTGCCGGGGTGATGGCTATGGCGTTTTCCGGTTTCAACGGAATGTTTGGCCAATGAGCAGTCCCGATCCGCGCCTACGCACCAGCATGGGCCTGGTCTTGCTCGCCTGCACGCCTGGGCTGCTGGCGCTGTTGTGGCTGCATGGCTGGGGCATGATGCTGAACCTGTTGCTGTGCGCCAGTGCCGCGCTGCTGTGCGAGGCATTGCTGCTGGCACTGCGCAGCCAATCGCTGAGCCAGGCGCTAAACGACGGCAGCGCACTGGTGACCGCCGTACTGCTGGCGGCCGCCCTGCCCACCTTGGCGCCATGGTGGCTGCCGGTCATCGCGGCAAGTGTCGCGATCGGTATCGGCAAGCAGGCCTACGGTGGGGTCGGGCGAAATCTGTTCAATCCAGCCATGGTGGGCTATGCCTTCGTGCTGCTCAGCTTCCCGTTGCAGATGAACCATTGGCCTGGGCAGGCCCCAGGCCTGCTCGACAGCGTGCAGCAGGTGTTCGCTGGGGGCGGACAGATCGATGCCTGGGCCCGACCGACATTGCTCGACGGCTTGCGCCACAACCGCAGCCTGACCATCGACGAGCTGTTCGCCAGCCATCCGGGCTTTGGCAACATTGGCGGGGCAGGCAGCGAATGGGTCAACCTGGCATTCCTGCTTGGTGGCCTGTTCTTGTTACAGCGCAAGGTGATCAGTTGGCATGCACCGGCAGGTTTGCTGGCAGGGCTATTGGTATTCAGCTTGTTGGGCTGGAACGGTTCGGGGTCGGACTCCAATGGCTCGCCTTTGCTGCACCTGTTTTCCGGCTCGACCATGCTGGCAGCCTTCTTCATTGCGACCGAGCCAGTGTCCGGCCCCAGAGACGACTGGGCCAAGCTGTGCTTCGGCGTGGGAACAGGGGTGCTCATCTACCTGATTCGTACCTGGGGCAGCTATCCGGATGGCACCGCGTTCGCCGTCCTGCTGATGAACCTTTTCGCACCGGCACTCGAGCGCATGGCTGTGCAGCGTCAGCAGGCAGCCCGATGAAGCGCGGGGTTCGGGATGTGGGCCTGTTGCTGCTGACTGGAGTATTGGCAGTGTCAGCCACCCTGGCCTGGCGGCAGTGGACCGGTCCGGTCATCGCCGGCGCTGAAAAGCAGCTGCAAAGCCGCCAGCGGCTGGCCGTGCTGCCCGACGGTAGCTATGACAACCAGCCCCTGGAAAGCCCGCTGCCAAGGCCCGCCGCACAGAGGCCCAATAGCCGTATCCTGGCGGCTTACCGTGCCACTATGGCAGGTAAGCCAAGCGCCATTATCCTGATCACACAGGCCCAGGGGTATGCCGGGCCGATCGTGCTGAGCGTCGCCATCACCACGGACGGCCGGCTGATCGGCAGCCAGGTTGTCGAACAACAGGAAAGCCCCGGGCTGGGCGATCGCCTGGGGGATCCGCGATTGCACTGGCTGAGTCAGTTCAACAACCGCGATCATGGCGATCACTGGGCGCTGAAGCGGGACCAGGGTGACTTTGACCAATTGGCCGGCGCAACCGTGACCTCGCGAGCGGTGATCGCCGCATTGCAGGATGCGCTGAGCTATTTCGACGAGCAGCGTAGTGTATTGCTGGAGGGCGCCACCCATGAATAGGTTCTGCCTGCTGGCCATGAGCCTGGCGCCACTGCTGGGTGCCACCCGAACGCTGGCTGAAGGCGCGGCCATCGGCCTGTGCGCAGTACTGATGGGGTGCCTGCACCAACTGTTGCTGGCGCCACTGCGTAAACACATGGCCAGCTGGGCCTATGTACTGGCTAGCCTGTTGCTGCTGGCAGCCTTGGCCAGTTGCCTGCAGTTGGCCCTGCGGGCCTGGCTGCTACCACTGGCCATTGCCCTGGGCCACTATCCCGCATTGTTGTGCCTGCAATGCCTGGCCAGTGACCACCTGCTACCTGACCAACGCCGCTGGCGCCTGCTCGCAAGGCACCTCGGCGCTGTCTTTGCCATTTGCCTGCTGCTGGGCGCCAGCCGCCAATGGCTGGCTGACCATGCCGAGCTGCACCTGGCCAGCCTCGCACCCGGTGCGCTACTGCTGCTGGGTCTGCTGTTGGCCTTGTACAATCGCCTGCTTCCAGACCCTGCCCACCCACCTCGTCAAGGAAAGCCCTGATTTCATGAATGCCGCCAAACGCCTGGAGATTTTTCGCAGGCTGCACGAAGACAACCCCGACCCAAAGACCGAACTGGCCTACACGACCCCGTTTGAACTGCTGGTCGCCGTGACACTGTCCGCGCAATCCACCGACGTCGGCGTCAACAAGGCCACTGCCCGCCTGTTCCCCGTCGCCAACACCCCCGAGGCCATCTATGCCCTGGGCGTTGAAGGCCTCAGCGAATACATCAAGACAATCGGGCTTTACAACAGCAAGGCCAAGAATGTCATAGAAGCGTGCCGGCTGCTGATCGAGCGCCACGACAGCCAGGTACCGCAAACCCGCGAAGCGCTGGAGGCGCTACCCGGCGTCGGCCGCAAAACCGCCAACGTGGTGCTAAACACGGCGTTTCGCCAACCGGCCATGGCCGTGGATACCCATATCTTCCGGGTGAGTAACCGCACAGGCATCGCGCCAGGCAAAACGGTGCTGGAAGTGGAAAAGAAACTGCTCAAGTTTGTACCCAAGGACTACCTGCTCGACGCCCACCACTGGCTGATCCTGCACGGGCGCTACGTGTGCCAGGCGCGCAAGCCAAGGTGCGGCAGCTGCAGGATCGAAGATTTGTGCGAGTACAAGCACAAAACCTCCGACGATTGAGCCGATAGCCAAAAACCACTCACATCGATTGAAAAAATCTTTTTTACCAGCGTCTGCTTTCTGGTTATAAGGACGGCCAATGGCCCCTTGGCTTGGAGCGACTCATGAGTACCGATAAAGACGACCTGTCGATCGATGATGATTTTGTTGCCGCAGACGATGACGCGGAGCCACAGGTTGAAATCGCAAAGACCAACCTGAGCAAACGTCGCACCATCGACAACATGCTGGAAGAACGGCGCCTGCAGAAGCAGTTGGCCGATTTCGATTACGACCTGTAGTGCGGGTCCCGTAGTCATGGACCGATAGCCCTGGCAAAGCCTCCTGGCTGGAGGCTTCAAGGCTTGGCGATCAGTTCAGACCTTGCCGTTGCGCCAGCTCGATCAGGTCAACCAATGACCGTGCATTGAGCTTGAGCAGCAGCCGTGACTTGTAGGTACTGACCGTCTTGTTACTGAGGTACATGCTGTCGGCAATCTCCTTGTTCGAACGCCCTCGCGCCAGTTGTTGCAGCACCGTCATTTCTCGCGCAGAAAGGCGATTCACCATATCCGTCTCGCTGCCCGCCCCCCTGCCACGTGACGCATGCAAGGCCTGGTTGGGGAAGTAGCTGTAACCCGACAACACAGCCTTGATAGCGCTGAGCAGTTCGGTAAGCTCCTGCTGCTTGCACACGTAACCCGCCGCCCCTGCCTGCATGCAGCGCATCGAAAAGTTGCCGGGGGCCTGTGACGTCAGCACCAGTACCTTGCTACCCGGGCTGAATGTCGCCATGCGGGCGATCACCTCCAGGCCATCCAGTTTCGGGATACCGATATCCAGCACCACAATATCCGGCAGGTGTTGCCGTGTCAGCTGCAACGCAGCTACCCCATTGTCAGTCTCCGCCACAACGTCATACCCATGCCGCTCCATCAGCATGCGTACGGCCAGGCGTATGACCGGATGATCATCCACGATAAGCACTTTATTCATGCGATATCCATACATTGTTGTTGCTTTGGCACGCCACGATAACCGACAGGACGCTTGCTGGCGCGGCGATTTACCAGCGAAAGCCATGGACAGAAAAAGCCTACAGAACTTACAGAAACTTCCTACACACAATGACTATGGTTGTAACAAATAAATTACTTATTACCGAAAAAAAGTACCACCCACTGACATAAACGTACCAGTTGAATACTGATCTTCAGCAAAGGAAAACTTCCGACTCAAACACGTCGAAAAAGCAACACAACGAGGTTCTCTGACGATCATTCCTCCCCCGGGAAACAATCCAGCCTTTAGTTGAGTACAGCAGTAAGGTAAAGATGGACAAAACCGCTGGAGACGGCCTATATGACCCAAGCACAACCTGTCGCCCCGCTGACGATCATTGCCATCTTCGCGGGGATCATCGAAGCCTCCGCCCTTGCCACACTGCCATTTCTCGGCGAGTCCAGCCAAAGGCTCTACACCTGGTTCCTGGTAGGCTTTCCATTCTTTCTGACGGCACTGTTTTTTCTGACACTCAACTTCAATTACAAGTCGTTCTATAGCCCGCTTCCCAACAACGCAGCACACGACAACACGCCAGCACTGAGCAGTGTGGCCACACCCGCAATTGCCAATGATGCCCCCGAGGCGGTACAGGGCGAACCTGTCACTTTCATGTTCTCCGGCCCCGACGCCTGTCGCATGATGGAACAACAACTCTTGCACGCACTTGCCCAACCGCCCGAGCCAGCGCGCGTCTGGCGCTTTTGTAATCTGGACAGACGTCAATGTGCGCAGCTTTCGATCAGCGCACTCGAGGGCGATGATGTGAGCCACCGAAGTTGAACGACCCGCCTTTGCGCGGGCATAAAAAAACCCCGGACCGAGCCGGGGTTTTCGCACACGCCAGCAATCAGAGCAGCGAACGGCCCTTGTTGGCGGCAATGCGCATACGCAGTGCATTGAGCTTGATGAAGCCAGCAGCATCTGCCTGGTTGTAGGCACCACCATCTTCTTCAAAGGTGGCGATGTTGGCATCGAACAGCGAATCGTCCGACTTGCGGCCAACCACGGTCACGTTGCCCTTGTACAGTTTCAGGCGCACCACACCATTCACGTTGACCTGCGAAGCATCGATCATCTGTTGCAGCATCAGACGCTCCGGGCTCCACCAGTAGCCGGTGTAGATCAGGCTGGCATACTTTGGCATCAGCTCATCTTTCAGGTGAGCGACTTCGCGGTCCAGGGTGATCGACTCGATGGCACGGTGTGCCTTGAGCATGATGGTACCGCCAGGCGTTTCGTAGCAACCGCGCGACTTCATGCCGACGTAACGGTTTTCGACGATGTCCAGACGGCCGATGCCGTTGGCACCACCGATACGGTTCAGGTCTGCCAGGACGGTGGCCGGGGATTTCTCGACGCCGTCGATGGCAACGATGTCACCATTGCGGTAGGTCAGCTCGATGTAGGTAGCCTGGTCCGGGGCATTCTCAGGCGAGACACTCCAGCGCCACATGTCTTCTTCGTGCTCGGTCCAGGTATCTTCCAGGACACCGCCCTCGTAGGAGATGTGCAGCAGGTTGGCGTCCATCGAGTACGGCGACTTCTTCTTGCCGTGGCGCTCGATCGGGATGCCGTGCTTCTCGGCGTAGTCCATCAGCTTTTCGCGGGACAGCAGGTCCCACTCGCGCCATGGAGCGATGACCTTGACGCCTGGCTTCAGGGCATAGGCACCCAGCTCGAAGCGCACCTGGTCGTTACCCTTGCCGGTGGCGCCATGGGAAATGGCGTCAGCGCCGGTTTCGTTGGCGATTTCGATCAGGCGCTTGGCGATCAGCGGACGGGCGATGGAAGTACCCAGCAGGTACTCGCCTTCGTAGACGGTGTTGGCGCGGAACATCGGGAACACGAAATCACGCACGAATTCTTCGCGCAGGTCGTCGATGTAGATCTCTTTAACGCCCATTGCCTGGGCCTTGGCACGGGCCGGTTCGACCTCTTCGCCCTGCCCCAGGTCAGCGGTGAAGGTCACCACTTCGCAGTTGTAGGTATCCTGCAGCCACTTGAGAATCACCGAAGTATCAAGGCCGCCGGAATACGCCAGTACGACCTTTTTTACGTCCGCCATGCCATCACTCCACGGGGTTGTACGGAAAGGGATCGATTCTACCGGCGTTGCGGATAAATTTACAGTGGGGCGACAGCTTCTGACGACAAAGCGACAGGAACTTTCGTAGGGGCGACGGGCGGTAGGTTGAGGGATGTGGCATGAGGACCTTGGAGGGGCGTCGAGCCGCAGCGTGCATGCCTTGAGGAGTTCAGCGCCTGTGAGATCGAGCGCCGCCAGGTGTCCACCTCAAGACATTCTGCGCCTGTGAGATCGAGCGCCTCAGGTGTCCGCCTCGAAACATTCTGCGCTCGATCTCACAGGCGCTGAAAATGTTGTGACGAACCCCTGGCGGCCTTGATGCGAGCCCATGACATGCACCGACCAGATCTCAGGGCGCCTTCGCCCCCGGGACGCCCGAGGCAGGTGCAACACCCGGCGCCGCTTGCTCAACCGGCTTTTCCACCGGTTTCTCAACCACCGCCACCCGATCCAGCTCGATATTCACCCGCCGATTACGCGCCCGATTCGACGCACTGTTGTTCTTCGCGAGCGGATAACGCTCGCCATGGAAGCGCACAGTGATCTGCTCTTCCGGCACACCGTTAGCCTTGAAATAATCGGCCACGGCCAATGCCCGACGGCGCGACAGGTCGCGGTTGGTAAGGCGGTTGCCACTGTTGTCGGAATGCCCATTGAGCTCGACATGGTTCACCGTCGGGTCGGCTTTCATGTAATCGAGGATCACGTCCAGCCGCGCCTTGGCTGCTGCGTCCAGCTCGATACCGCCCCCGGGGAAACCCACCTGTGTCTGGCGCACCTGGTCGTAGTTCATCGGCAACAGCTTGCCAGCACAGACCTGATAGTCATTGTAGGCTTTGGCGAAGCTGACCGGCAGCACACGCACCTCCATCGGCCTGCCCGCCTCACCGGTGTAGTTGCGCACAACGGTGCTACGCCCGTCGAGCAAGCCGTTGATCAGCCGGCTGGCCTGCCCTTGGGAGGAGCTGAACAGCACGCCACTGCGGGCCATTCGCACATTGCCCAAGTTGATATCGCCACGCCCAGGTTGCCACGGCGCTGCCGCAGCCAGCAGGCTGGCGGTGCCGGCACCCAGTGCGTTGCTGTCCGACCGCAGCTGAAACACCGGCTGCTCGCCTGCCCGACGCACGAACGTACCGCTGCCGAAACCTTCGATCGGCTGGCTCAGACGACACTCGAACTGGTCACCCTCGACCTTCCAGGCAATGTTCTCCATGCGCGTCTGGAAAGTCAGTGCGCCGGCCGGCAGGCTGGCGAACAGGGTCAACAGGGCTAGGTAACGCTGGCGCACGGGCGGCTCCACAAATTCTGACGGCTTACCAGCAGGCTATCGGACGCTGTCCGGAAAACTTGATAGCCGTGCTCGCCCCGGGGTTTTCCGGTAGGATTGGGGCTTGAGTTCGACCCGCCTGGAATCCCCAATGTCCGATCGCCTGACCCTCCTGCGCCCCGACGACTGGCACATCCATCTGCGCGATGGTGCCGTCCTGCCCCACACCGTTGGCGACGTGGCGCGTACCTTCGCCCGTGCCATCATCATGCCCAACCTCGTGCCGCCCGTGCGCAATGCCACCGAGGCCGGCGCCTACCGTGAGCGCATTCTGGCTGCCCGCCCGGCCGGCAGCCGCTTCGAGCCGCTGATGGTGCTGTACCTCACCGACCGCACCAGCCCCGAGGACGTCCGCGCGGCCAAGGCCAGCGGTTTCGTGTACGCCGCCAAGTTGTACCCGGCCGGCGCCACCACCAACTCCGATTCCGGCGTGACCAGCATCGACAACATCTTCCCGGCCATAGAGGCACTGGCGGAAGTGGGCATGCCGCTGCTGGTGCATGGCGAAGTGACCCGCAGCGAGATCGACGTGTTCGACCGCGAGAAGCGCTTCATCGACGAGCACATGCGCCGTGTGGTCGAGCGCTTCCCGACGCTGAAAGTGGTGTTCGAACACATCACCACCAGTGATGCCGCGCAGTTCGTCACCGAGGCCCCGGCCAACGTCGGTGCGACCATCACCGCCCAGCACCTGCTGTACAACCGCAACCACATGCTGGTCGGCGGCATTCGCCCGCACTTCTACTGCCTGCCGATCCTCAAGCGCAACACCCACCAGGTGGCCTTGCTGGACGCAGCCACCAGCGGCAATCCGAAGTTCTTCCTCGGCACCGACTCGGCACCTCATGCCCGTCACGCCAAGGAAGCAGCCTGCGGTTGCGCGGGTTGCTACACCGCCTATGCGGCCATCGAGATGTACGCCGAAGCGTTCGAGCAGCGTAACGCGCTGGACAAGCTGGAAGGCTTCGCCAGCCTGCACGGCCCGGCCTTCTATGGCCTGCCGGCGAACACCGACACCATTACCCTGGTCCGCGAAGAATGGACCGCTCCGGAAAGCCTGCCATTTGGCGAGCAAACCGTAGTCCCGCTGCGCGCTGGCGAAAAACTGCGCTGGCGCCTGCTGGAGAAAAACGCGTGAGCGAAGACCTTTACGAAGACGACCTGGACACCCAAGGCAGCAGCGGTCCTCGCCACCCGATGGCCGAGCGCTTCCGCGGCTATCTGCCGGTCGTGGTGGATGTTGAAACCGGTGGTTTCAACAGCGCTACCGATGCATTGCTGGAAATTGCCGCCGTCACCATTGGCATGGACGAGAAAGGTTTCCTGTTCCCCGAACATACCTACTTCCACCGAGTGGAGCCGTTCGAGGGCGCCAACATCGAGCCGGCCGCACTTGAGTTCACCGGGATCAAGCTGGACCACCCGCTGCGCATGGCGGTCAGCGAGGAAAGCGCGATGACCGACATCTTCCGTGGCGTGCGCAAGGCACTCAAGGCCAACGGCTGCAAGCGGGCGATTCTGGTCGGCCACAACAGCAGCTTCGACCTGGGTTTCCTCAATGCAGCAGTGGCGCGCAATGACCTGAAGCGCAACCCGTTCCACCCGTTCTCCAGCTTCGACACCGCCACCCTGGCGGGCCTGGCGTATGGCCAGACCGTGCTGGCGCGGGCCTGCCAGAGCGCCGACATCGACTTCGACGGGCGTGAGGCGCACTCGGCACGTTATGACACCGAGAAAACCGCTGAGCTGTTCTGCGGCATCGTCAACCGCTGGAAAGAAATGGGCGGCTGGCGCGATTTCAACGATTGATCTGCTAAAGGCATTCGCGGGCGCGCCCGCGAAGAGGCCGGCACAGGAAGGCATAAAAAAACCGGCCACGAAGGCCGGTTTTTTCATGCACGCAGCAATTACAGCTTGCCAGCGTTCTCGCTCAGGTAGGCAGCAACGCCTTCAGGCGAAGCGTTCATGCCCTTGTCGCCTTTTTTCCAGTTGGCAGGGCACACTTCGCCGTGCTCTTCGTGGAACTGCAGAGCGTCAACCAGGCGCAGCAGCTCGTCCATGTTACGGCCCAGGGGCAGGTCGTTGACGATCTGCGAACGGACAACACCGTTGGTATCGATCAGGAAGGCACCACGGAAGGCCACGCCGCCTTCGGACTCGACGTCGTAGGCTTTGCAGATTTCGTGGGTCATGTCGGCAGCCAGGGTGTACTTCACCTGACCGATGCCGCCGTTGTTGACCGGGGTGTTACGCCAGGCGTTGTGGGTGAAGTGCGAGTCGATCGACACACCGATCACTTCCACGTTGCGCGCCTGGAAGTCAGGGATGCGGTTGTCCAGGGCGATCAGCTCGGACGGGCAGACGAAGGTGAAGTCCAGCGGGTAGAAGAACACCAGGCCGTACTTGCCCTTGATGGCCGAGGCCAGGTTGAAGCTATCGACGATCTCGCCATTGCCCAGCACGGCCGGAACGGTGAAATCGGGGGCTTTCTTACCAACGAGTACGCTCATTGTAATCTCCTGATGAGGGTGAAAAACCGTTTGCCGGGCCAGACGGGCTTGCCCGACATCCAACAAAGGCCGACCATCATACACGGCTTCTCATGACAGGCCGACTCCGTCGACAAAGCGACCACCGGTCGCTCAAGCACAGCACCCTCAGAAAGATCTTTGACAAGCATTCTCATTAACATTAAGCTCCAACCCATCGACCCAACCAGCGATGGTCAGCCCTTATGTATGTGTGTCTTTGTGTCGGCGTTACCGACGGACAGATCCGCGATGCGATCTATGAAGGATGCTGCAGTTACAAGGAAGTGCGAGCCGCCACCAATGTCGCCAGCCAGTGTGGGAAATGCGCCTGCGTGGCCAAGCAGGTGGTCCGCGAGACCCTGACCGAGCTTCAGGTCAGCCAGGCGGCCTTGCCCTACCCCGTCGAATTTACCGCTGCCTGAACGCAGAATTTCAAGAACCGGACCTGGTGTCCGGTTTTTTTATGCCCGCAATTCAACAAGTTAGCGTTGCAACGCGGTTCACAAACATTCTTATTCCTATTAATTTTCACTTAGTATTCAAGAACTTAGGTTTGACACACCTAAGTATCGGGCTCAAACTTCAGTGGATTGACACACTTCTACAGGGCAGGAACCCGACATGAAAGGCGACGTAAGCGTCATCCAGCATCTCAACAAGATCCTCGGAAACGAGCTGGTCGCGATCAACCAGTACTTCCTGCACGCACGCATGTACGAAGATTGGGGGCTGAACAAACTCGGCAAGCACGAGTACAAAGAATCCATCGATGAAATGAAGCACGCTGACAAACTGATCAAGCGTATTTTGTTCCTCGAAGGTATTCCTAACGTTCAGGACCTGGGCAAACTGCTGATCGGCGAGCACACCAAGGAAATGCTCGAGTGTGACCTGAAGATTGAACAGCAAGGCCTGGTCGACCTGAAGGCCGCCATCGCCCATTGTGAAACCGCTGGCGACTTCGGCTCGCGTGACGTGCTCGAAGATATCCTCGAGTCCGAGGAAGAGCACATCGACTGGCTGGAAACCCAACTGGGGCTGATCGACAAGATCGGTATCGAGAACTACCTGCAGTCGCAGATGGGCGAAGAGTAACTATTCGCCCCATAAAAAAACCCGCTGATCGCGGGTTTTTTTATGCTTGCCGGAAGATCAGGCTTCAGAAGCCTTGGCCTTGGCAGCCGCGTCCTTGATCAGGGTTTGCAGCTCACCCTTCTCGAACATTTCCAGCATGATGTCGCTGCCGCCAACCAGCTCACCGGCTACCCACAGTTGCGGGAAGGTCGGCCAGTTGGCGTATTTTGGCAGGTTGGCGCGAATTTCCGGGTTCTGCAGGATGTCGACGTAGGCGAACTTTTCGCCACAACCCATCACGGCCTGCGATGCACGCGCAGAGAAGCCGCACTGCGGGGCATTCGGCGAGCCTTTCATGTAAAGCAGAATGGTGTTGTTGGCAATCTGCTCTTTGATCGTTTCGATGATATCCATGTAGCACCTCGGCTGAACTATCCGACACAGTCGTCGGCACGGTGTCGCATTGTATCGGAAAGCCGAGCGCCGTGCTCGGCCTTGCCGTTCCTCAAGCGGCCTCGACCTGCACGGGTACGCCATTGAGCGCAGCGTTTCCGGAAACCTGGTCCCGAAAGCGCTCATCGGTCAGGTCATTGGCACTCACGCCGGGTTGCGCCAGGGCGATCTGCAGGTGCACGCCGTGACGACCATGACCATAACCATGGGGCAAGCTGACCACACCGGGCATCATGTCCTCGCAGGCCTGCACCTCGACCTCCAGTGAGCCAGTACGCGAACGGATGCGCACGCGCTGGCCATCCTGCAGTTGCCGCTGCTGCAAATCTTGCGGGTGCATCAACAACTGATGCCGTGGCTTGCCTTTCACCAGGCGATGGAAGTTGTGCATCCACGAGTTGTTGCTGCGCACATGACGGCGCCCGATCAGCAGCAGCTCGCCCGGCACTGGGGGCGTCATTTGCGCCAGGCGGTGCAAGTCGTCCAGCAAGACCTGAGGGGCTGCTTCGACAGCCTTGCTGGCGGTCGCCAGGCGCCCAGCGAGGTTGCTGCGTAACGGCCCCAGGTCAAGCCCGTGCGGGTGATCGTCCAGTGTTGCCAGGGAGAGCCGCCAGGGCGTTGCTTCACCATAGCGCCCTTTGCGCAGGGCTTGATCAATCATCTGCGCAGGCGACCAGGTCGGCTTCAACGCCAACTCGGCACGCTTGGCAAACGCCTGGGCCAGGCCGACGAAGATCTCCCAGTCATGCAGTGCCCCCTCCGGCTTGGCCAGGATCGCCCGGTTGAAGCGCGTGACATTGCGCACTGCCAGCAAGTTGAAGGTGCTGTCGTAATGGTCGTTCTCCAGCGCTGAGGTGGAGGGCAGGATCAAGTCGGCATGGCGGGTGGTTTCGTTGATGTAGAGATCGATACTGAGCATGAACTCCAGACCCTCCAGCGCCGTATCCAGCTGGCGGCCGTTAGGCGTGGACAACACAGGGTTACCGGCAACGGTCACCAGGGCGCGCACCTGCCCTTCGCCCGGTGTTTGCATTTCCTCGGCCAGGGCAGCCACCGGCAGCTCGCCGCCATACTCGGGCAAACCCGACACACGGCTCTGCCAGGCGTTGAAATGGCCGCCCGAGGTGGTTGCCACCAGGTCGACGGCAGGCTCCGTGCACAACGCGCCGCCTGTGCGGTCGAGGTTGCCGGTCACCAGGTTCACAAGTTGCACCAGCCAGTGGCAAAGGGTACCGAATGCCTGGGTCGAGACGCCCATGCGGCCGTAGCACACGGCCTGCCCGGCAGCAGCGAAGTCGCGTGCCAGCTGGCGAATATCCGCTGCAGCAATACCACATTGGGCGCTCACGGCCTCGGCACTGAACGGCGCAATGGCCTCGCGCACCTGCTGCAGGCCGTTGACCGGCAAGTGCGAGCCCCGTGCCAGGCCCTCTTCGAACAATGTGTTGAGCAAGCCGCACAACAGGGCTGCATCACCACCGGGGCGTATGAACAAATGGCTGTCAGCCATTGCCGCCGTTTCGCTACGCCGCGGGTCAACCACCACCAGGCGCCCACCACGCGCCCGCAGGGCCTTCAGGCGCTTCTCCACGTCCGGAACAGTCATGATGCTGCCATTGGAAGCCAGCGGGTTGCCGCCAAGAATCAGCATGAACCCCGTGTGGTCGATGTCCGGAATCGGCAGCAGCAGCCCATGCCCATACATCAAGTGGCTGACCAGGTGTTGGGGCAACTGGTCCACTGAAGTGGCTGAGAAACGGTTACGGGTCTTGAGCAGGCCTAGAAAGTAGTTGCTGTGGGTCATCAAGCCGTAATTGTGCACGCTCGGGTTGCCTTGGTAGACCGCCACGGCATTGCGCCCATGGGCTTGCTGGACCGCCCACAATTTTTCGGCTGCCAGTGCGAAAGCCTCATCCCAGCCAATAGCCTGCCAATGCTCGCCGACCCGCTTGTGGGGCTGGCGCAGGCGATCCGGGTCGTTCTGGATGTCCTGCAACGCCACGGCCTTGGGGCAGACATGGCCACGGCTGAACGGGTCCAGGGGGTCGCCCTTGATCGAGCTGATCAGGGCCCGCCCGTCTTCCTCATGGCTGACTTCGATGTTGAGCCCGCAGATCGCTTCGCACAGGTGACAGGCACGGTGATGCAGGGTCTTGGTCATGGCCGCCTCTGCCTTGTTGTTGTCGAACAGTGACTATGCGCCCGCCCCCGCCCTGCGGCCAGTGCGCTTCGCCGCGTGAATCCACCGACATCAGGCGCACGATTTACGACAGCCATTTGCCAAATTGCCAGCAAGCCGTGTACAACCGTCTGTAGCAAATAAAGAACAGCACGGGCCAACGGGTAAAGACACCCTTTGCAACACCCTTTGCAATCACGCCGCTTTTCCCCCCTTGGCTTCAGGCGACATTTACTTATAGTATTGCGCCTTTCCCTATTTCGTCCGCCCCGTGCGGCTTACGCCGCAGGTCACCCCCGTTGTCAAAAAAAACCATACGGTCGACCTGCATACCGTTGCAGATAAGGTAGTCACTCATGAGCGCTAGGCACTTTCTCTCCCTGCTGGACTTCACCACCGACGAATTGCTCGGGGTGATCCGCCGCGGCATCGAGCTGAAGGACCTGCGCAAGCGAGGCGTGCTGTTCGAACCGCTGAAGAACCGTGTGCTAGGCATGATCTTCGAAAAGTCCTCGACCCGTACCCGTGTGTCGTTCGAGGCCGGCATGATCCAGCTCGGCGGCCAGGCCATCTTCCTGTCGCCCCGCGACACCCAGCTGGGCCGCGGCGAGCCAATTGGTGACAGCGCCATCGTGCTGTCGAGCATGGTTGATGTGGTGATGATCCGGACCCACGCCCACAGCACCCTGACCGAGTTCGCCGCCAAGTCGCGTGTGCCCGTGATCAACGGCCTGTCCGACGAATCGCACCCGTGCCAACTGCTGGCCGACATGCAGACCTTCGTTGAACACCGCGGCTCGATTCAGGGCAAGACCGTGACCTGGATCGGCGATGGCTTCAACATGTGCAACTCCTATATCGAAGCCGCCAGGCAGTTCGATTTCCAGCTGCGCATCGCCTGCCCCGAAGGCTATGAGCCGGATCAACGCTTCATGGCACTGGGCGGCGACCGCGTGCAGATCATCCGGGATGCCAGGGAAGCTGTGCGTGATGCACACCTGGTGGTCACCGATGTCTGGACTTCCATGGGTCAGGAGGAGGAAACTGCACGGCGCCTGGCGCATTTCGCGCCTTACCAGGTCACCCGCGAACTGCTCGACCTGGCTGCACCCGATGTCCTCTTCATGCACTGCCTGCCCGCCCACCGTGGCGAGGAAATCAGCCAGGACCTGCTCGACGACCCACGTTCGGTCGCCTGGGACGAGGCTGAAAACCGCCTGCATGCACAGAAGGCGCTTCTCGAATTCCTTGTAGAACCGGCTTACCACCACGCATGAGTCAACCCCTACTGCTCAACCTGCGCAACCTCGCCTGCGGCTATGGCGACCAGCGCATCGTCCAGAACCTCAACCTGCACCTGAACGCAGGCGACATCGGTTGCCTGCTGGGTTCATCCGGTTGTGGCAAGACCACCACCCTGCGCGCCATCGCCGGTTTCGAGCCGGTGCACGAAGGTGAAATCCACCTGGCCGGTGAGGTCATTTCCCGGGCTGGCTTCACCCTGGCCCCGGAAAAGCGCCGCATCGGCATGGTATTTCAGGACTACGCACTGTTCCCGCACCTGACCGTGGCGCAGAACATTGCCTTTGGTATCGCCAAACACCCACGCCAGGCGGCCGTCATCGAAGAGATGCTGGAGCTGGTCAAACTCGGCGGGCTGGGCGGGCGTTACCCGCATGAGCTGTCCGGCGGCCAGCAGCAACGTGTCGCCCTGGCCCGGGCGCTGGCGCCCGAGCCGCAACTGCTGCTGCTTGACGAGCCATTCTCCAACCTCGACGTGGAGCTGCGCCGGCGCCTGAGCCATGAGGTTCGCGACATTCTCAAAAGCCGCGGTACCAGCGCCATTCTGGTCACCCATGACCAGGAAGAAGCCTTTGCCGTCAGCGACCAGGTCGGCGTCTTCAAGGAAGGTCGCCTGGAACAGTGGGACACGCCCTACAACCTTTACCACGAACCGCAGACGCCATTCGTGGCGAGTTTCATCGGCCAGGGGTACTTCATCCGTGGGCAAATGAGCAGCCACGAGGCGGTCAATACCGAAGTGGGTGAGCTGCGCGGTAACCGCGCCTACATCATGGCGCCGGGCAGCTCGGTGGATGTACTGCTGCGCCCGGATGATATCGTGCATGCACCTGGCAGCGCGCTCATGGCGAACATCGTGGGCAAGAGTTTCCTTGGGGCATCCACGCTCTACCGCCTGCAGTTGCCCACCGGTAGCCAGCTCGAAGCGATCTTCCCTAGCCATAACGACCACGAGATCGGTGAGAATGTGGAGATTGCAGTGAAGGCCGATCACCTCGTGCTATTCCCGGTACCGGGTAGCGTTGCGGCACAGTTGCCACGCCAGGAGAATGGCGTGCGTCGATACAGTTCGGCGACTTGACTTCAGAACCAGAGGGCCGCTTGGCGGCCCCCTGTTCTCAGCCTCGACCAATCCCGGCAAACGTGCCCTGCGTATACTCCGCCAGCACCGCTGCGGCCAACTCCACTTCCAGGCCACGCCTGCCGGCGCTGACATGGATAGTTGCAAAATTCTGCGCCGAGTCATCAATAAAGGTCCGCAGGCGCTTCTTCTGCCCCAGCGGGCTGATGCCGCCCACCAGGTAACCGGTCGCCCGCTGCGCCGCTGCCGGGTCGGCCATCTCGCACTTTTTTACCCCGGCAGCATGGGCCAGGGCCTTGAGGTCCAAGGTCCCCACCACAGGCACAACCGCTACCAGCAATTCCCCTTTCTCGCTGCTTGCCAGCAACGTCTTGAACACCTGTTGCGGGTCGAGCCCGAGCTTTTCTGCCGCCTCCAGGCCATACGACGCCGACTTCGGGTCATGTTCATAACTGTGCACACGATGCTCGGCACGGTGCTTCTTCAACAGGTCTAGGGCGGGGGTCATGCAAGGGCTCCAGTCAGGGACGACTCGGCGGCTACTTTAGGACAATTCCCACATCCCAGCCACCGCACCGCAATCGCGCGCGTCTAGTACAGGGATCAGCAGCTGATTCTAGCGACCATATCGTGACTGACCGTTCACTTTCGACCTTTGACATCAGCGTTTCTTGTCTATATTTTTTCGTTTCTGAATAAGCGGTGCACTTATAAGGTGCATTTCCTACATCACCCGGGGTCAATGGGGATAGACACCGGGTTTTGCTGTCGAGCGCCACGCGCCTCACAACAAAAAAAACGAGGTCATACATGACGACTGCTCTGCGCCAACCCACACTGTCCAGCCAATGCCTGGCCGAGTTTCTCGGCACCGCCCTGCTCATCTTCTTCGGTACCGGCTGCGTCGCCGCGCTCAAGGTGGCCGGCGCCAGCTTCGGGCTTTGGGAAATCAGTATCATCTGGGGCGTGGGCGTCAGCATGGCCATCTACCTCACCGCCGGTATTTCCGGTGCGCACCTGAACCCAGCCGTGAGTATCGCCCTCACACTGTTCGCAGGGTTCGACAAGCGCAAGCTGCCCTTCTACATGCTGGCCCAGGTATGCGGCGCATTCTGTGGCGCAGCACTGGTCTACACGCTGTACAGCAATCTGTTCTTCGATTTCGAACAAGCCCACGCCATGCTGCGCGGTAGCGAAGGCAGCCTGGAGCTGGCCTCGGTGTTCTCCACCTACCCGCACCCGTCGCTGTCCACCAGCCAGGCGTTTCTGGTTGAAGTGGTGATCACTGCCATTCTGATGGCCGTGATCATGGCCCTGACCGACGACAACAACGGCCTGCCGCGCGGCGCCATGGCCCCGCTGCTGATCGGCCTGCTGATTGCAGTGATTGGCAGCGCCATGGGCCCATTGACTGGCTTTGCGATGAACCCGGCCCGCGATTTCGGGCCAAAACTCATGACCTTCCTGGCCGGTTGGGGCGAAATCGCCTTCACTGGCGGGCGGGATATTCCCTATTTCCTGGTTCCGGTATTTGCACCGATCCTTGGCGCCTGCTTGGGTGCAGCGAGCTATCGCGGCCTGATTGCACGCAACCTGCCAATGGCGCCCGCCGCGACCCCTGAGACAAATGACATTCGCCAGGGCGATACTCAAGCCAATTGATGCCACCATCACGCACAGCCCTGCCCCCCTATTCTTGCAAGGCCTACGACCATGACAGACACCCAGGATAAGAACTACATCATCGCCCTGGACCAGGGTACCACCAGTTCGCGGGCGATCATTTTCGACCGTGACGCCAATGTTGTAGGTACCTCCCAGCGCGAGTTCGCACAGCATTACCCGCAGGCGGGCTGGGTCGAGCATGACCCGATGGAGATTTTCGCCACACAAAGCGCCACCATGGTCGAGGCCCTTGCCCAGGCGGGTATCAGCCACGCCCAGGTCGCTGCGCTGGGCATCACCAACCAACGCGAAACCACGGTGGTGTGGGACAAGGAAACCGGGCGTCCGGTGTACAACGCCATTGTCTGGCAGTGCCGCCGCAGCACCGAGATCTGTGCTCAGCTCAAGCGTGACGGCCATGAAGACTACATTCGTGAAACCACCGGCCTGGTCACCGACCCGTATTTCTCCGGCACCAAGCTGAAATGGATCCTCGACAATGTCGACGGCGCCCGTGAACGCGCCGAGCGTGGCGAACTGCTGTTCGGCACCATCGACACCTGGCTGATCTGGAAGTTTACGGGTGGGAAGGTTCACGTCACCGACTACACCAATGCCTCGCGCACGCTGATGTTCAACATCCACAGCCTGCAGTGGGACGACAAGCTGCTGGAAATCCTGGGCATCCCGCGGCAGATGCTGCCTGAGGTGCGCCCATCCTCGGAAGTGTACGGCCACACCAAGAGCGGCATAGCCATCGCCGGTATCGCCGGCGACCAGCAATCGGCACTGTTCGGCCAGATGTGCGTGGAGCCGGGCCAAGCCAAGAATACCTACGGCACTGGCTGCTTCCTGTTGATGAACACGGGCGACCAGGCGGTGAAGTCGTCCCACGGCCTGCTCACGACCATTGCCTGCGGCCCGCGTGGTGAGGTGGCCTATGCACTGGAAGGCGCGGTATTCAATGGTGGCTCTACCGTGCAATGGCTGCGTGACGAACTGAAGATCGTCAACGACGCCCTGGATACCGAGTATTTCGCCAGCAAGGTCAAGGACAGCAATGGCGTGTACCTGGTGCCAGCCTTTACCGGCCTGGGTGCCCCGTACTGGGACCCGTATGCCCGTGGTGCGTTGTTCGGCCTGACACGTGGCGTGAAGGTAGACCACATCATCCGCGCCGCACTGGAGTCCATCGCCTACCAGACCCGCGATGTCCTCGACGCCATGCAGCAGGACTGTGGCCAGCGCCTGTCCGAGCTGCGCGTGGACGGTGGTGCCGTGGCCAACAACTTCCTCATGCAGTTCCAGGCCGACATCCTCGGCACCTGCGTGGAGCGGCCGCAGATGCGCGAAACCACGGCGCTGGGCGCCGCCTATCTGGCAGGCCTGGCCTGTGGCTTCTGGAGTGGCCTGGACGAGCTGCGCGACAAGGCGATCATCGAGCGTGAGTTCAGCCCGCAACTGGACGAAACGCAGAAAGAAAAGCTGTATGCCGGCTGGAAGAAGGCGGTCGAGCGTACCCGTGACTGGGAAGATCACGAGGCATGATAGCTGTTGGGGCCGCCATGCGGCCCCAATCGTCTACTGGCCGTCATCCCCTTCCTACGGCATCATTGCAGAATTTGTCCGGCAGCCCCAAAGGACCGCCCATGAATCTGCCCCCCCGCCAACAACAAATCCTCGAACTGGTACGCGAACGCGGCTATGTCAGTATCGAGGAAATGGCGCAGCTGTTCGTTGTCACTCCCCAGACCATCCGACGCGACATCAATCAGCTTGCCGAGCTCAACCTGCTGCGCCGTTACCACGGCGGCGCAGCTTACGACTCGAGCATCGAGAACACCGCCTACGCCATGCGTGCCGACCAGATGCGTGACGAAAAGCAGCGCATTGCCGACGCCGTAGCCCGGCAGATTCCCGACCATGCGTCGCTGTTCATCAACATCGGCACCACCACCGAATCGATCGCACGGGCGCTGCTCAACCACAGCCACCTGAAAGTCATCACCAATAACTTGCATGTGGCGGCGATCCTGGCCGCCAAGGACGATTTCGAAGTGCTGGTGGCAGGTGGCACGGTGCGCCGAGATGGTGGTGTCGTCGGCCAGGCCAGTGTCGATTTCATCAACCAGTTCAAGGTCGACTTCGCCCTGGTGGGCATCAGCGGTATCGACGAGGATGGCAGCCTGCTCGATTTCGACTATCAGGAAGTGCGGGTGTCGCAAGCCATCATTGCCAATGCCCGGCAAGTGATCCTCGCCGCCGACTCCAGCAAGTTCGGGCGCAATGCCATGGTGCGCCTGGGCTCGATCGACCTGGTCGACTGCCTGGTGACCGACCGGACACCAACCCCGGCCCTTACCCAATTGTTGAACCAGAACAAGATCAGGCTTGAGGTGGTCTGAGGGCTGGTGGGTGCATGCCGCCAGACTTTTGGTGTCTGCGTGAGCAAGCGCCCCCTCACCCAAGCCGTACCCCCTGAATTTTCGTAAATGTTCACTTCATTGTCATTTGATCAGTTTTTTCTATAGAGACTGACTGGCGACCGGCGTTCTGTTGCGCTAATATTTTCGCAAACGAACATCAATGTTCACATTCGATGTGAACAGCCTCAGGAGGCCTTGCCCGTGTCCCAGCCAGTTTCGTCCCAGCCCCCAACAGCCAACTGCTATGACCTTGCCGTAATCGGCGGTGGCATCAATGGCGTGGGCATCGCTGCCGACGCCGCTGGTCGCGGCTTGAAGGTCTTCCTTTGCGAAAAAGACGACCTGGCCCAACACACGTCGTCAGCCAGCAGCAAACTGATTCACGGTGGCCTGCGCTACCTGGAGCACTACGAATTTCGTCTTGTACGCGAGGCCCTGGCTGAACGCGAAGTGCTGCTGGCGAAGGCGCCCCACATCGTCAAACCTATGCGCTTCGTGCTTCCGCACCGCCCGCACCTGCGCCCTGCATGGATGATCCGCGCCGGCCTGTTCCTCTACGACCACCTGGGCAAGCGCAAGCGCCTTGGCGCCTCGCGCAGCCTGCGCTTTGGCCCGGGCTACCCGCTGAAGCCGGCAATCACCCGCGGCTTCGAATACGCCGACTGCGCTGTCGATGACGCCCGCCTGGTAGTACTCAACGCCATGGCGGCCCGTGAGCTTGGCGCCCATATCCGCACCCGCACCCGCTGCTTGCGCGCCGAACGTGTAGAGGGCTTGTGGCAGGTAGAGCTACAGCACGCCGATGGCAGCCTCCAGACGATCCATGCCCGCGCGCTGGTCAACGCCGCCGGCCCGTGGGTGGCCAGCTTCATCAAGGACGACCTCAAGCTCGATGCGCCTTACGGCATCCGCCTGATCCAGGGCAGCCACATTATCGTGCCGCGCCTGTATGAAGGCGAACATGCCTACATTCTGCAGAATGAAGACCAGCGCATCGTCTTCTGCATCCCGTATCTGGACCGCTTTACCCTGATCGGCACCACTGACCGGGAATACAGCGGCGACCCGGCCGCGGTCGCCATTACCGAGCAGGAAACACATTACCTGTTGAAGGTCGTCAACGAGCACTTCAACCACCAACTGAGCCAAGCCGACATCCTGCATACCTACTCCGGCGTTCGGCCGCTGTGCAACGACGAGTCGGACAACCCTTCGGCGGTGACCCGGGACTACACACTCGCCCTTTCGGCAGAGGTTGGCCAGGCACCGCTGCTGTCGGTGTTCGGCGGCAAGCTCACCACCTACCGCAAGCTGGCCGAATCGGCCATGGCTGAACTCAAGCCCTTCTTCACTCAGATGCGCGCCCCCTGGACCGCCAGTGCGCCACTACCGGGCGCAGAGGGCATGACAACGGTACAGGCGCTGATCGATGCCGTACTGGCAC
Organism: Pseudomonas alloputida; assembly: GCF_021283545.2. Classification (NCBI taxonomy): domain Bacteria; kingdom Pseudomonadati; phylum Pseudomonadota; class Gammaproteobacteria; order Pseudomonadales; family Pseudomonadaceae; genus Pseudomonas; species Pseudomonas alloputida. Next base: position 1,258,901 of record NZ_CP128540.1, on the reverse strand, counting down.
GTTGCGGCTGGTTGCCTGTCGACCTGGCCAAACGCTGGGTGCTCACTTACGGCAGCCGCGTGTGGCGGCTGCTCGATGGCGTTCACGGCCCCGAAGACCTCGGGCAGGCTATCGGGGCCGGGCTGTTCACCCGCGAGGTGGATTACCTGCTGGAGGAGGAATGGGCAGAGCAAACCGCTGACATTATCTGGCGTCGCACCAAGCTGGGCCTGTCGCTGACCGCGCAGGAGCAGATGGCCCTGGAGGCGTATCTGCAACAAGCCCGCAAGGTGCGGGCGAATAGCCGCGCAGCCTGATACCTACGGTGAAGCCCTCTTGATCCGTCAAGGGGGCGTATTCGCCCAGCGCTCGTAGGCTTCACGCGCCAACCGCGCCAGCAATGCCCGCTCGCTGCGATCGAAATCAGCCTTCAGTGCTTCACAGCGTTGCAGAAACTCGTTTTCGCTGATCACTTGCTCATCTACCTGAGCCTGCAGGGCCTCCATACGCTGGTGCAGTGGCTGTACCAGGTCTTCAAATCGCTGCGCATGAAACTCGCGCGCGTATTGCTCCCAGAAAGGCCGCTGTGCCAGCGAGGCAATCAGGGCATCCGTCGACTCATTTTGTAAAACCGCGTCCTGGACCCGCAGCAGGTTGCTGGTGGTCACGTTTGCAAAACTTGGGTAGTGCATTTCGTCGAGCTCGATCGGCAAGCCCAATGGACGCGCAAGCCGCTGTCGGTAAAACAGCCTTGTCTCAATTTCATCGATATGTGGGGCGTGCTCGGCATGCATGCGTTGCACGTGCAACGTCGCGTGGCGGTCAACCTCGTCCAGGCGAAACAAACCACGCGCCAGGCTTAGCAAGCGAGCTTCCATCCGACTGCCATGCGCGTCTTCGACGGCGCGCAACACCAGAACCCCAAGCTCCATCTGCTCCAGCAACAGCAGCAGGCGGTCTTCACAACTGCGTGGACCAGACGCCTCGAGAAACAACTGGTGACGCAACTGCTCGTGCTGCTCACACGTTTCCAGAATTCGCCAGATTCGGCTGCGGTAATGCCCAGGGTGCTGTTCAAAGTCCTCGCCGTGGACGAAGTCTGCCAGAAAGCGGAACATTCCATCTGAGTGCGGTTCCTCAAGCAGCGCTGTCCATATGGCCTGCTGGCGATCACGTTCAGCGTCGGCTGTGCTGTTGGCCCAGGTATTGAACAGGTCACTGTCAATGGCGCGATGGCGTGCGGACGCTGACCCCCACTGGCCCGGGGCCACACCTCGTGCCTCATCGAGCAGCAATGCGTCAGCTTCGCCAAGTGGATTATCGTGCAAGGACAACTGGTGCACCTGCCGGCGCAGCTGCTGCAACTCTCGGCGCAGTGTGCGAATGTTGTTGTTACGCACGTCCACATGGGCACGAAATGAGATCTGCTCAGGCAACGCCTCAAGGCCAGCAGAGCGCAGGTTGACTTCACGCAAATTGCCCAGGCGCGTCAGTACCGGCGCCCTTCCCAACGGGTTGTGGCTGAGGTCCAGGTACCGCAGCGCACTCATCCCGGCAAGACGCAATTCACCGGCCTCATCCATTATCACGCTGTTACGGCGCAGGTTCAGCTGCCGCAGGCGGGGCATATGTTCAATGCCGTGAGGGATCGCAGTCAGGCGATTGCCGGACAGGTCGAGTTCAATCAGGTTGGGAAAACGGCGAAGAAAGTCCGCATTGATTTCACCAAGGCCCAGATCACTGAGGATCAGCCGTCGCACATGATCAAAGCTCACCCCCTCCGGTAATTCGGGCAGACTCCCGATACGCTCTCCGCTGATGATCAGCGCGTAGTCCCCGGCCTCGTCGGTTATCTTGCGCCGCCAGCTTCGCCGTACGGCAGTAGCGACCCGACGGCGGCGTAAAGCGTCCAGTGGGTTACTGGCATCCCTGCGCCACTGGCGCAGGCTCTGACGCAGGCGCGCCAACTGCCCCGTCAGCTGGCTGTAGTGCTCCCACAACCCTACTCGCCGCTCCATGAGGTCAAGCAGATAGGCTTGTAGCTCCCCGTCTGTCATCGTCGGAAACACTTGGTGAATACCACGCCCTATGGCACGCCGACTGCTCTCGCCTCGCCCACTCAAGGCATACCCGATACGCCCATCCCCGAAACGGGTCGGGGGTCGCAGGCCAACGCCCAGACGCGGCATGCCACAGAGCTCAGCCGCTTGGGTACGATCACCGGCAGCGGCCTCGATCAGCAACGAGCCCAGGGCGCCTGGACTGACAGCGGCATCGCCGAGATCGGCTGTCTGCGTCTCGTCCAGCGCAGCCAACAGTGCCGCCAGGTAGGGGCCGGATGTACCTTGACCGGCGTAGCGATAGCCGTCGCCGCGGCGCACGATACACCGTACATCCTGCGCAGACTCTGCGCCGATACCGGCCAGATACCGGCCACTCGGGCTACCTTCGCGCAGTTCGATGCGCAGGGTGTCCGGCCATTTCAGCTGACGCTCGAGCAAGCCCAAAGCCAGGCGTTCGGTGTCCGGATTGACGCAACGCGGCAGGCGCAAACCGGCACAGGCCCTGTCCAGACGGCTTTCGCGCAGCGACCATCGTGCACGCTCGGCCACTGCCAAAGGGATCCGCTGCGCGTTGCTGAGCGTATCGAGCTGCGCACCGCTGCATTGCTGAAGCAGCTCACGGGTACAGCGAGCCGACAGGCCGGGGAAAGTGCGCCGCAGTATCCGCTCGATGCCATTGGGCTGCACTTGCCGATCAGCAACGTACTGCGCCAGTCGCGGCGCGCTGAAGTCCGGGTGTAATTCATGTGCCTGATAAAGCTCCAGGGCATCGAGCAACCGTGCAGGTGCGCCCATGTGCTCGACGTGCAAACGGCGAATCTGCGCTTCACTCAGCCCTGTCACCTGGAGCAGGTAGTCACATGTCGGTTCCGGTAGCTCTGCCAGGGGCGTACTCAAACGGCGTATCAGATTGGCCCGCCCTTCCCAGTACTGTGGAGCTTCGAGTTCATGGCGCCAGCCACCGGCACCATTCTGCTCGATCACAGGGCGATAGGCACTGGGACGACCAGGGTGCAGGATCCTGGAGCGACCATCCTGCGGATCCTCCATCACCCGATAACGCCCCTCATCAAGGTGCCACAACCATTCCTGTGCGCCGACACCCCGCAACGGTTGGGCATCGTAACCGGGCAGATCCGTGGCCATGAGCCTGACCTTGCCTGCGGAGTTGCACACCGGTGCCAAGTCATCCACGAAGGCCAGACGCTCAAGGGCACGCACGGCCACTTTGCTGCCAGCAGCGATCATCCCGCCGACCACGACGTTTGCGGCAACGTTGAACAGGTGGTTCAACGCCCCTTCGCGGTCACCCATGCGCCAATCTTCATACCCTTCATAAACTTCGTCAGCAATCTGAACCGCGTTTGCCACCAGCAGCACTTCGCCAAGCACAGGCACGAACGCCCCCGCCACGTTCAGCACATTCAAACCCAGCTCTTTGTAGCCCTGCATGCGCGCTTCACGGTCTTCGTCATCTTCGACATCGGTGGGCACGGCGAGCACCCTGGCGTCATCCCTGATCTTGGCGAGGCATTGCCGACGCAGGTGTACGAACGGTGCGTCAGTGATCGGTGCAGAACGGGCGTCGAGTTCCACCCCGGCTGTCGATGCCTGCGCGACCCGCTCGTTCAATACCCGATAGAAATTGATGCGCTCACGCTCGGTAATGAAGCGCGCGAAAAAGCGCCGATAGGCCGGCGTACGGAAGCGCTTACCGAGGTACTTGTCGAGTGCATCCCAGCTGGCATGACGGGAGACGGGCTGATGAGGGTCATCGGGTATCCAGAGCACCACCGACTCCACTGCGTCAGCTGACGGACGCACTTCCAGCGTCAGCACGCCTTGAACCGGGCGGCCCAGCAGGTACAACTGTCGGGGCACCACAGTGCCCACCAGCGCAGGCACCACCGGCTTATCGGCAATAAGTGGCAACAGAAAAAAATACGTGCGCTCGTCAATGTCCTGTTTCAACGCAGCGACCCGCATCGCCACCTCGAAATGGGCCTTGAAACTCGCCTCGAAAAGACCGTGCAAGCGGGAAACGGCCTGGCCCGGCTCATCCTCCGGGCCATCTTCAGGCTGTAGATGGTGGGTGAGCAACGCCTGGTACTTGCCCCCTGCGTCGACCTCGCGACATGCGGAGGCAAACGCGTGGAAGCTCATCGGCAGGCGGTTACCGTTGCCATCGACCAGTTCACCTTTGAGCGTGAGCCCGGGGCGTGTCTCCCTGCGATGATAGTTATGCAGCGCCGCCTCCAGCAATGACCGCCTGGAGCGGCGAACATAGGTGGGCCGCAGCAGCACAGGCGAAGCGCTGGGCAGCAACAGCCGCTGCGAGACCCGTACCCTCCAGCCCGTCACGTCCGGGTTGCTGAAGCCGCTCTTGCGCAGTTTCGTTTTGAGCAACGCTGCTGCGTAGGCCTGCAAAGAAGGGATGGCCTGGAGGATCGGGCCAAGCCGCGCATTGCAGTGCGCCTGGCGACTCAGGGCATTACGTAACGCATCGAGCCTTTCCGGTTGGGCGTGGTCGACTAGCCATCCAGGCAAATTCTGGGCGATCAGGCTATCGATGGAATCGTTCGGGAGCCGGTGCGGTGACATCTGTGGAACTCTCCAGGCAAAGAGCAAAGCTCACTACGTCTGAGCCCTTGCCGCGCACTGCATAGTTACCGCAAGCGATACCGGGATAGGTTGGCAGCCCATGCGTTCGGATAACCGAACGAGCAATCGCTGTTTATTCGGCCTGGCGAACCCCGGAGAGAGGTCGAGACTGTCAAGCACGAGCAATACCAGTGGTTTAAGGTCGACAGCAGGGCTTGGCACGAGTCATGCTCTACACTTGGTAGCCGAATGCACCCGCTTCTTGCTGTATTCGTTGAACGAAGAGTCCGCCAACGGCTCCATAAAAAAAACAAACACGTCGAGGAAAATTTGATGCGTATCGTTCGTCAATTGCTGGGCGCAGCCATCGCGGCTGCAGTCATCGCTTCGCCGGCCATGGCCGAGGAGCTCACCGGCACCCTGAAGAAGATCAAGGAATCGGGCACCATCACGCTGGGGCACCGCGACTCCTCCATTCCATTTTCCTACCTGGCCGGCAAACCCGAGCCCGTCGGTTACTCGCATGACATCCAGCTGGCCGTCGTCGACGCGCTGAAAAAGCAACTGGGCACGGACATCAAGGTCCGTTACAACCTGGTCACCTCGCAAACCCGTATTCCGCTGGTGCAGAACGGCACCGTCGACCTGGAGTGTGGCTCCACCACCAACAACGTCGAGCGCCAGCAACAGGTTGGCTTCTCGGTCGGCATCTTCGAAGTCGGTACCCGCCTGTTGACCAAGGTCAAGGACGGTCAGCCGGCATACAAAGACTTCCCGGACCTGGCCGGCAAGAACGTGGTGACCACCGCCGGTACCACCTCCGAGCGCATCCTCAAGGCGATGAACGCCGACAAGCAGATGAAGATGAACGTGATTTCCGCCAAGGACCACGGTGAAGCCTTCAACATGCTCGAAAGCGGCCGCGCCGTGGCCTTCATGATGGACGACGCCCTGCTCGCCGGTGAAATGGCCAAGGCGCGCAAGCCAGCGGACTGGGTCATCACCGGTACCCCTCAGTCGTACGAAATCTACGGCTGCATGGTGCGCAAGGATGACGCTGCGTTCAAAAAAGCGGTCGACGACGCCATCGTTGCCTACTTCAAGTCGGGCGAAGTCAACAAGAGCTACGAGAAGTGGTTCATGCAGCCGATCCCGCCTAAAGGTCTGAACCTCAACTTCCAGATGAGCGAAGAGCTGAAAAAACTGATCGCCGAGCCGACCGACAAGGCTGCGGACGAGAAGAAGTCCTGATCCTCAGTAAATAGTGGCCTGGTGCTCACGAGCACGAATCAATTCTGCAGGCCACTCATTAGTGTCTAACCTTTCATCCGTGGGCGCCTTGCGCCCCCGGATGCTCGAAGGTGCCCGTGAAACAACCGTCTGAGGGGAAATCCCGATGAATTACAACTGGGACTGGGGCGTGTTCTTCAAGTCCACCGGCGTGGGCAGCGAAACCTATCTGGACTGGTACATCACCGGCCTGGGCTGGACCATCGCCATCGCCATCACCGCCTGGATCATCGCGCTGCTGCTGGGGTCGCTCCTCGGTGTCATGCGTACCGTACCGAACCGCCTGGTATCGGGTATCGCCACCGCCTACGTGGAACTGTTCCGCAACGTGCCACTGCTGGTGCAACTGTTCATCTGGTACTTCCTGGTACCGGACCTGCTGCCAGAAGGCTTGCAGGAATGGTTCAAGCAGGACCTCAACCCGACCACTTCGGCGCTGATCAGCGTGGTCATCTGCCTGGGCCTGTTCACCGCCGCGCGCGTCTGTGAGCAAGTGCGTACCGGTATCCAGGCGCTGCCCAAAGGCCAGGAAGCTGCCGCCCGCGCCATGGGCTTCAGCCTCCCGCAGATCTACAACAATGTGCTGCTGCCGCAAGCCTACCGGATCATCATTCCGCCGCTCACCTCCGAGTTCCTCAACGTATTCAAGAACTCCTCGGTGGCGTCGCTGATCGGCCTGATGGAGCTGCTCGCGCAGACCAAACAGACCGCAGAGTTTTCCGCCAACCTGTTCGAGGCGTTCACCTTGGCCACGCTGATCTACTTCACCCTGAACATGGGCCTGATGCTGCTCATGCGCATGGTCGAGAAGAAAGTCGCCGTGCCTGGCCTGATTTCCGTGGGGGGCAAGTAAATGGAAATGGATTTCAGCGAAATCATCCCCGCCCTGCCTGCCCTCTGGGAGGGCATGGTCATGACCCTCAAACTGATGGTCATGGGAGTCATCGGCGGTATCGTGCTGGGCACCATCCTGGCACTGATGCGCCTGTCGTCAAGCAAACTGCTGTCGAACCTGGCCGGCGCCTACGTCAACTACTTCCGCTCGATTCCGCTGCTGCTGGTGATCACCTGGTTCTACCTGGCGGTACCGTTCGTGCTGCGCTGGATCACCGGCGAAGATACCCCGGTGGGTGCCTTCACCTCCTGCGTGGTCGCCTTCATGATGTTCGAGGCCGCGTATTTCTGCGAAATCGTCCGCGCCGGTGTGCAGTCGATCTCCAAGGGCCAGATGGGCGCCGCACAAGCGCTGGGCATGAACTACGCGCAGACCATGCGCCTGATCATCCTGCCCCAGGCCTTCCGCAAGATGACCCCGCTGCTGCTGCAGCAGAGCATCATCCTGTTCCAGGACACCTCGCTGGTATACACCGTGGGCCTGGTCGACTTCCTCAACTCGGCACGCTCCAACGGCGACATCATCGGGCGCTCCCATGAGTTCCTGATCTTCGCCGGCGTCGTCTACTTCCTCATCAGCTTCTCCGCTTCGTGGCTGGTCAAGCGCCTGCAAAAAAGGATCTCCGTATGATTTCCATCAAGAACGTCAACAAGTGGTACGGCGACTTCCAGGTACTGACCGACTGCAGCACCGAGGTCAAGAAAGGTGAGGTGGTGGTGGTCTGTGGCCCGTCGGGCTCGGGCAAGTCCACCCTGATCAAGTGCGTCAACGCGCTGGAGCCGTTCCAGAAGGGCGACATCGTGGTCGATGGCACTTCGATTGCCGACCCGAAGACCAACCTGCCCAAGCTGCGCTCGCGCGTGGGCATGGTGTTCCAGCACTTCGAGCTGTTCCCGCACCTGACCATCACCGAGAACCTGACCATTGCCCAGCGCAAGGTACTGGGCCGCAGCGAGGCGGAAGCCACCAAGAAGGGCCTGGCGCTGCTCGACCGTGTAGGCCTCAGTGCCCATGCCAAGAAACACCCCGGCCAGCTCTCCGGTGGCCAGCAGCAGCGCGTGGCAATCGCCCGCGCCCTGGCGATGGACCCGATCGTCATGCTGTTCGACGAACCTACCTCCGCACTGGACCCGGAAATGGTCAGCGAGGTACTGGACGTGATGGTGCAACTGGCCCAAGAAGGCATGACCATGATGTGCGTAACCCACGAGATGGGCTTTGCCCGCAAAGTCGCCAACCGGGTCATCTTCATGGACAAGGGCAGCATCATCGAAGACTGCACCAAGGAAGAGTTCTTCGGTGACCAGAGCGCCCGCGACCAGCGCACCCAGCACTTCCTCAGCAAGATCCTGCAGCACTGACCCGGCCACAGCTTCCGCTGCCAGGGACCCACCAGGCAGCGGAAGCTGGTCGTAACAAGGCCACTGTGATGAAATGCGATCCCTCGCTACTTCGCCCTGCCAAGCCTGCCGTGAATTCCCGCCTGATCCGTCAATTGCTGTTACCACCACTGATCATCCTGCTGATGGTCGGCCTGGGAATGGCTGGCTACCTGATCAGCGAGAGCAATGGTATCCGCACCCTCAGCGAAAACGGGGAACGCCAGCTGGAGCTGCACGCACGCACGGTCGAAAGCGAAATCAGCAAGTACACCTACTTGCCGAGCCTGCTGGAGCTGGAAGACAGCGTCTCGCACCTGCTCACCGACCCGGACGGCGCCTCACGCCAGACGGTCAACGAATACCTTGAAGGCCTGAACCGTCGCAGTCGCAGTCGGGCCATCTTCGTCCTCGACACCAATGGCCGGGTACAGGCCACCAGCAACTGGCGCGATGCCGACTCGTTCCTGGGTGAAGACCTGTCGTTCCGCGCCTACTTCCAGACTGCCGTGCGCGGCGAGCCAGGGCGGTTCTACGGCATCGGCAGTACCACGGGCGAGGCTGGCTATTACCTGGCCCATGGGCTTGAGGAGCACGGCAAGATCATAGGCGTTGCGGTGATCAAGGTGCGCCTGGACACCCTCGAGGAGCGCTGGCAGCGTGCCCGCCTGGAGGCGTTCGTCAGCGACGAGAATGGCATCATCATTCTCTCCAGCGACCCGGCCCGGCGCCTCAAGTCGGTGCGCCCGCTGACCCCGCAAATCAAGGAGCGACTGGCGCGAAGCCTGCAGTACTACTGGTGGCCGCTGAACGAATTGCAGCCCCTGGCCCGGGAAACCCTAGCCGATGGTGTGGAAAAACTGACCTTCCCGGCCAACACCGAAACCGCTCATGGCAAACCGCACGAAGTGGCCTATCTGGCGCAAACCAGGCGCCTGGTCGACACCCCCTGGCATTTCACCCTGCTGACCCCACTGCAGGACCTGCGTCGCGAATCCATGGTGCAGGGCATTCTGGTGGGCGTGGCCTTTGCCTTGCTGGCGATCCTCGGCATTGCCTGGAACGAGCGGCGCAAAGTGATCGCCACCCGCCTGGCGGCCCGCGAAGCCCTTGAAGAGGCCAACAGCCAGCTGGAGCGGCGGATTGCCGAACGCACCGCCGACCTGCGCGCCAGCAACGAACGCCTCAAGGGCCAGATTCGCGAGCGCCGGCATGCCGAGCAGACCTTGCGCCACGCCCAGGATGAGCTGGTGCAGGCAGGTAAGCTGGCCGCCATCGGGCAGATGTCCACCAGCATTGCCCACGAGCTGAACCAGCCACTGGCTGCGCTGCGCACCCTTTCTGGCAATACAGTGCGCTTCCTCGAGCGCGGGGCGCTGGAAACCGCCAGCACCAACCTGCGCACCATGAATGACCTGATCGACCGCATGGGCCGCATCACCGCCAGCCTTCGCTCGTTCGCCCGGCGCGGCGATGACAGCGGCCAGGCTTCACTGGCCAAGGCAGTAGAGGCCACCCTGCAGGTGCTGGCCAACCGCATCAGTGCCTGTCATTTGCAATTGCACCACCAGTTCGAGGACCAGCAACTGGCCATCGACCAGACCCGCCTGGAGCAGATTCTGGTCAACCTGATCGGGAATGCCCTTGACGCCATGGCCGCGCAACCGCAGCCTGAGCTATGGCTGGAAGGCGAGTTGCAGGGTGACAAGTACCGTTTGCAGGTGCGCGACAACGGCCACGGTATCGACCCCGAAGCGCGCAAGCACCTGTTCGAACCTTTCTTTACCACCAAACCGGGCGAGCATGGCCTGGGCCTGGGCCTGACCCTGTCGGCGAGCCTTGCCGCCGCCGCCAAGGGAAGCCTGAACGTCGAGCATCCCGTCACAGGCGGCACGGCCTTCGTCCTGGCCCTGCCTCTGGTTTCACCCCCTAGCGAATCGGCAGAGCATCCATGAACCAAGCGCCTCTTACCGTCCTGATCGTCGAAGACGACCCGCATGTGCTGCTCGGCTGCCAGCAGGCGCTGGCCCTGGAGGATATCGCCTGCGAGGGCGTAGGCAGCGCCGAACAGGCGCTGGAACGCATCGGCGACGATTTTGCCGGCATTGTCGTCAGCGATATCCGCCTGCCGGGTATTGATGGCCTGGAGCTGCTCAATCGCCTCAAGGCCCGTGACCGCAGCCTGCCGGTGGTGCTGATCACTGGCCATGGCGATATCGACATGGCCGTTGGCGCCATGCGTAACGGCGCCTACGACTTCATGGAAAAACCGTTCTCCCCCGAGCGCCTGGTCGACGTGGTACGCCGCGCGCTGGAACAGCGCGGGCTGTCACGCGAAGTGGTGGCCCTGCGCCGCCAGCTGGCCGAACAGAGCAGCCTGGAGGGACGCATCATTGGTCGCTCACCGGCCATGGAGCACTTGCGCGAACTGATCGCCAACGTCGCCGACACCTCAGCCAACGTGCTTATCGAAGGCGAGACCGGCACCGGCAAAGAGCTGGTCGCACGCTGCCTGCACGACTTCAGCCGTCGCCAGAGCCACCCGTTCGTGGCGCTGAACTGTGGCGGCCTGCCGGAAAACCTGTTTGAAAGCGAGATATTCGGCCACGAGGCCAACGCCTTCACCGGTGCCGGCAAACGCCGCATCGGCAAGATCGAACATGCCAACGGCGGCACGCTGTTCCTCGATGAAGTGGAGAGCATGCCGATCAACCTGCAGATCAAGCTGCTGCGCGTGCTGCAGGAGCGCACCCTGGAACGATTGGGCTCGAACCAGAGCATCCCGGTGGATTGCCGGGTGATCGCCGCGACAAAGGCGGACCTTGATGCCCTGGGCCAGAGCGGCCAGTTCCGCAGCGACCTGTATTACCGGCTGAACGTGGTCACCCTGGAGCTGCCGCCGCTGCGTGAGCGCCGTGAAGACATCCTGCAGTTGTTCGAACATTTCCTGCAGCAGTCGGCCCTGCGCTTCGATCGGGAAACACCGACACTGGACAGCCAGCCCCTGTCGCGCCTGATGGCCCACGACTGGCCAGGCAACGTGCGCGAGTTGCGCAACGTGGCCGAACGCTATGCCCTCGGCCTGCCAGCGTTCAAGAAAGGCCCCAGCGGTGGTGCCAACCAAGGCCTGCTTTTTGCCGAGGCGGTGGAAGCATTCGAACGCAACCTGCTCACTGATGCCCTGCAACGCACGGGTGGCAACCTGAGCCAGGCCAGCCAGGAGCTGGGCATGGCCAAGACCACGCTGTTCGACAAAGTGAAAAAATACGGCCTCGCCTGACTGAACCCAAACTGGAAAACAACGTGGACCTGGTATTCAAAGCGGCCCTGGGCGCAGGCGTGGTGCTGTTGCTGGCAGTGCTGTCGAAAACGCGCAACTACTACATCGCAGGGCTGGTGCCGCTGTTCCCCACCTTCGCCCTGATTGCCCACTACATCGTCGGCAAGGGGCGCAGCATTGCCGACCTCAAGACCACCATCCTGTTTGGCATGTGGTCGATCATTCCGTATTTCGTGTACCTGGCAACCCTGTATGTACTGGTCGACCGCTTGCGCCTCGAGGCTTCGATGGCGCTGGCCACAGTGGCCTGGCTGATCGCCGCGACCGTGCTGGTGACTGTGTGGGTGCGGATGCACTGAGCGAAATCGACGCCGATTCAGAGCCCTGCGATGTGCGTGACCTCTTGCCTGTGCGCCTGCAAATAAGGCAACACCGCCCCCAGTAACGGCGCCTTGAACGGCTCCTGGAAACGGTGCGCCAGCCCCGGGATCAAGCGCAACTGGCTGCCCCGGATATGCGCCGCCAAGTGCACGCCATGCATCACCGGCAATAACGGATCAGCCGTGCCGTGTACCACCAGGGTCGGCACTCGCAACTGGTTGAGCAACTCGACGCGGCTCGGCTCGGCCAGTATCGCCATGATCTGGCGCTTGGCCCCGTCAGGGTTGAACGCCCGGTCGTAGGCCTGCGCCGCCTGGTGCAGCAACACCTCGCGGTCGTCCCGTACCTCAGGGCTGCCCAAGGCCGCCAGCAGGTCGGCCTGCTGCTCGATTGCCACTTCACGGTTCGGTGCGCTGCGCCGGGCCAGCAACTGCACCAGCGCCGGGTCCGGCGCCGGGAGCCCCGCCGCCCCTGAACTGGACATGACCAGCGTCAGGCTGCGCACACGCTCGGGCGCCATCGCCGCCAGGTGCTGGGCAATCATGCCGCCCATGCTCACACCCAATACATGAAACTGGCGCACGCCCAACGCGTCCATCAGGTGCAAGCCGTCATCGGCCATATCAGTCAGCGTGTAGGGCGCCGACACGGGCAGGCCCAGCTTGTAACGCAACAGTTCGAGCGTCAGGTTGGCGTGCGGTGGCACCTGGTTCCAGCGTGACAGGCCGACATCGCGGTTGTCATAGCGGATCACCCGAAAACCTTGGCGACACAATGCTTCGACCACGTCGTCTGGCCAATGAATCAGCTGTCCGCCCAAGCCCATGACCAGCAGCAAGGCCGGGTCGCGTGGCGCACCGACGCTCTGGTACACCAGGCTGACGGCACCGAGTTCGGCACGCTGCACCGGCACCTGGGCGTCACAGCGCTGTTCGGCGAAACTCGCCGGTGCGCTGAACAGAAAGAAAAGAAAAAGCCAAAAAGCCCGCATGAAAGAAACACCAGAATGCAGATCCCCAGTAGAGCGCGAGTCTGATGAATTCTGTTCGGGCGCGCTGCCACAGTTCGGTGACAGTTTTATGACTCCCGCCAGGCGGTGCGACGATCGCCCAGTCGACAGATGCCGCATCATGAGAGAAACTCAATTCATTCCCTGTTTCTTCAATTCCACACCCCGGAGTCATCTGTGCTGGAGATCCGTCACCTGAAAACCCTTCATGCCCTGCGCGAAGCCGACAGCCTGGTGGAGGCCGCCGAACGCCTGCACCTGACCCAGTCGGCGTTGTCGCACCAGTTCAAGGAGCTGGAAGAGCGCCTGGGCCTCCCGATTTTCGTGCGCAAGACCAAGCCAATCCGCTTCACCAGCGCCGGGCTGCGTCTGCTGCAACTGGCTGATGCCACCCTGCCGTTGCTGCGCAGTGCCGAACGTGACATCGCACGCCTGGCCGGAGGCACTGCCGGACGCCTGCACATGGCTATTGAATGCCACAGTTGCTTCCAGTGGCTGATGCCGACCATCGACCAGTTCCGTGATGCCTGGCCGGAAGTGGAACTGGACCTGGCCTCGGGCTTTGCCTTCGCCCCGCTACCGGCCCTGGCCCGCGGCGACCTTGACCTGGTGGTGACCTCCGACCCGGTGGACCTGGCAGGCATCACTTACGTGCCGCTGTTCACCTACGAGGCGATGCTGGCAGTGGCCAACCAACACCCGCTGGCCAGCAAGCCTTACATCGTGCCGCAAGACTTGCTCGACCAGACGCTGATCACCTACCCGGTGGAGCGCGATCGCCTGGACATCTTCACGCGCTTCCTGGAGCCGGCCGATATCGAGCCAGCCGCCGTGCGTACCTCGGAGCTGACGGTGATGATGATGCAACTGGTGGCCAGCGGCCGTGGCGTGTGCGGCATGCCGCATTGGGCGCTGCACGAGTACAGCTCGCGCGGCTATGTGAAGGGCAAACGCCTGGGCGAGAAAGGCCTGTTTGCCACGCTTTATGCCGCCGTACGCACCGACATGCTCGATGCCCCTTACATGCGCGACTTTTTGCTGACGGCCAAGGACACCTCGTTCGCCACCCTCGACGGCGTCAGCGCGGTGCGTTGAGCGCCTGGCGATACAGCGGCAGGATCAAGTCGCGGGTCAGGGGAGCCAGTGGCATGACGGGCGCCTGATCTGCTGCCAGCCAGACCACCTCCTCGATCTCTGCGGCCGGCACCACGGCAGCGGCGCTGTCGACACGGAACAGCTCGGCTTGCACTTCGAAGCCTGGTTCGTTGGCGGCGGGGGCACTGAACTGGCCCAGGTGCATAGCCTGAGCCGGGTCGATGCGCAGGCCCAGTTCCTCCTGCAACTCGCGCACCAGCGCCTGTACCGGCGTTTCACCGGCATCGATCTTGCCGCCTGGCTGCATGAAAGCCTCGGTGCCACGCTTGCGCACCAGCAGCGTGCGGCCCTGAGGGTCGATCAGCAGGGCGGCGGCGATGCGGATGATGTTGGGCATGAAGTGGGCTCGCTGAATAAAATGACCCGCGAGGATCCCATGGGGTCATTGGCCTGACAAGGCCGGTCATTCCTGTGTCGGCCTGGTAGACGAGCGGCCCCTTGCCAACCTGTTGCACACCCTCCATAAACAACACATGAACCTGCCCGCCAAACACCACCCGGTGCTCGAGCTGTTCCATCCTGCCGTCAGCACCTGGTTCCGCCGCCACTTCGCCACGGTCACCGATGCCCAGGCACAGGCCTGGCCGTTGATCCACGCCGGGCAATCCATGCTGCTGGCCGCGCCGACCGGCTCAGGCAAGACCCTGAGCGCTTTTCTGGCCGTGCTTGATGAGCTGCTGCGTGAAGGCATGAAGCACCAGGGCGAACTGCCCGCACAGACCCTGGTGATCTACGTTTCACCTCTGAAGGCCCTGTCCAATGACATTCGTCTGAACCTGCAGGCCCCGCTCGAAGGCATCAGCCAAGCCATTGCAGAGCAAGGCCTGAACGCCCCACGCATCACCACGGCGGTACGCACCGGCGATACGCCGCAGAAGGAACGCGCCGCCATGCGCAAGCTGGCCCCGCACATTCTGGTGACGACCCCCGAATCGCTTTACGTGCTGATGGGCTCGGCTTCTGGCCGTGAAGGCCTGGCCCATGTGCACACGGTAATCGTCGACGAAATCCATGCCTTGGCCGGTAACAAGCGTGGCGCCCATCTGGCCCTGACCTTGGAACGCCTGCAAGCCTTGTGCAAAAAGCCACTGCGGCGTATCGGCCTGTCCGCTACCCAACGCCCGGTCGAACGGGTGGCACAGTTTCTGGTGGGTAGCGGGCGTCCCTGCGCCATTGTCGATATCGGCCATGCCCGCAAGCGTGACCTGGCCATCGAAGTGCCGCCGGTACCGCTGGGGGCGGTGATGGCCATTGATGTCTGGGGCCTGGTGTATGACCGCTTGGCCACCCTTGCCCGTGAACACCGCACCACGCTGGTATTCGTCAACACCCGGCGCCTGGCCGAACGTATCACCCGCCACCTCAGCGACCGGCTGGGCAAGGAGGCGGTTGCCGCACACCATGGCAGCCTGTCCAAAGCGCTGCGCCTGGATGCGGAGCAGCGGCTCAAGAGCGGCCAGCTCCAGGTGCTGGTAGCGACCGCATCGCTGGAGCTTGGCATTGATATCGGCGATATCGACCTGGTCTGCCAGGTCGCCTCGCCGGGCTCGATTGCCGCCTTCCTGCAACGGGTTGGCCGCGCTGGACACCAGGTCGATGGTGTGCCGAAGGGGCGCCTGTTCCCTACCTCACGCGATGACCTGATCGAATGCGTTGCCTTGCTTGACTGCGTTCGACAGGGCGAACTGGACGCACTGCACATCCCCCGGGCACCGCTGGATGTGCTGGCCCAGCAGATCGTCGCAGAAGCCAGCAACCAGGCCTGGCACGAACAGGAACTGCTGGATTGCCTGCGCCAGGCCACACCTTACGCCGAGCTTGACCAGCACCACTACCAGGCCCTGCTGCGCATGCTCGCCGAGGGCTACAACGGTCGCCAGGGTGTGCGCAGTGCCTACTTGCACCGTGACGCAGTGAGCGGCACGCTGCGTGGCCGACGTGGCAGCCAACTGACCGCGCTGACCAGCGGCGGCACCATCCCCGACAACGCCGACTACGCCGTGTTGCTGGAACCGCAGGCGCTGAACATCGGCAGCGTCAATGAAGACTTTGCCGTGGAAAGCATTGCCGGCGATATTTTCCAGCTGGGCAACGCCTCCTATCGCATTCTGCGCGTCGAGCCGGGCCGGGTGCGGGTAGAGGATGCTCATGGCCTGCCACCGACCATTCCGTTCTGGCTGGGTGAAGCGCCGGGGCGCAGTGACGAGCTGTCTGCCGCCGTGGCCCGGCTGCAGGCGCGAATCGACCAGCAACTGGCGCTGGCAGGCGGCGACACGGTGGAGGTACTGGCCTGGTTGCAGGCGACCTTCGAACTGGACGAAGCTTGTGCGGGCCAGTTGCTCGACTACCTGGCCCGCACCCGTGAAGTGCTTGGCGCCCTGCCCTCGCAGGATACGCTGGTGATGGAACGTTTTTTCGATGAGTCCGGCGGGACCCAACTGATCATTCATTCACCCTACGGTAGCCGCATCAACCGCGCCTGGGGCCTGGCCCTGCGCAAGCGCTTCTGCCGCACCTTCAACTTCGAACTGCAGGCTGCCGCCAGCGAGGACGCCATCGTGCTGTCACTGTCGACCAGCCACAGTTTCGAGCTGGACGAAGTGTGGCGCTACCTGAACAGCCGCAGCGCCGAGCCGATTCTCATCCAGGCCCTGCTCGATGCACCGCTGTTTGGCGTGCGCTGGCGCTGGAATGCAGGCGTGGCCATGGCACTGCCGCGCTTTGTGGGCGGACGCAAGGTGGCGCCACAAATCCAGCGCATGAAGAGTGAGGACCTGGTTGCCGCCGTGTTCCCTGACCAGATCGCCTGCCTGGAGAACATCGCCGGCGAGCGGCAGATTCCCGACCATCCGCTGGTCGAGCAAACCCTCGACGATTGCCTGCACGAGGCGATGGACAGCGAAGGCTGGCTGGCCCTGCTGCGGCGTATGGAAAGCGGTGCAGTGCGCTTGCTGTGCCGGGATCTGCCCGCCCCCTCGCCGCTGGCATCAGCGATTCTCAACGCCCGGCCTTATGCCTTTCTGGACGATGCGCCACTGGAAGAACGACGTACCCAGGCGGTGCTCAACCGGCGCTGGAACGACGTGCACAGTAGCGACGACCTGGGCGCGCTGGACGCTGATGCCATTGCTGCCGTCGCGGCCGAGGCCTGGCCACAGCCGGCCAATCCCGACGAAATGCACGAGGCATTGATGAGCCTGGGTGCCATCGGTCAGGTCGAGGGATGCCAACCCCTGCTGGGATTTGCTGCTAAGGCAGCTGGCCAAGGCTGGGCGTGCCTTGCGCCTGCCCGATGACAAGCTCTGGTTGGCCCGCGAACGCCTGAACCTGCTGCTGGCACTGTACCCCACAGCGCACAGGGAGCCAGCGCTCGAACGGCTCGCTGGCTTCGACCAGCCCATCGAGCCCGACCACGCACTGAGCGAACTGCTGCGCGCCCGCCTGAGCGGCCATGGCCCCCAGACCCTGGCGCAGATCGCTGCGCCATTGGGCAAACCGGTAACCGATATCGAGCAGGCTCTGGCCCGCCTGGAAGCCGAAGGCTATGTGCTGCGCGGGCATTTCAGCCCAGGTGCAACTGACCTGCAATGGTGCGAACGCCACTTGCTGGCACGCATCCACCGCTACACGGTCAAACGCCTGCGCCGCGAGATCGAACCGGTCAGCCTGCAAGACTTCATGCGCTTTCTGTTCGATTGGCAGCACCTGGCGCCTGACGAGCGCCTGCGTGGTCCGCAGGCGGTGGCCGAAGTGCTCGGCCAGTTACAAGGGTTCCCCAGCGCCGCAGCGGCCTGGGAGGCGGAACTGCTGCCGGCGCGTATCAAAGACTACAGTCCGCACTGGCTCGACGAAGCCTGCCGAAGCGGCCAGTTTGCCTGGAGCCGGCTGGCGGCAACAGTGGCGAGCAGCACGTTGACCAGTACCCCGCTGGTGTTGCTGCCGCGGGACCAGTTGAACACGTGGCGCAGCCTGGCGCCCGCACCTGCTGTCGACGCCCTTGGCCTACGTGCGCAACGTGTGCACGAAGCGCTGAAAACCCAGGGTGCGCTGTTCTTCGATGAACTGGCACATGAGGCACACCTGCTGCCCAGTGAACTGGAAACTGCACTGCAGGAGCTGGTGGGCTCGGGCTTGGCCAGGGCGGACAGTTTCACTGGCTTGCGCAGCCTGATCACGCCTGCAACCAAGCGCAGCTCACGTAACAGCCGCCGAGGCCACCCGCCGCTTTCCAGCAGCATGGCGCATGCCGGACGTTGGGCCCTGCTGCGCCGCAGCGATGCGCCCCCGGATCACGACCAGCGCCTGGAGCACATTGCCCGCACGCTGCTGCGCCGCTATGGCGTGATCTGCTGGCGGCTGTTGGCGCGCGAGAGTGATGTACTGCCGCCCTGGCGTGAGCTGCTGCGCTGCTATCACCGATTGGAAGCGCGTGGCGAGATCCGGGGCGGGCGCTTCATTGCCGGGCTGGCCGGTGAACAGTTCGCCTTGCCTGAGGCGGTAGTATTGCTGCGGCAAGTGAGACGACGTGAACCGGACGGAACGCTGCAGGTGGTGAGCGCCGGTGACCCGCTGAACCTGATCGGCTCGTTGCTGCCTGGGGCGAAAGTGCCGGCAGTGATTGGCAACCGGCTTCTGTATCGCGACGGGATACCGGTGGCGGTGCGGATGGCCGGGCGTTACGCGTATCTGGTCGAGGCGTCCGCACAGGAGCAGGAAAGCTGGCGGCAAAAACTGCTGCGCGACACCCTGGAGCGGGTTTACCCGCGAATACGGTAGCGGCGGCAACGGTGCACGGCGGGTGGAGATTGGCCAGCAGGCCCGGCCCTTTCGCGGGTGAACCCGCTCCTACGCTCGAGAATGATTTTCGCTACCCCGATTTTATTTTGCAGTGCCCGGCAACTTGGCTATGGTCGGGGTTTGCCCCCAGGCCCTGAGCCTGACCGCGCCATCGCAAGGACCCTGTATGAGCCTGTCACTTCTCAGTCGTTATGCCTTCTTCGCCGCCTGTGTGCTGTTCACCCTGGCGAGCCTCCCCTTCAGCCACCACGAATGGTTGTGGCCGTTCACCCTGACCACAGGCATTCTCAGCCTGATCGGCCTGTTCGACCTGCTGCAGCAGCGCCACGCCGTACGCCGCAACTACCCGATTCTCGGCAACATCCGCTATCTGGTCGAGGCCATTCGCCCGGAAATCCGCCAGTACCTGCTGGAGTCCGACAGCGATGCCCTGCCCTTCTCCCGCGCCCAGCGCTCGCTGGTGTATGCCCGGGCGAAGAACGAAGCCTCGGACAAACCTTTCGGCACCCTGATCGACGTATATGAATCCGGTTTCGAGTTTATCGGCCACTCCATGCGCCCGGCACCGCTGGCTGACCCGACCAGCTTCCGTGTCATCGTCGGTGGGCCGCAGTGCGGCCAGCCGTATTCCGCGTCGATCTTCAACATTTCGGCCATGAGTTTCGGCTCGCTCAGCGCCAATGCCATCCGTGCGCTCAACCAGGGCGCCAAGCTGGGCAATTTCCACCATGACACCGGCGAGGGCAGCATCAGCCCCTACCATCGCGAGCACGGTGGTGACCTGGTGTGGGAACTGGGCAGCGGCTACTTCGGGTGCCGCACGCCAGATGGGCGCTTCGATCCCGAACGCTTCGCCGCCCAGGCGCGCAGCCCTCAGGTGCGCATGATCGAGATCAAGATGAGCCAGGGCGCCAAACCCGGCCATGGCGGCATATTGCCCAAACACAAGGTCACCCAGGAAATTGCCGAAACCCGTGGCGTGCTGATGGGCGAGGATTGCATCTCACCGTCGCGCCACAGCGCCTTCTCGACACCGATCGAAATGATGCAGTTCATCGCCCAGTTGCGTGAACTGTCCGGCGGCAAGCCAGTGGGGTTCAAGTTCTGCCTGGGCCACCCGTGGGAATTCATGGGCATCGCCAAGGCCATGCTGGAAACCGGCATCCTGCCCGACTTCATCGTCGTCGATGGCAAGGAAGGCGGCACCGGCGCAGCGCCCGTGGAGTTCACCGACCATATCGGCGTGCCACTGCGTGAAGGCCTGCTGTTCGTGCACAACACCCTGGTCGGCCTGAACCTGCGCGACAAGATCAAGCTGGGCGCCAGCGGCAAGATTGTCAGCGCCTTCGACATCGCCAGCGTGCTGGCCATTGGCGCCGACTGGGCCAACTCGGCACGCGGCTTCATGTTCGCCATCGGCTGCATCCAGTCGCAAAGCTGCCACACCAACAAATGCCCGACCGGCGTGGCCACGCAAGATCCGCTGCGCCAGCGCGCGCTGGTGGTGCCCGACAAAGCCCAGCGGGTGCTGAACTTCCATCACAACACGTTGCGTGCCTTGGCAGAAATGCTGGCGGCGGCAGGCCTGGAGCATCCGGCACAACTGGAGGCCAAGCACCTGGTGCGGCGCATTTCGGCCACCGAAATCAAGCTGTTCTCGCAGATGCATGTGTTCTTGAAGCCAGGTGAGCTGCTGACCGGCGAGGTGAACGGCCAGTTCTATTCGCGGATGTGGCAACTGGCCCGGGCGGACAGTTTCGAGCCGCACAGCGAAGTGGCGGCCTGAGAGAACGCTGGGGCCGCAAAGCGGCCCCACGTCAGGTCAGGAGGCTGTACTCGTCACACCTTGTGCGTCTTTCGGCGCCAGGCGGAACGTGTAATACAGCACTGTCAGCAACACCAGGAACGCCGGGCCGATGTACAGGGCCACACGCGTATCCTCGAAGTACGCCATCAGCCCCACCACCAGCACCAGGAAGGCCAGTGCCAGATACGAGCTCAACGGCCACAGCCACATACGGTACTTCAGTGCCTTGCGCTCGGCAGTGGTAAGGCCGGCACGGAACTTCAGCTGCGCCAGCAAGATCATCACCCAGGTCCAGATCGCACCGAAGGTGGCGATCGAGGTCACCCAGACGAAGACCTTTTCTGGCACCAGGTAGTTGGCCAGCACGCCCAGCAGCAACGCGCCGATCGACAGCAGCAGCGCATTGCGTGGCACGCCGTTCTTCGAGGTGCGGGCGAAGGCCGCCGGCGCCTGGCCGTTCTGTGCCAGGCTATAGAGCATGCGCCCGGTGCTGAAGATGCCGCCGTTGCACGACGACAGCGCCGCCGTGATGACCACGAAGTTGATGATGCCGGCAGCGGTCTTGATGCCGAGGCGCTCGAAGGTCATGACGAACGGGCTGCCCTGGCTACCGATTTCGTTCCACGGGTAAATCGACAGGATCACGAACAACGCGCCGACGTAGAACAGCAGGATGCGCCAGAACACCGAGCCGATGGCCTGCGGAATGGTCTTTTGCGGGTTGCGTGCTTCACCGGCGGTGAGGCCGATCATTTCCACACCCAGATAGGCGAACATCACCATCTGCAGCGACATCAGCACGCCGGTCACACCATTGGGCATGAAACCGCCGTTGCTCCACAGGTTGGAGATCCCCACTGCCACACCGTCATTGCCAAAGCCGAAGGCAATGATGCCGATGCCGCCAAGCACCATGGCGATGATGGTGACGATCTTGATCAGCGCGAACCAGAACTCGAACTCACCAAAAGCCTTCACCGCCACCAGGTTGACCGCGCCCATGCTGCCCAGCGCCGCCAGGGCCCAGATCCAGCGCGGAACGTCGGGGAACCAGATGCCCATGTAGATGGCCACTGCCGTGATTTCGGCAACACAGGTCACCAGCCACAGGAACCAGTAGTTCCAGCCGGTCAGGAAGCCCGCCAATGGGCCGAGGTAATCCTGGGCATAACGGCTGAACGAGCCGGCGACAGGGTTGTGCACGGCCATTTCACCAAGGGCGCGCATGATCACCAGAATGGCCAGGCCGCCGATGATGTAGGACAACATGATGGCCGGGCCGGCCATTTCGATCGCCTTGGCCGAACCGAGGAAAAGACCGACACCGATACAGGCGCCCAGCGCCATCAGGCGGATGTGCCGTTCGCCCAGTTCACGCTTGAGCGGGCCGCCTTCAGTGGCCTGGCCGTGGGCAGAGTGGTTGCCGACTGGCATAGCAATACAACCTCATTTTGTTATTGGATTTGACCTTCGTGCCGCCGCGACCAAGCCGATAGGCGTGGCATTGGCTTGCCAGGCTGGCCTTGTGGACCGGCCCGTGTGCCGGAGTAGAGCGCCCGGCAAGGCGAAGGGGGCGAGCAGTATAGGAAGACCGTTGTAGGAGTTTTCACTGTATATATGCAGAAATTTGGCTAGAACTCTGGGGCCGCCACACGCCCCAAAAATCGCCGGGGCACCATAGCAACATCGTCCGTTGAAGGAACCCACACCAAAGCCGCATAGCCCCACATGACTTTTTCCTTCTTCTTACAAATTTTTCACCCTATCCACTCAACGTCTAAGCTTCAGACAAGCAAGACGAAAATACTTGGCCGGATAGAAGATTATGGGCGCACTGTGGCAATCGGAACCAAGCAGAACGGAAGCACCCGAGATACCTCCGGCCGAGACGCCACAACCCAAGTCCCCCCGTCAGCGTCGGCTATGGTGGCGGCTGATCATCCTCATCCTGCTGGTGGCGCTGGTTGCCATCGGTGTTGCCGCGTATGACGAATTCCGTACCTCTGAACTGCAATCGCGCGAGTTCAGCAAACTGGCCAGTACACTGACCTATTCGCTGCAACCCGGTCCCAGCGATGCCATCATCTACCCCGGTGACGGGCCGTTCGACAAACGCCTGGGCTATAGCGCCCTGGGTGAATTCCTGCCACGCCTGCTCAAGCGCGACTACCTCATCAGCGAACAGGTGAAGTTCTCACCCGCATTGATGAACTACGTCGATCATGGGCTGTTCGCCCCCTATATCGAGAAAATCCAGGCCGGCCTGTCGATCACCGACTGCCGCGGCGACACGCTGTACCAGTACAACTACCCCCAGCACCTGTACCCGGACTTTGCAGCGATCCCTCCCGTGATGGTCAACAGCTTGCTGTTCATCGAAAACCGCGACCTGCTGGATACCCAGGACCCACGTAACAACCCGGCAGTGGACTGGCCACGCTTTGCCAAGGCCGCCTACAGCCAGGTCGCCAAGTACCTGGCCCTGCCCGGCCAGTCTGCCGGCGGCAGCACCCTGGCCACACAGCTGGAGAAATATCGCCACTCACCCGACGGCCTGACGGTGTCGGGCGCGGAGAAGATCCGGCAGATGATTTCTGCCAGCGTGCGTGCCTACCAGGGCGGCCCCGACACCACCGAGGCACGCCAGCGCATCGTGCGCGACTACCTCAACAGCGTACCGCTGTCGGCTGTGCCTGGGCATGGCGAGGTGCATGGCATGGCCGAGGGCCTGCGGGTGTGGTACGGCGCCGACTTCGACCAAGTCAACCAGGCCCTGAACGCCACCGCCACCGACCCCCAGAGCATGGCCGCACGTGGCCTGGCCCTACGCCAGGTGCTGTCGCTGATGATTGCCCAGCGCCGCCCCTCGCATTACTTGTCCAAGGGCCGGGTCGAGCTGGCCGAGCTCACCGATTCGCACATTCGGCTGCTTGCCGCCAACAAGGTCATCGATCAGCCGCTGGCCGATGCCGCGCTGGCCAGCAAGGCGGTGTACCGCGACTGGGTCGCGCAGCCGACCATCGTACCGATCATTACCAACAAGGGCATCAGCCTGGCGCGCAACCGCCTGTCGGCCATGCTCAATCGCCCGCTGTACGACCTCGACCGCCTCGACCTGTCAGCCACCAGTACCTTGCAGGCCGACCTGCAACTGCAGGTTAGCCAGTACCTGAAAAACCTTGCCGACCCGGAGTTTGCCGCACAGATCGGCCTGATCGGCGAGCGGCTGCTCACTGCCAAGACCACCGACCAGGTGAGCTACAGCTTCACCTTGTTCGAACGCACCGCCGATGGCTCGCGGGTCCGGGTGCAGACCGACAGCACCAACCAGCCCTTCGACATCAACGAAGGCAGCAAGCTGGAGCTGGGCTCAACCGCCAAGCTGCGGGTACTGACCACCTACCTTGAAATTATCGCCGAGCTGCACGACAAGTACGCCGGCAAACCTGCCGCCGAGCTGAAGAAGGTCGAAGTGGCCGAACTCGACCGCATCACGCAATGGTCGCTGGAATGGCTGGCGCTGAACAGCAAGAACCAGAGCCTTGACGCCATGCTCGACGCCGCGCTCGAGCGCAAGTATTCGGCCAACACCGGTGAAGCGTTTTTCACCGGTGGCGGGATGCATGTGTTCAACAACTTCCGCAAGGAAGACAACAACCGCAACCCGACACTCAAGGATGCACTGCGCGAGTCGATCAACCTGCCGTTCATCCGGCTGATGCGCGACCTGGTGCGCTACGTGACTTACCAGCAGCCGTACAACCGCGTGCCGCTGCTCAAGGACGATGCCGACCCGCGCCGCCAGGAGTACCTTGCGCGCTTTGCCGACAAGGAAGGCACCAACTACCTGATGCGCTTCTGGAAGAAGTACCAGCGTAAAACCTCGCAACAACGCCTGGACACCTTCCTCGACAGCATGCGCGTGACCCCACAGCGGTTGGCGGCGGTACACCGCTACCTGTTCCCCGAGGCAAGCCAGGAAACCTTCAACGCGTTCGTGCGTGCCCACCTCAAGGGTGACAAGGTCGTGCTGGGCAAACTGACCGATGGCCGTCTGTCCGAGATGTACGTAGCTTACGGCCCCGGCAAGTACGACCTGCCCGACCAGGGTTACATCGCCAAGGTCCACCCGCTGGACCTGTGGCTGCTTGGCTACCTGCTGAAGAACCCGAGCTCGACACTGACCGAGATGATCAACGCCAGTCGTTTCGAACGCCAGGAGGTATACGGCTGGCTGTTCAAGAGCCGCCACCAGGGCGCCCGTGACAGCCGCATCCGCACCATGGTCGAAATCGAAGCCTTCCTCGATATCCACCAACGCTGGAAACGCGTGGGCTATCCATTCGACCACCTGGTGCCCTCATTGGCCACCGCCATCGGCAGCTCCGGCGACCGCCCCGCTGCCCTCTCCGAACTGGTCGGGATCATCCAGAACGACGGTGTTCGCCTGCCTACCCTGCGCATCGACACCCTGCATTTCGCAGCCAACACACCCTACGAGACCAAGTTGATCACAGACCCTGACCGGGGCGTGCGAATTCTGCCAGTCGAAGTGGCGCGTGCACTCAAAGGCGCCATGTCGCAAGTGGTCGATGCAGGTACCGCGCGGCGTATTTCCGGCAGTTTCAAGCTGCAGGACGGCACGCCGCTGGTGATGGGCGGCAAGACCGGTACCGGTGACAACCGAATCGAGAGCTTTGGCGCCGGCGGCCGGCTGATCGGCTCGCGCTCGCTGAACCGCACCGCCACCTTCGTGTTCTTCCTTGGCGACAACCATTTCGGCACGCTGACCGCCTTCGTGCCGGGTCGCACGGCAGAAGCGTTCAAATTTACCTCGGCGCTGCCGGTGCAGGTGCTCAAGGGCATGGCACCGATCCTCATGCCTTACCTGCAGCCGGGCAATCCGAATGAGTGCAAGCCGCCACAGGTTGCCCTGCACACACCGTCACCGGCAGGGAACACATCGACGCAGTAGATGATAATCATCAGCATTGAAGGGCTTGTCTTTAGATATATCTTGAGTAATATCTTACGATATATCGCAAACGACGGAGCCCTATCCCTATGCGCGAACATCCCCCTCATGATCCCTTCGAGCGGCGCCCCGCCCGTGGCGAGCGCGGCCCGCGTGTCTTCGCCCCGGGTGACCTCAAGCTGCTGATGCTGGACTTGCTGGCCGAGCAGCCCGGCCACGGTTACGACCTGATCCGCCAGATCGAAAATCTGTTCGACGGCAGCTACAGCCCAAGCCCTGGAGTGATCTACCCCACGCTGAACTTCCTTGAAGAGGCCGAACTGATCAGCGGCCAGGTACAAGGCAGCAAACGCCTGTATGCCATCACCGATGCCGGCCGCAGCGCCTTGGCGGATCAGGCAGTGGCCCTGGATGGCGTGCGCATGCGCATCGAGGTCAGCAAACGCGCCCTGCGCGGCCACGACCGCCCACCAGAGATTCATGAAGCGGTCGGCAACCTGCGCCATGCACTGCACATGCACAGCGGCCGCTGGACAGTGGAAGAAATCGAACGGGTCCGTGACCTGCTCAACCATACCGCCAAGGCCATCGCCTCCGGGCCCACCGAACCTTTCAGGGAGACGCCCCATGAGTGACACCATTCACCGCGTAAACCACGAGATCCGCCAGCGCCGTCTGCAGGTGCTGCGGGTCACCGAGCTGACCCCGCGCATGCGCCGGATCACCCTGGGGGGTGCCGAGCTGCAAGGCTTTACCAGCATGGGCAGCGACGACCATATCAAGCTGCTGTTCGCCGAAACGCCGGAGCAACAACAGGCCATCGAGGCCCGTAATCTGGGCAAGGACGGTGGCGCGCGGCCCACCATGCGCGAGTACACACCACGGCGCATCGACCTGGTGGCACATGAGCTGGACATCGACTTCGTGCTGCACGGCGACGGCCCTGCCTCTACCTGGGCCGCGCAAGCCGCGCCCGGGCAAACCCTGGACATTGCAGGGCCACGGGCCTCGCTGGTGGTGCCGGATATTTTCGACGCCTACCTGCTGATCGGTGATGAAACTGCCATCCCGGCCATTGGCCGTCGGCTGGAGGAGTTGCCGGCGGGCCGCCAGGTGCTGGCAGTGATCCAGATCGAAGACGAGCACGAGCGCCAGCCGCTGCCAAGCAAGGCGCAGGTGGAAGTGATCTGGGCACGTCGCCAAGGGGAAGACTTGTTGGAGCTGGTGCGTAACCTGAGCTTGCCGCAAGGCCAGCTGTATGCCTGGGTGGCGCTGGAAAAAGCCCTGACTCGCCAGGCCAAGGCGTTGTTGCTGGAGAAAGGGGTGCCGGAAGATGCGCTAAAGGCTGCAGCCTACTGGCGGGCCAACGGGACTGCGGACGACGAGTGATCGTGATTGCCTGATCTGCCGTCTTCGCCGGTGCCACGCAAAGCGCAGCCTGCTTCGCGGTTTAAACCATTTGATAAGACCAAGCGGTTCAGCCCCAAGCACCTCAGAAAAGCTCGACCGCCAACAGCCTATCTACAGGGGGCCGCGCCACGTTGTTGCTTACCAACGAAGGTCTCGCTGCCCCGCCAGGGCCTGCGGTCCAAGCCATTGAGCCCCACGCAACAATGGCGTCAACTGCGCTTCAGGCTGCAGCTGGAACACCACCTGCACCTGGCGTCCTGGCAGGTCGGCATCCACGGTCAGTTGATGTTGCCCTTGCTGCGCCAACTGCCCGCGCAGGTGCCAGCCACTGCGGCAATCCATTTCCAGCCAGCCGTGCCCAAGGCCCAGGGACCAAGGGTCGCTGAGGGCTAGGTCGGTTACGATCACGCGGCCTTCACTGGCCTGGCATTGGCGCCCTGCCCCCTGCATCCTCAACACACCCTGCCACTGGCCGGCCAGGCGGTAATCCGTCGAGACCGTCGCCAAAGCCCCCTTGGCTGATGCCTCCAGCCGCCAATGCCAAGGCCAGCCTTCTGCACGCAACTGCCAGGCCTGGCCCTGGAACCCCACTTGCGCATTAGCCTGCAAGCGCCAGGGCTGCAGCGTCCAGCGCAAAGGCCCGACCGGCCCCCATTGTTGTGCCTGCCCTTGCCAGAGGCTTCCACCAACATCGCGTACCGGCAGGCCGAACGCACGCACCACCCAATTGGCCGGAAGCTCGATAAACAGCGTGAGCACGAATACCAATAGCACCCAGGCCATTGCTGCACTGCGGCTCATGGCTGCACCACCAGGTCGAATCGCAAAGCCTTGCCCTGCTGCTCCAGCCCCCATTGCAACGGCAATGCGCCTTCTGCACGCAGGCTCTGCACCCAGCCTTGCAGCATGCGCTCATCGGCCACCTGCCCACGCAGTTGCCAGGCCTTGCCTTGCGTATCGACTTCAATCAGTTCGACCCCACGGGCCTGGGCCGACTGACGTAGCCGCTCCAGGTTCAAACCGGGCCCGCCTTGGAGGCTGGCCGCCTGTTCGGCCAGCACACGCCACTGGCCAAGCACGCGCCATTGCGCAATGCCTTCGCGCAGGGCCAGGAAGGCCAGCAGCAGGGCGATCAGTCCCCAGGCGAACGTGATGCGATGACGCTGCAGCCAGTCACGGTTCATGAGGCTGCTCCCAGGTCGAAGATCACTTGGCCATCTTGAACCTGCACTGTGGCGCCAGCGGCAGCCGCCATATCAGGCCATGGCGGCGCACTGCCCTCGCCCTCCAGGCGCAGGTGCCAACGCTGACCATCGAAGCGCACCGCTTGCAGGCGCAAGCCGGGGTTGTCACGCAGCCAGGTCTGCAAGCGAGCCTGCAGGTCGTCTAGCTGACGTGTACGCAGTTGCTGCTGCAGTACGCTCTCGCGCAGGCGCTTGAGGGCCTGTGCCGCGTGCCGAGGGCTGGCCTGCTCCCCGGTCACGGCAATGACCTGGCTGCGCCAGAGTTGCGCCTGACGCCATTGCTGACTCAACCACAGGCCACCCCAAACGGTAGCCAGCACCAGGCAAGCTGCCAGCAGCCGCTGCTGCTGGCGGGAGGCGGCCGGCAACGAGCGCACCTTGCGGGCGCGGTCGAACAGGCC
Organism: Pseudomonas alloputida; assembly: GCF_021283545.2. Lineage (NCBI taxonomy): Bacteria > Pseudomonadati > Pseudomonadota > Gammaproteobacteria > Pseudomonadales > Pseudomonadaceae > Pseudomonas > Pseudomonas alloputida. Next base: position 1,230,235 of record NZ_CP128540.1, on the reverse strand, counting down.
GGGCAGTGTGTCGAGCGGCGCAAATACGGTTGGCCAATTGCCGCTCAGCGACGTCCTGTGCAGCACTGCCCACGGTGGCTGCGGCACGCCACCCAAGGCATCAGGCCACGCCAGCCAGTGCTCCTGTCCATCTTCGGCCAAGCCTTTGTAGAGCGACATGCCGGGGGTGCGTTGCCATTGCCAGGCGCATCCTGGCTCGGGTGATGGCAGCAGCTGCAGCTCCGCCCAGCAACGTACCGTCTGCAAGCCCCATTCGGCGCATTGGCCACGCCAGTCATCCAGCTGCTGACGCGCCACTACCAACAGACGAAGGTACCCCGGTTCACGGGCCAGGCAAGCACAGGCCACCTCATGCGGGGCCTGCAGCAAGCGATCCTCAAGCAGCAAAGGCCATTCTTCGCGCTTGAGCCCGGGCGGGGCCGGCACGCGAAAATGGCTGCACGCCTCGGCAGGCAGAACCAGCGCAACATGGGCCTGCGGGTTGGCCGGTGGCTCGCCCTGCCCCTCGCTTTGCAAAATACCGTCCTGAACCAGTGCCCAGTGCCAGACAGCACCCGGGCGCAGCAGCAGCCACGCCTGGGCCGGCGTACGCCGTCGCCATTCAAGTTTCATGAGCGCCCCCATGGAAGGGCGAAGGTGCAGACATAGGGGGCTCCATCACGCAGCAGTTCCAGACGCACACCACGACCTGGGTGCACCGGTTGGTCAGAAGGCCAGGCCAGCCAGCGGCCGCCCTGGTAGAACAGAACGTTCATGGCGCTGACCTGGTCGAGTCGTTCGCGCTGTACCCAGCGCGGGGCGCCAGCGGCGTACAGGTCCGCCGAGCTTTCCAGCAGCAGGCGTTGCTCGCGGGCCTCGAACCGCAGGCGCTGGCGTTGCAGGCGCGAGCCACCTTCGGCTGCCGGCAGGCCGGTGCTGGCGACCCACAGCAACTGGTTGCTGGCGGGCTGCCAGTCCAGCCAACGGCTGGCCAGCGGCAGACGCTGGTCGTAGACACGGCGCAGCACCGGGCTGTCGAAGCGCCGCTCCAGGGCCAGGCAAAAGTCCAGCACCGAGATTTGCCGAGTGGTGTCCTGCAGGCGTTCGCGCACCTTCAGCCAGCCATTGACCAGCGCGGCGAGCATGATGCCAAGAACGGCAGTCAGGGCCAGGGCGACCATCAGTTCGATCAGGGTCAGGCCGGTTTGGCGGTGTTTCATGGGCGCTCCAGAAACACGGTGTACTGGCCCAGTGGCAGGCGCTGGTCGCGGTCGGCGAACAATTGCAGTTCGCCACGGCGCAGGTCTCGCACGCCGGTGCGGCGCAGTTGCAGTTGCCAGTGACACCGCTGGCCACCTTGGCCGAGCTCGCCGGCTACCTGGTTTTCGGCAGGCCAGTACTGCTCGACGGCAAAGCGGGCTTGCAGCTCACGCGCGCACAACAGGCCAAGGCGGTGCTGTTGCAGGTTGTCCTGAACGGCCAGCCGCTGGTGCAGTACCTGGCTGGTGATCACCGCCAGCACGGCAGCGATTGCCAGGGCTACGGTCACCTCCAGCAGAGTGAAACCACGCTGTGCTTGCTTCATGGCACTAACCACATGCCATCGGTGCGGCTCCAGGCCCATTGCTGACTGCCATCGGCCCAGCGCCAGCGCACACTACCCGCCTGCGCCCAGCCATGCGGCGTGAACAGTACGCGCGGTTGCGGGCTGGCCGGCCAGTCCGGGTGCAGGCCCTTGGGCCAGTCGCCGAGCGGGACCGCTTCGACCACCCAGGCATTGCCCTCGCCGCGGACGAACTCCGGTCGCTGGCCATTCCAGCGCAACCCGCGCAGTTGCCCCGCATGCCGGGCCAGTGCGGCCTGGCCGCGGACCTCGACCGCCAGCCGTTGCAGGGCCTGCTCGACACTGGCCTGGCCGTTGCCAAGGCCGGCCACCGCCAGCCCGGTCATCAGCCCGGCGATAGCCAACACCACCAGCAGCTCGATCAGGCTGAAGCCACGCTGACCGCGCACCGGTTACAGCGCCCAGTTACCCAGGTCGGCATCCTGGCCTTCGCCGCCCGGCAGGCCATCGGCGCCCAGCGAGTACACATCGACCCGGCCATGTTCACCGGGCATGCGGTACTGATAAGGGGTGCCCCACGGGTCTTCCGGCAGGCGACGCACGTAGCCATCACTGCGCCAGGCCCGAGGCAGCGGCTCCTGAGCCGGCTTTTTCACCAGCGCGGCCAGGCCCTGTTCGTTGCTGGGGAAGCGCAGGTTGTCCAGGCGATACATGTCCAGCGCCTGCTCCAGGGTGGCCAGGTCGGCCATCACCTTCTGCTTCATGGCCTTGTCCTGGTTGCCCAGCACGCTGGGCGCTACCACGGCAATCAGCAGGCCGATGATAAAGATCACCACCATGATTTCCATGAGGGTGAAACCGCGTTGGCGGTTACGTCGATGCTGCATGGCAATACTCCTCGTCGTCACAATTGCAGGCCCTGGTTGAGTTGCATGATCGGCAGCAGCACCGCCAGCACGATGAACAGCACCACGGCGCCCATCACCAGGATCATCAGGGGTTCGAACAGCGCCATGGCGGTATCGACCTGGCGGGCAAAGCCGCGCTCCTGGTCGTCGGCCACGCGCTCGAGCATGTCCGCCAGGGTGCCGCTGGCCTCGCCGCTGCCAACCATGTTCACCAGCAGCGGCGGGAATTGCTGGCTGGCATCCAGCGCACGGTGCAGGCTGGTGCCGCCCTGCACGTGTTGGCGCACCTGCTCCATGGCCAGGCGGATACGCCGGTTGCCGATGGTTTCGGTGGCCACTTGCAAGGCTTCGAGCAGGGCCACGCCACTGCCACAGAGAATCGCCAGGCTGCGCGCCAGACGCGCGCTTTCCAGCACCTGCAGCAGGTTGCCAATACGCGGCAGGCGCAGCAGCAGCTGGTCGCGACGCAGGCACCAGTGCGGTTTGCGCAACAACCAGCCAGCCAGCCCCCCGAGCAACAGCGCCACCCCTAACAACCAGGGCCCGGCGTGCACCAGCCCCTGGCTCAGGCCGATCAGCAACGAGGTGATCAGCGGCAGGCTTTGCCCGGCATGGGCGAATTGCTCGGTGAGTTTGGGCACGACGAACGTCATCAGGCCAATCACCACGGCCAGCGACACACCCATCAGCACAGCGGGGTAGATCAGCGCTGTGCGGGCCTTGTGTTGCTGGCGTTGCACCTGCTCCAGGTGGTCGGCCAAGCGGGTCAGCACCTGGGCCAGGTGCCCGGAACGTTCGCCGGCCTCGACCAGCGCGCAGTACAAGCCAGTGAACGGTGCGCCCTGCCGGGCCAGGCTGCGGGCCAGGCCCAGGCCTTCGGCGAGTGAGCCGCGCAAGGCCACCAGCACACTGTGCAGGGCAGGCTGACGCAGTTGCCGTTCAAGGGTGGCAAGGGCATCGACCAAGGGAATGCCGGCCCCGGTCAAGGTGGCCAGCTGACGGGTCAGCTCACACAGCTGGGCGCGGCTCAGGCGCTGGCGTCGGGGTTGTCGGCTGCCGGCGTCATGACGCTGCAACTGGCGGGCGAACAGGCCCTGCTCGCGCAACAGCTGGCGGGCGTGGCGTTCACTGTCAGCCTGCAGGCTGGCCTTGTGCGATTTGCCGGCGAGGTCAACGGCCTGGTAGCGATAGGTCGGCATGCCTTAGCCCTGCACCACGCGCAGCACTTCGGCCAGGCTGGTCTCACCGCGAGCCAGGCAATCGCTGGCCATCGCCACCAGGCTTTGGCGCCGGTCAGCCAGATAGTCCTGCATGGCCAGCTCACTGGCGCCGTCGTACAACAGGCCGATGAGCCCAGCGTCCAGCTCGATGAATTCGTACAACCCCAGTCGCCCGATATAACCGCTGCCCTGGCACTGCTCGCAACCCACGGCGTGATAAGAGCAGCCCAACGCCGCAAGCTCAGGCCATAGCTCGCGCTCGGCAGCCTGTAGCGGGTGCGCCACGGCACAGCTGCACAAACGCCGCACCAGGCGCTGGGCCAGGACGCCGCGCAGGCACGAGGCGATCAGGAAGGGCTCGATGCCCATGTCGCGCAGGCGGGTCACTGCGCCTACCGCATTGTTGGTGTGCAAGGTCGACAGCACCAGGTGGCCGGTGAGGCTGGCCTGCACGGCGATCTGCGCAGTCTCCTGATCGCGGATTTCGCCGAGCATGATCACGTCAGGGTCCTGACGCAGGATGGCGCGCAGGCCACTGGCAAACGTCAGCCCGGCACGCGGGTTGATGGCGGTTTGGCCAATGCCGGCGATGGCGTACTCCACCGGGTCCTCGACGGTGAGGATGTTGCGGCTGCCATCGTTGAGGCTGTTCAGGCTGGCGTACAAGGTCGTGGTCTTGCCCGAACCGGTCGGCCCGGTGGACAGCACAATGCCGTTGGGCCGCGCCAGGCAACTGCGCAGGCCCTGCAATACCGCTGCCGGCATGCCCAGGTTATCCAGCGCCAGCAGGCTGGCCTGCTTGTCGAGCACGCGCATCACCACCCGCTCGCCGTGGATGCCGGGCAAGGTCGAGACTCGTACGTCCACTTCGCGCCCCGCCGCGCGCAAGGTGATGCGGCCGTCCTGGGGCTGACGCTTTTCCGCAATGTCCAGGCGGGCCATGACCTTGATCCGTGATACCAGCATGGCCGACAACGCACGTGGAGGACGCAGCACCTCACGCAGGTGGCCATCGACCCGCAGACGCACCACCAGGCTCTGCTCGAAGGTCTCGATATGGATATCCGAGGCGCGCAGCCGCAGCGCCTGGCCGAACAGGCCGTTGATCAGGCGGATCACCGGGGCTTCGTCGTCGCTTTCAAGCAGGTCTTCGATGCGCGGCATCTCGCTCATCAGGCTATCCAGGTCGACCTGGTCGCCGATGCCTTCGATCAACGCTTCGGTGGCGGCATCGCCGGCCTGGTACAGCTGGCCAAGGCGCTCGTCGAACAGCGCAGGTTCCAGGTATTCGAGCAGGCTTGGCTGGCCATGCACACGCAGCAACTCCTGCAACTGGGCATTGTCGGCGTCGGGCCGCAGCCATAGCTGCCAGCCCTGCTCTGCCGGGGCCATGGCCACTCCGCTCTGCCGTGCCTGGCGATAGGGCAGCATCACCAGTCACCGCCTTCCAGGCGTGCGCGGCTGGCGGGGAATACCTGCAGCAGCCGCGTGCCCTCTGCAAGGTCCGGCAACTGCAGCGGTGTGGTCTGCTGCAAGGTGCGGTACTTGTCTTCACTGAGGCCCGCCAGGCTCGGCCCGTCGCGCAGGATACGCGGGCGGATGAACACCATCAGGTTCTGCTTGGTATTGCGGGTGGCATCGGAGCGGAACAACCGGCCAAGATAAGGAATGTCGCCGAGCAGTGGCACACGCTGGTCGCTGGTACTCAACTCGTCGCTGATCAGCCCGCCAAGTATCACCAGGCCGTTGTCCTCGACCATGACCTTGGTCTTGATCTCGCGCTTGTTGGTGATCACGTCGCTGGCCGAGCTGGTGTCGGCAATCGACGACACCTCCTGGACGATGTCCAGGCGCACGCTGTTGTCGATATTGATCTGCGGCTTGATGCGCAGCTTCACCCCGACTTCCTTGCGCTCGATGGTCTGGTACGGGTTGGCGTTGTTCTGCGTCACGGAGCCGGTGACGAAGGGCACCTCCTGGCCGACCAAAATCGACGCTTCGGCGTTGTCCAGGGTCAGCAAGGTGGGCGTGGACAGCAGGTTGAAGCCGCTCTTGCCCTTCAGCGCGTTGACCAGCATGGCGAAGTTGAAGCCACCGCCGAAATGGCCGATGCCCGCCGTGGCACCGGTGGTGGTGGACAACAGATCGCCCAGGGCCTCGTTGTCGCCACTGGCGGCGGCGCCGGCGATGCTGGCGATATTCACCCCGTTACTGCCGAAGTTGACGATACCGGCGCCGAACTTCTCGTCGGCGAACAGCCACTGCACGCCCAGCTCCTGGGCGCTGCTGTCGGACACCTCGGCGATGATCGCTTCGACCACCACCTGGGCACGGCGAATATCCAGTTGCTCGACAATGGCCCGGTACGCCGCCAGCTCGCTGTCGGGGCCGACCATGACCACGGCATTGGTACCTTCTTCGTATTCCAGGCGGATGCCCGAGCCACCGGCGGCTGGCACCACCGGCCGGTCCTTGCCCTCTGCCTCACCCGCGCCTTCAACCGGCACCGCCCCTTCCTGGCTGAGCCCTCGCAGCACCTTGACCACTTCGCCGGCATTGGCATGGCGCAAGTAGATCACCTGGGTGCTGCCGCTGCCCGGTACCTCTTGAGGGCGGTCGAGCTGGCGCAGCAGGCTGGCGATGCGTTCGAGGTTGCTGCGCCAGTCAGTCACCACCAACTGGTGCGCCGCCGGGTACGGTGTAATAACCCCAACTCGCGGGTCGATCAGCGGTTTGAGGATGCCCAGTACCTGTTCGCTGGCGGCGTTGCGCACGCTGAATACGCGGGTGGCCACGCTGTCGCTGCCCTCGCCCTGCTGCCCGCCCGCCTCCACTGGCACCGGCTCCAGGCGCGCGGCCTGGTCGGGCACGATTTTCACGCTGCCGTTGGGCAGGTCGACGGTGGCATAGCCCTGGGCGCGCAGTTGGGCCAGGAAGATGTCGTAGATGGCGTCGGCGTCGTGCAGGTCGACGGTGCGCACGGTGACCTTGCCCTTGACCCGGGGGTCGACGATGAAGGTGGTGCCGGTGATGCGCGACACGCTGTCGATGAACTCGCCGAGTTCGGTATCGACGAAATTCACTTCGTACATCGGCGTACCGTTGTCATCGAACACCGGCTCTTGGGCATAGGCCATGGACAAGGCCAGGCTCAGCGCAGCCGCCATGCAGTATCTAACAGGCATCGTTCATCCTTGCCGCTTGAAGCCGGTCACGGCGGGGCGTGGCGGCCAGGGCAGGCGCTCACGCCGCCCCTGGTTGTTGAAAATCAGGCCATCGCTGTCGATGTCCTGCAGCACGATCCCTGGCGCCAGGCGCTGACCGCGGGCCAGGGTGCGCACTTGCTCGCCGTAGCGCAGCACCACCACACTGGCGGCCAATGGCTGGGCCTTGAGGCCGCCGAGGTATTGCAGCGGCAGACGAGTGATGGTGATGGCGCCGTCGTCGGGCGGCGCCTGCCAGTGACCAACCATCAGCCCGGGCAGCGGGCTGTCGGCCACCGCAGGCGCCGTGGCCGGGTGTGGCTGCCGGCTCAACTGCAGCACACACTGCGCAGAAAGCCAGCCGGCCAGGGTCAGGCCAGCACCGGTGAGCAGACGCGAGGTGAGCATCACGAGGCCAATTGCCGTGGGTGCCAGCCTGGGTGCCCCTGCACGTAACGCACTTCGGGCAGTTGCAGCGGCGCCAGTTGCCAATCCTCAGGCTGGCGGGCGAGCCAGGCCTCGACCCGCTGCCACAGTGGCTCGCCGGCCTGGCTTTCGAACTGCAGGCCAAAGGTGCGGCACAGGCCCTGCACCGGCTCCAACCCCGTGATGCGCTTGCCTTGCGGGCTGTAGCTGACGCTCCAGGCCTGGCCCTGCCAGCGCGGCAGGTCCTGGCTGTTGTCCAGCAGCAGCGGGTCACCGAACAATTGCTCAGCGGCGTTTTCCAGCACTTGCTCAACCTGCCGGGCCGGTGCCTCGACCACTGGCGCGGGGTAGCCTCCGGTAAGGCTGATCAGATGTTCGCGGGTAATGGCCGCCCCCGCTGCCAGCGGGTAGTCATAACGCAAGCCCGGCAGCAACACGGGCATGCTGCTATCGTCGGCCAAGGCTTGATGCAGCAGGCAGTCCCAGCTACCGCCACGGGTATCGCGGCGCCACAAGGCCTGGGGCGCGCGGGCCAGCGGCTGGTCGAGCCAGGCCGCGTGGCCGGCCCGTTGCTGGCGCAGTTGCGCCTGCAATTGCGCGACACGCAGCTGCGCGGCAGGCGCCAGTTGCTGTTCAAAGGCCGGGAAAAAACGCCCGTCGAACTGCCACTGGCCGGCCACACGCTGGCAGCGCAGGCGGAAGGCACCGCTGCCCCGGCAGCCGGCAAACAGCACCGGCACGCGCCGACCGCTGGCCTGGGTGGCCTCGACCGGTGCGGGCCACAGGTCCTGACCACGGGCGCACAACAGCACGTCGATTTGCGGCACCCGTTCAGCCAGCCACAGGCCGGGGCCCGTGCCTGCATCGGCCATGGCCACCACCAGGTCAGCCTCGTGCCGGGCTTGCTCGAATACCGGCAGCAGAGACTGGTACCACTGTTTGAGTGAGGCTTTCTGATCCTGGGCGTACGGGTCGGTCACGCCAACCACTGCAATACGGGCACCGCCGCGCTCGAAAACGTGCAGGGCTTGCACACCCAGTGCCTGGCGTTGTGCGTCTGCCAGCCCGGCGCCGAGGGTAATGGCGCTGGCCTGGCGATACAGGCCCGTGCTGCGTTGTGGCCACAGCACACGCTCGTCGCTGCTGACCCGCGCTTCGATGCCCAGCAGCTGGCTGCCTTGCACACCACTTTCGCCCTGGGTCAGGTAGGCCAGGCCACTGCCATTCCAGCCCTGGCCGTTTTCCAGGGTCAGGCTGTTGCCCGCACCGGCCTCGCCACGCAGTTGTTCCAGCAACGCCGCGAGTACCGCATAACCGCCCAGCTGGGCTGTCGTTGCCTGGCGGGCATCGAGCAGCGGCGCCAGTTGCGGGTAGGCGATACTGGCGCTGCGGCCGGTCATCCAGGGCGCACGGCCCAAGTGGCTGACCGGCCCCAACCGGGTAGCCGGTACCACCGCCTGGCCAGGCTGGCGGGCATCGAGGGTATCGGCGACGTACAGCAAGTCGAGCTGGGCATTGCCGCCCTGCTGCCCTGGGAAGGCTGTGCAGGCGCCGAGCAGCGGTGCCAAGGCACCGATACCCATCCAGCCGATCACTTCGCGCCTGTGCACACTGCTCGCCATCGCATCCGCCATCCTTAACCACGTCCATTCAGGGACCCGGATGTTGCGGCGTTGGCATTACAGTTTGATGGCAGAAATCCGACAGCAATTCCAATTTGATCTGTAGACCAAAAATTTAAGAACTGGCAGTTTTAAAAGCTCGTTAACATTTCTGCCAAGGAATCATCACACTTGCGCCTTAAAGTCGCGGTTTCCTCCAACTCAGCCAACACAAGGACACCCTGATGAGTCGAGATACCGGCGACAACCTGGACCGGAACCAAAGCGGCAACCTGCCGATGGCCAACGTCATGGACGCCTACCTGAGCCGCCGCAGCGTGATGCGCGGCAGCCTGGGCGCCGCCATCGCCATGATTGCCGGTACCGGCCTGACAGGCTGCTTCGACGGTGGTGGTTCCGATCACGATGATCCGGTCACCGAGCCACCGGTGACCGAACCGCCAGTCACCGAGCCGGAAGTGCCGAAACTGGCACTGGGCTTCCAGTCCATCCCAGGCTCGCGCACCGACGCCTGTGTGGTCGCCGCCGGCTACAGCGCCTACGTGCTGGCGCCCTGGGGTACGCCACTGAACAGCAACGGCAACCCGTGGAAGTCCGACGGCAGCAACACCTCGACCGACCAGGCCAACGCCATGGGCATGCACCACGACGGCATGCACTTCTTCCCCATCAACGGCAGCTCGGAAGACGGCCTGCTGGCGATCAATTTCGAGTACATCGACACTGCCGCCCTGCACCCGGCCGGCCCCACTACCGATGTCAACGGCAAGCGCCCAGTTGAAGAAGTGCGCAAGGAAATCAACGCACACGGTGCGGGCGTCGTACGCCTGCAGAAAATCAACGGCCGTTGGCAGGTGGTCGACAACGACCCGCTGAACCGTCGCTTCACCACTGCTTCACGCATGGAGATCACCGGCCCGCTGCGTGGCACCGACCACGTCAAGACCAAATACTCCACTGCTGGCACCCACTGCCGTGGCACCAACAACAACTGCGGCAACGGCTATACCCCGTGGGGCACCTACCTGACCTGCGAAGAGAACTGGCCGGGCATTTTCGTCAACAAAGGCACCCGCCCCGAGGACCAGCGCCGCATTGGCGTGGGCACTTCCAGCGGCCAGTACAAGTGGGAAAGCGCTGCCGGTGACGCCAGCGAAGTGGACGACGAATTCGCCCGCTTCGACGTTACCGTCAAAGGCGCCAGCGCCACCGACGACTATCGCAACGAAGCCAGCACCTACGGCTACATCGTCGAGATCGACCCGTACAACAGCAGCACCCTGGCCACCAAACGCACCGCGCTGGGCCGCTTCCGTCACGAGGGCTGCGCCCCCGGCCTGCCCGTCGCCGGCAAGCCGCTGGTGTGGTACATGGGTGACGACTCGAACAACGAGTACCTGTACAAGTGGGTGTCCACCGCCGTGTGGGACCCCGCCGACGCCACCCCGGCCGACCGCCTGGCCACCGGCGCCAAGTACCTCGACCAAGGCAAGCTCTACGTGGCCCGCTTCAATGCCGACGGCACCGGTGTATGGCTGCTGCTGGACGTGGCCACCGCCACCACCGCCGGCAGCACCCTGGGTGCGCTGTATGGTGACCTGCCGGGCATCATCCTCAACACCCGTGGTGCCGGCGATGCCGTGGGCGCAACGCCGATGGACCGCCCGGAGTGGACCACGGTCAACCCGCTGAACGGCGACGTATACCTGACCCTGACCAACAACAGTGCACGCACCCCGGACAAGGTCGATGCAGCGAACCCACGCGGCCCGAACCGCCACGGCCACATCATTCGCTGGCACGACAGCGACGACCAGCTGAGCTTTACCTGGGACATCTTCGTGTTCGGCGCCAACGCTGCCGGCACCGCCGACATCAACCGCTCCGGCCTGACCGAACTGAACCAGTTCGCCAGCCCCGACGGCATGAGCTTCGATAGCCGAGGCGTGCTGTGGTTCGAGACCGACAACGGCGAAACCACCTTGACCGACTACACCAACGACCAGCTGCTGGCGGTGATCCCTACCGACCTGGTGGATGCCAGCGGCAAGCAGGTGCCGGTGAACGCACAGAACCAGGTGGACCTGCGGCGCTTCTTTGTCGGGCCAAATGGTTGCGAGGTGACCGGGATTACCTTTACCCCGGACAACAAGACGCTGTTCGTCAACATTCAACACCCGGACAACTGGCCGTATACCGACAAGGCAACCGATGCAACGCCGGCTGGGGCTACCGTACGGCCGCGGGCTTCGACGGTGGTGATCCAGCGTATTGATGGTGGGGAGATCGGGACCGTTTGATCCCGTGCCGGTCAGCCAACTTTTGCTGGCTGTACCGGCCTCTTCGCGGGCAAGCCCGCTCCTACGGGGGGTTCACTGGTTTCAGAACCAGCGTAGGGGCGGATTTGCCCGCTAAGAGGTCGGTGAACGTTACCAGGCTATCGGCTCCCGGCTACGCACCCGCACTTGTTGCGCAGGTACACGGGCATGCCATTGCACCACCCCCAGCGCCTCCACCTGGAATTCGCTGCGCATCACCCGCCCCTCTTCCTCGAACGACAGCTGCAACAGAAAATGCCCGCTGTTGAGCAGCAGCCCTTCGCTCAACCGTTCGAACGTTTCGTCATCCACCGCCCCAAGCGCCTGACGCAGTGCAGCCGCGTCCACAAACCCCGACGCCGGCCTGCCGCTGACAATGCGACTGAGCAACGAACGCGAGTAACGCCCTTCATACAGCGCCTCCAGCAGGGGCAGATGCTCCAACCCCAGCGCATTGGCGTTGAGCCGCCAACCCGTGGTCTGGGGCAAGGCGCACAGCATCGGGTAACGCGCCTGGCGGCTGGCGTCCGGCTCCAGCAACAGGTTCAGCTCGCTGGTGTCGAGCATCGGCTGGTCAGCCGCCAGCCGTGGCGGTTGCTGACGCAGGTACTGGGCGCTCTCGGCGCCCTGCAGGCGGGCATCACTGTCGGCATCAAGCCAGTCGGCCAGGGCATCGACCAGGCGTTCGGCCGCCATGTCATTGCCCAGTAAGTAACGCAACTGGCGCTCGGCGCGTTCGCCGTCGGCGCCGAGCAATGCATTGACGTTGAAGCAGGTGTGCTGGTCGCGTACCCGCAACTGCGCCTGGCCAGCGCCAAAGTCGTAGTTCAGCGGCTGCCCGCGCAAGGCTTGCCAGAACAGCGGACTGAGCCGCCAGGCGGGGTCACGCAGGGCCTGCCCGGCATAGGCCAGGCCGGCCTGCTCCATGGCCCGCACCTGCACTCGCTGGTGCAGCAGGCGCACTTCGTCGACCTGACGCCGGCCATCTTCCACCAGCCAGGCCATGCCCGCCGCCAGCATTGCCAGCACCACCATCACCATCAAAAGGGCCGCACCCTGCTGTTGCCTTCCACCCATCCGTGCATGCCTCGCTCGCGGAATAAAAACGCCAGTCAACACGCGGGGTGTTTCAGCTAGATGGCAATGCCCGTTCGTCATGTGCACGTCATCTAGGCAAGGCAGGATTGCCCTTCCTTTTCATGACCTTACAGGAGTGGTCGCTATGGGTGGCATTGGAATCTGGCAACTGGTGATCGTACTGCTGATCGTGTTCTTGCTGTTTGGTACCAAGCGCCTGAAGGGCCTGGGTAGCGATGTGGGCGAGGCGATCCAGGGTTTTCGCAAGTCCATGGGTGGTGACAATGACGCCAGCGCCGCTGACCAGGCGCATGTGCAGCAACAGTGCCCGCTGAACGGCCAAGTTGCCCAGCAATCTCAAGCGGACCGCCAGGCCTGATGTTCGAGGTAGGCTTCAGCGAGTTGCTGCTGATCGGCGTCGTCGCGCTGTTGGTGCTGGGCCCCGAGCGCCTGCCGGTGGCAGCCCGTACCCTCGGCCGCGGCCTGGGCCAGGCGCGCCGGGCCATGCACGCCTTGCGCACGCAGGTGGAGCGCGAAATCGAGATGCCCAACCTCGACCAGGCACCTCTGCAACGCCTGGAACAGGAGATCCGCCAGGGCATCAGCCTGAACGCGGAACCGGCCAATGATGCGGCCACGGCCGTGCTGCCCAAGGAAAATGCTTCATGAGTATCGCCATGGACCCTGCCGCGAGCATGCCCCTGACCGAACACCTGCGCGACCTGCGCAAACGCCTGGTGCGTTGCCTGGCGCTGGTGGCATTGGTGTTCGCCGGCCTGTTCCCCTTTGCCCAGACACTGTACACGCTCATATCCGAGCCGCTACGGCGCTTTTTGCCGGAAGGCGCGAGCATGATCGCCACCAGCGTCACCTCGCCCTTTCTGGCACCGTTCAAGCTGACCGCGATGTGCGCCCTGTTCCTGGCCATGCCGCTGCTGCTGCATCAGGCCTGGGGTTTTCTGGCGCCGGGGCTGTACCGCCGTGAACGGCGCATTGCCCTGCCGCTGCTGGTATCGAGCATCGTTTTGTTCTATGCCGGCATGGCGTTCGCGTTCTTTCTGGTTTTCCCGATGATGTTCGGTTTCTTTGCCAGCGTGACACCGGACGGCGTGGCGATGATGACCGATATCAGCCAGTACCTGGACTTTATCCTGGCGCTGTTTCTGGCGTTCGGGCTGGCGTTCGAGATCCCGGTGGCGACGTTCATCGTGGTCTGGGCAGGGTTGGCCGATGTGGCCACATTGCGGCGCAGCAGGCCCTACGTGGTCGTCGGGTGCTTTGTGGTGGGGATGATCCTGACACCGCCGGATGTGTTTTCGCAGACGATGCTGGCAGTGCCGATGTGGGTGCTGTTCGAGATGGGGTTGCTGGCTTGTGGAATGTTGAAGCGGCCGGAGCCAGGCAAGGAGATTGTGGCTGGATTGTAGGGCCCTTTCGCGGGCGTGCCCGCGAATAGCCGTGATGCGTTCTAGAACTCGGCGAGCCGCCAGACTTCATAGGCTGGCGTCTCGTACGGGTGGCTCTGCTTGAGCGCAGCGACGACCTGCACAATCAGCTCGTCAGCCACCACCAGCTCCACCTTCCACTCTTCCACCGCCTCGACCTGGCCCGCTTGCCCGAGGAACGGCTGGCTGCCGTCCAACGGGCGGAACTGGCCCTGGCCAAGGGTTTGCCAGGCGCAGTGGTCATAGTCACCGATGCGCCCGCCGCCCGCGGCGAACACAGCGGCCTTGACCACTTCGACATGGCTGGCGGGGACGAAGAAGGCGAGCTTGTACACGCCTTAGTTCACCCACACCCGCGCGTTGCGGAACATACGCATCAGCGCAGCATCTTCCTGCCACTCGTCCGGGCGCCAGGAGTTCTGCACAGCGCGGAACACACGCTCCGGGTGCGGCATCATGATGGTCACGCGGCCGTCGCGGCTGGTCAGGCCGGTGATACCACGCGGCGAGCCGTTCGGGTTGGCCGGGTAGGCTTCGGTGACCTTGCCATGGTTGTCGACGTAGCGCAGGGCCACGCAACCGGACACATCGGCTTCCAGCAATGCTTCTTCGCTGGCGAACTCGGCATGGCCTTCGCCGTGGGCGATGGCGATCGGCATGCGCGAACCGGCCATGCCCTGCAGGAAGATCGAGTTGGACTTCTGCACTTCGACCATGGCCACGCGGGCCTCGAACTGCTCCGAGCGGTTGCGCACGAAGTGCGGCCAGTACTCGGTGCCCGGGATCAGCTCGTGCAGGTTGGACATCATCTGGCAACCGTTGCACACGCCCAGGGCGAAGCTGTCGGTACGCTCGAAGAAGGCCTGGAAGGCGTCACGGGCACGGGCGTTGAACAGCGCCGACTTGGCCCAGCCTTCGCCAGCGCCCAGCACGTCACCGTACGAGAAGCCGCCACAGGCGACCAGGCCCTTGAAGGCTTCGAAGTCGACACGGCCAGCGAGAATATCGCTCATGTGCACGTCGATGGCGGCGAAGCCGGCGCGGTCGAAGGCAGCAGCCATCTCGACCTGGCCGTTGACGCCCTGCTCGCGCAGGATGGCCACTTGCGGGCGCACGCCCTTCTTGATGTAAGGCGCGGCGATGTCGTCGTTGACGTCGAAGCCCAGCTTCACCGACAGGCCCGGGTTGTCTTCCTCGAGCAGCAGGTCGAACTCCTGATCAGCGCAGTCGGCGTTGTCGCGCAGGCGCTGGATCTGGTAGCTGGTTTCAGCCCACTGGCGCTGCAGCATGCGACGGTCATCGTCGAACAGCACTTCGCCGTTCAGGCTGATGGTCACTTCAGCGTTGTTGACCGGCTTGCCGATCACCGCGACGCACTCTTCACCCAGGCCTGCAGCGCTGAACTGTGCCAGCACGTCCGGGGTAGCATCCTGGCGAACCTGGATCACCGCACCCAGCTCTTCGTTGAAGAGGATGGCCGGCACTTCGCCCTTGCTGTCGGTCAGCGGGTCGAGTTGCAGGTCGAGGCCGCAGTGGCCGGCGAAGGCCATTTCCAGCACGGTGGTGACCAGGCCGCCGTCGGAACGGTCGTGGTAGGCCAGCAGGTGGCCGTCGGCGTTCAGGCCCTGGATCACGGCGAAGAAGGCCTTGAGGTCTTCGGCGTCGTCGACGTCCGGTGCCTGGGCCGCGATCTTGCCGTAGGTCTGGGCCAGGATCGAGGCGCCCATGCGGTTTTTGCCGCGGCCCAGGTCGATCAGGATCAGGTCGGTCTCGCCCTTGTCCATGCGCAGTTGCGGGGTCAGGGTCTTGCGGATGTCGGTGACCGGGGCGAAGCCGGTGATGATCAGCGACATCGGCGAGGTGACGCTCTTCTCGACGCCCTCGTCGCTCCACTTGGTCTTCATCGACATCGAGTCTTTGCCGACCGGAATGGTGATGCCCAGCTCCGGGCACAGCTCCATGCCGACAGCCTTGACGGTGTCGTACAGGCGTGCGTCTTCACCTGGGTGACCAGCAGCGGACATCCAGTTGGCCGACAGTTTGATGTCGGACAGCTTTTCGATGCGCGAAGCCGCCAGGTTGGTCAGGGTTTCGCCGATGGCCATGCGGCCGGACGCCGGGGCATCCAGCAGCGCCAGCGGCGTACGCTCGCCCATGGCCATGGCTTCACCGGTGTAGACGTCGAAGCTGGTGGCGGTAACGGCGCAGTCGGCCACCGGAACCTGCCACGGGCCGACCATCTGGTCGCGGGCAACCAGGCCGGTGATGGTGCGGTCGCCAATGGTGATCAGGAAGCTCTTGCTGGCCACGGCCGGGTGGTTCAGCACGCGCTGGACGGCGCTGTCCAGGTCCAGCTCGCTCGGGTCGAAGTCATCGCCCAGCTCGGCTTCGCGGGTAACCGAACGGTGCATGCGCGGCGGCTTGCCCAGCAGCACGTCCAGCGGCATGTCCACCGGGGTGTTGCCGAAGTGGCTGTCGCTGACGGTCAGGTGCTGTTCTTCAGTCGCTTCACCCACCACGGCAAACGGGCAACGTTCGCGCTCGCAGATGGCCTTGAAGCGCTCGAAGTCGACCGCGCTGACGGCCAGCACGTAACGCTCTTGCGATTCGTTGCTCCAGATTTCGTGCGGGGCCATGCCCGGCTCGTCGTTGGGCACGTTGCGCAGCTCGAAGCGACCACCGCGGCCACCGTCGTTGACCAGCTCAGGGAAGGCGTTGGAAATACCGCCAGCGCCCACGTCGTGGATGAAGGCGATCGGGTTTTCGTCGCCCAGCTGCCAGCAACGGTCGATGACCTCCTGGCAACGGCGCTCCATTTCCGGGTTTTCGCGCTGTACCGAAGCGAAGTCCAGGTCAGCCGAGCTGGCACCGGTAGCCACCGACGAAGCAGCGCCGCCGCCCAGGCCGATCAGCATGGCCGGGCCACCGAGCACGATCAGCTTGGCGCCGACAGTGATTTCGCCCTTCTGCACGTGGTCTTCACGGATGTTGCCCATACCGCCGGCGAGCATGATCGGCTTGTGGTAGCCGCGCACTTCTTCACCGTGCGGGGTGTTGATGGCTTGCTCGAAGGTACGGAAGTACCCGGTCAGGGCCGGGCGGCCGAATTCGTTGTTGAACGCAGCGCCGCCAAGAGGGCCTTCGATCATGATGTCGAGGGCGTCGACGATACGCTCGGGCTTGCCATAGGCCTGCTCCCAAGGCTGTTCGAAGCCCGGAATGCGCAGGTTGGACACGGTGAAGCCGGTCAGGCCGGCCTTGGGCTTGGCGCCCCGGCCGGTAGCACCTTCGTCGCGGATTTCGCCACCGGAGCCGGTGGAGGCGCCGGAGAACGGGGCGATGGCGGTCGGGTGGTTGTGCGTTTCCACCTTCATCAGGATGTGCACCGGCTCCTGCACCGCGCCGTACTGGCGGGTTTCAGGGTTCGGGAAGAAACGGCCGGCAACGTTGCCGACGATCACCGAGGCGTTGTCCTTGTACGCCGACAGCACACCTTCATTGTGCATCTGGTAGGTGTTCTTGATCATGCCGAACAGGCTTTTTTCCTGGGCCTGGCCGTCGATATCCCAACTGGCGTTGAAGATCTTGTGGCGGCAGTGCTCGGAGTTGGCCTGGGCGAACATCATCAGTTCGATGTCGTTCGGGTTGCGCTTGAGGCCCTGGAAGGCATTGACCAGGTAGTCGATCTCGTCTTCGGCCAGGGCCAGGCCCAGGTCGATGTTGGCCTTGGCCAGGGCGTCGCGACCGCCGGCCAGGATGTCGACCGAGGTCATTGGCTTGGGCTGGGCGTGGCTGAACAGGTCAGCGGCCTGCTCCAGCTGGCCGAGCACACGCTGGGTCATGCGGTCGTGCAGTTCGGCGGCGATCAGTTCGGCATCAGCGTCGCTCAGGGTGCCGGCAACGTAGTAGGCGATGCCGCGCTCCAGGCGCTGGATCGACTGCAGGCCGCAGTTGTGGGCGATGTCGCTGGCCTTGCTGGCCCATGGCGAAATGGTGCCCAGGCGCGGTACCACCAGGAACAGACGACCCGTCGGCTCCTGTACCGGCACGCTCGGGCCGTACTTGAGCAGACGGCCCAGCACCTGCTGCTGGTCGGCGGTCAGCTCGCCGTCGACATCGGCGAAGTGGGCAAATTCGGCATACAAACCAGTAACAGCGGGGACTTTCTGGCTCAGTTGCTCGAGTAATTTACCGTGGCGAAAGGCAGAAAGGGCAGGAGCGCCGCGCAGGATCAACATCGTCGGGACAGCCTCAGGAAGGGGTGTGCTTAGAGGCCGTGCATTCTAGCCTAATTCGATGGCTTTCGGCACCTGCTCTAAGCCACGCCTGCCGGGCGGCGGAACCGGACTTCGGGGTCAGTTTTCAGAGGTGTCCGGCTTGAGACGAGATCGAGCGCCGCAGGTGTCCGGCTCGACACATTCTGCGCCTGTGAGATCGAGCGCCGCCCGCGCGGCGCTCGATCTCATAGGCGCTGAATATCTTAAGGCGGACACCTGGCGGCGCTCGATCTCACAGGCGCTGAATATCTCAAGCCGGCCACCTGGCAGCCCTGATGCAATCCCCCCTCCCCCAACCACACAACCCGCTACCAGACAAGCTAACCGTTGTCGAGATATGGTTGGGCCAGTCCTTTGCGTATACTGCAACCTATGTTCGCCCACACTGCTTTGCGCCAGCGTTGCGCCAAATGGCTTCTCGCAACCGGACTCTTTCTGCTGCTAGGTGCCTGCGTTGAAAAACCCAGCACCCTCGAGCGCGTGAAGGAGGATGGCGTGCTGCGCGTGATCACACGCAACAGCCCGGCAACCTACTTCCAGGACCGTAACGGCGAAACCGGCTTTGAGTACGAACTGGTCCAGCATTTCGCCGACGATCTCGGCGTAAAGCTGCAGATCGAGACCGCCGACAACCTGGACGAGCTGTACGACGCCCTCGGCAAGCCCTCCGGCCCGGTACTGGCTGCCGCCGGCCTGGTCAGCAGTGAGCGGCGCAAAACCCAGGTGAGATACTCCCATCCCTATCTGGAGGTGACCCCGCAGGTCATCTACCGCAACGGCCGCCCGCGCCCCACCGGCGCCAAGGGTTTGGTCGGCAAGAAGATCATGGTGCTCAAGGGCAGCAGCCATGCTGACCAGCTGGCCGAGCTGAAAAAGCAGTACCCGGCCTTGCAATACGAGGAATCCGACGCCGTCGAAGTGGTCGACCTGCTGCGCATGGTGGACGAAGGTCAGATCGACTTGACCCTGGTGGACTCCAACGAACTGGCGATGAACCAGGTGTATTTCCCCAACGTGCGGGTCGCCTTCGATCTGGGCGAAACCCGCGACCAGCGCTGGGCAGTGGCCGCAGGCGAAGACAACAGCCTGCTCAACGAAATCAACGAGTATCTCGACAAGGCACAGAAAAACGGCACCCTTCAGCGATTGAAGGACCGCTACTACGGCCATGTCGACGTACTTGGCTATGTCGGCGCCTACACCTTCGCCCAGCACCTGCAACAGCGCCTGCCCAAGTACGAGAAGCACTTCAAGAGCTACGCCAAGGTCGAGCAGGTCGACTGGCGCCTGCTGGCAGCCATTGGCTACCAGGAATCGATGTGGCAGCCGGAAGTCACCTCCAAGACCGGCGTGCGCGGCCTGATGATGCTGACCCAGCGCACCGCCCAGGCCATGGGCGTGTCGAACCGACTGGACCCGAGGCAGAGCATCCAGGGCGGCGCCAAGTACTTCATGAAGATCAAGGAAGAGCTTGACGACAGCATCAAGGAGCCGGACCGCACCTGGTTCGCCCTTGCCGCCTACAATGTCGGTGGCGGCCACCTGGAAGACGCCCGCACCCTGGCCAAGCGCGAGAAGCTGAACCCGAACAAGTGGCTGGACGTGAAGAAGATGCTGCCGCGGCTGGCTCAGAAGCAGTGGTACCGGCAGACCAAGTACGGCTATGCCCGTGGGGGCGAACCGGTGCATTTCGTGGCCAACATCCGCCGTTACTACGACATCCTCACCTGGGTGACCCAGCCGCAGCTGGAAGGCCAGGTGGCCGAGGGCAACCTGCATGTGCCCGGGGTCAACAAGGACAAGCCAGCGGATAAGTCGTCGCCGATGTAAGCCTGTCAGGACCTCTTCGCGGGCAAACCCGCGCCTACAAGATTTGCGCAGAACCTGTAGGAGCGGGCTTGCCCGCGAAGAGGCCGGTGCAGCTCAAGCCTTGGCCCGGCGGGCCTTGAAGAAGTCGCTGAGGATCTGCCCGCACTCTTGCGCCAGCACCCCGCCCTCCACCATCACCCGGTGGTTGAGAAAGCCTTGGCCAAAGAACTGCCCCTGGCTCTGCACGATCCCGGCCTTGGGCTCCAGCGCGCCAAACACCACGCGCATCACCCGCGAATGCACGATCAGCCCCGCACACATGCTGCACGGTTCCAGGGTCACATACAGGGTGCTGCCGGGTAGCCGGTAGTTGCTGGCCGACCTGGCTGCCGCCCTGATCGCCACCATCTCGGCATGCGCGCTGGGGTCGCTGTCGATGATCGGCCGGTTGAAACCCTGGCCGATCACCTGCCCATGCTGCACCAGCACCGCCCCCACTGGCACCTCGCCCAACGCCGCGCCTTCGGCGGCCAAGGCCAGCGCCAGGCGCATGAATTCCTGATCGCGACTGCGATCGATGATCTGCGGGCGCATCAGACCACCGCAATCGCGGCCATCAGGCCGGTTTCCATGTGGTCGATGACGTGGCAGTGAAACATCCAGGTTCCAGGGTTATCCGCCACCAGTGCTACCTGGGCGCGCTCGTTCTTGCCCAGCAAGTAGGTGTCGGTGAACCACGGTTCCTTGATGTCGTGACGGTTGGAGGCGATCACCTTGAAGCTCATGCCATGCAAGTGGATCGGGTGCTGGTACTGGGTCATGTTCTTAAGCTCGAAGATGTAGCTCTTGCCCTTCTGCAACGTGGCGATGGGGCGGTCGGCGCAGGTCTTGTCGGTAATATCCCAGGCCTGGCCGTTGATCTGCCACATGCTCGACGGCTTGGCCGGATCAGGGGTGACAGAGACGCTGGCCGCCCACTCGAAATTGAAGTTCAGCTTTTCGGCATTCTCCAGGTCCGGCTCGGCGATCGGATTGGGCGGCAGCGCGGGCGGCCAGTCACTCGGCGCGTCGTTGCTGGCCACCGAACGCAGGGTGCCCAGGCGCACGAAACCGTCGCGCAGGGAGATTTCCTCACCCGCCTCGGGAATGCGGATGGCCAGGCAGATACGCATGCCCGGGCCTAGCCAGTATTCGTCCAGCGCACGCGGGGTCACCGGGTTGCCGTCGAGGGCATAGATTCTCGCCTCGCAGTTGCCCTTGAGGTTGAGGCGGTAGGTCCAGGTATTGTCCAGGTTCAGCAGGCGCACCCGCACCACCTGGCCGGCCGGCAGCTCGGTGATCGAGTCGGCCTGGCCATTGATGGTGATCAACCGCCCGGCAGTGCCGTTGCGCGCGGCCTCGCGCGGGATGCTGAAAGGCAGCCATGCGCCCTGCTCGTCCACATGCCAGTTCTTCAGGCTCAGCGTACGCTCATGCTGGAACCCGGTGGGTTCACGTTCCTCGACGATCAGCGGCCCGACCAGACCGCGGCCCAGCTCCTCGGAACTGCTGACATGGGGGTGATACCAATAGCTGCCGGCGTCCGGCACGCGGAATTTGTAATCGAAGTACTCACCAGGCTTGACCGGCAGTTGCGAAACGTATGGCACGCCATCCATCTCCAGCGGCAGGCGGATGCCGTGCCAGTGGATGGTGGTTTCGACCGGCAGGTGATTGATGAAGCGCACCCGCAACCAGGTGCCTTGGCGTACCCGCAGTTCGGTGCCAGGTGCCGATGGGCCGAAGGCCCAGGCTTCGGTCTTGAAACCCGGCACCAGCTCCACTTCCAGTGGGGCAGCAATCAGCTCGTAGTCGTGCCCGGCATTCTCGTCCTCGACCTTGCCCAGCCAGTAGCGCGCCGCGCCCCCGGCGCCCAGGCCTACCACAACCAGACCAGTAAGGCCTTTGAGCATTTGTCGACGGGTAAAGGACATCGGTGCGGGTACCTCGTTTCTGCGCAATCAGTCTGCCAGCAGGGGCTGGCGATGAAGGGCGAATACGATACACCTGCATTTGCGAAATATTAAGTGAAGTCTTGTCGCACGGCCGGTTAGCGGCCGCGATCGCCAGTGGCAATCCGCCCCCCCTCGGTACCCAACCAACGCCCCGGGGCTGACTTGCCGAATTCAGGGTGGGCTGCTTAAGTCTAAAAACGGGGTGCGCAGGTGCTGGCCTTTTGCCCGCCTATCGCTTCAGACAAGACGCCGGCTCTGTGAATGCGAAGGTAGACACCATGTGGCTCAGGAATTCATTACTGCATATCTCGCTCCTGCTCGCCGCAGGCCTGCTGCTGGCACCGAAGATCATCCTGATCGAGTTTTTCTCCTATCGATGGGTGGAGACCGGTGTTTTCGACATTGCCCTGTACTTGCTTCAAGACGTGCTGTTAGTGGTTGCCCTCTATGTGATTGCCGCCAACACCATTACCAGAAACAAATTCAACTTCTATCTGTTGAGCATCGCCTCAGGCGCCTTGCTGTTGTTCCTGCTGGTGGACATGCGTGTTCGGGAGCTATGGCTAAAGCCACTGGACTGGCAACTGATAAGCTACAGCCTGCAAAACGCAAGCAACCTGACCTCCGGGGCCGAGGTGTTTCTCACGCAAGCTGCCGGTTTCGGGCACACATTCAGGTTCATTGTCTTTGTGCTTTTTCTGGCTTACCTGGCGACCTGGTCTTTCGCTGGGCTGGCAACCTACATCGCTTATAAAGAACAGCGCACCCGCACAGTAAAGAAAAGACAACACCTCTGGGCATCACTGCTGGTGATCGGCGCCCTGCTCTTCGGCTCCATCCATGCCAAAAGCGCGCGCTATCACCTGAACGAAAACATTGTCATCAGCCCACTGGTTACAACACTCAGAAACACCACTTCCTTGACCTTGACCGCAGCGCCGCATAGACCGTCGCTGCCATTCGAACAACCCGCCTACCCGCTGACCAGTGTCAACGAAATCCAAAAACTTCAATCTCACCCCACGCCAGACTTCAAGAACCTGGTCTTCATCGTTCTGGAGTCAGTGCGCTGGAACAGCGTGTTTGCTCCCGACATCAAAACCGCCGAGCGCTACCCCACCTTCGATAAGCTCGCTCGGGAGGGCATGCTCTTCAAATCGTACGTCTCAGTGCCTCACTCGTCCAAAGGCTACCACGCGATCCTGACGGGGCTGCATGCCTACCCTGATATTGAAATCAAAGAAGCCATGTACCTGCTACAACCCAGTGTCATCCATGAGCTGAAGAACAGGAAAAACATGGAAGCCGTCGCCTTCAGCTCGCTGTACCTGCAGTTCGAAAACATGGAGGGCTTCCTGAAATCCATCGGTGTGTCGAATGCTTACGGAATTTCGGAGCTCATCCCCGCCGAGAACCGCTCACAAAACGCCAGTAGCTTCGGTGAAAGTGATGAACAGCTGTTTTCGTCCAGCATCGCTTACCTGGAAAACATCAAAAAGAATGGCAAGGGTTTCATCGCGCTCTACTTCCCAAGCGCAGCCCACTACCCCTACCAATGCAGCCAAGGGCCCCCATTACAGAGCGAGCTGGAAAAGTATGAAGACTGCATAGCCAAGACAGACAGCGTGCTGGGTGAAATGCTGACATCCTTCGACAAGCAAGGCCTTCTGGACTCGACATTATTCGTACTCGTGGGTGACCACGGTGAGTCATTTGGTGAGCACGGACTGTTCATTCACAACGCGTCCATGCACGAAGAAGAAGTGAGCGTACCCCTGATTTTCTGGAGTAATGGAAAGTCACTGCCCAAACCCGCCTCAACCACCAGTCACCAGATCGATGTTGCGCCCACGGTTGCCGATTTTTTTGATGTGACCGAATCCTCCCTCTCGGTACAAGGCATCAGCTTGTTGAGGGAACAGGGGAAACGCACATTCTTCATGTCCACGTTCTTTGACCAACTGGCGTCAGCCTTGGTGGAGCACCCGTACAAATACATATACGAATTCAGTTCGGACACCCTGACTAAATACAACCTTGAGGATGACCCGCAGGAAAAGCACCCCCAACGCGTGGAGGGTGACGAGTTCATCGCAGTGAGGAGCAGGCTGCTTTCCTATAACGCCTACCAGAAAGCGCTATTTGCCAGAAAGCCAGAAGAATAAGCAATCTGAACGAACAAGAACCAGAAAGCCCGCAATCATGCGGGCTTTCTGGTGTATCCGTCCTGCGGGTGCCAGCCTGGGCTGGCTACCCGATCACTCCCACTCGATAGTGGCAGGCGGCTTGCTCGACACGTCGTAGGTAACGCGCGAGATACCGTCGATTTCGTTGATGATACGACCGCTGACAGTTTCCAGCAGCTCGTACGGCAGGTGTGCCCAACGCGCGGTCATGAAGTCCACGGTCTCGACGGCACGCAGGGCCACGACCCAGGCGTAGCGACGGCCGTCGCCGACGACGCCGACCGACTTGACCGGCTGGAACACCACGAACGCCTGGCTGGTCTTGTGGTACCAGTCGGCCTTGCGCAGCTCTTCGATGAAGATGTGGTCGGCGCGACGCAGGATGTCGGCGTATTCCTTCTTCACTTCACCGAGGATACGCACGCCCAGGCCCGGGCCCGGGAACGGGTGGCGGTAGACCATGTCGTATGGCAGGCCCAGCTCCAGGCCGATCTTGCGCACTTCGTCCTTGAACAGTTCACGCAGCGGCTCGACCAGCTTGAGGTTCATCTCCTCCGGCAGGCCGCCTACGTTGTGGTGCGACTTGATCACGTGGGCCTTGCCGCTCTTGGCGCCAGCCGACTCGATCACGTCCGGGTAGATGGTGCCCTGGGCGAGGAACTGGATGTTCTCCAGCTTGCTGGCTTCGGCATCGAACACGTCGATGAAGGTGCGGCCGATGATCTTGCGCTTCTTCTCAGGGTCCGCTTCGCCTTCCAGGTTGTCGAGGAACTGCTTTTCAGCGTCGGCGCGGATCACCTTGACGCCCATGTTCTCTTTGAACATGGCCATCACCTGGTCGCCTTCGTGCAGGCGCAGCAGGCCGTTGTCGACGAATACGCAGGTCAGCTGGTCGCCGATGGCGCGGTGCAGCAGCGCGGCAACCACCGAGCTGTCAACGCCGCCGGACAGGCCCAGCAGAACGTTGGCCGAACCGACTTGCGCACGCACCTGGGCGATGGCGTCTTCGACGATGTTGGACGCCGTCCACAGGGCTTCACAGCCGCAGATGTCCTGCACGAAGCGGGACAGGATACGACCACCTTGCTTGGTGTGGGTCACTTCGGGGTGGAACTGCACGCCGTAGTAGCCGCGGACGTCGTCGTACATGCCGGCGATCGGGCAGCTTGGGGTGCTGGCCAGAATGTTGAAGTTGCCAGGCATCTGGGTGACCTTGTCACCGTGGCTCATCCACACGTCCAGGCCCAGCACGCCGTCGTCATCAACGTGGTCTTCGATGCCGTCGAGCAGGCGGCTCTTGCCGACAACGTCCACACGGGCATAGCCGAACTCACGCAGGTCGGAACCTTCTACCTTGCCGCCCATCTGCTCGGCCATGGTCTGCATGCCGTAGCAGATACCCAGCACAGGCACATTCAGGTCAAACACGGCCTGCGGAGCGCGCGGGCTGTTGGCTTCGTGGACCGACTCGGGGCCGCCGGCGAGGATGATGCCGCGCGGGTTGAATTCGCGGATCGCTTCATCGTCCATGTCGAACGGGTGCAGTTCGCAGTACACGCCGATTTCGCGCACGCGGCGGGCGATCAGCTGGGTGTACTGGGAACCGAAATCGAGGATCAGGATGCGGTGAGCGTGAATGTCGAGGGCCATGACTCAATCTCGTCAGTGGAAATCGGAAACGACGCGGGGCTGTCATGACAGCCCCGCTTTATGTTGTAGCTGGAAGCCTCAGCCTACGCGGTAGTTAGGGGCTTCTTTGGTGATTTGCACGTCGTGCACGTGGGACTCGGCCATGCCGGCACCGGTGATGCGCACGAACTCCGGCTTGGTGCGCATTTCTTCGATGGTTGCGCTGCCGGTGTAGCCCATGGACGAACGCAGGCCGCCCATCAGCTGGTGGATGATCGCGGCCAGGGCGCCTTTGTAAGGAACGCGGCCTTCGATGCCTTCCGGTACCAGCTTCTCGGCGCCGGCCGAGGAGTCCTGGAAGTAACGGTCGGACGAACCCTGCGCCTGCGCCATGGCGCCCAGCGAGCCCATGCCGCGGTAGGCCTTGTAGGAACGGCCCTGGAACAGCTCGACTTCACCCGGGGCCTCTTCGGTACCGGCGAACATCGAACCCATCATCACGCAGGAAGCACCGGCAACGATGGCCTTGGACAGGTCACCGGAGAAGCGGATACCGCCGTCAGCGATCAGTGGCACACCAGTGCCTTCCAGTGCTGCTGCGACGTTGGCGATGGCGCTGATTTGCGGCACGCCGACACCGGCAACGATACGGGTGGTGCAGATAGAGCCAGGGCCGATACCGACCTTGACCGCGTCGGCACCCGCTTCGGCCAGGGCCTTGGCGGCAGCGCCGGTGGCGATGTTGCCGCCGATCACCTGCACTTGCGGGTAGGTTTCCTTCACCCAGCGTACGCGGTCGATCACACCTTTGGAGTGGCCGTGGGCAGTGTCGACGACGACGACATCAACGCCAGCCGCCACCAGGGCAGCAACGCGCTCGCCGGTGTCCTTGCCGGTGCCGACGGCGGCGCCGACGCGCAGGCGACCCTGGTCGTCCTTGCTGGCCAGCGGGTAAGCCTTGGCCTTTTCGATGTCCTTGACGGTCATCATGCCCTTGAGGTTGAACTTGTCGTCAACGATCAGGACTTTTTCCAGGCGATGCTTGTGCAGCAGCTCGCGAACTTCGTTCTTGTCGGCGCCTTCGCGGACGGTGACCAGGCGCTCTTTCGGCGTCATCACGTCGCGTACCTTGGCGTCCAGGCGATTTTCGAAGCGCACGTCACGGGAGGTGACGATGCCGACCAGGTCGCCGTTGGCCAATACCGGCACGCCGGAGATGTTGTTCAGGCGGGTCAGCTCGAACAGGTCGCGCACAGTGGCATCGGCGTCGATGGTGATCGGGTCCTTGACCACGCCAGCCTCGAACTTCTTGACCTTGCGCACTTCGCCGGCCTGTTGTTCGATGGTCATGTTCTTGTGGATGATGCCGATACCGCCTTCCTGAGCCATGGCAATGGCCAGACGCGCTTCGGTCACGGTATCCATGGCAGCGGAAACCAGCGGAATGTTCAGCTCGATGCCACGGGTCAAACGGGTCTTGAGACTGACTTCATTGGGCAGTACCTCGGAATAGCCAGGTACAAGGAGGATATCGTCGAAGGTCAGGGCTTCTTGGCTGATACGCAGCATCGCGGGGGCTCCCGGGCGGGAAAAATGGAAGCGCGCCATTATACTCATGCATGGCGCGCCGCTCAATGCAAAATAAGGGCCTTCGGTCAGGCTTGTGGCAGTTTTACCTGCACCACGGCCACCGGCTGGTCGAGCCAGTCGGCGAAGCTGTCGAGAAAGGCCTGGGTGAACCCGGCCTCGCCCCAGTTGTTGAAGATGAACCCCAGGTTGGAAAAGGCACATGGCTGCAGGTAAATGAAGCCATTGATGTCATCTTCGAAGCCGCACAGTGGGCAGGTAAAGTTGTCGCTCACTGCCGGCATCCACTCTTCCAGGCTTTCGAACAACGGCTCACCTACCTCGCGCCGGCACTCCGGGCAACCGGCTTCTTCGAGGAAGCCTTCGGTGGGGGTATAGATGCAGCGTTTGAGCATCACTTCCAGGCCGTTGACCGGTTCGCCGAAGGGCAGTTTTTCCGGGTGCAGGGCCACTTTGCGCGCCCCTGCCGCCAGGGCATGGCCCATGCGGTTACCGGTGCGGCCACAGGTGGTCAGCTGCTCCTCGACGACCTTTTCGCGCACCAGCCAGCGCAGGATGGCGCGGGCACGGGCTTCATGCACCGGGACGGTAGACAGCTTTGGAACGATGATGCTCTGGGTGTTCATGAACGGGACAAGCCTGAGAAACGCCGGTAATGACGCAATTCTACCGCTCAGGCGCTCAGGTAGCGACCAATCAACGCCAGCCCACTGGCCAGCACCAGCCAGGTCACCAGCCGTACGAACGCTTCGCGGGACAACCGGTTGGTCAACCGACGCCCTACCCACAGACCAATGAACATGACAGGCAGCAGGCAGGCGGCGAGCAGCAGCAGGCGTTGGTCGGCATAGACACCGGCAATCAGGAACAGCGACAGACGCACTATCGTACTGCAGCTGATCAGCGCGCTCTGGGTGGCGCGTACCTGTTCCTTCACCTCCAGCCGTGCGCTCAGGTAAAGGGCATAAAGAAACCCGCCGCTGCCGAACAAAGCCCCGAACAAACCGCCTGCCGTGCCCATCGGCACCGCCCAGAAGCCGGACAGGCTCGCTGGCCTCACTTTCACTGCCAGCCCGTAAAGTGCATAGGCAGTCACGAATACCCCCATCAACAGCAGCAACAGGTCGGACTTCAGTTGCAGCAGGAACACCACGCCCAACGTACAACCCAAGGCCATGAAGGGCAGCAGCCGCAGCAATTCACTGCGGACCACATCCCGGCGCGACGGCAGCAGGTTGCCGAACGCGGCCACGAAATCCAGCAGCACCAGCAACGGGATGATGCGTGACAACGGCATGAAGTGAATCAGCACCGGCCCCGCCACCAGTGCAGTACCAAAACCGGCGATGCCGAAGACGATGTAGGCCGCGGCAATGGCGAACAGGATCGGCAGCCAGTCAAGGCCGGAAAACGACAGTTGGGCAAGCATGGCAGCAGTTCCTGGGAAGACAGGCAAAGGTTAGCCAGCCATGAGCCATGCCGACTAATATGCCTTTATCCCAAAAGCCATC
Source organism: Pseudomonas alloputida (assembly GCF_021283545.2). Lineage (NCBI taxonomy): Bacteria > Pseudomonadati > Pseudomonadota > Gammaproteobacteria > Pseudomonadales > Pseudomonadaceae > Pseudomonas > Pseudomonas alloputida. The sequence goes on along the minus strand of NZ_CP128540.1, from coordinate 1,201,480 downwards.
TCGAAAAGGCATGACATGACGTCAATCCGACAGTTGCGTTACTTCGTGGAGATCGCCGAGTGCGGCAGTTTCAGCAGTGCAGCCGAGCGCCTGTACGTCGCCCAGTCGGCCCTTAGCCGGCAGATCAAGGAGCTGGAGCAACAACTCGGCACGCCGCTGTTCGAACGCACGGCGCGCCTGCCTCGCCTGACGCTGGCGGGTCAGGCCTTTCTTGAACGGGCGCGACGCTTGCTGGCCGACCTGGCACAGGCCGAGCGGGTTACCCGTGACATTGGCCAAGGGTTGCAAGGCAGCTTGCGCCTGAACCATTCCAGCACCGTGCCACTGACCGGCGGGCTTCTGGCTCGCCTGGGGAACTACCTGAAGCACAACCCAGGGGTTTCGCTGGAGATTGCGCAGCAGTCATCGGAGGCACAGCTGGAAGACATTGCTGCCGGACGGCTGGATATCGGCCTGTTGCGCTTGCCGGTGCTGCGCCAGCATGAAGGCGTGGTGCTGCACGAGTTGTTCGACGAACCCTTGTTGCTGGCGGTCGCCGCTGGACACCCCTTGGCGGGTACTCAGCACGTGCAACTGGAGCAATTGAAGGAAGAGCGCTTCATTTCCATCCCGCACCGGGATCGTGGTGGTTTGAGCTACTTGTCTGCCTCGTTGTGCATGGAGGCAGGGTTCTTCCCGCAGGCGGCGCAGGTACTGTCGCGCAAGACTACGCAGTTGCAGCTGATACAGGCGGGGTTTGGGGTGGCGTTGTTGCCGCGGTGCATGTGCGAGATTGCCCCGGCTTCAGTCAGCTTCGTAGCGCTGGAGGGTGATTGCCAGAGCACAGTGGCACTGGCCTGTCGCCGTGATGCGGGGCAACTGGTGCGGCAGTTCGTGGCGACGATGCAGGGCTGAAGGCACCGGTTGCGGTCTCCCACAAGGATTGGGTCAAGGCTGACACTAGGGGCAAGACAGACAACCGGGGCCGATGTCATTTATGATGCCAGCCATGATCAAAGACCCTTTCGAACGACTCGGGCTGGACCGCGAGGTCCTTACCGTCAGCCAACTCAACGGCCGCGCCCGCGTGCTGCTGGAAGACGTTTTCCGCAGCGTGTGGGTGGAAGGCGAAATCTCCAACCTCGCCCGCCCGGCGTCCGGCCACATGTACTTCACCCTCAAGGACAGCGGCGCCCAGGTGCGTTGTGCGTTGTTCCGGCAGAACGCCACGCGGGTACGCCAGGCGCTGCGCGACGGCCTGGCGGTGCGGGTGCGTGGCAAGGTTTCGCTGTTCGAGGGGCGTGGCGACTACCAGCTTATTCTCGACACCGTCGAGCCAGCCGGTGATGGCGCGCTGCGCCTGGCTTTCGAGGCCCTGAAGGAAAAGCTCGGGGCCGAGGGGCTGTTCAGCGCCGAACGAAAGAAGCCACTGCCGGCTCACCCGCAGCGCATCGGCATCATCACCTCGCCCACTGGCGCGGTGATCCGCGACATCATCAGCGTGTTCGGCCGCCGTGCCCCGCAGGTGGAGCTGAACCTGATACCTACGGCGGTACAGGGCCGCGAAGCCATCGCGCAGATCGTACGCGCCATCCGCCTGGCCGACAGCCTCGGCTTCGATGCGCTGATCCTGGCGCGGGGTGGGGGTTCGCTGGAAGACCTGTGGTGTTTCAACGAGGAAGCCGTGGCGCGTGCCGTGGCCGCCTGCGTCACGCCGATTGTCAGCGCCGTGGGCCATGAAACCGACGTGTCGATCAGCGACTTCGTGGCTGACGTGCGCGCGCCCACCCCGTCTGCGGCCGCCGAGCTGCTGGCCCCTGACAACAGCGGCCTTCGGCAACGCCTGGATGGCCTGCAACGGCGCCTGCTGCTGCGCATGCAGAACCGCCTGACCCACGACCGCCTGCGCCTGGAGTCACTCACCCGGCGCCTGCGCCACCCAGGCGAGCGTTTGCGCCAGCAGGCTCAACGCCTGGACGACCTGGACATGCGCCTGCGTCGCGCGTTCATGCTCAACCTCAACCAGCGCCGCGAACGCCTGGCACGCCTGGACGCCCGCCTGGCCGCGCAGCATCCGGGGCGTAACCTGAAACTGCTGAACCAGCGCCTGGACAGCCTGGCCGAGCGCCTGCCACGGGCCATGCGCGAGGTGCTCAAGGACCGTCGCCAGCGGTTCCAGGCCCAGTTGCAGACACTGCAGGTGGTCAGTCCGCTGGCCACTCTGGCCCGTGGATACAGCATTTTGCTGGATGAGCAAGGCCAGGCCATTCGCAGCGCCGAACAGACCCGCAATGGCCAACGCCTGACCGCCCGCCTGAACGAAGGCGAGTTGCTGGTGCGGGTCGAAGACAACCACCTGACCCCGGTCACCCTCTCACTACTGGACTGACACATGCCCCGCGTGCTCGCGCCCCTGCTTGCCCTTTCCCTGCTGCTGCTGGCCGGCGGCGCCCAGGCCAGCTACATCACCCGCACACTGAACAAACCGGTACCCGGCGGTGTGGCAGTCGTCGACCTGGGCCCCGCCGCCAATGCACCCAGCGCCCGTTTCGACGGCAAGCCGGTGCTGGTGGTGAAGGAGCAGGACAACTGGCTGGCCATCGTCGGCATCCCGCTGACCCAGAAGCCCGGCACCGCAGTGCTGAACCAGGGCGGGCGCACCCTGCCTTTCAGCGTACGCAGCAAGAAGTACCCTGAGCAGCGCATCACCCTGAAGAACACGCGCCAGGTCAACCCGAACCCGGCCGACCTCAAACGCATCGAGCGCGAGCTGGCCGAGCAGATCAAGGCCTACCGCAGCTTCAGCCCGAACCTGCCGAGCAACCTGGTTCTCGACAAGCCGGTCAACGGCCCGCTGTCGAGCAAGTTCGGCGTGCGCCGCTTCTTCAACGGCGAAGAACGCAACCCGCATGCGGGGCTGGATTTTGCGGTGCCGGCAGGCACGCCGATCAAGACACCCGCCAATGGCAAAGTGATTCTGGTGGGGGATTATTTCTTCAACGGCCGCACGGTGTTCGTCGACCATGGGCAGGGCTTTATCAGCATGTTCTGCCACATGTCGAAAATCGATGTGCAGGTCGGCCAGCAACTGCGTCGTGGCGAGGTGGTCGGGCGCGTGGGCTCGACCGGGCGGGCAACCGGGCCGCACATGCACTGGAACGTCAGCCTGAACGATGCGCGGGTGGACCCGGCGATTTTCATTGGCGCGTTCCAGCCCTGAAACTGCGGCGCCTGCTTCGCGGGCACGCCCGCTCCCACAGGTACAGCGAAGCCTTCAGACACAGCACAATACTTGTGGGAGCGGGCATGCCCGCGAAGAGGCCAGCACAGTCGACAGCAGTTCAACTGTGTTGCGCCATCGAAAAATACTGCGCAAACATCAATAAGCGCCTAGCAGATCCAAGCCATAAAATCTCGCCTAATGGCTTTTTTTAAGCATTCCTCTCAATTTTTCCCGAACGCTTGCCATCCCCCACCCCACTGGTTAAGTTTGAAGGCATGAAAACCTTCAGCACCCTCATCCTGCTCCGACAACATCGCAGCCTCTGCCTGGTCAGCGCCCGACTACCAGGCTGAATCGCGTCGCCTCGCCTCTTCATATCGTTATCGCTCGGCAGGCCCGATCTCGGCCGCACACAAAAGGATTGCTTCCATGACCATGCTCAAAGACCCTTCGAAGAAATACCGCGCTTTCCCGACCATCGACCTGCCTGACCGTACCTGGCCGTCGAAGACCATCACCCAGGCACCTATCTGGTGCAGTTCCGACCTGCGTGACGGCAACCAGTCGCTGATAGAGCCGATGGACTCGGAGAAGAAACTGCGCTTCTGGAAGACCTTGGTGCAGGTTGGCGTGAAGGAGATCGAAGCCTCGTTCCCGTCTGCCTCGCAAACCGATTTCGACTTCGTGCGCACCCTGATCGAGGACGGCCACATCCCGGATGACACCACCATCCAGGTGCTCACCCAGGCACGTGAAGACCTGATTGCCCGTACCTTCGAATCACTGCGCGGTGCGAAGAAGGCCATCGTCCACCTGTACAACGCCACCAGCCCGTCGTTCCGCCGCATCGTCTTCAATCAGGACAAGCAAGGCGTGAAGGACATCGCGGTGAACGCGGCCAAGCTGTTCGTCAAGTACGCCGCCCAGCAGCCGGAAACCCAGTGGACCTTCCAGTACTCGCCAGAAACCTTCAGCGCCACTGAAATGGAGTTCGCCAAGGAGGTCTGCGACGCGGTCATCGAGGTGTGGAACCCTACCCCTGAACACAAGATCATCCTCAACCTGCCGGCCACCGTGGAAGTGTCCACGCCAAATATCTACGCCGACCAGATCGAGTGGTTCTGCCGCAACGTCAGCCGCCGCGACAGCGTGATCATCAGCCTGCACTGCCACAACGACCGCGGCACCGGCATCGCTGCCACCGAACTGGGCCTCATGGCCGGCGCCGACCGTGCCGAAGGCTGCCTGTTCGGCAACGGCGAGCGTACCGGTAACGTCGACCTGGTGACCTTGGCACTGAACCTCTACACCCAGGGCATCGACCCGTTGCTGGACTTCTCCGACATCGACGGCGTGCGCAAGGTGGTCGAAGAATGCAACCAGTTGCCGGTACATCCTCGTCACCCCTATGTGGGGGATCTGGTCCATACCGCGTTCTCCGGCTCGCACCAGGACGCCATCCGCAAGGGCTTCGCCAAGCAGCAGGATGGGGAACTGTGGGAGGTGCCTTACCTGCCGATCGACCCGGCCGACATCGGCCGCAGCTACGAAGCGGTAATCCGCGTCAACAGCCAGTCGGGCAAAGGCGGTATCACCTACCTGCTCGAGCAGGAATATGGCATCAGCCTGCCGCGTCGCATGCAGATCGAATTCAGCCAGGTGGTGCAGGGTGAGACTGACCGCCTGGGCCTGGAAATGACCGCCCAGCAGATCTACAGCCTGCTGCACAAGGAATACCTCCAGGCCAACGCGCCATATGCACTGGTCAGCCATCGCCTGCAGGAAGAAAACGGCCACAGCGCCGTGGAAGTGGAAGTTGCCGGTGAAGGCGAAACCACCCTGCACTGGCGCGGCAAGGGCAACGGCGCCCTGGAAGCACTGGTGGCCGGCCTGCCGATTGCCGTGGAGATCATGGACTACAACGAGCATGCGATTGGCGCTGGCACCAATGCCAAGGCAGCTGCCTACATCGAACTGCGCGTGGCCGGTGGCCGCCCGGTACATGGCGTGGGTATCGATGAGAACATCACCACGGCCAGCTTCAAGGCGCTGTTCAGTGCGCTGAACCGCTCGCTGAGCCAGCAGGAAGCCAAGGCGGCCTGAAGCCTGAAATGAGGGATGAGAAAGCCCGCATCGTTTGATGCGGGCTTTTTTTGTGTGCGCCAGGCATGGCGCGTTGCGCGTAAGCGCAACCCGCTTGGTTGTGGTGGCCAAGTGGGTGACTTGGAGGTGAAAGTCCTCTACACACCCGGCAAGGGGAAGTGTTAGCCGGAGGCAAGGGTGTCGCGGGTGACCGCGAATCTGAAGGAAGCCCGAGGCAAAATGCTGGCCTGACGAACAGGAAGCGGATAGAGGCGGCACAGCGGGGTGAGGTGGCACAAATCGCCAAAGCCCAATACTTGCACGGAACGCTGTGACGTAGATCCGACAGGCATAAGCAGGAAGGTCGCGCGAATTACCCTGGGAGATCTGTACGTTTGCCATTGTGCTACCGCGCGTCGAAAGGCGACGGGATGAGCGTGCAGAAGTCAGCCGAAGCCGTAGTAAGTGGCGGTTAACCGCGCCACCAAGGGCCGAACAGGTTATGCCGCCAGTAGGCGTCGCCGTCTCGTTGGTAACCGTAATGCAGAAATTTCCCACAGCGGAAACTGTCATCCCGAATCCCGGCCAGAAGCCGAGGGTGATGCCTGACAGTGCAAAGGTGCCGGCGGCGTCAGCGACGTGGACGAACGCGGAGCCGGACACGCTGATGGAGCGGGTGCTTGCACCGGCCAACCTCAGGCGTGCGTATCAACGCGTGGTTAGCAACAAGGGGGCTCCGGGTGCCGATGGCATGACGGTCGCTGACTTGGCGGGCTACGTGAAACAGTATTGGCCAACCCTCAAGGCCAGGTTGCTGGCCGGTGAATACCATCCCCAAGCAGTGCGAGCGGTTGAAATTCCCAAGCCGCAGGGCGGCACACGGCAACTGGGTATCCCCAGCGTCGTGGATCGCCTGATCCAGCAAGCACTGCAGCAGCAGCTCACACCTATCTTCGACCCACTGTTCTCGGACTACAGCTATGGTTTTCGTCCGGGCAGAAGTACGCATCAAGCCATCGAGATGGCCCGTGCTCATGTGACAGCGGGACACCGCTGGTGCGTGGAACTCGATCTGGAGAAGTTTTTCGATCGGGTCAATCACGACATCCTCATGGCCTGCATCGAACGTCGGATCAAAGACAAGTGCGTACTCAGGCTTATTCGCCGCTACCTTGAAGCCGGGATCATGTCGGGCGGTGTCGTCAGCCCACGGCAGGAGGGGACGCCGCAAGGCGGCCCGCTTTCGCCGTTGCTGTCGAATATCCTGCTCGACGAACTCGACCGCGAGCTGGAGCGGCGGGGCCATCGCTTCGTACGTTATGCCGATGATGCGAACATCTATGTACGCAGTCCCCGGGCCGGCGAACGGGTGTTGGTCAGCGTCGAGCGCTTCCTGAGAGAACGTCTGAAGCTGACGGTGAACAGGAAGAAAAGCCAAGTGGCAAGGGCGTGGAAGTGCGACTACCTAGGCTATGGGATGAGCTGGCACCAGCAGCCAAGGCTGCGCGTGGCAAGGATGAGCCTAGACCGCTTACGCGACCGGCTCAGAATGCTGCTGCGCAGCGTACGGGCTCGCAAAATGGCGACTGTCATCGAGCGGATCAACCCCGTCCTGAGAGGCTGGGCTAGCTACTTCAAGCTCAGCCAGAGCAAGCGGCCGCTTGAGGAACTGGATGGTTGGGTCAGGCACAAACTCCGCTGCGTCATCTGGCGTCAATGGAAGCAGCCTCCCACGAGGCTGAGAAACTTGATGCGCCTGGGGTTGAGCGAGGAGCGTGCCAACAAGTCAGCCTTCAATGGCCGAGGTCCATGGTGGAATTCGGGAGCGCAACATATGAACTACGCGCTGCCAAAGAAACTGTGGGACCGGCTCGGGCTGGTCTCGATACTGGATACGATTAACCGGCTTAGCCGCGTAACCTGAACCGCCGTGTACGGAACCGTACGCACGGTGGTGTGAGAGGACGGCGGGTGTGAATCCGCCTCCTACTCGATTGGCCTGGACTGGCCCTTTCGCGGGTAAACCCGCTCCTACTACGGCCTGTGTCCAACACCCGGTGTGTGCCCACCGCAGATCGGTGCGTAGGAGCGGGTCTACCCGCGAAAGGGCCAGCACAACCACTGCAAATACCCCAGGCAAAAAAAAGGGGCGCCGACCAAGCGCCCCACAAGCCGTAAAGCACACAACTGTTTTCAGTTGGCGTCCAGCAGTGCCATCGCCTCGGCACTGCACGCTTCGATCCGCGCCCAGTCACCGTTCTTGATCCAGCTGCTGTCGAGCATCCAGGTTCCCCCCACGCACATCACGTTTGGCAGTGCCATGTAGTTGCGCACGTTGGCCGGGTTTACACCACCGGTAGGACAAAAACGAATATCGCCGAACGGGCCACCAAAGGCCTTGATCGCTGCTACGCCGCCGCTGATTTCCGCCGGGAACAACTTGAACCGGCGGTAGCCCAGGGCATAGCCCATCATGATTTCGGACGGCGTGCTGATGCCCGGCAACAGCGGAATTTCACTGTCCACGCCAGCCTCGAGAATGTCCTGGGTAATACCAGGGGTAACGACGAACTGCGCGCCCGCAGCTTCAACCGCCGCGAACATGCTGCGGTCGAGCACGGTACCGGCGCCGACACACAGCTCCGGGCGCTGCTCACGCAGCACCTGAATGGCCTTGAGGCCATGCTGTGAGCGCAGGGTCACTTCCAGGGTACGGATACCGCCAGCGGCCAGGGCGTCAGCCAGCGGCAGGATGTCTTCCTCACGAGCAATGGTGATTACCGGCAGGATGCGCGCCTTTTTGCAAATGGCGTCGATCCGCGCGGCTTTATCAGCCATCGAGAGCTTGGGCTGTGGGCGTTCAAGGGTGGTCATGACTGTGGATCCTTGGCTCATGGGCACCAGTAGATGTCCAGGGGGTCGTGAAGAAAAGCGCGAATCGGCATTTCAGTAAGGTCGTTGCCCGCCAGCGCGGCGCGCAGGGTAGCGAGTTTGCCCTGGCCTTGCACAGACAGCGCGATGAAGGCCGCGCTGGCCAGCAGCGAACGGGTCATCGACAGGCGCTGGTGCGGCACGCTCGGCGCCAGCATCGGCAGGCAGCGGCGTGGGCCCGCCAGGTCCAGGCCTGCTTCCAGGTTGGGACTGGCGGGGAACAGCGAGGCGGTATGGCCATCGTCGCCCATGCCCAGCACCAGCACGTCGATCGGCGGTAGCTCGGCCAAGGCCTGGTCAGCTTTGAGCGCAGCTGCATCAAGGTTCTCCGCCTGCTGGTACAGGCCAACGAAACGGGCCTTGGCCGCTTCGCCCTTCAACAGGTGACGGGCCAGCAGGCCGGCATTGCTGTCGGCGTGCTCCACCGGCACCCAGCGCTCATCAGCCAGGCTGACAGTGACCTTGGCCCAGTCCAGGTGCTCGCTGGCCAGTTTCTCCAGGAACGGCACCGGGCTGCGGCCGCCAGACAACACCACACAGGCCTGCCCCTTGGCGGCAATCGCGGCGCGCAGGCGCTCAGCCACATCATGAGCCAAGGACACGGACAGTGCCTTGGCATCCGCCAGTTCATGAGCCTTCACGGCCGCTGGCAGTTTCAATTCAGATATCCCCATACCACGCCCTCCCATCGCGTGTGATCAGTGCAATCGAGCTCATCGGCCCCCAGGAGCCCGCCGCGTATGGCTTGGGCGCATCGCCCGCATTACGCCAGCCGGCGATCAACTGGTCGCACCACTTCCAGGCATACTCGATTTCGTCCTTGCGCACGAACAGGTTCTGGTTGCCGCGCATCACTTCGAGCAACAGCCGCTCGTAGGCATCCGGAATTCGTGCACTGCGCCAGGCATCGGAAAAATTCAGCTGCAATGGGCCACTGCGCAGTTGCATGCCCTTGTCCAGGCCCTGCTCCTTGGTCATCACCCGTAAAGAAATGCCTTCGTCCGGTTGCAGGCGGATGATCAGCTTGTTACCGATCTGCAAACGCTGTTCCGGGGCGAAGATGTAGTGCGGCGTTTCCTTGAAGTGAATGACGATCTGCGACAGTTTTTGCGGCATGCGCTTGCCGGTTCGCAGGTAGAACGGCACGCCCGACCAGCGCCAGTTACGGATGTCGGCGCGCAGGGCGACGAAGGTTTCGGTGTCGCTCTGGGCGTTGGCGTTGTCTTCTTCCAGGTAACCCGGCACCGGCTTGCCTTCGCTGTAGCCGGCAATGTACTGGCCGCGCACCACGCTGGTGCTCAGGCCGTCGCCAGTGATCGGTGCCAGGGCTTTGAGCACTTTCACCTTCTCGTCGCGGATGGCATCGGCGGACAGTTCGCTGGGCGGGTCCATGGCGATCAGGCACAGCAACTGCAGCAGGTGATTCTGGATCATGTCGCGCAGTTGGCCGGCCTTGTCGAAATAACCCCAACGGCCCTCGATACCGACCTTTTCCGCGACGGTAATCTCCACATGGGAGATGGAATTCTGGTTCCACTGGGTTTCGAACAGGCTATTGGCGAAGCGCAGGGCAATCAGGTTCTGCACCGTCTCTTTGCCCAGGTAATGGTCAATGCGGTAAACCCGGCTTTCAGGGAAGAACCGCGCCACGGCGTCGTTGACCCGGCGCGACGACTCCAGGTCGTGGCCAATAGGTTTCTCGAGCACTACCCGGGTGCGCGCAGCCAGCCCGACCTTGTCGAGGTTTTCGCAGATGGCCCCATACACCGCCGCCGCCGTGGCGAAGTAGGCGATCAGCGGCAGCTCGCCCGGCAGCTGCTCGGCCAGGGCCTGATAGCCCTCGGGCTGAAGGAAGTCCAGGTGCTGGTAATTCAGGCGGGCAAGGAAGCGCCCCAGCGCAGCAGGCTCGATATCTGCCTCGGGCACGTGCCGGCGCAGGTGGGCTTCGATGCTGTCCAGGTGCTCCTGCGCACTGCCGACCTCACGGGCGAGGGCCAGCAGGCGGGTGTCCGGGTGCAACAGGTTGGCCCGGTCGAGCTGGTAGAGCGCAGGAAACAGCTTGCGCAATGCCAGGTCGCCGAGGGCGCCAAACAGGGCAAAGGTGCAAGGTTCGACACTGATTGCGGCCATGATGTTGGTTCTTTCCTAAAGTTGGTCTAGGAATACCGCTTTCACACACGGTTTTCAAGGGATAATGTAGTAAAAACCACAACATTACACACAAGTGTTACAGACAAGTGGTACGTCAACCGCACCGACAGTACGATAGACGACCGTGCAAAAAGCCTGCTGCTCACACAGCCGGCTGTCTTCCCGACCCAAGGACACACCCATGGACCGCGTGCGAAACCTCCTGGAACAGATCCAGGGCCGCCTCGACGAGCTGAACAAGGCCGAACGCAAAGTCGCCGAAGTCATCCTGCTCAACCCGCAACAAGCCACCCGTTTCAGCATCGCTGCGCTGGCCCAGGCGGCCAAGGTCAGCGAACCGACCGTCAACCGCTTCTGCCGCTCGTTCGGCGTCAGCGGCTACCCCGAACTCAAGCTGCAACTGGCGCAGAGCCTGGCCAGTGGTGCCGCCTATGTCAGCCGCGCGGTAGAGGCCGACGATGACCCGGCCGCCTACACCCAGAAGATCTTCGCCAGCGCCATCGCCTCGCTTGACAGCGCCTGCCAGCAACTGGACCCGCAGCAGGTCAGCCGCGCCGTGGACATGATGATCCAGGCCCGGCAGATCCACTTCTTCGGCCTCGGCGCCTCAGCCCCGGTGGCCCTGGATGCGCAGCACAAGTTCTTCCGCTTCAACCTGGCCGTGTCGGCCCACGCCGATGTGCTGATGCAGCGCATGCTGGCCTCGGTCGCCCACACCGGCGATCTGTTCGTGATCATTTCCTACACCGGGCGCACCCGCGAACTGGTCGAAGTGGCGCGCCTGGCACGTGAAAACGGCGCTTCGGTGCTGGGCCTCACCGCCGCAGGCTCGCCACTGGCCAATGCCTGCAGCCTGAGCCTGCACATTCCGCTGCCGGAAGATACCGACATCTACATGCCAATGACCTCGCGGATCATCCAGCTGACCGTGCTCGATGTACTGGCCACCGGCATGACCCTGCGCCGCGGCGTGGACTTCCAGCCTCACCTGCGCAAGATCAAGGAAAGCCTCAACGCCAGCCGTTACCCGATCGAGGACGACGACCTCAACTGAGCCGGTGCGCCTGCAAACGCAGGTGCGCACGCTGCCCAGGTGCCAGGCTCAGGCCTTCGCCACTGCCACTGGTCGCCTCGACGCAGACAAAACGCTGCGACTCGCGGCCGGTCACCCCCATCAGCGGGCGATTGCCAGGGTGCCAGACCACGGTGTCGTCGCTGTCACCGGTATCGATGCACAGCTCGCGCTGCCAGGCCGGGCCCTGCAATTGCACCCGTGGCGTACCGGGGTAGACCTTCTGGCAGCCGCCCTTGAGCTTCAGCGCGCCATCTTCACGGCAAGCCTGACGGTTGAGGCGGTCGTAGCCCTCGATGTCTTCCAGACCAGACAGCGCTATCTCGGACACGTCACTGATGCGCCAGTACGCCAGCAGCGCATGGCTCAACTGGCAGGGTTCGCTGTCCTGATGTTCGGTGCTCAGGCTCAGCTCCATGCGGCTACCCAGCCGGGCATGCAGGTCGACCTGCCAGTCGCACAGGTCCAGCCGCCATTTCAGGGTCACGCCCTCCTCGTCCTCACGGCTGTCCACCAGCTTCCAGTCCAGCAACCGCGCCCAACCGTGGGCCGGCCACAGGTCTTCGCTGGGATGACGGCCATACCAGGGCCAGCACACCGGCACACCACCGCGGATCGCCCCCACCTGCGGCCACTGTTCGGCGCACCACAGCCACGGCCGTTCACCCGCTGGTTGAAAGTGCAGCAACTGCGCGCCCTGGCGGCTGAACACCGCCTGGCAACGGGGGTGGTCGATGATCAGGACATCGCGCTGCTGATAACGCTCCCACTCGAATGTCGGCCGGGGCCGCTGCGAGGAGAAGAAGCGATGGAGCGGATGTTCGGGCATGGTTCAGAGCTCTTGTTGTTTGAGATAGCGCTGTCTCGGCCTATCCCCAACACCCACTGCAGACCAGTGGGTGCCGGGAACCGAAAATGGATTGGCGTAAATTTACAACAAGTTGCCTCAGAATGACGACTGAATCTTCAAGCCAGCGACCAGCGCGTTATCCACCTCGTCCACCCCGCCAGGGCTCTTGATGTACTGCAGGTTGGGCCTCACGGTCAGCCAGTTGGTAACGTGGAAGCCGTAGTAGAGCTCTGCGTTGTATTCGGTACGCTGCAGCGGCACGAAACCAGGGTTGTCGTAATCGTTGATGCCGCTCTGTGCGTTGAGCAGTTCGGCGCGCTTCTTCACGTCGTCATTCACATGAATACGCGCCACGCCGAAGCCGATGTCATCCTTGGGCCGGGCGTCGAAAGCGCCTTTGTAGACCAGCCCCACCTGCTGGTAGTTGTCGACCACGTTGGTGGCCTTGTCGTGCACGGTGAAGTTGGCGAACAGGCTGAGGCCCCGGTTGACGTCGCCGCCATGGGCAGTGACCTGCTGCTGCGCCACCACCCACCATCCGTGCTTGCTGGAGTGCGACTTGAAGGCTTCACCTGTCAGCGCCTGCGGGTTGCCGTTGACGTCGTCGTACACATCGTCAGCCTTGGCCGTGCTGTAGTAGTAACCCAGGCGGTACTCGCCCGGCAGGCCATTGACCTTGGGCGACCACACCGCTTCCACCGGCAAGATCGCCCCCTTGGTACCACTGCCGCTGAGCTTGAAGCCGTTGCCGGTTTCCAGGTTGGAAGGGTTCTGCTCGAAGGCCCCGACCTGTACGAAGAACTCCGGCGTGATGTTGTACTTCACCCGCAGCGCCCACTGGCTGACCGGCCAGTTGTACCAGATGCCGCCCACCCAGTTGCCCACCTGCGAGCCGCAGAAGGCCAGGTTCTGGAAGTCGCAAGGGAAGCTGTTGAAGTCCTCGCCCTCGCCAAAACGGCCAAATTTCACGTCCAGCGCGCCGTCGAAGTACTTCTGCTTGATCCACATCTGGGTCAGGCGCCAGGTCTGGCCACGGCCCCACACCTCCTGCACCGAGCTGAACTGCCCGGCGCGCGGGTCGCTGATGCGGTCGTTGGACAGGTTGCGACCGCTTCGCTCGGTGATTGCCAGCTTGAACTCGGCATCATGCCAGCCCAGTATCTTCTGCAAGTCCAGATGCGCGCCGAGGGCGAACTGGTCGCTGTAGCGTGCCGTCTTGTCGTCGTTGTAGCCGCCATGCAGGTTGCCAGCCACCTCACCCACATAATCGAGGGTGAAGTCATAGCCCTTGTCCAGCAGCTCGGTCCGGGTGCCGCCCCAGTCGCCGGTCATCCATTTGGATTCGCTGGAAAAAGCCTCGGCAGCCTGTGTACCGCTGCTGCCTACAAGTGCAAGCAAGGCCAACGATCCCAGTGTCTTGATGCGTTTGCGCTGTTCCATCCCTTTGCGTCCTCTTTTTCTTATTGATGGTGTAGACGAGTCAACGGCCTTTGAAGTGAGCCACGTTGTCCTTTGCGGTTGCGCCAGTACTGGCCAGGTGCAGGCGCTCGCCATTGGCGGCGTCGAACAGCAGCACCCGGGCCGGGTCGAATTGCAGGTTGAGGGTGTCACCCACCCGGCACGCCACATCTGGCGCCAGGCGGCAGCACACCTTGGTCTGGTTGAGCGTGACGAACACCAGCAGGTCCGGCCCGGTGGGCTCTGTCACCTGCACCTCGGCGCGGATAGCCGGCAAACCATTGCCGTCAGCAGCGCCCAGGGCGATCTGCTCAGGGCGGATGCCGAGGATGATCTCGCGCCCCTCAAGCGCGTCAGCAGCCTCCCCCAAGGGCAGTTCGCAGCGCGCCTGGCCGCTGTCGAGCAGCGCCAGCAAGCGGCCATCCTGCCTGGCCAGACGCACCGGAATGAAGTTCATTGGCGGCGAACCGATGAAGCTGGCCACGAACTGGTTGGCCGGGTCGTTGTAGATCTGCTGCGGGGTGCCGAACTGCTGGATGATGCCGTCCTTCATCACCGCCACCTTGTCGCCCAGGGTCATGGCCTCGATCTGGTCATGGGTGACGTACACCGTGGTGGTCTTCAGGCGCTGGTGCATCAACTTCATTTCGGTGCGCATTTCGACCCGCAGCTTGGCATCGAGGTTGGACAGGGGTTCATCGAACAGGTAGATCTTGGGTCGCCGCGCCAATGCCCGGCCCATGGCCACGCGCTGCTGTTGGCCACCGGACAGCTGCGCCGGCTTGCGCGCCAGCAGGTGTTCGATCTGCAGCAACTTGGCCACCCGCGCCACTTCCTCGTCGATGGCGGCCTGGGGCAGCTTGCGAATCTTCAGGCCGAACTCGATGTTTTCACGCACGCTCATGGTGGGGTACAGCGCATAGGACTGGAACACCATGGCGATATCGCGGTCCTTCGGGCTCATGCCACTGACGTCCTGTTCGTCGATGAGGATGGCGCCGCCGGTGATCTGCTCCAGGCCGGCGATACAGTTCATCAGGGTCGACTTGCCGCAGCCCGACGGGCCCACCAGGATCAGGAACTCGCCGTCCTTGATCGACAGCTGGATGTCCTTGAGGGTATCCGGCAGGCCGCTGCCGTAGGTCTTGTTCACATTGCGAAGTTCGAGCGTTGCCATGGCTTACCCCTTGACCGCGCCGGCCGTCAGCCCGCGCACGAAATATTTGCCTGCCACCACGTAGACCAGCAGGGTTGGCAGGCCAGCGATCATCGCTGCCGCCATGTCGACGTTGTATTCCTTGGCCCCGGTGCTGGTATTGACCAGATTGTTCAGGGCTACGGTGATCGGTTGCGAATCGCCGCTGGAGAACACCACGCCGAACAGGAAGTCGTTCCAGATCTGGGTGAACTGCCAGATCAGGCAGACCATGATGATCGGCGTGGACATCGGCAGGATGATGCGGCGGAAGATGGTGAAGAACCCGGCACCGTCCAACCGCGCGGCCTTGACCAGCGCGTCGGGGATGCTCACGTAGAAGTTGCGGAAGAACAGCGTGGTGAAGGCCAGGCCGTAGACCACATGCACCAGCACCAGGCCACCAGTGGTACTGGCCAGGCCAAGCTTGCCGAGGGTGAACGAGGCCGGCAGCAGCACGGTCTGGAACGGCAGGAAACAGCCGAACAGCAGCAGGCCGAAGAACAGTTGCGAACCTCGGAAGCGCCACATCGACAGCACATAGCCGTTCAGTGCACCAATCGCGGTGGAGATCAGCACCGCGGGCACGGTGATCATGATCGAGTTCCAGAAGTAACCGCTGACCGCTCCCCAGGCCTTGACCCAGCCTATGCCGGTAATCACTGCAGGCCAGCTCAGCAGGTTGCCGGTGGTGATGTCTTCGGGGGTCTTGAAGCTGGTCAGCAGCATCACCACCAGCGGCACCAGATACAGCAGCACGGCGATCAGCAACACGGCATGGATGGCCATGCGGCTGAGGCTGAGCACTGGCTTGTCGACAGGACTATGCATGGCGTTTGCTCCGCAGCTCCGAGTACAGGTAAGGCACGAGGATCGCCAGGATTGCCCCGAGCATCAGGATGGCGCTGGCCGAGCCCATGCCCATCTGGCCGCGGCTGAAGGTGAACGAGTACATGAACATGGCCGGCAAGTCGGAGGAGTAACCCGGGCCGCCGGCCGTCATTGCCGCCACCAGGTCGAAGCTCTTGATGGCAATGTGCGAGAGGATCATCAGCGCGCTGAAGAACACCGGGCGCAGGCTGGGCAGCACCACGGTCCAGTAGATGCGCGGCAGGCTGGCGCCATCCATCTGCGCAGCGCGGATGATCGACGGGTCGACGCCACGCAAGCCGGCAAGGAACATGGCCATGATGAAGCCCGAAGCCTGCCACACGGCCGCGATCACCAGGCAATACACCACCCGGTCGGGATCGATCAGCCAGTCCAGGCGAAAGCCCTCCCAGCCCCAGTCGCGCAGCAGCTTGTCCAGGCCCATGCCCGGGTTGAGCAGCCACTTCCAGGCCGTGCCGGTGACGATCATCGACAGTGCCATGGGGTACAGGTAAATGGTGCGAATGAAGCCCTCGCGACGGATGCGCTGGTCCAGCAGCACCGCCAGCAACACACCGATGGCCAGGCTGATGGCGATGAACAGGCCGCCGAACAGAAGCAGGTTCTTGCTCGCCACCCACCAGCGGTCGTTGTCGAACAGACGGGCGTATTGCGCAAGGCCCGCCCACTTGTAGGTGGGCAGAAAGGTCGAGGTGGTGAAGGACAGCACGAAGGTCCAGAGGATGTAGCCGTAGAAGCCCACCAGGACGATGAACATGCTGGGTGCCAGCACCAGCTTGGGCAGCCAGCGCTGAAGCGCGTCCAGGGGTGAGGCCCGCAGTTGGGCGGTGGTCGTTGTCATGTATTGGATCCCGAGGTAGTGGCGGTGCTACGCACCGCTTCGCGGGCAAGCCCGCTCCCACAGGTCCGGCGTCATGACCAGGAACAGTGGTGAGCAGGGCCCATCTGGGAGCGGGCGTGCCCGCGAACAGCCGTTACTGGGCAGCCTTGATAGCCGCCGCCAGCTTCTTCGCCGCATCGGCCGGGTCGGCCTTGGGGTCGTTGATGTAGTTGGTCACCACATCGAAGAACGCGCCCTGCACGGCCAGCGTGGTGGCCATGTTGTGCGCCATGCTCGGTTGCAGGCCGCCCGTTTTGGCGTCAGCCAGGAAGTCCTTGGCGGAGGTTTGAGCACAGGCATCGAAACCATACTTGCCCATGTCGGCAAGCATGTCGTTGCGTACCGGGATCGAACCCTTGTTGATGCTGAAGACCTTCTGGAAGTCCTCACCCAACACCTTGCGGGCGATGTCCTGCTGACCAGCAGAGGTGCCAGCGTTGTTCTGCTTGAACACCACCAACGAGTCGATGTTGTACAGGAAGGACTTGTCAGTACCGGGGAACGGCACGCACTGGTAATCCTTGCCAGCAGTTTTCTTCGCCAGGGTCCATTCGCTCTTGGCCCAGTCGCCCATGATCTGCATGCCGGCCTTGCCGTTAATGACCTTGGCGGCTTCCAGGTTCCAGTCCTGGCCCTTGCCGTCCGGGTCCATGTAGGTGGCGACTTTCTTCAACTCGGTCAGCGCCTTGACCATCTGCGGCCCGGTCAGCGTTGCGCTGTCGAGGTCGACCAAGGCCTTCTTGTAGCCATCGACGCCCATCACCGACAGCACCACGCTTTCGAACACGGTGCTGTCCTGCCAGGGTTGCCCACCATGGGCGAGCGGGATGAAACCGGCAGCCTTGAGCTTGTCGGCGGCGGCGTAGAATTCGTCGAGGGTGGTGGGCGCCTTGTCGATGCCGGCTTTTTTGAACACCTCGGGGTTGATCCACAGCCAGTTGATGCGGTGGATATTCACCGGTACGGCAACGTAGTCACCGTCGTACTTCACGGTGTCGGCCACTTTCTTGTCGAGCAGCGAGTCCCACTTTCCTTCCTTGGCCACATCCTTGAGCACATCGGCGTCGAGCAGGCCGGTGGCCGCCCAGTCCTGGATGTCCGGGCCTTTGATCTGCGCGACGCCCGGCGGGTTGCCGGCCACTGCGCGGCTTTTGAGCACGGTCATGGCCGTTGCACCACCGCCGCCGGCGACGGCGCCGTCCTTCCAGATGAAGCCGTCTTTTTCGACCTGGGCCTTGAGCACATCGACCGCCGCTTTTTCACCACCGGAGGTCCACCAGTGCACCACTTCGACACTGCCTTTGGCGTCAGCAGCCTGGGCACCCAAGGGGATTAACGAGGCAAAGGAAATTGCGGCAGCGAGACGAAGCGTGGAATTCATCGGAGCACCTTTCTTGTTGTTATGCCGTGCAAGTCGATCGCTTGCGTAGCATGAAGTCTAAACAGCGTGCCCGCCTCGTCAGGTAACGAAGCGATGCGTGAATGTCATCGTTTGGTTACATTGCCGGCCAGGTTGCTGGCCAGGCTGGGTGCCAGGGACAAACCTGGCAGCAGCAGCGCCTGGTAGGCGTGATAGAGGTCGGGCTTGCCCGGCCAGAGGGACCCGGCCGGCTGGTTGTGCGCATCGAGTTCGTGGTGCCAGCTGCCGCCAATGGGGTCGATGAAATGGTTGGCGATAAAGCCCCAGCAGCAGCGGTACCACTGTTCGTAATGCGCCTCGCCGGTGCGTTGCAACAGGGCTGCCGCAGCCGCGCAAGCCTCAGCGTGCACCCAGTGCAATCGTGCATGCACCACCGGGCGATCAGCCCAGTCCAGCGTATAGACGAAGCCCGGTTCGCCATCGACGTTCCAGGCCTGTTGGCAGGCTGTGTCGAACAATGCGCGGGCACTGTCCGGCAGCCATTGCGGGGCGTACAGGCCGGCCCGTTCAAGGCTTGCTTCCAGGTGCAACAGCAACCGCGCCCACTCCAGGGCATGCCCGGGTGTAGTGCCATAAGGCCGGAAGGGGTCGGCGGGGTGTTCGAGGTTGTAATCCGGCAGCGGCTGCCAATGGACATCGAAATGCTCGATCACCCGATAGCCGTTGGCGGTGGCATGGGTATGGATGATGCGTTCGGCGATACGCAAGGCACGTTGCAGCCACAGGCCGTTGCCGGTGACGTCTGCCAACGCCAGGAAGGCCTCGGTCGCGTGCATGTTGCTGTTGGCGCCCCGGTACTGCTCGGGGAGCTGCCAGGCGCGGGAGAAGGTTTCCCGCAGAGCACCTTCGTCTTCACTCCAGAAATGCGCTTCGATCACCTGGATTGCGTCTGCCAATAGCGTATTGGCGTCGACAGCGCCGGCCACCACCGCCGAGCTGGCGGCCAGCGCGACGAAGGCATGCAGGTACGCCGCCTTGCCGCTATCGTCGTGGCCGCCAGGATGGGCGAACCAACCGCCGTGGGTGGCATCCTGCATGGCACCGCGCAGTGCTGCCACACCGTGCTCGGCATAGGCCAGGCTACCGGGGATGCCCTGCAGGTGGGCCAGGGCAAAGCAATGGGTCATGCGGGCGGTGTTGATGGTTTCGGCACGGGCACCGGGGGCGAGTTGCCCATTGGCATCCAGGTTACCGAAACCGTCGGGTAGTTTCGCGGCCTTGGCAAAGGCCAGCAGGCGCTGTGCTTCAGCCAGGCGCCAGGCGGTGTGGGCCGGGGCATTGAGCCAACTGTTCACATACAGGTTGAGGGGGGTCATGGGCCAGCTTGATCCTTGCCAGTCGTTTGCGAATTCTAGCCAGCGGGGTCAAGGCGGATGTCACGAAGGACGACGGGATTGTCACCGGGCAGTGACATTTTGGGTGCCTGTGCGGGCCTCTTCGCGGGTGAACCCGCTCCTACGACGCAAACCTGACTCGGTCGTTGTAGGAGCGGGTTCACCCGCGAAGAAGCCCGCACAGGCACCCCAAAAACTCAATCCATACCCCGCGGCAGATACAGGGTCACCCGCAGCCCGCCCTCCCGCAGGTTCAGCAAGCTCACCTCGCCCCCATGGCTATGGGCGATGTTGCGCGCAATGCCCAACCCCAGCCCATACCCCTGCTGCTGCCCGGCCAGCCGGAAATGCGGCTCGAACACCTGTTCCAGCTGCTGCTGCGGCACCCCGGGCCCCTGGTCATCCACCTGCAGCACAAAACCCTCTGCCCCGTCGATGATGCGCAGCCGCGCCCGTTCGCCGTACTTGATGGCGTTGTCGATCAGGTTGCCGATGCAGCGACGCAACGCCAGCGGCTTGCCCGGGTATGGCGCCAGCGCCTGGCCCTCGACGGTGATGCGACCATCGCCCAGGTAAGGCTCGGCCAGAATCTCCAGCACCTGGTTAAGGTCGACCGGCTCGATGTTTTCGTGGATGTCGGTGTCCTTTACGCACTGCAAGGCGCCTTTGACCAGCAACTCCAGCTCGTCCAGGTCCTGGCTGAACTTGGCCTGCAGGCGCTCGTCCTCCAGCAGTTCGACGCGCAGGCGCAGGCGGGTGATCGGCGTGCGCAGGTCGTGGGAAATGGCGCTGAACAGCTGGCTGCGTTCGGTCAGGTAACGGCTGATACGCTCGCGCATGCTGTTGAATGCCCGGCTCACCTCGACCACTTCACTGCCGCCTGCTTCAGCCACTGGCGCCACATCGGCACCCAGCGACATCTCTCGGGCGGCCCGCGCCAGGCGCTTCAGTGGCCAGCTTTGCCAGTGCACCAGCAAGCCGATGAACAGCAACAGCAAGGCCGTGGTCAGCACGATGAAGCCGATCTGCTGGCGCGGCAGGCGTTCGGCTTCCAGCCCCGTGTACGGTTCGGGCAACAGCGAGGCGATGTACAACCATTCGCCCTCGCCCAAGCGGATCTGCGTGACCAGTACCGGGGGTTTCAGCGGCTCCAAGGTCAGCGAATAATGGGCCCATGAGCGCGGCAGCTCGTCGAGTTTGAGGCCGCTGTTGAAGATGCGCAGGTCGTCAGGCCCGACAAACTCCACGGAAATTTCCATCTGCGAACCCAAGCGCTCGTGCAGCACCTGCTGAAACACATCGATCACCGCCTGCTTGCGAGGGGTGACGGGCAGTGCCTGCATGTCCAGCGGCGTGGCGTTGAGCGACACGAAGAAACGCGTGCCGCCCATGCTGCGCAATTGGTCGAGCACCAGCGGCCGGTAGGCCACCGGCAGCGAGCGGAAGTAACTGACGCTGGCACTCATGGAATGCGCCAGGCTGCTGGCGCTGGCACGCAGCCCCTGAAGCTGGCTGGCGCGCAGCTGAGATACCCAGATAATGCTGGACAACCCCTGGGCCAGCAGGACAACCAGCAAGGTCAGCAGCAGCATCCGCCCCAGCAAGGAGCGCGGCAGCAGGCGCCAGCGCCGCTCAGGGCGCACAGCAGACATGTGCCGCCAACAAGTAGCCACTGCCGCGCACCGTGCGGATCAGCCGGGGAGGCTTGTCGGTATCGCGCAGGCGCTGGCGCAGACGGCTGACCGCCATGTCGACGATACGGTCCAACGGCATCGGTTCGCGACCACGGGTGGCGTTGCCGATGGTGTCGCGGTCGAGGATTTGCTGCGGGTGATCGAGGAACAGTTTGAGCAGGGCAAAGTCGGCGCCGGAGAGGATCACCTCCTCTCCATCACGGTGGAACAGGCGGTGGCTGACCGTGTCCAGGCGCCAGTCGTCGAAGGCCAGCACGGCGTTGCCCGGCGCCGTCTGGCCGAACTCGGTGCGACGCAACAAAGCCTTGATTCGCGCTTGCAGTTCGCGGGGGCTGAACGGCTTGCCCAGATAGTCGTCAGCGCCCAGCTCCAGGCCGATGACCCGGTCGGCCTCGTCCGAACTGGCGGTGAGCATGATGATAGGTACGCGCGCCTGGCGAGGGTGCTGGCGTACCCAGCGGCACAAGCTGAAGCCGTCTTCGTCGGGCAACATGACGTCAAGAATGACCAGGTCGCAGGGCGTGGTTTCCAGCGCGTGGCGAAAGCCCTTGCCGTCAGCCTCGGCATGCACCTGGAAGCCGGATCGACTCAGGTAGGTTTGCAGCAGTTCACGGATTTCCTGGTCGTCGTCGACCATCAGGATCGATTTGCCGGCAGTGCTCAAGGTGGTCCTTCCTCTTGTTGATTACAGGTCTTTTTGCCTGCTGTCGGGTATTGCCATCGGGGCCGCAAAGCGCCCCCCTCAGTGATCCAACGCCTGCTGCAACGCTACCCCTGCTCCCTCCAACCCGGAAAACTCCGCCGTCACCAGCCACACCGGCACCCCGGTGAAATAGCCACTCATACACCCCTTGTCGGCAAAACTCGCGGCAAACCCGCTACGCAGGAACAGCTCGGCAAAGCGCGGAATCACACCGCCCACAATATAGACCCCGCCTCGCGCGCCCAGCGTCAGCACATTATTACCCGCCACTCGCCCAAGGAAACGACAGAACTGCTCGACCACCGCCAGCGCCCGTGGCTCCCCGCCCAGCGCGGCATCGGTGATATGCGCCGGGGTCTTGTGCCTGGGCGTGTCGCCGTCCAGCGCACAGATCGCCTGGTACAGCCGCACCAGGCCACCCCCACTGAGCACGGCCTCGGCGCTGACATGACCGATCTGACTGTGGATCTGCTGGTGGATTGCCGCTTCGCGAGCATTGCCTACCGGCAGGTCAACATGCCCGCCTTCACCCGGCAGGGCCTTCCAGAGCTGTTCGCCCAGGCGCAGCAGCGAGCCCACACCCAGGCCAGTACCTGGCCCGATCACCAGTGCCGGCCTCGAGGGGTCGGCCTGGCCGGGGCACACCTCGCGGAACTCGCCTTCGCGCAGACGCGTCATGCCCAGTGCCATTGCGGTGAAATCATTGATCAGCAACAGCCGCTCGACCTGCAAGGTCTTGCAAAATGCCGTGCGACTCAGGCGCCAGTGGTTGTTGGTGAAGCGAAATTCATCGCCATCGACCGGGCCGGCCACCGCCAGGCACACCGCCGCCAGGCCACCGCGGGCGATACCTTGGCTTTCCAGGTAGGCCTCGATGGCCTGCTCCGGGTTGGTGTAGTCCACGGTGGCGAAAACATTTACTTCATGCAGCTGGTTGTCACGCCACAACGCAAAACGGGCATTGGTGCCGCCAATATCACCAACCAGCAGGTGCTTCATTTGAGGTGCTCCAGGGCCGAGGTAAAGGCACTGGCGCCCTGCTCTGCCGGGCTGAACGCCATGCGCATGAAGCCGAACAGCTCGCGCCCACACCCCAGGTCGTTGCCCTGGGGTGCCGGCGGCAGCTCACGGCTGGCCAGTTCTTCGGCCGACACCATGATCCGCAACGTGCCTTCGACTCCGTCGACCCGCACGATATCACCATCGCGCACCCGTGCCAGCGGGCCGCCGTCGTAAGCCTCCGGGCAAACGTGGATGGCCGCGGGGATCTTGCCCGAGGCACCGGACATGCGCCCGTCGGTGACCAACGCAACCTTGTAGCCACGGTCCTGCAATACACCGAGGAACGGGGTGAGCTTGTGCAGTTCCGGCATGCCATTGCAGCGCGGGCCCTGGAAGCGCACCACCGCGACAAAGTCACGCTCCAGCTCACCGGCCTTGAACGCATCGGCCAGCGACTGCTGGTCCTGGAACACCCGCGCCGGGGCCTCGACCACCTGGTGCTCGGGGGCGACGGCAGATACTTTCATCACGCCACGGCCCAGGTTGCCTTCCATCACCCGCAGACCGCCTTCGGCCGAGAATGGTCGCGACACCGGGCGCAGGATGCTTTCGTCCAGGCTGTGTTGCGGCCCTTCGCGCCACACCAGCTTGCCATTGTCGAGGAAGGGTTCCTGGGTGTAGCGGCGCAGGCCATGGCCGGCCACGGTGTTGACATCTTCGTGCAGCAGGCCGGCGTCGAGCAGTTCACGAATCAGGAAGGCCATGCCGCCGGCAGCCTGGAAGTGGTTGATGTCGGCCTTGCCGTTGGGGTAGACGTGCGACAGGGTCGGCACCACTTCGGAGAGGTCGGCCATGTCCTGCCAGGTCAGCTGGATACCCGCAGCCTGGGCGATCGCCGGGATGTGCAGGGTGTGGTTGGTCGAGCCGCCGGTAGCGTGCAGCGCGACGATGGAGTTGACCAGCGCCTTCTCGTCGACGATTTCGCCCAGCGGCATGAAGCTGCCGCTGGCCTTGGTCATGCGCGTCACCTGCTGCGCAGCCTCGGCGGTGAGTGCGTCACGCAGCGGCGTGTACGGGTTGACGAACGAGGCGCCCGGCAGGTGCAGCCCCATCACTTCCATCACCAACTGGTTGGTGTTGGCGGTGCCGTAGAAGGTGCAGGTGCCGGGGCTGTGGTAGGAATTCATCTCGGACTCCAACAGCTCTTCGCGGCTGGCCTTGCCTTCGGCATAGCGCTGGCGCACATCGGCCTTCTGCTTGTTGGAGATGCCGGAAACCATTGGCCCACCCGGGACGAAGATGGTCGGCAGGTGGCCGAAGCGCAACGCGCCCATCATCAGGCCGGGGACGATCTTGTCGCAGATGCCCAGCATGAGTGCCGCGTCGAACATGTTGTGCGACAGCGCTACCGCCGTGGACATCGCGATCACTTCACGGCTGGCGATCGCCAGCTCCATGCCCGGCTCGCCCTGGGTCACCCCATCGCACATGGCCGGCACGCCACCGGCGAACTGGCCGACCGAGCCGACCTCGCGCAGGGCCTGCTTGATCTGCTCGGGGAAGTGCAAGTAAGGCTGGTGGGCAGACAACATGTCGTTGTAGGCCGAGACGATGGCCACGTTGGCCGCGTTCATCAGGCGCAGAGTCTGCTTGTCTTCGCTGCCGCAACCGGCCACGCCGTGGGCGAAGTTGGCGCACTGCAGGCTGGCACGCATGGGGCCTTCACTGGCCGCGCCGCGAATCAGTTGCAGGTAGCGTTCGCGGGTGGCGCGGCTGCGTTCGACCAGCCGCTGGGTGACCTCAAGGATGCGCGGATGCATGTACTGGACTCCAGGCTAATTGTAAGGGCGGTTTACCGAGCATTTCCCCTCCAAACGATTGCGGCCTAGGCTCATGGTTAGGAGCCCGCTGCATCGGTGGAGGCACGACACCCAACCACTCGTTGTATATTTAAACAAAATACTGCCACTAAAAAGGCTTGTTTTCTATCAGCCAGTGAATAATCTTGTAATTCCAACAACAAAACCGTTTCAGTGAAGCTCCTTTGTGCCACAGGTTTCACTCGAACTGCCAGAGGTACTGCCATGACCCTTCGCATCGCCATCAATGGATTCGGCCGAATCGGGCGCAATGTCCTGCGCGCACTGTATACCCAAGGCTACCGCCAGGACCTGCAGGTCGTCGCCATCAACGACCTGGGCGACAGCACCATGAATGCCCACCTGCTCAAGTACGACAGTGTCCACGGCACCTTCGACGCGACCGTCGAGGCCGACCACGAAAGCCTGACGGTCAACGGTGACCGTATCGCGGTCAGTGCCATTCGCAATCCGGCCGAACTGCCCTGGAAGGCCGAGGCGATCGACGTGGTGTTCGAGTGCACCGGGCTGTTCACCGACCGCGCCAAAGCCGCTGCGCACCTGGCCGCCGGGGCGGGCAAGGTGATTGTCTCGGCGCCGGCCAAGGGTGCCGATGCCACCGTGGTATACGGGGTCAACCACGACATCCTGCGCGCCTCGCACCAGATCATTTCCAATGCCTCCTGCACCACCAACTGCCTGGCGCCGATCGCCCAGGTGCTGCACCGTGAGTTCGGCATCGAGCAAGGCCTGATGACCACCATCCACGCCTACACCAACGACCAGGTGCTGACTGACGTTTACCACAGCGACCCGTACCGCGCGCGTTCAGCCACCCAGTCGATGATCCCGAGCAAGACCGGTGCCGCCGAGGCCGTGGGCCTGGTGCTGCCGGAGCTGGCCGGCAAGCTGACCGGCATGGCGGTGCGGGTGCCCGTCATCAACGTGTCGTTGGTGGACCTCACCGTCAACCTCAAGCGCGAGGCCACGGCCGAGCAAGTGAACCAGCTGTTCCTCGAGGCCAGCAAGCATTCCAAGGTATTGGGCTACAACGCTCTGCCATTGGTTTCCTGCGATTTCAACCACAACCCGCTGTCGTCGATCTTCGATGCCAACCATACCCGGGCCAACGGGCGGATGCTCAAGGTGCTGGCCTGGTATGACAACGAGTGGGGGTTCAGCAACCGGATGCTGGACAACTGCCTGGCGCTGCACCGGGCTGGCTGACGCGACCCGTGTGGGAGCGGCCTTGCCCGCGAAGCCAACACCGTGGTGGATGGCACGGGCTTCGCCCGTGTTCGCGGGCAAGCCCGCTCCCCCAGGGATCGCGCCAGCTTTTAGAAATTGAGCAAGACAGTTGCTCCCAAAAAAAGCAAACGGCATCCAGTGACTACAATCTTTACCTTTTCCTGATAATTCCACACTTGACCTGCCGCACGGATGATAAGCATTATCATTAACCTTTCGTCGGCCAGGTCCCCCCGTGAGTCAGTCCCGGTTCAATTCCGTCTTCCTCGTTCAGCGCCTCACCCTGCTGCGTACCCTGCAGCGCATGGTCGGTAACCCCAGCACGGCCGAAGACCTGCTGCAGGAAACCTACCTGCGGGTGTCCCGCGCGCTGGGCGAGCGGCCCATCGAGCACATCGAGCCGTTCGTGTTTCAGACCGCGCGCAACCTGGCGCTGGACCACCTGCGTGCACGCCGGGTGCAGGCACGCATGCTGGTCGACGACGTGCCCGACGAAGTGCTGCACAGTGTCGCCGCGCCAGCCACCAGCAGCGAGGATGCCGCCCACGCCGAGCAGTTGCTCAAGCACCTCAGCGTCAGCCTCAATCAACTGAGCGAACGCCAACAACGCATTTTCATCCTCAGCCGCCTGCATGGCGCCACCTATCTGGAAATCGCCGAACAACTGAGTGTTTCGCCCAGCACGGTACAAAAGGAACTGAAACTGATCATGGCAATCTGCATGGGTGTTGCCGAACGACTCAAGTGAGCTGCCCCCAGGCGAACGGCAACGCAAAGCCCTTGCCACACCCCGCCTTAGCCTTGATCATTCGCAAAAAAACCATTCAAGGATTCACCGTGACCGACAGCCCTGCCCCTCGCCCGTCACCTGCCAGGCCTGATGCCCGTGCTCGTGCCATGGACGAGGCGCTGGACTGGCTGGTGCGCCTGCAATGCGCAGATGCCGCAGACACCCAGGCCTTTGAAGCCTGGCTGAGCGCCGCGCCCGAAAACGCCGAGGCCTATGTCGAAGCCGAGGCGCTGTGGAACGGTACGCCGTTGCACAAGGTGGCCACGCACATGCACCAGCAGCAACGCAGGTCATGGCGCGGGCGCCTGCGCAGTCACTGGAAACCCCTGGCCACCGCAGCGCTGCTGCTGGTCGGGCTATTCACCGTCGGTAACCTGCCCATGCGCCTGCAGGCCGACCACCTTACGGTGGTCGGCGAGCGCCAGCGCCTGCAACTGGAAGACGGCGCAAAAGTGCTGCTCAACACCAATTCGGCATTCGCCAGCGAACGCCAGGACGGCCGCCAGGTCGCCCGCCTGCTACAGGGCGAGGCTTACTTCCAGGTCCCCGAGGGCGCGCAGCTGCCGCTGGAAGTGGAAGCCGGGCCGTTGCGCGCACAGGTGCGCGACACCGACTTTGCCGTGCGCTACCTTGACGGCGAGGCCCAGGTACGGGTGCAACGCGGCGATGTCGACCTGCAGGGGGAGCGCGACCAGCGCATCCGCCTGAGTGCCGGCGACAGCATCAGCGTCGGCCCCCAAGGCTTTGGCCAGCGCCAGCGCCCCGACATGCACAAGGACCTGGCCTGGATCGACGGCCGCCTGGTGTTCGAGAACTGCCCGTTGAGCCAAGTGCTGGCCGAAGTACAGCGCTACTACCCGGGCTGGATCATCAACCGCAATGCGCAGTTGGAGCACGTTGCCGTCACCGGTAACTACCGCCTCGACCAGCCACTGGAAACCCTGCGCGCACTGGCCCACATCACCTCGGCACAACTGCATGAGTACCCAGCGCTGGTCATCCTGAACTGACCCCTGAATTATTTTTACGCGATCGCACTCGGCCGCCCGTCTCGTTATAGCCAATGCAACTGATTCTTGTTTGAGAACGAGAACAGCCATCACCTATAACAGCCCGCGCGTCTGGGAGCGCTTCCGATGTCCACTGGTCCTACCCGCTCGTCCAACCTTCCCCGCCGTACAGGACAACTGTCCCTGTTGACCCTTGCCCTGCTCGCCAGCGGCGCCTGCAGCCTGCCGGCGCTGGCCGCCGAGCCGGCCCAGGCCAGCAGCCCGCGCATGGGCGACTACCGCTTCAGCATCGGCCAGCAGCCGCTGGTGTCGGCGATCAACGCCTTCAGCCAGGTCACCGGCTGGCAGGTCGGCTTCAGCGCCGAGCTGGCCGACGGCGTGGCTTCGCCAGGCGTACAAGGTTCGCTGCCGCCAGATGCTGCCCTCAAGCGCCTGTTGCGGGGCACCGGGCTGAGCTTTCGCAAGATCAGCAACGGCAATGTGGTACTGGAGCGCCAAACCGCAAGCAACGTGATCGCCCTGCAGCAGGTGACCGTCAGCGCCACCCGCAGCGCACAGGACGTCAGCCAGGTGCCGAGCACTGTCAGCGTGCAGACCCGTGAGCAACTGGACCGGCAGAACGTGAACAATATCCAGGATCTGGTGCGCTACGAGCCGGGGGTTTCGGTATCCGGAACCGGCCAACGCAGCGGGCTGAACGGCTACAACATCCGTGGTATCGACGGCGAGCGGATCCTCACCCAAGTCGACGGCGTGTCGATCCCCGACAGCTTCTTCTACGGCCCTTACGCCCAGACCCAGCGCAACTACGTCGACCCGGAAATCGTCAAGCGTGTGGAAATCCTCCGCGGCCCGGCCTCGGTGTTGTATGGCAGCAACGCCATCGGCGGTGCGGTGAGCTACTTCACCCTCGACCCGGACGACATCATCAAGCCCGGTAAAGATGTGGGGGCACGCCTGAAAACCGGCTACAGCTCGGCCGACGAAAGCTGGCTGACCTCCGCCACCGTCGCCGGCCGCCAGGGTGACTTCGACGGCCTGCTGCACCTGAGCCAGCGCAACGGCCACGAGACCGAAACCCACGGCAGCCACAGTGGCGACGGCCTGTCGCGCACCGAAGCCAACCCGATGGATGCGCGCACCACCAACGTGCTGGCCAAGCTGGGCTGGAACTACGCCGACGACGCACGCCTGGGGTTCACCTACGAGCGCTACAAGGATGACCGTGACCAGAACATCCTCAGCGCGGTGGGTGGGCCGTTCATTCCGGGCTTCGGTGGCATGAACTCGTACCGCATGCGCCAAGGCAACGACACGATCACCCGTGAACGCTTCGGCCTCAATCATGAATTCGACCTCGATAGCGTGGTCGCGGATCACGTCAAATGGAGTTTCAACTACCAGATCGCGAAGACCGACCAACGTACCGATGAGCTGTATGTCGCCTCGGGACGCCAAGTGTTTCGGGACCGGCAGACTACCTACAAGGATCGCCAGTGGGTATTCGACGCCCAATTGGACAAGGCCTTCAGCATTGGCCAAACCGACCACCTGTTTACCTACGGCACCACACTCAAACAGGAGAAAGTCACGGGTTCACGTAGCGGCACCGGCACTTGCCTGAACATCGGTGGTACCTGTACAGCCATCGGACAGGACAGCGCGCGTGACGGGCAGGCCTTGGTCAGCGACTTCCCGGACCCGACCGTGAATACCTACAGCCTGTTCGCGCAGGATGAAATCCGCTGGAACAACTGGACCTTCATGCCCGGCGCGCGCTACGACTACACCCGCATGGAGCCCAAATTCACGGAGGAATTCCTGCGCGGTCTGGAGTCCAGCGGTACGGCGCCTACCGCCCAGGACGATTCGGACAAGAAGTGGCACCGCGTCTCGCCCAAGTTCGGCCTGACCTACGCCTTCAACGACAATTACACCTGGTACGGCCAGTATGCAGAGGGCTTCCGCACGCCGACCGCCAAAGCCATGTATGGCCGCTTCCAGAACCTGGACCAAGGCTACCGCGTGGAGGGCAACCCTAACCTTGAGCCTGAAAAGAGCAAAAGCTACGAAACCGGCCTGCGTGGCAACTTCGACGCCGGCAACTTCGACGTGGCAGTGTTCTACAACAAGTACCGTGATTTCATCGACGAAGATGCCGTGCAAAGCGCCAACCTGGAACAGACCTTCCAGGCCAACAACATCAAGCACGCCACGATCAAGGGTGCCGAATTCAAGGGCCGCCTGAACCTCGACCACTTCGGCGCACCGCAGGGTCTCTATACCCAAACTTCGATTGCCTACACCTATGGTCGTAACGATGACACCGGTCAGCCGCTGAACAGTGTCAACCCGCTCAAAGGCGTATTCGGCCTGGGCTACGAGCAACAGAACTACGGTGGCTTGCTGAGCTGGACGCTGGTCAAGCGCAAGACCCGTGTCGACGACAGCACCTTCTATTCGCCTGACGGTTCTACCTCGAAGTTCCGCACCCCGGGCTACGGTGTGCTGGACCTGACCGGTTACTACAAGGTCACCGACGACGTCACCATCAATGCCGGGCTGTACAACCTTACCGACAAGAAATACTGGCAGTGGGATTCGGTGCGCAGCTACGACGGCCAGGGTGAGGCGGCTGTGACCCAGCCAGCCAACATCGACCGCCTGACCATGCCGGGGCGCAACTTCGGTATCAATGTGGTTTGGGATATCTGAGGCGTTACGTCTGTACCGGCCTCTTTGCGGGCACGCCCGCGAAGAGGCCGGTACTGGCAACGCAAATACCGGCTTTTTTTACTGTCTCGCTCCCGCTGTTTCGTCTTGTATCTAGACGCCCTCTTTCCAAGGACTCCCCCATGACCGACCGCCCAGCCCTGCGCTCCCAGCGCCTGAACCAGATCACCCACGCCCCGCACGCCGAGCTGGATGCCCTGGTGAAATCCCACGCGCCTTTCGACAGCCGCGAAAGTTTCGCCCGCTTCGTCGTCGCACAGTACCTATTCCAGTCCGAGCTGCAGGCCCTGTACAACGACCCTCAGCTGATCGCAATCGTCCCTGATCTGGCTGAGCGCTGCCGTGCCGAGCAGGCCCGCCTTGACCTTGCCGACCTCGACACCGAAGTACCGGCCGCCGTACCGGGTGCCGTGGGCAAGCCGAGCCTGGGCGAGGCAATGGGCTGGATCTTCGTCTCCGAAGGCTCCAAACTGGGCGCTGCGTTTCTGATCAAGCGTGCCGTGGCCCTGGAACTGTCCGACAGCTTCGGCGCCCGTCACCTGGGGGAGCCCGCCGGTGGCCGTGCCGAAGGCTGGAAGCAGTTCACCCGCATCCTCGATGGCCTGGCGCTCTCGCCTGAAGAGGAAGCGGCTGCCGAACGCGGTGCAGTGGCCGCCTTCGAGCGCTTCACCCAGTTGCTCAAGCACGCCTACGCTGCGGATGCCGCGCTGGTCTGATACGCCGTAGCCGGCCACCCCTCCGGTGGCCGAACCGTTTTATGCAGTGAGAACATGACCCTACCAGCCCGCTCGAAACTCGCCCGCCTGTCGTATGGAATCCTGGCCTACGTGAGCCTCGGGGTGGGCCTGGTCGCCATTGTGATTCCCGGCTTGCCGACCACCGAGTTCATCCTGCTGGCCGCCTGGGCCGCCACACGCAGTTCACCGCGCCTGTCGGCATGGCTGGAGAACCACCGGCTGTTCGGGCCAATTCTGCATAACTGGCGCAACGGCAAGGTGATCCAGCGCCGGGCCAAGGTCAGCGCAACCATCAGCATGCTGCTGTGCGCGGGCCTGATGCTGACCTTTCTGGAACATCACTGGCCGGTATTCCTGGCAATCGCCGGCATGACCCTGGGCAACCTGTGGATCTGGTCACGCCCGGAACATGCCTGCCCTGCCCCGTCACAAGCTCAGCAGCCCTGAATACAAGGCGTAGGCCGCCAGCGCGGCACCCACCAGCACGGCGGCGAAAATCAGCTTTTCCCAGGCCGTGAACAACGTCTGCCCCTGCTCATGCTTGGCCCTCGCGAACAAGATGACGCCGGGGGCGTACAGCAGCGCCGAAAGCAGCAGGTACTTGAGCCCGCCGGCATACAGCAGCCACACGGCATACAGCAGGGCAACCAGCGCCACCAGCAAGTCCTTGCGCCGCAACCTCGGCTGCCCGGCATAGGTTTCTGCGCGCATCGCCAGCAGCACGGCATAGGCCGCAGACCACAGGTAGGGCACCAGGATCATTGACGAGGCCAGGTAGATCAGACTGGTGTACGTACCGGCGGAGAACAGCGTAATCAGCAGGAAACCCTGAATCATGCAGTTGGTCAGCCACAGGGCGTTAGCCGGCACATGGTTGGCGTTTTCCTTGGCCAGAAAGCGCGGCATGGTCTTGTCCCGCGCCGTGGCGTAAAGGATTTCGGCACACAGCAGCGCCCATGAAAGCAAGGCGCCAAGCAGCGAGACCGCCAGGCCGAGGCTGATCAGCAAGGCGCCCCAGGGGCCGACGATATGCTCCAGCACCGAGGCCAGCGAGGGGTTCTGCAGCCCGGCCAGTTCCGGTTGGGTCATGATGCCCAGCGACAACACGTTGACCAGCACCAGCAGCGCCAGCACACCCAGAAAACCGATGACCGTGGCCTTGCCCACGTCTGACCGACGCTGGGCGCGCCCGGAATACACACTGGCGCCCTCGATGCCGATGAACACGAACACGGTCACCAGCATCATGTTGCGCACCTGCTCCAGCACGCTGCCGAATTGTGGGTTGCTCAAGCCCCAGATATCCCGGGTGAAGATATCGGCGCGGAAGGCGAATGCAGCGATCACCACGAAAATCAGCAAAGGCACCACTTTGGCGACGGTGGTGACCTGGTTGATGAAGGCCGCCTCCTTGATACCGCGCAGCACCAGAAAATGTACCGACCACAGCAGCAGCGATGCACAACCGATGGCGATGGGTGTGTTGCCTTCGCCGAACACCGGGAAGTAGAAGCCCAGGGTGCTGAACAGCAGCACGAAATAGCCGACGTTGCCCAGCCAGGCGCTGATCCAGTAGCCCCAGGCCGAGGAAAAGCCCATGTACTCGCCAAAGCCGGCCTTGGCGTAGGCATATACCCCCGAGTCCAGTTCCGGCTTGCGGTTGGCCAGGGTCTGGAACACGAAGGCCAGGGCCAACATGCCGACCGCGGTGATCCCCCAGCCGATCAGCACTGCGCCCACATCAGCACGCGCGGCCATGTTCTGCGGCAGCGAGAAGATCCCGCCGCCAATCATCGACCCGACCACCAGCGCGATCAGCGCGCCCAGGCGCAGCTTCTGTCCCGGTTCGCTCATGAGCCTCCCTTTCTTCGAGCCCTGTCATGCGTTTGAAACAGCCTTGCGGGCTATATGAATATCGTTACTTATACTAAAGCTGTGCGTTCAACCTATATCACTCATAACTGCTTTGTCTATGTGCCTGCTCTCTCAAAACTAGCAGCAGTCCGGCAACTAGAAAAGAAACGGATAAAACTCGAAATTCTTGTGGAAAATTTGCGAAAGCGGCAAAAGCAGCTAGTTTCAAGCATCGCAGGCTGAACAGAGCGTTTGCTCTAGAAGGACATGGAGGTGCCAGTACGCAAGGCCTGCAGCTCAAGCTGTCGGCACTCTCCAGGAGCACCCGTGAAGGAAATTTCCTACCTTCACGGCGCCTTAAACTGACATAAGTCAGCTCAAGGCAAAGGCGTCGGATCTATTCTGTCGTCAACTTTCTCCTGGCAGGAGTTGTTAAATGTCTGATTCATCCGGAAAACTAAAGCTCGGCGCGTTAGTTGCACTTGTCGTCGGCTCGATGATTGGCGGCGGTATCTTCTCGCTGCCACAAAACATGGCCGCCAGCGCAGGGGTTGGGGCCGTACTGATCGGCTGGGCGATCACCGCAGTCGGCATGCTGACCCTGGCCTTCGTGTTCCAGACCCTGGCCAACCGCAAGCCCGACCTGGATGGTGGGGTGTATGCGTATGCCAAGGCTGGCTTCGGCGACTATATGGGCTTTTCCTCAGCCTGGGGCTACTGGATCAGTGCCTGGCTGGGCAACGTCGGCTACTTCGTGCTGCTGTTCAGCACCCTGGGCTACTTCTTCCCGATCTTCGGTGAAGGCAACACCCCAGCCGCCATAATTGGCGCGTCGATCCTGTTGTGGGCGGTGCACTTCCTGGTACTGCGCGGCATCAAGGAAGCCGCCTTCATCAACTTGGTCACCACTGTGGCCAAAGTGGTGCCGCTGGTGCTGTTCGCCCTGATCTGCCTGTTCGCCTTCAGGCTCGACATCTTCACCGCCGATATCTGGGCCATGGGCACGCCAGAGCTTGGCAGTGTCATGAACCAGGTGCGCAACATGATGCTGGTCACCGTGTGGGTGTTCATCGGCATCGAGGGCGCGAGCATCTTCTCGGCGCGGGCGGAAAAACGCACCGACGTGGGCAAGGCAACGGTGATCGGCTTCGTGACCGTGCTGCTGTTCCTGGTGTTGGTCAACGTGCTGTCGCTGGGCATCATGACTCAGCCGGAACTGGCCAAGCTGCAGAACCCGTCGATGGCTGCCGTGCTGGAGCATGTGGTCGGCCACTGGGGGGCGGTGCTGATCAGCGTCGGCATGGTCATCTCGCTGCTCGGGGCGCTGCTGTCGTGGGTGCTGCTGTGCGCCGAGATCATGTTCGCCGCAGCCAAGGACCACACCATGCCGGAGTTCCTGCGCCGCGAGAACGCCAAACAGGTACCGGCCAACGCCCTGTGGCTGACCAACGCCATGGTGCAGATCTTTCTGGTCATCACGCTGTTCTCAAGCAGCACCTACCTGTCTCTGATCTACCTCGCCACCTCGATGATCCTGGTGCCCTACCTGTGGTCGGCAGCCTATGCGTTCCTGCTGGCACTGCGCAGCGAAACCTACGAACAAGCCCTGGCCGAACGCAAGAAGGACCTGATCATCGGTGGCATCGCCCTGTTGTACGCCATCTGGCTGCTGTACGCCGGCGGCGTGAAATACCTGCTGCTCTCTGCCCTGCTCTACGCACCTGGCGCCATCCTGTTCGCCAAGGCCAAGCGTGAGGTGGGCAAACCGGTCTTCACCAACGTGGAAAAACTGATCTTCGCAGCCGTGGTCATTGGCGCCCTGGTGGCAGCCTATGGCCTGTATGACGGCTTCCTGACCCTTTGACCCACGTCTTCGATCAATTGGAGGAATGAAACCATGTCCGCTGAAAAACAGAAGTACGGTGTCCACTCCGAAGCCGGCAAACTGCGCAAAGTGATGGTTTGCGCCCCGGGCCTGGCGCACAAGCGCCTGACGCCGAGCAACTGTGACGAACTGCTGTTCGACGACGTGATCTGGGTCGACCAGGCCAAGCGTGACCATTTCGACTTCGTCACCAAGATGCGCGAGCGTGGCGTGGATGTGCTGGAGATGCACAACCTGCTGACCGATATCGTGCAGAACAAAGAGGCGCTCAAGTGGATCCTCGACCGCAAGATCACCCCTGACACCGTCGGCGTAGGCCTGACCAACGAAGTGCGTAGCTGGCTCGAAGGCCTGGAGCCACGCCACCTGGCCGAATTCCTGATCGGCGGCGTGGCGGGCCAGGACCTGCCGCAAAGCGAAGGCGCCGATGTCGTGAAGATGTACAACGACTACCTGGGCCACTCCAGCTTCATCCTGCCACCACTGCCCAACACCCAGTTCACGCGCGACACCACCTGCTGGATCTACGGCGGCGTGACGTTGAACCCGATGTACTGGCCGGCGCGTCGCCAGGAAACGCTTTTGACCACCGCCATCTACAAGTTCCACAAGGAGTTCACCGAGGCCGACTTCCAGGTGTGGTATGGCGACCCGGACAAGGACCATGGCAATGCCACGCTCGAAGGCGGTGATGTGATGCCGATCGGCAATGGCATCGTGCTCATCGGTATGGGTGAGCGCACCTCGCGCCAGGCCATCGGCCAGCTCGCGCAAAACCTGTTTGCCAAGGGCGCCGTCAAGGAAGTGATCGTCGCCGGCCTGCCAAAGTCCCGCGCCGCCATGCACCTGGACACTGTCTTCAGCTTCTGCGACCGCGACCTGGTTACGGTCTTCCCGGAAGTGGTGAAAGAGATTGTGCCATTCATCATCCGCCCGGACGAAAGCAAGCCTTACGGAATGGATGTACGCCGCATCAACAAGTCGTTCATCGAAGTGGTGGGCGAGCAACTGGGCGTGCAGCTGCGCGTGGTCGAGACCGGCGGCAACAGCTTCGCCGCCGAGCGCGAACAGTGGGATGACGGTAACAACGTGGTGGCCATCGAGCCGGGCGTGGTCATTGGCTACGACCGCAACACCTACACCAACACCCTGCTGCGCAAGGCCGGCATCGAGGTCATCACCATCAGCGCCGGCGAACTGGGCCGGGGCCGTGGCGGCGGCCACTGCATGACCTGCCCTATCGTGCGCGACCCGATCAACTACTAACGACCATTACGCCCGGCCGCACCCATGAAGTGGCGGCCGGGACATCACCGAACTCAAGGAGAAACTGTCATGGCGTTCAACATTCACAACCGCAACTTGCTCAGCCTGGAACACCACACCACCCGTGAGTTGCGCTACCTGCTGGACCTGTCCCGCGACCTCAAGCGCGCCAAGTACACGGGCACCGAGCAGCAGCACCTGAAGGGCAACAACATCGCCCTGATCTTCGAAAAAACCTCCACCCGTACCCGTTGTGCCTTCGAAGTCGCAGCCTATGACCAAGGCGCCAACGTCACCTACATCGACCCCAACTCCTCGCAGATCGGCCACAAGGAAAGCATGAAGGACACCGCCCGTGTGCTCGGGCGCATGTATGACGCCATCGAGTACCGTGGCTTCAAGCAGGAAATCGTCGAAGAGCTGGCCAAGTTCGCCGGCGTACCGGTGTTCAACGGCCTGACCGACGAATACCACCCGACCCAGATGATCGCCGACGTGCTGACCATGCGTGAGCACAGCGACAAGCCGCTGCACGACATCAGCTACGCCTACCTGGGCGATGCCCGCAACAACATGGGCAACTCGCTGCTGCTGATCGGCGCCAAGCTGGGCATGGATGTGCGCATCGCCGCGCCCAAGGCACTGTGGCCACATGACGACCTGGTCGAGCGCTGCAAGCAGTACGCTGAAGAAAGCGGCGCACGCATTACCCTCACCGAAGACCCGAAAGCCGCGGTCAAGGGTGTCGACTTTGTGCATACCGACGTGTGGGTATCGATGGGCGAGCCGATCGAAGCCTGGGGTGAGCGCATCAAGCAGCTCAAGCCTTATCAGGTGAATGCCGAACTGATGAAGTCCACCGGTAACCCACGGACCAAGTTCATGCACTGCCTGCCGGCATTCCACAACTCCGAAACCAAGGTAGGCAAGCAGATCGCCGAACAATACCCGGACCTGGCCAACGGCATCGAAGTGACCGATGACGTGTTCGAGTCGCCAGCGTGCATCGCCTTCGAGCAGGCGGAAAACCGCATGCACACGATCAAGGCGATCCTGGTATCGACCCTGGCTGATCTATAAGTAGCCCGCAGTCCCTGTGGGAGCGGGCGTGCCCGCGAAGGCGTCAGCCGCATCATCGATGATGTCAGGTCTGGCCTCTTCGCGGGCATGCCCGCTCCCACAGCGAACTCCGCAGCTTCCGTGCAGCGACAGTCCATTCATTCTTTCGCTAAAGGACATTCCACATGCGTATCGTTGTTGCATTGGGCGGCAACGCCCTGCTTCGTCGCGGCGAGCCCATGACCGCTGACAACCAGCGCGCCAATATCCGCACCGCCACCGAACAGATCGCCAAGATTCACCCTGGCAACGAGCTGGTCATCGCCCACGGCAACGGCCCGCAAGTGGGTCTGCTGTCGCTTCAGGCCCTGTCGTACAAGCCAGACGAGGCCTACCCGCTGGACGTGCTGGGTGCCGAGACCGAGGGCATGATCGGTTACATGATCGAACAGGAACTGGGCAACCTGCTGGCCTTCGAGGTGCCGTTCGCCACCTTGCTCACCCAAGTGGAAGTGGACGCCAACGACCCTGCCTTCAAGGACCCGACCAAGTTCATCGGCCCGGTCTACAGCAAGGAAGAGGCCGAGCGCCTGGCCAAGGAAAAGGGCTGGGTGGTCAAGGCCGACGGCGACAAGTACCGCCGCGTGGTAGCCAGCCCGAAACCCAAGCGCATCTTCGAAATTCGCCCGATCAAGTGGCTGCTGGAAAAAAGCAGCATCGTGATTTGCGCAGGCGGTGGCGGCATCCCCACCATGTACGATGAAAACCGCAAGCTCAAAGGCATCGAGGCGGTGATCGACAAAGACCTGTGCTCGGCGCTGCTGGCCGAGCAATTGGAAGCCGACCTTCTGATTATCGCCACCGACGTCGATGCAGCCTACATTGACTGGGGCAAGCCGACGCGGAAGGCCATCGCCCAGGCCCACCCGGACGCGTTGGAAACGCTGGGGTTTGCCGCCGGCTCCATGGGGCCGAAGGTGCAGGCCGCCTGCGACTTTGCCCGCAACACCGGCAAGGTGGCGGTGATCAGTTCGCTGGAGAACATCGAAGACATCGTCAAAGGCAAAGCCGGCACTCGGGTTTCCACCGAGAAGCCGGGGATCAGCTACCGTTGAATGCAGTCGGCGGGCTTACGCGGCCCGCCATTTTCGACCTTCCAAAGGAGATAGCCATGGCCCAGTATCACTCCGGTCATGTACACATCGAGCGCACTGCGCTGAACAACGCCGACCACAGCTATGACCTGAACATCGAGTACGAGGCCGTGGCGGACCCCAAGGAAGGCAGAGGTATTCAGTTTCACATGCATGGCAGCATCGAAGGCAAGCCGGTGGAAGAAAAGTTCTTCCTGGCCAAGGACCAGGTCTTGCCCAGCTTCCTCATGCTACTGACCCGCAAGGCGCAGTCATATCTGGCGCCGCCGAAGAAATTCGAGACCCTGAGTTCGCCGCACAAGCTCTATGACCATATGTTCGCGGACATTCGCGAAAAGCTCGATGTGAAATCGGGCGACCCGATCAAACCTGAACATCTGGAGTGACCCTTTTCGCGAGCAAGCCCGCCCCTACAGCAGCAAGCCTGTGGGAGCGGGCGCGCCCGCGAATGCGCCACCGCCAACCTTGGGCCTGACCCCCGTCTCAGGGCATACTGGCGGCCTCCATTGCCAACTGTTCGAACCCCATGCGCATCCACGTCAGCTTCATCGACCGCGTCGGCATCACCCAGGAAGTCCTCGCCCTGCTCGGTGCCCGCAACCTCAACCTGGACGCCGTGGAGATGGTCCCGCCGAACGTCTACATCGACGCCCCCACCCTCAGCCCCGCCGTACTTGAAGAACTGCACGACGCGCTGTTCGAAGTACACGGCGTGCAATCGGTGGACGTGGTCGACATCCTCCCCGGCCAGCGCCGCCACCTGCAACTCGATGCCCTGCTGGCCGCCATGAGCGACCCGGTGCTGGCGGTAGATAGTGCAGGCCTGGTGCTGTTGGCCAACCCGGCGCTGATCGAACTGTGCGGCCGCGAATCTGCCGGCCGCTCGGTGGGTGAGCTGTTTGGCGACCCCGCGCTGCTGCAGGCGCTGCTGGACAACAACTTCCACCTGCCCATGCGCGAAATGCAGCTGAACGGCCATAGCCTGCTGCTGGACGCCATGCCGATTACCAACGCCGGTGGCCTGCTGACGCTGTACCCACCTTCGCGTATGGGCGAACGCCTGTCGGCCCTGCACCACGACCACGCCGAAGGCTTCGATGCCTTGCTGGGCGAGTCGCCGGCCATCCGCACCCTCAAGGCCCGCGCCTTACGCGTGGCTGCGCTCGATGCACCGCTGCTGGTGCATGGCGAGACCGGCACCGGTAAAGAACTGGTAGCCCGCGCCTGCCATGCCGTCAGCAGCCGCCATGCGGCCCCGTTCCTGGCCCTGAACTGCGCCGCGCTGCCCGAGAGCCTGGCCGAAAGCGAGCTGTTCGGCTACGCGCCCGGGGCCTTTACCGGCGCGCAACGCGGTGGCAAGCCTGGGCTGATGGAACTGGCCAACCAGGGCACCGTGTTCCTCGATGAAATTGGTGAAATGTCGCCCTACCTGCAGGCCAAGCTGCTGCGTTTTCTCAGCGATGGCAGCTTCCGCCGGGTGGGTGGCGACCGTGAAGTGAAGGTGGATGTGCGCATCATCAGCGCCACCCACCGCGATCTGGAGCGCATGGTCGCCGAAGGCAGCTTTCGCGAAGACCTGTTCTACCGTCTGAACGTGCTTAACCTGGAGGTACCGCCGCTTCGCGACCGTGGCCAGGACATCCTGATGCTGGCGCACTTCTTCATGCAGCAGGCGTGCACGCAGATCCAGCGCCCAGCCTGTCGGCTGACCCCCTCCACCCATTCGGCACTGCTGGCCAACCCTTGGCCGGGCAATGTGCGCCAGTTGCAGAACGTGATCTTCCGCGCCGCGGCTATCTGCGAGGGCAACCTGGTGGATATCGGCGACCTGGATATCGCCGGCACCTCGGTGGCACGCGGGCAAGACGGCGAAGTGGCCAGCCTGGAACAGGCTGTAGGTGATTTCGAGCGCGAACTGTTACAGCGCTTATACGCCAGCTACCCGTCAACACGGCAACTGGCCGGGCGCTTGCAAACTTCGCACACGGCTATCGCGCAGAGGCTGCGTAAATATGGAAT
The DNA here is from genome assembly GCF_021283545.2 of Pseudomonas alloputida. NCBI lineage: Bacteria > Pseudomonadati > Pseudomonadota > Gammaproteobacteria > Pseudomonadales > Pseudomonadaceae > Pseudomonas > Pseudomonas alloputida. The sequence goes on along the minus strand of NZ_CP128540.1, from coordinate 1,161,001 downwards.
ACCCGGGAAACCATAACGACTGTGGTCAAAACCCATAATTGAATCGGACTTTTCCTAGCCGCTCAGCCACATTTGACTGGAGTGCTCCCCGTAGAATGGCGACATTGTAATTTTGCTTGTCACCCTGAACGAAGAGTACCCTGATGTTCGAACTCGATTTTTACGGGACACTTGTAGCCGCCTCTTTGGTACTGCTACTGGGACGCGGCCTGGTTGCACGCATTGGTTTCCTGCGCGCATACAATATCCCGGAGCCTGTTGCAGGCGGCCTGGTCGTTGCCTTGTCACTCCTGGCATTGCGCAGTTTCGATGTACACGTCCAATTTGATACCTCGTTGCAAACACCGTTGATGCTGGCATTCTTCGCTACCATCGGCTTGAGTGCAGACTTCGCAAGCCTGAAGAAGGGTGGACGCGTGGTCGCCGTATTCCTTCTGGTGGTGACGGGTTTGCTAATGGTTCAGAACGCCATGGGCATCGGCCTGGCAACAGCATTGGGGCTCGACCCGCTGATGGGCCTGCTAGCCGGATCGATCAGCTTGTCGGGTGGCCACGGCACAGGCGCTGCCTGGGGCGCGACCTTCACTGAGCGGTTCGGCCTGGCTTCGGCTTCGGAACTGGCAATGGCCTCTGCCACTTTCGGCCTGGTGTTGGGCGGTTTGATTGGTGGCCCAGTCGCCCGGTTGCTGATCAAACGGGTCGAAACGCCTGGGGTGCAAGAAGAAGCACCGCAATTACCCAAAGGCTTTGAACAACCGGACAAAGAGCGCCTGATCACCTCGTTTTCATTTATAGAAACCTTGGCACTTATTGCTGTCAGCTTACTGACGGGCACATTACTTAATGGCTTGTTGAAAGGCACAGCATTCGAACTGCCGACATTCGTTTGCGTACTCTTCGTCGGTGTAGTGTTGCGCAATGGGCTTCGGGCTTTAGGTGTTTACAAAGTATTCGAACGGGAAGTGTCGGTACTGGGCAATGTGAGTTTGTCCCTGTTCCTGGCCATTGCCTTGATGTCGCTCAAGTTGTGGGACCTGGCAGCCCTGGCATTACCCTTCTTTACCTTGTTGGCCGCACAGACACTGGTCATGGCGCTGTTCGCAATCTTCGTGACGTTCAAGGTAATGGGGCGCAACTACGATGCAGCAGTCCTGGCTGCCGGCCACTGTGGCTTCGGCCTGGGTGCTACACCGACAGCCATCGCCAACATGCAGGCGGTGACACAACGCTATGGGGCCTCGCACCTCGCCTTCCTGGTGGTGCCGATGGTGGGGGCGTTCTTCATCGACATCATCAATGTCATCGTGATCAAGCTGTACCTGGCATTGCCTTGGTTTGTTGCGGGTTAAGCGAGGTCACGAACCTGTGAAGCCAGGGCAAGCAATCAGAACGTCGTTCTGAGTTGCGTGGGGCCTGCCGGTACAGCCTACCAACGCAGCATGCGGGGGCCCCACCAGGCACCGAGTACCGTCGGCACGAGCATGCCGAGGACATACCACACACCCCAGAACGGCACGCCCATTTCCGGGCAATGCAGGCAGTAGGCCACCGTTGCGCTCGAGCCCGCCAGCAGGCCACCGGCAGCACCTGCCAGCCGCAACCGGGTCGGCGCCAGGCCTTTCAGCGCCCAGAACACGGTGACAAAGGCCGGCACCGACAGCAACGCGATATTCAGTGCGCAGGTACGCCATGTGCGCCCGAACAACAGGTCGGCGCGCGCATCCACAGGCGCCCCGGCGATACTCACCGCCGCCCCGCACCAGACCAGCAGCAGTGGCAAGCCGAGCATCTTCCAGCCTGCAGCACCCTTCCCCCCTGGCCTGGCCAAGCGGCTCGTCAACCACAGCCCGATCAACGCCAAGCTGGTTGGAAAGGCGACTTTGCCCCAGAACAACGGGGTTTGTGCGACCTCTGTGATATCACTGCGTACACCGTAAAGGGTAATAGTCAGCAGCAGTGCTGCGGTCAGCCCGCCCAGCGCAGCCACTGCCATCCGCCTGCCAACGGCGTGGCGCGGCACTGGCCCTTCGCCTGCGGCCAGCAAGGCAATCAAATCGTCAGTCTTCATGGTTGTTGGCTCCTCCAATCAGCCTGGATAGCGCTTTCAGACCTCGATGTATCCCAACCTTTACCGCTGAACTGGAAAGCCCGGTAAGTTGTGCCGTCTCTTCGACAGACAACCCCTCCAGCTTGACATGAACAATCGGCAGTCGTTGCCGCTCTGGCAGCTGTTTGAGCAGCTTGGTCAGGTCTCGGCTGGCCTCGGCTGATTCAACCTCCGAGACGGCAAACAGTTGCGCATCATCGTCCAGCACATCATGCCGGGCGTCGCGACGTGAAACACTTCGCAGATGATCCGCCAGCTTGTAACGGGCAATCGCCTGCACCCAGGCAGTCAAAGGCTGCTGCGGCTGGTAAGTGTGGCGCGCGTTATGCACCGCCAGTAGCACATCCTGCACCATGTCCTCTATCTCGGCCGGGCGCCTGCTCAGACGGCTGCGCAGAAACGCACGTACATGCAGCGCAAGCGTGCCAAGAAAATCCTGATAGGCCAGCTGGTCGCCTGTCAGCCCCTGAAGCAACAGTGCTTTCAACCGGGCCTCGCGAGCCTCGAGCTCATCCTGTGAGTTAGTTCGCTGCATGGGTCGCCTGGGTTACACCCTGAATACAATTGACTTGATTCATCCGCTCCCGCCGTGTGGCACGCAGGTGCTGCAAATATGCCATGCCCTTGGCTTCAACATCAGGTCGTGAAGACTCGCCCTGAAAAAATTTCTTCCAAGGCTGTAACCCGTTTTACGCAAGGCACGAATTACTCCATGAGCCGCCGGTATAGACCACGGCCACACTCTCAGGAGATTGACCATGAAAACCCTCGCCCTCACCACCGCAGCACTCGCGCTTGCCACGCTTGCAGGCGCCGCCATGGCGGCCGACAGCACGCAACCCGCAGGCAATGGCGCTGCCATGGAAAAATGCTACGGCGTCGCCATGGCAGGAAGAACGATTGCAAGGCCGGCGCCGGCACCAGCTGCGCTGGCAGTGGGAAGAAGGACTACGACGGCATGCACTGGAAAAACGTCCCCGCCGGCACCTGCACATCGATCAAGACACCCGCCGGCATGGGCTCGCTGACACCTATCAAGTCTTGATCAGGGGAAACCGACCATGAACACAGACGCACGAATGGGCGCCGGAGTCAGCCTGAAGGCCGAGCACTACGACCAGGCGCTGGCGTGCAATCTCGAAGGGCTCTGGTTTGAAGTTCACCCGGAGAACTACATGGTCGGTGGCCCTCGCCTTGCCTGGCTGAACCGAATCGCAGAGCGGCACCCGGTCTCATTGCATGGTGTGGCACTTTCGCTTGCGGCTGACGCGGCCCCCGATCAGGACCATCTGCAGCGTCTGCGCGCACTGTGCGATCAGATCGAACCGGTACTGGTATCAGAGCACCTGGCCTGGTCAACCTGGCAGGGGCACTACCATCCAGACCTGCTGCCATTTCCGCGCAGCAACGAAGCCCTGCAGCGCATCGCTGAAAACATCCAGCGATGCCAGGAGGTTTTGGGCCGGCGGATATCCATCGAAAACCCCAGTCATTACTTGCAGCTGCAGGGCCATGAATGGGACGAGATCGACTTTCTTGGCGAACTGACACGTCGCACCGGTTGTGGTCTGTTGCTGGACATCAACAACGTCTACGTGAGCGCTCACAATCTGGGGTTCTCGGCAACTGCCTACCTGGACCGCTTTCCAGCGCAAGCCATCACAGAAGTTCATCTGGCCGGGCACAGCGACGATGACCAAGGCAGCCTGCTGATCGACTCTCATGATGCGCAGGTCGCCGAGCCTGTATGGGCGCTGTACCGCAAACTGGTATCCCGTGTCGGCCCGCGCCCGACCCTCATTGAACGTGACGACAAGCTTCCCCCGTTCACCGAACTGCTTGCTGAACGGTCCATTGCACAGTCGATCATGACTTGCCCAGGTGTATTGCCATGAACCTTTCCCTTGGTCAGTTCCAGCAAGCGTTCATCGAGGCACTCTATTCCCGTCCCGCTCCCCAGCTTGCGGGCGTGACCGAACAAGCGGCGTTCGCGGTTTATCGCAACACGGTGTTGGCCGGCTGCGTGGATGCGCTGCGCGCAAACTTTCCGAGCGTGTGCACACTCGTCGGGCGCGCCTGGATGGACGAGACCGCGGCAATCTATGCGCGGCAATTCCCCCCCAGCGATCCCCGGCTGATCTGCTACGGCGCGACCTTCCCGGATTTCCTCGAAGACATTCAGTCACAGCACGCTGTGCCGTATCTGGCGGAAGTCGCCCGCCTGGACCTGCGTTGGACAGAAGCCTTCAGTGCGCCGTACGAAACGTGCCTGAACCTTGTCGAACTGGCAGGCATGACCCCCAGCGATCTTGATCACGGTTGCTTGCACCCCCGTGCCAGTGCTCGCTGGTACTGGTGCGAGGCGCACCCTGTGTACACCCTGTGGCGCTGCGCCCGCGAGCAGGTTGCCTGGCCCGATGACCAGCCATGGGTGGGCGAAGGGGTGCTGTTTGTCGGCACCGCTGATGGCGTATGCCACCAGCCACTGGGAAAAGGTGGCCATGCGTTCCTCAAGGCCTGTGCTGCCGGACAGTCGCTGATGCAGGCCTCGGACCTGGCGCGACACGCTGAAACCGACCTGGATTTCACCGAGATGCTCGGGCGCCTGATGACGGCCCAGGCGTTTCGCTCACTCGCCTTCACAGGAGAACACCACCATGGCTAGTGCCGATTTCACACCTCCGGCCAGCAGCCTGCGGCGCGCCTGGAACCACGTTGCACAGAGCCTCGAGCGCCGTTTGAGCGATGACCTGTTGTGCCTGGTCGCCCGGTTCGGGATCGCCTCGATATTCTTTCTTTCCGGACGCACCAAAGTGGAGGGTTTCCTCACCCTTACACCCGGCACCTATGAGCTGTTCCGCACCGAGTACGCGCTGCCTCTACTCTCGCCCTGGCTTGCAGCGCACCTGGCCGCCTACGCTGAGCACTTGTTCCCGCTATTGCTGGTGCTCGGGCTGATGACCCGGCTATCGGCGCTGGCACTGCTGGGCATGACGTTGGTGATCGAAGTGTTCGTCTACCCCGATGCGTGGCCCACCCACCTGACCTGGGCAGGGCTCTTGCTGCTCCTGGTTGCCCGAGGCGCCGGCGCGTTTTCGCTGGATCATCTGCTGAAAGTGAGATGACCGAAGGCCATTGGCACCTCGCCAGTCCAGGCACCACATGTATCGTTTTCGCTACGTCGTAGCGAAAACGATACACAGCCTCCTCGCCGTCGGTGCACAAGGGTTTGATGCTCAAACCCTTTTCCTCTCAGAGGCACCTGTAACGATATCATTCCACACAATAAATACGGCTTCTCCGTAAATTTACGTAATCTATTGATAAATAAGAAATTTTATAGGTTGGCCGCATTATTGCTAAGGGAATCCTACCCTAAGAGCGCGGCGCCACCGCGCCCCCAACGCCCTGCTTCCCGAGGATTCCCCATGAGCGAGTTGCGTTTCACTGAAGATCACGAATGGCTGCGCGTCGAAGCCGATGGCAGCGTCACCGTGGGCATCACCGCCTACGCCCAGAATGCCCTTGGCGACGTGGTTTTCGTGCAACTGCCAGAGTTGCAGCAGTATGAAAAAGGCAACGAAGCGTCCACCGTCGAATCGGTCAAGGCCGCCAGCGGCGTGTACATGCCACTGACGGGTGAAGTGGTCGAGGTCAACGGCCAGCTCGAAGACAGCCCTGAACTGGTCAACGAAGACCCGATGGGCGAAGGCTGGTTCTTCCGCTTCATCCCTGCCGATGCAGAAGCCGTAACCGCTCTGCTCGACCAGGACGCCTACGACCGCCTGCTCAAAGCCAACGACGACGCCTGAGGAATCCCGCCATGACCATCAACCTCGGCACCGCCAACGAATTCATCGCCCGTCACATAGGCCCGCGCGCCGCTGACGAACAGGCCATGCTCACTGCACTGGGCTTCGACTCGCTGGACGCCATGACCGCTGCGGTCATCCCCGACAGCATCAAAGGTACCAGCGTGCTTGGCTCGCACGACGGCCAGAGCGAGGCCGACGCGCTCGCTGCGCTCAAGGCCATCGCTGGCAAGAACCAGCTGTTCAAAAGCTACATCGGCCAGGGCTACTACAACACCCACACTCCGGCACCGATCCTGCGCAACCTGCTGGAAAACCCGGCCTGGTACACCGCCTACACCCCGTATCAGCCAGAAATTTCCCAAGGCCGCCTGGAAGCACTGCTGAACTTCCAGACCCTGATCAGCGACCTCACCGGCCTGCCGATCGCCAACGCCTCCTTGCTCGACGAAGCCACTGCTGCGGCCGAGGCCATGACCTTCTGCAAGCGCCTGTCGAAGAACAAGTCCAGCCATGCCTTCTTCGCCTCCGTGCACTGTCACCCGCAAACCCTCGACGTGCTGCGCACCCGTGCCGAGCCGCTGGGTATCGAGGTTGTGGTTGGCGACGAGCGCGAGCTGGGCGATGTCAGCGCCTTCTTCGGCGCCCTGCTGCAATACCCGGCCAGCAACGGTGAAGTGTTCGACTACCGCGAGGTCGTGCAGCGCTTCCACGCGGCCAACGCCCTGGTCGCCGTAGCGGCAGACCTGCTGGCCCTGACCCTGCTGACCCCACCGGGCGAGTTCGACGCCGACGTGGCCATCGGCAGCGCCCAGCGCTTCGGCGTGCCACTGGGCTTCGGTGGTCCGCACGCGGCTTACTTCGCCACCCGCGACGCGTTCAAGCGCGACATGCCTGGCCGCCTGGTCGGCGTGTCGATCGACCGCTTCGGCAAAACCGCCCTGCGTCTGGCCATGCAGACCCGCGAGCAGCACATCCGCCGCGAAAAGGCCACCAGCAACATCTGCACCGCCCAGGTGCTGCTGGCCAACATCGCCAGCATGTTCGCCGTGTACCACGGCCCTGCCGGTCTCAAGCGCATTGCCGAGCGCACCCACGCCCTGACCGCGATCCTCGCCGCCGGCCTGAAGGCGCTGGGCGTACAAGTGGTGGGCGCCAGCGCCTTCGATACCCTGACCCTGGCCACCGGCACTGCCACCGCCAGCCTGCATGACAAGGCACGCGCCCAGGGCATCAACCTGCGCCAGATCGATGCCGCCCATGTGGGCCTGTCTCTGGACGAAACCAGCACTCAGGCTGACGTCGAGTCGCTGTGGCAGCTGTTGGGTGGCGAGCAGGCACAGCCTGATTTCACCGCACTGGCCGCCAGCACCGGTTCCCTGCTGCCTGCCGCCCTGCTGCGCCAGTCGGCCATCCTCGAACACCCGGTGTTCAACCGCTACCACAGCGAAACCGAGCTGATGCGCTACCTGCGCCGCCTGGCCGACAAGGACCTGGCGCTGGACCGCAGCATGATCCCGCTGGGCTCGTGCACCATGAAGCTGAACGCCGCCAGCGAAATGATCCCGGTCACCTGGGCCGAGTTCGGCAACCTGCACCCGTTCGCCCCGGCCGAGCAGAGCCAGGGCTACCTGCAGATGACCACCGAACTGGAGGCCATGCTGTGCGCGGCCACTGGCTATGATGCCGTGTCGCTGCAGCCCAACGCCGGCTCGCAGGGCGAATACGCCGGGCTGTTGGCGATCCGCGCCTACCACCGCAGCCGTGGTGAAGGCCATCGCGATATCTGCCTGATCCCGTCGTCGGCCCATGGCACCAACCCGGCCACCGCACACATGGCTGGCATGCGTGTCGTGGTTACCGCCTGTGACGCCCGTGGCAACGTCGATGTCGAGGACCTGCGCGCCAAAGCCATCGAGCACCGCGAGCGCCTGGCTGCAATCATGATCACCTACCCGTCGACCCACGGCGTGTTCGAGGAAGCGATCGGCGAAATCTGCGCGATCATCCACGACAACGGCGGCCAGGTGTACATCGATGGCGCCAACATGAACGCCATGGTCGGACTGTGCGCGCCAGGCAAGTTCGGCGGCGACGTTTCCCACCTGAACCTGCACAAGACCTTCTGCATCCCGCACGGTGGTGGTGGCCCGGGTGTTGGCCCGATTGGCGTCAAGTCGCACCTGGCGCCGTTCCTGCCAGGCCATGCACAGCTGGAAAACACCCAGGGCGCGGTATGCGCTGCGCCGTTCGGTAGCGCCAGCATCCTGCCCATCACATGGATGTATATCCGCATGATGGGCGGTGCCGGCCTCAAACGTGCCTCGCAGATGGCAATCCTCAACGCCAACTACATCGCCCGCCGCCTGGAAGAGCACTATCCTGTTCTGTATACCGGCGGTAACGGCCTGGTGGCTCACGAGTGCATTCTCGACCTGCGCCCACTGAAGGACACCAGCGGCATCAGTGTCGACGACGTGGCCAAGCGGTTGATCGACTTCGGCTTCCACGCCCCGACCATGTCCTTCCCGGTGGCTGGCACGCTGATGATCGAACCGACCGAAAGCGAGTCCAAAGAAGAACTGGACCGCTTCTGCAACGCAATGATCCAGATCCGCGAAGAAATCCGCGCGGTGGAGGACGGTAGCCTGGACAAGGACGACAACCCGCTGAAAAACGCACCGCACACTGCGGCTGAGCTGGTTGGCGAATGGACCCATGGCTACAGCCGCGAGCAGGCGGTATACCCCCTGGCGAGCCTGGTGGAAGGCAAGTACTGGCCGCCGGTCGGCCGGGTCGACAACGTGTTCGGCGACCGCAACCTGGTGTGCGCCTGCCCGTCGATCGAGAGCTATCAGGACGCCTGATAGCCCTCCCCGCCACCTGGCTTGGGTGGCGGGCTCTGTGTAGGAGCGGGTTTACCCGCGAATGCGATGGTGGCTATACCTCCGCATTCGCGGGTAAACCCGCGCCTACAGGGCTCAATGTCCACCCAACAACCTGGCAGGAGGTCCACATGTCACTGAGCGTCTTCGACCTGTTCAAGATCGGCATCGGCCCCTCCAGCTCCCACACGGTCGGCCCGATGCGCGCCGCTGCGCGGTTTGCCGAAGGGCTGCGCCGTGACGGCCTGCTGGCCCGCACCGCCAGCGTCAAAGCCGAGCTGTATGGCTCACTGGGCGCCACAGGCAAAGGCCACGGCAGTGACAAAGCCGTGCTGCTGGGCCTTGAAGGCGAACACCCGGACATTATCGACACCGACAGCATTCCCGCCCGCCTGCAGGTCATCCGCGACAGCGGACACATCAACCTGCTGGGCGAACACAGCATTGCGTTCATCGAAAAGCAGCACCTGGCGATGATCCGCAAGCCGTTGGACTACCACCCCAACGGCATGATCTTCCGCGCGTTCGACGACGCAGGCCTGCAAATCCGAAGCCGCGAGTATTACTCGGTAGGCGGTGGTTTCGTGGTCGACGAGGACGCTGCCGGCCATGACCGCATCGTCGAAGACACCACGGTGCTGGCCTATCCGTTCAAGACCGCCAAGGCGCTCCTCGGCCACTGCACCGCGCATGACCTGTCGGTGAGCCAGGTGATGCTGGCCAATGAGTCCGCCTGGCGCCCAGAAGCAGAAACCCGGGCCGGGCTGCTGCGCATCTGGCAGGTGATGCAAGATTGCGTCGCGGCAGGTTGCCAGCATGAGGGCATATTACCGGGAGGGCTCAAGGTCAAGCGCCGCGCGCCGGCCCTGTACCGCCAACTGAGCGGCCACCCGGAAGCCAGCCTGCGTGACGCCCTGTCCGTGCTCGACTGGGTCAACCTCTACGCCTTGGCGGTGAACGAGGAAAACGCCTACGGCGGTCGTGTGGTCACCGCCCCTACCAACGGCGCAGCGGGCATCGTCCCGGCAGTCCTTCACTACTACATGCGCTTCGTCCCGGGGGCCAGCGAGGATGGGGTGGTGCGCTTTCTGCTCACCGCCGCAGCCATCGGCATCCTGTACAAGGAGAACGCCTCCATCTCCGGCGCCGAAGTGGGCTGCCAGGGCGAGGTCGGCGTCGCCTGCTCGATGGCCGCCGGGGCGCTGTGCGAAGTGATGGGCGGCAGCGTGCAGCAGGTGGAGAACGCCGCCGAAATAGGCATGGAACACAACCTGGGCCTGACCTGCGACCCGATCGGCGGCCTCGTACAGGTGCCCTGTATCGAGCGCAATGCGATGGGCTCGGTGAAGGCCATCAACGCGGTACGCATGGCCCTGCGCGGCGACGGGCAGCACTACGTGTCGCTGGACAAGGTCATCCGCACCATGCGCCAGACCGGCGCCGACATGAAAAGCAAATACAAAGAGACCGCCCGTGGCGGCCTGGCCGTCAACATCATCGAATGTTGACCCGACAATGACAGCAAGGAGTCATCGATGTCCGAAACACTGCTCAAGACCCCACTGCATGCCCTGCATCTGGAACTGGGTGCACGCATGGTGCCGTTCGCCGGCTACGACATGCCGGTGCAGTACCCGCTGGGCGTGCTCAAGGAACACCTGCACACCCGCGAGCAGGCCGGCCTGTTCGACGTCTCGCACATGGGCCAGATCATTCTGCGTGGCGCTGACGCCGCCAAGGCGCTGGAAAGCCTGGTACCGGTGGACATCATCGACCTGCCAGTGGGTATGCAGCGCTATGCCATGTTCACCAATGAGCAAGGCGGCATTCTCGACGACCTGATGGTTGCCAACCTGGGCGAGGACACCCTGTTCCTGGTCGTCAACGCCGCCTGCAAGGAGCAGGACCTGGCTCACCTGCAAACCCACATCGGCAGCCGTTGCGAGGTGCAGCCGCTGTTCGAGGAGCGTGCCCTGCTCGCCCTGCAAGGCCCGGCTGCAGTCAAGGTGCTGGAACGCCTGGCTCCAGAAGTGGCCGGCATGACCTTCATGCAGTTCCGCCGGGTAAAACTGCTGGGTGTGGACTGCTTCGTCAGCCGCTCGGGCTACACCGGCGAAGACGGCTACGAGATCTCGGTACCGGTCAACGCTGCCGACGCCTTGGCCCGCCGCCTGATGGCCGAGCCGGAAGTACAGCCGATCGGCTTGGGCGCACGCGACTCGCTGCGCCTGGAAGCTGGCCTGTGCCTGTATGGCCACGACATGAACAGCGAGACTACGCCGATCGAAGCCAGCCTGCTGTGGGCAATTTCCAAGGTGCGCCGTGCCGACGGTGCACGTGCTGCCGGCTTCCCGGGTGCCGAGGCGATCTTCGCCCACGTGCGCGATGGTGTTGCGCGCAAACGTGTCGGCCTGCTGCCGCAGGAGCGTACGCCTGTTCGTGAAGGTGCGGACATTGTCGACGCAAACGATAAACCGGTGGGTAAAGTGTGCAGCGGGGGCTTTGGCCCGACACTCGCTGCCCCTGTCGCCATGGGTTATATCGATAGTGAACATGCTGCACTCGACACCGCACTGTTTGCCGTGGTGCGTGGAAAGAAGGTGGCCTTGAAAGTCAGCAAAATGCCTTTCGTGACACCACGTTACTACCGTGGCTGAAACGGCTTTGTGAAGGTTTTGGGCAGCATAGACATATTCGTTTTCGAACCTGCCCAATAACTTTTGAACATGGCGCCAGGCCAGGCGCCATGCCGTTTCCGACAAATCGGTCGGTTATCGGCAAACCGCCAGTTTTCCATACGACCAAGGGCTTGTTTTTCGCTCGAGAGTTGGCGTAGAGTCACTGCACTGTGTTTGCATGGGTCGCAACAGTTCGTGACCTGGGCCAGTAGCCGAGATTTGCTACAACCCGTTCGACGTCTCTTACTTCCTGCAACCCAGCCCAGTAATCTTTCGCTTACAAAAAAGTGCGAAAGTAACTGTCATCAAAATTTAAGTTTCATAGGAAATAAGACAATGGCTGAGCGTCAGAAGGGTACCGTCAAGTGGTTCAATGACGAAAAAGGTTACGGCTTCATCACCCCAGAAAGCGGTCCGGATCTCTTCGTTCACTTCCGCGCTATCGAAGGCAACGGCTTCAAGAGCCTGAAAGAAGGCCAGCAAGTCACCTTCGAAGCAGTCCAAGGCCAGAAAGGCATGCAGGCTGACAAGGTTCAACCTGTCTGATCCAGCGCCAGACTTTGAAAAGCCCCTGCCAAGTGCAGGGGCTTTTTTTTGCCCGTAGAATAGTGGGCTCGTCTTTTGGAGCGTCCTGCATGTCCAAGCCTCTACTCACTCCCCAGGGGGATTTTCCACCGGTCGGCCTGGGCCGGCGCCTGGCAGCGATGTTCTATGACTTTTTACTGTGCACCGCACTGCTGATCGTGACCGCCGGCGCCTACAAGATGATTCAGATGTCGATCATCGGCGAAGCACGCATGCGCGAGCTGACCGAGGCCGGCGCACTGGATGGCGACCCATTGCTGTCTACGGTATTGCTGTTTGCCCTGTTCGGCTTCTTTGCCAAGTTCTGGACCCACGGCGGGCAGACGCTGGGTATGCAGGTATGGGGCGTTCGGGTGCAGAATGCCGATGGCTCGGCCATCAGCCTGTGGCAGGCGCTGTTGCGGTTCGTCGTGTCGATCGCCTCGTGGCTGTGCCTGGGGCTGGGTTTTTTCTGGGTGCTGATCGACAAGCGCAAGCGCGGTTGGCATGACATCTATTCGGAAAGCCAGCTGGTGCGGGTGCCGAAGCAGAAGAAATAAGCCAGAGGATTGGAGTTGCCTTCGGGCCCTTTCCTGATGCCTGCGCGGTACCTGTAGGCGCGGGCTTACCCGCGAAGAGGCCGGGCCAGATCAACACCCACGAAAAAGCCGACCCTGAGGTCGGCTTTCTTGTGCAGCTCAGGCTATTACCCTGCCCGGCGCAACAACCACACACCGGCCAAGGCACAGATGCCCGCTGGTATCACCACCGCCAGCAGTGGCGGGAAGCCGAATACCTGGCTCGACGGCCCAAGCAGGTCCTGGCCAATGCGAAACACGAAGCCCACCAGTACACCCGTGAATACGCGCTGACCAAGGGTTACCGAACGCAGCGGGCCAAAGATGAACGAAATCGCCATCAGCACCAGGGCCGCCGTTACCATCGGCTGCAGCACCTTGGTCCAGAACGCCAGCCAGTAGCGGGAGTTGTTCAGGCCCTGATCAGACAAGTAGTGGATGTAATCCCACAACCCGGTAATCGAAAGCGACTCCGGCGCGAGGATCACGGTATTGAGCAGTTCTGGCGTGAGCGAAACATCCCAGCGCTCCTCCGGCGCGTTGACCACCTCGGTGTGGTCGCCGCGGAAGTAGGTGGTACGCACATCGGCGAGCAGCCAGTGGTCGTTCTGGTACTGCGCACGGCGGGCAAAGCTCGAGGTGACAATCTTGCGCTCGCTGTCGAAGCGGTAGCGGGTCACGCCCAGCAGCAGGCCATCGGGCTGTACGGCGTTGATGTGCACGTACTCCTCGCCCTGGCGGTGCCACATGCCACGTTTGGAGCTTTGTGCTTCACCACCACCCTGGGCCAGGGAACGGTCGGCCTGGGCCTTGTTCTCGGTCACCGGTGCCACATATTCGCCAATCAGCAGCCCCACCAGCATCAGCACCAGCATCGGCTTCATCACCGCCCAGACGATACGGCCAATGGACACGCCGGCCGCACGCATGATGGTCAGCTCGCTGCTGCTGGCCAGACTGCCCAGGCCGATCAGGCAACCGATCAGGGCGGCCATTGGCAGCATTTCATACAGCCGCCGAGGTGCGGTAAGCAGAACAAAGTTACCCGCTTCCATCACCGTGTAGGTGTCGCTCAGGTCGCCCATTTCATCGATGAAGGCGAAAAGCGAAGCCAGGCCGAGGATGATCCCCAGCACGGCCAGGATGGCCAGCAGCACGCTCTGGCCGATGTAGCGATCGAGCTTAGCCATGGGCCACCTCCGCACGGCGGGCGGCACGTTTGAGGCGCAGCGGCTCCCAGTACATCAGGCCAAGGCCGATCAGCAGGAACAGGCCGTGGACCCACCACATGCCCAGGGCGATCGGCAGTTTGCCCTTCTCGAGGGCGCCGCGTACGGAAATCAGCATTGTCAGGTAGGCCATGTACAGAAGAATTGCCGGCAGCAGCTTGAGGAAGCGGCCCTGGCGCGGGTTGACCCGCGACAGCGGCACCGCCAGCAGGGTGACGACGAACACCAGGATCGGCAGCGACAACCGCCATTGCAGCTCGGCGCGCTCACGCAGGCCCTCCTTGCCGATCAGTTCGGAGGTGGGAAGCGCTTCGCGCTCGGTCACTTCCTCGGCGACTTCCGGCTTGGGCAGCAGCACGCCGTAGGTGTCGTACTTGATGGCGCGGTAGTCGGCCTGGCCCGGGTTGCCGTCGTAGCGGTAACCGTTTTCCAGCACCAGGTAGCGGTTGCCGTCGGCCTGGATTTCCTGGTGGCCTTTCTCGGCGACCAGCACCGACGGGGCGCGGTCCTTGGTCTTGTCCTGGTTGAAGCGCTTCTCGGAGATGAACACCCCGCCCAGGTTGATGCGGTCATCCGACAGTTGCTCGGTATAGGTTACCCGCGAGCCATCACGCAAGGTCTGGAAGCGGCCCGGCACCAAGGTGTCGAACTCGGTCAGGGCATCCTGCTGGCTGATGATCTGCTGCACCTGGGCAACGCCCAGGGGGGCCAGGCTCAGGCTCAGCCAGGCCACCAGCAGGGCAACCAGGGCAGCCGGCGCCATGGTCATGCCCAGCAGGCGCTGCTGGCTCATGCCAGTGGCCGACAGCACGGTCATCTCGCTTTCCAGGTACAGGCGCCCGTAAGCCAGGAGGATGCCGAGGAACAGCCCCAGAGGCAGAATCAGTTGCAGGAAGCCTGGCAAGCGGAAGCCCATGATCAGGAACAACACGCCCGGGTCGAGCACGCCCTGGGCAGCCTGGGCCAGGTACTTGATGAAGCGCCCGCTCATGATGATCACCAACAGCACAGCGCTGACGGCGCTCAAGGTGACCAGGACCTCGCGGGACAGATAACGAAAGACGATCAAACCAGACACTCCTGGGTTGTCAGGGCGGACTGCCATGCAATGGCGCCAAACAATGACTTAGTACATCCAAGACCAATGCCGGTTCGCCAAAGGCGAACCTCCATGTAAAGTGCGCGCATTATCCTGTGATTGACCGCCCCTGTCACTTGGCCGCGTACGAAGGCGCACATCGGGGTTGTCAGCACGCTTGCCACAGGCTCAAACTGGCAGCTTTTCCGCTGGTGCGCGACGACGCGGCCAGGCCCGTCCAGAGCGCTGGAACACACAGCGCCATTCGTATCGATCATTCGGGGATCCTGACATGGAACTGGTTGTAAAAAGCGTAGCTGCTGCATCCGTAAAAACCGCCACACTGGTCCTTCCGGTAGGTGAAAACCGCAAGCTCGGCACTGTTGCCCAGGCTGTCGACCAGGCCTGCGAAGGCGCCATCAGCGCCGTGCTCAAGCGCGGCGACCTGGCCGGTAAGCCGGGCCAGACCCTGCTGCTACAGAACCTTTCGGGCCTGAAAGCCGAGCGCGTGCTGCTGGTGGGCAGCGGCAAGGAAGAAGCCCTGGGCGACCGCGCCTGGCGCAAACTGGTGGCCAGTGTCGCTGGCGTGCTCAAGGGCCTGAACGGCGCTGACGCAGTACTGGCCCTGGACGATATCGCGGTCAGCAACCGCGACGCCCATTACGGCAAGTACCGCCTGCTGGCCGAAACCCTGCTGGACGGCGAATATGTGTTCGACCGTTTCAAGAGCCAGAAAGCAGAGCCGCGCGCGCTGAAAAAGGTCACCCTGCTGGCCGACAAAGCCGGCCAGGCCGAAGTCGAGCGTGCGGTCAAGCATGCCAGCGCCATCGCCAGCGGCATGGCCTTCACCCGCGACCTCGGCAACCTGCCGCCCAACCTTTGCCACCCAAGCTACCTGGCCGAACAGGCCAAGGAGCTGGGCAAGGCGCACAAGGCCCTCAAGGTTGAAGTGCTGGACGAGAAAAAGATCAAGGACCTGGGCATGGGCGCGTTCTACGCCGTGGGCCAGGGCAGCGACCAGCCGCCACGCCTGATCGTGCTCAATTACCAGGGCGGCAAAAAGGCCGACAAGCCATTCGTGCTGGTGGGTAAAGGTATTACCTTCGACACCGGCGGCATCAGCCTCAAGCCAGGCGCCGGCATGGATGAAATGAAGTACGACATGTGCGGCGCCGCCAGCGTGTTCGGCACCCTGCGTGCAGTGCTCGAGCTGCAACTGCCGATCAACTTGGTGTGCCTGCTGGCCTGCGCCGAGAACATGCCAAGCGGCGGTGCCACCCGCCCAGGTGACATCGTCACCACCATGAGCGGTCAGACCGTGGAAATCCTCAACACCGACGCTGAAGGCCGCCTGGTGCTGTGCGACACCCTGACCTACGCCGAGCGCTTCAAGCCGCAGGCGGTCATCGACATCGCCACCCTGACCGGCGCCTGCATCGTCGCCCTGGGCAGCCACACCTCCGGCCTGATGGGCAATAACGACGACCTGGTCGGGCAGTTGCTCGATGCCGGCAAGCGCGCCGACGACCGTGCCTGGCAGTTGCCGCTGTTCGAGGAATACCAGGAGCAACTGGACAGCCCGTTCGCCGACATGGGCAACATCGGTGGGCCGAAGGCCGGTACGATCACCGCGGGTTGCTTCCTGTCGCGCTTCGCCAAAGCCTACAACTGGGCGCACATGGACATTGCCGGTACCGCCTGGGTCAGTGGCGGCAAGGACAAAGGCGCCACTGGCCGCCCGGTACCTCTGCTGACCCAGTACCTGCTGGACCGCGCTGGCGCCTGAAGCCGTGAAGCCGGTGGTGCCTTGCGCGCCACCGGCCGGCGATTCCCACCATGAGCAAAGTCGACTTCTACATTCTGCCCACCGACTCGCTGTCGGCGCGGCTCGATTTCGCCTGCAAACTGTGCGAGAAAGCTTGGCGCCTCGGCCACCGGGTCTATCTGCACTGCCAGGATGCCGAACAGCGCAGTGAACTGGACCAGCGCTTGTGGCGCTTCAAGGGCGAGGCCTTCGTGCCCCACGACCTCGCCGAGGTGCATGCCGATGCTGACGTGGTTCTGGGCCTGGCTGACAACGCCGGCGAGCACCACGGTCTGCTGATCAACCTCGGCGCCAGCGTGCCGGGCTTTGTCGGGCAGTTCGAGCGGGTGGCCGAAATCGTTGTTGAAGAGCCGGCTATCCGCCAATCAGCCCGTGAGCGATTCCGTTTCTACCGCGAACAGGGCTATGCTCTGCAAGACCACCGCTTACAGCGACTTTGACGACGATGGACAAGCCCTCCTCTTTGCCCGATTCCGCCCATCTGCTCGATGACCTCGAGTCGATCCGTCAGCTGCTTGGCGACGCCGACCTGCAACCGCCACTGCTCACCGAGACGGTAGAGCAGATTCCGTTGCTGCTGGACGAAGCCGCCAGCGATCCCGCGGCGCCCGCAGAACCGGTAGCTGCCGAGCCCGAGGACGACCCGCAGACCCGCCGCCAGGACACCCTGCTGCACCTGGAAAGCGAGCTGCGCGCCGCAGCGCAGATGATCATGCAGGACGTGATCAACGACTTTACCCCGCATATCGAGAACGAAATCAAGCGCCGGCTGGATGCGCGGATCGAGCGGCTGATCAAGCGTTCCGAGTAGAACCGGCAACGGTGTCGCCTGCGGCCCCCAGCTTGGTTATACTTCCCGGCTTTCCCGAATAAATGCACAGGGTCCCGCCGCGCATGGATAAGACCTACCAGCCGCACGCAATCGAAACTTCCTGGTACAACACCTGGGAGTCCGAGAACTATTTCGCTCCACAAGGTGCAGGCGAGTCCTACACCATCATGATCCCGCCGCCGAACGTAACCGGCAGCCTGCACATGGGCCACGGGTTCAACAACGCGATCATGGACGCCCTGATCCGTTTCCGCCGCATGCAAGGCCGCGACACCCTGTGGCAGCCAGGCACCGATCACGCGGGTATCGCCACGCAGATGCTGGTCGAGCGCCAACTTGAAGCCAAAGGCCAGAACCGTCATGACCTGGGCCGCGAAAAGTTCCTGGAAAAAGTCTGGGAATGGAAGGATCAGTCCGGTGGCAACATCAGCCGCCAGATTCGCCGCCTGGGCTCGTCGGTAGACTGGAGCCGCGAGCGCTTCACCATGGACGACGGCCTCTCCGAAGCAGTGAAAGAAGCGTTCGTGCGCCTGCATGAAGATGGCCTTATCTACCGCGGCAAGCGCCTGGTCAACTGGGACACCAAGCTGCACACAGCCATCTCCGACCTCGAAGTGGAAAACCACGACGAGAAAGGCCACCTGTGGAACCTGCGCTACCCGCTGGCCGACGGCGCCAAGACCGCCGAAGGCCAGGACTACCTGGTAGTTGCCACCACGCGTCCGGAAACCCTGCTGGGTGACGCTGCCGTGGCCGTCAACCCGAACGACGAACGCTATCAGGCACTGATCGGCAAATTCGTCGAACTGCCATTGGTCGGCCGCCGCATCCCGATCATCGCCGATGACTACTGCGACCCCGAGTTCGGTACCGGTTGCGTGAAGATCACACCGGCCCACGACTTCAACGACTACGAAGTCGGCAAGCGTCATAACCTGCCGCTGCTGAACATCTTCGACAAGAACGCCTTCGTGCTGTCCAGCGCCCAGGCCTTCAACCTCGACGGCAGCGTTAACGAGCAGGTCGACACCCAGCTGCCGGCCCAGTACGCCAACCTTGACCGCTTTGTCGCGCGCAAGCAGATCGTCGCCGACCTGGACGCCCAGGGCCTGCTGGTCAGCATCGACGACCACGCCCTGAAAGTGCCGAAAGGCGACCGCTCCGGCACGGTCATCGAGCCGTGGCTGACCGACCAGTGGTACGTTTCCACCAAGCCGCTGGCAGAGCCTGCCATCGCCGCCGTGGAAGATGGCCGCATCCAGTTCGTGCCCAAGCAATACGAGAATATGTACTTCTCCTGGATGCGCGATATCCAGGACTGGTGCATCAGCCGCCAGCTGTGGTGGGGCCATCGCATTCCTGCGTGGTACGACGAGGCCGGCCAGGTCTACGTTGGCCGCAACGAGGAAGAAGTGCGCGCCAAGCACAAGCTGGGCGCCGACGTGGTCCTGCGTCAGGATGACGACGTACTCGACACCTGGTTCAGCTCGGGCCTGTGGACATTCTCCACCCTGGGCTGGCCGGAGCAGACCGAATTCCTCAAGAAGTTCCACTCCACCGACGTGCTGGTGACTGGCTTCGACATCATCTTCTTCTGGGTTGCGCGCATGATCATGCTGACCATGCACCTGATCAAGAACGAAGACGGCACCCCGCAGGTACCGTTCAAGACCGTGTACGTGCACGGCCTGGTACGTGACGGCCAGGGCCAGAAGATGTCCAAGTCCAAGGGCAACGTGCTGGACCCGCTGGACATCGTCGACGGCATCACCCTCGACGCCCTGCTGGAAAAACGCACCAGCGGCATGATGCAGCCCAAGCTTGCCGAGAAGATCGCCAAGCAGACCAAGGCCGAGTTCCCCGAAGGTATTGCCAGCTACGGCACCGACGCCCTGCGCTTCACCTTCTGCTCGCTGGCCTCGACCGGCCGCGACATCAAGTTCGACATGGGCCGCGTCGAAGGCTACCGCAACTTCTGCAACAAGATCTGGAACGCAGCCCGCTACGTGCTGGACAAGGGTGAAGACTGCGGCCAGAACGGCGAAGCCTACGAGCTGTCGCTGGCCGACCGCTGGATCATCTCGCAGCTTCAGCGTACCGAAGCCGAAGTAACCCGCCAGCTGGAGCAGTTCCGCTTTGACCTGGCCAGCCAGGCGCTGTACGAGTTTATCTGGAACCAGTACTGCGACTGGTACCTGGAGCTGTCCAAACCGGTACTGTGGGACGAAAACGCCCCGGTAGAGCGCGCCCGTGGCACCCGCCGCACCTTGGTGCGCGTGCTGGAAGTGGCACTGCGTCTTGCGCATCCGTTCATGCCGTTCATCACCGAAGAAATCTGGCAGCGCATCGCGCCGCTGGCCGGCATCGACGGCAAGACCATCATGCTGCAGCCATGGCCAGTGGCCAACGAAGCACGTATTGACGCCGCTGCCGAAGGCGACATCGAGTGGCTGAAAGAGTTGATGGTCGGCCTGCGCAATATCCGCGCCGAAATGAACATCGGCCCCGGCAAGCCGCTGCCGCTGTTCCTGAAGAACGCCAACGCCGACGACCAGCGCCGCCTGCAGGAAAACGAAGCGCTGCTGAAGAAGCTGGCCAAGGTCGAGTCGTTCACCGTACTGGGTGATGCCGACGAAGCGCCGCTGTCCGCTACCGCCCTGGTCGGTGACCTGCAAGTGCTGGTGCCAATGGCCGGGCTGATCGACAAGGATGCCGAGCTGGCGCGCCTGAACAAGGAAATCCAGCGTCTGCAAGGTGAAGTGCAACGTGTTGGCGGCAAGCTGTCCAACACAGCCTTCGTCGACAAGGCCCCGCCTGCGGTGATCGAGAAGGAACGCGCCAAGCTGGCCGAGTCCGAACAGGCCCTGGCCAACTTCACCGAGCAGCATGCGCGGATTGCAGCGCTGTAATCACTAGAGAGACCGTTGGGGCCGCTGTACGGCCCTTTCGCGACACAAGGCCGCTCCCACAGGACGGCGCCAACCTTCAAGGCGCCACCCTCCTGTGGGAGCGGCCTTGTGTCGCAAAAGGGCTGCGCAGCAGCCCCAGGGTCTTCAAGCCACCGCTCGTATAGGGCTGGACACTGCCATGACCCCGAACAAACCCACCCTGCACCCGCGCAACCGCCACCAGGGTCGCTACGACTTCCCCAGCCTGATCAAGGCCCACCCTGATCTGGCCCGTTTCACCATCACCAACCCCCACGGCAAGCCCAGCATCGACTTTGCCAACCCCGAAGCCGTCCGCGTGTTCAACCGTGCACTGCTCAAGGCCCAGTACGGCATCCAGCACTGGGACATCCCAGCCGATTACCTGTGCCCGCCCATTCCTGGCCGTGCCGACTACATCCACGTAGCCGCCGATCTGTTGGCCGATGACAATGCTGGCGACGTCCCAAGGGGTGCCCAAGTGCGCGCGCTGGACATCGGCGTGGGGGCCAACTGCATCTATCCACTGCTGGGCTACAGTGACTACCGCTGGCGCTTCCTCGGCTCGGACATCGACCCGGTGGCGCTGGCCTCGGCCAAGGCTATCGTCCAGGCCAATGGCCTGGGCAAAGCCATTACCCTGCGCCAGCAGGCCAACCGAGCGCACATCCTCAGTGGCCTGCTGCAGGAGGGCGAACGCTTTGACCTGACCCTGTGCAACCCGCCCTTCCATGCCTCACGCGACGAAGCCACCCGCGGCAGCCAGCGCAAATGGAAGAACCTCGGCAAACAGGACCCCAAACGCAAGCTGCCCGTGCTGAACTTCGGTGGCCAGAACAATGAACTGTGGTGCGAGGGTGGCGAAATCCGCTTTGTCACCCAGCTGATCGGCGAAAGCGTGCAGTACGCCGAACGGGTACTTTGGTTCACCAGCCTGGTGTCCAAGGCCAGCAACCTGCCGGGCATCGAAGCCGCGTTGAAGAAGTCCGGCGCCAAGGCCGTACGCATCATTGAGATGGGCCAGGGGCAGAAACAGAGCCGCATGGTCGCCTGGAGCTTCCTTGACGACGCCGCACGCCAAGCCTGGCACGCCCAGCGTAAATCACAGGCATGAAAAAACCGCGCCCGGGCAAGCCGGGCGCGGTTTCGTCAAAGCAACAATTACTTGTTGATGGCGTCGGTCAGCACTTTGGCTGGAACGAACTTGACGACTTTCTTGGCAGCGATTTCGATGGCAGCGCCAGTCGAAGGGTTGCGGCCGGTACGGGCAGGACGCTCGGAGACTTTCAGCTTGCCGATGCCTGGCAGAGTGATTTCAGCGCCGTTTTCCAGTTGGTCAGCAACGATCTGGCCCAGTTGCTCCAGAGCGTTCTTGGCGGTGGCTTTTGGCGCGGCGATCGATTCGGCGATGTCGGCAATCAGTTGGTCTTTGGTCAATGCCATGGTGGTGTTCCTTCCCTATCAAATTCGATGGTTATGCAGCGGACTACGACGTTATCGGGCCAGCCCCTTGAAATGGAGGGCCGCGCCAATTGCGTATGTAGATACGAAAATCGGCGTTTGGTTCGACACGACGACAGCATGCTGCCAGCAATGCGCACACGAGGGGCGCAAGACCGCGCAAAACTACCACATGAATGGATAAATATCCGCTTCGCACTTTGATTAAATGCAGGTTTTTCGGGGGTTTCAGCTGAAAACACACAGAATTGAACAAAAAACGAACAACCGACATATCTGCCAACATACGGCCACTGCATCACCTCAGGTCTAGGTTAAACTTGGCAACTTTTGCAGCTCGCCGAGAATTCCATGCCAATCCGTCATTGCATCGTTCACCTGATCGACAAAAAGCCCGATGGCAGCCCCGCCGTGCTGCATGCTCGCGACTCCGAACTGGCTGCCTCCGATGCCATCGAAAACCTCCTGGCCGACCTCAATGACAGCTACAACGCCAAGCAAGGCAAGGCCTGGGGCTTTTTCCACGGCGAATCGGGCGCCTACCCGCTGAGCGGCTGGCTGAAGCAGTACCTGGATGAAGAAAAAGACTTCACCGCCTTCAGCCGCGTGGCTGTCGAGCATCTGCAGAAGCTGATGGAAGAGTCCAACCTGTCCACCGGCGGCCACATCCTGTTTGCCCACTATCAGCAAGGCATGACCGAGTACCTGGCGATCGCCCTGCTGCACCATAGCGAAGGCGTGGCGGTGAATGCCCAGCTCGACGTGACCCCTTCCCGTCACCTCGACCTTGGCCAGCTGCACCTGGCAGCACGCATCAACCTGTCGGAGTGGAAGAACAACCAGAACTCCAGGCAGTATATTTCGTTCATCAAGGGCAAGAACGGCAAGAAGGTGTCGGATTACTTCCGCGACTTCATCGGCTGCCAGGAAGGCGTCGACGGCCCGGGCGAAACCCGCACCCTGCTCAAGGCCTTCAGCGATTTCGTCGAAAGCGAAGACCTGCCGGAAGAATCCGCCCGCGAAAAGACCCAGACCCTGGTCGAGTACGCCACCACCCAGACCAAGCTGGGCGAGCCGGTGACGCTCGAAGAGCTGTCCAGCCTGATCGACGAGGACCGCCCCAAAGCGTTCTACGACCACATCCGCAACAAGGACTACGGCCTGTCGCCGGAAATTCCTGCTGACAAACGCACCCTCAACCAGTTCCGCCGTTTCACCGGGCGTGCCGAGGGGCTGTCGATCAGCTTCGAGGCGCATCTGCTGGGGGACAAGGTGGAGTATGACGAAGCAGCGGGGACCTTGATCATCAAGGGGCTGCCGACAACCTTGGTGGATCAGCTGAAGCGCCGCAAGGACTGATTTCCCCCAAGCCGCCAAAGGAGGCCACCAGTGCCTCCTTCGCCGACTTGCGCAGCCGTTTCACCAACCGCTCCTGGCGCAGCGCCGCGCTCTTGTCCGGCCACTGCTCCACATACACCAGCGCCTGGGCCGGGCTGGTCTTGAAATAGCGGGCGCCCTGCCCTTTCTGATGCGCGGCGAACCGACGCTGCGGGTCATCGCTGATGCCGCAATACAACGAGCCATTGGCAGCCCTTACCAGATAGACAAACCAGGGCTTACCCATGGCAGGTTCGACGACTTCACTCACCCTGGGCCTGCTGGAATGCGCGCAACCCCTTGAATGCCTGCAGGCGGACCTTGTTCTGCATCAGCGGCGACCACCCCAGCAGCATTCCAGGAACACCCAACGCTTGCCGCGACCAGCGCCACAGGTCAAAGGTGTCGTCATGCTGGCAAATCAGCCCATCACGAATGACAAAGCGTGCCTGGATATCGTTGACCACAACACGGCCGGTCTGGCTGAACAGGTAGGTAGCCACCCAGTGCGCGCTGCCACTGTGCTCATCTGCGCGAATGCTGTCGAATGTCAGGGTGAAGTTCTTGGCGCGGGTGGTGAGCATCCGCCACATATCGCCTGCGTCCTTGCCGCGCAGGGTGCCGAACACCGGGTCGCTGAAAACGATATCGTCGCTGTAGCAGGCCAGCATGGCGTCGGCATCCAGGCGCTGGAAAGCCTGGTAGAAACGGGTGATCAGGGCGCGGTTGGCATCACTCATTGGGGGCTGGTCCGTCCTAGGTTCGAAAACTGCACGATAATCTGCCCCGGTGGCTTATGCCAGTCCCGCCCTCTTGGCAGGCACGAGGACGGGACTGCTAAAACAGGCCTCAGACTTTTTCGCAGGTCACCTGCACATGCAGCGCCCGCCCGGCACCCAGCCCGAACACCACGGCGCCAACGCCCAGCACCGCAAAAATCCAACCCAGTGCCGTCCAGCCGCCGGTCAGGTCATGCACCAGCCCCACCGCAAAAGGCCCCATCGAGGCCAGGGTATAACCCACCCCTTGGGCCATGCTCGACAAGTTCGCCGCCACGTGGGCGTCCTTCGAGCGCAGCACGATCAAGGTCAGCGCCAGGGCAAAGGTACCGCCCTGCCCCAGGCCCAGCACAATGGCCCACCCCCACAACCCGGAAAGTGGCGCATACAGGCAACCGAACAGCCCCGCCAGCGTGCCCGACATGACCACCACGATTGCCAGCCGCTGGTCCTTGCCGCGGGTGGCCAGCCAGGGGGCGCTGAGCGAACTGATCAACTGCACGATTACCGACCCTGACAGCACCAAACCTGCCTCGGTAGGGGTGAGGCCGCGGCCGATCAGGATCGATGGCAACCAACCGAACACGATGTAAGCCAGTGATGACTGCAGGCCCATATACAGGGTCACCTGCCAGGCCAGTGGGTCACGCCACAAGCCTCGCACGCGATAGGCCACCTTGTGCAGCCCATGCCCCTGACGGGCCTGTGGCAGCCACACCAGCATGGCCAGCAAAGCCGGCAGCACCCAGAAGCCCAACCCCAGTGCCCAGCTGCCGTCGAAATGCTGGGCCAAAGGTACGGTGGCACCTGCGGCCATGGCCGCGCCCAGGCATAACGCCATGGTGTATACACCGGTCAGCGTGCCAGCGTGCTGTGGAAAGTCGCGCTTGACGATACCGGGTAACAATACGCCGATAATGCCGATGCTGGCCCCCGCCATCAGGCTGCCGAGGAACACCCCGATTGCCCCAAAGGTACTTCGTACCACGAGGCCAAGTGCCAGGGTGAGGAGGATGCCAAGAATCACCCGCTCGCTGCCAAAGCGCCGCGCCAGCACCGGCGCCAAGGGAGCAAACAGGCCCAGGCAGAGCACCGGCAAGGTGGTCAGCAAGCCAGCCTGCGAAGCATTCAGCCCCAAGCCTTCAGATACTTGGCCCAGCACCGGCGCCATGCTCGACAATGCCGGGCGCAGGTTCAAGGCCACCAGCACCAGGCCCAGCAGCAACAGCCAGGGCCGCCGCAACACCACAGCCTGCTGCTGGACCTGTTCGTCGTCAGCTTCAGCGTCGATCAGCAGCTCATCGAGATCCCGCTCGTTCGACGGGGAATTACGGGTGATGGATTCAGCCATGGCCTTCTCGGTCTCAGGATTCAATGAGGATACGGGTCAGGCGCTTGGCCCGTTCAGCGTCACGTTGCTCGATGGCGTCGAGGATCTGCCCATGCAAGTCGAACGTGGCCTGGCAGCGCGGAACGGTGGCCATATTGTGTTGCAGAGCGGCAGCCACGACCCCGGAAAAGTAACGGTACAGCTCGCTTAATGCCGGGTTGTGGGCGGCATCGACCAGCCGCTGGTGGAACACCAGGTCGCAGGCCACATAGGCATCGACATCGCCGTGAAAATGCCCGGCACTGCCTTCCAGGGCATCCCGTAGCGCTTGCAGGTCGGCATCGGTACGGCGCAAGGCCGCCAGCCCGACGGCCTCCGCCTCGAGAATATGGCGGGTTTCACGGGCCTGCTCGGGCGTACACCGGGACATCGCGTGCACCGCCTGCAGCGGGTCCTGGGCAGTGCGCAGGTAGCTGCCGTCGCCCTGGCGAATTTCCACCAGGCCACTGAACGCCAGCACGCGCATGGCCTCACGCACGGTGTTGCGGCTGATGCCCAGCTGCAAGGCAAGCTCTGGCTCGGTAGGCAGGCGCTGACCGACCTGCCAATCGCCCAACACGATGCATTCGCGCATGCGCTCTACCGCCAACTCCACCAGGGAGCGCTTGGTCAGCTCTGTATTCATGCCACTCAACCAATCATCCGACGAATTGAGGCAGCTTACTGGATTGCAGGCAAAGAGGTAAACCACCTGGTATTTCTGCCAGTTGTGGGCATGCCACTTTGTTGCAACGCTCGCTGCGTGCTTTCAAGGATGCGACCCCATGCGACTGGCAAGTTTGCTGTTATTGCTGTTCCTGGCCCTGCAGCCGGGCTGTGACCCGGCCCGGCACCCGAGCCGCCCTAAAACCTTGCTCATCGGCCTTGACGGCGTGCAATTGCAGCAGTACCTGCAATTGGGCGATGCGACCAACCTGAAACAGCGGCTGCACTACGGCAAGGCTTACGCCGGGGGGATCAATGGTAAAGCCAGCGAGCAACCCACCTTGAGCGGCCCAGGCTGGATCACTTTGCTGACCGGCGTGTGGAGCGACAAGCATGGCGTTGAATCGGACGACGACTCGCAACGGATAAACCCGGCGTTTCCTAGCCTGTTCAAGCGGCTACGCCTGGCCTACCCCAATGCCTACCTCTCCAGCATCGTCAACTGGTCGCCCATCAACACGGCATTTCTGCTGGAGGACGCCCATGGCGCCGATGTACGCGAAAGTGGCTTGCCAGATGAACAGGTGATCGAACGAACGTTGCAGATCCTCGGCGACACACCCGCTGATTTCACGTTCATTCAACTGGACGAACCTGACCAGATTGGCCATCACAGGGGTTATGGTGAGCGCTATGCGCAGGCGTTGCGCAAGGCCGACAGCGAGATCGGACGGCTATTGGACAAGGTAGACCAGCGGCGTCGCATGTTCCCACAGGAAGACTGGCTGGTACTCGTCAGTACCAACCATGGCCGGGACTATTGGGGCAAAGGCCATGGCGGCGCTTCGGAGCAGGAAAAGAGCATTTTCATCGCCAGCAACAAACCGTTGAATCAGGAACTGACCGAGCTGAGCATTCCTGTGGAAATGCCTGGGCCCGGCGGTCTGTACGGGCTTCCCGCGCAGACCTCGGTAGCGCCCACGGTGCTGCGCCACATGGGCCTCAAGCTGCAGCCGGAATGGCTATTGGACGGCACGCCTTTACTGGGTGATACCGGCGTGCGCAAGGCGCGGGCAGATGAAAACAAAGGACGGCTACGCTGGAACAGTAACGCCAAGGGTTATCTGACCATTATCAAGAACGGCCATGTGGTTGCCCAGGTTGCGGCCAGAGACGAGCAATGGACCGATCCGGAGGGGATGGACAAGCAGAACGATTATGCACTGGTACTGGATGGTACACCGGCGGCAGTGCGCAACAGGCCGGCAGCCAAGCCGTTTGTAATCGAAGACCGCCGCTATTGAGCCCCCCGGTAGGAGCGGGTTCACCCGCGAATGGGCCGGGCCTGCTGGCCAATTTCCACCGACCGTTCGCCGCTGCCGCCGCTATCGTATTCGCGGGTAAACCCGCTCCTACACGTCAGCTCAACGCATCCAGCAGTGCCTGGTTCATTTCCGGCGTACCGATGGTAATCCGCAGGAACTGGGCAATACGCGGCTGCTTGAAGTGACGCACGATCACGTCCTGCTCGCGCAAGCGTGCCGCCAGCTCGCCGGCATCCTGCTGCGGGTGGCGGGCGAAGATGAAGTTGGCAGCCGACGGCAGCACCTCAAAACCCTTGGCCTGCAGCTGACCGACCAACACCTCGCGGCTGTCTATTACCTTGCGGCAGGTTTCCTCGAAGTACTCACGGTCTTCGAACGCCACCGCCGCGCCGACGATAGCTGCACGGTCCAGTGGATAGGAGTTGAAGCTGTTCTTGATCCGCTCCAACGCCTCGATCAGGTCCGGATGCCCCACCGCCAGGCCCACTCGTAGCCCCGCCAGCGAGCGCGACTTCGACAGCGTCTGGGTAACCAGCAGGTTATCGTAGCGGTCCACCAGGCTGATCGCCGTTTCACCACCGAAATCGATGTAAGCCTCATCCACCACCACCACCGAATCACGGTTGGCCTGCAGCAACTCCTCCACCGCCTGCAACGGCATCAGGCAACCGGTCGGCGCGTTGGGGTTGGGGAAGATGATGCCAGCGTTGGGCTTTTTGTAGTCCTCAATGCGGATCTGGAACTGCTCATCCAGCGCCACCTGTTCGAAGGCAATGCCGTACAGGCCACAGTAGACCGGGTAGAAGCTGTAGCTGATGTCCGGGAACAGCAGCGGCGCATCGTGCTGGAACAGGCCGTGGAAGATGTGCGCCAGCACCTCGTCCGAGCCGTTGCCGACAAACACCTGCGCCGGGGTCACGCCGTAGTACTCGGCCACCGCTTGCTTGAGACGGTCACCGTTCGGGTCCGGGTACAGGCGCAGGTTATCGTTCAGCTCGCCGCGCATGGCCTCCAGCGCCTTGGGCGACGGGCCATAGGGGTTTTCGTTGGTGTTCAGCTTGACCAGGCGGGCCAGCTTGGGTTGCTCGCCCGGCACGTAAGGCACCAGGTCCTTGACGAAGGGGCTCCAGAATCGACTCATGCTCAGTTCCCCTTCTCTTGGGTCAAAATACGGTATTCAGCGCTGCGGGCGTGGGCGGTCAGCGACTCGCCACGGGCCAGGACCGAGGCAGTGTGGCCCAGTTCGGACGCGCCCTGTTCGGAGCAGAAGATGATCGACGAACGCTTCTGGAAGTCATACACCCCCAGCGGCGACGAAAAACGCGCGGTACCTGAAGTGGGCAGCACGTGGTTAGGGCCAGCGCAGTAATCGCCCAGCGCTTCGCTGGTGTGGCGGCCCATGAAGATCGCGCCAGCGTGACGAATGTGTGGCAGCCAGGCTTGAGGGTCGGCCACCGACAGCTCCAGGTGCTCCGGTGCGATGCGGTTGGCCACGTCCATGGCCTGCTGCATGTCACGCACCTGGATCAGCGCACCACGGCCATTGATCGACTTCTCGATGATATCGGCACGTTCCATGGTCGGCATCAGCTTGTCGATGCTGGCAGCCACGCGATCGAGGAAAGCAGCATCCGGGCTGACCAGGATGGCCTGGGCGTCTTCGTCGTGCTCGGCCTGGGAGAACAGGTCCATGGCGATCCAGTCCGGGTCGGTCTGGCCGTCGCACACCACGAGAATTTCCGAGGGGCCGGCGATCATGTCAATGCCTACCTGGCCGAACACGTGGCGCTTGGCGGTGGCAACGTAGATGTTGCCCGGGCCGACGATCTTGTCCACCTGCGGCACGCTTTCAGTCCCGTAGGCCAGCGCAGCCACGGCCTGGGCGCCACCGACGGTGAACACCCGGTCGACACCAGCGATGCAGGCAGCCGCCAGTACCAGCTCGTTGACCTCACCCCGCGGGGTCGGCACCACCATCACCACTTCAGTCACGCCGGCAACCTTGGCCGGGATGGCGTTCATCAGCACCGACGACGGGTACGACGCCTTGCCGCCCGGCACATACAGGCCAGCACGGTCCAGCGGGGTGACCTTCTGGCCGAGCACGGTGCCGTCGGCCTCGGTGTACTGCCAGGAATCCTGCTTCTGCCGCTCGTGATAAATGCGCACACGGTTGGCGGCCTTTTCCAGGGCCTCGCGCTGGACCGGGGTAATACGGGTCAGCGCCAGTTCCAGGCGCGCGCGATCGAGGATCAGGTCGTCAATCGACTTGGCGTCAACACCATCGAAACGCTGGGTGAATTCCACCAGCGCCGCATCACCGCGTTCACGCACGGCCTTGATGATGTCGAGCACGCGCTGATTGACCGCGTCATCGGACACACTTTCCCAGCTCAGCAGATGATCCAGATGTCGGGCGAAATCCGGATCAGCGGCGTTGAGACGGGCAATTGCAGTGGACACGGTCATGGCGAGGGCCTCGTAATATTAGCGAATGCTCAGGCGCCCTAGGGGATTGTGCGAAAAGTGCCTGCGCGACGATCATGCTACGTTAAAAACAGGCTCGGTATGCTCATTTGCAACCAGCAAAGTCGGGCGCGACCCCGGCCGTTCCTCGCCTGTTTTCGTTCTTGCATGATCGCCGCTCGGCGACTTTTCGCACTATCCCAAGCTACCAGTCCATCCGCGCGGGCACCCGAGAAAAATGGCTATGACGCGGATAGACGGGCGCGACAGCGAAGGTCGCGCGCAGGAGTCAACCGCGGTGTCGCGATTCGACCGCTGCACGCAGCGTGTCGATCAGGCTCTGGATACGGGCGTGCTGCATTTTCATGGAGGCTTTGTTGACCACCAGGCGAGAGCTGATCGTGGCGATCAGTTCCTGGGGTTCCAGGCCGTTGGCACGCAGGGTGTTGCCGGTGTCGACCACGTCGATGATCTTGTCGGCAAGGTTGATCAGCGGCGCCAGCTCCATCGAGCCATACAGCTTGATGATGTCGACCTGGCGACCTTGTTCGGCATAGTAACGCTTGGCTACGTTGACGAACTTGGTGGCCACACGCAGGCGCCCCTTGGGCTCGGCTGCGCCGACTACGCCCGCGGTCATCAGCTTGCATTGGGCAATCTGCAGGTCCAGGGGCTCATACAGGCCCTGGCCGCCGTACTCCATCAGCACGTCCTTGCCGGCCACACCCAGGTCGGCAGCGCCATGCTCGACATAGGTCGGCACGTCGGTGGCACGCACGATCAGCAGGCGTACATCGTCCTGCGTGGTGGGGATGATCAGTTTGCGGCTCTTGTCCGGGTTTTCGGTCGGCACGATGCCGGCCTCGGCGAGCAACGGCAAGGTATCGTCGAGAATACGGCCTTTGGAAAGCGCGATGGTCAACATTGGAACGTCGGTCCTTAAGCGGCTGCTGCCGGCCAGGTCATCGACCTGGCCGCATTCAATTCAAAAGGTGCGTCCTTGCACCCGCGGGGTACTAGCCCGGTACGCGGCGGATTTTCGCGCCGAGCATCTGCAGTTTTTCCTCGATGCATTCGTAACCACGGTCGATGTGGTAGATGCGATCGATCAGGGTATCGCCTTCGGCAACCAGCGCCGACAGCACCAGGCTGGCGGAAGCACGCAGGTCGGTGGCCATGACCGGGGCACCCTTCAGCGCCTTGACGCCAGTGACGATGGCGGTGTTGCCTTCAACCTGGATCTGCGCGCCCATGCGGTGCATTTCGTAAACATGCATGAAGCGGTTTTCGAAGATGGTCTCGATCACCGCGCCAGTGCCTTCGGCAATGGCATTCAGCGAGATGAACTGCGCCTGCATGTCGGTCGGGAACGCCGGATACGGGGCAGTACGCAGGTTGACGGCTTTCGGCCGCTTGCCATGCATGTCCAGTTCGATCCAGTCTTCGCCGGTGTTGATGTCGGCACCCGCTTCCTTGAGCTTTTCAAGCACGGCTTCAAGGATGGTAGGGTCGGTGTCCTTGACCTTGACGCGGCCACCGGTCACGGCAGCGGCAACCAGGTAGGTACCGGTCTCGATGCGGTCCGGCATCACGCGGTAATTGGCCGAATCCAGTCGTTCGACACCATCGATGGTGATGGTGTCGGTACCGGCGCCCTGAATGTTCCCGCCCATGGCGTTGATGAAGTTGGCCAGGTCGACCACTTCAGGCTCACGCGCGGCGTTCTGCAACACGCTGCGGCCCTTGGCCAAGGCAGCGGCCATCATGATGTTCTCGGTACCGGTCACGCTGACGGTGTCGAAGAAGAAGTGCGCGCCGCGCAGGCCACCTTCAGGCGCCTTGGCCTTGATGTAGCCGCCTTCCACTTCGATCTTCGCCCCCATGGCCTCAAGGCCACGGATGTGCAGATCGACCGGACGCGAACCAATGGCGCAACCGCCAGGCAGGGCCACTTCGGCCTCGCCGAAACGGGCAACCATCGGGCCCAGCACCAGGATCGAGGCGCGCATGGTCTTGACCAGCTCGTACGGCGCGACCAGGGTCTTGATGGTGCGTGGATCAATCTCCACCGACAGCTTTTCGTCGATCACAGGCTCGATGCCCATGCGCCCGAACAGCTCGATCATGGTGGTGATGTCGTGCAGGTGCGGCAGGTTGCCCACGGTGACCGGGCCATCGGCCAGCAGGGTGGCTGCCAGAATCGGCAGGGCTGCGTTTTTCGCGCCCGAAATGCGGATCTCGCCGTCAAGGCGAGCGCCGCCAGTAATAATCAGTTTGTCCATTGGAGTCTCGCCGCCAAGTTGGCTCAGGTGCGCTCAGCCCAGGCTGCGCTGCTGAAAAATTTCATGGTTACCGCATGGATGCTGCCATTGGCGATCCACGGATTCAGGTGAGCATAGATCGCCTGCTGGCGTTTGACCGGACTCAGGCCAGCCAACTCGTCGCTGATCACGTTCAACTGGAAGTTGCAGCCTTCGCCTTCAACTTCGACCCGGGAACCCGGCAATTTCTCTTCAAGGAAGCTTTTAACTTCTACGGCCTGCATGCTCAACCTCAATCGGCGCCCGATGCGCACGGGTCGGCCATCATACAAAAAAGCCCCTCGCCTGCGAAGCCCAACGAAGGCTTCGCTGACCGAGGGGCCATCATCCGTGCCTGGCCACTAGCTTGCCAGCACTTCATCGAGATCATAGACCTCGGCAATTTCCCGCATATCATCAGGCATGCCACGCACCTCGCACGCCTTGCCAGTGGCCTGAGCATCCCGCATGTACGCCAGCAGTAGCGACAGGCCAACACTCGACGACTTCTCGACAGCCGAGCAATCAAGCACCAGTCGCGGCTCGCGCGAGCCATCGATCAGCACCTTGCCTTGCTTGCGCAAGGCCGGGCCGCTGCGGTAGTCCAGCACGCCAGTCAGACGCAGCACGCCTGGCTCTGCCATGCTTACAGCGGCCTCACTCATTTGACGCTCTTCTCTGGCGAGTTGTCGGCAGCCTGCTTGGCCTTGGCCACTTCGCCGGCCCAGCCGTCGATGGTCTTGTCCAGGTCATTGCCGTTGCGCTGCATGGCATCGGCGAACTGGTCACGGAACAGCTTGCCGATGTTGATGCCGTTGACGATCACGTTACGCACCTTCCACTCGCCGCCAATGTTCTCCAGGGTGTACTGCACGGGGTACACGGCACCGTTGTTGCCGGTAACCTTCATGCCGACACTGGCGCGCTTGCCGTCATCGGCTTTAGCCGGGTCGACAGTGATGCCCTGGTTATTGTATTCGAGCAAGGCATTGCCATAGAACTGCATCAGGCTGCGCTTGAAGTTTTCCTGGAAGCGCTGCATCTGCTCCGGGGTCGCCTTGCGCGAGTACTTCACGGTCATGATGCTGCGCGAGATACCGTCGGCATCCACCACCGGGCCGAGAATGCGGTTGAGCGAGTCATAGAAGGCGTTGGGGTTGGACTTGTACTGCTCCTTGTTGGCCTTGAGGTCGCCGAGCAGTTCATTGGTGGTGCTTTGAACCACTTCGTGCGGTGTCTGCACAGCCAGGGCCAGCAGGGGGAAGGCCGCCAGCAGCACCAGCAGGCCACGTCGCAGGATCGAAATCATGGGTACTCCTTAATTAGCCGGTTGCGCTTCTTTCGGTTCCTTGCCAACAGAGTTGAGCAGGAACTTGCCAATCAGATCCTCCAGCACCAGTGCCGACTGTGTGTCATGGATGGTTGCACCATCCTTGAGCACTTCGTCTTCACCGCCAACGCTGATGCCGATGTACTTCTCACCAAGCAAACCGGCGGTCAGGATCGAGGCAGTGGAGTCGGTCGGCAGGTTATCGACCGACTTGTCCAGCTGCAACGTCACCCGACCGGTGTAGGAATCACGGTCCAGATCGATGGCGGTAACCTTGCCGATGGTCACACCGGCCATGGTCACTTTAGCTCTGACCGTCAAACCGGCGATATTGTCGAAGTAAGCATAAACTTTATAGGTATCGCTGCTCGGGCTGGCCGACAGCCCGCTGACACGCAGGGCCAGCAGCAGCAGCGCCAGGATCCCGGCCAGGAGGAACAGGCCGACACCGATTTCCAGGGTGCGGTTTTGCATCAGAAATCTCCAAACATCAAGGCGGTCAGAATAAAGTCCAGACCCAGCACTGCCAACGAGGCATAGACCACGGTCTTGGTGGTTGCACGGCTGATCCCTTCTGAGGTGGGCTCACAGTCGTACCCCTGGAATACGGCGATCCAGGTCGAGACGAAAGCAAACACCACGCTCTTGACCAGCCCGTTGAGCACGTCGTCAGTGAAAGAAACACTGTTCTGCATGTTGGCCCAGAACGAGCCCTCGTAGACACCCAGCCAGTCCACCGCCACCCACGAGCCACCCCAGATACCGACCACGCTGAAGATCAGCGCCAGCAGCGGCAGCGAGATGAAACCGGCCCACAGGCGTGGCGCAACGATGTACTTGAGCGGGTCGACACCGATCATTTCCAGGCTCGACAACTGCTCGGTGGACTTCATGTTGCCGATTTCGGCGGTCAGCGCGGAACCGGCACGCCCGGCGAACAGCAACGCCGTTACCACCGGGCCAAGTTCACGCAGCAGGGTCAGGGCGACCATCTGCCCTACCGCCTGCTCCGAGCCGTACTTGGTCAGGATGCTGTAGCCCTGCAGCGCCAGCACCATGCCGATGAACACACCGGACACGACGACGATCGCCAGCGACAGCACACCCACCGAGTACAACTGCTTGGTCAGCAGCTGGAAGCCGCCGCCAATACCACCGCGACCGACCAGCGCATGGAACAGGAACAGGCACGAACGCCCGAGCACGGCCAGCACGTCGATTGCCGAGCGGCCCAGCAGGCGGACACGCTCGAGTAAGGATTTTCTGCGCATCAACGCGCCCCCAGCAGGTCGGCGCGGTAGTCAGGCGCGGGAAAGTGGAAGGGAACCGGGCCATCCGGGTCGCCTTTCATGAATTGGCGGATCCGTGGATTGTCCGACCCCATCAGCTCATCAGGCGTCCCCTGGCCCAGCACCTGGCCGTCACCTACAACGTAGATGTAGTCGGCGATGCTGGCAGTTTCTGCCAGGTCATGGGAAACCACGATGCTGGTGATGCCCAGGGCATCGTTGAGCAGGCGAATCAGGCGCACCAGTACCCCCATGGCGATCGGGTCCTGGCCGACGAACGGTTCGTCGTACATGAGGATCTGCGGGTCCAGGGCAATCGCCCGGGCCAGCGCCACACGGCGCTTCATGCCACCGGACAGCTCGTCGGGCATCAGGTCGATGGCACCGCGCAGGCCCACGGCCTGCAGCTTCATCAACACGATGTCACGGATCATTTCGTCCGACAGCTGAGTATGCACGCGCAACGGGAACGCGACGTTCTCGAACACATCGAGGTCGGTGAACAACGCGCCGCTCTGGAACAGCACGCCCATCTGCTTTCGGGCGTCGAACAGGTCGCTGCGCGACAGCGTCGGCAGGTTCTGCCCGGCAAC
This sequence comes from Pseudomonas alloputida, assembly GCF_021283545.2. Classification (NCBI taxonomy): domain Bacteria; kingdom Pseudomonadati; phylum Pseudomonadota; class Gammaproteobacteria; order Pseudomonadales; family Pseudomonadaceae; genus Pseudomonas; species Pseudomonas alloputida. The sequence continues at coordinate 1,125,531 of NZ_CP128540.1, read as the reverse complement.
CCATACCTCACCGCTCGAGGGGCGCAACTGTGCGCCCATCAGGCGGAGCAACGTGGTCTTGCCGCACCCCGATGGCCCCATGATGCCGGTGACCTTGCCGCGCGGGATGCTGATGTCCACGTTGCTGAAAATGCTGCGCGAACCACGTTTGAAGGTTACTCCCTTCAACTCGACCGCGTAGGCGCTATCCACACTCATCTAGACTCCTTGCTAATGCAGCCTCGTCCTAATGGACGCCGGCCTCCATCTGGAAGGCACACGCACCCCTGACAGGCCGAATAGCGGCGAACTATAGCACCGCTGACAGCCCCGCCCCAAGGCCGGACAAGCAGTCGTTCAGCCCCGGGACAGGCTTTGGTGGTATTCACTGCAACAATCGAGGAGGTGAGGGTTTTCATCATTGCGCGTATAATCGTCGCCCTTTCATCAGGCATTGCTTTTTCGACATGAGCCAATCCAGCGAGCTGATCCAATCCGCCCAACGCACTCTGCGCCTGGAACTCGAGGCCGTAGAGGCCCTTTTGGCGCGCATCGACGACAATTTCGTCAAAGCCTGCGAACTGATTCTGGCCAGCAAGGGCCGGGTCGTCGTGGTCGGCATGGGCAAGTCCGGGCACATCGGCAACAAGATCGCCGCGACCCTGGCCAGCACCGGCACACCGGCGTTTTTCGTGCATCCGGCCGAAGCCAGCCATGGCGACATGGGCATGATCACCCGTGATGATGTCATCCTTGCGCTGTCGAACTCCGGCAGCACCGCCGAAATCGTCACCCTGCTGCCGTTCATCAAGCGCCTTGGCATCAAGCTGATCAGCCTGACCGGCAACCCGGACTCGCCGCTGGCCCAGGCCGCCGAGGTCAACCTTGACGCACGTGTCGAACAAGAGGCCTGCCCGCTGAACCTGGCCCCCACCTCCTCCACCACGGCAGCGCTGGTACTGGGCGACGCCTTGGCCATCGCCTTGCTCGAAGCCCGCGGCTTCACCGCCGAGGACTTCGCCTTCTCGCACCCGGGAGGCGCGCTGGGCCGCCGCCTGCTGCTGAAGGTCGAGAACGTGATGCACGCCGGCGACGACCTGCCTCAAGTACCACGCGGCACCCTGCTCAAGGACGCGCTGCTGGAAATGTCCCACAAAGGTTTGGGCATGACCGTGATCGTCGAAGCCGATGGCAAACTGGCCGGGATCTTCACCGACGGTGACCTGCGCCGCAGCCTGGACCGCAATATCGATGTGCACACCACCCTGATCGACCAGGTCATGACCGTTCATGGCAAGACTGCGCGTGCCGACATGCTCGCCGCCGAAGCCCTGAAGATAATGGAAGACCACAAGATCAACGCCCTGGTGGTGGTGGACCGTGAAGACCGCCCGACCGGCGCCCTGAACATGCATGACCTGCTGCGCGCCGGCGTAATGTAAAGGAGCGATGGAATGAACCAGGACCTCATGCAACGCGGCAAAGGCATCAAGCTGGCAGTGTTCGACGTGGACGGCGTGCTCACCGACGGGCGCCTGTACTTCCTCGAGGATGGCAGCGAATTCAAGACGTTCAATACCCTCGACGGCCAGGGCATCAAGATGCTCATGGCCTCGGGCGTGACCACCGCGATCATCAGCGGGCGCAAGACCCCCGTGGTCGAACGCCGGGCCAGGAACCTCGGTATCCCGCACCTCTACCAAGGCCGGGAGGACAAATTGGTGGTGCTTGACGGCCTGCTCGCCGAACTGGGCCTAAGCTATGATCAAGTGGCTTACCTGGGCGACGACCTGCCCGACCTGCCGGTGATTCGCCGGGTGGCTCTGGGCATGGCCGTAGCCAACGCCGCACCGTTCGTACGCCAGCACGCCCACGGCGTGACCCAGGCACGTGGCGGCGAAGGCGCGGCCCGTGAATTCTGCGAAATGATCATGCAGGCCCAGGGCACCCTGGACTCTGCCAACGCCAACTACCTGTAAGGCTGCCCATGCTCAGCAAGAAAGCCCGAAACATTGTGCTGCTGGGGGCGATAGCCGCCCTGTTGGTAGCCATTGGCTACTGGAATGTCAGCCCGGAGAGCTTCCTCGACAAGCCCGTGACCCAGGTCGACGAAAGCGCCATCGATTACTACGCGATCAACGCCCACAGCGTGCAGTTCCTGCCCGACGGCAAGCTGCAATACGAAATGACCGCCGACAGGATCGAACACCTCAAGACCAGCGAAATCACCCAGGTGACCACACCGGACCTGCACCTGTACCGCGGCACCGAGTACCCGTGGCATGTGCAGAGCACGCGCGCCGAGGTCAATCCTGACGGTACCGAGGTCGAACTGATCGACAAGGTGCGGATTGCCCGCACCGATGAAAAGCAGCGTGAAACCATCATCACCAGCTCACGCATGACCGTGTTCCCGCAGAAGCAATATGCGCAGACCGAGCAAGCCGTTAGAATCGACGGCGCCGGAGGCACCACTACGGGCAAAGGCATGAAAGCGTATTTGAAAGAAGGCAAGATGGACTTGCTCTCTAACGTAAGAGGACAGTATGAGGCTCGTTAAAACCCTCCCCCTTTTGCTCAGCCTGAGCGCAGCACTGGGAAGCGCGAGCGCCCTCGCCCTGCCGAACGACCGTGACCAGCCTATCCGCATCCAGGCCGACAACGCTCACCTGGATGACAAGCAAGGCGTGGCCACTTACACCGGCGACGTGATCATCACTCAGGGTTCTATGATGATCAAAGGCAACACCGTGACCATTACCCGCTCCGCCTCTGGCGATATCGACGTAGTGACCTCGGTGGGCAACCTGGCCTACTTCGAGCAGCAGCAGAGCGCAGCCAAGCCGGACAAGATGAAAGGCTGGGGCGTAACCATCCAGTACCAGTCGCAGAAGGACTTGGTCATTCTCACCGACCGCGCCAAGGTCGAGAGCGAAGGCAATACCACCGAAGGCGAAAAGATCGTCTACAACACCCAGACCCAGGTGGCGACCGCCGGTCGCGGTGGCAATGTGACAACACCCCGTCAGCGCATCGACATGGTGATCCAGCCCAAGAAGAAGGCCGAGTAAATGGCAACCCTCAAAGCCCAGCACCTGGCAAAGAGCTACAAGGGGCGGCAGGTAGTACGTGATGTCAGCCTGTCTATCGACAGCGGCCAGATCGTCGGCCTGCTCGGCCCCAACGGCGCCGGCAAGACCACTTGCTTCTACATGATTGTCGGGCTGGTCCAGGCCGAACAGGGCCGGGTACTGATCGACAACCTCGATGTCAGCCACCAGCCCATGCACGGCCGCGCCCGTGCCGGAATCGGCTACCTGCCGCAGGAAGCCTCGATCTTCCGCAAGCTGTCGGTCGCCGACAACATCATGGCCATCCTCGAGACCCGCAAGGACCTCGATCGGGACGGCCGCCGCAAAGAGCTGGAAAGCCTGCTGCAGGAGTTCCACATCAGCCACATCCGGGACAACCTCGGCATGAGCCTGTCTGGTGGTGAACGCCGCCGCGTCGAAATTGCGCGCGCCCTGGCGACCGCACCCAAGTTCATCCTGCTGGACGAACCGTTCGCCGGTGTCGACCCGATTTCGGTCGGCGACATCAAGCAGATCATCCACCACCTCAAGGCCAAAGGTATCGGCGTACTGATTACCGACCACAACGTGCGTGAAACCCTGGACATCTGCGAAACCGCTTATATCGTCAACGATGGCCGACTGATCGCCGAAGGTGACGCTGAAACCATCCTGGCAAACGAACTGGTCAAAGAAGTTTACCTGGGTCACGAGTTCCGCCTCTGACCCGGCACGCGCCTGAAGTACTGGCAAACAGCCCTGAAACTGCGGGTAAAGTTGTTACTGTACTCTAGGCAAACGCTACAATTTAAGGCATAAAACTTGCTTGATCTGGCGCTTCGGCGCCCTCGTGTAGTGGATGGCGCATGCGCGCCGGCGAACAAGGTATTAAGCCCCTGCCATGAAACCATCGCTCGTCCTAAAAATGGGCCAGCAACTGACGATGACACCTCAGTTGCAACAGGCCATCCGCCTGCTCCAGCTTTCTACCCTGGACCTCCAACAGGAAATCCAGGAAGCGCTGGAGTCGAACCCGATGCTCGAACGTCAGGAAGACGGCGAAGACTTCGACAACAGCGACCCGATGGCCGACAACGCCGAGAACAAGCCGGCCGCCGAAGTTCAGGACAACAGTTTCCAGGAAAGCACCGTCAGCGCCGACAACCTGGAAGACGGTGAGTGGAGCGAGCGCATCCCCAACGAGCTCCCGGTCGATACCGCTTGGGAAGACATCTACCAGACCAGCGCCAGCAGCCTGCCGAGCAACGATGACGACGAATGGGACTTCACCACGCGCACATCGGCCGGCGAAAGCCTGCAAAGCCACCTGCTGTGGCAGTTGAACCTGGCACCGATGTCCGACACCGACCGCTTGATTGCCGTGACCCTGATCGACAGCATCAACGGCCAGGGCTACCTGGAAGACACACTCGAAGAAATCTGCGCCGGTTTCGACCCGGAGCTGGATATCGAACTGGACGAGGTCGAAGCGGTACTGCACCGCATCCAGCAGTTCGAGCCGGCTGGCGTTGGCGCCCGCAACCTCGGCGAATGCCTGTTGCTGCAACTGCGCCAGCTGCCCGCTACAACTCCGTGGATGACCGAAGCCAAGCGCCTGGTCACCGATTTCATCGACCTGCTCGGCAGCCGTGACTACAGCCAGCTGATGCGGCGGATGAAAATCAAGGAAGACGAGCTGCGCCAGGTCATCGAACTGGTGCAAAGCCTTAACCCGCGCCCTGGTTCGCAGATCGAGTCCAGCGAGCCCGAGTACGTGGTGCCCGACGTCATCGTGCGCAAGGACAGCGACCGTTGGCTGGTAGAACTGAACCAGGAAGCCATCCCACGCCTGCGCGTCAACCCACAATACGCCGGCTTCGTGCGCCGTGCCGACACCAGCGCCGACAACACCTTCATGCGCAACCAGCTGCAGGAAGCGCGCTGGTTCATCAAGAGCCTGCAAAGCCGTAACGAAACCCTGATGAAGGTTGCCACGCAGATCGTCGAGCACCAGCGCGGCTTCCTCGACCACGGCGACGAAGCGATGAAGCCGTTGGTACTGCATGACATTGCCGAAGCCGTAGGCATGCACGAATCGACCATTTCGCGGGTTACCACGCAGAAATACATGCACACCCCGCGTGGCATCTACGAACTGAAATACTTTTTCTCCAGCCATGTCAGCACCTCCGAAGGCGGAGAATGCTCGTCCACGGCGATCCGCGCGATCATCAAGAAACTGGTTGCGGCGGAAAATCAGAAAAAGCCATTGAGTGACAGCAAGATCGCTGGTTTACTGGAGGCACAAGGCATCCAGGTAGCCCGTCGCACCGTCGCCAAGTACCGCGAGTCCCTCGGCATCGCACCGTCGAGCGAACGCAAGCGACTGATGTAGCCCCTGAGATGTGCCACAGCGTTTTCGTGGCAGGTGCAAGACCTGCCTCTTTATGCACGGGCAACAAAGGAGAAGCTGTATGCAAGTCAATATCAGTGGACAGCATGTAGAAGTCACCCAGCCACTGCGCGATTACGTGCTTGAAAAGCTCGCCCGCGTGGAGAGTCACTTCGACAAGATCACCAACGTGCAGGTAATCATGAAAGTCGAGAAGCTTCAGCAGAAGGTCGAGGCGACCCTGCAGATTCCCGGCGGCGAAGTGGTAGCCAACGCCGAACACGAAGACATGTATGCAGCGATCGACGCCTTGGCCGACAAGCTCGACCGCCAACTGAAAAAACACAAGGAAAAACAGCAAAGCCTGCTGCAAGGTGCAGCTGCCCGCTGATCCCCCTCATCCATGATCCGACTTGAAACCATCCTGACCCCCGGCCGTTCCCTCGTGAACGTGCCGGGAGGCAGCAAGAAGCGCGCCCTGGAAAAGGTCGCCACTGTCATCGCCGACCAAGTGCCAGAACTGGAGATGCAGGACGTCTTCGAAAAACTGGTAGCCCGGGAAAAGCTCGGTTCTACCGGTTTCGGCAATGGCATCGCCATCCCACACTGCCGGCTTGAAGGATGCTCCGCGCCAGTCAGCGCCCTGCTGCACCTGGAAGCGCCTATCGATTACGACGCCATCGATGGCGCGCCGGTGGACCTGCTGTTTGTGCTGCTGGTACCCGAAGCGGCCACCGATGCCCACCTTGAACTTCTGCGTCAGATCGCCAGCATGCTCGATCGCAAGGAGGTCCGTGATCGACTGCGTGCGGCCACCAGCAACGAGGCCCTGTTCCAGGTTGTCCTGGACGTACAGAACGAGCACTGAACATGCGCCTGATCATCGTCAGCGGCCGGTCCGGCTCCGGCAAGAGCACCGCCCTCGATGTCCTGGAAGACAGCGGTTTCTATTGCATCGACAATCTGCCCGCCGGGCTACTGCCGCAGTTGGCGGAAAATGCACTGATCAACACCGAATTGCTGCAGCCCAAGGTGGCGGTTTCGATCGACGCGCGCAACCTGCCCAGCCACCTGATGCGTTTTCCCGAGCTGCTTGAAGAAGCCCGCGCACGGCACATCCAGTGCGACGTGTTGTACCTGGATGCCGATGAAGAGGTCCTTCTCAAGCGTTTCTCGGAAACCCGCAGGCGGCACCCCCTGACCAACGCCAACCGCTCGCTCGCGGAAGCGATCCGCGTGGAAAGCGACTTGTTGGGGCCAATTGCCGACCTGGCCGACCTGAAGATCGACACCACCAATCTGAACCTGTACCAGTTGCGTGACTCGATCAAGCTGCGCCTGCTCAACCAGCCCGAGCCTGGCACAGCGTTTCTGGTCGAGTCGTTCGGGTTCAAACGGGGCATGCCGGTCGACGCCGACCTGGTTTTTGACGTGCGCTGCCTGCCCAACCCCTACTGGAAACCGGAACTGCGTGAGCACTCGGGCCTCGATCAACCCGTGATCGACTACCTGGCCGCACAACCGGATGTCGAAGATATGTACAACGACATCTCCAGCTACCTGCTCAAATGGTTGCCCCGCTTCGCTGCCAGCAACCGCGCCTACGTAACCATTGCCATCGGCTGCACCGGCGGACATCACCGTTCGGTGTACATCACCGAGCGCCTTGGTCGACAGCTGCAGCAAACCCTGAAAAACGTCCAGGTCCGCCATCGCGACCTCTAGCCCAAGGATCCGCCCCAGATGCCCGCCCGCGAAATCACCATCATCAACAAGCTGGGTCTGCATGCCCGGGCGGCAGCCAAGTTCGTCGGTGTGGCCGGCCGCTTCCCCTGCCAGGTACGGGTGGGTCGCGCCCCGGACAAGCTGGTGGATGGCAAGAGCATCATGGCGGTGATGATGCTGGCCGCAGGCAAAGGCACCCAGGTGCACCTGCATACCGAGGGCGAGCAGGACAGCGACGCCATGGACGCGCTGGTCGAGCTGATCAACAATTTCTTTGACGAAGGCGAATAGGCCTCGCAAACCTGCGCTTGCACCAGGTCAGGACATCGCGGTATCCATCACCATCATCAGACAGAAGCCTGTACACAGCCCAAGGCTGGCCAGACGATGATGGCCGTTGCTGCGCGATTCGGGGATGATTTCCTGGGTGACCACCAGCAACATCGCCCCCGCTGCACAGGCCAGCCCCAGCGGCAGCAGCAGTTCGGCAACATTCACCAGCCAGGCACAGATCAACGCCGCCAGCGGCTCGACCAAGCCTGAGGCTGCGCCGATCAGGAAGGCCTTGAAGCGCGGCATGCCCGCCCCTGCCAGCACCAGCGCGATCACCAGCCCCTCAGGCACATCCTGCAAGGCAATGCCCATGGCCAGGCTGTCGGCGTCGGCCATGCCACCCCCGGCCGACACACCAATGGCCATACCTTCGGGGATGTTGTGGGCAATGATGGCAATCACGAACAGCCAGATGCGCGCTGCAATCACCGGTTGGTTTGCCGTGCCCACCAGCGCTTCCGGCGAAGCCCAGGATACCTTGAGGTCGACCAGGAACAGGCACAACGCCCCGAACATCAGGCCAAAACTGACCAGGCCACCTGCCCCCCAAGGGCTGAAGCCAATAGACTGAGCCGCCGCCAGGCCCGGCATGATCAGGGAAAACGCGGTGGCCGCCAGCATCACGCCAGCACCGAAGCCCAACAGCGTATCCGCCAGCGCCACGGGCATATTGCGAATGACCAGTACCGGTACTGCGCCCAGTGCCGTACCCAGTGCGCATAAAGCACCGCCCTCCAGGGCGCGCAGCATGCGCGGGTCGAGGTCTAACCAGGCGAGGCCGCGCGCCACCAGTAACGCGGCGCCAGCCAGCAAAAGCAAAGTACCAAGCGCCAGGCGGAACAGGCGCACACTGCTGACAGACATCACCTCAGAGCGCATACCGATCCGACTCACTTCAGGGCTTCAAGGTAACGACGTTCAACTTCCACCCAGTCAATGACGTTGTAGAAGGCACCGATGTATTCCGGACGACGGTTCTGGTACTTGAGGTAGTACGCGTGCTCCCACACGTCCAGGCCCAGGATCGGCGCATTGCCGTGCATCAGCGGGCTGTCCTGGTTGCCGCTACTCTCCACCATCAAGGTTTTTTGCGGCGTCACGCTGAGCCAGGCCCAACCGCTGCCGAAGCGGGTCAACGCGGCTTTGGTGAAAGCCTCCTTGAAAGCCTCGAAGCCGCCAAGTTGTGCAGTGACGGCTTGCGCCAGCTGGCCCACAGGCTCGCCACCGCCCTGAGGCGACATGACAGTCCAGAACAGGCTGTGGTTGGCGTGACCACCGCCGTGGTTGGTCACGGCGCCACGCAGGTTTTCCGGCAGTTGCTTGACGGCAGCGACCAGTTTTTCCACCGGCCATTCGGCCCACTCGGTACCCTCGAGGGCGGCATTGAGGCCGTTCACGTAAGTCTGGTGATGCTTGGTGTGGTGGATTTCCATTGTCTGGGCATCAATGTGTGGTTCCAGCGCATCGTAGGCGTATGGCAATGCAGGCAAGGTATGGGGCATGTCAGTGAATTCCGTAGGCATGGGTTCTAGGTGTTACATCCGGCTTGGCAGCGAGCTCGCTGGCCCCGGCGCTGTGGCGGTTGAGCAAGCGCTCGGTACGCGGGTACTGGCCATACTCGGCAATGAAACTCAGCAGCTCGGTGTAAGTGCGCGCACTGTGGCGCAAGGCTGCATCACGCAGCCCCTGAGGCAGGCGCACTTCCTGGCAGGCCTGCAGCAGTCGCTGGTGAGCAGCGCACAGGTAGTCGGCGCTTTCATGCGGCTGGTCAAGGCGCAGGTGCAGGTCAGCCAGGTTGTGGTGGGCGATGACGAATGCAGCCACCGCTTCGTCCACGTCATGCCAGCGCTCGAACAGCACCTGGGCCAACGCCAAGGCTTGCAGGTAGTGTTCCCGGGCGTCCACCAGTTCGCCTTGTTCGAATAGGCGGTTGGCGGTTTCCGTGGTGCGTTTCCAGTGCTGCATGGTTGTCTCCTGGGCGGTGACGCAGTGTCAGATACCGCCGGCGGTGAGTTTTTCCGGGTCCAGCAGCGCTTCAAGCTGGTCGCGGGACAGGTCGGTGTGCTCCAGCGCCACATCGATGATTGGACGACCCTGCTTGTAGGCGGTCTTGGCGATTTCGGCGGCCTTGAGGTAGCCGATGATCGGATTCAACGCCGTGACCAGAATCGGGTTGCGCGCGAGGGCTTCCTTGAGTTTGTCTTCGTTGACCTTGAAGCTGGCGATGGCTTTGTCGGCCAGCAAGCGGCTGACATTGGCCATCAGCTCGATGCTTTCCAGCAGGTTGCGGGCGATCACCGGCAGCATCACGTTCAGCTCGAAGTTACCGGCTTGACCTGCGACGGCGATGGTCGCGTCGTTGCCAATCACTTGGGCGGCGACCATGGCAGTGGCCTCCGGGATCACCGGGTTGACCTTGCCTGGCATGATCGAAGAGCCCGGCTGCAGAGCTTGCAGCTCGATTTCGCCCAGACCGGCCAGCGGGCCGGAGTTCATCCAGCGCAGATCGTTGGCGATTTTCATCAACGCCACAGCGGTGGTCTTGAGCTGGCCAGACAAAGCCACGGCAGTGTCCTGCGAGCCGATCAGTGCGAACAGGTTCTGGCCGGGCGTGAACTCGACCTTGGTCAGGCCACTGAGCTGGCGAGCGAAACCGACAGCGAACTGCGGATGGGCGTTGATGCCGGTACCCACGGCGGTTCCGCCCTGGGCCAGCGCCTGCAAGTGCGGCAGCACACCTTCGATGTGCGACTTGGCAGCATTGATCTGCGCAGCCCAGCCATCCAGCACCTGGCTCATGCGCACGGGCATCGCGTCCATCAGGTGAGTACGACCGGTCTTCACGTATTGATGTACTTGTGCCGACTTGACCTCGATCACCTGTACCAGGTGCGCCAGGGCTGGCAGCAACTGCTCGTGCAGGGCCAACGCGGCGCTGACATGGATGGTGGTCGGAATGATGTCATTGCTGCTCTGGCCACAGTTGACGTGGTCATTGGCATTGACCGCCTCACCCAGTACATGGGTAGCCAAGGTGGCGATCACCTCATTGGCGTTCATGTTCGAACTGGTGCCAGAGCCTGTCTGGAACACATCCACCGGGAAGTGCTGGATGAAGTCCTCGGCCAGCAATTGCTCGACAGCCTTGACGATAGCCTGGCCCTGCCCGGCAGACAGTTGCTCCAGTTCGACGTTGGCCTTGGCCGCAGCGGCCTTGGCCAGCAACAAGGCACGAATGAACTGGGCCGGCATACGCTGGCCGCTGATCGGGAAGTTGTCGACCGCGCGCTGGGTCTGGGCGCCGTAGAGGGCCTGGGCCGGCACCTGCAGCTCACCCATGCTGTCACGCTCGATACGGGTATCACTCATCATCAAATCCTTGCATCAGTTCATCGGGAGAAATCGAAGGCAGCAGACGGCAATTGGCCAACTGCAAGGCGTAGGGTTGCCAGCGTTGGTTCTGTTCCTGGCGGTCGAGGTTGCGCAGGTCCAGCAGAGGGCGCCACGCCTGGTCCAGGCACAGACAACGCCAATGCCAGGGGAGCATGCGATCGCAGGCGGTATCCAGCAGCAGGCGAAACGCTGTCAGCGCCACCGTCCATGGCGAGGTTTCGGTGCAGCACACCAGATAGCGGCCTTCGGCCAGGTAATGCTCGATCAGGCGCGGCTCGTCGGGGTCGAGCGCACAGCGAATGCGCCGGCTGAGCCAGCGCCAGTTTTCCAGGTAGGGCAGTTCGCGGAGGACGGATTTCATGAACATCATCGCCGGGTTACTGGATAATGATATTCATTATTAAGTGATAAATAGAATCACTTCAAGAAAAAGGTGATGAAATAAAAACCCGGCGCGAGGGCCGGGTCTTCGGATTTGCAGGGAAAGGTGTAGTGCTGTTCCGGCCTCTTCGCGGGTGAACCCGCTCCTACAACGGCCTGTGTCCAACCCCGATGTACGTCCACCACCGTGTAGGAGCGGGTTTACCCGCGAAAGGGCCGGCGCAGGCTAAAGATCAGCTACCAGCAACGGTCATCCGCTCGATCAACACCGAGCCCGTATGAATATTGCTACGGGTTTCAAGATCGCTACCGATCGCGACAATCTGCTGGAACATGTCCTTCATGTTTCCGGCGATGGTGACTTCCTGTACGGCATGCTGAATCTCGCCATTCTCGACCCAGAACCCCGCCGCACCACGGGAATAGTCCCCCGTCACCATGTTCAAGCCATGCCCCATCAGTTCGGTCACCAGCAGCCCGCGCCCCATACGGCGAATCAGCGCGGCCTGATCTTCGACACCGTGGCTGACGAACAGGTTATGCACGCCACCGGAATTGGCCGTACTCGGCAAACCCAGCTTGCGCCCCGAATAGGTACCCAGCAAGTACGACACCAGCTCGCCTTTGTCGACAAACGGTTTGGCATAGGTGGCCAGGCCATCACCGTCGAAGGCGGCACTGCCCAACGCGCGCGGAATATGCGGGCGTTCGTCGAGGGTCAGCCAGGAAGGGAACAGGCGCTGGCCAATGGTACCCTCCAGGAAAGACGACTTGCGGTACAGGTTGCCGCCGGAAATGGCCGACAGGAAGCTGCCGAACAGGCCACCGGCCAATTCGGCCGAAAACAGCACCGGTACCTCACAAGTCGGCACCGGCCGGGCGCCAAGGCGGCTGGCGGCACGCTGGGCAGCGCGCAGGCCGATGCTGCTCGGGTCGGCCAGCAGGTTGCCCTGGCGGTTCACGTCGTACCAGTAGTCACGCTGCATCTGCCCGTCGCCTTCGGCAATCATCACGCAGCTCAGGCTGTGCCGGGTCGAGGCGTAACCACCGATGAACCCATGGCTGTTGCCATACACGCGGCAGCCCTGGTGGGTATTGAGGGTGGTACCATCGGCGTTGAGGATGCGCGGGTCGGCGTCGAACGCCGCCGCCTCGCAGGCCAGGGCCATTTCGATGGCCTTCTCGGGCTCGATATCCCAGTCGTGGTACAGGTCCAGGTCCGGGATTTCACGCGCCATCAGCGCTGCGTCGGCCAAGCCCGAGCATTCATCCTCGGAGGTATGCCTGGCAATTGCCAACGCTGCGGCGACGGTCTCGCGAATCGCCTCCGGTCCACTGGCCGAGGTGCTGGCCGAACCTTTGCGCTGGCCAACATAAAGGGTGATACCAAAGCCCTGGTCGCGGTTGAACTCGACCGTTTCGACCTCACGCTGGCGTACGGTGGTGGACAGCCCTTGCTCCAGCGACACCGCCACTTCACAGGCACTGGCCCCCTGACGACGCGCCTCGGCGATGATCGCCTCGACCTGTTCCTGCAATGCTGGCAGGTCTTTCGGACCTACGCTCTGGACTGCACTCATGGTTCTCTCCACTCAAATTCTGCGTTCGGCTTGGGGTCATTCTACGACCGGGCCGGACAAGCGGCCCCCGACTGGTTATCATGGCGGCGATTTCTAGCGGACTGCCACCATGGTTGATTCAAACGACGACGCCTTCGACGGCGAAAAAAGCAAAACCCAGATCAAGCGCGAACTGCATGCGCTGGTCGAACTCGGCGAGCGGCTTACCACGCTCAAGGCCGATACCTTGGCGCGCCTGCCTTTGACCGACGAGCTGCGCAAGGCACTGGCTGAGGCCAGCAAGCACACCGCTCATGGCGCCCGTAAACGCCACATGTCGTTCGTCGGCAAGCTCATGCGCGTGCAAGACCTCGATGCCATCCATGCCTTGCTCGAACAGATGGACAGCTCGACTCGCCAGTACAACGAACGTTTCCACAGCCTGGAGCGCTGGCGTGACCGGTTGATCGACGGTAACGACGAAGACCTCGAGCGCTTCGTCAACGAGTACCCCGACACCGACCGCCAGCAGCTACGCTCGCTGGTGCGCCATGCCCAGCACGAGAAGGCGCGAAACAAGCCGCCTGCCGCCGCGCGCAAGGTGTTCAAGTACATCCGCGACCTCGACGAGTTGCAGCGCGGGTTGCGCTGACGGACTGGGGCCCTGTGGGAGCGGACGTGCCCGCTCCTGCAAGGGTCCCCGAAGCCATCAAGCCCCGGTACCGCCCACGGTAATCGCATCCAGTTTCAAGGTAGGCTGCCCCACCCCGACCGGCACCGACTGCCCGTCCTTTCCGCACGTTCCTACCCCGCTGTCCAGTGCCAGGTCGTTACCGACCATCGAAACCCGGCTCATCGCCTCGGGACCATTGCCGATCAGGGTTGCGCCCTTCACTGGCGCGGTAATCTTGCCGTCTTCGATCAGGTAGGCCTCACTGGTGGAGAACACGAACTTGCCGCTGGTGATATCCACCTGTCCACCACCGAGGTTGGCGCAGTAGATACCCTTCTTCACCGACGCGATGATCTCCTGTGGGTCGCTTTCGCCGGCTCGCATGTAGGTGTTGGTCATGCGTGGCATCGGCAGGTGCGCGTAGGATTCACGGCGGCCGTTGCCGGTCACAGCCATGCCCATCAGGCGCGCGTTCAGCTTGTCCTGCATGTACCCCTTGAGCACGCCATTCTCGATCAGCGTGGTGCATTCGGTCGGGGTGCCTTCGTCATCCACGCTCAACGAGCCGCGGCGGCCTTCGAGGGTGCCATCGTCGACGATGGTGCACAGGCTCGACGCCACCTTCTCGCCAATGCGGCCACTGAACGCCGAACTGCCCTTGCGGTTGAAGTCGCCTTCCAGGCCATGGCCGACCGCTTCGTGCAACAGCACGCCCGACCAGCCCGAGCCCAGCACCACCGGCAAGGTACCGGCCGGTGCCGGGATCGCTTCAAGATTCACCAGGGCCTGGCGCAGGGCCTCGCGCGCATAGCCCATCACCCGCTCTTCGGTAAAGAAACGGTAGTCGGTACGGCCGCCACCGCCCTGTCCGCCACGTTCGCGACGGCCATTCTGCTCGACGATGACACTGACATTGAAGCGCACCAGCGGGCGTACGTCGGCGGCCAGGCTGCCATCGGCCGCGGCAATCAGAATGCGTTCCCAGACCCCGGCCATGCTCACGCTGACTTGCTGAATGCGCGGGTCCAGGGCACGGGTGGCGGCATCGACACGCTTAAGCAGCTCGACCTTTTCGGCACGGCTGAGCACGTCCAGCGGATTGTCCGCGGTATACAGGGCGGCCACTTCCTGGCTGCGGAAGGCTTGCACCGTGCCGTTTTGCCCGGCACGGGAAATCGAACGGGCGGCACGGGCTGCCGAGGTCAACGCTTCGAGGTTGATCGCGTTGCTGTAGGCGAAGCCGGTTTTTTCGCCGGACTGGGCACGCACGCCCACGCCCTGGTCGAGGTTGAAGCTGCCCTCTTTGACGATGCCGTCTTCCAGCGCCCAGGTTTCCGAGATCTGGCCCTGGAAATACAGGTCGGCGGCATCGATGCCGGGGCCAGCCAACTCACCCAGCACGCTCTGCAGGCTGTCCAGGGTCAAGCCGCCTGGGGCCAGGAGCTGCTCACTGACGGTGGATAACATCTGGCTCATAGTCACTCCGAGGTATGCGCAGGCCGCAACGCGCCCTGCGAAAAAAAGCGCCGGTGCGATACCACCGGCATGCGCGTCCGAATGGACGCTTGTTCTTCAATGTCGCGCTCGGCAAGCAGTACCGCTTCACCTTGCGCCTGTTCTGCGAGAATGCGCCCCCAAGGGTCGACGATCGCCGCATGGCCATGGGTTTCCCGTGGGCCAGGGTGGGCACCGCCCTGTGCCGCAGCCAGCAGGTAACACTGGGTTTCGATGGCCCGGGCACGCACCAGCACCTCCCAATGTGCTGCGCCGGTCACTGCGGTAAAAGCTGCCGGTGCGGTTATCAGCTCCGCGCCGGCCGCGCGCAGCGCGCTGTACAGTTCGGGAAAGCGCAGGTCGTAACACACGCTCAGCCCCAGCCGACCGACCGGCGTATCAGCCACCACCACCTGAGCACCCTGTGCGTAGTCATCCGACTCGCGGTAACGGCCCCGGTTGTCGGCCACGTCCACATCAAACAAGTGCAGCTTGTCATACCTTGCCGCCACCTCGCCGTGTTCATCGACCAGCAGCGAGCACGCATGGGCCTTGGCATCGGGATGGCCGAACGGCGGCAAGGGCAAAGTACCGGCAACAATCCATAACTTGAGGTCGCGGGCGGTGCGTTTCAACCACGGCAGGATGGGCCCTTCCCCCAAGGCTTCGGCGCGGCCGATGGCAGCAGCGTCCTTGCGCCCCATGGCGGCAAAGTTTTCCGGCAGCACCGCCAACCGTGCGCCGCCCAATGCGGCCTGCTCCAACAGGGCACCGGCACGCTGCAGGTTGGTCTGCACGTCGTCCTGGCTGACCATCTGGATTACCGCTGCCTTCATGGGTACTCCTAGCGGGATTTCTCGAAAGGTTTCACAAATGTGATTCTAGGCTCTTTCCACGGCCCTTCGACACGGTAGTGCACGCTGGCAAAGCGTGACACGCGGTCACCGATCAGCCGATCGACCAGGAACAGCGCACCGCCCACCGCCGGCGCGCCGACGATCAACGCCGCCAGCGGCAGGTTGTTGGTCACCGGCAGGCTCACCTGCAAGTCAGCATCGACCCGGTCGCTGACCATGTCCAGCGTGCCGTCGAGCTCGAAGTTGCTCGACGGGCCGGTCACAGTAATCGGTTCGCGGGTCACGTACACGCCACTGCTGGCCACCAGCAAGCCCTTGACCCGGTCATAGGCCAGGCCCTTGTCAAACAGGTCGGAAAAGTCCAGACGCAGGCGCCGGCCAATCGAGTTGAAGTTGAGCAGGCCGAACACCCGCAGTGCCTGTGCGCTGCCTTCGACCTCGACGAACTGGCCGGTGCGCAGCGCCGCATCCATGCTGCCCGAGAAGCGCTTCAGGCCCACTGCGGCCGGCGAACCCGGCCAGCGGCCATCCACGTCCAGGCGGAAGTCGCGGCTGGTCACCGTCGGGGCAAAGCCCCAGGCGCTGAGCACATCCGCCAGGTTCTTGCCGTCAAGGCGCCCTTTGTACCAACTGCTGGTTTTACCCGTTTCCCCCTCCCAGCCACCACCGCCATCGATGCGCAACCCCTTGAGGTCGAGGTCGATATCACTGGCTGTAACGCCACGTGGGGTCGGCCGCAGCTTGATCGCGGCACTACCGTAAAGATCGTCACCGCGATAGAGCTTGTCGATGCTCAGGTCCAGTGCCGGGACTTTGCGCGGATCGAACGAGGCCAGCGGGTCGGGGCCGTCTTCAGCCTGCTGTTCAGCGGCGCTGGCGGCAGGCAGCCGCAAGGTCTGCATGCGCACGACCACGGGCGCGCCCTTGGCATCCGGTACGCGCGCATTACCAATGACTTCCTTGCTGTCGAGGCGCAAATCCCAGGCCGGGCCGCCCCGGGCCAGGCGGACCACGGCCTGGTTCAGGTCCATGCCGAAGGCTTTCAACTGGCCGATGCTCAGGTCGACGCTTTGCAGGTTCTGCCGCGCGCTGCCACCGGGGTCGTCCCCAGCCAGCCGGCCCGCCTGCTCTTGCCAAGGGGCCAGGTCCAGGGTCTCCAGGCGCCCGCGCACCCTCAGCCCCTGGCTGGCAGGTACCCGGGCGTCGCCTGTGCCCAGCACTAGCTCGCCGCGGCCCTGGGTCAAGTTTTCAGCCGGTGCAGCATAGGCAAAGCGAGCAAGGTCGGCGTAGGCAGCATCGAATTGCCGCTCCGGGCCCTGAAGGCTCATGCTGAAACGGCTGTCACGGGTATCAGCTGCCGCTTTGCCGAACGGAGCCGGCAGGTCGATGGCCAGCCCCTTGAGGCTGGAAGTGACACTCAGGCGGTTGTCCCGGCTCCCCAGACTGAGCTGCAACTGATAGGGCAGGTCACCGGAGGCCGGCAAGGCCTGCTTGAACTGCAGCCAGTCAGTCAGCGTCTTGAGCGATACCTGGCCATTGGCATTGATGCGGGTCTGCATCTGCCCAGCCTGACCTTCAGCGGTTATTTGCGCCGTTACCGGCTTGCCAAAGGCCTGCAGGCTGATGCCCTTGCCACTCAGGCCCTTGTCGAAGTCGAAGCTGAAGTCGCCCTTCAGGCGGTTCAACTCCAGGCTTGGCGGGGCAACTTTCAGGCGCGCATCGTGGGTGGCGAAGTCCACCTGCACCTTTGGGCGCTGCCCATGGGCCAGCGGGATATCGAGCTTGACCTTGCCCTTCAGCGGCCCCTCACCTTCCCAGCCGGCGAAAATCTCCCCGGTGCCGATTGGCGCTTCCTTGAGAATCTTCAGGCCATCACCCAGGCTACCGTCGAAGTCGCCATCCAGGTAGAGATGGCTGTGCTGGTCGCCGTCGACATGCGGGATATCGACATTCACATCGCTGACCTTGGTGTCGAGCAGCACGCCTCGCTGAGCCTTGATGCGCACGCCACTGTCCTCGATGAACACATCGCCATCGACGTGCTGCACCTGTGGCCAACCGGGCTGGAAGTCCAGGGCGGCGTCATGCACCTTGAAGAACAGGCTGATGCTGCGCGCTTGCGGGGATGCGCCATGGTTCAGCGAGCCCTGATACTGGAAGTAGCCTTCATCCACAGCGCCTTTGACGATAGCGCTGCGCAGCCACTCGTCGAGGGCCGGGCTGAGCACCTCGGGCAGATACTTGGCAGTATAGCGGCCATCGCCTTCGGTCAGGCCGACGCGCAGGTCCATGTAGTCCTCGCGGCCTTCCTCGAACAACAGGCGAATCAGGAAGTCACCGGCGATCTTGCCCTCCTCGCCCAGCACCTTGAGGTAGGGCGCAATCAGGGTGAAACCGTCTTTGTCCAAGGTCCAGGTCAAGCGCGCATTCGCCTTCTGGTAATGCCAGGGCTTGGCGAAGATCGGGTACAGATGCAGCATGAACGCATCGGTATCCAGGCGCAGTTCGCCGTGGCCCAGGTCACCACTGATGCTGCCACTGACGTTACCGGCCGCCGGGGCGTTGTGATAAGCATCGAAGCCTACCTTCTCCAGGTTGGCTGCGAACTGCAGCCGCTGGTCACCCTCGGCCTTGGGCCTGGCCTCGAGGCGCACATTGCGCAACGCACCGGTCACCTTCAAGCCATCGACCACATCCTTGACCTTGTCCGACAGGGGGGCGAGGGCATCGATCAGCGGAGTCAGCGGGGTGAGGTCGAGGCGGTCGGCCTGTAACTGCCAGCTTTCATCGGCTGCATTCTGGCCAGGGCGCTGCTGCAACTGCAGGTGAGACTCCCAGCGGGCCTTGCCGAGGTCCATGGCCAACGAGTCGACGACCACATCGAAGCCTTGCTCCCGGCGCTGGAACCAGGCGCCCAAAGCCAGATTATTCAGGTTGGCAGCCTTGCGCCCGGCATAGGCCCCCTCCAGCCTGGGTGCATTGAGCCTTACGACGGCCCGTTGCAACTGCCCCTTGCCCCAGCCGATCCAGAACTCACCGCCCGCCCGCAGGGTGTCAGCATGCCACTGCCCCAACACCCTGGGCGGCAACCAATGTGCCCAGTCACTTTGCGGCAGGCTCACATAGGCTTCTACCTCGCCATCACGCCAGGCCTCGGCCGACATACGGCTGTTCAGGCTCAACGCCAGGGGCTGGCCGTCAGGCAGGGTCGCACGCAAATCCAGGGCCTGGCGTTTAGCACCGGCCTGCAGGCCGGCACTCACATATGTCAGGGTCAGCGGGTCGCGCTGCCAGGGGTGCAGGGTGACCAGACTGTCGAACACATCGATGCGCCCCAGCTGGCGCAGGCGCTGCAGCAAGTCGGCAGGGTCCAGCGGCGCGTCGTCCTTCTTCGGCAGGCCTTCCAGGTTCCAGGCGCCCTGCTCGTTCTCGCGAAGGATCAGTTGCAGCCCGCCCAGCTGGATGCGCGCCAGGCGCACTTCGCGGGCGGTGAGGCTGGCCCAGATGTCGGGCACCACCATGACGTCATCCAGCCGGAGCGCCTTGGTGCCTTCGCCCAATTGCAGGTCGCGCACCCGCAGCACAGGGGCCAGTCCGCTCCAGTGCCCTTCCAGGGCACCGACATGCACGGGCAGGCCCAGCGCCTGCTCGGCCTTGCTTTCTACGTCGGCACGGTACTCGGCTACCAGCGGCACCAGTTCACGACCAAGGCTGACATACAGCGCCACCAATACGGCCAGCAGGGCACATATGCCCAACCCCCAGCGGGTCAGAGCAACAAGAACGCGGTTCAGACGTCCCATGGCCATGGCCCTCCAAGTCGTTTATCCATGATGGCCCGTCGTGCCGGTTTTGCCAGCACGACAATGCAGTGGCGTGTTTCGGAAGACCTCAGAGCAGCACCACGTCGTATTGTTCCTGCGAATACATCGACTCGACCTGGAAGCGAATGGTTCGACCGATGAAAGCTTCCAGTTCCGCCACGTTGCCTGACTCTTCATCCAGCAGGCGGTCGACCACCTTCTGGTTGGCCAGCACACGGTAGCCTTCAGCCTGATAGGCACGGGCCTCACGCAGGATCTCGCGGAATATTTCGTAACAGATGGTCTCGGGCGTTTTCAGCTTGCCGCGGCCCTGACAGGCCAGGCACGGCTCGCAAAGCACCTGTTCCAGGCTTTCCCGCGTGCGCTTGCGGGTCATCTGCACCAGGCCCAGCTCGGTGATGCCGATGATGTTGGTCTTGGCGTGATCGCGCTCCAGCTGTTTTTCCAGGGTACGCAGTACCTGGCGCTGGTGATCTTCGTCTTCCATGTCGATGAAGTCGATGATGATGATGCCGCCAATGTTGCGCAGGCGCAGTTGTCGGGCGATGGCGGTAGCAGCCTCGAGGTTGGTCTTGAAGATGGTTTCTTCGAGGTTGCGATGGCCGACGAAAGCCCCGGTATTGACATCGATGGTGGTCATCGCTTCGGCCGGGTCGACCACCAGGTAACCGCCGGACTTCAACGGCACCTTGCGCTCCAGAGCCCGCTGGATCTCGTCTTCGACGCCGTACAGGTCAAAGATTGGGCGCTCGCCCGGGTAGTGTTCGAGGCGGTCGGCAATTTCCGGCATCAACTCGCCGACGAACTGCGTGGTCTTCTGGAAGGTTTCCCGCGAGTCGATGCGGATCTTCTCGATCTTCGGGTTGACCAGGTCGCGCAGGGTACGCAGGGCCAGGCCAAGGTCTTCGTAAATGACCGTGGGCGCGCCGCAGGTCTTGATCTGGGTGCCAATCTGCTCCCACAGGCGGCGCAGGTAACGGATGTCCTGCAAGATCTCCTCGGCACGCGCGCCTTCGGCGGCGGTGCGCAAGATGAAGCCGCCGGCATCCTTGATGTTTTCGCCATCCATGCAGTCGCTGACCACTTGCTTGAGGCGCTCACGCTCGGCTTCGTCCTCGATTTTCAGCGAAATACCGACATGGCTGCTGCGTGGCATGTACACCAGGTAACGCGACGGAATCGATAGCTGGGTGGTCAGGCGTGCACCCTTGGTGCCGATCGGGTCCTTGGTCACCTGCACCACCAGGGCCTGGCCTTCATGTACCAGTGCGGTGATGTTCTCTACCGCCGAGCCTTCGCGCTGGGAGATTTCCGAGGCATGGATAAACGCTGCGCGTTCGAGGCCAATGTCGACGAAGGCCGCCTGCATGCCTGGCAGCACACGCACCACCTTGCCCTTGTAGATATTGCCGACGATGCCACGGCGCTGGGTGCGCTCGACGTGCACCTCCTGCAGCACCCCGTTTTCCACCACCGCCACACGTGACTCCATCGGGGTGATGTTGATCAGGATCTCTTCACTCATGGCAGGCTCTCGTCAAAGGTTCTTCTAATGATGGATGGCGTATGCACTGCTGGCTACTGCGGGTTTGTTACCTCTGGCGTATGCGCGAGCGACTGCCAGCAGGCGATGCCGAACTGGCCAAGCAAATCGGCCGTTTCACAGAGTGGCAAGCCGACCACCGCCGAATAGCTGCCGGAAAGGCCGCTGACGAAGACCGCACCCAGCCCCTGGATGGCATAGCCGCCAGCCTTGTCAGATGGCTCGCCGCTGGCCCAATAGCGTTGCGCTTCATCAGTGCTGATGGCGCGAAAGCGCACCGTGCTGGTCACGCAAAAACTGTGCACACGCTGGCCATCGTCCAGGGCGACAGCGGTCAGCACCTGGTGCTCACGGCCTGACAGGTCAGCCAGCATGGCCAAGGCATCTTCACGGTTTTCCGGTTTGCCGAGAATACGACCATCGAGCACCACGGCAGTGTCTGCGCCGAGCACTACAGCCGGGCCGTCGACACTGACCAGGCCGGCGGCGGCCTTTGCCCGGGCCAGGCGCTCGACGTAGGCAGGGGCGCTTTCGCTGGGTAGCGGAGATTCATCGACCGGGGCACTGATGACAATGAACGGCACGCCGATCTGCGTCAGCAGTTCACGACGACGGGGCGAGCCTGAAGCCAGGTATAGCGGGGTCATGCAGACATCTCCCTGTCAGTGGCGCGTTGCCGTCAGTTGATGTGCAAGCGTCGACGCAGGTCGCGCAAGGCAAAGCTGATCCAAGGCCAGAGCAAGGCGCTGATCACCGCCGACCAGACCAGCGCCAGGGTGGGCAGTCGGTTGCCGGTCAGTGCACTGAGCCACAGCTGGATCAACTGGGCGATACCGAAGATCACCAGAATGACCAGGCTTTGCTGCCACATGGGGAACATGCGCAGACGCTGCTGCAGGGACAGCACCAAGAAGGTGATGAGGGTAAGGACCAGCGCATTCTGCCCCAGCAGCGTGCCATACAGCACGTCCTCGGCAAGGCCCAGCACGAATGCCGTGGTCATGCCGACCTTGTTCGGCACGGCAAGGGTCCAGAACGACACCAGCAAGGCCAGCCACATGGGCCGGAACACTTCCATGAACTGCGGCATGGGGGAAACGCTGAGCAGCAGGCCGATGGCGAACGTAAGCCAGATGACCCAGCCGTTATTGCGGCGTGATGCAGCCATCATTGCCTCCGGGGTTGAGCGGGTGCGGCCGGCGTGGCAGGTGCAGCAGACGGGGCTGCTGGCTGCGCGACCGGAGTGGCCGGTGCTGCCGGTGTGACCGACGCGGCAGGCGTGCCAGCGGCGGGTGCGACCTGATCACGGGTAGCGGCCGGCTGGCCAGCAAGTGCAGCGCCCTTGCGGTCAGCCTCTTCCTGGGCAATGGCGGCATCGGTGGCGCGCTGCTCCGGGCTACGCCGGTCACTGAACACCAGCAACATATAGCGGCTGCGGTTGAGCGCGGCGGTGGGGATGGCACGGACGATGGCAAAGGGTTGGCCGGAATCGTGGATCACTTCGTTGACCGTGGCCACCGGGTAGCCGGCAGGAAAGCGCTGCCCCATGCCGGAACTGACCAGCAGGTCGCCTTCCTTGATGTCGGCAGTGTCGGCCACATGCCGCAACTCCAGGCGCTCCGGGTTGCCAGTGCCGCTGGCGATGGCACGCAGACCGTTGCGGTTGACCTGCACCGGAATGCTGTGGGTGGTATCGGTCAGCAACAGCACCCGCGCGGTATAGGGCATCAACTCTACGACCTGGCCCATCAGGCCGCGGGCATCGAGCACCGGCTGGCCCAGGAACACACCATCACGCTCACCCTTGTTGATCAGAATGCGGTGGGTAAACGGGTTGGGGTCGACACCGATCAGCTCGGCCACTTCAACCTTTTCGTTGACCAGCGCCGAAGAGTTGAGCAACTCGCGCAGCCGCACGTTCTGCTCGGTCAGGGCCGCCAGCTTCTGCAGGCGCCCCTGCAGCAGCAGGGCTTCGGTCTTGAGCTTCTCGTTTTCGGCAATCAGCTCGGTGCGGCTACCGAACTGGCCGGCCACACCTTGCCAGGCACGCTGTGGCAAATCGGTGATCCAGTACGACTCCATCAGCACCAGGCCCATCTGGCTGCGCACGGGTTTGAGCACGTCGAAGCGCGCGTCGACAACCATCAACGCGACCGACATCACCACCAGAACGAGCAGGCGAACGCCCAGCGAAGGGCCCTTGGAGAAAAGCGGTTTAATGGGCCGTTCCTCGTGGACGACTCAGGAGGTCATTGGACATGGAACAACGCACCAGCCTGGTTGCGGGTTGACGGATACGGCGCCCCAAACGGGCGCCAGCCCAGCGCATACAGGTAGCACTGTACGTACTACCTGTAAACCGGGCGCTCGTGAACAGCGAGCGGGATCACTCGCTGGAGAGCAGGTCCATCGCGTGCTTGTCCATCATCTCCAGGGCGCGACCGCCGCCACGGGCGACGCAGGTCAGCGGGTCCTCGGCGACAATCACCGGCAGGCCGGTTTCCTGGGCCAGCAGTTTGTCGAGGTCACGCAGCAGCGCACCACCACCGGTCAACACCAGGCCGCGCTCGGCGATGTCCGAGGCGAGTTCCGGCGGCGATTGCTCGAGGGCGCTCTTGACCGCCTGGACGATGGTCGCCAGCGATTCCTGCAGCGCTTCGAGCACTTCGTTGGAATTCAGGGTGAAGGCACGCGGTACACCTTCGGCCAGGTTACGACCACGCACGTCGACTTCACGTACTTCGCCACCTGGGTAGGCAGTACCGATTTCCTGCTTGATACGTTCGGCGGTGGATTCGCCGATCAAGCTGCCGTAGTTGCGGCGCACGTAGGTCACGATGGCTTCGTCGAAGCGGTCACCGCCAACGCGGACGGACTCGGCATAGACCACGCCGTTCAGCGAGATCAGGGCGATTTCAGTGGTACCGCCACCGATATCGACGACCATCGAACCGCGGGCCTCTTCAACCGGCAGGCCGGCACCGATGGCAGCGGCCATCGGCTCTTCGATCAGGAACACTTCACGGGCACCCGCGCCGAGGGCCGACTCGCGGATGGCGCGGCGCTCGACCTGGGTCGACTTGCACGGCACGCAGATCAGCACGCGCGGGCTCGGCTGCAGGAAGCTGTTCTCGTGAACCTTGTTGATAAAATATTGCAACATTTTTTCGCAGACGCTGAAGTCGGCAATGACGCCGTCCTTCATCGGACGAATGGCTGCAATGTTGCCGGGCGTACGGCCCAGCATGCGTTTGGCTTCGGTACCGACGGCGACGACGCTTTTCTGGTTGCCATGGGTACGGATGGCAACAACCGAGGGCTCATTCAGGACGATACCGCGCTCACGCACGTAAATAAGGGTGTTGGCAGTACCCAGATCGATAGAAAGATCGCTGGAAAACATGCCACGCAGTTTCTTGAACATGGGAAAGTGACCCTGGGGAAAGCGTGGGTAAAAAAGTGCGGCAAACTCTAACAATGGCAGGGATTTTGGGCAAGGAGCCAATATGTTAAATTGGCTGTTTTTCCGAGCACGCCAGCAGAATTTCGCGGCCGTTAGACCGCCAGAAAGCTGACATGTTCCTCACCGCGGACCCAAATTCCGTTCTTTGTTTCCCTTGGAGATCCTCATGGCGCTTGAACGCTGCGACGTGGAAAAGATCGCCCATCTGGCCCGCCTGGGCCTGAATGATGGCGAACTGCCACGCATTACCGACGCCCTGAACAGCATTCTCGGCCTGGTCGACCAGATGCAAGCGGTCGATACCACTGGCATCGAGCCCCTGGCCCACCCGCTGGAGGCCAGCCAGCGCCTGCGTCCTGACCAAGTCACCGAAAGCAACCAGCGCGATGCCTACCAGGCCATCGCGCCGTCGACCGAAAGCGGTCTGTACCTGGTTCCCAAAGTCATCGAGTAAGGGATAGAGCCTGCCATGCATCAATTGACCCTGGCCGAGATCGCCCGCGGACTCGCCGACAAATCGTTTTCTTCCGAAGAGCTGACCGGCGCCCTGCTGGCGCGCATCAAGCAGCTCGACCCACAGATCAACAGCTTCATCAGCGTCACCGAAGACCTGGCCCTGGGCCAGGCGCGTGCCGCCGATGCCCGTCGCGCCGCGGGCGAAACCAGCGCGCTGCTGGGTGCACCGATCGCCCACAAAGACCTGTTCTGCACCAACGGCGTACGCACCAGCTGCGGCTCGAAGATGCTCGACAACTTCAAGGCGCCCTATGACGCCACCGTGGTCGCCAAGCTGGCGGAAGCCGGCATGGTCACCCTGGGCAAGACCAACATGGACGAGTTCGCCATGGGTTCGGCCAACGAATCCAGCCATTACGGCGCGGTGAAGAACCCGTGGAACCTCGAGCACGTTCCGGGCGGGTCGTCCGGTGGTTCGGCCGCTGCCGTGGCCGCGCGTCTGCTGCCCGCCACCACGGGCACCGACACCGGCGGCTCGATCCGCCAGCCAGCGGCACTGACCAACCTCACCGGCCTCAAGCCGACGTACGGTCGTGTGTCGCGCTGGGGCATGATCGCCTACGCCTCCAGCCTCGACCAGGGCGGCCCACTGGCCCGCACCGCCGAGGACTGCGCGCTGCTGCTGCAAGGTATGGCCGGTTTCGACGCCAAGGACTCCACCAGCATCGAAGAACCGGTGCCGGACTACAGCGCCAGCCTGAACGCTTCGCTGCAGGGCCTGCGCATCGGCCTGCCGAAAGAGTACTTCGGTGCCGGTCTAGACCCACGCATCGCCGACCTGGTCCAGGCCAGCGTCAAAGAGCTGGAAAAGCTCGGCGCAGTGGTCAAGGAAATCAGCCTGCCGAACATGCAGCATGCCATTCCGGCCTACTACGTGATCGCTCCGGCTGAAGCCTCTTCCAACCTGTCGCGTTTCGACGGCGTACGCTTCGGCTACCGCTGTGAAGAGCCCAAAGACCTCACCGACCTGTACAAGCGCTCCCGCGGCGAAGGGTTCGGCGTTGAAGTACAGCGGCGCATCATGGTCGGTACCTACGCCCTGTCGGCCGGCTACTACGACGCCTATTACGTGAAGGCGCAGCAAATCCGCCGCCTGATCAAGAACGACTTCATGGCCGCCTTCAACGATGTCGACCTGATTCTCGGCCCGACCACGCCAAACCCGGCCTGGAAGCTTGGCGCCAAGAGCAGCGACCCGGTTGCCGCCTATCTCGAAGACGTCTACACCATCACCGCCAACCTGGCGGGCCTGCCAGGCCTGTCGATGCCTGCGGGCTTCGTCGACGGCCTGCCGGTCGGCGTGCAACTGCTGGCGCCGTACTTCCAGGAAGGCCGCCTGCTCAACGTCGCGCACCGCTACCAACAGGTGACCGACTGGCATACCCGCGCCCCCAACGGCTTCTGAGGAATTCACACATGCAATGGGAAGTTGTGATCGGGCTGGAAATCCACACTCAGCTCGCCACCCAGTCGAAGATCTTCTCCGGCAGCGCTACCACCTTTGGCTCCGAGCCGAATACTCAGGCCAGCCTGGTTGACCTGGGCATGCCCGGCGTACTGCCGGTGCTGAACGAGCAAGCCGTGCGCATGGCGTGCATGTTCGGCCTGGCCATCGATGCCGAGATCGGCAAGCGCAACGTGTTCGCACGCAAGAACTACTTCTACCCCGACCTGCCCAAGGGCTACCAGATCAGCCAGATGGACCTGCCGATCGTCGGCAAGGGTCACCTGGACATCGCGCTGGAAGACGGCACCATCAAGCGCATCGGTGTAACCCGCGCACACCTGGAAGAAGACGCCGGCAAGAGCCTGCACGAAGACTTCAGCGGTTCCACCGGCATCGACCTGAACCGTGCCGGCACCCCGCTGCTGGAAATCGTCTCCGAGCCTGACATGCGCAGCGCCAAGGAAGCCGTGGCTTACGTCAAGGCGATCCACGCGCTGGTGCGCTACCTGGGCATCTGCGACGGCAACATGGCCGAAGGTTCGCTGCGCTGCGACTGCAACGTATCGATCCGCCCGAAAGGCCAGACCGAGTTCGGCACTCGCTGTGAAATCAAGAACGTCAACTCGTTCCGCTTCATCGAGCGCGCGATCAACAGCGAAATCCAGCGCCAGATCGACCTGATCGAAGACGGTGGCAAAGTGGTGCAGGAAACCCGCCTGTACGACCCGAACAAGGACGAAACCCGCTCCATGCGCAGCAAAGAGGAAGCCAACGACTACCGTTACTTCCCCGACCCCGACCTGCTGCCGGTGGTCATCGAGGACAGCTTCCTCGAAACCATCCGCGCCGGCCTGCCGGAGCTGCCGCCACAGAAGGTCGAGCGCTTCCAGACTCAGTACGGTCTGTCGGCCTACGACGCCAACGTGTTGGCTTCCAGCCGCGAACAGGCTGACTACTTCGAAGAAGTGGTGAAGATTGGTGGTGATGCCAAGCTGGCGGCCAACTGGGTCATGGTCGAACTGGGTAGCCTGCTGAACAAGCTGGGTGTCGAAATCGATCAGGCGCCGGTCAGCGCCGCGCAACTGGGCGGCATGCTGCTGCGCATTCGTGACAACACCATCAGCGGCAAGATTGCCAAAACCGTGTTCGAGGCCATGGCCGCCGGTGAAGGCGATGCCGACAGCATCATCGAGAGCAAAGGCCTGAAACAGGTTACCGACACGGGTGCGATCGACAAGATGCTCGACGAAATGCTGGCAGCCAATGCCGAGCAGGTCGAACAGTATCGCGCAGCCGATGAGGCCAAGCGCGGCAAGATGTTCGGCTTCTTCGTCGGCCAGGCCATGAAAGCCTCCAAAGGCAAGGCCAACCCGGGGCAGGTGAACCAATTGCTCAAAGCCAAGCTCGAAGGGTGATGGTTTTACCCCTGTAATGCTGCGAGGGCTTCGCCCTCGTTCGCGGCTGAAGCCGCTCCTACACAAGCCAGCGTTCCCTGTAGGAGCGGATTTACCCGCGAATGGTCGCACCGGAGAGCACCTGACTTGCTAAAACGTTCCCTCGGCACCCTCGCCCTGTTTTCTTTCCTGGCCGGCTGCGCCAGCCATGACATCGACCCGCGCGGCTACGACCAGACGGGCACCGCTTCCTACTACGGCTCGCGCCACCATGGCAAACGCACCGCCAGTGGCGAACCGTTCAACCAGCACGCCCTTACCGCCGCCCACCGCAGCCTGCCCTTCGGCACACGTGTGCGGGTGACCAACATGGCCAACCAGCGCAGTGTGGTGGTACGCATAAACGACCGTGGCCCGCACACCCGCGGCCGCCTGATCGACCTGTCTCGCGCAGCAGCGGAAAAAATCGGCATGCTCCGTAGCGGAACAGCCCGCGTGCGAGTACAAGGGCTTAGCGACTGACGCGACAGGAGTCCGACCATTTTCGACCTGGCCACCCTTCCCACTTTTAGCCTGCTGCAAATGGGCGTCGCCCTGCTGTTGCTGGTCGGCGGCGCCGAGCTACTGGTGCGCTCCGCCTTGCGCCTGGCGCAGCGCCTGCACGTCCGCCCGCTGATCATAGGTCTGAGCCTGGTGGCCTTCGGCAGTACCGCGCCACAATTGACCGTAAGCCTGCAGGCCGCCTACCAGGGTGCGCCGGATGTGGCAGTAGGCAGCGTGATCGGCAGCAACATCTTCAACGTACTGGTCATTCTCGGCCTGGCCGCGCTGATCATCCCGCTGCGGGTGTCACGCCAGCTGGTGCGGCTGGACATTCCCCTGATGATCCTTGCCAGCGGGCTGGTGTATGCGCTGTCCGCCAATGCCCACCTGGGCAGGGTTG
Source organism: Pseudomonas alloputida (assembly GCF_021283545.2). Taxonomy (NCBI): domain Bacteria; kingdom Pseudomonadati; phylum Pseudomonadota; class Gammaproteobacteria; order Pseudomonadales; family Pseudomonadaceae; genus Pseudomonas; species Pseudomonas alloputida. Next base: position 1,096,544 of record NZ_CP128540.1, on the reverse strand, counting down.
AAGGGGCACTGCTATTGCTGGGGCTGGCCGGTTACCTGGCAATGCTCTGGCATCAGTCGCGCCATTACGCACGCACCTACCCTGCCCCGGACGCCGCCAGGTCCGGGGCCGGGCGCTTCTGGTCAGGTACGCTGCTGCAGATACTGGTCGGCCTTGGCCTGCTGAGCCTGGCGGGCCACTTGCTACTGGAAGCTGCCATCGAGGTGGCCACCGACCTGGGCCTGTCCGAGCGTATTATCGGCCTGACGGTCGTCGCCATCTGCACCTCCCTGCCGGAACTGGCCGCTGCGCTGATCGCCGCCTTGCGTGGCGAACGGGAGATCGCGGTGGGCACGGTGATCGGCAGCAACCTGTTCAACCTGCTGGCCGTACTTGGCCTGACCGCACTGATCACCCCGGAACCCCTGTCGATCTCGCCTAACGCGCTGTCTTTCGATCTGCCTGTAATGCTCGGCGTTGCTGCCCTGAGCCTGCCAGTGTTCTATTCCGGTTACCGCATCACTCGCGCAGAAGGCCTGGTGTTTCTTTGCCTGTACCTGGCCTACGGCCTTCATGTGGCGGCTTTTACCATGGGTATGCCGTTGGCTGGCCGCCTGGAGCGATTGATGCTGTTCTATGTACTGCCGGTGCTCGCTACGGTGTTGCTGTACACCACTGTGCGTGCTTGGCGGAGGCAGCATTGAGGGGCATGGAAGGGGAACGCGTCAGGGCCGCCAGACGCATGCCTTTAGGCTTTCATCGCCTGTGAGATCGAGCGCCGCCCGCGCGGCGCTCGATCTCACAGGCGCCGAAAACCTAACGGCATACCCCTTACGAACAAACCCGATCAGCCCTTGGCCTGGCGAGCCTTCTTCAGCTTGAAAGCCACCCACAGCACAGCGATCCATGCCGGGATCAGCATTACCGAGATGCGAATCGGCGGCGTCAGGTACATCACTACCAGGATCAGCACGATGAACGCCAGGCACAGGTAGTTGGTCAGCGGGTGCCCCAGGCTTTTGTAGAAGGGGGTGATCCCGGCGGCCAGCTTGGCCTTGCGGAATTTGAGGTGGGTAATGCTGATGCTCGCCCAGTTGATCACCAACGCGGACACTGCCAACGCCATCAGCAAACCAAAGGCCCCGCCCGGCATCAGGTAATTGATCAGCACGCACAGGCCGGTCGCAAAGGCCGACACGGCCAGCGCGGTCAGCGGCACGCCGCTACGGCTCACCTTCAGCAACTGACGCGGCGCATCGCCCTGGCTGGCCAGGCCAAACAGCATACGGCTATTGGCGTACACACAGCTGTTGTACACCGACAGCGCAGCCGTCAGCACCACGATATTGAGGATGGTCGCCACCAGGTCGCTGTCCAGTTCGTGGAAGATCATCACGAACGGGCTGCCGCCCTGCACCACCTTCTGCCAAGGGTACAGCGACAACAGCACTGCCAAGGCACCGATGTAGAAAATCAGGATACGGTACACCACCTGGTTGGTGGCCTTGGGGATGCTCTCGCGCGGGTTGTCAGCCTCGGCAGCCGTGATGCCGACCAACTCCAGGCCACCGAACGAGAACATGATCACCGCCAGGGCCATTACCAGACCCGTGACGCCGTTAGGGAAGAAGCCGCCGTACTGCCACAGGTTGGCCACGCTGGCATCCGGGCCACCATGACCGCTACCCAGCAACCAGGCACCAAAGCCGATCATGCTGACGATGGCTACCACCTTGACCAGGGCGAACCAGAACTCCATCTCGCCATAGACCTTTACCTGAGTCAGGTTGATCAGGTTGATCACCACGAAGAAGATCGCCGCCGTGGCCCAGGTGGGGAAGTCCGGCCACCAGTACTGCACGTAGATACCGACCGCCGTCAGCTCGGCCATGCCGACCAGCACGTACACCACCCAGTAATTCCAGCCTGAGACAAAGCCGGCAAACTCGCTCCAGTATTGGTGGGCGAAGTGGCTGAAGCTGCCGGCGACCGGCTCTTCCACCACCATTTCACCCAGCTGGCGCATGATCAGGAAGGCCATCAGGCCGGCGATGGCGTAGCCCAGCAACACGGAGGGGCCGGCCAACTGGATGGTCTGGGCAATGCCCAGGAACAACCCGGTACCGATGGCCCCGCCCAGCGCGATCAGCTGGATATGGCGATTCTTCAGCCCGCGCTGTAACCGCTCGGGCGTGCTCTGGTCTTGCATGAAGTGTCCTTTAGCTCAGTGAGGCAGTGTTGTTGCTGTTATTTGCAGTCAAGGATCTAGATCCATCCGCCCCACTGCAAGATGAAAATACCAATGTTGGTGGTGATCGCCGCCATTAGCGTGGTAATCACGATGATCGACGCAGCCAGTTCATGATTGCCGTTGGCTGCCCGCGCCATCACGTAGCTGGCCGCAGCGGTCGGGCTGCCTATGTACAGGAAAAGGATGCCCAGCTCCGCCCCGCGAAACCCGCACAACCAGGCCCCAAGGGTGCCGAGCAGCGGCAGCCAGAGCATTTTCACGAAGCTGGCATCGATGGCCAGCCGACCACAGTTACGCAGCGCTGCCAGCGACAGCGTGCCGCCGATACAGATCAGCGCCAGCGGCAGGGTCATCTGTGCCAGGTAGTCGCCCGAGGTCAGTAGCCAGTTGGGCAGCGGCACCTGGCCGTAAGCCATGGGCGCGGCCACCAGCACGCTGATGATCAGCGGGTTGCTGAAAATGCTCTTGCAGATGCTCCACGGATCGGACTTGAGGTCCGGGCTGTACACCGCCAGTACCACCGCTGACAGCGAGTTGTACATGAGGATGACCAGGCCTGCGAGTACCGCCCCCAGGGAAATGCCATAGTCACCGTACAGGCTGGCGGCCAGGGCCAGGCCGATCACACCGTTGTTGCCGCGGAAGGCGCCCTGGGTATAGATGCCCCGGTCGGCCATCGGGCTGCGCCAGATGGCCATGCCCCAGGCAATGGCGAAACCGACCAGGGTGGCGACGATGAAATACAGGATGACACCGGGCTTGACCGCTGCGGCCAGGTCGGCGTGGTAGATGCCGAGGAAGAGCAGCGCCGGCATGCAGACGTTGAATACCAGCTGCGAGGCGACGCGGTTGAAGTTGTCGTCGATCAAGTGAATGCGTTTGAGCAGGACGCCCATGAACAGCATGGCGAAAACCGGCGCCGTGATGTTCAGGGTCTGGATAAGAAGGGCGAGCATGCGCAAGCGATCCTGGAGGGGTTGCCGTCAGGCGGCCAATGATACGTCAACGGCTGGGATTTGCGGGGATCAAGCGCGATAAAAGGAAATGTCTTTCAGGTTTTCTGCTGCCAGTACCGGCCGCTTTGCACCTAACCCCGCCCCCACAGGTACCACGCCGCGATTCATCGGTTCACACAAACCTGTGAGCCATTCATGAAAAGCCCGCAGCAGCCCAAGCCTTGTTCAGCCGCTTCTCCCGCGCCGACGCCGCCAGCGCCATCACCCCTTGGTCACGCTGCCAGACTTGCGCCCACTGCACCGGCCCTGTCGCCAACGCCGCATCGATCTCCCCCCGCAAGGCCTGGAACTGCGCAAACAACCCGCCAAGCAACAAGTGACAACCCATGCTATCGGCACACTGGCGGCTACCCTCGGCGCAGCCGGCCAACAGCCCAAGCAACTGCAGGCGCAGCCCCTGCGGCCAGGCGCACTCCTGCCCAACGCCATACAACCAGGCGGTCAGCGCCGCGAGCACATACAAATCCTCCAGCGAACGGAAAGGCTTCACGTAGGCATCCCAGCCGTCACCGGCCAGCAACTCGCACGATGCCTGCTCCAGCAGCAGCCGGCCGTGCCCGACTTCCGGCATCAGCGGCAGGGTCGGCAATGGCTCCAGTGTCACCCCCGGCTCCCCGGGATAGACCACCGCCAGGCTCAGTTGCGGTGCCGCGCCAGCCGCTTCGCTACGCGCCGCCACCAGCAACCACTCCGCCTCCAGGCCTGCGGTAACGAAGTCTTTGCAGCCCGACAGCCGCAGAGCGTCCAGCCGTGTGCGCATGTCTGCAGGCCTCACGCTGCGCCGCTCGGTGGCACACAAGGCGCCAAGGCTGTGCGGCGCACTGGGCCACAGCACGCGAAGGGCGGCCTGGTAACCCACCAGGAAGGCCAGGCCCGGGGTGGCCATTGCACGCCCACCCAGTACCGCCAGTTCGAACGGGGCAACCGGGCCGAGGCGCTCAAGCAGCGCGGCGTAGGTTTCGCCCAGGGTGCCTGTCGGCGCGAGGCGAAGCGGATCGTTGAGTCGTTGCAACCAGGCCATGGAACAGCTCCTTGCTGGAGGGCTTTCAGTTAAGGCTCAGGGTGTGTCACGCAAGCATCACCAAACATTCACAGGGGTGACACTGGGTCTACCTAGGCTGACTTTGCACAACAAAGCCGACCGGCCGCAACCCTTCTTGGCTGGCTTATGGAGACTCGTAATGACTCGGATCGCTACCGCTGGCGACTACAGCACCGAACGCCGTCTGCAAGCCGAACGCCTGGTTGGCGCCGCGGCGTTGCAAGAAGCCCAGGCTCTGCGCTACACCGTATTCAGCGCAGAATTCAAGGCCAAGCTCAAAGGTGCCGAGCAGGGCCTGGACATGGACGACTACGACGTGCACTGCCGCCACATTGGTGTACGCGACCTGAGCACCGGCGAACTGGTTGCCACCACCCGCCTGCTCGATCACCAGGCCGCCAGCAGCCTGGGCCGTTTCTACAGCGAAGAAGAATTCAGCCTGCACGGCCTGTTGCAGCTGCAAGGCCCGATCCTCGAACTGGGCCGTACCTGCGTCGCCCCCGACTACCGCAACGGCGGTACCATCGCCGTGCTTTGGGGCGAACTGGCCGAGGTGCTCAACGAGGGCCGCTACAGCTATCTGATGGGCTGCGCCAGTATCCCCATGCAGGACGGCGGCGTTCAGGCCCATGCAGTGATGCAGCGCCTGCGTGAACGTTACCTGTGCACCGAACACCTGCGTGCCGAGCCGAAGAACCCGCTGCCGAAACTGGCCCTGCCCAATAACGTCATTGCCGAAATGCCCCCGCTGCTCAAGGCCTATATGCGCCTGGGCGCGAAGATTTGCGGCGAGCCATGCTGGGACGAGGATTTCCAGGTGGCAGACGTGTTCATCCTGCTCAAACGCGACGAGCTGTGCCCACGCTACGCCCGCCACTTCAAGGCGGCGGTCTGATGCCGAAGTTGCGGGTACTGGCCCGCCTCATCCGACTGCTGCTGGTGCTGGCGCAGGGCATGCTGATGGCCAGCATTATCGCCTTGGGCGAACGCTTGGGCTTCAAGGCGCCGATCGAACGGCGCCAGCGCTGGACCTGCCTGTTCATGAAGCGCCTGGTCGCTGCCCTGCCCTTCGACGTCAAGGTAGTCGGCGAACTTCCGCAACGGCCGATGTTGTGGGTCAGCAACCATGTTTCCTGGACCGACATCCCCCTGCTTGGCATGCTCACGCCGCTGTCTTTCCTGTCCAAGGCCGAAGTGCGCCACTGGCCGGTGGCCGGCTGGCTGGCGGAAAAGGCCGGCACGCTGTTCATTCGCCGTGGTGGTGGCGACAGTCAGCGCCTGCGCGAACAGATCGCCGGGCAACTGGGGCTGGCTCGTCCGCTGTTGATCTTCCCCGAAGGCACCACTACCAGCGGCCGCACGTTGCGCACCTTTCATGGCCGCCTGCTTGCAGGAGCCATCGACCGTGGCGTGTCAGTGCAGCCAGTCGCTGTTCAGTACCTGCGTGATGGCCAGATCGACCCGGTAGCGCCGTTCATTGGTGAGGACGACCTGGTGTCCCACCTTATGCGCCTGTTCGCCCTGCCGCGGGGCGAGGTGTGCATCCACCTGCTGCAGCCAATAGGTAGCGTGGGCAAGGAACGTGCGGTGCTGGCGTTGCAGGCGCAACAGGCGATTCACCTGGCGCTGTTCGGGGTTGAAGACGTGGAGATGGCGCCACGTCGGCAGGCGCGGGCTGCCTGAATGCCTGCACTGCCTGTTCTGGCCCTTTCGCGGGTGAACCCGCTCCTACACCGAGCGCATTGCCCGTAGGAGCGGGTTTACCCGCGAAGAGGCCAGTATCACCCACACACCTCTAACTGTCAGACATCCGCCCTACCGCCGCAAACGCCTGCAGCTGCGGGTAGAACTCGCGAAAATCCGCCAGCAGCGGCTCATACAGCCGCTCCAGTTCCACCATCACCCCGGCCATCCCCTCAGGCCGCGACAAGCGCCGGGCAATGCCGTTGAACACCTGTTCCAGCGTGTCGAAATCGCCATACGCCCCTAGCCAGTCATCCGCTGCCATGAACGGCGCAATCCGCGCCAGTCGCCCAGGCAACTCAGGCTCTGCCAGCAATACCCGATAGAACGCGCCAGTGAACTGCTCCAGCGGCTGATCGGCGTAGTTGCCCCAGTGCCGTGCCAGGCAATGGTCGAAAAACACATCCAGAACGATGCCGGCAAAACGCCGCCGCTCGCGCGGAAAACGTGCCAGAGCCGCCAGCACCACTGGGTGCCGGTCAGTGTAACTGTCGATTTGCCGGTGCAGCCGGATGGCCGCCTCCAGCGCAGGCGCAAAGCGCCCTTCCAACGAGCCTTTGACAAAGTCGCCATACAGGCTGCCAAGCAGTTGTTGCGGCGCCGGGCCGCCCAGGTGCAAGTGTGCGAGGTAGTTCATGAGCGCAGTCTAGCATCGTCACCGAACATATCGTTATAACGCGATATATCGATTCGTGCTCAGCTCAGAACACCTTCGTATTTGTATATCGGAATTCAGCGAATTATATTTCGCCCTATCGCGATATACCGCTACAACGAGCCTCAAACCATGCCACTCGATCTCGACGAAATCATAAAAGCACTGGCCCACCCGGTCAGGCGAGAAATTCTCAGTTGGCTGAAAGACCCGGCAACCCAGTTTCCGGACCAGTACCACAGCACCGAAAACGGTGTGTGTGCCGGGCAAATCGACCAACGCTGCGGCCTGTCGCAGTCGACCGTCTCTGCCCACCTGGCCACGTTGCAGCGCGCCGGGCTGATCAGCAGCCAGAAGATTGGCCAATGGCACTTCTTCAAACGCGACGAAGCCACCATACAGGCGTTCCTCGAACAACTGCGCCAAGCACTTTGACAAGGCAGGTAACCGCTATGACCACGCTTTTCGATCCGATCAAACTGGGCGACCTGCAACTGCCCAACCGTATCATCATGGCCCCGCTCACCCGCTGCCGCGCCGATGAAGGCCGCGTGCCCAATGCGCTGATGGCCGAATACTACGTACAACGTGCCAGCGCCGGGCTGATCCTCAGCGAGGCGACTTCGGTCAGCCCCATGGGCGTCGGCTACCCAGATACCCCCGGCATCTGGAACGATGAACAGGTACGTGGCTGGAACAACGTGACAAAGGCCGTGCATGCTGCGGGCGGTCGCATCTTCCTGCAGCTGTGGCACGTGGGTCGTATCTCCCACCCCAGCTATCTGAATGGCGAATTGCCTGTGGCCCCCAGCGCGATCCAGCCCAAGGGCCATGTGAGCCTGGTGCGCCCACTGAGTGACTACCCTACCCCGCGGGCGCTGGAAACCGAAGAAATCAACGACATCGTCGAGGCCTACCGCAGTGGCGCCGAAAATGCCAAGGCTGCCGGTTTCGATGGTGTGGAGATCCATGGCGCCAACGGTTACCTGCTCGACCAGTTCCTGCAAAGCAGCACCAACCAGCGCACCGACCGTTACGGTGGCTCGCTGGAAAACCGCGCGCGCCTGTTGCTGGAGGTGACCGATGCGGCCATTGAAGTGTGGGGCGCGCAGCGCGTAGGTGTGCACCTGGCACCGCGAGCCGACGCCCACGACATGGGCGACGCCGACCGCGCCGAGACCTTCACCTATGTGGCCCGAGAGCTGGGCAAGCGCGGCATCGCCTTCATCTGCTCGCGGGAGCGGGAGGCCGACGACAGCATCGGGCCGCTGATCAAAGAGGCATTCGGTGGCCCGTACATCGTCAACGAGCGGTTCGACAAGGCCAGTGCCAATGCGGCCCTGGCCAGTGGCAAAGCGGATGCCGTGGCGTTTGGTGTGCCGTTCATCGCCAACCCCGACCTGCCGGCACGGCTGGCAGCGGATGCGCCGTTGAACGAGGCACATCCCGAAACCTTCTATGGCAAGGGGCCGGTGGGTTACATCGATTATCCGCGGTTGTGATTGAGGGCCATTCGCGGGCATGCCCGCTCCCACCGGTATAGCGACAGGCTTGAAGCTGCGCTCGATCCTGTGGAAGCGGGCGTGCCCGCGAACAAGGCTCAGCTGATGTTACGGACGGGCGTTGATCTGTTGCTGCAGGTTCTGAATCTGGCTCTGCAGCGTATTCAGATTACGCGTCATCTGCGCACGGAAGGCATCGAACTCCTGCACCGAAGCACCACTGGATGACGCCGCAGCCGGGCGGTTGTCGACCTGGCTCTTCAACACCAGCATGTCCTGCTGCAGGCTCTGAATGTCAGCGCTCGGGTTGCCCTGTTTCTTCAAGGCCGCCACCTCGCTACCCAAACTCTTGAGCTGGCCGTCCAGCTGAGCGCCATCCACCTGTGAGGCCTTCAGCGCGGCAACCTGCTCGCTCAGGCTCTTGAACTGGGCATCCAGCTTGCCACCATCGACCTGGCCCGAACGCAGCGCCGCCAACTCGCCATTCACCAGCTTCAGTTGCGCCTGCAACTGGCTTTGCAGCTCGGTAACAGCCTTCTGCTGTTGTCGGGTATCAGCCAGCACCTGCTCCAGACGCTTGCCCAGGTCGCCGGTCTGCCCGGCAACTCCCTGCTGCAACTGGCGCAGCTGTAGCTTCAATGCCTCACTGCTGGTAGTGGCGCCAGACTCACTGGCCGCCACCTTGCCACTGATTGCCTGAAGGCGGCCAGCCGCCTCTTCACTGATGCGGGCAAAGCTTTCCTGGGTCGCCACCAGTTGCTGCTCCATCAGCGAGATCTGCTGGAAGCTCCACCAGCCCAGCCCCGCCAAGGCGATGAACGAGGCACCGAGCAATGCCCACAACGGCGCCGTGCTGGCCCCGCGGGCGGCTTTCTGGCGGCTGCGCATCACATGCGCCGGCATCAGTTCGTCATCATCAACGGTGCCCGCCCGCAAGGCAGGCACGTCATCAAAGTCATCGTGAGCATGGTTACGCATGGATACATTCAACCGCGGTAGTCACAAAGAGGCACGAGTATAAACCGCAAGCGCAGCGCATTGATGACCATTGTCAGCCGGGCGGCAAATGCTTCCACCAGCCGCAGAATTCATCCAGCGCCGTCCACAGGCTGACCTTGGGTTGGTAGTCCAGGTACTGCCGGGCACGGCTGATATCCAGGGTGAAATCACGGCTCATCACCTGCATCCCCAGGCGCGACAAGGTCGGTTGCGGGCGCCCTGGCCATAACATGCAGGCCGCCTCGTTCAGCGTGGCCAGGCTATAGGCAAGACCATAGGAACGGTAGCGGGTCACCTGGGGAAGCTGCATCTGGCGCATCACGTAGTTGACCACGTCCCACAGCGGCAGTGGCTGGCCGTTGCTTATGTTGTAGGCCTGGCCCAGCGCCCGGTCATCAGCGAACAATGCACTTAGCAGCGCCTCGTTAAGGTTGTGCACACTGGTGAAATCGACCTTGTTCAGGCCGTTGCCGATGATCGCCACACGCCCTTTGCGCTGCATCTGCATCAGCCGCGGGAAGATACTGGCATCGCCCGCGCCGGTAACGAAACGCGGACGCAGCGCCAGCACTTCCAGGCCGAACTCCTGGGCACCGAACACTTTCTGCTCGGCCAGGTACTTGGTTTGCCCATAGTGATCGTGGAAGCGACGCGGTACCTGGTCTTCACGGACGTCCAGACGCGAAGGGCCATTGAAGTAAATCGACGGCGAAGACAGATGCACCAGGCGCCGTACGTGCTCTTTCAGGCAGCCCTCGACCACGTTCTCGGTCACCACCACGTTGCCTTGGTAGAAATCCTGATAGCGCCCCCAGTTACCCACCGCGCCAGCGCAATGCACCACGGCTTCGACACCCTGGCACAAACGCCGGGCCAGCTCGGCGTCACCCAGATCACCCGGGATGAACTGTGCGCCACGCTTGACCAGATGCTCGACCCCTTCGGCACGGCGGCCGCTGACGCGCACGTCCAGGCCTTGCTCCAGGGCGAAACGCGCAAAACGCCCGCCAATGAAGCCACTCGCGCCGGTGACCAGAATTCGCATGTAACACTCCGTCTTGCCAGATTTCAGATGCAACTGACGCCAGCCATGGCTACAAGGGCACCAGCCAATGCTGTGCGGTGTGCCGCAGGTGGTCGGTCAGTTGCGCGAGCAATTGCCCGCCATTGCGCCAATGATGCCAGTACAGCGGCACATCGATAGGGGTATCGCGGCAGATTTCCACCAATTGCCCACTGGCCAGTTGCTCCCGGGCCTGCAATTCGGGCACCAGGCCCCATCCCAACCCGGCCTCGGTCATGCGCAGGAAGCCTTCGGATGAAGGACACAGGTGGTGCAGGAAACCACCCTCTATGCCCAGCGATGCCAGGTAGCGATGCTGCAGGAAATCGTCCGGGCCGTACACGATCGCTGGAGTACGGGCCAGGCGGCTGGCGACAAAACCTTGGGGGAAGTGCCGCGCCATGAACACGGGACTGGCCAATGCCCGGTAGCGCATGGCCCCCAGTGGCAAACTGCGTGCGCCGGCTACCGGCCGCTCACTCCCACACAGGCAGGCCGCCACTTCGCCGGCACGCATGCGTTTCAGGCCCACTTCCTGGTCCTCAACCACCAGGTCGGTCAGCACGTTCTGTTGTGCGCAGAAGTTGCCCACCGCGCCGGCCCACCAGGTGGCCAGGCTATCGGCGTTGAGGGCGATGCGCAGGCGCTCCGGCATGCCCTCTTCGTCCAGCGCCGGTACCTGGCGCTGCAGGTCGCGTTCGAGCAGGCGCACCTGCTGCACATGGTTGAGTAGCTGGCGGCCGACTTCGGTCGTGCCGGGCGGCGAGGCACGTACCAGCACCGGCTGGCCGACCCGCGCCTCAAGCAACTTGATGCGCTGGGAAATCGCCGATTGCGACAAGCCCAGCACCTGCGCCGCACGCTCGAAACCGCCTTGTTCGATCACTGCCGCGAGGGCAGCCAGCAGTTTGTAGTCGAACATCGATTTTCCTAATGGGTGATGAGCTTTATTTGTTTTTCTTATACAGCGCCGAACATCACAATGGCCAGCATCTTTCGTGACCCTTTTTGGAGAGCCCTGCCATGTGGCAAAGCTATCTCAATGGCATGCTGGTGGCCTTCGGTCTGATCATGGCCATTGGCGCCCAGAACGCCTTCGTCCTCGCCCAGAGTCTGCGCCGTGAGCATCACCTGCCGGTGGCAGCGCTGTGCATCGTCTGTGACGCCATCCTCGTGGCCGCCGGAGTATTCGGACTGGCCACCGTGCTGGCACACAACCCGACCTTGCTGGCGATTGCCCGCTGGGGCGGCGCAGTGTTCCTGATCTGGTACGGCGCCAAGGCGCTGCGCAGCGCCTGCTCCAAGCAGAGCCTGCAGCACCAGCAAGGCCAAGGCGTTCGCTCACGTCGCGCCGTACTGCTCAGCGCCCTGGCGGTGACCCTGCTGAACCCGCACGTGTACCTCGACACCGTGTTGCTGATCGGCTCGCTGGGCGCTCAGCAGTCCGCCCCTGGCGCCTACGTGGCCGGTGCGGCCAGCGCTTCGCTGCTGTGGTTCTCGACCCTGGCCATTGGCGCGGCGTGGCTGGCACCGTGGCTGGCGCGGCCGGCGACCTGGCGCATGCTCGACCTGATGGTGGCGGTGATGATGTTCGCGGTGGCGGCGCAATTGATCTTCAACTGACCTCGGGGCGCGGCATATTCATCAACGGCAAGATCGAGCGGCACGCGGTCTTGCAGGCAACACCCGCGCAACGCCGAGCCGCCGGTCGGCACAGCCCGCCCCCTGCGGAACCTCTATTCCCTATGTTTGTTGCGTGGTTATGCGCCGGGCCCGGTGCTATGATCCAGCCCTTGCGTCGCAAAGAGTACAGACTCGCCGACGCTTATCGGGCCGCCCGTGATCGGCCTTGCGCAAACCGCAAACAGACCTGAATCAGGAGATCCACCATGGCTTTTGAATTGCCGCCGCTGCCGTACGCCCATGATGCCCTGCAGCCGCACATCTCCAAGGAAACCCTGGAGTATCACCACGACAAGCACCACAACACCTATGTCGTGAACCTGAACAACCTGGTCCCAGGCACCGAATTCGAAGGCAAGACCCTGGAAGAGATCGTCAAGAGCTCTTCGGGCGGCATCTTCAACAACGCCGCTCAAGTCTGGAACCACACCTTCTACTGGAACTGCCTGTCGCCAAACGGCGGCGGCCAGCCTACCGGTGCACTGGCTGACGCCATCAACGCCGCTTTCGGTTCCTTCGACAAGTTCAAGGAAGAGTTCACCAAGACTTCGGTGGGCACCTTCGGTTCCGGCTGGGGCTGGCTGGTGAAGAAAGCTGACGGTTCCCTGGCCCTGGCCAGCACCATCGGCGCCGGCTGCCCACTGACCAGCGGCGACACCCCGCTGCTGACCTGCGACGTCTGGGAACACGCCTACTACATCGACTACCGCAACCTGCGTCCGAAGTACGTCGAGGCGTTCTGGAACCTGGTCAACTGGGCCTTCGTTGCCGAGCAGTTCGAAGGCAAGACCTTCAAGGCCTGAGTCATTCGGCCTTGAACGAGAAACCCGGCCATGTGCCGGGTTTTTTTGTGCCTGTGTTGCCGCAAACAGGCTGGCACGGTTTTGCTTGCTCAGGCCGCATACCACGCTAACATCAAACCTCTGGAAGATTGATACAGCGCATTCAAGTTGCGGGGTCAGGCAACCGATACACTGCTAATGGTCGGCCGGTAGTGTATCGTCATCGTTGATGGCAAAATGATGCCATGCGCATGGATTAAGGAAACCCCATTGAAGCTGGAATTGCGGAACAGCTTGTCGGTCAAGTTGCTCAGGGTCGTGCTGCTGTCGGCGCTGGCGGTCGGCGTCGTGCTCAGCTGTGCGCAAATCATCTATGACACCTACAAGACCCGCCAGGCCGTGGACAGCGACGCCCAGCGCATCCTCGACATGTTCCGCGATCCTTCGACCCAGGCGGTTTACAGCCTCGACCGTGAAATGGGCATGCAGGTCATGGAAGGCCTGTTCCAGGACGAATCAGTGCGCATGGCCTCCATTGGCCATCCCAACGAAACCATGCTGGCAGAAAAGTCCCGCCCGCTGCAGGACATGTCCATGCGCTGGCTCACCGACCTCATCCTCGGCCAGGAGCGCACCTACACCACGCAACTGGTCGGCCGTGGACCTTACAGCGAATACTACGGCGACCTCAGCATTACCCTCGATACCTCCTCCTACGGCAAAGATTTCCTGATCAACGCGGTGATCATCTTCATATCCGGCGTGCTGCGGGCCATGGCCATGGGCCTGGTGCTTTACCTGGTCTACCACTGGCTGCTGACCAAACCGCTGTCGAAGATCATCGAGCACCTCACCCAGATCAACCCTGACCGCCCCAGCCAGCACCAGATACCGCTGCTCAAGGGCCACGAGAAAAACGAGCTGGGCCTGTGGGTTAACACCGCCAACCAGTTGCTGGCCTCGATCGAGCGCAACACCCATTTGCGCCACGAGGCGGAAAACAGCCTGCAGCGCATGGCCCAGTACGACTTCCTCACCGGCCTGCCCAACCGCCAGCAACTGCAGCAGCAACTGGACAAGATCCTCGTCGACGGCGGCCGCCTGCAGCACCGTGTGGCAGTGCTGTGCGTTGGCCTGGGCGACTTCAAGGGTATCAACGAACAATTCAGCTACCAGGTCGGTGACCAGTTGCTGCTGGCCCTGGCCGATCGACTACGCGCCCACAGCGGCCGCCTGGGCGCTCTGGCGCGGCTGGGCGGCGACCAGTTCGCCCTGGTACAGGCCAATATCGAGCAGCCCTATGAGGCTGCCGAACTGGCGCAAAGCATTCTTGACGACCTGGAAGTACCGTTCGACCTCGACCACGAGCAAATCCGCCTGCGCGCGACCATCGGCATCACCCTCTTCCCCGAAGACGGTGACAGCACCGAAAAACTGCTGCAGAAAGCCGAACAGACCATGACCCTGGCCAAGGCCCGCTCGCGCAACCGCTACCAGTTCTATATCGCCAGCGTCGACAGCGAGATGCGTCGCCGTCGCGAACTGGAAAAGGACCTGCGTGAAGCCCTGCCCCGCAACCAGCTGTACCTGGTGTACCAGCCACAGATCAGCTACCGCGACCACCGAGTGGTCGGCGTAGAGGCCCTGCTACGCTGGCAGCACCCGGAACTGGGCATGGTGCCACCCGACCAGTTCATCCCCTTGGCCGAGCAGAACGGCAGCATCATCAGCATCGGCGAATGGGTGCTTGACCAGGCCTGTCGGCAACTGCGCGAATGGCACGACCAGGGCTTCAGCGACCTGCGCATGGCGGTCAACCTGTCTACCGTGCAACTGCACCACAGCGAGCTGCCACGGGTGGTCAACAACCTGCTGCAAGCCTATCGCCTACCACCGCGCAGCCTGGAACTGGAAGTCACCGAAACCGGCCTGATGGAAGACATCAGCACCGCCGCCCAGCACCTGTTGAGCCTGCGCCGCTCCGGGGCGCTGATTGCCATCGACGACTTCGGCACCGGCTACTCGTCCCTCAGCTATCTGAAGTCGCTGCCCCTGGACAAGATCAAGATCGACAAGAGTTTCGTTCAGGACCTGCTCGACGACGATGACGACGCCACCATCGTTCGCGCCATCATCCAGCTGGGCAAGAGCCTGGGGATGCAGGTGATCGCCGAGGGCGTGGAAACGGCCGAGCAGGAAACCTACATCGTGGCCCAGGGTTGCCACGAGGGCCAGGGCTACCACTACAGCAAGCCCCTTTCGGCCCGTGAACTGACCCACTTCCTCAAACAAGCGCAACGCAACCGGGTTTCGGTGTCCTGAGGCACCTGCCCGGTTACAGGCCGAGCCCCTGATTTACATGAATTGCGCGCCCGCCCCTTTACAGCAAATGCAAATCTTTCGCATGATGTTGTAGTTTTGCGTGCCACGGCGCACGGTCCACCCCTTTGGTCCAACCACACGATGCAGGAAAACCAATAATGATTCGAATGCCTCTGGCCTCCGCCAGTCTGCTGGCCATTGCCATCGCCCTCGCCGGTTGCGGTGAAGGCAAGGACGAAAAAGCCGCCGCGCCGCAAGCCCAGGCACCTGCTGCTGCCACCACCGCTGCGCCAGGGGCTGTCGACGAAGCAGCCGGCAAAGCCGTGGTCAAGCATTACACCGACATGGTCTACGCCGTGTACAGCGACTCGCTGAGCACTGCCAAGACGCTGCAGACCGCGGTCGATGCGTTCCTGGCCAAGCCCAACGACGAAACCCTGAAAGCCGCCAAGGAAGCCTGGTTCGCCGCGCGCGTACCGTACCTGCAGAGCGAAACCTTCCGCTTTGGCAACACCATCATCGACGACTGGGAAGGCCAAGTGAACGCCTGGCCCCTGGACGAAGGCCTGATCGACTACGTCGACAAGAGCTACGAGCACGCCTTGGGCAACCCGGGTGCCAGCGCCAACATCATCGCCAACACCGAGATCCAGGTGGGTGAAGAGAAGGTGGACGTCAAGGACATCACCCCCGAGAAACTGGCTAGCCTGAACGAGCTGGCTGGCTCCGAGGCCAACGTTGCCACGGGCTATCACGCCATCGAATTCCTGCTATGGGGCCAGGACCTGAACGGAACCGGCCCTGGCGCTGGCAATCGCCCGGCATCCGACTACCTGGAAGGCCAGGGCGCTACCGGCGGCCACAACGACCGCCGCCGCGCCTACCTGAAAGCGGTTACCGACCTGCTGGTCACCGACCTCGAAGAGATGGTCGGCAACTGGGCACCGAACGTCGCCGACAACTACCGCGCCAAGCTGGAAGCCGAGCCTGTCAACGACGGCCTGCGCAAGATGCTGTTCGGCATGGGCAGCCTGTCGCTGGGCGAACTGGCTGGCGAGCGCATGAAAGTTTCGCTGGAAGCCAACTCGCCGGAAGACGAGCAAGACTGCTTCAGCGACAACACTCACTACTCGCACTTCTACGACGCCAAGGGCATCCGCAACGTCTACCTGGGCGAGTACACCCGCCCGGACGGCACCAAGCTTACCGGCCCTAGCCTGTCGTCGCTGGTCGCCAAGGTTGACCCGGCCGCCGATGCAGCCCTCAAGGCCGATCTGGAAGCCACCGAGGCCAAGCTTCAGGTGATCGTAGACCACGCCCTCAAAGGCGAGCACTACGACCAGCTGATCGCCGCCGACAACGCTGCCGGCAACCAGGTTGTGCGGGACGCCATCGCCGCCCTGGTCAAGCAGACCGGGTCGATCGAACAGGCTGCGGGCAAGCTGGGCATTGCCAACCTGAACCCGGACACTGCGGATCACGAGTTCTGATCCTGCTGTAGCGCTTCACCGCAAACGCCCGGCCTTGTGCCGGGCGTTTTCGTTTGCTGCCGGGTAAAACGCTTCCCGCTGCCTGGCGTGCACGCAGATGCTCATCCTGTAGGCCTTCGATCAAACCTAACAGGAGGCACAGTGCTGCAGATTCTTGATGTCTGGGGCGAAGGCCGAATCGTCCAGCGCATGAATGGGGAAGACCTCATCACCGGATTCAACGATGCGTACAACCTGAACAAGGCTGGCCAGCTCATCTCCAACGGGCCGTTCGCTGGCGGGCACATTCCCAACCTCATCGTCGTATACGAATACGATGCTCCGGACTTTCCCCTCGACGACCATGCAGTCCCTCACGTGACGCTGATGGGCGCTCCGATCACCCACCGTGTGGCCGAGGAGATGTGCCGGGTAGTTGCCCGCCCCGGCAAGATCTACCTCTACGACCCCAACGAAACCGACCGCCGGATGTTCGAAGCAGTCGCCATTGACCATGGGATGCAGCTGCTCGGTCGCTTTCATCCCGCCGAGCTCGCCCCCCCGTTCAACGAAATCACCTTGCTCGCGGCCTATGTCTATCGCGCCCCGACCAGCCCGTTACCCCGCCCAAAAACTGAACATTGAAAGGAAACAAAACATGGCCAACGTCACTTACTTGCGCTCCATCGCCAATAACACCCCTTATACCTTGACCCTGATCGACGGTGAAAACCGCAGCAACAGCCTGGCAGTCGGCGCGCAGCACGTCTGGAATGGCTCGCTGGCCATCCCGTGGATCGGCAGATCGACTGAGAACCACAAGGCCTTGCGCCTGATCCTCGGCCCGTCTGCCGACACCAACATCTGGTTATTCCAGGATTACTGGCAACCTGCGCACATGGACGCGGTCAAGTGCATTACCGCCTCCTCCATGGAATACACCAGCGAAGAAGTCATCGAAGTCACCGGCGATAATCGCGGTGGCGGCAACAAGAACCTGATCGTCAACCTGGTCAACCGACACTTCATGCTCTATATGGCCTGAGCAACCGCGCTGGCAGCGATTTCATCAAGCAAACGCAAATTGCTCTTATTCAATGATCCTGGGCCTGCTAAGCTGCACGCCGGTTTTTCGCTCACGCCCAGGATTCTCGATGTCCTTGTCGCTGTCCCGACTCCCCCCTCTGCTGCTGGCCTTGGCCTTGGCCGCCTGTGACGACGCCCCGCGCTTCACCCACGCCGAGCCCGGCGAAGCGTTGTCGGGTGGCCAGGCGACCGTGCAGCGCAGCGACCGCAATGCCTATTCCCTGCCCTCGGCCAACCTCTCGCCAGAGCTACGCCTGGACTTCGCCGTGGGTAACAGCTTCTTTCGCAACCCTTGGGTGATTGCGCCGTCAACCACCACCGCGCGTGATGGTCTGGGCCCGTTGTTCAATACCAACGCCTGTCAGAACTGCCACGTGCGCGACGGCCGTGGCCACCCACCAGAGCCGGGCGACAGCAACGCGGTGGGTATGCTGGTACGCCTGTCGATCCCCGACCAACCCTACCTGGCCAAAGTGATCGAGCGCCTCGGCGTGGTGCCAGAGCCCGTCTACGGTACCCAGTTGCAGGACATGGCCATACCCGGCGTGGCGCCCGAAGGCAAGGTGCGGGTGAGCTACACCCGCGAAACCCTGTCATTCAAGGACGGCCATCAGGTCGAGCTGCGCAAGCCAGCCCTGCAAATCACCCAGCTCGGCTATGGAGTGATGCACCCCGACACGCGTTTTTCTGCGCGGGTGGCACCACCAA
The DNA here is from genome assembly GCF_021283545.2 of Pseudomonas alloputida. Classification (NCBI taxonomy): domain Bacteria; kingdom Pseudomonadati; phylum Pseudomonadota; class Gammaproteobacteria; order Pseudomonadales; family Pseudomonadaceae; genus Pseudomonas; species Pseudomonas alloputida. The sequence goes on along the minus strand of NZ_CP128540.1, from coordinate 1,078,244 downwards.
TGATCGGCCTGGGCCTGCTTGAAGCGATCCCCGAAGCCGACCTGCTGGCCAACGAAGACCCGGACGACCGTAACCGCGATGGCATCCGCGGGCGGGCCAACCGTGTATGGGACGACGCCCAGGGCAAAACAGTGATCGGCCGCTTCGGCTGGAAAGCCGGGCAGCCCAACGTCAACCAGCAGAACGTGCACGCCTTTGCCGGCGACATGGGCCTGACCAGCACCCTGCTGCCCAACGACGATTGCACCCCGGCACAAACCGGCTGCCTGACTGCGCCCAACGGCGACGGGGCCGATGGCGAGAAAGAAGTCAGCGACAACATCCTGCGCCTGGTCACGTTCTACACCCGCAACCTGGCTGTGCCGGCCCGCCGTGACGTCGGCTCGCCACAGGTGCTGGCGGGCAAGAACCTGTTCTACCAGGCGGGTTGCCAAGGTTGCCACACACCGCAGTTCACCACCGCCGCCGACGCCACCGAACCCGCGTTGGCCAATCAGGTTATCCGCCCCTACAGCGACCTGCTGCTGCATGACATGGGCCCGGGGCTGGCCGACGAGCGCACCGAATTCGCCGCCAACGGCCAGGACTGGCGTACGCCGCCACTGTGGGGCATCGGCCTGAGCGAAACGGTCAGTGGCCATAGCCAGTTCCTGCATGACGGCCGCGCCCGCAACCTGCTTGAGGCCGTGCTGTGGCACGGTGGCGAAGCCGAGGCGGCACGCAATTTCGTACTCACTTTCGATGCCGAGCAGCGCGCTGCGTTGCTCGCGTTCCTGAACTCACTTTAAACGCGCAAAGGAGCCGGGCATGTTCCGACCCAAACTGTTGTTCACCAGCCTCGCCGCACTCGCCCTCGGTGCCTGCTCGCCACAAGACCCGCAAGCAGTGACCTCCGCCGCCATCGCCAACCAGGTGATCCTGCCTACCTACAGCCGCTGGGTCGAAGCCGACCGTACGCTGGCTGCCAGTGCCCTGGCCTATTGCGAAGGCAAGGAAAGCCTGGACAAAGCCCGCGCCGACTTCCTCAATGCACAAAAAGCCTGGGCCGAGCTGCAACCGCTACTGGTCGGCCCGTTGGCTGAAGGCAACCGCGCCTGGCAGGTACAATTCTGGCCTGACAAGAAAAACCTGGTCGGGCGTCAGGTCGAGCAACTGGTCAACGGCGACAAGCCGGTTGATGCTGAGGCGTTGGGCAAGTCCAGCGTAGTGGTACGTGGCTTGTCGGCCTATGAGTACATCCTGTTCGACAGCAAGCCGGACATCGCCACTGCCGAACAGAAAGCCCGCTACTGCCCGCTGCTGGTGGCCATCGGCGCGCACCAGAAGGCCTTGGCAGAGGAGATTCTCAAAGGCTGGAACAGCACCGACGGCATGCTTTCGCAGATGACCAAGTTCCCCAACCAGCGCTATGCCGACTCCCATGAGGCTATCGCCGATCTGTTGCGCGCCCAGGTGACCGCCCTGGACACCCTGAAGAAGAAGCTCGGCGCACCGATGGGCCGTCAGAGCAAGGGCATCCCGCAGCCGCTGCAGGCCGAGGCCTGGCGCAGCCACAACTCGATGAACAGCCTGCAGGCCAGCCTCAAGGCCGCCGAAGCCGTCTGGGTCGGGGTAGACAACCAGGGCCTGCGCGGCCTGTTGCCCAGCGATCAGAAAGCGCTGGCGGACAAGATCGACGCCGCCTACGCTACCTCGCTCAAGTTGCTGGCCGACAACCAGAAAACGCTCGGTGAACTGCTGGCCGACGACGCTGGTCAGCAAACCCTCAACCAGATCTACGACAGCTTGAACGTCGTCCACCGCCTGCACGAAGGCGATCTGGCCAAGGCGCTGAACATCCAGCTGGGCTTCAATGCCAACGACGGTGACTGATCATGCTGCGACGCCAGGCACTCAAACTCGGTAGCGTATTGCTCAGTGCCCTCACCTTGGGCGGCTGGAGCCTGTTCCGCAGCAAAGGCAGCGAACCCTTGCTGCTCTCGGCGCGTGACAACGGCGACGGCCAGCACTATGCCGTAGGTTTTCGCCTGGACGGTACACAGGTGTTCAGCACGCAGGTCGCTCAGCGTTGCCATGCCATCATCCACCACCCCGAGCAGCCAATCGCTCTGTTCGTCGCCCGCCGCCCAGGTACCGAAAGCTACCTGATCGACCTGCGTGACGGGCGCCTGCTGCAAACGGTAGCCTCGCAGCCGAACCGGCACTTCTATGGCCACGCCGTCGTGCACAAAGGCGGCGAATGGCTGTATGCCACCGAGAACGACACCACCGACCCAGGGCGCGGCGTGCTTGGCGTGTACCGTTTCGAAGGCGAACGCCTGGTACACACCGGTGAAATTCCGACCCACGGTATCGGCCCGCACGAGGTTGCCTGGCTGCCTGACGGTGAAACGCTGGTCGTGGCCAACGGCGGTATCCGTACCGAGGCCGAAAGCCGTGTCGAGATGAACCTCGACGCCATGCAACCGAGCCTGGTGCTGATGCAGCGCGACGGCACCCTGCTGAGCAAGGAAACCCTGGCCCAGCAGATGAACAGCGTGCGACACCTGGCAGTGGCCAGCGATGGCACCATCGCCGCCTGCCAGCAGTTCATGGGCGATGCCGATGAAACTGCCGAGCTGCTGGCGATCAAGCGCCCGGGCGAGCCATTCAAGGCCTTCCCGGTACCGGAGCGGCAACTGCAAGCCATGGCCCAATACACCGCAAGCGTTGCCATCCACAGCGAGCTGCGGCTGGTGGCGCTGACGGCACCGCGGGCCAACCGCCTGTTCGTCTGGGACCTGGACAGCGGCGCGGTGCGGCTGGATGCCCCGATGCCCGACTGCGCAGGCGTTGGCGCGGTGAAGGACGGCTTTGTCGTCACCTCCGGGCAGGGCCGCTGCCGGTTCTACGATTGCCGCAAGGCCGAACTGGTCGGGCAACCGATGAACCTGCCGTCCGGCTTCTGGGACAACCACCTGCATCTCGTCTGATTTTTCTGTTGCATTCACTGGCCTTCTCCCAGCTAAAGCCGATCCCACAGGGTTCTACACAGTCCCTGTAGGAGATCACCCAGCCCTTCCGGGCTGCGCTGTCGCGCAGCAAACATGAGGTGTACGGCTTCAGTTCCGCAGCGACGCTGACATTTTGAAAAAGAAAAGGCGGTTGGCCCGGTAGGGCCAGCCGCCTTTTGCTTTGTTAGGGTTCGTGTGCGCGGGACAGAGATCGTAGCCAGCACTGGTGTGTGTCTGCACACCCGCGTAGGAGAGTGATCCGCACGGTATCGGCGTGAAGTCCCTGTAGGCATCAGCTGATTCAGCTGTGACCACGTATGAGAGAGTGAACCCTTTCGCCACCGTGTGCCCCGCGCGCCCTTTATCCTGCGAGGATTCATCATGGCGCGCAAGCCTTCCAAGCAACGCTTTACCGTCGTCCATCCCGATTGCGCGGCGATCGATGTCGGTGGTCGAGAGCATTTCGTGGCGGTCGATCCCCGGCACGAAAATCCCGTCCAGTCGTTCACGTCCTTTACTGACGACCTGCTCAAGATGGCTAACTGGCTTGAAAGCCTGGGGATCAAGGTCGTTGCCATGGAATCCACGGGGGTTTATTGGATTCCAATTTACGAGATTCTCAGCGAGCGCGGTTTTGACGTTTATCTCGTCAATGCCAGAGCAACTCGGCAAATCACGGGCCGTAAATCAGATGTGCTGGATTGCCAGTGGATCTGGCAGCTGATGACTCATGGACTGCTCAGAGGCGCATTCCGCCCCGATGATCTGACCTGCTGCGTCCGGTCATTGGTCAGGCAGCGTGCTTCCAAAGTGAAAGACCAGGCGCAGACGCTGAACCGGATGCAAAAGGCCATGAGCCAAATGAACATCCAGCTGGCCAATGTCATCAGTGATATTTCCGGTGTAACTGGCATGAAGATTTTGCGGGCCATCTGCGCAGGTGAACGGGACCCAGTGCAACTGGCTGAACTAACCGACCGCCGCATCAAGGCAGGCAAGGAGGCTGTCGCTCGGAGTCTTCATGGCAATTGGCGGCGCGAGCATTTGCATGCGCTAACTCAGGAATTGGCTGCCTATGACTTCCTGGAGCAGCAAATTGCAGATTGTGACGACGCCATAAAAGCCGCGTTAGAGCAGTTGCCGGTGCTGCAAAACAAGCCAGAGCCATCCAAGAAGCCTTTACGGAGCCCACACCGAAACGGCGCCCAACAGACTGTATTGCATCAGACTTTGTGGAAAGTTCTTGGCGTGGACCTAACCGCAATTCCAACCATTGGGGTGGACACTGCATTAGTGCTGGCAGGGGAGATCGGTACAGATCTATCACGCTTCCCGTCCTCACAGCACTTCTGCTCTTGGTTGGGACTGGCTCCCCCTACCCGAATTTCCGGCGGTCATCGACTGGCAGGTGGTGGGCCCAAAATAGTCAATCGAGCAGCGCAAGCACTCAAGCAGGCTGCATCCAATGCCCGTAACGACAAGGGTTTCATTGGCGCATCGCACCGAGCCAGACTGACTCGAATGGATACCAGCTGCGCCATCAAGGCCACTGCGCATCAGTTGGCACGTCTGGTGTACAACCTGTTAACCAAGAAGCAGGCTTATGTTGAACAAGGTCTTGAGGAGTTCGAAACCAGAAGCCAAGACCGGCAGGTCCGGGCTTTGCTTCGCAAAGCCCGGAAACTGGGGTATCAACTGGTGGCCGCTTGAGTGCTTAGAAAACAATGGGTTGCATTTTGTTTGATGAGAGCGGCTTTAGCCGCGAAAAGGCCGGCACAGGCATTTCACGCCCCACCTCCGGAAAAACAGTCAATACTTCCCCCATCCGCACGTGGGCAGGATCGCCCGTTGTCGTGTAGAAGCGAATAACAACTGCATCCAAGGAACCGGACCTATGCTGCGCCGCCGCATGCTCATCATGTTGGCCGTGGTTCTGCTGATCGTGCTGGCCCTGGGGGGTTACAAAGCCTTCTCGATCTACCAGCAGATCCAGATGTTCACTGCCCCCAAGCCCCCCATCACCGTGGCGGCTGCCATGGCCGAACAGCGCCCGTGGCAAGAGCGCCTGCCCGCTGTCGGCAGCCTCAAGGCGCTGCAGGGCGTGGATCTGAGCCTGGAGGTGGAAGGCATCGTCAAATCCCTGCACTTCGACTCAGGCCAACAGGTCAAGGCCGGGCAACTGCTCTTGCAGCTCAACGACGATCAGGAAACAGCCCTGCTCGGTACCGCCCTGGCCGACCTGGGCCTGGCCAAGGTCGACTTCGGCCGTGGCAGCCAGCTGGTGGGCGATTCGGCCATCTCCCGCGGCGAGTTCGACCGCCTTTCCTCCCAGTACCGGCGCAACCAGGCGGTGGTCGAGCAGCTTAAGGCGCAGAAGATCAAGAAACGCATCAATGCACCTTTCAGCGGCACCATCGGCATCCGCCAGGTGGACATCGGCCAGTACCTGGCCGCCGGCACTGTGATCGCCACCCTGCAAGACACCTCCAGCCTGTACGTAGACTTCAACGTGCCGGAACAGGCGCTGCCACACCTGAGCCTGGGCCAGCAGGTGCTGGTGCAAGTGGCCGCCTACCCGGGTCAGCGCTTCCCCGGCAGCCTCAGCGCCATCAACCCCAAGGTCGAGGAAACCACGCGCAACCTGCTGGTACGCGCCACCATGGCCAACCCCGACGGCAAACTGCTGCCAGGCATGTTCGCCAGCCTGTTGATTCTGCTGCCCAACCCGCAGCCGCAAGTGGTGGTGCCGGAAAGCGCCATTACCTACACCCTGTATGGCAACTCGGTGTATGTCGCCTCACCGAGAAAGGACAAGGATGGCAAACCGGTGTACGACGACAAGGGCCAACCCCAGCTGGTCGCCGAACAGCGCACGGTAAAGACTGGCGAGCGCCGAGACGGCGTGGTTGTAGTCAGCGAAGGCCTGCAGGCCGGGGAACAGGTGGTCACCGCCGGGCAGCTGAAACTCACACCCGGTGCCGCAATACGCATAGGCCAGGACAACGCCCTCAAGCCCGAACCGGGCGCAGCGGCCAAGGACTCAGGAGGCTGACATGGCGTTCACCGACACGTTCATCCAACGCCCGGTGCTGGCCAGCGTGGTCAGCCTGCTGATTCTGCTGCTCGGCTTCCAGGCCTGGAACAAGCTGCAGATCCGCCAGTACCCGCAAATGGAAAACGCCCTGATCACGGTCACCACCGCCTACCCCGGGGCCAACGCCGAAACCATTCAGGGCTATATCACCCAGCCATTGCAGCAAAGCCTGGCCAGCGCCGAAGGCATCGACTACATGACCTCGGTGAGCCGGCAGAATTTCTCGATCATTTCCATTTACGCGCGCATTGGCGCCGACAGCGACCGGCTGTTCACCGAGCTGCTGGCCAAGGCCAATGAGGTGCGAAACAAGCTACCCCAGGACTCCGAAGACCCGGTACTGAGCAAGGAAGCTGCCGACGCCTCGGCGCTGATGTACGTCAGCTTCTACAGCAAGGAAATGAGCAACCCGCAGATCACCGACTACCTGTCACGGGTTATCCAGCCCAAGCTGGCCACTCTGCCGGGCATGGCCGAGGCGGAGATCCTCGGCAACCAGGTGTTCGCCATGCGCCTGTGGCTGGACCCGGTGAAGCTGGCCGGTTTCGGCCTTTCGGCTACCGACGTGACCAATGCCGTACGCCGCTACAACTTCCTTTCCGCCGCTGGCGAGGTGAAAGGCGAATACGTGGTCACCAGCGTCAACGCCAGCACCGAGCTGAAGTCGGCCGAGGCGTTCGCCGCCCTGCCGCTCAAGACCAGCGGTGACAGCCGCGTGCTGCTGGGCGATGTGGCGCGGGTCGAGATGGGCGCAGAAAACTACGACACGGTCAGCTCGTTCGACGGCACCCCGTCGGTCTATATCGGCATCAAGGCCACCCCGGCCGCCAACCCGCTGGATGTCATCAAGGAAGTGCGGCGCATCATGCCTGAGCTGGAAAGCCAGCTGCCCTCGGCACTGAACGTATCGATTGCCTACGACGCCACGCGGTTCATCCAGGCCTCGATCGACGAAGTGATCAAGACCTTGGGCGAAGCGGTTCTGATCGTCATCGTCGTGGTGTTCCTGTTCCTCGGTGCCCTGCGCTCGGTACTGATTCCGGTGGTGACCATACCGCTGTCGATGATCGGTGTACTGTTCTTCATGCAGATGATGGGCTACTCGCTCAACCTGCTGACCCTGCTCGCCATGGTGCTGGCCATCGGCCTGGTGGTGGACGATGCCATTGTGGTGGTGGAGAACATTCACCGGCACATGGAAGAAGGCAAGTCGCCGTTCGATGCAGCCCTGGAAGGCGCGCGCGAAATTGCCATGCCAGTGGTGTCCATGACCATCACCCTTGCCGCCGTGTATGCACCGATCGGCTTCCTCACCGGGCTCACCGGCGCGCTGTTCAAGGAGTTTGCCCTGACGCTGGCCGGGGCGGTGATCATTTCCGGAATCGTTGCCCTGACCCTGTCACCGATGATGTGCGCCCTGCTGCTGCGCCGGGAGCAGAACCCGAGCGGCCTGGCCCACCGCCTCGATCAGCTGTTCGAACGCCTGAAAGGGCGCTACCAGCGTTTGCTGCACGCCACCCTCGACAGCCGGCCGGTGGTGCTGGTGTTTGCCGTGATCATCCTGTGCCTGATCCCGGTGCTGCTCAAATTCACCCAGAACGAACTGGCGCCCAACGAGGACCAGGGGGTGATCTTCATGATGAGCAGCTCGCCTCAACCGGCCAACCTCGACTACCTCAACGCCTACACCGACCAGTTCACACCGCTGTTCAAGGCCTTCCCCGAGTATTACTCGTCGTTTCAGATCAACGGCTTCAACGGCGTGCAGACCGGTATCGGTGGTTTTTTGCTCAAGCCCTGGAACGAGCGCGAACGCACGCAGATGGAGCTACTGCCGCTGGTGCAGGCCAAACTCGAGGAAATCAGCGGGCTGCAGATCTTCGGCTTCAACCTGCCTTCGTTACCCGGCACTGGCGAGGGCTTGCCATTCCAGTTCGTGATCAATACCGCTGGCGACTACCCGGCACTGCTGGACGTGGCCCAACGCATCAAGACGCGCGCTCAGGAATCGGGCAAGTTCGCCTTCCTCGATATCGATCTTGCCTTCGACAAACCCGAAGTGGTGGTGGACATCGACCGGGCAAAGGCGGCGCAGATGGGGGTGTCGATGGACACCCTCGGCGGCACCTTGGCGACCCTGCTGGGCGAGGCGGAAATCAACCGTTTCACCCTTGAAGGCCGCAGTTACAAGGTGATCGCCCAGGTTGAACGGCCTTACCGCGACAACCCCGGCTGGCTGAACAACTACTACGTGAAGAACGACCAGGGCCAGTTGCTACCGCTGTCGACCCTGATCACCCTCACCGACCGCGCTCGCCCACGCCAGCTCAACCAGTTCCAGCAACTGAACGCTGCGATCATTCAGGGCGTGCCCATGGTCAGCCTGGGCGAGGCGCTCAAGACCGTGCAGGACATCGCTCGCGAAGAGGCCCCGGAAGGCTTTGCCTTCGACTACGCCGGCGCGGCCCGCCAGTATGTACAGGAAGGCAGCGCATTGTGGGTCACCTTCGGCCTGGCGCTGGCGATCATTTTCCTCGTACTGGCTGCACAGTTCGAAAGCTTCCGCGACCCGTTGGTGATTCTGGTGACAGTGCCGTTGTCCATCTGTGGCGCGCTTTTGCCGCTGTTCCTGGGTGTGTCGAGCATGAACATCTACACCCAGGTCGGGCTGGTGACATTGATCGGGCTTATCAGCAAGCACGGTATCCTGATCGTCGAGTTCGCCAATCAGCTACGCGATGAGCGTGGCTTGAGTGTGCGCGAAGCGATCGAGGAAGCAGCGGCCATTCGCCTGCGGCCGGTGCTGATGACCACTGCGGCTATGGTGTTCGGCATGGTGCCGCTGATTCTGGCAAGCGGGGCAGGAGCGGTCAGCCGGTTTGACATCGGTATGGTGATTGCCACCGGGATGTCGATTGGCACGTTGTTTACCTTGTTTGTGTTGCCGTGCATCTACACCCTGCTGGCGCACAAGGCGAGCGCCAAGGCACCTGCAATCGCTTGAACCGACCTTGGGGCGGGCTGCCCGCGAAGAGGCCGGCAAGGCAGACGCAAAAAACCAAAGGCCCCGCAATCGCGAGGCCTCTGGCTTTTCCAGCTAACGCAGGGTTCATCCCTGTGACCGCAACCCTTGACGCAGGCCAAACAGGAACAGCAAAAGGTCCTGGTCTGGCTCGCTCCGGGCCTGCTGCTGCGGTTTTGCATCCCGCGGCAACGCGCACTGGTCTGCCATCTCAGCCTTGCTGAACACGGTTGGCCTCGGCTCTTCCCAGGCAGCCACCGCCACGGTGGTCACCGCCAGGCCAGCTACCAGGAACAAAGCTCGAGCAATTTCTAGTTTCATTACTCTAACCCTTTGACAGCGCTGCCAAACGCCATCTTGTAAAAGTAGAGCAGCGTCCGCCATTCCGCGTCATTGAGCGACGAATGGCGGCGTAGCTGACGCAAGTCATTGCCGGCCGCCCGCTGGCAGCTGATACGCCGCCTGCACTTTTCCAGGTCCAGCAGCGCCACTTCGACGCGGGCCTGCTCGCCTTCGCCAATTACCTTGATGAATACGTGCTTGCCATACAGGCAGCCGTGCTGCCAGTGCCCCAGGTGCATCCGCGCCAGGTTGTCCGCCAGGTCCTTGAGCATGCGCTCATGCACCACTTGCGGGTAACGCTCGCGGGCACCTTCGGCATGCCAGGTGTCGAGTTCGACAAAACCGTCCAGCGCTTCGCTGACCAGCAGCGCGCGCCACTGGTGCTCGGCATCGCGCTGCGCGCCACAGAAGACGATGCGCGGTACACGCACGCCCAACTGCTCGAAACTGTTCAGCGCATCGAGTTCACGCAACACGGTCGGCCGACCAAAAGGGTGCAACAGGCTGCGGTAGATATGCCCGACCTGGCGTTTGGCATACAACAGCTTGCCATCGGCATCGTTGAGGCGTTGCACGCCACTCTCGCCGCCGCGGCGCTGGTTAGGCTCCTCGACCCACTCGCCTTGCTGGCGCCAGTAAAAATCGAACTGCGCTTCCCCTTTATGGGCTACAGCCATCAAACACTACCCCTTACGCAATACATAGACCCGCCACATGGCATAGAACGGCAGGAAGTCGAGGCGTTCCTGGATTCTGAAGCCGGCGGCCCTGAATTCTTCTTCGACCGTTTCGGCAGGTAACACGAAACGGTTCTGGTAATTGTCCTGCTCGGCCTTGGCGCTACGGCGCTGCTCCAGCTTTTTCCGCCGCCAGGCCTTGAAGTTGCCATCCACCCACAGGGAAAGGATCACACTATCACGGCTAACCCGTTGAAATTCCGAAAGAATGGTCTTTCTGTGCGCCGACTCGCCAATGTGATGGAACAGGCGCATGCAGAAAATACTGTCCACGGCGTTATCTGGCAGGTCGATGGCAAATGCAGAAGTCTGCAAAGGCCGTACCCGTGCCACAACTTCTGGCGGTTGCGCCGCACAGGCTGTCTCGATCATGGCCTCGGAGTTGTCGGCACCGATGATTACCCGATTGGGCTTTTCCGCCAACAGCGGCCAGAAACGGCCCGCTCCGCATGGCAGGTCGAGTACCAGGCCAGGCTCGCCCGCCAATGCCAAGGCGCGGCGCGCCAACTGCTCATCTCGCTTGTGGGAAAGGCGTCGCGCCAGGCCGTCCTGGTGCTTGAGAAAGTACTCGCGCGCATGGTCTTTGTCGTACTTCTCGGAAAATTCAAGCTTGATGGGGCTACGCATTGGGCATCTCCTGACTCCATTGCGCCCACACTAGTCATGCAAGCGTTGGAATCAGGTCATGCCAATGTGAAAAAAACGTTGGGCACCCGTTGACCTGATACAAGAAATTACTCGACCAGGGCGTCCGGGTCGCCTTTGGTCGCGGTGTTGCTCAGGTCCACCTGGAAGCGGCAGCCATGCGGCAAGGTGGATGTCAGGGTGACACGCCAACCTTGGTCGTCGCAGATCCGCTGCACCAGCGAAAGCCCCAGCCCAAGCCCCTCGCCACGCCGTTCATCGCCCCGCACGAACGGCCTGAACATGGCCTCACGCTGCTCTTCGGGGATACCCACGCCGCTGTCCTCTACGCTGAAACCGTTGGCTTCCAGGCTCAGGCGGATATACCCACTGTCGGTGTAGTGCGCCGCATTGCGCAGCAGGTTGCCCATCACCGACTGCAGGAAGGTGGCGTTGTACAGCACAGGGCTAGCGCTCACGCGGCCATCGAAATACAGGGTGAGGCCTTTCTGTTCGATGGTGTCACGCCACACCCCGATGAGCTCGTCGGCCACTTCGCGCAGGGTCGCCCGTGACGCCACTGCCCCCTCATCACGCTGCGCGCGGGCCAACATGAGGAAGGTCTTGACCAGCTCGCGCATCTCTTCGGTGGCCCGCGCCACGCGCTCCACCTGGCTACGCGCGCGGGCATCGAGGCCAGGGTTTTCCATCAGAAGCTCACACGAGGTAGCCAACACCATCAACGGCGTGCGCAGCTCGTGGCTGACGTCGCTGGTGAACAGCCGCTCGCGGGTCAGCGCATCACGCAGGCGACCCAGGGTATCGTCGAAAGCCACTGCAAGCTGGCCGACTTCGTCTGCCGCATAATCCGGAGCCAGCGGCGGGGCCAGGCCCAGTAGTTGATCGCGGTGGCGCACCTGACGCGCCAGGCGGATGACCGGTGCCATTACCCGACGTGCAACCAGCCAGCCAAGGATGACCGCCAGCACCAGGCTGAGCACGAAGCCCACCACAACCACGGCAAAAAGCACGCGCTCGCGCTCCTCGAAGTCGCTCTGGTCCTGCAGCAGTACATAACGGCGACCATCGACGATCTCGACCATGGCGTGGTAGGACAGCTGGTCTCGGAACACCTCGTGGAAACCGCGGTCGAGGTGACGCAGGTCCTTGGGCAGCTCGAAGTCGTCACGCCCGCCACTGAAATAGAACAGCTGGTCTGGACGAGGCCGATGACTCCAGTCACTGACGCTGTCCATACGCAGCAGGCGCTGCAGGTCACCGCCCAGTACCGAGGAAATCAGTCGCTCTTCGACCAGGTGCACCGTGCCGACGATACCGAATGCGAAGGCCCCGGCCACCAGCGCGCTCATCAGGGCAAAGGCGATGATGATGCGCTGGGCAAGGCTTTGCTTAAACTCCATCGCGGCCCTCGGCGAGGCGATAGCCGACGCCATGGACGGTATGCAGCAACGGTTTCTCAAACGGTTTGTCGATCACCTGGCGCAGCTGATGCACATGGCTGCGCAGGCTGTCGCTATCAGGGCAGTCGTCGCCCCACAAGGCTTCTTCCAGCACCTCGCGGCGCAGTACGTGCGGGCTTTTCTGCATCAGTACCGCCAGCAGCTTGAGGCCGACCGGGTTGAGCTTCAACAGGCGACCCTGGCGGGTAACCTCCAGGGTATCGAGGTCGTAGCTCAGGTCAGCCACCTGCAGGGTGCGCCGCCCACCGCCCTGGGCACGGCGCAGCACCGCTTCGATGCGCGCCGCCAGCTCCGACAGGGCAAATGGCTTGAGCAGGTAGTCGTCAGCCCCCGAGCGGAAGCCCTGCAGGCGGTCGTCCAGCTGGTCACGGGCAGTGAGCATGATCACCGGCGTGTCACGGCGGGCATCTTCGCGCAGGCGCTTGCACAGGGTGTAGCCATCGATGCCTGGCAGCATGATGTCGAGTACGATCAGGTCGTAGTGTTCGGTGGCGGCCAGATGCAGCCCGGACAGGCCATCCTGGGCGCAGTCGACGGTGTAGCCTTTCATGCCCAGGTAATCGGCCAGGTTGGCCAGGATATCGCGGTTGTCTTCAACCAAAAGAATGCGCATCGGTTTCTCCTGTGCGGCGCTTCTCGCTGTGGTGCGCGGCAGGCGCAGCTTAAGGCCTATGCCTGCACGGTGCCAGCCCTGGGGAAAATTCACCGCACTTGACGGTTTTTTCACTGATCCTTCACGGACACAGGATAGCGGGCGGTCGACAATGCCCGATCTTTTTCGCGCCCTGGAGCCGTCATGCAGCAACGCACCCGCCCTCGCCCGATCAACTACTGGCTGTACCTGGGGATTCCCCTGGCGACTGCGGTGGCCTTGATCCTGCTGGAGCTGACTTCAGTCGACATGGATGTCGCCAACCTGTTCTTCGACCCCGCTGCCGGGCAGTTCATTGGCCGCCACAGTTACCTGTTGGAAAACATCCTGCATGACCGGGTCAAGCAAGTGGTGATCCTGTTGGGGGTGATATCGCTGCTGACCTTTGCCGCGAGCTTTTTCTGGAAGCGCCTGTTTGGCTGGCGCCGTGAACTGGGCTGCCTGGTGCTGGCACTGGGCTTGTCCACGGCGTTTGTCACGCCGCTGAAAAAAGTCACCCAGGTGCAGTGCCCTTGGAGCCTGACCCAGTTTGGCGGCACCGAAACCTACAGCAAGCTGCTGGAGCCACGGCCGCCTACCGACAAGCCTGGGCTGTGCTGGCCGGGCGGGCATGCAGCGACCGGTTTCTGCCTGTTCGCCTTGTTCTTCCTGCTGCGTGATCGCAAGCCACGCCTGGCGCGAGTGGCATTTGTAGTGGCCTTGACAGCAGGGTCGATACTGTCGGTGGGCAGGATGATGCAGGGGGCGCACTTCCTGTCGCACAATGTGTGGACGGCAGTGTTCTGCTGGTTGATCGGATTGGGGTCGTATTACCTGGTTCTCTATCGGCGGGGGCTGGCCGAGGTGCCCGTCGCCGAGCGCAGCGCCGCATGAAAGAGGGGCCGCTTTGCGGAGGGTGTCAGAAATTTTGTGTTCGGGCATAACATGAGTAAGAGGTGCATGTATGCCAACCAAAAAGAAACCCTTGCGTGACCTGCCCAAAATCCCCAAAGAGCTGCTGGAGCAGTTCGGTGAGGGCCTGATGACCGCAGAGGCTATCGAGGATGCCTCTGCGGCGTTCAAGAAGGCCTTGATCGAACGCGCTCTGCACGCCGAACTTGGCCACCACCTGGGTTATCCGCCGGGCGCGCAGCGCCCAGAGGATGAAACCAACCAGCGTAACGGCAAGAGTGGCAAGACGGTTTTGACCGGCGATGGCCCGCTGCGGCTGGAAATTCCTCGTGACCGAGACGGCAGTTTTGCGCCCATTCTCATCCCCAAGCATGAGCGGCGGTACACCGGTTTCGATGACAAGATCATCGCCATGTACGCCCGTGGCATGACGGTCAGAGAGATCCGAGCCTTTCTGTCCGAGCAGTATGGAACAGAGGTCTCACCCGACTTCATCAGCTCTGTGACAGACGAGGTCATGGAAGAAATTGGCGCGTGGCAGCAGCGGCCACTAGAGCCCATGTACCCGGTCATTTTCTTCGATGCACTGCGGGTGAAGATCCGCGAAGAAGGCTTGGTGCGCAACAAGGCCATTTACTTGGCGCTGGGCGTTCTACCCGACGGGACGCGCGATATCTTGGGCATCTGGATCGAGAACACCGAGGGTGCGAAGTTCTGGATGAAGGTCTTTAACGATCTCAAGACACGTGGTGTCGAGGATGTGCTGATTGCCGTGACCGATGGCCTCAAAGGCATGCCAGAGGCTCTCAGCGCCGTGTTTCCAGAGACGACTCTGCAGACGTGCATCGTGCACCTGATCCGCAACAGCCTGGACTTTGCAGCCTGGGACAAGCGGCGGGCACTGGCCAAGGCGCTCAAGCCGATCTACCAGGCCATCAACGCCGAAGCGGCTGAGCAGGCACTCGATGAGTTTGAAAACGGGCCCTGGGGCAAGCAGTATCCAACGGTCGTTGCGGCCTGGAGACGCGCCTGGGATCGAGTGATTCCCTTCTTTGTCTTCCCACCAGCCATCCGGAAAGTGATCTACACCACCAACGCCATCGAGAGTATCAATGCCCAGCTGCGCAAGATCATCAAGACCCGAGGCCATTTCCCGAACGATGACGCAGCTACCAAGCTGATCTGGCTGGGGCTGCGAAACATCACGGCAAACTGGGGCTCAGCGGCGCATGATTGGAAAAGTGCGATGAATCAATTCGCGATTTTGTACGGAGATCGGTTCATCAGGCCGACCTGGTGAAAGTCAGGGCCTGCCTGACGGCAGGCCGTTACCGGCCCGCACACAAAAAATCTGACACTTCCGCTTTGCGGCCCTTCGCACTTCAAATGCTACTCAGGCATGCTCGACGAACACATCAGCAAACACCTGTCCCCGCGGTACCCCTGCCATGAACATGCGTCGGGCAAACCGCTCGACACTCCCCGGTGCCCCACACAGCAGCGCCACCGTCTGTCGCGACAACAGCCGCATCCCGGCCAACGCTTCATCCACATGCTCCACCAGCACCAGCTCGACACTGACCCCTGGCAGCTTCAGCAGCTTCTCCGCCAGATAGTGCCCAGCCGGATCCCGCGCCACATGTACCACCCGGATTTCGCCCCGATGCCCCCGGCGCAACGCTTCGCGCAAGATACCCCAGAGCGGCGCCAGCCCGGTTCCCGCAGCCAGCAACCACAGCGGCCGCTCCTGCCAATCAGGGTCGTAATGAAGGGCTCCGCCTCTGAACTCCCCCAAACGCATCTCATCGCCGACCTGCAGACCACGCGCCTTGTCGCAAAAGGCACCAGGCCGCTGGCAATCGATATGAAACTCGAGAAAATCATCCTCGCCCGGCAGGCTGGCCAAGGAATAAGGCCGAGCAACCGCGCCTAGCCACAGCACCACGTGCTGCCCCGCCTGGTAACGCACCACCCGATCGGGGCGCAACCGCAGGCGCAACACATCGCCAAACCAGTCCAACGCACAGACCTGCGCCGGTACGCCACCCTGCTGGGGGTCGTACAACGCCACACGCAGGTCCTCGACCACCCGGCACTGGCAAGCCAGACGCCAGCCCTGGGCATGTTTCTCCAATGCCAATGCCTCGGGCAAAGCGTCTGCCGGTTGCCCTTCCAGGCAGCGCACCAGGCAGGCGTGGCAACTGCCGGCGCGGCAACTGTAAGGCACATTCAGCCCCGCCTCGTTGAGGGCATCGAGCAGGTTGCTGCCAATGGGCACCAGCCAGCGGCGCTCGCCCACGCAAATTTCGGGCATGTTCGGTACATCTCCTGCTGTCCAAGGCTCACTGTAAGCCAAGCAGAGCACACCAGCAAAATAGATGCCTGCGCGCTGCCGACCATGGTCCAGACCGGCCGCAGGTGTGCCGGGCACGGATGCGCGCTATACTGCCGCGCCTTTTTCCGTCGGCCTGACCTGCCGGCGCCTTGCAAGGCGCTTCGACGTGCTGGTCGGCTATGTCGAGCGTCTTTTTGAATGTTCCCGTCTTTAAGAGGAGCGCGCTGCATGACCGTGATCAAGCAAGACGACCTGATTCAGAGCGTCGCCGACGCCCTGCAATTCATCTCGTACTACCACCCCGTCGATTTCATCCAGGCCATGCACGAGGCCTATCTGCGTGAGGAATCGCCTGCTGCACGCGATTCCATCGCCCAGATCCTGATCAACTCGCGCATGTGCGCCACCGGCCATCGTCCAATCTGCCAGGACACCGGTATCGTCACCGTGTTCATCCGCGTGGGCATGGACGTGCGCTGGGATGGCGCCACCATGAGCGTCGACGACATGATCAACGAAGGTGTGCGTCGCGCCTACAACCTGCCTGAAAACGTCCTGCGCGCTTCGATCCTGGCCGACCCGGCCGGTGCCCGCAAGAACACCAAGGACAACACCCCGGCAGTGATCCACTACTCCATAGTCCCCGGCGACAAGGTGGAAGTCGATGTCGCAGCCAAGGGCGGCGGCTCGGAAAACAAGTCGAAGATGGCCATGCTCAACCCGTCCGACTCGATCGTCGACTGGGTACTGAAGACCGTGCCGACCATGGGTGCTGGCTGGTGCCCGCCTGGCATGCTCGGCATCGGCATCGGCGGTACCGCCGAGAAGGCCGCGGTCATGGCCAAGGAAGTGTTGATGGAGTCCATCGACATTCACGAACTGAAAGCCCGTGGCCCACAGAACCGCCTGGAAGAAATCCGCCTGGAGCTGTTCGACAAGGTCAACCAGCTGGGCATCGGCGCCCAGGGCCTGGGTGGCCTGACCACCGTGCTCGACGTCAAGATCATGGACTACCCGACCCACGCCGCGTCCTTGCCGGTGTGCATGATCCCCAACTGCGCTGCTACCCGCCACGCCCACTTCGTGCTCGATGGCACCGGCCCGGCAGAACTGGAAGCGCCGTCGCTGGACGCTTACCCGGAAATCGTCTGGGAAGCCGGCCCGAGCGCCCGTCGCGTCAACCTCGACGACATCACCCCGGAAGAAGTGGCCAGCTGGAAGCCGGGCGAAACCATCCTGCTCAACGGCAAGATGCTGACCGGCCGTGATGCCGCGCACAAGCGCATGGTTGAAATGCTCAACCGTGGCGAAGAGTTGCCGGTAGACCTGAAAGGCCGCTTCATCTACTACGTCGGCCCGGTCGACCCGGTGGGTGACGAAGTGGTAGGCCCAGCCGGCCCGACCACTGCTACCCGTATGGACAAGTTCACTCGCCAGATCCTTGAGCAGACTGGCCTGCTGGGCATGATTGGCAAGTCCGAGCGTGGCCCGACCGCCATCGAGGCGATCAAGGACAACAAGGCCGTGTACCTGATGGCCGTTGGCGGCGCTGCCTACCTGGTCGCCCAGGCCATCCGCAAGTCGAAGGTACTGGCCTTCGCCGAGCTGGGCATGGAAGCGATCTACGAGTTCGAAGTCAAGGACATGCCGGTGACCGTCGCCGTGGACAGCAACGGTGAATCGGTACACATCACTGGCCCTGCCCTGTGGCAGAGCAAGATTGCCGAAAGCCTGGCCGTCGAAGTGAAGTAACCTGATGTAACTGCGGCGGCTGCTTCGCGGGCAAGCCCGCTCCCACACGTACAGCGCAAGCCAGAAGGCTACGCATTTGGGAGCGGGCTTGCCCGCGAAGAGGCCGCCACAGTCATCACAGGACTCTCTCGAACTGCTCCGGCCAGTCCCGCCAGGTAAACACCTGCCCTTCCCGCCTCACCCGCCGCACTTCCTCCAAATCTACCTCACACACCAGCCACTGGCTGCAGTCCGGGTTCAGCTGCTCACTCAACGCCACCACCCCATCCCCCGGCATCCCGTGATCCGGCGGTACGAACAAGCCTGCCCGGCCGATATTCTCGTCCAATGCCGGCGACCAGGGCGCCACCCCCACCGTCGGGCTCTGCAACACGGCAATCTGGCTCTCCAGGGCGCGCGCCTGGGCGCCAATACGCACCCGGTGGTAACCGGCTTCGGTATCGGTACAACTTGGCGCCAGGATCAGGTCGGCACCACACTCGGCCAGGCGGCGGGCCAGCATCGGGAACTCGTTGTCGTAGCAGATCAGGATGCCCAAGCGCCCCAGTTCGGTTTCGAACACCTGCAGCCCCTGGCCTGCAGCGATGTCCCACTGCTCGCGCTCGAAGCGGGTCATCATCAGTTTGTCCTGATAACCCAGCACACCTTGGGGGCCGAACAGCCAGGCACGGTTGCGGTAGCGCCCATCGTTGTCCAGCACCGGCACACTGCCCGGTTGCAGGTAGATCCCCCAACGTCGGGCAAGGCTCTCGCACAACGCTTTCCAGGGTTCGATCAGCGGCTGGATGCCGGCAATCGAAGCCTTCAGGTCTTCCCGCTGCCCGGCACTCAGCTGGCCGCTCAGCACCAGCCCGGCGTACTCAGGCAGTAGCAGCAAGCGTGCCCCCGCCTCCACCGCTTCGGCGCACAGGCCTTGCAGGTGGTCGGCGTAGGCGTCCCAGGTTTCGTGCAGCTCGATGGCGTACTGGCAGGCTGCCAGGCGGATCATACCGGCAGTGCCTTGAGCCAGAACGACATCAGCTTGTCGGAGCTTTCCTGCTCGTCCAGGTCGCGCCAGGCGTAGGTGGTACGCAGCGATGGGTCGTGCAGGAAGCCGCGGTTGCGCCAGAAGCCGTGCAGGGGTTTGTACTCGGCTGGCCGTCGCGGGTGCGCACCGGGTCGCTCGACCGCGCAGAACGCGCAGTAATCGAACTCGGCCAGTTTGTGTGCGTAGGACTCGCGCTCGATGAAGAAGCGAACCCCCAGGCCCTGTCCGCGGTATGCCGGCAACACCAGCGACTCACCGAAGTAGTACACACTGGCCGGGTCGCGCCCCTGGGCCAGGAATGGCTGCTGGAATTCGGGCGCGACATCCACCAGCGGCAGGCCGGTAGAGGCGCCGACCACCTTGCCGTCGTCCAGCGCCAGCACAACCAGGCTGCGCCCGGAGCGGGCATAGTTGGCCAGGTAGTCGGCCTCGTACTCCGGGGTGCCGTCGTAAAGGTAGGGGAACTCGCGGAACACAGTAAGGCGCAGGCGAGCGAGGTCATCGATGTAAGGCGCGATAGCGGCACCGTGCAACAGGCGTATTTCCATGTTTGGCGGTCGTTTTGTCGATGTGGATGACGCGCTCGGCTAAGCCGGGCTTGAGGGGAAACCCTATCATCCGAGGTAACGACCCGCCTTTTCCCTACACGACAGGAAATGTTCCATGACCGCAACCGAACTGGTAAATGCTTACTACGCCGCCTTCAACGCGGGTGACATGCCGGCGTTTCTGGCGCTGCTCAGCGAAGACGTGATCCACGACATCAACCAGGGCGAGCGCCAGATGGGCAAGGCCAGGTTCGCCGCGTTCATGGAAAAGATGAACCGCTGCTACCGCGAGCGCCTGGCCGACATCGTGGTGATGCAGAACGCCGATGGCAGCCGCGCGGCGGCGGAGTTCACCGTGCATGGCCAATACCTGGCCGATGACGAAGGGTTGCCGACAGCAAACGGCCAGACCTATGTGCTGCCGGCAGGGGCGTTCTTCTATATTCACTGTGGCAAGATTGCCCGGGTCACCAACTACTACAACCTCAATGACTGGGTGGAGCAGGTTGCCTGAAGCAACCCGCTGCCAACTCAATCAAGCCTGTCAGACAATACGCGTGCCCAGCACTTTAAGGAACGCCGCCAGCCAGGCCGGGTGCGCGGGCCATGCCGGTGCGGTCACCAGGTTGCCATCCACATGCGCCTGGTCCACCGCGATGTCGATGAACGTGCCACCCGCCAGGCGCACTTCTGGCGCACATGCCGGGTACGCGCTGCACTCACGCCCCTCCAGCACCCCTGCCGCCGCCAGCAGCTGGGCACCATGGCACACCGCCGCAATCGGCTTGCCGGCCTGGTCGAACGCCCGCACCAGGTCCAACACCTTTTCATTCAGGCGCAGATACTCCGGCGCCCGGCCACCCGGGATCAGCAGCGCGTCATAACTCTCGGGCCGCACCCGCACGAAATCATAATTCAGGGCAAAATTGTGCCCAGGCTTTTCGCTGTAGGTCTGCTCCCCCTCGAAGTCATGAATCGCGGTACGCACGGTCTGCCCCGCCAGCTTTTCCGGGCACACCGCATGCACCGTGTGGCCCACCATGCTCAAGGCCTGGAACGGCACCATCGCTTCGTAATCTTCGACGTAGTCGCCCACCAGCATGAGAATTTTCTTCGCCGTCATCTCGCCCACTCCTTCGGTTAACTGTGAATAGTCACTGCACGATAGCCGCTGTCAGTCACGGCGGTCGAGGAAGTTGACCACCAGCCGATCGAGCCAGCCCCAGATCCGTTGCTTCACCCTGCGCCACCAAGGGCGCGCATGCCAGTGGGCGAGGTCGACTTCTTCGCTCTGGGCGAAGTCGCGCTCGAAGCTGGCCACCACCGCCGCTGTCAACGGCGGGTCGAGCGCTTCGATGTTGGCTTCAAGGTTGAAGCGCAAGTTCCAGTGGTCGAAGTTGCACGAACCGACGCTGACCCAGTCGTCTACCACAGCCATCTTCAGGTGCAGGAAGCACGGCTGGTACTCGAAAATCCGTACGCCCGCGCGCAACAGACGCGGGTAGTAACGATGCCCGGCGTAGCGTACCGAGGGGTGATCGGTACGCGGGCCGGTCAACAACAGACGCACGTCCAGGCCCTTGCTGGCAGCCCGGCGCAACGACCGGCGCACGCTCCAGGTCGGCAAGAAGTACGGCGTGGCCAGCCACACCCGTTTCTGGCCGCTGTTCAGCGCCCGTACCAGCGCGTGCAGGATGTCCTGGTGCTGGCGGGCGTCGGCATAAGCGACCCGGCCCATGCCCTGCCCCTGCGCAGGCACCTTGGGCAGACGCGGCAGGCCAAAGCCTTCAGCAGGGCGCCAGGCGGTGCGGCGGTTGTTGGCTTGCCACTGACGG
Source organism: Pseudomonas alloputida (assembly GCF_021283545.2). Classification (NCBI taxonomy): domain Bacteria; kingdom Pseudomonadati; phylum Pseudomonadota; class Gammaproteobacteria; order Pseudomonadales; family Pseudomonadaceae; genus Pseudomonas; species Pseudomonas alloputida. Next base: position 1,056,911 of record NZ_CP128540.1, on the reverse strand, counting down.
TCGAACAGCAACTGCCAGTCGCTCACCACCGGCCCCTGCATCTGCACCATCACTTCGTGCCATTCGCTGGTCGCCTCACCCGGCGTCCAGAACTCGTCGGTAACGCCCGTCCCCCCCACCACTGCCCAACGTTCGTCAACCAGTAGCAATTTGCGATGATCACGGTAGAGGTTACGCAGGCCACGCTTCCAGCGCAGGCGGTTATACCAGCGCAAGTACACGCCAGCGTCCAGCAGGCGCTGACGCAACGCGCTGTTGAAGGCCAATGAACCGTAGTCATCGAACAGGCACCGCACCCGCACGCCACGCCGGGCAGCCTGCTCCAGCGCGTCGACCACCGCCTCGGCACAGGCACCGGCCTCGACCAGGTACAGCTCCAGGTCAACCTGGAACTCGGCACGCATGATCGCCAGGAGCATGCGCGGAAAGAACGCAGGGCCGTCGATAAGCAGTTCGAACTGATTGCCATCCCGCCAGGGGAAGACCGGCCCCGCCATGTCAGCGCGCAGTGAAGATCAGCACCGCGCTAACCGGTACCGACGGGTTGATGGACTTCAACCTGGCGAACTTGCGCAGGCTTTCCAGCCCCGGCAGCAAGCCAAAATCTTCGGCGCGCAGCACCAGAGGCTCAAGGGTCACCACCTGGAAGCGCCGCGCATCCAGGCGGGTGGCCAGCAACAGGACATTGTAGCTGTGCGACTGGCCATGCAGGGTGACCGTCAGCGGCAGGCGCAATTCGATCTGTGCACCGTCGGCCAGGTCATTGATCGGCTGCAGGTCGATCTGTGCCTTCACTGTGGCCTCGGCGAAGCGCTCGACCTCGAACAGGTTGTCGCGCATTTGCTCGTCACGCAGCGGAATACCGCTGCTCACCGAGTCCATCTCGATCCTCAACCCGGCCATACCCTTGCGATCGACCGTGCCATGCAACACCAGAAAGCGATGCACTTCGGCGGTGTCGCCGTTCTTGCCGGTGATGAACGACAGCCGTGAAGATTCGCCATCCAGGTGCCAATTGGCATGAGCGGGCAGGCACAGAGCCAGCAATAAGGCAGACAGCAGACGGGGCAACTTGAACATGACAGATCTCGTGAAACCAGGCCGCCAACCTTACCCGCCTGCATTCATGGCAGCAAGCGGCAGCCCTCACGCGCGCCTTGCCAGGCCGCCTGACTGCGCCGCCCCAGGCCTTCAGCGGTGACTCGCTGCTGCTGGCTGTTTTCCTCCAGCAGGCTCAGTGGCAGCCACTGCTTCACGTACCCTTGGCAGTACACCTTGTCGAAGCCCATGACAAAGCGGCAGGAACAATATTCCTTGGCCGAGTAGGCCGAGAGTATGCCGGGGAAGTCCGCCAGCGCCTGGCGTTCCTGCCAGGCCCAGTACAGGAGCCCTGCCAGCGCCAGCAGCAATAACCGCTTCATGCCCCCTCCCCGGCCAGTACCGCCAGCACCCGCTTGAGCAATTCGTCGTGTCGATAGCTGCTGTCGCGGTCATCGGCGTAGCGCACGATCACCAGCTTTTGCTCAGGCAGCACATATAAAGCCTGCCCCCAGTGGCCAAGGGCGGCGAAGGTGTCTGCCGGTGCACTGGGCCAAGGCCGTTCGGCGCCAGCCAGCGGCTGGTTGAGCCACCAGTGGCCGCCCGGGATGGCCTCGCCAGGCAGCGCCTGGGCCTGGACAAACGGGGTGCGGTTGAAAGCTACCCAGGCTTTGGGCAGCAATTGTCGGCCCTGCCAGCGCCCGTCGCGCTGCATCAGCAGGCCAATACGGGCCAAATCGCGGGCACTGAGGTAGAGATAGGAAGAGCCTACATAGGTGCCTGCCCGGTCACGCTCCCACACCGCACTGCCGATACCCAACGGGGTGAACAGTGCGTGCCAGGGGTAGTCGGGGTACTGCCCGGCATCGAGCATGCCACGCAGCGCGGCGGCCAGCAGGTTGCTGTCGCCGCTGGAGTAGAGGAACCGCTGACCGGGGCTGGCGGCGGCACCCCGGGCCGCCGCGTAGGCGGCCATGTCTGCGCGGCCACGGGTATACAGCATGGCCACCACCGAGGACTTCAGCGGCGCGTATTCGTAGTCTTCCTGCCACTCAAGGCCACTGGCCCAGTGCAGCAGGTCGGCAACGCGCACGCCTGGGTGGGCGCGCATGGGTGGATAGAAGCGGCTGACCGGGTCTTGCAGCTGGAAGCGGCCTTCGCCCTGGGCTACGCCCATTACCGTGGCCAGTACGCTCTTGCTTACCGACCAGGTCAGGTGCGCGGTGGCGGCGCGGGTGGGCGCGGTGTAGCGCTCGTGGAGGATACGCCCGTCGCGGATGATCAGCAGAGCGTCCGTGCGGATGCCGTTGCGCTCCGAGGGGGAGCGTGCAGGAAAGGCGTAGGCATCGACGGCCTGCCAGTCGAGGGTGGCAGGGTCGTTCTGCCACTGCGGGTCAGGCCAGTCTTCAGCTTTGGCGCTACCTGCAACCAGCGCAAGGATGACCAACAGTACCTTCATCGAGCTCGCCTTGATTGGGACTGCTTTGCAGCCCTTCGCGGGCAAGCCCGCGCTCACAGTTGCAGGAGCGGATTCCCCCGCGAACAGGCCAACATCATCGATAAGGAATCAGCGCCGAACCGGCCGCTTCTGCAGCTTGCGCTGCAACGTCCGTCGGTGCATGCCCAGCGCCCGTGCGGTGGCCGAGATATTGCCTTCATGCTCGTTCAGCACGCGCTGGATGTGTTCCCACTGCAGGCGATCGACCGACATCGGGTTTTCCGGCACCAGGGTATCCAGGTCGGTGTGCTCCGACAGCAGTGCTGCCAACACGTCATCGGCGTCAGCCGGCTTGCACAGGTAGTTGCAGGCACCGCGCTTGACCGCCTCCACTGCGGTGGCAATGCTCGAGTACCCGGTCAGGATCACCACGCGCATTTCCGGGTCCAGTTCCAGCAGCTTGGGCAGCAGCACCAGGCCGGAGTCGCCATCCATCTTCAGGTCCAGCGTGGCGTAGTCCGGCAGGTCCTGCTGGGCCAGAATCAAGCCTTCTTCGGCAGAACTGGCAGTGCTCACACGGAAACCGCGACGGCTCATGGCCCGGGCCATGACCCGGGTGAAGGTGGCATCGTCATCCACCAGCAGCAGGTGCGGCAGCTCTTCGCTTTCGACCTGGTTTTCTTCGCTCATCATTCATCTCCTCGCTTGCCATAGGGCAGGCGCAGTTCGGTCAGGGTGCCACCCTGTTCATGACTATAGAGTTTCACCGAGCCGCCCGCACGGGTCACGCTGGCCTTGCTCAAGAACAGGCCCAGGCCGAAGCCTTTGCCCTTGGTGGTAATAAAAGGTTTGCCAATGGCTTCGGCAATGGCTGGCGGTACACCAGGACCATGGTCGTGGATACTGATGACGATGTCCTGGGCGTCCCAGTCCAGGCGAACTTCCAGATCATCAGGGCAGGCATCGGCGGCATTGTTCAGCAGATTCAGTAACGCCTGGGTCAGGTCTGGCGGCGGCGCCAGACGCGGCACCTTGCCGTCGCGCAGGCGCTGGAAGCGGTAGCTGGCTTCCGGGCGCATCAGGTGCCAGCGGTTGAGCGCCTCGTCCAGCCAGGCGGTCACATCCTGCTCCACGATGGCCAGGCGCCGGTTGGCTTCGGCTGCGCGCACCAGCTGTTGCAAAGTCTCTTTGCACAGCTTTACCTGGTCCTGGAGGATTTGCAGGTCCTCCTGCAACAGCGGGTCGGTGTGGTCCTGGCGCATTTCGTTGATCAGCACGCTCATGGTCGCCAGCGGCGTACCCAGTTCATGGGCGGCACCGGCGGCCTGGGTAGCCACAGCCAGCAGTTGCTCGTCGCGCAGGCTTTCTTCACGCCGCTCTGAACGCAGCTGCTCCTGGCGGCGCAGCTCTTCGGCCATGCGCGCGGCAAAAAAGGTGATCACAGCCGCCGCCAGGGCAATGCTCAGCCACATGCCGTAGACCTGCATCTTGTCCCGCGCCATCGGCAGCCCTTCGAGCGGGTAGAACTGCACCAGCAGCAAGCTGTAGGCCGTCAGCGCAATGCCCGACAGGATCAGCGAATACAGCCACGGCAAGGTCACCGCAGCGATCGCCAGCGGCACCAGGTAATACGACACGAACGGGTTGGTCGAGCCGCCGGAGTAATACAGCAAGGCACTGTGGATCAGCAGGTCACAGGCCAGCTGCAGGGCGTACTCCATTTCGGTGACGGGCAGCGACAGCCGCAGGCGCAGGGCCGTGAAGGCACACAGCAACGAAGACAAGGCCAAGGTGCCGGCCAGTGACAGCCAGGGCAACGGCAGCAGTTCGGTCCAGTAGGCAACGCCCACCGAGCCGGCCTGGGCAGCCAGGACCAGGACCCGAATGACGGTCAGGCGCCAAAGGTTCTGGCGGGTAGCGGACAACGGTTGTACGGCGGCGAGCATGAGCTCTCCTGATGAGTGCTCCAGAAAAATCGGCTGGAGTATACCGAAGCCGGGCGCCTCGCTGCAGCGATGCGGCAAAGCGCCACACTTTGTCACAGGTTCATGATGGCACTTTTGAACCCACTACACTGTTGCCGGTCCTATGGGCCATGCGTGGAATGGATGACCAGCCCCCACGCCTTCAAATGCCAAGGAGTACCACATGCAAATCCCACGTCGCGGCGCCGCCCTGATCATGTCTTGCGGCCTGCTCGCCAGCCTGCCGGCACTGGCTGCCGATGAACCGCGTTTCAACCAGGTATCGCTGCGTGCCGAAGTCAGCAAGGAAGTGGCGCGCGACCTGATGGTCGTGACCCTGTACAGCGAAGCGCAGAACAGCGACCCGGGCAAGCTCGCCAAGCAGATTACCGAAACCATGAACAAGGCCGTGCAGCAGTCGCGCCAGGTCAAGGACGTGAAGATCAGCCAAGGCAGCCGCAACAGCTACCCGGTGTATGACAGCAAGGGCCAGAAAATTACCGGCTGGCGCGAGCGCGCCGAACTGCGCCTTGAAAGCGCCAACTTCCCGGCCTTGTCCCAGCTTACCGCCGATTTGTTGCAAGAGCTGAAAATGGCTGGCATGGACTTTTCCATCGCCCCGGCCACGCGCAAGGCCAGCGAGGATGCTCTGCTCAAGGATGCGGTCGATGCCTTCAAGGCACGCGCGCAACTGGCGACCGAAGCGCTGGGTGGCAAAGGCTACAAAGTGGTGAGCCTGAACCTCAACAGCAGCGGCTACCCGCGCCCGTACTTGCGTAGCGCGCCGATGGCGATGAAGGCCATGGGGGCTGATGAAGCAGCACCGGCGCCAGATATCGAGGCAGGCACCAGTGAAGTGAGCATGAATGCCGATGGCCTGATCGAAGTGCAGATGCCATAAGGCGTCCACGCATCATCTGTGGGAGCCCGCGAGCAAGACACGGCGGTGGATGGCACGGGCTTCGCCCGTGTTCGCGGGTAAACCCGCTCCTACGGGTGACTGCGTCATTTTCTTTATTTTCAGACATTTCTTACGCACCATTAGGATGCATCCTACGCTTTCCCCTACCTAGAAACATCGCGCAAAACGCCATCATTTTGCCTACGCAAACGTTTAACTTCGCCAAAAGTTATACCGATGCGACATCCATGTACGTTCGTACCACTTTCCCGGCGTCAACTATCCTTGTACCTGTTGCAATGGGAACGCCCCCTGCATAAGTATCCGCAGGTCGGCTCACGAGGCCACCTCATCCAAAAAATGACAACAATGAGGCCACCATGCTCAAACACGCAGTCATTCCGTTCCTGCTGGGTGCAGGCTTGCTCAGCGGCGCACCGTCGGCCGTTGCCGCATCCAACCTGGTGTTCTGCTCCGAAGGCAGCCCGGCCGGCTTCGATCCGGGGCAGTACACCACCGGGACCGACTTCGATGCCTCGGCAGAGACCGTGTTCAACCGCCTGACCCAGTTCGAGCGCGGCGGCACTGCGGTCATCCCGGGCCTGGCGACCAAATGGGAAGTGTCCGACGACGGCAAGACCTACACCTTCCACCTGCGCGAAGGGGTCAAGTTCCACACCACCGACTACTTCAAGCCCAGTCGCCCGTTCAACGCCGACGACGTGCTGTTCACCTTCAACCGCATGCTCGACAAGGACAACCCGTTCCGCAAGGCGTACCCCACCGAGTTTCCATACTTCACCGACATGGGCATGGACAAGAACATTGCCAAGGTGGAGAAGCTTGACGAGCACACGGTGAAGTTCACCCTCAACGAGGTTGACGCCGCGTTCATCCAGAACCTGGCCATGAGCTTTGCCTCGATCCAGTCCGCCGAATACGCCGACCAGCTCCTAAAGAACGGCAAGGCCGCCGACATCAACCAGAAGCCGATCGGCACCGGCCCGTTCGTGTTCAGCAAATACCAGAAGGACGCGCAGATCCGCTTCAAGGGCAACAAGGACTACTGGCAGCCCGAGGACGTGAAGATCGACAACCTGATCTTTGCCATCACCACCGACGCCTCGGTGCGCATGCAGAAGCTCAAGAAGAACGAGTGCCAGGTCACCCTGTTCCCACGCCCGGCCGACATCGAGCCGCTAAAAGCCGACAAGAACCTGCAAATGCCGCAGCAGGCCGGTTTCAACCTCGGCTATATCGCCTACAACGTGATGGACAAGATCAAGGGCAGCAACGAGGCCAACCCCATGGCCCAGCTGAAAGTCCGACAGGCGCTGGACATGGCCGTGGACAAGAAAAAGATCATCGAGTCGGTGTACCAGGGCGCCGGCCAGCTGGCGGTCAACGCCATGCCGCCCACGCAGTGGTCCTATGACGACAGCATCAAGGACGCCGCCTTTGACCCCGAGAAAGCCAAGCAACTGCTCAAGGAAGCCGGCATCAAGGAAGGCACCGAAATCACCCTGTGGGCCATGCCCGTGCAACGCCCGTACAACCCCAATGCCAAACTGATGGCTGAAATGCTCCAGTCCGACTGGGCCAAGATCGGTATCAAGGCGAAGATCGTCAGTTATGAATGGGGCGAGTACATCAAGCGCTCCAAAGGTGGCGAACAGGGTGCCATGCTGATTGGCTGGAGCGGTGACAATGGTGACCCGGACAACTGGCTGGGTACCCTCTACGGTTGCGATGCCGTCGATGGCAACAACTTCTCCAAGTGGTGCTACAAGCCCTACGACGACCTGATCAAGCAGGCCAAGGCCACGTCCGACCAGGCCAAGCGCACCGAGCTGTACCAGAAGGCGCAGCATATACTCAAGGAGCAGGTACCGATCACCCCGATCGCCCACTCCACTGTCTACCAGCCCATGAGCGCCAAGGTGAAGGACTTCAAGATCAGCCCGTTCGCGCTGAATTCCTTCTACGGCGTCAGCGTGGACAAATAGGCTGACTGAGGCACCCGCTGAATCGCGGGTGCCCTTCACCCCCGCTACCCCTTCATGTCGTCCTGCGGCCATACGCTACGGGGTCGGCGAACTGTTGCCGTCAGTCGTACCCGGAGGCGGCGCGAACAGATGAAAAAGGATTTGCCATGCGCCACGTTACCTGCCTTTCCGCGCTGCTGGCCCTGGGCCTGGTCAGCCAATCCCCGGTCCTGCTCGCCAACAACCTAGTGTTCTGCTCTGAAGGTAGCCCCGCCGGTTTCGACACCGCCCAGTACACCAGCGCCACCGACAACGACGCCGCCGAACCCATCTACAACCGCCTGGTCGAGTTCGAACGTGGCGGCACCGCCGTGCATCCGGCCCTGGCGACGCACTGGGAGGTGTCCGACAACGGCCTGCGCTACACCTTCCACCTGCGTGAAGGGGTCAGGTTCCACAGCAACAAGGCCTTCAGCCCGAGCCGCACGTTCAACGCCGACGATGTGCTGTTCACCTTCAACCGCATGCTCGACAAGGGTCATCGGTTCCGTCAGGCCTACCCTACCGAGTTTCCCTATTTCAACGGCATGGGCCTGGACAAGAACATCGCCCGTGTCGAGAAGACCGACCCATTGACCGTGGTGTTCACCCTGAACACCGTCGATGCCGCGTTCATCCAGAACCTGGCCATGAGCTTCGCCTCCATCCTCTCCGCTGAATACGCCGAGCAGCTACTGGCCAGTGGACGCCCCAGCGACATCAATCAGCAGCCTATCGGTACCGGGCCGTTCGTGTTCCAGCGCTACCAGAAGGATTCGCAGATCCGCTACAAGGGCAACAAGGACTATTGGGCAGCGAACGAGGTGAAGATCGACAACCTGGTGTTCTCGATCAATACCGACCCGTCGGTGCGTATCCAGAAGCTGCGCCGCAATGAATGCCAGGTGACCCTGCACCCACGCCCGGCCGACCTGCCGGCGCTCAAGGCCGACAGCACGCTGCAGGTGCTCCAGCAACCAGGCTTCAACCTCGGCTACATCGCCTACAACACCCAGCACCCGCCATTCGACCGCCTGGAAGTGCGCCAGGCAATGGACATGGCGGTCAACAAGGAAGCCATCCTCCAGGCGGTGTACCAGGACGCCGGCCAACGGGCGGTCAACGCCATGCCACCGACCCAGTGGTCCTATGACGACAGCATCAAGGACGCCCCGTACGCGCCGGAAAAGGCCAGACAGCTGATCCAGCAGGCGGGTGTCAAACCTGGCACCGAGATCACCCTGTGGGCCATGCCGGTGCAACGCCCGTACAACCCCAATGCCAAGCTGATGGCCGAAATGCTCCAGGCGGACTGGAGCAAGCTCGGATTCAAGGTGCGCATCGTCAGCTACGAATGGGGCGAATACCTCAAGCGCATGAAAAACGGTGAGCACGACATCGCCCTGATCGGCTGGACCGGTGACAACGGCGACCCGGACAACTGGCTGGGTACCCTCTACAGCTGCGATGCCATCGGCAGCAACAACTACTCGCAGTGGTGCGATCCGCAGTACGACAGCCTGGTCAAGCAGGCCAAGCAAGTGACCGACCGTACGCAACGCACCGCCCTGTACCAGCAGGCCCAGCAGCGGCTCAAGCAGCAGGTACCGATTACGCCGGTGGCGCATTCCATCGTGAGCCAGCCGCTTAGCGTCAAGGTTTCCCAGTTCAAGGTCAGCCCGTTTGGGCGCAATGATTTTTCCGGTGTGAGTGTTGATTAAGCGTTAGCCAGTACCGGCCTCTTCGCGGGCAAGCCCGCTCCCACAGGATCTCGACAGGTTCGGACACTGCGCCCTACCTGAGGGAGCGGGCTTGCCCGCGAAGAGGCCAGAACGGCCAACACAACGCCCCGATTCTGCCCGGCGATCCCGCGGCACCCCTGGCAACACCGCAGCAATCACCCGGCCCACAAGGCCGGCCATAACTAGAAAAGAAAGGGAGCTTTAACCTTGAAAGTATTCACCTTGACCGCACTGGCGTTATCCATCAGTGCCTTTTCCACGGTGGCCCAGGCAGATCCGCAGAGCCAGGACTACCTCCCGCTCACCCTCAAAAGCAGCAGCGAGCAAGCGCAAGCCAGCGGCTTCATCGACGGCCAAAGCCTGTCCGGTAGCACCCGCAACTGGTATGCCCGCGAACGTGCCGCACGCGCGCCGCTGTGGAAGTACTACAAGAACGACGGCACCCGCCACGACACCCACAGCCGTGAAAACTGGGTCCAGGGCACCATCCTCAATTACAGCTCCGGCTTCACCCAGGGCACCGTGGGCTTCGCCGTCGAGGCTGCCGGCTACAACGCCATCGCCCTGCAGCAGAGCCGCGAAGCCATCGCCGGCCCCAACAACCGCACCCTCACCCACAGCGATGGCGACCCCGTCGGCCAGTGGAGCAAACTGGGCCTGGGCAATATCAAGGCGCGCGTGTCCAACACCACCCTTACCCTTGGCCGCCAGTCGGTGGACACGCCGATGATCGCCTACATCGGCAACCGCGCCCTGCCCTCGAGCTTCCAGGGCGCGTTCCTGCACAGCGCTGAATTCGACAACCTCAGCATCGACCTGGGCACCTTCGACCGCGTCTCGCCACGTACCGAACAGAGCCTCAGCAAGTTCCGCAGCGAGTACAGCGCCACCGGCGTGGAAACCGACCGTGCCAGCACCGCCGGCATCAACTACCAGCCGTTCAAGAGCCTGAGTACCAGCCTGTACGCCACCAAGGTCGAGGACTTCTGGAACCAGTACTACTTCGGCGCCAACCATGTGCTCGGCGACAGCGCAGTGCTCAGCCTGAGCACCGGCCTGAACTACTACAAGACCGTCGACGCCGGCAGCCAGAAAATGGGCAAGATCGACAACGACACTTACAGCCTGTCACTGGGCCTGACCCATCAAGCCCACACCCTCAGCGCCTCCTGGCAGCAGGTCAACGGCAATGAGTACTTCGACTACCTGCACGAAACCAACGGCATCTTCCTGGCCAACTCGCTGCTGTCGGACTTCAACGGCCCCAACGAGAAATCGCTGCAGCTTTCCTATGTGCTGAACATGGCGCCCTATGGCGTGCCTGGCCTGAAGTTCAACCTGTACAACGCCCGCGGCTGGGGTATCGACGGCACCCACTACCGCGGCACTGCCTACGACGTGAATGGCCTGGATGGCGAAACCCACTATGAGTGGGGTATCGGCACCAGCTACGCGTTGCAGAGCGGGCCGCTGAAAGACACCAGCATCCGCGCCACCTACACCACCCATCGCGCCAGCAAGGCCCAGGGCGATGGCAGCCTGGATGAGTTCCGCGTGGTCACCACCATTCCGTTCAACATTCTCTGACCGTCGGCGCCCTGGCCCGTTTCGCTGCGGGCCGGGGCGGCTACGCTGGAACCAATGCAAGCAGGGAGTTTTCAACACATGCACAGAGCTTTCATGAAATCGCGGCCGTTGCGCCTAGCCCTGGTCGCGCTGCTTCTGGGCGGCGCCACGCAACTGGCGGCCAAGCCGCTGGTGGTGTGTACAGAAGCTAGCCCGGAAGGGTTCGACATCGTCCAGTACACCACCGCAGTCACCGCCGATGCCTCGGCCGAGACAGTGTTCAACCGCCTGGTCGACTTCAAACCCGGCACCACCGAGATCCAGCCAGCCCTGGCCGAGCGCTGGGACATTTCAGCCGACGGCCTGACCTACACCTTCCATCTGCGTCAGGGGGTGAAGTTCCACACCACCGACTACTTCAAGCCCACCCGTGACTTGAACGCCGATGACGTGCTGTGGAGCCTCAATCGCCAGCTCGACCCGAACCACCCCTGGCATGACAAGACCAGCGTCGGCTACCCGTACTTCGAAAGCATGGGGTTCAAGGAACTGCTCAAGTCGGTCAGCAAGGCTGACGAGCACACCGTGGTGATTACCCTCAGCCGACCGGAAGCGCCGTTCCTGCGCGACATGGCCATGGGCTTTACCTCGATCTACTCCGCCGAATACGGCGACCAGTTGCTCAAGTCTGGCAAGACCGCCGAGCTGAACAGCAAGCCGATCGGCACCGGCCCTTTCATCTTCCAGCGTTACAACAAGGACGCCCAGGTCCGCTTCAAGCCCAACCCGGACTATTTCCGCGGCAAGCCGCCGGCCGATGCGCTGGTGTTCGCCATCGCCATCGACAGCAACGTGCGCCTGCAGAAACTGCGCGCCAACGAGTGCCAGGTGGCGCTCTATCCCAAGCCCGATGACGTGCCATCGATCAAGCAAGACCCGAAACTCAAGGTTGAAGAAATCGAGGCCCTGGTCACCGGCTACATCGCCATGAATACCCAGCACAAATACCTCAACGACGTGCGCGTGCGTAAAGCCATCAACATGGCCTTCGACCGCCAGACCCATGTCGACCAACTGTTTGGCAAAGGCAACGCACTGGTGGGTGTAAACCCTTACCCACCCACCATGATCGGCTACAACACCCATAACCAGAACCCACCGCGCGACCTCGATAAAGCCCGCGCACTGCTCAGCCAGGCCGGTGTACCCGAGGGCACGGTAATCACCCTGTTCACCCGCAACGGCGGCGGCCCGACCAACCCCAACCCGCGCCTGTCTGCCGAGATGCTGCAGGCCGATCTCAAACAGATCGGCCTCAAGCTGGATATCCGCGTCATGGAATGGGCCGAGATGCTGCGCCGGGCGAAGAACGGCGAAGCCGACCTGGTGTCCACCGGCTGGGCCGGCGACAACGGCGACCCGGACAACTTCCTCAGCCCACTGCTCAGTTGCGATGCCGTGAAAAGTGGCGAGAACTATGCGCGCTGGTGCAACCCCAAGTTCCAGGAGCTGATCAGCCGCGCCCGCGAAGTGATCGACAACGACGAGCGTGCAAGGCTCTATAACGAGGCATTGAAAGTGTACGATGACGAACAACCCTGGATCAGCATGGCTCATCCAAAGATGTTCACCGCCATGCGTGACAACGTGGAGGGCTACGTGATCAACCCTCTGACCAACAACAACTTCGCCACCACCAAGGTGAAGTAGAACAACAACGACCGCCGGCCACCCACACGGGGACCGGCGGCACTGCCGTACCGGGCTGATCGCCCCACGGCCTGATGAGGTAACCCCGACAATGTTGAGTTTTATTGCCCGGCGCCTTGGCCTGCTGATACCGACCTTTTTCGGCATCACCTTGCTGACCTTCGCGCTCATACGCCTGATCCCCGGCGACCCGGTGGAAGTGATGATGGGCGAGCGCAGGGTCGACCCCGAAATGCATGCCCAGGCCATGGAACGCCTGGGCCTGAACAAGCCATTGCCGGTCCAGTACCTGGACTACGTCGGCAAACTTGCCCAGGGTGACCTTGGCGAATCGCTGCGCACCCGCGAAAGCGTGTGGCGCGAGTTCCTCACCCTGTTCCCGGCCACCCTGGAACTGGCCTTCGCCGCCCTGCTGTTCGCCGGCGTCGTCGGCCTGCTGGCCGGTGTAATCGCCGCACTCAAGCGCGGTTCGCTGTTCGACCACGGGGTCATGGGCATATCACTGGCCGGCTACTCGATGCCGATTTTCTGGTGGGGCCTGATCCTGATCATGTTCTTCTCCGTGAGCCTGGGCTGGACCCCGGTTTCCGGGCGCATCGACCTGCTCTACGACATCGAGCCGAAGACCGGCTTCATGCTTATCGACACCCTGCTCAGCGATGAAGAAGGCGCGTTCAAGGACGCTGTGATGCACCTGATCCTGCCGGCCATCGTGCTCGGCACCATCCCGCTGGCAGTGATCGCCCGCATGACCCGCTCGTCGATGCTTGAAGTACTGCGCGAAGACTACATCCGCACCGCCCGCGCCAAAGGCCTGTCGCCGGCCCGTGTGGTGTTCGTCCATGGCCTGCGCAATGCGCTGATCCCGGTGCTGACCGTGTTCGGCCTGCAGGTCGGCACGCTGCTGGCCGGTGCGGTGCTGACCGAAACCATCTTTTCCTGGCCGGGCATCGGCAAATGGCTGATCGAAGCCATCGGTGCCCGTGACTACCCCGTGGTCCAGAACGGCATCCTGTTGATCGCCTGCCTGGTGATTCTGGTCAACTTCGTCGTGGACATCCTCTACGGCCTGGCCAACCCACGCATCCGTCATCAGCGCTGAGGCCCTTGCCATGACTAGCCCGATTCCAAAATCCGTGTCACCGGCCAGCCCGGTGGACCAGAGCCTGCTCTACCCCTCCCCGTACAAAGAATTCTGGCAAGCCTTCGCGCGCAACAAGGGCGCGGTCATGGGCCTGGCCTTCATGTGCCTGGTGGTGTTCTGCGCGCTGTTCGCGCCTTGGGTCGCCCCGCATGACCCGAGCGAGCAGTACCGCGACTTCCTGCTGACCCCGCCGGTGTGGCTGGAAGGCGGCACCTGGCAGTTCATCCTGGGCACCGACGAACTGGGCCGTGATCTGCTTTCGCGGCTGATTCAGGGTGCACGGCTATCGCTGCTGATCGGCCTGTCGTCAGTGGTGATGTCACTGATCCCGGGCATTCTCCTTGGCCTGCTGGCCGGCTTTTTCCCGCAGTTGCTCGGCCCGTCGATCATGCGCCTGATGGACGTGATGCTGGCGCTGCCGTCACTGCTGCTGGCTGTGGCCATCGTCGCCATCCTCGGCCCTGGCCTGATCAACACCGTGATCGCCATCGCCATCGTTTCCCTGCCGTCCTACGTGCGCCTGACCCGCGCCGCGGTGATGGGCGAACTGAACCGCGACTACGTCACCGCTGCCCGCCTGGCCGGCGCCGGCTTGCCCCGGCTGATGTTCGTCACCGTGCTGCCCAACTGCATGGCACCGCTGATCGTGCAGGCGACCCTGAGTTTTTCCTCGGCGATCCTCGACGCCGCTGCGCTGGGTTTCCTCGGCCTCGGCGTGCAGCCGCCTACCCCCGAGTGGGGCACCATGCTGGCTTCGGCCCGGGATTACATCGAGCGCGCCTGGTGGGTGGTAAGCCTGCCCGGCCTGACCATCCTGCTCAGTGTGCTGGCAATCAACCTGATGGGCGACGGCCTGCGCGATGCGCTGGACCCGAAACTCAAGAATGCCGCCTGAGGAGAACGCCATGTCACTGTTGCAGATCAACAACCTGAATGTGCGCTTCGGCGACGCCAATGCAGTACCGGTGGTAGACGGCCTGGACCTGAAAGTGGACGCTGGCGAGATCCTGGCCATCGTCGGCGAGTCCGGCTCGGGCAAGTCGGTCACCATGATGGCCCTGATGGGCCTGATCGACGCTCCCGGGCGCATCACCGCCGACTCACTGACCTTCGACGGCACTGATATGCTCAAGCTCAGCGGCCGTCAGCGGCGCAAGGTGGTGGGCAAGGACATCGCCATGGTCTTCCAGGACCCGATGACCGCGCTCAACCCCAGCTACACCGTAGGCTTCCAGATCGAGGAAGTGCTACGACAGCACCTGGGCCTGAAAGGCAAGGCTGCACGCCAGCGTGCTCTGGAGCTCTTGAAAAAGGTCGAGATCCCGGCCGCAGAAAGCCGCCTGGACGCTTACCCGCACCAGCTGTCAGGCGGCATGAGCCAACGTGTGGCGATCGCCATGGCCATTGCCGGCGAGCCCAAGCTGCTGATCGCAGACGAACCGACCACGGCCCTCGACGTGACGATCCAGGCACAGATCATGGAACTGCTGGTCAACCTGCAGAAGGAGCGCAACATGGCGCTCATCCTGATCACCCACGACCTCGCCGTGGTCGCCGAAACCGCCAGGCGGGTGTGCGTGATGTACGCCGGCCAAGCCGTGGAAGTGGGCCAGGTGCCAGAACTGTTCGATGTGCCCGCCCACCCTTACAGCGAAGCCCTGCTCGCCGCGATCCCCGAGCACAGCATTGGCGCCGAACGCCTGGCCACCCTGCCTGGCATCGTCCCCGGCCGCTACGACCGCCCGGTCGGTTGCCTGCTGTCACCACGCTGCCCCTATGTACAGGACAATTGCCGGCGCCAGCGCCCGCCCCTCGACCCTCAGGCCCACAGCCTGGTGCGTTGCTTCTACCCGCTGAACCAGGAGGTGGCGTGATGGCCGTCGTTCTATCCGCCCGGGAGCTGACCCGGCATTACGAAGTCTCCCGCGGGCTGTTCAAGGGCCATGCGCTGGTGCGCGCGCTCAATGGCGTGTCGTTCGAACTGGAGGCCGGCAAGACCCTGGCCGTGGTCGGCGAGTCGGGCTGCGGCAAGTCGACCCTGGCCCGCGCCCTGACCCTGATCGAAGAGCCGTCGTCCGGATCGCTGCAAATTGCCGGCACCGAGGTGAAGGGCGCCAGCAAGGCAGAGCGCAAACAACTGCGCCGCGATGTGCAGATGGTGTTCCAGAGCCCCTACGCCTCGCTCAACCCACGGCAGAAGATCGGTGACCAACTGGCCGAACCGCTGCTGATCAACACCTCGCTGAGCAAGGCCGAGCGCCGCGACAAAGTGCAGAAGATGATGGAGCAGGTCGGCCTGCGCCCCGAGCACTACCAGCGCTACCCACACATGTTCTCCGGCGGCCAGCGCCAGCGTATCGCCTTGGCCCGGGCGATGATGCTGCAACCCAAGGTGCTGGTGGCCGACGAACCGACCTCTGCGCTGGACGTGTCGATTCAGGCGCAGGTGCTGAACCTGTTCATGGATCTGCAGAAGGAGTTCAACACCGCCTACGTGTTCATCTCGCACAACCTGGCGGTGGTGCGGCATGTGGCGGATCAGGTACTGGTGATGTACCTGGGGCGGCCGGCGGAGATGGGGCCGAAGGAGGACATCTACGCGAAGCCGCTGCACCCGTATACCCAGGCGCTGCTGTCGGCGACACCCGCGATTCATCCAGACCCGTTGAAGCCGAAAATTCGTATCGTCGGGGAGCTGCCCAACCCGCTGAACCCGCCGGATGGGTGTGCGTTTCACAAACGCTGCCCGTATGCGACCGAGCGGTGTGCCAAGGAGGTGCCGGCACTGAGGCAGGTGAGTACGCGGCAGGTTGCGTGCCACTATGCGGAGCAGTTTCTTTAACTGTTAGAAAACTGGGCAGCCCTCAGTGCGAAAAACAGCAGTTTGCTGCGCTGCCCAGCTGAAGTGCCAAGGCTTTTTGATTGTGGAGCTGAATCCATTTGTGGACGAGGTTGCCATTGAGGCTGTGGCCCAAGGCGATGTTTGCGATGGAGGCGCCGGGCTCGTCGCACTCTGGGCTTTGAAAGGTTTATTGTAGGTACGGCGCTGAGGATGCCTGGAAAATCCGCTTGATGGGCCAGAAATGGTGTCCACTTTTAGGTGGACACCATGGCCTTCGCCGGTTTCGTCAGGAAGATGTGTTGGCCGGACGGATACCGGGATTCGACTATCAGGGGAGTGTCAGTTTTTTTGTGTACGGGACAAGGCATTTTCAATGCTTTGATACCTGCTTGCTGACTGCAGACGCCGTCAAGCCTAATCGGGCAGATGCGTCTACAAAACTTCCAGTTTCACCACTACCGCAAATGCTGCCATGCAAGGCAACATATCAACATGACTTTTGCAAGATAGATTTGATAGTCCATTACTATGAGCACTCATATCTACAGGCCCGCAGCGAAAAATACGCCATTGGCACACTCCCCCAAAAATCTACAATTTATATACCGAAGAAAATGTCACGAGGCCTTTGGTGTTCATCAGAACACCAAACTGGATTTATTGATCTCAAGCCCGACATCCGGGCCCTGCCTTGCACACGCCTTTTGTAGCGAAGAGTTGTAGCAAAAGGGCCGCAAAGCGGCCCCCAAAATCTCAATGCATAAAGAACCAGATCAGAATGATCACCGGAATCGGCACCCCAATCATCCAAAGCAGTATCGAGCGCATGGCCTTTCTCCTTGATCGATGGTGACAAGAAAGGTGCAGCCGCCATGCCAGTTGTATCAAAAAACTACATTCATAAGAATCAAAGGCTTACCCTCCAAGCCGCCTGAGCAAACCGTGCAATATGCAGGATCCACGCCCTTGCACCTGGGTGTTCTGCAATGCACTATCCACCCATGATCGCCACCACCCTCCCCGACGGCCCCGAGCAAACCCCGCTTACCGCCGAAATCGTGCTGCGCTACCACCTCTGCTGGAAGCATCGCGACCTCGACGGTGTCATGGCGCTCTACCACCCCGATATCCAGTACCACGACTTCTTTCAGAACCGCGTGCTCGGCCATCAGGAACTGCGCGACTACGTACGCGCCTGCCTGCCCCATGAAGCCGGCGAGGACATCGTCCACAGCGACCGCATCCGCGTCGATGGCAGCACCGCATTCATCCAGTATCAGGTCACGGTCCAGGGCGGTGACGGCCTGGTTGCGTTCCAGTCCAGCGAGGCGATCACCGTCAGGGACGGGCTGATCTGGCGGGTCAACGAATACGCCACGCTGGTCCGCCAGAACGGCACAGGCCACGCCAACAGCGGTCCGCGCCCCGCCACCAGCCGCCTGGGCTTGTCGCCTCGGCAGTTGTCGACCATGGCCCAGGACCTGGAGCATTACTTCCGGCGTCAACGCCCCTACCTCGACCCGGAGCTCGACCTGCAACAGGTCGCCGACGCCAGCGGCTACAGCCGCAACCAGATTTCCTACCTGCTCAACCAGGTGCTGGGGCAAAGCTTCTACCGCTACGTCAACCAGGCACGCCTGCAGCACCTGATGGCCAGCCTCGGCGACGACAGCGTCGAGGCGACGATCGACGAGCTGGCCTTCAGTGCCGGCTTCAACTCGCTGTCGGCGTTCTACAAGTGCTTCCGCGAACACACCGGGTTCACGCCCAAGGCCTACCTGAAGCAAATTTCCCTGCGTGCACGCACGTAAGACAGCCGCCCACTGACACCACTAGCATCGCCCACAGACCTTGACGGATGTGGAGCCAAACCCGATGCAACCCCTGCGCACGCTCAGCCTGTGGATGGACCAGCTCGACGAGCCGCTGTGCGCGCGCCCGGCACTGCGCAATGACCTCGACGTTGACGTGTGCATCATCGGTGCCGGCTATACCGGCCTTTGGACCGCGTACTACCTCAAGCGCCAGGCCCCCCAGCTGAACATCGCGGTGATTGAAGCCCAAATCGCCGGCTTCGGCGCCTCCGGCCGTAATGGGGGCTGGCTGATGGGCAACCTGCTCGGCGAAGACCGCCTGCTCGGCACCCTCTCGCCGCAACAGCGCCGCGCCAGCATCGACCTGCTGCACGGCATCCCGGATGAAGTGCATCACGTGCTGCAAAGCGAAGGCATCGACTGCGACTACCGCAAAGGCGGCGTCCTTTATTGCGCGGCGCGCTACCCGGAGCAGGAACGCAGCCTGCGCGCCTACCTCGACGACTTGTATCGCCAAGGCATGACCGAGGACGACTACCGCTGGCTGAGCCCCGAGCAGCTGGGGAGCCAGCTGCGGGTCAGCAATGCGTTTGGAGCCATTTACAGCCCGCACACGGCGACCATCCAGCCAGCCAAGCTGGTGCGCGGCCTTGCCCGGGCAGTGGAGGCGCTGGGCGTATCGATCTACGAAAATACCCCGGCCATCGACTGGCAGCCGAGCGAGGTGCGTACCCCGCTGGCACAGATTCGCTGCCAGTGGATGGTACCTGCCGTGGAGGGTTACGCCGCCAGCCTGCCGCCACTGGGCAAACACCAATTGCCAGTACAGAGCCTGCTGGTGGCCACCGAGCCGCTGCCAGAGGCCACCTGGGAGCAAATTGGCCTGAGCAAGGGCCAAGCCTTCAGTGAAAGCAGCCGCCAGGTCACCTACGGCCAGCGCACTGCCGACAACCGTCTGGTCTTCGGTGCTCGCGGTGGCTATCGCTTCGGTGGGCGTCTGCGCGAGAACTTCAACCTCGACGAACACGAAGTCGAACTGCGCCGCTACCTGTTCGGCGAACTGTTCCCGCAGCTCAAACAGGTACGCATCACTCATACCTGGGGCGGCAACCTCGGCATGGCGCGACGCTTCCGCCCACACATGCTTTGCGACCGCCAGCGCGGCATCGCCCTTGCCGGCGGCTACGGCGGCGAAGGCGTCGGGGCTACCAACCTGGGTGGGCGCACCCTGGCGGCGCTGATCCTCAACCAGCACAACGAACTGACGGCGCAACCCTGGGTGCTCGACAACCGCCCGCTATCGAGCCTGGCAAGCTGGCCTCCCGAGCCCTGCCGCTGGCTGGGCTACAACGCGATCATCCAGAGCTTCGTCCACGAGGACCGGACCCTCGCCAACCCCGCCAGTGCACCGTGGAGGCGGCGCCTGGCCATCTCGGTTGCGGACTTCATGGAAGGCTTCATGCACTGACTTCCCTTTTCACTCGTACAGGATCCACCGGTCATGAGCATCACCCAGTTCAAGAACACCGAATTTGCCGTGCTCGACAGCTCCAACCCGGTCGCGGTACCGCTCGGCGAACCCGTGGCAGTCACGTCAGTCACCTGCGTGGAGCGCAGCGATGGCGTTGAAACCGGCATCTGGGAATGCACCCCAGGGCGCTGGCGGCGGCAGATCGTGCAACAGGAGTTCTGCCATTTCATCAAGGGCCGCTGCACGTTCATCCCCGACGGTGGCGAGCCCCTGGTCATAGAAGCCGGAGACGCATTGATGCTACCGGCCAACAGCACCGGCACCTGGGACATCCAGGAGACCGTGCGCAAAACCTACGTGCTTATTTTCTGATCCGCTGATCGCCTGCCTTCGATAACAACAGACAAAGCAAGGTAAACCCGACATGCGCACCTTCCTCCTCGCCCCCCTGATGCTGGCCGCCAGCGTGGCCAGCGCCGCTGAAACGGTGAAGATCTACAACTGGTCCAGCTACGTGGCCCCCGATACGTTGAAAAACTTCCAGCAAGCCAGCGGCATCGTGCCGACCTATGACGTGTACGACAGCAATGAAACCCTCGATGGCAAGTTGATGACCGGCAATTCCGGCTACGACGTGGTGTTCCCCTCCAACCATTTCATGGCCCGGCAGATCCAGGGCAAGGCCTTGAAGCGCCTGGACAAATCCCAGCTGCCTAACTGGCACAACCTCAACCCGGTGCTGCTCAAGGCGCTGGAGGTGAACGACCCGGGCAACCAGTACGGCTTCCCGTACCTGTGGGGCAGTACCGGTATTGGCTACAACATCGACAAGGTCAAGGCGGTGCTCGGCGACAACGCGCCCGTGGACTCCTGGGACCTGATCTTCAAGCCCGAGTACATGAGCAAGCTGAAAAGCTGTGGCGTCGCGGTGCTGGACAATGGCCCCGAACTGCTGCCGATCGCCCTGCACTACCTGGGCTTGCCCCATCACAGCCAAGACCCCAAGGACTACGAGAAGGCCAAGGACCTGCTGATGAAAGTGCGGCCTTACATCAGCTATTTCCACTCGTCCAAGTACACGGGCGACCTGGCCAACGGCGATATCTGCGTGGTAGTGGGGTTCTCAGGGGATGTGCTGCAGGCGAAGAACCGCGCCGACGAGGCGAACAATGGCGTGAAGGTGGGCTATTCGATACCCAAGGAGGGCGCGCCGATGTGGTTCGACATGGTTGCCATGCCCGTCGATGCGCCGGATGAAAAGGCCGGATATGCCTACATGAACTACCTGCTGCAGCCGGAAGTGATGGCCAACATCAGCAACCACGTCCAGTACGCCAACGGCAACCTCAAGGCGGACGGGCTGGTGGACCCGGCGATGAAGGGTAATACGATGATTTACCCGAGCGACGAGGTGATGGGCAAGCTGTATGCGCTGGAGGCGATGCCGGCGAAGATCGACCGTATTCGTACGCGAATCTGGACCAGTATCAAAGCCGGAAATTGAAATGGGGCCGCCTAGCGGCCCTTCGCGGGCACGCCCGCTCCCACAGGTATCACATGACCTCCAGGTCTGGTGATTCCTGTGGGAGCGGGCGTGCCCGCGAAGGGCTGCAAAGCAGCCCCGATTTCAGGCCTTAATGGTGCTCGCGGGTAGCGCGGAACTTGATGTCCGGCCAGCGCTCTTCCATCAGCGCCAGGTTGACCCGGGTCGGCGCCAGGTAGGTCAGGTGACCGCCGCCGTCGATGGCCAAGTTTTCCATGGCCTTGGTCTGGAATTCCTCGAGCTTCTTCTTGTCATCGCAACTGATCCAGCGCGCCGACCAGACGGTGATAGGCTCGTAGGCACACTCCACCTTGTACTCTTCCTTCAAGCGGCTGGCGACCACGTCAAACTGCAGCACACCGACCGCACCCAGGATGATGTCGTTGCTGCGCTCAGGGAAGAACACCTGAGTAGCACCTTCTTCGGCCAGCTGCTGCAGGCCTTGACGCAGTTGCTTGGATTTCAGCGGGTCTTTCAGGCGTACGCGGCGGAACAGCTCCGGCGCGAAGTGCGGGATACCGGTGAAGCCCAGCGCTTCGCCTTCGGTGAAGGTGTCGCCGATCTGGATGGTGCCGTGGTTGTGCAGGCCGATGATGTCACCGGCAAAGGCTTCTTCCAGCTGCTCACGCTCGGAGGAGAAGAACGTCAGCGCATCGCCGATACGCAGGTCTTTGTTCAGGCGCACGTGGCGCATTTTCATGCCTTTCTCGTACTTGCCCGAGCAGATGCGCATGAAGGCGATACGGTCACGGTGTTTCGGGTCCATGTTCGCCTGGATCTTGAACACGAAGCCTGTGAACTTCTCTTCCACAGGCTCCACGGTGCGCTCGTGGGCCACACGGCCAAGCGGACGCGGCGCCCAGTCGACCACGGCGTCGAGCACGTGGTCGACACCGAAGTTGCCCAGTGCAGTACCGAAGAACACAGGGGTCAGCTGACCGTTGATGAACTCTTCCTGGTTGAACTCGTGGCAAGCGCCCTGCACCAGCTCCAGTTGCTCGACGAACGAATCGTACTGGTCGCCCAGGTGCGCGCGGGCTTCGTCCGAGTCCAGCTTCTGGATGATCTTGGCTTCGGTGCGCTCGTGGCCGTGGCCCGGGGTGTACACCACGATGTAGTCACCGGTCAGGTGGTACACGCCCTTGAAGTCGCGGTAGCAACCGATCGGCCAGGTGATTGGCGCGGCCTTGATCTTCAAAACGGCTTCGATCTCGTCGAGCAGTTCGATCGGGTCGCGGATGTCTCGGTCGAGTTTGTTGATGAAGCTGACGATGGGCGTGTCGCGCAGGCGGCACACGTCCATCAGGGCGATGGTACGCGGCTCTACACCTTTACCGCCGTCGAGCACCATCAGCGCCGAGTCCACCGCGGTCAGGGTGCGGTAGGTGTCTTCCGAGAAGTCTTCGTGGCCGGGGGTGTCGAGCAGGTTGATCATGTGCTCGCGGTACGGGAACTGCATCACCGAGGTGGTGATGGAGATGCCGCGCTGCTTCTCCATTTCCATCCAGTCGGAGGTGGCGTGGCGGTCGGACTTGCGCGACTTCACGGTACCGGCGACGGCAATGGCCTTGCCCATCAGCAGCAGCTTCTCGGTGATGGTGGTCTTACCGGCGTCGGGGTGGGAAATGATTGCGAAAGTGCGGCGCTTCGCGACTTCGGCGGCCTGGTTGGTCATGGGAAATCGCCTGACTGGGGGATTTGAAAGGGGCAGTATCATACCTGAAGTTGGGCCTGGACCAAAATCTGCCGAATGAATGGCGCCTGTGCCGGCCCCTTCGCGGGTAAACCCGCGCCTACAGGTACGACACAGGGTTCGGATGCGGTGCAGTCTTCGTAGGAGCGAGTTTACCCGCGAAGAGGCCGGCACAAACAAAACAAACCCAACAGGCAATCGCTTTATCACGACAAATAACCAAAACGCAGTTATTTCAACGCCTGCAGCACATCAAGTCGCTGTTTTTCTCGCCCAAAAACCCGCAACCCAGCGATTAACACTGGCCAAATGCCGCCTCAGATGGGAACCTTTACGCCCACGGAGACGTCCACTCCCCTGCAACCCGCTTCGGTTGGGGACTGGTTTCATCAGCATTTTCGGGCCCGACGGGGTTCGGCTCATGGCCTGATCGCAGCCCTCGGTTTGCATCACGCTGCTACTCGCGAACACACCACCCGCCGCCAGGACTGGCCGGCAACCAAGAAGTGTGCTCGCCGACTACACAAGGAGTCCACCTGTGGCTAAACGCTACGGAAAGGGGCTGTTGGGATGGGCCGCCGTGCTCGTCATCCTGGCCCTGCTGGTCCACTGGATCGGCATCGACACGATCGCGCGTTATCGCGACGATCTTGGGTTCTACCTGCAAGCGCACCTGGTATTGGTGCTGGCTTCGATGGCGGCGGCGCTGGCCGTGGGCATCCCCGCCGGCATTGCGTTAAGTCGACCGCACCGGGTCGACAAAGCCGAGCGCTTCATGCAGTTCTTCAACGTTGGCAACACCATCCCCCCTCTGGCCGTTCTGGCCATCGCCCTGAGTATCCTGGGCATCGGCGCCGGGCCTGCGATCTTCGCACTGTTCCTCGCGTCCCTCCTGCCCATCGTGCGCAACACCTACGAAGGCCTGAAAAACGTCCCCGCATCGCTCAAGGAAGCCGCTACCGGCATTGGCATGACCCCGCGCCAGCAACTCTGGCAAGTGGAACTGCCCAACGCCGTGCCGATCATCGTCGGCGGCGTACGTGTGGCCCTGGCGCTGAACGTGGGCACCGCACCGCTGGCGTTCCTGATCGGTGCCAACAGCCTGGGCAGCCTGATCTTCCCCGGCATCGCCCTGAACAACCAGCCGCAGCTGCTGCTGGGGGCCGCCTGCACCGCGCTACTGGCACTGGTACTGGACGCGGCGGTGAGTTTCTCCAGCAGGCGCTGGCTGGAACGTGGCCTGGCCCAATAAGGATAGGAAACGCATGAAGAAGAGAATCGCCTTGCTGCTGGGCGCGGCCCTGCTGTTCGCAGGATTTGCCCAGGCAGCGGAAAAACCGCTGATCCGCATCGGCGCGCGGGTGTTCACCGAACAGACCGTGCTCGCCGAAATCACCGCGCAGTACCTGCGCGCCAATGGCTTCGATGTGCGTGTCATCGGCGGGCTTGGCAGCAGCCTCGCACGTCAGGCCCAGGAAACCGGCCAGCTCGACCTGATGTGGGAATACACCGGGGTGTCGCTGGTGTCCTACAACCACATCGATGAGCGTATGCCCAGCGCCGAGGCCACTTACGCCAAGGTCAAGGAGCTGGATGCCAAAAAAGACCTGATCTGGCTGACCCCGTCGAAATTCAGCAACACCTATGCCCTCGGCTTGCCGAAGCAGGTCGCCGAGGCCTACCCGCAGATCAACTCGATCAGCGACCTCAACCAGGTGCTGCGCGACGAGCGCAAGCGTAATCACCTGGTGGCTCTGGACACCGAGTTCGCCAACCGCCCCGACGGCCTGGTCGGGCTCAAGGAAATGTACGACCTGCAGGTCGGCCGCGCCAACATCCGCCAGATGGACGCGGGCCTGGTCTACACGGCCATGCACAACAACCAGGTGTTCGCAGGCCTGGTCTACACCACCGACGGTCGCCTGAGCGCGTTCAACCTCAAGCTGCTCGAAGACGACAAGCACTACTTCCCCGACTACACCGCCGCCCCGGTGGTGCGCAAGGCCGTGCTCGACGCCAACCCGCAACTGGTCGCCCTGCTCAAGCCACTGGCCGAGCAGCTCGATGACGAGACCATGCGCCAGCTCAATGCCAAGGTTGACGTAGACCACCAGAACCCGACCGCAGTGGCCGCCGCATTCCTGCGAGAGCATCCCCTCAAGGAGGTACAGCCATGAGCCTGCTCGACACGTTCGCCCACCTCG
Organism: Pseudomonas alloputida; assembly: GCF_021283545.2. Taxonomy (NCBI): domain Bacteria; kingdom Pseudomonadati; phylum Pseudomonadota; class Gammaproteobacteria; order Pseudomonadales; family Pseudomonadaceae; genus Pseudomonas; species Pseudomonas alloputida. Next base: position 1,031,817 of record NZ_CP128540.1, on the reverse strand, counting down.
ACTGGGCCCAGGTGCTGCAACTGACCTGGCAGCACATCATGCTGGTCGGCATCGCCGTCGGCCTGGCGATCCTCGTTGGCGTGCCGCTGGGCATCCTGATGACCCGCTTCCCGGCAGTGGCCGGCCCGCTGCAGGCCAGCGCCACAGTGCTGCTGACCATCCCATCGATTGCGTTGTTCGGCCTTCTGCTGCCGTTCTACTCCAAGTTCGGCCAAGGGCTGGGCCCCTTGCCGGCGATCACTGCCGTGTTTCTTTATTCGCTGCTGCCCATCCTGCGCAACACCTACCTGGCCCTGACCAATGTCGAGCCCGGTATCCGTGAAGCCGCGCGTGGCATTGGCATGACCTTCGGCCAGCGCCTGCGCATGGTCGAGCTGCCCATCGCCGTACCGGTAATCCTCGCCGGCGTGCGCACCGCCGTGGTGATGAACATCGGCGTCATGACCATTGCCGCCACCATCGGCGCCGGCGGCCTCGGCGTGCTGATCCTTACCTCCATCAGCCGCAGCGACATGTCGATGCTGCTGGTCGGCGCCGTACTGGTCAGCCTGCTGGCGATCATCGCCGACCTGCTGCTGCAAACCCTGCAACGTGCCCTGACTCCAGAAGGACTGCGCTCATGATCGAACTGAAGAACCTCAGCAAAACCTTCAACGTCAACGGCAAGGACGTCAAAGCCGTCGACTCGGTAAGCCTCACCGTCAATGAAGGGGAAATCTGCGTGTTCCTCGGCCCGTCGGGCTGCGGCAAGAGCACCACGCTGAAAATGATCAACCGCCTGATCACGCCCACCTCGGGCCAGGTGTTCATCAATGGCGAAGACACCACCGGGCTGGACGAAGTTACCCTGCGCCGGCACATCGGCTATGTGATTCAGCAGATCGGTCTGTTCCCCAACATGACCATCGAGGAGAACATTACCGTGGTCCCGCGCCTGCTTGGCTGGGACAAACAGAAATGCCACGAGCGGGCTCGCGAGCTGATGCACATGATCAAGCTCGAACCCAAGCAGTACCTGCAACGCTACCCACGCGAGCTGTCTGGCGGCCAGCAACAGCGTATCGGCGTGATTCGCGCCCTGGCAGCAGATGCACCCGTGCTGTTGATGGACGAGCCGTTCGGCGCGGTCGACCCGATCAACCGCGAGATGATCCAGAACGAGTTCTTCGAAATGCAGCGGGCGCTGAACAAGACGGTAATCATGGTCAGCCACGACATCGACGAAGCGATCAAACTGGGCGACAAGATTGCCATTTTCCGTGCCGGCAAGCTGTTGCAGCTGGATCACCCGGATACCCTGTTGGCGCACCCGGCGGATGATTTCGTCAGCAACTTTGTGGGCCAGGACAGCACCCTCAAACGCCTGTTGCTGGTGCGTGCCGAGGATGCAGCGGACAACGCGCCGTCGGTGAGCCCGGAAACACCGGTGGGCGACGCGCTGGAGCTGCTCGATGAGCACGACCGCCGCTACGTGGTGGTGACCGATGCGCAGAACAAGGCGCTGGGCTATGTGCGCCGGCGCGACATGCACCGCCAGCAAGGGACGTGTGGCGATTTCCTGCGGCCGTTCAATGCCACCGCGTCGCACGATGAGCATTTGCGCATCCTGTTGTCGCGCATGTACGAGTTCAACCGCGCGTGGTTGCCAGTGTTGGATGCCGAGCAGGTGTTCCTGGGCGAGGTGACGCAGGAGTCGATTGCCGCGTACCTGAGCTCGGGGAGATCGCGGGGGGCGAAGAGCAGTATCGTTTCGCCGGCCGAGGCGGTGGTTTCGTAATCGCCGGGGGCGCTTTGCGCCCCTTCGCGGGTAAACCCGCTCCTACAAGAGCGAGCGAAGGGCCGCAAAGCGGCCCCGACAGTCTCGGATCAAAACCCAACACTGGCCTGCACGTAGAAGGTCCGCGGCTCCCCCACGTAAAGGCCGGCATTGTTGTCACTGGAGCGGGTGAAGTACTGCTTGTCGAACAGGTTCTTCACCCCCGCCGCCAGCTTCAGGTTGGACATGTCCGGCCCGAACTCATAACCGCCACGGGCATGCCAGGTCACGTAGCCTGGAATATCGCCATACTGCCCGTCAGCACTCGGCTCGGTGATGTAGTCGCCATTGAAACTGCCATCGGCATTGATCCCGGTTCCCGGCGCACGCTGCTTCGATTGGGCATAGGCGTCCAGGTTCCAGGTCCAGCGGTTAACTGCGTAACGCACCCCGGCAGTGGCCACCTGGCGTGAATAGAACGGCAGGTCTCGGCCCTTGAACCCTGGAATATCCCCTTCATAGGTCGCGCGGGTATAGGTGTAGCCACCGCTCACCGACAGCCCGTCCAGGCGCGGGTCCAGCCCGGCCAGGTCATAACGCACCGAAGCCTCGATACCCTGGTGCTTGGTCGCACCGAGGTTGGTCCAGCCCACGTCGTTGCTGATGTACTGCAGCTCATCATCGAAGTCGATGTAGAACGCCGTCAGCTCACCGGCAAAGCCGCCATTGTCATAACGGGTACCGATTTCGTAGGTCTTGGCTTTTTCCGGCTCCAGGCCATTGGCCGTACTGTTGCCAGAACCGCCCTGGCCCAGCTGGAAGTACTGCAGGCTACCGAACGACGTCTCGTAGTTGGCGAATACCTTCCAGGCATCGGAAACGTGGTACATCACGCTCAGTGCCGGCAAAGGCTCGTTGCTGGTGATGCTGCGCTTCTTCTCGGCTACCGGGCGGTTGTTGGCGTCCAGCACCGGGCGGTCGCGCCAGTCGGTATTGATGTGCTCGAAGCGCACGCCAGGGGTGATGGTCCAGTTGCCCACGTCGATCTTGTCGTCGATGTAGTAGGCGCTGGCCTCGGTGCCACCGCTGCGGTCCTGGAACACGTGGCCGTCGGAAGTCGGGGTCACCGTCGGCACGTTGTCGATCAGCGCCAGGCGAGTCGACTGTTCGCGCATCGCTTCCTTCAGGTAACGGTAACCGACACTGACTTCCTGGGTGGTTGGGCCGGCAAAGAAGATGCGCGACACACGGGGTTCAATGGCGAAGGTGTGGTAGTTGCGCGGGTACGACGACAACGTCTTCATGTCCCGCGAGGCTATTGTGCTGCCGCGGAAGCTGTCGGTGTAGTAGGTCAGCACTTCGAACTGGGTGGCATCGTCGAGCTGCCGCTGCCATTTGAACGACACATCCTTGCGCCGGCCCGCGAAGTAGTCGTAATCGCGCAGCGACTGGTACGGGTTGCTGTCGTATTGGGCCTGGGTCAAGCCACCCGGCATGTCGGCACGGCCATCGTAATAATGGAAGTTGAGCCAGAACTCATCGACATCGGTTGGCGCCCAATGCGTCTTGAGGATAACGTCGTCGATGTCGTTGCCGTTGTTGCTTTCACGGTAACCGTTGCCATTTACCCCGGTGTACAACAGCGCCACGCCCATGCCATTGTCGGCCGTGCCACCGACGAAGGCTGACTCGGTGTGTTTCCAGCCACCGTGCTGAGAGGTCTCCAGGGTGGTGGACAGCTCTGCCGAGGCCTTTTCCGGAATCGCCCGGGTTACAAAGTTGATCACGCCGCCCACGTTCTGCGGGCCATAGCGCACCGAGCCGGCACCGCGCACGACGTCGATGCTGTCGAGGTTGCCAGAAGAAATCGGTGCCATCGACAGCTGTGGCTGGCCATACGGCGCGAAGGCGGCCGGGATGCCATCGATCAGTACCGTGGAGCGCGGCGACAGGCGCGAAGTAAGGCCGCGTACGCCCACGTTCAGCGACAGGTCGCTGCCACCGGTCCCGTTGGAGTCCTGCACTTGCACGCCGGGGATGCCGCGCAGCACGTCGCGCACGTTCATTGCGCCCTTCTCCACCATTGCCTCGCGGCGTACCACAGTGCGTGCCCCAGGGTGGTTCTGTACCACGCTCTGCTGGGCATCACCCAGCCAGTCACCGACCACCTTGATGTCGGTGGGTGCCAGCTCCAGGCTGCCGCTGCCCAGGTCAAGGGTAGTCGGCAGAGGCTTCACCACAACGGTGTCCCCGGTCATCTCGAAGGTGAGCCCGCTGCCTTGCAACAGCTGTTGCAGCGCCTGCACCGGCGCGAGGTTGCCCGATACCGCCGGGGCCTGTTTGCCGGCGACCAGCTCGGGACTGAAAAACAGCTGCAGGCTGGTCTGCTGGCCGAGCTGGTTCAGCGCCGAATCCAACGGCTGGGCCTGGATCTGGAGGGTATTGCCGGCCTCTGCGGCCTGGCTGTCAACGGCCACGGTGCTGACCGCCAGGGCCAGCGCCAGGGCGCGAAAGCGTGGGAAGGGTTTGTTGTTGTTCACGTCGTCGAAACATCCTGGAATGCGGAATAAACGCCAACCGCGTGCAAATGGAAATGCTTGGCAGTTGCAGCTGGCGAGGAAGACGAACGAGTGAAAAAAAACCTGAATCTATTTGGCGATTATTTCGCTGGAGCCGTCTTCATGGGCTTTGATGGCCACCGGGAGGATGCTCGGCAAGGCCCGCAGCAGAGCGTCTGTATCGTTGGTACTGAAGGTGCCGGACAGGCGCAGCCGCGCGACTTTCCCAGGGGCGACCCGCAATGGCTGGCGACGGTAGCGCGAGGTTTCGGCCACTACTTCGGCGAGGGTTGCGTTGTCGAACACCAGCTTGCCCTGTCGCCATGCGGTAATGGCGCCGGTGTTGACCGCATAGGGTGCGGCGACCAGGCCCTGTGCATCTATATGCGACCCCTGCCCGGCCGTCAGTTGCGCCGGCGAGTCGCCCTTGCCCTGCACCCGCACCGACCCCTGTTCCACCGCCACACGGGTGCTGGCTGGGTCCAGGCGGACGTCAAAGCGGGTACCTGTGACGATCACACTGCCCTGGGCAGTGTCGACCACAAACGGCCGGTTACTGTCATGGGCGACGCTGAACATCACTTCACCAGCGTTCAGGCGCACGTGCCGCTGGCCGGCGCTGAACTCGACCTGCAACTGCGTGTTGCCATTGAGCTCCAGATGCGAGCCATCCGGCAGTTCGACCTGACGGCGCTCATTGAAGGCCGTCTGCAGGCTGCCCTGATGGTTCAGTTGCAGGTGGTGCCAGCCGCTCCAGCCCAGGCCCAGCGCCACTACCGCGACACTGGCGGCCAACGCCTGGCGCATGAAACGCCGTCGTGGCAGTTGCTGCACCGGGTCTGGCCGGCACAGCGCCTCCAGGTGCTGGCGTGGAATGAAGTCGGCGGCCTGCCACACGCGGCAGAGATGCTCATATTCTTCCCGGTGGTGCTCGTCGCTCGCCAGCCAGGCATGCAACTGCTTGTGCAGCCCGGCATCCCGAGGTGCGTCCTGCACGCGGGCGAACCATGCGGCCGCCTGCTCGCGGACGGCATCGGTACCGTGCTGTTTCATCGAAAAGGCCTCCTGACTCTTCATGCCGACACATCCAGGTGCTCACGCAGGTGCCGAAGCGTGCGGATCATATACTTTTCGACCATGTTCTTGCTCAACCCCATGCGCTCGGCAATCTCGGCCTGGGTCAGGCCTTCGAGCTTCTGCCAGATGAACACCTGCCGGCAGTTGAGAGGCAGCTCGGCCAGGGCCCGCTCAACGCTGTCGGCCAGCTCCAGGGCATGCACGTAGGCTTCCGGGTCGCCACTGCCGGTTGCGCCTTCTTCGAAGGCTTCCCGCTCCAGGGCCTGGCGCCGGTCTTCGCGACGGAAGCCATCCACAGCGATATTGCGCGCAGCCTGATGCAGGTAGGCGCGTGGCTGCTCAACCTGCTCGCGCGGGGTTTCCAGTACCCGGACAAAGGCATCGTGGGTGAGGTCCTCGGCCTGCTGACGACTGCGCAGCTTGCGCGTCCAGGTGCCGATCAGCTCATGGTAGTGGTCGAGGAAGCCTTTGTGTCCGGACACGGTCGGGGGTCATCAGGGAGGCAGATAAGGGTGCGAATAGTAATGTTTCTCATCAAAAGCAGCAAATCCGCCAGTCGGTAACAAAAAATTTATGGGCGATTTCCTGTACGGGGGTACCAGGAAAATGTGGCCATAAATATGAACACCTCCGGCCCTTTCGCGGGCAAGCCCGCTCCCACAATGAACGGGTATCCCCTGTAGAAGCGGGCTTGCCCGCGAAGGGCCCAACACGCTCCATTCCACAATTTTTTACGCTTGAAAGATCGCAGGGAACATCAGCCGGTCACACGAGTCGGTTATTCAAATGGCTGGTCGTCGATCCACGTCGATCACGCCCGGATTGCCTGTTGATTCTGCATTCTTCACGCCCTAAAGTGCGCGCCGAACGTCCATGCTGGAAACGATCCATCCGGCTCAAGTACTGAGTAGGCGAACCAAAGTGGGGATACGGAGGACGTTCAGTTTGCAGCCACTTAATCTTTCAGTTTGCCCATGGAGTCCCTGAGCATGTCGATCCAGGTCGAAGACTATTTCGCGCGTGAAACCTTCCAGAAAATGAAGGCGTTCGCTGACAAGCAGGAAACCCCGTTCGTACTCATCGACACCCAGATGATCAGCCAGGCGTACGACGACCTGCGCGCCGGTTTCGAATTCGCCAAGGTCTACTACGCGGTCAAGGCCAACCCGGCCGTTGAAATCATCGACCTGCTCAAAGAGAAAGGTTCGAGCTTCGACATCGCCTCGATCTACGAGCTGGACAAAGTGATGGGCCGCGGTGTCAGCGCCGACCGCATCAGCTACGGCAACACCATCAAGAAGTCCAAGGACATCCGCTACTTCTATGAGAAGGGCGTGCGCCTGTACGCCACCGACTCGGAAGCCGACCTGCGCAACATCGCCAAGGCCGCACCGGGCTCGAAAGTGTATGTGCGTATTCTGACTGAAGGCTCCACCACTGCCGACTGGCCACTGTCCCGCAAGTTCGGCTGCCAGACCGACATGGCCATGGACCTGCTGATCCTCGCCCGCGACCTGGGCCTGGTGCCATACGGCATCTCCTTCCACGTGGGCTCGCAGCAACGCGACATCAGCGTGTGGGACGCCGCCATCGCCAAGGTCAAGGTAATCTTCGAACGTCTGAAAGAAGAAGACGGCATCGAACTGAAGCTGATCAACATGGGTGGTGGCTTCCCGGCCAACTACATCACCCGTACCAACAGCCTGGAAACCTACGCCGAAGAAATCATCCGCTTCCTCAAGGAAGACTTCGGTGACGAACTGCCGGAGATCATCCTCGAGCCCGGCCGTTCGCTGATCGCCAACGCCGGCATCCTGGTCAGCGAAGTGGTGCTGGTCGCACGCAAGTCGCGTACCGCCGTCGAGCGCTGGATCTACACCGACGTGGGCAAGTTCTCCGGCCTGATCGAAACCATGGACGAAGCCATCAAGTTCCCGATCTGGACCGAGAAGAAAGGCGAAGCCGAGGAAGTGGTCATCGCCGGCCCGACCTGCGACAGCGCCGACATCATGTACGAGAACTACAAGTACGGGCTGCCGCTGAACCTGGCCATCGGTGACCGCCTGTACTGGCTGTCGACCGGCGCCTACACCACCAGCTACAGCGCAGTGGAATTCAACGGTTTCCCACCGCTGAAGGCTTACTACCTGTAATGCACGACGGGGCCGAAAGGCCCCGTTTTCATGTGTGCTCTCCTGTACCGGCCTCTTCGCGCCGATCGATTTCCTCGGCATACCGCGCCGCAAAGGCCATCAACACCGGCCCCGCGTCCTGCAGGGTTACCAACGCAGCACGCAGGAAATTCATGTTCCCCGCAACCCGGGCCTGCTCCAGCCACTGCCCTGCCTCGGCCAACTGCCCACGCTCGACCAGCACCAGCGCCAGGCTGAACATCCCACGAAAATCCCCCGCCTCGGCCGAACGCCGATACCAGCGCACCGCCCGCGCCGGGCTGGGCGCCGTGGCAATGCCCTGCTCCAGGTAACGCCCATACAGGTTCATCGACTTGGCATGCCCCAGCTGCGCAGCCTTCTCGTAGCACATCAGTGCCTGCACCTGATTGGCCGGCACCCCACGCCCGGTCGCCAGAAGGTTGCCCAGGTTATATAGGCCCCAGTCCAAACCAGAATCGGCCGCACGGGCGTAGTGAACGGCCGCCTGCACCAAATTCACCTCGCCACCCCAGCCATGCTCCAGGCAACGCCCGAGCATGTTGTGCGCCATGGCACTGCCACCCTGTGCAGCGATACCGAACCAACGCCGGGCAACCGTGGCATCCTGCTGGATGCCACGCCCATCCAGCAGGATCTGCCCCAGCAGCAACTGCGCCTCGACCACACCCTGCCCCGCTGCCGCCAGAATCGCCTGGGCGGCCTTGCCGGGAGTTTCCTCGAGCATGGCCTGCAAGCCGGCCACATCCACCACTTCCTCACGTCGCAGCAGGTAGGACACGGCTCAGACCTCAGCCCAGCGGCGCAGCAAATTATGGTAGGTGCCCGTCAGCTGCAAAAGCGAAGGATGGTCCGGCACATCGGCAGTCAGTTGCTGGATTGCGTTGTCCATCTCGAACAGCAGCGCCCGCTGGCTGTCATCGCGCACCAGGCTCTGGGTCCAGAAGAATGCGGCATAACGTTGGCCACGGGTCACCGGGTTGACCTTGTGCAGGCTTGTGCCGGGGTACAGCACCATGTCACCGGCGGCCAGCTTGATCTGCTGCACGCCATAGGTGTCCTGGATCACCAGCTCACCGCCGTCGTAGCTTTCCGGGTCGCTGAGGAACAGCGTGGAAGACAGGTCGGTACGCACCCGCTCCGGGCTGCCCTTGGGCTGGCGCAGGGCATTGTCGATGTGGAAACCAAAGTTGCCGCCATCGCGGTAGCAGTTGATCAGCGGCGGGAACACCTTGTGCGGCAAGGCTGCCGACATGAAGCGCGGGGTCTTCCACAGGCGGTCGATCAGCGCAGTGCCGATTTCCTTGGCCAGTGCATGGCCTTCCGGCAGCTGCAGGTTGTGCTTGGCCTTGGCCGACTGATAACCCGCCGTAACCTTGCCATCGGCCCAGTCGGCCCGCTCCAGCGCCTCGCGGATACGGGCCAGTTCATCAGCGTCGAACAGGCCTGGAATGTGAAGCAGCATGGCAACAGCACCGTTAGGAAATGTAAAGGCGCAATGATATTGATTCCCTTTTACGCTACACAAGCCCCATTCGCCGCTTAAGACGTTTCAGCGGCATGAAACCGTAAAGACAAATTGTAAAGATTGTAAATTCTTCACGAATGGTAACGACTCTCAATTGTTAGTCAAAATTGCTTACATTAAGATCCACCGCCTCAATACCTTGGGGAAGGTTCTTTGCAATGCGCCAGTACGTACCATCTGCTGTGAGTTCGCCACGCCTGATCGTGTCTGCCATCGGTGTCGCCCTGAGTGCCTCGTCGGTATATGCCGCCGATCCGGCCGCCAACAGCGCCATCACTCTCGATGCCACCAGCGTCAACGGCAAGGCTGAACAAGCCAGCACCGATTACAAGGTGGAGAAGGCCGCCTCGCAGAAGTACACCGCGCCGCTGGTAGACACCCCGCGCTCGGTAACCGTTATCCCGCAGCAAGTGATCAAGGACACCAACGCCCTGACCCTGCAGGATGCCCTGCGCACCGTGCCCGGCATTACTTTCGGCGCTGGCGAAGGCGGCAACCCGCAAGGTGACCGCCCGTTCATCCGCGGCTTCGACGCCCAGGGCGATACTTACCTGGACGGCGTGCGTGACACTGGCGCCCAAACCCGCGAAATCTTCGCCATCGAATCTGTTGAAGTGGCCAAGGGGCCGAACTCGGCCATCGGTGGCCGCGGCGCGGCCGGCGGTACCATCAACCTGGTAAGCAAGCGCGCGCATCTGGGCAACTCGCTGGACGGCGCCTGGACCTGGGGCAGCGACCAGACCCAGCGCTACACCTTCGATGGCAACTACCAGTTCAGCGATACCGTTGCCGGTCGCCTGAACCTGATGACCCACGAAAGCAACGTCGCCGGCCGCGACAAGGTCAACTACGACCGCTGGGGTATCGCCCCGTCGCTGGCCTTTGGCCTGGGCACGCCGACCCGCGTCAACCTTGACTACTACCACCTGGAAAGCGACGACCTGCCGGATTCGGGCATCCCTTACACCATCCCGACCAACGGCAGCGCCGGGCGCACCTCGGCACACCCGAGCAAGCCGAATGATGGCGGCGACAGTGACAACTTCTACGGCCTGACCGGCCGCGACTTCCGCAAGACCCGAGTGGATATCGCAACCTTCGCCGTCGAGCACGACCTGACCGACTCGCTGACCATCAAGAACACCCTGCGTCACGGCAACAGCATGCAGGACTACATCCTGACCCAGCCCGACGACAGCAAGGGCAACGTCAACAACGGCAGTGTCTGGCGCCGCGCCAACACCCGTGTCGGCAACACCGCCACTACCACCAACCAGACCGATCTGTTCGGCGAGTTTTACGTTGGCGGCATGAAAAACAGCTTCTCGACCGGTATCGAACTGAGCCGTGAAGAGAGCGAGCGCTCAAGCTACACCGTCGACACCGACACCGTGCCAGGCGGGTCTGCCAACAGCAACTGCACCCCAGGCATGATCGGCGCCACCAGTGGCTATAACTGCACTTCGCTGAGCAACCCGAACCCGGATGATCCGTGGAACGGTGCCATCTCGCGCAACTATGCCGGCACCACCACCAACAGCAAGACCCGTGCAATCTACGTGTTCGACACCCTGGAGCTTACCCCGGAGTGGCTGGTCAACATGGGCCTGCGCTACGACCACTTTGACACCGACTACAAGACCTACAACGCCGCTGGCACCACCACCGCCAAAGGCAAAGATGTCAGCGAGTTCGTCACCGGCCAACTGGGCCTGGTGTGGAAGCCGGCCGAAAACGGCAGCATCTACGTCTCCTATGCCACCTCCGCAACGCCACCAGGCGCCATGCTCGGCGAAGGTACCGAAGGCAACCCGCTGGGTGGCACCCCGGACCGTAACGGCAACCTGCTGGCCAGCGACATGGAGCCGGAAGAAACCACCAACTACGAAATCGGCACCAAATGGGACCTGCTCGACCAGCGCCTGTCGCTGACCGCTGCGCTGTTCCGCACCGAGAAGGAAAACGCCCGCGTCCAGGTGGACACCACTACCTACGAGAACGTCGGCGAAACCCGCGTGCAGGGTATCGAGCTGTCCGCCAGCGGCAAGCTCACCGACAAGTGGCAGGTGTTTGCCGGCTACACCTACATGCAGGCTCGCCAGATCGACGGCGGCCCGCTGGGCAAGGCCAACGACGGCAATCAGCTGCCGAACACGCCGAACAACAGCGCCAGCCTGTGGACCACCTACTCGATCACGCCAAAGCTGACCGTGGGCGGTGGTGCGTTCTACGTGGATGACGTGTACGGCAGCGTGGCCAACACCACCATGGTCGACAGCTACGTACGCTACGACGCCATGGCCGCCTACAAGCTGACCAAGAACGTCGACCTGCAACTGAACGTGCAGAACCTGACCAACGAGGTGTACTACGACAAGGCCTTCTCTACCCACTTCGCCAACCAGGCGGCCGGGCGCACGGCACTGTTGACCACCAGCGTGCACTTCTGATGTCAGGGTTGGGTTGATCTGTTGAAGGGCTGCGCCTGTGCCGGCCCTTTCGCGGCTGAAGCCGCTCCTGCGTTGCCGGTGCAGGAGCGGCTTTAGCCGCGAAGAGGCCCGCACAGACAACACGAAAAGCAGCCCTCCCGGCCCCGTTCATTCCCGTGAGCGGGGCTTTTGTGTATCAAGGCATAATGCACGCCGCGCGGGTCGCGGCAGCAACTCAAGGTGAGAAACGTGGTGAAGAAGACGCTGTTCCAATTGCACTGGTTCTTTGGCATCACCGCTGGCCTGGTGCTGGCCTTGATGGGCATTACCGGGGCGCTGTACTCGTTCCAGGAAGAGCTGCTGCGCGCATTCAATGCCGATGTACTCAAGGTGGAAGTACGCGCCGAAGGCGTGCTGCCGCCGGCCGAGCTGGTTAAGCGGGTCGAAGCCCAGCAACAGGACAAGGTGTCGATGCTGTGGGTCGATGTCCGCGAAGGCAACGCTGCACGGGTCTTCTTCATGCCCGCCCCGGGCGAACGCCGTGGCGAGCTGCGCTATGCCGACCCGTACACGGGCGAACTCAAAGGTGAAGCGGCCGGGCAAGGCTTCTTCAACCTCATGCTCAAGCTGCACCGTTTCCTCGCCATGGGCGATACTGGCCGGCAAATCACCGGAGCCTGCACCCTGATGCTGGTGTTCTTCTGCCTGTCCGGCCTGTACCTGCGCTGGCCGCGCAAAGCGCTGGACTGGCGCACCTGGCTGACCTTCGACTGGGCCAAGAAAGGCCGCGCCTTCAACTGGGACCTGCACGCCGTTGCCGGCACCTGGTGCCTGCTGTTCTATCTTCTGTTCGCCCTGACCGGGCTGTTCTGGTCCTATGAGTGGTACCGCGAAGGCCTGAACAAGCTGCTGGCCGACGCGCCGGCTGCGGGCCAGCAGCAAAAACGGGGTGAAGGCCGTGGCCGGCACGGGCCGCAGAACGTCGACAGGAATGCGCCGCCGCTGGTGGTGGACTACGACGCCATCTGGGCCAACCTCAAGGACGCCGCGGGCCCAGGCCTGTCCACCTACAACCTGCGCCTGCCGCCCGCTGGTGGTCAGCCGGCCAACCTGTTCTACCTGCTCGACAACGCTGCGCACCCGCGTGCCTTCAATAACCTGGTGCTGGACCCGGCCACTGGCCAGGTTAAAAAGCACGACCGCTACACCGACAAGTCCTTCAAGGCGCAGCTACTGCAGAGTGTTTACGCCTTGCACGTCGGCGAATACTTCGGCTTGCCGGGGCGCATCATCGTCACCATCGCCAGTCTCACCATGCCGTTGTTCTTCGTCACCGGCTGGCTGCTGTACCTCGACCGCCGCCGCAAGAAACGTCAAGTGCGCGCAGCCCGTGGCAACGTCGCCAACAGCGGTAATGGCGACGGCTGGCTGATCGGCTTTGCCAGCCAGAGTGGCTTTGCCGAACAGTTGGCCTGGCAGAGCGCCGAGCAGCTGCAGGCAGCTGGCCTGCCCGTTCAGGTGCGCGCCCTTGCCGAGCTGGGTGAAAACGACCTGCGCCAGGCCCATCGCGCGCTCTTCGTGGTGAGTACCTTCGGCGACGGCGAAGCGCCCGACAGCGCTCGCGCCTTCGAGCGCAAGGTACTCGGCCAGCCTTGGGCACTCAACAACCTCAACTATGCCCTGCTCGCCCTCGGTGATCGTCAGTACCCGCACTTCTGCGGTTTCGCTCGTCGCCTTCAGGCATGGCTGGGAGAGCGCGGTGCCAGCAGTGCATTCAGCCCGGTGGAAGTGGACAACGCCGACCAGGCCGCCCTGCAGCAATGGCAGCAGGAGCTGGCGCAACTGACCGGTGTCCAGCCAGTGGCCGCCTGGCAGCCGCCAACCTTTGCCAACTGGTCACTGGTGCGCCGCGAACTGCTCAACCCCGGCAGCCAAGGCCAACCGGTGTACCTGCTTGGCCTGCAGGCTGCAGAACCTGCGAGCTGGGAAGCCGGCGATCTGGTAGAAATACTGCCGCTGAATGGGCAGCCACGGATCGACGCGTTCCTCAAGGGCATGGCACTGGACGCCAGCAGCCAGGTGCAGGTGAATGGCCTGAGCGAAACCCTTGCCCAGGCACTCGCTGGCCGCCAACTGCCGACGCGCCGCGACCACCTGATCGGCTTGCAGCCACAAGCGCTGGTCGATGCACTGGCGCCAATCGGCAGCCGCGAATACTCCATCGCCTCGATCGCCAGCGATGGTGTGCTGGAGCTGATCGTGCGCCAGGAACGCCACCCCGACGGCAGCCTTGGCTTGGGCTCTGGCTGGCTGACTGAATACCTGCCAATGAATGGCACCCTGAGCCTGCGCCTGCGGCGTAACAGTGGCTTCCATCTGCCTGAGGCTGCTGCGCCGATGATCCTGATCGGCAACGGCACTGGCCTGGCGGGCCTTCGCAGCCTGTTGCGCGCCCGGGTCAATGCCGGTGAGCAGCGCAACTGGCTGCTGTTCGGTGAGCGTAATCGGGCGCATGACTTGCTGTGTGGCGATGAGCTGCAAGCTTGGCTGGACAACGGCGACCTGGCACGGTTGGACCTGGCGTTCTCGCGCGATCAGGCCGGGAAGGTGTATGTGCAGGACGTGATGCTGGAGCAGGCCGAGGACTTCAAGCGCTGGGTGGCCGACGGGGCTTGCGTGTATGTCTGCGGCAGCCTCCAAGGCATGGCAGCGGGGGTGGATGCGGCTCTCAACGGCATGCTGGGTGAAGCTGCTGTACAGCAGTTGATCGAGGATGGGCGATATCGGCGAGATGTGTATTGATCGGTGTGTAGGAGCGGGTTTACCCGCGAATACGGTGGCGGCGGCAACGGTGAACGGCCGGTGGAAATTGGCTGGCAGGGCCGGCCCTTTCGCGGGCAAGCCCGCGAAGAAGCCGGGCCTGCTGTCAGTGCAGCTCGAAGGTATCGGCATCCAGATTGGCCGGGAACTTGGCCCGGTACGCCGCCAGTTCCGCCGCGCTCAGTACTGCAGTGAACACCCCGTCCGCCTCCCCGGCACTGAGCAGGCTCTCGCCCTGGAAATCCAGCACCTGGCTGTCACCAGAGTAAGCAAAGCCTTTACCGTCCGTGCCCACCCGGTTCACCGCCGCCACATAGCACAGGTTCTCGATCCCCCGCGCCGGTAGCAGGCGGTTCCAGTGCTGGCGACGCGCGGCCGGCCAGTTGGCGGTGTACAGCAGCAGGTCAGTGTCCTGGGCGTCACGGCTCCAAACCGGGAAGCGCAGGTCGTAGCAGATCAGCGGGCGAATCCGCCAGCCCTTGAGCTCGAACTGCACCTGCCGCTCGCCTGGGGTGTAATGTTTGTGCTCACCGGCCATGCGGAACAGGTGGCGCTTGTCGTAGTGCAGAATCTCGCCGTCCGGCCGCGCCCACAACAGGCGGTTGCGGTGGCTGCCATCGGCGGCCTGGATGATCACACTGCCGGTAATCACCGCATTGTGCTTCCTGGCCTGTGCCTTCAGCCATTTGTAGGTCGGACCGTTCTCCGGTTCGCACAGGCTTTCCGATTGCATCGAAAAACCGGTGGTAAACATTTCCGGCAGGATCACCAGGTCGACCTCGCCCACCTGCTCCAGCAGCACCTCGAAGTGCGCGTAGTTGGCCTCGCGGTCGTGCCAGGCCAAGGTGGTTTGCACCAGGGCGACTTTCAGGTTCGGCAGTGTACTCAGATCGCGCATAGTCGTTCCGCTGCCTGACGCAGCGTCTCCTCTCGTTTGGCAAAGCACAGGCGTACCAGGCGTTGCTCGGGGATGGGTTGCTGGTAGAACACCGATACCGGGATGGTCGCAACGCCGTGCTCACGCGTCAGCCACAGCGACATGTCGACATCGTTCAGGTCCGGGCGGATTTGCGAATAGTCCACCAGCTGGAAATAAGTGCCCGTCGTGCGGGTAAAGTTGAAACGCGAGCCGTCCAGCAAACCGCAGAACAGGTCGCGCTTGGCCTGGTAAAAGGCCGGCAACTCATCAATATGCTCGGGGTGCCCGGCCATGAAGTCGGCCAAGGCACACTGCAGCGGCGTCACGCCACAGAAGTTGACGTACTGGTGCACTTTGCGCAGCTCGGCGCTCAAGGCAGGCGGCGCGATCACGTAACCGGTCTTCCAGCCGGTAACGTGGTACGTCTTGCCGAAGGAACTGACCACGAAGGCACGTGAGTACAACTGCTCATGGGCCAGCACACTGGCGTGGCGTACGCCGTCGTAGACCAGGTGCTCGTACACTTCATCGCTGACCAGGTAGATATCGCGGTCGGCAATAAGTGCGGCCAACTGGTCGAGGTCTTCGCGGGTGATCAGCGCGCCGCTGGGGTTGTGTGGCGAGTTGAGGATGACCATGCGCGTGCGCGGGCTCAAGGCATCGCTGAATTTCTGCCAGTCGATACGGAAGTCGCCGTCGCTCAACTGCACGTGTACACAGCGGCCCCCGGCCAGCTCCACGGACGGCTCGTAACTGTCGTAGCAGGGGTCGAAGACGATCACTTCATCACCGGCATGCACCACCGCCTGGATGGCACAGAAAATAGCCTCGGTGGCGCCGGGGGTGATAGTCACTTCCTGATCGGCATCCACCCTGGCCCCATACAGCCGCTCGACCTTGGCCGCCACCTGCTGGCGCAGGGCCGGCAGGCCGGTCATGGGCGAATACTGGTTATGCCCGGCAGCCACGTGCCGGCCCACTGCATCGAGCAGGGCCTGCGGGCCATTGAAGTCAGGAAAGCCCTGGGACAGGTTGAGTGCGCCAGTCTGCACGGCGAGCTGGGACATGGTGGTGAAGATGGTCGTGCCGACATTCGGCAGTTTGCTGCGGATCATGGAGCCCTCTTTCCTGGGGTATATCCGGCACGGGGTGGAGTCCGAGCATAGCGGATCGAGCGGTCAGGAAAAAGGTTGAAACAATAGGGGGATTGCTCTGGATCAAAGGGCGTCTGTGGGGGCGGTCTTGCCCGCCCCCACATGGCGCTGCTTAGCGTTTGTCGCGACGCTTCTTCTCGGCCTTCTTGTGGTGCGACATCAGGCGGCGTTTCTTGTTGACCTGGCGATCGGTAAGGGTGTTCTTCTTACCCTCGTACGGGTTCTCGCCGCCCTTGTACTCGATACGAATCGGCGTACCGACCAGTTTGAGCACCCGGCGATAGGTGTTTTCCAGGTAACGCGAGTACGACTTGGGAATGCTGTCGGTCTGGTTGCCGTGGATCACGATCAGTGGCGGGTTGGCACCACCGAGGTGGGCATAGCGCAGCTTGATGCGGCGACCGTTGACCATCGGCGGCTGGTGCTCGCTCACGGCATCCTCGAGGATCTGCGTCAGGCGGCTGGTCGGCCAGCGGGTGACCGCGGACTGGAACGCTGCCTGTACCGACTTGTACAAGTTGCCCACGCCCGTACCATGCAGCGCGGAAATGAAGTGGATGTCGGCAAAGTCGACGAAGAACAGCCGGCGCTCCAGCTCGGTCTTCACGTAGGCGCGCTCACCCGGCTCCATGCCATCCCACTTGTTCAGGGCAATGACGATGGCGCGACCGGCTTCAAGGGCGAAGCCCAGCAGGTTCAGGTCATGGTCGACCACACCTTCGCGTGCATCCATGACGAAAATGACGACGTTGGCATCCTTGATCGCCTGCAGCGTCTTCACCACCGAGAACTTCTCGACTTCCTCGTGGATCTTGCCACGCTTGCGCACACCGGCGGTGTCGATGAAGGTGTACTTCTCGCCATCGCGCTCGAACGGGATGTAGATACTGTCACGGGTGGTGCCCGGCTCATCGTAGACCACCACACGCTCTTCGCCGAGCATGCGGTTGACCAGCGTCGACTTGCCAACGTTCGGGCGGCCGATGATGGCGATCTTGATGCCATCCTTCTCGCTTGGGCCAGGAATGCGCACGGCTTCCTCACCTTCAGCGACGTCCTGCTCGAGGGCTTCTTCTTCGGCATCACGCGGCAGGTGACCGAGCACGGCCTCCATCAAGGCGTTGATACCACGGCCCTGGGAGCCAGCCACCGGAATGGCGTTACCCATGCCCATTGGCGAGAATTCGGCGCGGGCAACGTCGGGGTCGATGTTGTCGATCTTGTTGGCAACCAGGATCGCCGCCTTGTTCCGCTTGCGCAGGTGCTCGGCGATCATCTGGTCTGCCGCAGTCATACCCGCACGGGCATCAACCAGGAACAGCACATAGTCGGCTTCTTCAATGGCCATGAGCGACTGCTCGGCCATTTTTTCGTCCATGCCCACTTCGTCACCGGTGATACCACCGGTGTCGATCAGGATGAAGGAACGACCCTGCCAGCTGGCATCACCATACTGGCGGTCACGGGTCAGGCCCGACAGGTCACCGACGATGGCATCGCGGGTCTTGGTCAGGCGGTTGAACATGGTGGATTTGCCGACGTTCGGGCGGCCCACCAGGGCAATTACGGGAACCATCGGCTCTCCACTCTCGAATTCTTGAAAATGCAAAGGCCGCTGCAAGGCAGCGGCCGGAGTTTGGGCGGCGTGTCCTACGCCGCGGCTTGAAGCCCGCCAAGGCTTCAAGCATAGCTTCAGCGGATGGTCAGTGCCTCGAGCTTGCCGCTGTTGCCGAAGACATAGATGGTGTCGCCGACCACAAGTGGGCGGGCGCGCAGGCCATCGCTGTCGATACGCTCACGGCCTACGAAGCGGCCATCCACCTGGCTCAGCAGGTGCAGGTAACCTTCAAAGTCACCCACAGCCACGTAGCTGCTGAACACTTCAGGGGCGGTCAACTGGCGGCGAGCCATGCTGTCGTTGCTCCACAGGGCACTGGAAGAGCGCTCATCCACACTTTCCACGGTACCCGAGGCTTCGCTGACGTAGACGTTACCGAAGCCCTGGGCGACACCCACATAGCTGGAAGCATCGCGCTGCCACAGCTCGCGGCCGCTTTCCAGGTCCAGGCCCGCTACACGGCCCTGGTAGGTGCTGACGTACAGGGTACCACCAGACAGCAACAAGCCGCCGTCGATATCAACCACACGGTCCAGCTCGGAACGGCCCTTCGGGATGGCCACGCGGCTCTCCCACACCGGCACACCGTTGTTGATGTCCACCGCCACTACCTTGCCGGTAGACAGGCCGGCAACCGCCAGGCGGTTGGTGGCGATCGGCGCACCGGTGCCACGCAGCGTCAGCACGGCCGGCGAGTTTTCGTAGATCCAACGGCGGTCGCCAGTGGCGGCATCCAGGCCGATCAGGCGATCGTCCTGGGTCTGCACCACCACCACGTCACCGTTGTTGGCAGGTGGGGCCAGCACTTCGCTGGTCACGCGCGAGCGCCAACGCTCCTCACCGGTGCTGGAGTCCAGGGCAATGACTTCACCCTTGAGGGTACCGAGCATGACCAGGCCATAGCCTACGCCAACTGCACCGGAAACCTGCAGCTCCAGGTCCTTCTTCCACACCACGTCACCGGTGATGCGGTCGAGGGCGAAGACTTCGCCGTTGACGTCGGAAGCGTAGATACGGTCGTTCTCGATGGCCGGTACCAAGGTGTTGTAGGTTTCACCCTGGCCGTCACCGATCGAACGGCTCCACTGCTTCTTCAGCACCACTTCCTCGGTGAACTTGGTCAGCTCGGCCGGGGGCAGTTCCTTCTTGCTGTTGCTGCTGCAACCTGCGGCCAGTACGGCCAGGGTCAGCACTGCTGCATGTTTCCAACCGATCACTTACGCGTCCCCTTTAGCCAGGTCATCCAGCTTCAATTGCAGGCCACCGACCGCCGCGTCATCGGACAGCGCAGCCTTGGCTTTTTCGTAAGCGCTGTGTGCGTCGTCGGCGCGACCCAGCTGCACCAGCAGGTCACCCTTCAACTCTTCACGGCTGGCCAGGAAGGCTTTGTCGGCGTCGCCGTCGAGCAGCTTGAGGGCATCCTCGGCCTTGTTCTGGGCTGCCAGTACGCGCGCCAGACGCTGACGCGAAATCTCGCCCAAGGTAACGTCGGCCGGTTTGTCCAGCACGCTTTTCAGCTCGGCTGCGGCGTCATCGAGCTTGCCGCTGTCGACCGCGACCTTGGCCACGAACAGGCTGCCGTACTGGGCGTAAGCGGTGCCGCCAAACTCGCTCTTGAGCTTGCCGGCCAGTTCCGCGACCTTGGTGGCGTCCGGCTGGCCGGTCGGTGTCAGGCTGGTTTCAATCAGCGCCTGATACAACTGCGAGGCACCTTGCGACTGGTTGGTCTGGTACTTGTGCCAGGTATTCCAGCCCAACACCACCACGCCAGCCAGCAATGCACCGGTCAGCAGCGGCTTGCCGTTGCGGTTCCACCAGTCCTTGACGCCTGCCAGGTCATCATCATCGGTACTCGACACCCCAATACTCCTTTTCGCCTATTCGCTTGTTGAACCGCGTTACGCTTGCGCGATCGCGGTTTCCAGGTGCTCTGCAAGAGCATCCCAGGCAATGTTCTGTTGTTCACCCTGGCCACGCAGGGGCTTCAAGCCGATTTCTTGCTTGGCCAGCTCGTCGTCGCCGAGGATCAGGGCGAACAGTGCACCGCTCTTGTCGGCTTTCTTGAACTGGCTCTTGAAGCTGCCACCACCGGCGTTGACTGCCAGGCGCAGGCCCGGCAAGCGGTCGCGCAAGCCTTCGGACAGGCGCAGGCCGGCCAGCTCCGCCTGTTCGCCAAAGGCGCACAGGTAAACGTCGATCTGGCGGCTGATGGACTCCGGCACCTTGCCCAGGGTTTCCAACAGCAGGATCAGGCGCTCGATGCCCATGGCGAAACCAACGCCAGTGGTCGGCTTGCCACCCATCTGTTCGACCAGGCCGTCGTAACGGCCACCCGCGCACACCGTGCCCTGGGCACCGAGCTTGTCGGTTACCCACTCGAACACGGTCTTGCTGTAGTAGTCCAGGCCGCGTACCAGCTTGGTGTTGATCACGAACGGAATACCGGCAGCGTCCAGGCGGGCCTTGAGGCCCACGAAGTGCACGCGCGATTCTTCGTCCAGGTAGTCTTCCAGCTTCGGCGCTCCGACCAGCACCGCCTGGGTGTTCTGGTCCTTGCTGTCGAGGATGCGCAGCGGGTTGCTCTTCAGGCGGCGCTGGCTGTCTTCGTCCAGTTGCTCCAGGCGCGCCGAGAGGAACTCGACCAGCGCGTCACGGTAGCGTGCGCGGGCTTCACTGGTGCCCAGGCTGTTGAGCTCCAGCTTGACCGCGTCCTGGATGCCCAGCAGGCCCCACAGGCGCCAGGTCAGCATGATCAGCTCGGCATCGATGTCCGGGCCGTCCAGGTTGAACACTTCCACGCCAATCTGGTGGAACTGGCGGTAGCGGCCCTTCTGTGGACGCTCGTGGCGGAACATCTGGCCGATGTACCACAGCTTCTGCACCTGACCGTTGCCGGTGATGCCGTGCTCAAGCACCGCTCGCACGCAAGCCGCAGTGCCTTCAGGGCGCAGGGTCAGCGAATCGCCGTTGCGGTCCTCGAAGGTGTACATCTCTTTTTCGACGATGTCGGTCACTTCACCGATCGAGCGTTTGAACAGCTCGGTGAACTCGACGATCGGCGTGCGGATCTGGCTGTACCCATAGGTGTCCAGCAGCCCGGCCACTGTGCCTTCGAAGTAGCGCCACAGCGGCGACTGTTCTGGCAGGATGTCGTTCATGCCACGGATGGCTTGCAGCGATTTGCTCACGAAAAGTCCTTACGAATTCTGTGTGTCAGCCACGAGCGATCAACGCCGCGTCGGCCTCGGCCTTTTCGGCCGCTTTCTGGCGGATGAGTTTTTCAAGCTCATCGACCAGGTTGTCATTGGTCAGCTTCT
Source organism: Pseudomonas alloputida (assembly GCF_021283545.2). Taxonomy (NCBI): domain Bacteria; kingdom Pseudomonadati; phylum Pseudomonadota; class Gammaproteobacteria; order Pseudomonadales; family Pseudomonadaceae; genus Pseudomonas; species Pseudomonas alloputida. The sequence continues at coordinate 1,010,470 of NZ_CP128540.1, read as the reverse complement.
GCGCCGGCTTGCCGTCGATGTAGATCAGGTTCGGCGTACCGCCGGTCAGGCCTACATGGGCTTCCTTGGCTTCACCCGGGCCGTTGACCACGCAACCGATCACCGCCACATCCAGCGGTACCAGCAGGTCTTCCAGACGCCCTTCCAGCTCGTTCATGGTCTTGACCACATCGAAATTCTGCCGCGAGCAGCTCGGGCAGGCGATGAAGTTGATGCCACGCGAGCGCAGATGCAGCGACTTGAGGATGTCGTAGCCGACTTTCACTTCTTCGACCGGGTCGGCCGCCAGCGAGATGCGGATCGTATCGCCAATACCTTCGGCCAGCAGCATACCGAGGCCGACGGCGGACTTCACGGTGCCCGAACGCAGGCCACCGGCTTCAGTGATGCCCAGGTGCAGCGGTTGCACGATCTGCTTGGCCAGCAGACGGTAGGCTTCGACAGCCATGAACACGTCCGAGGCCTTGACGCTGACCTTGAAGTCCTGGAAATCCAGGCGGTCGAGATGCTCGACGTGGCGCAGGGCCGACTCGACCAGTGCGGCCGGGGTCGGTTCGCCGTACTTCTTCTGCAGGTCTTTTTCCAGCGAACCGGCGTTGACCCCGATACGAATCGGAATGCCGCGGTCGCGGGCGGCATCCACCACGGCGCGCACGCGGTCTTCACGGCCGATGTTGCCCGGGTTGATCCGCAGGCAATCAACGCCCAGTTCGGCAACACGCAGGGCGATCTTGTAGTCGAAATGGATGTCGGCGACCAGCGGCACGCTGACCCGTTGCTTGATCTTGCCAAACGCTTCGGCCGCGTCCATGTCCGGCACCGAGACCCGCACGATGTCCACGCCGGCGTCGACCAGACGCTGGATTTGCGCCACGGTAGCAGCGACATCGTTGGTGTCGGTGTTGGTCATGCTCTGCACCGCGATGGGCGCATCACCACCCACCGGCACATTGCCAACCCAGATTTTGCGGGATTCGCGACGTTTGATCGGAGATTCGCCGTGCATGACTTACTGTCCCAACTTCAGGCGAGCAGTCTCGCCACTGGTGAACGGGGCAACATCGACGGCCTGGCCGTTGTAGCTGACCTGGGCGCCCCGGGCAAAGCCCAGGCGTACCGCGAATGGCGGCTTGCCGGTCAGCTCGAGGTTGTCCCCCTTGCGCTTGATGGCGCTGAACAGCACCTTGCCGTTGCCGTCGCTGACCTGGGTCCAGCAATCGGCGGTGAACTGGATGGCGACCTTGGCGCTGCCTGCTGGCACCGCGGCAGGCTCGACGGCCGCCACGGCCGGTGCAGGTGCAGGTGCTGGTGCCGGCGCAGCAGTGGCCTGTACCGGAGGAGTAACCGGTGCAGGCGAAGCAGCAGGTGCGGGTTGCACAGGCGCTGTGGCAATGGTTGCCTCAGAGCTTACCGGCGCCTGTTCAGCGGCAGCAGGCTGCTCGGCAGCGCCCTGCTCCAGCGCCAGCGGCGCGCTTTCAGGTTGCTGTCCAGCGGAAACGGCCTGGTCTTCAGGCTCATCGAGCGGGTGAATCTGTGTGGTGCCGTCGGCGCTTTCGACCTCGACGTGCTCCAGGGCAATCTTCGCCAGCTCCTTGCCCCGCAGGCTGCCCTGGTCCTGCCACCAGAAAAAGCCACCACCGACCACAGCCACCAGCAACAGCAGGCTGACGCCGCGCAGGATATTGTGCGACAACCGCACAGGCTCTTCGATACGGCCCAGCGAATGCACGTCGCTGCCTTTGGCGTGGGTACCGGTGTAGCGGTCGAAGGCATCTACCAGGGCGGCCTGGTCGAGGTCCATCAGCTTGGCGTAGGCGCGAATGTAGCCACGAGCGAAAGTATGCCCGGGCAGCTTGTCGAAGGCGCCGGTTTCCACGTGGTTCAACGAACTGACAGTGAGGTTGAGCTTACGGGCCACCTCGGCTTGAGACCAGTCCCGTTTCTCACGGGCCAGGCGCAAAAGCTCACCGGGGTTCTGGCCAGGCGCTACTGCTACTTCGGGATGCGCGGCGTTCATCGTTGCTCCGACAGGTATTGCTGATATTCCGGCGTACCGGGATAAAGTCGTTGTAATTGCTGGCCCAATTCGGCCAGTGTGCCCTGCTCGTCGAACACCCTGGCAAGGCGGCTGCCCAGCAGCAGGCTACGGGCGTCGTGGTCGCTCAACTGGCTGAAACGATCGTAGTAGTCCCGGGCCGGCACATAATGCCTGTTTTCGTAGGACAACTCAGCCATTTCCAGCAACGCTTTTGGTTGCCGCTGGTTGAGTTGTAACGCTTTCAACAGATACGCGTGCGCCTGATCGCGGCGTTCGAGCTTCAGGGCGGTCAGGCCCAGATTCTCGTACACGCGTGAGCGCTCAGGATACAGGGTATCGGCACTGGCCAGGCGAAACATCTGCTTGGCCTCGGCAAATCGCCCCTGAGCATAAAGGAAACTGCCGTAATTGTTGCGAATTCGCGTGTCGCCGCGGCTTATCAGCAAGGCCTTGCGAAAATGTGCTTCGGCCAACGCCGGCTCGCCTTGGGCTTGAAACACTACCGCCAGGGCGGCGTGCGCGTCGACATCCTGGTCATCCAGCGCCAGGGCCTTTCCCAACGGCGCCTTGGCCTGTTCGGTCAAACCTTGTTGCAAATAACCCAAGCCAAGCTGCACATAAGCCCGCCCTGCCTCCACCCTGCCCTGGCGGCTGGCCAAGGGGTCGCTCGCGCCGCCCGACACGCAGCCGGCCAGCAGCGAAAGCGCAAGGATCGACAGCGCGGCACGCAGGCTCATGGGCAAGGTACCTGTCAGTGGCTGGCGGCGCTGTCTGGCAGTTCGACGTCCGCAGAAAGCTGGCGAACTGCGATGTAGCGCTCACTGCGGCGAGTACGGTCATTGACCTGGCCGACCAGCTGGCCACAGGCAGCGTCGATGTCGTCGCCGCGCGTGGTACGGGTGGTGACGTTGAAGCCACCGTGGTGCAGCAGGTCCTGGAAGCGACGAATGGCGTTGTTGCTCGGTCGCTCGTAGCCCGAATGCGGGAACGGGTTGAACGGGATCAGGTTGATCTTGCAGGGTACATCGCGCAACAGTTCGATCATCTGCGCAGCATGCTCGGGCTGGTCGTTGACGTCCTTGAGCAGGGTGTACTCGACGGTGAGCACGCGCTTGCCACCCAGGGTGGACATGTAGCCCATGCACGATTCCAGCAGCACTTTCAGCGGGTACTTCTTGTTGATCGGTACCAGCTTGTTGCGCAGTTCGTCGTTCGGCGCATGCAGCGACAGGGCCAGCGACACGTCGATGTGCTTGGCCAGCTCGTCGATCATCGGCACCACGCCCGAGGTGGACAAGGTGACACGGCGCTTGGAAATGCCATAGCCAAGGTCATCCATCATGATTTTCATGGCGGCAATGACGTTGTCGAAGTTCAGCAAGGGCTCGCCCATGCCCATCATGACCACGTTGGTAATCGCGCGGTCGACTTTGGCAGGAACGGTCCCGAAGGATTTGTTGGCAAGCCACACCTGGCCGATCACTTCGGCGGCAGTGAGGTTGCTGTTGAAGCCTTGCTTGCCGGTGGAGCAGAAGCTGCAGTCCAAGGCACAGCCGGCTTGCGACGATACGCACAGGGTGCCGCGGTCGTCGGTTGGAATATAGACGGTCTCGACGCAGCTGCCGGAGGCAACGCGGATCACCCATTTACGGGTGCCGTCGGCGGAAATGTCTTCACTGACCACTTCCGGTGGGCGAATTTCGGCAACGGCCTCGAGCTTTTCGCGCAAGACCTTGCCTACGTTGGTCATGGCCGCAAAGTCGGACACGCCAAAATGGTGAATCCATTTCATCACCTGGCCGGCACGGAAGCGCTTCTCCCCAATAGAGTCGAAGAATTGTTCCATTTCCGGCTGGGTCAGACCCAACAGGTTGATTTTGCCAGTAGATGTCGTCATGGATTCACCCTCACCCGTAAGCTTTCGCTTAGCGAGTGGTTACCTCGGTAGCAGCGAAGAAGTAAGCGATTTCGCGAGCAGCAGCAGCTTCGGAGTCCGAACCGTGAACGGCGTTGGCGTCGATCGACTCGGCGAAGTCAGCGCGGATGGTGCCGGCAGCAGCTTCTTTAGGGTTGGTAGCACCCATCAGCTCACGGTTCTTGGCAATGGCGTTCTCGCCTTCCAGAACCTGGACAACGACCGGACCGGAAGTCATGAAGGCAACCAGGTCACCGAAGAAGCCGCGCTCGCTGTGCTCAGCGTAGAAGCCTTCGGCTTCGGCTTTGGACAGTTGCTTCATTTTCGAGGCAACGATTTTCAGGCCGGCTTCTTCGAAGCGAGTGGTGATCTTGCCGATGACGTTTTTGGCAACAGCGTCAGGCTTGATGATGGAGAAAGTACGTTGAACAGCCATGGAAAACTCCAGAATATGAGTGTTACGAAAAATTAAACCCGCGAATTATACGCGGGTTCCGGGGGATTGCCTAACCTGCAAGTGACGCTTAGTCGGCTTCGTCGATCCAGGCGGCCTGGATTGCCTCGAGCACTTTCTCACCGCCGCGTGACGGATCGTCGCTGAACTCTGGCAATGCCAGCACCCAGCGGTGCAGGTCCACGAAATTCACATAACGAGGATCGACCTCAGGCTTGCTTTCTGCAAGCTGGATTGCGATCTCAAGTACATCAACCCATTTCAGACTCATGTACAGGCCCTCAGTGCGGTGCTTCGGCAGCATGGTTGAGCGAATACTTGGGGATCTCGATGGTCAGGTCTTCGTCAGCGACGAAAACCTGGCAACCCAGGCGCGATTGCGCTTCCAGGCCCCAGGCTTTGTCCAGCATGTCCTCTTCCAGCTCGTCAGCCTCTTCGAGCGAATCGAAGCCCTTGCGCACGATGCAGTGGCAAGTGGTACAGGCCTTGACGCCGCCGCAGGCGCTTTCCATCTCGATGTGATGGTCGTGGGCCAGCTCCAGGATGTTGGTCCCGGGCTTGACCTCCACGGTCAGCCCCTCGGGGCAGAACTTCTCATGCGGCAGGAATGTCACCAGCGGCATCGATTACTCCTCGATCTCATTCAGGTTGCGCCCGGCCAGTGCGGCTTTGACCGTCGAATCAAGGCGACGGGCGGCAAATGCATCGGTCACCTGCGACAGACGCTTGGTCTGTTGCTCGATGGCTGCGCCATCGGTGCCGGCCAGCAAATCACGTAGTTCTTGCATCTGGAATTCGATGGCGTCGCGCTCGTCACTGCTGAGCAGGCGATCGCCGTCGGCGTCCAGGGCGCCCTGTACCGCCTCGAGCAGCCGCTCGCCATCTACCTGATGCTCTCGCAGCTGGCGGGCATGCTTGTCGGAACCGGCGTGTTCGAAGGAGTCCTTGAGCATGCGGGCGATTTCGCCGTCGGTCAGGCCGTAGGACGGCTTGACCTGAATGCTGGCTTCCACGCCCGAACCCAGCTCGCGGGCAGCGACGCTGAGCAGGCCATCGGCATCCACCTGGAAGGTGACGCGGATTTTTGCAGCACCGGCAACCATGGCCGGGATGCCGCGCAGCTCGAAGCGGGCCAGCGAACGGCAGTCACTGATCAGCTCGCGCTCGCCCTGCAGTACGTGGATCATCATGGCCGACTGGCCATCTTTGTACGTGGTGAACTCCTGAGCGCGGGCCACCGGAATGGTGGTGTTACGCGGGATCACCTTCTCCATCAGCCCGCCCATGGTCTCAAGACCAAGCGACAGCGGGATGACATCGAGCAGCAGCAGCTCGCCACCTTCGCGGCGGTTGCCGGCCAGGGTGTCGGCCTGGATGGCGGCACCAATCGCCACCACCTGGTCTGGGTCGATCGAGGTCAGCGGGGTGCGCCCGAACAGCGCGCCCACGGCCTCACGCACACGCGGCACGCGGGTCGAACCACCGACCATGACCACGGCGCTGACTTCTTCCAGTTCAACGCCACTGTCGCGCACGGCGCGGCGGCAGGCCTTCAGGCTGCGGGCAACCAGTGGCTCGATCATGGCTTCGAAGGCATTACGGGTCAGCTCGCCGTGCCAGGCACCGTGGCTGACACTGACCACGTCAGCGTCGGTCAGGGCTTCCTTGGCGGCGCAGGCGGTTTGCAGCAGCGCGCGCTGGGTAGCCGGGTCCAGATCGGACGACAGGCCAGCCTGCTCGATGATCCAGCCGGCAATAGCATGGTCGAAGTCGTCACCACCCAAGGCGGTATCACCGCCGGTGGCCAGCACTTCGAATACGCCAGCGGTCAGGCGCAGGATGGAAATATCGAAAGTACCGCCGCCCAGATCATAGATGGCCACCACGCCTTCGGCGTTCTGGTCCAGGCCGTAGGCTACGGCGGCCGCAGTCGGTTCGTTGAGCAGGCGCAGCACGTTCAGGCCGGCCAGACGCGCTGCGTCTTTGGTAGCCTGACGTTGGGCGTCATCGAAATAGGCAGGCACGGTGATCACCGCGCCTACCAGCTCGCCACCCAAGGTGGCTTCGGCCCGTTCGCGCAACACCTTCAGGATGTCGGCAGACACTTCCACAGGGCTTTTCGGCCCCTGCACGGTGTCGATGAACGGCATGTGCGATTCACCACCCACAAAGCGGTATGGCAGTTGCTCGCCCAGCTGCTTGACGTCGGCCAGGCCGCGCCCCATCAGGCGCTTGACCGACAGCACGGTGTTCAACGGGTCGCTGGAGGCAGCATCACGCGCGGCCTGCCCCACTTCGTTGCGCCCTTCGAGGTAGCGCACCGCGGACGGCAGAATGACGTTACCCTGCGCGTCGGGCAGGGGCTCGCTACGGCCGCTGCGCAGTGCAGCGACCATTGAGTTGGTGGTACCCAGGTCGATTCCAACCGCCAGGCGGCGCTGGTGCGGCTGAGGGCTTTGACCGGGTTCGGCAATCTGCAGTAGGGCCATGCTTATCTGAATACCTTAGGTGCCATCACGGGCAGCACCGGGGTTAATCGTCGAGGCGCTCTTCCAGTTGGCGCACTTCTTGGGCGAGCTTGTCGAGGAACTGCATGCGGCGCATCAGGCGTTCAGCCTTGTCGCGCTCGCCCGGGGCATCCCAGCAGCCGGCAAAGTCCTCATTCAGCGTGTCCTGGGCGGCCTTCAGGCGCTTCTTGAACACGCCGACACCGTCAAGGTCGGCTTCATCCTGCAGTTCTTCGAGCTCTTCACGCCACTGCATCTGCTGCAGCAGGAAGTCAGGGTCGTGGACCGTGACCTCCTGGGGCACTTCGTGGCCGCTGATGGCCAGCAGGTAGCGCGCGCGACGCGGCGCACTGCGCAGCGTCTGGTAAGCGTCGTTGAGGGCCGCGGATTTTTCCAGCGCAATACGCTGCTCACGCTCGGAGGCGTCGGCAAAGCGATCAGGATGGACTTCGCGGGCCAGCTCGCGATAGCGAGTGGCCAGCTTGTCGAGATCCAGACGGAAGCTTGGCTGGAGGTCAAACAATGCGTAATGACAAGGAGTACCCACAGCCAGCCTCAAACGTTGAAGCTTTCGCCGCAGCCACACTCACCGCGCACGTTGGGGTTGTTGAACTTGAAGCCTTCGTTCAACCCTTCCTTGACGAAATCCAGTTCGGTGCCATCGAGGTAGACCAGGCTCTTGGGATCGATGATCACCTTGACGCCATGGTTTTCGAACACCTGGTCTTCGTCCGCCAGTTCGTCGACGAATTCCAGCACGTAGGCCAGACCCGAGCAACCGGTGGTGCGCACGCCCAGGCGAATGCCCTCACCTTTGCCGCGCCCGTCGAGGGAGCGGCGAATGTGGTTGGCGGCGGCTTCTGTCATGCTGATAGCCATCAGAACTCCTTACCTTGCAACAGGCGACTTAGATCAAGCCTTTCTTCTGCTTGTAGTCGCGTACGGCTGCCTTGATGGCATCTTCGGCGAGTACCGAGCAGTGAATCTTGACCGGCGGCAACGCCAGCTCTTCGGCCAGTTGGGTATTCTTGATGGTTTCGGCCTCGTCCAGGGTCTTGCCCTTCATCCACTCGGTGGCGAGGGAGCTGGACGCGATGGCCGAACCGCAGCCGTAGGTCTTGAACTTGGCGTCTTCGATAACGCCCTGCTCGTTGACCTTGATCTGCAGACGCATCACGTCACCGCAGGCCGGGGCGCCGACCATGCCGGTGCCGACATCCGGGTCCTCGGCATTCATCTTGCCGACGTTGCGCGGGTTTTCGTAGTGGTCGATGACCTTTTCACTGTATGCCATGGTGCAATTCCTTCCTCATCAGGGAGCCGCTCTTGCCGGCGACTGCTTAGTGGGCGGCCCACTCGATCTTGGAGATGTCAACGCCGTCTTTGTACATATCCCACAGCGGCGACAGCTCACGCAGTTTATTGACGGCCTCGCAGACTTTCTGCGCGGCGTAGTCGACTTCTTCTTCGGTGGTGAAACGGCCGAAGGAGAAGCGGATCGAGCTGTGCGCCAGCTCGTCGTTGCGGCCCAGAGCACGCAGTACGTAGGACGGCTCGAGCGACGCGGAGGTACAGGCCGAACCGGACGATACGGCGATGTCTTTCAGCGACATCAGCAGCGATTCGCCTTCGACGTAGTTGAAGCTCAGGTTCAGGTTGTGCGGTACACGCGCAGTCTGGCTGCCATTGACGTACAGCTCTTCAAGGTTTGAGACCTGCTTGAAGAAGCGGTCGCTCAGGGCCTTGATGCGTGCGTTTTCTGCAACCATTTCCTGCTTGGCAATGGCGAAGGCTTCGCCCATGCCGACGATCTGGTGAGTCGGCAGGGTGCCCGAACGCATGCCGCGCTCATGACCGCCGCCGTGAATGATGGCTTCAAGACGTACACGCGGCTTGCGGCTGACGTACAGCGCGCCGATGCCTTTCGGGCCATAGACCTTGTGCGCCGAGAACGACATCAGGTCGACTTTCAGCTTTTGCAGGTCGATTTCGACCTTGCCGGCCGACTGGGCCGCGTCGACATGGAACAGTACACCGCGCGAACGGGTCAGTTCACCGATGGCGGCGATGTCGTTGATCGAGCCGACTTCGTTGTTCACATGCATCAGCGAGACCAGGATGGTGTCGTCGCGCAGCACCGCTTCTACCATGGCCGGGGTGACGATGCCGTCTTCGCCTGGCTCCAGGTAAGTGACTTCAAAACCTTCGCGTTCCAGCTGGCGAGCGGTATCCAGGACCGCCTTGTGCTCGATCTTGGAGGTAATGATGTGCTTGCCCTTGGTCTGATAGAAGTGCGCGACACCTTTGAGCGCGAGGTTGTCGGACTCGGTGGCACCGCTGGTCCAGACGATTTCGCGCGGATCGGCGTTGATCAGCTCGGCAACCTGACGACGACCGTTCTCCACCGCTTCCTCGGCCTTCCAGCCAAAGACGTGGGAGCGCGAGGCCGGGTTACCGAAGTTCCCGTCGACCAGCAGGCAGTCGGCCATCTTCTGGGCCACGCGTGGGTCGACCGGAGTGGTCGCAGAATAATCAAGGTAGATCGGCAACTTCATTTGTCTCTCCTATCAGGCGGTGGCGTCGCTCGTCGTCCCAGGGGGTCAATCGACGGCAGACGTCTCAATCTTGTCCAGCTGGGCGGTTCGTCCTGCGACACGGCGCAGGTCCTGGCGCTGGGCGACTTCCTGCACATCACGGCGCTTGACGAGGTCGGCCAGGCTTATGCCGCTGAGGAATTCATGGATCTGCTGGCTGAGGTCGCACCACAGGTGGTGGGTCAGGCAGGTATCACCGGCATGGCAGTCACCGAGCCCCTGGCAGCGGGTGGCGTCGACCGATTCGTTGACCGCGTCGATAACCTGGGCCACCTGGATGGTTTCCATGCCCCGCGACAGCTGGTAGCCACCGCCTGGACCGCGCACACTGGAAACCAGGCTGCTGCGGCGCAGCTTGGCGAACAGCTGCTCCAGATAAGAGAGGGAAATGCCCTGGCGCTCGGAAATATCGGCCAAAGACACCGGCCCATGCTTCGCGTGCAACGCCAGGTCGAGCATGGCGGTCACGGCGTATCGGCCTTTGGTAGTCAGTCGCATGGCTATTGGGTACCACGGGAGTTTCAGGATGTGTGCGAGTATGCGATTCCCGAGCATTTAAGTCAACTATTAGACCTACTGCTTTAGTCGGGATTGCATCAGGGAGGCGGGCGCGATTGTAGCAGACGAGGGGCGTGAGCACACGCCCCGCATGCCACCATGACTTCAGTGCGGCGCGATCAATGCGGCTGAGTGTCGCGCTGGGCCACTTGGGCAGCCTCGCTGAAGTCGTCCTCCGGCAAGGCCGGCAGTTCCTTGGCACAATAGTCACTGCCCATCTTGGTCAGCGCGCCACACATACCCTCCAACCGTTCGTCGACGGCCTGCAGGTGATCGAGCATCTGGCCGATGGCCCGCGCCACCGGGTCGGGCATGTCGCCACTGACACCATAGGCGTCGAAGCCGATCTTCTCGGCCATTGCCTTACGCTTGGCTTCGACTTCGGTGTCCTCGCTCTTGACGATGATCCGCCCCGGAATGCCTACCGCCGTAGCCCCGGCCGGCACCGCCTTGGTGACCACCGCATTGGAACCGATCTTGGCCCCGGCGCCGACGGTGAAAGGCCCCAGCACCTTGGCACCCGCCCCTACCACCACGCCGTTTTCCAAGGTGGGGTGGCGCTTGCCCTTGTTCCAGCTGGTGCCACCGAGCGTCACCCCCTGGTACAGGGTGACGTCATCGCCGATCTCGGCGGTTTCGCCAATGACGATACCCATACCGTGGTCGATGAAAAAGCGCCGGCCAATGGTGGCGCCAGGGTGGATTTCGATACCGGTCAGCCAGCGACCGAAGTTCGACACCAGCCGGGCCAGCCATTTGAAATCACGCCTCCACAGCGCATTGCCCAGGCGGTGCAGCCAGATGGCATGCATGCCGGGGTAGCAGGTGAGCACCTCGAAGGCATTGCGTGCAGCCGGGTCACGGTGGAATACGCTTTGAATATCTTCACGCAGGCGTTCGAACATCTGTCAGTCCTTCCGTTTATGCGGCTCGCCCCGGACCACCTTCTGGGTCTCGGTGAGGATGCCGCGCAAAATGCTCATTTCCGAACGCTCGACCGCCACCCGCCCATACAGCCGGCGCAGGCGCGGCATCAGGTGCTTGGGCTTTTCGGGGTCGAGGAAGCCGATGCCCACCAGGGTTTTCTCCAGGTGGTCGTAGAACAGCTCCATTTCATCCATGGTCGCCAGCTCAGCGGCGTCAACCTTCTCGACTTTGCCCGGTGCTTCACCGGCAGCCAGCCAGGCCATGCGCACCTCGTAGGAGAGCACCTGCACGGCAGCCGCCAGGTTCAGCGAGCTGAAGTCGGGGTTGGAGGGAATGTGCACGTGGAAATGACATCGCTGCAGTTCTTCGTTGGTCAGGCCGGCGTGCTCGCGCCCGAACACCAGGGCGATTTCCTCGCCGCCATTGGCATGCTCCACCGCCTTGGCACCGCATTCACGCGGGCCGATCAACGGCCAGGGAATGCTGCGCTCGCGGGCGCTGGTGCCCATCACCAGGTTACAGCCGACCAGCGCCTGTTCGAGACTGTCGACCACCTGGGCGTTATCCAGCACATCGTCGGCGCCCGAAGCACGGGCACTGGCATCCACGGCGGGGAATTCTTTCGGCTGCACCAGCACCAGACGCGACAAGCCCATGTTTTTCATGGCACGTGCAGCGCCGCCGATGTTGCCGGGGTGGCTGGTATTGACCAGAACAACACGAATATTTTGCAGCAAGGTGTTGTGCTCACAGATGCAGGAATCAGGGCCTTCGATCTTACAGAACCGACAGACGTAACGCCATGAAAGCAAATGTGACACTTCTGCCGCCAAAGTTTTCTGCTAGAATGATCGGCTTTCTTCTTTAACATCTCCAGGTGACCCGCCCATGCAGCCTATGCTGAATATCGCCCTGCGCGCCGCTCGCAGCGCCAGTGAACTGATTTTCCGCTCCATCGAACGCCTGGATAGCATCAAGGTCGATGAGAAAGAGGCCAAGGACTACGTTTCCGAAGTCGATCGCGCCGCCGAGCAGAGCATCGTCAACGCACTGCGCAAGGCCTACCCGAACCACTCCATCCAGGGCGAGGAAACCGGCCTGCACGCGGGTAGCGGCGAAGAAGGCAAAGATTACCTGTGGATCATCGATCCGCTGGACGGCACCACCAACTTCCTGCGCGGTATCCCGCACTTCGCCGTCAGCATCGCCTGCAAATACCGCGGCCGCCTTGAGCACGCCGTGATCGTCGACCCGGTTCGCCAGGAAGAATTCACCGCCAGCCGTGGCCGTGGCGCCCAACTCAATGGCCGCCGCCTGCGCGTCAGCTCGCGCACAAGCCTGGAAGGCGCCCTGCTGGGCACCGGCTTCCCGTTCCGTGACGGCCAGATGGCGGACATGGACAACTACCTGGGCATGTTCCGCGCCTTGACCGGCCAGACCGCCGGCATCCGCCGCGCCGGCTCCGCCAGCCTGGACCTGGCCTACGTGGCTGCTGGCCGCTTCGACGCCTTCTGGGAGTCGGGCCTGTCCGAATGGGACATGGCAGCGGGCGTACTGCTGATCCAGGAAGCCGGTGGCTTGGTGAGCGACTTCAACGGTGGCCACGACTTCCTCGACAAAGGCCACATCGTTGCAGGCAACATCAAGTGCTTCAAGGCGGTACTGACTGCCATCCAGCCGCACCTGCCAGAAAGCATGAAGCGCTAAGCGCAGATTGCCGGCAAACAAAAAGCACCTCTTGAGGTGCTTTTTTGTGCCTGGTGGTTTTGCGTGGCCTGTACCGACCTCTTCGCGGGTAAACCCGCTCCTACATGGATCGCATTGCCCCTGTAGGATCGGGTTTACCCGCGAAGAGGCCGGCACAGACACCGCAAATCACTGACCCGCTTCGCTCAGAATCAGCTTGCCATTCTTGTCCAGCGGAATGGTCGATCCCGGCTCGCGATCCATCTTCACCTTGCCTACCTGATCACCGATGGAATAGGTCACGTTGTAGCCCACCACCTTCTCACTGATGTCGTTGACCGTGTTGCAGCGGGTTTGCGTGGTTGTGTAGGTATCACGCTCCTGCATGCCTTCCTGCACCTTGTTACCCGCATAACCACCACCGACCGCACCGGCCACCGTGGCAATCTTCTTGCCGGTACCGCCACCAATCTGGTTACCCAACAGACCACCTGCCAACGCACCGACCACGGTACCGGCAATCTGGTGTTGATCCTTGACCGGCGCCTGGCGCGTCACAGTCACGTCCTTGCAAACTTCACGCGGGGTTTTCACCTGCTGCTTGATCGGCTGCACGTCAGTCACCTGGGCGACTTCGGGGCCTTTGTTCACCAAGCTGTAGGTCGCCACAGCACCTCCGGCAGTTACACCGACAGCACCCAGCACCGCACCCACCAGCATTGATTTATTCACGTGAACCTCCTGATCGTACCAGCGGGTGTGAACCCGCGCTTCTCCCAGCCTTGGAGCAAAAAAAAAGGCGCGAGTTCAACACTCGCGCCTTTTCATCGCCAAACGGCGCAGGAAAAACCTACGGACGTTCGTCCACACCTTCGGCCTTGACCGGCGGAATGAGATCCTCGCTGCTCAGGTTCAGCCAGATCAGTACCACGTTGGCGATATAGATCGACGAGTAGGTACCGGCCATGACACCAATGAACAGGGCCAACGAGAAACCGAACAGGTTGTCACCCCCGAAGAACAGCAGCGCGGCAATGGCCAGCAAGGTCGAAACCGAAGTGGCGACGGTACGCAGCAGGGTCTGGGTGGTGGAAACGTTGATGTTCTCGATCAATGAGGCCTTGCGCATGACGCGGAAGTTTTCACGTACCCGGTCGAACACAACGATGGTGTCGTTCAGCGAGTAACCGATGATCGCCAGCACCGCCGCCAGCACCGTCAGGTCGAAGGTGATCTGGAAGAACGACAGGATACCCAGCGTTACCACCACGTCGTGGATCAGCGAAACGATCGCCCCCACGGCGAACTTCCACTGGAAACGGAACGCCAGGTAGATGAGGATGCCGCCCAAGGCCAGCAACATGCCTATGCCACCCTGGTCACGCAGCTCTTCACCCACCTGAGGGCCGACGAACTCGACACGCTTGACCTTCGCCGGGTTGTCACCTCCAGCCTTCTGCAGGGCTTCAGCTACCTTGTTACCCAGCATGGGATCGTCGCCAGGCATGCGCACAAGCAGGTCAGTGGTAGCACCGAAGCTCTGCACCACGGCCTCGTTGAAGCCGGATTCGACCAACTCGGCACGCACAGCCTTGACGTCGGCCGGGCGCTCGTAGGTCAGCTCGATCAGCGTACCCCCGGTGAAGTCCAGCCCGAAGTTCAGGCCCTTTTGCCACCAGCTGAACAGCGCCAACACGGTGAGGAGCACGGTGACGGCGAACGCGACATTGCGCACACCCATGAAATTGATGGTTTTCATCGCAGCTCCCTCAAACCCACAGCTTCTTGATGTCACGCCCGCCACAGGTCAGGTTGACCAATGCACGGGTCACCATGACGGCGGTGAACATCGAGGTGAAAATCCCGAGGGACATGGTGACCGCAAAGCCTTTGACCGGGCCGGTACCCATGGCAAACAGGATGCCGCCGACCAACAGGGTGGTCAGGTTGGCGTCGACGATTGCCGAGTAGGCGCGATTGAAGCCTTCGTGGATGGCGCGCTGCACCGACATACCAGCCGCGATCTCTTCGCGAATACGCGAGAAGATCAGCACGTTGGCGTCCACCGCCATACCCATGGTCAACACGATGCCGGCAATACCCGGCAGGGTCAGGGTCGCCCCCAGCAGCGACATCAACGCCAGCAGCAGCACCATGTTGCCCGCCAGGGCGATGGTGGCCAGCACACCGAAGGCGCGGTAGATGGCGATGATGAACAGCGAGACGAACAGCATGCCCCACAGCGACGCATCGATACCCTTGGTGATGTTGTCAGCACCCAGGCTTGGGCCAATGGTACGTTCTTCAGCGAAGTACATCGGTGCAGCCAGACCACCGGCACGCAGCAGCAGGGCCAGCTCGGACGATTCGCCCTGGCCATTCAAGCCGGTGATGCGGAACTGGCTACCAAGCGGCGACTGGATGGTCGCCAGGCTGATGATTTTTTTCTCTTCGACGAAGCTTTGCACGGCAACGTCCTTCTCGACGCCGCCGACGGCTTGCTTGACGTAGCGGGTAACCGGCTTCTGCTCGATGAAGATCACCGCCATGCTACGGCCGACGTTGCTACGGGTAGCACGGCTCATCAGCTCGCCACCGTGGCCATCCAGGCGAATGTTCACCTGCGGGCGGCCATGCTCGTCGAAGCTGGCCTGGGCGTCGGTAACCTGGTCACCCGTGATGATCAGGCCCCGCTCGACTGCGGCGGAGCGGCCGCCCTCACGGAACTCGAACACCTCGGTAGTGGCCTTGGATGCACCCGGTTCGGCACCGAAGCGGAACTCCAGGTTGGCCGTTTTACCAAGGATACGCTTGGCTTCGGCAGTGTCCTGCACGCCTGGCAGCTCGACCACGATACGGTTGGCGCCCTGGCGCTGTACCAGAGGCTCTGCCACACCCAGCTCGTTCACGCGGTTGCGCACGGTGGTGAGGTTCTGCTTGATCGAGTATTCGCGGATCTCGGCGACTTTCGCCTGGGTCAGCGCCAGACGCAGCACCGCAAGCTCGTTGCGATCGGTGGTGGTCAGGTCGAAATCATTGAAATTCTTGCGGATCAGGGCACGTGCCTGTTCGCGGGTGGCATCGTCAGCGAAGCCCAGCATGATGCCGCCATCCTGCTGAGGCAGGCTGCGGTAGCGGACGCGCTCTTTGCGCAGCAAGGTCTTGACCTCGCCTTCGTAGACTTTCATGCGGGCAGTCATGGCCTTGTCCATGTCCACTTCCAGCAGGAAGTGCACACCACCGGACAGGTCCAGGCCCAGTTTCATCGGGCTTGCGCCCAGGTTGCGCAGCCATTGCGGGGTAGTCTGGGCCAGGTTCAGGGCCACGACGTAATCATCGCCCAGTGCCTTGCGCACTACATCCTTGGCTGGCAGCTGGTCTTCCTGATTGGTCAGGCGGATCAGCCCGCTGCCCTTTTCACCCAGGCTTGCGCCCTTGACAGCGATCTTGGCATCGACCAGCGCCTTGCTGACGCGATCAAGGTCGGCCTGATTCACCTGCAGCGCCGAGCTGGCACCGCTGATCTGTACCGCCGGGTCATCCGGGTAGAGGTTGGGAGCGGAATAAATGAAACCGACCACCAGTACCAGCACGATCAGTGCATATTTCCACAGAGGATATTTGTTCAGCATCACGCCGCCCGTTCAAGACGCGGGGCGCGTTGCGCGCCCCGACTGGAAAATAAAACCGGTAACTCAGATAGCCTTGAGCGTACCTTTTGGCAGGGTCGCAGCAATGGCACCCTTCTGGAACTTCAGCTCGACAGTGTCGGACACTTCCAGCACCACGAAGTCATCGGAAACCTTGACGATCTTGCCGGCGATGCCGCCGTTGGTGACAACTTCGTCACCTTTCTGCAAGTTGCTCAGCAGGTTCTTCTGCTCTTTCGCGCGCTTGGCCTGCGGGCGCCAGATCATCAGGTAGAAGATGACCAGGAAACCGACCAGGAAAATCCACTCGAAGCCGGTACCGGCTGGGCCAGCGGCAGGTGCTGCAGCGTCCGCGTATGCGGCGGGGATGAAGAAGCTCATTGGGCACTCCTAATGTAATTTTCTAATAATGGATGCGGACAGTCAGTCCAAGGGCGGTACAGGAAGCCCGCGCTTGGCGTAGAAGGCGTCGACAAAGGCGGCCAATTTACCCTGTTGAATAGCCTCGCGTAAACCGGCCATCAAGCGCTGATAATGGCGCAAGTTGTGGATGGTATTCAGCATGCTGCTCAGCATTTCGCCGCATTTGTCCAGATGATGGAGATAGGCGCGCGAGAAGTTGGTGCAGGTATAGCAGTCACAGGTCGGATCCAGCGGCGATTCATCGTGACGATGGAACGCATTGCGGATCTTGATCACCCCTGTATCAACGAACAGATGACCGTTGCGCGCGTTACGCGTCGGCATCACGCAGTCGAACATGTCGACGCCGCGGCGCACACCCTCAACGAGATCTTCCGGTTTGCCTACCCCCATAAGGTAACGAGGTTTGTCAGCAGGCATCTGGTCCGGCAGATAATCCAGCACCTTGATCATTTCGTGCTTGGGCTCGCCCACCGACAGGCCGCCAATGGCCAGGCCGTCGAAACCGATGTTTTCCAGGCCTTCCAGCGAGCGCATGCGCAGGTCCTGGTACATGCCGCCCTGGACAATGCCGAACAGCGCTGCGGTGTTGTCGGCATGGGCGTTCTTCGAGCGCTGGGCCCAGCGCAGCGACAGCTCCATGGAGGTGCGTGCCACATCGTGCTCGGCCGGGTACGGGGTGCACTCGTCGAAGATCATTACCACGTCCGAGCCCAGGTCACGCTGAACCTGCATCGACTCTTCCGGGCCCATGAACACCTTGGAACCATCGACCGGCGAAGCGAAGGTCACGCCCTCTTCCTTGATCTTGCGCATGGCACCCAGGCTGAATACCTGGAAACCACCGGAGTCGGTGAGGATCGGGCCTTTCCACTGCATGAAATCGTGCAGGCCGTTGTGCTTCTTGATCACCTCGGTGCCCGGACGCAGCCACAGGTGGAAGGTGTTGCCGAGGATCATCTCGGCGCCGATGGCCTCGATGTCGCGTGGCAGCATGCCCTTGACCGTGCCATAGGTCCCCACCGGCATGAATGCCGGGGTTTCCACGGTGCCACGTGGGAAGGTGATGCGACCCCGACGGGCCTTGCCGTCGGTGGCCAGCAGTTCGAAGGACATTCGACAGGTGCGACTCATGCTTGATCCTCGGGCCCGCGTGGCGCCGGATTGCGGGTGATGAACATGGCATCACCGTAACTGAAGAAGCGGTACCCGTGCTCGACCGCCGCTGCGTAGGCAGCCATGGTCTCGGGGTAGCCGGCGAAAGCCGAGACCAGCATCAGCAGCGTGGACTCCGGCAGATGGAAGTTGGTGACCAGGCAGTCGACCACATGGAACGGCCGGCCCGGGTAGATGAAGATGTCGGTGTCGCCACTGAAGGCCTTGAGCACGCCATCACGCGCGGCGCTTTCCAGCGAACGCACACTGGTGGTGCCAACCGCGATCACCCGACCACCACGGGCCCGGCAGGCCTCGATGGCATCGACCACATCCTGGCCCACTTCGAGCCACTCTTTATGCATGTGGTGGTCTTCGATCTTGTCGACCCGCACCGGCTGGAAGGTGCCGGCGCCCACATGCAGGGTGACGAAGGCGCGCTCGACGCCCTTGTCGGCGATCTTTTCCAGCAGCGCCTCGTCGAAGTGCAGGCCTGCGGTAGGCGCGGCAACCGCGCCGGCGCGCTGGGCGTACACAGTCTGGTAGCGCTCACGGTCGGCGCCCTCGTCCGGGCGGTCGATATAGGGCGGCAGCGGCATGTGGCCGACACGGTCGAGCAACGGCAGCACCTCTTCGGTGAAGCGAAGTTCGAACAGCGTGTCATGGCGCGCGACCATTTCGGCCTCGCCACCGCCATCGATGAGGATGACCGCGCCTACCTTGGGCGCCTTGCTGGCGCGCACATGGGCCAGCACCCGGTGGCTGTCGAGCACGCGTTCGACCAGTACCTCTAGCTTGCCGCCGGAGGCTTTCTGGCCGAACAACCGCGCCGGGATCACTCGGGTGTTGTTGAACACCATCAAGTCGCCGGGGCGCAGATAGTCGAGCAAGTCGGGGAATTGCCGGTGCGCCAGCGCGCCGGTAGGCCCATCGAGCACCAGCAGACGGCTGCCATGGCGCTCGGCCAACGGGTGGCGGGCGATCAGGGAATCAGGGAGTTCGAAGGAAAAATCGGCGACGCGCATGATGATGTTCGGTTCGGCAGGGCCGGGAAGTTTAGCCCAATGTGTGAAAATTGACCATGAAAGCCGATTGACCGACCAGCGGCACCTCTTTATACTGCGCGCCACGCCCTGATGGCGGAATTGGTAGACGCGGCGGATTCAAAATCCGTTTTCGAAAGGAGTGGGAGTTCGAGTCTCCCTCGGGGCACCAAATCCGGAAAAAACCGACCTTACGGTCGGTTTTTTTGTGCCTGCGATTCACGCACGTCGTTGACGCCGCCCCCCTGACTCCCGCGCCTCCCCCCATACCTGCATTCTATTGGCCGCCCCTTGCGCTAGCACTTAAGCTGTCATTCGTCAGATATATTCCGAAAGTATTGTTAGCGTAATGGCACTTCGCCATAGTGGCGCTCCCCTTTCTCCACGCAATGTGTGTCCCATGAAAACAATCGCGCCCTGCATGGCGGCAATGATGCTGCTCAGTGGGTGCAATGGAGTGCCAACGTCGTACGTTTCAGATCCCGTCTACAGTCAGGCTTTCGTGGTCACTTCTGGTGCCCCTCTGCCGATGTTGCTGATGGCCAGCGCCATCCAGTGGAACGAGGATTACGCTGTAACCGCCAAACACACCCCCTTCCTGCGCAACGTGGTCCACGAGGGCCTCGGTGACGTAGTGTTCTTCAAGCACAAAGCCAGCAGCGTGCCGCACTGGCGCCAGTACGTGCCTGGGGAAGCCGTGACGGCGGTGGGCTTCAACAGTTTCATGATGCCGATGCAGGGCAAGGGCCATGCCCTGTCGTCGCTGGTACGGCTTGAAGGTACGCCTGGCAGTGTTTTCTACTCGGTGCATGACGGCCCGATCACCAAAGGCATGTCGGGTGGGCCTGTGTTTGCCGATGACGGCAAGGTGGTGGGCATCAACGTGGCCATCATTCCTACCGACGAGATCAATGCGGGCAAGCGCCCGGACCTGGTCGGCAAGGACCGTATCAGCGTGTTCATGTCGTTCAGCGAAATCGACAAGGAATGGCGACGCTATCAGTACCTGCTGGCGCACAAGGCCAAGCCCAAGGCACCGGCTGCGGTCAAAGGCTACGTGGCGGTGGCCGCCAAACCGTGAATCGGGGCGCGGTGTTGGATGGAAAGCGGCCTATGATGTGAGGCTGATGGCCTCTTCGCGGGTAAACCCGCTACAGGGCCTGCACAGGATTTGAGCCTTGTGCAGTACCTGTGGGGGCGGGTTCACCCGCGAAGAGGCCCTGCCAGCCAACGCGAGAAGGACCTGCCATGCACCTGACCCACCGCCCCATCCGGCCAGAAGACATCCCCGTTATCTGCAGCTTCCCGCAGAGCCCGGACGAACTGTTCTACATGTTCCCCAAAGCCACCTACCCCCTCACCCCCAACCAGCTGAGCGACGCCATAGCCCAACGCAGCGGCTCCACGATAGTGGAAGGTGACGGCGCTGTCCTGGCCTTCGCCAATTTCTACAAAGCCGAAAATGGCGGCCTATGTGCCCTGGGCAACGTAGTGGTGGCCCCCGGCGCCCGCGGCCTTGGTGTAGCGCGTTATCTGGTAACGGCCATGATCGACCTCGCCCGCCAGCAGTACAGCGCCCGGGAGGTCTGGGTGTCATGCTTCAATCACAACACCGCCGGCCTGCTGCTTTATCCACAACTGGGTTTCATGCCGTTCGGCATCGAGGAGCGGCAGGCGTGGGATGGCACGCGGGTAGCGTTGGTGCAGATGAAGCAAATACTGACTTAACCGAACTGGATCAGCGGGTCATTGCATGTGGCTGAACGAGAAGGTCCACCCCCAGAGCACGAATGACCCTCAATACAGTGTCAAAACGAGGCTTCGCGCCAGGGCTCAGCGCCTTGTACAGGCTTTCTCTACCCAGCCCACTCTCCGTAGCAATATGTGTCATGCCCCGTGCACGAGCGATATGGCCAAGTGCTCGAATGATTTCCTCGGTATCGCCATCTGATAGCACTTGGCTAAGGTATTCACTGATTGCCTCATCGCTGCTCAACAAGGCTGCCATATCAAACGGGATCAATTTTTCGCTCATTTCATCTCCTTCAGCAGCTTTCTGGCTTTGGATGTCGGCGGCTTGGGTGGCAGTAGCCAAGCGGCAAAGCTTTCCGTCTGTTCAACGAGAAACATCAAGTGGTCACCCAATCGTATCCTTATGGATACACCCATTCAAGGATTGAAGCGAACCACTCTGTCGTTTTCGAGCTGAATCAGGAATACAGGCACACCTGATAGGCCGGTCGGATTTTTCCCTTCGTTTCAGCTACAAAATCCCTTGCAACATTCAACCCTCGAACCTTCGACGAGCCTCGACGTCCCATCCTGCATCCCCCGCGTTTCGAGGTACCCTCGCGTGAAAGACGTCATCGCCCGCAAGTACCGCCTGGTGGTGAAGACCATCGGCTATATCGGCTGGTCGCTGTTCTGGCTGCTGATCTGGGATGTGCTGGTCACCATCGATTTCATGCTGTTCTTGAACAGCAAGTTCACCCTGCCACTGATCCCGCTGACCCTGCTGGGCTCAGCGCTGGTGGTGCTGGTGAGTTTTCGCAACAGCAGCGCCTACAGCCGCTGGTGGGAGGCTCGCACCCTGTGGGGCGCGCTGGTGAACAGTTCGCGCAGCTTCGCCCGGCAGACGCTGACGCTGATCGATGACCCGGATGACGGCCTGAACCCGGTCAAGGCCACCCTGCTGCGCCGGCATATCGCCTATGTGAACTGCCTGGCGGCGCACTTGAAAGGCGAAAGCTGCCCGGAGGAGCTGATGGCCTTCATCCCCCCGGCGGAGTTCGAACGGCGCAACCGCTCGAACAATTTCGCCAATGACATTCTCGGCGGCTCGGCAGCCTTGCTGGCGCGGGAATACCAGGCCGGGCGGCTGGACAGCATTCGTCTGGCGCGGCTGGAGTCGACGCTGGTAGACCTGTCTAACGCCCAGGGCGGCATGGAGCGGATTGCCAATACGCCATTGCCCTACCCCTATGTGTATTTCCCACGGCTGTTCATCACCCTGTTCTGCCTGATCGTGCCGGTGGGGCTTGTGGAGTCGTTGGGCTGGTTCACGCCGCTGGCGTCGACGGTGGTAGGGTTCATGTTGCTGGCCATCGAGCGGATCGGCACGGACTTGCAGAGCCCGTTCAGGTTCAGCGAGCATCAGATCCAGATGGATACCATATGCGAGACGATCGAGCGCAACCTGGAGTCGATGCAGCGGGAGGCGCAGTGTGCCGAGGCTGTAGACGCCTGAGAGATGTCGGGGCTGCTTTGCAGCCCGGGCTTTCCGTCAGGCCCGCACGTAGCGCTGACGCAACACATCACTCGACACATCCACCAGCAACACCAACACCAGCATACCGATGATCACCGTGCTGGCCTGGGCCTCCTGGAACAGGCTCAAGGTGGTGTACAGCATCTGCCCCAACCCGCCCGCCCCGACGAAGCCGAGCACGCTGGCCATGCGGATGTTGTTCTCCCAGCGGTACAAGCTGTAGGCCAGCAACTGCGGCCACAGGTTGGGCAGGGTACCAAAGCAGAACGCCGCCACCTGGCTGCCCCCCTGCAAACGGATCGCCGCCGCCGGCTCGGGCGGGGCGTTCTCAAGCGCCTCGGCAAACAAACGCCCCAGCACGCCAGCGGTGTGCAACGCCAAAGCCAGGGTACCGGCATTCGGCCCCAGCCCAGCCGCCAGCACAGTCAGCGCTGCCCACACCAGTTCAGGAATGGCACGCAAGGCATTGAGCAGCAAACGCGCGGCCCCTTGCAACGGCCAACCGAAGCGCCCCGCCGCCGGCAGTGCCAGCAACATCCCCAATACCATTGCCAACAAGGTGCCCATGCCAGACATGGCCAGGGTTTCCAGCGCCCCGCGCCACACCGCCTTGAGGTGCCCCGCAGACAGATCCGGCTGCAGGAAGCGCCCGGCGTACTCGCCCATCTGCCCCAGCCCGCCATTGCCGACCAGTGCGTGCAGGTCCAGCTGCAGATACGCGAACGAGGCCACCGCCGCTGCCACGATGGCGCCCAGCAACACCCAGTTGATCACCCGGTTCATGCCAGCCTCCAGCGCAGCAGGCGGCTGAGCAGGTCGGCCAGGATCACCAGCAACAAGAACGTCAACAGCATGCTCGCCACTTGCGCACCCGCAAACATGCGCATCGACAGGTCGATCTGCTGACCCAGCCCGCCAGCACCGACAAAGCCCATCACCACCGAAGCCCGCACCGCGCACTCCCAGCGGTACACGGTGTACGACACCACTTCGGAGGCAGCATTGGGCAGGATGCCGTAGAAAAACGCCGCCAGCCGGCCACTGCCCGCCTGCAACAAGGCATGCGCCGGGCGCTGGTCGACCGACTCGAAGATTTCGGCATAAACCTTGCCGAGCATGCCACTGTAGGTGATGGCGATAGCCAGTACGCCCGCCGTCGGCCCCAGCCCCACAGCGCGCACGAACAGCAACGCCCAGACGATTTCCGGCACGCTACGCAGGAAAATCAGTAGCCCACGCACCGGCAGGCGCAACAGTCGCGACCAGAGCCCGGCCCGCCCGCCGCGTGAAGCAGCACGCAAGGACAAGGCACGGCTGGCCAGCAAGCCAGCCGGGATCGCCAACAACAACGCCAGCGCCATGCCGGCAGTCGCCACGGCCAGGGTCTGCAAGGTAGCTTCATACAGCAGTGCAAGAAAATCGGCATCATGTGCCGGCGGCCAGAAGGCGCTGGTGAAGCTGGCAATCTGCTGACGGTTATCCGCCTGCAACAGCACCCCGGGGTTCAGTTCGCTTGTCTGGATAGCCGGCCACAGTACTGCTACCGCCAACAGGGCCAGCAGCAACCGTGGCAGCAGCGCGGGGTCGCGGGCGTCGGCCTTCAGCATCGCGGAATCTGCACGGTCAGGGTCGGCCCCTGGGTTGGCGGCGGAGCCAGTTGTTCGTTGGCGTATAGCGCGTCCAGCAGTTGCTCGGTGACCGCTTCGGCCGGGCAGTCAAACACAACCTGCCCTTCCCGAATGCCAATCACCCGCGGAAAATGCGCCAGCGCCAACTCTACGGCGTGCAGGCTCGCCACCAACGTCACGCCAGTGGCCTGCGCATGGCGATTGAGCAAGGCCAGGCTATGGTCGGCCAACACCGGGTCCATGGCCGACACCGGTTCGTCGGTCAGCAGCACCTGCGGACGCTGGTACAACGCCCGAGCAATGCCCACCCGCTGCAACTGGCCACCGGACAACTGCCCACACTGCACGAACAGCTTGTCGGCCAGGCCCAGTTCGGCCAACACCTGGCGCGCCCCCGGCACATCGCTGGGATACAGCAGGTTGAGCAAGCCGCGCAGCGTCCCCCACTGCCCCAGGCGACCCGCCAGTACGGCAGTCACCACCCGCTGACGCGGTGGCAAAGGCGGCGACTGATGCACCAGGCCAACCCGCGCACGCAGTCGCTGGCGTGCCCTTGCCGACAGTGCCCAAGGCTGCTCGCCAAGCAACTCCAGGCGCCCACTGCTGGGCTGGATGGCCGTGGCCATCAGGTGCAGCAAGCTGGACTTGCCCGCCCCCGACGGCCCGATGATGGCGACACGCTCGCCCTGCGCGATACGCAGGCTCACCGCATCAAGCGCGCGTACCTGGCCATGGCGCAGGCTGGCACCGTACAGATGAATTGCCGCATTCGAAGCTGTCACTTGAGCAGGCCGGCCTCGCGTGCAGCTTGTTCGGTGCCCTTGTAGTTCTCAGGCTTGGTCTCGATGAAGCGGCTGGCGGCCTGCAGGTCAAGGATCGCCTTATGCTCCGGGTTGCTCGGGTCGAGGTCCAGGAAGGCTTTCTTGATTTTCTGTTTCAACGCCGGGTCCATGTTGCCGCGCACGGTCCAGTTGTAGTCGAAGTAGGTTGGGGTTGTGGCGAACACCTTCACCTTGGTGGTGTCGACCTTGCCGGCATCCACCAGCTTTTGCCACACGCTGGCGTTGAGCACGCCACCATCGACCTTGCCAGCCTGCACCCAGGCCACGGTGGCATCATGGGCGCCAGAATAGGCCACGCGGCTGAAGTACTCTTCAGGCTTGATATTGTCCTGCTTGAGCATGAAGTAACGCGGCATCAGGCTGCCCGAAGTAGACGAAATGGAACCGAAGGCAAACGACTTGCCCTTCAGATCGCTCAGGCTCTTCACGTCGGGGTTGGCGGTGATGAACTTGGAGGTGAACTGTGCGTCCTGCTCACGCTGTACCAGTGGCGTGGCGGTCGGGTCCTTCAGGTGCACCTGAACGAACGTGAAGCCCCCCAGCCAGGCCAGATCGAGGCGGTCTGCGGCCAGCGACTCGACCACCGCCGGGTAGTCCGCCACGGGTACGAACTTCACCTCCATGCCCAGTTGCTTGGCCAGGTACTCACCCAAGGGCTTGAACTTGCGCTGCAGTTCGGTCGGCGCTTCGTCGGGGATGGCGCTGACCCGCAGGGTTTCTGCGGCCTGAACGACAGCGGCACAGCAAGACAGCACGAGGCCGGCGGCGAGCGCCAGGGGGCGGTTGAGCATGGGTGTTCTCCGGTTCAATAGCGGGGAAGTGCCGACACATTTGCCGACACCGGGAATTATAAGAGGCAAGGGCCTAAAGGCCAGCTTTGCTACAATCGCGCAACAATTTGACCTGCAGAGGTGCGTATGAGCGAGCCGATTCGCCTGACCCAGTACAGCCATGGCGCCGGCTGTGGTTGCAAGATCTCCCCCAAGGTGCTGGACGTGATCCTTGCCGAAAGCGGCACCCAGGCCCTGGACCCGAAACTGTGGGTCGGCAACGCATCGCGCGACGATGCAGCAGTGTACGCGCTGGACGACGAGCGCGGCGTGGTCTCGACCACCGACTTCTTCATGCCGATCGTCGATGACCCTTACGACTTCGGCCGCATTGCCGCCACCAACGCCATCAGCGACATCTATGCCATGGGCGGCGACCCGCTGATGGCCATCGCCATCCTCGGTTGGCCGGTCAACGTGCTGCCGCCGGAAGTCGCCCGCGAAGTCATCCGCGGCGGCCGTGCGGTGTGCGCCGAAGCGGGTATCCCGCTGGCCGGCGGCCACTCGATCGACGCGCCCGAGCCGATCTTTGGCCTGGCCGTCACCGGGGTGGTCAGTAAACGCCACCTCAAACGCAACGACACCGCCAGCGCAGGCTGCCAGCTGTACCTGACCAAGCCCTTGGGCATCGGCATCCTCACCACTGCCGAAAAGAAGGCCAAGCTGCGTGTGCAGGACCAAGGCCTGGCTCGCGACTGGATGTGCACCCTCAACACGCCCGGCAGCCGCTTCGGCAAACTGGACGGGGTCAAGGCCATGACCGACGTCACCGGCTTCGGCCTGCTCGGCCACCTGGTCGAGCTGGCCGAAGGCAGCGGCCTCACCGCGCACCTGAACTACGCCGCCGTGCCACGCCTGCCTAGTGTCGACCATTACCTGGCCGAAGGCTGCATCCCCGGTGGAACCCTGCGCAACTACGACAGCTACGGGCACAAGATCAGCGCCCTGAGCGACGACCAGAAGCACCTGCTGTGCGACCCGCAGACCAGCGGTGGCTTGCTGGTAGCTGTTGCCCCGGAGGGTGAAGCCGAGTTCCTCGCCGTGGCTGCCGAACTGGGCCTGAAACTGTCCCCGATCGGCAAGCTGGTCGAGCGACAGAGCCATGCGGTCGAGGTGATCTGATGCGCCCCGACTGCACCGACTTCCGTCAGCTGTTCCTCGACGACGTGCCGATGATGGACATGCGCGCCCCCGTCGAATTCGCCAAAGGCGCCTTCCCTGGCGTGGTAAACCTGCCGCTGATGAACGACCAGGAGCGGCAGAAGGTCGGCACCTGCTACAAACAGCAGGGCCAGGCTGCCGCCATCGCCCTGGGCCACCAACTGGTCAGTGGCGCCACCAAGCAAGCCCGTCTGGAGGCCTGGGCAGCGTTTGCCAAGGCGCACCCTGACGGTTACCTGTACTGCTTCCGTGGCGGCCTGCGATCGCAGATCGTGCAGGGCTGGCTGCGCGATGAGGCGGGTATTCAGTACCCGCGTGTCAAAGGCGGCTACAAGGCCATGCGTACCTTCCTGCTGGAGACTACCCAGCAAGCGGTGGAGCAATGCGATTTCGTACTGGTCGGTGGACTGACCGGTACCGGCAAGACCGATGTGCTGCACCAGCTGGACAACGTGCTGGACCTTGAAGGCCACGCCAACCATCGCGGCTCCAGTTTCGGCAAGCGCGCCACGGCGCAACCGGCGCAGATCGACTTTGAAAACCAGCTGGCAATCGACGTGCTGAAAAAGCGCGCCCGCGGTATCGGGCAGTTCGTTCTGGAAGATGAAGGCCGCATTGTCGGCAGCTGCACGGTGCCGCTGGAGTTGTACCAAGGCATGCAGCATTACCCGCTGGTGTGGCTTGAAGACAGCTTCACCAACCGCGTGGAGCGCATCCTGCGCGACTACGTGGTCAACCTGAGCGCCGAGTTCAAGGCCGTGCATGGCGAAGAAGACGGTCCCCGGCTGTTTGCCGAGCGCATGCTGCAGAGCATGGCCAATATCTACAAGCGTTTGGGTGGAGAGCGCCATCAGCGCTTGTCCGAGATGCTGCGCGAAGCCCTGCAAGAGCAGCAGCGCAGCGGCGCAGTAGACCTGCACCGGGGCTGGATCGAAGGTTTGCTGAACGAGTACTACGACCCGATGTATGCCTACCAGCGCGCAGCCAAGGCCGAGCGCATCGAGTTTGCCGGGGATGCCGTGGAAGTACGCGAGTACCTCAAGGCCCGGGCGCTGCGCCAACCGCGCAAATAGAACCAGTACCCTGTAGGAGATCACCCAGCCCTTCCGGGCTGCGCTGTCGCGCAGCAAACATGAGGTGTACGGCTTCAGTTCCGCAGCGACGCTGACATTTTGAAAAAGAAAAGGCGGTTGGCCCGGTAGGGCCAGCCGCCTTTTGCTTTGTTAGGGTTCGTGTGCGCGGGACAGAGATCGTAGCCAGCACTGGTGTGTGTCTGCACACCCGCGTAGGAGAGTGATCCGCACGGTATCGGCGTGAAGTCCCTGTAGGCATCAGCTGATTCAGCTGTGACCACGTATGAGAGAGTGAACCCTTTCGCCACCGTGTGCCCCGCGCGCCCTTTATCCTGCGAGGATTCATCATGGCGCGCAAGCCTTCCAAGCAACGCTTTACCGTCGTCCATCCCGATTGCGCGGCGATCGATGTCGGTGGTCGAGAGCATTTCGTGGCGGTCGATCCCCGGCACGAAAATCCCGTCCAGTCGTTCACGTCCTTTACTGACGACCTGCTCAAGATGGCTAACTGGCTTGAAAGCCTGGGGATCAAGGTCGTTGCCATGGAATCCACGGGGGTTTATTGGATTCCAATTTACGAGATTCTCAGCGAGCGCGGTTTTGACGTTTATCTCGTCAATGCCAGAGCAACTCGGCAAATCACGGGCCGTAAATCAGATGTGCTGGATTGCCAGTGGATCTGGCAGCTGATGACTCATGGACTGCTCAGAGGCGCATTCCGCCCCGATGATCTGACCTGCTGCGTCCGGTCATTGGTCAGGCAGCGTGCTTCCAAAGTGAAAGACCAGGCGCAGACGCTGAACCGGATGCAAAAGGCCATGAGCCAAATGAACATCCAGCTGGCCAATGTCATCAGTGATATTTCCGGTGTAACTGGCATGAAGATTTTGCGGGCCATCTGCGCAGGTGAACGGGACCCAGTGCAACTGGCTGAACTAACCGACCGCCGCATCAAGGCAGGCAAGGAGGCTGTCGCTCGGAGTCTTCATGGCAATTGGCGGCGCGAGCATTTGCATGCGCTAACTCAGGAATTGGCTGCCTATGACTTCCTGGAGCAGCAAATTGCAGATTGTGACGACGCCATAAAAGCCGCGTTAGAGCAGTTGCCGGTGCTGCAAAACAAGCCAGAGCCATCCAAGAAGCCTTTACGGAGCCCACACCGAAACGGCGCCCAACAGACTGTATTGCATCAGACTTTGTGGAAAGTTCTTGGCGTGGACCTAACCGCAATTCCAACCATTGGGGTGGACACTGCATTAGTGCTGGCAGGGGAGATCGGTACAGATCTATCACGCTTCCCGTCCTCACAGCACTTCTGCTCTTGGTTGGGACTGGCTCCCCCTACCCGAATTTCCGGCGGTCATCGACTGGCAGGTGGTGGGCCCAAAATAGTCAATCGAGCAGCGCAAGCACTCAAGCAGGCTGCATCCAATGCCCGTAACGACAAGGGTTTCATTGGCGCATCGCACCGAGCCAGACTGACTCGAATGGATACCAGCTGCGCCATCAAAGCCACTGCGCATCAGTTGGCACGTCTGGTGTACAACCTGTTAACCAAGAAGCAGGCTTATGTTGAACAAGGTCTTGAGGAGTTCGAAGCCAGAAGCCAAGACCGGCAGGTCCGGGCTTTGCTTCGCAAAGCCCGGAAACTGGGGTATCAACTGGTGGCCGCTTGAGTGCTTAGAAAACAATGGGTTGCATTTTGTTTGATGAGAGATCACCCAGCCCTTCCGGGCTGCGCTGTCGCACAGCAAACAGGATGCGCATGACGTCAGATCTGCACTGACATCGAGATCTAGAAAAGCATTCGCCGACTGATCCGGGTAGGTCAGCCGCCGAATACTTTGCTATGGTTCCCAATGCGCGGGAAAGAGGCCGTAGACCGCACTGGTGTGCTGCTTTGCTCCCGAATGAGAGAGTGGCCCAAATGGCATCGGCGTTAATCCCTGTCGGCACAGCTTGCTGTGACCACGTATAGAAGAGTGAACACTTCGCCGCCATTGACCCCGCGCGCCTGTTTTTTTCGCTAGAAAGAACAGTGGGTTATCTTTTGTTTGATAGAAGCGGGTTCACCCGCGAAGAAGGCCACGCGGAGCATGACACCGGCAAAGCCGGTGTTCGCGGCTGAACCCGCGCCTGCAAATGTGGGCCAATCATGCCTGAACAGGCGCTACTGCCCAGGGCTAAGCACCCGCTCCAGTTCCGCAGCGCGGTCGCGGGTCATGTCCATGATGCAGCTGCCACCTTCCAGCTGCGCCAGGGTCCCGCCACTGGCCTGTACATGGAACTGGCAATTGCCATCACGGTAGGCCAGCCACTTGCGCTGAACATCCCGCAGGCTCTTCTGCTGCCCGGCATCCAGCTTGCCCATCAGCTGCTTGTACACCCGGTTCAAGCGCTGGTCCTGCACTTGTGTTTCGGCCCCGATGCACGCGCTCATGGCCACGGTGCTGGAGGCCTTGTCCATGCACTGCCCGTAGGCCGCCGTGTAATCGTCCGCCATTGCTACCGGTAGCACGCAGGCCAGTGCCAGGCCTGCCAGGTAATGCTTGATCATGCTAACCCTCCTTGTGGGTATCAAAGCGTCTGCGGCTGCTCCGGAGGCATCAGCACCTTGCCTGGCTCGAAGCGCAGCGAGGGCATTTGCGTCGCTGCATACAACGTTACCCCCAGGGCGGCAATCAAGGCGACATCAAGCCAGTTCCAGCCTGGCACGTCGTCAGCCCTTCGCGCCTTCCAGCAAAACCAGGCTTGCCCCAGGCAAAACACCACCATCGCTACCAGCCACAGGTAGAAGCCAGCACCAAAGCCGGTAAGGTCATGAAACTCATAGCTGCTGTTATCCGGCAAGCGGTCGATGCCAAAACTGCTGGCAGCCAGATACGCCGCCCCAAGCCCGGCCAGCAAGGCCAGCCGGCGAAACCGCCGATGAGCCAGGATGGCCAGGGCCAGCAGCGGATTGGCAAACCATTGGTACAAGCCGAACGGCATGCCCCATGGCCCGTACAGCAGCATCTGCAGGGCCGGCATATGACGCTCGCCGCTCATCAGCGCGCCATCGAAGAACAGGGCGAGCAAATACAGCAGCAGGCTGATACTCAGGTAGAAAGCGGGCAAAGGGGATTCCTGAGAGAAACGGGACAGCCTACGACCTTAACCCAGGCCCTGCCCCGCTTCCAAATTCACGCTCGGGTGTTATGAGATCAGGCTACTGGCGGCTCAAGCAGCAGGCCGTAAATACCCGAGTCGGACAGCTCACCCGCCACGCACCAGCGCGCCCGCAAGGTGCCTTCCAGCACAAAACCTTGCCGCTCCAGGGTGCGTGCCGAGCCCTGGTTGCGCGGGTCGATTTCGCCTTCCAGGCGGCGCATGTGCAGGGTGTGGGCGAGGTAGTCGATGAAGCAGGTCAGAGCCTCGTCCATGTAGCCCCTGCCCTGCACGGCGCTAGCCAGGCAGTAGCCGATCTCGCCACGGCGGGAAATGTCGTCGATGTTGAACAGCTGGACCATACCGATCAGTTCGCCGTTGTCGCGGCGGTACATGCCAAGCTTGAGCTGGTCGCCATTGGCATAGGCTTCGCGGTCGGCGGCCAGGGCGCTTTCGGCCTCGGCCAGGTCTTGCCAGGGTGCATGGTGCCAATAGCGCATGACCTCGGGGTCGGCCATGATCGCCAGCCACTGCGCGGCATCGGCATGGCGCATGGGGCGCAGTTGCAGGCGTGGGCTGTCGAGGCAGAGGTCACTGGGGAAACTGCGGGGTGGGGTCACGCCGGATCTCCTGTCCATTGCTGGGGAGATGACAGTTTAACGTCAAGTGCAGGGTTCAGGCATCTCGGGCAGCTTTGCAGCCCGTCGCCGGCAGGTTCACCACAGGCCAGGAGCCTTGCACGCTACCTGTGGAAGCGGCCCCGCGTCGCAAAAGGCCGCTTCCACATTGACCACGTCAGACTGATCGATACTTCAGGCCACCTCAGCCCCATCATCCGGCCAATGCGGCTCGTTGGCCTCTGGCGGGGTCAGCGGCGGCAAACCATACGCCGCCCGCGCATCATCACAGCTCGGGTTATGCACCCCACCCTCCCACGACGCATCAAACTCGCGGCACGGGCTGGAACGGTTGGCGTAAATCGTACAAGCCACCTCTTTACCGATCTCGCCCTGAAGGCTGACACAGCGGCAGGGCTTGGCATCGGTGCCGATCATGGCAACGCGCGTGGGGTTGATCTGTACCACCAGGTCGTCCGGCACTACGCCCCCGGCAGACTGGCATTCGCCCCAGAAGAAGGACACACGGAAGTACCCGCAGCAGGCGCCGCAGTCAAGGCAAGGGTTATATTCAGACATGATGTCACGGAGGGAAGGTTGTTGTTATCGGGACTGGCCCGCGGCGCCATTTTTAGCCCAAGCAAGGGCCGCTGGATAGAGGGGGAATGCAAAAAAAAATGCCGCTGATCCGGCTGCCGGACAAGGACGGCCAATACCTTCGCCGACCGCCCCCTTTTCAGTCAGCAGATGGGCTGGTAGGTCTCTGCGTCCCAGCGTTGCAAACCTAGGCCTGCGCTCGGCTCGTAGCCACCTCCCTGCACCTTGCTGAATTGCGTATGCGCCTCACCACAATGCACCAGACGATCGTTCTCATCGCCCTCGGTGAGTACCGTGTAGGACTTACTGCGCATGGCCTGATACTGCCTGTCGGCAGCCGCCATGACCTGGTGATACTTCATCAACTGGCTGCTGCTCAAGGCCAGACGTTTGTCCAGCTGCACGCCCCAGCGGGTCAGGCAAACCTCGGCAAAGTGGCGAACGATCAGCCCAGGTTCGGTCAGCACCTTGCCATCGCCTGCGCCATCAGCCGAGGCGTTGCCCACCAGCGTGGCATGGCGGCCCGGCATCGGGTAAACGCGTATCCGTGTTTCTTTGGCGACCGAAGGGATCACGCAGGCAAAACCTTTGGAGCGCTCATCCCTTGAGTAGAAGCCTACGTACTCTTTGACATTATCCGCCAAGGTTACGCGCTCGGCCTGTACGTTACCGACGCCAGGCACCGGGTCGATGGCAAATATGTTCACCGGTATGCCGCGCAATACCGGGTCTTGCGCCATGGCATTGGCCAGCATGTGGCAGCTGATCCCTCCCCTGCTCCAGCCCACCAGATTGACCTGGGTTGGCAGGCGCGGTTTGCGGAACATGCTGATGATGCGCTCCTGCAGTTCCTGCGGGGTCGGGTGGCGATCGCCGTAGTCGTAGGTTCGCCAGAACCATGAGGCGGAGGAAGACACGTCCGGAATGGGCACACCGGCAGCTTTCAGCCGCTCGTATTCCTGCTCACTGAGTTTGGTGCGCCGCCAGCTGCTTTCACCTTTGATGACCTGCAGCACATGGTTGACGTTCTCCTCCCAGCCGCGGCCAAACAGCTGGCCGGTCCAGTTGAAATAGCCGCCGGGTTCGACGAACAGGTTGTCATCCTGAAGGTTGCCGCTGCCTGGGCCGTCGACGGCGATCCAGTGGGCGAATTCCCGGCTCTGGTCATTACTGGCCAGGGTCGAGACCAGCTCGCCATTCCAGAAGTTGGGATTGGCGTCGTCGAAACGGTGCGAGCCAGTGCCGCAGAAGTAGGCGGTGAAGACACTCATGGGGGATCTCTTTGGTGAGAAATGAGTGCTGACGGTAGGCGTACGGGTAACCAGAAGGCAGGCGGAAAGCTCACCCAAGAGGCAGTTGGGGCTGCTTCGCAGCCCCATTGGGCTTACTTGCGAGCCAAACCATCAGCCCGGAACATTTGCCGGATCCCGCGGATGGCCTGGCGAATACGGTCCTGGTTCTCGATCAACGCAAAGCGCACATGGTCGTCCCCATAGTCACCAAAGCCGATCCCCGGCGACACGCAGACCTTGGTCTCGGCCAGCAGCTTCTTGGAGAACTCCAGCGAACCCAGGTGCGCATACTCCGGCGGGATCTTCGCCCACACGTACATCGACGCCTTGGGGTTCTCGACCATCCAGCCCAGTTCGTGCAGCCCTTTGACCAGCAGGTTACGGCGCTGGCGATACTGCTCGGCAATGTCGCGCACGCACTGTTGGTCGCCTTCCAGCGCGGCAATGGCTGCAACCTGTAGCGGGGTGAAGGTGCCGTAGTCGTGGTAGCTCTTGATCCGTGCCAGGGCGCTGACCAACTCGGGGTTGCCGACCATGAAGCCGATGCGCCAGCCGGCCATGTTGTAGCTCTTGGACAGGGTGAAGAACTCCACAGCAATGTCCTTGGCACCCGGCACCTGCATGATCGACGGGGCTTTCCAGCCGTCGTAGACGATATCGGCATAGGCCAGGTCATGCACCACCAGTACGTTGTACTGCTTGGCCAGGGCCACCACGCGCTCGAAGAAGTCCAGCTCCACGCACTGGGCAGTCGGGTTGGACGGGAAGCCCAGGATCATCATCTTCGGCTTGGGGATGGACTCGCGAATGGCCCGCTCAAGCTCGTTGAAGAAGTCCACACCCGGCACCAGCGGCACCGAACGCACCTGGGCACCGGCGATCACTGCGCCGTAGATGTGAATCGGGTAGCTGGGGTTGGGCACCAGCACCGTATCGCCCTGGTCGAGGGTGGCCAGCATCAGGTGGGCCAGGCCCTCTTTCGAGCCGATGGTGACGATGGCTTCGCTTTCCGGGTCGATGTCGACCTCGTAGCGGTCCTTGTACCAGTTGGAGATGGCCCGGCGCAGGCGCGGGATGCCGCGCGACGTGGAGTAGCCGTGGGTGTCTTCACGCTGGGCGACCTGTACCAGCTTCTCGACGATGTGCGGCGGGGTGGCGCCATCGGGGTTGCCCATGCTCAGGTCGATGATGTCCTCGCCACGGCGGCGGGCGGCCATCTTGAGCTCGGCAGTGATGTTGAAGACGTAAGGGGGGAGACGATCGATGCGCGCAAAGCGGCGCGGCGAACCTGGGTTGGCCATGGCTTCCTCTGAGGACGTAAGCGCCCGGAACCGTCCGAGCGACGTTGGCCGATGTGGCGGCCTGAATCAGAAGATAGTGCCGAAACAGGATGCCTGTAAAGGATAATTTCCTGTTTTATTAGAACTTTTCAGATCTATTTTTTGAAAATCAGGTATTTTTATTTTTCTGTGCTGGCCTCTTCGCGGGTAAACCCGCTCCTACAGGAACCTTGTAGGAGCGGGTTTACCCGCGAAGAGGCCGGCACAGGAAAAATACCCCCAAAAAAAAACCCCGGCACAGTGGCCGGGGTTTTCGTGAAACAGGCAGCAGTTTCAGCGTGCGTAGGTCATCAGCACATCCGCAGCGGTCTGGCTGTCCACACCCATCATCACGCTCAGGGCAGTGACGGTGAGGATGGAGAAGCCGAACACCTTGCGGGCCCACTTGCTGTCGTCCTCGGCCTTGTAACCACCCCAGGCCATGTACAACCAGTACAGGCCCATGGCAGCTGCCACGGCCAGGTAGCCGAGGCCGGCGTAACCGCCGAGGGTGAGCATCAAGGTGGCGAGCACAAAGGCCAGCACGTACAGCACAATCTGCTTCTTCGCCGCGAGGATGCCACGTGCCACCGGCAGGACCGGAATGTTGGCAGCGCTGTAATCCTTGAAGCGGAAGATCGCGATGGCAAAGCTGTGCGGCATTTGCCAAAGGCTGAACATCACCAGCAGGGTTACCGCAGCCAGGTCGAAGCTGTTGCTCACGGCGCAGTAGCCGATCACCGGAGGCATGGCACCCGACAGGCTGCCGACCAAGGTGCCGTGCACCGATTTACGCTTCAGCCACAGGCTGTAGAAACCGACGTAGACGACAAAGCCAATCAGTGCGCAGAACGCAGACAGCGGGTTGGCCTGGACATACAGCAGGCTGAAACCCGCCACCCCGAGCAGGGTGGCGTAGATCAGCGCGAGGGGCAGCGACATGCCGCCCTGAACCATGACACGGTTCTTGGTGCGCTCCATCTTGTGGTCGATGTCACGGTCGATGCAGTTGTTGAACACGCATCCGGACGCAACCACCAGCGAAGTACCGATCACCACCGCCAGGAACAGGGCGAAATCCACATGGCCCTTCGAGGCAAGGAAGAAACCGCCTGCCACGGAAAGCACGTTACCGAAAATGATCCCCGGTTTGGTGATTTGGATAAAGTGCTTAACGGACATGCAGTCTTACCTCACTTGGCCAACATTTCGAAGTGGATGCTGAACATGATCCACAGCGACAGGCCGACAAGCAGAGCGATCACCAGGGTGGTGAACAGGAACGTCGAAACGTTGTTGCGTTGCTCTTTCGAGCGGTCCATGTGCAGGAAGTAAACCAGGTGAACAACTACCTGGATCACGGCCATGGCAACAATGATCAGAACGGTCAGGTTCTTCGGCAGGCTGGCAGTCATGGCCAGGCCGAACGGGATCGCAGTCAGGATGATCGACAGTACAAAACCGATCATGTACGACTTGACGCTGCCGTGATTACCTTCGTGATGAGTGTCGTGTGCGTTAGCCATTACAGAACCCCCAGCAGGTAAACGACGGTGAATACGCAGATCCAGACCACGTCCAGGAAGTGCCAGAACAGGCTCAGGCAGCTCATGCGGGTCTTGGCGGTCGGCGTGATGCCGTGCTTGTTGATCTGGTACATCATGATTGCCATCCAGATCAGACCAGCAGTCACGTGCAGACCGTGGGTACCTACCAGGGCGAAGAAGCCCGACAGGAAGCCACTGCGCTGCGGGCCGAAGCCCTCGCTGATCAGGTGATGGAACTCATAGATTTCCATCGCGATGAAGCCTGCACCGAACAGGAAGGTCACAGCCAACCAGCCCAGTACACCTGCTTTCTTGCCATCGAACATCTTCAGCATGGCGAAGCCGAAGGTGATCGAGGACAGCAGCAGGAACAGCGTTTCAACAGCTACGAAATCAAGCTGGAAGATGTCATGACCCGACGGGCCGCCGGCAAAACTGCCGGACAGCACCGCGTAGGTGGCGAAGAGCGACGCAAACAGGATGCA
The DNA here is from genome assembly GCF_021283545.2 of Pseudomonas alloputida. Taxonomy (NCBI): domain Bacteria; kingdom Pseudomonadati; phylum Pseudomonadota; class Gammaproteobacteria; order Pseudomonadales; family Pseudomonadaceae; genus Pseudomonas; species Pseudomonas alloputida. Next base: position 973,714 of record NZ_CP128540.1, on the reverse strand, counting down.
GTCGGTCATCAGGTACAGCCAGAAGCCCAGTACGGTCATCTGGCCCGAGTCGTGGTGGTGGTCGTCATGCCCATGGTCGTGACCATGAGCAGCGCCGTGCATTACTTGACTGGACATTGATTACACCCGCTCAAACGATTCGACACGTGCGCCGGCAGGCAGAGCACCTGCTTTGGCCAGCGCTTTCATACGCTCGCCTTCGATGCGCGCCACTTCTTCGGCCGGAACCATGTAGCCCTGGTCGTCACGTGCAGCGTGGCGAACGAAGACAGCGATGGTTGCAACCAGGCTCGCGCCAACCAGCCACCAGATGTGCCAGATGAAGGCGAAGCCGAAGACAGTCAGGAACAGGCCCATGAACAGACCGGTAGCGGTGTTGCTCGGCATGTGAATGGCTTCGTACTTGGCCGGAGCCTTGTACGCAACGCCTGCTTCCTTGGCTTCGTGCCAGCAGTCCAGGCCAACTTTCTCAGGCATGTGAGCGAAGTTGTAGAACGGAGGTGGCGAAGAAGTCGACCATTCCAGGGTACGGCCGCCCCATGGGTCGCCGGTCACGTCCAGGTTCTGGTTGCGGTCGCGGACCGAAACGACGATCTGGATCAGCTGGCAAGCGATACCGAACAGGATCAGCACGGCGCCGACAACGGCTACGTACAGGTAGGGTTCCCACAGTGGGTTGTCGGAGTGGTTCAGACGACGGGTCATGCCCATGAAGCCCAGGGCGTACAGCGGCATGAACGCAACGTAGAAGCCCGACAGCCAGAACCAGAAGGCAGCTTTGCCCCACTTCTCGTTCAGGGTGAAGCCGAAGGCTTTCGGGAACCAGAAGGCGAAACCGGCGATGTAGCCGAATACCGCGCCACCGATGATCACGTTGTGGAAGTGCGCAATTACGAACAGGCTGTTGTGCAGGACGAAGTCAGCACCCGGAACGGCCAGCAGTACGCCGGTCATGCCACCGATGGAGAAAGTGACCATGAAGCCCAGGGTCCAGAGCATCGGTGCGGTGAAGCGCACACGGCCTTGGTACATGGTGAACAGCCAGTTGAACAGCTTCACACCGGTCGGAATGGAGATCAGCATCGTCGCCAGGCCGAAGAAGGTGTTGACGCTGGCGCCGGCACCCATGGTGAAGAAGTGGTGCAGCCATACAGCAAAGCCGAGGATGGCGATCGCGCCCGATGCGTAAATCATCGAGTGGTGGCCGAACAGGCGTTTGCCAGAGAACGTCGAAGTTACTTCCGAGAACACGCCGAAGGCCGGCAGGATCAGGATGTAAACCTCAGGGTGACCCCACGCCCAGAACAGGTTGACGTACATCATCGGGTTCCCACCAAGCTCGTTGGTGAAGATGTGGAAGTCCAGATAACGGTCAACAGTCAGCAGAGCGAGTGCAGCAGTCAGGATCGGGAACGAAGCGACGATCAACACGTTGGCCCAGGTGCAGGTCCAGGTGAAGATCGGCATGTCCATCAGTTTCATGCCAGGTGCGCGCATCTTCATCACGGTGACGAGGAAGTTCACGCCAGTAAGCGTCGTACCCAATCCGGATAGCTGTAGCGCCCAGATGTAGTAGTCGACACCCACCCCAGGGCTGTACTGAATGCCCGCGAGCGGCGGATAGGCAACCCAGCCGGTCTTGGCGAATTCACCAACGCCCAGCGAGATGTTGACCAACAGCACGCCTGCCAGCAGCAGGTAGAAGCTCAGGGAGTTCAGGAACGGGAAGGCAACGTCACGTGCACCGATCTGCAGAGGAACCGCCAGGTTCATCAGGCCGGTGAAGAACGGCATCGCCATGAAGATGATCATGATCACACCGTGAGCGGTGAAGATCTGGTCATAGTGTTCAGGCGGCAGGTAGCCTTCGGAGCCGCCGGTTGCGGCAGCCAGCTGGGTACGCATCATGATGGCGTCGGCAAAGCCGCGCAGCAGCATGACCATCGCGACGATGATGTACATCACGCCGATCTTTTTGTGGTCGACAGTAGTCAGCCACTCGCTCCACAAGTAGGTCCACTTGCGGAAATAGGTGATAAGACCGACGACAGCGATACCGCCGAGCGCGATCATGGCAAGCGTCACCATGACTATCGGCTCGTGATAGGGTATCGCCTCCAGGCTTAATTTACCGAACATCTCTTACTCCTCTGCACCGGCAGCTGGTTGCATACTCGATTCCACACCCTTGGTTGTGGCCAGATCTTTGCTGCCTGCTTCTTCGTGGCTACGACCGCGGTTCATGCCTTCGTACTTGTCGACGATCAGCTGGAACTGCTCAGGCGAAGCCTCGCTATACAGCGCGACCGGGTTGTTTTCGCTTGGTTTGGCCAAGGCGTCGTATTCGGCCTTGTCCAGCTTCTTCGGCGACTGCTTGACTTCAGCGACCCACTTGTCGAAGTCTTCCTGAGAGGTGGCAGTAGCCTTGAATTTCATGCCGGTGAAGCCAGCACCGCTGTAGTTGGCGCTGATACCGTCGAATTCGCCATTTTCGTTGGCGATCAGGTGCAGCTTGGTGGTCATGCCGGCCATGGCGTAGATCTGGCCGCCCAGGCCCGGGATGAAGAACGAGTTCATCACGGCGTCGGAAGTGACGCGGAAGTTGACCGGAGTGTTAGCCGGGAAGACGATCTTGTTGACCGTGGCAATGCCCTGTTCCGGGTAGATGAACAGCCACTTCCAGTCCAGCGCGACCACGTCGATCTGAATCGGCTTAACGTCCGAATCCAGCGGACGATAAGGGTCCAGCTTGTGGGTGGAGTGGTAGGTGACGTAACCCAGGGCGATGATGATCAGGATCGGGATGATCCATACCGCGGCCTCGATCTTGGTCGAGTGCGACCAGTCAGGGGTGTAGGTGGCTGCCTTGTTGGAAGCACGGTACTTCCAGGCGAACGCCAGGGTCATGATGATCACAGGGATTACCACCAGCAGCATCAGGCCGGTAGCGATCAGGATCAGGTTCTTTTGCTCAATGCCGACCTGGCCCTTCGGGTCGAGCAGGGTCCAGTTGCACCCACTGAGTAAAAGCATGCCTAAAAAGGGCAATATGCCAAACAGTCTGGGGTAACGCTTTTTACTCATCTCACGACCTCTAGATCAGCTTGCTTCAATGCAATTTGTGTTTTGGTAGCCAACACTTCGTCCTGCCAAGTGAGGCATTTCGCGCCCGTACTCGCTCCTGCCTGGGGTCCGACTGCAGGACCTTGGCTTCAAGCGGGTTAGCGGTGCTTATGGTTTCGTAGGCAACAGGCCTGTACTTCAGACCAAGTCCATTTGGTGCGGGAAAACGCGGAGGGGTGTCCGCCCGGTATCGCCGTTGGGCGAAACTTGACGAAGTCAGCAAAAAGGAGCGCTGAGGCTTCCTTCAATCCTGCGACTCGCAAGCAGTGCCGAACGGAAATTGGGGGCGATTGTAGATAGGTCGCCAACCCTTGACTATGACTTATTGAGCAACAGTCTTTTACAGAATCCGCAACAATACTGCTCGATAATTCAACTTCGCGACAGTTTGTCGCACCCCGCTTGATAGGCCTCAAAGCCGCATCCTGCAAGGCCTGCGGATTGATCTGGATCAAGCGGTGCGCAACTTTTCCCTCTTCTCATGCGGTGCAAAAGACCCCATGCAATTCGGGACTTTTGTCTAAGCCTGGCGTCGATTGCGGTAGATACCGAGCGGGACCAGGACGGCGGTCAGCACGAACGCCACAAGTGCCCATTGCGCCAGCGACAGGCCGAGGATCGGCGGATACGGCGTGCTGCAGAAGCCGTCGACCTGAAACGCCAGTGGCCACAGCTTTGCCAGTGGCAGGTCATCCACGATCGGCTGCAGGGTATCGATACCGCAACTGACCATGGGGTTGGCGAGTATATACACATGGTTGCCCGCCGCAACGATTCCGCCAATGGCACTGAGCACCACCAACGCCTCGAAGAAGGTCAGGCTGCGGCGCCCGGGCATCGCCGCAGCGATGAAGGCAAACACGGCAATGAACAGCAACGCATAACGCTGCAGGATGCACAGCGGGCAGGGTGCCTCGCCGAGCACCACCTGCATGTAGAGGGCGCCGCCGATCAGTGAAAGGCAGATCAGCCCCAGCAGCACCAGAAAGCGCCGTTCCCGATTCAGGCGCGATGTTTGTTCGTTCATTGCCGGTTCCTTCGATGGATAGTGGCAGCGTGGTCCGCCTGCCTGGGCGCAAGTCTACACGCTGGGCATGGCCTGTGAGCATGCCGAGGGAGCGTCGCGGAAGCACTGCGCAGGGCTATCCAGTGTGGCTGAGACCGGCCGCAACGACGTCGGTTCAACGCCGGGCGGCAAAAAAACGGCTGCCCAGGTGCCGCGCAGGGGCAAGCCCCTCGACACCCGGGAGTGAAGGATACCGTGATTAAAGGATGATTAAGGATGAAAGTGCAGCGCCCGGTTTCATCTTTCCTTTATATATAGGCAGAAAGGTGTGCTGCAGCGGGGGGACGAGCACTTTATAAGCCTGTACTGGCCCCTTCGCGGGTAAACCCGCTCCTACAGAGACGGCACCACATTCAAGACCGGTGCAATACCTGTGGGAGCGGGCGTGCCCGCGAAGAGGCCGGCACAGGCGCTACATCACTCCAGCGCTGCCGCCGGCCCGAAGAACTCGTAGCGGCTCTGCTGCTCCGGCACCCCCAGGCCCTTCAGCTGGCGCTTGACCGCCGCCATGAAGCCCTTGGGCCCGAGGAAGTAGGCATCCACGTCACGCTCCTGCGGCAGCCACTCGGCGAGCAGGTCTTCACTGAGCAAACCCACGGCGTCGGCCGCAGCGCCACCTTCCGGCTCGGCATAGCAGTAGAAGCGCTTGAGCTGTGGATGGCGCGCCGCCAGGCCATCGATCCAGTCCCGGAAGGCATGCACCGCGCCGTTACGCGCACAGTGGATGAAATGCACCTCGCGCCGGGTTTGCAGTGCTGCCTGCAGCATCGCCAGGGTCGGGGTAATGCCCACCCCTCCGCTGATCAGCACCAGCGGCTTGTCGCTGGCTGCCAGGGTGAAGTCACCCGCAGGCGGGAACAGTTGCAGGGTATCGCCCACCTTCAGCTCATCGTGCAGGTAGTTGGAGACCTTGCCGCCCGCCTCGCGCTTGACGCTGATGCGGTATTCCTTGCCGTCGCACAGCGCCGACAGGGAATAGTTGCGGCGCTGCTCGGCACCGTCAATGTCCAGTTTCAGACCGATGTACTGGCCAGGTTCTGCCTTGAGCACCGGCATGCCATCCACCGGGGCGAAGTAGAACGAAACGATCTCGCTGCTTTCCTGCTCGCGGCGTACCAGGCGGAATTCACGGGTACCGCGCCAGCCACCCTCGGCCTCTTCCTTCTCTTTATAGAGGTTTTCTTCAGCGCCGATCAGAATGTCGGCCAGCTGGCCATAGGCCGCGCCCCAGGCGTCGATCACCGCAGGGGTGGCAATGTCCTTGCCCAGCACTTCCTCGATGGCGCGCAGCAGGCAGCTTCCGACAATCGGGTAGTGCTCCGGCAGAATCTGCAGGGCAACATGCTTGTTGATGATCTGCCCGACCAGGCCGCCCAGTTGCTCCAGCTGGTCGATATGGCGGGCATACATCAACACGCCGTTAGCCAGCGCACGCGGCTGATCGCCACTGGCCTGGTGGGCCTGGTTGAACAGCGGCCGTACCTCGGGGTATTCGCTGAGCATCATCTTGTAGAAGTGGGTGGTCAGCGCTTCGCCGCCGCTTTCCAGCAGAGGTACAGTGGCCTTGATGATTGCACGTTGTTCGGCATTGAGCATTGCAACAACTCCTGAGCCTGTGGCTTCAAATGACTGCCCCTGCCATTACAGCAATCGTGCCAACTTTTTATCGCCAGCAAAATCAGGGGCTTGACGCAGGTCATGTCAAAACGACCCACCCCTGCGTATAGTCATATCGACCCATAGGAGTCCATATGACTACACAGCCACTGCTCACCACCCTCCTGCCCCTGGTCAGCGACCTGTCCCGCGATTTGCCCGACCAGGAACGCTACCGCCGCCTGTTGCAAGCCATGCGTGGCCTGCTGCCGTGCGATGCTGCAGCACTGCTGCGACTGGACGGGGAATGGCTGGTGCCGCTGGCAGTGGATGGCCTTAGCCCCGACACCCTCGGCCGGCGCTTTCGGGTCAGCGAGCACCCGCGTTTCCAGATACTGCTCAGCCGCCCGGAACCCACCCGATTCGCCAGCGATTCCGAACTGCCCGACCCCTACGATGGTTTGGTCAATGCCCCCGATGCCGACCTTGAAGTGCACGACTGCATGGGCTGCCCGTTGATGGTCGATGAGCGCCCATGGGGCCTGGTCACCCTCGACGCCCTCACCCCCGGGCAGTTCCAGAGCCTGGAGCTGGATGCCCTGCAGGCCTTTGCCAGCCTGGCTGCCGCCACCGTTACCGTGGCCGAGCGTATCGAGCACCTGGCCCTGCGCGCCGAAGACGAACACCATCGCGCCGAGCTCTACCGCCAGGCCAGCGGCCAGGATAGAGAGCTGATTGGCCAGAGCCCCGCGCACAAACGCCTGGTGGAGGAAATTCGTCTGGTCGGCAGCAGCGACCTGACCGTGCTGATCACCGGCGAAACCGGGGTCGGCAAGGAGCTGGTGGCCCAGGCCCTGCACCGGGCCAGTAGCCGCGCGGACAAGCCGCTGGTCAGCCTCAACTGCGCCGCCCTGCCCGACACCTTGGTGGAAAGCGAACTGTTCGGTCATGTGCGCGGCGCCTTCACCGGCGCGCATGGCGAGCGCCGCGGCAAATTCGAACTGGCCAACGGCGGCACACTGTTCCTCGACGAAGTGGGCGAACTGCCGCTGACGGTCCAGGCCAAGCTGCTACGCGTGCTGCAAAGCGGCCAACTGCAGCGCCTGGGTTCGGACCGCGAGCACCGGGTGGACGTGCGCCTGATCGCCGCTACCAACCGCGACCTCGCTGCCGAGGTGCGTACGGGCAACTTTCGCGCCGACTTCTATCACCGCCTCAGCGTTTACCCGCTGCACGTGCCACCTTTGCGCGAACGTGGGCGAGACGTGCTGCTATTGGCGGGCTACTTCCTCGAACAGAACCGTTCACGGCTGGGCCTGAACAGCCTGCGCCTGAGCCATGAGGCCCAAGCCGCGTTGATCGCCTACGACTGGCCAGGCAACGTGCGCGAACTGGAACACCTGATCGGCCGCTCGGCACTCAAGGCGCTGGGCCAGCACCCTGATCGGCCACGTATCCTCACCCTCGAAGCCATCGACCTGGACCTGCGTGTGTCGGCAACCACGCCAGGCACGCTGCCCTCCCCCGCTGCACCGCTGCAAGTGGTCACACCGCCTGAAGGCGGCTTGCGTGAAGCCGTCGATAGTTACCAGCGACAGGTGATCGAAGCCTGCCTGCAGCGGCATCAGGACAACTGGGCAGCAGCGGCCCGGGAACTCGGTCTGGACCGCGCAAACCTGAGCCGTTTGGCCCGCAGGCTAGGGCTTCGCTGAGGCTTTTCTACCAAAGGATTAACCCAGAAAGCCATCTGGTTGCTTCCCCACCGGCTGCTATATCTCCCTAACCACCCGTTTGTCGACTGCCTGGTCGAGGCTGTGCGTAAGACCCCTGAAAGGGCTCTGTTACGTCGGTTGTGGCCCGAACACTCGGGCCGGGGGATCCGGATATCAGCAGGGAGCATCCATGGACAACATCGTCGTCGCCGATAAGCAATCCGAAGTCGCCACTCAGAGCGCCTGGGGCAATATCAATCTAAACGCACCAAGCGTCGTGCAGGTACCGGTTTCTCCAGACAAAGTGGCCACGGTCACCCAGCGCGGGCAGGACCTGATCGTCACCCTGAAGTCGGGGGAAAAGATCACCATCGGTAACTTCTTCGCCGTGGACCAGGCCGGGGTCGGCAGCGATATGGTCTTCGTCGGCGAAGACGGCACCCTGTGGCATGCCCAGTACGATGCGGCAGCGTTCACCGGTTTCACCTTCGAAGAAGTGGCCTCGCTGGACGAACTGGTCGCAGGCATCGGTACTGCAGGCAGTGCCATGCCAACTTGGGCGATTGCCGGGCTCAGCCTGCTGGGCGTGGGCGGCGCAGCAGCAGCGGCGGACAATGGAGGCGGGGGCAGCAGCGGCGGTTCCGACCCCGACACCAGCGCACCGGCCACACCGATCGACCTGCTGGTTTCGCCGGATGGCTTGCGTCTGACCGGCCGTGGCGAAGCAGGCACCACGGTGAACATCCGCGACGCCGCCGGCAACCTGATCGGCAGCGGCACAGTGGGTGCCGACGGCAACTTCAACGTGACGTTGAATGCGCCGCAGATCAACAGCGAAAACCTTGATGTCACCCTGACTGACGCCGCCGGTAATGTCTCGGCGCCTGGCGCTGTCACTGCACCGGACGCAACTGCACCACTGGCGCCGACCGACCTGGCTATCAATGAGCAGGGTAACACCCTTACCGGTCGTGCCGAGCCCGGCTCGACGGTTTCCGTGCGAGGCGCAGGTGGCGTATTGCTGGGCACTGCGGTGGCCGGTGCGGACGGCCAGTTCAGCATTACCCTGCAACCGCCACAAAGCGACGGCCAGGCCCTGGAGATCAGCGCCGCAGACGCGGCTGGCAATATCTCGCCAGTTGCCAGCATCACGGCGCCGGACGTCGACAACCCAGATACCACAGCCCCTGAACAACCGACCGACCTGGCCCTGGCCGATGGCGTCACTTTCACCGGACGCGGTGAGCCTGGTGCTACCGTGCAGGTGCGCGATGCTGCCGGTAACCTGATTGGCACCGGTGTCGTCGGTGCCGATGGCCTGTTCAGCCTCACCCTGTCGCCTGCCCAGACCAATGGTGAAGCACTCGACGTGCGTCTGGTGGATGCCGCCGGCAACAGCTCTGCCCCATTGCAATTCGATGCGCCGGACATCACACCGCCTGACGCAGTAACCAATATTACAGTTGGTGCTGACGGCCTGGCCCTGAGCGGTCGCGGCGAGCCAGGTGCCACTGTCGAAGTGCGCGATGCCAATGGCACTGTGATCGGCACGGGTGTCGTGGGTGCCAACGGCACCTTCCTGATCGACCTCGCCCCAGCCGCACAGCCGGGCGAGCAGTTGAGCCTGGTGCAGACCGACCCAAGCGGTAATGCTTCAGTGGCTACCGAGTACGATGTACCACTGACCACCGCGCCCGACAGCCCGAGCAATCTGGCCATCGATGCTGATGGCACCACCCTCACCGGTACCGCGCCGGCTGGCAGCCGTGTGGAGGTGCATGACGCCAACGGCACGCTGATTGGCAGTGCCATTGCCAACGCCGATGGCAGCTTCAGCATCGAACTGAATCCCGCACAAGCCAACGGCGAACTGCTGGACGTGGTTGCCATCGATGACGGCGGCGTTTCCTCGCTGCCCGCACAGATCACCGCGCCCGACATCACCGCCCCTGCCGCACCGACCGAACTGGCGGTGAGCGCGGACGGCAGCGTTATCACCGGCCGTGCCGAACCGGGCAGCACCGTGCGCATCGTGGCTGCCGACGGAACCGAACTGGGCACTGCCGTGGTCGGCCCGACCGGCGTGTTCAGCCTCAACCTCAACCCGCCACAAGTTGACGGCGAAGTGCTGCAAGCCACGGCGACCGATGCCGCTGGCAACACATCGCCAAGCAGCGCAGTTACCGCACCGGATATCGACGGGGTCGATACCACGCCACCGGCAGCCCCGACTGACTTGGTGATCGGCCTCGCCGGCAGCCAACTCAGTGGTCGAGGCGAAGCCGGCTCTACCGTGCAGGTACGTGACGCGGCAGGCAACATCCTCGCGACCGGCACCGTCGCCGCGGATGGCACCTTCACTGTCACCCTGGCCCCTGCCGTGAACGACGGCAGCACCTTGCAAGTCACCCTCACCGATGCCGCCGGCAACGTATCCCAACCGGGCTCGGTCACCTCGGCCGACTTGCTGCCGCCTGCACAACCGACTGACCTGGCCTTGGCCGATGGCGTCACTTTCACCGGTCGCGGCGAGCCCGGCGCTACCGTGCAAGTGCGCGATGCTGCCGGCAACCTAATTGGCACCGGCGTCGTCGGTGCCGACGGCCTGTTCAGCCTCACCCTGTCGCCGGCCCAGGCCAATGGTGAAGCACTCGACGTGCGTCTGGTGGATGCCGCCGGCAACAGTTCGATACCGCTGGAGTTCACAGCCCCGGATATCACACCGCCCGAGGCGGTCACCGACATCCTGGTCGGCCCAGGTGGCACGGCCCTGAGTGGTCGCGGCGAGCCGGGTGCCACTGTCGACGTGCGTGATGCCAATGGCACCGTGATCGGCACGGGTGTGGTCGGTGCCAACGGCACCTTCCTGATCGATCTCGCCCCGGCCGCTCAGCCGGGCGAACAATTGAGCCTGGTGCAGACCGACGCAAGCGGCAATGCTTCCTCGGCACTGCAATTCGAAGTCCCGCTCACCACTGCGCCCGCCAGCCCCAGCGACCTGGTATTCGCCGAAGACGGCAGCAGCATCAGCGGTACCGCACCTGCCGGCACCCGTGTGGAAGTACATGACGCCAACGGCACGCTGGTTGGCACTGTGGTGGCTGGCCCCGACGGCAGCTTCACCGTAACCCTCGACCCGCCTCAGGCCAACGGCGAACTGCTGGACGTGGTGGCCATTGATGACGGCGGTGTTTCCTCGCTGCCCACCCAAATCACCGCACCGGATATCACCGCCCCTGCCGCACCGACCGAACTGGTGATCAATGCCGACGGCAGCGTGGTCACCGGCCGTGCCGAACCGGGCAGCACCGTACGCGTGCTGGCCGCCGACGGCACCACTGTGCTGGGTAGCGTGGTAGTTGGCGCTACCGGCAGCTTCAGCATCACCCTCGACCCGCCACAGATAGACGGTGAAGTGCTGCAGGTGACGGCCACCGACGCGGCAGGCAACGCCTCCACCGCCAGTAACCTTACCGCGCCGGACATTGACGGCGGCGATACCACCCCGCCTGAAGCACCGACCAATCTGGTGATCGGCCTTGCCGGCAGCCAACTCAGTGGTCGAGGCGAAGTCGGCTCTACCGTGCAGGTACGTGACGCGGCCGGCAACATCCTCGCGACTGGCACCGTCGCTGCAGATGGCACCTTCGTCATCGCCCTGGACCCCGCCGTGAACGATGGCAGCACCTTACAAGTCACCCTCACCGACGCTGCCGGCAACGTATCCCAACCAGGCTCGGTCACCTCGGCCGACTTGCTGCCGCCCGCACAACCGACTGACCTGGCCCTAGCCGATGGTGTCACCTTCACCGGTCGTGGCGAACCCGGCGCTACCGTGCAGGTACGCGATGCCGGCGGTGCTGTCATCGGTACTGGTGTCGTCGGTGCCGACGGCCTGTTCAGCCTCACCCTGTCGCCTGCCCAGGCCAACGGCGAAGCCCTCGACGTACGCTTGGTGGATGCTGACGGCAACGCCTCTGCGCCGCTGCAATTCGATGCGCCGGACATTACCCCGCCCGGTGCGGTGAGCAACATTGCCGTCGGCGCTGACGGCCTGGCCCTGAGCGGTCGCGGCGAACCCGGCGCCACTGTTGAGGTGCGCGATGCCAGTGGCACCGTGATCGGCACGGGTGTTGTGGGAGCCAACGGCACCTTCCTGATCGACCTCGCCCCAGCCGCGCAGCCGGGCGAGCAGTTGACCCTGGTGCAGACCGACCCAAGCGGCAACGCTTCCTCGGCACTGCAATTCGAAGTCCCGGTCACCACTGCGCCTGCCAGCCCCAGCGACCTGGTATTCGCCGAAGACGGCAGCAGCATCAGCGGTACCGCACCTGCCGGCACCCGTGTGGAAGTGCATGACGCCAATGGCACGTTGATTGGCACTGTGGTGGCGGGCCCCGACGGTAGCTTCACCGTCACCCTCGACCCGGCCCAGACCAACGGCGAACTGCTGGACGTGGTGGCCATTGATGACGGCGGTGTTTCCTCGCTGCCCACCCAAATCACCGCACCGGATATCACCGCCCCTGCCGCACCGACCGAACTGGTGATCAATGCCGACGGCAGCGTGGTCACCGGCCGCGCCGAACCGGGCAGCACCGTACGCGTGCTGGCCGCCGACGGCACCACTGTGCTGGGTAGCGTGATAGTTGGCGCTACCGGCAGCTTCAGCATCACCCTCGACCCGCCACAGATAGACGGCGAGGTGCTTCAAGTCACGGCCACCGATGCGGCAGGCAACGCCTCCACCGCCAGCAACCTTACCGCGCCGGACATCGACGGCGGCGACACCACGCCACCGGAAGCCCCGACCAACCTGGTGATCAACCCCGCCGGCAGCCAGCTGACCGGTCGCGGTGAAGCCGGTACCAGCGTTCAAGTGCGCGATGGCGCAGGCACCGTAGTTGCCACAGGCACGGTCAACCCGGATGGCACCTTCGCCATCACCTTGAACCCGGCCATCACCGATGGCAGTACCCTGCAAGTGACCCTGACCGACGCTGCCGGCAATGTCTCGCAACCCGGCTCGGTCGCCACGCCAGACCTGCTGGCCCCCACGCAGCCAACCGAGCTGGCCTTGATCGATGGTGTGACCTTCACCGGCCGCGGCGAGCCCGGAGCCACCGTACAGGTCCGCGATGCCACCGGCAGCCTGATCGGCACAGGCCTGGTCAACGAAGACGGCACCTTCAGCGTCACGCTGTTCCCCGCCCAGGCCAATGGTGAAGCACTGGACATTCGCGTGGTAGACGCCGCCGGCAACAGTTCAACGCCGCTGGCGTTCACTGCACCGGACGTCACGCCGCCAGCTGCCGTCAGCAACGTCGTGGTGGGCGCCGATGGCCTGGTGCTCAGTGGCCGTGGCGAGGCCGGTGCTACCGTACAGGTACGTGATGCCAACGGCTCTGTCATAGGCACCGCCACAGTCGGCGCCAACGGAACCTTCTTGGTCGACCTCACCCCAGCCGCGCAACCGGGCGAGCAATTGAGCCTGGTGCAGACCGATGCGAGCGGCAACGCCTCTGAAGCCCTGCAATATGAAATCCCGGCAACCACGACCCCAGCCAGCCCAAGCGACCTGGTGGTGGCTGCGAACGGCGCCAGCATCACTGGTACAGCCCCGACGGGCAGCCGTGTGGAAGTACACGATGCCAACGGCACACTGGTCGGCAGTGTGGTGGTAGGTGCCGGTGGCACCTTCACCGTCATCCTCAACCCGGCCCAGGCCAACGGCGAACTGCTGGACGTGGTGGCCATCGATGGCACCGGCGCTTCGTCCCTGCCGGTGCAAATCGCTGCGCCAGACATCACCCCGCCGGTCACCCCGAGCGAGCTAGCGATCAGTGCCAACGGCAGCGAGGTCACCGGCCGCGCCGAAGTGGGCAGCACCGTGCGTGTGCTGGCCGCCGATGGCACCACCGTGCTGGGTAGTGTGGTGGTCGACGCCACTGGCAGTTTCAGCATCACCCTCGACCCGCCGCAGGTGAGTGGAGAGGTACTACAAGTCACCGCCACCGACGCCGCCGGCAACACCTCCACGGCCGGCGACATCACCGCGCCGGACATCGACGGTGGCGACACCACACCACCGGATGCCGCAACCAACTTGGTAGTTGGCCTGGCCGGCGCCCAGCTCAATGGCCGCGGCGAAGCCGGGGCCAGCGTGCAGGTGCGCGATGCCCAGGGCAATGTACTGGCCAACGGCTCGGTCAACCCGGACGGCACCTTCCAGATCACCCTTGACCCACCGGTGAAAGATGGCAGCAACCTGCAAGTGGTGCTGACCGATGCCAGCGGCAATGCTTCGGCCCCGGCGTCGGTGGTTACCCCGGACTTGCAGGCCCCGGCCCAACCGACCGGCGTGGCCTTGGCCGACGGCGTGACCCTGAGCGGCAACGGCGAGCCAGGCGCGACCGTGCAGGTACGCGATGCCTTGGGCAACTTGCTCGGCACTGGCCTGGTCACTGAAACCGGCAGTTTCAGCATCACCCTGTCGCCGGCCCAGGCCAATGGCGAAATCCTCGACATCCGTCTGATCGATGCCGCCGGCAATATCTCTTCACCCCTGCAATTCGAGGCCCCGGACATCACCGTGCCTGCCGTAGTCAGCAGCATTGTCGTCGGCGCCGACGGCCTGACCTTGGGCGGTCGCGGCGAAGCCGGTGCTACCGTCGAGGTGCGCGATGCCAATGGCACGCTGGTCGGTACCGGCACAGTGACCGCGAACGGTACTTTCCTGATCGACCTCGACCCGGCTGCGCTGCCGGGTGAACGCCTGAGCCTGGTACAGACCGACCCGAGCGGCAACGCCTCTGAAGCGCTGACCTACGACGTGCCACTGGTGGTCACGCCGACCAGCCCGAGCGAACTGGTCGTCGCTGCCGATGGCAGCAGCATCAGCGGTTCTGCTCCTGCTGGTAGCCGCGTGGAAGTGCATGATGCCAACGGCACGCTGGTCGGTAGCATCGTGGTGGGTGCCGAGGGCACCTTCACCGTGGTGCTTATACCGGCCCAGGCCAATGGCGAGTTGCTGGACGTGGTGGCGATCGACAACAACGGCACCTCGTCGTTGCCGGTGCAGGTCGCCGCACCAGACATCACCGCGCCTGTGGCGCCAAGCGATCTGGCAATCAGTGGCGACGGTACCGTCGTCAGCGGCCGCGCCGAAGCAGGCAGCACCGTCCGTGTGCTGGCCGCCGATGGCACCACTGTACTGGGCAGTGTCGTGGTGGGGGCCAGCGGCGCCTTCAGCATCGGCCTCACCCCGCCACAAGTGGCAGGCGAGCAGTTGCAGGTGACGGCCACCGATGTCGCAGGCAACGCCTCCACGGCCGGCAGCGTCACCGCACCGATAGTGGACAACGGCGGCGACACCACACCGCCGGAACCCGCTACCGAGCTGGCCATCAGTAACGATGGCCGCACAGTCTCCGGGCGCGGCGAAGCGGGTGCCACCGTGGAGGTGCGCAACGATCAGGGGCAAGTGCTGGTGAGCGGCACCGTTCAGCCCGATGGCAGCTTCAATGTGCAACTGCCGACTCCGGTGGTGGATGGCTCGTCCCTGCAAGTGACCCTGACCGACGCCGCCGGCAACGTCTCTACACCTAGCCCGCTGACGGCGCCCGACCAGGTAGCACCGCTGCAACCAACCGACCTGGTGCTGAGCAATGGCGACAGCCTGGCCGGTACTGCAGAAGGGGGCGCACGAGTAGAGGTCAAAGATGCCTCGGGCAACCTGATCGGCAGCGCCATTGCCGAGCCGGATGGCAGTTTCAGCCTGACCCTCGACCCGCCACAGGCCAATGGCGAGACCCTGTCCATCACCGTGACCGATGCGGCAGGCAACACTTCGGTGCCGCTGAGCTACGTGGCCCCGGACATCACCGCGCCAGCGATCGTCGCCGACGTGGTGGCAAGCGATGGCAGCCTGGCCGTGTCTGGCCGTGGCGAGCCCGGTGCCACAGTGGAAGTGCGTGATGCCCAGGGCGCAGTCATCGGTACTGGCACCGTGGCGCCAAATGGCACCTTCGTGATTGACCTGGAGGCACCGCTGGCCGCAGGTGAGAACCTCGTGCTGGTGCAGACCGATGCCGCCGGCAATACCTCGGCAGGGGTCAGCGTGACCGTTGCCGATACACCGCTGCCCGAAAGCCCGAGCGGCGTGGTGGTGGCCGGTGACGGCTCCAGCGTTTCCGGTACCGCACCGGCAGATACCCAGGTGGAAGTGCGTGACGCGCAGGGCAATGTCCTGGGCAGCGCCCAGGCCGGTCCGGATGGCAGCTTCACCGTCGGCCTGACCCCGGCCCAGGCCAACGGCGAGACCCTGGATGTCGTGGCGGTTGACGGCGCTGGCAACAGTTCGCTGCCTACCCAGATCACCGCCCCCGATATCACCCCGCCCAATGAAGCCAGCGAACTGCAACTGAGTGCCGATGGCAGCCTGCTCACCGGTCGCGGCGAACCGGGCACCACCGTGCAGGTCATCAGCGCCGACGGGACTGTGCTGGGCAACGCCCAGGTCGGTGCCGACGGTGTGATCAGCGTGGTCCTGAACCCAGCGCAGACCGACGGCCAGGAATTGGACGTGGTCCTGCGCGACCCCGCTGGCAACACCTCGACCGCCAACATCGTCGCGCCCGATACCGACGGCCCGCTGCAACCCTCCGGGCTGGCCATCGATACCGCTGGCATTCACCTTACCGGCCAGGGTCAAAGCGGCTCCATCGTCACCGTGCGTGACGCCGACGGCAATGTGCTGGGCACTGCAACCGTGGGCGGCGACGGCCGTTTCGACGTCACCCTCAACGCGCCACAGCGCAATGGCGAAAGCCTGACCGTCGAAGCGACCGACAACCTGGGCAATAGCGCAGGGCCGGTGGACTTCACCGCCCCCGACTCTACCCCGCCGCAAGTGGTCACCAACCCGGCCATCGACGGCATCGGTACCACGATCACCGGCAACGGCGAACCGGGCGCCACTGTGACCGTGCGCGGGCCGGATGGCAGCGTGCTGGGCAGCACGGTGGTCGGCGCGGGTGGCGCTTTCGAAATTACCCTCGACGAGCCGCAAACCAACGGCCAGGCACTGACCGTGGAGCAACGCGACGCGGCCGGCAACCTGTCGGCGGCGGTCGATTTGTCGGCACCGGATACCCAGGCACCCGATAGCCCCACCGGGCTGGTCCTGGCTGGCGACGGCAGCAGCCTGAGTGGCAGCGGTGAGCCGGGTGCGCAGGTGACCGTGACCGGCACTGGCGGCGCAGTACTGGGCACCGCAACGGTCCAGCCCGATGGCACCTTCCAGGTGGCAATCGACCCGCCACAGCTCAATGGCCAGACGCTGTCTGTCACTCAGGCGGACAATAGCGGCAACGGCTCGCCCGCTGGCACTGTGATCGCACCTGACTTCGAGGCACCGCTGCCGGCGCAAGGGCTGGGCCTTGATCCTACCGGCACACTGCTCAGCGGGCAGGGCGAGGCAGGCAGCACCGTAGAGGTACGTAATGCCGCAGGCAACCTGCTAGGCACCATCCCGGTGAATGCAGACGGTACGTTCGAAGTGGCACTCTCCCCGGCCCAGACCAAC
This sequence comes from Pseudomonas alloputida, assembly GCF_021283545.2. Taxonomy (NCBI): domain Bacteria; kingdom Pseudomonadati; phylum Pseudomonadota; class Gammaproteobacteria; order Pseudomonadales; family Pseudomonadaceae; genus Pseudomonas; species Pseudomonas alloputida. Next base: position 956,631 of record NZ_CP128540.1, on the reverse strand, counting down.
GGTGAAGTGCTGTCGGTGGTGCTGATCGATGGCGGCGGCAATGCCTCGCCGTCGGCCACGTTCACCGCTGACGACAGCACCGCGCCAGCTGCGCCTGCCGGCCTCACGATCACCCCGGGCGGCAGTGCCATCCAGGGTAGCGGTGAAGCTGGCTCCACGGTGGAAGTGAAGCTTGCCGACGGCACGTTGGTAGGCACCGTCGTCGTGCCCGCAGGCGGCAGCTTCACGGTCCCACTATCGCCCGCCCAGTTGGACGGCCAGGCTCTGAATGTGACGCTGACCGATGCGGCCGGCAACATTTCGCAGCCCAGCCAGATCTTTGCACCTGACATCACGCCACCGGCACTGCCCACCGACGTTGCAGTCAGCAGCGATGGCACGGCTGTGACCGGTAATGCACCTGGCGCCAGTTCGGTGACCGTGAGCGATGGGGCCGGCAATGTGATCACCGTTGCGGTCAACCCGGATGGCAGTTTCAGCGTGCCGCTGGATACACCGCAGAACAACGGCCAGACCGTAACCGTGGTAGTGACCGACGCAGCCGGCAACGACTCGGCGCCGGTCTCTGTCACCGCGCCGGACACGACCAACCCAGAACCGGCGACCGGCCTTACCGTAAGCCCGGATGGCAGCACGGTCGGCGGCACAGCCGAGCCTGGCAGCACAGTGGAAGTCCGCAACCCGGATGACACCGTGCGCGGCACTGTAACTGCAGGGCCGGACGGCACCTTCGTGATACCGGTCGCCCCACCGCTGGCATCAGGCGAAACCGTCGATGTGGTGGTGATCGACCCTGCCGGCAACGAGTCGCCTGAAATACCACTGACTGGCCCGACCGGTACCGAAGTGGCCACGCCTTCGGCCCTTGCCATCAGCGTCGACGGTTTCCTGCTGACTGGCCAAGGTACGGTCGGCTCGCTGATTACCGTGACCTCCGGTGGCACCACGCTGGGTAGCGCCACGGTCGGCAGCGACGGCACCTTCCGTGTGTTCTTCCAGAACGCCCAGCTCAACGCCCAGATCTTGCAGGTCAGTGCCAAGGCTACCGTCGATGGCCAGCCTTCGGTGCCGGCCATTATCGTGGCCAATGACACCACGGCACCGGACGCGCCGACACAGGTAAACCTCAACGCCACCGGTAGTACGCTGACCGGCCAAGGCGAGGTGGGTGCAACCGTGCGCGTGACAGACCTACAAGGCACCTTGCTGGGGACTGCAACCGTCGACAGCAATGGCCTGTTCAGTGTCAGCTTCTCGCCGGCCGTGGCCAATGGGCAAAACCTGATCGTCACCCAGGCTGATGCTGCAGGCAATGTTTCGCTCGCGGCCACCCTGCAAGCGCCCGACCTGCAGGCACCGCTGGCAGCCAGCAACCTCAGCCTCAACAGCGCAGCCACCGTGCTCAGCGGCCAGGGCGAAGCCGGTGCCAGCGTCACCGTGCGCGACGCCAGCGGCGCCATCCTGGCCACCGGCACCGTCAACCAGAGCGGCCAGTTCCAGATCACCCTGCCCAGCGCGCAGGTCACCGGTAGCCCGCTACAGGTCACCCTCAGTGATGCCGCGGGCAATGTGTCCGGCCCGGCCAGCCTGGCCACGCCAGACCACACGCCGCCAGCGGCCATCAGTAACCCGGTGCTGAGCCAGGACGGCCGGCAGCTTTCCGGCAGCGGTGAAGCGGGCGCCACGGTACAGGTACGCAACGCCGCCGGTGCCTTGCTCGGCACCGCCACGGTGGGCACCGACGGTCGCTTCACGGTGACCTTCGACACGCCGCAAGCCAACGGCCAGGTCATCGGCGTGACGCAAATGGATGCCGCCAGCAATACCTCGCCGGCGATCAACGTGACAACCCCGGACCTGACCCCACCCGCACCGCTGACCAACGTGGTGCTGAACAACAACGGCCTGACCCTGACCGGCCTGGGCGAAGCCGGTGCCACGGTCACCGTTCACGGCCCGGACGGGACCATCATCGGCACCGGCCTGGTGGCAGCCAATGGCAGCTTTACCCTCACCCTGAACAGCGCCCAGCTCAACGCCCAGCTCCTGAGCGTTACGCAGACCGACGCGGGCAACAACACCTCCACCGCCGTGGCGGTCACCGCGCCGGACTTCACCCCGCCTACGGCACCGACAGCACTCGCGCTGTCCGGTACCGGGCTGCAACTGACCGGTAACGCCGAAGCCGGCAGCACCGTGACCGTGCGCGATGCCAGCGGCAACGTGCTGGGCACAGCGGTAGCCGGTGGCAACGGCACCTTCCAGGTCACCTTGAACAGTGCCCAGACCAATGGCCAGATACTGCAGGTGACCGCCACCGACGCAGCCGGCAACGTGTCGCCGGCCGCACCTTACACCGCAGCGGACACCACGCCGCCGGCCGCCGTGGCCAACCTGGCTGTCTCCGCCAATGGCGCCACCCTGACAGGCGATGGCGAAGCAGGCGCAACCGTGACGGTACGAGCACCGGACGGTACCGTGCTGGGCAACGCTACAGTGGCCGCCGACGGTCACTTCAGCGTGTCCCTGTCACCGGCAGCGATCACGGGTGAAAGCCTGAGCGTGGTCCAGGCCGATGCCGCACAGAATGTCTCCCCTGCGCAAAACGTGACGGCGCCGGGCGCGCTGGCACCGGCCACGCCGGACAACCTGATACTGGCCGCCGACGGCCTGTCGGTGAGCGGCACCGCCGAGGCGGGCAGCACAATCAAGGTGTACGGCCCCAACGGCGTATTGCTGGGCAGCAGCCCGGTCACCAACGACGGCACGTTCACTGTCAATCTCGGCAGTGCACAGGCCAATGGCGAAGTGTTGCAGGTCAGCGCAACGGGCCCCGATGGCACCGTATCGCTGCCCGCTACCCTACAGGCACCGGACACCACGGCACCGCAACCACTGACCAACCTGGTGTTGTCCAACGACGGCCTGGTACTCAGTGGCCGCGGTGAAGCAGGTGCCACCGTTACCGTGCTTGGCGAAGGCGGTATCGAACTGGGCACTGCCGTGGTCGATGCCAATGGCGACTTCAACGTCGACCTGAGCGTCGCTCAAATCAACGGCGAACAGCTCAGCGCCAGCCAGTCCGATGTGGCCGGCAACGAGTCCAACAGCGTCAGCCTCACAGCCCCTGACCGCGTCGCGCCGGATGCTGCCGGCAACCTGGCCTTCGCCGGGGGTGGCAGCTTGCTGAACGGTACCGGCGAAGCAGGTGCCGCCGTGCGTGTGCTCGCCGCCGATGGTTCGGTGCTGGGCAGTGCCACTGTGCGCGCCGACGGCACCTTCCAGGTCAACCTCGTATCGCCTCAGGCCAACGGCCAACAGGTGCAAGTGGTGCTGGCCGATGCGGCAGGCAACCAGTCTGCCGCCAGCGCTATCACCGCACCCGATACCACACCGCCATCGGCACCCGGCGAACTGGCCGTTTCCGGTGATGGTGTCACCCTCACCGGCCGCGGCGAAGTGGGCGCACGGGTTACCGTGACCAACCCGGCAGGCGAGGAAATCGGCAGCGCCACCGTCGATGCCAGTGGCCACTTCACCATCACGCTGAGCCCGGCACTGGGCAACGCCGAGCTGCTCAGCTTCACCCAGGCCGATGCGGCCGGCAACGTGTCGGCAGTGGCTACCCTACAAACCCCGGACTTCACCCCGCCCGACCCACTCACCCAAGTGGTGATCAACGCCGACGGCAGCGTGGTCAGCGGCCTGGGCGAGGCCGGCGCCACGGTAATCGTCAGTAACGCGGCCGGTACCGTACTGGGCACGGGTATCGTACTGGCTGATGGCAGCTTCAGCGTCGAACTGTCACCCGCACAAATCAACAACCAGACACTGTCGGTACTGCAGGCCGATCCACCCGGCAACGTCAGCCTGCCGGTCAACGTGCAAGCGCCGGACCTCACGCCGCCAGCGGCAGCAACCGAGCTGCGGCTCAATGCGGCAGGTGACGAGCTGGGCGGTGTCGGCGAAGTGGGCGCCACCGTGCGCGTGTACGTCGGTACCACGCAGATCGGTACCGGCACAGTAGGCGCCAACGGGACCTTCATCGTCGAGCTGGATGCAGCACAGCTCGATGGCCAGGTGCTGCAGGTCACCCTGACCGATGCAACCGGCAACATCTCGCCAATCAGTTCGGTCACGGCCGTGGACACCACACCACCGGCCACCGTGGTCGCCACCATCAACGACAGCGGTACCCAGGTGATCGGTACTGCCGAAGCCGGCACCCGCGTCACGGTGGTCAACAACAATGGCGACCTGCTGGGCCAGGTAACGGTGGAGCCGGATGGCACCTTCGTCCTTGACCTGAACCTCCCGCAAATCAACGGCGAAACGCTGACCATCATCGCCCAGGACGCCACTGGCAACCCGTCGGTACCGCTGGCAGTGACTGCGCCAGACCTGACGCCACCGGTGCAGCCGACCGACCTGCTGCTCAACGCAGCCGGGACGTCGATGACGGGTACGGCCGAAGCCGGCAGCACCATCACGGTGCGCGGCCCGGACAACAACATCGTGGGCACGGTGGAAGTGGGTGAGAACGGCCAGTTCACTGTGCCGATCAGCCCGGCACAGAACAACGGCCAGTTGCTGACGGTGGTGTCCACCGATGATGCCGGCAACGCTTCGGTGGCTGTCCCTTACCAGACCAACGACACCTCGCCACCCGACCTGGTGACCAACCTGGCGATCAACAACACCTTCAACGTGCTGACTGGCAAGGGCGAAGCCAATGCCACGGTCACCGTCAGCTTCGACGGAGACGTGATCGGTACCGGCGTGGTGGATGGCGCTGGCAACTTCCAAATAACACTGGTGCCAGCGGTGGGCTCGCTCGCCACTCTGGAAGTGACACAGTCCGACGGCATCAATACGTCTGCGGTCGCGACCTACCTCACACCGTTGATCGCACCACCCGTGCCGCCAACCGACGTGACCTTGGGCAGCGACGGCCTGACCCTGACAGGCAGTGCACCCAGCGGTGTGGGCATTCGCGTGTACGACGCTGCAGGCAACCTGATCGGTACAGGGGTCGCAAGCCTGAACGGCTCCTTCACCCTGACGCTGGACGCAGCCCAGCTCAATGGCGAACACATTTCGGTGACAGCGGTGGCGCTGATAGGCGGCGAATCGCAGCCGACCTTCCTGCAAGCGGCCGACATCACGCCACCGACCAACCCGGTGGTCACCAGCCTGTCTGTCAATGGCCTGGTGCTGACCGGCACGGGTGAAGCCGGTGCCACGGTGACAGTACGTGATGCCGGCAACAACGTGCTCGGTACGGCGGTGGTGAATGGCGGTGGCGTGTTCACCGTCAACCTGAACGCCGCGCAGCTCAACGGCCAGGTACTGGGCGTGAGCCAGGCTGACACTGCAGGCAATGTGTCCGGCAGCACAAGCTACACCGCCGCAGACCTGCAGCCACCTGCAGCGCCCACCAACGTCGCCATCAACGGCACCGGTACCGTGCTTACCGGTAGCGGTGAGGCGGGCGCTACCATTACCGTCCAAGGCCCGAACGGCCAGGTGGGTACCGGTGTGGTACAAGCCAACGGCACCTTCAGCATTACCTTGACCTCGCCACAGAACGACGGGCAACTGCTGGTGGTACGCCAGGCCGATGCTGCCGGCAACCTGTCCGCCAGCACCAGCCTGACCGCGCCGGACACCACCCCGCCAGCCGCCCCGCTGGCCACCATCAACGCCAACGGCACCTCGGTCAGTGGTTCTGGCCAGGTCGGCAGCACGGTCACCGTGCGCAACAGCGCCGGTACCGTACTGGGTACCGCAACGGTGGGCAGCAACGGCCTGTTCGTGGTCAGCCTGACTGCGGCGCAGATCGACAACCAGGCGCTCAGCGTCACCCTCACCGACAGCGCCGGTAATGTGTCCACAGGCACTGCGCTGACCGCACCGGACCTGACCCCGCCTGCGGCTGCCGGCAACCTGCTGTTCAGTGCCGACGGCGGTACCCTCACCGGTACTGGCGAAGTGGGTGCCACCGTCACCGTACGCAGCGCCGGCGGTACCGTGCTGCAGACCGCGACGGTGCAGGCGGACGGCACCTTCACCGTGACCCTGAGCCCGCCTCAGGACAACGGCCAGATCCTTTCGGTGACCCTCAGCGACCCGCGCGGCAACGTGTCGGGCAACGTCAACGTCACTGCACCGGATGTGGATGCCAACGCGCCGGTCATCGCCAGCGACAACCTGGCCACGGCCACAGTCAACCTGGCAGCGGTCAGCGCCACGAAGACCTACACCGACAGCTTCACCACGCTACTGTCGGGGTTCTCCAAGACCTACACCTGGACGGTGGCAGCAGGCACCACGGCCGACCCTACCCTCACACTGACCACCAACAGCGTGCTGGCACTGCTCAACAACACCAGCTTCACCCTGCAGGTGAAAGACGCCAGCGGCGCCTGGGTGACCATCGCCACCGGCAACACCCAAGGCCTGCTCGACCTGATCGTGCTGCCAATCGGCTTGCAGGTGGACATCGGCGTGCTGCAAGCCGGTGATTACCGACTGACCGTGGGCAGTGGCGGCATCGGCCTGATCACCGAAGTGAGCACCACGCTGGACATCGTCTCCACCAGCCTGACCCAATTCACCGGCACCGGCATTGCCACCTCTGGCAACGTCATTACCGACGTGGGTACCGATGGCGCAGTGGATGCCCGTGGCCCGGACAGCGCCGCCGTGCTGCAAGTGCTCAAAGACGGCAGCTACGTCTCGGCCGGGACCGCCACGACGGTTCAGGGCCAGTACGGCACCCTGGTGATCCGTGCGGACGGCAGCTACACCTACACGCCGAACGGCAGCCCGAACAGTGTCGGCAAGGTGGACGTGTTCAGCTACCAACTGGTGCACCCTAACGGCCTGTCCGATGCCGCCAACCTGTACGTGCGCATCGACAGCCCGCAAGCCACGGAGGTCTGGAGCGACACCAACTACGGTGCACCGGCCACGGTGGTCGACGCAGTCAACGACGTTGGTACCAGCCAGGTCACCCTGGACAACCGCGTGGACTCCAGCAGCAGTACGCTGGGCTCGCTGAACCTGCCAGTGATCGGTACCCGCCAGGCCACCTACACCACCACGGTTGCCGCCAATACCACGGCCGACCTGCAGGTGGTGGTCAACTCCACCAACCTGTTGAGCCTGCTCAACGGCACCACCATCGAGCTGCTCAAGCTCAACCCGGCCACCGGCCAGTACGTGCTGGTACAGTCGGTGCCAGGTGGTTCGCTGGTCAGCATACTGGGCGGCGGCGCCGGGTATACCTTCGAGAACCAGGGCGCCGGTACCTACCACGTACGTGTCACCGCCGGCGGCATCGGCTTGCTCAGCTCCATCACCACCAGCCTGAACACCACCACAACGTACCTGACCGAGTTCGTGGTCAGTGGCGCGACAGCCGCCACCGGCAACCTGCTGGCTGACGACAACGTCGGTTCGGCCCTGACCGTGCTGAGCGTGCTGACAGCGGCCAACACCTACACCATCCCGGGCTACAACGGGGTAAGCGTAGCCGGCACCTACGGCACGTTGCTGGTGCATGCCGACGGCAGCTACACCTACACCCTCAACGCAGGGCTCACCTCGGCGGTGGTAGGCCAGCACGACACCTTCACCTACGAGCTAAGCCACCCGAACGGCACGACCGACACCGCAACCCTCACCATCAACGTGGACAGCGCCGCCGGCCTCACCGCCACCACATCGCTGCTGGCCGATACTGGCGACGAGTCCGCGGCACTCGCCAGCCTGGCAGCGGCCACCGATGTGATCGCCGGCACTGACGGCAACGACCACCTCGATGGCAGCCAGGGTGGCCACATCACCCTGCAGGGTGGTGCGGGTGACGACACGCTGGTGGTGGTCGACCAGAACTTTGCCAGCGTCGACGGTGGCTCGGGAACCGACACCCTGCTGTGGGGCGGCGGTGATGCCAGCATTGACCTGGGCAACCTGGCCGGGCGCGTACACGACATCGAAATCCTCGACCTCAACGACACCAGTTCGGTGGCGCTCACCCTCAACCTGGCAGATGTGGTGGCCATCACCGAAACCGCTACCGACACACTGATCATCAAGGGGGACGACAAAGACTCGGTTCACATGACGGACAACTGGACGCTGGTCGGGAACCAAACTGCCGACGGCATCGACTATAACCAGTACACGGCCCAGGAGGATCCAAGCCATCACCTGTGGGTACAGAACGGTATCCATGTGGTTTGAGGCCGCTGTAAACCCGTCGGGTGAATACCCGGCGGCATGGACGACCAGCAGTAAGGGAATTATGTGAAGCGAAGCAGTCCGCTGTCACCGCTGTTGCTGGGAGCCTTCGGGCTCCTGGCCCTGAACTTCCACCCGGTTGCCCAGGCAGCCGATGATATAGACCCCCACCTGCGCCAGATCGGGCCGTCGCTGCTACGCGATGCGCCCGAAGCGGTGCCCGCCCGCCCCCCCATCGGCATGGCCCCGGTCGCCAGTGGCGAACGGCTGAGCCTTACCGACGCGGTGCTGCAGGCAGCGCAATGGCACCCGAGCATCGCTGAGGCCATCGGCAACCTTTACAAGCAGGGCGAAGGCATCAACGTCGCCCGTGCGGGGTATTACCCACAGATTTCCGGCGGTATCCGCACCGGTTATGACACCGGCTATGGCGGCGACCGCAATAGCCAGGCCCTGAACCTGTCGCTCAAGCAAATGCTCTATGACTTCGGCAAGGTCGACAGCGCCGTCAACGCGGCCCAGGCTGCCGCCGCCCGGGCCCAGGCCAATATCCTGCTGGTGGTCGACGACCTGGCCCGCGACACAGCCTATGCCTGGATCGAGACCCGCCGCTACGAGCAACTGATGACGATTGCCCGCGACCAGATTCGCGGCGTGGGCGACATTGCCGGCATGGCCCGCCAGCGCAGCGACATGGGCGCCAGCACCCGTTCCGACGTGGTACAGGCCGAGTCCCGCGTGGAAAGCGCCCGTGCCACCCTGGAGGAGTACCAGTCGCAGTACGAGCGCTGGCGCTCGACCCTGGCGGCGCTGATGGGTCGCGTTACCCCTCCGGCACTGGCCGAGGGCTCACCCGCCGAGCTGGACCAGGCCTGCAAGCGCCCTGCACAGGGTGATGATCGCCTGCCCGCCGTGCTGATGGCCCTGGCCCAGCGCGCACAGGGCCAGGCCGAGCTGGCCCAGGCCAAGGCGGAGGCCTACCCTACCCTGTCGTTGCAACCGCAGGTCAATCATTACCTGGACGACGACTACAACCGCGATAACGCACGGCTGGACCGCACCCAGGCGGGCATCTACCTGAACGTCGAAGTTCCCATCTACCAAGGGGGCTCCATCAGCGCCCGCACCCGCGCTGCCGGCCACGCGCTGACCGCCGCCGACTCCGCCGAAGACGCCGCACGGCTGCAGGCGCGTCGGGGCCTGGCGGAGGCCAAGGCGCAAACCTCCGGGCTGGGCCGCCGGCTGACTTCGCTGGAAGCCCGCCAGGTCAGCATCCAGGAGGCACGCATGCTCTACGGGCGTCAGTACCTGGACCTAGGGACACGGCCACTGCTCGACCTGCTCAACGCCGAGCAGGAGATCTACCAGTCACGCTTCGAACTTGCCGGCACCCGCTCCGATCTGCTGCGCCTGGATGTCGACTGCCTGTACAACACCGGCGCCCTGCGCACGGCCTTTGGCCTTGAGGGGCGCAACCTGCAAGGTGTGGAGATCCAGCCATGAGTGATTCGATCGATGTGACCCTGCCCAACCAGGCGCCCGCGCCGGAGCAGGCCGCCGCCCACCGGCCAGACCTTGGCCCCTGGCTTGAGGTGATGTTGCAGGTGGCACACCACTACCGCCTGGACGTATCACCCCAGCGTATTCGCCTGGCCGCTGCGGAGGATGCCCGCCCGTTGAATGAAATCCTCCGCCACATGGCACGTCAGGCGGGGCTGGCATTGCGCTTCGTGCACTTCGATGCCAAGGGCCTGCGGCAATGGCGCACGCCGCTGGTGCTGGAGCTGGACGATGGGCAGCTGGCGGTGGTCGAGTCGGTGACCGAAGAGGACGACCTGGCAGTGGTGTTCGCCGGTGACCAGGGCCTGACTTCGCGCCTGCCCCGCGACACCCTCAAAGGCCGTATCAGCCGCGTGGCCCTGCTGCGCCCGGCCCGGCCACTGCGCGATGTGCGCACCGACGACTACACCGCGCCTTACGACCGCCACTGGTTCGCCCGCATCGTACTGCGTGACTTGCGCCCTTATGGGCAGGTGATGATCGCTTCACTGGTGGCCAACGTGCTGGCGCTGGCCGGCGTGCTGTTCTCGATGCAGGTGTACGACCGAGTGATACCGGCCGAATCCCTACCCACTCTCTACGTCCTGTTTGGCGGTGTGGTGTTGGCACTGGTGTTCGACTTCAGCATGCGCCTGCTGCGGCTAAAGGTGACCGACCTGCTCGGCAAGCGCGCCGACCTGCGGGTGAGCGACCTGGTCTACGGCCATGCCCTGCGCCTGCGCAACTCGGTGCGGCCCAAGTCCACCGGCTCGTTCATCTCGCAGTTGCGCGAGCTGGAGTCGATCCGCGACCTGATCACGTCCAGCACCGCGACGGTGCTGGCCGACCTGCCGTTCTTCCTGCTGTTCCTGTTCGTGTTCTGGCTGATCGGCGGCGTACTGGTGTTCATCCCGCTGGTCGCGCTGCTGGCCATGGTGCTGCCCGGGTTGCTTGCACAAAGGCGCCTGGCACGGTTGGCCAATGCCTCGATGCGTGAGTCGGCGCTGCGCAACGCCATGCTGGTGGAAAGTATCCAGGGCCTGGACGAGATCAAGGCACTGCAGGCAGAGGCACGCTTCGAACGGCAGTGGAACCAGTACAACGCGGCCTGCGCGCACACCAACCTGCGCCTGCGCACCCTCACCAACGGCCTGGTGACCTGGACGCAGAACGTGCAGGGTGCCGTGTTTGCCGTGGTCATCGTGATCGGCGCTCCCATGGTCATCGCCGGCGACCTCACCACGGGTAGCCTGGTGGCGGCATCCATGCTTTCATCGCGAATGATGGCGCCGTTGGCCCAACTGACCCATGTGCTGACCCGCTGGCAGCAGGCCAAGGTCGCGCTGCAAGGCCTGGACAAGCTGATGCAGTCGCCGGTCGATCACCCCGAAGGCGAAGCCCGCGTGCACCTGCCGGCCATTCACGGCGAGTACCGCCTGCGCCAGGCCAACTTCCGCTACAGCGAAGACTACCCGCCAGTGCTGAACATTGGCCGGCTGGATATCCAGCCGGGCGAGCGCATTGCCGTGCTGGGCCGCAACGGCGCCGGCAAATCAACCTTGCTGCAGGCGCTGGGTGGGGCCATGGATCTGGTGCAGGGCGAGATCAGCCTGGACGGCATCGCCATGGCCCACCTCGACCCTGCTGACCTGCGCCGTGACGTCGGCCTGCTGCCGCAGTACGCGAGGCTGTTCCACGGCACCCTGCGGGAAAACCTCACCCTCGGTGCCGGCCAGGCCAGCGACCAGGAACTGGTGGCCGCGCTGGCCGCCACTGGCGCACTGGACTTCGTCCGCCGCCTGCCCAAGGGCATGGACCACTTGATCCTCGAAGGAGGCCTGGGCTTGTCTGGCGGCCAGCGCCAAGCCCTGGTGCTGTCGCGCCTGCTGGTACGCCAGCCGCAGGTGCTGTTGCTGGACGAGCCGACCGCGTCGCTGGACGACATGACCGAGCGCAAGCTGCTGGATAACCTGGAGCGCTTCTGTCAGGGCCGTACACTGGTGATCGCAACCCATCGCCTGAGTGTTCTGCAGCGGGTCGACCGCATCCTGGTGCTGGACGCCGGGCGCATCGTCATCGATGACGCGCGCGATGCCGCGCTGGCCAAACTGCAGGGAGCCCAGGCATGAGCAACCATGAACTCCCGGCTTCCTACCTGGACGGGCAGGACGACCAGGCGGTATTCCGCGCCGGCCGCATCATCACCCTCTGCGCGCTGATGCTGGCGGCGTTCCTGGCCTGGGCGGCCTGGTTCGAGGTGACCGAGGTATCCACCGGCACAGGCAAGGTCATTCCAAGTTCGCGAGAGCAGGTCATTCAGTCGTTCGAGGGCGGTATCGTCGCGCAGATGAGCGTGGCCGAAGGTGACCTGGTCGAGCGCGGCCAGGTGCTGGCCCAGCTCGACCCGACCAAGACGGCTTCCAGCGTGGGTGAAAGCGAGGCCAAGTACCGCGCTGCCAGGGCCAGCCAGGCCCGCCTGCAGGCAGAGGTGACCGGCAAGCCACTGACCTTCCCGGAGAGCCTGCGCGACTCTCCTGACCTGATCGATGCCGAAACCGCGTTGTACCAGACCCGCCGCCGCGGCCTGGAACAGACCCTGGCGGGTATTCAGGACTCGTTGCAGCTGGTGCGCAGCGAGCTGAAGATCACCGAGAACCTGGCAAAGATGGGTGCCTCCAGCCGGGTTGAAGTGATCCGCCTGAACCGCCAGCGTTCCGAGTTGGAACTCAAGGCCAACGAGGCACGCTCGGACTATCTGGTGCGCGCCCGGGAAGAACTGGCCAAGGCCAGCGCCGAAGCGGACGCCCTGTCGGAAGTGATCCGCGGACGCAGCGACTCGCTCACCCGCCTGACCCTGCGCTCGCCGGTGCGCGGCATCGTGAAGGACATCGAGGTCAACACCCTGGGTGGCGTGGTGCAGCCCGGTGGCCAGGTGATGAAGATCGTGCCGATGGACGAACGCCTGCTGATCGAAACCCGCATCGCGCCACGGGACATCGCCTTCATTCACCCCGACCAGGCGGCCAAGGTCAAGATCAGTGCCTATGACTACTCGGTATACGGCGGGCTGGATGGCAAGGTGGTAGGCATCTCGCCGGATACCCTGCAGGACGAGGTCAAACCGGAAATCTACTACTACCGCGTGTTCATCCGCACCGAACAGGACAGCTTGCAAAACAAGGCCGGCAAGCGTTTTGCGATCGTGCCAGGGATGATTGCCACGGTGGATATCCGAACGGGCGAGAAAACCATCCTCGATTACCTGATCAAGCCGCTGAACCGGGCCAAGGAGGCCCTGCGTGAACGCTGATCCAGGCATTCCTGGGTTCTGTGCAAAATGCCTAAAGCCCAACCCAAACAGGCCGATAACCGGTTATCCCCTGCTCCTCACCGAAGGTCACCATGGCCACGCAAAATGCCCGCGCGGATTCGCTATCCCTGCTGCTGTTCACCCTGCGCAGCGGCAAGCTGATGGCAATCAACCTGCTCAAGGTCAGCGAGATCATCCCCTGCCCGCCGCTGACCAAGCTGCCTGAGTCGCACCCCCACGTAAAAGGTGTGGCAACCCTGCGCGGCCACTCGCTGTCGGTCATCGACCTGTCCCGCGCCATTGGCGAACAGCCACTGGTCGACCCGCAGGGTGGCTGCCTGATCGTTACCGAGATCAGCCGCTCGCGCCAAGGCCTGCATGTACAGGCGGTCAGCCGCATCGTGCATTGCCTGAGCACCGACATCAAACCGCCGCCCTACGCCTCGGGCACCCGCTCGTTCATCACCGGTGTGACGCGCGTCGACAACACCCTGGTGCAGGTGCTGGACATCGAAAAAGTCATACACGCCATCGCCCCGCCCGTCGCCGAGCCAGTGCACAGCAGCTTGAACGAAGAAGATGCCAGCCTGCTGGCCGCCGCCAATATCCTGGTGGTGGACGACAGCCAGGTGGCCTTGCAGCAGTCGGTGCACACCCTGCGCAACCTCGGTATCGAATGCCACACCGCGCGCAGCGCCAAAGACGCCATCAACGTGCTGCTGGAGCTGCAAGGCACCGCGCAGGAGATCAACATCATCGTCTCCGACATCGAAATGAGCGAAATGGACGGCTACGCCTTCACCCGCACGCTGCGTGAAACCCCTGACTTCCAGCACCTGTACGTGCTGCTGCACACCTCACTGGACAGTGCCATGAGCAGTGAAAAGGCGACCCAGGCCGGGGCCAATGCCATCCTTACCAAGTTCTCCTCGCCAGAGCTGACCGATTGTCTGGTGGTGGCTGCGCGCACCGTGGTGTTCGCCGAGCACTGATATATTCAGCGACAAACTCCCCGGCTTGCCGCCGGGGGTGACTCGGGCATAATTCGCGCCCCTCGCAAGAAAATTGCCGGAATCGCGTATGAAGCTTCTCAGCTCTATCTTGATCAGCTGTGCCCTCTTCAGCGGTATTGCCCAGGCCTCCAGTAGTCAGGCCTGGAACGAGCAGCGCCAGCAGATGCTCAAGGCCTGCCTGACCGCAAGCCAGTTCAAGAACGCCCACGCTCGCGGCAAGCCCGCCGAGTTCGATGACCAGGCAGGCATGAGTGCCCTGCTGATCGAAGGCGTCTACCCACAAAAGCACATGCAGCAGCGCACCGGCACCGAGCTGTGTCTGTACGATCGCCAGCACCAGCGTGCCTTTGTCAGCGAGTGGAGCCCGGAAGCCAAGTGACCGACCGCTTACGTTTCGGCTGTACCGGCTGCGGCAAATGCTGTACCGGCCACCATGTGCCACTGACGCTGGCCGAAGCGCGTCGCTGGGCGGAGGATGCCGGCCAGGTGGTGGTACTGATCGAGGCCTTCGTCGTGGACGGCCCCGGCATGCCGCTGGAGCAGCGTGACCATGTGCTGCGACGCTCCCACCCGGTGCATTGCGGCGAGGGCGAGGCACGCGTCTCGGTGACCTTTGCTGCATTCAACCCCGGACGTTGCCGTAACCTCGACGCCAACGACCTCTGCACCATCTATGAGCAGCGCCCACTGGTCTGTCGCATCTATCCGGTAGAAATCAACCCGCATATTCCCCTGCGGCCAGACAGCAAGGACTGCCCGCCGGAGGCCTGGCAACAGGGGCCGGAGCTGATTCACGGCACGCAACTGGTCGATGTGGAACTGCAGGCGCTGGTACAGGCTTCGCGCCAGGCCGACCGCGATGACATTGCCGCCAAGGTGGCGGTGTGCCAGGCATTGGGCATGACGACCAGTGCGCTCAAGGGTAACGGTTTTACCGCCTACTTGCCGGATATGGGGGCGTTTGCTGCGGCGCTGGCGCAGGTACAGGGGAATGAAGGGGCGCAGTGGACCTTGCATGTGCAGGATGAAGCGCTGACGGCAAGCTTGCAGGCACTGGGTTTGCGCACAACCCATGAAACCCCGGTTTATTACGCCTTTATCGGTTTCTAGCCTGCCAAGGCGGCGCCCTGTGCAGGCGCCCTAGCACGGGGCTTTCGCCGAAAGCCCCGTTGTTCCACCCAATGATCGTTACCT
This sequence comes from Pseudomonas alloputida, assembly GCF_021283545.2. Lineage (NCBI taxonomy): Bacteria > Pseudomonadati > Pseudomonadota > Gammaproteobacteria > Pseudomonadales > Pseudomonadaceae > Pseudomonas > Pseudomonas alloputida. The sequence goes on along the minus strand of NZ_CP128540.1, from coordinate 941,328 downwards.
TTTGCGCAACAGTGCTTATCGCACTTCGCTCTGTTTCGAGTGCACTGAAAGGACTAACTTTACCCCTGTCCTCATTAGCACTTGCACCGCAAGAAGGTAGTTTCAAATGTCCAACAGTATGGGTATTGCCAGCGTCTTCGTCCTGTCTTCCCTGTTGTTGTCGCCCCTGGCCATGGCCGAAGAATCCCCGGCATTCGTTGCCCGAAATGCAGAGATCGCGGCTGTCCATCAAGAAGCCCGTGACGCTGTAGCCGCAAACAAGGCCGATACCGTAAAAGATGCGAAACAGACAGCTTCCAAAGTCAGCGTCGATACCAGTGCCGACAGCTGATCACGCGCTGTCGCTACTCCCGTTTTCCCTTGGCTACGCCATGGGCACCCCCGGTGCCGATATGTTAGCCTTTTAAAGCCGCTGCCGATCAGCGGCTTTTTTTATGTGCTTTAACGCTCAGCCCGGCTGTAACGTGTCCCTATAAAAAAGACGCACATTCAAATATAAAAACTGCCCCACCGTCAGATCCAAGGAGCTAGTACCGGTGCCTTCCGCGTTTCGTTTTACCCCGCTTTTCATTGCGTTGACTGCAACGATCCCTTTCGCCGCCCAGGCAGATGAAGACAAGGCTGATGGCTTCATCGAAGGTTCGTCCTTCAACCTGCATTTTCGTAATGCCTACTTCAACCGCGACAACCACAACGCCGGCGTGCGCGACACCCGCGAGTGGGGCCAGGGCGCGGTAGCGCGTTTCGAGTCGGGCTACACCCCGGGTGTGGTCGGTTTTGGCCTGGATGCTCATGCCATGCTGGGCCTGAAGCTCGACGGCGGTGGCGGCCATGCCGGCACCAGCATCCTGCCCGAACACATCAAGGACGACGGCGAACTGGGCGCTGCCCCGCATTCGTTCTCCACTGCCGGTGCTGCAGTCAAGCTGAAAGCCTTCGACACCGAGCTGAAAGCCGGTGACCTGTTCCTCACCAACCCAGTGATCGCCGGCGGCGAAACGCGCATGTTGCCGCAAACCTTCCGCGGTGTAAGCCTGACCAACACCAGCATCGACGGCCTGTTGCTCGAAGGCGGCCAGGTCAGCTTCACCCACCCGTACAACCAAAGCGGCCATCGCCGCATCGACACCTACTACGGGTCACTGGACGAGCACGACAAGAGCAAGCACCTGAACTGGGCCGGCGCGTCGTGGAGCGGTACCGAGCACATCACCGCCAACCTGTACGCCGCCGAGCTGAAGGACATCTGGAACCAGTACTACGCGGACTTCGACTACACCTATGTGGTCAATGACCTGGTCAGCCTGAACCCGGGCGTGCACTTCTATCACACCCAGGACACCGGCCAGGCCCTGCTAGGCAAGATCGACAACAACACCTACAGCGTGCACTTTACCGTCAATGCAGGCTTCCACAGCGTCACCGCTGCCTACCAGCGAGTGAACGGCAACACGCCGTTCGACTACATCAACCTGGGCGACAGCGTGTACCTGGACAACTCGCGCATGTACTCGGACTTCAACGCGCCGAACGAGCGTTCGTGGAAACTGCAGTACGGCTATGACTTCGCCGGTGTCGGCGTGCCTGGTTTGTCCACCTCGCTGTCCTACTCGCGCGGCGAGGCTGACCTGACCAAGGCCACTCAGGACACCACTCACTACGACTACTACCGTGAAGATGGCAAGAACGCCATGCACTGGGAGCGCGACCTGGACGTGAAATACGTATTCCAGGAAGGTGACCTCAAGGACCTGTCGGTGCTGGTACGCTATGCCACCCACCGCGGCAGCCAGGGTTATGCGTCGATCGACAGCAACAGCGACAACGATGAACTGCGGGTAATCGTCGATTACCCACTGAACGTGTTCTGATCTTTTGCTGCCAGTGTAGGAGCGGTTACCCGCGAAGAAGGCTTCGCCGGTGTTCGCGGGTAAACCCGCTCCTACAAGGGTCCACGGCAAATCGAAAAGTACGGTACACCGTGCTTCCGTCGGACAAATCTTGTCCGACAATGCCCGCTTCCCTAGAATATCGCCGCCGCGAATGGCCCTGCCCACGCAGTAGCGAGCATGCCCACCCAATCCCCGCGTTTCGCAGTCTACAGGTCGCACCCCGAGCTGATCCTCAACCTGGGCAGTTGCCTTGCCGTGCTCGCCATCGTGGCCATCGTCAGCTATCTGCTTGCCCGCGAGCGCGATAGTGTCGAGCAGTCGGCGGTGCGCTCGTCGAACAACATCGTGCAGCTGATCGAAAGCGACATTCTGCGCAACGTCGAACTCTACGACCAATCCCTGCAAGGCTTGATCTGGGCGGTTGGCCGCAAGGAACTGCCGGAAGTCCCCGGCCCGATACGCCAGCGCCTGCTTTTCAATGAAGCCTTCGTCGACCGCAAGCGCGGTGACGTGCTGTGGCTGGACAAGCAAGGCAATATCGTTGGCGACTCCACCAGTAGCGTGCCGCGCAAGGCCAACTTCGGCGAAACCGGGGTGTTCAAGGCCCACCAGCACAATGCCAACCTCGGCTTGCTGGTGGGCCCCCCTTTCAAGGCCAAGCTTGGCGACCTGGACTGGTGTATCAGTTTCAGCCGACGTATCTCCGGCCCCAATGGCGAGTTCGCCGGGTTGGCAGCGGGTGCGCTGCGCCTGTCGTACTTCAATGAGTTGTTCCAGCTCCTGGACATTGGCCACGACAGCAGCATCAACCTGTTCAATACCGATGGGCAGCTGCTCGTCCGCCAGCCCTACCGCGGGCAGGACCCGCTGATTGGCACCTACTACACCGAACGGCCCAATTTCAAACGCATCCTCAGTGAACAGAGCGGTAGCTTCACCGCCCGCTCCCACAGCAGCGGCAAGCTGCGCATGTTCACCTTCGCCCGGGTCGCGCAGTTGCCACTGATCGTGCTAGTGGCGCACTCGGCCGACGAGGTGTTCGAGTCCTGGCGCCGCACCGCCATTCTGGTCAGCGTCGCCACCGGCGGTCTGTGCGTGGGCATTCTCTGGCTGACATTGCTGCTGGGCCGCGAACTGCGCCGCCGCCACGAAGCCGAAGAAGACCTGGCCATGCTCGCTTCCACCGATAGCCTGACTGGCCTGGCCAACCGCCGCAGGCTGGACCATGTGCTGCGCCAGGAATGGGCCCGCGCCCAACGTAGCCGTAAGCCGCTGGCGATACTGATGGTGGACGTGGACCACTTCAAGGCATTCAACCAGCGCCATGGCCATGCCGGCGGCGACCATGCCTTGCGCGAGGTGGCCAAGGCCATCGAGGCATGCATTCGTCGCCCTGCGGACCTGGCTGCGCGCTATGGTGGGGAGGAGTTTCAGGTAGTGTTGCCAGAAACCGATCTGGCCGGGGCCCAGCTACTGGCTGAACGCATCCGAGCCAACGTCGAGGCGCTGGCGCCGTTTGCGGATGATGCCCACGCCGTGACCGTGAGCATCGGTATCGGTCTGTCCGGCACCCAGCAGGACCTTGGCAGGCTGCTGGGTGCTGCGGACGAAGCGCTCTACCGGGCCAAGGCCAATGGCCGCAATCGGGTAGAGGGCCCGCTTGATTAGGAGCGGGCGCGAGCGGCGTTGCGCAGGGCCTTGACCTGGTCATGGTTGCGCTGCACGCCTTGCAGCTGCTTTTCCACCAGGCTGTAGGTCATGTCGCTGGCAGTGCGGCCTAGTTTCACCAGCTTCTCGCGGGCTTCCTTGTAGGCCTTGAGGGCGTGGTCCTCGCCACGCTCTACCTCGTTCAGCACTGCCTCCTCGTCCTTGCCGGTGACCATCGACTTGAGGTTGACCCAGCCGCGGTGCAGGTCGCCACTGATGCTGGTAGAAGTTTCCGGATCGCCGCCCAGGCGGCGCACTTCGCTCTGCAGCTCACTGGCAGCGTTGGCGCACTCGCCCGCACGCTGGACGAAGAACGCTTTCAGTTCGGGGTTCTTCACATCATCGGCCGAGGCCTTGAAACCTTTCTCGCCATCCTTGCTGTACTCGATCAGGTCGTTGAGTACATCGATCACGTCTTTGTTGGGGTTGCTCATGGTCGAACTCCTTGGCAGGTGATAGTCCACTAGGGAATTGCAGTGTTCGTGCCACGCTTTCAAAAAATATAAATTACTTAATATTCAATAAGTTAAAAAAATGATGGCATCGGCTGTCAACGGCGTTCTGCATGATTGCAGCTTGGGGCTTCGTGCAGATTGCAGTATGGTCGGCACCTTTCCACAGCCAGGTGCGCGAAGATGAAGCCGGAAACCCTCGAACTACTGGTGACCCGCAGCATGCCGTTCGGCAAGTACCAGGGCAGGATCATTGCCGACCTGCCCGGGGACTACCTGGCGTGGTTTGCGCGCAAGGGCTTCCCGGCAGGGGAACTGGGCGGGTTGCTGGCGTTGATGCATGAGATCGATCACAACGGGCTGGGTGATCTACTGGTGCCGTTGCGGCAGAAGCATCGCAGTTGAAAGGCCAACGCGGGCTCTGTGGGAGCGGCCTTGTGTCGCGAAAGGGCTGCGAAGCAGCCCCAGATTTTCAGCTTCGCAACTTAGATTGCCGGGGCCGCTTTGCGGCCCTTTCGCGACACAAGGCCGCACCCACAGAACGAGGTCTGCTCATACACTTTTAGCAGGCGCCACGGCCAACTCCACACGCTCGCTCTTCTTGATAACCGCATACACCACCGCTGTCACCAGGCTACCCGCCACAATCGCCAGCAGATAAAGCAACGCATGGTTGATCGCGTTGGGGATCAACAACACGAACAAGCCGCCATGCGGCGCCATCAGCTTGCAGCCAAAATACATCGACAATGCCCCGGTCAACGCACCACCGGCGATACTGGCCGGGATCACCCGTAACGGGTCCTTGGCGGCAAACGGAATCGCCCCCTCGGAGATGAAGCACAGCCCCAGCGCCAGCGCCGCCTTGCCCGCCTCGCGCTCGCTCTGGGCGAACTTGCGCCGGGCCAGGAAGGTGGCAATACCCAAGCCAATCGGCGGCACCATGCCGGCGGCCATGGTCGCCGCCATTGGCGCGTAGCTCGACGAGGCCAGCAGCCCCACCGAGAACGCATAGGCGGCCTTGTTGATCGGCCCGCCAAGGTCGACGCACATCATGCCGCCCAGCAACAGCCCCAGCAGGATGGCATTGGTGGTGCCCATGCTGTCGAGAAAATGCGTCAGGCCTTCGAGCATCGCCGCTACCGGCTGGCCAACCACGTAGATCATCACCAGCCCGGTGAACAGACTGGCCAGCAATGGAATGATAAGGATCGGCTTGAGCGCCTCCAGGCTGCTGGGCAAGCGCGCCCATCGGGCAATGGCCTTGGCGCTGTAACCGGCGAGGAAACCGGCGACAATGCCACCGATGAAGCCGGCCCCCAAGGTGCTGGCCAACAGGCCGCCGATCATGCCCGGGGCCAGCCCGGGGCGGTCGGCGATAGACCAGGCGATATAGCCTGCCAGTAGCGGAACCATCAGTTTGAAGGCAGCCTCACCGCCAATCTGCATCAACGCCGCCGGCAAGGTGCCCGCCTCTTTGTAGGCCTCGATACCGAACACGAACGACAACGCAATCAGCAGGCCGCCGGCCACCACCATCGGAAGCATGAACGAGACGCCGGTCAGCAAGTGCTTGTACACGCCGGTTTTCTCGCTCTTGGTCGGCGTGGTCGCCGCTGCAGCGTCGGCACCGTTTTCCACCGTGGCCTGCGCCAGGGCTTTGTCCAGGGTAGCGCGGGCCTGCTTGAGGGCAATGCCAGTACCACAACGGTAAATACGTTTGCCGGCGAAACGTGCAGTGGGTACTTCAATGTCGGCGGCCAGCAGCACCACGTCCGCCGCTGCGATGGCTTCAGCAGACAAGGGATTGCGCGCACCGACCGAGCCCTGGGTCTCGACGGTCAACTGGTAGCCCAGTTGCTGTGCGGCTTGCTGCAAGGCTTCTGCGGCCATGAAGGTATGGGCTACGCCGGTCGGGCATGCAGTGACGGCAACGATGCGAGCGCCAGCACTGCTAGCTGCGGCAGGGGCGCCTGTCACTGCGGCCAGCAGCTCGGCGTTGGCCGCCGCTTCGTCGAGAAAGCCTTCGCGATCAGCCAGCGCCTGGGACGGTGTGCTTTGGTACAGGCGCTTGCCGACGAAGCGGGCCAGGTCCACCGGCCCGGTGCTGACCACAAGCACCCAGTCAGCCTCGGCGATCTGTGCGGCGCTCAGTTGCCGCTCGGGGTGTTCAGTATTCTGCACTTCGACGCTGGTGCTCCAGCCGCGACGCTGGGCGGCGGCGGACAGCAAGCGTGCACTCAGTACACTCGATACCTGGCCATTGGGGCAGGCGGTGACTATGGCAATGTTCATCGGCAACCCTCTTGTTGTTCTGTCAGTTGCACGGCCGCTTCCAACTGCGCAAGGTGCTCGCGGTCATGGATGCCGAAGCCAACCTGGGTAACGGCCTGGGCGGCGATGGCAGTGGCCCGGGTCAACGTCTGCGCAGGCGCCTCGGCCAGCAGCAGGCCGTGGACCATGCCGGCCACCAGCGAATCCCCCGCCCCCACCGTGCTGGCAACCCGCACCTTGGGTGGGCGGGCCTGCAGGGCCAGATCGCGACTGAACCAACTGACGCCCTGCTCGCCCGCAGACACCACCACGTGTTCAACGCCACTGTCCAGCAGGCGCTTGGCGGCAGCGCGCTGTTGCGTCAGGTTATCCACAGCCAGGCCCAGCACTTCGCCCAGTTCTTCGGTATTGGGCTTGACCAACCAGGGCGCGCTTTGCAAGCCAACACGCAGGGCTTCACCACTGCTGTCCAGGACTACCTTGAGGCCTTGGGCCTTCAACCGTTCGAGCAACTGGCGGAACCAGTCGGCACTGATTCCACGCGGCAGGCTACCGGCCACCACCACGGCATCGTGACCGGGGGCAATCTGTTCCAGCCTGTGCAGCAAGGCACTGCGTGCCGCCTCGTCGACTTCCGGGCCCTGCCCGTTGATGTCGGTCACGCGGCCATCGGCCTCGACCAGCTTGATATTGCTGCGGGTTTCGCCCGGCACACGGACAAAGCAGTCGGTAAAACCGCGGCCGTCGATCAGCGCCTCGAAGGGCTGCAGATTGTCGCCCCCCAGGAAACCGCCCACGGTTACGCTGTGCCCCAGGTCTGCCAGTACCTGGGCAACGTTCAGCCCCTTGCCTGCGGCGTGACTGTGCTGCGCCTGGCTACGGTTGACCTGCCCTGGGCGCAGAGTGTCCAGGCCGATGGTGATATCCAGCGCAGGGTTCAGGGTGAGAGTGAGGATCTTGGCCATTCAGTAACGCTCCACCAGCGCGCGAACTGCTGCGGCGCTGTCCTGTTGCAGGGCCTCGCGCGCCAGGGCGCGGGCTGTCTGATGATCGGCCTGGCGAACCAGTGCCTTGACTTCGGCAATGCTGCGCGCGGAGACGCTGAGTTCGTCCACGTCCAGCCCCAGCAGCACGGCCACCGCCTGCGGGTCGGCTGCCAGCTCGCCACACACGCCCACCCACTTGCCGTGGGCATGGGCGGCGCGCACGGTCATGTCGATCAGGCTCAATACCGCCGGGTGCAGGCCGTCGGCCTGTGCAGAGAGGCTGGGGTGGCCACGGTCGATGGCCAAGGTGTACTGAGTCAGGTCGTTGGTGCCGATGCTGAAGAAGTCCACTTCGCGCGCCAATTGCGCTGCCAGCAGGGCCGCTGAAGGCACCTCGACCATAATGCCCAATTGCAGGTCGGCTACCGGGATTTCTGCACGCAGGCGCTCCACCATGGCCCGCGCCTCACGCCATTCGTGCACCTGGCCAACCATGGGGAACATGATACGCAACGGGCGCTGGTCGGCGGCCCGCAGCAACGCGCGCAACTGGTCTTCCATCACTTGCGGGCGCTGCAGGGTCAAACGCACACCGCGCACGCCGAGGAAGGGATTTTCCTCGGCAGCGATCGGCCAGTAAGGCAACGGTTTGTCGCCGCCAACATCCAGGGTGCGCACCACCAGCGGGCGCCCATCGAGGCCATCGAGCACGCGGCGGTACTCGGCTTCCTGGGTAGCCACATCCGGCGCTTGAGGGTGGGCCATGAAAATCAGTTCGGTGCGCAGCAGGCCGACACCTTCGGCGCCCTGCTCCACCACCTTGGCGATGCCGTTGCTATCGCCGATGTTGGCAAACACCTCGACGGCATGCCCATCACGGGTGATGGCCGGCTCGAAGCGGTTGGCCCAGGCGGCCTGCAGGCGTTGCTCGCGCAGGTCACGCTCGGCCAGCGCCCGCTGCAGCTCATCCGCTGGCGGTGCGACGCTGACCACACCACGCTGGCCATCGAGCAGCAGCGGCGTACCACTCTCCAACAGCAGTATCGATGCACCCGCGCCGACCACTGCTGGTATGCCCAACGCCCGGGCGACGATGGCACTGTGGGCCGTGGCGCCGCCCTGGGCGGTGACAATGCCGGCAACCCGGTTGGGGTCCAGGCGGGCGACATCGGATGGACCGACTTCGGTCATCACCAGCACATAGGGTTGCTCGGGTTCAACCTGCGCCTGCACACCACACAACTGCGCCAGCACGCGGCGGCCAATATCGCGCAGGTCGGCGGCGCGCTCGGCGAGCAGCGCATCGTGCAACGCCTCTTGCTGACGGGCCGCAGCTTCGATCACGGCCATCCACGCGGCCGCAGCGCTTTCGCCCTGGGCCAGGCGCTGTTCGACATCATCGGTCAGGGCCGGGTCGGCAAGCATTTCCTGGTGGGTGACGAAAATTTCGCCAATGGCCTTGTCGCTGCGCAGGACCAAAGCCTGCAGTTCGCCATTGACGGTAGCCAAGGCTTCGCGCAGTTTCTGCCGCTCCAGGGCGCACGATTCACCCCGCAAGGGATAGTCGAACTCACGCTCGACACAGACATGCGCCGGGCCGCTGGCAATGCCGGGGGCGGCGCCCACACCCTGGATACGGCTGCCGGCCGCTGGCGCTTGCAGTACTTCGGGGACTTCATCGGCAATGGGCGCGACGCTCTGCGGTAGCGGTTCCACCTCTTCACCCAAGCCTTGTTCGATAGCAGCCAGCAGCACCGGCAAGGCATCGGCAGCGATGCTCGGTTCGGCGACCAGTTCCAGTGCCTGACCACGGCGTGCGCCGAGGCTGAGCAGCTTGCTCAGGCTCTTCACCGATACGGCTGGCTGCGCGCTATCGACCAGGCGCACACGGATTTCCCCTTCAAAGCCTTTGGCCAGTTGTGCAAGCACCTTGGCCGGTCGCGCATGCAAGCCATGTGGATTGGCCAGCACGACCCGTGCGCTGGGCCAGTCCGCCGGCACTTCGCCGCCCAGCACTTCCAGCACCGCACGGCTGCTGGTGGCTTGGTAGAGCACCTGCCCACGGCCTTCGATCAGCACTTCGCACAGCCGCTCGAGCAGGGCCTCGTGAGCGGCGCCAAGGCTGGCCAGGCAGAACAGACCGTTGAGCGGCTGGTCGCGGTAACGCAGCGGCTGCTGCGGGGTGATGAAGGCCAGGCCTGGCTGACGAACCTGGCGCTCGCTGTGCAGCCACCACAGGCCCTCACCCAGCGGCAGCGGCTCGGCCTGCTGCAGCACGGCGGCAAAGCCACTGTCGACACAGTCGGCACGTTGCAGCAGGCGGGCACCGCGCCAGGCCAGTTCGTCGAAGTCTTCTGCCGGCACGTTCAGGCCGACCAGCTGCGCATCCAGCGCCAGCGCCTGGGGCGCGCCCTGCAGCAGCTTGAGCAGCGCTTCGGCAGAGCTGGCACGGCGCAAGGCTTCGGCCAGGTCGGTCTCGCCCAGCGCCCGGGTCAACAGCTGCAGCAGGCGCAGGTGTTCGTCGGAGCGGGCGGCAATACCAATGGCCAGGTAGACCATTTGCCCGTCACCCCAGTCTACCCCCTCGGGGAACTGCAGCAGGCGTACGCCGGTGGCATACACCAGGTCACGTGTTTGCGGCGTACCATGGGGAATGGCGATGCCCTGGCCAAGGAAAGTGGAGCCTTGTGCCTCCCGGGCCTGCAGCCCTTGCAGGTAACCCTCGGCGACCAGGCCGTCCGCAACCAGCCGATCCGCCAGAAGGCGTAACGCCTCGGCCTTGTCGGCGGCCTTCTGGCCCATGGCTATCTGCTCATTGGCGAGCTCGAGCATGACCTTCTCCTTTTGCAGTTCCCGTTCGGGTACTGGAGTATTGTTGTGAAATTCACATAAAGGGCCAGTTCAGCAACCTTGCGCGGGTGGCAGCCGAGGCAGAAAATTCGGCAGCTGAAACGTTTAATCTGACCAGACGGCCACGTTACTCGATAATCTGCCCAGTAAAAAGCCCCATCCTGTCGGACAATTGCGACAATGGTCGTCTGCGCGTGATGCCTGTACCGGGTCAAACTACCCGGTCCGGCCTTACAGGCAGCCCCGGTAATAACAAGGAAAATTCGGTGAAACTCAGCGATATCGCCCGTCTGGCCGGTGTGTCCGTGACCACTGCCAGCTACGTCATCAATGGCAAGGCTGAACAGCAGCGCATCAGTAACAGTACTGTCGAGCGGGTACGCGCGGTGGTCGAAGCCCACGGCTTCACCCCCAACCCGCAGGCTGCTGGGCTGCGCAGCCGGCATACCCGCACCCTGGGCTTCATTCTCCCGGATCTGGAGAACCCCAGCTACGCCCGCATTGCCAAGCAACTGGAGCAAGGCGCACGCGCCCGCGGCTACCAGCTGCTGATCGCCAGCAGCGATGACCAGCCAGACAGCGAGCGCCAACTGCAGCAACTGTTCCGTGCGCGCCGATGCGATGCGCTGTTCGTTGCCAGTTGCCTGCCGCCAGAAGATGACAGCTACCGCGAGCTGCAGGACAAAGGCCTGCCGGTGATTGCCATCGACCGCCGTCTGGACCCCGCACACTTCTGCTCGGTGATCAGCGACGACCGCGATGCCAGCCGCCAGCTGGCCGCCAGCCTGCTCAGCTCGGCCCCACGCAGCATCGCCCTGATAGGCGCACGCCCCGAGCTGTCGGTTAGCCAGGCGCGTGCCGGCGGATTCGACGAAGCCCTGCAAGGCTATACCGGCGAAGTGCGCCGCTATCAGGGCGAAGCGTTCAGCCGTGAGTGCGGCCAACGCCTGATGCAGCAACTGATCGACGACCTGGGCGGCCTGCCGGATGCTCTGGTGACCACTTCGTACGTGCTGTTGCAGGGCGTGTTCGACACCCTCCAGGCGCGCCCGGTCGACTCGCGCCAACTGCAGCTGGGTACCTTTGGCGACAACCAGTTGCTCGACTTCCTGCCGCTGCCGGTCAATGCCATGGCCCAGCAGCATGGCCAGATTGCCGCCACTGCGCTTGAACTGGCACTGGCCGCCATCGAGGAAAAACGCTATGAACCCGGCGTGCACGCCGTTGGCCGCACCTTCAAGCAACGCATCTCAGTGGCCTGAACATGCGCCTGATCGACACCCACACCCACCTGGACTTCCCCGACTTCGACGCCGACCGCCCGCGCCTGCTGGCCAACGCGGCGGCGCGTGGGCTGGAGCGAATGGTGGTGCTGGGGGTGTACCAGGCGAATTTCCAGCGGGTGTGGGAACTGGCCTGCGCCGAGCCGCGCCTGTTCGCCGCGCTTGGCCTGCACCCGGTCTACCTCGACCAGCATCGCCCTGAGCACCTGGTGCAACTGCGCGAGTGGCTGGAGCGCCTGCGCGACAACCCGCGGCTATGTGCCGTAGGTGAGTTCGGCCTGGACTATTACCTCGCAGACCTTGACAAGACCCGCCAGCAGGCGCTGTTCGAAGCGCAACTGCAGATGGCTTGCGACTTCGAACTACCGGCCCTGCTGCACGTGCGCCGCAGCCATGCCCAGGTGATTGCCACACTCAAGCGCTACAAGCCAGCACGGGCGGGGGTGATTCATGCGTTTGCCGGCAGCTACGAAGAGGCCCGCGAGTACATCAAGCTGGGCTTCCTGCTGGGGTTGGGCGGTGCGGGTACCTGGCCGCAGGCGCTGCGGCTGCGCAAGACCTTGGCGCGGCTGCCACTGGAAAGTGTGGTGCTGGAGACTGACTCACCGGACATGGCACCGGCGATGTACCCGGGGGTACGCAACAGCCCGGAGCATCTGCCGGAAATTGCCACGGCGCTTGCGCACGTGATGGGGCTGGATGTCGAGGTGCTGGCACAGGCCAGCACCCGCAATGCTTGCACGTTGTTCGGCTGGTGAAGCTCGGGTGACCGGGATTCGCGTGGGATGCGATTGGCCCCGAATCAGACCAGCACGGTCCACAGCGCGAACCCGGCATACCACAGCACTGCACAGCGCAACAGCAGTTCCCACAGACTGTCCAGCCGCCCCAAACCGCGCTGGCTGTCCTCTTCTTCGGGAATGTCATCGGCAATCCGCCCCACCCGAGCCACCAGGTGCCCGGCGCTGATGTGCCAGTTGAGCACCTCGTGCAGCATCACCCGTGTCACCGCGAGGAAGTTGCCCACCAGGGCAAAGCTCAACGCCAACGCCCGCACCGGCAACCAGTCCATGATGTGCCGCAACTGCTCGGCACGCGCCTTCAAAGCCGGCTGCTTGCTGTGCTCACTACACAGCGCCAACAATCGATAAGCCAGCGCAGCGCCAGGGCCCAGTACGAAATACCAGAAGATCACCGCAAAAAAGCCCTGGTAAACCTGCCACAGCAAGTTACCCTGCACCCGCACCAGCAAGCTGTGCGGTTCATCGGCCACCAGGCCCAGGTCGCGCTCGGCCGCGTGCAGCGCCGCCTGATCGTCCCCCCGCCGCCAGGCATCACGAAACGCCCCAAGCGATGCCTTGGCATCGCCGCGGCCCAGGCTGTAGATCAGCACCAGCAGGTGCACCGGCAACGCCAGCAGACCATAGGCCACCGGCTCCAGCACATGCAGCAGCAACACCAGCAGCGCTACCGGCGCCAACACCAGGATGGCCAACGTCCACCATGGGTGCACCTTGCCGTTGCGTTCCAGACGCACCAGTTCGCCAATAAAGAACCCGTCGCGCTGCACCTGATGGCGCAGGGCCGAAAACTTCTCGACCCACAGCGCCAGCAACAACACCAGAAAACTCATGCCTTGTCCTCGTTGTGCTGCAGCGCCTGGCGGTAGCGCGACCAGTCGAAGGCCGGGCCGGGGTCGGTCTTGCGCTGCGGGGCAATGTCGCTGTGGCCCTGAATGCGGTTCAGGTCGATGGCTGGCCAGGCACTGCGGATGTGCCGGGTGAGTTGCTCCAGCACCGCATACTGGGCATCGGTATAGGGCAGGTCGTCGGTGCCTTCCAGCTCGATGCCGATGGAAAAGTCGTTACAGCCTTCGCGCCCGTCAAAGCTCGACACACCCGCATGCCAGGCACGGTCATGCAACGACACGAACTGAGTCACCGCGCCGTCACGCTCGACGAACAGGTGCGCCGACACGGTCAGGTGGTTGATGCTGGCAAAATACGGGTGTTCATCAGGGGCCAGGCGGTTCTGGAAGAATTGCTGCACCTTGCCCGTGCCGAAACAGGCCGGGGGCAGACTGATGTTGTGGATCACCAGCAGGGAAATCGATTCGCCTTCGGGGCGCGCATTGAAGTTCGGCGATGGGCAGTGGGTGATTCCGATTCCGTGGAACCAGCCAGTGGCATAGTCCAATTGCATGGGCAGATCCTGAAAAACGCCGTGAACATGCCCACAGTATGCCCTGCGGCCAACGCCGTGTGCATGTGAATGATTGTAATGCGTCGGCCTATTGCGCCTGCCCTTGCCGCAAGCTTTCAAGTACCGCCTCCAGCGCCCGTTCGAACAACAGGCGATCATCCAGCACGCGCACTTCGTGCCGCTGCAGTGCCTGGGCCAGGCTGGCACTGCTCCACTCGCGCACTTTCATGCCGGTCCGGTTGGCGAACACCAGCCTGTCACTGCTGTCGATGCGCGCGACCAGCTTGCAGCGCAGTGGCTCATCCTCGTCGAGCACCTCGACCCAGGTGCCGATACGCAGGCGTTGCGCCTGGCGCAGCGCTGCAGCCTGCCCGTCGGCAGTGTGCAGGGGCACGCAGGCGGGTTCTTCGGCAATCGTCAGCACAATCTCTTGTTCTACCAGCACATCGCCCAAGGATTGGCCCTCCCCGCTCGGCAGCGCCTCTTTACCTGCGCAGGCGCGCAGGTGCAACTGTTCCAGTTGCAGGAAGAACTCGCGGGTCGCCACCGCGTCCAGAGCTACGCTTGCCAGGCCATCGCGCAGCGCCTTGAGCAGGCCTGGCACCTGCTGCAGCAAGGCTTGCGGCTCATGTGGCGGGGTGATGCTGGCCAGCAGCATGTCCATCGTCTGCACTGCGTCGCGCCAGGCCTGTGAGGCCTCGCCCTGTTTCAGCCAAGCCAACAGCAGTACCTGGCTCCAGGCCTGCACCAGCATTTGCACCACCACCTGCGGCAATACCCGACCGCGCAGGCGCTGGTTGAGCACGTGCTGCACCTGCTGCCTGGCCTGCATTGCCCGGGCACGGCCTTCTTCGGCGTCGCGAGTGCGTTGCTCCAGCAACTCGTTACGTCGCCGTTCGTCCTGATTGAATGCCAGGAAGTCGTCGAGCAGCTCGGCGAACAGGCTGGCATCGTCGGCAAAATCATTGAGCAAGCGCTGGACGATACGCTCTACCCGCATGTGCAAGCTGTCACGCTGGCACTCGCTGCCGCACTCCCAGCCAATCGCGGCGCCGGCGATTTCGTTGAGCAAACGGCGCGCCGGGTGGCTACTCCGGCTGAACAGCCCCTTGTCCAGTAATGCCACCTTGAGCAGGGGAATATGAAGGCGCGTAATCAGCGCCCGCAGGCTGGCCGGCAGGTTGTCGTCGTTGTGGATGAACGCGAACAGCAGGCCAACCAGGTTGATCATGTCTTCGTCAGCCACGTGAAGGCGTCGACGCGTACCGCTGCGCACGCTGACCCGCAACAGCAGCTGCTCAAGCTGCTGGCCGAGCTCGAAGTCATCGGCCTCGTACGTGGCGGGCACATAGCGCTGCAAATGCGACAGCAGCCGGAGCAGGTCGGCGGTACTGATCGGCTGGGCGGCAGCCACCGCTTGCAAGCGCGGAGCGAACTGCCCGCGCACCGGCGCCAGCAGTGCCTGCAACGAGGCAAACAACGCCTGCCCTGCGGCGTCCGCCCCCTCCTCCTGGCCAAGGTTCGCCGGCCCGGGTCGCACACGCATGCGCCGGTCTTCGGCACGCCGGCGCGGCGCCGGTTGCAGCTCGGGCAGTACGCCGGCAGCGGCCAGCAACTGGTTGGCTTCGCCATAGATCACATCGACATCGCGCAGCACATAACGCTCGAACAGCTTCAGCAGCACCAGCTTGACCCGCAGGCCAACGCCCAGATTACGCCCGGCGTCGAGGAAGTAACGACACAGCGCGGCTGGCCCCAATGGGTTGTGCTGCTCGTACAGGGGGCGGTCGAGCAATGCCTGCAGGCGCAGACCCAGTTGCTGCAGGGCGACGCCATCGCGTGACAGCACCCGCGCCACCATGCCCTCGATGGCGGCGGCCCGTTCCATTTGAGCCTTGCTGCGCGGCTTGCCCGGCTGGGCCAGGTTTGCCAGCAAGTCGACCTGGCCGGCGCGGAGGAAAGCATCATGGAACGTATCCAGAAAACCACGCTCGATGCTCTTGCGCTTCAGGCGCAGGTCACGCATGGCTTCGAAGTACAGGTTCTGGTCACCGCGGTCGAAGGCCTTGTCGGCCATTTCGAAGAGCGTGTCATCGGCATTGTCGAACAAGTCCTGCAGGCCCTGACGCAACTGCAACGCGGCCTTGTCGCGCACCTGCAGCAACAAGACCGGAAGGCAAGGATGAGGCGTACGCCCCCCTCGGTCGATGGTTGCCGCCAAGGGCACCACCTTGCCTTCTTTTTGCATCCTGGACTCCTTGCAGGGTGTCTTGCCCGAAAGGGCTGAAAAATCGTCAAAGCTATGACGCCAAATACTAGTCGCCATTATCGGTAAAAAATCGCATAGCTACCAGCGCCGTTTCGCTGGCTGGCTAATGACCCTGATCTGCTCCGATTACTCACGACGCCCGACCAAAGGTCAGCGCCAAGGCGGCTGTACACACCGGCCCCCTGCCCTATAATCGCGGGCACCTAGCTTGTGGAGCCGACCATGCCGAACCTACGCCTTGCCGACCTGACCGCTGAAATTGAAGCCAACGTGCGCCGCGCGCTGTTGGAGGACATCGGCAGTGGCGATATCACCGCGCAACTGATCCCGGCCGAGCGCCTGGCCAAGGCGACCATCATCACCCGTGAAAACTGCGTGGTCGCCGGTACCGCCTGGGTCGATGCCGTATTCCGCCAGCTCGACCCGCGCGTTGCAGTGCACTGGCAGGTGGCCGACGGTGAACAGGCCAGTGCCAATCAGCCGTTGTTCCACCTGGAAGGCCCGGCCCGTTCGCTGCTCAGTGGTGAGCGCAGCGCACTGAACTTCCTGCAGCTGCTGTCAGGGGTCGCCACCCGTGCGCGCTTTCTCGCCGACCTGGTAGCCGGCACCCAGGTGCGCCTGCTGGACACCCGCAAAACCCTGCCGGGCCTGCGCCTGGCGCAAAAATACGCAGTGACCTGCGGTGGGTGCGACAACCACCGCATAGGCCTGTACGACGCCTTCCTGATCAAGGAAAACCACATCGCCGCCAGCGGCGGCGTAGCCGAGGCGGTGGCCGCAGCACACCGCATTGCGCCGGGCAAGCCGGTGGAAATCGAGGTCGAAAGCCTGGACGAACTGCGCCAGGCGCTGGCCGCTGGCGCGGACATCATCATGCTCGACGAGCTGAGCCTGGACGAAATGCGCGAAGCCGTGCGCATTACCGCGGGCAAAGCCAAACTTGAAGCCAGCGGCGGGGTCAACGAAACGACCCTGCGGGTGATTGCCGAGACGGGGGTGGACTACATCTCGATTGGTGCCATGACCAAGGATGTGAAAGCGGTGGACCTGTCGATGCGACTGAGCCTGTGAGCTGATTGCAGGCAATAAAAAACCGGCGCTTGGCCGGTTTTTTATTGGGGGCGCTTTGCACCCCTTTTTCTCAGATCAGAACGAGGCGTTGGCCAAACCGTCCAGGTAGCGCTCGACATCCAGCGCCGCCATGCAGCCCGCACCGGCCGAAGTGATGGCCTGGCGGTAAACGTGGTCAGCCACGTCGCCAGCGGCAAACACACCCTCGACGTTGGTAGCGGTGGCGTTGCCTTCGCGACCGCCATTGACTACCAGGTAGCCGTCTTTGAGGGTCAGCTGGCCTTCGAACAGCGAAGTGTTCGGGGTGTGGCCAATGGCGATGAACACGCCGTCGACCTTGATTTCGTCGCTACTGCCGTCGTTGTTCTTCAGGCGCGCACCGGTTACACCCATGTTGTCACCCAGCACTTCGTCCAGGGTGGCGTTGAGCTTGAGCTCGATCTTGCCTTCGGCCACACGGGCGTTCAGCTTGTCGACCAGGATCTTCTCGGCGCGGAAGGTTTCGCGACGGTGTACCAGGGTCACTTTGCTGGCGATGTTGGCCAGGTACAGTGCCTCTTCCACGGCAGTGTTACCACCACCGACCACGGCGACCGGCTTGTTGCGGTAGAAGAAACCGTCACAGGTGGCACAGGCCGAAACACCCTTGCCCATGAAGGTTTCTTCCGACGGCAGGCCCAGGTAGCGAGCGCTGGCGCCAGTGGCGATGATCAGCGCATCACAGGTGTACTTGCCGCTGTCACCCTGCAGGGTGAACGGCTTGTTGGCCAGGTCGACAGCGTTGATGTGGTCGAAGACGATTTCGGTTTCAAAACGCTCGGCGTGCTCTTGCATACGCTGCATCAGAGCCGGGCCGGTCAGGCCGTGGGGGTCGCCCGGCCAGTTGTCGACTTCGGTGGTGGTGGTCAGCTGGCCACCCGCCTGCATGCCGGTGATCAGCAGCGGCTTGAGGTTGGCACGGGCGGCATACACCGCAGCGCTGTAACCGGCAGGGCCGGAACCGAGAATGATGACGCGCGAATGACGTACTTCAGACATGTCGAACTCCTGTCGAGCGGGCCGCAGGGCCGGCATCGGTGTACCGGCTGCGCCAGCCAAGAAATTAAAAAGGACCCACGCAGCACTTGGGGAAGGCTAAAACGCGCAGGCCCGCAAAGCGAAAAGTTGAGCGCACTGTAGCGAGGTCGCAAAGATTAAGGAAATATCCTTAGACAATCCACCTCATAGGCATCGCCTATGCTGCGATTTCATCGATAAACAAGCCCCGGGCGCTTTTGTTACATCCCGTTTCCCGCCCACGGCGTGCCTTTCGTCGGCGCGGCAAACTCGGTAAGGTCAGCGCGTTTTCCTTCTCTGCGGAGTCTCTAGATGCAAGCCCCTGTCCTCTCTGGCCCCCAATACCTGCGCGAAGGCCTGAAACTGGTGCTGAGCCCCAACCTGCGGTTGTTCGTGCTGCTGCCTCTGGCGGTCAACCTGTTGCTGTTCGGTGGCCTGATCTACTTCGCCGGCCACCAGTTCGGCCTGTGGCTCGATGCCCTGATGCCCACGCTGCCTGACTGGCTTAGCTTCCTCAGCTACATCCTCTGGCCGCTGTTCGTTGCCTTGCTGGTGCTGATGGTGTTCTTCACCTTCACCTTGGTGGCCAATATCATTGCCGCGCCGTTCAACGGCTTTCTGGCGGAAAAGGTCGAGGTGGTAGTGCGTGGCGAAGACACCTTCCCAGCCTTCAGCTGGGGCGAGCTGGCAGCCATGGTACCGCGCACCTTCAGCCGCGAAATGCGCAAGCTGGGCTACTTCCTGCCACGCGCCATCGGCCTTTTCGTCCTGTCGCTGATCCCGGTGGTCAACGTGGTGGCTGCGCCGCTATGGCTGATCTTCGGCGTGTGGATGATGGCCATCCAGTACATCGACTACCCGGCGGACAACAACAAGATGAGCTGGCAGGACATGCTCGCCTGGCTGCGCCAGAAGCGCTGGCAGAGCCTGGGCTTTGGCGGCATCACCTACCTGGCGCTGATGATTCCAGGCGTGAACGTGCTGATGATGCCGGCGGCAGTGGCCGGGGCTACGTTGTTCTGGGTGCGGGAGCGGAGCTGAAGGAGCGAGGGGCTGCAGGGCAGCCCCTTTTTGCGGATTGCTTTTTAGAAGTCGGAGAAACTGTAGGGTTCGAGGGTGGCAATCTGAGAAAGCAGTATTAGATGTTCCACTGCCTTAACCTTCTCGAGGTTAGCAAGGTCGCTTGACCCGCCGAACGCCAAGGCTGGAACGAACCCATACATTTCATCATGCTTTAGCATGCCCAATTTCTTCTTTGCGGGCTCGAACATACCATCAAAGTCAACAGACGCCTTCTCTTTGCCAAGGAAGAAACCTTGCACTTCCCTGTCCATATCCGCCGCCGTCAACTCATATTCACTGCCCCTGTATCGTGAAATATGAGCCAAAATCTTTACTGAGAAACCCGTTTGCTCTCCAAAGAGATACAGGTCACCAAATGCGCCGCGAGCGATCAGGTGGTATCTATCCCGCTTCTCCAATATTGTGCCTTCGATAAGCGAGGCAGTTACCCCTTCATATTCCTGGGGGTTGACAGTCCAAAATATCCCGTCACCATACCCGCACCAACCGTGCTCACTCCAATACGCTAACAATTTGTTCGGCAAGATCCCTCTGTATCGATCCAGACTTGAGGGAGGAACCTCCTGTCGAAAAAACGGCTCACCAACTTGCTCTACAAACAGGGAAAAAACCTCATCCACGGCGAAAACCTCAAGCGACTAGCATTCATGGATTGTGCAAAGCTGCTAGAGATGACAGGGTTTCCTTTGCCTGCTTCACCGAGAGCTTTCTAGCTTCAATGGCATTCATAGTTATCATAAGATCTCTCTGAATTCTCTCCTGCAACTTAGAAGTTCAGCTGTTCAGTTGTTACCGTGGGTAAGGCTGGAGATTTTTATCGTTCTTTAGATCGAGCGCCGCGCAGGCGAAACTCGATCCCATGGCCATTACAAATTATCAAAGACTCAACCGACTGGAAAACTGTTCCACTACATCCATCACCCGGGCGATTTCCTCGGTGGCGGTGCTGGTTGACTGCGGCATTAATCTGGCTGCTCGGAAAAGGAGTAAGGTTGAAGATCTGTCAATTGCGCCAGAAAGATCAAGTGTTCAACAGCGCTGACTTTTTTAAGATGTTGCAGGGAGTCAGCCCCGCCCAGCATGAGCGCGGGGGAAAAGCCGTACATCTCGTCATGTTTAAGTCTACCCAGTTTTTCCTTGGCGGGATTGAAGAGACCATTGAAATCCATTGACTCCACTTCTTTTGACAAAAAAAAGCCTTCAAGCTCAGTATTTAGTTGTTCCTTTGTGATTTCAGTTCGATAAAATATGTACTGAGACCCAACGCTTGTTATTTCCAATGAAAATCCAGTTTTTTCTCCCCAAAGGTACAAGTCTCCGAAGGCACTTCTTGCAACCAAATGATAGCTGTCGTGCGACGCAAGTGCCGTGCCTGCAATCCAGCAGGAAACTACGGCGTCATATTCTTGCGGATTGACGAGCCACAATATGCCCTCACCGTAGCCCCCCCACCCATGCTCGGACCAATATTCCAAAAGCTTGGGAGGAAGCTTGTCTCTGTATCTTTCGATTGTGGAGCCAGGTACTTCCCGGCGGTCAATCGGCGGACCGAAATTCTCAATCAAACTGGCAAGTACTTTATCCATTTCAACCTTCTCACCTTAGCACTTATGTAATTTGACATTCATGCGGATTGAGCCTCTGGACTCCAGGGATACCCTTTCGGCCGCTTTCTTTAAGTTGGGTATCCTGGTTTTCCATTGGGCGCCTATCACTGAGTTTACCTGGCGGTCCCCAAAGTCCGATATGACGTCTCTACCTCCGGCGACGAGATCCGGATTGTGCAGTGCTGCTGTAATTGACATCCGGTTTCTGGCTTTCTCTATTGCAACCCGTTGCGCTTCAAATGGGCCCATGGTTTTCCTGAGCTCTTTTTCAATTTTTTAAATTCTTGCTCCTTTTTTCTCGCTCTCTGGGCGAGCCCTTTATTGCGCTGATTTGGGTTTTCAACTTTTTCCAAAAATTCTTCAACGGTCATCCAGTTGAGCCCGTCTTCCTGGCCATTCAACTGTCGTTTGAATTCGCCTATTTTGTATCCGGCGCCGCCGGCGAATGCGCCTACCCCGCGCCAAGCAGGCCACCGGTAACGGTGCTGCCGACGACGATCATCGCCATCTGCTGCACGACCCTCAGCAGTTCGTCGACGATGCTGTTGATGTCGAGGTCGACGAAGCGCTGGCGTAGCATGTGCGCCGTCTGCCATTCAGCCTGGTAGAAGGCTGAGCGCACAGCGTCGATCCGGCGCAGGTTGAGGCCCAGCGAGGCGACTTCTTCATTGAGGCTGGTGCGGAACTGGCCACCGCTTGGGTAGCCCACCATGGCGATGACACGTGACTCGATCTCGTGCCAGGAGGGCACGAGGTAATCCAGGTACATGAGGTGTCTCCCTGACAACGTGTGCAGGGGGAAATCCCATCATGGATTCGGATCGGAGGTTTCTGAGTCAGTTGTAGGAAAATGCGACTTCGTTTCCGGCATGCTCGGCGAAGTTCAGCTGTTCAGTTGTTGCTGTGGGTAAGGCTGGAAATTTTTATCGTTCTTGAGATCGAGCGCCGCGCAGGCGAAGCTCGATCCCATGGCCATCACAAACCCCAAGCCATATCAAAGACTCAGCCGGCTGGAAAACTGCCCCACCACATCCACCACCCGCTTCGCCCCGTCCTGGATCTCGACAATTACGCTGCCCGTCTCATCCGCCAGCGCCAGCCCCTGTTCGGCTTGGCGCTTGCTGGTGTCGATGATCGACACTGCTGCCTGCGCCAGTTGTTCGTTCTGCTGTACCACCCGGGCGATTTCTTCGGTGGCGGTGCTGGTGCGAGAGGCCAGTTGGCGCACTTCGTCGGCAACGACGGCAAAGCCCCGCCCTTGCTCACCGGCACGGGCGGCTTCGATGGCCGCGTTAAGGGCCAGCAGGTTGGTCTGCCCGGCAATGTCGCTGATGGTCTTGATGATCGAACCGATCACCCGCGACTGGGTATCCAGCGCCTGGATGCCGTCGGCGGCCTCTTGCATCGAAGCCTCCAGTCCACGCATCACGGTGACAGTCTGGGTGACCACTTCGGTGGCCTTGCGAGCACTGACATCGGTACCCAGCGAGGTGTTGTAGGCGACATCTGCCGCCTCGGCCACTGCCAGCTCCTGGTTGACCTGGTCGGTGATCACGGTGGCGAACTTGACCACCTTGTACAGCACATCGTGGGCATCGAAGATCGGGTTGTACGAGGCCTCCAGCCAGATCACCCGGCCATGGGCATCGATGCGCTTGAAGCGCTCGGCAATATATTCGCCACGGCGCAGCCTTTCCCAGAACGCTTGGTAGCCAGCCGAGTTGACCTCCTGCGGTTCGCAGAACATGCGGTGGTGCTTACCGCGAATCTGCTCCAGGCGATAGCCGACGGTGGCCAGGAAACGATCGTTGGCAGTGAGAATGATGCCGTCGAGGTCGAACTCGATCACCGCAGTCGAGCGCATCAGGGCCTTGATCAGGCTTTCGTGCTCGCGTGAGGTCTCGATGGTTCGCGTGAGGTCGCTGGAATGCAGGGTGAAGTACTTGATGCGCCCCTCGCTGTTCTTCACCGGCTGCAGGATCGAGCGCAGCCAGGCTTCCTGACCATTGCCCCGCAGAAGACGGAACGCACCGTTCAGGTGTTCACCACGGCTGATCGCACTTTTCATGCGCTGGTAGAAGTCCAGCGACTTTACGTGGGCGGGGACGATGTCCTCGATATTGCGTCCAAGCAATTGTTCGGCACGGTAGAGCATCTCGCTCTCGAAATTGCCGTTGACCATCTCGATCCGTCCCTGAGGGTCGAGCTGCAGCACCAGCATCTCGCTGTCGAGACTACTCTTGACCTGTTCGATGGACATCAGGTCTTCGCGCAGTTGCCGGATTTCTTGCTTGAGCTTGTTGTTGAACATCACCGCTCTCCTGGAGCGCATCACGTAGTCGAATGCATCTTCATCGGCTGCCGGCTACACCTTCTTGAGTGCTGTGCGAGGAAATATTCATAAAGGCAAAAATGCCGGCAGTCAGGCGTCATCTTTACGTCACAAGGCGGTCACATTAGCGCAACCCGGCAGGCGGAAACTTTTTGTCATGAATACACCCGCCCTACGTATTACCCTGGTCAGCGAAACCTTCCCACCCGAGATCAATGGCGTGGCCAACACCCTTGGCCGCCTCAGTGATGGGTTGCGCCAACGCGGCCATGAGGTCGAGGTGGTGCGCCCGCGCCAGGCCGGCGAAGGGCACGTGCACAACGATCCGCAGCTGATGCTGTGCCGTGGCTGGGCGCTGCCGGGCTACCCGGGTTTGCAGTGGGGCGAGGTGTCGATGCACAAGCTGTTGCGCCGCTGGCGCCGGCAGCGCCCGGATGTACTGTACATCGCCACCGAGGGGCCGCTGGGGCTCAGCGCTCTACGCGCGGCCCGACGCCTGGGGGTGGCGGTGGTCAGTGGCTTTCACACCAACTTCCCGCAGTATTCCGGCCAGTACGGCCTGGGCCTGCTGGCGCGCCTGCTCACTCACTACTTGCGCTGGTTCCATCGGCGCACGGCAATCACCTTGGTGCCGAGTGCCAGCCAGCGCCTGGAGCTGGAGCGTCGCGGTTTCGAACGCCTGGAGTTGCTGGCCCGAGGGGTCGATGCCTGCCTGTTCAATCCGGCCCGGCGCAGCCAGGCCCTGCGCGAAAGCTGGGGGCTAGGCCCGGAGGACATCGCCGTACTGCATGTCGGGCGGCTGGCGGCGGAAAAGAACCTTGGCTTGCTACGGCCTTGCTTCGAGGCATTACGCAAGACGTATCCACAAAAGCGCCTGCGCCTGATCATGGTCGGCGACGGGCCTCAGCGCACCAAGCTCGAACAAGAGATACCGGACGCCGTGTTTTGCGGCGCCCAGCGCGGTGAACGACTGGCCGAGCACTATGCCAGCGGCGACCTGTTCCTGTTCCCGAGCCTGACCGAGACCTTCGGCAATGTGGTGCTCGAAGCCATGGCCTCAGGGTTGGCGGTAGTTGCTTATGACGAGGCGGCCGCCGCGCAGCATATTCGCCATGGCCACAGTGGCGCGCTGGCGATGCCGGGGGACCAGGCGGCGTTTGTCGATGCAGCGTGCTGGTTGCTGGAAGAAGTGGAGACCTTGCGCAGGGTGCGCCTGAATGCGCGACAGCATGCCAGCCGCCAGGGCTGGCCGGCGATTGTCGAACAGTTCGAGGGGTATCTGAACAGCGCATGCCGGCAACCTGGTGCTACGGCTGGGCGTTCTGCGCAATGTTTGCAGCGCCTGTGAGATCCAGCGCCGCCCGCGCGGCACTCGATCTCACAGGTGCCAAAACATCACGTCAGGCACTCTTCAGGCCAGGGCTTTCTCGATGGCCTGCACCACCGCTGGGTCATCCGGCGCCGTGCGCGGCGAGAAACGCGCCAGCACCCGGCCATCCTTGCCCACCAGAAACTTCTCGAAATTCCAGGTAATGTCACCGGGGAACTCGGCCCCCTCCCCTGCCAGCAGGCGGTACAACGAATGGCGCTGCGGCCCGTTGACCTCCAGCTTGCTCCCCAGCGGGAAACTGACCCCGTAGTTGAGGCTGCAGAAGTCCTGGATTTCCTTTTCGCTACCCGGTTCCTGCCCGGCAAACTGGTTGCACGGCAGGCCAAGCACATTGAAGCCCTTGTCTTTGTAGATCTGGTAGAGGTTTTCCAGGGCCTTGTATTGCGGCGTCAGGCCACATTTGGAGGCAACGTTGACCACCAGCACCACTTGGCCCTTGAAGGGTGCGAGGGGCAGCTCTCCGCCGTTCAGCGCTTCCAGTTTCAGGTCGTGAAATGCACTCATGATGAAATCCCCTCTCAGGTTCCCGGTTGCCGTGCAGGCGAATTCCGCCCACTAAAAAGGCGCTCGTCCAAACCGTTCACCTCCCGTAGGAAGGCAAATCGGCTTGCCCGAGCGCCTGGCGACTTTCTGAGCTTAGCGCAGAAAATCAGTGGTGATGGCCACCTTCACCGTGGATGTGACGGTGAGCGATTTCTTCGTCGCTGGCGTCACGCACGTTCACAACCTTGACCTGGAAGGTCAGGCGCTGACCGGCCAGTGGGTGGTTGCCATCAACGGTGACGTCGTCGCCGTCGATGTCGCGGATGGTGACGATCTGCATCTGGCCGTCCGGCGCCGAAGCGTGGAACTGCATGCCCACTTCCAGCTCGTCGACACCTTCGAACAGGCTACGGTTCAGGGTGCTGACCAGTTCGGCCAGGTACTCGCCGTAGGCCTCTTCAGGTTCAATGGAAACATTCAGCTCGTCACCAGCCTGCTTGCCTTCCAGGGCTTTTTCCAGGCCCGGGATGATATTGCCGGCACCGTGCAGGTAAACCAGCGGCGCGCCACCGGCGGAGCTGTCGATGGTCTCCCCGGCGTCGTTGGTCAGGGTATAGTCGATGGAGACAGCCTTGTTGGCGGCGATCAGCATGGGGCAAGACCTTTTGCAAAAGAATGTAGAGCGGACAAGTGTAACCTTGCCATCGTCCGATTGCGAACGTGGTGCAGACGAGCAACGGCCCATCAGTCGGATCAACGGCTTTCATCAGGACGAAGAAGGCCACTGGGTGGCGGAACTTTCGTGCGGCCATACCCAGCACCTGCGCCACCAGCCGCCGTGGCAGGCACGCCCCTGGGTGCTCGACCCGGCACAACGTGCGCAACACATCGGCCAGCCTTTCGCTTGCGGCTGGTGCGCACAAGGGGCCGATAGCGCTACCCTTGACCGCTAATTTCTTGCACCGCTTATTTCGAGAAGCACGCATGCAGACATTTTTCATTGCGCCGACCGACTTTGGTGTCGGCCTGACTTCGATCAGCCTGGGCCTGGTGCGCACCTTGGAGCGTGCCGGCCTGAAGGTCGGCTTCTTCAAGCCTATCGCCCAGCCCCACCCGGGTGACACCGGCCCCGAGCGCTCCACCGAACTGGTCGCCCGCACTCACGGCATCAAGCCACCGGTCCCACTGAGCCTGGCCCACGTCGAGCGCATGCTCGGCGATGGCCAACTGGACGAGCTGCTTGAAGAAATCATCCGCCTCTACCAGCAAGCCTGCGTCGGCAATGACGTGGTTGTGGTCGAGGGAATGGTGCCCACGCGCCACGCCAGCTACGCAGCGCGGGTCAACCTGCACCTGGCCAAGAGCCTGGATGCCGAGGTAATCCTGGTATCGGCCCCGGAAAACGAAGTGCTCAGCGAGCTGTCTGGCCGGGTCGAACTGCAGGCCCAACTGTTTGGCGGCCCACGCGACCCGAAAGTGCTGGGGGTGATCCTCAACAAGGTGCGTACCGACGAGAGCATGGCGGACTTCGCCACCCGCCTGCGCGAGCACTCGCCATTGCTGCGCGGTAATGACTTCCGCCTGCTTGGCTGCATCCCCTACCAGCCCGAGCTGAACGCCCCGCGGACCCGCGATGTGGCCGAGCTGCTCGGCGCCCAGGTGCTCAATGCCGGCGATTACGAGCAGCGGCGCATGAGCAAGATCATCATCTGTGCACGCACGGTGGCCAACACGGTCCCGCTACTGACCTCGGGCACCCTGGTGGTAACCCCGGGCGACCGCGACGACATCATCCTCGCTGTCAGCCTGGCAGCGATCAATGGCGTCCCCCTGGCCGGCTTGCTGCTGACCAGCGACAGCAAGCCTGACGTGCGTATCCTTGGCCTGTGCCGCGGTGCCCTGCAGGCCGGCCTGCCGATCCTTTCGGTCAGCACCGGCTCGTACGACACCGCCAACCAGCTCAACTCGCTGAACCGCGAAATCCCGGTGGACGACCGCGAGCGTGCCGAGTTCATTACCGACTTCGTCGCCAGCCACCTCGACGCGGCCTGGCTGCACCAGCGCTGCGGCACGCCGCGCGAACTGCGCCTGTCACCGGCAGTGTTCCGCTACCAGCTGATCCAACGTGCGCAGCAGGCCAACAAGCGCATCGTCCTGCCAGAAGGCGCCGAGCCACTGTTGGTGCAGGCCGCAGCCATCTGCCAGGCCCGCGGCATCGCCCGCTGTGTGCTGCTGGCCAAACCCGAAGATGTTGACGCCGTGGCCCGCGCCCAGGGCATCACGTTGCCGCCAGGGCTGGAGATTCTCGACCCCGAACTGATTCGCGGGCGCTACGTGGAACCCATGGTCGAGCTGCGCAAAAGCAAGAACCTCAACGCACCGATGGCCGAGCAGCAGCTGGAAGACCCGGTGGTGATCGGCACCATGATGCTGGCCCTGGACGAAGTGGACGGCCTGGTCTCGGGCCTGGTGCACTCCACGGCCAACACCATCCGCCCGGCCCTGCAGCTGATCAAGACCGCACCCGGCTCGAGCCTGGTCTCGTCGGTGTTCTTCATGCTGTTCCCCGAGCAGGTGCTGGTGTACGGCGACTGCGTGATGAACCCGCACCCAAGCGCTGCCGAGCTGGCGGAGATTGCCCAACAGAGTGCCGCCTCGGCGCAGGCCTTCGGCATCGCGCCACGGGTGGCGATGATCAGCTATTCAAGCGATTCGGCCAGCGATGAAGAGGTCGAGAAAGTGCGCGAAGCGACACGCCTGGCACAGGACGCGGCGCAGGAGCTACTGATCGATGGGCCGTTGCAGTATGACGCAGCGGCCAACCCGGCGATCGCCCGAGAGCTGGCGCCGGCTAGCCCGGTGGCCGGGCGCGCCACGGTGTTCGTGTTCCCCGACCTGAATACCGGCAATACCACGCACAAGGCGGTACAGCGCAGTGCCGACGGGGTCAGCCTGGGGCCGATGCTGCAGGGTTTGCGCAAGCCGGTGAACGACTTGCCGCGAGGGGCGCAGGTTGACGATATCGTGCATACCATAGCCCTGACGGCGATTCAGGCCAGCGTGGCGCGCTAAAAGCAGAGGCTTCTTTGCAAGCCTTGTGGGAGCGGGACTGCCCGCCCCCACAGAGCCGCAAAGCGGCCCTTAAGGTCAATCAGGGATACTGCTGAACCTGACCTTGCTGCTCATACTGCTGACCCGGAATCGGCTTCAGGTTCACTTCCACACGGCGGTTCTGCGCACGACCATTGGCGTCAGCGTTGCTGGCGATCGGCTGGTCCGGGCCCATGCCACGTACAGAGATACGCGAGGCATCCACACCCTGCGAAGTCAGGTAGGTGCTGACCGCCTGCGCACGGCGCTGGGACAGGTCCATGTTGTGCTGGCGGCTGCCCGTGCTGTCGGTGAAGCCGACCACTTCGATGGTGTTCTGGTTGAACTGCTTGAACGAGCCAGCCAGGTTGTTCAGTGGCGAGTAGAAGCTTGGGGCGATGTTGGCCGAGTCGGTGGCGAAGGTGATGTTGCCCGGCATGATCAGCTTGATCTGGTCACCCTGACGCTGCACTTCCACACCCGTGTTGGCCATCTGTGCGCGCAGCTCGGCTTCCTGCTTGTCGGCGTAATAGCCGTAACCTGCAGCGGCAGCACCCACTGCTGCGGCACCGATCAGGGCCCCCTTGCCACGGTTGTTGTGGTCGATGGCGGCACCCGCGATGGCACCGGCCAGCGCGCCCAAACCGCCGTACTTGGCAGTCTTGCTCATCCCTGTGGAGCCCTGCGCCTGACCCTGGTTGTCGTAAGGGTTCTGGCCGGCGCAGCCGGTCATCAGTGCAGCGGCGGTTGCGACGATAATCAGACGACGCATGGTGAACATGGACAAGCTCCTACTGAAATTCATAAATGCGGCAGATCCCAAGGGGTTCTATGCCAGCCTTGGAACGCATCGGCAACGAAAAATTCCATGAAAGTGCCTTCATGTGCCATCAGGCACGCACGAATGGGTTTTCACGCATCTCGTCGCCCAGACGGGTGTCGGGCCCGTGGCCGGTCACCACGACGGCCTCTTCGTCCAACCGGTACAGCCGCTCCTTGATGGAACGCACGATTGCCCGCTGGTCGCCACCCCACAAATCGGTGCGGCCAATACCCCGGCGGAACAGGGTGTCACCGGCAATCAACAACTTGGCGTCGGCGAACCAGAAGCTCATCGAGCCCGGGGTATGGCCTGGCGTATGCAACGCCACACCGCAGCCGCAGGCCAGTTCTTCGTCATCGCCCAGCCAGCGGTCCGGTGCCGGTACCGGGGTGTAAGGTACGCCGAACATCTGGCACTGCATCTCAAGGTTGTCCCACAGCATCTGGTCGTCCTTGTGCAGGTGCAGCGTGGCACCCGTCAGCTCCTTGAGCTTGCCTGAGGCGAGGAAGTGGTCGAAGTGCGCATGGGTGTGGATGATGCTCACCAGCGTCAGGCCGTGGACCTGCAGGCGAGCAAGGATCTTGTCCACATCACCACCCGGGTCCACGACAATGGCTTTCTTGGTCAGGGGGTCGCCGATCAGCGTGCAGTTGCACTGCAAGGGGCCGACGGGGAAGGTTTCGCGGATGAGAGCTGACGATGGGATATGCATTGTGAATAAGGGAACCGGTTAATCGAATAGGGTTTGCACACGCGCCAGTGCATCCAGGATGACAGCTTCAGGCACCGACTCTATGCGCTTGGCAAATCGTGCTTCAAGGTCGACTGTGCGCACCTGGTTGCAAAGCATCACCCCCTGAGTCTGCGTGCCCGCACCGCTGAGCGTGACAGCGAAACCCGCATGCCTCGCGAAATCCCCACCTTGAGTGATCGGGATGATTACAGCCAGGCCTGAAGCATTGAACGCAGCCGGAGTAAGTACCAGTGCAGGTCGGCCGGAGCCCTGCTGTTCCCGCCCGACTGTTGGGTCCAGGTTGACGCGAACAATATCACCCCTGGCGAATTTCAACCGTTTCACACTTCACGCCCCACTGGGCGCATGGCATTCCAGTCGGCCATGTCCTCTGGCTCCGGTGCACTCAGGTCACACTGGGCCATCAGTTCCTCAAGGGTGTACTTGGGTTTCGACCTGACGGGTTTGAGCACCATCGTCTCACCCGTTGTGTCAAGGCTCAGGGTGGAGCCGACACCGAGGCGCATCTGCTTGAGTACTGCGGCGGGCAAGCGGATCGCGGCGCTGTTGCCCCACTGTTGAATCTTGATCTGCATGAGTATCTCCCAAGGTAGATACATAGTAGAAACCCTCCCAATGATTGCAAGCGAAATGTAGAAACGTCGTATCTACACTGTCATCTGCCCTGACCGAACAAAAGCCCTGCAACCTCAAGAAGGAAATGCCCTACATCACCTTGGGAAGCCACTCTCCAACTGCAAAAATTTCAAACGTAGATTCAGCCGGACCTCAAGGTAAAAACAACCTGAACAACCCACCCCCAAGCGCCCCGCCGTTGGATATCTCGATGCGCCCGCGCACGCCGCCGCTTTCATGCAACGCGGCGATCCGCGCCGCGAAATACAGCCCAAGGCCGGTACTGCCGCTGGTCGAGTCGATGCCCTGGATGTAATCCTCCTGGCGCTCGAGCATGTGCTTTGGATAACCCGGGCCGTCATCGTTGACGCAAATGGCCAACTGGTTGTCGGCCTCTTCGATGGTGATCAGCAAGGCGTGCCCGGCAAAGCGGGTGGCGTTGGTGATGACGTTGGCGATCACCGAGGCCACCAGTTCGCGGTCGAAGAAACCCAGCGGGTTGTCGGTGTCGATGCGCCAAGTGGCGAGAATGTCGTTGTGCTTGAGTACTTCCTCGTGCGCCGCCAGCTGAGCTTCGATGAAATCATCCAGCTCATGGTAGTCCGGGCATACCGGCAACTGGTTCACACCCAGTTTGTACAAGCCCAGCAACTGCACCAGCATGCCGTTGAGGTGACGAAACTCATGCTCCATGATCCCCTGTTCGGCACCGCCGCGCAGTTCCTCGGGCAACCGCTCCACCCACTGGCTGTGGGACTGGATCAGCGCCGACAACGAACTTTTGAGGTCGTGCACGGTGGAGGCGATCACCGTGGAAAAATCCAGCCCCTGATTGTCTTGATTCATGCGCCGAACACTCGGATGTGCAGTTTGCGGTAACGGTCATAGCGATTGTCGCTGGCAGGGATCCCGGCCACGCTGGTCAAGGCGTCGCGGCACTCCTGCATGATCGCAGGCTGAGGGTTGTCACCACCGATGCGCAGCAGCGCCTGGGCGGTGTTGAGGGCGATGCTGATGTTCTTCGGCTGTAAACCCAATGCCTTTCGGAACAGTTGCAACGCCTCGCCAAGCTGCCCTCCCTGGTAACTGCGCACACCCTGCCGGTTGAGGGTGACCGCTTCGGTAATGGCGTTGAGCACGCTGGGGTCATCCGTCAGCTTGCCCACTTTCTCCATGACCTTGGGGTCATCGCCATAACTTTCCACACAGTTCTTCAGCACGCCGATGGCGGCGGCTTCCTGCCCCATCGCCTGCAATTGCGCAGCGACAGTCAGGGCCGAATCGACAGAGAAGAACTGGTTCATCTTGTCCAGACGCTGAATCGCCTGTTCTGTCAACTTGCCGGCCGTTTCCGGGTCGCCGGCCTGCTGCAGGCTGGCAGCCTTCATCATCCGCGCACGCACCTGCAGGCCTTGGTCCTCGGGGTTTTCCTTGGCCACTTCGCTGAGCGTGGTGTTGATCTCGACCCGGGTACGGGCGTCCAGGCCGAAGCCTGCATTCTTGCTCATCAACGCCTGCACCAGGCCAAGGTTGTTTTCGGCATCCTTGTAGCGCGAACTCTGCCCCTGGTTCACTGCATGACGGAACGCCTTCGATGCGCTCTCGAAGTCTTCGTTCTCCAGCGCCAGCTTGCCCAGCGTCGACTGCCGACGCACCGACAAAGGCGACAGGCGCACGGCTTCTTCAAGCAGGTTCTGCGCGCGCCGGGTATCCCCCTGAGCCACCAGCACCTCGGCCATGCCATCGTAAAGGCCTGGCATGATCGGGAACGCCTTGAGCGCCTGCTCGTAAACACCCTGCGCCTGGGCATTCTGACCACGCTTGTGCATCAGTGCGCCCAACGCGGCGTATACCCATGGCTGAGGACGGCTGGCCAGGATGGCCTTGAGGAATTTTTCCAGTTCCTCGAAACGGTTGAGGTTGCGCAGGGCATCGGCCCGGTAGCGCAAGCACAAGGGCGCCAGGCGCGGATCCTTCTTGCACAGCTCGGCGCAGGCCGCCAGTACTTCGGCCGGACGGTTGCGGTCCAGCGCCTGCAGGATCGGCTTCAGCAACGTCTTGCGCTGGAACAGTTTCTCGACACGCTGGGCCAGGCCAACCCGGTTGAACGGTTTGGTCAGGTAGGCATCGGGCTCGTGCTCGATGGCGCTGAGAACAATCGCCTGACTGCTCTCGGCAGTGACCATGATGAACACGCACTCATGGCTGATGTGCTTGTCGATGATCAGGTCTTCAAGCACCTGCTGCCCGTTCTTCTTGCCATCACCCAGATGGAAGTCCTGCAGGATGAAGTCATAGCGCTTCTGCGCGCACATGCGCAGCGCCTGCTCGCCGCTGTCAGCGGTGTCCACGTCGCGCACGCCCAACTCGCGCAACATGGAACGGGTCGACGTACGAAAGTCGGTAAAGTCGTCGACGATCAGAAAGCTCTTTTGCCCGTACTGCAGCATCAACACGACCTGCCTTGGAATGATTGAAAAATCGCGCGAGGCGATGCCACCGATAGCTGTATCGGCAGCTGGTCGGGAAAGATGAGGGTAGAGCATTGTCGGCCAGATAATATGGCGTCAGGCCATCACTTTAACGAGCAATGACCTACAGGGCCAGTATCACGCCAGCAACCCCAGGGATTTGGCCTTGGCCACCGCCTGGGTGCGCCGCTCCACGCCCAACTTGCTGTTGATGTGGCTGGCGTGGGTCTTCACCGTGTGCAGGGAAATGAACAGCCGCTCGCTGATCTGCTGATTGGAACAGCCTTGGGCAATCAGTTCGAGCACAGCCATTTCGCGGCCACTCAGCGCTTCGCCGTTGCCCGTACTGGCGATTGGCACTGGCGGCAGGTGCTTGAGCAGTTCCGCCTGAACCGGGCAAGCGGCACCTGCCTGCAGTTGTTCCTGAAGCCATTGCGGGTGTTTTTCCAGCAGTGGCTGCATCGGCTGCATCACACCGCCATGCGCCGCTTCCAGCAAGCTTGGCAGCAACTGCGCGGCCTGCCCTTCCTTGCCTTCGTCCAGCAGCAGGGCAAGCCATTGGCTCAGGGCGCTGACGGTAAGCATCATGCCGCCACTGGCCTGGCCGCGCTTTACCAGGCATGCCAGGCGTTGCACGGCATCGTCGCTACGCAACTGGATGCGATCGAGCGCTGCCTGCTGCAACGCAATGTGCAACGGCAGCAGCGGATGGAACTCCGGTGCCGCCGCCGGCTGCTCGCCGCCATAGGTCTGGCCCAGGCGCTGCAGCCAGGACTCCGCGAGGTCCGTACGCCCCTGGGCCAGCCACAGTTCGCATTTGACCAGGGTAATCATGGCCAGGTAGTAGACCGGGGGCACATCCCAGA
The DNA here is from genome assembly GCF_021283545.2 of Pseudomonas alloputida. Taxonomy (NCBI): domain Bacteria; kingdom Pseudomonadati; phylum Pseudomonadota; class Gammaproteobacteria; order Pseudomonadales; family Pseudomonadaceae; genus Pseudomonas; species Pseudomonas alloputida. Next base: position 907,772 of record NZ_CP128540.1, on the reverse strand, counting down.
TGTGCATCAAGCGCTCGGCCTCGGCCAGCTCCGCAAAGGCCTCGGCAAAGTGACCTTCCCGGCCATCGAGCGTGGCAATCACGCAATGACCGATGAGCACACTGATGTCCCGGCACGCTCGCGCCTCGCCCAGCCCCGCGCGCAAACGCGCGCGGCCCTGAGCCGGCTGCAGACGCGAGACCAGCAGGTAACCTTCGTAAAGCGTCAGCCGCGCACGCACGGCATACAGCCGCTGCGCCGAAAGCCCTTGCAGACGTTGCAGCCCTTGGCGCACTTCGTCCAGCGCACGCAGCACTTCGCCACGGGCATGCAGCACCCGCGCCCGGTCGTAATGCGCCAGCGCCTCGAACAAGGGGTTACCGACCCGCTGGGCCAGCTCCAGGGCCTCGCGGTTCCAGCCTCGGGCCCGCCAGAAGTCGCCATCGGCAATGGCCAGGTTGGACAGCGTCGACAAACACACCAGACGTTGGCCGTAGCGCTTGCTCGGCAGGCTCTGCAGCGCTTCGCCGCAATAGGCCAGGGTGCGCTCGCGGTCGCCACGGCCACGGGCTATGACCCCACTGAGTGCCAGCCATTGGGCCAGCATCGACTTTTGCGCAGTCGCCGAAGGCGCGGGCAGAAAGCGACTGAGGTAGCCAGCCAGTTCCTCGGCAGCATCCAGCTGGCAAGCCAGCCCCAACGCCCAGCTGTACAGCACGATCAGCCGCGGCGTGCTGATCAACAGACTGTCGGGCAGGTCCATCTTCCAGCGCAGCAACATGCCGACATTCTGCTCGGCCAGCAGTTGCTCCTCGGACAGACTTTGCACCAGGTCGGCGGCAACATCGAGGTGGCCGGCACGCAAAGCCTGCTCCACCGCCTCGTCCAGCAGGTCTTGAGCTTCAAACCAGCGGCAGGCCCGCAAATGCAGAGCGACCTGCGATTCGCTCGCCTGGCGGCTGCGCAGCAGGTCGGAGAACAAATGGTGATAGCGGAACCAGTGGCCATGCTCGTCCAGCGGCACAAGGAACACCTGATGCGCCTGCAGGAAGCTCAGGACGGCGGCGCTGTCGTGGCGGCCACGCATCGCATCGCAAAGCGGAGCGCAGAAACGCTCCTGGCAGGCAGTTTCGTCCAAGAAGGCCTGCACGTCCGCAGGTAGCCTGTCGATGACTTCTTCAAGCAGGTAGTCGCGGATCAGGCCCTCGCCACCATGCAGCGCCTGGGGCAAGGCTTGCTCGTCAGCGCTGTCGCTGGCCGCCAACTGCCAGAAACGCAACCCGGCCACCCAGCCGTCGCTGCGCTGGATCAGGTTGTCCAGTGCCTGGCCGCGCAGGCCGGTAGGCTGGCGACCGATCACTGCCAACGACTCATCCGCGGTGAGGCGCAGGTCCTGTTCGTTAAGCTCGACCAACTGCCGGGACAGGCGCAGGCGCGCCAGGTGCCAGCCTGGCCGCTGGCGGCTGGTCACCAGCAACACCAGGCCGGGGGGCAGGTGATTGAGGAAGAACTGCAGGCAACGGTCGAGCACCGGCCCCTGGGCCAGGTGATAGTCGTCCAGTACCAGCAGCAGCGGCGTATCAGCTTGCAGGTACAGCGCCAGCTCGTCGAGCAGGCCGTCGAGCCACTCTTCAAAGGCAAACGGCTGATGGCGCTGGCGCATTTTCAGCAGGCCCATGGCCTGGCCGCCCAGTGCCGGGCAGTATTGCTGCAGGCCTTCAAGCAAGCGCTCAAGGAAGCGGCCAGGGTCGGCGTCCCGCTGGCTCAGGCCAAGCCACAGGCTACGCCAGTGCTCGGGCAGTGTTTCGCAAAACTCGATGGCCAGGGAGCTTTTGCCGAAACCCGCCGGGGCATTGACCAGCAGCAGCCGCCCGCCCAAACCGGCTTCCAGCCGCTGGCACAACCGCAGGCGCGGCACATGGCCGTCTGGCAGCGGTGGCCGGAAGAAACGCCCGTCCCGCAGGCCAAGGGCCTGACTTGCGAATCCATGGGTACGGGACAGATCTGTCATGGCCGGCTCGTTCTGGTTGGAAGACAACGGCGGTATGGATGTTTGCGAGACTAGCCGTTAACGCTGCGCATTTGAAGATGATGGGCGCAATAGGCGCGGAAAAGACTGCGACAAAAAGCAACATGGCTGATGGACAGGGGCTGGGGCGGGGGTTTGGAGAGGTATTCAGGAGGTTGATTGCCTTGCCCGGCCTCTTCGCGGGTGAACCCGCTCCTACCGCGGAACCTGTAGGAGCGGGTTCACCCGCGAAGAGGCCGGGTCAGGAAATAGAAACGCCCCGGCGAGCCGGGGCGTTCTGGGGATCACACGGCGTTCAGTGATTTCAGCTTAGCGAATACCCGACTGACGCAGCGCTGCGGGCTGGAAATCGGCCTTGCTGGCACTGAAGCCGAAGTCGTAGGCACGTTTCTCTTCGTTCTTCATCCCAAGGGCCAGGTAACGACCGGACTGCAGGTCGTAGATCGCTTCCAGGGTGTACCAAGGCACTTCCACGTTGTAATAAGGCTGAGCATGGGCCTCGGACACGCGCCACAGTTGGCCACGGCCGTCGTACTGGTCGATCACTGCGGCCTGCCATGTGTCCTCATCGATGTAGAAGTCCCGCTTGGCGTAGATGTGCCGCTGGCCTGGCTTGAGGGTTGCAACTACGTGCCAGACGCGGCGCAGCTCGTAACGGGCCAGGTCCTGGTTGATGTGCCCGGCCTTGATGATGTCGGCGTACTTCAGCTTGGGGTCATCCAGCTTGAAGGCGTTGGAGGCGATGTACAGTTCCTTCTTGCCTTCCAGCTTCCAGTCATAACGGTCCGGTGCACCGTTGAACATGTCCAGGTTGTCCGACGTACGCAGGCCGTCGGCGGCGGTACCTGGGCCGTCATACGACACTTGCGGTGCCTGGCGCACACGGCGTTGACCGGCGTTGTAGATCCACGCCTTGCGCGGCTCCTTCACCTGGTCGAGGGTTTCGTGCACCAGCAGCACAGTCCCGGCCAGGCGCGCAGGCGCAGTAACTTCCTGCTTGAAGTAGAACAGGATGTTGCCTGGGTTGTTCGGGTCGTAGTCCTTCATCTTGTCGCGGAAGACGAACTGGTCGGAGAAGTATACGGGGTTGAACGAGCCATTCTGCTGCGGCGTGGCCTGGGTCACCAGGCGGCTGACACTGCCGCCGCGGTAGCGGGTGATGTGGTTCCAGATCACCTCAAGGCCGCTTTTCGGGATCGGGAACGGCACCGCCGTGCGGAAGTTGCTCAGGCCGTTGCCGCCTTCCACCAGGGTAGTTTTGGTGGCGTTTTCCTTGATGGCAGCGAACACATCGGCCGGGACGGTTGCGCCGCGATGGGTCTTGAACACCGGGATCTTGTAGGTGTTCGGGTAGCGTTTGAACATGGCCAGCTGGCCCGGCGAGAGCTTGTCCTTGTACTGGTCGGCATTCTGCGCCGTGATGGTGAACAGCGGTTTTTCACTGCCGTACGGGTCGGACAGGAAGCCCTTGCCGTCGACGCTGCCTGCGGTCTTCGACAGCGGCTCCCACGGGCCGATGGAGCCGTCGGCGTTGCCGGCCTTCTCGGCACCCATCGGGGTCAGGGTGCTGCCCAGCTTGGCCGCCTCGTCGGCGGATACCGCAGCCATGACGCTGGTCGCCAGCAGGGACAGGCCCAGCACACCGGCTTGCAGCAGACTTCTGGTCTTGTTCATGTCGTGTCGTCCTGGATCTGTATGCTTAGAAGTTCACGCCGAAGCTGAGGGCGACGAAGTCGCGGTCATCCACGGTGCTGTACTTGCCGTCGAAGAAGTTGGTGTACGACAGGCTCGCCGTATAGGTGTTCTGATACTCGGCGTCCAGGCCCAGGCTGACAGCCTTGCGGCCTTCCTCGAAGTTGGCGCCAGGGCCAGGCGAATAACCGGACACGTCATGCGACCAGGCCACGCTCGGCTTCAGGTTGATACCCGCGAATACGTCGTTGTAGTCCCAGATGACACGGCCGCGGTAACCCCAGGAAGTGCTGGTGGTGTAGCCGTCGTTCTCGCATTTGCGGTTCAGGTTGGCGGTGGACGCCCCCGCACCGGCGCCGGCGATGGTGCTGCCATTGAGCGCCTGGCAGGTATCGGCGCCACCGGTGGATGGCAACGGACCTGGGCCGAACACCGGGTCGCGACCGTAGCGGGTATCGTGGGCATTCTCCAGGCCGCCGACATGGGTAACACCCACTTCACCGACTACAGTCATCCGGCTGGCACCCATCACCTGGTCGAAGAAATGGGTCAGTGTGGTCTGGAACTGGGTGATCTCCTTACGGCGATACCCATGCAGGTCTTGCCCCGGCGTACCGGTCAGCAGCGATGCGTTGCTCAACGCGCCGCCAATGGGACGGACACCAGCGAACAGGATATCCGTGGTATTGAGCTGCACTGGCGCGTTGGGGCGGTAGCTGACTTCGCCGCTCCAGGCGGTGCCAGTGGGTAACGTGGTGGAGAAACTCAAGCCATAAAGGCGGATGTCCTCGGGGTATTCCACAAAGTACTCGGAATTACCCGCCACGATCAGAGGCGCCAATGCGCGCAGCTGCGCAGGCAGGGCGCTCAGCCCGGCGAACACGGACGGCGGGGCCCCTGTGGCACTGAAGATGGGTGCACGGCTATGGTAATTCATGAAGTAGGCGCCGAACTCCGTGTCCAACGGCTCGAACATATAGCGCATGGCCACACCGAACTGGCCGCTGTCACGCGCATCGCGGTCGGCACCACGGCGCACCATCACACCCTCTTCGTTGATGTTCACGCCCCGCGTGGCGAGGAACTGCTGGGCAGCGCCCGGCACCGTGCGGCTGCTATTGAGCACGCGCAAGTTGTCGGTACAGCCGTCGGCGATGATGTCCGGCTGAGAAAAGAAGGTGCCGCAGTTATCGACGACCGTCTGGTCCCATTCGAGCTGGTAGAAGGCCTCGGCCGACAGGTTGTCGGTCAGGCTCTGCGAGATGTAGAACATGTTGACCGGAATCAGGCCTTCCTTGATCTCGGCTCCGGGACGGCGGAACGCCGACACGTCGATGGGGTTGATCGAGTTGATGCCGCCGCCGATGAAGGTACTTTCGCCCCAGCTCACTACCTGCTTGCCAAAACGCACCGAGCCAGGCTGATCGCCGATGGAGTAGTTGTGGTAGACAAAGGCGTCGAGCAGCTCGGCCCCGGACGACTTGGCGCCTTCCTTGCGGTTGGAGTCGCTGATGTCCTTGAACTCGCGGTTTTCGTCCTTCAGTTCGAAGTCGTACCAGTACTTGCCGCGCACGAACACACCGGTGTCGCCGTACTTGAGCTCCAGGTCATGAATACCCTTGAAGATCTTGGAGAAGGTTTCGCCCTTCTTGAAGTTCAGGTGGCCATCGTCGGATGTCTGTGACAGGCCCTTGCCGCCGTTGTTCACCCCTATCAGGTTCTTGTTGGGGTTGGCCGTCGACCAGCTGGCGCCGATGGAGAGCGACGAGTCGAACTGGCCTTCGATTTCACCAATGTTGAAACTGACAGCGAAAGCAGGACTTGCGAGCGTGGAAGCAAGGCTGACGGCCAAGGGCAGCTTGGCCCGGCGCCAGAACAGGTTTGCAGATTTCATCGACGCTACTCCATGTACTTTTTTGTTATGGCAGTGAGTCCTTTCAAGAACGGCCCGAGCGACCGGATTGCAGGCTTGCACCTGCGGCGACACAGCTTGCGCATGTCGCCCTCCCCCATTCCTGAAAATCCCCTGGCCCCGACTATAGCCAGCAGGCACAGGCGCTTGATCCCTCTAAAGTGTGATTTGCGCTCCATGCCACCAACTCGCTGCAGTTTTGCTTCGGTTGCGGGCTGGTAGTGCTCAAGGATGGCGCATTTCTGTCGTTTGGCAAGGCGGCGGGCTCTCTAGCATGCGGGTCACGCTCTGACGTGCGCGACCCGCACAATGGTTACAACGTGGAAAGGAACGCGCTGTTGCTGGCCTGCCACTGGACGATGTCCTGGCGAATGCGTTTCTTGTCGAGCTTGCCGACACTGGTCTTGGGAATTTCAGTAACAAGGGCGATCTGGCTTGGAATCGCCCACTTGTTGATATGACCTTGCTCGACGAATGGCTTGAGGTGTTCCTTCAGCGCCTTGGCGTCGATATCGTGGCCGTCACGTGCCACCAGCAGGGCAAACGGGCGCTCACCCCACTGCGGGTCGGCCACCCCCACCACCGCCACTTCGCGCACGGCCGGGTGGCGGCTGATCAGGTCTTCCAGGTCGAGCGAGGAAACCCACTCGCCACCGGTCTTGATCACATCCTTGATGCGGTCGCGGATGTCGATGTAGCCCATGCCGTCGAGGGTGGCGACGTCACCGGTGTGCAGCCAGCCGCCCTGCCACAGCTCCTCGCTCTTCTCCGGCTCCTTGAAGTAGCCCATGGTCAGCCACGGCGCACGCAGTACCAGCTCGCCCTGGGTTTCACCATCGGCGGGCAGGAAGTTGCCTTCGCCGTCGACGATGGCCGCTTCGACCAACGGCACCGGCACACCGGCCTTGATACGGTAAGTGACGCGCTCATCCTCGCTGCCGGCCTGCAGTTCATCGTTCAGGTGTGCCGCGGAGATCAGCGGGCAGGTTTCCGACATGCCATACGCGGCGGTCAGCTGGATGCCGCGCGCCAGGGCGGCCTGGTACAGCGAACGGTTGAGCGAGCTGCCGCCGATGATGATCTTCCAGCCGCCGAAGTCCTGCCCCTGGGCGTTCGGGCAGTTGAGCAGCATCTGCAGGATGGTCGGCACGCAGTGGGAGAAAGTGACCTTCTCTTCACGCCAAAGCTTGACCAGCATGTCCGGCTCGTAGCGCCCTGGGTACACCTGCTTCATGCCGAGCATGGTGGCAGCGTAGGGGATGCCCCAGGCATGCACGTGGAACATCGGGGTGATGGGCATGTACACATCGTTGCTGCCCAGCAGGCGCACGCTGTCGATACTGCCGGTGACCGAGGCCTCGGCCAGGGTGTGCAGCACCAGCTGGCGGTGACTGAAATACACGCCCTTGGGGTTACCGGTGGTGCCAGTGGTGTAGAAGGTAGTGGCCACCGAATTCTCGTCGAAATCCGGGAAGTCGTAGCGCGGGCTGGCAGCAGCCAGCAGCTGCTCATACTCGCCGACCAGACCGGGCAGTTCGGCAGTCTTGTCCGGGCCATCGGTCAGTAGCAGGGTCTTGTCGACAGTGGTCAGCTGCCCGGCGATGGCCTGGTACAGGCCGACGAAGTCGCTGTTGACCAGCACCACGCGGTCTTCGGCATGGTTCATGGTGTAGAGGATCTGCTCGGGCGACAGGCGCACGTTGATGGTGTGCACCACAGCGCCGATCATCGGGATGGCGAACATGCATTCCAGGTAGCGATGGCTGTCCCAGTCCATCACCGCCACGGTGTCACCGGCCTTGACCCCGGCCTCGGTCAGCACGTTGGCCAGGCGGGCAATGCGCTCGTTGAGCTGTGGATACGTCAGCCGCATCTGGTCGCGGTAGACGATTTCCCGGGTCTTTTCATAGCGGCTGCCGGACATCAGCAGGCGCTTGATCAGCAATGGATAGGCATAGGCGCCCTCGGCGGGCTTGATGATGCGTGTCTGCAACATGGGGATCCCTTTTCTGAAAAGCGGGCCGGACAAGTCTGGGTTTACTGTAGTTCGCCAATGTGACGGCCAAATCAGCCGAAGGAATGATTTGCGCGGCAGAGGTATGAGTGGCGGGCGTTGACGGGCAGCAAGGTTGAGCTAGACACTGCGGCGGCGGCTTCAGGTTTGCGCCGAAGCCGAGGGCCTCTTCGCCGGCAAGCCCGCTCCTGCAAGGGTTGTGGTGACCTTGTGGGCGCGGGCATGCCCGCAAATGGCCACAACGCCCTTATCCCTCCCTGCCACCGGAGATCTTCATGCCCAGCCCGCGTCGCGCCGTGTTTCTCGATCACCAATCCCTGGACCTTGGCGACCTCGACCTTTCGCCCCTGAAGCAGCAGTTCGACCAGTTCGAACTGTTCGCCGCCACCCGCCCGGAACAGGTCGCGGAACGCTTGCAGGGCGCCGTGGCAGTGGTCAGCAACAAGGTCATGCTCGACGCCGCAACCCTGGCCGCCAACCCGCAACTGAAGCTGATCCTGGTGGCCGCCACCGGCACCAACAATGTCGACCTGGCCGCCGCCCGTGCCCAGGGCATCACCGTGTGCAACTGCCAGGGCTACGGCACGCCGTCTGTAGCCCAGCATACCCTGGCCCTGCTGTTGGCCCTGGCCACTCGGCTGTGCGACTACAACCAGGCGGTGGCCGATGGCCAGTGGGCCAAGGCCAGCCAGTTCTGCCTGCTGGACTTTCCTATCGTCGAGCTGGAGGGCAAAACCCTCGGCCTGCTCGGCCACGGCGAACTGGGCGGCGCAGTGGCGAGGCTGGCCGAAGCCTTCGGTATGCGTGTACTGAGCGGGCAGATCCCAGGCCGCCCGGAGCGCGCCGATCGGCTGCCGCTGGACGAGTTGCTGCCGCAAGTTGATGCACTGACCCTGCACTGCCCGCTGAACGAGCACACCCGGCATATGCTCGGTGCCCGCGAACTGGCCCTGCTCAAGCCCAACGCGCTGGTGGTCAACACCGCCCGTGGCGGCCTGATCGACGAACAGGCGTTGGCCGATGCCCTGCGCGGTGGTCACCTGGGCGGCGCGGCCACCGACGTGCTGAGCGTGGAGCCGCCGGTCAACGGCAACCCGCTGCTGGAGCCCGGCATCCCGCGCCTGATCATCACCCCGCACAGCGCCTGGGGTGCCGTGGAGTCGCGCCAGCGCATCGTCGGCCAGCTCAGCGAGAACGCCCAGGCCTTCTTCGCCGGGCAGCCACGCCGCGTGGTCAGCTGAGCCAGGCGCCCGCCTCTGTTACACTGCGCCACTTTTTTCCAGGAGACGTCGTCCATGGACCCGCGCAGTGAAGTGTTGCTCCGTCAGGCAGAGCTGTTTCAGGGGCCGCTGCTGATCGCCGGCGCCCCCGCCGACGACCTGCTCGGCCAGTTGCCTCAGGCCCAGGCCTGGACCTGGCATGCCGGCGATCAGGCCATGCTCGAAAGCCGCTTCGCAGGCCGCAGCCATTACGGCGTCGAGGCCCCTGAAGCAGCATTCGACAGCGCCGTGCTGTTCCTGCCCAAATCCCGCGAGCTGGCCGCCTATCTGCTCAACGCCCTGGCATCGCGCCTGGCTGGCCGCGAGCTGTACCTGGTCGGCGAGAAGCGCGGTGGCATCGAGGGCGCGGCCAAGCAGCTGCAGGCCTTTGGCAAGCCACGCAAACTCGACAGCGCCCGGCACTGCCAGCTGTGGCAAGTGACCATCGACCAGGCACCGCAGGCAAAACCGCTGGAAAGCCTGGCCGAGCGCTTCGAGCTGGCCCTCGAAGACGGCCCGTTGCAGGTGGTCAGCCTGCCTGGGGTATTCAGCCATGGCCGACTCGACCGAGGTACCGCCCTGCTCCTGAAGCATCTTGACGGACTGCCCGGTGGCCACATGCTGGACTTTGGCTGCGGTGCCGGGGTACTGGGTGCCACGCTCAAACGCCGTTACCCACAAAGCCGGGTGACCTTGCTGGACGTGGATGCCTTCGCCGTGGCCGCCAGCCGCCTGACGCTGGCTGCCAACGGCCTGGAAGGCGAAGTGATCAGCGGCGATGGCATCGACGCCGCCCCTACCGAACTGAGCCTTATACTGAGCAACCCGCCATTCCACACCGGCGTTCATACCAACTATCAGGCTTCGGAAAACTTGCTGAAAAAATCGGCCGTTCATCTACGAAAAGGTGGCGAAATGCGCTTGGTCGCCAACAGTTTCCTGCGCTACCAACCACTGATCGAAGGGGCGTTGGGCAACTGCCAGGTACGTGACGAGGCCGACGGTTTCCGCATCTACCAGGCAACTCGCGGATAAAAAACAGCGCTTGCCGAAAACGTTTTGCCTAGGCAGAATCCGCACCGTCCTAGGGGAGTAGTCTCCCGCGAGCACCCAGCTCGCCCGGTACGCGTCAACATACTTGGTCCACAGACCATGGCGCGTGCGACCCACCATGCACGCCTGCATGGAGAGATCCGCATAGACGGATCGAGGGTTTGACAAGACCTATGACACGCACACCTTACCCGGGGCGGGGAGGCTGTACGTGTCATAGCCGTGTCGACCCGCCCCCGTAGGAATCCTGATGCTGGAATCACTGTTGGTCCCCACCGCTATCGTTGCCCTGGCCGAGATCGGCGACAAGACGCAACTGCTCGCACTCATTCTCGCTGCCCGCTTCCGCAAACCCTGGCCGATCATCGCCGGCATCATCGCCGCCACCTTGGCCAACCATGCCGCAGCCGGTGCCGTGGGGGCGTGGGTCGGCAGCTTCTTCAGCGATTCGGCCCTGCACTGGATCCTGGCTGCGAGCTTTACGGCCACCGCACTGTGGACGCTGGTACCGGACAAGATGGATGACGACGAGAACCCGGCTCGCCGTTTCGGGCCGTTCCTGACGACGCTGATTGCGTTCTTCCTGGCCGAAATCGGTGACAAGACCCAGGTCGCTACCGTGATGCTGGCGGCGCAGTATCCGCACCTGATCATGGTTATTATCGGCACAACCCTGGGTATGCTGATTGCCAACGTGCCGGTGGTACTGGCGGGTAACTTCGCGGCAGACAAACTGCCGTTGACGCTGATTCGCCGCCTGGCGGCAACGGCGTTCTTCGTACTGGCAATCGTGGCCGTCTATTCGGCAATGAAGGCCAGTGGCTGGATTGGGTAAAGGGAAAACCGGGGGGGCTGCCATGCAGCCCCAGGATTCAGGCATTTACGGCTTGGCGGCAGCCTGATACAGCGGCATCACCTTCGGAATCGCCGCCTGCAGCGAAGCAATGCGGCTCGCGGACGCCGGGTGAGTACTCATGAACTCAGGCGGTGCACCTTCGGAAGCCTTGCTCATCTTGTTCCACAGGGTGATCGCGGCATTCGGGTCGTAGCCGGCACGGGCCGACAGCTCCAGGCCAATCAGGTCGGCCTCGTTTTCGTTGGCCCGGCTGTTGGGCAAGGTCATGGCGTAGTTCACCACCGTGTCGGCCATGGCCATGCTGCTCTGGCCGAGGCCAAAGATGGCACCGGCACCCTGGCGAGCCATTTCCACACCGTATGCCTTGGACATGGCCTCGCGGCTATGCTCGCGCAAGGCGTGGGCAATCTCGTGCCCCACCACTGCGGCAATTTCCGCATCGGTGAGCTTGAGCTGATCGATCAGCCCGGTGTAGACGATGATCTTGCCGCCCGGGCCGCAGTTGGCGTTCAGTTCATCACTCTTGATCACGTTGACTTGCCAGTCCCACTGCGCGGCATCCGGGCGGAATTTGGGCGCCTGGGCGATCAGGCGGTTGGCAATGGCCTGCACACGCTTGGCATCGGCGCTGGACTTGTCGAGCACACCCTTGCTCGATGCTTCACCCAGGGTCTGCTGATACGACTGCGCGTACATCTGGTTGACCTCATCGGTCGAGAGCATGCTGAACATGTACTGTTGGCGTTCGACGCCAACAGCACCGCCGCTGGTGGTATTCACCGCCTGGCAGCCGGCCAGCAGGATGCCAGCACTCAGCAGGCTGATGACAAAAGACTTACGCATGAAAACACTCCCTATCCACATGCGCCGTATCCTAGGCCGAGTCGCCAGTGGCTGCCATAGCCGCAGGGAAGATTTTCGTCGCCTGAACCGGCCTCTTCGCGGGCAAGCCCGCTCCTAAAGGGGTAACACGATCATTGTAGGAGCGGGCTTGCCCGCGAAAGGGCCGGCACAGCCCCCCATCAAGCAGGGGTAAGACACTCCGGCGCATCCAGCTTCGGGTCATTGACGAAATTGGCCAAGGCCCGCTCACGCAACGTCGCCGGTGGGCTGGCCAGCAGCTCGTGCAAGCGGGTAATCGGCGTGTCCGGGTCAAGCCAGGCCGCCTGCCCCGCTTCGTCGAGGATGAGCGGCCGACGCTGATTCATGGCCGCCTGGGTCACCACCGCGCAACTCAGCCATACCTGGTCCTGCACCGGATAGGCCTCCCACACCGCCGCAAAGTACAGCGACGCGCCCTCCCCCGGGGTCAACCAGAACGGGCGTTTGCGCACGCTGCCACGCCATTCGTAAAAGCCGTTGGCCGGCATCAGGCAGCGGCGCTGACGAAATGCATCGCGAAACATCGGTTGTTCGGCCAGCGTTTCGGCGCGGGCATGGGCAGGGGTGCGGGACAGGTCGGTGAGCCAGGCCGGGGTCAACCCCCAGCGCGCCTTGGCCAGTTGCTGCTGGCCGTCAAGCTGACGCTGGATCAGCACCGACGCCCCAGGCGATATATTCCATTGGGCCGGCTGGCCGACGGGAAAGCCCGGCAGACTGGCAAGGGCCTGGGGCCAGCGAAACAGGGCATAACGTCCACACATGGGCGAATTCAGAACCTAGCAGATCAAGGTACCGGGGACATTCTCCGGTTCGTCGCCAACCAGTGGCTGGGCATCATTGTACGCATCGATCAGCTGCCGTGCGCATTCGGCCTGCTCATCAGCCACGACGAGCCCCAGCAGGCCCTGCAAGGGCAGCTCGCCGGCGGCACCGACAAGGTCACGGCCGACCACGTGTACATCGATCCCCTCGCTGGCAAGCATGCCTGCCAGCATTTGCGCCTCAAGCAGGCTTTCCGGTTCGTAGATACGCTGCATCAGGTGTCGTCCTCGCGGCGGACTTCAAGCATCCATTCGTCACCATGCACCTGCAGAATGCACACCACAGGCTGACAGCACACCTGGCAATCCTCGGTATAAACCTGGTCGCCCGCAGACAGATCGACGGTAGTTTCCACACGTTCGCCACAATAAGGGCAATCATAGAAGTCGGTTTCCAGCATCGCGGCCTCCGCAGTGACTTATGCGTATAATTGCCGGTCTGTTTACAGGGTCTGTGTGCGTCCGAGCCGTTTTTCGGAGCCCGTCCCTACCTTATTACCCTAGCCGTTTCCAACAAGAGAGCATGATGGGCGAATTCGATGCCATCCGACCGTACGACGACGCTGAGGTCCCTGCCGTTCTGGCACGCCTGCTCAGCGACCCGGCATTCCTCGATATCCTCACCCACTTCCGCTTTCCACGGGCGGCCGGCGCTCTCGGCTGGTTGCTCAAGCCCTTGATCGCACGCCGCCTGCGCAAGGAATTCGCCGGTGTTACCTGTGTCTCGACCTTGCAGGACAAAGTCGAGTACTACGTCGACCAGACCATCGATCGCGCCACCGACGGCGTCACCTACTCGGGTGTGGAACAGCTCAAGGCCGGCACCGCCTACCTGTTCCTGGCCAACCACCGTGACATCGTCATGGACCCGGCCTTCGTCAACTATGCGGTGTACCACGCCGGCCTGCCCACGCCGCGCATCGCCATTGGCGACAATTTGCTGCAAAAGCCCTTTGTCAGCGACATGATGCGCCTGAACAAGAGCTTCATCGTGCACCGTTCGATCAGCGGGCGGCGCGAAAAACTGGCTGCTTACCAACTGCTGTCGGCTTACATCAACCACTCGATCCGCAACGATGCCACCTCGATCTGGATCGCCCAGGCCGAAGGTCGGGCCAAGGACGGTGACGACCGTACCGACTCGGCGATCCTCAAGATGTTCCACATGAGCCGCAAGGACGAACCGTTCGGTGCAGTGATCCAGAGCCTGAACCTGACCCCGGTGTCGATCAGCTACGAATACGACCCGTGCGACCAGGCCAAGGCCCGCGAGCTGTACATCCGCGCCACTACCGGCACCTACAAGAAGGCGCCGGGCGAAGATGACAACAGCATTGCCAAAGGCATTACCGGCTACAAGGGCCGAGTCCACATCAACTTCGCGCCGCCGGTAACCGAGTACCACGAAGACACAAAACAGCTGGCGGCAGAGATTGACCGGCAGATTCTGGGGGGCTACCGACTGTTCCCGGTGCATTACCTGGCATATGCGATGTGGGAGGGCAAGGACGAAGCCCTGCAGGTGCCAAGCGCCGAGAGGGTGTTCCCGGCGGATGAGCTGGCCAAGGCCAAGGAAGAATGGCAACGGCGCCTGGATGCCTGCCCGCAAGAGCAGCGGCCGTACCTGGTGTTGCAGTATGCGACGCCGGTGCGCAACCAGTATCAGGTCAGGCAGCAGGCACCTGTAGCCTGATCAGGTTTGGGGCTGCGTTGCAGCCCCGATGGTTCTCAGACCCAGGTGCTGAACCAGGACAGCAGCAGCGCCATCGCCAGGCACGAAAAGCCCAGGATGTAGAAGTATTTCGGCACCCGAAGTTCGAAAGCGTCCACTACCCCCTCGTCTACTGCCATGTACGCGCGGGTTTCGGCCTCGCGCCGCCGCGCACTGTGCAGCAGCAAACCGCCCGGGCAGGTCAGCAGCAGCGCCAGCAGGTTGATCAGCTTGGTGGGATGGGCGGCCAGGAACCCCCAGAGCACTTGCAAGGACATCACGCAACCTCGGTGTGAGCAGTGGCAAAGGCCAGCATTCTACCCAAGTCGCACCGTGGCGCCCGGCCTTGGCGACAAACTGTCATTAAATTTCATCTGTCATCCGCTCGTCATCCATACAGGCGACCCTGTCGACCTTTTGATGACCCGGAGCTTTTTCATGTTGCACGCCGAAAACCAGGACCGCCTCTACCTCGTTGCCCAGAGCGATGAACAACAGGCGCTGATCGATGGTTTTGCCATCAACGTGCAGGACCGCCAGTGGCTGGTCTACTGTGCGCTTGGCGGACATGTGCATGAGGACTTGCCCGAAGTGGATGCCGGCACTGGGTTCAGCTTGCTGGATTTCCACATAGAAGCGGCGTAGATCTGTACCGGCCAGACAACAAAAAACCCGCTGCCTGTCACTCAGGCAGCGGGTTTTCTTGCACCACCTGAAGCTTACTGACCCAGCACCTGCCCGATGCTCGGGTCCTTGAACAGGCGGGTCAGGGCATCGCTCAGCACATCACCCACCAGCTGGGTGTTGGTGTCCTGGTTCGGCGCCATGCCGAAACGCTGGTCCAGCGAAGCGCCATAACGGCCACTGTAACGGCGGCCGCCATTGGTCACATCAGCGCGGAAGGTGGCGCCGATGGTAGCCTCGGTCACGTAAAGGTTGTCTTTCGGCGACTGATACTTCAGCTCGGCCAGGGTCACGGTCAGCTGCGGTGCATTGCCGGCGTTCGGGGTCGGGGTGAAGCCGAGCAGGCGCACAGCGGCTTCAGCCTGAGCCTGCAGCTTGGGCACCACGTCGTTACCGCTGACGCTGATGGTGCTGGTCTCGGGGTACATGCCACCGCGGGTACCCAGGGACTGTGAAGGCCGGCCATCAACTACCCGGACCACCACCGGCTGGCCATGGCCGACCGGGGCCAGCTGGGCCTTGAGCGTGGGTTGCGGGTTGAGTTGTTGCGGGCTGTGGGCACAACCGACCAGGCTAAGGCTGGCCACGGCGATCAAACCGAACAACAGACGTTGCAACATGCGCGTTTCTCCAGAAAATGCGGCAAAGGCCCACAGTATACCTAGCCAGGCACAGACCAGTCATCGGCCCGGCCCGCTTGTCACAATCGTTTCATCGCCACACCCTTATCCTTGCGCCAAGCCCTAACGCAAAGGACTCGCCGCCATGACCTCGCTCTGGACTCAGCTCTTCCAACGGTCGCGTCACAACGCTTATGCCCGCCTTGACGCGGATGGCAAATGCCTGGCCTTCAAGCAATGCAGCCAGGCACCACGGGGCATCGACTGGGTGCAGATCAGCGAAATTCAGCTGGCCTGGCTGGGGCGCGAGCTGCCCGCCGAAGCCCGGGTTTGCGCTCGCGCAAACCGCCGTTGGCACCAGCGCCTCCTCGCTGCCTGACAAACGCTGCAATAAAAACCACGAATGGCGACATTTCTGCCCGCGACATCGCTATAATCTCCCCCCGATTATAAGGACGTCTCCTGATCGGGCCCCGCACTCGCCGATTGACCCCGGCAACTTCACCGCTTCGCCCACAGAGAGCCTTCCACTCAGGTCTTGCATCGGCTGTCGTGCCTGCTTTTTCTGGCCCTTCACACTGCATGAACCTGCGGGTTGCCATCGCGCAGTCCCCTTTTGAGGTTCACGTCTCCAAAAGAGCGTGAAAAAACGGTTTTCACAACTTCACAAGAGTGTGGCGAGCAAATGAACAGTCTGGCATGTGCAAAAGCGGCAGATGTGTCCCGAACAGCCCTGAACAGGCGGCAGATGCGCTCATCCCGTATGAGTGTCTGAACCGTTCCATAACGCACGCACGACACCTTGACCATAAGTCGAATTGCCGCACCTGTGGCAAACGGCGTTCAATGCACGAACCCGAAGACTGATTGGCGGTGTCCGCGGAAGTTGCAAGAACTGCGAAAAGTCGGACATGGCGACCCTGGCAAACCCAGGTCCTATGCTGTCAATTAGGTAGCTGTAGATTGTGGAGACGCGTTAAATGGCGCAGAACGAATCGGTTGATGTGGTACTGGTAGGCGCGGGCATCATGAGTGCCACCCTGGCCGTACTGCTCAAGGAGCTTGACCCGACCCTGAAGCTTGAGGTCGTCGAGGCGATGGACTCCGGGGCCGCGGAAAGCTCCAACCCCTGGAACAACGCAGGCACCGGCCACGCCGGCCTGTGCGAGCTGAACTACACGCCGCAGGCCGCCGATGGCAGCATCGACATCAAGAAGGCCGTGCACATCAACACCCAGTTCGAGGTTTCGCGCCAGTTCTGGGCCTACCTGACCAAGAAGGGCAACTTCGGCTCGGCGCGTGCCTTCATCAACCCTGTCCCGCACCTGAGCTATGTCGAGGGTGACAAGGGTGTTTCCTTCCTCAAGAAGCGCTTCGAGCTGCTCAAGCAGCACCACGCCTTCGCCGAGATGGAATACACCGAAGACAAGGCCGTGATGAACGACTGGATGCCGCTGATGATGCCTGGCCGCCCGGCCGACCAGCACATCGCCGCTACCCGCGTGGCCAAAGGCACCGACGTCAACTTCGGCGCACTGACCAACAAGCTGCTCAAGCTGCTGGGCGACTCGCCGGACGCGCAGGTCAAGTACAGCAAGAAGGTGGTCGGCCTGCGCCGTAACGGCAGCGGCTGGACCGTGAGCATCAAGGACGTCAACAGCGGCGGCAGCCGTGAAGTCGACGCCCGCTTCGTCTTCCTCGGCGCTGGCGGCGCGGCCCTGCCGCTGCTGCAGTTGTCCGGCATCCCGGAAAGCAAAGGCTTCGGCGGCTTCCCTGTCAGCGGCCAGTGGCTGCGTTGCGACAACCCGGAAATCGTCAAGCAGCACCAGGCCAAGGTCTACAGCCAGGCCGCTGTCGGCGCCCCGCCGATGTCGGTGCCGCACCTGGACACACGCGTCGTGGACGGCAAGACTTCGCTGCTGTTCGGTCCGTATGCCGGTTTCACTACCAAGTTCCTCAAGCACGGCTCGCTGATGGACCTGCCGCTGTCGGTGCGCATGGGCAACATCGGCCCGATGCTGGCCGTGGCCCGCGACAACATGGACCTGACCAAGTACCTGGTCAGCGAAGTGATGCAGTCGATGGAGCAGCGTCTGGAAGCCCTGCGTCGTTTCTATCCGCAGGCCAAGGCCGAGGACTGGCGCCTGGAAGTGGCGGGTCAGCGCGTGCAGATCATCAAGAAAGACCCGAAAAAAGGCGGCGTGCTGCAGTTCGGTACCGAGCTGGTCTCGGCCCAGGACGGCAGCCTGGCTGCACTGCTCGGCGCATCGCCGGGTGCTTCGGTAACCGTATCGATCATGCTGGAACTGATCGAGCGCTGCTTCCCCGAGCAGGCCAAGGGTGCCTGGGCTGCCAAGCTCAAGGAAATCTTCCCGGCTCGCGAGAAGACCCTGGCAACCGATGCTGCGCTGTACCACAAGATCAGTGCCGATAACGACGCGGCCCTGGACCTGGCAGAGAGCAGCCCGGCGGCCAAGCACTACGCTTAAGCCGGTCTGAAACGCAAAAACGCCCCTCGGGGCGTTTTTTGTGCCTGGCGCTTGATCAGCCTGTACCGCCCTCTTCGCGGGCATGCCCGCTCCCACAGGTTCGGTAATGCCCGCAGGTGCGGCGCGACTCCTGTGGGAGCGGGCGCGCCCGCGAAGAGGCCGGCACTGGCTACAGATCAGCCACGGGCTTTATCGATGATCTCGATGTACTCAGGGGCATTGCGCTGGTCGGCAATCTGCTCGACGAAGGTCTTGCCGTGCTCGTCCTTGCCGTCCAGGTCCAGGCCAGCTTCGACGAAGAAGCCTACAAAGCGCTCGAAGTCGTCCACGCGCAGGCCACGGTAGGCCTTGACCAGCTTGTGCAGCGACGGCGAAGTCACACCATCGGCCGGCTCGAACTGAAGGAACGACTTGATGTAGTCGTCGCTGATTTCGTCACCGATTACCTGTTTCTTGTCTTTACGCATTGCCGACTCCAACTGGACCATCACGGAATTTCGAAGGCCGGCAGTTTACCCCCCGCAGGCTTCGCGCCTCAACGCGTACGTACCGTCCCGGTGTGCAAGTCGGCCCAGATGTGGCCGTTGCCGTAAGTCAGAAACTGCACGTACAGGGTTTCGTTACGCAGCAGGTCCATGACCACCCGGTAGTTGCTCACCGGGTAGTTCAGGCTCAAGGTGCGGGTTTTAGCGTCATACACAGGCTTTTTCAGGCTTTTGGCCGCTTCACCATCGAACGTCAGCAGCACCTGGGCAATGGTCGCACCCTTGCTCAGCGGCTTGCCTTTCAGGCGCACCTGCAACGACGATGTGATCGGGATCGGCTGCTGATCGGACTGGCGCTGAGCCCCTACGACCACCGAATAGTCAGTCACTTGCAGCAATTGCTGGCTGGTCGGTGCTTCCTGGCGCAGGGACTGGTCATCAGGAGGCAGGAACTGACTGTGCAGCGGTGCGGCAGCGAGCGGCAGGCTGACCGCCAGCAGGAGGGGAAGAATCGCACGCATGTGAGGCTCCTTGTATGAAGGAGCACTCTAGCACGCCGGGTACAGGCAGTATCAATCGAACTGCGCGCGCATCCAGGCCTGGTAATCGGCCACGCCGGCCTCACCCTCGCGCGGCGCCCAGTGTGCGTGCTCGCCCTCGCCCACTGGTCGGTATGGCCCAGCCTTGCACTCGAACAGGATGCTGTCAGGCTCCAGCACCACCAAGCCATGGTAGGTACCAGGCGCCAGATCCACACCCAGACAGTCGCCACCGGCCTGCAGCACCCGCTTGTCAGTCACCGCGCCTTGTTCATCGAAGATCAACAGGCCAAAACGCCCCTTGAGCGCTATCAAGGTTTCAGCCTTGTCGGCGCTCAAATGGCGATGCGGCGGAATGTAGGTGCTTGGTTGCAGCCCGACGGCCATGCGGTGGCAGGGCTCTTCCATAGCGTGAAAGTTATGGTGCTGCCGCCCGCGCGGGTTGGCAGCGGCCTTTTCGGCCAGCCCGGCGAACAGCGATTGGTCGATGAACGCAGGCTGGCGCACGGTTACAGCCCCTTTACGGCGAAGATGCCGTTAGCGTTGCGCCAGTAACCTTTGTAGTCCATGCCGTAACCGAAGATATAGCGATCGACACAAGGCAGGCCCACATAGTTGGCCTTGAGGTCAGGGCTTGCCTTGCGGTCGTGGTCCTTGTCGATCAGCACAGCGGTGTACACCGAGCGGGCGCCGGCATGCTTGCAAAACTCGATGATGGTGCTGAGGGTGTGGCCTTCGTCGAGGATATCGTCAACGATCAACACGTCACGGTCGATGAACGACACTTCCGGCTTGGCCTTCCAGAAAAGCTCGCCACCGCTGGTCTGGTTGCGGTAGCGGGTAGCATGCAGGTACGAGGCTTCCAGCGGGAACTGCAGGTGGGTCAGCAGTTTGCCGGAGAAGATCAGGCCACCGTTCATCACGCAGAACACAACCGGGTTCTTGTCGTGCAGGTCCTTGCAGATCTGCTCGCCGACTTTGGCGATGGCCGCTTCGACTTCGGCTTCGGTGTACAGGCAGTCAGCTTCATGCATGACTTGACGGATATGCTCGAGATCGGCGGACATGGCGCGCTCCGGGGGGCATTTTGGAAAAGCGGGCAAAGGTACGCATCCGCTCGTCACAGATCAAGCATTTATGGACTAACGTCCAGAATGACCAGACGACAGCACAGGCTGAATAGATTAATCTAGCGCGGTTTTTTTGCCCGCCTTTCGGAGCCCTCCCCTATGCCCACTCGTGAGATCCGCCATCCGCTGATCCGCCACAAGCTTGGCCTGATGCGCCGTGCCGATATCAGCACCAAGAATTTTCGCGAACTCGCCCAGGAAGTCGGCGCGCTCCTGACGTATGAAGCCACCCAGGACCTGCCCCTCGAAACCTACGAGATCGACGGCTGGTGTGGCAAGGTCTCGGTTGAAAAAATCGCCGGCAAGAAGATCACCGTAGTACCGATCCTGCGCGCCGGCATCGGCATGCTCGACGGCGTGCTCAGCCTGATCCCGGGGGCCAAGGTCAGCGCCGTCGGCGTTGCCCGAAACGAAGAAACCCTCGAAGCCCACACCTATCTGGAAAAGCTCGCGCCGGACATCAACCAGCGCCTGGCCCTGATCATCGACCCGATGCTGGCCACCGGCGGCTCGATGGTTGCCACCATCGACCTGCTGAAAAAGGCCGGCTGCAAAGAGATTCGCGCCATGGTGCTTGTCGCCGCACCAGAAGGCATCGAGGTGGTGGAAAAAGCCCACCCGGACGTGAAGATCTACACCGCCTCGATCGACCAGCGCCTGAACGAGCACGGCTACATCGTGCCAGGCCTGGGTGATGTCGGTGACAAGATCTTCGGCACCAAGCAAAAGGACGCCTGACCATGCAGGACGGCTTCAACGACCCGCTCTGGCGCCAGGTCGTTTCGGGCGCGCAGATGCTCTTCGTGGCATTCGGCGCGCTGGTGCTGATGCCCCTGATCACCGGCCTCGACCCAAACGTCGCGCTGTTCACCGCCGGCATCGGCACGCTGCTATTCCAGCTGGTCACCGGTCGTCAGGTACCGGTGTTCCTGGCCTCGAGCTTTGCCTTCATCACGCCGATCATCCTCGCCAAAGGCCAGTTCGGCCTTGCCGAGACCATGGGTGGCGTAATGGCTGCCGGCTTCGTGTACACCTTCATGGGGCTGATGGTAAAAATCAAAGGCACCGGTTTCATCGACCGCATGCTGCCGCCGGTGGTGATCGGCCCGGTGATCATCTCCATCGGCCTGGCCATGGCACCGATCGCCGCCAACATGGCGATGGGCAAAGGTGGGGACGGTACGGCACTGATGCCGTACAAGACGGCCATGCTGATCTCGATGCCAGCGCTGCTGACAACCTTGATCGTTGCCGTATTCGGCAAGGGCATTTTCCGCCTGGTACCCATCATCTCCGGCGTGCTGGTGGGCTTTGCCCTGTCGTTCGCCTTTGGCGTGGTCGACACCGCCAGGATCGCTGCCGCACCGTGGCTGGAAATTCCCAATTTCACCGCCCCTGCGTTCAACTGGCAGGCCATTCTGTTCATCGTCCCGGTTGCGCTGGCGCCGGCGATCGAGCATATCGGCGGGGTGATTGCAGTGGGCAGCGTGACCGGCCGTGACTACCTGAAAAAGCCTGGCCTGCACCGGACGTTGCTGGGCGACGGCCTGGCGACTACTGCAGCCGGCCTGTTCGGCGGCCCGCCCAACACCACCTATGCCGAAGTGACCGGCGCGGTGATGCTGACCAAGAACTACAACCCGAAGATCATGACCTGGGCGGCGGTCTTCGCCATTACCCTTGCGTTCATCGGCAAGTTCGGCGCGCTGCTGCAGAGCATCCCGGTGCCGGTGATGGGCGGCATTCTTTGCCTGCTGTTCGGCTCGATTGCAGCGGTGGGCATGAACACCATGATCCGCCACAAGATTGACCTGGGCGAGGCACGCAACCTGGTGATCGTCTCGGTGACACTGGTGTTCGGTATCGGCGGCGTGCTGATCGGCAGCGGTGACGGCCCGGATGACTGGGGCCTGAAGGGCATCGCCCTGTGCGCCATTGTGGCTATTGCCCTGAACCTGATTCTGCCGGGTAATGACAGCTGGAAGCACAAGAAGCTGGATGTATGACCGGTCGGAAGGGGCCGCAAAGCGGCCCCTTCGATTCAGGCCTTTTCACACATATCAGCCAACACCCTCACCCACTCCGGGTGATCATTCAGGCACGGCACCAGCACCAGCTCCTGGCCGCCCGCCTCGACAAACTGCTCGCTGCCACGCATGCCTATCTCTTCCAGCGTCTCGATGCAATCCGCCACAAACGCCGGGCACATCACCAGCAGCTTCTTCACACCGGCCTTGGCCAGCTCATCCAGCCGCGTCTCGGTGTAGGGTTCGATCCACTTGTCCCGGCCCAGCCGCGACTGGAACGATACCGACCATTTGCCATCCGGTATGCCCATGCTCTGCGCAAAGGCTTTGGCCGTAGCCAGGCATTGCCCGCGATAGCAAACCGAACTTACTTCGGCGGTTGCACCGTGGCAGCAATCGGCAGCGCGCAGGTCGTGCTTGACCCCCTTCGGAAACAGTTTCTTCAGGTGCCGTTCCGGCAAACCATGGAAGCTCAGTAGCAGGTGGTCGTAACCCTGCTCCAGGTACGGCCGGGCGCTGGCTGCCAGCGCCTCGATGTACGCCGGGTGCTCATAGAACGGCTGCAGCACGCGCATCTGCAACGGTAACTGGTGCTCGCTGACCGTCTGTTTTGCCTGCTCGATCACAGTGGTCACCGTGCTGTCGGCGAACTGTGGATAAAGCGGTGCCAAAGTCACCTTGCGCACACCTTGGGCGGCCAGCCGCGCCAACACATCAGGCAAGGCCGGCTGGCCGTAGCGCATGGCGATTTCCACCGGGCCATGGGGCCAGTGCTCGGCCATCGCGGCCTGCAGGCGACGGGTCAGCACTACCAGAGGCGAGCCCTCCTCCCACCAGATCGAAGCGTAGGCATGTGCCGACTGCTCCGGGCGCTTGATCAGGACCAGCGACACCAGCAAACGCCGCACCGGCCACGGCAGGTCGATCACGTACGGGTCCATGAGGAACTGGTTGAGGTAGCGGCGCACATCGGCCACCGAGGTGGAGGCCGGGGAACCCAGGTTGACCAGCAGCAGGGCGTGATCGGTCATGCAGCGTCCTATGTCAGAGGCGACTGGACAGGTTGTCCAGCGCCGATTGCAGATCGTTGAAGCGGAAGGTGAAGCCGGCTTCCAGCAAGCGTACCGGGCGCGCCCGCTGGCCTCCCAGCAGCAAGGTGGACATCTCGCCAAGCCCGGCCTTGAGCAGCAATGCCGGCACTGGCAACAGCGCCGGCCGATGCAGGGCGCGGCCCAGTCGCCTGGCAAACTCACGGTTGCGCACAGGCTCCGGCGCGCAGGCATTATAAGGACCGCTGGCATCCTTGTGCTGCAAGAGAAAATCAATCAGGGCGACCTGGTCGTCTATATGAACCCAGGGCATCCATTGCCGCCCATTGCCCAAAGGCCCGCCCAGCCCCAGTTTGAAGGGCATGCGCAGGCGCGACAAAAAGCCGCCATCGCTGGCCAGCACCAGGCCGGTACGGACCAGTACCACGCGTATTCCCTGCGCTTGCGAACGCTGGGCGGTCTCTTCCCAGGCAATACACAACTGGCTGGCGAAATCTTCACGCACCGGGGGAGAGGCCTCGGTCAGTTCGCGTTCGCCACCGTCTCCGTACCAACCTACCGCAGAGCCGGAGATCAACACCTCCGGGCGCTGCTCACGGGTGCCCAACCAAGCCAGCAATTGCTCGGTAAGGGTGACACGGCTGGCCCACAGCACGTTGCGCCGGGCGGCCGTCCAGGGCCTGTCGGCAATCGGCGCACCGGCAAGGTTGACCACCGCATCAAGATGATCGTCGGCCTCTAACTGCTCCAGGCGCGCGATACCACGCACCCCGCTACCACAGATTTTCGCCACCTGTTCAGGACGCCTGCTCCAAACCGTAAGCCGATGCCCTTGGCCCAGCCAGTACTGGCACAGATGCTTGCCAATCAAACCGGTGCCACCTGTCAGCAATATATGCATGGCTGTGTCCTCGCAGAATGCGTCGGTGGTCTATTTTTAACAGCAAGGCACTTTTTTGACCCGACGCTCTCGGATAAACATAGGCCAACCTGCCGCCAACACGGAATAACCTTATACATAATTTTGGCATTGTACAGGTTTGCCTGACAGCGTAGTCTGCTCACAGCAAGGTTTGAAGAGGCCATCATGACAGTACCTATCGCCATCATCGGGGCCGGCATCGCCGGTTTGTCAGCCGCCCAGGCCTTGCAGAAGGCCGGGCAATCCGTGCACTTGTTCGACAAAGGCCACGGCAGTGGCGGGCGCATGGCCAGCAAGCGCAGCGAAGCCGGCGCGCTCGACCTGGGCGCACAGTACTTCACTGCCCGTGACCGACGCTTCGTCGATCAGGTGCAGCAATGGGTGGCCGCCGGCTGGGCCGAGCAGTGGAAACCCCAACTGTACAACTACCGTGATGGCGAACTTACACCCTCCCCCGACGAGCAGACGCGCTGGGTGGGCGTGCCACGCATGAGCGCCATTACCCGCGGCTTGCTCAAGGACGTCACCGTCAACTTCGGCTGCCGCATAGCGGAAGTGTTTCGCGGCAAGCAGTACTGGCACCTGCAAGATACCGAAGGTTGCAGCCACGGCCCCTACAGCCGTGTGGTCATTGCCGTCCCGGCACCGCAGGCCACGCCACTTCTGGCCGCCACACCGAAGCTGGCAGCCGTGGCCGCTGGCGTGCAAATGGAACCTACCTGGGCCGTCGCCCTTGCCTTCGAGACACCGCTGGATACACCAATGCAAGGCTGCTTCGTGCAGGACAACCCGCTGGACTGGCTGGCCCGCAATCGCAGCAAGCCTGGCCGCGACGAGCACCTGGACACCTGGGTACTGCACGCAACGTCAGACTGGAGCCGGCAACACATCGACCTGCCAAAGGATGAAGTGATCGAGCAGCTGTGGGGCGAATTCGCCGAGCTGGTCGGCTGCGTGGTCCCCCCGCCCACCTTCGCCCTGGCCCACCGCTGGCTCTATGCCCGCCCCAGTAGCAACCATGAGTGGGGCGCACTGGCCGATGCTGACCAGGGCTTGTACGCCTGTGGGGACTGGTGCCTGTCCGGCCGAGTCGAGGGCGCATGGCTCAGTGGCCAGGAAGCAGCGCGGCGCTTGCTCGAACACCTTGAGTGATGCCGAACTATACAAAAATACTAGTTTGCATAACTTCAGCGCTGTGCTGAAATAAACCTGTACAAGTTTCGAGTCACGTACAGGTTTATTTTCGGAGGCAGCCATGCACGACCCTTCCGCCCACAGCAAGCCGCGTATCGCCATCAGCGCCTGCCTGACCGGGCACAGCGTGCGCTACAACGGCGGCCACAAGGCCTCCGACCTGTGCCGTAAACAGCTGGAACAGCACTTCGACTGGCTACCCGTGTGTCCGGAAGTGGCAATCGGCTTGGGTGTCCCGCGCGACCCGATTCGCCTGGTCGGCAACCCCGAGCAACCCGAAGTGGTCGGCACCCGCGACCCCGGCAAGGACCTGACCGACCCGCTGCGCACCTATGGCGAGCAGATGGCCAACGAGCTTGACGACATCTGCGGCTACATCTTCATGCAGAAGTCACCTTCATGCGGCCTGGAACGGGTAAAGGTTTATCAGGACAACGGCCACCCGGCCGTGCATGGTGGCCGTGGCGTCTATGCCCAGGCTTTCTGCGCATTGCGCCCGGACCTGCCAGTAGAAGAAGAAGGCCGCCTGCATGACCCTGTGCTGCGCGAGAACTTCATAAGCCGCGTTTACGCCTACGCCGACTGGCAGCGCCTGCTGGCCGAGGGCCTGAACCGTGGCGCGCTGGTGCGCTTTCATTCGCGCTACAAGTATTTGCTGATGGCCAACAATCCCCAGGCCTATCGCACCCTCGGCCGCCTGCTTGGCAGCATGAGCAAGGCTGATGAACCACAGAGCATCGGCCCGCGCTATTTCAGCCAGCTGATGCAGGCCCTGCGCCGCTGCGCCAGCCGCGGCACCCACAGTAACGTGCTGCAGCACCTGAGCGGCTACTTCAAGGATGCCCTGACGCAGCAGGACAAGGCGGAGTTGCAGGCAGTCATCGGCCAATACCAACAAGGCGTGGTACCACTGGTAGTGCCACTGACCTTGCTCAAACACCATTTGCGCAAGCACCCAGACCCCTACCTGCAGCAACAAGCCTACCTGCAGCCTCACCCCGAGAGCCTGGGCTTGCGCAATGCGGTCTGAGGACTTGCTGCCCATCGGCGAACTTGCCCGTCGCACTGGCGTCAACCCGGTCACCCTGCGCGCCTGGGAGCGCCGGTATGGGTTGCTCAAGCCACAGCGCACCGCCAAGGGGCATCGCCTGTACCCACTTGAGCAGGTCGAACGCGTCGAAGCCGTTCTGGCTTGGCTGCAGCGTGGCGCGTCGGTCGGCCAAGTCCGCGAGTTGCTCGACAAACCCGCCAGCACCCCACCGAAGGGTGACTGGCAAGCCCGGCAATTCCAGCTGATCGAAGCCATCGCCGGCCTTTCACAGCGCGCCCTCGACCAGCAACTCAACCAGGCCATGGCGCTGTACCCGGCGGTCACCCTGTGCGAGCAATTGCTGCTGCCGCTCCTCGACATGCTCGACCTGCGCTGGCGCAATTACTTCAACGCTCGGCTGGAGCAGGTGTTTTTTCACAGCTGGCTGCGCAGCAAGCTCGGTGCCCGCGTGTACCACGACAACCAGCTGCTGCAAGGGCCTGCCGTGTTGCTGGCCGAAGACAGCGAACGCACCTTCAGCCCGGACTTATGGTTGTGCGCCTGGCTACTCACCAGCAATGGCTTCCCGGTCGAGGTGCTCGAGCAGCCCGTCGCAGGCCCGCAATTGCTAAGCGCCGTCAACGCGCTCAAACCACGCGCCTTACTCCTGCACCTGGGGCCACGCATCGACGACAAGGCGTTGCTGCGCACCCTGCAAGGCTTGCCGATCCCCAAGCTGCTGGGCGGTGCCACGCTGGCCCTGCATGAAACCCGCTTGAAGGCTTTTGAGCTGCCCGACCTTTTCCTGTTCGACACCCCGCAGGCGGCATTGCGCGTGCTTCAAGCCCATGTTCGACAGCCTGTAGAGATAAATCCCCCATGCACCTGACCTGGCTGCGCAGCGACCTGCGTATCGATGACAACACTGCACTCAGCGCCTCTACCGAACGCGGCCCGACCATCGCCCTGTGGCTGGTCAGCCCCGGACAATGGCAAGCCCATGACGATGCCGACTGCAAAGTCGACTTCTGGCTACGTAACCTGCATGACCTGCGCCAATCACTGGAAAAGCTGAACATCCCCCTGCTGATCCGCACAATCGATACCTGGGACCAGGCGCCACAGGCGGTGCTCGATATCTGCCGCCAACATCAGGTGCAAAGCGTGCACTGGAACGAGGAGTACGGCATCAATGAGCAGCGCCGGGATGATGCCACCCGCGCAATGTTGGAAAAGTCGGCCATCCAGGCGCACAGCCACCTCGACCAGCTGTTCTTCCGTCCGGGCACCGTACTCACTCGCAGTGGCGATTACTTCCAGGTGTTCAGCCAGTTCAAGAAGACCTGCCTTGAGCATCTGCACCGCAGCCTGCCCGCCCTGGCACGGCGGGTGAAGCGCCAGGCCCCGCTGAACATCGGCAGCGACCCAATCCCGCAACATGTAGAGGGGTTCGGAAAAACCACGCCCGCATTGCGCGACCACTGGCCAGCCGGTGAAGCTGAGGCACAGTCCCGCCTGTCACGCTTCCTGGACGAAACCATCGACGACTACCACCACTTGCGCGACTTGCCTGCCAAGCCTGGTACCAGCCAGCTTTCCCCCTACCTGGCCGCCGGCGTGATTTCGCCCCGCCAATGCTTGCACGGTGCACTGGCCGGCAACCGGGGCGAGTTCGACAGTGGCAGCACAGGCGTGCAGACCTGGATCAATGAGCTACTCTGGCGTGAGTTCTACAAGCACATCCTGAGCGGTTATCCACAGGTCTCGCGCCACCGCGCCTTCCGCGCCCAGACCGAAGCCCTGCCCTGGCGTGACGCCCCGGCAGACCTGGCGGCCTGGGAGCAGGGCCGCACCGGCTTCCCGATCATTGATGCCGCCATGCGCCAATTGCTGCACACCGGGTGGATGCACAACCGCTTGCGCATGGTCGTGGCCATGTTCCTCAGCAAGAACCTGCTGATTGACTGGCGCAAGGGCGAGCGGCACTTCATGCGCCACCTGATAGACGGCGACCTGGCCGCCAACAACGGGGGTTGGCAGTGGAGTGCTTCCACCGGCACCGACGCGGTGCCCTATTTCCGTATCTTCAACCCGGTTTCACAGTCGCAGCGCTTCGATCCACAGGGTCGGTTCATTCGCCACTGGGTACCGGAACTACAGGAGCTCGATGAAAAAGCCATCCATCAACCCATTAAATCGACGGACCTTTTCGGTAATACTTCGTACCTAAGTCCAATCGTAGATCTCAGCAGCAGTCGCCAGCGGGCCCTGGAAGCATTCAAAGGGCTGCCACGCCGGCAGAATCAGGGGATAACGTCTTGATTAACTCGCGTAGTTTTTGGGTTACAGGCGCAAGCAACGGACTTGGCTTGGCTTTGGTGGAGCGGATGCTCGATGAAGGACATCGCGTTGCCGCGAGTGGCAAGGATAGCGATGCACTGGATGATTTGGGGGCACGCTACGGCAACCAATTGTTGCGTTTGCCGTGGCAGTTGCAGGAAGAACAACACGTCACCGATGCGTGCCAACAGATTTGCCATGCCTGGTGTTCGCTGGACGGGCTGATTCTCAACACCGGCACCACCGATTACCTGCCAGACAATGTCAGTGACAGTGAGCTGATCGAAGCGATCGTCACCACCAACCAGCTGGCCGCAGAGCATTGCCTGAGCAAAGCGCTGCCGTTGCTGACAAAGGGGCAGTCGCCCCAGGTGATGGGGCTTTTCAACCGCTATTCGGCGTTGCAGCTGTTTGCACCGACACAGGTGACTGCGGGCTGGAACAACTTGCCGCAATGGCTGCGTGAGCAGCGTAAGGCCCTTGAGGACCAAGGGGTAGCACTGACCATCGTAGCGCCACAATCGTTGAAGGTTACGGTAACGTCGGCACAGGCGATACCGGAGGCGTGGACGCCCGGCAGTGCCGCAGAGGAGTTGCTGCGCCGGTGGCCTCAGAGAGAACCGGAACTGGTCCTGGAGACGCTGGACCTTAGTAGCCTGTGGCCGCTGGCGCGTTGACCGCTGAAATCAGCATTACCTTCTTCGCGGGCAAGCCCGCTCCTGCAGATTACCCAGACCTTTAATGCTGTGGTATTCCGGCAGGAGCGGGCATTGCCCGCGAATGCAGGTGAATTCAGAGCGCCATTCTGTAATGCAGGCTGTAGCTTTCTACACCATCGTTGGGCTCTTTGATGCCGGCGTTGGAATAGTGAATCGCCCGCACCCCAATCTCATGCCCGCCGGCAAAGCGCAAACCAAAGCCAATGCGGTCCTCGAACTGGAACGCCGAACCCAGCTCGTTGCTTTCCAGCTCGGTGCTGGAGAACGCCGCCACCCCGATGCCGGCTTCGATGTAAGGCTTTACCGACTCCCCGGCAAATTCATAGACGAACACCGGCGCGAAGGACAGGCTGTGATTGCTCGCGGTCTCGTCGCCATCCCAGTAGGTGTAGGCCCCATCCCAATAGCCGGTCAGCCGACCAACGCTGGTCTGCCACCAACTCGCGTCCCAATTCGATTGCAGCCCTAGCCGGTAGACCATTGTCGAATCGCCAGTCTGCCCCACCGAAAACGAAACATCGGCAGCCTGTGCCGACATCGCTTGCCCCAAAACAAAGGCAGCAGCCGCTGCCAAGCCGAGCAGTTTCCTCATAAGAAACATCCTTCTTTCTGATGCTGTTATTTGTCCGCCTCATCTCAGGCAAAGCGGTAGAAAGCAGAAGTGGAACGATAGTTCAGCCTTTTTTCACGTTTTTTTCACAACGCAAAGCTTTGCACATCGTCGGACTTATGCCACAGCACAGGTAGGATTTTTCTTAAGGCTTCTGGGTCAGCGCTGGTCCAGAAGCGTGCAGCGCCGGCCGGGCCTTCGGCCAACAGATCATTGGCACCCAACAGCCGTTGCAACTGACGCGCCACGGCCGCGCCGGTGTCGATGATGGCCACGTCATCCGGGACCATGCCGGCCAGCAATGGGCGAAGGAAAGGGTAATGGGTGCAGCCGAGGATCAGCGTATCGCAACCTGCAGCCAGTAGCGGCTGCACATAACCTTGCAGCAGCTGGCGCACCGCCGGGCTTACCAGGTCACCGGCTTCGATCAGCTCGACCAGCCCCGGGCAAGGCTGGGTAATAACCTGTACGTCATTTGCGAAGCGATCGAGCAAGGCTGCGAACTTGGCACTCTGCAGGGTACCGGTGGTGGCCAGCACACCGACCACGCCCGAGCGGGTGGCTGCCGCTGCAGGCTTGACGGCCGGTTCCATGCCCACCAACGGCCAGGTCGGATACAACTCACGCAGGTCGGCCACTGCCGCCACCGTGGCAGTGTTGCAGGCCAGGACCATGGCCTTTGCGCCTTGTTCATGGAAGAACCCGGCAATGCGTCGGCAGCGCTCGCGGATATAGTCCGGCGACTTCTCACCGTAGGGTATATGCCCGCAATCGCCCACATACAGCAACGTTTCGTTGGGCAGCAGGCGCTGGATCTCGGCCAGCACCGACAATCCGCCAACCCCCGAGTCCATGACGCCGATCGGCGCCGAGCGCTCAGCCATCGCGCTTACCACAGACCGTGCAAGCCGGGTCGCGCTTGACACGAAGCTCGCGGATACGGGTGCCGAGGGCATCGATCAACAGCAAGCGGCCGACTAACGGCTCACCGAAGCCCGCCAGCAGCTTCATCGCCTCCAGCGCCTGCAGGCTACCCACCAGCCCCACCAGCGGGCCAATGACGCCTGCTTCGCTGCAGGTCAGTTCAGCTTCGCTACCATGCCCGTACAGGCAGTGATAGCACGGACTGTAGTCACGCCGCGGGTCGAACACCGACAGCTGACCTTCCAGACGGATTGCCGCTCCGCTGACCAGCGGCTTGCCGGCGGCGACACAGGCAGCGTTGACCGCCTCGCGGGTAGAGAAATTGTCGGAGCAGTCCAGCACCAGGTCGACCGCCGCCACCGCAGCCACCAGCGAGTCCTCGTCCAGTGCCTGGCGGTGAGCAACCAGGCTGACTTCCGGGTTGATTGCCTGCAAGCGCTGCAAGGCCGAGTCGACCTTGCTCATGCCAACGCTGGCACTGTCGTGGATGACCTGGCGTTGCAGGTTGGTCAGGTCGACGGTGTCGAAGTCGGCCAGGTGCAGCTCACCCACGCCAGCGGCGGCCAGGTACAGGGCGACTGGCGAGCCCAGGCCACCCAGCCCGATGATCAGCGCTTTGCTCTGCTTGAGCCGCAGCTGGCCATCGATGTCGATCTGGGACAGCAGCACCTGGCGGCTGTAACGCAGCAGTTCCTGATCACTCAGCATGACAGTCGCCCCAGGGTAATGCGTTCATGGCCGCCCAGGTCCGTGCGGCTGGCCACCTCGATAAAGCCATGTTCAGCCAGCAGAGCACGTACCGCTGCCGCCTGATCGTAGCCATGTTCCAGCAGCAGCCAACCACCTGGCAACAAGTGCGCGGGGGCCTGGGCGGCGATCACGCGAAGGTCGTCCAGGCCATCGGCACCGGCCACCAGGGCACTGCTGGGTTCGAAGCGCACGTCGCCGGCCACCAGGTGCGGGTCTTCAGCGGCGATGTAGGGCGGGTTGCTGACAATGAGGTCGAAACGCTCCGCGGCCAGGCTGTCGAACCAGTGGCTCAGCCGTACCCGAGCGTTGGCCAGGCCCAACCGCTGGCGGTTGCGCTCGGCGAGGGCAGCAGCCTCCTCTACCCGGTCAACCGCTGTCACCTGCCAGGCCGGGCGCTCGCTGGCCAGCGCCAGAGCGATGGCACCCGTACCGGTACCCAGGTCGAGAACCTTGGCGGGCGAAGCGGGTTGCAGTTCAAGCGCCGTCTCGACCAGCAGCTCGGTATCCGGCCGCGGGATCAGGGTATGCGGCGCGACCTCCAGGTCGATCTTCCAGAAGCCCTGCAGCCCAAGGATATAGGCCACTGGCTCGCCGCCACGGCGGCGCTTCAGGTAGCCGGCATAGGTCTCGGCATCTTCGCTGCTGACAATACGCTCGGGCCAGGTATGCAGGTAGCTGCGCGATTTACCGATGGCCGCAGCCAGCAGCAGTTCGGCATCCAGGCGCTCAGTGGGCGATTCAGGCAACTGCGCGTTGCGCAACAGGCTGGCGATGACAGTCATCAGTCCCCCAAGGCGGCCAGTTGATCGGCCTGGTATTCGGCCAGCAGCGGTTCGATCACCGCGTCTACGCCACCGCTGAGGATGTCGTCCAACGAATACAGGGTCAGGTTGATGCGGTGATCGGTCACCCGCCCCTGTGGATAATTGTAGGTGCGGATGCGCTCGGAGCGGTCACCGGAACCCACCAGCAGCTTGCGCTCACTGGCAAGGGCGTTCTGCGCGGCACTGGTCTGCATGTCGTTCAGCTTGGCCGACAGCCAGGACATGGCGCGAGCACGGTTCTTGTGCTGCGAGCGCTCCTCCTGGCATTCGACCACGATACCGGTGGGCAAGTGAGTGATACGGATCGCCGAATCGGTCTTGTTGACGTGCTGGCCGCCGGCACCGGAGGCACGGTAGGTATCCACGCGCAAGTCGGCCGGGTTGATTTCGATGGCGGCCTGCTCGTCCGGCTCGGGGAGCACCGCCACCGTGCACGCGGAAGTGTGGACACGGCCTTGGGACTCGGTCTCGGGCACACGCTGAACCCGGTGTGCACCGGATTCGAACTTGAGCTTGCCGTAGACATTCTCGCCCTCGACGCGGGCAATGATTTCCTTGTAACCGCCGTGCTCGCCTTCGTTCTCGGACAAGATCTCCAGGCGCCAGCCGCGCTTTTCGGCGTAGCGCGAATACATGCGGAACAGGTCACCAGAGAAGATGGCTGCCTCGTCGCCACCCGTACCGGCGCGGATTTCGAGAAACACGTTGCGACCGTCGTTGGGGTCTTTGGGCAGCAGCATGCGTTGCAGCTGCGCCTCCAGGGTCAACAGTTGCTCCTTGGCTTCACGCACCTCTTCCACGGCCATTTCACGCAGGTCCGGGTCACTGTCCTTGAGCAGCGCCTGGGCGCCTTCGAGGTCGTCCTGGACTTTACGCCACTCTTTATAAGCAGCGTAGACCGGCTCTACCTCGGCATACTCGCGGGAGTAGGCGCGAAAACGCGTCTGGTCGGAAATAACCTCGGCGTCACCGAGCAGGGCGGTGAGTTCTTCAAAACGGTCCTGGAGGATTTCCAGTTTGTTCAGCAGCGACGCTTTCATTGCGGGGATTTGTCCGTGGAGCCCTCGTTGAGGGCAAAGAGTTCCTGGGCCATGGCCAGCGCATCGAGGCGACCCTCGGCCGAGAGCTTTTTCAGCTGCACGCTGGGCGCATGCAGGAGTTTGTTGGTCAGGCCCCGGGCCAGCTGGGCCAGCACGTCTTCGGGGTTGCCGCCATTGGCCAGCAGGCGCAAGGCCTTTTGCAGTTCTTCGTCGCGAAGGCGCTCACTTTGCTGGCGATAGGCCCTGAGCACGTCCACTGCAGCCAGTTCGCGCAGGCGCAGCATGAAGTCTTCGGCGCCCACGGATACCAGCTCTTCGGCCGCCTGGGCCGCGCCCTGGCGGCTCTTGAGGTTTTCCGCCACTACATCGTGCAGGTCGTCGACGGTGTACAGGTAGACATCATCCAGCTCGCCGACTTCGGTTTCGATATCGCGAGGTACAGCGATGTCGACCATGAAGATGGGCTTGTGTCGGCGCTGTTTCAGTGCGCTCTCGACCGCGCCCTTGCCCAGAATCGGCAACTGGCTGGCGGTGGAACTGATCACGATGTCACTGTTGGCCAGTTCCTGGGGGATGTCTGCCAGCAGCACGGCATGCGCGCCGAACTGCTCGGCCAGGATGCTGGCGCGCTCCAGGGTGCGGTTGGCCACCACGATACGGCGTACGCCCTGCTCGTGCAGGTGGCGGGCGACCAGGGTGATGGTTTCGCCGGCACCGATCAGCAGGGCCTGGCTGCGGCCCAGGTCGGCGAAAATCTGCTTGGCCAGGCTGACCGCGGCGAACGCAACCGAAACCGGGTTTTCACCGATGGCCGTATCGGTACGCACCTGCTTGGCGGCGCTGAAGGTGGCCTGGAACAGGCGCCCGAGCAACGGCCCGACGGTACCGGCTTCGCGGGCCACGGCGTAGGCGGACTTCATCTGGCCCAGGATCTGAGGCTCGCCCAGAACCAGCGAGTCCAGGCCCGAAGCCACACGCATCATGTGCTTCACGGCGTCGTGCTCTTCATGCACGTAGGCGCTGGCGCGCAGCTCGTCGATGCTGAGGCGGTGATAGTCGGCCAGCCACTGCAGCACGGCGTCGGCGGACAGGTGGTCCTGCTCTATATAGAGCTCACTGCGGTTGCAGGTCGACAGGATCGCCGCCTCGCGGCTGGACGTCAGTCGGCAGAGCTGCTGCAGGGCGTCTACCAGCTGCTCTGGGGTAAACGCCACGCGCTCGCGTACGTCTACCGAGGCAGTCTTATGGTTGATACCAAGTGCAAGAAAGGCCATGCAAGGTCGCTGGTTGTGACGGGAAGCCGATAATTGTCCTCTTTCGCAGGTTTTTGGACAACCACCGTTCGCTATTGTGCTGATAGCGCAGCGGCTATCGCCTTTTCGTAGCCTGCCCTAGCGGTGTTTTCAGGTCTTGCCGGCTTTTGATCTGGCTTTTGATCCTGATCTTGATCTTCGCGACTTCAGGAGGCCGAACGCAGGCCTTGCGCAGGGAGGTGACGGGCATGGATGCCCGTCAAGCGCTGTGCCCGAGGATGGGGCCTGCAGCGCGGTCCTCCCGGGAGCAAGCCCTACGCTCGGCCTCCTGAAGTCGCAATCTGCAGCGCCTGATCAACCGCGCGCTTAGAAGCGACAGTAAGAGCAAAAGCCAGAGCCATCGGCTCGACATCGCCCTAGCCAACTACGCCGACCGGGTCGAGAAGACTTTTGACATATTTCCAAAAGATTTATCCACAGTCTTGTAGTCCATTTCCCAAATACATGCCCAACTGTTGCCCTACCCTCCTTCCGGACCTAGTCTTCACCGCTACATCGATATTCCTCACTGAGACAGCGATACGAGTTGGATTGCATCGAGCTATCAGTCAGTCGGTTTCCAGCTATTAATTTTGCCGATGTTTAGAAGTTTTATTGATGAGGTTTAGCAGCGGTAATGATGAACTGGAATGATGCACACTTACTTGGTGACACACCAACAAGAAGCATTTTTATATTTCAGTTTTGTTAAGCTTATCTTAAAAACGATTTCCAATGCAGGGTATGCTTCGTGCATGGCAGGAAGCTATATAATAGGCGCGAGCAATGGAAGAATTTGCAGTATCTCGTAGGCACTCAGTGCTTCTTTGGGGCGTTAACTTGTGTGCTATTTCGGCCTCTACGCTGAGCTATATTTATTTTTCCTACTATATTTATGCTCATACTGCTAGTCTAATACTTTCCCAAGTGGTGCTGTTTGCACCAATGGTTCTACCGGTAATTCTTGTCGCTCCAATCTACCGACTGGCTGACTATCTAGCACCTCGCACCTTGCTGTGGAGTGCCAACTTGCTGTCGCTGGGCTGCGCGGCGGCCACCTACAAAATCCTGCCACATCATGTGGAAGTCGTCGTGTTAGGCGCGGTAGTCATTGGCACCCTGGATGCGCTGCAACGGGTAGGGCGTATTGTTGCCATCAAGTGTTATTTCCCGGGTGCGCAAATCGCCAGCTCAGTGCCTCTGACACTCACCGCACAATTCATTGCCGGCGGCCTGGCAGGCATCAGTCTGCTACTGTTCAAAGCCAACATGACGCCTGGGTTAGCCCTGCTCATTACTGTCAGTCTTTTTTCCATCGCGGCTTTGGCGGCCTATCTACTACCTGCGCCAACAAAGCCTCCGATCACCGTGCAGGTCGCACCAAGACTATTGACTGCCCTTGGTTCGCTTTTGCATGAGTATCCCGCGTTACGCCTCAGCCTCTATCAGTTCATCGTCTTCGTCAGCCTTTTTCAGGGCTTCTTCAATGTGTCCAGGGTGCTGTTACCGGCCTATGTGCTGGGCTTGGGAGAGGTGTATGTCGGTTTGTTGCAGGCCGTCAATAGTGTGGCAGCTTTGGTGGGCGCAGTACTGTTCTATCGTTTGGGCAAGTGTAATGTGCAACCGCTACCTATGCCGATGGCTGTAGTCAGCGGCCTGTTCATGATGCTCGCAGCGTTCGGCCATGATATTCAGTCCAGTTACATCGCGTATTTTCTCTACATATTCTTTTTCGAACTGGCATTTTTCAAATTGCAAGCCGATCTTGTCAGGAGCACACCTACCAGCGCCATGCCGTTGATGGCATCTGTCCAGTATGCGGGGGTCTACTTAGGCATGATAATCACCATCTTCGCCGGCTCAATACTGGTTAAGTATGTTGGCCTGTTCAGCACGAGCATTATCTTCGTTGCTTTCTATTTCGTCGCATCCAACGCCCTGCGAACGACAGTTCGCGATCAAGGGAAAACAACCTGTCTAAATAATTTCTTCAAGGAGAACAATATGCCCACATTGGCGCGTGTGTTTCCGTTCGTCCGTCTTTTGGATTTGGCGAACATATTAACAATGTTCAATATCGGCCTGGCCTTCGGTACTGTTTATTTTGCGTTGCAAAGACGGTTTGTTCTGGCGGCGACGATGATTTGCCTGGCCGCGATGCTCGATTTCCTTGACGGCCACATAGCCCGGCGCTACCTGGCTGCGAACAGCGCGCAACGGGCCTTCGGCAAGCATCTAGACAGTTTTGCCGACTTGCTCAATTTCAGCATCACGCCAGCCCTTGTCATCCTAATCCTCGACCAGTCTCTTTCGGCCACGCTGGCCGCAGTAACTCTGGTTTTCACGGCCATTTTGCGGCTATCGCTGTTTGGCATGCCCGGCACATCGGCTGGCGGGGGATATCAGGGGCTACCCACCACATATTCAGGATTTGTCTTTGCGCTGGCGCTGATGGGGTTATCGGCCGGGCATTACGGTGCCGGTGTGATCGTCGGCCTAATGGCCCTGGTCGGCATCCTCCAGGTCACCAGCTTGAGAATTCCCAAGTATGGCGCACCTTCGACGGTCGCTTGCTTCGCAATGCTGTTCGGGCTCAGCACTATTTACTTTCATCCCTGGTAATCCGAGGTTCCAATGAAACACGTGGTTTTCGTCGACAGCACCGTAAGCGGCCTGCTGGCTTTTGAGGCAGCCAAACGGCTTGGCTGCCACGTCACCTTCATTCATCAGCGCGACGCCTCGTTCCTGACGATCTCGATCAAGGACGACACCTCCCGTCTCGAGCCTTACCTGCGATATGTGGATGCTTATTTGCGTATCGATAATCTGGAAGGCGGCGAATTCAGCCGGTTGTTGGCCAACCTGCACGCAGAGCGCCCTATTGACGCCCTGATCTCTACCTCTGAAGCAGCCATAGTACCGGTGGCGCGGGAGGCCCAGCGCATCGGCACCCTCTACCCGAGGTACGAAGCTCTGTGCGGGGCGGTATACAAGAGTCGACTGCGCGAAACGCTGCGGGCACACGGACTACGCTCTCCTGATTTTGAAGTACTAAGCGAGGAGCAACTGATCAATGGGGTCGTTCCGAGTTTGTCGCTGCCATTCGTTGTCAAGCCGACCCGAGGGTTCGCCAAGCAGTTTTCCGCCATATGCCATAGCCAGACCGACTTTGACGCCTTTCTCGCCGAGCTGCGCCAGAGTCGCAAGGGTGCTGATCCTATGATCGACCACTTGGTAAGCCGCGACTATCTGGTCGAGCAATACATCGACGGTACATTGCATTCAGCGGAAGTCATCGTCCAGGACACCAAGGTCTCCTGCTTTGCGACCACCATCCGTTTCCGCGCCGACCATAGCGAAATATTAGAAATGACCGCGACCATGCCGTCAGGCCTTGACGCAGCACAGCGCGACGAGATCAAAGCATATGTGCAGGCAGTGTTCAGCGCTCTGGGGCTGGATGTTGGCCTTTATCATGTTGAACTGTTGCGCGATGCCAAAGGGCCCTGTCTAGTGGAGATCAACGCACGCATGATGGGTAGCGTAGCGCCGCAGATGTACCGGATGCTGACCGGCATCGACCCGTTCGAACTGCTAGTCCGTCTGCATCTGGGCGAGCCCATTCTAATTGACGACTCAGTGCTTCAGCGCGCAGGTAGCGTCGTAACTGTCGCCTCCCGCAATGGCGGTCATATCGCCCACGACTACGACCCCGACACCCTACAGCCATTACTGGACAAGTACGCCATCCGGTTTTGCACCGCCCACGTTGCGCCTGGCCAGGCGGTAAACGTCTATAGCGGCAACATCGGCACAATTGGCCACGTCATCGTTGAGGACGACTGCCCCCACTCTGCGGCGAAAAAGGGCAATCGCTTCCTACGCGAGCTGTCCTCACTTTACGGCCTTGAACTCGCGACTTATACCGGCGCCGAATTGGCTTAAACCTGACATGAACTGACAGCCCCCTGCAACGGACTGATTCGACTGATTAGGGAAGACATATGCACTCAGTAAATCCTTCTCCCGTGTTCGCTTTTTCCGGCAAGGCCGATACCCTGCAGCAACTGGCACCACTTCTGAGCACCGGGCAAGTGTTGCCCCTTCATCGATTCACCGTGGCACAGTGGCGGGAGGACTGGCAGGCAGTGATCGCGCACTGTCAGGCGTTCTTTGGCGATGAGCCGCTGATTGTACGATCCAGCTGCCTAGCCGAAGACCGCGACGGCCATTCCGGTGCAGGAATGTACGCGTCAGTTCTAGATGTGTGTGGCGGCCAGGCACTCGGCGAAGCCATCAAGACGGTGATCGCCTCCTACGGCCTAGCTCGCGAGCGCGATGATGTGCTGGTGCAGCAGATGGCGAGAGGAGTATTGGCCAGCGGAGTGGCGATGACCCGTGATCCAGAGACGGGTTTGCCATATTACGTAGTTGACTATGTACCAGGTGCCAGTACTGACGGTGTCACTACCGGCAACGAGACTGTGCATGCTTTCGTCTCCCTTGGCAGCGAAGCGGCAAGCGAGCCTGCGGAATTACCAGGGTTGTTTGCTTTGCTCGAAGAGGTACAAGTTCTAACCGGGCGCGATGCCTTGGACATAGAGTTCGCGATCACTGTCGATGGCCCTCTGCTATTCCAAGTACGTCCCATGACCGCAGATGGGCCCCGTAATGCCAGCGCACTTGCCGACGCCCAACTACGCAAAGTTTTGGAGCACGAGGTTTCCCAGCTCGAAGAGCTGATCTGCAAGCAACACCATCTGCGTCCTACGTCGACCGCCTTCCTTGGCCTTATGCCGGACTGGAACCCGGCGGAAATGATCGGTATCAAGCCGCGAGCGCTAGCCTACTCGCTATATAAGGAGCTGATCACTGACCTTAATTGGGCCTCTGCCAGATTCCGATACGGCTACCGGGATCTGCGGCGCAAACCGCTGATGTACCAGGTGGGTGGCTCTCCTTACATCTGCATTGCCCACAGCATCGAGTCATTCATCCCGGCCTCGGTACCTCAAGATGTTGCCGAGCGCGTAGTCGAACAGTGCGGCGAGTACTTGGCCATGCATCCTCATCTGCATGACAAGATCGAGTTCGCGATCATTCCTACTTGCTTCACGCCAGAGCTTACTAGCCCCGATGCCGCTGCCGCGCTGCCGGCGCTCCGGACTCTTAGTACCAGGCAGCACGAATGCTAGTTGAACGAGCTACGCCAGTTGACCGAGCACATTATTTCCCCCAGCGGCCCGTTCTTCTCCGACCTGACACGTCTACCGAGTATTACTGACAAGGTGCAGAGTTTAATGGCGAGGCAACCTCGGGGCGAGTCCTTGCAACGTATGAGGAATGCTCTATCGGCGGCCAACGTGGTCGCTGAAGTATTCGCTGGCGCTGCCCGTGCAGCGTTCGTAGGTACCGCAATAATTAAATCGCTGGAAACAGCGGGGGTAGTATCTGCCGGTTTCATCGATCATGTGACCGGAGGGGTCAATAGTATCGGTCGCGAGATGGCCAGCGATTTCCAGACGTTGCATAAGGACGATTTCCTAAAGCTCCACGGTCATGTCCGGCCAGGTACCTACGATATACGTGTGGCGCGCTACGACGAGACTCCGGAGAGTTATTTTGACTGGCAGCGCCCATTACAACGCCCCCCAAAATCTACGAACGGGCTAACTGTATCTCGGGCCCAGGTCAACGCCATGCAGCAAGCTTTCGACCAGTGCGGTCTTAACGTTTCCGCCGAGCAGTTCCTCCAATTTGCTCAAGCCGCTATTGCATCGCGCGAGAAGCTCAAATACCTCTATGCAGCGTTTGTTTCGGATGTTTTGCGCTC
This sequence comes from Pseudomonas alloputida, assembly GCF_021283545.2. NCBI lineage: Bacteria > Pseudomonadati > Pseudomonadota > Gammaproteobacteria > Pseudomonadales > Pseudomonadaceae > Pseudomonas > Pseudomonas alloputida. The sequence goes on along the minus strand of NZ_CP128540.1, from coordinate 867,063 downwards.
ACTATGCGATTGGGGTGAGGTACATGGTCTTGACCGCGACCAACTCAGCTTTGCGCAAATCACCGACTTTACCCGCGGTTACGCCGACATTGATCGCAAACGTTTGCACCAAGCGATTGCCCACAACCGCAGCCGCTGGTATGAAACGCAGTTAGTCCGTACGCCAAGCATCATTTGTCAGCCGCAAGATCTATTCGGCCATCGAGTGCACTGGTGCAATCCCAACTTCATCACTCGAAGTGCCACTCATGCGCGGGTGGCCCATGTGCTTCCAGGGCAATTGGCACCGGACATAGAGGGTTGCATTGTCTTAATCGAAAACGCTGATCCGGGTTTTGATTGGATTTTTACCCACCGCATTGCTGGTTTCATCACCGCCTACGGAGGCGAGAACTCGCATATGTCGATCCGAGCCCGAGAGTTCGCCATTCCCGCAGCTATCGGCGTGGGCGATACTCGATTCAAAACCCTATTGGCGGCGACAAGCCTGCTGCTCGACTGCGCCGAGCGGCGTATACAGGTGCTGGCATGATTTTGGTTGGGATGACCATGCTCAGGCAGTTCAACGCCGAACGCCAGGAATGGCGGGACGCGCTCGACCAGCGCTGGGTTGAATTCTTAGACCAATGTGGGCTGACCCCGCTGTACCTTCCAAACGATCCAAGAGTCAGCATGGCGTTAGTCCAATCATTGCGCCCTCAGGGCCTCCTGCTTACCGGTGGAGGGAGTTGCCAGGCCCTGAGTGGGACAGCCGACACACGCGACGTCACTGAGAGGGTCTTGCTTGATCTTGCGGAAAATCTACGGCTTCCGGTGCTCGGTGTATGCCGCGGCATGCAGGTAATGTTGACGCGAGCTGGCGGCACTTTGGAACGCTTGGCCGGCCATGTAGGTGAGCACATGATCAACATGCAAGAACAACGGCGGCGAGTGAATTCCTATCATGAATACGGCTTTCGCGAGGCGCCCGACGGCTACCGCGTACTAGCCCTGGCCGACGACGGCGTGATCGAGGCTGTGTATGACGACCACCGTCGGCATACCGGGATCATGTGGCACCCCGAGCGAGAACTACCTGCCGATCCATTGGATATTCAACGCGTGCGACATGCCTTCGGAGCTTTTTCATGAAAGCCGTCATTCTTGCTGCTGGTCGCGGGAGCCGCTTACAAGCCCTGACCGATGAACGCCCCAAGGCCTTGGTACCCTTTAACGGTGTGCCACTGCTACAGCGCGCGATTGAAACGCTCCGTCGATGCGATGTCAGCGAGGTTGGCATCGTTGCAGGCTATCGAAGCGAAATGCTTGCACCATTCGCCGACACTTTGTTTTACAACCACCGCTGGCACAGCTCCGGTATTTTCAGCTCTCTAAATTGCGCCAGCGATTGGTTGAGCGCAGAGCCTTGCCTTGTTAGCTACGGTGACATCTTCTACGACAGCACCCTAGTATCCGAGCTAATTAACCATCCAGCCGATATTGTCCTGGGCTACGATCCCGCTGCAGTGCGTCTCTGGCAGCAACGCTTCAACGATCCGCTACCAGATCTGGAGAACTTCCGCTTAGTCGATGGATGGGTGAGCGCTATTGGACAGACCGCTACCAGTCTTGAAGTCATTCAGGGCCAGTACATGGGCTTGTTCAAAGTCACGCCAGCGGGTTGGCAGGCGTTGAAAAAGCAATTGCAAGGGCTCACGCCTCAGGCACGCGACCAAACTGACATGACATCGCTTTTAGGGACACTCGTCAGCGAAGGTTTTCCAGTCGCCGGCGTGGCGACGCACGCTCCCTGGGGAGAAATTGACTGCCCCAGCGACGTGGCACTATACGAGCGGATCTATCCTGACCGGTGATCTCGACAAAATTGTCGGTGCGACTAACCCTGACGGTAGATTCGAGGATCGCGGCGGGTAAATGGCTCAAGGTTTTTCAGGCTGCACCTGGTTGAAAACGCCTTCGCCCGGTTGAAGCACTAGCGGGCGGCCGCATCGCGCTTCGACAAGCTCAAGCGGAATTATGAAAGCGCAGTGGCCATGGCCTGCGCCTTTCTTTGGCTATACATGTGAAACGGGAACAGCCCCTAACTCCGCACATTACGCGTAAGCGTCCGCCCAACTCACCTTGCGTAAGTCAGGCCGGTACCCACTGATGCGGCAGCAACTGCCCGATCTCACTGGCCCGTTGGGTCGGCAGCCGCGTCAGCACATCCTTGAGATAGGCATACGGATCATGCCCATTCATGCGTGCCGACTGGATCAAGCTCATGATCGCCGCCGCGCGTTTGCCGCTGCGCAACGACCCGGCAAACAACCAGTTCGAGCGCCCGAGTGCCCATGGCCGTATCTGGTTCTCGACCTGGTTGTTGTCGATGGGCACAGCCCCATCGTCCAGGTAGCGCGTCAGCGCTACCCAGCGTTTCAGGCTGTAATCGAGGGCTTTGGCCGTGGCTGATCCGTTGGGCACCAGGTCACGCTGGGCCAACATCCACTCATGCAGTGTTTTGCTGATCGGTACCGCTAGTTCCTGACGTATTCGCCAACGATCTTCATCACTCATGTCTCGCGCCTGGCGTTCGACCTCGTACAGGCCGCTGATCGAGTGCAGCGCCTGTTCGGCCAATTGGCTTTTGTTCGCCACATGCAGATCGAAAAACTTGCGACGGGCGTGGGCCATGCAACCGATTTCAGTGATGCCTTGTTCAAACCCGGCTTTGTAGCCAGCGAAGTCGTCGCAGACCAGCTTGCCGTTCCAGTCACCCAGGAAGTTGCGCGCATGTTCGCCAGCACGGCTTGGGCTGAAGTCGTAAACCACCGCCTTGAGCGCCGAAAACGGCGTGGTGCTGTAGGCCCAGACATAAGCCCGGTGGGTTTTCTTCTCGCCTGGCGCAAGCATTTGCACCGGTGTTTCGTCGGCGTGGATCACACCCTGGTTCAGCACCGCTTCACGCAGTGCATCGACCAACGGCTGAAGTCGCACACCGGTTTGTCCAACCCACTGCGCCAGGGTCGAGCGAGCAATTGCCAGCCCGGCGCGGCCAAAAATCTTCTCCTGCCGATACAGCGGCAAGTGATCGGCAAACTTGGCCACCATCACGTGGGCCAACAAACCTGAGGTCGGGATACCTTTATCGATAACCTGCGCCGGCACCGGCGCCTGGATCAGTGTTTCACACTGACGGCAGGCCCATTTGCCCCGCACATGTTGCTCGACGGTAAACACGCCCGGCGTGTAATCCAGCTTTTCGCTGACGTCTTCGCCGATGCGTTGGAGCTGGCAACCACAGGCGCACTGAGTGTTTTCGGGTTCATGGCGAATGACGGTGCGTGGAAACTGCGGCGGCAAGGGCGCACGTTTCGGGGATTGCCGTGGTTCGGACTGTGGCGCAGCTGGGAGGAGCTGTTTTAGCTCGGCCTCGATAGCTTCAAGGTCTGTGTCGAGCAGGTCATCCAGCAAGCTGCTTTGAGCCGGGCTGATTTGCTCGCTGCGCTTGGCAAACTTGTGCCGTTTGAGCAGGGCGATTTCGAACTTGAACTGTTCGATGAGGATTTCATCGTTTTGGATCTTCCTGCTCATCGCCTCGACCTGTGATTGCAACTGCAACGCCTGTGCCGCCAAGGCACGAAGCTGTTCCGGGGTCATCTGGTCGAGGTTGGGCGAGAAAGTCATGCCGCCGATTGTGCCAGAGCAGGCGCGGGACGACGACAAGTAGACCGGCCAAATGGCCGGCGTTTACAGCATGCTGATCACACCGCCGGCGCCAACGCGCTGCCACGGCAAGCCCAGTACCAACGCCTGGAGTTGTTCGTTGTCGAGCTCGACCTCGCAGCCATGGCGAATGCCGGGCCAGTGGAACTTGCCTTGGTTCAGTCGCCGTGCGGCAAGCCAGACGCCCACGCCGTCGTGCACCAGCACTTTCATCCGGTTGGCCCGGCGATTGGCGAACAGATAAGCGCAGTGCGGCTTCGCCGCACCAAACACCGCGATTACTCGGGCTAAAGCGGTTTCGGTACCGGCGCGCATGTCCATCGGCTCGGTGGCCAGCCAGATCGCATCGATGCGGATCATTGAGAGACAGCCCGGATAAATTGCGCGCAGCCCTCAGGATCTGAGGTTGGCCATTTCACCGTGATCACTTGCCCGGCCATGGGCAACTCGATGATCACTGACGCCTCGACTGGCCGTTTAGGTGGGGCTTTTAGCGGGACGAAAGCCGGTAGTGAAGCTGCTGCAGGCTGATCTCGATAGAGCGGCAGCCATTTGCGGATGACGTTGGCATTGATGCCGTGGCTGATGGCAACACTGGACACCGTCGCGCCAGGTTGCAGGCATTCCTGAACGACTTGGGCTTTGAATGGTTTCGGATAAGAGCTTCGTTGGCGCATGGAAATCCTGGCGATAAGGGTGATCGCGTCCGCTTAAAAATACGCGGACACCATCGCCCTTAATGCTGGAGTTCGGAAGGTGAGTTCGCCGGACGCTTACCATTACGCTTCTCATGGCGCTTGTGCTCTCCCATTTCCTACTTCCAGGGACGTAAAATATAAAGGCAGGGGCTGGGTCATTGCGTCAGAAGCCCCCTCGAACCTCTCCCCTACCCCGCTGTCCTACTCAGCACCACCCAGCCTGTAAACCACGACCTTCGCAGGTGGGTTTGCCTCCGCGCTTGTGTCATCATGCTCCGACCGCCGGTGAGTCCTCCTATAAGCCTTTCTATGAACAAACCATACGCATTGCTGCTTGCCTTCGCCCTGCTACAGGGCTGCCAAAGCCTGGCCCCGCAAAAGGCCGAGCCTCCCGTCGCCGAAGCTGGCAAGGGCGAGGCGGAAAAGCCCGTGGTGTATGGCTCGTTCAAGCAGGACACACTCTATAGCCTGTTGGTGGCAGAGCTGGCCGGCCAGCGCAACCGTTTCGACATCGCCCTGGCCAACTACACCGATCAGGCGGCAAAAACCCAGGACCCCGCAGTTTCCGAGCGCGCCTACCGCATTGCCGAGTATCTCGGCGCCGACGAGCCGTCACTGGAGAATGCACTGGTCTGGGCGCGCAACGACCCGCAGAACCTCGACGCCCAGCGCGCCGCGGCCATCCAGCTGGCCCGCGCCGGTCGCTATGACGAGTCCATGACCTACATGGAAAAGGTACTGCAGGGCCAGGGCGACACCCACTTCGACTTCCTCGCCCTGTCCGCAGCCGAAACCGACCAGAGCACCCGCGACGGCCTGCTACACAGTTTCGAACGCCTGCTGGTGAAATACCCCGACAACGGCCAGCTGATATTCGGCAAGGCCCTGCTGCTGAACCAGGACGGCAAGACCGAAGAAGCCCTGGAACTGCTCGAGTCGCACCCGGCACAAAACGGCGAAGTCGCCCCGATCCTGCTGCGCGCCCGTCTGCTGCAGGCCCTGGACCGAGGTCCGGAGGCCCTGCCACTGCTGCGCGGGGCGATTCGCGACAACCCGGACGACAAACGCCTGCGCCTGACTTACGCTCGCACCCTGGTCGAACAGGACCGTATCGCCGATGCCAAAGGCGAGTTCATCAGCCTGGTCCAGCAATACCCCGATGATGACGAATTGCGCTACTCGCTGGCGCTGGTGTGCCTGGAGAACAAAGACTGGGATGAAGCCGAAGGCTACTTGCAGGAGCTGGTCGAGCGCGACAGCTACGTTGACGCCGCGCACCTGAACCTGGGCCGCATCCACGAGGAGCGCCACGACCCTGCTGGCGCTCTGCGTGAATACGCCCTGGTCGGCCCGGGCCCAGACTACCTGCCGGCACAACTGCGCCAGGCCGACATCCTGATCGCCAACGGCCGCGGCACCGAGGCCTCGCGCCTGCTCGCCGACGCGCGCGAAGCCCAGCCAGACTACGCCATCCAGCTATTCCTGATCGAATCGGAAAGCTACAGCAACAACAACAAGGACGCCCAGGCCAACCAGGTGCTGCAACAAGCCATCCAGCGCTACCCGGACGACCTCAACCTGCTTTACACCCGCGCCATGCTGGCCGAGAAGCGCAACGATTTGACGCAGATGGAAAAAGACCTGCGCGCCATCATCACCCGCGAGCCAGAAAACGCCATGGCCCTGAACGCCCTTGGCTACACACTGGCCGACCGCACCACCCGCTATACCGAAGCCAAGGCGCTGATCGACAAAGCCCACCAGCTGACCCCCGATGACCCGGCAGTGCTCGACAGCCTGGGTTGGGTCAACTATCGCCTGGGCAACCTCGACGCAGCTGAAACCTACCTGCGCCAGGCCTTTGCCAACTTCCCCGACCACGAAGTGGCCGCCCACCTGGGCGAAGTGCTGTGGGCCAACGGCAAGCGCCGCGAAGCCCGCCAGGTATGGGCCAAGGGCTTCGAAGCCCAGGCCGACAGCCCTATCCTGCGCAAGACCCTCTTGCGCCTGACCGGATCCGAGACTCTTTAACGCCATGTTCCTGCGCCATTGCATCACCTTTACCTTGATCGCCCTGCTGGCCGGCTGCGCCGGCTTCGGTAGCCGTGAGGCCCTGCAGGGCCACGGCGACCCGCAACAGTGGCGCGCCCACAAAGCGCAGCTGAGCAGCCTCGATGGCTGGCAGATCAACGGCAAGGTCGGCATCCGCGCCCCGCGCGATTCCGGCAGCGGTACGCTGTTCTGGCTGCAACGCCAGGATTATTACGACATTCGCCTGGCCGGCCCGCTGGGCCGTGGCGCCGCGCGCCTTACCGGCCGCCCGGGTGGCGTGGTGCTGGAAGTGGCCAACCAGGGCCGCTACGAAGCCACCAGCCCGGAAGCCCTGCTGGAAGAACAACTGGGCTGGCAGCTGCCGGTTTCGCATCTGGTCTGGTGGGTGCGCGGCCTGCCCGCCCCCGACAGCAAGAGCAAGCTGACCCTCGATGGCGACAGCCGCCTGGCCAGCCTCGACCAGGATGGCTGGCAGGTGCAGTACCTGAGCTACACCGAACAGAACGGCTACTGGTTGCCCGAGCGCCTGAAGCTGCACGGCAAGGACCTGGACGTGACCCTGGTGGTCAAGGACTGGCAGCCGCGCCAGCTGGGGCATTGATCGCATGCAAAAGCTCACCCTGCCCGCCCCGGCCAAGCTCAACCTGTGGCTGCACATCATCGGCCGCCGCGCAGACGGCTACCACGAACTGGAAACGGTGTTTCAGTTTCTAGACCATGGCGACGAACTGAGTTTTGCCCTGCGTGACGATGGCGTGATCCGCTTGCACACCGAGATCGAGGCCGTCCCCCACGACAGCAACCTGATCGTACGGGCCGCGCGCATGCTGCAAGCACAATCGGGCACCACGCTTGGCGCCGACATCTGGCTGACCAAGGTACTGCCCATGGGCGGAGGTATCGGCGGTGGCAGCTCAGACGCCGCGACCACCCTGCTGGCCCTGGCCCACCTGTGGCAACTGGACTGGGACGAAGACCGCCTGGCCGCACTGGGCCTGAGCCTGGGCGCCGATGTGCCGGTGTTCGTACGCGGCCACGCAGCATTCGCGCAAGGCGTAGGCGAACAACTGACCCCGGTCGACCCGATCGAACCCTGGTATGTCGTGCTGGTGCCGCAAGTGTCTGTCAGCACAGTAGAAATTTTTTCACATCCACAGTTGACACGTGATTCTCTCCCCCTTAAGATGCGCCCCGTTCCCGAGGGAAACAGTCGAAATGACTGCCAACCGGTGGTAGAGCAGAATTACCCAGAAGTTCGCAATGCGTTGAATTCACTGGGAAAATTCACTGAGGCTCGACTAACCGGCACTGGAAGTTGTGTGTTTGGGGCCTTCCCAAGCAAAGCCGAAGCTGATAAAGTTCTGGCCCTTCTTTCAGCGACCCAAACAGGGTTTGTGGCCAAAGGAAGCAATGTTTCGATGTTGCATCGTAAGCTGCAAAGTCTGGTCAAGAAGTCGAGCGCATGAGCGTTCGCAGCAACAGATACAGGGGCGTCGCCAAGCGGTAAGGCAGCAGGTTTTGATCCTGCCATGCGTTGGTTCGAATCCAGCCGCCCCTGCCATTTTCCTTATACTCATCCAGGTATACCCTCAGCCTTCAGGTACTGCGCGTGTCCAAGATGATGGTCTTTACGGGGAACGCTAACCCCGATCTGGCTCGGCGTGTCGTACGTCAGCTGCATATCCCTCTCGGTGACGTCTCTGTCGGTAAATTCTCCGACGGCGAGATCAGTACTGAGATCAATGAAAATGTTCGCGGTAAAGACGTTTTCATTATTCAGCCGACCTGCGCCCCGACCAACGATAACCTGATGGAACTGGTAGTGATGGCCGACGCCTTCCGCCGCTCCTCAGCATCCCGAATCACCGCCGTGATTCCCTACTTCGGATATGCCCGCCAGGACCGCCGTCCGCGTTCGGCACGTGTAGCCATCAGCGCCAAAGTCGTTGCTGACATGCTCACTGTCGTAGGTATCGACCGTGTACTCACCGTCGACCTGCACGCTGACCAGATTCAAGGCTTCTTCGATATCCCCGTCGACAACATCTACGGCTCGCCCGTACTGGTTGACGACATCGAAGACCAGCGTTTCGAGAACCTGATGATCGTCTCCCCGGACATCGGTGGTGTCGTGCGCGCACGCGCTGTCGCCAAGTCCCTGGGCGTCGATCTGGGTATCATCGACAAACGCCGCGAAAAGGCTAACCACTCCGAGGTTATGCACATCATCGGCGACGTCGAAGGGCGCACCTGCATCCTGGTAGACGACATGGTCGACACCGCCGGCACCCTGTGCCACGCGGCCAAGGCCCTGAAAGAGCACGGCGCTGCCAAGGTTTACGCCTATTGCACGCACCCTGTCCTGTCGGGCCGCGCAATCGAGAACATCGAGAAGTCGGTACTGGACGAGCTGGTGGTGACCAACACCGTTCCGCTGTCTGCCGCTGCTCAAGCCTGTGACCGTATCCGCCAGCTGGATATCGCACCGGTTGTCGCTGAAGCGGTACGCCGCATCAGCAACGAAGAATCGATCAGCGCGATGTTCCGCTAAGCGGGACACGTGTTGATGTGAAGCGCCCCGCCCCAACCTGTGTTGGGGCGGGGCTTTTTTGCCATCCCCGTTGGCGCTGGTCGCAAACGCCCTCGGGGGGCTACTTTGGAGAAACAAAATGACTGAATTCACTCTGAACGCCCAAGCGCGTACTGACCTGGGGAAAGGTGCGAGCCGCCGCCTGCGTCACTCCGCGAACATCCCAGCCGTTGTCTACGGTGGTAACCAGGACGCCCAGTCCCTGACCATCCTGGCCAAGGAAATCACCAAACTGTTCGAAAACGAGGCTGCCTTCAGCCACGTTCTGGAACTGAACGTCGACGGTGCCAAGCAAAACGTCGTGGTCAAGGCCCTGCAGCGCCACCCGGCCAAAGGCTTCATCATGCACGCCGACTTCGTTCGCGTCGTTGCTGGCCAGAAGCTGACCGCCAAGGTTCCGGTTCACTTCATCAACGAAGAAGCCCCGGTCAAGAAAGGCGGCGAGATCTCCCACGTTGAGTCCGAGATCGAAGTTTCCTGCGAAGCCAAGGACCTGCCTGAGTTCATCGAAGTCGACCTGGCCAACGCTGAAATCGGCACCATCATCCACCTGTCGGACCTGAAAGCTCCGAAAGGCGTAGAGTTCGTCGCTCTGGCCCACGGTGATGACAAAGCTGTTGCCAACGTTCACGCTCCACGCGTTGCTCCAGAAGCAGAAGGCGCTGCCGAGTAATCCACTCGCACGCCGGCGTTGATCGGGTTACAGTGCCGCGCGCACTGTAACCCACCAACTCCAAGGAAGAGCCCCTGACGTGACCGCCATCCAGTTGATCGTTGGCCTGGGTAACCCCGGCCCCGAATACGAACAGACCCGGCATAACGCAGGGGCTCTTTTCGTTGAACGCCTTGCCAGCGCCCAGCGTGTTTCGCTGACCGCTGACAAAAAGTATTTCGGCCTGACGGCTAAATTCAGCCATCAGGGCAACGACGTTCGTTTGTTGATCCCCACCACCTACATGAACCGCAGCGGCCAGTCCGTAGCGGCCTTGGCCAATTTCTTCCGCATCAAGCCGGAAGCGATACTGGTGGCACACGACGAACTCGATCTGCCCCCGGGCGTTGCCAAGCTCAAGCGCGGCGGCGGCCATGGTGGGCACAACGGCCTGCGCGACATCATCGCGCAGCTCGGCAACCAGAACGACTTCCACCGCCTGCGGCTTGGCATCGGCCACCCGGGTGACGCCAAACTGGTATCCAACTTCGTCCTGGGCCGCGCGCCGCGCGCCGAGCAGGAGAAGCTCGACGCCAGCATCGATTTTGCCCTCGGCGTGCTGCCGGACGTGCTTGCCGGCGATTTCGCCAAGGCGATGCGCGAGCTGCACAGCCAGAAGGCCTGATTTCCTTTAGAGAGGGGAATACCCATGGGTTTCAATTGCGGCATCGTCGGCCTGCCCAACGTCGGCAAGTCCACCCTGTTCAACGCCCTGACCAAGTCTGGCATCGCGGCGGAGAATTTCCCTTTCTGCACCATCGAGCCGAACAGCGGCATCGTGCCCATGCCCGACGCTCGCCTGGCTGCGCTGGCTGAAATCGTCAAGCCAAACCGCATCCTGCCGACCACCATGGAATTCGTCGACATCGCCGGCCTGGTTGCCGGTGCCTCGAAAGGCGAAGGCCTGGGCAACAAGTTCCTCGCCAACATCCGCGAGACCGACGCCATTGCCCACGTGGTGCGCTGCTTCGAAGACGAGAACGTGATCCACGTTTCCAACAGCGTCGACCCCAAGCGTGACATCGAGATCATCGACCTCGAACTGATCTTCGCCGACCTCGACAGCTGCGAAAAGCAACTGCAGAAGGTAGCCCGCAACGCCAAGGGCGGCGACAAGGACGCCTTGGCGCAAAAGGCCATTCTGGAAAAGCTGATTCCACACTTTACCGAAGGCAAGCCTGCGCGCAGCCTGATGAAGCACATGGCTGACGACGAAAAGGCCGTCATCCGTGGCTTCCACTTGCTGACCAGCAAACCGGTGATGTACATCGCCAACGTGGCCGAAGACGGCTTCGACAACAACCCGCACCTGGACGTGGTCAAGGCCATTGCCGAGGAAGAAGGCGCGGTAGTGGTGCCGGTGTGCAACAAGATCGAAGCGGAAATCGCCGAGCTGGAAGACGGTGAAGAGAAGGACATGTTCCTCGAGGCCCTGGGCCTGGAAGAGCCTGGCCTGAACCGCGTGATCCGCGCCGGTTACGAGTTGCTGAACCTGCAGACCTACTTCACTGCCGGCGTGCAGGAAGTACGCGCCTGGACCGTTCGCGTCGGTGCCACTGCCCCGCAGGCAGCCGGCGTTATCCACACCGACTTCGAAAAAGGCTTCATCCGCGCTGAAGTGGTGGCCTATGACGACTTCATCCAGTTCAAGGGTGAAGCCGGTGCCAAGGAAGCCGGTAAGTGGCGTCTGGAAGGCAAAGACTACATCGTCAAAGACGGCGACGTGATGCACTTCCGCTTTAACGTCTAAGCGGTAACCTGCAGCACACACAAACCCCTTGAGGCTTGCGCTTCAAGGGGTTTTGTTTTGCCCAGACATGCGCGCCCTTGGCAGGGGCGGCCTTGCGTCGTGCCAGGCCGCAAAGCGGCCCCCGCCTTCAGCATCTAAGCTGAGGTTCAGCGCCCTTCTCGCCCAGAGCCGACACCATGCCCCAACCCACTCGTTTCGACTGGCAACGCTGGTTACCCGGCCTGGTCACCCTGCTCCACTACAAGGCAGCCTGGCTACCCAAGGACATCGCCGCCGGCCTGGTGCTCACCACCATGCTCGTGCCTGTGGGCATCGCCTACGCCGAGGCTTCCGGCGTCCCCGGTATCTATGGCCTGTACGCTACCATCATCCCCCTGCTGGCCTATGCCCTGTTCGGTCCCAGCCGTATCCTGGTGCTGGGCCCGGACTCGGCGCTGGCCGCGCCTATCCTGGCTGTGGTGGTGCAATACGCCGCCAGCGACCCGCAGCGGGCGATCGCCATCGCCAGCATGATGGCGCTGGTCGCCGGGGCGTTCTGTGTGATTGCCGGGCTGCTGCGCCTGGGCTTTATCACCGAGTTGCTGTCCAAGCCCATCCGCTATGGGTACATGAACGGCATCGCCCTGACCGTATTGATCAGCCAGTTGCCCAAGCTTTTCGGCATCAAAGTCGACAGCGAAGGCCCCTTGCGCGACCTTTGGTACTTGGGCCAGGCGCTATACGCCGGCCAAGGGCACTGGCCAAGCTTTGTCGTGGGTGCCGGTAGCCTGGCGCTGATTCTGCTGCTCAAACCGTTCAAGCGCCTGCCGGGCATCCTGATCGCCGTGGTACTGGCGACGCTGGCAGTGAGCGTGTTCAACCTCGATCAGATGGGCGTCAAGGTACTCGGGCAATTGCCTCAGGGCCTGCCCGGCTTCGTCTTCCCCTGGGTCAGCGACATTGACCTGGTCGAGGTGCTACTGGGCGGGATTGCAGTGGCGCTGGTGTCGTTCGCCGACACCAGTGTGCTGTCACGCTCCTATGCCGCGCGCCTCAAGATGCGGGTAAACCCCAACCAGGAAATGTTCGGTCTGGGCGTGGCCAACGTGGCCTCGGGGCTGTTTCAGGGCATCCCGATCAGCAGCAGTTCGTCACGCACCCCAGTGGCCGAAGCTGCCGGCTCGCAGACCCAGCTCACCGGCATCATCGGCGCCCTGGCGGTAACCCTGTTGCTGCTGGTAGCGCCCAATCTGATGCAGCACCTGCCTAACAGCGCTTTGGCTGCGGTGGTGATTGCCGCTGCACTGGGGCTGTTCGAATTTGCCGACCTCAAGCGTATCTTCCGCATGCAGCAGTGGGAGTTCTGGCTGTCGTTCACCTGCTTTGTCGGCGTGGCGGTGTTCGGCGCCATTCCCGGTATCTGCATTGCAGTGGCGGTGTCGGTGATCGAGTTCCTGTGGGACGGCTGGCGGCCGCATTACGCAGTGCTCGGCCGGGCCGATGGGCTGCGCGGCTACCATGACATACAGCGTTATCCACAGGCCCGGCGTATTCCAGGGCTGGTGCTGCTGCGCTGGGACGCGCCGTTGTTCTTTGCCAACGCCGAGCAGTTCCAGAACACAGTGATGGCGGCGGTGGACGCGTCGCCAACGCCTGTGCAGCGGGTGGTAATTGCCGCTGAGCCTGTGACCAGTATCGATATCACTTCGGCGGACATGCTGGCCGAGCTGGACCGGGCATTGGAGGCGCGGGGGGTGGAGTTGCAGTTCGCCGAAATGAAGGACCCGGTGAAGGACAAGATGCGCCAGTTCGAGTTGTTCGAACATATGGGGGAGAAGGCTTTTCATCCGACGGTGGGCGCCGCGGTGGATGCCTATCTGGAAGAGAGTGGGGTTGATTGGCAGCCCTGAATTGCCTGGAGAGCGGGCTTAACCGCGAAGAAGCCCGCGCCGACTCCGAAGCCGGTCAATCCAGATCAACATGGCGCTGGCATACACCGACACCGCCAGAAACAGCGCCATACGCACCGCAAATGCCTTGTACACATCCTGCCCACCTGCACTGTCCTGCACCGACTGCCCCAGCAAGATCAACATGGTCGTCAGGCAACTGACCCAGTACGCCGGGCTCTGCCGGCTCGGCACCGCCTGGTACAGGCGCCGAGCCTGCCAAAGGGCGAACAGCAGTACCCACAAGAAGAACATCCACAGGTGAACGAACAGGCTCAGCGCTACCCACAGCGCTATCGCCAACACCCCGGCAAGCAAGGTTGAACCGATCAGCTCCCGGCTGGCGTGCCGCGCGCGGGTTTCGCCTGCTTGTTGCCCCACACTCACGGCCTTCATGATCAACGGCATGTACTGATCAGGGGCGATCAATGCCAGCAGAAAGGCCGGCATCACGATCAACGTGGCACGCAGCGCCACCCAGCTGACATGCTCGCTACCCAGCAGCGGCGGCACCGGCGGTGCTGGCGCATTGGCAGGTTCGGGGAACAACGTATGCACCACCGACGTGCCCAGCACTGCCAGCAGCATGCCTTTGGCCAGCGCTTCGACCACCGACAATGCCAGGGTGAAGTCACTGGTGCCGGCAGCAGCGATCATGGTCAGGCCGACCACCAGCAGGTTGGCCAGCAGGCCGTTGCCGCCCTTCAGCGCATAGCGCAAGGTCAGGAAAACACCCACCCCGACCAGTAACACCCCGGCCAACGGAGCATGGCGCAACAGCGGAATCAGCAGCAACCCGCTGCCGCAAGCGAGCAGCACCAGTAGCGCAAGGGCCGGTTCTGCACGCAGGGGCAATGGCTGACTGCGCATGGCCAGCAACAGCACCGCAAACACCGGCGCCAGGATCGGCACCGGCAAGCCGATACCAAAGCTCACCGCCAGGCACAGCGCCACGCCCCAGGCCAGGCGCAGTGCGCGCAGGCGGCGCAATTCAATAGGCATACGACAGCCAGCTCATCAGCCACATGAACAACCGGCCCAGCAGGTTCAGTGGGTTGCCTTCGCTAGGCAGGGCCATGACCTCGGCCTGCCCACCGACCCGCAGCACGGTCTTGTCCTGAAGCTGATCGCGCTCCAGTTCGATAATCACCGGAAAGCGCTGCGCCGAACGCAGCCACTCGCGGCTATTCTGCACGGTCGGCAGCGTACCCGGCGGCGTGCTCTGCCCCACGCTCACGCCATAGCCAATGCTGCGTATACGCCCTTTCAACACGGTGCCCGGTAGCGCATCGAGCACCACCAGCACCGGGGTTTCAGGGCGCAAGCGACCGAGGTTGTTCTCGGTCATGTCGGCACTTATCCACACGTCATGGATACTGATCAGGGTCATCATCGGGCTACCTGCCCCGACATAGTGGCCAACGTCTGTGCGCAGGTCGGTGATCAGGCCGTTTGCGTCGGCACGCACCACAGTACGGGCAAGGTCCAGGCGGGCCTTTTCCAAATTGGCCGCGGCACTGCGCAGTTGGGCGTTGTCTTCCTGTGCCCCGCCCTGCTGCTCACGGGCGCGCTCCACCTCGGCGCGGGCCGCCGCCACTTGGCTGATGGCCTGGTCACGGGTGGCCTGGGCGCCTTCCAGACGGCGCACCGACACCGTACCGGGGTCTTCGTCAATCAGCCGTTTGAGGCGCTCGGCGTCCTGCCGCGCCTTGCGTTCGTTGGCCTGGGCGGCCACCAGCGCTGCTTGCGCCGAATCGATACCAGCGGTACTGGCGCCGATCTGCCGCCGCACGGTATCGAGGTCGGCTTCGGCACGGGCCAAGGCAATGCGGTACTGCTCCTGATCGAGTTCGAACAGCACATCGCCCTGGCGCACCTCCTGGTTGTTGCCTACGGCCACACGCTTGATCTGCCCGGCCACTTCGGCGGCCACCGGGACTACGTAAGCCTGCAGGCGAGCTTGCTGGGTGTACGGCGTATAGCGGTCAGCCAGCAAGTACCAGAGCAGGCTGACGGCAATCAGCAGCAGCACCCAGCGTATGCCGCGATCCGGGGCTGATGGGGGCGGCGTTGGCGTGGCGTCGCTCATTCGGTTTCACCTTGTGCATGCGCGGTGGGGGCTGGCTCGTCGAGCAACTCGCCCCAGTCGGTGCGTTGCTGCATTTGCTGGCGGGTGGCCGGGTCGATCGGCGCGCGGCTGGCGTCCCAACCACCGCCCAGGGCCTTGTACAACGTCACCAGGCTGCTGACCGCGTTGCCACGGCTGACCAGGTAGCCGTCCTGTTGCTGCAACAGCAGTTGCTGAGCATCGAGCACCCGCTGAAAATCGGCGAAGCCTTCGCGATACTGCGAGCTGGCCAGATTCAGCGAGCGCTGTGCAGCCTGAGAGGCCTGCTCGCGAATGGTTGCACTCTGCAGCGAGCGCACCAGCCCGCTGGCAGCATCGTCGGCCTCACGGGCGGCTTCGCGCACGCCCTGCTGGTACAACTCGATCAGTTGCTGTAACCGAGCATCTTCCACACGTACGGTGTTCTTGCGCCGGCCATAGTCGAACGGGTTCCAGATCAGGCTTGGGCCAGCCGCCAGGTCGAAGGTGTCGGGCAGATGATTGGCCGATAGGAAGGTCCAGCCGATACTGCCGAGCAAGCTCAGCTGTGGATAAAGATCGGCCTCGGCCACCCCGACCAGCGCCGACTGCGCCGCCACTGCCTGCTCGGCGGCGCGGATGTCCGGGCGGCGCTGCAGCAGGCTGGCAGGTACATCCTGCAACACTGCCCGGTTGGGCAAGGGCAGTTGGCCATGCCCGGCCTCCAGCTGCGGCAGCGGCCCGGGCGGGCGGCCAAGCAGCGAGCACAGTATGTTGCGCAGGGCGTTGAGCTGGTTCTCGAACTCGGGAATGGTGGCCAGGGTCGCCAGGTATTGAGTACGCGCCTGCTGCCAGTCGAGCTCGTCGTTTTCGCCGTGGCGGAACAACCGCTCGGTAATCTCCAGGCTACGCGCCTGGCGCTTGGCGTTCTCTTGTGCGATCGCCAGCCGCGCTTCGGCGGTACGCAGGGCAAAGTAGGTGTCGGCCACTTGCGCACGCAGCAGCAGCATGGCATCGGCGTAGTTGGCCTGGGAGGCGAAGTAGACGGCATCGGCGCTTTCGATGGCGCGACTGAAGCGGCCCCAGAAGTCAATTTCCCAGCCGATGTCGAAGCCCACGCTGGATTGCCAGAACACCGAATCACGGGCCGAAGGCGTACCAGACTGATCCTGCTTCAGGTACAGGCTTTGCGCACTCAGTTGCTGCAGCTGCGGATAACGCCCGGTCTGCACGATGGCCAACTGGGCACGGGCTTCAGCGATACGCAGGCCAGCCACGCGCAGGTTGGTGTTGTTGGCATCGGCCTCGGCTATCAGCGCGTCCAGGGTCGAGTCGGCAAACACCGCCCACCACTGACGCAGGTCGGGCGCCGCCGCGCTGCGCCCTGCCTGCTCGATCATGGGCGTGCTCCAACCGTCCAGCCACGGCGCTTGGGGCTTCTCGAAATCCGGACCAACCTGAGTGCAACCGGCCAGCACCATCAGCAGCCCCAGGCCATAGCAGCGGTTGGGCATGGCTCAGGCGGCAGGGGGTGCCGGTTGCTCCGGCACCTGCAGCGCAACCCATTGCCAGAACAGCACGTACGTCACGCCGAGGATTACCGGGCCGATAAACAAGCCGATGATGCCTTTGACCACCATGCCACCTAATGCCCCGATCAGTACCACCGGCATCGGTACATCAACCCCGCGCCCCAGCAGCAGCGGTTTGAGCACGTTGTCGGCAAGGCCGGCGACGAAGGTGTAGATGGCAAAAATGATGGTCGCCACCGTGAAGCCTTCGGCGTTGAACACATAAATGATCACCGGCAAGGTCACCAGCGTCGCCGGGGCCTGTGCAATGCCCAGCATGAGGATGACGATGGCCAGCATCCCGGCACCGGGAACACCTTTTACGACAAAGCCGACACCGATCAGCAACATCTGGATGAAGGCAATGCCGATCACCCCTTGCGCCACCGCGCGAATGGTGGCCGTGCACAGCGTGGCCAAGGGTTTACCGCGCTCTGCGCCTGAAACCCGCATGGCGATGCGTTGGGTAGCGATTTCACCTCGTTCACCGAAGGCCATGATGACCCCGGAAATGATGATTGCGCCGATGAACAGAAGGAAGGCCCCGCCGGCGCTCGCCGCAGCGCCCAGCACCGTTAGCCCGGCCCCCTTGATCTGGGGCATCCACTGATTCAGTACACTGGCCATGTTTTCGGAGGCCGCCAACCACAGCGCGTGCACCTTCGGCCCGATCAGTGGCCAGGCCGCCACGGAATCAGGCGGGACCGGTACGCTCCAGGCGCCGCTCTTGAGTAGCGTCACCAGGCTGTCCACCGATTCGCCGATGGACATCACCACCAGGTAGATAGGCACCAGCAGCAGCACCAGAACCAATAGCACCACCAGCGTCGCCGCATAGCCTTGCTTGAGCCCGGTGCGGTGCTGGATGCGGCAATGCAACGGGTACAAGGTGACCGCCAGAATCACCGCCCACAGCATCAACTCCAGGAACGGCTGGAACACCTGGAAGGCGAAGATCACCAAGGCTGCCACCAGACCGGCCTTGATGAGCACATCGAGCAAGCCCCGCGAAAGGGCGCTGTCCAACTTGAAACTCGACTGCATGATTCATCTCCCGATATTCAGTGCACCAGCACGGCGCAGTTCACTGCCCCGTTTCAGGGGATGCCTGCACAGGGCTGTCATCGTGCAGCTGCCGCGCCAAGGCCATCATGACCAAGGGCACCACCGCCATCGACAAGGTGATGGCCAGCACCAGCAGGTCGTGTACTGCTTGCGTGAGCACTTGGTGCTCCAGCGCCAGCTTGAACACCACGAAGGCGAACTCGCCCCCCGAAGCCAGCACAACGCCCAGGCAGAGCGCCTGGGACTTGTTGAGCCCACCCATCGTGCGCCCCAGGCCATACAACAAGGGCAGCTTGATGGCGACCAGCAGCAACGTCAGGCCCAACACCATCAGCGGCATGCCGAACAGCAGGCGCAAGTCGGCACTCATACCTACGCCAACGAAGAACAATCCAAGAAACAGGCCTTTGATCGGCTCGATCTGGGTTTCCAGTTCGTGGCGAAACGGCGACTCGGCCATCAGCACACCGGCCAGGAAGGCCCCCAGCGCCATCGACACACCCACATGCTCCATCAACCAAGCGGTGCCCAGCACGACCAGCAAGGCCGTGGCGGTCGACAGTTCAGGCAGGCCCGAACCCACCGTCCACTTGAATATCGGGGTCAGCAGATAACGGCCAAAAACAATCAGCACACCAATGCCGACAACCACAGCCAGCAAGGGCCAGGCACCTTCGTCAGCAGTGCTGACATCGCCACCGAGCAGCGGCACCACGGCAATCAAGGGAATGGCGGCAATGTCCTGGAACAGCAGGATGGCCACGGCCATGCGGCCATGAGGTTTGCCCAGGTCCTTGCGCTCGGCCAGTACCTGCAAGCCAAAGGCAGTGGACGACAGCGCCAGGCCCAGGCCCAGCACGATGGCGGCAGGTTTCGATTGGTCGAACAGCCAGAATGCCAGTAGCCCAAGCAGCACAGCGGTCAGCCCCACTTGCAAGCTGCCGACGCCAAATAGCGCCCGGCGCATGGTCCACAGACGCTTTGGGGACAGCTCCAGGCCAATCACGAACAACAGCATGACCACGCCCATTTCCGACAGCCGCGCCACGTTGTCCGGGTTGCCGAGCAGGCCAAACACCGACGGACCAATCAGGATACCCGCCAACAGGTATCCCGGTACTGCGCCCATTTTCAGACGCTGCGCCAGCGGTACCAGAAGTACCACCGCCAAAAGGAATACCACCGTCGCCTGCAACAGGCTGCCGTCATGTGGCATGAGCTCGTACCTTCGCAGCTCCCTGCTGGGAGGGGTTCAGAAGCGTTCTTCGACGAACTTGAACGGGTAGGCGACTGCCTTGTACTTGCCGATCTTGCCGCGTTTGGGCAGCTTCACCTGCTGGTCGCGGGTTATGTCCTTGTAGGGAATACGGCTGAGCAGGTGGCTGATGATATTCAGCCGGGCGCGACGTTTGTCGTTGGAATTGGCCATGAACCACGGTGCCCAAGCGGTATCCGACGCCTGGAACATTTCGTCACGCGCTTGGGTGTATTCATCCCAGCGGCTATACGACTTGAGGTCCATCGGCGACAACTTCCACAGCTTGCGGCCGTCGTTGATGCGGTCCTGCAGGCGCCGGGTCTGCTCATCGGCGCTGACTTCAAGCCAGTACTTGATGAGGATGATCCCTGAATCGACCATGACCCTTTCGAACCCGGGTACTCCGGTCAGAAACTTGTCCACTTGCTCGCCAGAGCAAAAGCCCATTACCCGCTCAACGCCCGCACGGTTGTACCAGCTGCGATCGAAGATCACCACTTCACCCGCCGCAGGCAGATGGCCCAGGTAACGCTGCACGTACATCTGGGTCTTTTCCCGCTCGGTCGGTGCGGGCAGCGCCACTACACGAAACACCCGCGGGCTGACACGCTCGGTAATGGCCTTGATGGTGCCGCCCTTGCCGGCGCCATCGCGGCCTTCGAAGACAATGCATACCTTCAGGCCCTTGGCGACCACCCACTCCTGTAGCTTCACCAACTCTACATGCAGGTTCTTGAGCGCTTTTTCGTACGCCTTACCGCCCAGTTTTTCTGGCTGTTTTTTGGGGGGCTTCCTGGACGGCTTCGACATGACACGCTCCTGAAGGCTAATGAAGAGTGAGTATGGTCGATTAATGCCAGTTTGCCGCTTCGCTTGCAGATTGATGTGGGGGCTGTCGTGCAGCCCCCAGAAGGCACTATTTGGCCAGCTTGTTGTAGCTGGTCATCAGGTTGCGGTAGTCCGGGATATGGTTGGAGAACAGGGTACCCAGCCCTTCGATGTCGTTGCGCCAGTCACGGTGCAGTTCGCAGGCCACGCCGAACCAGGTCATCAGTTGCGCCCCGGCAGCCTCCATGCGTCGCCAGGCCGAGTCACGGGTCAGTTCGTTGAACGTGCCAGAGGCGTCGGTGACGACGAATACCTCGAAGCCCTCCTCCAATGCCGACAGGGCCGGGAAGGCCACGCATACTTCAGTGACCACACCAGCAATCAGCAGCTGCTTCTTGCCGGTGGCTTTTACCGCTTTGACGAAATCTTCGTTGTCCCAGGCATTGATGTTGCCCGGGCGTGCAATGTAGGGGGCATCAGGGAACTGCTCTTTCAGTTCCGGCACCAGTGGGCCGTTGGGCCCCGTCTCGAAACTGGTGGTGAGGATGGTCGGCAACTTGAAGTATTTGGCCAGGTCGGACAGGGCCAACACGTTGTTCTTGAAGCGGTCGGGGTCGATGTCCCTTACCAGCGAGAGCAAACCGGTCTGATGGTCGACCAGCAGTACGGCTGCGTTGTTCTTGTCCAGACGCTTGTATTGGAAGGCCACAGTGGATCTCCTTGCTTCAGCGGGTTGGGAGTATCAGCGTAGGCAAGGATGGAGGGTGGGAGAGACCGTCAGTCGGCTTGCCTGTACTGCCCTGTGCCCCATCAGTTCACAAATTTCTGAACTGATTATTTGCCGCCAGCGATTTTTCCCCTCGCCCACCGCCACCAGAATCGCTTCACCACAATCACAAAAAAACCGTGAGGCCACTCCCGTGGACCAGACACTTCAAGTGCGGCAAGCCGCCGCCGACCTCGTCGCGGCGTTCGCCAGCAACGACACCGCCCGCTATTTCGCTTGCTTCAGCGAAGACGCCACCTTTCTGTTCCACACCTTGCCGTATCCGCTGCTGTCGCGTCGCGCCTATGAAGAGCTGTGGGCCCAGTGGCAGGCCGAGGGCTTTACCGTGCTTGCCTGCGAATCGGGCAACGCCCATGTAAGCCTGCAAGGCGACGTGGCTGTGTTCATGCACGATGTGGCCACGCATATCCGCATCGGCGGTGAAGAGCACCCGTTGAGCGAGCGCGAGACCATCGTCTTCCGTCGCCATGGTGACCAGTGGCTGGCCTGCCACGAGCACCTGTCGGTCGTAACGCCGGCCTGATCACCCTTTACGCGGCGCTGCCGCCCTGCCATCGCACCCACAAGAAGGCCCGCGCACTGCGCTGGCTACAACAACCGCGCTGGAGCACCACCATGAGCCACTCGACCGGTATCGAGACCAACGGCGTCGAACAGATCCCCGCCGATCAACGCGACGCCTCCCCGCTAGACCTGTTCCGCCTGATCTTCGGCGGTGCCAATACCTTCGCTACCGCCGTACTGGGCAGCTTCCCGGTGCTTTTCGGGTTGTCATTCCAGGCGGGTGTGTGGGCGATTCTGCTTGGCGTTGGCATCGGCGCGCTGATCCTTGCACCGATGGGGCTGTTTGGCGCGCTTAACGGCACCAACAACGCTGTTTCATCGGGCGCGCACTTTGGCGTACACGGGCGCATCGTCGGCTCGTTCCTGTCGCTGCTTACGGCGGTGGCGTTTTTCTCGCTCTCGGTGTGGAGCTCGGGCGATGCGTTGGTCGGTGGTGCCAAGCGCCTGGCCGGCCTGCCAGAGACCGACCTGACCCTCGGCCTGGCCTATGGTTTGTTCGCGGTGCTGGTCCTGGTGGTATGCATCTTTGGCTTCCGCTTCATGCTGTGGGTCAACAAGATTGCCGTTTGGGCCTCGAGCCTGCTGTTCCTGCTGGGCATCGTCGCCTTTGCCGGGCCCTTCGATGCCGGCTACGCAGGCAGCGTCAACCTTGGCCAGGCAGGCTTCTGGGCTGCGTTCGTCGGCGCGGCGATCCTGGCCATGAGCAACCCGGTGTCGTTTGGCGCCTTCCTGGGTGACTGGTCGCGCTACATTCCACGCGAAACCCCCAAGGCACGCATCATGCTGGCAGTGATCGCGGCACAGGGGGCGACGCTGATTCCGTTCCTGTTCGGCCTGTGTACGGCCACCTTGGTCGCCACCCAGGCGCCGGACTACATTGCCGCCAACAACTATGTCGGCGGCCTGCTGGCAGTTGCCCCTAGCTGGTTCTTCCTGCCGGTGTGCCTGATTGCGGTGATCGGCGGCATGTCCACCGGCACCACCGCGCTGTATGGCACCGGCCTGGACATGTCCAGCGTGTTCCCGCGCCTGCTCAGCCGTGCTGGCGCTACGCTGCTGATCGGCGTGCTGGCGATTGGCTTCATCTTCATTGGCCGCTTCACCTTCAACCTCGTGCAGAGCGTATCGACCTTTGCCGTGCTGATCATTACCTGCACCAGCCCGTGGATGGTGATCATGATCCTTGGCCTGATTACCCGCCGCGGCTTCTACCACGCCGACGACCTGCAGGTATTCACCCGCGGCCAGCGTGGTGGCCACTACTGGTTCCTGCACGGCTGGAACTGGCGCGGCATGGGGGCGTGGATCCCCAGCGCGGCGGTTGGCCTGTGCTTCGTCAACCTGCCGGGGCAGTTCGTCGGCCCACTGGGTGACCTGGCGGGCGGCATCGACCTGAGCCTGCCGGTCACGCTGGGGCTGGCTGGCGTGCTGTACCTGCTGTTGCTCAACCTGTTCCCTGAACCTGCTGGCGTTTATGGCCCCCTGGGCCCGCGATGGGTGCGTTGCAAAAGCACCGCGCATACGCCTGTGACCACCGCCGAAATGGCCTGACTGGAAACCGATCATGACCACTTCCCACTATATCGCCGGCCATTGGGTCGAAGGCCAAGGCAGCGACTGCATCAGCGTCAACGACCCTGCGCTGGGGCAACCGTTCGCCGAGCTGATGGCCGCCAGCGTGAGCCAGGTCGACCAGGCCGTCGCCGCTGCCCGCAGCGCCCTGCCCGCCTGGAAAAGCACCTGCGCCAGTGAACGTGCCGCCTTCCTGCGTGGTTTTGCCGAACAGCTCGGGCAGCGCCGCGAAGCGCTTGTCACCGTGCAGATGCGCAATAACGGCAAACCGCGTCACGAAGCGGAGATTGACCTGGATGACGCCATCGCCACCTTTGGCTATTACGCCGAGCTGGCCGAGCAGCTGCCATCGAAAAACCGCACCGTGCCCCTGGCTGCGCCGGGTTTCACCGCCCGCACCCGCCTTGAACCGGTGGGCGTGGTCGGCCTGATCGTGCCGTGGAACTTCCCGTTGGTGACCAGCGCCTGGAAACTTGCCCCGGCCCTGGCCGCCGGTTGCACCGTGGTGCTCAAGCCTTCAGAGGTCACCCCGCTGATCGAGCAGGCCTACGGCCAGATCGCCGACGCCCTGGGGTTGCCCGCCGGGGTGCTGAACATCGTCAACGGCAAGGCCGAGACCGGCGCCGCGCTGAGCAATCACAACGGCCTGGACAAGTTGTCCTTCACCGGTAGCAACAGCGTCGGCAGCCAAGTGATGCGCAGCGCTTCGGCGCAGTGCCGGCCGGTGACGCTGGAACTGGGTGGCAAGTCGGCCATCGTGGTGTTCGATGATTGCGATGTCGACCAGGCAGTGGAATGGATTGTTGCCGGCATCAGCTGGAATGCCGGCCAGATGTGTTCGGCCACATCGCGGCTGCTGGTGCAGGACGGCATTGCCGATGCACTGCTGCCGCGCTTGCAGGCGGCACTGGAAAACCTGCGGGTGGGTAATCCTTTGACCGAAGAGGTCGACATGGGCCCGCTGACCAGCCAGGCGCAATGGCTGAAGGTGGCCAGCTACTTTGCCACGGCGCGGGAAGAAGGTTTGCAGTGCCTGGCTGGCGGCCATGCACTGGACCGTGAAGGCTGGTTCGTCAGCCCGACGCTGTATACCGATGTGCCGAAAGACAGCCGCCTGTGGACCGAGGAAATCTTTGGCCCGGTGCTCTGCGCATGGCGCTTTGCCACCGAGGAACAGGCCATTGCCGAAGCCAATGACAGCCGCTTCGGGCTGGTGGCTACAGTATGCTCCGCCGACCTGGAACGCGCCGAGCGCGTGGCCGATGCGCTGGAGGTTGGCCATGTGTGGATCAACTCGGTGCAGGCGGTGTTCGTCGAAACGTCCTGGGGGGGCACCAAGGGCAGCGGGATCGGCCGTGAGCTGGGGCCTTGGGGGTTGTCGGCCTATCAGTCGATCAAGCATGTAACCCGCTGTCTGGGCTGATATCGCAAGGGGTCGCGTTATGGCACCGGCTCTGCCGGTGTTCGCGGGTAAACCCGTTCCTACAGCGGCCTGTGTCCAAACTCCGGTGTGTGTCCACCCCCGCTCCTACCAGCTGGACTGCCCCCCGATGCCTACATCGACTCGTCAGCCGGACGCGCGCCCTCCTGCACCAGCACCATGCTCTGCGGCGAAGACAGTGGAATGCCTTCATCACGCAACCGGCCAAGAATGGTGAACAGCAGGTCGCTGCGTGCTCCCGATACCTGCCGCGGCCCGGCCACATAGCCACTCACACCAATCACCATACCGCTGGCCGTCAGGTCCTTGAACGACACCGAGGCAGCTGGCGCATCCAGAATCGCCTCATGCTCATGGTAAGCCGCCAGCAGCAGCTCCCGGACGCGGTTGGCATCAGTCTCCAGCGGCAGTGTCAAGGTAATGCTGACCACGCCCAGCGCATTGCCCATGGTCACGTTGCGCACGTTCTGCGAGATGAACTGCGAATTGGGCACGATCACCGTGGAACGGTCAGACATCTGGATCTCGGTGGCGCGGACATTGATGCGGCGGATATCACCCTCGACACCCGCCAGGCTGACCCAGTCGCCGACCTTCACCGGGCGCTCGGTCAGCAGGATCAGGCCGGAAATGAAGTTCTGCACGATCTGCTGCAAACCGAAACCGATACCGACCGACAGGGCACTGACCACCCAGGTCAGGCTGGTGAGGTTGATACGCAAGGTCGACATCACCAACATGGCCAGGAACAGGAAACCCAGGTAACCCACCAGGGTCACCAGCGAGGCCCGCATGCCGGCGTCCATCTCGGTTTCCGGCAGCAGGCGGTCGCTCAGCCAGCGCTTGACCACACGGATGGCGAACAGGCCACCGAGGAAGATCGCCAAGGCCAGCAGGATGTCCTGCGGCACGATGTTCAGGTTGCCGAGCACCTTGCCGCCGGTCCCATCCCAGTCGCCCAGACTCAACAGCAATTCGCTAGGGCTGGTACCCGACGGCATCAACACCAGCAGCAGTGCCAGGAACAGCACGACAGTGCGGCCGATGCCGGCCAGTATGGTGCTGGCCTGCGCCTGATGGCGAGGCGCCAGGCCCAGGGTCGACGCCAGTGCCAGGCCACCGGGCTGTCGGGGCGACAGCAGGGTTTCGCACAGGTCGCCGAAGAAGGTGGTCAGCAAGTAGGCACAGGTGATCACCAGGCTGACCCACAACAGCTTGGCGGTGAGGAAATAGGCGAGTGTCAGGTAGCCGGTGAGCAGTGCCAGCAGGATCAACGTCAGCCAGATGACCATCACGAACGGGATCAGCCCGGCCAGGCCCGTCGGGCGCTCCAGGTCATGCTTGCGCAGGGTGCGGCGGTAACACAGCAGCGCGCCTGCAAAGGTGAGCGCCACCACCAGCGCGGTCAGCCCGTTGACGGCCACCGTCAGCGCCAGGCTGGCACCGATCACGCTGTTCATGCGCTCCATGGTCATCATGACCATCAGTGCCAATGCCAGCACCTTCGGGAACCAGCCCAGCGCACTGGCGACTTCGTCGTGGATCGCCGGCAACCGCCAGGACGGACGCTGCAGCATCAGCATGGCGCGGCCCAGGCCTGTGATGAAGGCACTGAACACCACCAGGGTAAGAATGTGATTGGTCAGGCTGGTGATATCCGAACCCAATCGCGCATTGCTTTCCAGCCCCCAGCGCAGCAAAGACACCGAGCCGGCGATGGTGCCCAGGGTTGCCAGGCTAACGCCCAGAGCCAAGGCGCTGCGGCGCAGGCGGCCCTCCGGCAACCAACGGATCATGGCACTGGCCAGCAAGCGTTCAAGCACGCGCCGTACCAACGTCCACACCAGAATCGCCGCCACCAGGCTGGCAACGAACAGCCAGCGGTTTTCGGCGCTGAAGGCGCTGCTGATGGCGTCGGCCGCCTCCCCGCGCAGGTCACGCAGGCGCGCTACGTCGTCCTGGGTGGGGCGGATGATGCTCTGCCAGAACGCCGGGCTCAGCGGCGAGGCTGCGCGGCTGGTGATTTGCGAGTTGAACTGGCTGCGGCGCAGGTTGACGATTTGCGTGGACAGGTCACGGGCCGACTGGGTCAGCTTGGTGGCCTGATCCTGCTGGGCTACCAGCGCCTTTTTCTCGGCCTCCAGCGCTTTGCGCTGCTGCGTCAGGGTAGCGGCCTCGTCCGGCTGGGCCGGGCCGATGACCTTCAGCTGGTCGTCGAGTTTTCCCACATCGGCAGTGCGCAGCGCACTCAATGCATCAGCTTGACGCTGAACCTGCATCGCGCCCAGGCGCAGTTGCGACAGCACGTCGTCGTTAGCCTCGCTGGTGACGCCTTGGCGGATGAGGTCCAAGCGGTCGCTCAGTTGTTCGAGGCTGGCGTTTTCGTCCAGTGCGGGCGCCTCGGCAGCCGCCAGGTTGGACAATGGCGTGGCCGGGGCCGACCAGGCCGGGCTGACAAGCAACAGCATCAGGGCCAGCAGGGCAATCAGACCTGGGCAATAACGGGCAAGGCTGACACGCCTCATCGAATATTCCTCTTTGCAATTCGATTTGGCGGGAGATTCTACGCGGCTTCGGGCGGTCAGGAGAGTGCCGTTTCTCGCTTCAGCAATTGCTGTTTGCGCTCCACGCCCCAGCGGTAACCGCTGATGTCGCCATCCCGGCGCACCACGCGGTGGCAAGGGATGGCCACGGCAATACGGTTGGCCGCGCAGGCCATGGCGACCGCCCGCACGGCCTTGGGGGCGCCAATGCGCTCGGCGATGTCGGTGTAGCTGACCCGGCTTCCGGCCGGCACCTCACGCAGCGCCTGCCACACCCGCTCCTGAAACGCGGTGCCTTGCACATCCAGCGGCAGGGCCAGGCCCAAGGAGGGCGCTTCGACGAAACCGATCACTTCGGCGACCTTCTGCTCGTAGGCGCTGTCGCCGCCAATCAGGTGGGCCTTGGGGAACTGATCCTGCAGCTCGTGCAACAAGCCCTCGGGGTCGTCGCCCAGCAGAATCGCGCAGATGCCCTTGTCGCTCTGGGCTACCAGTATTGCACCCAGCGAGCATTGCCCAAGGGCGAAGTGAATGGTTGCCCCGGCACCGCCGGCGCGGTATTGCCGGGGGCGCATGCCCAGGCGCTGGTCGGCACTTTCGTAGAAGCGGCTGTTGGAGTTGTAGCCGGCGTTGTAAATAGCATCGGTGACCGAGCGCTGGTCGTCTTCCAGGTGCGCACGCAGGCGCCGGGCCCGGAAGGCCGTGGCGTAGGCTTTGGGGGTAACCCCGGTTTCGGCCTTGAACAGCCGATGCAGGTGGAAGGGGCTGACGGCCAGCCGTGCACTGAGTTGGCCGAGGCTTGGAACGGGGTCGCTGGTTTCGATCAAGCGGCAGGCGTGAGTAACCAGCTGGCTGTGGCGGGTGGCGCTGGCCTTGCTGATACAGCGTTTGCAAGCACGGTAGCCGGCAGCCTCGGCAGCCGCGGCAGTGTCGTAGAACTCGACGTTCATACGCTTGGCCTGGCGTGATTTGCAGCCGGGGTGGCAGTAGACGCCGGTGGTACGTACGGCGTAGACAAAGTGGCCTGTAGCGGCAGTGTCGCGGCTCTCTACGGCTTGCCAGCGTTGGTCGGGGGTGGTGTAGAGGTTCATCTTTGTTTCCCGGATATGTTGTTGCCTGTACGGGCGATGCGAAAACCTCAGGCCCGCCACAGGTACCAGGCCGCCACGGTACGAAACGGCCGCCAGGCGCCGCCCAGCGAACGCATTTGCGCCGGTGTCGGCGCCGTCTCCAGCCCCTTGAGCCGCCGATACCCCTCGCGCACGCCAAAATCGTCCACCGGCAGAATGTCAGAACGCCCCAGGCTATAGATCAGCAGCATCTCCACCGTCCACCGCCCTACCCCACGCAGCGCCACCAGGCGTTCGATCAACGCCTCGTCAGCCATGGTTAACGCCTGCTCCCGCGTCGGTACCAGGCCCTCCAGGGTGGCTTGAGCAATGCCCTGGACCGTCACCAGCTTGCTCGCCGAAAAGCCGCAGGCACGCAGGGTTTCCGGGGATACCGCCAGCAACTGCTCTGGCTGGGGAAAATCATCTGCCGGGAACAGTGCCAGCAAACGCCCCAGGATCGCCTCGGCGGCGCGGGCGTGCAGTTGCTGGTAGGCAATCGCCCGCACCAATGCCTCATAAGGCTCACGTCCCGGCGTAGCCTGGTGCAGGCAGGGCCCGATCGCTGCGATATGCCGTGACCAGTCCGGGTCAAGTGCCGCCAGGTGTTGCGCGGCCTCGTGATAGGCCTCAGGCGAAAGGTCGGCCAGCATCATGGCACCTCCATCAAGTCGATTGCAGGTCCAGCTTAGCGCAGCCGTTCATCGGGCAAACGCCGGTTCTTGCGCAGCTAATCTTTGGCATGCCATTGCTCCGCGCTATCTTCCCCGCATAGAATTGAGAACTATTCACAATCGCACACATCACTGGACTGGGCCTTCTCTACGATGCAGATCAACGACACGCTCAAGCCCACCGAGGTCGCTCTGCTCTACCAGTCTCACCATACCTGGTTGCGCGGCTGGTTACGCAGCCGGGTCGGTTGCAGTGAACATGCCGCAGACCTGGCCCAGGATACCTTCGTGCGGTTGTTGCGCGCCCGCCAGATGTCGCCGCTCAAAGAACCGCGCGCCTACCTCAGCAGCATCGCCCGTGGCTTGATGATCGACCAGTTCCGCCGCCGCGCGCTGGAGCGGGCCTACCAGGAGGGCCTGGCTCACCTGCCCGAAGCAGAAGTGCCCAGCGAAGAGGATAAGCTTGTCATCCTCGATAGCCTGGAACGCCTCGACCGCGCCTTGCAGCAGTTGAAACCGCGCGTCCGCCAAGCGTTCCTGCTGGCCCAGCTAGACGGTTTGAGCATCGTGCAGGTTGCCCAACGTCTGGGGGTGTCCAGGGCCACCGTTGAGCGCGACCTGGCCAAAGCCCTGGGCGCCTGCTACCGGTTGCGCTATGCCGATGCCTGATGGTACGCCCGCACAGGCGCAGGTCGATCAGGCCATCGACTGGCTGGTGAAGCTGCGTTTCGACACCCCCAGCCCGCGCACCGAGCAGCAGTTTCAACACTGGCTGGCCAGCCACCCACACAACCGCCTGGCCTGGCAGCGAGTCAGTAATCTGGGTGATGAATTGGCCGGGCTGCCCAAGGACCTGAGCCGGCGCACCCTGGACGCTAGCCAGCACCCAAAAGCCAGCCGCAGGGACCACCTGAAGTTGCTGGGGCTGTTGGCCGTGGGCGGCAGCCTGGGCTGGGCCGCGCGCGAACCGCTAGGCCTGCCACAGCTGCTGGCCGACACCAGCACTGCCACAGGCGAACGGCGCCAATGGCAAGGCAGTGACGGCAGCCGTCTGCAGCTCAACACCGCCAGTGCCATCGACTTGCACTACAGCGCGGAGCAACGCCAGCTGAAACTGATCCATGGCGAGGTCAGCCTGGAGAGCAACCCCAACGACAACCGCCCGTTCCACGTCGCCACCCGTGTCGGCCCGCTGACCACCTTCGATGGCCAGCTGTTGCTGCGCGAAAACAGCCAAGGGCTGCTGCTGTCGGTGCGTCGTGGTGAAGTCACGCTGTTCCCTGCCTCGGCCTCAGCGAGGCAAGTGCTGCCCGGTGAAACCTTGCAAGTCACAGCCGACGGCAGCATTCAGGCCAGAACACTGCACAACGACCCCTGGGGTTGGACCGAAGGTGTACTCAGCGTGCAGCAGATGCCGCTTGCCGAGTTTGCCAGCGAACTCGGCCGCTACCGACCGGGCCTGTTGCGCTGCGCTCCAGAAGTGGCGGGCTTGAAGGTTTCAGGCACCTATCAGTTGGCTGACACCGGGCAAATCCTGCAACTGCTCACCCGCAGCCTGCCCGTGCGGGTCGAGTACAGGACACGCTATTGGGTAAGCATCGGCGCGGCGTAAAGGGTTATCACTGCGCCACAGCCCGCATCCGCCCACGGCGCCGGTATGACTGCCTGGCAAAGCACACGAACAGCCCGGCCATCAGTGCCAGCGCCATGGGCAAACCATGCGGCGCGACATTCATGGCCGCCCCACTGACCAGCGGCCCGACCAGGCTGCCTACGCCCCACAGCAAGCCCACACTGGCGTTGGCAGTGACCAGGTCCTGGCCCTTGAAGCGCTGCCCGATCAGCACCAGCGCCAAGGTATAGATCCCCCCCGCCACCGCGCCCAGCACCACCAGCAGCGGCCACAGCAGCCAGGTCAGATTCAGCAGCCAAGGCAAACCGATGCCGATCACCATCGCCACCAGCCCGCACGCCAGGTGCAGCCCTGTGCGCTCAACCCGATCGGCCAACCAGCCCAGCGGCAGCTGGAAAAGCATGTCGCCGGCAAACACCACCGTCACCATCAACGCCGCCACGCCAACGGCAAAGCCATGGCTGGTGGCGTACACCGGCAGCAGCGACAGCACCACGGCATCGAAGAACGAGAAGAACAGCACCGCCATGCACAACGCCGGTGCCACACGGAAGAACCCGGCCAGGCCGAAGCTTTTTTCGCCCTCTTCGTGCTCGACATGGTCGTTAGGCACCGTCAGCACAATGCACAGCAACGCCAGCCCATAACAGACCGTGACGACACCCGTGATCCACGGGCTATCGGCGCCCAACACTGCCAGCATGGCCGGGCCCAGCACCTGAAAGCCCGTAAAGCTGGTGGCGTACAAGGCCATGATCTTGCCGCGGTTATGTTCGGGGCACAGTTCGTTGACCCACGACTCGCCGAGGATGATGGCGATCCCCATGCCAAGCCCCAGGCCCAGGCGCAGCAACGCCAGCAGCCACAACGAGCCGAACGCGGACTCGAGCAAGGCGATGCTGACCGTGCACAGGCTGAAACACAGCAGATAGATGGTGCGCCGGGTGAGATGGCGGCAGCAGGCGTCGACCAGAAAAGCCGAGAGCATCATGCCGGCGGCAGGGATGGCCGAGATGATGCCGATTTCCAGTGTGCTCGCCCCCGCTTCATGCAGGCGCAACGACACCAGCGGCAAGCTGGCCCCCAAACTGAAACCCACGACAGAAACAGCGAACAATAAGCCCGCCAACAAACGCATGTTCATGTACCACTCCTGGCAAACCGAAAAGACGTGCAGAAACAGGCGCGCACGCCAGAACGGCGAGCGACGCGAAAGCGCAGATCAGTTCAGGCGAGGTGTGGCGAGAAGGTGAAGGCAAACAGCACGCTGCGGCGGCGCTTGAGCACCGTGTCACTCGGCCATGCACGACGCAGTGCCTGGAAGGCAGGCTGGCGGGCGTGTGGGAGGGACTGGGTACGGCGCATTGCTTTGGCTACTACGCAGGTGATTGAAAAAAGAGGCGGCACTCTAGCCACCTCCGGGGGGCTCGTCAATTGCCCAGGGGCCTCTGCCAGGCCCCCGGTGCGTTCAGCGTTTACCTGTACTTGGCAGCAA
This sequence comes from Pseudomonas alloputida, assembly GCF_021283545.2. Taxonomy (NCBI): domain Bacteria; kingdom Pseudomonadati; phylum Pseudomonadota; class Gammaproteobacteria; order Pseudomonadales; family Pseudomonadaceae; genus Pseudomonas; species Pseudomonas alloputida. The sequence goes on along the minus strand of NZ_CP128540.1, from coordinate 835,002 downwards.
CACCGCCAACAACCCGAACAATGGCAGGAACGAGCACAACCCATACACGTATTCGATACCACGCAGGTCCGCTACGTACCCCAACAGCGCAGCGCCAATGCCGCCAAAACCGAACATCAGGCCAAAGAAGATCCCGGCAATCATGCCCACGCTGCCCGGCACCAGCTCCTGCGCATACACCACGATCGCGGAAAACGCCGAAGCCAGGATAAAGCCGATCACCACGCTCAGCACCGTGGTCCAGAACAAGTCGGCATACGGCAGCGCCAGCGTGAACGGCGCCACACCCAGTATCGAAAACCAGATCACAGCCTTGCGCCCGATACGGTCACCGATCGGCCCGCCAAAGAAGGTGCCCGCCGCCACCGCGCCGAGGAACAGGAACAGGTGCAGCTGCGAGCTGGCCACCGACACACCGAACTTCTCGATCAGGTAGAAGGTAAAGTAGCTGGTGAAGCTGGCCATGTAGAAGTACTTGGAGAACACCAGCAAGCCCAGCACGATCAGCGCCGCGATTACCCGATTGCGCGAAATGCCGTGAGTGGCCTGCACCGCCTTGCGCGCCTTGGCCTGATTGAGGTGTTCCTTGTACCAGCCGCGCAACATCAGGGTAACGCCGAGGAAGAACAGCCCTGCCAGGCCGAACCAGGCCACATGGGTCTGGCCGAACGGTATGACGATGGCCGCTGCCAGCAGTGGGCCCAGAGCAGAGCCGGTGTTGCCACCGACCTGGAAGGTCGATTGGGCCAGGCCGAAGCGCCCGCCCGAGGCCAGCCGTGCAATACGCGAGGTTTCCGGGTGGAAGGTCGACGAGCCAATGCCCACCAAAGCCGACGCCAGCAGGATCATCGGGAAACTGCCAACGAAGGCCAGCATCACGATCCCCACCAACGTACACAGGGTGCCTAGCGGCAACAGATTTGGCGTGGGCCGGCGGTCGGTGAAGAAGCCGACCCAAGGCTGCAACAGCGAGGCGGTGATCTGGAACGTGAGCGTGATCATGCCGATCTGGGCGAAGCTCAGGTCGTAGTTGGCCTTGAGCATCGGGTAGATCGCGGGCAGCACCGATTGGATCAGGTCGTTGATCAAGTGCGCCAAGGCGCAGAAACCGATGATACGCATCACCATCGGCGAGGCTTGGCTTGCCGCTGCCGGGGTGGATGCGGTGGAGGCACTACTGGTGGCCATTTGCCTGAATCTCCGTCCTCTGGTTTGGGATCCGATTATCAGGAATCAAATAGATACATAGCTACCTTTTTTATCCCCCTGTCGCCACGTACTTGAAAATGGTTCTCAATATAATTAGCATCCTCTGCCAATGACTCCTGTCATCGTTAGGCCAAACGGCCCCTATCGTGAGCAGACCGCCCCCATGAGCCCGATGTCCGCCAAGCAGCTGCAGCCCGATCCACAACAGGAAGCGCTGGCGTGGTTTTCGTTGCTGCGCCAGCCCGGTTGCGACGAAACCCAGCGCCAGGCATTTGCAGCCTGGTGCCAGGTACAAGAGAACGCCCACGCCTACGCCGAGCTGGAGACGTTCTGGCAACAGCTGCAACCCGCACCTGCCCGCCCTCGCCCACGGCATGTCACTGTCCGTCGCAGTCACCTGGGTAAAGGGTTGGCGCTTGCGTTTTTGCTAGGGTTAGCCGCTGCAGCTTACCTGTACTGGCCGCTGATGCAGCGTCTGGCCAGCGAGCTGCACACCGATGTGGGAGAGCGCCGCAGCATACGCTTGGCGGATGGCACGACATTGAACCTGGACAGCGCCAGCGCGATGAACGTCGACCTGCGCGGCCGCACCCGCCAACTGCACCTGGTGCAGGGCCAGGTGCATCTGGAAGTCGTGCTCGACGGGCGCGCCATGGACGTGGAAGTGGGCAACGCACGCATCCAGGTATACGGCACTCGCCTGCAGATAGCCCGCCATGCAGGGCGCGACGAACTCGTGGTATTCAGTGGCAAGGCCATGGTCACCCAGGGGGGTGAGCAGCGGATGGTCTCGGCGGGTGAGCGGGTAACCTTCGATGACACACGCATCGACCCGGTGCGTAAGGCTGATCTGAAAACCGCTGACAGTTGGCGCAATGGCCGCCTGAAAGCCACAGACATGCCATTGAGGCAGGTGCTGGAGCGCCTTGCCGGTTACCAAGGGCAGCGTCTGTGGATGATGGATGAACAAGTGGCTCATCGCCGTGTAAGCGGCGACTTCAACCTCGACCAGCCTGGCCAAAGCCTGCAATCCCTGGCTGCAGCCCAGCAGTTGCAGTTGCTGGGCGTGCTCGGGCACTGGCTTGTGGTGCGCTGAAACCGGGGCTGGCCGCTAAGTTTTTGAAAGCGTGCAAATTTTTTTTGAAATGAGTGTTGACAGAGGGGGCGTTCAAGAGAATAATGCGCGCCATCGGCTACATAGCTCAGTTGGTTAGAGCATAGCATTCATAATGCTGGGGTCCGGGGTTCAAGTCCCTGTGTAGCCACCAAACAAGACAAAGGGCTTACCGCAAGGTAAGCCCTTTTTCTTTGCCTGCGAAAAAGTTGCTGATGCCCGCGCCAACCAATCCCGCAGCAGCCGGGCGCCGAATCACAGGTTTCGGCGCTGCTATCGTCGCCTCAACGTATTCCGGTCACCGCCACAGCCAGGCCAAGCCCGATCAATGCCAGACCAATGGCCCTGTCCACCAGCACTTGCCGCTCGATCATCGCCCTGCGCAATGCCGTACTGGAGAAAAATACCGCCACCAGGCTGAACCATAGCCAATGGGCAACGGACATGAACGCACCGTAGGCGAAGTTCAGCGCCAGCGGGCTGCCAGGCTGCACCACCTGGGTGAAGGCACTGATGACAAACAACATGGTCTTGGGGTTGAGGGCGTTGGTCAAAAAGCCGGTGCGCAGCGCTTGCAGTACGCTGGCAGCAGACTGGCCAACCCCGTCCAGGCTGATACGTTGCGTGTTGGTCAATGACTTGTACCCGAGGTAGATCAGGTAGCCCGCACCCAGCACCTTCATGACGAAGAACAGCGTCGGGCTCTGGCTGATGATCACGGCAATGCCCAACACCGTGTACAACACATGCACCTGCACCCCCAGGGCGATGCCCACAGCAGCAGCCAGCCCGGCCTTGCGCCCCTGCGCATAACTGCTGCGGGTGACCATGGCGAAGTCCGCGCCGGGGCTGATGACGGCGAGCAGGGTGAACAGGGCGACGGCGATGAGTTCGGTCATGCTGAGGGCTCTCGATAGGCGATGGAAATGCACAGACCGCCGATTATCAAGCGCTTACAGATGCGGAAAAATCGATTTATGCTGAGATGAATCTGATAGTTTTGCTCACAGATATGTACAGCCTGCCTTGGCCTCTTCGCGGGTAAACCTGCCCCTACAGGGAAATATGTGGCCATGTAGGAGATCACCCAGCCCTTCCGGGCTGCGCTGTCGCGCAGCAAACATGAGGTGTACGGCTTCAGTTCCGCAGCGACGCTGACATTTTGAAAAAGAAAAGGCGGTTGGCCCGGTAGGGCCAGCCGCCTTTTGCTTTGTTAGGGTTCGTGTGCGCGGGACAGAGATCGTAGCCAGCACTGGTGTGTGTCTGCACACCCGCGTAGGAGAGTGATCCGCACGGTATCGGCGTGAAGTCCCTGTAGGCATCAGCTGATTCAGCTGTGACCACGTATGAGAGAGTGAACCCTTTCGCCACCGTGTGCCCCGCGCGCCCTTTATCCTGCGAGGATTCATCATGGCGCGCAAGCCTTCCAAGCAACGCTTTACCGTCGTCCATCCCGATTGCGCGGCGATCGATGTCGGTGGTCGAGAGCATTTCGTGGCGGTCGATCCCCGGCACGAAAATCCCGTCCAGTCGTTCACGTCCTTTACTGACGACCTGCTCAAGATGGCTAACTGGCTTGAAAGCCTGGGGATCAAGGTCGTTGCCATGGAATCCACGGGGGTTTATTGGATTCCAATTTACGAGATTCTCAGCGAGCGCGGTTTTGACGTTTATCTCGTCAATGCCAGAGCAACTCGGCAAATCACGGGCCGTAAATCAGATGTGCTGGATTGCCAGTGGATCTGGCAGCTGATGACTCATGGACTGCTCAGAGGCGCATTCCGCCCCGATGATCTGACCTGCTGCGTCCGGTCATTGGTCAGGCAGCGTGCTTCCAAAGTGAAAGACCAGGCGCAGACGCTGAACCGGATGCAAAAGGCCATGAGCCAAATGAACATCCAGCTGGCCAATGTCATCAGTGATATTTCCGGTGTAACTGGCATGAAGATTTTGCGGGCCATCTGCGCAGGTGAACGGGACCCAGTGCAACTGGCTGAACTAACCGACCGCCGCATCAAGGCAGGCAAGGAGGCTGTCGCTCGGAGTCTTCATGGCAATTGGCGGCGCGAGCATTTGCATGCGCTAACTCAGGAATTGGCTGCCTATGACTTCCTGGAGCAGCAAATTGCAGATTGTGACGACGCCATAAAAGCCGCGTTAGAGCAGTTGCCGGTGCTGCAAAACAAGCCAGAGCCATCCAAGAAGCCTTTACGGAGCCCACACCGAAACGGCGCCCAACAGACTGTATTGCATCAGACTTTGTGGAAAGTTCTTGGCGTGGACCTAACCGCAATTCCAACCATTGGGGTGGACACTGCATTAGTGCTGGCAGGGGAGATCGGTACAGATCTATCACGCTTCCCGTCCTCACAGCACTTCTGCTCTTGGTTGGGACTGGCTCCCCCTACCCGAATTTCCGGCGGTCATCGACTGGCAGGTGGTGGGCCCAAAATAGTCAATCGAGCAGCGCAAGCACTCAAGCAGGCTGCATCCAATGCCCGTAACGACAAGGGTTTCATTGGCGCATCGCACCGAGCCAGACTGACTCGAATGGATACCAGCTGCGCCATCAAAGCCACTGCGCATCAGTTGGCACGTCTGGTGTACAACCTGTTAACCAAGAAGCAGGCTTATGTTGAACAAGGTCTTGAGGAGTTCGAAGCCAGAAGCCAAGACCGGCAGGTCCGGGCTTTGCTTCGCAAAGCCCGGAAACTGGGGTATCAACTGGTGGCCGCTTGAGTGCTTAGAAAACAATGGGTTGCATTTTGTTTGATGAGAGATCACCCAGCCCTTCCGGGCTGCGCTGTCGCACAGCAAACAGGATGCGCATGACGTCAGATCTGCACTGACATCGAGATCTAGAAAAGCATTCGCCGACTGATCCGGGTAGGTCAGCCGCCGAATACTTTGCTATGGTTCCCAATGCGCGGGAAAGAGGCCGTAGACCGCACTGGTGTGCTGCTTTGCTCCCGAATGAGAGAGTGGCCCAAATGGCATCGGCGTTAATCCCTGTCGGCACAGCTTGCTGTGACCACGTATAGAAGAGTGAACACTTCGCCGCCATTGACCCCGCGCGCCTGTTTTTTTCGCTAGAAAGAACAGTGGGTTATCTTTTGTTTGATAGAAGAAGCCAAGACCGGCAGGTCCGGGCTTTGCTTCGCAAAGCCCGGAAACTGGGGTATCAACTGGTGGCCGCTTGAGTGCTTAGAAAACAATGGGTTGCATTTTGTTTGATGAGAGATCACCCAGCCCTTCCGGGCTGCGCTGTCGCACAGCAAACAGGATGCGCATGACGTCAGATCTGCACTGACATCGAGATCTAGAAAAGCATTCGCCGACTGATCCGGGTAGGTCAGCCGCCGAATACTTTGCTATGGTTCCCAATGCGCGGGAAAGAGGCCGTAGACCGCACTGGTGTGCTGCTTTGCTCCCGAATGAGAGAGTGGCCCAAATGGCATCGGCGTTAATCCCTGTCGGCACAGCTTGCTGTGACCACGTATAGAAGAGTGAACACTTCGCCGCCATTGACCCCGCGCGCCTGTTTTTTTCGCTAGAAAGAACAGTGGGTTATCTTTTGTTCGATAGAAGCGGGTTTACCCGCGAAGAGGCCGGCACAGCTGAACAGGGATATCATGAAACTGCCGCCACTCAACGCCTTCCGCTACTTCGACATTGCCGCCCAGACCGAGAGCTTCGTGCGCGCCGCCGAGCACTTGCACGTCACTCACGGCGCGGTCAGCCGCCAAATACGCCTGCTGGAAGAAAGCCTTGGCGTGGAACTGTTCGAACGCCGCAACCGGGCCATTTTCCTCACCCCCGCCGGTCGTGCCCTGCAAGGCACCACCCAGGCGATCTTCGAACAGCTCGAAGGCGCCGTGCAGCGCCTGCAGCAACAAGCTCGCGACAATGTGCTGGTGCTGTCTTGCGAACCGACCATCGCCATGCGCTGGCTGATCCCGCGCCTGCCGCGCTTCCATGCCACCCACCCCGACCTTCAGTTGCACCTGGTAGCCGCAGGCGGCCCGCTGGACTTCGCGCGCAGCGGTGTCGACCTGGCAATTCGCCGCGACGACTTCCACTGGGACAACCAGCTGTACAGCCAGAAAATCTGCGATGAATGGATCGGCCCGGTGTGCCACCCCGCCGCCTGCGCCAGACTCGATGGCCAACGGCTGCTGCAAGCACCACACGTCCTGCTGCCTGGCCCACCTGGCTGCGCCTGAGCGGCCAACAGGCGCGGCACTGCGAACGCAGCGACTACGAACATTTCTACCTGTCGATTCAGGCCGCCAGCGCCGGACTGGGCCTGGCCATTGCCTCAGCCCTGATGGTGCGCGACGAACTCGACAGCGGGCAGCTGCAGGCGCCGTTCGGTTTTGTGCGCGATGGCTCGGCCTACCACCTGCTCAGCCCGCAGCCTCTGGCCGACAGCGGCAAGCGCCAGCGCTTCGCCGAGTGGATAATGGACGAATGCCGGAAGTGCCTGGCTCATTTGGGGTTGATACAGAACGACGCCCCCGCACCGCCATCACCACCCCAGGTGCGATAACCGGCGGTATCCAAATGGATACGGCCTGATGGGTAGCGGCCCAGCCCCATGTTCCAGGCTTGGCCGTGTTGCTGCCAGAAACGGCACAGCGGATTGGGGTCGGCCCAGGCCGGCAGCAGTATATCGACGGCGAAAGCGCGGGTATGCGCACTGTTGGCCGCCCCGCCCGCACAGGCATTCAGGCGCGGCTCACGGTAGGCCGAAACCACCTCGAACTGGCGCAGGATGCCTTGATCGTCGAGTGCCTTGATCAACGCGAGGGTCGAACGCACAGCGGCCCAATTGCCGGGGGGTGGTACGGCGAAAGGCGATGCGTGGCACAGTTTCCAGTCCGATGCCGAGCGCAGCAACTGGTGAATTGGCACTACACCGTAAAGCCGGGCATCTACCAGCATTTCACGGAAAGGGCGGGTTTGATGATCACCCGCCCACTGGGCGAACATCCACACGTCGCGCTCGTCAGCGTGAGTAGCGCTAGCGATACACAGGCTCGCTGCCAAAAGCAGTTGTCTCATTCTTTATCCGTCCCTGCCGAGAACAAAGCCTGCGCGCCCGGGTACGCCCCTGCAAAGTCAGTCTTCGAACAGGGTACAGGCCATCACCAGGGCGTCTTCACGGCCGCCGGCAATCGGATAATAGTCGCGGCGGCGGCCAATTTCGTTGAAACCATAACGCTCGTACAAACGATAGGCCGACTGGTTGCTGGCGCGCACTTCCAGAAAGCATTCGCGGCCATTGAGCTGATAGGCCCGGGCCATCAGGTGCTTGAGCAGGCGCAGGCCCAGGCCGCAGCCTTGGTTTTCCGGTTTTACGGTGATGTTGAGCAGGTGCGCTTCATCGATGATCACATTGATCACACCATGGCCCACTTGCTGCTGGCCATCGAACATCAGCCAGACTTCGTACGATTTGAGCGCATCCTGAAAGATTCCACGGGTCCAGGGGTGACTGAATGCGGCATATTCGATCTTAAGTACGGCATCCAGATCCGCCTCGGTCATCGGGCGGAAGCTGATCGAGTCACTCATTCAACGCTCTTCCAGCGCGCCATCAGCTGGCGCATGGCTTTCCAGACGTCCGCCTTGCGTTGCGGCTCGTCCATCAACAGTTCAAGGCCCGGCAATGCCCAGGCGTCGCCCAGGCTGTCGAGCGTCAGGGTTTGGTAATAGGCATCGGCGTCGGCATTGGCGGCAAAACGCAGTGCCGGCAGGCCGACCAGCCACAGACAGGTACACGGGGCGTCTTCCAGGCGCGCCTGAACGAAGCCCTGGACGAAATCGCGCGCAGCCTCCGGCCCCTGGTCCATGTTGCCGCGCACCAGCAGTGGCCAGCGCACCGGCTCGCCGATGATCTGCGGGGCGTCGGGCAGGCCGGCGGCGCGCAGCATGTCCTTGAGCAGCAGGTAAGAGGGGTCGCGGCTCTGGAACGGCTGACCAGTGGCCAGTTCCACCAGCAGCAGGCAACTGCCGGCACGCAGCAACTGCAGCGAAAAGCGCGGTGGCGGCACCGGCGCCGGGCGCGGAGCAGCGGGCTGCTCTTGTGCCTCGACAGGCTTGACGGCGGGTTTTGCCACACTGCCCGGGCGCGGGATCTCGATTTTCGGCCGCTCGCCGGAGCGGGCCTGGGGGGTGACAGGCGCTTCGCTGGTTACCGATGCCGGCCTGACCTCAAAATCGATGTCCTCGACCGGCACAACCGGCAGCAGCAGCTCGGGCCGCGACGGTGCGGCGAACGGCAGCTCGGCGCGCGGCAGCCAGTGCACCACTTGCATGGCGGAAAGGTAGGCGCGGCGACGGGGTTCGGTCAGCAAGGGGCGGATATCCGAGGGGGTGAAGGCAATTGGGCATTCTAACGTGTACGCCGTGGTTTTTGCAGCGCCTATCAGACCGAGCGCCGTCACATGAACAACGCCTTACACCTGCACATCCCATGGTTATTTCTCATTACAGACCAAGGGGTAAAAACCACCCCCGCGAATGCAGTACAATCGCCCCCTTTTTCTTGGCAACGAGTCGAAGCCAATGATCGAACCCAAGCGCGTCCTGCGCGCCCTAGCCGAACACTGGGCCCTGATCGAGCCGCTGTGCGAGCGTTTCGACCAGGGCACCCTGAGCCTGGTCGAACTGCGCCAGCATGTGGCCCGCCAGCAGCTCGAAAGCACCCCGCAGGACATCACCCAGCTACTCGACGTGTGGATCCGCCTGGATATCCTGGTCCCGGTGGCCAAGAGCCCGAACCGTTTCGAGCTCAACGCGCAGATCCACGACTTCCTCGCCTACCTGCGCCGCGAACACCGGCTGGGCCTGTGCCTGGAGATCGAAGCCTACTTGCGCCACCTGGAGCGCCTGGCCGGGCACATCCAGGATGCCTTCGACAACCGCGACAGCGACGACCTGGCACGCCAGTTGCGCCTGCTCGACATGCGCGTGCGCGATGTGCTGAAAAAGCTCGACAACGACGAGCAGGCACTGGTGGCCGTGGCCGAACGGGCCAAGACCAGCAACCGCCAGATTCCGCTGCGCCAGCGTTATGCCGAAGTGCTGGCCACCTGGGACGAATACGTCGAGCCGATGATCCAGCTGGTCAACGCCGACGGCGCCTTCGAACAGGGTGTACGCAAGGTCGAGACCGTGCTGCTGAAACTGCTGGGCGAACAGGCGCGCCTGGGCCACCTGGTCGACGACGACATGCTGCTGCGCACCCACGCGCGCATCCTGGAAATGCAGACCAGCGCCCAGTTGACCCTGCGCCACGCCCGCGAACTGCTGCTGCCGCTGCGCGAAGAAGCCCGCCGACACAACGCCGTGACCCGCGGCGCCGCACTGGCCCTGTCGGTGATCCGGCGCAAAGGCATCGATGCCGTGCCGCAGGCGGCCATGCCGATGTTCACCCGCCCGCAAAGCACCTTCCTTGGCAGTGCCAGCCAGGTCGAGGCCTACGTTTACGCACTGGCTCGCTTCGAGCCCAAACCGGCGCGCTTCCCCAAAGCTCACAAGACCCAGTCCGGCGCCCTGCCCCGTGCCCCGCGCACGGTCAAGGAAATGGCCGAACGCTGCGAACAGGCCCTGCCACTGCCCGACTTGATGGTCTGGCTGCTGGAGCAGGAGCCCGAAGGCGCCACCGACGAGCTGCTGTACTGGTTCTCGCGCCTGTCGCGGGAAAAGCGCTTCAAGCGCGAACGCCTCGACCGCCGCGAATACACCACCCAGGAACATTTGGTCAGCCTGCATTCGTTCGCCCTGACCTCCAGCCGCGAAGACGCCCCAAGCGCGCCTACCGAACCCAACGCGAGCCCAGCCCATGCATCTTGATCTTTCCGAACTGTCCCAGCTCGCGCCGATCTTCCGCGAGCTGTTCAAAGGCTTCCACGTCAGCCGGCGCGACCCTGAGCTGTACGCCCAGCTGTCGAACTTCCAGGACCAGTACCGCACCCTGTTCAAGGCCCTGGGCTTCGAACTGGTGTGCGATACCCGTGGTTTCTACTACTTCGTGCCGGACATGACCGCCGCGCAGGTCAACAAGACCGCGCAGCGCCTGTCGCTGTTCACCTTCATCCTGGTCGAGCACCTTGCTGACCAGGGCCGCGACCCGATGGCCGTGCTCGACGGTGGCAGCATCGGTCGCGACGAACTGCCCTCGCTGCTGGACAAGTACCGCGACCTGTTCCTGCAGGCCGAAGTGCAGACCGTGGACGAGCTGGAAGAAAAAATTCTGCGGCGCATGACCCAGCTCGGCTTCGCCCATGAGGAAGGCGGCATCTACCGCTTCCTGCCGCCCATGCACCGCTTCCTCGATGTGTGCCTCTCGGTACAGCAGGACCGCGACCTGGCCGCCACCCTGCACAGCGCCCTGCCGCTGCCGACCCCGGTACTGGTCGAGGAAGAAAGCGCCGAAGAACTCAACCGTACCGACGACCCGCTCGACCTCACGCCTTTCCAGGGCGAGGAAAGCGAAGAGGACGCCCTGGCCCGGGCCATCCGCGAAGAGCAACAGGAGATTGACGCATGAGCCAGGAACGCTACGGCATCCGCCGCTTCGCATTGCTCAACACCGCCGGCTACAGCCTTGGCCTGTTCCCGCTGGAGCACCCGCTGTCGGTATACGGCGCCAACAACCTGGGTAAATCGGCGTCGATCAACGCCCTGCAGTTCCCGATCCTGGCACGCATGTCGGACATGAGTTTCGGCAAGTACAGCCTTGAGCAGTCGCGCCGCTTCTACTTCGCCAGCGACACCTCGTACATTCTTTGCGAACTGAGCCTGCCCCACGGCCCGCACGTGATTGGTGTGGTCGGGCGCGGCCCGGGTGGCGGTTTCGGCCACCAGTTCTTCGCCTACAAGGGCGAACTGGACCTGGCCCACTACCAGAAGAACGACACCTGCCTGCGTCAGAAGGAGCTGTTCACCAACCTTGAGCGCCTGGGGATCAAGGCTTACGAACTGAAGCCGGACGAACTGCGCCGACTGCTGGTGGGCGGACACACTTCGGTGCCGCTGGACCTGACCATGATCCCGCTGCGTTCCACCAGCGAGCAAAGCCTGAAAACTTTCCGCGCGCTGTTCATCAACCTGCTGCACATGCGTGAGATCACCGCCGCCAAGCTCAAGCAACTGTTCCTCGACGCCTTCGAGCACAGCCTGCGCTCGGGCAGCGTCGACTACATCGCTGCGTGCGAGGAAGCCTTCCGCGACGTACGCCGCATGGAGCAGGACTACAACGCCCTGGTCGCTGCCGGCCCGTTGGTCGAGGCCCTGGCCGGTGGCGTGGCCCAGCGCGACATCCTGCGTGGCAAGCTGCACCGCATTTCGCCTGTGCTCGACACCCTGCTGGGCACCTGGCAGGAATACGCCATGGCGCGCAAGGAAGAGCTGGTCATCCAGTCCGAGCACTACCGTGGCGAGCAGGACCGCCTGCAGAACGACCAGCGTGGCGGCACCCAGGAGCTGATGCGCCTGGAGCGTGAAATTACCGGTATCCAGCGCTGGCTAGGCGAGCTGTCGGTGCTCAAGCACCGCTTTGCGCTGGTCGATGACGTCAAGGTACTGGAGCAGCAACTGCTGGCGGCCAAAGACGCCCACGACGAGCTGGCCGGCGCGCTGGCCCAGTCACGGCAGTTCAGTGCCGAAGACCTCGACGAGCGCGTACGCGACCTGGAAAAACGCCTGAAGCAGGTCAAGCAGCAGCTGGATCACGCTGACAACAACAGCTATGCCCGCCTGCGCGAAGAGTTCTCGCAGCAGGACGTCGACCGCCTGATGCGTCTGTTCAACGGCGCGCTGTTCAGCCTGCCGCTGGGAGATCGCGGTATCGAGCTGGACGACAGCGACCTGTGGGTAAAATCGCTGGAAGCGGTGCTCGACGGCTTCAAGGGCGAACGCTTCGAGGCCCCAGGCCTGGCCATCGACCTGACCCACATCGACCCGCCGGCACTGCAGGCCCTGGCCGACCGGGCCGCCCTGCGCGACCAGAAAGAGCGCCTGGAAAAAGAACTCAAGCAGCTCAAGACCCAGCAAGCCGTGGCCGCCGACCGCTCCGCCTCCAAAGCGCAGACCGAAACCCTGTACCAGGAAGTGCTGGACGCGCAGAAGGCGCTGGAAGACTTCCGCCGCAGCCAAACCCTCGCCGCCGAAGAGCCCGAGAAGCTGGAACAGCTCTCGCAGCTGGAAGCGGCCCAGGACGAACTCAAGCGCTCCAGCGACGCCTTCACCGAGCGCGTCCAGCAGCTGTCAGCCAAGTTGCAACTGGTCGGCCGCCAGCTCGGCGACCTCGAGTCCAAGCAGCGCACCCTGGAAGACGCCCTGCGCCGTCGCCAGCTGTTGCCGGCCGACCTGCCCTACGGCACGCCATACATGGAAGCCATCGACGACTCGATGGACAACCTGCTGCCGCTGCTCAATGACTACCAGGACAGCTGGCAAAGCCTTCAGCGGGTGGACAACCAGATCGAGGCGCTGTACGCCCAGGTGCGCCTCAAAGGCGTTGCCAAGTTCGACAGCGAAGACGACATGGAACGCCGCCTGCAACTGCTGGTGAACGCCTACGCGCACCGTACCGACGAAGCCCTGACCTTGGCCAAGGCACGCCGCGCTGCGGTCACCGACATCGCCCGAACCCTGCGCAACATCCGCAGCGACTACGACAGCCTCGAGCACCAGCTGGCCCTGTTCAACCGCGAGATCAACAAGCGCCAGGTTTCCAACCTGGAAAGCTTCCGCGTGGTACTGGCGCCGAACAAGGAAGCGCTCAAGCACATCGACCAGATTATCCACAGTGCCGGCCAGTACGAAGAAGGCGAAACCCTGTCGGTCTTCGACCTGACCCAGAGTGCCGATCAGGACAACAAGAACGAAGAGGCCAAGGAGTACCTGGCACGGCTGGTGGCGGCCAACCACAACCAGCTGGGCCTGAAGGACCTGTTCGAGCTGGCGTTCGAGATCACCAAGGTCAATGGCCAGCCGATCATCCACGCCGACATCGACGGTGCGGCGTCCAACGGCACCACCATGACGATCAAGGCGCTGACCAACATGTACCTGTTGCTGCACCTGATGGACCGTGACCTGGCCGGGCGCATTCGCCTGCCGTACTACCTGGACGAAGCGGCAGACATCGACGAACGCAACCAGGCGGCACTGCTGGAGACCAGCCAGCAACTGGGCTTCGTGCCGATCCTGGCGAGTGTGAAACCACAGGTCTCGGCGCACGTTGCGATCGACCTGGAAGGTGGCAGCGGGCCGAACGGCATCTACATCGACGAGGCGGACTGGAAGTTCATCAGCCGGCTGGATGAAGTGAAAGCGGTTGTGCGTGAGGATCAGGCCGAGGAACTGGCCTGAGATAGCCGGGGCCGCGTTGCGGCCCTTTCGCGGGTGAACCCGCTCCTACGACGGCCTGTGTCCAACCACCGATGCGTATGCAGGAGCGGGCTATCAATGAGCCCAAGGCAGGATCGGAATGGCAGTCACCGCATTCTGCGGGCTGCCTTCGATCATGCGGTCGCTGTACACCAGGTACACCAGCGTATTGCGCTTCTTGTCGAGAAAACGCACCACCTGCATGGTCTTGAACACCAGCGAGGTGCGTTCCTTGAACACTTCCTCGCCATCCTTGAGCTCACCCTTGAAGTTGATCGGCCCGACCTGACGACAGGCAATCGATGCCTCCGCCCGGTCCTCGGCCAGCCCCAAGCCCCCTTTCACTCCGCCAGTCTTGGCACGTGACAGGTAGCACGTCACGCCCTCGACTTTAGGGTCATCGAACGCCTCGACCACAATGCGGTCGTTCGGCCCGACGAACTTGAACACGGTGGACACCTGGCCGACCTCTTCGGCGCCAGCCAACATCGGCAGCACGCACGCTGCCACAGCGATTACGTTCTTCAGCAGGCTCATACCAGCACCAGGTTGTCGCGGTGTACAAGTTCCGGCTCGGCGCTATAGCCAAGGATCGACTCGATGGCTTCGGACGACTGACCAATGATCTTCTGCGCCTCCAGGGCGCTGTAGTTGGCCAGGCCGCGAGCCACTTCAACACCGTCCGGGCCGACGCACACCACCATCTCGCCGCGACGGAAGCTGCCCTGCACAGTCTTCACGCCAACCGGCAGCAAGCTCTTGTTGGCCTGACGCAGCGCTTGCACGGCACCGGCATCCAGCACCAGGGTGCCACGGGTTTGCAGGTGACCGGCCAGCCACTGCTTGCGCGCCGCGAGCATGCCGCGCTCAGGGGACAGCAAGGTGCCCAGGCGCTCGCCCGCCTTCAGGCGGTCCAGCACGCGCTCGATGCGGCCACCGATAATGATGGTGTGGGCGCCGGAACGGGCAGCCAGGCGCGCCGCACGCAGCTTGGTCTGCATGCCGCCACGGCCCAGGGCACCACCGGTACCACCGGCCACGGCATCCAGTGAGGGGTCGTCGGCGCGGGCTTCGTAGATCAACTGCGCTTCGGGGTTGTTGCGCGGGTCGGCATCGAACATACCATCGCGGTCGGTGAGGATCACCAGCAGGTCGGCCTCGACCAGGTTGGCCACCAGCGCCGCCAGGGTGTCGTTGTCGCCGAAGCGGATCTCGTCGGTGACCACGGTGTCGTTTTCGTTGATCACCGGCACCACGCCCAGATCGACCAAGGTGCGCAGGGTGCTGCGGGCATTCAGGTAACGCTTGCGGTCGGACAGGTCGTCATGGGTCAGCAGGATCTGCGCGGTGTGCTTCCCGTGCTCCCCGAAGCTCGACTCCCAGGCCTGCACCAGACGCATCTGGCCGAGCGAGGCAGCCGCCTGCAGCTCGTTCATCGCACTCGGTCGCTTGGTCCAGCCCAGCTGGCTCATGCCGGCAGCCACGGCCCCGGAGGAGACCAGTACCAACTCCACGCCCGCCTCACGCAGCGCGACCATCTGCTCGACCCAAACGGCCATTGCACCGCGGTCGAGGCCCTTGCCATCGGCGGTCAGCAGAGCACTGCCAATCTTAACGACCCAGCGCTTGGCGCCCGTCACCTTGCTTCGCATCTTCTTCCAACCTATGTCGAATCTGTAGATACCGTGGATACAAAAACGCCGCTCCAGAGAGCGGCGTTTAGTGTACTGCAACCGATCAGTCGCGCACGTAAATGATTTCCGGACCGTCTTCGTCGTCCTCGAAATCATCGTCCCAACCATCGTCGTCGCCGATGTCATGCACGCTCTTGACGCCGGTACGACGCAGGGTACGGGCGTCGTCCAGGGCCTGCAGCTGGGCACGGGCTTCGTCTTCGATGCGCTGGTCAAGGTCGGCCAGCTCTTCGGCGTAGGCCGGGTCGTTGGCCAGGCGGTCGGCGCGGTCTTCGAGGTAGCGCATCAGGTCGTGGCTGAGCTTGTCGGTGCCCTGCTTGGAAATAGCCGAGATCACGTAGACCGGGCCTTCCCACTCCAGACGGTCGATCACTTCCTGCACACGCTCGTCGCGCTCGTCGTCCATGACCATATCGGCCTTGTTCAGCACCAGCCAGCGCTCACGCTCGGCCAGCGACGGGCTGAAGCGGGTCAGCTCGTTGACGATGACTTCGGCGGCATCGGCCGGGCTGCTTTCGTCCAGCGGTGCAATGTCCACCAGGTGCAGCAGCACGCGAGTACGCGCCAGGTGCTTGAGGAAGCGGATACCCAGGCCGGCACCTTCGGAAGCGCCTTCGATCAGGCCTGGGATGTCGGCGATGACGAAGCTCTTCCAGCGGTCGACGCTGACCACGCCCAGGTTTGGCACCAGGGTAGTGAACGGGTAGTCGGCAACTTTCGGCTTGGCGGCCGAGACCGAACGGATGAAGGTACTCTTGCCAGCGTTCGGCAAGCCCAGCAGGCCGACGTCGGCCAACACCTTCATTTCCATCTTCAGGTCACGCTGCTCACCCGGTTTGCCTGGGGTGGTCTGGCGCGGCGCACGGTTGGTGCTCGACTTGAAACGGGTGTTGCCAAGCCCGTGCCAGCCACCTTGCGCGACCATCAGCTTCTGGCCGGGGGTGACCAGGTCACCGATCACTTCCTGCGTGGAAGCATCGATCACGGTGGTGCCGACCGGCACGCGCAGGAACAGGTCTTCACCCTTCTTGCCGGTGCAGTCGGTGCTACCGCCGTTGGAGCCACGCTGGGCTTCATGGTGACGGGTGTAGCGGTAGTCGACCAGGGTGTTCAGGTTTTCGTCGGCAATCATGTACACCGAGCCGCCGTCACCACCGTCACCGCCGTTAGGGCCGCCGTTCTCGATGAACTTCTCGCGACGGAAGCTCATGCAACCGTTGCCACCGTCACCGGCCTTGACCCGAATGGATACTTCGTCAACAAACTTCATTAAAACCGCCTCTCGTCGGCAGACGAGCTGAATGACTCAAAAACATGAGGCTCTTGCAAAAATGAGCGCGGCGGCCCCGTACGACCGTAGAAACCAACGCCGGCAACCCAGACAAACAGCTTTGCAAGAGGCTCACCACAAACGAAAAAGCCCCGTCGCATGACGGGGCTTCTGGAGCGACGTCGCGATTAAGCGGCGACGATGCTCACGTAACGGCGCATGAACTCGCCTTTCTTCTCGAACTTGATCACGCCTTCGATCTTGGCGAACAAGGTGTGGTCCTTGCCCATGCCAACGCCGTAGCCAGCGTGGAATTCGGTACCGCGCTGACGGACGATGATGTTGCCTGGCTTGATAACCTGGCCGCCATACATCTTCACGCCAAGGCGTTTCGATTCTGAGTCGCGACCGTTACGAGTACTACCACCAGCCTTCTTGTGAGCCATGGTTCAATTCTCCAAATAAATTCAGGGGATCTAGGGGATTAAGCCTGGATGCCGGTGATTTTGATCTCGGTGAACCACTGGCGGTGGCCCATACGCTTCATGTGGTGCTTACGACGACGGAACTTGATGATGCGAACCTTGTCGTGGCGGCCTTGCGAAACGACTTCGGCCACTACTTTAGCGCCAGCAACAACTGGAGCACCGATGGTGACTTCTTCACCGTTGGCGACCAGCAGAACGCGATCGAAGGTCACGGATTCGCCAGTGGCGACTTCCAGTTTTTCGATCTTGAGGAATTCACCTTCAGCGACTTTGTACTGCTTGCCGCCGGTAACGATTACTGCGTAAGACATGGTATTTCTCCGATAATCCTGCTCACCCAGCGCTTTATATGATGAGTATTGGCTGGCATGGCTGCACAGGGCTGGAACGGCCCGGCGCAATTGCGTAAGGCAGGTGCTGCCCAGGAAGTTAGGGTGCGCGATTGTACGCAACCACGGTTTTGCTTGCAAGTGCCGCCCCCGGCCTGCGGGCACCGCGCCTTGACACACCGGGACCCGCGACCTAGCATGCCGCGCAACCTCACTGGAGCAGCCGATGCAACCCCAAACCTTCTACCGCGCGGTGGCTGATGATTTCAGCGCCGTCGACGAGATCATCAAGAAGCAGCTGACCTCGCGCGTGCCGCTGGTATCGAAGATCGGCGACTATATCACGTCCGCCGGTGGCAAGCGCCTGCGTCCCCTGCTGGTACTGCTTTGTGGCAAGGCCCTGGGCCGCGAAGGCGACGACCTGCGCCTGCTGGCCGCCACCATCGAATTCCTGCACACCGCCACCCTGCTGCACGACGACGTGGTCGACATGTCCGGCATGCGCCGTGGCCGCTCTACCGCCAATGCCCTGTGGGGCAACGCGCCGAGCGTACTGGTGGGCGACTTCCTTTATTCGCGCTCGTTCGAAATGATGGTCGAGCTGGGCTCGATGCCGGTCATGCAGATCCTGTCCAAGGCCACCCGGGTGATTGCCGAAGGTGAAGTGCTGCAACTGTCGCGCGTACGCGACGCCAGCACCACCGAGGAAGTCTACATGGAGGTCATTCGCGGCAAGACGGCGATGCTGTTCGAAGCTTCTACCCACAGTGCTGCGGCGCTGGCCCAGGCCACCGACGAGCAGCGCGAAGCCCTGCGTACCTTTGGCGACCATCTGGGCGTGGCCTTCCAGCTGGTCGACGACCTGCTGGACTACAAGGGTGACTCGCAGACCCTGGGCAAGAACGTCGGTGACGACCTGGCCGAGGGCAAACCTACCCTGCCGCTGATCTACACCATGCGCGAAGGCACTGCCGAGCAGGCGGCGCTGGTACGCCAGGCGATCCAGAAGGGTGGCCTGGAAGATCTGGAACAGATTCGCGTTGCGGTCGAAGAATCGGGCGCACTGAAATACACCGCCGAGCTGGCGCGCGATTACGTGAAACGCGCCATCGCCTGCCTCGAAGTGCTGCCTGCCAGTGAATACCGGGATGCGCTGGTTGAACTGAGCGAGTTTGCGGTCGCGCGTACGCACTGACAGACCGAGTCGACTTCATTCGCGGGCAAGCCCGCTCCTGCACCATTTGTGGGGAGCGCGCTTGCCCGTGGTGCTTTTTGTCCGGACATAATCACTTCCGGAAAAATACCTTTTACAATGTGGGCTTTTAACCGCCCGTCTGTTTGTTTGAGGAACCGAAGTGAGCACTCTGCCACCCTGCCCGAAATGCAACTCCGAATACACCTATGAGGATGGCACTCAGCTGATCTGCCCTGAATGCGCCCACGAGTGGTCGGCCAGCGGCGATGCCGAGGCGGCCAGCGACGATGTGGTGAAAAAGGACTCGGTCGGCAACATCCTGCAAGACGGTGACACCGTCACCGTGATCAAGGACCTCAAGGTCAAGGGTTCGTCCCTGGTGGTCAAGGTTGGCACCAAGGTCAAGAACATCCGCCTGTGCGACGGCGACCACGACATCGACTGCAAAATCGACGGCATCGGCGCCATGAAGCTGAAGTCCGAGTTCGTCCGCAAAGTCTGATCAGGCAAAAAACCGCCAATTGGCGCTTGCTATTCTGGTAATAAGAATTATTCTCATTGGAATTGCTGTCCAAGGAGAATAGCCATGACTTATCTGATCGACGCCTGGCTGGAACGCCCTCACCCCTACCTGCGCATTCTTCATCGGGAAACCGGCGAAGTGTGCGCGGTGCTTGAAGAAGAAGCCCTCGACGAACTGCGTGACCAGGGTGACCTGGACATGAGCGGGCTGAATTCGAGTGAACCGGGGGTGCTCAAGGAACTGGTACGGAATCTGTTTCTGTTCTGCTATGCGCGGGCGTTGCGCCCTGGGGGGACAGACTGGAATTGAGGCCGGCAGGGCCGGCCTCCAGGGCATTACAGAACGTCGAGCAGCTCGACGTCGAACACCAGAACGCTGTGCGGCGGGATGCTGCCAACGCCTTGGGCGCCGTAAGCCAGCTCGCTTGGCACGTACAGGCGCCATTTGCTGCCAGCGTTCATCAGCTGCAGGGCTTCGGTCCAGCCAGCGATCACGCCGCCTACCGGGAATTCAGCCGGCTGGCCACGCTCGTAGGAGCTGTCGAACACAGTGCCGTCGATCAGGGTGCCGTGGTAGTGCGTACGCACGTTGTCTTCGCGGGTCGGCTTGGCGCCTTCACCAGCGGTCAGCACTTCGAACTGCAGGCCCGAAGCCAGCGTGGTGATGCCTTCACGCTTGGCGTTCTCGACCAGGAACTCCTTGCCAGCAGCAGCAGCGGCTTCGGCCTTGGCTGCAGCTTCGGCTTGCATCACCTCGCGGATGACCTTGAAGCTGGCCGACAGGTCGGCTTCGCTGACGCGGCTGTCGGCACCGTTGAAGGCGTCGGTCAGGCCGGCCAGGATGGCTTCCAGGCTAACGCCTGGTGGCGGGTTGTCGCGCAGCTGGCCACCCAGCTGACGGCCGATACCGTAGCTGACGCGCGTTTCGTCGGTAGACAGGTTGAGTTCGGACATTGTCGTGCTCCACTGCAGGGCGCAATGCAGCCGCGCCCTTGATAAAAAGGGCGAGCAGCCTAGCACACTGGGGCGCTGCGAGCAGCTACCAGGCCGAACGCTGGGAAATCGGCACCTTCAGGTCTTCTTCCGGGTGCGTACCCATGCCGCACATTTCGTCCTGCACCGACCAGTGCACCAGGTTCATCGAGACCATGGGGATGGTTTGCAGCAACTTGCGCGCATCCTCCACCGAGTGCACGCGCAAGCGTTCACCACGGGTATCGGACAGGGGGTGAGGATGGCCTTTGACCCGGGCCTCGAGCAGGTAGTCACCGCCTTCGATGGCGATCAGGTTCAGTTCGTCGACATGGCCAGCCCTGGCCTCGGTATTGAGCTGATGCAGGTTCATGAGAGCACCTCGCGATGGGAACCACGCATGAGAGCTCATTTTTTGTACAGGAAGGGAGAATGCGCAAGGCATGACTGACGCCACTCGTCAGTTGAGCCTCGATATCTGTGGGAGCGGGCATGCCCGCCCCCACAGGAGTTGCAGTGAGGCCTGGGGGGACTCAGTGCTTGGTCAGCTTGTCCAGGTAGCCCATGCAGAACGCCGAGACCACGAAGGTCATGTGGATGATCACGTACCACATCAGGTAATCGGTGGAGATGTTCTGCGCATCCATGAACACCCGCAGCAGGTGAATGGAGGAAATCGCCACGATCGACGCGGCAACCTTCATCTTCAGCGACGAGGAGTCCATCTTGCCCAGCCAGTTGAGCTTTTCCTTGCTTTCATCGATGTCCAGTTGCGAGACGAAGTTCTCGTAGCCGGAAATCATCACCATCACCAGCAGGCCACCAACCAGCGACATGTCGATCAGTGACAGGATCACCAGGATCAGGTCAGCTTCGCTCAACGCAAAGACATTGGGCAGGACGTGGACCACTTCCTGGAAAAATTTCAGCGCCAGGGCCAGCAGGCCGAGGGACAAGCCGAAGTAGATCGGTGCGAGCAGCCAGCGCGAGGCATACATCGCGTTTTCGAGGATACGTTCCATGAAGTTCAGGACTCATCAGGTGACTAAAAAAGCGACGGCGAGTATAGCCAGCCACCTGTTACAGCAAAAGCCCGGGGGCTGCTCCGCAGCCTGATCGCGACACAAGGCCACACTCCCACAGCAAGCCGATGCTGTACCTGTGGGAGCGGCCTTGTGTCGCGATGGGCCGCAAAGCGGCCCCGGCATTCTTCAGGTCTCAGGATGAAACTGGTAATCCCCCAGGTTGCGACACCGCTCACCATTGATCCGCCGCAACTGCGCCTGCAAATGCAGACACCAGATCTGCGGGTCATCGGCCACTTGATAACCATGCATGGTCAGGCTGTCGACGATGGCATTGAGCACCGATTCGGCCACCAGTGGCCCATGAAACGGGCCCTGCGCCTTGATCGCGGAGGGTTGTTCACCGGCCATGCCGGCGGCGAACAGCAACGTCCACATGCCGTTGTCACCGGCCAGCGGGCGGATGCTGCATTCGATACGGGTCACCAGGCCCAGGCACTGGCGTGTGAGGCTGAGGTTGCGCATGGCCGCGTCCCCTCCAATGAGCCTTGTTCAGCCCGAAACCCTCAGGCTGTTTCCATCCTGAACGCTGTACCGTCCTTAAGTTCCAGCATAGAGGAACAGTACAGAAAGATGGAAAACTGGCGCTGAACGGTAGCACATCGCCGCCAGCGCCAGTTTATTGACTCAGGCCGGTTTGGCCTGGGCAATCACCTCTTCCAGGCGTTCCTTTTCTGCCTTCTCGATGTCTTCCTCACTGATCATCTCGGCAATTTCACGCAGGCGCTCCACCACCCGGGCATTGACGCTGCCCTCGGTGAACAGCCCCTTGTCGTCGAGTACCCCGGCCTCCTCGCCCACCAACAGGCTCAGCGCCTCATCAGCCTGGCTGACCGCGTAGACGTGGAACATGCCGTTCTCCACCGCCTGCAACACACGCTCGTCAAGCATCAGGGTGGCGACGTTGGCACGCGGAATGATCACCCCCTGCTCGCCGGTCAGGCCACGCGCCTCGCAGAGGCGGAAGAAGCCCTCGATCTTCTCGTTCACCCCACCCACCGCCTGCACTTCACCAAACTGGTTGATGGAGCCTGTGATGGCGAAGCACTGCTTGAGCGGCGTGCGCGACAAGGCCGAGATCAGCGTGCAGGCTTCGCCCAGCGAGGCGCTGTCGCCGTCCACGTAGCCGTAGGACTGCTCCAGGGCGATGCTCGCGGAGATCGCCAGCGGGAACTCCTGGGCATAGCGGCTGCCCAGGTAACCGGTGAGGATCATCACCCCTTTGGAGTGGATCGGCTGGCCAAGGTTGACCTCACGCTCGATATCGACAATACCGCTGCCGCCGGGGTAGACGGTGGCCGAAATACGCGCGGGCATGCCGAACGCCGAGTCACCCACTTCAAGCACGGTCAGCCCGTTGCACTTGCCGATGGCCGCGCCCTCCGTGTCGATCAGGATGATGCCGGCGAGCATGTCGTCCAGCACCCGTTGCGACACACGGCCGGTACGGGTGGCCTTGGCCTTCAGCGCACGCTCGATGTGGCCTGCGTCGGTCATTTCGTCACTGGCCAGCTGGCGAATGAAATCAGCCTCGCTGACCAGCTGGAACAGGTCACCGATACGCGCTGACAGGCGCGACTGGTTTTCGGCCAGACGAGCACTGTAGGTGGCCAGACGCGCTACCGCGTCACTGGTCAGCGGCGCCATGCCCTCTTCGTTGGTGCGGGTGCGCAACAGCTGGGCGAACTGCTCCAGGTTCTCGTCGACCATCGGCATGTCTTCATCGAAGTCCACCAGCACGCGGAACATCTCCTGGAAGTCCGGGTCGTGGTCCTGCAGTGCGTAGTACAGCTGGCGCGAGCCGATGATCACCAGCTTGACGTTCAGCGGAATCACCTGCGGCTGCAGGCTGACAGTGGCAACACGGCCCAGCTCACCGATCGGCGACTCCATCTTCAGCTTGCGCGACTGCAACGCACGCTTGAGCGCGTCCCATACGAACGGCTCACCCAGCATTTTCTCGGCTTCCAGAATCAGGAAGCCGCCGTTGGCACGGTGCAGCGCGCCTGGGCGCAGTTGGCGATAGGAGGTATACAGCGCACCTTGGTCGGTGCTGTATTCGATACGGCCAAACAAATTGTCATAGGTCGGGTGCGGCTCGAACACCACCGGCGCCCCACCGTCAGCGTGATGGCCCACCACCAGGCTGGGCGCGTACTGCTCTTCGAGCAGCTTGCGGGCCACGGCGTCGGACTTGCTGTCATCGACCAGTTGCTCGACCAGCGTACGCAACAGGTTCAACTGCACCGATTGCAGGTAGGCGCACACCGCCGCGTTTTCGGCGTACTTTTCCGACAGCGGCGCCAGCAACGGCTGCAGTGCCAGGGTGATGGTTTCTTCGTTGAGCTGGCGCAGCTGGTTGTTCGATTCGCGCTTCCATTGCGGCAGGCTGGCCAGCTCTTCGTTGAGGCGCTCCTCAAGCAGGGCAATGTCCTCGTGGAATTGCTCGCGCACCTCCTCCGGCAATTGGGCAAATTCAGCTTCATCCAGCGCCTTGCCATCAGCCATCGGCGTGAAGGCGACGTTGCTGGCATCGCGGTACAAGGCCACGTCCTTTTCCAGCGACGCGCGCTCGATCACATCCAGAGCACGGTCATAACGCTGGTTGAAAGCGCGGTCGATGGCGCCCTTCTTCTGCTGGTAGGACGGGTGTTCGAACACCGCCGGGAACGTCGACAGCAGGTTGTCGATCAATCCGCCCATGTCGCTGATGAACTCGGCGGCGCTTCCGGACGGCAGCTCCAGTGCACGTGGTTCACGGGTGTCGTCGAAGTGGTTGACGTAGACCCAGTCGGCCGGGGTCTGCTGGCGCTTGCCCTCGGCCTTGAGGTAGCGCTTGACGAACGAGAAGCGCCCGGTGCCGGGCTCGCCCATCACATACACATTGTAACCAGGACGCGGCATGGCCACGCCAAACTGCAGGGCCTCAACAGCACGTTCCTGGCCCAGAACTCCGCGAAACGGCTCCAGATCGTCGGTATGGGTAAAAGCAAACTGCTCGGGGGAGAAACGCCGGGTCAGGGCTTCAGGCGCAAGACGCAGGCGCGCAGCGACAGGATCGGGCATTGGGTTTCCTTACTTCGGCGGGGCAGATACGCAGCATTCTGGCGCTGCCCGCGCGCGCCTTGCAAGGCTCCACGGGACTTTATGTCGCAGCCGGTGCAGTCTTGTGACAGCAAATTTTTCGCAATCAACAACGCAACCTTTAGATCGTGCCTAAACTCCAAGCTGCGCGGGTGGGTGAAAAGCTTTCCCGACCTGGCAACCGAGTTGCCAGAAACCCTGACCCTTGGTTAAGACAAAGAGAACAAATGCTATGAAACGGATTCTTCTGGGTACTCTGTTCACCGTGGTCTCGCTGAACGCCATGGCCGAAGCGCCAGGCGGCCCGAACTGCGGCTGGGGCAACATGCTGTTCGAAGGCCAGCGCGGCACGCCGGCACACTTCCTGGCTTCTACCACCAACGGCACCTCCGGTAACGCCACTTTCGGCATGACCTCCGGCACCAACGGCTGCTCGACCAAGGCTTCGCTGACCTACGGCGGCAAGTCCTGGTTCGCCATGAACGGCATGATGAACGAGCTTTCCGAAGACATGGCCATGGGCCAGGGCGAAGCACTGACCACCTATGCCGTCGTTCTCGGCGTAGCACCGGAGGACCGCAGCTACTTCAACTCGGTCACCCACCAGCACTTCAACCAGATCTTCAGCAGCGCCGACGTCACTGCCGAAACTGTCCACAGCAACACCCTGGCCGTTCTGAAGAGCGACCCACGCCTGGCCAAATACGCTACCGAGGCCTAAGCACAGCTGCTCCCGCCCCACCCGGGGCGGGTTTCGCCTTTTTCGGCATCGTCAAGAAGTAGTTGCCCGATATGCTCAAACGCCTCGCTGCCCTGGCGCTGTGTGCCTGCGCCCCTGTTCATGCCGCCCCCATGCTGGATCCAGGCCGTCTCCAGCAATTGGCCAATACCCCCTACTGGCTCGCCATTGGACATTACGAAACCGCCAAGCTCGGCGGCTGGCGCAGCTATGTGGATGATGATGCGTTCTTCCTCGCCGAAGATGGCGCGCACCATCCGGACCAGGAACTCAAGGCTACGGTCGCTGCGCTGTATGCCCCGGCCAGCCTCGGTGACAAGCACGCCCAGTGCGTATTCCCCGCTCGCACCCGCTGGCTGCGCGAACAGCTCGACCTGCAAGACTTGCCACAACCGGACTGCCAGGAATTCAAGACCTGGTACCAGTCGATCGACCCGCACAGCGCCGCGTTGATCTTCCCGGCAGCCTACCTGAACAGCCCGTCGTCGATGTTCGGGCACACCCTGCTGCGCATCGACCAGTCCAACACCCGCAGCGACGACACCACGCTGCTGAGCTACGCCATCAACTTCGGTGCCTATATCGAAGGCAGCGACAACAGCATCCTGTACGCCTGGAAAGGCCTGATGGGCGGCTACCCGGGGCTGTTCGCGCTGATGCCCTACCAGGAAAAACTCTCCGAATACCGCAGCCTGGAAAACCGCGACCTGTGGGAATACCAGCTGGACCTGACCCCCGAAGAAACCGGACGTATGGTCGAGCATGTGTGGGAGCTGAAGCAGATCCAGTTCGACTACTTCTTCTTCGACGAAAACTGCTCGTATCGCCTGCTGGAGCTGCTGCAAGTGGCCCGGCCGAGCCTGGACCTGACGTCTCAGTTCCCGCTGACCGCCATTCCCACCGACACGGTGAAGGCCGTGAAGCAGTCCGGGCTGGTCGCCAGCGAAACTTACCGCCCCTCTCGCGAACGTGAATTGCTGGCCAGGGCCGAGCCACTCGACCACGACGAAAAGCGCCAGGTGCTGGCTGTAAGCGCCGACACTGCGCAATTGCAAAGCCCAGAATTCCAGGCCCTGCCTCGCGAACGCCAAGCGTTGGTGCAAGATGCCGCGTATCGCCTTGAGCGGTATCGGGCCAACGGCCAGGAACGCGACCCAGGGCAAGCCAAACGCAGCTTCGAGTTGCTGCGGGCGATCAACAGCAACCCGCCGCCGCCCCTGCAGATCGAGCGCCCCGGCCTGCCCGAAGATGGCCATGACTCGCGCACCTGGCAACTGGGCGTGGGCACCCGTGAAGACCGCGCCTACGCCGAATATGGCTTGCGCATGGCCTACCACGACCTGAATGACAACGCCTATGGCTTCCCGCTGGGCGCACAGATCGAAATCCTGCAATTGAAGCTGCGCCAGTATGAAGGCAACGATTGGCAGGTGCAGCGCCTGGACCTGGCCACCATCCGTTCACTGACACCCCGTAACGAGCTGCTCAAGCCTTGGTCATGGCAAGTGGCCGGCGGGCTGGAGCGGGTGCCGGGCAAGCATGATGACGAAGTGCTGGTGAGCCATGTGAATGGCGGCGCTGGCGGCACCTGGCAGCTGGCCGACGGTTTGCTGGGGTTTGCCTTGGGCACGGTGCGGGTCGAGCATCACAACGACTTCGCTCAGTTCATTGCCCCGGCAGCTGGCTTCAATGGCGGGCTGCTGTGGCGCAACGGGCTGGGCAACATGACGCTGGAGGCCAAGGGCGATTACTTCACCAACGGCGAAGTGCGGCGCAGTGTAAGCCTGAACCAGCAGTGGGAAATCAGCCAGAACCTTGGTCTTCGGTTGAGCGCCTCGCGTGAGTTCAGCCACCTGGCCACGGCACAGAACGAGGTGATGCTCGAGCTGAAGTGGTATCACTACTGACGTGAATTGTGGGAGCCATCCGACTCTTTGACACTGTTTTGACACCTACCCGACAAACCGCCACCTAGACTTCCCATCATCAACTGGAGGGCTTTGTGGCTATGTCGCGGTACTGGTTCGGCGTGTGCATTGCGTTGTTGCTGTCGGGTTGCGAAACCACCCACGAGCAGATGGTCAACCACGGTTACCCTCCTGCCTATGCGGATGGCTTCCAGGACGGCTGCAGCAGTGGCCGCCAGGCGGCCGGGCTGATGGTGGGCAACTTCCGCAAGAACGTACCGCGCTACCTGCACGAGCGTCAGTACGAAACCGGCTGGGACGATGGCTTCCGCCAGTGTCACGCCATGCAGAACAGCGAAGAACAGCGCCAATACCACGAGCGCTTCTGGGACCAGCGCGACCGCGAGTGGGAGCAGGAAAAGGACCGCGGCGCTGCCAAGGCCTATCGCCACAATTGAGTCGCAAACGGACATTCCTTTAAACCGGCGGCCTGCCATGATGGTCTCATGCACAAGGAGGCCCTACATGAGCCGAGCATTCGTCAACGAAGACCAAGCCGCCGACCAGGCCGATCAGCCGGTCGAGCGGCGCATCAGCGAACAGCCCAACTATGTGACGGCCAGCGGCCTGCGCCAGTTGCAAACGCGGGTGGCCGAGCTGAATGCCTTGCGCAGCGAACTGCAGGCGCAGGGCGAACGGGGTGACAAACAACGGCTGGCCGATACCGAGCGGGATCTGCGCTACTTCAGCGCGCGGGTGCAAAGCGCCCAGGTGGTACCCGCGGCGACTTCCCATAGCAAGGTACAGATTGGTAGCCGGGTGCGGTTTGTCGACGCGCAGGACCAGGAGCAGGTGGTGCAGCTGGTGGGCGAGGATGAGGCGGATGCCGGGCACGGGTTGATCAACTGGGGTTCGCCATTGGGGCGGGCTTTGCTCGGGGCTGGGCCGGGGGATGAGGTGGTCTGGCGGCGGCCGGTGGGGGAACAGGTGATAGAGGTGGTTGAGATTCTGGGCGAGGGTTGAGGGCCCTGGGGCTGCTTTGCAGCCCATCGCGACGCAAAGCGGCCCCCTACGGTCTCAGATCAGACCACGCCCTGAGCCAGCATCGCATCGGCCACTTTCACGAAGCCCGCGATGTTCGCCCCCTTGACGTAGTTGATCCGGCCATCAGCCTCTTCACCGTAGTGCACGCATGCATGGTGAATCGACTGCATGATGTTGTGCAGCTTGCTGTCCACTTCACCGGCCGTCCACAGCAGGCGCATGGCGTTCTGCGACATTTCCAGGCCCGACACGGCTACGCCGCCCGCATTGGAGGCCTTGCCCGGGGCGTACAGAATGCCGGCGTCCAGGAAGATATCCACAGCCTCGAGGGTAGTCGGCATGTTGGCGCCTTCGGCCACACAGATACAGCCGTTACGCAGCAAGGTGCGGGCATCTTCGGCGCCCAGCTCGTTCTGGGTGGCGCATGGCAGGGCGATGTCGCACGGCAGGCTCCACGGGGTCTGGCCCTTGCGGAACTCCAGGCCGAATTGCCCGGCCAGCTCGCTGATACGTCCGCGCTTGACGTTTTTCAGCTCCATCAAGGCGTCCCACTGGGCGTCGGTCAGCCCGGCTTCTGCATACAAGGTACCTTCAGAGTCAGACAGCGAGATCACCTTGCCGCCCAGGTCCATCACCTTACGCGCAGCATACTGGGCGACGTTGCCCGAACCGGACACCGCCACGCGGCGGCCGTCGATACGCTTGTCCTGACGCTTGAGCATTTCTTCGGCGAAGTAAACGCAGCCATAGCCGGTGGCTTCCGGGCGGATCAGGCTGCCGCCATAGGTCATGCCCTTACCGGTCAACACCGAGGTGAACTGGTTGGCCAGGCGCTTGTACTGGCCGAACATGAAGCCGATTTCGCGGGCCCCCACACCGATGTCACCGGCCGGTACGTCGCAGTCAGCACCGATGTGGCGATACAGCTCGCTCATGAACGCCTGGCAGAAGCGCATCACTTCGGCGTCGCTCTTGCCTTTCGGGTCAAAGTCCGAGCCGCCCTTGCCGCCGCCCATGGGCAGCGAGGTCAGCGAGTTCTTGAACACCTGCTCGAACGCCAGGAACTTCAGCACGCTGAGGTTCACCGACGGGTGGAAGCGCAGCCCGCCCTTGTACGGGCCAATGGCACTGCTCATCTGAATGCGGTAGCCGCGGTTGACCTGCACCTTGCCCTGGTCATCGACCCAAGAAACGCGGAAAAGTACGGCGCGCTCGGGCTCGACCATGCGCTCGAGGATGCCGGACTGCAGATAGTGGGGGTTGGCTTCAAGGAATGGCCACAGGGTGCGCAGCACCTCTTCCACCGCCTGGTGGAATTCCGGCTGGCCTGGGTCACGCTGCTTCAGGCGTGCAAGGAAATTGTCGACAGATTCGATCATGGTAGACATCTCACCAAGAGGATTGGACTTATTGGTTTTTTCAGGAATGTACCAAGAAGCAATCGCACCGGAATAGGGCGAAATGTCGTTTTTTTGAAATTATTTGGTGCGTTTTATGTAAGTGTATACAAAATACACCTTCGCCTCGCCATTTATAGCGGTCCGCCAGGCACAAAAATGGGGCCACTTGGGGCCCCATTCTTGTGCATCAGAAAACCGGCTTACTGGGCCAGTTTCTTGTGCCGTACACGGTGCGGCTGGGCAGCAGCATCACCCAGACGCTTCTTGCGGTCGGCTTCGTACTCGGTGTAGTTACCTTCGAAGAACACCACGTTCGAGTCGTCTTCGTACGCCAGGATGTGGGTAGCCACACGGTCCAGGAACCAACGGTCGTGGGAAATCACGATCGCGGCGCCCGGGAAGTCCAGCAGGGCTTCTTCCAGCGAACGCAAGGTTTCGACGTCGAGGTCGTTGGACGGTTCGTCGAGCAGCAGAACGTTACCGCCTTCCTTCAGGGTCAGGGCCAGGTGCAGGCGGCCACGCTCACCACCGGACAGGTCCTTGACGAACTTCTGCTGATCGCCACCTTTGAAGTTGAAGCGGCCAACGTAGGTACGCGAAGGGATCTCGTAGTTGCCGATGCGGATCTGGTCGGAACCGTCGGAGATCTGCTGGAACACGGTCTTGGCGCCGTCCAGGTCCTCACGGCTCTGGTCAACACAGGCCAACTGTACGGTTTCACCGATCTCGATGCTGCCCGAGTCCGGTTGCTCCTTGCCCATCAACATGCGGAACAGGGTCGACTTACCGGCACCGTTACCACCGATCACGCCAACGATGGCACCTTTGGGCATGGAGAACGACAGGTTGTCGATCAGCACACGGTCGCCGTAGCCCTTGGTGACGTTCTTGAACTCGATGACCTTGTCACCCAGGCGCGGACCGGCCGGGATGTAGATTTCGTTGGTTTCGCTGCGCTTCTGGAATTCCTGCGACTGCATTTCTTCAAAGCGCTGCAGACGGGCCTTGGACTTGGACTGGCGGGCTTTGGCGCCTTTGCGCACCCACTCCAGTTCCTCTTTCATGGCCTTTTCGTGGGCGCTCTGCTGCTTGGATTCCTGCGCCAGACGCTCCGACTTGGCTTCCAGCCAGCCCGAGTAGTTGCCTTCGTACGGGATGCCGGCGCCGCGGTCCAGCTCCAGGATCCAGCCGGCGACGTTGTCGAGGAAGTAACGGTCGTGGGTAATGGCTACCACGGTGCCCGGGAAGTCGTGCAGGAAGCGCTCCAGCCAGGCCACCGAGTCGGCGTCCAGGTGGTTGGTCGGTTCGTCGAGCAGCAGCATGTCGGGTGCCGACAGCAGCAGGCGGCACAGGGCCACACGGCGTTTCTCACCACCGGACAGGTGTTCGATGCGCGCATCCCAGGCCGGCAGGCGCAGGGCGTCGGCAGCGACGTCCAGCTGGCGCTCCAGGTTGTGGCCATCGGCGGCCTGCAGGATGGCTTCCAGCTTGGCCTGCTCGGCGGCCAGCTTGTCGAAGTCGGCATCCGGCTCGGCGTAGGCCGCGTAGACCTCGTCCAGGCGGGCCTGGGCGTCCTTGATTACGCTGACCGCTTCCTCGACCACTTCACGCACGGTCTTGGTTGGGTCCAGTTGCGGTTCCTGTGGCAGGTAACCCACGTTGATGTCGGGCATCGGACGGGCTTCGCCGTCGAATTCCTTGTCGACGCCCGCCATGATCCGCAGCAGGGTCGATTTACCGGCGCCGTTCAGGCCAAGTACGCCAATCTTGGCGCCTGGGAAGAACGACAGGGAAATGTTCTTGAGAATTTCCCGCTTCGGCGGCACGACCTTGCTCAGCCGATGCATGGTGTAGACGTATTGAGCCAAAACCAAGCCCTCTAATCAGATAGGTAAAGACATCGCCGATCGCCCCGGCACGCGGTGGCCAGTGGGATGTGTTTACGGGGTGTCATTGAACAAAGTCGACCATTCTACGCCAACGCGCGGCGTTGCATAGGAGGGGCCGATGGTGGGGTGTGATCAGTGCGGTCACTGGGATGAATTCATTGCCTGTGCCGGCCTCTTCGCGGGCATGCCCGCTCCCACAGCGTCACCACAGAGCCTGAAGAATCCGCGATTCCTGTGGGAGCGGGCGAGCCCGCGAAAGGGCCGGCACAGCAGCCGAAGAGACTCAGACGTGACGCTGTTTGGCCTTGCCCCGCGGCAGGCGGCAACGGTCGCCCTGCTCGGCCAGGCGCGCGGCCCAGGCGGACTTCACGCTGAAGCCGCCGCTGCGGGCAGGTTGCTGCTCGGCCGCCTTGGCCGGTTTGCCAGGTGCAGGCGCAGTGCTGACCACCTTGGCTGCCGGCTTGGCCGCCGCCACTGCAACAGCCGGCTCTGCTGCCACCTTGGCGGTCTTGCGCAGTTCAGCCAGCGATGGGGCCTTGCTTTTTGCGGCAGCGGCCGCCTCGGGTTTGCCCAGCGAACGCTGGCAAGACTTGCAGGATACGTCCTCGGTCACGGCAGTGCTGACAAGGGTCTGACTGCTGCGCCCGCAGGCGGAATCGAGGCCATTGGAGGAAAAGTGAGTAACCAAAACCGAACATCTCCGATGCGTTGTCATGTGAAGCGGGCGCTATTCTCGCACAGGTTACAGGGGCTTGCCGAACCACCGGGCAGCCACCATCGGTCAACATGGCTGGCACTTCGCCATAATCCGAGGCATGCTAGCCGGTTTCGGGTGTCCGGCCTTATAGTGCGCCACCGCGGTGCGCAAGCCGGGCGCCGGCACCCACCGTGCACGATCATTCCCTGCCATCGCCAGCCCAATCGCAGGATCAACGCTTGACCAACCTTACTCATCCGTCGTCATTGCGTTCCGCCCCACAAGCACCCGCGACTCTCCTGCGCGGGTCGATCAAGGGTGCGCTGGCGCTGCTGGCCCTGATCCTGCTGGGCCTGCTGCTGTGGCAGCTGTTCGCCCAGTTCAATCATACCCAGGCCGAATTGCGCAAACAGAGCCTGGACGCCTCCGCGGAACTGGCCGACCACCTGAGCCTGAACATGGCGCTCAAGGCGCAACAGGCCGTGAACGTGGTGCAACCCTACCCTGATGCACCGACACCTGCCGCCCTGCCCAGCCTGCTCGGTACCCTGCGCGAACGCCTTCCCGCCCTGCAGAGCGTGGCCTGGCTGGACAACGTCGGGCAGCTACGCGCCGACAGCCTGGCCGGCAGCCCCGACCGCCAGTCACTTGACGAGTTGCTCGTGCTGAGCCAGGGACGCCCGTACTTCTTCACCAATTCGGCCGACAACCACCTCCTGTACCTGTTGCTGCGCCAGGATGCCGCACAGGGTAGCGGCTACTGGCTGCTGCGCCTGTCACCGGACTATTACCGCGAGCTCACCCTCCACCTCGAGGGCAGTGGCCACCCGCAGTGGCTGCTGGAAAACAGCCGCAGCGGCGAGGTGCTGCAGCGCCATGCCGCAGCCGACACCGGCGACGAGCCGCTGCAAAGCGTGATGCTGGCCTTTATCGAAAACAGCACCTGGCAGCTACGCGGTCTGTTCGACGCCAAACTGGCCCAGCAAAAATTATTGCCGGCGCTGCTCGGCAAGTGCCTGCTGGTGCTGTTCTGCGCCCTGCTGCCAGTGCTGGCGCTGATCAACATGCGTCGCCGCCAACGGGCTCTGCAGGAAGACCGCCGGCGTTATCAGGAAATTTTTGAAGGCACCGGCGTTGCCCTGTGCGTGCTCGACCTGTCCAGCCTGCCCGGCCAGCTCGACCGCTACCACCTGCGTAACCGGGCCGCGCTCAAGCACAGCCTGGCGCTGGACCCGAACCTGCGCCGCTCGCTGCTGCTGGAGCTGAAGATCACCGAGGTCAACCAAGTGGCGCGCCAGCTGCTGAACATCGACTGCCACGAAGGTGCCTGGCAGCGGCTGATCGATGGCACTGGCGACAGCCGAGACAGCGTCGGCATGCAACTGATCGACGCACTGATCGAACAACGCCCGTTGCTGGAGCTGGAAGTGCGCCTGCCGACACCGCAGGGCACCGAGCTGCACCTGTGGCTGATGGCGCGCCTGCCGCTGCAGCGCCGTGATTATCAGGCGGTGATCCTCAGCATCAGCGATATCACCAGCCGCAAACAGGTGGAGCTGTCGCTACTGGAACGCGAAAGTTTCTGGTCGGACGTGGTACGCACCGTACCCGACCAGTTGTATGTGCAGGATGTGCCGAGCCAGCGGATGATCTTCAGCAACCGCCACCTCGGCCAGACCCTGGGCTACGACCGCACCGAGCTGGCACAGATGGGCGACCGCTTCTGGGAGCTGCTGCTGCACCCCGAGGACGCCGCACACTACCAGGCACTGCGCCGCCAACAGCGCGACAACTGTCATGACCAACCGCTGCACTGCCAGCTGCGCTTCCGCCACCGCGACGGAAGCTGGCGCTGCTACGACATCCGCGAGCAGGTGCTGACCCGCAACGCCGAAGGCCTGGTGACGCGCATCATCGGTGTGGGCAAGGATGTGACCGTTCAGATCGAGGCCAGCCAGTCGCTACGTGACAGCGAGCAACGCTACCGCATGCTCGCCGAAAGCATCAGCGACGTGATCTTTTCCACCGACAACCAGCTCAAGCTCAACTATGTCAGCCCCTCGGTACAGAGCGTGCTGGGCTACCAGGCCGACTGGATCTTCGCCAACGGCTGGCAGTCGATCGTCGCCAACCCGGCCCAGCTCACTGGCATCTACAGCCTGATGGAGCGTGTCAGCAAGGCCATGGGCGATCCGGCGCAGATGGCGCAACTGTGCAGCCAGTTACCCACCCAACTGTTCCTGTTCGACTGCCTGCGTGCCGATGGCCGCAAGATCCCGATCGAGCTGCGCCTGGTGCTGGTGTGGGACGATGACCAGCGCTTCGAAGGCGTACTCGGGGTGGGCCGCGACATCAGCCAGCAACGTCGTGCCGAAAAAGACCTGCGCATGGCCGCGACCGTATTCGAACATTCCACGTCGGCGATCCTCATCACCGACCCGGCCGGCTATATCGTTCAGGCCAACGAGGCGTTCAGCCGCGTCAGCGGTTACGCCGTCAGTGAAGTGCTCGACCAACTGCCGGGCATGCTCACTGTCGACGAACAGCAGGAAGGCCACCTGCGCTATGTGGTCAAGCAACTGCACCAGCGCGGCAGCTGGGAAGGTGAGGTGTGGCTCAAGCGCCGTGACGGCGACCACTACCCGGCCTGGGTCGGCATCACCGCGGTACTGGACGACGAAGGCGACCTGGCCAGCTACGTGTGCTTCTTCACCGACATCAGCGAACGCAAGGCCAGCGAACAGCGCATCCACCGCCTGGCCTACTACGACGCCCTTACCCACCTGCCCAACCGCACACTGTTCCAGGACCGTTTGTACAACGCCCTGCAGCAGGCCGAGCGGCAGAAGGCCTGGGTGGTGCTGATGTTCCTCGACCTCGACCGCTTCAAACCGATCAACGACTCCCTCGGCCATGCGGCCGGCGACCGCATGCTCAAGGACATGGCCCTGCGCCTGCTGGCCTGCGTGGATGACGACGACACGGTGGCACGCATGGGCGGCGACGAGTTCACCCTGTTGCTGCAACCGCGCCCCACCCGTGAAATGGCCCTGAACCGCGCCATCCACGTGGCCGAGAACATCCTCGGCAGCCTGGTGCGGCCGTTCGTGCTGGAAAACCGCGAGTTCTTCGTTACCGCCAGCATCGGCATCGCCCTCAGCCCGCAGGATGGCAGTGAGCTGAGCCAGCTGATGAAGAACGCCGACACCGCCATGTACCACGCCAAGGAGCGCGGCAAGAACAACTTCCAGTTCTACCAGGCCGAAATGAACGCCAGCGCCCTGGAGCGCCTGGAGCTGGAAAGCGACCTGCGCCATGCCATGGAGCAGAACGAATTCATCCTCTATTACCAGCCGCAGTTCAGCGGCGACGGCAAGCGCCTGACCGGCGCCGAAGCGCTGCTGCGCTGGCGTCACCCGACCCGAGGCCTGGTGCCGCCGGGCGACTTCATCCCGGTGATCGAGGAACTGGCCCTGGTGGTGGACGTGGGCGACTGGGTGCTGCGCGAGGCCAGCCGCCAGCTCAAGGCCTGGCACAAGGCCAAGGTGCGGGTGCCGAAAGTGTCGGTGAATATTTCGGCGCGGCAGTTCTCCGACGGCCAGCTAGGCACGCGGATTGCCAACATCCTGGAAGAAAGCGGCCTGCCGCCGGCATGCCTGGAACTGGAGTTGACTGAAAGCATCCTGATGCGCGAGGTGAACGAGGCGCTGCAGATTCTTGCCAGCCTGAAGAACCTCGGCCTGAGCATTGCGGTAGACGACTTCGGCACCGGCTACTCGTCGCTCAACTACCTCAAGCAGTTCCCCATCGACGTCCTGAAGATCGACCGGACCTTCGTCGACGGCCTGCCCGAAGGCGAGCAGGACGCGCAGATTGCCCGGGCGATCATCGCCATGGCCCACAGCCTCAACCTGGCAGTCATCGCCGAGGGCGTGGAAACCCACGAACAGCTGGAGTTCCTGCGCGAGCATGGTTGCGACGAGGTGCAGGGCTATCTGTTCGGGCGGCCGATGCCAGCGCATCAGTTCGAGGCGCAATTCTCCAACGAGACCTTGTTCATGTTCCATTGACCCGCACACAAGGCCCCCGTAGGCGCGGGTTTACCCGCGAACACCGGCAAAGCCGGTGCCATCCACCGCGCCGCATTCCTGCATAAAAAAGCGGACTTCCAGGTCAACTCCCGCCCCCGCCCAGCCCAGAAACGGCGCGGGATGCAAGATGAAGCCCATTGGTCTGCGACTTGACGCCACTTCATATGCCAGCCGCGAATCAATCGGTTAGAATGCACACCCAAATTACCCCGATCCTTGAGGACCGCCATGTTCAGCCGTGATTTGACCATTGCCAAGTACGACGCCGAGCTCTTCGAAGCCATGCAGCAAGAAGCTCTGCGCCAGGAAGAGCATATCGAGCTGATCGCTTCGGAAAACTACACCAGCCCGGCAGTCATGGAAGCCCAGGGCTCGGTCCTGACCAACAAGTACGCCGAAGGCTACCCAGGCAAGCGCTACTACGGCGGTTGCGAGTACGTCGACGTCGTCGAGCAACTGGCCATCGACCGTGCCAAGGAGCTGTTCGGCGCCGACTACGCCAACGTACAGCCGCACGCTGGCTCCCAGGCCAACGCTGCCGTCTACCTGGCCCTGCTGTCGGCCGGTGACACCATCCTGGGCATGAGCCTGGCACACGGTGGCCACCTGACCCACGGTGCTTCGGTAAGCTCCTCGGGCAAGCTGTACAACGCCATCCAGTACGGCATCGACGGCAATGGCCTGATCGACTACGACGAAGTCGAGCGCCTGGCTGTCGAGCACAAGCCCAAGATGATCGTTGCCGGCTTCTCGGCCTACTCGCAGGTTCTGGACTTCGCCCGCTTCCGCGCCATCGCCGACAAGGTCGGTGCCTACCTGTTCGTCGACATGGCCCACGTTGCCGGCCTGGTTGCCGCTGGCGTGTACCCGAACCCTGTTCCGTTCGCCGACGTGGTCACCACCACCACCCACAAGACCCTGCGCGGCCCGCGCGGCGGCCTGATCCTGGCCCGTGCCAACGCCGACATCGAGAAGAAGCTGAACTCCGCCGTCTTCCCGGGCGCCCAGGGCGGCCCGCTGGAGCACGTCATCGCGGCCAAGGCCATCTGCTTCAAGGAAGCCCTGCAGCCAGAGTTCAAGGCTTACCAGCAGCAGGTCGTGAAGAACGCCCAGGCCATGGCCAGCGTGTTCATCGAGCGCGGTTTCGACGTGGTTTCCGGTGGCACCCAGAACCACCTGTTCCTGCTGTCGCTGATCAAGCAGGAAATCTCCGGTAAGGATGCTGACGCCGCCCTGGGCAAAGCCTTCATCACCGTCAACAAGAACTCGGTACCGAACGACCCGCGTTCGCCGTTCGTTACCTCGGGCCTGCGTTTCGGCACCCCAGCCGTGACCACCCGTGGTTTCAAGGAAGCCGAGTGCAAGGAACTGGCCGGCTGGATCTGCGACATCCTGGCCGACCTGAACAACGAAGCGGTGATCGACGCCGTCCGTGAGAAGGTCAAGGCCATCTGCAAGAAGCTGCCGGTTTACGGCAACTGATTGGCGCTTGCCTAAAGTGAAAGAGCCCGGCCCAGTGCCGGGCTCTTTCGTTTAATACAGGCGCACCGCCCCTCGTACAAAGACTGCGCCCCCAATACCTCCACTTTGCACAGGCCGCACCTTGACCAGAGAGCAACTCGAAACCCGGCAGATCCCCATCTACTTCGCCGCCGTACTGGCCGCTATCGCCTTCGGCCTGCTGGCCAGCGACGCTGCGCGCCAGCTTGAAGCCCTGATCACCCCCGCCATCGCC
The DNA here is from genome assembly GCF_021283545.2 of Pseudomonas alloputida. Lineage (NCBI taxonomy): Bacteria > Pseudomonadati > Pseudomonadota > Gammaproteobacteria > Pseudomonadales > Pseudomonadaceae > Pseudomonas > Pseudomonas alloputida. Next base: position 797,135 of record NZ_CP128540.1, on the reverse strand, counting down.
GTGCTGATGTACGCGATGTTCCTGCAAATACCCTTCCTCAACCTACGCCAGGGCCTGGGTAACCGCCGCTTCATCACGGCCCTGCTACTGGCCAATTTCATTCTCGTTCCGCTGCTTGTCTGGGCCATCACCCGCGGGCTGGTGGAACACCCGGCGATCCTCGTCGGGGCCTTGCTGGTGCTGCTTACGCCCTGCATCGACTACGTGGTGGTGTTCACCCACATTGGCAAAGGCGACTCACGCCTGACCCTGTCCGCAACCCCCCTGTTATTGCTGGCGCAACTGGTGCTGCTGCCGGTGTACCTGGCCCTGATGCTGGGTGGCAGCAGCCAGGTGGCAATCTCCATCACCCCGTTCCTGGAAGCCTTCGTGCTGTTGATCGTGTTGCCGATGGCCCTCGCGGTGCTCACCAGCGCCGGTGCCCGGCGCTCGCGCGCAGTCGCGACCTGGAACGACGCCTGGGCGTGGTTGCCGGTGCCGGCCATGGCCTTGGTGCTGATGGTGGTGATCGCTTCGCAGATTGACGTGGTACTGCGTGATTTCGACCGTTTGCTGCCGGTGATTCCGGTATACATCGGCTTCATGCTGCTGGCGCCGGTGCTCGGCTTCATCTGTGCGCGCCTGCTGCGCCTGCCGGCCAGCGAGGCACGCTCGGTGACGTTCAGCGCAGCCACGCGCAACTCGCTGGTGGTGCTGCCGCTGGCGCTGGCGTTGCCAGAAGAGATGCGCGGGTTGGCGGCAGCAGCCGTGATCACGCAAACCCTGGTAGAGCTGGTGAGTGAACTGATCTATGTACGGGCAGTTCCACGCCTCGTACGCTGATCGATCAGCACATGCATAAGTTGTAGGGGCCCGGTATCGCGACAGCCGGTCAGGCTCTGTATGAAAAGCCTTGAGGTTCGGTGATGCTGCGTTGAAAACAGCCTGACCTTCGTCTCAAGGCTTAATACAGCCCCTAGAACCTGGCCCGCAACGCCACGTTGAAATTGCGCGGCTCGCCATAGAAGTTCCAGTAATTGGGGTTACCCAAGGTCTGGTAGTACTTTTTGTCAAACACGTTGTCCAGGTTGTACTGCACTTCAAGACGCTTGTTGATCTCGTAGATCGCATGCAGGTTCGTCAGGTGGTATGCGTCCTGCTGGATCTTGTAGTCTTCGCCAACCTCAGTCTGGGTCATCTTGCTCTGCGCATAGAAGCTGCCACCCACACGCAGCTGGTTGAGCGCGCCTGGCAGGCGGTAGTCGGTCGCAACCTTGAACAGGTGGCGCGGCGAGGCGCCGTTGAAGTCTTCACCTTTCTGCTCGCCACCGATGTACTTGGACTGGGTGTAGGTGTACCCCGCCGATACATTCCAGTTCGCCAGCACCTCACCGGTCAGCTCCAGCTCGATACCTTTGTTGCGCACCTTGTCGGAGGCACGATAGCAAGCCCAAGTCTGCGCACAGGTCACCCGCTCGGCCCGGCCGGTCTGGTCGGCCTGGAACAGCGCGATGGCGGTTTGCAAGCGCTTGTCCAGAAACTCACCCTTCAAACCGATTTCGTAGTTGCTGCCGGTCATCGGCTGGAGCGTGGTGCCCTCCGCATCTTGCGCGCTCTGCGGCTTGAAGATTTCGGTGTAGCTGGCGTATGCCGACCAGTTCTCGTTCAGGTCCTGCACAAGGCCCGCATAAGGTGTGACTTCGCCACTCTTGGAAAAATGCTTATGGTCTGTGGGCTCACGCACGCCATTGGTGTCGTCCAGCGAATCGTGGCTGTACCAGCTCAGGCGGCTGCCCAGAATGAACGTGGTGCTGTCGGTAAGGCTGAACCGGCTGGCCACGTACACGCCCTTTTGCTCCTGAGTGCGGTTGTATTGCCACTGGTTGACGTTGAGGGCTGTCGGCTTGGGCGGATCGAACGCTGCCAGGTTGTTCATGTCGACGATGTAGCGGTAGGTGGCATCGCGCCCCCCGTGATAGTCGAAATCGTCCTTGTTCCAATTGCCACCCACGATCAGCTCATGCTGGCGGCCCAGCAGCTGGAACGGGCCGGTGAAATAGCCGTCGATGCTGGTCTGGGTGTCATCGAAGTGAAAGTGGCGCGGGTTGAGGGTGAACAGGTCGGGGCCGCCACCCGGGTAGGTGTAGTTACCGAGAAAGTCCGACTTGGCCCACATCTGGTTCACGGCCACCACGCCCTTCCAGCCGTTGGCAAAGGTATGCTGGATGTCGGCGAACACGGTGGTATTGCGCTTGTCCAGGTGGTTCCAGTCGCCGGTCAGCGAGGTAGAGCGCGAAACCGGGTAGAACGCGCCGCTCTCCTTGCTGGGGAGGCCCGACCAGTCATAACCGGAGTTGCGTTCCTTCTGGTAGGTAAACCCGAAGGTGGCCAGGGTTGACTCAGCCAGGTCGGCCTCGATGATGCCATAGAACAGTTGGTTCTCTTTCTGGGCAGTGTCCAGGTAGCTGTTGGCATTGTTGTACGTAATGACCGAGCGGCCGCGCAGGGTGCCTGCTTCGTTCAGCGGCGCAGACAGGTCGACCATGGTCTTGTAGTCGTCCCAGGAGCCGACCGATGTTTCGATCAACGCCTGGCGCTCGGCCGTGGGCCGCTTGCGGACCAGGTTGATGGAGGCCGACGGATTACCCGCGCCTTCCATCAGGCCGGTGGCGCCCCGCACCACTTCCACGCGGTCGTAGATGTCGGTGTTGGGCTTGGAAATGGTATCCATCGAGTACGGGTTGCCAATGTTGGTCGGCACGCCATCAATCTGCAGGTTGTCGACCGTCTGCCCGCGAGCCTGGTACAGCGAGCGCTCGCTGCCGTTCTTGATGATGGTGACGCCGGTGGCGTTACGCATTACGTCGTCAAGGTTCTTCATATTCTGGTCGTCCATGCGCTGACGGGTGACCACCGTGACCGACTGGGGCGTTTCACGCAGGCTCATCGGCAGCTTGGTGGCAGTGGACGAACGGCCCGTCGCATAAGCCCCTGTAGCCTCCGTCACAGCACCCAGGCCCTGGCCCGAGATGGTGGTGGCGCCCAAGGTCACCGCGCCTGCCGCATCTTCGGCCTGGCTCACCAGCTGGAACTCCCGCTCACCCGTGCGCACGGCCGCCACACCGGTGCCGGCCAGCATCTGCGCCAGCGCCACGTCTACGCTCAAGGCGTGCACCGCCTGGCTCTGCTTGTTGGCCGTCAGCGCCGCATCACCGCCGATCAACAGCCCGGCCTGGCTGGCCAACAGGTTCAGTTGGCGCGCCAATGGCCCGGCTGGAATGTCGAATACCACGCGTTGGGCTGCAGCACTGCTGTCGGCCTCGGCGACGGCAACGTGGCCGCCAAGGGCTAGGAAAATGGCCAGGGCCAACGGATGACGGTGCGCGGAGGCAGAGTCGCGAAGCAGCATGGAAGAATCCTTTCGCAAAGAGGATGAAGTAGCGTCATCCCACCAAGCGAATGAGCGTCGCAAAACCGGAAAAAGAATTTTGAAAAAACTTCAGACCGCCTCGATGGAGACCCACCAAGGCAAGGTACGCACAACCCGGATGGGCAACGCACGCTCGAGCATGGCCAACGCACGGTCGGTATCGAGCAACGGGAAGGTACCGACCGCACGCAGGCTGCCAATCGCTGGGTCGATGCCCAAGTGGCCATGGCGGTAATCGCGCAGAATGTCGATCATCTGAACCAGCGGCATGTCCTCCGCCACCAACACACCGCGGCTCCAATCCTCGCGCAAGCGTTGTGCAGTTGATGGGGCGCCGACTTGCTGCGCGTCGAACACCATCATTTGCCCGGCTTGCAACGTGGTTTGTCTGCCGCTGCCGGAGCAAGTTGCCTGCACTGCGCCGGCAAATACGCTCAAGGTGGTCTGCAACCCCTGGTCCCGGACACTGAAGCGCGTGCCGAGCGGTTGCACCCGCCCAGCCCTCGTCACCACGGAAAGTGGACGTGGGTCCTTGCCGGACTCGATCAGGATTTCTCCGCGATACAGGCGCAATTGCCTTGAGCCCTCATCGAACTGCACATCCAGCGCCGTCCCGCCGTTCAGCCACAGCTGGCTGCCATCGGCCAGGGTGACCGGCCGCACCTCACCCAGGCCGGTGCGGTAAGTGGCGAACCAGGCACGTGGCGAGTCGACCCAACCGCGCTGCCATCCGCCCCACCCCAACACACCTGCCACACCCGCCACACAGAGGCTACCGAGCACGGCCCTGCGCGAATGCCGGTCACGGCGCACGCTGTCGAACACTTGCCGAGCCTGCTCTGCCTGGCCGCTGAGGCCGCCAAAGCGCTGATTGATGTTCTCTACGTACGACCAGGCCAGGCGATGCCGCGTATCCTCGTTCAGCCAGGCATGCCACTGCGCCTGGATCGCAGCGTCATTGTGCGCCGCGTGCAGCCGTGCGAACCAACCGGCAGCCGCTTGCAGTACGGCATGGTCGAGTGGCGCCCTGCTCATGCCAGCGAGCCATCCAGTTCGGCTTCCAGCAGCAGGCATTGGTACATAGCCTGAGCCAGGTAACTGTTCACACTGCGCTCGCTCACGCCCAACTGCTCGGCGATCTCGCGTTGCTTCATGCCCTGCAACTGCGCCATGGAAAATGCCTCGGCCACGCGCTGGGGCATACGCTCAAACATTGCCTGCAGTTGCTCGAGGGTTTCGAGGATAACGGCCTGATGTTCCAGCGAAGGCGCAAGTTGCTCGGGCTGGGCGGCCAGCACTTCCAGATAAGCCTGCTCCACCCGCCGCCGTCGCCAGAAGTCCACACACGCATTGCGCGACATACGTCCCAGGTACGCACGGGCATGCTCGTGGTCATTGAACACACGGGGCTTGGACAACAGCCGCACGAATACATCCTGGGCCAGTTCCGCCGCATCATGGGCATTGCCGAGCTTGCGCTGGAGCCACTGGCGAATCCAGCCATGATGGGAACGGTAGAGTTCCTCCAGGTCGAAACCAGGGGCTGGAGCACTGGGAGAGGCATTCATGGGGCAGGCCATTATGCTAATAGGAATTATTCACAATGGTAGCGTGGATGAATGACACCGGGCAATTGCGATAAGCAACGCTGCCCGGTTTGGTCATGGCAGGGATGATTTTGCGATCAGGCCGAGGCCTGCCCATATCAAGCAACTGGTCTGCGCTTTCAGCCTAGCGGTCACAGTGAATCCGGGCACCCAGTGCACACAGCGAACACCTGCACCTCTACCAGGTAGCCAGCCCCCAGGTCGGCACCCACGCAGGCCCGCACCGGTTTTGCACAGCCTTGCAACCAGGCGTCGTACACTTCGTTGACCAGGTCGAAGTGGCGGTAGTCGGCAAGCCACATCTGAACCCGCGTCAGCTGCGCCTTGCCGACGTTGGCTTGCACCATCAGGCCGTCGATCACGCTCAGCGCCTGACGCAACTGCCCCTGCACATCCTGTTGCAGGTCCTCGGCCACGATGCCTGCCGTTTCGAACAGGCCCCTGTAACTGACCGCCAGTGACATCCGCGCGCCTGATCCGTAGCGAGTGATCATCGAGGTAACCTCCCCCTCAACCCATCTGGTTGAAGCAGACGACTTTGGGTTGGGTCATGTCCTCGTAGGCAAACCGCACCCCCTCACGCCCAAGACTCCCATACTTGGCACCACCAAATGGCATGGCATCGAAGCGGTAGTCGGAAGAGTCGTTGATCATTACACCGCCGGCCTCGATACGCCGGGCCAGGCTCAACGCCAGCGACAGGTCACGGGTGAACACACCGGCATGCAAGCTGTACTCCGGGGCATTGGCCAGCGCTATCGCCTGCTCGACAGTCTCGAAGGGCGCCAGCATCACCACCGGTGCAAAAACCTCCTCGAGCCACAGCCGGCTGACGGGGTCAACGCTTTCGAGCACTGTCGGCGCATAGACCGCCCCGTGACGCTGGTGGCCGCAGAGCAGGCGGGCACCGCCCTCAATCGCCTGGTTCACGCGTGCTTCGATCTGCCGTGCAGCTGCTTCGGTGATCATCGGCCCCATATCGGTTTCGCGCCGGCCCGGATCGCCCCAGACCATCGCCTGGGTCAATGCCACGAAGCGCTCTCGAAACGCCTCGTAGATCGAGGCATCTACGAGAATGCGCTGGGTGCCGATGCAGTTCTGCCCGGCCGCCCAGAACGCGCCCGACACACACGACTCGACAGTGGCTTCCAGGTCGCAGTCCTTGAGCACCAGCACCGGGGCGTTGCCGCCAAGGTCCATGGCAAGCTTTTTCAAACCAGCCCCGTGCGCAATCTTTTCGCCCGTCGCGAAACCGCCCGTAAAGGAAACCATGCGCACCTCACGCACAGCCACCAGCGCCTTGCCCAGTTCGGCGCCCCCTGTGGCTACGGTGACGACGGCCTCCGGCAGCCCTGCATCCACCAGGTACTGCACCAGTTTCAGGGCAGAAAGCGGGGCCAGTTCCGAGGGTTTCAGAATGACCGCATTGCCCCCTGCAAGTGCTGGCCCCAGCTTGTGCGCCACCAGGTTGAGCGGGTCGTTGTACGGGGTAATGGCCAGGATCAACCCCAACGGCTCGCGGGTGAACCAGCCCTGACGCGATTCGGAGCCTTCATAGGCATCGAAAGGCACCACCTCACCGGCGTTGCGCCGCGCCTCTTCGGCAGACAGCTTGAGCGTGTTGATGCAGCGTTTGACCTCTTTCTCGGCCTGGCGCAGGGTCTTGCCCGCTTCATCGACGATCAGGCCGGCAAAGTCTGCCGCATCCCGTTCAATGAGCTGAGCGGCGTGCTCCAGAATAGCGGCCCGGCGGTGCCGGGGCAGCGCCGCACTTTCACGCACACCTTGACGGGCACGGGCGAGCAAGGCAGGCACTGCTTCTGCGCCGAGGTTGTCGACGCTGCCAACCAGGCTGCCATCGAAGGGGTTGTACACATCGATCAAGGCGGGTTGCTGAACAAGCGCCCGCGATACGGAAGTCAGGCTCATGAACGTTGCTCCTCAGGCCGAGTGGCCGGCGGTGTGAATGGCGACAATGTCCGACAGCAGGGCAAAAGCCGTTTCGATGCGCCCCGCCCCCGGGCCGGACACGGTTACAGCCCCCAGCAACTCCGTGTCGAACGCCAGCGCATTGGTGGCGCCTAAAATACCCGCCAAGGGGTGATGACCAGGCAGCAGCTTCGCTTCGACGCTGGCTCGTACCGAACCACCGGCTTCACGGCGGGCGCTGCCGATCAGCTTCCAGCGCTCGCCCGCCGCCCGTGCCCGCTCGATAGCCGCGCTGTCGATGGCACTGATACCGCTGCAGGCCACATCACCCACCTGCAGACAGGCGCCGAGCAACTCATTGGCGAGGATCACCACCTTCAGGCGTACGTCATGGCCTTCCACATCGGCGGTCGGGTCAGCCTCGGCAAAGCCAAGCGCTTGTGCCTGGGCCACCGCCTCGTTGAAGCCAAGCCCTTCCTCCATGCGCGTGAGCACATAGTTAGAGGTACCGTTGAGAATGCCCTCGAAACCTACCAAGCCCGCGCCCGCCAGGGTCTGGCGCGCCATACGCAGCACCGGTGTGCCGCTCATGACGGCGCCTTCGTATTCGAACGACACATTGTTGGCCTTAGCCAAGGCCTTGAGTGCCTGGGCATGCAAGGCAATCGGCCCCTTGTTGGTGGTGACCACGTGCTTGCCCGCCTCCAGCGCCCAGCGGCAGAAGGTTGCCGCCGGCTCACCGTCCTTGGGGTTGGTGAATGTGGCCTCGGCGATGATGTCGGCGCCTGATTGCTTGATCACCGCCTCATTGAACGCCTCGGCCGAACCTTGAGGGATGTGCGCCAGCGCGCCCTTCTGGGCCGGCAGCGCGGCCAGCACGGCGGCATCCAAGCCGTCGCGGTCGATCACCGACCCCAGGAACAAGTCGGTGACACCCACGATTTTCAGGCCAAAGCCCAACTCGTGCTGCCAGCGCGCATTGCGTTCGGCGATCAGTTGGGCAAGCGCGCGGTTAACGCCACCAAAGCCAACGAGTGCAATTTTGTATTCGGTCATGGTTTGCTGTCCTGTCCAGGCAGTGGGTCGATGAGGACTAGCGTAAGAGCCGTGCACTGCCAGTTGAATATGGCAATCCGCTGTATTTATTGGCCAATCTGGCCAGTGCAAAGCGCGCACCTGCGCCAGGGCAAAACGCACAACGCCGCCTGGGCGCGAACCCAGGCGGCGTTGTGCTAGCCAATGCAAAGACGCGGTTCAGACCACCGCGGCCAGGACGAACGAAGTCACCGTGTTCTCCACCCCGGGCATGGCAGCGATTTCCTTCCACACATGGTGCACCCGCTCCGGGCTGGAGGCCTCGACGCGCAACATCAGGTCGAACTCGCCGCTGAGCACTTCACACTGGATCACCTCGGGGATCTGGCGCAGCGCATCGAGTACCGCCTCACCGCGCATGCGGTCATAGCGGTAGACGAAGATCACCGCGTTGATCAACGACGCCGGCCGTCTGCCCTCACCGATGCGCAGGGTATAACCCTGAATGGCGCCGTCACGCTCCAGGCGCTCGATGCGCTGGCGTACCGCATTGCGCGACAGGTTCACCTTCAACCCCAACTCGGCGTGGGCGATACGCGCATTGGCGGTGAGCTCGGCGAGAATGCGCTCGTCGAGGGGGTCGAGGATGCGCTTCATCGCCCAGCCTGCAACCGGGTCAACAAGGCATGAACACCGGCCAGGTCGTCAGGTGCCAACAGCGGCCCATCGCCCGCTGTGCCGACCGCGCCGGCGGGCACCTCACCGTGCCAGGCCCCCAGCTCCGCCAGCAGCCCGGCAGACTTTTCGGGGGCAAACTGCCCCAGCGTGACGATGGGCGCACCGATGTTGCGCCGGTGCAGGCGCCCGGCGAATACCCCTGTCGCGGCATGGGGGTCTACTGCGCTGCCCGTTTCGTGGAACAGCGTGACAATTTCTTCGCGAATCAGCGCGTCGTCCACGGCATAGGAGTCGAACAGCATGCGCGCATGCAACCACTGGCGGTTGCCGATGCTCAGCTCGCCGCACGCCTCGAAGTGCTCCATCAGTGCCCGGGTCGCCCCACCATCGCGGTCATACAGTTCCCAGACGAAGCGCTCCAGGTTGGAGAACAGCGAAAAGTCCATGACCGGTGACAAGGTCTGGCTGGTTGAGCCACGGCTGTAGCGGTTGCAGTGGATGAACCGGTGCAAGGCATCGTTGCGGTTGGTGGAGACGATGATCTGGTTGATCGGCAGGCCCATTTTCTGGGCAATGAACCCCGCGTAGATCTCGGCAAAACTGGCCGTGGGGATGCTGAACCCAACCGGGCGTATGCCGCCACCGAGCTGCAGCGCCGCATGGAAATAGAACACAATCTGCGCCAGCACACCGACCCAGTTGGTGGAGTTGAAGCTGACCGGAATCAGCCCGGGGCATGGCCAGTCACGCAGCAGCGCCGACACCAGCGACTGGCAATCGTCAAAGCTGCCATCCACGGCCACGCAGCTCACGCTGTCGGACGCGGCACTGCGCATCACTGCCGCGCGGTCGGCGGGCGTGCCTGCGCTGGGGTATAGCGCCAGCAAGCCTGCTGCAGGGCAATGCCGCAACGCTTCGATAGCCGCTACTGCGGTATCGCCGTTGCTGGCACCGACCAGCATGACCCGCTCGCACTCTGCCCCCAGAAAGTGCCGGACAAAGCGCGCCTGCAACTGCGCGGCAAAGTCCTTGGAGGACCGGGTAGGCCCATGGAAAAGCTGCAGGATCCATTCGTTATGGCCAAGCTGCTGCAACGGCGCAATGCCGCGGTGGCGGAACCCGCGATAGCTGTCGCTGACCAGCGACCTGAGCGTAGGCTCGTCGAGGGTATCGCCGACAAACGGTGCCATTACCCGCCAGGCCAGTTCGTCGAAGGGCAACCACGACCAGCTGGCAATTTCCTGTGGGCTGAACACCGGCACCGAGGTGGGCACATAAAGCCCGCCATCGTCGGCCAGGCCAGAAAGCAATGCCGTGCGGAAATCGACCCGTGTCTCGTTGCCGCGCGTGGATGTGTACTGCATCGGTGCTCCAGATAGCTACATAAGTTAACGATGCGCCATGGCCACCAGCCAATGGCTGAACGCCTGAGCATCGGGGGACAACGCTTCACCTAGGCCGCGTACCAGGAAAAACGACTCGCTTGCCTCGATACGCTGGGCAAAGGGAGCGACCAGCCGCCCCTCCTGCAGCAGGTCCTCTACCAGCGACGAGCGTGCCAGCGCCACCCCGAGCCCCAGCTCCGCCATGCGCAGGGTCGACACCAGCGTGTCGAACTGCAGGCCACTGGAAGAGTCGACCTGATCGGCGCCGACCCGCTCCAGCCAGTAGCCCCACCCCTCCTCGTAACCCAGCACATGCAGCAACGGCACACGGGCCAGGTCGCGCGGTTCGCGCAGCGGGCAACCGGCCAGCAGCGCGGGTGCGCACACCGGCACCAGCATGTCGCGGGTCAGGCGCTGCGCCTCTACCCCGGCCCACTGCCCGCTACCCCAGCGAATTTCCAGATCATCTTCGGCATCCAGCTCCTTGACCCACAGGTTGCTGATGTAGCGAATGTCCACCTGCGGGTGCGAACGCCGAAAGTCGGCCAGCCGCGGGGCCAGCCAGAAGTGCAGGAACGACAGGCTGCCCCGTACCTTCAGGGGCCGACGTTGGCGTTGCCCGAAGATTTCATTGGTGCCGACCGCAAGGCGGCTGATAGCGTCCTGCACCACCGGCAGGTAGGACTGCCCTTCTTCGGTCAGCCCCAACCCGCGCGGCAGGCGCTTGAACAGCGCCACACCCAATTGGCTTTCCAGGTGACGAATCTGTTGGCTCACGGCCCCTTGGGTAAGGTGCAGCTCTTCTGCCGCATGGGTGAAGTTCAAGTAACGCGCCGACACTTCGAAGGCTCTCAGCCAGTTCAGGGGGGGCAAGGTTTTCTGGGTCATCGGCGGCTTCTCGTGGCTAGGTTCCGGTGGCCTAGTATCACCTGCTCAGGCGGCCTCGGAACCTGGGGCGACGATTTCCAGCGGGGCCGTACGGCGGCTGCGGTACTTGCACGTCAGCCAATAGGCCAGGTAGCACCAGGCAATGAAGGGCAAGCCGAAGTACAGGGCAACCCGCTGAGCTGGGTCGAAGGCAATGCCGACGCAGGCCAGTACGCAGCAGAAAATGGCCCCCAGTGGTACGAACGGGTAGCCACGCACCCGGAACTTGAGGTCCTCGAGCTTGCCGCCGCTGGCGATGTAATGACGGCGGAATGCGATCTGGCTGGCCGCGATGCTGATCCACACCACTACCACGGCCAACCCTGAAATCGACACCAGCGCCAGGTAGATGGTGTCGGGGGCAAACACACTGCTCAACAGCGAAGCCATGCCGCCAGCCATGCTCAGCACGATCGCATTGAAGGGGGTGCCGCGGCGCGACAGCGTGGCGTAACGGCGGGGCATGTTGCCTTGGTCGCTGAGGGTCCAGAGCATGCGCGAAGCGGCGTAGAGGCCGGAGTTGGCGGCAGACAGCAGCGCGGTGATGATGACGAAGTTCATGATATCGGCCGCATACGGGATACCAATCATCGCAAAGACCATCACGAACGGGCTTTCAATAACCCCGGCCTGTTCACGCGGCAGCAAGGTGGCCAGTACAAAGATGGTGCCGATGAAGAACAGCGCCAGGCGCAGGACCGTGGTGCGAATGGCCTTGGGCACGTTCTTTTCCGGGTCTTTGGTTTCGCCGGCAGCGATGCCGATCAGCTCGGTACCCGAGAACGCGAAGGCCACTGCCAGCAGGGTCATTGCAATGGACCAGAAACCGGTGGGGAACAACCCTTCACGGGTGAAATTGCCCAGCCCTGCACTGTGCGCCTGCTGGATCTCGAAGCCACCCAGAATGGCCCCGCCGCCCACCACCAGAAAGGCGATGACGGCCAACACCTTGACCAGTGACAACCAGAATTCGGTTTCGGCGAACGATCGCACCGAAATGATATTGCTGATGAACACCGCAGCGCCGAACAGCGCACTCCACATCCATACCGGCGTGTCGGGGAACCAGCGCACCATCAGGATGCCCGCGGCGGTGAATTCGGAGCCGATTGCCACCGTCCAGGTCAGCCAGTACATCCAGGCCACCATGTAGCCGGTGCCCGGGCCGAGGTAACGCGTGGCGTAACTGCTGAACGAGCCGACTTCCGGCATGTGTACCGCCAGCTCGCCCAGGCACATCATGACCAGGTACACCATGATTGCGCCGAGTATGTAAGCGATGACCGCGCCCAACGGGCCGGCCTGGTTAACGGTGTAGCCCGACGTGAGAAACAGGCCGGTGCCTATCACTCCGCCCAGCGCCAGCATGACGATGTGGCGGGTTTGCATATCCTGCTTGAAGGTATGCGCCGAGGCATTTCTAGTTGTGGTTGTCTGCACGGACATTGTGGGTTACTCATGAAAGTTGGCGGGCAAGGACGTAGCAACGACCTCGTCTTGGCAGAGCGAATCGAGTTGCCTTGCATATTGTTTTTGTTCGACTTCATGAAGTGGCACCCACCACACGGGTGGGTGCTACGCGCCAGCCTCAGGCCTGCACCGGGCTCTGGCAGGCGTCTGCGTCAGCGTGCAATTCCTTTGCGACGGCCAGTTCCTCACGCACCGATGCACAGGCCTGTGCCAGGTCCGCCAGCAGGTCATCGGTTTCCTCGATGCCCACTGAAATGCGCACCAGCCCTTCGGAAATGCCCAGCGCCAGGCGCTCTTCCAAAGTGTTCTCGACATGGCTGGTGGTGCGCGCCGGGCCATAGATGGTCTCTACCGCGCCGAGGTTGCCGGCCCGATGGGCATACTTCAGCCGCGGCAGCAAACGGGCCACGGTTGGCATGCCGCCCTTCAGCACGAAGCTGACAATGGCGCCAAACCCGCGCATTTGCGCCTTGGCAATGGCATGCCCGGCATGCGCCGGCAAACCTGGGTAGTTCACCGCTTCAACCAGCGGCTCGGTGCTCAGGTAATGGGCCAACGCCATGGCACTGGCTTGCTGCTGGCGCAGGCGCACTGCCAGGGTCTTGATACCGCGGATGATCAGGTAGGCCGAGAACGGGTCCAGCGCCGCGCCGTTGATTTCCCGGTAGTGCCGCACCTGGGCCATCAACGCCTCCGCGCCGCACACCACCCCACCCAGCACGTCACCATGCCCGGACAGAAACTTGGTTGCGCTGTGCACCACCACATCCACGCCCAGCGCCAGCGGGTTCTGGTTCAGTGGCGTGGCAAAGGTGTTGTCGGCCACCACCAGCGCCCCCACCTTGTGCGCAGCGGCGCTCAGCCGACGAATGTCCAGCACCTTCAGCGTCGGGTTGGTGGGGGTTTCCAGGTACAGCAGGTCGCAACCGGCGGCAATCTCGCGCTCCAGCGCTTCAGTGTCCAAGGTATCGCACAGGCACACTTGCACGCCCATGCGCGGCAGGAACTCTTCGAAGATCTTGTTGGTGCCGCCATAGCTGTCGCGGGTCGACACCACGCGTTTGCCGTTGGACAGGAAGGTGTGCAGCACGGCACTGATGGCCGCCATGCCGCTGCTGAACGCGACTGCCGACTCGGCTTGCTCCAGCTCGGCCAGTTTTGCTTCCAGCGTGGCGACCGTGGGGTTGCTCATGCGGCTGTAGATGAAGCCCGGCTGCTTGCCCTGCGCCACGTCGTACCAGGCATCGATGTCGTTGTAGCCATAAGCGGCGCTGACCACGATCGGGGTCTGCGTGGCGTTGTACGGGTGCTGTACCTGCTCCCCGCTCCACACGACCCGCGTCCCCACACCGGCCGCAGCATTGCCCTCGAATTTTTCGTTGTTGTTCATATCCGGTTCCCGCCCAGCTGAGTTGTGTACACCGATGCAGCATCGGCCTTCAGCGGACTATAGGGAGATGACGGAGGCCTGAAAAACGATGGAATCCGGGTCTGACTGGCGTTTTTTTTAATGGCTGCGGGCCGGGCGCTGCAAAAGCCGCCCGGCCACGTGGGCGCTTAGGCCAGGTTGCGTTTCAGCTCGGCGATGTGCTCCGGGCCGATGCCACAGCAACCGCCGACCATGCTGGCACCCCGCGCACGCCAGTCCTTGGCCCATGCCAGGTAACCCGGCGGATCGAGGTCTTCGCGCAGTTCGTCCAGGCCATCGTTGGCAGTGGCTTCTTTGGGCTGCGGCGGGAAGGCGTTGGCATAGGCACCGATGGCAATCTCGGCGTTGTGTCGCTCGATGACCGAGCGCGCGACATCAATGGCGGCGCCGATCACCTCCGGCTGGCTGCAGTTAAATAACACCGCAGCCACACCCAGGCCGACTGCGGCTTCGATGGCTTCGGCCACCGGTTCACCGGAACGCAGGCGCGGAACCTCGTCGACTTCCTCGTCCTGCAGGGTGAAGGACACCCAGAACGGCCTGCCGTCTGCCGGCAAATGGCTATGAATGGCTCGCACTTCGGCCACGGAACTCTGGGTTTCGGCCAGCCACAGGTCAACATGCGGGGCCAGGCCCTGGAGCAACGGGGTCAGCACCTCTGCCACACGCTCGGGCTGGAACAGGTCGGGCCGGTAGGACCCGAACAGCGGCGGCAGCGAACCTGCCACCCTGACCGGGTGCGCGCCGCTATCTGCCGCGTGCCGCGCAAGCTGGCCTGCGATATGGGCCAGCTGTCGCCCTTCGGCGGCAAAGCGTTCTTCACCGATGTGGAACGGCACTACTGCATAGCTGTTGCTGGTGATGACCTGCGCACCCGCATCGATGAAGGCTGCGTGCACGCCCACGACCGCCTCCGGCGCCTCGCTCAGCGCCAGCGCCGACCACTCGGGCTGGCGAAACGGTGCACCGCTGCGCTGCAGCTCTCGGCCCATGCCACCGTCCAGAATTACCATCGTTCGCTCTGCCATATAACTTCTCTGAAGGTTCTTATGAGTAAAATTCATTATGGGGATTAGGGTTATAACTATTAAATACCCTATCACCCATTTGCCCAACATATCAGGTATGTACATGCGATTTTCTTCTCTGCTGGGTGCGGGCCTTGTACTGCTCGCAACTGCCACCCAAGCCTTTGCTGGCGCCACGTTGGAGCGGGTTGAATCGCGCAAGGAAATGGTCAACGTGTTGATGGAAAGCTACCCGCCGTTTTCCTTCCTCAATGACCACAACCAGCTCGACGGTTACGACGTGGACGTGGCCAAGGCAGTGGCCGACAAGCTCGGCGTCAAGCTGCGCCTGGAAACACCGTCCTGGGACGTGATTGCCGCTGGCCGCTGGAGCGGGCGCTACGACATCTGCATTTGCTCGATGACCCCGAGCAAGGCGCGCGCCGAGGTGTTCGACTTCCCTGTGGAGTACTACGCATCGCCCGCCGTGATCGTGGTCAATGCCTCGGATGAGCGCATCCATGACGCCAAAGACCTGGAAGGCCGCAAGGTGGGTTCGATCAGTGCATCGAGCTACGAAAGCTACCTGAACAAGAACCTGGTCATTGAAGGCAAGGAAGACCAGAAGATCGATTACCCGTTCGACTTCGTGCAGGCTGCGCCCTACGACACTGAAAACGTCGCCTTCCAGGACTTGGGCCTGGGCACTGGCGTGCGCCTGGACGCCATCATTACCAACCTGGTGACCGCGCAGCCGCGCCTGCAGCAAGACAAGCGCTTCAAGCTGGCCGGCGCACCGCTGTATGAAGAGCCCAACGCGGTGGCCATCGAAAAAGGCGACCCCGAGTGGGATGCCAAGGTACGCGAGGTGTTCGCCGAGCTGAAGGCTGATGGCACCCTGGCCAAGCTGTCGCAGAAATGGATTGGCGCCGACATCAGCAAATGAGCACCTTCCCTCACTCCCCCAAGCCCGTGGCAAAGCCTGCGGGCGCCGGCCTGTTCGGCTTTCGCACCCGGTTACTGCTGACCTGGCTGGCGCTGTTCGGGCTGTTTGTCGCCTTCTTCCTCAGCTTTGACCTGAAGTTCGCCATCATTCTGGAGAAGTTTCCCAACCTGGCCGGTTTCAAGCTGGGGCCCAATGGTTTTCTGCAAGGCGCCGCACTGACCCTGTTCCTGTGCCTGTGCTCGATGGTGGTATCCGTGCTGCTCGGCTTTGCCGCCGCGCTGGCACGGTTATCCAACAGCGCGGTGCTGGTGGGTGTGGCCAGCTTCTACACCTCGTTCTTCCGTGGCACGCCGCTGCTGATCCAGATTCTGCTGATCTACCTGGGGCTGCCGCAGGTGGGCCTGGTACCCGGCGCCATCAGCGCCGGCATCATTGCCTTGTCGCTGAACTACGGGGCCTACCTGAGCGAGATCTTCCGCGCCGGCATCCTCGGCGTGGCCCGTGGGCAACGTGAAGCAGCATTGGCGCTGGGCATGCGCACGCCGCAGATCTTCTGCCACATCATCCTGCCCCAGGCCATGCGGGTGATCATTCCGCCCACCGCCAACCAGTTCATTTCGATGCTCAAGGACTCGTCGCTGATTTCCGTGATGGGGGTTTGGGAGGTGATGTTTCTGGCGCAGTCGTATGGGCGTTCGAGCTATCGCTACCTGGAAATGCTGACCACCGCCGCCGTGATCTACTGGGTGCTGTCGATACTGCTGGAGCTGCTGCAGGCGCGCCTGGAACGGCATTTTGGCAAGGCTTATCAGCGCTGAGGGCTGCACGGCTCGTGCAAAACCGGCAGGCCTGACCGCGCCCCATGCAGGAGCGGCCAGGCTACGCGTAAGTGAAAATAATCAGCGCGGCGGCCAGCAGGATGTGAATGACCAACAGACTCACCAGCAGTCGTCTCATGCTTGAGGGGAAACGTTTGACTTGATCGAAGTCAATCAGCCCCCTGCGCACGAAGAGGCTCGGTATAGCCAGCACCATGGAGATCAAACCCGTACGCATAACCTTGCCCAGAAGGCCTGCACGTTGAAACGTGATTTTATTGCCGGTCACGAAGCTACAGCGCGTTAGCAACGACTCGTAGTACTCAGTGTATTTATGTGCGATGAAACACTGTACGACCATCGCCAGCATCATGGGTGCAAGAATCAGAATCGCAATTAGCCCAGGCTCAACTTCGTTCACTCCGACACTTCCTTGAGATGCGGGTCCGAGCAGCTGGCTTCCAGCCGCTTGCAACTCGCGCTGTCGAGAAACTTGGTGAACGTGAAGTTGGTCAAGGTGGTACGTCCCGATGTTGCACCGCCGGAAGAACCTGCGGTAGCCGACGTGCTTTGATTGACACCGAAGTTGTAGCCGTTGATCTCGATCCAGTTGGTGTACTGCTCATCCAGCGCTTCGCCAGCGATGTCGTCGATTTGGATGAAAGCGTCGAAAGCCATGCCTACCTCTCCTTGGTAAGGGTGGGTCTGAACCCCAATGAACGGGTGTGACAGGTACGGAGGCAAAGTGTTCCCCCCACTGCCCGAGCCGCCACACCCGATGCATGACGCTTCAAGCCCTACAACGCCTTCATCTCGGCAATATCCCGCGCCACCTGGTCTGCAGAGTGGTCGAACATCGCCTGCTCCTGCGCATCCAGCGGCAACTCGATAATCCGCGCCAGCCCCTTCTCCGCCAGTACGCAGGGCCCCCCCATGGCGATATCCGTTCGCCCATACTCGCCCTCAAGAATCGCCACCGCCGGCAAAATACGGTTCCGCCCATTGGCGATCGCATCGACCATCTGCGCAATGGCCACGCCCGGTGCATCGCAGGCGCTCCCCGTCTTCTTCAACCCCAGAATCTCGCCGCCGCCCTTACGGGTGCGCTCGACAATCTGTTCGATCTGCTCGCTGGACAGGAAGTGCGACAACGGCACCGAGCCAATCTGGCAGTAGCGCATCAGCGGCACCATGCTGTCGCCATGCCCGCCCAGCACCAACGCCGTGATATCCCGTGCAGAAAACCCGGTTTGCTCGGCGATGAAGCACTTCATGCGCGCGGTATCCAGCACCCCCGCCTGCCCGAACACCTTGTCGCGCCCCTGCCCGCTGACGCTCCAGGCGCGGTAGGTGAGCACATCGACCGGGTTGGACACCACCAGCACCGTCGCAGTCGGCGCGTGGTGCTTGATATCCGCCATGATGCTGTCGAGGATTGGCAGGTTGGTACTCAATACATCCTGGCGCGACTGGCCGGGCTTGCGCGGCACGCCCGCCGTGATCACCACCAGCTCGGAACCCTCCAGCATCTCGGCTTTGGCCCCGCCGTGAACATGGGTATCGGAACCTGAATCCACAGCCGCCTGCCAAACGTCCAGCGCCTTGCCCTGCGCCAGCTCACCCTGCACGTCCATCAACACCAGCTCACGGCACAACTCATCCCGGGCGATGATCTGCGCCGCCGCCTCGCCGACCAGACCGGCACCCACAATCGTTAATTTGTTCACCAGACACCTCCCAGCGGCGCGCGCCACTAGGAACACGCCTGCGTATAGAGAGAAGTATTGCCTGCCGGGGCTAAATGGCCACCCAAGACGATGCGACGACCTTCACTTGACAGTATTCCATGGCAGCGCGAATACTTTGGCCAGATTCATATAGATGACCATACAACAAGGTGAATCAATCAGTGAACATGCTGCCCAAGCGCCCCGTCGCCACACCATCGCCCACCGGCCTCAGCGCCACGCCTCCCTGCTGCCCATCTTCCGTTGCCAGGCGACCGCCTGTGAGCGGCAGATAGCGCAAAGCCGCGTTCCCTTCCTCGAAACCGTAGCAGCAGCCGCAACGGCAGCCACCTGGGCATGCCCCGTGGAAACGCCCGTCACGCCTTCAAACCCTGAGTGCAGCCGAGCGCCAGCCCAACCGAGACTCCTTGAATGACTCCCTTAGATATACAGCTATTACTGACGGCATTGGCCAGTGTTCTGGTGCTGGTGGCGCTCATCGTTTCGCGCCTGAAAATGCACCCGCTGCTGGCCTTGCTGGTGGTGTCCATTGGCGTGGGCTTCGCGACGCATATGGCGCCAGGCAGCATCGTCTCCCACCTGCTCACCGGCGCCGGCAAGACACTGGGCGCAGTGGGGGTGGTGATTGCGCTGGGTGCGATGCTCGGCAAGATCCTGGCTGACGCTGGCGTCACGGAGCAGGTCGCGGATGTCATCCTCAAGCGCACCCCCGACCGCATGATCCCTTGGGCCATGATGCTGGTTGCCTTTGTCATTGGCATCCCCATGTTTTTCGAAGTCGGCCTGGTGATCATGCTGCCGCTGATATTCAGCGTGGCGCGCAAACTGGAAAGCAAGGCGCGCTTCAAAGGCTCGGCGTACGTGTATGTAGGTGTGCCGGTCATTTCGGCGCTTGCCGCCATGCACGGCATGGTACCGCCGCACCCAGGCCCCCTGACCGCCATTGCCGTGCTCAAGACCTCGGTGGGGCCCACCATGCTCTATGGCTTCCTTGCCGCCATTCCGGCAATGATCCTGGGCGGCCCGCTGTACGGCATGTTCATTTCACCGCGCATGAACACGCGGCCCGATCAGGCATTGCTGGACCAGTTCACACTGGCTGAAAAAGCCGATGGCCAACCCCGCCCCGGGGTAATGGTCGGCATGCTGGCCGCATTGCTGCCGGCCATCCTGATGCTGGTGCATGCCGTCGCCGAGATGCTGCTGCCCAAAGGCAATGCGCTGCTGGAGATGGCCAGCTTCCTGGGCAACCCGCTGATCGCCATGCTGCTGGGCGTGCTGTTCGCCGGCGCCAGCCTGGTGCTTGCGCGCGGCGGCGACGCCGAACAGCTGCGCGATGCACTGGGCAAAAGCCTCAAGCCGATCGCCTCGATCATCATGATCATTGCCGGTGGCGGTGCCTTTCAAGAGATGCTGACCAGCGCCAAGGTAGGCGATGCCATTGTGCACCTGACCCAGCAATCTGCCTTCCCTCCCCTGATTCTGGGGTGGCTGATCGCGATGCTGCTCTCGGTGTCTACCGGTTCCGCCACGGTCGGTATCGTAGGGGCTGCCGGCTTGCTGGCGCCGCTGGCAGGTGCAGACCCAAGCCTTAACCTGCCTTTGCTGGCCCTGTCCATCGGCTGCGGTTCGCTGTTCTTCAACTATGCGAACCATGCAGGCTTCTGGATGGTGAAAGAATCCTTTGGCATGACCATGGGCGAAGCCACCAAGACCATTTCGGTGGTGCAGTCCATCGTGGCGGTGGTTGGGCTGATGGTGGTGTTGATGTTGAATGCGGCCATCACCATAGGTTGAACTCGAGTCAACGGGGGCTGCGCAGCAGCCCCAATCTGGCCCCACCCTCGAGCACCGATCTGGCCTAACGCTGCAGATCCTGCTCGCTTCGTTCCATTACCTTCCCACACTGCTCACTGGCCAACCGGCTGATGATCCGGATCGCCTGATGGATACCGGCCGTGTTGCGAAAACTCAGCCGCGGGTTGTGTTCGCACTCGAGCATTTCGTCGTGCTGGACCAGGGCCTCGCCTAGCAGTTCGAGGGTCCAGGCGTAGCTTTGGATGGTGGAGAGGCGTTCTTGGTCAGACATGGCGGGCCTCCGGTTGGGTGGAGACGAAGCGGGGTTGGCTGAGAGTGAAGTAGCTGAGGGCCGTTGAGGAACGGCGGAGGAGAACGGATGCGAGGATCCTGTATGGACTTGAGATGAGCATGCATGCGGTCCTTTTCGATTGAAGCACCACGCTGACCGTCGCCAAACGATTAGGGTGGCAGCTGTACGCAGGTTGGCGAACCGAGGAAAAGGAACTCGGCAGACCCGAAGGTCTCCCACGCACAGCCGCCATTACACGAAACTGCGGACGCAAAAAAAGCGCCTGCAATCGTGGTCGGGGGCGCCGATGCGCCTTTTCGTTCGGGTCGCCAAACCCGGTCGCGGAGTTGGCCGCGACTGGAGCACGGTAGCGTCGTGGGGGCTGCAATGCAAGGTTTGGGGGGATGCGAATGGACGCTGGGAGTTGTAGGAAACGTCGGCTAAAACGGGTTGGTATCAAGATCTAGTTGAAGGTTGGTAGCGGCGTAAATGGGGAGACAGGAGTCGAATCAGGCACCTGAAAGCTAAAAAAAACCATCAAATCAGCTATTAGATCTTCTCGAATGTATACCTAAATCCAAAGATACAATCTGCGACACCTCACTCACAGTCTTTGCTACAGAGGTGCGCTGACTAGCGCGACTCGTGGTGCCCCCGCTAAGCCGGACGTCCCTCCGTAGCGATGTCAGCCGTGCCGCTCAGCAGGGAGGCTTCAACAGCCGCTGGCGAATTGCCGGTAGCGTACGATGGTTGTTCTGCTCTGATAGCTAAGTGCTTTGCCCATCTTTGACTAGGTGGGGTTCATGGAGCGCTTACAATAATCTGGGCTTATCCTACAGCAGCTTCTCCATAACAATGGTGCGTTCCGCTCCATGAAACTCGTCGCGGATTTTTTGGTAACCCAACGCGGTATAAAACCTTTCAGCTGTAATCGACGATGGCACACGTACAGCTCCAACGCCTGCGCTGGCAGCAGTTATATGAATGACATCCATCAAATGCCGCCCGATACCGCCTTTCTGGTGAGCAGGGTCAACGAAAACACTTCTGACCACATCACCGTCGAGACCGGCAGTGCCAACGATGTTTTCGCCCAGTAAGGCTACAAAGACCCTGCGCTTCGTAAGCTGTGTGGTGATGGCTTCAGGAGAAAAGCTCTGCTCAACCTGAGCGATCACATCAGGCGGATAGTCCTGTGAATTTGACTCACGCAGGGCGGCTATAATTACGCGGCTTATCGCTGCTGCATCTCTGCTCGTGGCGGGACGAACGTGACATTTCATGCTGATACCTCAATCCTATAGGATTCCAGCTTAGTGCATTACAATGTGCCTTCCCCGGACGCTTACAAACGGGCGGCTGCAGTCATGAGCCTAATCTGATCGGCTCGCATGAATGGGCATGATCCGTATGCCTACCTCAAAGAGGTGCTGACGCGGCTTCCGACGCAGCGGGCCAGTGTGATTGGGCAACTACTACCACATCAGTGGATGCCGGCCTGACTACCCCAGGGAAAGCTGTAAGCGCACTTAGGCTTCAGTGAGCCTTTTCCGAATAAAGCTCAAAGCATCCTTGAAAACCTGATGCCAATTTTCAGAGGGCTCGCTCATGAGAGGATGCCAAAAGAATCTGAATTCATGGCCTCCATCATCTTCTGCAAAATGCACCCAAGTATCAGGAAGGTCTTGGGCAACATGACATTCATGAAATGCCCATGTGTGTCCAGTTACGATGAAACGCCGCTCCCCCAAATGTCGCCCAACTGTCGACGGAATACCTGCTTCTTCTTTCAGCTCTCGAACCGCAGCCAGGTCGGTTGCCTCACCTGGCTCGACACTGCCTTTGACCAGCTGAAAGCCTGCTAATGGATGCTCGAACGCTAAAATCTCCAGCGTTTCCCGGCCTCGCAGAACTACAGGACAAGATTTTTCTGCTTCCATGCCGTCACACCTCCGATCCTTACACGTGAGTTGGGAAGCATAAGCGAAGCAAGCTGCCTGACCGATGAGCCCGCCTTCATCTTAACCTCACCCTTGACCCCACTCCGGGTTACCTTCATACCGCAGCCACCCCGCAACCCCCACTCCCCCATCTACCCGATCCTTAGGATGAACACGCCCTTCACTAACCGGCACATCTGCAAAATCAAACGGACTCATCCCCTCAATACACGCAACATTCACACCATACTGATCCGGCGCAGAACGCCGCTGGTGGAAGGTATAGATACCGCACCTCGAGCAGAAGTAATGCTTAGCTTCCCGTGTATGGAACTGATAAAGGGTCAGTGCCTCCTCCCCTTGCGTCACAGTGATATCGCCTAGATTGGCTGACACGGCCACGGCCCCGCGCATGCGGCAGAGCGAACAGTTGCACCTGCGCGCGGTACGCAGACCATCGGTCAAACGCAGTTCAAACCGTACAGTCCCGCAATGGCAGGCTGCTTGGTAAACAGGGCGATCATCCTTTTTTTCATCAGTCATAACGTTTCCCTGGCCTGAGAAGGCAACCTGGATATCCACGAGACAAAGGCCCAAATCTATGTACTTTAGCCTGACACTATGATTGCCTCCCGGGAAGTGGTGTAACTGAACCAGACTTATGGCTTTCAGTGGAATCGAATCGGGACTTGCGAAGGATCCAGTGAGAGCTACGATCTCCGTGGCATCAACGTTCACGCCTTGATGAATACATAGGTCACCCACATCCAAGCGAAGCCAAAGGCCGTCAGCCACGCGGATACCTGTAGAGCCAACTTAAGTTTTGCAGGGAAGTTTTCCAGTTCTTCGATGTCCAGATGCCCTCGGCGCATATGTACGCCAGGCCAAATGAGTATTCCACAAAGAAACGTTATCAGCAGCCACCGAGCGCCAAAGCGCCGCGTGCCCAAAAACAGTTTCATTTGCTCCAGGCCGGGATGACTTTGGATAGCCGCGGTTGCAACAGTGAAATTTCTTGTACCCGCGATGAATGCACTGACCGCACAACCGGCCGACGCGATCACGAACGGACACGCCAGCATTATCCACTTCAGCCACACGGGCCAACTCTCGAACTCAGTCATAATGTGATTCGTAGATCAACTCGCCCATTTGCTCACCGCCCTCCGCACCGGCGATGCTCCCAGCAAAAGCCCCTCCCCCGACCAGCGCAATGCCACATACCGGCGCCCCGAAACCCGCGGTACCAGCAGAGAACACCCCACATACAGCGAGCGCAGTGATCCCAGCAATCTTGCCACCCACGATCCCTCCCGCCAGCCCCCCAGCGAAAGCACCTGCCTCAGACAAACGAATTTTTTTGCAGCCTTCGGTTTCCCCTGCACGGCAGGCCTCTTGGACTTTCAGATAGGAAGATGTACCACCTAAGCCAATTCCGACATGCCCACCATACCGAAGGTACTTACTAAGCTTCGCCACTTTGTCCAAGTATGTGGCGTACCCAGGAATCTGCCCTGGCCCGCCGGCTTTCGACCAATGATGCACAAGGCTCTTGGTCGAGATATTCAAGCTTTTCTTCAGCCGCTCGTAGGCCCCTAGATTCAGATGTTTATTTAGAAAAGTCGCCTTCAGCTGACCATCTAGCTGCTCCAATAACAGCCGTCGTTCGGCGAAGAACGATGGACTATTCAGATGGCCATGGCGCAGAAATTCTTGCTGATGCAAACGCTCGATGTTGCCAAGTGTGCTGCGAAGCTGCCGGAGGCCGTGGTCCATCATGTCCTTACCCACACCCATGGAGAGACTGGCGTCACTAAGCAGCCCGGCAATTTCAGCCTGATACTCCATCATGAAATCTGACTCGGCAAAATCGAGTACAGCCAAGGAACGTCGCGCGCGCTCGGCGGCCGCCATGAGTTGGCCCTCCTCCTGGGTGCAGGCATAACCGTTATCCGGATCGCCGATGACGAAGATTTCCCCTGCCTTGAACCCCTGCTCGAAAGTCGGGTTAAGGCGTTGCAGGTACGAAATGGGCAAGGTCGAATCATGGCTAGCCAGCTCCAACAGAATCTGCGGGAACGACATGCTCCGGGGCACCACATAGAATCCCGGCTGCATCTGCCCAGGCAACCCGCCAACCATGGCGGGCGAAGCCCCTGCCAAAGCGCTAGAGCTCCCAGGGCCGGCGGGTGTGAGGCTAGTGCGTACGGCAACCGGCAGCCGCGGCGGGGGCATTTCCCCTAAAGGCGCCACCACCCGGTTGCTACCCTCTGGGCAACCGCAATCAACTAACGCGCCATCCATCGCGACTGGCTGGCCATCCGAGATGAAGTGCCACACCCCTTCGACGACCTTTCCTTCCAGCCCGCAAAGTGGACAAGGTGTGGTGGGATCCCCCATCCTCAGGACCATTCGTCCTTCGTCGAGGTAACCTTCCCCGGTGGCGATGCAAATCGCACCTGTGGTGGTCACATCACCGTCTACTGCTTGGCCAAGCCCATCCAGACTGACGCGCATTTCAGAGTCCCTTGCGAACTGTAGGAGCGAAAGAACCTAACAGCTAGGAAGGGGCAAATGAGGCCTCGAGCAGCTAACGAGACGATTCCTACGAGCAACGCGGATTTAGGACTAAGCACAACCTAGCGGTTTGGGAACTAGAGCCCTCCCCCTTTTTGTTCACTCCCGCAAATAAAAAAAGGGGGACAGACCCGAATGGCACTAACTTAACGTGCTTCGGGTGCCCTTTTTTTGTGTCGGAGGCAGAGCGATGACCAAAGCACGGCGCACTGGCATGACCTACGAAATGGCCAACCACATAGACCGTCACAACCGGACAACAAAAGGCCCGATGACGATTAGCCAGGAGCTGACAGCCAGGATTATGAACAAGGCCAAAGACCTTGCATTGCAGTATGAACACCGCGCCGTTGTCGGCCTCACAGGCAAGGCGCGAGACGCGCTAGCCCGTGATGATAGTGTGGCCAGCATCATCAAGGAATTGCAGCTGTAGCGGCGCGCCAGAGCTTCACAGGGGTGGCCTGGCCCTGGCCGCCACCAATGAGGCTATGCGCCAGATGATCAGCTTCGGCTCGATGTTGGGCCTGGAGCCGGCCAACCATGCGCGGATCATCGGGGGCAACAGGCAAAGCCCGGCGAATGAATTCGCCGCCCTGCTGAATGCGTGATTTCGCGACCGTCCGCGCGCTGGAGCGGCACCTGCGCAACGCGGGCGTGCCCAAGTCGCTGGCCACCAAGATATCCAGCCAGGTGACGGACGAAACCGCGCGCCGGCTGCTGCCGCTGCACGTTCGGTTTTGGATTGTTGCACGGGCCATGACCGCCAGGCCCCGGAAAATCTGAGTTCCAGGCGGTGCCCAGCATCACATTCAAATCAGCCCCGATACCGGCCAGGCTTGTGCCAGCGGATCAGCACCAGGTTCATTGCGACGGTGCCGACCGCCGACCAGGCCATTTTGTCGGCGGGCAGGTAGAAGGCCGCGACCAGGAACAGCGCCGCATCGCAAGCGAGCTGCGCCACGCCGGCGTTAACGCCGAATTTCCGCTGAAACCAGAGAACCATCGAGCCTGTACCGCCCATGGATGCGTTGTGCCTGGCCAGGCAAAGGATGCCCATTCCCAGGAGCGTTCCGCCGAGCGCCCACCCCACCGCCGGGTCGATGCCAGCAACGTTTAACGCCGGGGTAACCAGCTTAACGCCCAGGCCAAGGGCGAAGCTGACCAGGACGCTTTTCAGGGTGAAGTTCCGCCCCATCGTGAACAGCGCAAACAGCAGGAACGGCACGTTGATAGCCGGCACCAGGATCGACGACGGGTAGGGGGTGACGAACGAGGCCAGCAGGGCCATTCCAGCAATGCCCCCGGTGATCAGCCCGCTTTTGCCCAGGATGGCGATTCCGGTCGCGGCCAGCGCGATGCCAGTGAACAGCCCGTATGCGTCATCTAGCGCGCTGTGGCGCGGGTAGAAGGCGTGGGTATCACAGCTCATAGGGCGCCCCCATTAGCGTCGTAGCGCGCTGGCGCAGGCCTTCCACTGCGGTGACGCGGGCAATCTCGATGCCCTGGCGAACGATGATAACCACGGTTCCATAGATCACTTGTTCGA
This sequence comes from Pseudomonas alloputida, assembly GCF_021283545.2. Lineage (NCBI taxonomy): Bacteria > Pseudomonadati > Pseudomonadota > Gammaproteobacteria > Pseudomonadales > Pseudomonadaceae > Pseudomonas > Pseudomonas alloputida. The sequence goes on along the minus strand of NZ_CP128540.1, from coordinate 770,595 downwards.
GGATGAATTCAAGGCTCGACTGAGCGTCGGCCAGGTCGTATTTCACCTGGTGCACGGTGCGGGTTCCTTTTGGGAGGGTGGCTCGAAAGGTGGGTTTCACCTGGGGCGCCGTGGGCCAGGGTAGGCCTACAGGCGAGGGGAAATGATGGCGCGGATTGTGCGAAAAGTGCTTTCTAACTTTGCAGGGTATGGGGGTATTCTCGAATGGACTATGCGCAGACTGGTAGAAACTCAGAAAATCTATGCGCCGGCGCGAAAATGATCGGTTTCGATAGGAGCCTAATAAATCCGATCCTGGCGCGCTGCTGGCTGCACGAAAACACTCCCACATCTAAAGCGATTCGGGCGACGCAGAGATAAATACCACCAAAAGGTGGGGGTTTGGGTTTACTGCCACCCGGTCGGCGCCGCTGGTGAAATCCCCGGAAAAGCGGATATTTGGGCAGTTTGCTGTCACGCTGCTGGCACGCTGGGCGGGAGGTGATAGCGGGAGGCGCTGGAGGCATTGAATTGACTGGTGCGGAGACAGGAACCAAAAATGGTGCTTACAAGCCACATAAAACAAGGGGCCGATAAAAATCAATCCTTACGCGTATCCCTAAACGTATCCCTAAACCAAAATCCACTGTCTGCTCAGGACGCGGCGCACTGCAAACCCTGTTTGTTCTCGCCTCCATAATGGATTCGTAGGTATCAGGCCGAACCACGGAAAATTGTCATACGATGGTACTGAAGGAAAGGTATGGCACCTGGATTGAATGCAACCTTTTTGGGAGCGTTTACGCCGTATATGGATTGATCTTCTTGACTGAGGGCGTTCGAAACCAAAAGGTTCCCCTCATCGGAAAATGAGATAAAACCTTCATCGAGCAATCCATGAAGTGCCACATTCAAAATAATACTGTTGTAAGGGTTCAGCATATCGGATTCGCTATCGCGTTTAGATGCAGCAACTCCTTTGATATGGGCAGCCTCCAACAGACATGTCGCTCCGCTAAGCGCACATTTGGGCTCCCACAATTCTAAGGCTTTGGCCCTGAAATCCATTTGAAATGTCCTCATCTCCCGTGTGACCTGGCGAAACATCGGACCTTCAGGGTTGGCTCTCAAGCGTTTGGAGGTCACTAGGATTTTTCCTGACGACTCGATTTCGAGCGCTAACTCCTCGTCAGAAACTTCCTCTAACAGCTCAAATGGAATTTCAACCCAACCCGATGTAGGACTGAGCAGTGGAGAGCTTTTCTTCCTACCGTGGCGCCACGCATCCTTTCGTTGAGGCTCAGGCCCACCCGCAACGATGAAGGTCTTCCTCCCCCCCTCCACATACGCTTTTTGAATCGATCTGAGAGCCTCAAAGTACGGTGATAATTCCGGTTCAGCTTTGTAACCATGAGCGTACTGGCCGCTTAACCCAGCGAATGGCAGGAGTGCTCGTGCTTGGCCCTGCGGCGATCTGCTACTGACCGGCACCCAGATCGTGGGGTCACCCTTCTCGTAGATTTTAATTTTGAGGTAGCTCAAGACTTGGCTCCCGTGATTGACTGTTGAATAGGCAGGCCGCAATGCATCAAAAGTAGCTCGGTATCATTAAAGCGCCTTTCATCAGCGCCGGGCCAGCCTGAAGCTGCCGGGGACCCTGAGGTCTTCCAAGGGATACGGGGACGGAAACCCGCGCAGCTTTGCTAGCGGCTGCCAGGTTGACGATGGTTGACAGTTGACGAGGTTGACGCCTCCCGAAGAGAAGGGTCAGTAGCCTGGTGAATGGTTGATTGGGTTCACCACCCAGACGGGTGTGTTCACCCGGTTCACCTGTTCACTAAGCTGGGCCCCCTGCTGCTAACAAAGTCCCGCGGGTTCCCAGCCCCGTACTACGAGGTAGGTGCCAGGGTCCCCGGGATCCTTTGCACCACAAACGCTTCGAGGAAACTCATTCCGCTGAGGGTGCGTGACATACGGGGCGGAGGGGTTAAGAAAAAGGGTGTAACAGGTGTCACGGGTGTTGCAGTTCGCGCAAGCCATTGAATTTCTTGGATTTATTGTTGATACACGATTTGCAGCCTTCCTAGGAGGCTCGTGTTACAAGCCCCTCGCGTGTTACAAGGCGTTGAATCAGCTTGCAGCTTGACTAAGCATGCGATAAGCATCAGCAATTGCGTGGACTAGAAGAATTCTGCTGGTTACATTTACGGCTTATCCAGCCCACCTGAAGGTCAACAGACGAACGCCACGGAGGCTATTTGTCAACCATTACCGCTAACGATCTCGAGAATGCCCTCACAGGAAACCCAGAGGCACTCCAGGTCCATCTCACGCTAGTAGAACGAGACGTGTCTGTAGAAGGACACTTAGTCAAAATTCACTGCCATTGTCTTTCGGTAGATGGAAATGGGCGTGTTCAGCCAAATCGCTTAGCTGAGTTCATGCGGAATTCCATAGTTGACTACGCGATCCCAAGATCGAAGTTGGCTGAAGCGAAAGCCCGCGACATTAGGTTCAACAGCACCGAAGCCGTGGCGGAGCTTGTGGAACGAGCCAAACGTTCTTTCACTGATTTGGCGAAGACTGGGGAAGGAGGAGAGATGCTATTGTTTTTATTAGCAGAGCGTTTCCTCAAGCTCCCTCAGATACTATGCAAGATGGATTTAAAGACTGACTCACGCATGCATTTCCATGGAGCAGATGGGGTATACGCAGACGTCTCACCTGAAGGCACCTTGAAACTATTTTGGGGAGAGTCAAAAATATATTCAGATCCAAATGCCGCCATTCGCGACTGTTTCAACTCTCTTGCTCCTTTCCTAATTGAGCCAGAGCACGAAAGCGCGGCTCGGGAACGGGATCTATTACTCTTAAGCGATAAAGCTGACCTCAGCGATCCAGCGCTCACCGGAGCGCTTAAGAAATACTTTGATAAGTCATCAGTCATGTCAAATAGGGTTCAATATTGTGGTGTAGCCCTCATTGGCTTCGATGCATCTTTCTATCCTCAAGAAAATGCAAAAGCGGTTGCTGAGGAGCTTGTGAGTGCTTCCCGAGCAGAACTCACAGGCTGGTGTAAAAGTATTGGAAACCGCCTTAAGCTGGAGAAACTCGATCAAATGGAAATCGAGGTGTTCTGTTTGCCTTTACCTTCAGCTGAAGGATTTCGGGATGCGTTTCTCAAGGCTATGGGAATTAAGACTCAATGAGTATCGCTTCTCTCCAATCGTGGCTTCTCGAAGACGGTGTAAGAGAAGATCTAGATGCGATTACGCTGCTCACCGTAAGAAATGAACTCGACAACCTCACGGTTGACTCCTCTGCACCTTCTTCCTCAGAGATAGACTGGCCTAGATTGTTGCTCGCGGGCAGCATACTGGCTCGATCCGAAAAGAGGGTTGATCAAGAAGCGGCTCTCAGAATCGCAACTGCAGTGATTTCATTAACCGAAGATCAGGCATACAAGGACGCCGGTTATGTTTTACTCGGTAAGCTTTCTAATTTCCGAGCTACCTCGTTAGCAGTTAACCGCGGTTTGGTTGCTCCAGGTCTAGAAAGCAGACTAGGTGTCGCTTTGCGTCTAGAAGCTCAGCGCCGTGAAATGAATCGTTCTATCCTCTTACAATCGAGCGGGGCGTGGGTACAAGTTAACGACTTTCAGCAAAGTTTTTGGACTAATGCGAGCGGAAACCGATGGCTATCTGCGTCAGCCCCTACGGCCTCAGGCAAGACATATCTTGTCCTTCAGTGGTTAATAGATCAAGTTATAACTGGCGAAACAAAGGTTGCGGTGTATCTCGCACCAACGCGCGCGCTTGTATCCGAGATTGAAACCAGCCTTACAGAGCTTCTTAGCGATACGGAGCTAGTTGAAGTATCATCACTTCCGCTACCCGCCAAGTACAAAGCTGCCCTTACAGGCGGAGCACGGCTGATATTAGTATTTACCCAGGAACGGTTACATCTCCTGGCAAATATTCTTAACAATTCAATTTCAATTGATTTACTCATCGTGGATGAGGCACACAAGATCGGTGACAGTCAGCGTGGCGTAATTTTACAGGACGCGATCGAGCGAGTCACACGCGCCAATCCAAAACTTAAAGCAGTCTTTATAAGTCCGGCGACTCAAAACCCCGAAGAGTTGCTAACCGACGCGCCTGAAGGTGTTCAGAAAACCTCAATTGATAGCGACTCCTCCACAGTGCTTCAGAATTTGATAGTCGCTAATCAAATGCCTAGAAAAGCGAAGCTATGGTCGCTGACACTGCGACAGCAGAACTCGACGATCCCTATCGGAACTCTTCAACTTTCAAGCACACCTGTTGGGCTAAAAAAAAGGCTCGCATTCATCGCAGCAGCAATCGGCGAGAGGGGGGGGACGCTCGTTTATACAAATGGTGCTAGCGAGGCAGAAGATGTAGCCGATTTGATAAGTCAACTACTACCCGGCTTTAATAGCATCGATCCGGAACTTATCGAGCTCGCTGAGCTCGCCCGCAAAGGAGTACACCAAGACTTTCGCCTCGCCCCGTTAGTTGAGTCAGGCGTGGCTTTTCATTACGGCAATATGCCGTCGCTGCTTCGGCTGGAGATAGAAAGACTATTCAGGACAGGTAAAATTCGATTTCTGGTATGCACGTCAACTTTAATCGAGGGAGTCAACCTTTCGTGTCGAACTATAGTAGTGCGCGGTCCGCGAAAAGGGAGAGGCCACCCCATGGAACCGCACGATTTCTGGAATTTAGCCGGCCGGGCAGGCCGATGGGGTGACGAGTTCCAAGGGAATATCATCTGCATTGATCCAGACGACAATCAAGCGTGGCCTACCGGGGTGCCTAGCCGTGCGCGCTATCCGATAAAACGGGAAAGTGATGCGGTTCTCGAGGATTTTAATGGTATGGCGAATTACCTCACCCAGCGTGCGGTATCGGATCTGCCTGAAATTGAGGAAACTGATAAGTTCGAGCAGGTCGGTGCTTATCTACTAACCACGTACATGCGTCTCGGTACCATATCGGTTGCGAATCTCGCAAAACGCCATGACGCGTCGTCTATTGTGATGCTCGATCAGGCCCTCAATGTTTTGGCCCAGAAAATTGAGATCAACATTGATTTAGCTATTCGGCATCCAGGAGTAAGTGCGTTAGGACTTCAGCGTCTCCTTGAAGCCTTCCGGTCCTACACAGGTGACGTCGAAAATTTACTTCCAGCTGAAGTTGCGAGCAATGATAGCTACGACAGATTTGCAACTATCATGGCGCGAATTAACAGACACTTGTTCCCCGCTTTCACCCCCGAAAACCGTATCAGACTTTACTCACTGATCATTATAAAATGGCTAAAGGGATACTCATTAGCCAGGATCATCCGCGATAGTATTGAGTGGCATCAAAACGCCAATAGACCGTTCAAATTACCCGAACTGATACGCAGCACAATGGAATTAGTTGAACAGATTGCCCGCTTTAAAGCACCAAAATATCTCTCAGCGTACATGGATGTTCTGCATCTATATCTTCGCGAAATCGGCCGTGAGGATCTAATTGAGGAAGGTTTAGATATTGGAACCCAGTTAGAGTTCGGTGTCTCGTCAACTACCCTCCTTTCGCTTATGGAGCTAGGGCTTTCCCGAATGAGCGCTGTAGCTATGTATGAAAAAATTGCTCGTGACGACCTTAGTAAAGAAGAGTGTATAAATTGGTTTATAGCGCGAGTGGGGCAGCTGCCAGCGATGGGAATTCCTGCAATCATTATTCGTGAAGTACGTGAACTTCTGATACCTAATTCATCTGCCACTTAACCCCTCCTAAAAGGAGATTAGATATGCCTGCAAAGCCCATTACTCTAGGTCCACTTGAATTCGACCGTAGGGGAGACGCGGTCAAACATTTAAGAGCCATGCTGCACCGGTATGATGTTGGAGATCGGGTTAACTCCGATGACGCGGTGATTTTGCAAGCTGCGTTAGAGCATCATCCTAACTCCGCTTCGAAAATTGGATGTGGAGTTATCGGTTTCAGCGTTCGAAGTGCTGACTATGGCACGAAATGCTTCTGGCTAAATCGATCAGACGGATCGACCGAGAAGTTCTCCATAACTGGTGCCATCCACGGAAAATAGAAGTTTCGCATAAGAGCTATTTTCAAGGACTACTTTAGAAGGATTTTCCGTTGGGAATCTTAGACAGCTTAAAAGCGTTGGATCCAAGGCTATTTGAGAACCTATCATATGACCTCTTAACGCAGTCAGGAATAACCAACCTAGTCTGGCGAACACCTGGCGCCGACAGAGGCAGAGATCTAGAGGGTGAATTTCCCGTCATTGACTTTAGTGGAACCGGCTTCACTGAAAAATGGTACATTGAGTGCAAGCGATACGAGTCGTCTATCGATTGGCCGACTGTCTTTGGAAAGCTCTCATACGCCATTAATAACGGCGCTGACTATCTCCTAATGATAACTACTTCTAACCTTTCAACCAATTGTGTGGACGAAGTAAATAACTGGAACAGTAAGAATAAATACCCCAAGATAAGGTGCTGGCCAGGATATTATCTTGAAAACTCCCTACAGCTTTTCCCATCTATCCTTTTGAAATATGGTCTCACTTCAAATTCAGCCATTGTTCCTCCTGCTTTCCTTCAACTAGCCCAAACGGTGGCAAAGACAACTGCTGCCGCTATGGGCAGAGACTCACTAGAATCCAAAAATCAAGAAAACCGAGAGCTTACATTTGCTGGGTCGCTTGCAGAGTTGATGCAGGCAAAAATGATGCAACATGAACTTGAAGGAAAAATAAGCCCTTCGCCATTTAACGCAAAAGTTGACGGATTCGAAGGCGACAACTACTCAGAAAAAATATACCCAGTAGATAAATATGCACTTAGGGCTTTGTTAGCTTTTGTGCGCATGCTCAAGAAAAGCTCATCAATTGATGTAAGCTCAATTCAAAAAGACAACTCCATAATTATTGATGCCGATATTTCAATGCAACCAGAGAGCGACATCCAGCTACTAAAACTCGTTGCATTCTGGGGATCTTTTCAGATAGAGCACCAAGCAGGAGTCATAAAGATTCATGAATGACAACAACTTCGAATCAAAAGCAAATGAAGCTCAGCGCATTGATCTTCTATTTCTTGGAAACTTTGTCCACCAACTTGTTAATCCTTTAAACGGCGTAGCTGGAACATTAGATAATGTGGTAGATGGCATATATAAAGGCGCAGAAATAAACCAAAAGATTAACGCCGCAAGAGCACAAATCGAACAATGCATTCACCTTACAAAAAATCTTGCTTTTTTCTCTGAGATTTCTTCCGAACAAAAACTCTTGAGCGCCCCAAAGAAAGAGGGCATTGTAATTTTACCTCAATCTATAATTGAGGCACTTCAATTTTACTCAGAGCTTGGAGCCAAAAGGAACATTAAAATTGGCTTAACTGACAAGGTCACGCAATACAAGATCAAGGGAAGACCGGAGGCATTACGGCAGGTTTTTATGAACCTATTTGACAACGCAGTTAAATATGGGATTCCTGACACAACAATATCCGTTACCCCAACCGTACAAAAAAAGACTGGGGCGCTGAGGGTATCATTTGAGAACCACAGCATTGGATTTTCGTCGCACGATGCTGAGAAAATATTTGCATTAGGATTTCGTAGCCAAGAGGCTAAAGCATCCATCGCTTTGAGCACTGGACTTGGTCTGTATTTATGTCGAGAAATTATGCGGACGTTTTTCGGCGGAGATGTTACCGCAGCTCATAGTAGGCGGCGTGGCATTTCAACCTTCACTGTAATTTTTCCCAAGGACTCGTGGTACCTATAATGAAAAAATATTTAGAAAAAACAATTCTTCTTGCAGACGACGAACCAACCAATCTTGATTGGCTAATCGACTTTATCAACCACATAGGCTTTAATGTCGAGATTGCTCTGACTGCTAGTGACGCGATACAAAAAATTCAAACCGATGACTACAGAGCCCTTATCATCGACTTAAACATCCCTAAAGGTGAAGGTTTCCACCCACAAGGAAATGAGCCCACACTATTCAAACAGTATCCAGGACTCCATATAGCCAGATCCGCCAGAAATAATGGCAACAACCAACGCAGAGTCATTATCTACTCGGTCTATCAGACCGAAGAACTTGCAAAAGAAATAGAAAAATTCGGCTGCGAATACGTTTCGAAGCAAAGACCAAAACTAATAAAAGAAACAATTAAGTCCGCAACCGACTTCGACCCAAAGGCGACCAGCCAGAATTGATCTTACTTTAAGCCGCGGAAACCAGTTAGGTTTCCGCTAAACTACAACCCCTTTCTTGCAGCGAAACAACGAATGCAAAACCAATAGATTGGGGATCTACCGCCTTATACTCTCCACTCCGAATGATACACGCGCACTGAATATGCTCAGGGCATCCTATTCAACTCATGCGCAATTAAAACTCATAGTTACACAATTAACATAGTTTATATGAGATATCCACTCGAAAAACGCATTACCGCACACAGTTAGGCAATGCGTTCGGCGCTTTCTTTAGGACAGGGCGCTATTTTTTTGGTGATCTATGAGTTTGATATCTATGATCTGAGCGGGGGAATATTGATGGCTCATTACAGCCAAATCGCTGTCACTCCAGTGAGTGTAGCTTTCCAACTGACTACTTACATGAAAGCGATGAAATGCCATCCCTTCACGCCCCATGTAACGCTTCGCAGCATACAGTTTTGCACCTAGCTCAAGAAGCTCTTTCACCGCTACATCCCACTGTTCTTCCAGGCGTTCCAGTGCGATGACTACCGCAGACCGTTCTGCTTTGAGAACTTCCTTAGCTGCTTCCTCGATATGCACGTCGATAATGCCAATTTCCTGCTCCATGGCAGCGATTATTAAACCTTGGCGGCGCTCATGGTCTCTCGCTGAGCTCAAAGCCTTCGCCGCTTTCTGCATGTCATCGGCAGCTTTTTTCTCACCCTCGTCATCGCTCCAAGCAATCGCTTGTGCATAGGCCCGTGCGGCCTCTTCTTCAGTCTGACGAGCAACGGAGATAAGCTTCTCGGTCTGGTTCTTGATTTCTACCACTCGAGTGTTCAGTACCTTCCGCTTGCCCTCTAGGTCCACCTTATCAGTTGTCCAGTTGCTCATGGTCTCTTTGTACTCAGCCATCAGTTCGGAGCTATTTGCCTTTCGGCCATACCATGCAATGTCCTGATCGATGGCGGAAATCCTGTAATTGAGGTTGTCGACCTTCGACTTTGCTTCTTGGCGAGGTATCTCAAGGCTCTGTCCGGCCGGCGTTACCGCGAAGTCTGGGTCACACAAGTGCGCTTCCCATTGGGCGATTTGCTGTTCTAGCTCCTGGAGTTCTGTTTGATATTGCCTGCGTTCAGTGTTCAGTTTTTCAAGGCTTTTCATTGATCTGTCATCCTAGAGTTGAGGTTATGGTTGAGCGGCTGGCGAGGCCGGACACGCCGGTGTATGCCTCATGTGGAAAAGCTGCTTTTAGGCAGCCGTTGCCTCAGCCAGCGGACCCTCGGTGCTTGGTTCACTGAGCACCACATAGCAGCGCTGCATTCCCATGCCAGGCAACCTCACAGTGCAGGACGCCTTTCCGTCCTTACCGCTCTGGAGAACGCCCCGCTCTATCAGCTCGCGGTTAACGGCCGTGATGTTCATTCCCCGGAACACCTCCGATCGCCACGCCTCCGGGAGCACGTAGTAGGTGATGGTCGTGTGCATGGTGTCGCCCATGCCGTGCTCCATTGTTTTGCGAAAGCCCAAACGGTCGATCGTGCGAGGGCCGTGCTCATCGATCTTCGCGGCGACGGACTCCCACCGCGTGAAACGGCTCTCGCCGAAGCGCTCAATGACTTGGCGCAGGCGTGCCATGATGGCTTCCCCCTCCATATTCCCAGCACCGCCGCGCTCCGCCAGCCATGCGTGCAGGCAAACGCGAGCTGCCGTGAGCGCAGCGCCGTCTGGCCAGCCGGTCACGCCCAAGGCAGTTGCGAGCTCGCCCGCGGCCCCGGCCAGGCCGAAGCGAAGAGCAGCACGCTGGACCTGCCCACTTGCTGACGTCGGGAGGTTCTGTGCGATGAACTGCTCGACCGTACGACGCATGATGCTCACCAGGCCGGGAAGCTTGCCGGGAGCGCACAGGGCCTCCAGGAATGCTGTGAGCGGCGTACCATAGAACTTGCTCACCCGCAGCTTGAGTGCATCGGAGAGCGTCGCGGCATCTTCAAATCCACACAGGGTGTCGAACATCCCTAACCCTTTGCTGGCGTTCGCCGGTACCGCCAGCATGCGAACCTCCATGCCAGCCTTAAGCTCTTTGTTGGCTTCAGCCATGTGCTGCGCCAGCGTCTTCTCACCAGTCGAAAGAAACAGCAGGCGCCATTCCTGTACGGTACGGCCTGCTTGTCCTCGATCATTCGCCCGGGCTTTGCCGGTGCCATTGCCGAGCATGTAGACGGTCTCGCCGATAATGCGAGCGTCGCACATGCCGATTTCATCCAAGATCAACAGTCCATCAGAGTGCGCCGCAGCGATTGACTCAAGCGCATTGTCGGTCGATCGCCATGACCGTACCAAGCGTGGTCCGCCGTACACCGAGGCGGCTACCTGCAAGTGCGTGGTCTTCCCACCAGAACTGTCACCATAAAGGTGAAAACCGCCAGACTCGTGTCCCAGCAGATGAAGCAAGGGGCCAGCAAAGGCCGTGCTGACCACAAACGCCAAGCGATGATTACCGACACAAAGAGCGCCGATCTGGCTCTGCCACTGCTCTAGGGTGCCCGCCTCGTTGATTGGCGGGAGCTGGGCTCCAGCGTCATAGAAGTGCAGGTGCTCACCATGCTGACCGACCTGACGATCAGGCAGCAGGAATGCATTGTTGTGCCAGCCCAAACGGGTACGCGTCCATGCTTGAACCTCGGAAAGAACCCAGGCTACCGGGGCACCCCGGGCGGTGCTGTTGCTCAGCTTCACCGGCAGCGGAAAGCCACTCTCGGCCTGCTGCATCAGCTTGTAGATCGTGGGGCGGGCCAACCCGACAATGGCCATCACTTCAGTGATGCGTATCAGTGTGGTCTGCGGGTCGCGCCCAGAATGGAGGGTGTTTGCTGCGGAGAGAGTGGTCATAGTCATGCCTATATCTACAGAGACAGGCACAGACTAAAAACTCAAAAACGAATCAACACGGTCCGCTCGTTTTTCTTTTTTTCCTCGGGCCGTACTCTCCCAGCGCTCTGAGATTTTCCCTTATCGTGTCGCGCGTTCCGATTCCCTCTATGCCGACCAACCTGGACAGCAGTGCCTTAGGTTCAATTTCAGGATAGGACTTCTTGATACGCTCAACGGCGGCCCGAGTGAGCTCCCGCTTCTTCGCCTTTCCATCTTGAGTAGCGGTACCTGGCCGACTGTTCCCCTTGCCAGCCAAGCGCGCCCTCTCGGAGCTTTTCACGGTGTAGATTTTGTCGATCATCGTTGGGAAAAAACTACCTGGCTGAATCGTCCCAGAGCTCAACGCGACTTCAGACTGGCGATGAAGGTCAGCAAGCATCAAAACCTTTTCCGATTCAGCCACCCACTGGGCAAAGGTCTCTCTGACCTCAGCTTCCCTGCCCGGTTGGGTACGGCGTTGGCGCTCAACCATGGTGTGAAAAAACTCGGGATCATTCAGCCTTAGGAATTCGACTAAGTCAGGGTTGATGTCGTACACATTTAGCTCAACATTCCCCAACCAGTCAGCCAGCACCTGAACAGCGTCCAGCGCTTGCGCGAAGGCGTAGCTCGCCGCCATTCGAGAGCTAGAAATAGCTTCAACTTGACCTAGCACCTGACGCACTACATCCGGCAGCGAAAACGACTGGGCATAGCACAATCGCTCGTAAATGAGATCTCGCTGCCTGAACGTCTCATGGATTACCCGCCTTGCTTGACTAGAATACCCCAAGCCTTCCTCGAGCCAATATGAAGCTGCCTCGTTTATCACATCAAATGCCTGGCGAAAGTGCTCACGAAACTCAGGGAAAAGTGCAGCTTCCGCTACAGCATCCTCCATCATCTGGATCTCATCGAGCAGGCTACTGATGTCAGTATTCGCAAGCGCGAACGTGAATTGCTCCAACTCATTTTCGGACCAGATCACACCCCACGCCCCCTTGATCGAAAAATGAGCCTGCGCGATAGATGATCGCTAAGCTGCCGACAGGACCGACAGGCAACAGTGGTGCGAAACACCATATAGCTTTGATACACCTGCTTGTCCGTGTGGGCCAGCGATGTGTTACCAGTCCGGAGGCTAGGATTTTCAACGGTTCCACCAGCCCCGAAACACGAGTTGCACATGAAACACCCCAATTGGTGGCTACGATCCACGAGCATTGACGACCGTAACGTATCGCTGGCTCTCGATGCCTCATGCGTTGCTTGAAATCTCAAATGTCGCTCGCGACAGCATCTCGGTGGGCAAAGTCGTACGGGGTGATCGCTTCCACTCGATTGGCGTCTAAATAATCTGCCCACCACTGCACCATGAGCCTTCGCTCCTGAATGTGTTCTGCTTTGTGGATATACGCTGCGCGCACCGTGTTTCGCTCCTGATGGCTCATCTGTCGTTCGACGGCGTCTTTACTCCACAACCCCGACTCAACTAGTGCTGAACAAGCCATTGTCCTGAAACCGTGGCCGCACAACTCTGACTTCGTGTCATACCCCATGCGTCGAAGGGCCTTGTTGACGGTGTTTTCGCTCATGGGTTTCCAGTGATGGTGATCACCTGCAAATACCAAGTCGAATCGGCCGGTGAGATCGCGGATTCGCTCCAAGACACTAACTGACTGGCGACTGAGCGGAACCAAGTGTGGTGTGCTCATCTTCGAGCCGCGATGGGAGTTCTTTACGCCCTCGATAGGCGCTCGCTCACCAGGGATTTCCCACATCAACCTTCCCATGTCGATCTCACCCCAGCGAGCGAATCGGAGCTCACTAGAGCGGATAAACACCAGCAAGGTCAGCTGCACCGCGAGCTTGGTCAGGCCGCGCCCGCTGTCGGCATCTATCCGCTGGAGGAGCTCAGGTAAGCGCTCAAATGGCAAAGCAGGCCGGTGCGCTGTTTTGCGGGTAGCCGTGGCGCCTTGCAGATCTATCGCAGGGTTGAAATCCAGATGGCCATGCTGAACCGCCATGCGGAGGATGCCCGTCATGTACTGCCGTAGGCGTGCAGCCGTATCCAAGGTATCCCGCTTTTCCGCCGCCTTCAGTGGAACCAGCAGATCCCGTGTTTTGAGTTCCGCGACCGGGCGATCACCGAGAGTGGGCAACAGGTGGGATTCAATGCGTCGCCACACGGTGGAGGCATGACCAGGTGTCCACTTACGAGCGCAGGCCGCGTGCCATTCCTGAGCAAGCAAACGGAATGTATTCGCCCGGGCGTTAGCCGCTTCCTGTTTGTCCAAGCGCGCCTGCTCGATGGGGTCTTTCCCAGCAGCAAGGAGCTCAAGCGCCTGAGCGCGTCGCTCCCTGGCCGCTTTCAAGCCGAGCGCCGGATAGTTGCCAAACGTAGCTAAACCATCACGGCCATCAGGTTTGGTGTACTTCATACGCCAAGTCTTGACCCCTGACGGCTTCACCAGCAGGTAGAGGCCTTTGCCATCGAACAGCTTGTAGTCCTTCTCCCGAGGCTTGGCCGCATCACATTTGGGATCGGTGAGAGGCACCACTGTGCGCGCCATAGGGATACGTTTCCTTGTCGAACCGAGATATCCCTAACCATATCCCTAAATCGCGTAGATGCCCAGAGACAAAACGAGACAGACAGAAACAACAAAACCCGCGCTAGGCGGGCTTTGCGGGGTGTTTCGTAGACAGTCATAGACTTCTGGAAACTGGTCTCTGGTGCCGGAGACAGGAATCGAACCTGCGACCTTCGCGTTACGAGTGCGCTGCTCTACCGACTGAGCTACACCGGCGTGTAGCGCAACGTACCACTGCTCACACCCGTAACGCAAACCCCTGTTTCCGCTGGTTTATTGCCCTGCCCTCAAGCCCCCTTGCACCCTTTGGGCGCCAGGTCGTCCTCGATGTCGGTCGTGCACGCCCAGCCGCTGGTCGAACGCGTCAGGGTCAGGGCCTTGCCCAGCGCGTTGGCAGGCGCATCCACCAGGGTGCAGACAATGCTGCCGCTGCCATCTGCGGCCTTGCCGCTGGCCGTGATCGCACAATGCGCCGTCGCTGGCTGGCCACCCAGGGCGGCTACATCCGCTACATCCTTCCCATCATTCAGCCGCAGATCCATCGCCGTCTTCAGGGCGCTGATCTCCAGCAACCCGGCCGCGGCCTTGGAGCGTGCCTGGTGGTTGGTGTACATCGGTAAGGCGATGGTCGCCAGAATGCCGATGATCGCGACGACGATCATCAGTTCGATCAGGGTGATACCGCGTTGCCCTTTCATGAACGTAGTTCCTTTTTGATTCGCTTACACATTGAGGTCAGTTGCGCCCCAACCGGCAGCGGCGCAGTAGGCCTGAACAGACACCTTTTGTCACCCCTGCCCGCACGGGCGTCATCTTCGCTGAACTACTCTAGTGAGCATCACGGACGCGTGCCCTTGCATGGACGCGGCAAGCTGTTTCCAGGCTTGTCGCCGGGGCTGAACAAGGACCTTTGCATGACTTCATCTTCACTTCTCTACCACTGGCACGGCACCGACGCCAACGGCGCGCCGGTCAGCGGCCAAACACCCGGGCGCAGCCCGGCTTATGTGCGCGCCGGGCTGATTCGCCAGGGCATCACGGTGGCGAGTTTGCGGCCGGCCAGCGGGCTGGCGTTCAGCTTGCCAAAGCGGCGCGAAAAGGCTGACCCGGCGGGGTTCAGCCGGCAGTTGGCGACGTTGCTCAAGGCCGGCGTGCCGCTGCTGCAGGCGTTCGAGGTGATGGGCCGCAGTGGTTGCGATGCGGCGCAGGCGGCGCTGCTGGAAAGATTGAAACAGGATGTGGCCTCGGGCCTGGGGTTGGCGGATGCGTTGCAGCGTCACCCGGCATGGTTCGATGCGCTGTATTGCAACCTGGTACGGGTGGGCGAGCAGTCCGGTACGCTCGACCGGCAACTGGAGCAACTGGCGGGCATGCTGGAACAGCGTCGGGTGCTGCACAAGAAGGTGCGCAAGGCAATGATCTACCCGCTGCTGCTGTTGCTGACCGGGCTGGGGGTGTCGGCGATCTTGTTGCTGGAGGTGATTCCTAAATTCGAGAGCATGTTCTCGGGCATGGGTGCGGCGTTGCCGGCATTTACCCAATGGGTGATCAACTTGTCCACAGGGCTGAGCCGGTTTGCGCCGCTGCTGCTGGTGATGGGCGTGGTGATGGGTGTTGCCGTGCGCCAGCTTTACCGGCAGCACGCGCCAGCGCGCCTGTGGATATCTCGACGGGTGCTGGGCTTGCCCGTGTTTGGCAAGTTGCTGGGGCAGGCCGCGCTGGCGCGGTTTGCGCGCAGCCTGGCAACGTCCTACGGCGCCGGGGTGCCGTTGCTGGATGCGCTGGGGACGGTGGCGCGGGTAACGGGTGGCGACCTGCACGAGCAGGCGGTGTTGCGGCTGCGCCAAGGCATGGCCAATGGGCAAGGGCTGAACCAGGCGATGGCCGGTGAACCGCTGTTCCCCCCCTTGCTGGTGCAGTTGACGGCCATCGGTGAATCCAGCGGCACGCTGGACCAGATGCTGGAAAAAGCCGCCAGCCATTACGAGGAACAGGTCAGCCAGGCGCTGGATCAGTTGACCAGCCTGCTGGAGCCGGCCATCGTGCTGATCCTGGGCTTGCTGGTGGGTGGCCTGGTGGTGGCGATGTACCTGCCGATCTTCCAGTTGGGTAGTTTGATCTGAACATGACTTTATGGGCTTTGCTGGCTGAACAGCCAGCGTATTTCCTCACCCTTGCCACGGTGCTCGGCCTGCTGGTGGGCAGCTTTATCAACGTGCTGGTGTATCGCCTGCCGATCATGCTGGAGCGGCAATGGCAGCGTGAGGCGCAAGAGGTATTGGGGCTGCCGACCACGCAGCACGCGCGTTTCGACCTGTGCCTGCCCGCCTCCCGGTGCCCACACTGCGCGCACCGGATTCGTGCGTGGGAGAACATTCCGGTCATCAGCTACCTGGCCTTGGGCGGGCGCTGTTCGTCCTGCAAAAACCGCATCAGCCTGCGTTACCCGGTAGTGGAAGTGGCCAGCGCGCTGCTGTCGCTGGTAGTGGCCTGGCGCTTCGGCGCTTCGGTAGAGGCGTTGGTGGCTCTGCCGCTGACCTGGTGCCTGCTGGCGCTGAGCCTGATCGATGCGGACCACCAGCTGCTGCCGGATGTGCTGGTGCTGCCGACCATGTGGCTAGGGCTGATCGTCAATGCCTTTGGCATCCATGTGCCCCTGGCCGACGCACTGTGGGGCGCAGTGGCCGGGTACCTCAGCCTGTGGACGGTGTACTGGGTGTTCAGGCTGGTCACCGGCAAGGAAGGCATGGGCTATGGCGATTTCAAGCTGATGGCGCTGATCGGGGCGTGGGGGGGTTGGCAGGTGCTGCCGTTGACGCTGCTGTTGTCGTCGGTGGTGGGGGCGCTGTTTGGCCTGTGCCTGCTGCGTTTTCGCCGGGATGCCATGGGCACGGCAATCCCGTTTGGCCCTTATCTGGCAATTGCGGGGTGGATTGCCGTGCTCTGGGGTGATGAAATATACGCCTCATACATGCAACTGCTTGGATACTGATGACCACTGCGGCCTTTACCCCCTGGATTCTCGGCCTGACCGGCGGCATTGGTAGCGGTAAAAGCGCCGCTGCCGAGCGCTTTGTCGAGCTTGGCGTGCACCTGGTCGATGCGGACCAGGCGGCGCGCTGGGTTGTCGAACCTGGCCGCCCGGCCCTGGCCAGCATCGTCGAGCGCTTCGGCCCGGGCGTGCTGCAGGGTGACGGCCAGCTCGATCGCGCCGCCCTGCGCCAGCTGATATTCGCCGACCCGGCGCAACGCAAATGGCTGGAACAACTGCTGCACCCGCTGATCGGTCAGGAGATTTTCAGCTATCTGGCCAAGGCGCAGTCGCCTTATGCGGTCTATGTGTCGCCGCTGCTGATCGAATCGGGCCAGCACCATAAGACCCAACGCGTACTGGTGATCGATGCGCCGCAGGACCTGCAAATAGCCCGTACCCTGGCGCGGGACAACACCAGTGCCGAGCACGTGCAGGCCATTTTGCAGGCGCAGTTGGCCCGTGAGGATCGCTTGCGCCATGCCGATGATGTGGTGGTCAACGACGGCGGCCTGGCCGCGCTGCACGAGCAGATTGACCGCCTGCACCACTTTTACCTGACTTTGAAAGGAGGCCAGCCATGAGCCAGCCATTGACCGTCGATTGCCCAACTTGCGGCGCGCCTGTGGAATGGAGCGAAAAAAACGCGTTCCGGCCGTTTTGTTCGGACCGTTGCAAACTGATCGACCTGGGCGCCTGGGCGGCTGAGGAGCACAAGATTGCGGGGTCGGAAGAGTCCGAAGATGAGCTGTATTCGGGGGACCTGGAGCCGCGGCATTGAGCTGATCCACCAATACAACGCGGGCCCACAACCCGCGCGGTACCTGTGGGAGCGGGCAAGCTCTGAGTGCTGTGCATTACCCCCGAAGAGGCCGGCACAGCCACCACACATTCACCGCTCATCTTCCTTCCAGGGCGCCTGCAAATACCGCGTCCGGTTGAAGGTTTCCAGCCACTCGGGGCAAAACACCACCAGCGCACTTATCACCATGCCGTTGATGAACGCCTCGGGGAACATCATCAGCCACAGGTAGCCGACAAAGTCGCTGAGCCATTCCGGCAGGGCAAACCGCCCGTCGAGCCACAACACCCCTAGCGCCGCCGGTACGCAAACCAGCACGGTGAGCGCTGCCGGGAAGAACCCCGAACAAAAAATATAAACGAACAGGTTTCGCGGCTGGGCGCGCTCGACCACTATCGCGCACACCTCAGTAATCAGCACCGGCAAACCAATCAGCATCAAGCCGTTCACCCCCAACGCCGCCAGGTCTTGTCGCCCAAGCGCCAGCAAGCCGAGCTGGGCCATGAAGCCACCCAGCACCGCCAGCGGCCAGTCCAGCAACAGGGTGACCGCCGTCATGCCAATAAAGTGGTACGACACCCCGGTATCAAAGTCGCGCCGCACCAGCCACAGCGCAAACAGGCAGAACACCGTGCCAAACAGCAAATGCTGGCGGCGCCGGTCGGTAAACAGTTCCACCCAGCGAACCCGGCTGACCGCCCAGATCAGCAACGGCACATAACCCAGCCAGCCAAGGGTAAGGGTGGTGCCGGATAACACCTGCGCGCTGATCACCTGAACAATACCCTTTGCGGCCATGTGGATAAAACCGAGTCTACACCCATTCTCCCATTCCTTCGGCTGCGGTAGGCTGACGCTTCCATTCGATGCAGGAAGCATTGGTCATGCTGGAAGGAACCAACCCCGCCCTGCTACTGGCAGCGGCACTCAACGCCATCATCGGTGTAATTCACCTGGCCATCATCGCCGTGGGGCCGCGTTGGTACCGTTTGTTCGGGGCCGGTGAGCGCATGGCGGTGGCCGCCGAGAAGGGCCGCTGCTACCCGGCGCTGATCACCGCCGCCATCGCCTGCGTGTTGCTGGCCTGGTCGGCCTATGCGCTGTCGGCTGCCGGGGCGATCGGGCGGCTGCCCTTGCTGCTGCCAGTCATTTGCCTGATCACCCTGGTGTACTTGCTACGCGGCCTGCTGGGGCCAGTATTGCTGGCGGGCACCGGGCGTTCGCAGCGTTTTATCGTGGTCAGTTCGCTGATCTGCCTGGGCTTTGGCGTGGTGCATCTGGTCGGGCTGGTGCAACAGTGGCCAGTGCTGGGCTGATTCTCACGCTTAAACAGCATCTTACCGTCATCGATTAGCGGCTAAGCTTGTCTGCATGGATGACTCAGACTACCTGCGCCTGCTTACCATCCAGGCCGAACAAGCCAATGCCTTTCTCTCCAACGCCCGTAAGTGGGAGCGGGAGCGTTGGGTGTGCCAGCGCCTGTTGCAGGGGCTGAACATTCCCTACCGCAGCGAGGACTTCACCCCGGCGGGGCAGGAGCCACCTGACGTGCTGTTCCGCGACGCCGCCTTCGAGGTGTTTTTCGTGCTCGACGAGGGCCGCCGGCTGAACGATGAATGGCGCGAGGAGCTGCAGCGGCGACGCAGTGCGTTTTCCCTGGCGCAGCTGGTACGCCGCGAAGCACGCCCACGGCGCATCAGTGCCACCGAACTGCTGGGGCGCCTGGCGCCCACCTTGCGCAAGAAGGCGCACAATTACCGGGAACGCGGGCTGGAGCTGAACGAGCTGGACATCATCGCGTTCTCCAGCCTCAAGCGCGAAGTGCTCGACCTCAACACCCACTTCCCGCCGCCTACCGAATACCTGCGCCAGGGCTGGCGCTCGCTGTCGCTGGTCGGGCCAACCTTTGCCCGGGTACTGTTTGCCCACCCCGATGCGCCGGATTTCCTGCGCGGCAACCTGGGCCGCAGCATCGTCTTCGACGTAGGCATCAGTCTTTGATCCAGTGCAGCGACTGTTTGCGATGGCGTACACTCGGCGCCAGGGATAGAAAGCATTATCATTTGTTTCAAGCGCCTGCGCGAACGCTGTAGCGTTTGCGCAGTCACAAACGTCTACCTGACGAGGCCCACCATGACCAGTCGCCTGAACCCGGAAGATCAGCGTCGTGTCGATGAGTATCTGCGAGCCCCCCAGCACCAAGTCGAGCGCAGGCCCTTCCGGCCGTGGCTGCTCCTTGTGCTGGTGCTGGCCGTGACCATCGGGTTGGGTCTCATCAGCCGCCTGCTGAGTGGACTGGTGCTATGAGCTGCTTCGCGCTCGCCCTCCCCTCGTGCAGTTTGCGGCCGGCCCCCAGGGCCACGAATTCCGTAAACCTTATGAGATATTCCCATGACTCATCGCATCGTGATTGTCGGCGGCGGCGCCGGCGGCCTGGAACTGGCGACCCGCCTGGGTAAAAGCCTGGGCAAGCGCAAGCAGGCCGAAATCACCCTGGTCGACACCAACCTCACGCACATCTGGAAGCCACTGCTGCACGAAGTGGCCGCCGGCTCGCTGAACTCCTCGGAAGACGAACTGAACTACGTGGCCCAGGCCAAGTGGAACCACTTCAATTTCCAGCTGGGGCGCATGAGCGGCCTGGACCGTGAAGGCAAGCAGATTCAACTGGCTGCCACCCTCGACGAAGAGGGCCGCGAGCTGCTGCCTGCGCGCACCCTGGGCTACGACACCCTGGTGATTGCCGTGGGCTCCAACACCAACGACTTCGGCACCCTGGGCGCAGCGCAGCACTGCCTGTTCCTGGATACCCGCAAGCAGGCCGAGCGTTTCCACCAGCAACTGCTCAACCACTACCTGCGTGCCCACGCCGGCGACGTGGCCAGCGAGAAAATCAGCGTAGCCATTGTCGGCGCCGGTGCCACCGGTGTAGAGCTGGCGGCCGAGCTGCACCACGCTGCCCACGAGCTGGCGGCCTATGGCCTGGACCGCATCCAGCCCAAGGACATGCACATCACCCTTATCGAGGCGGGCCCGCGCGTTCTGCCAGCGCTGCCGGAGCGCATCAGCGTACCGGTTCACAAAACCCTGGAAAAACTCGGGGTGAAGGTGATGACCAACGCCGCAGTCAGTGAAGTGACCGAGGACGGCCTGAAAACCAAGGACGGTGAAGTGATCCAGGCCAGCCTGAAGGTGTGGGCAGCCGGTATCCGCGCGCCAGGTTTCCTCAAGGACATCGATGGCCTGGAAACCAACCGCATCAACCAGCTGGTCGTGCGCCCTACCCTGCAAACCACCCGCGACGACAACATCTTCGCCTTCGGTGACTGCGCCGCCTGCCCGCAACCCGGCAGCGATCGTAACGTGCCGCCGCGCGCACAGGCGGCGCACCAGCAGGCTTCGATGCTGGCGCAAAGCCTGAAGGCGCGCCTGGAGAACAAGGCCCTGCCGACGTACGAGTACAAGGACTATGGCTCGCTGGTGTCGCTGTCGCGCTTCTCGGCGGTGGGCAACCTGATGGGTAACCTGATGGGCAGCGTGAAGCTGGAAGGCTGGCTGGCGCGCATGTTCTATGTGTCGCTGTACCGCATGCACCAGATGGCGCTGTACGGGTTCTTCCGCACGGCGTTGATGATGCTGGGCAGCAAGATTGGCCGGGGTACCGAGCCGCGCCTGAAGTTGCACTAACAGGCGCCCCCATGCCCTGTAGGCGCGGGTTTACCTGTGAATGCGATGGTGGCTGCACTGCCGCATTCGCGGGTGAACCCGCTCCTACATAGGGGCGGTGTGGCAAATAGATGCAGGTGGGATTGCGCCGATGGGCGCATTTTTCGAGGCAAAAGAAAAAGGGCATCTCATGCGAGATGCCCTTTGTTCATGGTGGGTCGTGTAGGATTCGAACCTACGACCAATTGGTTAAAAGCCAACTGCTCTACCAACTGAGCTAACGACCCAAAAATGGTCGGGGTGAGGGGATTCGAACTCCTGACATCCTGCTCCCAAAGCAGGCGCGCTACCGGACTGCGCTACACCCCGAGTGTTTCAAAAAAAAGGGCATCTCTTTGAGATGCCCTTTTCTACATGGTGGGTCGTGTAGGATTCGAACCTACGACCAATTGGTTAAAAGCCAACTGCTCTACCAACTGAGCTAACGACCCGGAAAATGGTCGGGGTGAGGGGATTCGAACTCCTGACATCCTGCTCCCAAAGCAGGCGCGCTACCGGACTGCGCTACACCCCGAGATTGGCTCCGCGACCTGGACTCGAACCAGGGACCCAATGATTAACAGTCATTTGCTCTACCGACTGAGCTATCGCGGAACTGAACTTCGGTACAACTCCGAAGACTGTGTTCGCTTCGGACTCTTTAGCTTCTTCGCTTTCGCGTTGTCGCTGCTGAGGCCGGCTATTCTACATTCTTCGTTTTGCTTGTCAACCACTTTTTTTCATTCAACTTACTGATTTGTAAGTTGTTTTGCGATCACCGATGTTGCTGGTGTTTCGCTTAGTGCCTGACAACGCGGCGTATATTAGGGGCACTCTAAATTTGATGCAAGCAAAAATTTCAAAAATTTCAGGCGGTTACCCCGGGTTGGCCCAAAGGCCCGAAATAGCTGGGCTGTGCCGGCATTGGCAACAGGCAAAAAAAGCCCCGCAAACGCGGGGCTCATGGTGCAACACAATCAGCCAAAGACGATTTCGTCGCCTTCCACCTTGGCGGTGATCGCCGTACCGGGCAGGAACTTGCCGGCCAGAATCAGCTGCGCCAGCGGGTTCTCGATCCAGCGCTGGATCGCACGCTTCAGCGGCCGCGCGCCGTACACCGGGTCATAACCCACGGCAATCAGCTTGTCCAACGCCTCTGGGCTCAGGCTCAACGACAGTTCGCGCTCCAGCAGGCGGCTGCGCAGGCGGCCGAGCTGGATTTCTGTAATACCGGCAATCTGCTCGCGGCCCAAAGGCTCGAACACCACCACTTCGTCGATGCGGTTGATGAATTCCGGACGGAAGTGCGCCCCCACCGCATCCATCACTGCCGCACGCTGTGCCTCGCGGTCACCCACCAGTTCCTGAATCTGCGCCGAGCCCAGGTTGGAGGTCATCACGATCACGGTGTTGCGGAAGTCCACGGTGCGCCCGTGGCTGTCGGTCAGGCGGCCGTCTTCCAGCACCTGCAACAGCACGTTGAACACATCCGGGTGGGCTTTTTCCACCTCGTCCAGCAGCACCACCGAGTAAGGCTTGCGCCGCACGGCCTCGGTCAGGTAACCGCCCTCTTCATACCCTACATAGCCTGGTGGTGCACCGATCAGGCGCGCGACGGAGTGCTTCTCCATGAATTCGGACATGTCGATGCGCACCATCGCCTCTTCGGTGTCGAACAGGAACTCGGCCAGCGCCTTGCACAGTTCGGTCTTGCCCACACCGGTCGGGCCGAGGAACAGGAACGAACCACTTGGCCGGTTCGGGTCGGACAGCCCGGCACGCGAGCGGCGTACGGCGTTGGCTACGGCGGTTACCGCCTCGCTCTGGCCAATCACGCGCTGGTGCAGCAGCTCTTCCATCTTCAGCAGCTTCTCACGCTCGCCTTCGAGCATCTTGGCCACAGGAATGCCGGTCCATTTCGATACCACTTCGGCAATTTCTTCCTCGGTGACCTTGTTGCGCAGCAACTGGTTGTCGGTCTTGCCGTGCTGGTCGACCATCTGCAGGCTGCGCTCCAGGTCCGGGATCACCCCGTACTGCAGTTCGGCCATGCGGTTCAGGTCGCCTTTGCGACGGGCGGCTTCCAGCTCCTGGCGAGACTGCTCGATCTTTTGCTGGATCTGCGCCGAGCCCTGCACTTCAGCTTTCTCCGAAGCCCAGATTTCTTCCAGGTCGGAATACTCACGCTCCAGCCGCTCGATTTCCTCGGTCAGCTTCTCCAGGCGCTTTTTCGCCGCTTCGTCTTCTTCTTTCTTCAGCGCCTGCGACTCCACCTTCAGCTGGATCAGGCGGCGATCAAGGCGGTCGAGCACTTCCGGCTTGGAGTCGATCTCCATGCGGATGCGGCTGGCCGCTTCGTCGATCAGGTCAATGGCCTTGTCCGGCAGCTGGCGGTCGGTGATGTAGCGATGGCTGAGCTTGGCCGCAGCGATGATTGCACCGTCGGTGATGGCCACCTTGTGGTGCACTTCATAGCGCTCTTTCAGGCCACGCAGGATGGCGATGGTGTCTTCCTCGCTCGGCTCCTCGACCAGCACCTTCTGGAAACGGCGCTCCAGGGCGGCGTCCTTTTCGATGAACTGGCGGTACTCGTTCAGCGTGGTGGCACCTACGCAATGCAGCTCGCCGCGGGCCAGGGCCGGCTTGAGCATGTTGCCGGCGTCCATGGCGCCCTCGCCTTTGCCGGCGCCGACCATGGTGTGCAGTTCGTCGATGAACAGGATGATCTGGCCTTCCTGCTTGGACAGTTCGTTCAGCAGGCTTTTCAAGCGCTCTTCGAACTCACCGCGGTACTTGGCACCGGCAATTAGCGCGCCCATGTCCAGCGCCAACAGGCGCTTGCCTTTGAGGCCGTCGGGCACTTCACCATTGATGATGCGCTGGGCCAGGCCTTCGGCGATGGCGGTTTTACCCACGCCAGGCTCACCGATCAGCACCGGGTTGTTCTTGGTACGGCGTTGCAGCACCTGCACGGTACGGCGGATTTCATCGTCACGGCCAATGACCGGGTCCAGCTTGCCCTCTTCGGCACGCTTGGTCAGGTCGACGGTGTATTTGTCCAGCGCCTGGCGCGATTCCTCGGCGTTGGCGTCATTCACTGCCGCGCCGCCACGCAGGTTGTTGATGGCATTTTCCAGCGCTTTCTTGCTCACGCCCTGGCTCAGCAGCAGCTTGCCGAGCTTGCTGTTTTCGTCCATGGCGGCCAACAGCACCAGCTCGCTGGAAATGAACTGGTCGCCCTTCTGCTGTGCCAGGCGGTCTGCCTGGTTAAGCAGACGTGCCAAGTCCTGCGACATGTTCACGTCGCCGGTAGGGTTCTGTATTTTCGGCAGTTGGTCGAGCTCTTTCACCAGCCCCTGGCGCAGGCCATTGATGTCGAAGCCTACCTGCATCAGCAGCGGTTTGATGGAGCCGCCCTGCTGTTCGAGCAGCGCCTGTAACAGGTGCACGGGCTCGATGGCAGGGTGGTCCATGCCAACGGCCAAAGACTGGGCATCGGATATTGCAAGTTGCAGCTTGCTGGTTAAACGGTCTATTCGCATGGTGTACCTTCCTTTAAAGGGCAGGTCGGAGCGATGGACAGCGCCTGTTTATAAAGAAACCTGCCTGAGATGACTTTATAGATAAGGCTGATTCTGGAAGATTCAAGCTTAGCGGGGTTGACCAAAGTCAACCTGTTGGATTAACGGGGGCCATTCGCGGGCATGCTCGCCCCCACAGGTACACCACCAGTTTCAACGTTTGCGGAATCTCTGTGGGAGCGGGCGTGCCCGCGAAGAGGCCGGTACAGGCTAGCGCGGGTCCAGCCAGACCAACGATGCAAAACGCCCACCCTGCGGGGTACGGCGATAGGAGAAGAACCGCGCATCACTGACCGTGCACAAGCCACCGCCATAAACAGCAGTCACGCCACGGGCAGCCAGGCGAATACGCGCCAGCTCATAGATATCCGCCAACAGCTTGCCTGGCCGTTCGCCGTCGACGAATGCCCGAGCTGCTTGCGGGTGCACGGCGGTAAAGGCATCACGCACTTCCAGCCCCACTTCGAATGCTTGCGGGCCGATGGCAGGCCCCAACCACACCAGCACCTCTTCTGGCGGCAGCGCCAGCCGGTCCAGCGTGGCTTCCAGCACGCCACCCGCCAGCCCACGCCAGCCAGCATGCGCCGCCGCCACGCGGGTGCCCGCGCGGTCGCAGAACAGCGCAGGCAGGCAATCGGCGGTCATCACGGTGCAGGCAATGCCAGGCTGGCGGGTCCAGCTGGCATCGGCCTCGGCCACCACGGTCGGGTCGGCATCCGCCACCACCCGCCCATGCACCTGCTTGAGCCAGGCCGGTTGGATGGTGAACTGTTCGCTCAGGCGGCGGCGGTTCTCGGCGACCGCGGCAGGGTCATCCCCAACATGGTCGCCGAGGTTGAAGGTTTCGTAAGGCGGCAGGCTGACGCCGCCCTGACGGGTGGTGACACAGGCGCGGACCGAAGCCGGGGCCGGCCAGTCGGGGAACAGCAACGCCTGCGTCAGGTCACTCATCCGATGAAGCTCTCGCGGTCCTGGTTCAGCAGCGACAGCAACCAGACGAAGTCATCCGGCAGTGGCGATTCCCACTTCATGACTTCACCGGTAATCGGGTGGGCCAAGGCGAGGAAACGCGCATGCAGCGCCTGGCGCGGGAAGGTCTTGACCGCCTCGACCATGGTCGGGCTGGCAGCGGGCGGAATACGAAAGCGCCCGCCGTACGTCTGGTCACCAACCAGTGGGAAACCCACGTGGGCCATGTGCACGCGAATCTGGTGGGTACGGCCGGTTTCCAGCTTGACCCGCACATGGGTGTGCGAGCGGAAGCGCTTGAGTACGCGGTAGTGACTGACCGCCGGCTTGCCGCCGTCGGTTACAGCCATGCGCTGGCGCATGCCGCCGTGGCGGCCGATGGGCGCGTCGATCTTGCCACCGGCAGTCACCACGCCAATCACGATGCACTCGTAGATGCGGCTGACCTTGCGGGCCTGCATCTGCTCGACCAGCTTGGTCTGCGCCTGCAGGGTCTTGGCCACCACCATCAGGCCGGTGGTGTCCTTGTCCAGGCGGTGCACGATACCGGCGCGCGGCACGTTGACGATGTCTGGCACATGGTGCAGCAGCGCGTTGAGCAGGGTGCCGCTGGCATGCCCGGCCGCCGGGTGCACAACCAGCCCGGCAGGCTTGTTGATCACCAGGATGTGGTCGTCTTCGTAGACGATATCCAGTTCGATATCTTCTGCGATCCACTCGCCCTGGGCCTCTTGTTCGGCCTCCAGGGCAAGCTGAGAGCCACCATGAACAAGGTCTCGAGGGCGCACGACTGCACCATCGACCGTCAGGCGGCCCTCTTTGATCCACGAAGTTAGCCGCGAACGCGAGTACTCGGCGAACAATTGGGCGGCGACCTGGTCGAGGCGTTGGCCGCCCAGTTCGGACGGTACCTCTGCGCTAAGTTGAATGATCTCGGACATGCTCGATTCGGCGGGCGCACAGCCTTTGGTTTCGGCTGCGAGCTTGTGGTTAAATACGGCTTCTTTTGTCCCGGGGTTGGCCGGGGCGCTCATCATAACAGGACGGCACCGCCCAAGACAGCGGCCGTCAAAGGGACGCAAGCCGCCATGCGAGTGAAACACCTGCTGCTGATCGCCATCCTCGGGCTTACCGCGGCCTGTTCCTCTAATAAAGAGGTCATTGACGAGAACCTCAGCGAGGCCGAACTGTACCAGCAGGCCCAGGCTGATCTGGACAACTCCAGCTACACCAGCGCCGTGAACAAGCTCAAGGCCCTGGAGTCGCGCTACCCGTTCGGCCGCTATGCCGATCAGGCGCAGCTCGAGCTGATCTACGCCAACTACAAGAATTCCGAGCCCGAGGCCGCCAAGTCGGCCGCCGAGCGCTTCATCCGCCTGCACCCGCAGCACCCGAACGTCGATTACGCCTACTACCTCAAGGGCCTGACCTCGTTCGACCAGGACCGTGGCCTGCTGGCGCGCTTCCTGCCGCTGGACATGACCAAGCGTGACCCGGGCGCCGCCCGCGACTCGTACAACGAGTTCGCCCAGCTGACCAGCCGCTTCCCCAACAGCCGCTACGCGCCAGACGCCAAGCAGCGCATGATCTACCTGCGCAACCTGCTGGCTTCGTACGAAATCCACGTGGCCGACTACTACCTGAGCCGCCAGGCTTATGTAGCGGCTGCCAACCGTGGCCGCTACGTGGTCGAAAACTTCCAGGAAACCCCGTCCGTCGGTGACGGCCTGGCGGTGATGGTCGAGTCGTACCAGAAGCTGCACCTGGACGAACTGGCCGCCACGAGCCTGGAAACCCTCAAGCTCAACTACCCGGATCACCCGAGCCTGGTCGATGGCGAGTTCCAGCCCAAGCAGACCGAGTCTGACGGCCGCGGCTGGCTGTCCAAGGCCACCTTGGGCCTGATCGAAACCGAAACCCCGCTGCCGCCAGGCGAAACCCGCGCCAACCAGGACGTGGTCAAACAGTTCCAGGACGCGCGCGACGAGATGCCGCGAGAGCTGCTGCCTAAAGACGAGAACGGCGACCCAATCGTGCCGGAAGGCCCGAAAGAAGCCGAGAAAGACCGTTCCTGGTTCAGCTACATGACCTTTGGTCTGTTCGACTGACCTTCAGCGGTGAATGAAAGGGAGGCCTTGGGCCTCCCTTTTTTATTGGCCGCGTCCTAGACTGTTGGCTTCTTCAATCGACAAGCTGGACACCATGGTTCGCCTACTTTTCTGGATCGCCCTGATCGCCGCCGCGTTCTGGCTGTGGCGCAAATACAAAGTCAGCCAGCAGTCGCACCCCGAGGCGAAGCTGGATGCGCCGCTGAAGATGGTGCGCTGTGCCCATTGCGGCGTGCACCTGCCCAACGACCGGGCGCTGCAGCAGGGCAATGAGTGGTATTGCAGCCAGGCCCACCTGCAGCAGGGCCCTGGCCACCAAGGCTGAACACGATGTCTGTTCAATCCTGAAACCAATTCGAAATCTGTGGGAGCGGGCTTGCCCGCGAAGCAGGCACCACGGTGTATGGCACCGGCTTCGCCGGTGTTCGCGGGCACGCCCGCTCCCACAGTTTTTATCTGCAATTTCGTGTTCCACATATCCCTCCCCGACCCTTTCACACCATTTACGACCCCTCCCCCCCGCCAGCATTGACCCGTCCGGGCAAAATTCGCTAAATCCTATTTATCCGCATAAATATGAAAAATAGCGAAATGCTCAAACCCAAACGCAAGCGCCAGAAGCTGTCCGATGTGATCGTCGAATCAGTCAAGCGCTCGATCGTCACCGAAGCGCTGCACCCCGGCGACCGCCTGCCTACCGAGCGGGAGCTGATGGAGCATTTCGAATGCTCCAAGGGCACCGCCCGCGAAGCCCTCAAGGCGCTCGAAGTCGAAGGCCTGGTGAGCACCCGCACCGGCCCGACCGGGGGCGCCTACCTGAACGAAGTGGGCACCGAACCAGCCAGCCGCGCACTGCGCAACTACCTGCACTTTCAGCACCTGGACGGCGAACAGGTGTACCAGCTGCGCAAAGTCATCGAGGTAGAACTGGCGGTGTCGGTGATGGGCAAGCTGAGCGAAGCCGATTACGCCGCGTTGCAGGCCAACATCGACTTCTGCAGCGCGCCGGAAGACAGCGAAGAAGGCCAGCGTGAGCAGCGCTTGGCGGAGCTTGAATTCCACACCCTGCTGGCCGACCGCTGCCCCAACCCGTTGCTGCGTTTCATGGCGGTGTTCCTCAACGACCTGCTGCGCGACCTGGTGGTGCTGAAAAAGGCCTACCTGCCCAAGCGCCAGCAGTTCGCCGCCGCCAACATCGGCTACCACAAGCAACTGCTGACCGCCTTGCGCGCCAGCGACGAACCCGCCGTACGCCGGCTGATGCACGAACACATGTGCGACGCCGAGCACCACATGACCGCGCTGGAAGGCGAGGTTGCCCGTAACTTCCTGCTGGAGTTCGATCACCACCACTGATGCGCCTGTAAAGAGGCCTGCACACAGGCCCGGCCGTACCCGCTTTGTCATTGCCACTCCTGCCTAATAACCACAAACAAGGAGTTACTCATGCAAAGACGTACCCTGCTCAAGGCAGGCCTTGCCCTGGGTGCCTTAGGTAGCCTCCCCTTGGGGGCACACCGGGCATTCGCCGACCAACCGCTGACCTTCTATGGGCTCAAGTCCATGTCGGGCGCCTTCGCCAGCTACGGCAAGTACGCCGACATGGGCTCGCGCCTGGCCATCGCCGAGCACCCGCAGTTGCTCGGCCACCCGCTCAAGTACAAAGTCATCGACACCGAAGGCAACGCCGGCAAGGCGGTGCGCAAGGTGCAGGAAGCCATCGGTCAGGATGGTGCACGCTTCTTCCAGGGGTGCACCCTGTCGTCTTCGGCACTGGCAGTGTCCAAGGAAATCCACAAAGCCGGCGGCGTGTTCATGACGCCTGTGGGCGCCGACGAAATCACCGGCAAGGACTGCAATGCCTCAACCTTCCGCTGGTCGGTGCCCACCTATGGTGCCATCCGCGAAACCCTGGTGCCGATGAGCCGCCAGCTGCCCCAGGCCAAGCGCTGGTACACCATCACCCCGCAATACGTATTCGGCGATGCCCTGCTGGACAACGCCCGCAAAGTGTTCGCCGAGCTCGGCGTGGAACACATCGGCAACAGCTACCACTCGCTGCAGGAGCAGGAATTTTCCGGCTACCTGACCAACGCCATCGCCGCCAAGCCCGACGTGCTGGTGCTGCTCAACTTCGGTAGCCAGGCCTCCAACGCCCTGCGCCAGGCGGTCAACTTCGGCATCAAGGACCGCATGAAAGTGCTGATGGTGTGGTCTGCCGGCCTCGACCAGTTCCAGGAGCTGGGCAGCGACGTGCTCGAGGGCGTGTACCTGGGTGCGCAGTACTGGCACCAGGTCGACACCCCGCTGAACAAGCTGTTGGTCGCCGCCACCCGCAAGGCCTATGGCATCAACCCCAACTATCCGCTGGCCGCCGACTACATCGGCACCAAGGTGATGCTCGAAGCCATCGTCAAGGCCGGCAGCCTGGACGGGGCCGCCGTGTCTGCGGCATTGCAGGGCATGCGCTTCCAGGGCCCGACCGGCGAAGAACTGATCCGCCCGGGTGACCACCAGGTGCTCAAGGACTACTACCTGCTGCGCGGCAAGCCCCAGGGGCAGATGCGCGACGAGGACGACCTGGCCGAAGTCATCAGTTCGGGCCGCTCGTTCGTCGAGGTCGATCACACCGGTTGCGCCCTGGCCTGAAGCTGCGGCGTTAGTCACAAACACTTGTACAGGCAGCCGCCCGGCGCGCTGTCGAGGGCACGCTCATGCTCGATTTGTACCTGTTCCAACTGCTCAACGGCCTGGGCCTGGGGATGATCTACTTCCTCATCGCCGTAGGCCTGACGATCATTTTCGGCCTGCTCAACTTCGTCAACTTCGCCCACGGCGCGTTTTTCTTGCTGGGCGCCTAC
The DNA here is from genome assembly GCF_021283545.2 of Pseudomonas alloputida. Lineage (NCBI taxonomy): Bacteria > Pseudomonadati > Pseudomonadota > Gammaproteobacteria > Pseudomonadales > Pseudomonadaceae > Pseudomonas > Pseudomonas alloputida. The sequence goes on along the minus strand of NZ_CP128540.1, from coordinate 739,785 downwards.
CTGTGCTACACCGCCGTGGCCGTCACCGGCAACTTCTGGCTGGCGCTGCTGATTGCGCCACTGGTGGTGGCCGCGCTGGCCTGGGCGGTCGAGCGCCTGTTGATCAAACGCATCTACCACCTGCCGCACACCTTCCAGATCCTCGTCACCCTCGGCATCGCGCTGATCATCCAGGAAGCGTCGGTGCTGATCTGGGGCCCGGTGGGCAAAAACATTGCCGTGCCACCCGAACTGCGCGGGGTGCTGATACTCGGCGACTTCATCTACCCCTACTACCGCTTGTTCCTGATCGGCTTCGCAGCGCTGATCGGTATTGGCCTGTGGCTGCTGCTGGAACGCACCCGTTTCGGCGCACTGGTGCGGGCCGGTAGCGAAAGCACCGAGACCGTGTCGCTGTTGGGCACCAACATTTTCCGCCTGTTCTCCCTGACATTCGCCCTGGGCGTGGGCCTGGCAGGTGTGGCGGGTGTGCTATTTGCGCCGCTACGGGGCGCCCAGCCCTTCGTCGGCCCGGAAATCCTCGGCATTGCCTTCGTGGTGGTGGTGATTGGCGGCATGGGGTCGTTCGGCGGGGCGCTGGTTGGCGGCCTGCTGGTGGGTGTGGTGCAAAGCATGATGACCAGTCTCTGGCCGCAAGGCGCCAGCCTGATGATCTACGGCGCCATGGCAGCAGTGATTCTGGTCCGTCCCTACGGCCTGTTCGGGAGAGCCTGAGATGAGCGAGAAAAACCCATTGCCAGTCGCCAAGGGCCGCGCCCCGGCGCTGCTGTCGCTGGTAGTTGCCAGCCTGGTGGCGCTGCCGCTGTTGCTGCCCTCGGCCACCCTGGCCACCGAGATCCTGATCTTTGCCATGGCCGCACTGGCCTGCAACCTGCTGCTCGGCTACACCGGACTGCTGTCGTTCGGCCAGGGCATCTTCTTTGGCGTGGGCGCCTATGGCGCAGCGCTGCTGATGATCCACCTGCAGTGGGGCATGTTCGCCGCGCTGCTTGGCGCAGCAGTGTTCGGCGCCTTCCTCGCGCTGCTGGTGGGCGCACTGGCGATCCGTCGCACGGGCATCTACTTCGTCATGCTGACCCTGGCCTTCAGCCAGATGGCCTACTTCCTGGCCTATACCCTCAGCGGCTGGACCGGCGGTGACAACGGCCTGCTTGATGTGCCACGGCCGAATATCGAAATCGCCGGCCATGTGCTAGTCGACCTGGCCGACCCACGGCACTTCTATGTGTTCGTCGCGGTGCTGTTCCTGTTGATCTTCGCCGCAGCCCTGCGGGTGATCCGTTCGCCATTCGGCAGCACCCTGCTGGCTATCCGTGAGAACGAGACCCGCGCCGCCGCCATCGGCTACGACACCCGCCATTTCAAGATTCTGGTGTTCATGCTGTCGGGCGCCATCACCGGCATCGCCGGGGCGCTGTACGCCATGCTGCTGCACTTTGCGCCGCTGTCGAACATCGACCTGATGATGAGCGAGAACATCCTGATCATGACCATCGTCGGCGGCACCGGCTCATTGTTCGGCTCGCTGCTGGGGGCCGGCGCCATCGTGCTGCTGGGTGACGTGCTGTCGGAGCTTTGGCCACGCTGGCTGATGCTGCTGGGGGTGATCCTGATTCTGGTGGTGGTGTTCATGCGTGGCGGCCTGTGGGGCGGCCTGACCGAACTGGGCAAGCGCCTGCTGGCCACGCGCAATGCCGATGACAAACCCCAGGCCAAGACCAAGGAGACCCTGTAATGAGCGACTACCTCCTGGAAACCCGCCACCTGGAGCTGGCCTACGGGCCGTTCAAGGCGGTCGCGGGCGTTGACCTCAAAGTGCGAGCCGGCACCATCCACACCATCATCGGCCCCAACGGCGCCGGCAAGACCAGCCTGTTCCACTGCCTGACCGGCGAGCGTCAGGCCACGGCCGGCAAGATCCTGTTCAATGGCCAGGACATCATTCGCAAGCCGTCCCACGGGCGCGTGGCGCTTGGCATGGCGCGCTCGTTTCAGCTCACCAGCCTGTTCCAGAACCTTTCAGTGCGCGAGAACCTGCGCCTGGCAGCCCAAGGCCGTGATGGCCTGGGCGCGCTGAACTTCTGGCGCAGCGTCGAGCACAAGCGCAGCCACTGGAACACCGCCGACCAGGTGCTGGAGCGCCTGAAACTGAGCGCCCGTGCCGAAACCCTGGCGGGCGAACTGTCGCACGGCCAGCAAAGGGTGCTGGAAGTGGGCATGTCGATCTGTGCCAAGCCCACCCTGCTGATGCTTGACGAACCCACTTCGGGCATGGGCATCGACGACATCCCGGTGATGACCGACCTGATCAGCGACCTTGGCCGCGACCATACCGTGCTACTGATCGAGCACAACATGAGCATTGTCATGTCGATCAGCCAGCGCATCACGGTGATGAGTCACGGCCAGATCCTGGTCGAGGGTACCCCTGAACAGGTGCGCAACGACGAGCGCGTACGCACCGCCTACCTTGGAGAGGCCGCCTGATGCTCAACGTCGATTCGATCCATTCCTACTACGACAAGAGCCATGTGCTCGAAGGCGTCTCGCTCAAGGTCGAGGCAGGCGAACTGGTAACGCTGCTGGGGCGCAACGGCGCAGGCAAGACCACCACCTTGCGCAGCATCCTTGGCATTGTCCGCCCACGACAGGGGCAGATCAGCTTCAACGGCCAGCAGTTGGTCGGCCGCGAAATTTTCGATATCGCCCGGCTCGGCATTGCTCTGGTGCCGGAGCACCGCGGCATTTTCCGCCAGCTCAGCGTGGAGGAGAACCTGAAGATTGCCGTGCGCAAGACCAGTCGCTGGCAGCTGGAGGACGTCTACAGCATGTTCCCGCGCCTGAAGGAGCGGCGCCGCAACGGTGGTTTCGCCCTGTCCGGTGGCGAGCAGCAAATGTTGGCCATCGCCCGCGCCCTGCTCAACGGCCCCAGGCTGCTGATCCTCGACGAGCCCACCGAAGGCCTGGCCCCGGTGATTGTCGATGAACTGGTGAAGATCCTGCGACGGATCAAGGACGAAGGGCTGTCGATCCTGCTGGTAGAGCAGAACCTAATGGTCTGCGATGCCCTTGCTGATCGCCACTATGTGCTGGAGCAGGGCCGCGTCGCTTACCAGGGCAGTGCGGCGCAGTTCCGCGAGGACCCGAGCATCAAGAACCGTTACCTGGCCCTTAGCGCCTGACCCGACCGTGCTTACCTGTACCGGCCACTGCCAGGCCTTTGTAGGAGCGGGTTCACCCGCGAATAGGCCGGTACAAGCAACCCAGTAATTTCAGGAGAGATGAACCATGAACACCCGCATCGATCCCTCGCAGCACCTGCTCGGCCAAGGCCCTCTGATCAACCGCGAGCGCCTGTGGCAATCATTGATGGACCTGGCCCAACTCGGCGCCACCGCCAAGGGCGGCGTATGCCGCCTGGCCCTGACCGACCTCGACCGCCAGGCTCGCGACCTGTTCGTCCATTGGTGCGAGGAGGCCGGCTGCACGGTCAGCGTCGACGCCATCGGCAATATCTTCGCCCGCCGCCCAGGGCGCAACCCTGCCCTGCCGCCCATCATGACCGGCAGCCACATCGACACCCAACCCACCGGCGGCAAGTTCGATGGCTGCTACGGCGTCATGGCCGGCCTCGAAGTGATGCGCACGCTCAACGACCTGCACCTGACCACCGAAGCCCCGCTGGAAGTGGTGGTATGGACCAACGAAGAAGGTTCGCGCTTCCCGCCCTGCATGATGGGCTCGGGCGTGTTTGCCGGTAAATTCGGCCTGCAGGAAACCCTGGACAAGGTCGATGACCAAGGTCTGTCGGTCGGCGCTGAGTTGCAGCGCATCGGCTACGCCGGCCCACGCGTGCCTACCGGGCATGCCGTGGGCGCCTACTTCGAAGCACATATCGAACAAGGCCCGGTGCTGGAAGACCAACGCACCACCATCGGCGTGGTCCAGGGCTGCCTGGGGCAAAAATGGTTCGACCTGACCCTTACCGGCGTCGAGGCGCATGCAGGCCCCACACCCATGCACCTGCGCAAGGACGCATTGGTCGGCGCAGCCGAGGTGGTGGCTGCGGTCAACCGCGTCGCTCACGCGCACCAGCCACATGCCTGCGGCACGGTCGGCTGCCTGACCCTGCATCCAGGTTCGCGCAACGTCATCCCCGGCCAGGTACACATGACCATCGACCTGCGCCACCTCGACCCTGGGCACCTCGACGTCATGGTCAGCGAAGTGCGCGCAGCCATCGAAAACAGCACGGCGAAAAATGGCCTGAGCTATCAGCTGACCCCGACAGCCGACTTCCCGCCACTGTACTTCGCCGAGCAGTGTGTGGATGCCGTGCGCCAGGGGGCGCGTGCGCTGGGCCTGAGCCACATGGATATCGTCAGCGGCGCCGGTCACGATGCGATCTTCCTCGCCGAGCTGGGCCCGGCCGGGATGATCTTCGTGCCATGCGAAGGCGGCATCAGCCACAACGAAATCGAAAATGCCGCGCCCCAGGACCTGGCCGATGGTTGCGACGTCCTGTTGCGCGCCATGTTCCAGGCCGCCAACCCGGGAGCCCGTTGAAATGACCCAGAAAACCGCGATTGGCGAACTCACCGCCGTCGAACTGCTCGAACTGTACCATCGCCGCCAGTTGTCACCCGTCGAGGTGGTCGACGATGTGCTGGCGCGTATCGACCTGCATAACCCGGCGGTCAACGCCTTCTGCCATGTCGACGGCGAAGGCGCCCGCGCCGCCGCCCGTGCCAGCGAACAGCGCTGGCAACGTGGCCAACCCTGTGGCCGACTGGATGGCGTACCCGCCTCGATCAAGGACCTGACCCTGACCCGCGGCATGCCTACCCGCAAGGGCTCGCGTACTACCTCGGGTGCCGGGCCGTGGGAAATCGATGCGCCCTTCAGCGCCTTCATGCGTGAAGCCGGTGCAGTGCTGGTGGGCAAGACCACCACGCCAGAGTTCGGCTGGAAAGGGGTGACCGACAACCCGCTGTACGGCATCACTCGCAACCCGTGGGACACCAGGCTGACTGCCGGTGGTTCGTCTGGTGGTGCTGCGGCAGCCGCCGCGCTGAACCTGGGGGTGCTGCATCAGGGCAGCGATGCCGGTGGTTCGATTCGCATCCCTTGCGCCTTCACCGGCACCTTCGGCATCAAACCGACCTTCGGCTATGTGCCGCAATGGCCGGCCAGCGCCATGACCGTGCTGTCGCACCTGGGGCCGATGACGCGTACCGTGGACGACTCGGTGCTGATGCTCGACTGCGTAGCGCGCCCCGATGCCCGCGACGGTTTGGCCGGCGCACCCCGGCAGGCGCCGTGGCTCAGCCAGCAGCAAGATCTGAGCGGCCTACGCATCGCCTACAGCGCCAACTTCGGTTACGTGCAGGTCGACCCACAGATCCAGGCACTGGTGGCGCAAGCGGTGCAGCGCCTGGCGCGGCTGGGTGCGCAGGTAGAGGAAGTGGACCCGGGCTTCAGCGACCCGCTGGAAACCTTCAACACCCTGTGGTTTGCCGGCGCGGCGCGGTTGGCCAGTGCCTTGAGCGATGAGCAGAAAGCGTTGCTTGACCCGGGGCTGCGCTGGATTGCCGAACAAGGTGCACAGATCAGCCTTGGCGAATACACCCAGGCGCTTGAGGCACGGGCAGAATTGATTGCGAAGATGAATGCCTTTCATCAGCGATATGACGTGCTGGTATCGCCGATGCTGCCGTTGGTGGCGTTCGAAGCCGGACACAACGTGCCGCCTGGGTCGGGGATGGCGCAATGGATGGAGTGGACGCCGTTAAGCTATCCGTTCAACCTGACCCAACAGCCGGCGGCCTCGGTACCCTGCGGGTTCACCCGCGAGGGGTTGCCGGTGGGCCTGCAGGTGGTGGCCGGGCGCTTTGCTGATGAGCAAGTGCTGCGGGTGTGCAAGGTGTATGAGCAGCATTATCCGAGCCGGCACCTGCAAGCACCGATTACTGGCTGAAATCTGTATTGGCTTCTGCGGCCCTTTCGCGGGTAAACCCGCTCGCGTAGGAGCGGGTTTACCCGCGAAGAGGTCCTCAGCCCAAACGCCCTTCTGGCGCATACGGCGCCGGGTCGATAATCGGCTCGGCCCCTGTCAGCAAATCGGTAAACAGCTGGCACGAAGCCGGCGCCAGCACCAGCCCATTGCGATAATGCCCGCAGTTCAGCCACAACCCTTCATGCCCTGGCACAGGCCCAATGTAAGGGATGCCTTCTGGCGACCCCGGCCGCAGTCCCGCCCAGTGCGCCACCACTGTCGCGCCTTCAAGCTCAGGCAACAACTCCACCGCCGATGCCTTCAGGCTTTCCAGCGCATCCGCGGTCGGGGTCTTGTCATACCCGGCGTGTTCCAGCGTGCTCCCTACCAGAATGTGCCCGTCACGTCGCGGGATTGCATAGCGCCCCTTGGCCAGCACCATGCTCGGCAAGAAGTCTTCAGCACACTTGAACAGAATCATCTGGCCCTTCACGGGCTCCACCGGCAGTTCAAGGCCAAGGGTACGCAACAGGTCGCCACTCCAGGCGCCTGCGCTGAGCACAACCTCATCCGCCGCCAGTACGCCATCAGCCGTCTGTACACCAGTCACGCGCCCCTTTTCCTGCACGAAGCCGGTGATCTGGCAGTGTTCGCGCAAGCTCACGTTCGGCAGCGCCAGCAACGCCGCCTTCAGCGACTTGACCAAGCGTGGGTTGCGCACATTGGCCACACCAGCCATGTAGATGGCGTGCTTGAAGCCCGGGCCCAGCACCGGCACCGCATCGTAGGCCGCCGAAATATCCACGGCACTGAGCGGCCGCTGCTCGCGCGCGGCCCAGGCCAACGCTTCGGCCTCGTCGTCCAGGTCGAGCCAGTACAGCCCGGTGGTGTGAACTTCCGGGTCGACACCGGTGCTGGCGAACAGACGCTCGCCCAGCTGTGGATAAAAGTCCTGCGACCAGTGCGCCAGAGCGGTCACGGCGGGGCTGTAGCGCCACGGGTACAACGGCGAGACAATGCCTCCGCCAGCCCAGGACGACTCTCGGCCAACCTCGCCCTGATCGCACACCACCACCTGGCCGACCTTGGCTGCCAGGTTGAATGCCGTCAGCAGGCCGATCACCCCGCCGCCAACCACCACTACTTGCTTGCTCATCTGTCGATCCAACACCTGAAGTAAAACCGCGATGCACCGGGCATCATTGAACCTTCAACTTCCCCAACAGTGCGTGCTGTGCTCAACGGCGCCCGGATTGTGCTGCACGCCAGCCTGGTCGAGCTGGAAATCGCCACAGCCATCCTGTGCCATCAGCCCATGCGGTAGCCGCCGGGCGCGCAGCGTGAAGGTGTCACTGTCGCGCTGGGCCTGAAGGCTGTAGTAGCGGGTACCTTCGGGCAAGACCAGGTCGCCCTCGGCGTATTGGCCAGTGCGCACGCGGTGGCGCTCCAGGCGCAGGGCGGCATCATGCAGCAGGCCAACCACTTCGCTGCGTGCGGCTCGCCGAAGCTGGTCGCTGTAACTGGGGTAGGCAATGGCTGCCAGAATGCCGGTCACGGCCAGCACAATCAACAACTCGATCAGGCTCAAGCCTTGCTGCATGTCAGTCTCCTCGCAATCTTTGTCGCCAGGTGATGCGTTGGGTTTGATTGCCGGCCATGGCGTAGACCGCTTCCAGCACATGCCGTGAGCGGCTTTGCTTGCTGACGGCGGTAATCCGGAACAGGCTAACCGGCTGCCCTTCGGGCATGTGCGCGGCACGTTCGCTGACACCCAGGTTCTGCAGCTGGAAAAAGCCGGTCTGGGTACTTTGCCACTGCCCAATCAGATCGTGCGGCCTGGGCGGTGGCGGGCACGCGCTACAAGCGTCAGGGGGCGCCCGTTCAAGTTCGCGTACCCCGGCCAGCAAAGTGGCCTCAGCCTCTTCCAGCGCCATCAGGCCATCGCTCAGGTAGCCGGTCATCCGCGTTTCCACCAGCGCGTCGCGCAGGGCAGATGTGGCAAGCAGGCCCAGCAGGACGCTCAGGACCAAGGCCAGTAGAAGAACCACGCCACGCTGGTGAGTCATGAAGCGGGGACCGGGTTGCGGATTGCGACGCTCAACTCATGGCGCTGCTGAACCTTGAGCGTGGGTTCGTAGAGTGTCAGGCTGATATCCACCCGTTCTCCCCCCACCATCTGCACACGCTCCACACGCATCGCCTGCACATTATCAACCAACGGTTGAAATTTGCTGTTTCCGCGTTTGAACCTCAGCTTATCGTCCTGGAGCTGGTAGACATACCTGCTGACCGGGTACACCAGTAGGTCCCCAGCCTTGCGTGCTGCATCGACAGACACTTCGGTCAGGCAATCGGTGTGCAGAAACCAGTCAGGTCGGCCAGCTTGCCCAGGCAACTCCGCCACGATCAGGCTGAGGGTGGACGCTTCGATCACCAGGGGGCGAGCGAAGACCTGCTGTAATGCCGGGTCATCGAAATCGGAAGGTTTCAGGCGCAAACAGCCAAACATGCCGGCCATGCGAATATCCTGGGCCATGCGCAGCAACGCCTGCCGCGCCTCATCCTGCATGCGCAGCGCAGTACTTTGCAGGCGCCAGGCCTGTTGAGCCGATGCAAAGAGCTGACTGGCGGCCGCCAACAGCATCAACCCGATAGTCAGCGCCAACATCAGCTCAACCAAACCAAAACCAAGTTGGCCGCGCCTCATCGACGCCCCCGTTCATGCTCGCTGTGCGCCGCCATTGCCGCCTGCCCATTGCGCCGCGCACTGTCCACAGCCTGCAATGCCTGCAATTGCAGCCCCGCTGCGGCGAACATACCCACAGCCACGACCACAACCGCCAACAACACTTCCAGAAGCGTCATGCCCCCTTGCCTTGCGTGCATCCCTGCACCTCCTGCGACTTTTCCCGTCATTGCTTTCAACTTGGGCGACTGGACCTCTTGTCCAACCGCCAGGAAGCTATAGCCAAGCACGTCCAGGGAGGAATGCACGGTGAAGCAACGCGGCGTAACACTGATACAAATGTTGTCGGCCTTGGCCGTGGCGGTCTTGCTGACCCAGCTGGGCATGCCGGCCTACGCCAGAATGAGCGATGACCTGCACCGGGCGGCGGCTGCCCGTGATCTGGCGCAGGCGCTGCGCAGTGCACGCAGCCATGCGCTGTTGCAGGGTCAGCCGGTGCTGGTGCTGGCGCTGGACGGTAATTGGGGGAATGGGTGGCGGGTAGTGCTGGAGCATAACCGGCAGGTGCTGCGCGAACAGCGCCTTTCAAAGCCGCTGAAAATAACCAGCAATCGCGGTGAGCAGTTCAAATTCAGTGCGCTGGGCGTGCCCATGACGTCGGGCAACAGCTGGTTGGGCGCAAAACTGGAAATGTGCGAACGCGCCGCTGCTCGCAGCCGATATCAGGTGGTGCTGGCATCAAGCGGCAGAGTCAGGTTGCTTACGGAGGACCTGAGCAATGACCGCTGCTAGCGCGGTCATTGCAGGAGCGGTCTTGTGTCGCGCAAGGGCTGCAAAGCAGCCCCTGCATTGGCGGCGGTACTGCCCGTCAGATCAGCGAGCGAACCCGCAGCTCTTTGGGCATTGAAAAGGTGATGTTCTCTTCGCGCCCGTCCAGCTCTTCAGCGCCAGTGGCGCCCCAGGCCTTGAGCTGTTCGATCACGCCACGCACCAGCACTTCGGGCGCAGAAGCACCGGCGGTGATGCCGATGCGCGCGGCCTGGTCAAACCAGCCGCGTTGCAGGTCCTCGGCACCGTCGATCAGGTAGGCCGGGGTGCCCATGCGCTCAGCCAGCTCACGCAAACGGTTGGAGTTGGAACTGTTCGGGCTGCCGACCACCAGCACCACGTCGCTTTCGCCGGCCAGTTGCTTGACGGCATCCTGGCGGTTCTGGGTGGCGTAGCAGATGTCGTCCTTGCGCGGGCCGCCGATGTTCGGGAAGCGCGCACGCAGCGCATCGATGACGCGGCTGGTGTCGTCCATCGACAGTGTTGTCTGGGTGACGAAAGCCAGGTGGTCCGGGTCGCGCACCTGCAGGTTGGCCACATCTTCCTCGTCTTCGACAAGGTAGATGGCGCCACCGTTGCTGGCATCGTACTGGCCCATGGTGCCTTCGACTTCCGGGTGCCCTTCGTGGCCGATGAGAATGCACTCACGGCCATCGCGGCTGTACTTGGCCACTTCGATGTGAACCTTGGTCACCAGCGGGCAAGTGGCATCGAACACTTTCAGGCCACGGCCAGCAGCTTCCTGCCGCACGGCCTGGGAAACACCGTGGGCACTGAAGATGACGATGACATCGTCCGGCACCTGGTCCAGCTCTTCGACAAAGATGGCGCCGCGGTTACGCAAGTCTTCCACCACGAACTTGTTGTGCACCACTTCGTGGCGCACATAGATCGGCGGGCCGAAGACTTCCAGCGCGCGGTTGACGATCTCGATCGCCCGGTCGACCCCGGCGCAGAAGCCGCGAGGGTTGGCGAGTTTGATTTGCATGCTCGGCTCCAGGCTTACAGGGCCTTCACCTCGAGGATCTCCACCTCGAAGGTCAGGGTCTTGCCAGCCAGTGGGTGATTGAAGTCGATGGTGACCTGGTCGTCATCGAACGCTTTGACCACACCCGGCAGCTCGGTGTTGGCGGCGTCGTTGAAGATGATCAGCAGCCCTTCGGACAACTCCATGCCTTCGAAGTTGGACCTCGGCATGACCTGCACGTTCTGCGGGTTAGGCTGGCCGAACGCGTTCTCCGGGGCCACTGCCACGGTGCGCTTGTCACCGGCCTTGAAGCCGAACAGGGCGTTTTCAAAGCCCGGCAGCAGGTTGCCATCACCCACTTTGAAAGTAGCCGGGGCCTTATCGAACGTGCTGTCGACGGTGTCGCCGTTTTCCAGGTGCAGCGCGAAGTGCAGGGTGACTTCGGTGTTCTGGCCGATACGGGTGTCAGTCATGGACCGGATCCTCGGACTTCTTGCTCTTGAACATATCCAGCGCCAGCATCACCGCACCAACGGTGATGGCGCTGTCGGCCACGTTGAAGGCCGGGAAGTAATGGCGGTTCTGCCAGTGCACCAGGATGAAGTCGACCACATGGCCCAGCACGATGCGGTCGTACAGGTTGCCAATCGCCCCACCCAGCACCAGCGCCAGCGCCACGGCCAGCCAGGTCTCGTTGCGCCCCAGGCGCTTGAGCCAGACGACCAGTACCGCGCTGACCACCACGGCGATCAGGGCGAACAACCAGCGCTGCCAACCCGCTCCGTCAGCCAGGAAGCTGAACGCGGCACCGGTGTTGTAGGCCAGGGTCCAGCTGAAGTAGTCAGGAATGACCACGATCTGCTGGTACATGGTCAGGGCGTTGTTGAAGTACAGCTTGGTGGCCTGGTCGATGACCAGGACCAGCAAGCTCAGCCACAGCCATGCAAGGCGCCCGAAGCGCCCCGCTGCAGGGTTAGGCATAGTGGCGCACCTCACCCGAGCCGGTCAGGTTGTCGACGCAACGGCCGCAGATTTCCGGGTGCTCCGGATGGCTGCCGACGTCGGCGCGGAAGTGCCAGCAACGGCCGCACTTGGTGTGGCCGGACTTGACCACTTGCAGCTTGAGGCCTTCGACTTCGGTGGCTACCGCTTCGGCCGGCGCCTGTGCGAACGGCACCACGCTGGCGGCCGAGGTGATCAGCACGAAGCGCAACTCGTCACCCAGCTTGCCCAGGTCGGCACTCAGGCCTTCGTCGGCGTACAGGGTCACTTCGGCTTGCAGGTTGCCGCCGATGACCTTGGCGGTGCGCTGGTTTTCCAGCTCCTTGTTGACCGATGCCTTCACTGCCATCACGCGGTCCCAGTAGGCGCGGTCCAACTCGGTGCCTTCCGGCAGCTCGCTCAGGCCTTGGTACCAGCCGTTGAGCATTACCGACTCGTTGCGCTCGCCCGGCAGGTACTGCCAGATTTCGTCGGCGGTGAATGCCAGGATCGGCGCGATCCAGCGCACCAGCGCCTCGCTGATGTGGTACAGCGCAGTCTGGCAGGAACGGCGGGCGACACTGTTGGCGCCGGTGGTGTACTGGCGGTCCTTGATGATGTCGAGATAGAAGCCGCCCAGCTCCTGTACGCAGAAGTTGTGCACCTTGGAGTAGACGTTCCAGAAACGGTACTCGCTGTAGTGCTCTTCCAGTTCGCGTTGCAGCAGCAGGGTACGGTCCACGGCCCAGCGGTCCAGCGCCAGCATGTCTCCCGGTGCCAGCAGGTCGCGGGCCGGGTCGAAGCCGGACAGGTTGGACAGCAGGAAGCGGGCGGTATTGCGGATACGCCGGTAGGCGTCGGCACTGCGCTGCAGGATCTGCTCGGAAACGGCCATTTCACCGGAATAGTCGGTGGCCGAAACCCACAGGCGCAGGATATCGGCACCCAGGGTGTTGTTGACCTTCTCCGGTTCGATGGTGTTGCCCAGCGACTTGGACATCTTGCGGCCGTTCTCGTCCACGGTGAAGCCGTGGGTCAACAGCTCGCGGTATGGCGCATGGTTATCGATGGCGCAACCGGTCAGCAAGGACGAGTGGAACCAGCCGCGGTGCTGGTCGGAACCTTCCAGGTACAGGTCAGCGCGCGGGCCGGTGGCGTGGCCGATGTCGTGCGAGCCACGCAGTACGTGCCAGTGAGTGGTGCCCGAGTCGAACCACACGTCGAGGGTGTCGGCGATCTTGTCGTACTGGTCGGCTTCAGCGCCCAGCAGTTCGGCGGCGTCCAGCTTGAACCAGGCCTCGATGCCTTGCTGCTCGACACGCTTGGCCACTTCTTCCATCAGTTCGACAGTGCGCGGATGCAGATCGCCGGTCTGCTTGTGCAGGAAGAACGGGATCGGCACACCCCAGTTGCGCTGACGCGAGATGCACCAGTCCGGGCGGTTGGCGATCATCGCGTGCAGGCGCGCCTGGCCCCAGGCCGGGACGAACTTGGTGTCTTCGATGGCTTTCAGCGCACGCTCACGCAGCGGCTCGCCGGTGCTCGGCTGCTTGTCCATGCCCACGAACCACTGCGCGGTGGCGCGGTAGATCAGCGGGGTCTTGTGGCGCCAGCAGTGCATGTAGCTGTGGCTGATGGTTTCGGTGTGCATCAGCGCACCGACTTCGCTCAGCTTCTCGACGATGGCCGGGTTGGCCTTCCAGATGAACTGGCCGCCGAAGAATGGCAGCGAGTCGACATACACGCCGTTGCTCTGCACCGGGGTAAGGATGTCGTCGTTGACCATGCCGTAGCGCTTGCAGGTGACGAAGTCGTCTTCACCGTAGGCTGGCGAGGAATGCACCACGCCGGTACCGGCGCCCAGCTCGACGTAGTCGGCCAGGTAGATTGGCGACAGGCGATCGTAGAACGGATGACGGAAGTTGATCAGCTCCAGCGCCGAACCTTGGGCGCTGGCAACAACCGAACCTTCCAGGTTGTAGCGCTTCAGGCACGACTCGACCAGCTCTTCAGCCAGCACCAGCAGGCGCTCGCCGGTGTCGACCAGGGCGTACTTGAATTCCGGGTGGATGTTCAGAGCCTGGTTGGCCGGGATGGTCCACGGGGTGGTGGTCCAGATCACGATGGCGGCCGGCTTGGCCAGCGAGGCCAGGCCGAAGGCGGCGGCCAGCTTGGCTTCATCGGCAACCGGGAAGGCCACGTCGATGGTCTGCGACTTCTTGTCGGCGTACTCGACTTCCGCTTCAGCCAGCGCCGAACCGCAATCAAAGCACCAGTTCACCGGCTTCAGGCCCTTGAACACGAAGCCTTGCTTGACCATCTCGGCCAGGGCGCGGATTTCACCGGCCTCGTTGGCGAAGTTCATGGTCTTGTATGGGTTGTCCCAGTCACCCAGCACGCCCAGGCGGATGAACTCGGTCTTCTGCCCTTCGATCTGCTCGGCAGCGTACTCGCGGCACAGCTCGCGGGTACGGTCGGCGGAGAGGTGCTTGCCGTGGGTAACCTCGACCTTGTGCTCGATCGGCAGGCCGTGGCAGTCCCAACCTGGCACGTACGGCGCATCGAAGCCGGCCAGGGTCTTGGAACGGACGATCATGTCCTTGAGGATCTTGTTCAGCGCATGACCGATGTGAATCTTGCCGTTGGCATAGGGCGGGCCGTCGTGCAGGACGAACTTGGGACGATCCTTGCCAATTTCGCGCAGCTTCTGGTACAGGCCAATGCTGTCCCAGCGCTGCAGGATCTGCGGTTCGCGCTGAGGCAGGCCGGCCTTCATGGGGAAGGCGGTGTCCGGAAGGTTAAGCGTGGCTTTGTAGTCGGTCATTTCAGGCTCTTCGTTAGCGGTTGAGCGTGCCAATGTGCACGTGCGGCGGCGATATCCGCATCGATCGCCGACTTCAGCGCCTCCAGGGAGGCGAATCGCTGCTCTTCACGCAGCTTGTGGTGGAACTCCACCGTCAGGCGCCGGCCGTAAAGATCGCCGGCAAAGTCCAGAAGATGAATCTCCAGGTGCGGGCGCCCATCACCGGCAACGGTGGGGCGCACGCCGATATTGCCGACACCCGGCCAAGCTTTGCCGTCGATCACGATGCTGGCCAGGTATACCCCGGACAGCGGCACGCGGCGGCGCTTGAGCTGGATGTTGGCGGTTGGTGTGCCGAGCTGGCGGGCCAGCTTCTGGCCGTGCAGCACGCGGCCTGTAATGCGGTACGGGCGGCCCAGCAGGTGTTCGGCCAGTTCGAAGTCGCCCTCGGACAAGGCCTTGCGCACTTCGGTGCTGCTGACCCGCAGGCCATCCTGGATGACCGTGTTGGCGGCCTCGACGGTAAAGCCGTACGCGTTGCCGGCCTCGACCAGGAAAGCGAAGTCGCCAGCGCGGTCGCAGCCGAAGCGGAAGTCATCGCCCACTTCGAGATGACGCACGCCCAGGCCGTCGACCAGGATGGCCTTGACGAAGGCATCGGCACTGAGCTTGCTCAGACGCTGGTTGAACGCCAGGCACAGCACCCGGTCGATGCCTTCGGTCGCCAGCAGCTCGATCTTGTCGCGCAGCCGGGCCAGGCGCGCTGGCGCGGTATCGGGTGCGAAGTACTCGCGTGGTTGTGGTTCGAAGATCACCACGCAGGTCGGCAGGCCCAAGGCCTGACCGCGCTCGCGCAGGCGCGCCAGGATTGCCTGGTGGCCGCGGTGAACCCCGTCGAAGTTGCCAATGGTGGCGACACAGCCCCGGTGCTCGGGGCGCAGGTTGTGAAGACCTCGAACCAGCTGCATAACGCGCTTCTTGCTCATAAAGTGGCCGATTATAACCACACCCGGGCGCTGGTGACAGGCAGCAGCGCCCAAGGGCGGCGTGGAATGCGAAAAACCGACGCCTGACCCGCCAAAAGCCTCAGTGCAAGGCCTTGCGAGCGAAATGCCGGGGCCGGAAGCCACACAGGTACAGGCAGCCAAAATACGTCACGACGCCCGCCAGGATCAGCGCCCCAAGCCGCAGGAAGCGCTCAAGCATGATGCCCTGCTCCCAGGCCGGCATATAGTGCATGCCCGCCAGCAGTACCGCCGACATCAGCGTCACCGCCAACACAAGCTTGAGCAGGAACACTGCCCAGCCAGGCTGAGGCTCGAACAGCTGCTGACTGCGCAGCTTCCAGAACAGCAAACCGGCATTCAGGCAGGCACCGAGGCTGATCGCCAATGCCAGGCCGGCATGTGCAAGCGGGCCGACCAGGGCAAGGTTGAACAGCTGGGTGCAGACCAGGGTGAAGACTGCGATCTTCACCGGCGTGCGAATATTCTGCTGCGCATAGAAGCCAGGTGCCAGT
This sequence comes from Pseudomonas alloputida, assembly GCF_021283545.2. Lineage (NCBI taxonomy): Bacteria > Pseudomonadati > Pseudomonadota > Gammaproteobacteria > Pseudomonadales > Pseudomonadaceae > Pseudomonas > Pseudomonas alloputida. The sequence goes on along the minus strand of NZ_CP128540.1, from coordinate 724,006 downwards.
ACCTTGATCAGAATGATCGCCAGCAAGCCCACGGAATAGGCGATCAACGCCCGCTGGGTCATCGCCGCATCAAACGCGCTGAACTTGCCATATTGAAACAAAGCAACGGTCAGCGGTTCGGCAAGAATGGCCAACGCCAGGGTGCAGGGCAGTACCAGCAGGAAGCACAGGCGCAGGCCCCAGTCGAGAATTCGCGAGTACTCCTCGCGGTCCTTGTTGGCGTAGGTCTTGGCCAGTGTCGGCAGCAGGATAGTGCCCAGGGCAACGCCCAGCACACCGGAAGGCAGCTCCATGAGGCGGTCGGCGTAGTACATCCACGACACCGAGCCGGCCACCAGGAAGGAAGCGAAGATGGTGTTGATGATCAGCGAGATCTGGCTCACCGACACCCCCAGGATCGCCGGCAGCATCTGTTTCAGTACCCGCCACACTCCCGCGTCCTTGAGGTTCAGGCGCGGCAACACGAGCATGCCGATCTTCTTCAGCGCTGGCAGCTGGTACAGCAACTGCGCCAGGCCACCCGCCAGCACGCCCCAGGCCAACGCCATGATTGGCGGGTTGAAGTACGGCGTCAGCAACACGGCGAAGGCGATCATCGCCACGTTCAGCAAGGTAGGCGTGAAGGCCGGCACCGAAAAGCGGTTCCAGGTATTGAGGATCGCTCCGGCCAGGGAAGACAGCGAGATCAGGAATATATAAGGAAACGTCACCCGCAACAGGTCGGTGGTCAGCGCGTATTTTTCGGTGCTGTCGACAAAACCCGGGGCCGTGGCCCACACCACCCACGGTGCAGCGAGGATGCCGATGGCGGTCACCAGGGCCAGCACCAGGGTCAGAAGGCCGCTGACATAGGCAATGAAGGTGCGCGTCGCCTCCTCGCCCTGCTGGGTCTTGTACTCGGCCAGAATCGGCACGAAGGCCTGGGAGAATGCGCCTTCGGCGAAGATGCGCCGCAACAGGTTGGGCAGTTTGAACGCGATGAAGAAGGCATCGGTAGCGACACCAGCACCAAAGATGCGGGCCAGGATGGTGTCGCGAACAAAGCCCAGCACCCGCGAAATCATGGTGATCGAGCTTACTGCAGCCAGGGATTTGAGCAGGTTCATCGAAAAGATTCACGCCAATGACAGAGGACGCTGCCAGACAGCGTCCGAATGTGCGATACTCCCGCGCCTTCGCAGGGGAGCCAAAAATTCCCGAGTGTACAGGTCGCGCAGCAGAAAGGAATCTTTCCCGCTTGTTGGCGCACCGCTCGGCGGAACCTTGCAGGTGGCCTTGACATCCGCTCGACTGATCGGCATGATTCGCGGCCTATTTTGTTTGCTATTTACCTAAAGTCTTTCGAGGAGCTCGACGGTGGCCAACACACCTTCCGCCAAGAAACGTGCAAAACAGGCTGAGAAGCGTCGCAGCCACAACGCCAGCCTGCGTTCCATGGTCCGCACCTACATCAAGAATGTAGTTAAAGCCATCGACGCAAAAGACGCCGAAAAAGCGCAAGCCGCTTACGTTCTGGCTGTACCTGTAATCGACCGTATGGCCGACAAGGGTATCATCCACAAGAACAAGGCTGCTCGTCACAAAGGCCGTCTGAATGGCCACATCAAGGCGCTGAAAGAAGCTGCAGCTGCCTAAGCGACGCGCTAGTCGAAAAACCGACCCTAGGGTCGGTTTTTTGTTGCCTGCGATTTATGCTTGCGGGCCCAGTTCCATGCGGGACTCGATCTGTGGGAGCGGCCTTGTGTCGCGATAGGGCTGCGGGGCAGCCCCGGCAATCTCACTTTCTGCGCTGAGACCGAGGGGCCGCTACGCGCCCCTTTCGCGACGCAAGGCCGCTCCCACAAAAAAGCAGGGCCGCGCTTGGCGGCCCTACTTTTACATCACTTGGCGATCTGAATCTTCGGTGCCCACTGCAGCCATTCATCCTCGGCCTTTTCGAACAAGGCAAAGGTCTGCTGCGGCCGCGCCGGGTTACCCATCTGCTCGCCATCTGGCGTTGCGAAGGCGATACCGCCATCGATCAGGGTTTCCACCGACTCGGTACGCACTGTAGCGCCCTTGAACAGACCCCAGTCGAAACCGAAACCACTGCTGTTCCAGAAGCGGCTACCGCTGCGCACCAAGGCGGCATAGCGCGGCTCGATGAGGATATGAATCAGCACGCGGTCAGCGCTCTGGCCCAGCTCGAAGCCTGTCACCTTGCCCACCGTAACCTCACGATAGGTAACCGGCACACCCGGCTTGATCGAGCCACGGCGTGGCGCACTGAGCGTCAATGGCAGGCCGACCTCTGGCCCTGCTACCTCCGGTGCTTCGGCCAGGGCGATGAAATCGCGCTGTGGCCCACGGTTCTTGGCTGCTGGCTGCACTTCCAGGTACTGCCCACCTATCAAGGTGTCCAGGTTTTCAGTGCGCACCAGGCCCAGGGCCGGCTTGACCACCCAGAACTGCGTACCGGCACGGGCAATGCGATCCGCCGATTCGGTAATGCGCGCCCGTAGCAGCACCGCCTGCAGGTCATCGGTGAGGTCGACGCTCTCGATGCTGCCCACATCCAGGCCGCGGAAGCGGATGGCCGTACCCGGTTTCAGGCCATCGGCACGATCCACACGGATGGTGATCAACGTACCCGCACGGTTCACCGCTTCCTGGCTGTCATGCAGGCGGAAGCGTGGAATGTGCCGTTTCAGCGGTACATCGGGCCGTGGCGTATCGAACGCAATACCGCCGGCCATCAGTGTTTGCAGCGACTCACTCTTGATCTTGATGCCCGACAGGCCGCCGGTCAGGGTGATCCCACTGACGTTCCAGAAGCGCGACGAACCATTGACCAGCTTCTCGTACTCCTTCTCGATATGCACACCGATCAGGATGCGGTTGCTGTTACGGGCGAACTGATAGCTCTGCACGCTACCCACCTTCACCTGGCGGTACGTCACCGGGCTGCCGATTTCCAGCGAACCCAAGGTGTCGGCGAACAACACCATGTGCAGGCCCGGCGCTTTGAGGTCGAGCGGCGGCGCCTTGGCACGCGCCTCGAACTCACGCTCTGGCCGTGCGCCCTTCTCACCAGGACGAATGGCAATGTAGTTACCTTTGACCAAGGCTTCCAGGCCAGTGATTCCCGCCAGGGAAATCGACGGTTTGACTACCCAGAACTGTGTCCCGTCTACCAGGTAGTCCTCGGTCAGTGGGTCGAGTGTCAGCTCGGCCGAAGCGCTGGCCAGGTTGTCTTCCATCTTCAGGGCTTTCAGCGAGCCCACCTGGATGCCCTTGTACATGACCGGCGTGCGACCCGCCTGCAGGCCTTCATAATCGCTCAGCTTCACTTTTACCCGGATACCCGCCTGGGCGGCATCGAAGTCCTCGTACAGGCGGAACGGCAGGCTCGGGTCGGTGGGAGGGCTGTCCTTGCGGTACTCCGGCGTGGCGAAGGCGATACCACCCGCCACAATGCTCGACAAAGACTCACTGCGCACCTTCACACCCGAAAGCGAAGCATCGATGCTGACACCGCTGGCGTTCCAGAAACGCGTGTGCTTGCGCACCAGGCTGGCGTAGGCCGGCTCGATGAAGACTTTCACCTCTACGGTGCTCTGGTCCTCGGACAGGCGGTAGCTTTTCACCCGGCCTACCTGAATCTGCTTGTAGAACACCGGGCTGTCACGGTTGAGCGAGCCCAGCCTGTCGGCCTTGAGGGTCAGGTGCAGGCCTGGTTCAGAATCCGAGAGCGGTGGCGCCACCTTCAATGCCACAAAGCGTTTGGTACGTTCCCCCTCTCCCGGGCTAACGGCGATGTAGTTACCCGACACCAGTGTTTCAAGGCCAGATATACCGGCCAGGCTGACACTCGGCTTCACCAGCCAGAAACGCGTGCCTTTGGTTAGATGGGGCTCGGCAGCCTTGTTCATCTCGATGGTAGCGATCACCCCCTGCGTGTCGCCCTTGGCGTCGAGCACCAGGCTTTTCACCTTGCCAACCGGCATGCCTTTGTAGATGACCTCGGTCTTGTTGGCGACGATACCCTCTCCCGACTCGAAGCGGACTTCAATTTCCACACCAGCGTCGCGGTAGGCCTGCCACGCGAGCCAGCCACCGATCATCAGCGCAATCAAAGGCAGGATCCAGATGGCCGACCAGTTCGAGGCTGGGCGGGTTTTAGCCGTTGGCAGGTCACTCATGGTCGTCCTCCGACTCCGTGTTATCCCAAATCAGTCGGGGATCGAAAGTTAAAGCGGCAAGCATTGTCAGGATCACCACAGTTGCGAAGGCGACAGCGCCCAGGTTGGCTTCGACACTGGCTATTCGGCCAAAATTCACCACTGCCACCAGGATGGCAATGACGAAGATGTCCAGCATGGACCAGCGCCCAATGAATTCGATGAAGCGGTACATCAATATCCGCTGCCGGGCCGAAAGCGGCTGCCGCCGCTGAACGGAGTACAACAGCAAGCCGATGCCCACCAGCTTGAACGTGGGGACCAGGATACTGGCAATGAACACCACAGCCGCAATGGGCACCATGCCGTGCTTGAGCAGGGTGATGACACCGGACATGATGGTGTCCGGGCTACCCTGACCGAGGGTACTCACGGTCATGATCGGCAGTATGTTGGCCGGGATGTAGAGGATCGACGCCGCAATCAGCAACGCCCAGGTGCGCACGATACTGTTCGGCCGGCGTGCATGCACGATAGCGCCGCAACGTGTGCAGGTTTGCGAAGTGCTGTCTGGCTCCTGCCTGTTCAGCTCGTGACACTCATTGCAGACAACAATGCCTGCGTCAATCGCCCGCATGCAGGTCCTCCCCCGATAGCGCACTCCAGATCTGGTGGGGCGACATCACCACTTCGAGCCACACCTGGATCAATAACAGACTGATGAAACAGAACAGCCCAAGGCCCACGGTCAGTTCGGCCAGGTCAACCAATTTGACGATGGCCACCAGCACCCCCATGAAATAGACCTCGAGCATGCCCCAGTCACGCAGGTGGTGATAGATGCGGTAGAAGACCAGGCCGTAGTCACGCCCGAAGTTCAAGCGGATGCTCAACAGCACGGCCAGCTGACAGAGCAGCTTCGCCAGCGGAATGACCATGCTACAGAGCAGTACCACTACGGCAACACCGCGCATTCCCGAGTTGTACAGGCCTAGCACGCCACTCCAGACCGTATCGTCCGAAGTCTGGCCAAGCAGGTGCAACTGCATGATCGGCAGGAAATTGGCCGGCACGAACAGCAAAAGGGCCGTCAGCACCAAGGCCAGGCTGCGATTGACCACATTGTGCCGATGGGCATAGAGCTCGTAGCCGCAGCGCGGGCATTGGGCTTTCTCATCATGCTGCAGCACGGGCTTGCGCAGCAGCAGGTCGCATTCATGGCAGGCGACAAGCTCGTCCAACGGCAGCTGGGCCAGGGTTTCAGGTTCGACAGAATTGGACATAGAGCGCTTCTGTATAGGTGCGTGGGGGCTATTCTAGTGTTCTGACTCGAATTATGGGAGGCGACGCTGTCCTGAAGAGTGTGCGGGGGTGCGCCCCTGCCTGGCGTTGCACCCATCCCTTGTAGGAGCGGGTTTACCCGCAAACACCGGCAACGCCGGTGCCATCTCCGCTCCCGCAGTGATTCGAGCAGTTCCAGTTTTTTTCCCACCAAAGACAAAACCCCTACCTGCATGCGCAGATAGGGGTTTTGCGAAATGAATCTTGACGATGACCTACTCTCACATGGGGAAACCCCACACTACCATCGGCGATGCATCGTTTCACTACTGAGTTCGGGATGGGATCAGGTGGTTCCAATGCTCTATGGTCGTCAAGAAATTCTGTTGCCAGAATGTCCAGATGGACAGCCCAGCGAATTCGGATATGCGATATTTGCGAAGCTCTTGTGTAAAGCACGAATTTTCGGGTCTTTCGTCTTCACCACCACAATCTGCGTAGCAGATTGCTTGGGTGTTATATGGTCAAGCCTCACGGGCAATTAGTATTGGTTAGCTCAACGCCTCACAGCGCTTACACACCCAACCTATCAACGTCGTAGTCTTCGACGGCCCTTTAGGGGATTCAAGATCCCAGTGAGATCTCATCTTGAGGCAAGTTTCCCGCTTAGATGCTTTCAGCGGTTATCTCTTCCGAACATAGCTACCCGGCAATGCCACTGGCGTGACAACCGGAACACCAGAGGTTCGTCCACTCCGGTCCTCTCGTACTAGGAGCAGCCCCTCTCAAATCTCAAACGTCCACGGCAGATAGGGACCGAACTGTCTCACGACGTTCTAAACCCAGCTCGCGTACCACTTTAAATGGCGAACAGCCATACCCTTGGGACCGGCTTCAGCCCCAGGATGTGATGAGCCGACATCGAGGTGCCAAACACCGCCGTCGATATGAACTCTTGGGCGGTATCAGCCTGTTATCCCCGGAGTACCTTTTATCCGTTGAGCGATGGCCCTTCCATACAGAACCACCGGATCACTAAGACCTACTTTCGTACCTGCTCGACGT